>CAVPKH010000004.1:0-1226685 GCA_963705635.1 uncultured Solirubrobacterales bacterium | reverse complement strand
CTCGAGCAGCTTCAGCGCCAGCTTGTCGACGAGCTGCTTCTGGATCACCCGCTTCAGCGGGCGGGCGCCGTAAGTGGGGTCGTAGCCGAGGTTGCCGAGCAGCGTCTTCGCCGCATCCGACAGCTCGACCTCGATGCCGCGCTCGCGGACGCGGCCGACGAGCTGGTCTACCTGCAGCGCGACGATGCGGCCGATGTCCTCCTTGGAGAGGCGATGGAAGATCACCGTGTCGTCGATGCGGTTGAGGAACTCGGGCTTGAAGGTCGCCGCCAGCACCTCCTCGATCTGCTCGCGCATGCGCTCGTCGACCGACTCCGAGACGATGCGGTCGCTGCCGACGTTGGAGGTCATGATCAGGACCGTGTTGGTGAAGCTGACCGTGCGCCCCTGGCCGTCGGTCAGCCGCCCGTCGTCCATGATCTGCAGCAGCGTGTTGAAGACGTCGGGATGGGCCTTCTCGATCTCGTCGAGCAGGACCACGGCGTAGGGCCGGCGCCGCACCGCCTCGGTCAGCTGGCCGCCCTCCTCGTAGCCGACGTAGCCGGGTGGCGCGCCGATCAGCCGCGCCACCGTGTGTTTCTCCATGTACTCGGACATGTCGAGGCGGACGATCGCCTGCTCGGAGTCGAACATCAGCTCGGTCAAGCTCTTCGCCAGCTCGGTCTTGCCGACCCCGGTCGGGCCGAGGAAGAGGAAGCTGCCAATCGGCCGATTTGGGTCTGAAAGCCCGGCGCGCGAGCGGCGCAGCGCGTTGGAGACCGCCTCGATCGCCTCGTCCTGGCCGACCACCCTCTCGTGCAGGCGGTCCTCCATCTGGATCAGCTTTTCGACCTCGCCCTCCATCAGCCGGCTGACGGGGATGCCGGTCCACTTGGCGACGACCTCGGCGATGTCCTCCTCGGTCACCTCGTCGGCCAGCACCGAGGCGCCGCCGGCGTGCAGCTCGGCGATCCTCGCCTCCTGCTCGGCGACCGTCTTCTCGAGCTCGGGGATGTCGCCGTAGCGCAGCTTTGCCGCCCGCTCCAGGTCGGCGTCGCGCTCGGCCCGCTCGGCCTCCCGCACCGCCTCCTCGAGTTCGGCCTTGGCCTCGTTGATCGAGTCGATCGCGCCCTTCTCGTTCTGCCAGCGGGCGTTCATCTCGTTGAAGCTCTCGTTCAGCTCGGCGAGCTCGGCCTCGAGCGTTTCGAGGCGCGCCTTCGAGGCCTCGTCGGTCTCTTTCTTCATCGCCTCGCGCTCGATCTCGAGCTGCTGGATGCGGCGCTTGACCTCGTCGATCTCGGTTGGCATCGAGTCGATCTCGATCTTCAGCCGCGAGGCCGCCTCGTCGATCAGGTCGATCGCCTTGTCGGGCAGGAAGCGGTCGGCGATGTAGCGCTCCGAGAGGGTCGCCGCGGCGACGATCGCCGAGTCGGTGATCCGCACCCCATGGTGGTTCTCGTAGCGCTCCTTGAGCCCGCGCAGGATCGCGATCGTGTCGTTGATGTCGGGCTCGCCGACCAGCACCGGCTGGAAGCGACGCTCCAGCGCCGCGTCTTTCTCGATCTGCTTGCGGTACTCGTCGAGCGTGGTGGCGCCGACCGCGCGCAGCTCGCCGCGGGCCAGCATCGGCTTCAGCAGGTTGGCGGCGTCGACCGCGCCTTCGGCGGCGCCGGCGCCGACGATCGTGTGCAGCTCGTCGAGGAAGAGGACGATCTGCCCGGCGGCGTCCTGGACCTCGGTCAGCACCGCTTTCAGCCGCTCCTCGAACTCGCCGCGGTATTTGGACCCGGCCAGCAGCGAGCCGATGTCGAGCGCGATCACGCGCCGGTCGCGCAGGCTCTCGGGCACGTCGCCGGCGACGATCCGCCGCGCCAGCCCCTCAACGATCGCGGTCTTGCCGACGCCGGGGTCGCCGATCAGCACCGGGTTGTTCTTGGTGCGGCGGGAGAGCACCTGGATCACCCGGCGGATCTCCTCGTCGCGGCCGATCACCGGGTCGAGCTTGCCCGCCTCGGCCTCGGCGGTCAGGTCGCGGCCGAATTTCTCCAGTGCCTGCGTCGTCGCCTCCGGCTCGGGCGAGGTGACCGGGCGCGGGCGCACCTCGGCGATCGCCTTTTCGAGCGAGCCGCGATCGGGCAGAAGCTCGGCCACGCCCGAGGCCTTCTCGGTCAGCGCCAGCAGGAAGTGGTCGGTCGAGATGTACTCGTCGCCCTTCACCTTCATCTCCTGCTCGCCCCGCTGCAGCACCTGTCGCAGGGCCGAGGAGGGTTGCGCCTCGGGCTGCTCGTCGCCACTCAATTTCGGCAGCGCTTGGGCCGCCTGTTCTGCCCGCGAGCGGATCGAGGCCGGGTCGGCGCCGACCTTCTGCAGGATCGGCACGGTCAGGCCTTCGTCCTGGGCGAGCAGCGCGATCAGCAGGTGGGCTGGCGCCGCCTCTGGGTTGCGCAAGCGCGAAGCTAGCTGCAGCGCGTCGACAACTGCTTCCTGCGACTTGACGGTGAACCTATCCGGTTGCATCGGCCCCTCCGTTCCTCCAGATCTGTTCGAGCTTCTCGGCCCGGCGGCGCAGCTGCTCCAGCTCGGCGCGCATCTTTTCCACCCGTTCCTCCATCTCCAGCACCGTCTCGACCCCGGCCAGGTTCAGCCCCTGCTCTGACGTCATCTGCTGGATGCGGCGCAGCCGCTCGACGTCGCGCTGCGAGTACAGGCGGGTGTTCTTCGGCGAGCGCTTTGGCTGGATCAGCCCCCGCGCCTCGTAGATCCGCAGCGTCTGCGGGTGCATGTGAGCGAGCTCGGCGGCGACCGAGATCATGAAGACGCCCTGGTCGGAGTCGATCGAGACGTCGATCCGTTCGCGTCGCATCGCGCTCACGGCCGGGCCTCCGCTGCCGACTTTCCCCACGCCGGAGTGCGGTCAATCCCCGAAGCGCTCATCGCGCCGCCTTGCGCAGCAGGTCGGCGCGGGGGTCGGAGCCGTTGAAGGCCGCGGCCAGCTGCTCCGCCGCCGCCTCCTGCTCCTCGGTCAGCTCCGCCGGCATCTCGATCTCGAGCCGGTAGCGGATGTCGCCGTGACCGCGACCCTTCGGCTTCGGCGCGCCCTCTCCCCGCAGCCGCTGGATCGAGCCGTGCCTGGTCCCGGCGCCGACCTTGATCTTCTTCGTGCCGGCCAGCGTCGGCACCTCGATCGTGGCGCCGCGCAGCGCCTCGGCGATCGTGATCGGCACCGTCACCTCGAGGTTGCCACCGTCGAGACGCTTGAAGACCGGCGAGGCGGCGACCCGGGTGATGACGAAGAGGTCGCCGGGCGGCCCGCCGCGCTGGCCGGCCTCGCCCTTGCCGGCGAGGCGGATCCGCGCCCCGTCCTTGACCCCGGCGGGAATGTTCACCTTGTAGCGCTTGGTCTGTTTGGTCAGTCCCGAGCCGCCGCAGGTGGGACAGGGGTCCTCGATGATCTGGCCGGCGCCGCCGCACTGCGGGCAGGGCTGGCTGATCGAGAAGAAGCCCTGGCTCTGGGCGTCGATGCCGCGGCCTTCGCAGCGTGGGCAGGTGACCGGGCTGGTCCCCGGCTTGGCGCCGTTGCCGTGGCAGGTCGGGCAGCGTTCGGCCTTGGGCACGGTGACGTTGACCTGGGCGCCGTTGACCGCTTGGTCGAAGCTGAGGCTGATCTCGGTTTCGAGGTCGCGGCCGGGCGCGCCCTGGGGCCGCCCGCGGCCACCACCACCGCCGCGGCTGAAGATGTTGGAGAAGAGGTCGCTGAGGTCACCGCCGGCAAAGCCACCGCCCGGCCCGCCGCCGCCGGGCCCGAACGGCCCAGCCCCACCGCCGCCGAAGGCCCCGCCCGCGTCGTATTCCTTGCGCTTCTCGGGGTCGGAGAGGGTGTCGTAGGCGCCCTGGATCTGCTTGAACTTCTCCTCCGCCGCCGGATCGTCGGGGTTGCGGTCGGGGTGGTGCTTGCGCACCAGCTTGCGGTGCGCCTTCTTCAGCTCCTCCTCAGAAGCCGCTTTGGAGACGCCCAGGACTTTGTAGAGGTCCTCAGCCACGCGCTCTACTCGCTCACCACCACACGAGCCGGCCGGATCAGCTGATCGCCAAGCCGGTAGCCCTTCTGCAGGACCTCGACGACGGTGCCCGATTCCGTCCCCTCGCCGGGAACGGTCGAGAGCGCCTCGTGCGCCAGCGGGTCGAACTTCTCCCCCCTGGGGTCGACGGCCTCGACGCCATTGCGATTCAGCGAGTCCCGCAAGCTGCGGAAGACGAGCAGCACCCCGTGGGCCAACCCGTCTTCCGAGTCGCCCTCGGGGTCCAGGCCGGCAGCCTGCAACGCCCGCTCGAGATCGTCAAGCACGGGCACCACATCCCGAATCAGCTCACCTCGCCCGCGAGCGGTTGCAGCCTGAACCTCCGCGGTCATCCGCTTGCGGTAGTTCTCGAAGTCGGCCTTCGTCCGCTTGGCGAGGTCCAGGTACTCGTCTCGCTCGCGCTGGGTGTCTGCGAGCAACGCATCGAGGTCGCTCTCGACTGCGTCTGCCTGTTGCGTATCTCCCGCGGGTGGCGGTGTAGGGGGGACCGGCCCCGAGGACGCTTTAGCGACCGCAGGGGCCGGTGGGCCCCCTGCACCGACAGGACCCGCGGGCCGGTGCTCCTCAGTCCCGGAGTCGTCCCGCTGATCCGGCCTCATTTCTCGTCACCGTCACCCTCATCGACGACCTCCGCGTCGACGACCTCCTCCTCGTCGGGGGAGCCGCCCTCGGCGCTCGCTCCGTCGGCCGAAGTCGCCTCGGCCTCAGCCTGCGCCGCGGCGTAGATCTGCTCCGAAACCTTCTGGAAGGCCGCCGTCAAGGCCTCGGTCTTCGAGTTGATCTCCTCGACGCTGTCTGAGGTCAGCGCCTCGCGCACGTCCTTGATCGCCGCCTCGATCTCCTCTTTCGCCTCGGCGTCGACTTTGTCGCCCAGCTCCTCGAGCTGTTTCTCGGACTGATAGGCGGCGTTCTCGGCGAGGTTGCGCGCCTCGGCCAGCTCGCGCTGCTTGGCGTCCTCCTCGGCGTGCGCCTCGGCGTCGGAGACCATGCCCTGGATCTCCTCCTCGGAGAGGCCGGAGCCGGACTTGATCTCGATTTTCTGCTCCTTGCCGGTGCCCAGGTCTTTGGCGGTGACGTGCAGGATGCCGTTGGCGTCGATGTCGAAGGTGACCTCGATCTGCGGCATGCCGCGCGGCGCCGGCGGGATGCCGGTGAGCTGGAACTTGCCCAGGCTCTTGTTGCCGCTGGCCATCTCGCGCTCGCCCTGCAGGACGTGGATCTCAACCGAGGGCTGGTTGTCGTCGGCGGTCGAGAAGGTCTCCGACTTCTTCGTCGGGATCGTCGTGTTGCGCTCGATCAGCTTCGTCATCACGCCGCCTTTGGTCTCGATCCCCAGCGTCAGCGGGGTGACGTCGAGCAGCAGCACGTCCTTGACGTCGCCGGCCAGCACTCCGGCCTGGATCGCGGCGCCGACCGCCACCACCTCGTCGGGGTTGACCCCCTGGTGCGGCTCCTTGCCGGTCAGCTCCTCGACCCGCTCGCGCACCGAGGGCATCCGGGTCATGCCGCCGACCAGGACGACGTGGTCGATCTCGGTGCCGGCGTCGCCGAGCGCCTGTTTGACCGGGCCGACGACGCGCTCGAGCAGATCGCCGGTCAGCTCGTTCAGCTTCGAGCGGGTCAGCTTCATGTCGAGGTGCTTGGGCTGGCCCTCGACCGCGGTGATGAAGGGCAGGTTGATCTGCGTCTCCTGCGCCGAGGAGAGCTCGATCTTCGCCTTCTCGGCCGCCTCGTAGAGGCGCTGCAGCGAGTTCTTGTCGGCGGCGAGGTCGACGCCCTGGTCGCGTTTGAACTCGGCGACCAGCCACTCGACGATCGCCTTGTCCCAGTTGTCGCCGCCGAGGTGGTTGTCGCCGGCGGTCGACTTGACCTCGAAGACGCCGTCGCCGATTTCCAGCACCGAGACGTCGAAGGTGCCGCCGCCGAGGTCGAAGACGAGGATCGTGTGGTCCGCCGTCTCCTTGTCGAGCCCGTAGGCGAGCGAGGCGGCGGTCGGCTCGTTGATGATCCGCTTGACCTCGAGCCCGGCGATTTTGCCGGCGTCCTTGGTCGCCTGGCGCTGATCGTCGTTGAAGTAGGCGGGGACGGTGATCACGGCGCCGTCGACCGTCTCGCCCAGCTTCGCTTCGGCGTCGGTCTTCAGCTTCTGCAGGATCATCGCGCTGATCTCCGGCGGGCTGTACTGCTTGCCACGCGCGTCGACGCGGACGTCGCCGTTGGGGCCGGCGACGACCTCGTAGGGGACGATCGTCTCCTCCTCTTTGACCTCGGCCTCCTTGCGCCCCATGAAGCGCTTGATCGAGAAGATCGTGTTCTCGGGGTTCATCACCGCCTGGCGCTTGGCCACCGTGCCGACGAGACGATCGCCGGACTCCGTGAAGGCGACCACCGACGGGGTCGTGCGTCCACCCTCGGCGTTCTCCAGTACGGTCGGCTCGCCGCCCTCCAGCACGGCAAAGCAGGAGTTGGTCGTGCCCAGGTCAATACCGATCGTCTTACCCACTATTAAGTGCCTCCGACTCTAGTTCGTTCTGCCTTAAGAAATCTAAGCGTCAGTATGGCAGATCGTGCATTGGATGCAAATCCTTTGCCCGTATAGTGGGTTGCGGGTAGCAGGAGGCGCCTCGACGAATCGATCCCCGGCGACGGTGGGTCGCAGACGAAGAGGAGACAACTTGATCCACGCTCACGAGTCGATCCGGCGGACGGCCGTCCTGCTGGCTTTGGCCGCAGCTCTGGTCTTTGGCCTGCTCCCAGCCCTCGCTGCGGCTGAGGCGCGCGAGGACCATGGTCACCACAAAGGCCAAGAGGCTCACCACGGCAAAGGCCAGGCCGCGCCCAAGGAAGTCAAGGTGATGACCCGCAACCTCTACCTCGGCGCGGACCTCGCTCCCGCCATCTCGGCGTCGGGCCTCACCGCCTTCACCGAAGCGACCGGCCAGATCCTGCGCGAAGTAACGGCCAACAGCTTTCCGACCCGGGCCAAGGGCCTCGCTCAGGAGATCCTCAAGAAGAAGCCCGACCTCGTCGGCCTGCAGGAGGTGGCGCTCTGGCGCACCGGGCCACCCAGCCTCGAAGTCTTCCTCAACTCGGGAGCGACGCCGACGGCGAGCGCCGTTCGCTACGACTACCTCTCCGAACTGCTCGCCCAGCTCAACAAGGGCAAGGGCAAGCCGCAGTACCGCGTCGCCGTCGCCCAGGACGAGTTCGACTTCGAAGCGCCGGCTAACGAGAACGGCGTTGCCAACGACGGCCCCAATGGGGCGATCCCCAACGCCGAGATCAACGGCAGGCTGACCATGCGCGACGTGATCCTGGCCCGCAACGGGGCCGGCGTCACCGTCAAGCATCCGCAGGCCGCCCACTTCGCCAACCTGCTGGTCGTGACGGTCTCCGGCGTCAAGCTCGCCGTCACCCGCGGCTGGACCGCAGTTGACGCCAAGGTCCGCGGCAGCCACCTCTTCCGCTTCGTCAACACCCACCTCGAGGCGTTCGACCCAGCGACCCAGGTGCCGAGCATCCGCGCCCTGCAGGCGGGCGAATTGGTCGCTCCCGGCGGTCCCGCCACCACCAGCCTGCCGGTCGTCCTCCTCGGCGACCTCAACTCCGACGACGACACGGTCGAAGCGGGGGACCAGCAGGCCTACCGGACCCTGCTCGGGGCCGGGATGCGGGAGCGCAGCACCAACACGCCGCTCGGCTGCTGCCTCAACTCGAGCCTGCTCGCGGTCGGCGCCGGCGGCAGCGTCGCCGACTTCAACCACCAGGTCGACCATGTGATGACGCGCGATCCGAAGGAAATCAAGCTCAAAACCTCAGCCGTAACCGGCCGTCAGCCGGTCAACGGCTTCTGGGACTCCGACCACGCCGGCCTCTACAGCGCCCTGCTTTTTCGTTAGCCACAAGCTGGATAGAGCCCATCCCCGGAAGGGGTGGAACGTCTTGTACTTTTTCGGCGCGCGCTGCGGGCGACAGCTAGATTCGTTCCACCGAAAAAGTTAAGTGGAACCCCTTCCGGGGATGGGCGACCGTCAACCCTCGCCGGCGGTGCGGGCGACGAATTCGGAGACTTCCTTGGCCTGCTCCTGGTTGAGGATGCCGCCCGGCATCCGGCCCGGCACCGTCGTGTTGTCGCGGCCTTTTTCGACCGCTTCCAGGACGAGCGTTTCGGTCGTTTCGATCGTTTTCGCGGCTTCCGGCCCCGTCGGCGGTCCGGATTCCGCCAGCAGTTCGTCGAGGTTGGGCCCGTAGTTGCCGTCGGTGCCCGCCGCGTAGAGGGTGTGGCAGGTGCCGCAGTTGGTTTGGAAGAGGCTCTGGCCCGACTTGAGGTCAGCCGGCACCTCCTGGGCGCCCATGGCCGCGTCGCCGTCCGAGCGGAAGGCGAGCCAGGGGATCAGGACCGCGAGGAATAGGACCAGCAGCCCGAAGACGATGAAGGTCTTTTTGCTCATTTGCGCCCGGCACGGTACCAGGGGCACATGCGACGCAGCTCGCACTCCCCGCAGCGCGGTTTTGGCCGACAGACCTCGCGGCCGTGGCGAATCAGGTTCATGTGCAGCTCGTAGGCGTCCTCGGGGTCGACGATCGCCAGCATCTCGTCGTGGGCGCGTTCGAAGGGTGCCTTTTCCGGAAAGAGGCCGAGGCGGCCGCCGACGCGGTGCACGTGGACGTCGACGGGGATCTCGGGAATGCCCCAGGTGAACATCAGAACGCAGGCCGCGGTTTTGCGCCCGACGCCCGGCAGCGAGACGAGGAATTCCATCGATTCCTCGGGCGCTGCGGCCTCGGTCCAGCCGAGGTCGGGGTCGTCGCCGAGGCGTTCGAGGATCGCCTGGATCCGCGGCGCCTTCTGCCGGCCGAGGCCGCCGGGCCGGATCGCCTCCTCGACCTCGCTGACCGGCGCGTCGCGAACTTCCTCCCAGCTCGGGAAGCGCTCGCGCAGGGCGGCGAAGGCGCGGTCGCGGTTGCGGTCGTTGGTGTGCTGGGAGAGCACGGTCTTGACCAGCTCGGCGATCGGCTGCCGGTGCGGCTCGTTGGTCGGCTGCCCGTACATCTCGCGCAGCCGGTCGCGGATCGCGCGGACCCGGCGCTTTGGCGGTCGTTTCCAGGACACGCCCCGGACCCTAATCCGCCCTATGGTTCGAGCGGTGACCGCGGCGATCGAAGAGGGGGAGCTTTGGGTCGACGGGGTGCGCGTCTTCTACCGGCGGGTCGCGGGAGAGGGGACGCCGGTCGTCTACTGCCACGGCAACCCGACGCACGGCGCGGACTGGCTGCCCTTCATGGAACGCGGCGGCGCCGCGATCGCGATTGACATGCCGGGTTGGGGTCGCTCCGCTCGACCGGACCCCGCCCGCTTCGATTACTCGATGTACGGCCTTTCGGCCTTCCTCGAGAAGTGCCTCGATCAGCTCGGCATCGGCAGGCGAAAGCTGGTCGTCCACGATTGGGGCTCGCTGGCGCTGATCGGGGCGCAGCGCCGGCCGCAGCTGATCGAGAAGCTCGTCGTGATCAACGCGATCCCCCTGCTGCCCGGTTACCGCTGGCACTGGGTCGCCCAGATCTGGCGCCGCCGCGGCCTCGGCGAGCTCGCCAACGCGACCACCACCAAGTCTTCGATGGGATTGATCATGCGCCAGCTCTCGGGCGACGGTCGCCCGATGCCACCGTGGTTCATCGAGATGATCTGGCGCCACATGGACCACGGCACCAACCAGGCCACACTCGCCCTCTACCGCCACGCCGACCCCGACCGCCTCGCCTTTGCCGGCAAGGACCTGGGCCGCCTCACCTGTCCAGCTCTGGTCCTCTGGGGCGCCAACGACCCCTTCCTCAAGCCCAACCTGGGAGAGGCTTACGCCCAAGCCCTCCCAAGCTCCACACTCCAAGTCGTCCCATCCGCCGGCCACTGGCCCTGGATCAACGATGCCCGAGTCATTGACCAGGTCCAGAACTTCCTCAGCTAGCCGCAGCGGTGTCTCGGGCGGGTGGGGCGGTGGCGGGGGTCCCCCATAGCGCAGGGCGCGCGTAGCGCGTCCGAGCACAGGGGGAGGGCCGCCGCGAAAGGACCCGCCCGCCACTCCTGCCCGTGGCCCGTTAACGGGCGAATTACAATTTGCAGTCCCGTGTCTCGTGCCCTTGCCCGCATCGGATCCAAGTTGCCCCAAGGATGGGGCGATGCCGGGCGCCAGCTGGGGATCCTGGTCCTCGTCGACATCGCCTACGAGCTCGTGCGCGGCATCGCCGACGGTCAGAGGGCAGAGGCGATCGGGCACGGCCAGCAGGTGATCGACTTCGAGCGCGGAGCGCACACCCTCTTCGAGCCCAGCCTGCAGGCCTTCTTCCTGCCCGCCCACTGGGTGATCGACATCTCGAACCAGCTCTACCTCAACGCCCAGTTCTCGATTGCGCTCGGCTTCCTGGTCTGGCTCTACCTCTTCCGCAACGAGTCCTACTACTTCGTCCGCAACATGTTCGTCGTCTCGATGGGCTTCGCCCTGATCGGCTACACGACGTTCCCGACCGCGCCGCCGCGGATGTTCCCCCACGACGGCTTCGTCGACACGATCACCGACTTCTCCGGCGTCAACCACGATTCGAGCCTGGCCAAGGTCTTCATCAACCCCTACGCGGCGGTTCCGAGCATGCACTGCGCCTTCGCCCTGATGATCGGCGGCACCGGGGTGCGGGTCTGTCGCCACTGGTGGTCGAAGGCCTGGTGGGCCGCCTGGCCGCTGCTGATCGCCTGGGTCGTGATCGTCACCGGCAACCACTACTGGGTCGACGTCGCCCTCGGCTGGATGGTCGCCGGCGCCTCGGCCCTGGTCGCCAGCCGCCTGCTCGCCCGCGCTCGCCCGCACGCCTGGGCCTGGCGCTCCGCCAACAGGCCGCGCGAAGCGGAGGCCTGAAGACCCAACTGCATCGAATCCCCTATCCAGCGGGTTGGGAATTTGATGCAGCTCGGGGGGTTGGCCTTTGGTCCTCGTCGCCCGGTAGCCTCACCCCGATGGATTCTTCGGCTCCCCCGAGGGCGCCTGGCGGTCGCCGCAACGGTCGTCAGTCCCGCAACGGCCAGGAGCTTCGTGCCTACGCCCGCGACCGCCTGATCGAGTCGCGGCTGACCCCGAACGCGATCTCGGTCGCCGGCCTCGTCGGCAACCTCGTCGCCGCGGCCCTGGTGACCCAGCGCCTCTTCTTTCTCGCCGGCGTCGCCTTCATTCTCGGCTCGGTCATGGACACGCTCGACGGTCGCTACTCGCGGATGTCGGGCAAGGGGACGCTGTTTGGCGCCTTCCTCGACTCGACCCTGGACCGCATCGAGGAGGGGATTGTGCTCGCCGCCGTCGCCGGCTACTTTGCCGTTACCGGCCAGGATTTCGCCGCCGCGATGTGCGTCGTCGCCGTGCTCGGCTCGCTGATGGTCTCCTACACGCGCGCCCGCGCCGAGGCACTCGGGGTCGAGTGCAAGGTGGGATTGGCGACGCGACCCGTCCGGGTAGTCATACTCTCGGTCGGATTGGTCTTCGCCAAGGGCGCTGGACTCGGAGATTTCGAGCTCCTGGCCCCCGCGGTCTATCTGATCGCGGCGCTGACCATCGTCACCACGATCCAGCGTGTATGGCATGTCCGAAACGAGCTCTCAAACGAGGCGGCTTCGGCCGCCAGACCTGTAACCAGTTCCGGGCCCGGGTGTCCCTTGCCACCTAGCCCATCGAGGAAGGACTTCGAATTTCATGAGCGATAGCAACGGAGCAAATGGCAGCAACGGTGCCGGCCGCACGGACGAGAAGGTCCGCGTCGCGATCGTCGGCGTCGGCAACTGCGCCAACTCCTTCATCCAGGGCGTCCACTACTACCAGGACGCCGACCCCGCCGAGGAAGTTCCCGGCCTGATGCACGTTGAGCTGGGCGGCTACCACGTCCGCGACGTCGAGTTCGTCGCCGCCTTCGACATCGATTCCGAGAAGGTCGGCAAGGATCTCTCCGAGGCGATCTGGTCCGGCCAGAACGACACGATCAAATTCGCCGAGGTGCCGAACATGGGGGTCAAGGTCGAGCGGGGGATGACTCACGACGGCCTCGGCAAGTACCTGAAGGAGAAGATCACCAAGGCGCCGGGCGAGACCGCCGACATCGTCGGCATCCTCAAGGAGACCAAGGCCGATGTGCTCGTCTGCTATCTGCCGGTCGGCTCCGAGGACGCGACCAAGTGGTACGTCGAGCAGGCGCTCGCCGCCGGCGTCGGCTTCGTCAACTGCCTACCGGTCTTCATCGCCCGCGAGGACTACTGGGACAAGCGCTTCAAGGATGCCGGCCTGCCGATCATCGGCGACGACATCAAGTCCCAGGTCGGGGCGACGATCGTCCACCGCCAGCTTGCCCGCCTCTTCCACGACCGCGGCGTGCGGCTGGAGCGGACCAGCCAGCTCAACGTCGGCGGCAACATGGACTTCTACAACATGCTCGAGCGCGAGCGGCTGGACTCGAAGAAGATCTCCAAGACCAACGCCGTCACCTCGATCATGGGCCACGACCTGCCCGCCGAGAACGTCCACGTCGGTCCCTCCGACTACGTTCCCTGGCTGACCGACCGCAAGTGGGCGCACATCCGGCTCGAGGGCAAGGCCTTCGGTGACGTGCCGCTGACCGCCGAGCTGAAGCTCGAGGTCTGGGACTCGCCCAACTCGGCCGGCGTCGTCATCGACGCGGTGCGGCTGATCAAGCTGGCGCTCAACAACGGCATCGCCGGCCAGCTCGACGGCCCCTCCAGCTACCTGATGAAGTCGCCGCACAGCCAGCGCCCCGACGACGAGGCGCGTGAGCAGACCGAGGAGTTCATCGCGGCCAACGCTGCGGCAAGACCCCGGTCCCGAGACGTCGACGCGGCGTCCGCCGCCAGGCTCATGCTGCCAGCTCCTGAGCCACTCTCGATAGTCCAGGTCACGCCGCACCGGCGGCAGACCCGGAGGCCCGTCAACGAATTCGTCGAGCGTGTCTCGGAGCAGCTCGAGCGGCGCGGCCACCGGGTCGTGATCGCCGGCGTCGGCGATCAGGTCAAAAAGCTGCTGCGGGCGACGCCGCCGGACATCGTCCACGTCCACGAGCCCTTCGCGCCGAGCGCCTCCTCGACGGCGCTGCGGCACTCCTCCTCGCTCAACGTCGCCACCTTTCACGCGCCCCAGGAGCGGGTGCTCTCGACCCAGGTGGCGCGGCCGCTGGTCGAGATCTTCTTCGGTCGCCTCGATGCCCGCACGGTGACCAGCGCGGCGACCGGAAAGCTGCTGGAGGGTTACTTCCCGGCTTCCTACGAGCTGCTCGAGCCGGGCGGGCTCCAGCGGGACTGGGCCGAGGTTGCGGCTGAGCTGGAGGCGATCTACCTGCGTTTGGCGGCTCGTCGCCACGATCCCGAGGGCAAGCCCGAGGTGCGCCGCCGTATCGCCGAGCGGCCGCTGATCGAGGTCGACCTGCACATGCACACCGACCACTCGCCCGACTGCGCGACGCCGGTCGAGGTGCTGCTGGAGACCGCCCGTGACCGCGGTCTCGGCGCGATCGCGATCACCGACCACAACGAGGTCTCCGGGGCGCTCGAGGCGCGGCGCGTCGCCGAGGGCATGGACGACATCAAGGTGATCGTCGCCGAGGAGGTGAAGACGGCCGAGCAGGGCGAGGTGATCGGCCTCTTCCTCGAGGAGAAGATCCCGCGCGGGATGACGATGGCGGAGACGATCGCCGCGATCCGCGAGCAGGGCGGCCTCGTCTACGTTCCGCACCCGTTCGATCGCTTCCACTCGGTGCCCGACTACGAGCACCTGCTCGACATGGTCGAGGAGATCGACGTGCTCGAGGTCTTCAACCCGCGGGTGGCGCTGACCGCCTTCAACGAGGAGGCCGAACGCTTCGCCCGCAAGTACCGGATCGTGCCGGGCGCCGGCTCCGACAGCCACGTCGCCCAGGGCCTGGGCAGCGTGCGGGTGCGGATCCACGACTTCGATGGGCCGGAGGAGTTCCTCGAGGCGATGCGCGACGCCGACATCACCCGCAAGCACAAGAACCTGGTCTACGTGCAGGCGCTGAAGCTGCTGCAGACGACCGGGCGGCCGAAGGCGCCCAAACGCAGCGTCGCCGACGCCAAGCCGGTGCGCGGCGGGCGGCCACGGAAACGGCGCCCGGCGAGCAAGAGCTGATGCAGGCGGGCCGCGCGAAAGGAGCCGAGCGTGGCCCGTCAAAGAGAGCGCCGAGCATGCCGGCGACCGACGACGAGATCAGGGAGAAGTACCTCGAGCGAGCGATCCGCGAGCTCAACCATCTGACCCACGAGCTGCAGGCCTGCCCGCACTGCCCGCGCGGCAAGCTGATGCCGGTGCTCGGCTCCGGCCATCCGCAGGCCGACGTCTTCATGCTCAAGCACGCCCCGGCCGCGGCGGAGATCGAAGAGGGCGTCGCCTTCTACGGCCGCGCCGGCAACGCGCTTGATGAAGAGCTTCAAGCGGCTCGGGATCGACCCGCTGGTCGTCTACGGGACGCTCTGCGTCAAGTGCCCGATCGCCGAGCCCGACCTCGCCGCCGAGCCCTGCCTGCGCCGCGTGGTCGAGGAGATCGCGATCGTGCAGCCGAAGATCGTCGTCGTCATGGGCGAACCCGCCCTGCGCGTCCTCAACAGCCTGCGGATTCCCCTCTCCCGCACGATCGAGCCGCGCGCGGGCGACGATCCAGGCCTTTACGCCCACCGTCGACGCCCTCTATACGCCGGACATCGACGAGTCGCTCGATGAAGAAAATGCCAAGCAGCGCTTCTGGCGGTCGTTCAAGATGCTCGGCGAGTGGTACGAGGATCTGCCGCCTTACTGAGCGTGGGGAGGGACTGGGTGCCCCTCCTGCTTGCTGGGATTTTCGCCTTTAACGCAACATTGCTCGCTGAGTGCGCGGTGCGAAAATCGGGACGCCGCTGCGCTGGAGGGGCACCCAAGTCCCTCCTTCGAGGGTTCAGGGGGCGGCTGATTCGGCTACGGCGGCATCGGCTCGACCTTTGCGCTCGCAAGGCCTCTGACTACGACCGTGTCCAGGGCTGTGTAGGCGGCCAGGGACTTCTGGGCGGTGTCCGCGTCGGCGGCGGCTACGCCTACCGTGCCCTCGGGCTCGGCGAGGCGGTCGAAGTGGTTGCGGTAGCCGGCGTGGAGGTCGCGGTAGAAGGACTCCTCCTTGGCGAGGCGCTCGGCGGCGTCGGGGCCGACGGCGGTGCGGACGTAGCCGAAGACCGGCGGGGTCTCGCGGCCGGCTTCCTCGGCGCCGGCCTCGACCTTGGCGCGGGCGCCGGCAGCGAACTCCGGGGTCATCCAGTTGAAGAAGGCGCCGTCGAACTCGGCGCCGGCGAGGGCGCACATCTTCGGCCCCATCGCGGCGAGGACGAGGCGGACGCCGGGCAGCTTCTCGCGCAGCTCGGGCAGCGCCTCGCGCATCCGGGTCAGCGGCTTCTCCGAGAAGCCGGCGCCGACGCCGAGCCAGAGGCGGGCGGGGTCGAGGCTCGAGGCGCTCGATGTCGGCGGCGATCGTCTCCGGCGGCGTGCGGTCGAGGGCGATCACGGCGACGCCGAGGTCGAGGCTCGGGCGCAGCGGCGCCGAACTCGGCCAGCGTCTCCAGGCCTTTGGCGCCGGGATGGTCGTTCGACCACATCGAGCCGTAGCCGAGCTCGGCGCAGCGCTCGGCCAGTGGCCGCGCCACCTCGGGGTCAAGCCCCGCGGCTACTCCGAACCCTCTGCTTTTCCCATCGCTCACGGGAGGGAGCCTATTGCCTGGCTTTGAGCGGAAGCTGTGACGATTTTCAATCCCAACTCAACCACAGACAACACATTTCAGGCTAGCCTGGCATCATCTGGAGGCAATGGCCAGGAATGGACAGACGGTCGGCTCGACGACCTCAGCAGCAAGGTCGATCTCGGCTTCGAACAGGTCGACCAGCGCTTCCAGCAGGTTGACCAGCGTTTTGAACAGGTCGACCAGACGCTTCGATCAAGTGGACCAGCGCTTCGATCGCGTCGAAGCCGAAGTGAAGGGTCTGCGTCTGGAGATGAGGACTGAATTCACGCGCCGTGCGCAGTGAGATGGGCGGGATGCGGAGCGAAATACGGAGCGAGCTGATCGCAATCCGCGGGCGCATCGATGGAGTTCAGCGTTCGATTGCGTGGGCGGCCATCGCCTTGACCGGTGCCATCCTGGCCGGCTTCGCTGGCATGTGCACGCTGATCGCGGCGACGCTCTAGCCGCTCGCTACTTCTCCAGCAGCGCCACGCACTCGATGTGCGGGGTCTGGGGGAACATGTCGACCGGCTTGACGCGGCGTCAGGGTGTAGCCGGCCTCGACCAGCTGGGCGGCGTTCGGGGCCAGCGTCGTCGGGTTGCAGGAGACGTAGACGATCCGCTTTGCCTCGCACTCGAGCACCCGGCGCACGATCTTCTGCGAGAGCCCGGCGCGGGGCGGATCGATGACGACGACGTCGGGTTTGCCCGCCTGCTCGATCAGCGGCCGCACGCCGGTGCGGGCGCTGCCGGCGATGAAACGGGCGTTCTCGATCTTGTTCTGCTCGGCGTTGCGCTCGGCGTCGGCGATCGCCTCGGGGACGATCTCCACGCCCCAGACCTCGCCGGCGCGTTTCGCCATCGTCAGGCCGATCGTGCCGATCCCGCAGTAGAGGTCGAAGACCCGCTCGCTGCCACTCAGCCCCGCGTACTCGGCGGCGACCGCGTAGAGGCGCTCGGCCATCTCGGTGTTGGTCTGGAAGAAGGCGCCGTGTGACATCTCCAGGCGCAGGCCGCTGAGCTCCTCGCGCAGGCGCTCCTCGCCGAGCACCCCGGTCGGCCCGTCGGTGCCGCCCGAGTCGCCCTCGATCGCCGTGTGCAGATCGACCGGGGGTTTGGGGAAGCGCGCGACCGAGGTGACCAGCCGGGTTTGGATCTGTCCGGTGCGCCAGCCCTCGCGGACGGCCAGGTTGCGCAGCACTCCCTCGCGGGCGCGGCCGTCATAGGCGGGGACGGACTCCAGCCGCGCCCAGTCGCGGACGGCGTTGCGCGCCGCGTTGCCGCGCTCGGAGGCGAGCTGGCAGTCGTCGACGTCGACGATCAGGTCCCAGCGGCCGCGGGCATGGAAGCCGAGGATCGGCTCGCCGTCGCGCTCGCCGAAGGAGTACTCGAGCTTGTTGCGGTAGCGCCACTGCTCGAGCGCCGGCTCGATCTCCTCCAGCTCGAAGCCGTCGAGGCCGCCGATGCGGCGCAGCGCCTCGTCGACCTGCTCACGCTTCTGGCTCAGCTGGCGCTCGTAGGGGAGCCCCTGCCAGGGAGCGCCCGGGCAGGGCTCGCCGTCGTGGACGCAGCGGTCGGCGATGCGCTCGGCGCCGGGGCGCAGCAGCTCGACCGTGCGCGCCTCGGCGAAGCGCTTCTTCGCTTTGGTGATCTCGGCCCGCACCCGGTCGCCGGGCAGCGCCCCGGAGACGAAGACGACGAGCCCGTCGCTGCGCGCCACGCCCCGCCCGCCGAAGGCGAGCGAGTCGATCTCCACCTCGAGCTGCTCGCCGCGGTGCCGTCGAGCCGCCGGCTCCTCACCGGTGGCCTTCTCCACTAACCGAGTTTCTTGCGGGCGCGACGGGCGGCCTGGGTCGCCTGTTTGCGCACCGGCTCGGCTCGGCCGCCCACCTCGCGCCGCGCCTGCTGGACCAGCCGTTCCAGCTCCTTCAGCAGCGAGTCGGTCTGGCGGCGGCCCTTTTTGACCAGGTCGGAGAGCATTTTCTCGGCGTCGCCACGGGTCATCCGACCGCGTTTGACGGCGTCGTCGACGACCTCCTGGAGGCGATCGCGGCTGAGGGTGACGTTGCGCTCGAGGCTCTCGCGGAACTGCTCGACGCTCTTGTCGAGGCCCGTGGCCCCACCGCGGGCTGAGGATTTGGCTTTCGCCGCGGTTTTTTCGCAGCTTTGACCTTGGCTTTGGCTTTGGCTTTTTTCGCGGCGGGCTTCGCCGTCGATTTCGCCGCCGGCCTCTTGGCGGCGGCTTTTTTAGCGCTTGCCGCCGGTTTCGCTTTTTTGGCTTTTTTTGCCGTGCTCTCTTTTTTCGTCGCCATGTCACTCCTCCTGATCGTCGCGCAGTGTGTGGGTGACTATCTCATCCGAGCGACCTACCCGGTCGCCGGGGCGCGAAGCTTGCCTGTACCGGGGCGTGATCGGAGAGGCGCAGGGCGAGTCCATCGCGACGCAGCTCGCGGCGCTCGGGGGCCACGGGGTCGCGGCCGCAGCTGCGTCCAGCCCGCGCGACAGCAGGTGGTCGATCGCCTGGGGGCCGTGCTTCCCTCCAGGCCGAAGCGCTCGCGCAGCTCGGCGAAGGCGCCGGGGTCGCGGCCGGGCCGCAGGTTGAGGTCACCGCCGAACAGCAGCGGCTCGTCTCCGGCCCATGCGCGTTGCCGCCTCGGCCGCCAGCAGCACGTCCTCGGTGGCAAGGGTGGGCCGGTCGTTGGTCGCGTGCAGGTTGGCGACGCAGACGCCCGCGGCGGTGCGGGTGAACGCCATCGCTCGCCGCTCCGGCCAGCCCTCGTGGATCGCCAGCTCACGCCGCTCGACGATCTGGCCGAGTGGGCCGCTGCCGCGCACCAGGGTCAGGTTCGAGCCTCCCTCTGCGGAGGCGATCAGGTCGGGGTTGAAGCGGGCAGCGAGGGCGCGCAGCCCGCCGAGCGAGTTGCGCGAGGTGAGCACCCGGTGCGGTTCAGCCGCGCAGGCGCCCGCGAGGCCGGCGGCGAAGCGCGGCGGGCACTCCTGCAGGAGTGCCACGTCCCACTCGGAAGCGGCCAGCATCGCGGCGAACTCGGCCGCGAGATCGCGGTTGACCTGCAGGTGGGTGTCGTTGCGCTCCTCGATCCGCAGCAGGCGCGAACGCCAGGTCAGCAGGGCGGGGTCGGGCGGGAAGTCACGCCCGTGAAAGAGGTTCCAGCTGACGGCGGTGAATTCCACGTCCGTAGTATCCGCGGCTTGAAGCGGGATTTCCTCACAGGCGAAGAGCTCGGCGCCTTCGAGCTGGGCAAGCTGCTCGATCGGGCTGCCGCGCTGAAATCTGGCAGGCGGGAGCGGGTCGGCGCCGAGGCGCTGGCCGGCCGCAGCATCGCCCTCGTCTTCGAGAAGCCCTCGACGAGGACGCGGATCTCCTTCGAGGTCGGCGTCGCCGAGCTGGGCGCGACCCCGATCGTGCTGCGCGGCGGCGAGCTGCAGCTCTCGCGTGGCGAGTCGATAGCCGACACGGCGCGGGTGCTCTCGCGCTACGTCGACGCGATCGTGATCCGCTCCGGCTCCCACGAGGCGGTCGCCGAGCTGGCCGCCGCCGCCGAGGTGCCGGTGGTCAACGCGCTGACGCCGCTCCACCACCCCTGTCAGGCGCTCGCCGACCTGCTCACCCTGCGCGAGCGCTGCGGCGAGCTCGCCGGTCTCCGCCTCGCCTACGTCGGCGACGGCAACAACGTCGCCCGCTCGCTGGCGATCGCCGGCGAGCTGGCGGGGGTCGAGGTCGTGGTGGCGGCGCCGCCGGGCTACCAGCTCGAGGAGGGGCATGAAGCGAAACTGACCGGCGATCCGCGTGGCGCCGCCGCGGGCGCCGACGCGCTCTACACCGACGTCTGGATCAGCATGGGCGACGAGGCCGAGGCCGAGCGCCGCCGTGCCGACCTGGCGCCGTTTCGGGTCGACGCGGATCTGCTTGCGGCGGCCAAGGACAGCGCCGTCGTCCTGCACTGCCTGCCGGCCCACCCCGGCGAGGAGATCGCCGCCGACGTGCTCTACGGCGAGCGCTCCGCCGTTTGGGACCAGGCGGAGAACCGCCTGCACACGCAGAAGGCGCTGCTGGAGATGCTGCTCCGCTCCTGAGCGATCGTGTACCCCGAGCTCCACATCGGCCCCATCACCCTGCAGACCTTCGGCCTGATGTTTGCCCTCGCCTTCCTCGCCGCGGGGGCGCTGATCGCCAAGCGCCTGAAGGAGATCGGCAAGCCGGTCGACTGGGCCTACGAGATGGGCTTTGCCGCCCTGCTCGGCGGCATCGTCGGCTCGCGCGTCTACTTCCTGGTCCAGAACTACGACAGCGTCAAGGACGACCTGCTCGGCAACCTCTTCTCCGGCTCGGGACTGGTCTGGTACGGCGGCGCGATCGGCGGCGCCCTCGCCGTCCTGCTCTGGGCCTGGTACCGCGATTTCCTCGGCTTCACCCTGCTCGACCTCGCCGCGCCGGCGCTGGCGCTTGGCTACGCGATCGGGCGCTGCGGCTGTCAGCTCTCCGGCGATGGCGACTACGGCAAGCCGTGGTCCGGCCCCTGGGCGATGTCATACCCCGATGGCACCGTCCCCACCGATCACACCGTCCACCCGACGCCGATTTACGAGACCCTGGCGATGGGCCTGGGGGCCTGGGTGCTCTGGCAGCTGCGCGACCGCGTCCGGGTGGGTGTGTTGTTCGCCATCTACCTGCTCTACGCGGGTGCCGAGCGCTTCCTGGTCGAGTTCCTGCGGCGTAACACCGACGCTGCTCTGGGCCTTACCAGCGCCCAGTGGGAGAGCCTGGCGATGATGATCGCCGGGGCGGTGTGGATCGCCGCCGTGCAGCGCCGACACGGTAGCCTGTTCCGCGTGGCCTCCACCGATCCGATCAGACCCGCAGCGGGGTTGTAACCGTGGAAGCCCAGAGGGAAGGAGCGCCGCTGATGGCGAGCGCCGAAGAGATCGTCAAGCAGGCAACCGAGTCGATTGCAGCCGCGGGCTGCGAGGCGCCGGAGGCCGACGCAAAGGTGCTGGTGGCGAAAGCGCTGGCCATGCGCGTGGAGGATTTAGAGCTCGATGGCGCCACCGAGATCTCGCCCGAGGTGCGTGAGGAAATCGAACGTCTCGTGGTCCGGCGCAGCGAGCGTGAGCCGCTGGCCTACATCCTCGGCAGCTGCCGCTTCCGCGAGATCGAGATCGCCGTCGACGAGCGAGTCCTGATCCCCCGCCGCGAGACCGAGCTGCTGGTCACCATCGGGGTGGAGCTGCCGCAGGGCGCCCGCGTGCACGAGGTCGGCACGGGCTCGGGCGCGATTGCCCTGGCCCTTCTCAGCGAGCGCCCCGACTTGCGCGTTACGGCCTCGGACCTCTCGCCCGAGGCGGCCGAGAAAGCACGTGAGAACGCCCAGCGGCTCGGTATTCCGCTGGAGGTGACGGTGACTCGCGGCATTCCCGATCACGTCGATCAGGTCGACCTTCTGATCGCCAACCTGCCCTACATAACCGATGCCTCGATCGATCAGCGCTCGCCGGAGATCCGTCGCGAGCCCAAGATCGCCGTCCAGGGGGATTCCGCCGAGGGTGACAGCGGTGAGGACGGCCTCGACATCATCCGCGGCCTGATCGACGAAACGCCGAGCGGTTGGCGGATGGCGCTCGAGCACGACACCCACCATGGCCCCTCGATGCGGGAGCTTCTGCGCGAGGCGGAGACGCGGGTCGACTACCGCGGCGACGAGCGAGTGACGGTCGGCCTGGCGCCATGAGCACCGTCCCTTCGAAGGCTGAGCCTTCGGAGGGCTCCACTGAGGACCAGCGCCGGGCCAAGCTCGAGCGGCTGCGCGCCGCAGGCATCGAGCCCTACCCACGCGCCGGCTTTCCGCATCGCGACAAGATTTCGAAGATCCTCGAGGGGCACGATCCGGAGCAGCTCGAGGAGGGTGCGCAGGCCGGTTCTCCTACCGCATCGCTGGCCGGGTGGTCGGCCGCCGTGGCCACGGCAAGACGATCTTCCTCGACGTCCGCGACCTGACCGGCTCGATCCAGGCCTACGCCCGGGTCGACTCGCTCGGCGAGGAGGCCTTCGGCCGCATCGACGCGCTCGACATCGGCGATTCGGTTGGGATCGAGGGTGACCTCTATGTGACCAAGCGCGGGCAGCTTGCACTGGCGCTGCGCGAGTGCACGATGCTGGGCAAGGCGCTGCGCGACCCGCCCGACCTCTTTCACGGCATCTCCGACCCCGAGGTCCGCTACCGCCAGCGCGAGCTCGACCTGATGGCGAACGAGCGCTCGCGCGAGGTGTTCAAGATGCGGGCGAAGCTGGTCGCGGCGATCCGCAACTACCTGAACGAGCGCGACTTCGTCGAGGTCGAAACGCCGATCCTGCAAACCCTCGCCGGCGGCGCTGCGGCCCGCCCTTTCACCACCCACCACCATGCGCTCAACCGCGAACTGTTCCTGCGCACCGCGACCGAGCTCTACCTGAAGCGGGCGATCGTCGGTGGCTTCGAGAACGTCTACGAGCTGAGCAGGTTCTTCCGCAACGAGGGCATCTCGCCCAAACACAACCCCGAGTTCACGATGCTCGAGTGGTTCCTCGGTTGTGCCGGCTACGAGGGCGTGATGACCTTCGCCGAGGAAATGATCTCGACCGTGGTCGAGCAGGTGCTGGGGACGACGGTGGTCGAGCGCGGCGGCCGCACGATCGACTTCAAGGCTCCCTGGAAGCGGATCACCCTGCGTGACGCGATCCATGAGGAGACCGGCGTCGACATCCTCACCGCGAGCCGCGAGGAGCTGGTCGAGCTGCTGGGGGAGGACGTCGCCCCGGACGCGGACTGGGCCTGGATCGTCGACGAGATCCAGGGCAAGCTGGTCGAGCCGAAGCTGGTCCAGCCCACCTTCCTGGTTGACCTGCCGCGCGAACTCTGGCCGACGGTGAAGCCGGTGCCCGAGCATCCCGATCTGCTCGGCGAGGCGTTCGACGGGGTCGTCGACGGGATGGAGATCATCGGCGGTGGCACCGACACCAACGACGCGGACATGCAGCGCGAGAACTTCGTGCGCCAGCGCCAGCGCCGCCACCCCGAGAGCGAGGAGGCGCCCTATCCAAGCGACGACGAGTTCGTGCGGGCGCTCGAATATGGGTCGTTGCCCGCGGGCGGCTCGGGCATCGGCATCGATCGCCTGCTGATGATCGTCGCCGGCGTCGACACCCTCCGCGACGTAATCCTCTTCCCCTCGATGCGCCAGGTCGCCGCCGAGTAGCGAAACCGTCTCAGCCCGCGTCATAGGCGGGTTGAGACAGACTCGCGCTTAGAACGCCGAGTGGAGTAGGCCGCCGTCTATGGGAATTACCGTGCCTGTGATGTAGGCGGCGCGGTCGGAGCAGAGGAAAGTCACCAGGTCGCCGTACTCTTCGGGGTGGCCGAGGCGGGCTGCTGGGACTTCGCGCTTGGCCGCCTCTTCTGCGCCTTCCAGCGAGCCGGTGTGGCTGGCGAGGCGTTCGGTGCCGAAGCGGCCGGTCGCGACCGTGTTGACAGTGATCCCATCGGCGGCGACCTCGCGCGAGAGCGTCTTGAGAAAGCCGACGGCGGCCATGCGGTGGGAGTTCGAGAGATTGAGCCCTGGGATCGGCTCGCGGGTCGAGCTGGATCCGACGTTGACGATTCGTCCCCAGCCGCGCTCCCGCATTCCTGGCAGGACGGCGCCGGCCAGGACCCGCGGCGCCAGGACGAGTGAGCGGTAGGCGCTCTCCCAGTCGGCGAGCTCGTGGTCGAGCGCGCCGCCGAAAGGCGGGCCACCCGCATTGGCGACGAGGATCTCGATCGGGCCGAGGGCCTCGGCAACCTCGCCGGGCAGGGTGGCGAGGCGGTCCAAATCCGAGGCGTCGGCGACGAACGGTGTCGCCGCTCCGCCGATCTCCGCCGCCGCTTCGTCGAGTTTCTCGGCCGAGCGGCTCGCGATCGCCACTCGCGCGCCCTCTTGGGCCAGCGCCATGGCGATCGCCCGGCCGAGGCCGCGGCTTGCGCCCATGACAAGGGCGACGCGGCCCCCCAGTCCTAGGTCCACGCCGCCGGCTTTGCGGATTCCCGCGCGCAGAGATAGGCAAACAACCCCACGGCAACGAGCGCGCCCAGCCAGTGCAGACCGACCAGCACGGCAAGCAGGCTGATCACCCCTGCCAGCAGCGCCCGCAGCAGCGTCGAGGGCACCTCCAGGCCGACCACCCGAGCGGTGAGCCAGGCGCAGAGCAGCCATGCTCCGGGGCCGGTAAGCCATCCCCAGTCTTCGAAGAAGCCGTGCGAGAACGCCGCGGCCAGCAGCAGCGACAGGACCGCCACGGCAACGAGCTGCACCAGCGCCACCCGCCAGAAGACTTCGAATCTCACGCCCGCAAGTCTCCCATTCCAGCCACCGCGCCCCCATCCCGCCCCGCGTGTTCCATAATCAGAGGCCTGGGCGGTTAGCTCAGTTGGGAGAGCGCCTGCCTTACAAGCAGGAGGTCACTGGTTCGAGCCCAGTACCGCCCACTTGCCCTCGTCGTTGGAGCGCGTTCTGGAGTTCTTTGAGCCGAGCCGGCTGCCGGCCGAGCCGGACATCGCGCGCGGCTACGTCGATCTCTTGGGGGAAGTGGACCCGGTTGGGGCGCGGCCGGGGCAGCGGTTGATGGAAAGCCGCGCGCTACCGCTGATCTATGAGCGCTACTGGCGACCGTTCGGGGTCCGGCTCCTGATGGGGCTGGGCGGACTGGGGAGCGACGATGAGCACCAGATCGCGCTGGCGATGCTGTCGATCTCGGCCGGGGATCGGGTGCTGGACGTAGCTTGCGGGCCGGGGAACTTCACGCGTGATTTCGCCCTGGCGGCCGGCGACGGTCTCGTCGTCGGCGTCGACGCCTCGGAGACGATGCTCGGGGTCGCGGTTCGGGACACCGAGAGCGACAACGTCGCATACCTGCGCGGCGACGCTTGCGACCTCCCCTTTAGCGACGGCAGCTTCGATGCGGTCTGCTGCTTTGCCGCCCTGTATCTGATCGAGGAGCCGATGCAGGCGCTTGCGGAGATCACTCGCGTGCTCGCCCCCGGTGGGCGGGTGGCACTGATGTCGAGCTGCAAGCGGGGCCCGCTGCCTCCGCCGATTGCAAGCACGGTGCGCGGCATTACCGGCGTCAAGGTCTTCGGGCGGGAGGAGCTGACCCGGGCGCTGCGCAAAGGCGGGCTGGTTGACGTTGAGCAGCGGGTGACCGGCTTCGCGCAGTTCGTATCGGCACGCAGGCATTCCGCCGCCTCTTAACACGTTTTTGCGGTGCCCCAGGTATCTTGGAGATTCGGGAAACGGGAGGGGAAGGTCGGATGAAGAAGATCGTCGTGGGTGCATTGCTTGGGCTGCTGGTTGTGGCGGGAACTGCCGGTGCGGTTCGCAAGGTCGAACGCGTGGAACTGCGAGCCGGAGATCTCCTTGTCGTCGGATACGGAGGCTTTCGTCCCGAAACGCTGCCAAAGCACCACAACGCTCCAATCACCGTCTACGGCGGGGGGAAGCTCTCGACCGTATCCGGGGAAATTCCTCCGATCCTGAACAACATCACCTTCGAATTCGACCGCCACGGCGCGGTCGATACGACCGGCCTCGCGGTCTGCACCTACGGCAAACTGGTGGCGACGGACGTGGCCACCGCCCGCCGCACCTGCAAAGACGCGATCGTCGGCGAAGGCTTTGGCACCGCGGTGGTAAAGCTCCCCGAACAGGGGCCGATTCCCGCGAGCACCGGGATCACGATCTTCAACGGGCCCAAGGTGGGCGGTAACGACTCGGTCCTCGTTCACGCTCACCTCGACGTACCCGCGCCCTCCACGGTCCTCTTCCCGGTCGTGATCGAAAAGATCCACAAGGGCGTCTACGGCTACCGCGTGAATGCCGAAATTCCGAAAATCGTCAACGGCTACGGCCACCCGATCTCGGGTCACATCACGATCGGGCGCAAATGGACCTACAAGGGCAAGAAGCACAGCTACGTCAACGCCCGCTGCGAAACGGGTCGCCTGCAGGCGCGCGGCAAATTCGGCTTCGAGGACGGCACCCGGCTCTCGGGCACCTTCTTCAGACCCTGCAAGGTCCTCAAGTAAAGATCGTCAGAGCTTGACCGAGCGACCGTGAAAGGAAGCCGGACCAAGAAGAGGCTCTTGGCTCTGGCCACCCTTTCGGTAGCTGTTCTAGCGCTGGTCGGGACGGCCAGCGCAGTTCGCGACAACGACCGCGTCGAACTGCGGGCGGGGGAACTCATCATCGTCGGCCACGGAGGCTTTCGGCCGGAAACGCTGCCCAAGCACCACGACGCCCCGATCACCATCTACGGTGGCGGCAAGCTCTCGACCGTGTCCGGGGAGATTCCCCCGATCCTCGAAAAGCTCACCTTCGAATTCGATCGCCACGGCCACGTCGACACCACCGGCCTGGAAGTCTGCACGGCTGGGAAGCTGCAGGCGACCGATGTGCCCGCCGCCCGCCGCGCCTGTCCCAACGCGATCGTCGGCAAGGGGTTCGGCACCGGCGTCGTCCAGTTCCCCGAACAGGCGCCGATCCCGGTCTCTTCGCCGCTGACGATCTTCAACGGGCCGAAGGTGCACGGCGACGACTCCGTCCTCGGCCACTTCTACACGACGGTGCCAATTGCGACCACCTTCATCGTCCCGGTCGTGATCGAAAAGATCCACAAGGGCGTCTACGGCTACCGGGTCGAAGCGAAGATCCCCAAGATCGCCGGCGGCTACGGCCACCCGATCTCGGGCCACCTGACGGTCGCCCGCAAATGGACCTACAAGGGCAAGAAGCACAGCTACGTCAACGCCCGCTGCGAAACGGGTCGCCTGCAGGCGCGCGGCGAGTTCACCTTCAATGACGGCACCTTCCTCAGCGGAACCTTCTTCCGGCCCTGCAAGGTCGCCAACTAGGGGGATTGGGGAGCCCCCGCACGCGTCCGGCGGCGGCGGACGCTGCGGTGCTGCGTCCCCAAGTTCCTCCTAGCTGAAGAGCTTCGAGCGCAGCCGGCGCCAGAGCGATGGCGGTCGCGGCTGCGTGCGGCGCCACTCTTCCTCGCTGGGGAGGCGGCCTGCCCGGCGCTCGGAGCGCACGCACTGGATATGGGCGTGGCGGCGGCGTGAAGTGTCGCCTTCGGGGGCGATCAGGGCATGCTCGCTGAGCGCGGCGAGGTGCTTGCCGCAGAACGGACAGCGATAGGTGACGGGCTTGTGGTTCTGCGCCGGTCGCATCGACCACCAGCGAACGGGGTCACTCTGCGCCGGCTTGCCGACCATGTTCAGGCGTTGGCGGTGAGCTCCGGAGTCCTGGTGCCACCGCGCTGGCGCTCCGCCTTGGTGACGACGTCGAAGAAGACGTCGTTGCGGCCGCGGCGCATCTGACGGGGGAAGAGGTGGCGGGCGCGACGGTGGGCCGCGGTCATCGCCCGGAAGCTGGCCTCGTGGGCGTTGCTCCAGCGGATGCCGAAGATCTCCCGGACCCGCGGCGGCAGGGTGCCCTTGATGATGTGGTTCTGGGCGACGAGGTTGCCCCGCGCCGCCCGCGGCACCGGCTGCTCGAAGGCGACCAGCGGCGCCATCTCGAGCCCGTGCCGGGTCGCCTGGAGGTCGGGCGAAGAGAGCCGCTGCTCCCACCAGGCGCTGAACTCGCGGTGGCTGCCCGGGACCTCACCGCGCGGCAGGCCGAAGAGCTCGCCGAAGCGGACGTAGTCCTGCCAGAGGTCGTCTCGCTCGTCCTCGGTCAGCGGCCGAACCATGGCCTCGTACATCGCCCGCCCAGAGTCGGCGATCACCGCCAGCGTCCACAACATCAGCTCCGGGTCGAAGGCCGAATAGGCGGCGCCGGCGGGGTGGGCGCCGGCGGCCTCGGGCAGCGTGCCGTTGACCCTTTCGTGCAGGCGGCGCACCACCGCAAGCGCCTTGTCGGCTTCCTCGCGGGTGCCGAGCAGGATCGTCTCCTGGATCTTGGCGGTGCGGGCGAGGCGCTGGAAGGGCAGGTTGGCTGAGCGCGTGCTGAGCATCGTGCCGGTGTAGGTGAGCGGCTCCAGCGCCCCGATCAGCAGCGCCCGCTGCCCGTAGAGCAGGCCGACCGCGCGCTCCCCATGCACCCTCCGCGCCATCGAGTGGCCAGGCGGAAAGTAGTAATGGGAATCTTTATTCTGGTACGTCACAGGTACCAAAAGATGTTACCTGGGCTTGGCGGGCCCTGAGGAGAGCGTCGCCACCGCCTGGCCAGCCGTTCCAGCAGGCGGCGCCAGCTCGTGCAGCTCGTGCGCGGCAAAAATCTCGTCGAGGTCCTCGCGCGTCAGCGTCTCGCGCTCGAGCGCGTTTGCCGCCAGGTCGTCGAGGCATTCGCGGTTGGTGGCGAGCAGGACCCGGGCACGCCGGTACGCCTCGCGCGCAAGGGTCATCGCCGCCAGGTCGACGTCGCGGCGGGTGCGGTCGGAAAGCGCGTAGTCGCCGGTCGGCAGGGCAATCGGCGGCGCCCCGTCGGCGTCCAGCGATACCCCCATGCCGAACTCGCCGACCATCTGCTTGCAGACCGCGTGCACCCGTGCCAGGTCGTCGCTGGCGCCGGAGTACGAGTTGCCCAGCACCTCCTCCTCGGCGGCGCGGCCGCCCAGCAGGGTGACGATCTCGTCGAGCAGCTCTTCGCGGCTCTTCAGGTAGGTGTCCTCCTGTGGTGAGTGGCCGACGAAGCCGAGCGCCGGCCCGCGCGGCACGATGCTGAGGATCTCCGGCGGGTCGAGCCCGAGCAAGCGCCGGCAGAGCGCGTGACCCGCCTCGTGGTAGGCGACGATGCGGCGCTCTTTTTGGTTCAGCCGTCGCGCTTGCTGCGAGCCGACCGACTGGCGCAGCAGCGCCTCGTCGAGGTCCTCGCGCGCCATCGCCTTGCGTTCTGCCCGCCCGGCGATGATCGCCGCCTCGTTGAGCGCGTTGGCGAGCTGCGCCCCGGTCATGCCGGTCGTCTTGCGGGCGACGTCGGTGAGGTCGAGGTCGGGGCCGAGCGGCTTGCCCTTGGCGTGGGCACGGAGGATCGCCTCGCGACCATGGCGGTCGGGCGGCGAGACCAGCACCTGGCGGTCGAAGCGCCCCGGACGCAGCAGCGCGTGGTCGAGCTTGTCGACGTGGTTGGAGGCGGCGATGACGATCACCGTGCCGGGGTCGCGCTCGAACCCGTCGAGCTCGACCAGCAGCTGGTTGAGCGCCTGCTCCCGCTCGCTCGAGCCGCCGTCGCCGCCTCCACCACTGCGCGCGCCCCCCACCGCGTCGAGCTCGTCGATGAAGATCACCGCACGGCCCGACTTGCGCGCCTCCTTGAACAGCCGCCGGATACGGGCGGCACCCCTCCCCACGAACATCTCCACGAAGCTCGATCCCGAGGCGGCGAAGAAGTCGACGCCTGCCTGCGCGGCCACGGCCCGCGCCAGCATCGTCTTGCCGGTTCCCGGCGGTCCCCAGAGCAGCACGCCGCGGGGCGGCTGTGCGCCGAGCGCGGCAAAGCGGTCGGGGTCGCGCAGCCACTCGGCGACGTCCATCAGCTCGTCCTTGGCCGCGTCGACCCCCTGCACCTCGTCCCAGAGCACCGGTTCGGTCTTGCTCGCCTTCACCGTCTCCGGCTTGGTCGAGCCGACGGTGCTGCGCATCAACTTGAGGAAGATGAACAGCAGGCAGAACATGAAGAAGACCCCGAAGATCGGGTACCAGTCGAAGAAGAATTCCTGGACTTCGGTCATCGTGACCGCCTCGCTCAGGTGCATGGGTCCTCGCTCGCCTTCTGGGCCATCCTCACTATTAACGAGTGAGTGTGAGGAGAAAGCTCGCGCACTCCAATCGCATATGCGTCCAGGTCGTGCCTGGAGGGCTAAAGCTCGCGGGGCGTGACGATGCCGCTTTGCAGCGCGCGCTCGATCAGGGCGACGCGCTTTTGGTTCTGCGGCAGGGCCTCGACCCCGAGCCTCTCGAAGAGGGCGCGCATGTGGGTCTTCACTGCGTCGACGCTGAGGTGGAGCTCCGCGGCGATCGCCTGATTGGTCGGCGGGGTGGCGAAGGTGGAGCCGTCCTTGAAGGGGCGGCAGAGGGCGAGGAGCACGCGGCGCTGCCCGGGTGAGACGGCCGCCGCCGCCGGTACCTCGCTGGCGATGACCGTTGCTTCTGGAGCGCCCTCACCGGGGCGCCGGAAGAGCACCGTGGTACGGCCGAAGCGCAGCGCGTCGCCGTCGCGCAGGCGGCGGCGGCCGTGGACGCGCTGCTCGCCGACGAAGGAGCCGTTGCGGGAGAGGCCGTCGTCGAGCAGGGTGCACTCACCGGCGACGACCTCGATCTGGGCGTGCAGGGCGGAGACCTCCTCGTCCCAGTCGAGGCGCAGGCCGGCGGCCTCGGCGCGCCCAACCCAGAGCTCGGTAACGCCCTCCTCGACGCCGACGATCCGCTGCTCGCCGTCGCCGTCGCGGAGAACGAGGAAGGGCCGTCCCCGTCGTTCGGCCTCGATCTGGGCCTGCAGCTCGACGGCGCTGGTCTGGCGTGGATCGGCGCTCACGCCGCTGATCCTACGGCCACTCAATCCCCGATTCCGCGCCGCCGCGCCCTCCTCTCCACATGGCCAGAGGGGCGGGGAGGGGTGAGCGAGTCCACCCCTGGGGCTCCTGGGCGGCGCGGCTGCCGCGGGCGAAGCTGATCCAGACGACAGCACCTCACCACCGACCACTCAAGGAGAACACGATGACTCGCAACACCACCGCCCAGAAGATCGCCCGCCGCGCCGGCCTCCTGGCCGCCGTCGCCAGCCTCGCGCTGACCGTCGCCCCGGCCGCCGGGGTCGCCAAGGCCCCGGTCAAATTTGGCGCCAAGCTGAACTCGCGGGTGCAGCCCTCCAACTCGCTGCCCGGCCTCAGCTGCAACGGCCCGGAAGCTCCTCTCGAACCCTGCACGATGGTCCTCAACGAAGCCTACGGTCGCCCGGACGGCGGCGAGCTCGCCCCGAAGACCGGCACGATCAAGCAGATCCGGCTGATCGCCGGCGGCCCCGGCAGCTTCCGGCTGATGGCGGTCAAGCACATCAACGGCACCGAGTCGATCGCCAAGCGCTACGGCCAGAGGATCAGCTATCGCGGCCAGGTCGAATCGGCCGAAGAAGAAGGCGACTACCGGGTCGAGTCCTTCCCCGTTGAGATGAAGATCAAGAAGGGTGAGCAGCTGGCCCTGCGCGGCAGCATCACCTCGATGATCCGCTGCTCCTCGGGGGGCGACAACACCCTGATCTACACGCCACCGCTCTTCCTCGGCGGCTACTTCACCCCGGCCAGCAACACCGATGGCTGCTGGCTGCTGATGGAAGCAGTGATCAAGTAGCGCCCGTCTGTGCGAGGCCCGCTTCGGCGGGCCTCGCTGCGCATCCGACATTGACCACCCCAGAGTGGGTCAATGTCGATGCGTCAGCCGCGCTCGACCTGGGAGCCGCCGACTATCGCCTCCTCGTTGGTGTCGGCGAAGAGGACCCAGGCCTTGTTGCCGCCGTCGTAGTCGGGGGCCCAGAGCTTCAGCGTCGCGTCGCGACCCCAAACCGTGCACTGCTCCCCGCCGGTCTCCTCCTCGCCGCGCCAGATCCGCACGAAGGGGTTGTCCTCGTGCTCCTCGCCGATCGTCGTCGGCTCGCGGTGGCCGGGGTGGACGACCGTCCCAGGCGGCAGCGTCATCAGCCGCATCACAGAGGCGCGGAGGTCGTCGATGCCGCTGGCGCCGGGCGCCATCGTCCCGCCGACGGTGCCCTTGAAGAGGACGTCGGCGGTGAAGACGTCGCTGCCGTTGACGAGGAAGGCGAGGTGGCCGGCCGCGTGCCCCGGCGTGGAGATCGCCTCGATCTCGAGATCGCCGGTGTTGAGCTTCTCGCCGTCGGCGATCGTCTGCGCGACCTCCTGCTCGATTTCGGCTGCGGCCTCGGCGTGGGCGACCATCGGCACGCCACCGAGCTGCCGCTGGGCCTCGGCCAGGCCGGCGACGTGGTCGGCGTGGGGGTGGGTGATGAGGATGTGGGTGATCTCGATCCCGTCGCGGTTGGCGCGCTCGAGCAGTGGCCCGACGTCGTCGTTGCCGTCGATCAGCACCCCCTTGCCACCCGCCTCGTCGGCGACGAGGTAGGCGTTCGACAGCCACTGCGGATTCTCGGTCCTCTCGATGATCACTGGCATCTCCCTCTGGTTGCTCGCGTCCCGGAACTCTCCCAGAACGATGGCCTCAGACTGCAGCCGAGACCGAGCTGCCCTGGAGCAGGGTCGCGGCGATCAGCTGCGGGTCGTCCCACATCGGCGTGTGGCCAACGCCCGGCAGGACCAGGTAGCGGGCGCCGGCCGGCCAACGCTCCGGTCGCGGCGGCGCGACGAGCCGATCCAGCTCCCCCCAGGCGAGGGTGACCGGGAGGTCGGGGTAGCCGTCGGGCTCGAAGACGTGAGTGCGCATCGCCCGGTTGGCGCCGTCGTAGCCGCTGGCGTCGATCCAGCCAAGGACGAGCTCGCGCCCCTGGGCGGCGGGGATCCGGTCGGGCCTCGCGGCGAAGGTGGCAAGCATCGCCTCGCGAGCGCGGCGCGTGCGCAGGGCGAGCGAGACGAAGGGGCGCAGGCGATGCGCCCAGAGGCGGGGATTGACGCGGCGGTCACCGAGCGGCGCGCGCCAGAGGCCAGCCGGCGAGAGCGCGGTGACCGAGGCGGCCCAGCCCGCTCGCCCCATTTCCAGGCCGACCCAGCCGCCCAGCGAGTTGCCGGCGACGTGAGGGCGCTCGATCCCGAGCTCGGCGCAGGCTTCACGCACCGCCGCGGCGAGGTTGGCTGGGCTCGGCTCAATTCCAGCGGCAAGCGGCTCGGCCGAGCCGAAGCCGGGCAGGTCGATCGCGATTGCCTCACGCTCGCTGCGGAGCAGGTCGATCACCGGGCTCCACACCGCCGCCGAGCCGCCGAGCCCGTGGAGCAGCAGCAGCGGTTCGGCGCTCACCGCCATCCCGGCTTTGCAAACAGCGCCTGCACGTCGCCGATCCTACGCTCTCGGAAGCCGGCCTCTGAGGAGCTCAGGTAGAAGGTCCAGAGGCGGCGAAACCGCTCGTCGTAGCCACGTGGACGCAGGCGCTCCCAAGTTGCCAGGAAGCGCTCGCGCCAGGCGGCGAGCGTGGGTGGGTAGTGGGCGGTGATGTCATCGACCCAGACCTCGCGCATGTCGGTGACGCGGGCGACGCAGTCGGCGATCAGCCCCTGCGATGGCAGGCAGCCGCCGGGGAAGACGTGAGTGTTGGCGAAGCTGTGAGTGCCCTTCTCGGCCTCGTAGAGCTGGTCGTCGATCGTGATCGCCTGCAGCAGCATCAGTCCGTCGGCGGCGAGCAGCCCGCTGCAGCGGCGGAAGAAGTCGTCGAAGTACTGCCAGCCGACCGCCTCGATCATCTCGACCGAGACCAGCCTGTCGTAGCTGCCGCGCAGGTCGCGGTAGTCCTCCATCAGCACCGTCACCCGGTCCTCCAGCCCGGCCTCCCGCACCCGCCGCCGCGCCAGCTCGTGCTGCCTGGCGGAGATCGTCGTCGTCGTCACCCGGCAGCCGTGCTCGCGGGCGGCATGGATGGCGAGGCCGCCCCAGCCGCTGCCGATCTCCAGCAGGTGGTTCTCCGAGCCGAGGCGCAGGCCCCGGCAGATCCGCTCCAGCTTCGCCAGCTGGGCTTCCTCGAGGCTGGCGCCCTGGCGCGGGAAGTAGGCGCAGGAATACATCATTCGCTCGTCGAGGAAGGAGGCAAAGAGGTCGTTGCCGAGGTCGTAGTGGGCGGCGATGTGCGCCCTGGCTCGTGCCCGGGTGTTCTCCGGCACCAGCCGCAGCGCCCGGTGCAGTATCGCCCGTGGCTTGGCGACCGCGCCGCGCAGGCCGTCGAGCTGGCGCAGCTCGCGGGCGACGATCCGGATCAGGGCAACGAGGTCGTCGGTCTCCCAGAGCCCGTCGACGTAGGTCTCGCCGAGGCCGACGCTGCCGTGCAGCGGTCCCCGCCAGGCGGCGGGATCGTGAATCGTCACGGTGGCGCGCAGCTCAGCGCCGTCGGGGCCAAACGCACGGCGCTGTCCGTTCTCGACCACCTCGATCCGGCCGGCGCGCAGGCGGCGCAGGGCCTGGCAGACGGCGGCGCGGGCGATTTGGTCGGTCAGGGCGACAGGAACCCCTTTGGGCTCTTCCCCGCCGGGTGGGGGAAGTAGCGGGCGCCCTTCAGCTTCAGGCGCAGCGATTGGGCGTAGATCTTGGCGACGACCTGAAGCGACATCGCCGGATAGCGCACCAGCATCCGGGTCAGCAGCGGGCCGCTCAGCTCGTGCCGGCGCATCGAGAGGGTGGCGTCGAATGCCTTGCCGACGCCGTCGTTGGGGCGCGACTCGATGTGGACGGAGAGCGCCTTGGCCGGCTCGGTGGCGCGGAAGGAATAGGTCTGGTCCATCGCCATCAGGGGCGAGACGTGGAGCGCCTTCTCGAGCTCCTCGGTCAGCACCGTTCCGGTCCGCGCGCCGCGCGCCATCACATAAGGATGACGCTCGCCCCAGGGGATGTTGTTGACGTCGGCGACCACCGCCTCGACCCGCTCATCGCCGTCGCAGCAGTAATAGAAGCTGACCGGGTTGAAGGCGTGGCCGAGGTAGCGCAGGTTTGCGAGCAGGCGCACCGGGCCGCCCGGCCGCTTGCCCGTCTGCGCCTCGACCGCGTCGCGGGCGCACTCGGCCAGTGGGCGAGCGGGGTCGCCGATGAAATCGCCGCGCCGGAAGCGCGCCGGCGCCGGCCGCCGTGCCGACCACAGCGGGTAGGGGTCGAGAACGCCCGGAAGCTCGTCGAGGTCGAGGTACATGAGGAAGAGCCGGTAGCGGAAGGAATGCTCGATCGGCTCGAAGCGGCGGTGGCGGATCCAGCCCTCGTAGACGGCCGAGGCGCTCATGCGGTGAGCGCTCTCGATTTGGCCCGGGCCGGTGCGATCCGCTCGCAGGCGCGCTGGGCGCTGAGCACGCCGTCCTCGTGGAATCCCCAGCCCCAGTAGGCGCCGCAGTAGTGGGTGTGGCGGGTGCCGCTGATCTCGCCGTGCTGCGCTTGGGCGGCGACGCCCTCGGCGGTGTAGACGGGGTGGTCGTAGGAAAAGCGCCGCAGCACCTTCTCCGGCTCGATTTCCTCGTCGCGGTTGAGCGTGAGCAGGAACTGGCGCTCGCTGCGCAGCCGCTGCAGGTTGTTCATCCAGTAGGTGACCGTGGTCCCCCGGGCCGGCGCCTCGCTGAGGTGGAAGTTCCAGCTCGACCAGGCGCTGCGGCGCCGCGGCAGCAGCGAGGCGTCGGTGTGGAGAGCTGCCTCGTTGCGCTGGTAGGGGATGGCGCCGAGGATCTCCCGCTCCGCCTCGCTGGGATCGGCGAGCAGCGCCAGCGCCTGATCGGAGTGGGTGGCGATCACGACCTCGTCGAAGTCCTCGGTCTCGCAGCCATCGGCCTCGATCCGCACCCCGTCGGCGAGTCGCTCGATCCGCCGCACCGCGGCGCGGAGGCGGATCCGGTCGCGCCAGGGAGCGGTGATCGCTTCCACGTATTGGATCGAGCCGCCGCTGACGGTCCGCCAGCGCGGCCGGTCACGGAGGCTGAACATCCCGTGGTTCTCGAAGAACTCGGCCATGAAGCTGGCGGGGAAGCTCCACATCTGCTCCGGATCGGCCGACCAGACGGCTGAAGCCTGGGGGACGACGAGCCGCTCGATGAAGTGCTTGGAGAAGCCCTTCTCCTCCAGCCAGATCCCCAGCGACGGAGCGGTCCCGTTCATTCCGATCAGCGCCTGAGCCTCGCGGTTGAAGCGCCGCCAGTCGCGCAGCATGCCGAGGAAGGAGGGGCTGAGGAGGTGGGTTGGGCGGGCGAAGAGGCCGCGCGGGGTGCCGGCGTACTCGAACTCGCCGCGCCCGTCGGAGACGGAGAAGCTCATGTGCGAGGGCTGGCTGGCGACGCCCAGCTCGGCGAGCAGGGCTTCGAAGTTGGGGTAGTTGCGGTCGTTGAAGACGATGAAGCCGGTGTCGATCCAGTGGGTCTCGGCATCGGTCTCGACCCGGACGGTGTTGGTGTGCCCGCCGACGCGGCCGCTCGCCTCGTAGACGACCAGCTCGTGCTCGTCGTGCAGCCGATGGGCGGCGACGAGCCCCGAGACTCCGGTTCCGATGATCGCGATCTTCATTGCCGATGAATACGAGTGGGACCGGCAAGCGGATGCGTCGTCCGCGGGCCGATCCAGACAAGCACGTCCAAGTCCGGTACGTCAATGGTATGGCGGTTTCCCACCGCGAGGCAGATGCCCGCTACCGTGTTCGCAGTTGATCTGAAGCAAGAAGCAGCGGACGCCAGCTCCCACCGCCTGCTCCTCGTGATCTTCTCTCCGCAATGGCGCTCCCCGCGTACATGCCAACCTCTGCCTGCGCGTTGCCGGCTGGTTCCGGGCGAACGAGCGCACCCCAGGGTCCCGGTCCGTGAGCCGGCGCCCGGCGGGGGCGCTTGCGGGCATGGCCATGATCCTTCTCCTGGCGGCTCCGGCCGGAGCCGCCGCCGAGCGTCCCAACCTGGGGGCCTCGCTCGAGGTGCCGCACCCAGCGGTACCGATGCGAGACGTCGTGTTGGGCGAGCCCGGCGCTGCGGCGGCGCGAATATCGGCATCGGCGTCGTCGCAGCGCTACTCGATCGGTGACGGCAGCGAAGCGACGATCGCCGTCGACGTAACCGCCGCCTGCGCCGAGAGCTGCGAGGTGACCGATCCGCAGCGGGTTGCCGACTTCATCGGCACGCTGATCCACGGCGACGAGGTCGACCTGCTCACGGTCCAGCTCGACACCGATTTCCAGCTTGGCTTCGACTGCGGCTTCGGCGCCGAGGCGTGCTACTTCACCGGCGAAAACAAGATCGTCATTGGTGGCTACGAGGAAGCCGATGGCGACGGGGCGACCTTCGATTTCGTCCTCGCCCACGAGTACGGCCATCACGTTGCCCAGCACCGAGAAATGCCGGCGCCGTTCGGCGATGCGATCGACTGGGGCACCGAGCGCTGGGCCAGCCTCGAGAACGTCTGTCAGGGCAAGCGCAGCGGGCGCCTGTACCCGGGCGACGAGGGCACCCACTACTTCGAGGACCCCGGCGAGGCTTTCGCCGAGGCCTTTGCCCACTATCGCTTCCCCGAGCTCTCGGTCCAGTGGCGCTACATGTCGGCGCTGAAGCCGACCCCGGCGTCGTTCCGAGCGATTCAGGAAGACACCCTCTCGCCCTGGCAGGGGCGCCGCAGCTTCGTGCTGTCGGGGCGTGTACCGGCCAGGGGGGAGGGCGCAGCCGTCGAGTCCCTGCGTACGCCACTCGATGGAACGGTCAGCCTGCGCCCCAGCCGCCTGCGCAGGCACGGCTACGAACTGGCCCTTCGTAGCCGTGCCGGCAGGCTTCTGCGCAGCTCCCAGCACGGCCTCGGGCCCCTGCGCCAGCTCGACTACACCGTCTGCGGCCAGCCCCGCCTGCGCCTCGTGATCACCTCGACCCGTGCCCACGGCGGACCCTTCCGCCTACGAATCCAGCGACCCTGAGATAATGCCCGCCGGGCGCAAGTCGCCCATCCCTCGGGGGCGTAGCTCAGCTGGTTAGAGCGCCGGCCTGTCACGCCGGAGGTCGCGGGTTCGAGTCCCGTCGCTCCCGTATTTTGTTGTGCCTTCATATGTGGCACTGGCCGGCTGGCTAGGCTTCGGCGCATGAGATTGTTCAGCTCCAGGGCGCGCTCGGCTAGGGAGATCCGATGACGGAGCTCGACTCGAAGTTGCGGCCGGTCGTCGGGGGGCTGCTGGCCCCTGGGGAGGAGCTGCGGGGCGTCTGCTTGGCCACTCAGGTTGGAATGCTCAAGGGCCGGCAGGTTGCGCTTGGGATCACCGATCGGCGTTTGATCGTTCAGGGGATGGACCGCAAGTTCGAGGCCTCGGGTGAGGTGGTCTCGTTGCCGCCCGAGCGGATCGTCAGTGCCAAGGCCGATGGCGCCGGTGGCGGCTGGATGACGGCCAGCGCGGCGATCATGGACGGTGCCGCGGTGACGCTGAAGCTGAAGACGAGCGACGGCGAAAAGCTGAAGCTGATGCTGATGCGGGGCGACGGACCGCTCGCGGGCCTTGGCGGCGGCGAGGCTCAGCGCCAGGGCGTCGAGGCGCTCGCCGCCTGGATGACCGAGAACGGGTCGTAGGCTCGTCGCTCCCGCCCGCGCCTCAGTTGCGCGGGGCGTAGCGGTGGTGGAGGACGAGCGCGTTGCCGTCGGGGTCGGTGAAGAAGGCCATGTGGCAGACGCCGCTGTCCATCGTGTCGGCGGAGAAGGCGATGTCCTTTGCCTCGAGCTCGGCGCGGGCGGCCTCTACGTCCTCGACGTGGAAGGCGATTGGGTGGCCGTTGGGCTCGAACTCGCGGCCCACGGCTGCCGCGTCGAGGACCTGCAGGGTGAGGTTGCCGGTCTCGAACTCACCACCGGGGATTTTCCCGTAGTCGACTGAGTGATTCAGGCCCAGGACCTGGCCGTAGAACTCGACTGCGGCTGGATAATCCTTGACGAAGACGGTGGCGAAATCGACGCCGGTGATGGCGGTCGGAGCGGGCATGGCTTCCTCCTAGCTGGTATTCAGGTCTTGTGGTTCTGGGAGACGATACGAAGGTCGTGCTGCTGCTGGCGGCTCTGATGTTCCTCTGGGCGCTGCTGTTGGGCGTGATGAAGTTTCGCCAGATGGACGCCTCGGAGGAGGGATTGGCGCACCCGTACACCGACATCGCCCACCGGGCAGCGCTGCTCTACAGCTTCGCCCTGCTGCTGGTTGCCACGTTCGTCGAGCTGAGTGGCTGGGGAGTGCTGGTCAACCTGCTTGCCGCCGGGGCGCTGGCCATCTACTTCTACGCTGCCGTCGCTGGCTACATGGTCCACGGTTGGAAGCGCGATACCGACAACCAGTTCCGCCGGCCCGGCCGCGGCCTCGAGGCCTTCATGACGAGCCTGATCGCCGCCGAGATCGGCGGTTGGCTGGTGCTGATCGCCGGCTTCCTCGACGCCCAGATCTTCTAGCGCACGACGCAGCTGGGGCTGCGACCGCCACCCGAGGGGAAGGCTTCGGCCAGGGCGTCGGCGATCAGGTGGGCACGGGCGCGATAGCCGGGCGTGGTGAAGTGGATGCCGTCGTCGATGAACCAGGCGTCCTTGACGTCGGAGGCCCAGTCGTAGACGCGCATGTTGGGGTAGCGGGGGCAGAGGTCGAGCAGGGCCTCATCCCAGGCGAGCATGTTCTCCTCGGCGTAGGGGCCGCTTGGGACCAGCGATTTCACGTTGACCCAGAGCACCGGCTCGCTACCGGCCACCGCCATCATCCGTTCGATCCGTTCGCGCTCGTCGACGCTGCCGCCGACGAAGATGTCGGCGGCGTCGTTGGTGCCGAGGGCGAAGACCCAGCAGCCGCGGAAGCCTTCTTCCTTCCAGGCCCGGGCCGCTTCCTCGGCGTTCGGTTCGCCTTCGAAGGTCTCGTCGATCGAGCGCGCTCCGGAGATCGCGAAGTAGGAGGTGGTGGCGCCGACGCGGGCGTACTGGGCTTCGCTCCGGTCACCGGGCCTCGGCAGGTAGTTGGTCGAGGTGAGTCCCTCCGAGGTCGAGTCGCCGATGTGGACCACCGACCTGCACGAAGAGTGGCCGGGAACCGCGGTTTCTTCGACCGGCGCGGCCTGGGCGAGCGACGCTGGCACCGGCGAGGCGACGGCGCTGCCCGAGATCACCGGCGGTTCGGCGTCGGGGTCGAGTGCCGCGCCCGCCAGCCCGACGAGCGCGACGAGCAGGACCGCCGCAAGCGTGCCCGCGGCAATCCAGCCACGCTGCGACACCGCCTGCGGGCGCCAGCCCTGCGCCCGGTAGCGCTTCCAAAGCCGCCCCAGGGCGCCGTGGCGCACCGGCTCCTCGACGTAGCGCCAGGAGAGCGCGGCGACGCCGAACGTCGCCGCGACCTGGAGCGCGCCGCGGAGCAGGTCGGGACCGTGCGGCCCGCTCGGCGCGCTCAGCACGATGATCGGAAAGTGCCAGAGGTAGATGCCGTAGGAGCGCACGCCGATCCAGCGCAGCGGCTCGCGGCCGAGCAGGGCTCCCAGCCGGCTGGCGGGGTGGGCCAGCGCGGCGACGACGAGGACGGTCGCGACCGAGAGCAGCACCAGCCCGCCGTAGTAGATGAAGGACGAGTACTGGTCGGTGCGCCAGATCAGCAGCACGATCACCAGTAGGCCGACGGCGCCGGCGCCGTCGAGGATGTTGCGCGCCCCCGCGCTGATCCTCGGCGTCAGCTTGCGGCTGGGCCAGACCATCGCCAGGGCGGCGCCGGCGAGCAGGGCGAAGGCCCGCGTGTCGGTGCCGTCGTAGACCCGCGAGGGATCGAAGCTGGGGTTGTAGAGCACCGCCATCGCGATCGTCGAGGCGGCGGCGAGGACCAGGGTCGCCACGGCGAGCCGCGGCCGCACCCCGCGCGGCCCCCCGGGCCGCTCACGGATCAGGCGGGTGCCGAGCAGCAGCAGGAAGGGCCAGAGGATGTAGAACTGCTCCTCGACCGCCAGCGACCAGAGGTGGCCGAGCGGTTCCGGCGAGCCAAGCGGGCGAAGTAGGAGACGTGCTGGAAGATCAGCTGCCAGTTGCTGACGTAGAGCCCGGCGGCGATCACCGCATCCCTGAACTTCGACGGCTGAGCCGGTCCGAAGACGGTCACCCAGGCGACGACGACGATCAGCATCAGGAAGAGCGCCGGGAGCAGCCGCCGCGCCCTGCCCAGCCAGAAGTCGACGAGCCGCATGTCGCGGCGCGCCATGTGGGCGAGGAGGATGTCGGTGATCAGGTAGCCGCTGAGGGTGAAGAAGATCCCAACCCCAAGCAGGCCGCCGCCGGCCCAGCCGAATTCCAGGTGGTAGGCGATGACGGCGAGCACCGCGATGGCTCGCAGGCCATCGAGGCCGGGCATGTAGCGCTTGCTGCGCCTGACGGGCTCAGGCATGGGTTACGGGATGGTACGGCCGCTATGCGCCGCTACTGCGGGCGATGTAGATCGCCTTGGTGTGGATCGCTTCGTCGAGCGGCTGGACCGGGATGCCATCGAGGCCGTGACCGTAGACGTCGAGGCACTCCAGGCCCGCACCCCGCAGCGCCGCCAGCACCTCCGCTTCGGGAAAGTGCCGCTGGCGGTGGACGTGCGCCGGCGCCGCGCCAGCCTCGGTCTCGGCATCCGCGGATGCCACCTCCAGCCGCGATTCGCAGATCGAGCCGGGCGCCACGTCGGCCGGCGCCAGTCCTTTCCAGACCAGTCGCAGCCCGTCCCGCTCGACCACCATGGTTTCGGCGAAGAAGGTGCGGTAGGCGAGCAGGGAGTTGACGTCGAAGAGCAGCAGCCCGGTCGGCGCGAGGTTCTCCCGCATCCCGGCAAGCGCCCGCTCCAGTTCCGCCGGGCTGAGCAGGTAGTTGATCGTGTCGTCGAGCGCCCAGATCAGGTCGAACTCGCCGAACCGGGGCAGCTCGAGCATGTCGGCGACGGCGAGGTCAACCCCGCTGCCCACCTTCTCACGGGCGCGCTCGAGCATCGCCGGCGAGATGTCGCAGCCGGTCACCTGCCAGCCCCGCGGCAGCATCGGGATGAAGCTCTTGCCGGTGCCGCAGCCGACGTCGAGCAGGCGCTTGCCCTGCAGCCCGCAGCGCTCGAGGGCAGCCAGCAGGTGGGTGAGCCAGCCATCGGAGTCGTAGTGGGCGGTGAACTTGTCGTAGACCGGCGCCGCCGCCTCATAGGTGCGTTCGGCCCAGTCCCCGCCCGTCCCCGCTGTTGCCGCAACCGCCACGATTTGAAGACCTACTATTTGATCAAGAAAGTTTCAGCACTAAATTTCACCTTTTTGGTTTTAGAAGTAGTACGGTCGATCAATCAACGTTTCCAAGATCCAAAATTCGGATTCGGACGACGGCTGGGAGTGGGAGGAGGCGCAGCGGTTCTGCCTGCGCATCGCCTATCGCTACGCCAGCAACCCGGGCGAGGCTGAGGACATCGCCCAGGACGCGCTGCTGCGGGCCTGGCGCCGGCGATCGACTTTGCGCGACGACGCCCGCCGCAAGGACTGGCTGGCGACGATCGTCCGCAACGAGGCCTTTCGCCAGCACTCGCGCGTGCGCCCGGACCCGGTCGACACGTACGAGAGCTGGGAGGGCGCCGAGGACGACCAGATCATCTCCACGGTCGAGCGGGCCGACCTCCACGCCGCGCTCAACCGGCTCGATGAGCGCGATCGCCTGCTGATCCAGCTTCGCTACAACGAGGACCTGACCCAGGAGGCGATCGCTCGGCGGCTCGGCATCCCGGATGGCACGGTCAAGGTGCGCCTGCACCGCCTGCGCCACAAACTGCGCCGTGAGATGGGGGCGGCGACGGCGATGCCGCCCGCTCCTCAGCGTGCGGCGACGCGCCGCATCTCCTCGGCCGCCGCGCGCGGCCCGATGTAGGGGACCAGCATCGCGAAGAGCAGGTCGGGCAGCATCGACGGCAGCTTCGCCGCCCGCCCCGCCAGCAGCTCGTCGAAGATCAAGCCCGAGACGGCGCCGGCCGACATCAGCGAGATGTTCTCCGGCAGCTCGCTGCCGTTGGCCATCGCCCGCCCGTCGTCGAGGTACTCGGTGAACCTGGCGACGGCGTTCCAGTGGCGCTGGCGCGCGTCGGCCCCGGCGGCGGCAACCTCGACCACCGCGGTGCGGGCAAGCTCGGGGTCGAGGGCGAAGAGCTCGACGATCGTGGTCAGCCCCCCCTCGACCCGCTGCAGCCAGGTTTGCTCGCCGTCGCAGTTGGCGACGACCTCGTCGAAGACCTGCTCGACCAGCATGTCGTAGGCGGAGAGGAAGCACTCGTGCTTGTCGGCGAAGTATTTGTAGAAGGTGGTGCGGGAGGTGCCCGCCTCCTCGATCACGTCGGCGACCGAGGTCTCCTTGTATCCCTTGCTGCCGACGACGCGGATCATTGCCGCGAGGATCAGTTCACGCCGCGATTCGGATGCCATCGGCCAATCCCAGGTTGGTGGAAAACTTCGGAGTACCTTCATCATAGCGGCATGGTGTACGAAAGCGTTTACTTACTCTTTTTCGCCCACCTCCCTGGCTGCCGCCGCTGGGCCGATATATGGGACCAGCGTGGCAAAAAGCACATCCGAAAGCAAATCGGACAGCTGGCCAGCCCGCCCTTCGGCGAGCTCTTCGGAGATCAGCCCGGCGACCGCGCCGATCGCCATTCGCGAGGTGTTGGCCGGCAGGTTGCGGCCGCCGGGGGCGAAGTCACGACCCTCCTCGAAGAAAGGCGTCAGGCGCTGCAGGGCTCCGCGGTAGCGGCGCTGCGCAGCGGGCCCGGCGGCGCCGACGTCGACCACCGTCAGGCGGGCGATCGCCGGCTCTTCGGCGAGCGCTTCGAGCAGCGTCGCCAGCCCGACCCGAGCCCGCCGTGGCCAGCCCTCCTCGGCCTCATAGGCGGTCGTGACTCGCTTCACCAAGGTGTCGACGACGTTGTCGTAAGCGGCCAGGAAGCAGCCTTCCTTGTCCTCGAACATCGCGTAGAAGGTGGTGCGGGAGATCCCCGCCTCGCGGGTCAGGTCGGCGACCGTGGTCGCGCCGTAGCCCTTCTCGGCGACGACGCGCACCGCCGCCTCGAGCAGGCGTTCGCGCTGTGAGCGGGCGATCACCTCCGGCGGCAGCCGGTGCCGGCCGCGCGGTGGCTTCCAGCGCTCTTGCTTGGCGCCCGGAGCTTGGGCCACCGGGTTCAGCCGTCCGCCAAGGGGATCGTCTTCTCCGCCTCGCGCGACTGGCGCAGCGCCTCCTCCTGGCCGAGGTAAGGCACCATCGTGATGTAGACGATGTCGGGAAGCAGCTCCGGCAGCCGGGCGGTGTTGCCGGCGAGGATCTGGCCGACGATCAGTGACTCGGCGGCGGAGATCGCGGCGCGGCCGGCGCTGGAGGGAATCGCCTCTTCCTCGACCGGGTCGTCGCGGCCGCGTTCGAGCAGCGACTGCAAGACCCGCTTGCCGGAGGCGTAGAGCTCGAAGGCGCGCTCGCCGGAGGATGGCGCCTCGACCAGGGCCATGCGGGCGAAGGCGGGCCGGCTCGCCAGCAGGTCGAGGAAGGCTGCCGCGGCGTCGCGGACCATCGTCGCCCAGGGCTTGTCGGGCGAGTAGACGGCGACGATCCTTCCCATCGCGTCGGCCAGCGACAGCTCCATCGCGGCGTGGAAGCAGTCCTCCTTGTCCTTGAACAGCTCGTAGAAGGTGGCGCGCGAGACGCCCGCGGGCTCGCAGACGTCGGCGATCGTGGTCGCTCCGTATCCCCGCTCGGCGCAGGTGTCCGCCATCGCGACCAGGATCCGTTCACGTTGGGAGTGCGTGATCAGCGGCTCGGGCAGGCTCTCGCGCCCGGCCGGCAGCCGCTCCTGCTCGATCACCGCGCCGAGGTCCCCGGAGGGGGCCGGCGAAGCGCTGCCGTTGGCTGAGGTGGGTGGCACGATGGGCTCCTGGAAAGCAGACATCCGTGTTTAGGTAAACGCGATTGTACACCCCCAAGGCGCTCTGTGGACGATCTCGTACCCGAATTAACAATCAAACGATTGCTTGGGAACGGCGGTGGAATGCGCCAGCTGGGCACGGTCTCCGCATGTACATCCGGGCGATCGCGTCGGCTCGAACTTCGGACCCCTGTACAACGGCCAGCGCCCTCGCTGCCGCCACCATCTGTCAATGGAGACTCGGCCTCGCCAGATCGTGGCTTTCGGCGGCGGCGGCTTCTCGATGGAGTCGGGAAACCCGCTGCTCGATGAGTACGTATTGGGCCTCTGCCGTCGCAAGCGGCCGAGGGTCTGCTTCCTGCCGTCGGCCAGCGGTGACGCCGATCACTACATCGTCCGCTTCTATCGCGCCTTCCCGGCGGAGAGCTGTGAGGCCAGCCACATCTCGCTCTTCCGCCGCGAGCAGGGTCCCACCGACCTGCGCGCGCACCTGCTCGCCCAGGACCTGATCTACGTCGGCGGCGGCAGCGTGATCAGCCTGCTCGGGGTTTGGCGGGCCCACGGGATCGACGCGATCCTGCGCGATGCCTGGGAGGCCGGGGTCGTCCTCTGCGGCCTCTCCGCTGGCTCGCTGTGCTGGTTCGCCGAGGCGCACAGCGGCTTCCACGGGGCTCCGCGACGGGTCGAGGGCCTCGGCCTGCTGCCGTTCAGCAACTCGGTCCACTACAAGCCCGGCGACGACCATGGCCACGCTTACCACCAGCTGCTCAGGGCGGGGATGCGCCCGGGCTACGCGGCGCAGGACGGGGCAGCGCTGCATTTCATCGGTCCGCAGCTGAGCCGGGTCGTCGCCTCGCGGCCGCGGGCGCAGGGCTACCGCCTGGAGACGGTGGGCGGCGAGGTCGCCGAGACCAGCCTGCCCACGAAGTACCTCGGCGACCCCTCGGTGGCCCGGGCGGCAGCGACGGCGACGATCGCCGCCTGATGGTCTCCCGGATCCTCGCCCTCGGCGGCCACGACTTCACCTCGCGCCCACCCGATCGCGCCGTCAGCGAGTTGATGCTGCGGCTGGCGACGGAGCGCGCCGGGGGGCGCCCGCGGATCTGCATCCTGCCGACCGCCAGCGGCGACACCTCCGAGCAGATCGGCCGCTTCTACGCCGCCTTCGGCGAGCGGCCCTGCGAGCCCTCGGACCTCTCGCTATTCCGCCTCGGCCGGCGCCCGATGGCGCTGCGCGATCACCTGCTCGCCCAGGACCTGATCTACGTCGGCGGCGGCAGCCTGGTCAACCTGCTCGCCGTCTGGGAGGCGCACGAGCTCGGCGCGATCCTCAGCCTCGCCTGGCGCCAGGGCATCGTCCTCGCCGGCCAGAGCGCCGGCGCGATGTGCTGGTTCGAAGAGGGCATCACCAAGTCATCCGGCCGCCCGGCGGCCGAGGCCGGCCTCGGCCTGCTCTCCGGCAGCCTCTGCGTCCACTACAACAACGAGCCCGAGCGCCGCGCCGCCTACCTCGAAGCCGTCGGCAACGGCATGCCCGACGGCTACGGCCTCGACGACTACGCCGGCCTGATCTGGGAAGGCCCCGGCCCCCCCTCAGCGGTGACCGCCAGAAGAGGCGCCCGCGCCTACCGAGTCACCAGCTCCGACACAGGAGTCGTGGAGTCACCTCTCCCCGCGCGCTTCCTTCCCGCACCAGCTCCCGCAGCTCTCCGCGAGGACATAGCCGAGTTCCGCCGGATCAAAAGCATGCGCAAGCGAGCAGGCTGGCTGGGATAGGTAGGGAGGGGCACCCTCTCGACCGGGCGGATACTCAAATTGACGGGCTCATTAGCCCGTCAATTGGACGGGCGAGAGGGTGCCCCTCCTTACCCTGCCGAGCCGCCAGCCATCGGTGGCGCAGTCGGATCCCCGCTCTCTTCGCCGAGGCTCTCCCGCGCGATGTAGTCCTCGGCCAGCAGCAGGTTCTCCTTCGACCGCTCGACCACGTTGAGCAGGTCGCCCATCAGCGCGACCTCCTCGACCTGCTCCTTGACGAACCACTGCAGGAACTGCTCAGCCCGGTAGTCCTTGACCTCGCGCGCCAGCTCGAAGAGGGCGAAGATCTCCTCGCTGACCCGCTTCTCCTGCTCCAGCGCCATCCGCACCGGCGCACTGCCATCGGAGTAGGTCGTCTCCTGCGCCTTGATGTCGGGAATGTGGACGCCCTCGCCGACGTCGAGCAGGTACTGGATCATCATCATCGCGTGCTCGCGCTCCTCCAGCGCCTGCCGGTAGAAGAAGGCGGCGAGGCGGGGCAGCGTTTCAGCGTCGTAGTAGACGGCCGCGCCGACGTACTGCTGCGAGGCGGCGAACTCGTTGGCGATCTGCTCGTTGAGAGCATCAGCAAAACTTTTCTCAGCCATCAATCTCTCCTTACTCGGCGGGCGGGCGATCTGACCGCAACGTAGCTGAATCCCGAAATTCGGCCGCCCGAAGGGTGAGGGCCGGGTGCCACCTCGGACGGGCGGATACTCAAATCGTCGGTCTCATTAGACCGACGATTGGACGGGCGAGGGGGCACCCGGCCCTCACCCTTCCTCCCAGCGGAATCCCTTCGGGCTCAGCTTTGGCTCCAGCGGGCTGACCGGCAGCCCCGCCACCGGCTCCGCTTCGTTGTAGCCGCGGGGGGCGGTGTCGTTGGCGCTGTCGGGGTGGAAGAGCGAGGCGAGCACCTGGATCTGGCCGCGACCGACACCGAGCTCCCACTGACCGCCGCCGTAGGCGCCGATGCCGCGCTCGGCGCAGTAGTCGTAGGCGTCGCAGAGCGCCCGCAGGCCGCCGACGCGCGAGGGCTTGATGTTGACCATCTTCGGCGCCCAGGGCAGCGCCTCGATGTCGGCGATCGAGTGGATCGGCGCGTCCCAGGTGAGGCGGTCGCGGACCGGCTCGAGGATCGGCCGCGTCTCGTCGTTGACGTCGGGGTCCTCCAGCCAGGCATCGGGGAAGGCCCCGATCAGCTTCGCGTAGAGCTCTGGGTCGGTCTCGACGTCGACGACCGTGCCCTTGTACTGACCCTTGAGGTCGAGCGAGTCGACGGCCCCGGTCTCGATCAGCTCGGCGATCAGCTCGTCGGTCCAGTCGTTGACCGGGTCGAGCTTGAAGCGGAGGGTCGGGTAGCGCTCGAGCTTCTTGCGCAGCGGCGCCAGTGAGGAAGGGGTGTCTTCGGTGCCCAAGCGCATCGAGGCGACGAAGTTGACCGGACGGGGCTCGCGGCCGAGCGCCTCGGCGAGCCCCTTGCCAGCCTGGCGCAGCGCCAGGTCCAGCGCTGCCGACTCGAAGGCCCAGCGGCGGTAGAGCCGCGAGACGTCGCGCTGGGGCTCGGCGGGGAAGGTGTCGAGGTCGCCGATCAGCGCGCAGAACTCGCCCAGGGTGGCGAAGCCGGTGAGGTCGAGATTCGGGCCAGCGTCCTGAAAGGCGATGTGGTCGACAGCGTCATAGGTGACGTCCTCGCCGAGGCCGTCCTCGCCGGCTCCCCAGAGGTGGATCACGGTGCAGAGGCGTTCGAACCCTGGGAGCTGAAGCTCCAGCGGCTGCAGCTCGTAGCCCTCGATCTCCAGGGGCAGGCTTGCGAGGGCGTCGAAGGAGGGCACGGGCGAGAGTGTATGAGGGCGAACGGGTGGGGTCCCCAGGACGCGCGGCAGGAGCCGCGCTTGAGTGTCCTGGGGACCCCACCCGTTCGCCCTGGCAGACTCGTTCCTCGTGAAGCACGACGCCCATGGGTACTGGCTTGGGGAGGCACCCGCCGTGGAGGTTGCTGCGGAGCTTGTCGGGGAGCGGAGTGCTGATGTTGTTGTCATCGGTGGTGGTTACACGGGGATGTGGGCCGCCTGGCATCTCAAGCAACTAGAGCCGGAGACGCAGGTGGTGTTGCTCGAGGCCGATCGGTGTGGGTTCGGGCCCAGTGGGCGGAACGGGGGGTTCTGCAACGTGATGTGGTTCTCGCTGCCGAATATGCGGCGGCGGTGGGGAGATGCTGGGGCGCTTGCGGTGGCCCGGGCGGCGGAGGCCGCCGTGGTGGGGATCGGGGGGTTCTGCGAGGCCGAGGGGGTCGACGCTTGGTTCAGGCCGAGCGGGTATCTGCAGGTCTCCAGCGCGGAGGCGCACGATGGCGCTTGGGCCGAGGCGCTGGCTGCCTGTCGGGAGCTTGGTGCGGACGATGCGATTGAGCCGCTTTCGCCGACGCAGGTGGCCGACCGCTGTGCCTCACCCGCTTTTCGAGCCGGTGCCTTTTTTCCCGGAGCGGCAACGGTGCAGCCGGCGCGGCTGGGGCTGGGCCTGCGGGGTCGGCTGCGGGCTCGCGGCGTCGAGGTCTGCGAGCGTTCGCCCGTAACCCGGCTCGCGGCCTTGCCCGGTGGGGTCGAGGCGCACACTGCCGCTGGGGTCGTGCGGGCGCGCTCGGCGCTGCTCGCGGTTGGGGTCGCGGCGAAGGCGCCGCGTGGGCCGTTGCGGCAGAGCCTCACCGTCGCCTCCTCCCACGTCGTCCTCACCGAGCCGGTGCCGGACTTGCTGGAGGAGGTCGGCTGGACCGGGGGCGAGTGCATCACCGACAGCCGCGCCCTGATCGACTACTTCCGCACCACCCCCGACGGCCGCATCGCCTTCGGCTGGGGCGGCGGCCGGATCGCGATGGGTGCCCGCCCGCACGGCCGCGCCGAGCTCGACGCCGCAGTGGTCTCCGAGGCGGCAGCCCACCTCTGGAGATACTTCCCCGGCCTCGGGGGCAAGTCCATCACCCACGCCTGGGGCGGCCCGATCGACGCCTCGCCGACCCACCTGCCGCTGGTCCTCCCCCTGCGCGGCGGCCGCGCCTTCGCCGCCGCTGGCTACACCGGCAACGGCGTCGGCCCCTCTTACATGGTGGCCCGAGCCCTCGCCTCCCTGGCCCTGGACCGGCGAGACGAACCCTCCCAGCTTCCATTCATCGACCCGTCGCCCCCCCGCGTCCCCCCCGAGCCCTTCAGCTGGATCGGCGGCGAAGCGATCCGAGCGGGAATAGTGCGCAAGGAGCAATCCGAGCTAGCCGGCAGCAGGCCCGACCCAATCAGCTCTCTGCTCGCCCGCATCCCAGAGCTAATCGGCTTCCACATCGGCAGGTAGGGCGAGGGGACATCCCCGCTGCGCTATCTCTGAGCTGGCACCACGAGCACAGGCCGGTCGGCGATGTGCAGCAACTTGTTAGGGGTCGACCCAAGGATCATGCCCTTGAGCGGGGGGTCGGCGTAGCTGCCGACCACGATCATCCGCGCATCCCGCCTGTCGGCCACCTCGACAATCGCCTCCGAGGGCTTCTTCGCCACCATCTCCCGCTCCACCGAGGCCCCGGCGGCCTCGGCCTGGTGCTTGGCCTCATCCAACACCTTCGTGCCCCGCTCTTCAATCGCCTCCTCATGTTCGACGATCTCGCCACCCCAGAGCCCCGGCGGCGCGTAGCCGAAAACGACGACCACTTCGTCGCCCAGGCCTTGCGCCATCCGCAGCCCCTCCGCCAGCGCCGCCCTGCTGCAGTCCGAACCGTCGTAGCCGACAACGATCTGGCCCATCTCAGCTTCCTCCTCCTCTGTCGCGAGCAATCGGGACCGGCTCCAGCGTCGCTTCGCCCTCAAGGAATCCGGCCGGCGCCACCTCGGGCTTGCGCTTGAAGAACTCCGGAACCTTGCGCCACTGGACGAACATCAGCAGCACTCCGAGGACAAGGAAGAAGGCGGCGATCACAAGCGGTGGCCCGATCCCGAACCAGGAGTTGCCCGATTCGGAGTTGGCCGGGTCGGAGAGTTCGATCCCGTTCTTGATCAGAAGGTAGAAGAGGATCAAGCCGCCGATCAGCGGTCCGAGCCCAACGAAGAAGAAGTTCTTGATGCTGCGGAAGATCTCGCGCCGGTAGTAGATCGCGCAGGCGAAGCCGGTAAGGCCGATGTAGAAGGAGATCATCAGGCCCAGCGCTGCCAGCGAGTCGAAGAGGATGTCTTCGCTGACCAGGGTGAGGCCGACATACCAGACGATCGAGGCGACGCCCATCAACACGGTCGAGATGTGCGGGGTGAGGAATCGCGGGTGGACCTTGCCGAGGCTCTTCGGCATCGCGTTGGCGCGCGCCATCGAGAGCGTCGTGCGCGCCGTCGGCAAGATCGTCGTCTGCGTCGACGCCGCCGCTGAGGAGAGGACAGCGATGATCAGGATCTTGTCCAGCGGACTGCCGAATACCTCGGTGCCGAGTGAGCTGAGCACGTCTTCCTGGTTTTCGACCAGCTGGTCGACCCCGGCGTAGGCCTGGGCCGCGATCGCGACTATGAGGTAGATGCCGAGCAGGATCAGGGTGCTGACCACGGTCGCCCGCCCCGGCGCCTCGTCGGGGTTCTCGGTCTCCTCGTTGACCGTCGCCGTGGTGTCCCAGCCCCAGTAGATGAAGACGGCGAGCAGCATCCCAGCGGAGATCTCGCTCGGGCTGAGGCTGAAGGGGTTGATCCAGGAGAGGCTGGGGTCAATCGAGCCGGCGAGGGCATCGCCGGAATAGACCTTGATCAGGGCGACGACGGCGAAGATGGCAAGGGTGAGGATCTCCGCCGCCAGCAGCCCGACCTGGGTGCGCGCCGAGAGCTCTATTCCGATCACGACGATCGCGGTCATGATCGCGATCCAGACCACCCCGACCGCGGTCACCGCGGCGGTCGATTCGGCAGCCGAGGTCCAGCTGAAGAGTTCGAAGGTGTAGAGGCCGGCGATCTGGGCCAGGTTGGCCATCACGATCACGTCGGCGACGACGATCGTCCAGCCCGCGATCCAGCCGAGCTGAGGTCCCATTGCCTTGGTCACCCAGGAGAAGCTGGTGCCGCAGTCGGGATCGGCCTTGTTCATGTAGTAGTAGCCGGCGGCGACGAGGAACATCGGGATGAAGCTGATCAGCAGCACCGCCGGCGACTGCAGGGCGACGGCGGCAGCGATGAAGCCGAGTGTGGCGGCGAGGCTGTAGCCGGGCGCGGTCGAGGCGACCCCGATGACGACGCTGGAGACGAAGCCGATCGCGTTCTTCTTCAGGCCCTTGTCGCCACTGCTGGGAACACGGGGTGCTGCCGCTCCTGGTCTGTCGGACGATGGAACCGCTGCGCTCTCCATCCCAACTCCTCTCCGTCGTACCCAGCCGCATGATCTGCGGCGACCGTTTGAAGGTAGGCCCGTCTGTCGTTTTGCACAAGTGGCGAATGTCCCAAAAGCAGTGCTTTTATTTGTACGGTCTGTACAAGTGAGCGCCTGGGACTTGCCCTTGTGAACATTGCAAGTGCGCTATACCAGTTCTAGCGTTGTCCATATCGTCGAAGCATGAGAGGAGATTGACATGGCCGTTGTGTCGCAGCCGGGTTCGGAAGTGAGCACCGGTCTGCAGGAGCTAGCCCAGCGCCACCTCTGGATGCACTTCTCGCGCATGGGCTCCTACGGCGCCGATCACGAGATCCCGATCATCGTTCGTGCCGACGGCTGCTACGTCTACGACGACCACGGCAAGCGCTACCTCGACGGCCTCTCCGGCCTCTTCTGCGTCAACGCCGGCCACGGCCGCAGCGAGCTTGGCGAGGCGGCGGCGCGCCAGGTCGAAGAGCTCGACTTCTACACGCTCTGGAGCTACGCCCATCCACGCGCGATCGAACTCGCCGCTCGCCTCGCCTCGCTCGCCCCCGCCGACCTCAACCGCGTCTTCTTCACCTCCGGCGGCTCGGAGTCGGTCGAGTCGGCGCTGAAGCTTGCCCGCAACTACCACCGGGCGCTCGGCAAAGGCCAGAAGCACAAGGTGATCGCCCGCGAGATCGCCTACCACGGCACTTCGCTGGGGGCGCTCTCGGCCACTGGCATCACCGAGCTGCGCTCCCAGTTCGAGCCGCTCGTCCCGGGCGGCTGCCACGTGCCCAACACCAACATCTATCGCTGGCCGGAAGACCGCCAGCCGCTCTGGGCGGCGACCGCGATCGAGGAGCGGATCCAGTTCGAGGGGCCGGAGACGGTCGCCGCGGTGATCCTCGAGCCGGTCCAGAACGCCGGTGGTTGCATCGTGCCGCCGGACGGGTACTTCGAGCGGGTGCGCGAGATCTGCGACCGCTACGACGTGCTGATGATCTCCGACGAGGTGATCTGCGCCTGGGGCCGCCTCGGCCACTACTTCGGTTGCGAACGCTTCGGCTACGTCCCCGACATCATCACCGTGGCCAAGGCGCTGACCTCGGCCTACGCGCCGATGGGCGCCCTGATCGCCTCCGACGCCGTCGCGGCGCCGTTCATGGAGGGCGACGCATCCTTCGCCCATGGCTTCACCTTCGCCGGCCATCCGCTCGCTTCGGCGGTGGCGATGGCCAACCTCGACATCTTCGAGCGCGAGGACCTCTGTGGCCACGTCCTCGCCAAGGAAGGCGAGTTCCGCCAGATGCTGGAGACGCTGTACGACATCCCGATCGTCGGCGACGTGCGCGGCGCCGGCTACTTCCAGGCGATCGAGCTGGTCAAGGACCGCGAGACCAAGGAGAGCTTTGACGACGAGGAGTCCGAGCAGCTGCTGCGCGGCTTCCTCTCCGCTGAGCTCTACGGGCGCGGGCTGATCTGCCGCGCCGACGATCGCGGCGACCCCGTCGTCCAGCTCGCGCCACCGCTGATCGCCGATACGGAGCAGTTCGAAGAGATCCACGAGGTCCTGCACGGCGTCCTCAGTGAGGCGTGGGAGCGGGTCCGACTATAGGCGCGCACATGCTCACCGTCCAAAGCCTGCTCGACGAGCTCGATCTGGACCTCGCAGCGGGCACCCACGCGGCCGAGGCGCCGGTGCGCTGGGTCCACATCTCCGAGCTCGAGGACCCGACGCCGTGGCTCTCCGGCGGTGAGCTGATGCTGACGACGGGCATCCCGCTCGGCAGCGCCGCCAAGCAGCGCGCCTTCGTCCGGCTGCTCGCCGACAGCAACCTCGCCGGCCTCGGCTTCGGCACCGGCTTCAGCCACGACAAGATCCCGAAAGCGCTGCTGGAGGAGGCCAAGAAACGGGATTTCCCGCTCTTCGAGGTCCCCTACTCGACCCCGTTCATCGCGATCACCGAGAAGGCCTTCGCCCGTCTCGTCAACGAGCAGTACGAGGTGCTGCAGCGCGGCATCGCCGTGCAGCGGCGGCTCGAGCGCCTGGTTCTGGAAGAGCGTGGCCTGGAGGAGATCGTCGCGACGATCTCCTCCGCGGTCGGCGGCACGGTGGCGATCCTCGGCGGTCGTGGCGAGCGCCTCGCCGGCCGCGGCTTCCGCCGCCAGCTTTCGGCCGAGGCGGTGAAGGCGATCCGCGAGGAAGCGCTGTCCCACACCGCCGACGCGCACCCCTTCGTTCCCGCCCACCCGGCGGTCGCCGGCCGCGCCCTCGCCCACCCCGTGATCTCGCCCGGGGGCGGGCCGCCGCAGGCCTGGGTGGTGATCGTCCGTGACTCGGGCGGGCTTGGCGATTTCGAGCGGCTGATCCTGCAGCAGGCGGTCGCCGTCGTCGCGCTCGAGCTGATGCGGCGCCGGGTCGCGCGGGAGACCGAGCGGCGCCTCGCCGGCGACGTCCTCGCCGGCGCCCTCGGCGGGCGCTTGGAGCCCTCCGAGCTGCGTCGCCGCCTCGAGCCCTTCGGCATCGGCGACGAGGCCGCCGTGCTCGTCTTCGCCCTCGACGATCCGGCCGCGGCCGAGCCGGTGCTGGAGCGGGCGCTGGCCGCCGACGCCTGTCCGGCCGTGGTCGCGCCCCATGCCAGCGGTCGCCGCGAGCTGCTCTGCGCGGTCGTCGACGCGGCCGATCGCGACCCCGTCGACCTCGCCGCTGACGCCCGCAAGGCCCTCACAGTCGACCGCGGCACGGTTCGCGCCGCCGCCAGTCGCCCGGCTCCACCCGAGAACTTGCGCCATTCCTTCCACGAGGCCCGCTGCGCGCTGGAGGCGACCGCGATCGGCAACGGCACCGCTCCCGAGGTGGCTTCGTGGCGTGACCTCGGCGCCTTCACCCTGCTGCTCTCGATCCAGGACGACGAGGCCCTGGAGCTCTATTGCGACAGCGTCCTCGGCCCGATCGAGGAGGGCGACGAGGAGTACGGCGGTGAGCTGCTGCGCTCCCTGGAGGCCTTCATCGAGCAGAACGGCCAGTGGGAGCGGGCCGCCCGCGAGGTCTACTGCCACCGCCACACGCTGCGCTACCGGATGCGCAAAGTCGAGGAGCTGACCGGTCGCGACCTCTCGCGCGCCCACGATCGGATCGAGTTCTGGCTGGCCCTGCGAGCGAGGGAGCTGGTGAAATGAGGATCGGGATACCAACCGAGATCAAGCCCGCCGAGTACCGGGTTGCGATCACGCCGGCGGGCGTGCGCGAGATGGTCGAGCACGGCCACGAGGTGCTGGTCGAGGCCGGCGCTGGCGAGGGCAGCGCGATCGCCGACGACCAGTTCGAGGCGCAGGGAGCCCGCATCGCCCCCGACGCGGCTGCCGTCTTCGCCGAGGCCGAGATGGTGCTGAAGGTGAAGGAGCCGCAGGCGCCCGAGGTCGCGATGCTGCGCCCCGGCCAGCTCCTCTTCACCTATCTGCACCTCGCCCCCGACCCCGAGCTGACTCGCGGCCTCTGCGACTCCGGCGCCACCTGCGTCGCCTACGAGACGGTCGAGGACTCTCGCGGTCGCCTGCCGCTGCTGGCGCCGATGAGCGAGATCGCCGGCAAGATCGCCACCCAGGCCGGCGCCTTCATGCTGGAGAAGCCGCTCGGTGGCCGCGGCATCCTGCTCGGTGGCGTCCCCGGCGTCGCTGCCGCCAACGTGATGGTGATCGGCGGCGGCGTGGTCGGCATGAACGCCGCCTTCATCGCGATCGGCATGGAGGCCGACGTCTTCGTCTTCGACAAATCGATCGACCGGCTGCGCGAGCTCGAGACCGCCTTCGGCGGGCGCTGCTCGACCGTCTACTCGACCACGCTGGCGGTAGAGGAGATGCTGCCGCGCGCCGACCTGGTGATCGGCGCCGTTCTCGTCCACGGCGCCCGCGCGCCCTTCGTCGTGCGCCGCGAGCAGCTGGCGCTGATGAAGCCCGGCGCGGTGCTGGTCGACGTTGCGATCGACCAGGGGGGCTGCTTCGAGACCTCGCGCCCGACGACCCACCAAGAGCCGACCTTCGAGGTCGACGGGATCATTCACTACTGCGTCGCAAACATGCCCGGCGCGGTGCCGATCACCTCGACCCACGCCCTCACCAACGCGACCCTGCCCTACGCGATCGCCCTCGCTGACGAGGGCGTCGCTGGCGCGATCCGGCGCGACCCCGGGCTGCGCCCCGGCGTCAACGTGGCTGCCGGCAAAGTGACCCACCCGGCGGTGGCCGAAGCGGTCGAGCTGGACTGCCTCCCAGTCGAGGAGGCCCTCGAACTAGAGAAACAGCCCGCCGATGGGCCTGAAACCCACGTATATGGTGGGGAATCGGCCCATCGGCCCCAACGTTTGGAGGCGAGCGAGTGATGGCGACCGCGGCAAAGACGAAGCTGAGGAACTTCATCGGCGGCAAGGCGGTGGACCCCGCCGAGGGTGGCATGGAGGACGTGGTCAATCCGGCCACCGGCGAGGTGATCGCCGAGGCGCCGCTCTCGACCAAGGCCGACGTCGACTCCGCGGTCGCCGCGGCCAAGGCCGCCTTCCCCGCCTGGGCGGCGACCCCGCCCGGCGAACGGGCGCGGGCGCTGCTGCGCCTGGCCGAGATGATCGAGGAGCGCGGCGAGCAGATCGCCGACCTCGAAGCGGTCGACGCCGGCAAGCCGCGCGGCGCCGTGATCGAGGACGAAATCCCGGTGATGGCCGACAACCTGCGCTTCTTCGCCGGCGCCGCGCGCACGATGGAGGGGCGCGCCGCGGGCGAGTACATGGAGGGCCACACCTCCTTCGTCCGCCGCGAGCCGATTGGCGTGGTGGGCCAGATCACGCCCTGGAACTACCCGCTGATGATGGCGATCTGGAAGATCGGCCCGGCGCTCGCCGCCGGCAACACGATCGTCCTCAAGCCGGCCGAGACGACGCCGCTCACCACCCTGCTCTTCGCCCAGTGGTGCGCCGAGCTGCTGCCACCCGGCGTCCTCAACGCGATCGGCGGACACGGCGATCCGACCGGCGCCGAGCTGGTCACCCACGACGACGTGGCGATGGTCTGCCTGACCGGTTCACCGCCGACCGGCAAGTGGATCGCCAAGGCGGCCGCCGACACGCTGAAGCGCGTTCACCTCGAGCTTGGCGGCAAGGCCCCGGTGGTGATCTTCGACGACGCCGACATGGAGGCGGCGATGGAGACGATCGCCGGCACCGGCTACTACAACGCTGGCCAGGACTGCACGGCGGCGACCCGCGTGCTCGCCTCCAAGAGCATCTACGACGACGTCGTCAGCGGCCTCACCGGCGAAGCGAAGGGACTGGTTCTCGGCGACACGATGTCCGCCGACACCACCCTCGGGCCGCTCAACTCCCAGCGCCAGCGCGAGCGGGTTGAGGGCTTCCTCGAGCGCAAGCCCGGCAACGCCGAGGTCGTCACCGGCGGCGTCCAACCCGACCTGCCCGGCTTCTTCCTCGAGCCCGCCGTCGTCGCCGGCCTCGAGCAGGGCGACGAGATGATCCAGGACGAGATCTTCGGCCCGGTGATCACGGTGCAGCCCTTCAGCGACGAGGCGAAGGCGATCGAGTGGGCCAACGGCACCCGCTACGGGCTCGCCTCCTCGGTCTGGACCCGTGACGTCGGCCGCGCGATGCGGGTCGCCAACGCGCTCGAGTTCGGCTGCGTCTGGATCAACGACCACATCCCGCTCGTCTCCGAGATGCCGCACGGCGGCTTCAAGCAGTCCGGCTACGGCAAGGACCTGTCCGTCTACGCGCTCGAGGACTACACCGAGATCAAGCACGTGATGATCAATTTGGAATAGGCGCCCTCCGCGCCGGCGATTACCATCACCGCTTAGATGAGACGACCCGCCAGGGGGGTCGCACCCGGCTTGGCGTTGCTCGCGGTGTTCGCGGTCAGCGTTGGCGTCGGCGCGCCCCAAGCCGAAGAAGAAGACGCGCGCTGCCATGGGCGGCGGGCGAAGATCGTCGGTACGGACGGCCACGACACCCTGCAGGGGACGCCGGGGCGCGACGTGATCTGGGGCGGCGGCGGCGATGACATCATCACCGGCAGCCTCGGCAACGACTTGCTCTGCGGCGGGCCGGGGGTGGACCTGATCCACGGTGGGCGCGGCAACGACATCGTCGACGGCGGCGCCGGCAGCGCCGACCAGGTGGTCGGCGACCTCGGCGACGACAAGCTGCTTGGCGGGGCCGGCAACGCCGACGAGGTCGCCGGCAGCCTTGGCATCGACACCCTCAGCGGCGGCCCCGGCAACTTCGACCTGGTCCACGGCGACTACGGCTACGACCGCATGGACGGAGGGCCTGGCTACGGCGACATCGCCTCCTTCGCCACCGACGTCGGCTCCGGCCGCAACGGCGGCGTGCACGCTTCGCTCGCCGCCCACCGGTCCCGGGGCGACGGTCACGACCGCCTCTTCCGCTTCGAGAGCCTCGAAGGCTCGGCCTTTGACGACGTCCTGATCGGCAACCTCCTCAACAACGCCATCGATGGCGGTGCCGGCAAGGACGTCATCCGCGGCGGCGGCGGCGAGGACGAACTGGTCGGCGGACAGGGGAACGATCGCTGCAACGGGGCCAAAGGCCGCACCAGCTCATGCGGGCCGGAAGGCAAGCTCGACGCCTCTGCCTACGTCGAACTCGACCCGACCCCCGGCGGAGGCGGCGGGCTCGAGCTCGTCGGCGGCGGCGGGCCGGATCACTTCACGGTGGCCTTCGACGAGGCCAGGTCGACCTTCGGCATCAGCGCCGCCAAGGGCATCGCGATCGGGCCGGGTTGCTACCGGCTCAGCGCTGTGCAGGTGAGCTGCCCCAGCGGCGGGCCGCCCCGCTGGTTCATGGCGGATCTCGGGCCCGGCCGCGACAGCTTGCTGGTCGAAGGCTCGCTTGCGGCGGCCCAGAACGTTCGCATCGCCGGCGGGCTCGGCAACGACACGATTCGCGGTGGCGCCGAGGACGACCTGATCGAGGGCGGCTACGGCAGCGACCGTCTCTACGGCGGCGCCGGAGCTGACGGGCTGATCGGCAGCAGGCCCGGCCCCACTTTCCTCTACGGCGGCCCCGACGGCGATCTTCTCGCCGCGGGAGGCGGTTGCGCCGGCGGCGCCATCGTCGGTGGCCCCGGTCGCGACGATGCCTCCTTCGCCGAGACGCCGGCCCATCCGGGCGTCCTCCACATCTCCTTCCCGGCTCACTCAGCCTGGATCGACGCGGTTCGCGGCTGCCACAAGGTCCACCTCTCACCGACCGACGAGGACATGGAGGGCTCCTTCGACAACGACATCCTCGTCGGCGACGGCGGCCCCAACGCGATGCTGGGCCAGCCCGGCGTCGACCGCTTCTACGGGGAAGGCGGTGACGACGTGATCGACGCTCGCGACGGCGTCCGCGACGAATCGGTCCAGTGCGGCCGCGGCAGGGCCGCGAAGCCGGGCAAGCCGATCCACGGGCGCCCCGCCGGCCGCGCGCTCACCGATTCCTTCGACCCGGCCCCCGACCTCTGCAGCATCGCCAAACACGGCCACCCCGTGGACGGCCTCGGCAACGCGGCTCGCGGCGAAAGGCGCTAGCTAGCGGCCACGGCCGTCGCCGTTGGCCACGGCGCAGGCTTCCTCGGCGCCGAGGAAGGGGGCGAGGGTGACGTAGGCGGCAAGCGGGGCGATCTCCTGCATGCTCTCGGGGCCGCCGCGTTTGACCTGGTCGTAGATCATCGAGTAGATCGCGCCGCCGATCGCCTCGGCGGCGATCGGGCTGGCGTCGGGCTTGCGTTCGTAGCCGGGAATCAGCAGCGCCTCCATTCCCGTCATCACCTGATCGCGCTGCGCCAGCGCCCGCTTTCCCGCCGCGTAGACGTCGACCGCGCCCAGCGTCGTGTACTCCCGCTCCGCCGCGCAGAAGGCGAACATCGAGCCGAAGGCGCCGCGCACCGCGTGCGGCCAGTCGGGGGCGCGGCGGAAAGCCGGCAGCGTCGTCGCCAGCATCTGGGCGGAGCCGCTGTCGACCGCGGCCAGCATCGCCTCCTCCCTGTCGGCGAAGTTCGCGTAGAAGGTGGAGAGGGAGATCGAGGCGCGGGCGGCGATGTCGCCGACCGTCATCGCCGGGTAGCCCTTCTCGGCGACGACCGAGGCGAGGGCGCGCAGGATGCGCTCCGCCGGGTCGTAACCGTCCGAGCGCGCCGCGCTCTGCGGTGGCCGGCTGCGCGGCCGGCGCAGCGGCTGCGGCGGCGGCAGATACGACATCACCCAGTCCCACATCTGCGGGATCAGCTCGGGCAGCTCCGCCTCCTCGCCGCGGTAGAGGCGCGTGTGGATCACCTTGCGCAGCCCGCCGATCATCGCCCGCACGACCTCGGGCGGCATCTGCTCGTGTCCGGGCGTCTCGTCGAGCGTGGCCGAGACGAAGCCCTGACAGGCATCGGTTGCCCGGTCGATCTCTTCGACGGCCTCGGGCCCCGCGGCGAAGATCTCGACGAAGCACAGCCGCGAGGCCGCCGGCTGGCTGACGATCTGCTGGACCAGGGCGGTAAGCGCGGCCCGCGCCCGCTGCTCGCCGGTGGGATTGCCATTGGCCGCGCCGATCGCGCCGATCGTCGGGCCGACGAAGGCGTTGACCGCCGCCAAGAGGCAGGCTTGCTTGTCGCTGAAGTGCTCGTAGAAGGCGCTGCGCGACACGCCCGAGAGCTCGAGCAGATCGGCCACGCGAGTCGCCTCGTAGCCCTTCTCGGCGACCACGGCAACCAGCGCCGCAAAGAGTCGCTCCCGCTGGTTCCGCGCCACCTCTTCTGCCGGCAGCCGCCGGCCCGGCCGCAGCTTGCGCTCGCGCAGCGTTTCAGCGTCCCCCCACGGCGTTCGGACTATCTCGGCCGCGCGGTAGTCGGCCATCTTGCTACCTCCGTGGTTGGTTGGGACTCCTGGAACCCAAGGATGGTACGTCCCGTTCTTTCGGAACGCAAGCGTTCCCCATCATTGGTTAAGTATTTTTCCCATGAAATAAAGGAACAAGAACCCTTTAGCGGTGCTTCTTAACACGGCGGAAGGGCCTCGAGCTTGATTTTTGCGTAGGGCTATGTTTTTATGTGGGAGGCCGATCGATGCCGCAGTCCTGCCGGATCCCTGCCGGCAATCCCCCCCCGCCGCCGGCTCCCCTTCCGGCGGCACCCAGCAAACATTGGTCCGGGCTCGGCGCCTCCCTCGCCGACCCGGACCGTTTGCGCTGCGCTGGGCTTGAACTAGGCTTCGGGCATGGCTCGGAGCCCCAGCGAAGACGAGGCAGCGGCGATCGCGGCAGCGGTCGAGCGGTTTGGCGCCGAGATGGCGCCCGCGCCTGGCGGCGAGGAGGGGGAGGCGATTGGCCCCTGGCAGCGTGCCGCGCTGCTGGAAGGGGTAAGCGCGAAGGGCACTGTCGAGGACTCAGAAGGAGGAGAGAGATGGCTGTCGTGAAGATCATTGAGCTGGTGGGCAGCTCGAAAACGTCCACCGACGACGCGGCGAGGCAGGCGTTGAGCCAGGCGCAGGGCACCCTGCGCAACATCCGCGCCGTCGACATCGTCTCGACCGGCATCCGGGGCGAGAATCTGGATGAGTATCGCGCTCACGTGCGGGTCGCTTTCCTGATCGAGGGCACGGATATCGATTAGGGATCGTCGGGAAGGGGCAAGGTGCCCCCTCCCAAAACGCGCGGCAGGAGCCGCGCTTGAGTGTTTTGGGAGGGGGCACCTTGCCCCTTCCTCGATGCGTTGGCTAGATTCCGTTCCATGAGCCAAGAGATACCTGAGGTTTCGCGCGAGCAAGCTCAGAAGCTTGTTGAGGATGGGGCGCAGCTGGTTGATGTGCGCGCCGATCATGAGTGGGAGCTGGGGCGGATCGAGGGGGCTGCTCATTTGCCCCTGGCTGAGCTCGCGGATCGGACCGATGAGATCGACAAGGGTCGGCCTGTCGTCTTTTATTGCCGAGGCGGCAATCGCTCGACTATGGCTACCGAAGCTCTGGTCGCTGAGGGCTATGACGCCAAGAAGTTGAGCGAGGGGATCGTTGGCTGGGCTGAGGCAGGGTTGCCGCTGGCGCCGGAGGGCGGCCAAGTCGCCGAGTCGGGCGAGGCCGCGTCGATCCTCCACGCCCGCAAAAGACTGCCTCCAGAGCTGACCCAGACTTAAATACCCTAATCCCTGTCAGGTTTTGCTATTTTCCCTGGCGTGGAGGTCGCAGTCGATCAGGAGAAGGAGCAGCGCGGCAAGGGCCGCACCGGCACTCTGGAGAACCCGGAGACCTACCGGAACGTGCCCGGCCACATCATCCCGATCATCGAGCGCGAGTTCGACGACTTCGACAACGAAGCCGAGACCTTCCTCGCCGGCAAGATCCCCGAGGACGAGTTCATCGGCTTCCGCCTCAAGCAGGGCGTCTACGGCCAGCGCCAGCCCGACGTGCAGATGGTCCGGGTCAAGCTTCCCTTCGGCGGCGTCACCCCGCAGCAGATGGAGGCCTTCGCCAGCGTGGTGGAAAAGTGGGCGCCGCTGAACAAGGGCCACATCACCACGCGGCAGAACATCCAGATCCACCACATCCCGCTGCGCGACATGGAGTCGCTGCTGCGCGAGATCTCCGCGGCCGACCTCTCCTCGCGCGAGGGTTGCGGCAACACGGTGCGCAACGTCACCGGCGACCCCTGGGCCGGCGTTGCCGCCGACGAGATCTTCGATCCGACCCCTTACGCCGGCGCCTACGCCCGCTACTTCGTCCGTCACCCGACGACGCAGCTGATGCCGCGCAAGATCAAGACCGCCTTCAGCGGCTCCGACGAGGACCGCGCGATCACCGGCATCCACGACGTCGCCTTCCTCTCGCGCGAACGCGACGGCGTCAAGGGCTTCGAGATCCGGGTCGGCGGCGGCACCTCGATCATGGCCCGCGTCGCCCCCACCCTCTACGACTTCGTCGAGGCCGACAACGGCGACTACCTCAAGGTCTCCGAGGCGGTGCTGCGCATCTTCGATCGCCAGGAGTGGCTGCGGGCCAACCGCGCTCGCGCCCGGATCAAGGTCCTGATCGACAAGATCGGCATCGATGCCTTCCGCGAGCTGGTCGACGCCGAGCTCGAGGGCGACTGGGCCAACGAGCGGGACTTCGACGTCGAGCGGCTGCGCTTCGACGATGACGAGGAGGCGAACGCCCCCAAGGCGCCACCGCAGCCGGCCTCGCCCAACGGCGACCGCACCGAGTTCGAGCGCTTCGTCCAGGGCAACGTCCAGGCGCAGCGCCAGGAGGGCTTCTCCTCCGTCGAGGTGAAGATCGAGCGCGGCGACCTGACCCCGGAGCAGTTCCGCGGCCTGGCCACGATCATGCGCGACTTCACCGGCGGCTACGCCCGCAGCACCGTGCAGCAGAACCTGGTCCTGCGCTGGGTCCGCGACGAGGCGCTCTACGACGTCTGGCAGAAGCTCGGCGAGCTCGGCCTCGACGAGGCTGGCGCCGACGAGATCACCGACGTGGTCAGCTGCCCCGGCACCGACAGCTGCAAGATGGGCATCACCAGCTCGATGGGCCTCAACCGCGCGATCAAGGAGCGGCTGCAGGCGATGGAGATCTCCGACGAGCTGACCCGCAAGATCCACGTCAAGATGAGCGGCTGCCCGAATGGCTGTAGCCAGCATCACATCGCCAACATCGGCTTCTACGGCGCTTCGCTGAAGGTCGGCGCGCGCCAGATCCCGGCCTACATCCCCCACATCGGCGGCAATTACGAGGGCGGCGAGGTGATCTTCGGCACGCGGCTGAAGTCACGGCTGCCGGCCAAGCGCGTCCCCGAGGCGGTCGAGCGCTGGGTGCGCCTCTACGAGGCCGAGCGCTCCGGCGACGACGAGGAGTTCAACGCCTTCGCCGAGCGGATCGGCGCCGCTCGCTTCGAAGCGGAGGTCAAGGAGCTGACGATGCCGGCCGAGTTCAGCCTCGAGACGATGCAGCAGTTCATCGACTGGAACCGATCCAGCCCCTACAAGGTCGAGAGGGGCGAGGGCGAGTGCGCGATATGAACCCAGTCGCCGTAGCTCCCGAGATCGACGCCGAGGCGGTTGCCGCCGACCTCGAGGGCCGCAGCGCCCAGGACGCGGTCGCCTGGATGTTCGAGACTTTTGGCGAGAGCCACTACATCGCCTGCTCGTTCCAGAAAACGAGCTCGGTGACCGCCCACCTGGCCAGCCAGATCAACCCCGAGGCACGCTTCTTCTACCTCGACACCGACGTCCTCTTCCCGGAGACCTACGAGACCCGCGACCGCCTCGCCGAGGCGCTCGGGGTCGAGTTCGACCGTTTCCACAACCTCACGCTCGAGGAGCAGGCCGCTCAGCACGGCGACGAGCTGTGGAAGAGCGATCCCGACTCCTGCTGCGGTTTGCGCAAGGTCGAGCCGATGCGGCGGGCGCTGTCTTCCGTAGACTGCTGGCTCGCCGGCGTCCGTCGCGAGGACTCCAAGAGTCGCGCCAAAACCCCGAAGCTCGGCTGGGACAAGCGCTTTGACCTCTGGAAGCTGAACCCCCTTGCGGACTGGACCGAGCGCGACGTCTGGAACTACATCCGTGAGCACAACCTTCCTTACAACCCGCTCCACGATCACGGCTACCCGTCGATCGGCTGCACCCACTGCACGCAGCCGGTCGGGCCGGGTGGCTCACCGCGTGACGGCCGCTGGGCCGGAGTCGCAAAGACTGAGTGCGGGATCAACTAGCGGCGCCCCGCGCCTCCATAACCCCCTCCCCGAACGATTGGTGAAACTGCCGAATGAGCGAGACGATGACTGAGCTTTCCCTGACCCTTGACGAGCGCCACACCGCCGATTTCGAGATGATCGGCAACGGTGGCTTTGCCCCCCTGACCGGCTTCCAGGGCTCCGCCGACTGGGAGCGCGTCTGTTCCGAGATGCGTACCGTCGACGGCGACTACTGGCCGATCCCGATCACCCTGGCGAGCGACCTCGAGTGCGCGGTCGGCGACGTCATCTCCCTCTCCAGCGACGAAGGCAAGCCGCTGGGCCGGATCAAGGTCGAGGAGATCTGGGAGCGCGACGTCAAGCGCGAGGCCGAGCAGGTCTACGGCACCACCGACGAGGCCCACCCGGGCGTCGCCGCGATCTACGAGGAGGGCAACCGGATGATCGCCGGCCCGCTCGAGGTCGACGCGCTGCCGGATCACGAGGAGGCGTTCATGCGCCGCTACCTGACCCCGGCCGAGACCAAAGCGGAGTTCGACAAGCGCGGCTGGAAGCGGATCGTCGCCTTCCAGACCCGCAACCCGATCCACCGCGCCCACGAGTACCTGACCAAGGCGGCGCTGGAGACCTGCGACGGCCTCTTCATCCAGCCGCTGATCGGCAAGACCAAGGCCGGTGACATCCCCGCCGACGTGCGCATGCGCTGCTACGAGGTGCTGATGGAGAACTACTACCCCAACGACCGGGTGATGCTGGGGGTGAAGCCGGCGAAGATGCACTACGCCGGCCCCCGCGAGGCGATCCTGCACGCGATCGTCCGCCGCAACTACGGCGCCACCCACTTCATCGTCGGCCGCGACCACGCCGGCGCCGGTGACTACTACGGCACCTACGATGCGCAGAAGATCTTCGAGACGATCGACATCGACGAGCTCGGCATCGAGCCGCTGATGTTCGAGCACACCTTCTGGTGCAACGAGTGCGAGGGGCTTGCTTCCAACAAGACCTGTCCGCATGACGCAGACGCGCGCCTCTTCCTCTCCGGAACCAAGGTCCGCGAGATGCTCGGCAACGGCGAAAGGCCGCCGCACGAGTTCTCCCGCGACGAGGTCGCCGACATCCTTATCGACGCTTACAAGGAGGACTGAACGAGCATGGCAGGCGAGAAGGGCTTCACCCTCTGGTTCACCGGGCTTTCCGGTGCCGGCAAGACGACCATTTCAGGGCTGCTGGAGACTCAGCTGCGCGAGCGCGGCTCGAAGCTGGAGATCCTCGACGGCGACATCGTCCGCGAAAACCTCTCCAAGGGCCTCGGCTTCTCGAAGGAGGACCGCGACATCAACATCCGTCGCATCGCCTTCGTCGCCGACCTGCTGAGCCGCAACGGCGTGCCGGTGATCACCGCGGCGATCTCCCCCTACGCCGAGATTCGCGACGAGGCCCACGCCCTGATGGGCGACCGCTTCATCGAGGTCTACGTCAAGGCCTCGGTCGACACCTGCGCCGAGCGCGACGTCAAGGGGCTCTACGCGAAGGCTTTCTCCGGCGAGATCAAGGAATTCACCGGCGTCTCGGATCCGTACGAGATTCCGGAGAACCCGGACTGGGTCTGCGACACCGAAAACGAGACCCCTGAGGAGTCGGCGCAGAAGCTGCTCGAGTACCTCGAGTCGCGGGAGCTGATCCCGGGGGCTGCGGTTACTGCCTGACTTTGAGCGTACGGGAGGGGCGTTGACCCCTCCCAAAACGAGCGGCTGGCGCCGCTCTTGAGTGTTTTGGGAGGGGCCAACGCCCCTCCCTTTCTCCGTTCAGGCCGCAAACCGCGGCCGCCGGATTCCCCGCGGAGCTTCTTCATCCCGGCATGGGGGAGGCGCACCGGAAGGACTATGCCCAGTCGAAGAGGTTGACCAGGCCGTCGAGGGGTCGCCGACGCAACTGTCGCGAAGCTCGCGGGTTGTTGCCCTAGGCTCTATGCGGATGCGGCGCGGGATATTGATGGGAGCGGTGCTGGCTGCCCTGGCGGCGCTGGTGCTGCCTGCGGGGGCGTTGGGCTTTGCCCCGCTTTCCGGCTTCGGGACGTCTGGCGGGGGGGTTGGTCAGCTCAGCGAACCGGGCGGCATTGCGATTGGGCCCGATGGGTCGGCCTTCGTGGCTGATTTCGAAAACAACCGCATCGCGGTGTTTTCGCCCGAGGGCATTTTCGAACGGGCCTTTGGCGAGGGGGTCGTCGACGGCGCCGAAGCGCTTCAGGTGTGCACGACGGCGACCGGCTGTCTGCCCGGTAAAGCCGCCGCGTCTGCCGGGGCTTTGAAACTGCCCGCAGACGTCGCCTTCGGGCCCGAAGGCGATCTCTACGTCGTCGATCAGAACAACAACCGCGTCGACGTCTTCACTCCCGCGGGCGCCTTCCTGCGGGCCTTCGCAAAGGAAGTCGAGGGGCCGGGGCTGGGCGGTGTCTGCACGGCCGTCAGCGGCTGCCAGGCCGGAGCTGGAGATGGCTCGTCCGGAGCGCTGCTCCGCCCCAAGGGGCTCGCTTTCGGGCCATCGGGAGACGTCTACGTGGCCGATACCAACGACGAGCGCATCGCGGTCTTCACCGCCGCGGGCGCCTTCATCCGCGCTTTCGGCGAGAACGTGGGCCTCGGCGGCGGCAACGTCTGCACGGACGAATGCCAGCAGGGAACCGCGGGCACGGCGTCGGGCCAAATGGACGCTCCCCACGACGTGGTTGCCGGGCCGGGGGACCTGCTCGCGGTCACGGACGGTGGCAACGACCGCGTCGACGTCTTCACCTCCGCGGGCGCCTTCATCCGCGCTTTCGGCAAGGAAGTGAACATCGGCGGCGGCGACGTCTGCACGACCGCATGCAAGCAGGGAGCAGAAAGCGGTGTGGCCGGCGGCCTCAACGAACCCACCGCGGCCAGCGTCGACGCCGCCGGCAATCTCTACGTCGCCGACAGGACCAACAACCGGATCGACGAGTTCAGCTTCTCCGGAGCCTTCATCCGCGCTTTCGGCGAGGGGGTGCTCGACGGCGCCGAAGCCTTCCAGGTCTGCGCCAGCGGAGCCGAATGCCAGGTGGGTCTCCAGGGCACGGCCGCCGGCTCCACGCCGGAACCGCATGGCGTCGCGGTCGACTGCCGCGGGGGCATTTACGTGGTCGAGGAGAACAAGGAAACAGGCTTCGCCCGGGTTGAGCGCTTCGGCGACGTGGCGATCCCACCGCCCTGCACCCAGCCCGACGAGGCGGTGCGGGTCTCGCTGCGCAAGTTCGCCCCCTCGAACAGGTTCCGGCTCCGCATCCACCTCAACCGCAAGCGCGGCACGGCGACGGCAACGGTCCTGGCGCCATCCGGAATCGTGATCCTGCGCGGCACTGGGATCCGCCGCTTCGCCAAACGCACCGTCTCGAGCAAATCGGTGAGATCGAAAGCTTGCTTCAGGCGGGTGAAGGGAAGCTGCGCTCCGCACCAGCCAAAGAGCGGCGCCAGACTGCCAATTCTCCCCGTGGGCAACGCCAAGCGCACCCTGGAAGCCAGCGGTCAGGCGAAAGTCCGAATCCAGGTCACCTTCACGCCCACCGGCGGCACCCCACGCACCAAGCACAAGCGGCTGACGCTGCGGATGTCCGCGGGCCGGTAGGCCCCTCCCAGGACACTCAAGAGCGGCTCCTGCCGCTCGTCCTGGGAAGGGCCGCCTACCGACCCTCCCTCTCCGGAACCTGAGGTTCGCCGAGGCCGTATGTGTCGTAGGCGCCGAATTTGGCGAAGGTCTTGTGGGTCGGCCCGTGGTAGTCCGATGAGCCGGTCGGGACCAAGTCGAGCTCGTCGCAGAGCGTGAGTAGGTGTTCGGTCTGCTCCTTGCTGTGGGTCGGGTAGAAGGCCTCGACCCCGTCGGCGCCGAGTGAGCGGATCAGGTCTTCGACCTCAGCGGGGGAATCGATGTCCCAGTAGGGGTGGGCGATCACGGCGGCGCCACCGGCGTCGTGAATCAGCTCGATCGCCTGCTCGGCGGTCGGCCATTTGCGCGGGACGAAGGCCTTGCCGCCGGGGACGAGGTACTCCTCGAAGAAGGGACCGAGGTCACCGGTTGCCCCAGCTGCCCGGGCGATGTGGGGGCGCCCGATCGAGAGCGCGTCGCCGGCCTCTTTGATCGCGTCCTCCAGCTGCAGGTGGAATCCCCAGCCGCGCAGCCGCTCGACGATTTCTCCGGCCCGCGTCACCCGTGCCTGCTGCGCCCGCTCGCAGGCCGGCGCGATCTGCTCCAGGTCGACCCAGTAGCCGCAGACGTGCAGGTCTTCGGCGTACTCGTGGACGCAGGACATCTCGATCGCCGGCACCAGCTCGACCCCGAGCCCCTCGGCCGCCGCTTGGGCCTCCGGCACCCCCGCAATCGCATCGTGGTCGGTCAGCGCCAGCGTCGTAACGCCAGCCTCCCAAGCATTGGCGACGACCTCGGCGGGCGCCAATTGCCCGTCAGAGACCGTCGAATGACTTTGAAGCTCAATCAGCATCGAGCCGGAGAAGCTAAACCACCGAAGGCCATGGCGGCGGCGCAGTCCCCGGATCGAGGGCGGTGACGGGGGCACCCCTGGACTGGCGGATACTCAAAGTCGCCGCGCTGATTAGCGCGGCGACTTGTCAGGCCAGGGGTGCCCCCGTCACCGCCCCGCTCATGGCTAGACTGCGCCGCCGTGTTTCGGAAAGTCCTGATTGCCAACCGCGGCGAGATCGCCATCCGGGTAGCGCGGACCCTGAAGGAGATGGGCATCGGCTCGGTCGCCGTCTATTCGGAGATCGACCGCGAGGCGCCGCACGTGCGCGAGGCCGACGAGGCCTTCCTGATCGGGCCCGCGGTTCCCGCCGAGAGCTATCTCAACATCGAGAAGATCATCGCCACGGCCAAGGAGGCTGGCGCCGAGGCGATCCATCCCGGTTATGGATTCCTCGCTGAGAATGCCGACTTCGCCCGCGCCTGTGCCGAGGCCGACATCGTCTTCATCGGCCCGCCGGCGGAGGCGATCGAAGAGATGGGGTCGAAGACGCGGGCGCGGGAGATCATGGCGGCGGCAGGGGTGCCGATCGTCCCCGGTGCCACCGAGCCGGCGCCGGACATCGAGGCCGCCCGCAAGCAGGCCGAGGAAGCCGGCTACCCGGTTGCCTGCAAGGCGGCCGGCGGCGGCGGCGGCAAGGGCTTCCGCGTCGCGATGACCCCCGACGACCTGCAGGAGGCCTTCGAGGGCTCCGCCCGCGAAGGCGAGAAGTTCTTCTCCGACGATCGCGTCTACGTCGAGCGCTACCTCGAGGATCCGCGCCACGTCGAGGTCCAGGTCCTCGCCGACGGGCACGGCAACGTGATCCACCTCGGCGAGCGCGACTGCTCGGTCCAGCGCCGTCACCAGAAGGTGATCGAGGAGGCCCCGGGCCCGCGCGTCGACGCCGCGATGCGCGAGCGGATCGGCAAGATCGCGACCGACGCCGCTGCCGCGGTGGACTACCGCGGCGCCGGCACGGTCGAGGGCATGCAGGTCGGCGACGAGTACTTCTTCCTCGAGATGAACACGCGGGTGCAGGTCGAGCACTGCGTGACCGAGATGGTTTGCGGCATTGACATCGTCCGCGAGCAGGTCCTGGTCGCCGCCGGCGAGGCGCTCTCCGTCGCCCAGGAGGACGTGCAGCTGCGCGGCCACGCGATCGAGTGCCGGATCAACGCTGAGGCCGCGCACAAGAAGTTCGCCCCGGCGCCGGGCTCGATCACGACCTACCGTGAGCCCGCGGGCCCGGGCGTTCGCGTCGACTCGGGGGTCGAAGCCGGCTCCGAGGTGACGCCGATGTACGACCCGATGGTCGCCAAGCTGATCGTCTGGGACATCGACCGCGAGCACGCGACGCGCCGCATGCTGCGGGCGCTGGACGAGTACGAGGTCGGCGGCTTGACCACGCTGATCCCCTTCCACAAGGCGCTGCTCGCCAGCGACCAGTGGCGCAACGGCGAGACCTGCCGCGACCTGATGGAGGACCGCGACTGGCTCAAGACGACCGCTCCCGAGGCGGCCGCCGAGCCGGCCGAGGTCGAGGAGGGGGCCGAGCTGGTAACCCGCGACTACAAGGTCGAGGTCTCGGGCAAGCTCTTCGAGGTCAAGGTGATCGGTGAGGCTGTGGCCGGCGGTGGCGCCCCCGCCGCGGGCGGAAAGCGCCCGCCCAAGCGCGAGCGCAAGGCCGGGGGTGGCGGCGGCGCCTCGAGCGAGTCATTGCCCTCGCCGCTGCAGGGCACGGTTTTCAAGGTGGCGGTCGAGAAAGGCGCCGAGGTTGCCGAGGGCGATCTGATCTGCGTGATCGAGGCGATGAAGATGGAGAACGAGATCGTCGCTCACCGCGCCGGCAAGGTCGAGGAGCTGAACGTCGTCGAGGGCGCCTCCGTATCCAGCGGCGACGTCCTCGCGGTGATCAAGTAGCGCTCAGCGCTTCTGTTTCTGCAGCGGTTTGTGTTCCCGCTGTTCCTGCAGTTTCCGCTTCTGTTCTTCGCGCCGTTCCTGCTTTTCGTGGTGAATCTGAACTCGGCGCTCGCGCCGCGTCAGCGGGATCACGACTGCTTCTTCGCCGCAGGTCTTGCCGACGCAGTCCTCGAGCCGTTCGAGCAGTTCGTGGTGGAGGAAGTTGCGGACCGGGAAGTAGTTGGGGATGCGGACGATGTTGTTGAGCTCGTAGGGGTCCTTTTCGATGTTGTAGAGCTCCTTCTCGCCGTCCGGCCAGGCGATGTACTTGTAGGGGCCGAGGCGGATCCCCTCGTAGTCCTTCGGCGGCGCCAGGATCGAGGCGGTGGCGCCGGGCCGAGCCCGGGCGGAGCTGCTCTGATCCCCCGGTTCGGCGATCGCGCCGGCATCGACCACGTCCGAGGTCTCGACGAAGGACTCGAAGAGGTACGGGCGCAGGGTGAGCAGTTCGGGGTCGTGCAGGAAGGGCGTCATCGAGCGCCCGTCCATGCTCTTGTCCGCTTCCACCCCGGCCAGTTCGAGCACGGTCGGGGCGACGTCGATGTTGCCGACCAGCTCGTTCGATTCGGTGCCGGGCCGGATGTGCGGCCCGCGAATCAGGAAGGGCAGGTGGGTGGAGGGCTCGTAAGCGAGGAACTTGCCGCCGATCAGGCGGTGCTCGCCGAAGAAGAAGCCGTTGTCGGAGGTGAAGATGACGTAGGTGTTGCGCAGGCGGTGCAGGGAGCCCAGCGTGTCCATGATGCCTTTGACGCCGTCGTCGATCGAGCGCAGCGACTCCAGCGCCTTGTCGTAGTAGATGCGGTACGTGTGGATGTCGGCCAGCGAGAGGTAGGGCGCTTCGCGGATGAAGCGCGGCTTGTCGCCGACGTTGCCCTCGTCGAAGCCTTCGGCGCGCCTGTGCGGCAACGGCGCGCCGTTGAACCAGTCGTACTCGCGCGGCGCTGGCTCGGGCCCCGCCGGGTGGCGGAAATCGCCGTGGGGCGCGGTGTAGTCGAGCTGCAGGTAGAAGGGCTGTTCAGGCGAGGTGCCCTTGAGCTCGCCGATCGCGAGGTTGGTCAGCATGTCGGACTGGTAGAAGCAGGGCAGGCCGTTGAGCGGCGCGTAGGGACAGCCGATGTCGTCGCGAACGCCGTACTCGCGTGGTTCCCAGGTTCCCGAGTCCCCGTAGGGCCCTTCGATGACGCCGTTGTTGTTGAGCGTGTAGCCGTAGTAGTAGTGGTGGGTGTCGGCGTTGAGGACGGTGTGCCAGGCGTTCCAGCCGGGCGGCACGGTGGTGCCGTTGTCGAAGGGTTCGTCGCCGTAGCCGTTGAGGAACTTGCCGACGTGGATCGTGCGGTAGCCGGCGCCCTGCAGCCAGGTGGCGATGTTGTGGGTGTAGGCGCCGCGGAAGCTGAAGCCGGTGTAGCCGCCGTTGGGCGGCACGTTGCCGCGGTCGTTGTGGTTGTGGGCGTAGCGGCCGGTGAGCAGGCTGACCCGCGAGGGGCAGCAGAGCGGGTAGGAGACGTAGTAGTTGTTGAACGTCATGCCGCGCTTGGCGATCAGGTTGAGCGTGTTGGGCATCGCCTGGATCTTCGGCTGGCTGAAGGTGGCGTAGAGCTCATCGAGGGTCTGGTCGTCGGTTTGGATCACGACGAAGCTGGGCGGCTGGGCGGTTTCCGCTGCCGCGCTGAAGCGCGGGCCGGCGAGGATGAGCAGGCAGAGCAGCAGCAATACGCCCGCCGCTAGGGACAGGCGGGTGCCGCGAGACGCCCTGCTGTGTTCCAGTCGATCCATGGATAGCTGCCGGCTGCCCGACCTAACAGGTCGAAACAACTGCGTGCGCCGAAGTTGCGAAACGCTAGAGATCGCTCAGGACGCGCCGAGCTTTTTGGCGGCGTCGCGGAAGTTCTTGACGGTGGCGCTTGGCGCCTTGCGGCCTTCGAGTTTCTCGCCGTGGCGGTTGACCCAGATCACCGGCACGTTCATTTTCAGCAGCGGCGCGACATCGTTGGTGTAGTTGCAGCCGATGTGCAGCCAGCCTTTCTTGCCGCCCATCCGCCGTGCCGCCTCTTTGAAGTGGACGGGGTCGGGCTTGTAGCTGCGCACCTGCTGGGCGGTGACGACGAGGTCGAGTTCGGTGCGCAGGTGGCGCCGTGAGATGCCGAGCAGTTTGTCGTCGATGTTGGAGACGATGCCGATTTCGTAGCGTTTGCCGAGTCGGTCCATTGCCGCATTGGCCTCGCGGAAGGGCAGCCAGTAGGCGACGCTGTTGGGCAGGAACTGCGCCCGCGAGGGCTCGATCTCCCAGCCCAGCTCGCCGGCGACCTTGACGATCGTGCGGCGCAGCACCTCGGCGTAGAGCTCGTAGGAGCCGGCCATGATTTCGGCCTGGACCTCCATGAAGCGGGCCAGGAAGGGCTCCTCGGAGAAGCTGAAGCCATCCTTCTCCGCCTCTTTCTTGCAGGCGTCGATGATGCCTTTCTCCCAATCGATCAAGGTGCCATAACAGTCGGTGGTCAACCATTTGACATTTTTGAGACTGGGCATCGGCATCGGCGGCGGCGCATTATGCCAATCGCTCGGCCGGGGGGCGTCGCGCTCAAGCTCGGCGATCTCGGATAGGGTGCCGCCCGCGCCCGAGCGGCGCGCCTCCACCATGGACCTCCTCGAGTATCAGGGCAAGCAGCTTTTCGCCAAGCACGGTGTCGCCGTGCCCAGTGGCGAGGTCGCCGCGACGGTCGACGAGGCGGTCGCGGCAGCGGAGCGGATCGGCTATCCCTGCGCGATCAAGGCGCAGGTGCTGATTGGCGGTCGCGGTAAGGCCGGCGGGATCAAGATCGCCCAGGACGCCGAGGAGGCGCGCGCCTACGCCGACGCGATCCTCGGCATGGACATCGTCGGGCCGCACGGCGAGGGGCCCTTCCGGGTCGACCAGGTCTGGATCGAGGGCGGCTCTGACATCGCTTCGGAGTACTACGCCTCGGTGATCCTCGATCGCGGCGAGAAGAAGCTGCTGGCGATGGTCTCCGCCAAGGGCGGCATGGACATCGAGGCCGTCGCCGCCGAGGACCCCGATGCGCTGGTCAAGGTCCACATCGATCCGACCCGTCCCTTCGACCAGGCCGCGGCGCGGCCGATCATCGACGCCGCCGGGCTCGACGAGGACGTGCGCGACCAGGCCGCTGAGGTGCTGGTGAAGCTGGCCGAGGTGGCGAGCGGCGAGGACGCGAACCTGATCGAGGTCAACCCGCTGATCGTCACCGCCGATCGCGAGGTGGTCGCGCTCGACGCCAAGGTGACGATCGACGGCAATGCGCTCTTCCGCCACCAGGACCTGGCCGAGATCGCCGATACGGCCGACGACCCGCAGGAGGCGATGGCGAAGGAGAAGGGCCTCACCTACGTCAAGCTCGACGGCAACGTGGGCATCCTCGCCAACGGCGCCGGGCTCTGCATGTCGACGCTTGACGTGGTCGCCCAGGCGGGCGGCAAGCCGGCCAACTTCCTCGACGCCGGCGGCGGTTCCAAGGCCGAGGCGATCGTCGATGCGCTGACCGTGATCACCTCCGACCAGAAGGTCACGGCGATCCTCTTCAACATCTTCGGCGGCATCACCCGCTGCGACGAGATCGCCAAGGGGATCGTCACCGCCTCGCAGCAGCTCGACCTGAAGCTGCCGCTGGTCGTCCGCCTCGACGGCACCAACTCCGAGCAGGGCCTGGCGATCCTCGCCGAGGCCGGCCTGGCCAACCTGCAGCAGGAGACGACGATGCTCGGGGCCGCCAAGCGGGTCGTCGAGCTGGCGGGGGCGAGCGCCTGATGTCGATCGTCGTCGACAACGACACCAAGCTGGTCGTCTCCGGCCTGACCGGACGCGAGGGCTCCTTCCACGGCCTGCGCAACCGCGCCTACGGCACCGACCTGGTCGCGGGCGTCACTCCCGGCAAGGGCGGCCAGGACGTCGAGGGCGTTCCCGTCTTCGACTCGATCAAGGAGTCGGTCGAGCAGGCCGGCGCCAACACCTCGATGATCTTCGTGCCGGCGCGCTTCGCCGCCCCGGCGATCGACGAGGCGATCGAGTCCGGCGTGCACACGGTGATCGCGATCACCGAGGGCATCCCGGTGCTCGACATGCTGAAGACCTACTGGAAGGCAAGGGAGGCCGGGGTGCGGCTGATGGGGCCGAACTGCCCCGGCGTGCTCTCGCCGGGCAAGGCCAACGTCGGCATCATCCCGGCCCAGTTCTTCGACCCGGGCAAGATCGGCGTCGTCTCCAAGTCGGGCACGCTGACCTACCAGATCGGCAACGAGCTGAAGCAGGCGGGCGAGGGCAACTCCTCGATCGTCGGCATCGGCGGCGACCCGATCATCGGCTCCGACTTCATCGACATCCTCAAGCTCTACGAGGCAGACCCCGAGACCGAGCTGATCGTGATGGTCGGTGAGATCGGCGGCGACGCCGAGGAGCGCGCTGCCGAGTTCATCGCCAGCGAGATCTCGAAGCCGGTCGTCGCCTACATCGCCGGCTTCACCGCGCCCCCCGGCAAGCAGATGGGCCACGCCGGCGCGATCATCTCCGGCTCTTCGGGGACGGCACAGGCGAAGAAGGACGCGCTCGAAGCAAAGGGCGTGCGGGTCGGCGAAAGCCCGACCGAGACGGCCAAGATCGCCGTCGAAGTTCTGCGCAGCGCCTAGCTCTCACAAGCCTTAAGCCGGCGCGTTGGAGAACTGCGGCGGCCGCCGTGTCAGGCCGCGGACAATCGCTTCCATGGCCTCGAAGGAGCCATAGGGGTTGACGACTTCGATGAAGTCGGGGGCGGGGGGAGCGTTGACGACGACTTTCACGCCTCCGATGTCGACCCAGGCGGTAAACGCTTTCGGCGCTTCATCGGGACATCGCTTGAAGTCTTTCTTGTAGCCGCCGAAGATCGTTGCCGTTCCTTCGGGGAGGGCGATCGTCCTCGTCTGTGTGCACTTCCAGCTCGTGATTGCCTTACTGGTCTCGGAGCGGGCAAAGACGCTCCAGGTCGCCGTCGTCCAGGTGCCCAGTCGGATGTTCGTGTAGCGGATGTTGAGAGGGGCACTGGGGCCTTCCGCGAAGCCGTCAAAGGTTTCCGGCGTTGCCTTGCCGGTGAAGTAGGAGTCGAAGAGTCGGTTGTCGGGCAGACCACCCATGGGGCGGAAGTTGCGGCCCAGCCAGTAGACGGGAATGTCGATTGCCGGATCGTCGAGCGGGACTTCGCCGTCGAAGCGTTCGGCGAGGGTGTACCGGGTCGGGTTGCGAATGTGCTCCTGCTGGCGGCGAGCGAGCTCGACCGCGGCCTTGTCGATATCCGCAAAGGACTCGCCGATGACCATGATGGTCGCCAGCGTGTTCCCCGAGCGCCAAACGAGGAAGGACCCCCGCGCGCCAACCTTGCGATAGATCGGGTAGAAGCGGGGTGTCTCGCGCGCGTGAAGCAGCTCGGTGGCCGTGCCGATCTCTTCCGGGGAGCGGACCGGTCGCGGCCTCCGGCCGCCCGTCAGCCGGGCGAGGAGTTCGGGCGCGGCATCCCAGGCGGCGTCGGCGGCCTCATCGCTGTCCATGAAGAGCACGCCGGTTCCCACCACCACCGGGCCGGCCGACTGGCCCGGTGGTGTGAAGAGCCGGTCGTAGGTGCCGACGCAGCCCTTCGGGTGGAAACGGTCGACGAGCCTCGCGATCTCCGGCGGCGTGTCCTCGACGTGGTGAAGCCGCGAGCAGAAGACCCGTTCCCCCTGCTCCTCCTGCAGGTCGAGCTTGAGGTAGCCGGCCGGGAGATCGCCCAGCCGCAGGATCAGCCGGGTCTGGTTCGGTCCGTGCCGGGGGGCGGCGTCGGCGCCTCCCATGACAAGCGTGGCGAGGGCTCCGACCAGCGCCAAGATGGTCGCAAGCGCGACCCCAACCCTGTTTCTCGTCCGCCGCTCCCGCATGCCTCCAAGACCCTATGCCCAGGAGCGACCGCTCGCCAACGCCGCGTTGCTAGGCTCGCTTCCGATGGCTGCTGACACGATTTCCTTTGCTCGCGGGGCGCCTAGCGCTGACATCCTGCCGCGCCAGGCCGTGGCTGATGCCGCCGCCGTTGCGCTGGCTGAGGATTGGGAAAAGGCGCTCTCCTACGGCACCGGGATCGGGCATCCGGGGCTCTGCGAGTGGATCGCTGAGCGGCACGGGGGGCTCGATGCCTCGCAGGTGATGGTCGCCAATGGCTCGCTGGAGGCCGGATGGATGCTGTTCGAGCATCTGCTCGAGGCCGGCGATCGCGTTGTCGTCGAGCAGCCCACCTACGACCGCACGCTCTTGATGCTGCAGCGGCTTGGGGTCGAGCTGGTGCCGGTGGCACTGGAGGACGATGGCCTCGACCTGGGGGCTTTTGAAGCGGCGCTTGCCGAGGGGCCGATCAAGCTCGCCCACATCATTCCCAACTTCCACAACCCGGCCGGCTGCACGCTCTCGGCCGAGAAGCGGGTGCGGCTGGTCGAGCTGGCCGCCGAGCACGGCTTCTGGATCTTCGAGGACGATCCCTACCGCGAGCTGCCCTTCGAGGGCGAGGCCTTGGAGACGATGCTCGAGATCGACCAGGCCGAGCGGGTCGTTCACGCCTCCTCCTTCTCGAAGACGGTCAGTCCGGGCGTTCGGGTCGGTTACCTGGCCGGGCCGGCGGAGCAGATCGCGAAGCTGGCGAAGCGGGCCAACGAGACCTACATCTCGCCCAACATGCTGGCCGAGGCAGTGGTGCTGGAGCTCTGCAAATCCGGCGGCCTCGACCGCAACATCGAGTTCGTCAAAGGCGCCCTGCGCGACCGGCGCGACGCGCTGGTCCGGGCCTTGAACGAGCAGATCCCCGAGGCCGAGTTCGTCGTGCCCGGCGGCGGCTACTTCCTCTGGCTCGACCTCGCCGAGGGGACCGACACGACGGTGCTGCTGGCCGAGGCCAAGGGCGAGGGCGTTGCTTTCGTCGCCGGCCCCGATTTCATGATCGACGGCGGCGGCAACAGCCTCCGCCTCTCCTTCGCCAGCGTGCCGCCGGAGCGGATCCCCGAGGGGGTCGCGCGCATCGCCCGGGCGCTGGAGCGTGTCCGCGCCGGCTCACCCGCTTAGCCCGAGTTCCTCACGTCCCTGCGGCGATGCATTGGCTCGCGCCGCTCAGAGCGCGGCGTTGGCGGTTGATCCGACCTGGATCAGCGCGCGTAGTGGTGGGGCAGAACCCATCTCTACCCAGGAGGAAGCATGGCTGTTGCGAACAAAGAGAGCGCGCTTTCGCGTGTCGCCAAAGACCCGGTCTCGCGGCGCAAGCTGCTCGCGGTAACCGGCGGCTCCACTGCGCTCGCCGCCTTCCTCGCCGCCTGTGGCAGTGACAGCAGCTCGACGACGACGATGGCGACCAACGGCGGCGGCAAGTCCGGCACCGAGAAATTCGGCAAGGGCGACGTCGGCATCCTCAACTACGCCCTCACGCTCGAGTACCTCGAGACCGCCTTCTACGAAGACGTGGTCAAGAGCGGCCTCTTCAAGGGCTCCGACCTGGCGACGATCCGCAAGTTTGGCGCCGAGGAGGCCGAACACGTCACCGCCCTGACCGGCTTCGTCAAGCAGATGGGCGGCACTCCGGCGCCCAAGCCGAAGACCGAATTCCCACTGAAGAGCGCCAAGTCGGTGCTGGAACTGGCGGCGACGGTGGAGAACCTCGGCGCCGCCGCCTACCTCGGCCAGGCGCCCTACATCAAGGGCGCCTCGATGCTCGCCGCGGCGCTCTCGATCCACAGCGTCGAGGGCCGCCACGCGGCGGCGCTCAACACCCTGCTGGGCGAATCGATCACGCCGGACGGCGCCTTCGCTGTCTCGGCCGGGGCCGACGAAGTCCTCAAGTCCGTCGAACCCTTCATCGTCGGCTGAGCCGGCGTCCAGAGCGAAAGGAGAACAAAGATGAGTGAGACCTTGACTTCTGCGCGAGACCGTCTCAGCCCGCGTCATGCACGGGTTGAGACGGTTTCGTCACCGGAGCTCGCCGATGTGTATGTCGAGGCCGATAGCGATGACCTCTCCCGCAGCGAGGTGATCCTCAAGGGAGCGCTGGCTGCCGGCGCCGTCTACGGCGCGGTGATGGTCGGCCCGTTCGTCGGCCGGGCGCTGGCGATGCCGGAAAGCGGCGACGTCGGCATCCTCAACTTCGCCCTCACGCTCGAGTACCTCGAGTCGACCTTCTACAAGGAAGCGAAGAGCCGGGCGAAGGCGAGCGGCGAGCTCAAGAGCCTGATCGAGCTGGTCGGCCGCGACGAGGAGGAACATGTCGGGGCGTTGACCGAAACGATCAAGAAGCTCGGCGGCAAGCCGGTGGCGGAGCCGAAATTCGACTTCCCCTACAGCGACACCGCCGGCTTCCTCAAGCTCGCCCAGACCTTCGAGGACACGGGGGTCAGCGCCTACAACGGCGCCGCGCCCCAGATCAAGTCCAGGGAAGTGCTGGAAGCGGCGGGCTCGATCGTCCAGGTCGAGGCGCGGCACGCAGCGGCGATTCGCCTGCAGAACGGCGAAGAACCGGCGCCGCAGGCCTTTGACCCGGCGCTGCCCGAAGCCAAGGTGCTGAAGGCGGTCGAACCGTTCATCGCCTAGTCGAGGGCTAGCCGAGCGCGATCGCGATGAAGACCCAAGGAGGCAAGGCCGAGCGACTCGCCGACGAGGAGCTGATGCCCCTGATTGGCGAGAAGGACGCCGACGCGTTCGAGGTCTTCTACGACCGCCACGGAGGCGTCGCCTTCTCGCTCGCCTACAGGATCGTGGGCGAGCGAGGGGCGGCCGAAGACGTGGTCCAGGAGGCCTTCATCTCGATCTGGCGCAGTGGCGCCCGCTATGACGCGGCCCGCGGCAGCGTGCGCTCCTGGATGCTCGGCATCGTTCGCAACCGGGGGATCGACTTCCTGCGCAGCAAGGCGGGGCGGGCGCCGAAGCTCGACTTCGACGACGACTCGGTGCTCGAGCACCGCCCGGCCAAAGAGCTGACCGAGACCGAGGCGCTGCGCCGCGAGACCGCCCGGGAGATGCGCGGGGCGCTGGGTGAGCTGCCGGGCGATCAGTCGAAGGTGATCGAGCTCGCCTACTTTGGTGGCTTCAGCCACTCGGAGATAGCGGCGATGCTGGGGGTGCCGCTGGGCACGGTGAAGGGGCGGATGCGGCTTGGTTTGGAGAAGATTCGCGGACAGCTGGCGGAGGGACTGGCATGAACGAGACAGAGCACGACGGTCGGCGCGACGACTTGGCCGCCTACGCCTTGGGTGCGCTTGACCCTGCGGCGGCGGCGGAGCTGGAGCGCCACCTCGCTGGCTGCGAGCAGTGCCGGACGGACCTCGACTGGTTGCGCCCGGCGGTGCAGCTGCTGCCCGAGTCGGTCGAGCGGGTCGAGCCGCCGGCGGAGCTGCGCGGTCGCCTGATCGAGCAGGTGCGCTCCGAGGCGGGGCGCTCGCCGGCGCCTTCGAGCTCTCATTCCTGGTTTGGCCGGCGCAGTCGTGGCGGTGGAATGGCGCTGCGCCCGCTCGCTGGCTTCGCCACGGTGCTGGTCGTTGCGGTGGTGGCCGGCTACGCAATCAGCGGCGGCGGCTCCGGAGGGGATGGTGCGACCACGGTGGTCACGGGCCACTCACCGGGCGTCACGGCAGAGGTCGTGCGCCAGGATGAGACGGGCACACTGCGCCTCGCCAACCTGCATCAGCTGCCGCGCGACAAGGTTCTGCAGGCGTGGGTCCAGCGCGGCGATCAAGTTGTCTCGGCGAAGACGCTCTTCGTCCCCAACGCCGATGGCACCGCGTCGGCAACGATCGACGACATGCGCGACGTCAACGCGGTGATGGTCACGGCCGAGCCGCGCGGCGGCAGCGCTCAGCCGACGAGCAAGCCGATCGTCAGCGTCACGATCCCCAACTGAGGCGAAATCAAGCCGGGCAAGGACGCAGGGAGCGTGGCGTGCTCTGCACGCGAGCGACCGAGGACGCCGCCCGGCGCCGATGTCGTCGTCTCAGCTCAGCGGCCGTAGCGGTCGCTGGAGAGGACCAGTTGCTCGGGGATCGTCGCCCGCGGTGGCGGCGCCGGGTCGGCGCGCACCGAGACGGTCTCGGCGACGCTGCGCGAGACCTGATGGGAGCCCTCGGCCGAGGCAATCGTGACGCCCTCTTCGCCGGAGCTGGCAACGGTGCCCTCGAGGCCGGGGTCCAAGCCCGCGTCCTTGAGGTAGTGCAGCAGCTCCTCGGCCTCGTTCTCGAAGCGCAGCACGACGACCTTGGCGCCGGGCTCGACGTCGGCGAGCAATGACCCCTGCTCGCGGATGCCCTCGACGATCGGGTGGCCGTGGGGGCAGGTGGTGGCGTCGCCGATCGCGGCGCGCATGCGCTCCTCCAGCACCGGCGACATCGCGTGCTCGATCCGCTCCGCCTCCTCATGGACCTCGTCCCAGGGGATGCCGAGCACGTCGGTGAGGAAGCGCTCGATCATGCGGTGGCGGCGGACGATGTGGCTGGCGTGCTCGCGCCCGGACTCGGTGAAGTCGAGCGACTTGTCGGGCTTGCGCTCGACGTAGCCGTCGTCGGTGAGGCGGCCGATCATCTCGTGCACGGTGGGGGGCGAGAGCTGCATCGCGCGGGCGATGTTGGCCCCGGTCATCGGCAGCCCGGCCTCCTCCAGCCAGAACATGATCTCGAGGTACTCCTGCTCGGCAACGGTCGCTGTCTCCACTGTCTCCATTGATTCGATACTAGCCATCAGCGGCGCTCGACCAGGGTCGAGACCACGGCCTCGTAGAAGCCGTCGCCCATCGCGCCCTCGGTGACGGTGGCGTTGTCCCAGGCGCCGAGTGCTGCGCGCAGGCCGGGGTCGCGCTCGGGGCCGTTGGCGACGACGAAGAAGCGGCCGACCGCGGCGGCGACCTCGAGGTCCTCGACCGAGTCGCCGACGGCGATGCAGTCGGCCGGGTCGTAGCCGCGGACGCGGGCGTGGGCGGCGACGGCGCCGGCCTTGCTGACCAGCTTGGGGACGAGGTGGTAGGCGTGGGTGGGGCCGTCGACAGCGGGCATCTCGCGGCCGATCGCGCCGTTGTCGAGCAGGCGCAGATCGTCGTGGCCCTCGGCGCCGAGCAGCCGGTTGGCCTCCTCGACGTCGACCTTGCCGCGGAAGAGGTGGGAGAGGATGCGCCCCGTGTGCCAGGGAGCGTGGTACTCCAGCCGCCCTTCGAAGTGCTCGAAGAGCAGCTTGGGGATGCCGCGCCGCTCGATCTGCTCGTAAATGGTGCCGTCCTCGCCGGGGACCATCTCGCCGGTCATCAGCGTCGTCTCGCCCTCGATCGCGAAGGCGCAGCCGGCCTCGTAGATGTAGGAGCTCTGCCCGATCAGGCGGGCGCACTCGTGGACCTGGGGCTCGCGGCGGCCGGACATGATCACGACCTCGACCCCGGCCCGCTGGCAGGCCTCGAGGCCACGCGCCTGGGCCAGCGAGAAGGCGCCCTCGGCGTCGCGGAAGAGGGAGCTGCCCTTGCCCAAGAGGGTCCCGTCGAGGTCGGTGTAGACGCACTTCAGCGGCATCGGTCGGTCGCTACGGTAGCCGGATGAGCTGGCGCCTCGCCGACCGCAGCCTCGACCTGGCCCAACCGCTGGCGGCCGGGATCGTCAACGTCACCGTCGACTCGATGTTCGAGGGTGCTCGTAGCGGCACGCCGGAGCAGGCGGTTGAGGACGGCTTGGCCCTGGTTGAAGCGGGCTTCGACATGCTCGACGTCGGCGCGGTGGCGGCGAAAAGCGGGCCGCCGGTGCCGGCCGAGATCGAGGCGGCGGCGCTGATCCCGGCGATCGAAGGGCTTGCCGAGGCGGGCGTGCCGATTTCGGCGGATACGTTTTCGGTCGAGGTCGCTCGGGCGGCGCTGGCGGCCGGGGCGGCGGCGGTCAACGACATCTCCGGGGGGTCGGAGGAGATGTTCGAGCTGGTGGCTGAGACCGGTTGCGGCTACGTGCTGATGCACATCGAGGGGCCGCCGCGGGTAGACCGGCCGGCGCCCGAGTACGGCGACGTGGTCGAGCACATGGTGTCCTGGCTGGGGGGAGAGTCGCGCTGGCCCAGGGCCTTGGGGTGGGTGAGGAGCAGATCGCGATCGACCCCGGACTCGACTTCGACCTCAGCACCGAGCAGGACCTGGAGGTCCTGCGGCGGCTGCCTGAGCTGGCCGCGCTCGGGCCGGCGCTCTACGTCTCGCTCTCGCGCAAGGACTTCATCGGCGCCGTTCTGGCGGGGTCGTGGGAGGGGCGGCTGCCGCCCGGGAAGCGCGAGTGGGGCACGGTTGCCGCGACCGCGCTGGCGGTGCGCGGCGGCGCCGACGTCCTTCGCATCCACGACCGCAGCTCGCTGCAGGCGATCAGGGTCTCGGGACGAATCACCCGGCCGGTTGGGAGCACCGCCTAGTGGCGAAGAGCCTGCTCGAGGCGCCCTGGTCGATCGCCATTGATCCCGCCCGCCGGGATGGCCGCATCGTCGCCGAGAGCAGCGAGGGGGAGCGCAAGGCGAAACGCGTCGCCTTGCCGAAATCGCTTGACCCCGGCTTTGCCGAAGCCCTGAAGCGGGCCGGTGTCGAGCGCCTCTACTCGCATCAGCGCCAGGCGCTGGACGCGGCGGCGCTCTCGGACCTGGTGATCACCAGCGGCACCGCCTCGGGCAAGAGCCTCGCCTTCAACCTGCCGGTGCTCGACGGCATCGCCCGCGACGCCAAGCGCCGCGCCCTCTACCTCTACCCGACCAAGGCGCTGGCCCAGGACCAGGCCCGCAAGCTCGGGGCGCTGCGGCCGCCGGGGCTGCGCGAGGCGATCTACGACGGCGACACGCCGCGCGAAGAGCGGCCGGCGATCCGCCGCCGCAGCAACCTCGTCCTCACCAACCCGGACATGCTGCACGTCGGCATCCTGCCCAACCACAAGAGCTGGGGCGACTTCCTCGCCAACCTCGGCTGGGTCGTCGTCGACGAGGCGCACACCTATCGCGGCGTCTTCGGCTCCCACGTCGCCAACGTGCTGCGGCGGCTGCGGCGGGTGGCGCGGGCCTACGGGGCCGAGCCGCGCTTCCTGCTCGCCTCGGCGACGATCGCCAACCCGGTCGGCCTCGCCGAGGAGCTGGTCGGCACCCCCTTCGAGCTGATCGACGACGACGGCGCGCCGGGCAGCGGGCGCGAGATCGCGATGTGGAACCCGCCGCTGATCGACAAGGCGACGGGGACGCGGCGCTCGGCCCTCTCCGAGGCGGCCGATCTGCTCGCCGACCTGGTCAGCCACGGCGTGCGGACGATCTGCTTCCTCAAGAGCCGGCGCGGGATCGAGCTGATCCAGCGCTTCGCCCGCGAGGCGCTGGAGGCGCGCGGCAAGCCGGAGCTGGCGGCGCGGATCGCCCCCTACCGCGGCGGCTACACCTCGCAGCAGCGGCGCGAGATCGAGCAGCGGCTCTCCGACGGCGAGCTGCTCGCGGTGGTCGCAACCGACGCGCTCGAGCTGGGGATCGACATCGGCGAGCTCGACGCAGCGATCTGCGTCACCTTCCCCGGCACCGTCGCCAGCCTGCGCCAGATGTGGGGGCGAGCGGGGCGCCGGCGACGCGGTCTCGCCGTCTACGTCGCCGGCCAGGACGCCCTCGACCAGTTCTTCTGCCGCCACCCGGAGGAGTTCATCGAGCGGCCGGTCGAGGCGGCGATCCTCGATCACGGCAACGAGCAGATCGCCTCGCGGCACCTGATCGCGGCCGCCTACGAGCTGCCGCTGAGCGAGGAGGACGCTGAGGTCTTCGGTCCCGACTGGCGCGAGCGGGCGGAGCGGTTGGTCGTGGCGGGGCAGCTGCGCCAGGCCGGCGGTCGGATGATGCCGCGCAGCAGCGAGTTCGTCGCCGCCAAGATCCCGCTGCGCTCGGCCTCGACCGACTCGGTCGCCGTGATCGAGCGCGACTCGGGCGAGATGCTCGGCCTGGTCGAGTCCGAGCGCGCCTTCACGACGATCCACCCGGGCGCGATCTACCTCCACCTCGGCCGCTCCTACGAGGTCGAGCAGCTCGACGTCGCCGGCCGCCGGGCGGTCGTCTCGGCCTTCGACGGTGATTGGTACACGCGGCCGAAGAAGGAGACCGAGATCTACATCGAGCGGGTGCGTGAGCAGCGCTCCACTTCAGGGGTCGAGCTGCACTTCGGCGAGGTCTCGGTGAGCGAGCAGGTGATCGCCTACCAGCGGGTCTCGATCGCCGACCAGGAGCCCTTCGACATCGTCTCCCTCGAGCTGCCCGAGCAGCAGTTCGCCACCCAGGCGCTCTGGTACGTGCTGCCGGAGCGGCTGGCCGGGGCGCTGCCGCCCGACGTCCTGCTCGGCTCCCTGCACGCGACCGAGCACGGCCAGATCGCGGTGCTGCCGCTGATCGCGATGTGCGACCGCTGGGACATCGGCGGCCTCTCGACCAACGTCCACTTCCAGACCGGCCGCTCGACGATCTTCATCTACGACGGCCACCCCGGCGGGGTCGGGATCACCCTGCGCGGCTACGAGCAGTTCGAGCGCCTGCTCGGCGACGCCGAGCGGCTGATCGCCGAGTGCCCCTGCGAGTCCGGCTGCCCCTCCTGCGTGCAGAGCCCCAAGTGCGGCAACCTCAACGAACCGCTGCACAAGGAGGGGGCGCTGGAGCTGATGCGGGCGATGGCGGGGACGCAGTGACGGGAGGGAGCGGGCCTCACCGTCACGAACAGCGGGGAGGTTCCGGTGAGGCCCACTCCCTCCCGTCCGAGCGCGCGCGTCAGGTGGCCGTCATCGGTCCGGCTGGCGCCGAGCTCGGGTCCGAGGCGGTGGTGTTGGGCGAGGAAGTCGGGAGGTTGCTCGCCGAGGCGGGGGTGACGCTGGTTTGCGGCGGGATGGGTGGGACGATGGCGGCTGCGTGTCGCGGTGCGCGCGAGGCGGGTGGTGAGGCGATCGGGATCGTGCCGGGGCACGAGGTCGGGGAAGCGAATGAGTTCTGCACCCACGTCGTCTCCACCGGGATCGGCCAGGCGCGCAACCTTGCCGTCGTCGCCTCCGGCGAGGCCGTGATCGCGATTGGCGGCGAGTGGGGGACGCTGTCGGAGATCGGCCACGCGCGCAGCATCGGGCGGACGGTGGTGGCGCTGCGGAGCTGGTCGCTGCGTGGGGAGGGCGCGATGGAGTCCTCGCCGGGCATCGTCATGGCGGCGACTCCAGAGGAGGCCGTGCGGGCCGCTCTCGACGCGATCCCCCGTTAGCGCCACGCCTTTGGCTGCCTAGAATGGCGCCCATGTACGAGGAGTCGATTCGGGATGAGTTCACGCACCAGTCCGAGTCGTTCGCCAGCGGCCCGGCGATGTCGGCCGCGGAGACGCTCGGCGCGCTGGTCGAGCTGGCGCCCGCCGACGCCAATGCGCGCTGGCTGGAGACCGCATCCGGCCCGGGCCTGATCGCGCGGGCGCTGGCGCCGCGGGTCGGTTCCGTGCACGGGGTCGACCTGACCCCGGCGATGCTCGAGATCGCCGAGCGCGGGGCCGTTGCGGAGGGCCTCGACAACGTCACCTTCTCGCTTGGCGACGCGACCGACCTCGAGTTCGCCGAGAACAGCTTCGACGGCGCGATCACCCGCTACAGCGTCCATCACATCCCGGTTCCGCTGCGGCTCGTCGCCGAGATGGCCCGCGTGGTGCGGCCGGGGGGATGGGTCCTGGTCGGCGATCACCTCACCGACGAGGACTCCGAGGCGGCTGCCTGGCACGAGGAGATCGAGCGGCTGCGCGACCCGTCGCACTGGGCCTGCATGACGCTGGAGCGCCTGCGGGCGCTCGGCGAGGGGGCCGGGCTTGTGCTCGACGAGGAGCGGCTGGTCCCGCTCGACCTCGACTTCGAGGAGTGGCTGGGACGCGGCTCCGGCGGCGCCGCGTCGGCGGGCCTGATCGACCGGCTGCTGGCCGAGCCGCCCGCCGGGGCGGAGAGCTTTCGCGTCGTCGAGGAGGGCGGGCGCCGCCGGCTCAAGCTTCGCTACCTGCTCTCACGCTGGCGGGTGCCCGGCCAGAGCTGACGCAGCGCCAGGACCGCGAAGGCGTGGGACCAGGCGAGGGGCGTGGTCGAGGTGGGGATGCCGCTGCGGGCGTCGACTCGCTCGGGCAGCATGCCGGCCGGGGTCGAATCCCGGCGCAGGTCGCCGAGCAGCTTCAGCGCCGCCCGTCGCTCGCCGAGGGCAGCCAGGCTCCAGGCGGTCCAAGCCGTCGGCGCCGTCCAGGGATCATCGCCTCCGTCCCAGTCCTCGGAGGGGACGAGGCCGAAGCGACCCGCCCGGGCCGCGAGCCGTAGCAGCGACCGGCGCACGAGCGGAAAGAGCGCCGGCTGCGGGAACGGGCGCACCGCCCAGGCAGCGGCCGAGTCGATTCCCGAGGACGGGTCGCCGGCTCGCCGCGCCAGCGTGCCGCTGGCTGCCCCGAACCGCTTGCGGATGGCCAGGCTTTGGCGCCGATCGGCCGATTCCGTCCGGCGCTCGGACGTTTGCGGCCGAGCGCCGGTTGAGGCAATCGCGTTGGCCAGGTAGTCGCCGGGGTCGCCCTCTTGGTAGTCGGCGCGGTTGCGCCATGGCTGCGGCGCGACCGCAGCGGGCATTCCAGCCGCGCGCGCGGCCGCGGCCACCCAGCCTGCCGCGTCGCCTTGGGCAGCCCGTCCGGCCACCGGCGTGGCGTCGCCGTGGAAGCGGGCGGCGGCTTCGAGCTCGAGGCCGAGGAGGAAGCGCACCACCCGGCGCGCCTCGGCGCGGTAGCCGGCCGCGGCCAAGGCGATCGCGGCGGTGCCGGCATCCCGCGGCCAGACGTACGCCCAGCCGTCGCGAACGCCGGCCGCCACCGCGCCCGTGCGGCGATCGGTCAGCGCCCGCAGAACCAGCAGCGAGCGTTCGTACATCCGCCGCGCCCAGCCAGGCGCCCCCGCTGCAAGGGGCCGCGCCCGCGCGAGCCAGCGTCGGTCGGCGCGCGCGGCGGCGGCACCACCGAGCGAGCGGACGATCACCGCCCGCTTGCCGCCGATCCGGGCCACGGTGCGGAGCACGTTGGTTTGGGGCAGATAGCGCTGCCGCACCGAATCGGCCCGCCAGAACGGGATCCAGCGCCCGGCGAGCCTCGTGCGCGCGGTGATCCCGGTGTCGGCCGGCACGCTTCCAGCCACCTGCCGAGCTGTCGGGTTGTGGATCAGCGCGGCGCCCGCCGCCCCCGGCGCCCGCAAATCGACCACGTCCCCGTAGGCGTCGACCGCCGCCGCCCTCCCGCCGCTGCCGATCACGGCGACGCCGAAGAAGGGCGGCGGCAGACCGGGCAGTGCCGCTGGCGTTCGCGGGTCGGTCCCCGAGCCCCCCGAGACGACCGCCACCGCCACGGCGACCGCGGCCACGACCGCCAGCGCTGCACGAGTCCAGGTCACGCCCCAATGCAATCAGCCCGATCGTCCCCCGGTCGCTAGCCTTCGCTCTGCGCGGCGGAATAGCTCAGTTGGTAGAGCACACGACTGAAAATCGTGGTGTCCCCGGTTCAAGTCCGGGTTCCGCCATTCATTCCCTCAACCGCCCGATCGGTTGTGCCAAGCTCTCGGGGGGTGAGGCGATTCGTGGGGAGATGTCTCCAGCTGCTGCGCCGGGAATTCGACGGCACCGCGGCCGAGGGATGGCTTCTCTACGCGGCGACGGTCACCGCCGAGGTGATGCTTGGCGCCACGACTCGGTGGCTGCTCGTCTACCTCAGCGTCGGGGAGCTCGCCTCCGGGGTCGCGCCCGGCCCGCGGCAGGCCCTGGCCTGGCTCTGTGCCCTCGGCCCGTTGGCCTGGTCGGGGCTTGCTCTGATCCGTCTCGTTGACGGCTCTCACTGGCGCCGCCTCGGCGCCCGCGCCGCCAACAAAGAGGAGAGGGTCGAGCTGTTGGTGGCGATGGCCGATCTGTGGCAGGTCGATTGGCAGGTGCTCCAACCGGACCACTGGTACGTCCTCGACGTGCCGCTGCCGGCGGCGATGGCACGTGGCCGCGACATCCTGGTCACGAGCGGGCTGATGCGAGGCAGCTCACTGCCCGCGGTGATCGCCCACGAGCTCGGCCACGTCCATTCCGTGGACGCTCGGCTGACGGGTGCCGCGGCGAGGCTGGTGCTCTGGCGGCATCGGCTGCTGCTGCCCGCTGCCAACTCCGAGGCGATGGAGCCGCCGGCGCCGTTGTTCGCCTTGGCTCGGATCGTCTCCGGCCTTGCGGGCGGCTGCCTCGCCGCCGGATTGCTCGACTCCCACTGGCACGCCTATCGCTACGCGCGGGAGTACGCCGCCGATGCCTACGCCGCGTCGCTCGGCCAGGCCCGTACGCTGACCCGCTTCCTCGTCGCCCTGGAGCAATCCCCCAACGTCGGGATGCTGCGGCTCCTCACCGCGATTTCGGACCATCCACCGATGCGATCCCGGGTCGCGCGACTGCACGAGTACACCGTCGCCCACTATCCGCTCAGGTCGCGCCCTTTGTTGAGCTGAGCGTTCGCAGCTCGTCGACGTCGAACAGTCCGTTCTTTCCCCGCGGCAGCTTGCGAACGCGGGTGGAATCGGGCGCCGAGGGATCGTGGATGACGACGGTGAGGGACGGTCCGCTGCGCAGCACCCGCAGGCTGGAAGGGACGCGGACCTCGGCGAGGCCGATGGGCTCCGTCGGCGGCGCGGCGTTGCCGGCGCAGAGAGCATCCCAGCGGGCATCGACCTCGTCCCTCAGCCTGCGACATCCTCTTGCGTCCAAGTAGGAACGTTGGTCGCACACCCAGCAGTCGAGGACCATCCACGGAGCGGCACCGTCGCAGCGGGGAAGGCCGAGGCGAAAGAGCTGCTTCTGCGGCCGGTAGCCGGCTTGGTGCAGGCGGGCGAGTTCCTGTCGCATCGCGCGCCTGGCGCTGCGCAGCCCCCGTCGCTCGAGCCACCAGGCCAGGGCCCCCACCGCGCCGCCGACGACGAGCAACCCGATGGCGGCCAGGGCCACATCGCCGGTCGGGACCGACACCATGACGAAGCCGAGGCCGAGGCCGAGCAGCAGAACGCCGAGCATCATCGGGATGTGGTCGTGCGCTTGGCGCAGGGGGTCGGGCATCCGCGAGAAGACGCTGAGGAAGAGCAGGAAGGTTCCGGCCACAGCCAGCGGCGTCGCCGTCCCGCGCAAATTGGCGGAGCTGAGGGCCTCGCCTTCGTGCAGGTAGGCGAGGGAGAGGTACGCGGTGAGAATGGCGCAGAAGAAGATCGTCACCGCGGCAAAGAGTTCGAACGTCGTCAGCCCGATCAGCTGGTCGCGCGGCAGGTCGCGGTTCTGCCTGAAGGGCGTGAGCAGCGCGCCGAGGCCGATCGCGCTGCCGAGGACGACCAGGCCGCCGAGAACGTCGGCGTCACCCGAGCTCAGGGCGTGCACGCGTCACCTCCCAATTCCGCCTCGGTCGCCGCGCAGGAAGCTGGTCACCAGCTCGGCGAGCGGCGCGGGGCTGTCGACATGGGCGAAGTGGGAGCTGTTCTCGAGCCAGTGGAACTCGGCGTCGGGGACGAGCCGGTGCAGCTTCGGCCCGATCTCGGGCGGCACGATTGGATCCTCGCGCGCGTAGACCAGCATCAGCGGCGCCGGGAAGCCCTGGCCCTGGTCGCGACGGCGTTCGAGCTCGGCGACGAAGCTCTTCAGCTCCTTCGGGTCGAGCGCGTCGGCGAGGTAGCGGATGAAGGACGCCGTGCCCGCCTCGGTCGCGAGCGGCTCGCCGTAGGCGCGCGCCTCCTCCAGTGACTTCAGGCTCTCGTCGTAGTAGTGGACGTTGCGGTGGGCCCACCGCAACGGATCGCGCCGCACCACCCTCGACAGCGCCCGCCTCGTCCCGGGAATCCTGAGGGCGAGGTGGAGCGCTCGCAGGCGGGCCTGGGGCAGCGCTGGCGCGTGAACGACGACGAGGCGGGCGAAGCTCCGGGGGTCCTGCAGCGCGCGCTGCATGCATAGATAGCCGCCCAGCGAGTTGCCGACGGCATCGCAGCCGGCGATCCCGAGTCGCTTCTGCAGCTCGCCGATGAAGCCGGCCAGGGCGAGTCCGGAGTGGCGGACGCGGGGCAGCGGCTGGCTCTGCCCGCATCCGGGCAGGTCGGGAACGTAGAGCCGGTAGCTGGGGGCGAGCGGCTCGAGCAGGTAGCGCCAGGAGTAGCTGGAGGTCATCAGGCCGTGCACCAGGAGCAGCGGCGGCGCCGTTGGCGGACCGTAAGTCACCACCCGGGTGCGCACGGGGCCGAAGGCCGCTGACTCGACGACTACCTCCTCCTTGGTCGCATCGTCGTATGGGTGGGGCAGGCGGGGCCGCTCGGGGAGTGCGTCGAAGGGCAGGCGGCTGAACGGGGTTATCGAGTCGCTTGGCATCCCGGGCAAGCGTAGGGGCAATGGGGTCGAGAGCCGCCGGCGCGACTGAGCACCTAACCCATGAGGCCTGGCCCGCCGCGGTGGATCAGGGCGTGGTCAGCAGCTGATCGGCCGGGGCGTGGTCATCGCCCAAGACCTCTGCGTTTTCGGAAACGACTTGACCTTCCCGTAGCTCAGGGTGTGGTTGTTTGCTTCCTCTAGGACGGGTGTCCTCGCCTCCATTCACGCGACGCGAAGGCGCTAAGGTCGGCGGCAATGCGGACCGCGGTGATCACCGGCGCTTCCAGCGGCATCGGCGCCGCGACGGCGCGAGCGCTGGCCGGGGAGGGCTACCGGACGATTCTCGGCGCCCGGCGGCTGGACCGGCTCGTGGCGCTGGTGGCGGAGATCGGCGGCGAGGCGATCGCGCTCGACGTCACCGATCCGGAATCGGTCGCGGGGTTCGCCGCCCAGATAGAGGGCTGCGACATCCTGGTCAACAATGCCGGCGGCGCTCACGGCCTCGAGCCGATCGCCGCGGCCGACGAAGAGAAGTGGCGCACGATGTACGAGGCGAACGTGCTGGGGACGATGCGGATGACCCGTGCCCTGCTGCCGCGCCTGGTCGAGTCGGGCGACGGTCACGTCGTCACGGTCACCAGCATCGCCGCCTTCGAGCCCTACCGTGGCGGCGCCGGATACAACGCCGCCAAGCACGCGCAGCGGGCGATGCTGCGGGTGCTGCGCCTGGAGTCGCTGGGCGAGCCGGTGCGCTTCACCGAGGTCGCCCCCGGCATGGTCGAGACGGAGTTCTCGCTGGTCCGCTTCGGCGGCGACGAGGAGGCGGCGCGGCGCGTCTACGAGGGCATGCAGCCGCTGAGTGCCGACGACGTCGCCGAGTGCATCCGCTGGGCGCTGGCGCAGCCCTCGCACGTCAACGTCGACGAGATCGTCGTGCGGCCGCGCGCCCAGGCCACCGCCACCGACGTGCATCGCGATTAAGCCGCACCGCCGCTAATCGACGGCGAGCCCGCGGGAGGCGCCGAGTGGCTGCCGGTCAGCCGCCGGCGATGAAGCCCTCGGGCTCCTCGACCACCGTGTTGACCAGCTCGCCGATGCCCTCGATCTCGACCCGCACCGTGTCGCCGACCTTGAGCAGGTTGTCGCGGATCGGCCGGCGGCCGATGCCGACCCCGGCCGGCGTGCCGGTGGCGATCACGTCGCCCGGCTCCAGCGTGAACGCTTCGGAGAGGTGGGAGACCTGCTGGAAGCAGTCGAAGACCATCTCGGCGGTGCTGGCGTCCTGGCGCACCTCCTCGTTGAGCAGGCAGCGGATCCGCAGGTCCTGCGGATCGCCCAGCTCGTCTGGGGTTACCAGCCAGGGGCCGAGCGGCCCGTGGGTGTCGAAGGACTTGCCGATCTGCATCGTCTGCGCTCGGCCCTGCCAGTCGCGCACGGTGATGTCGTTGGCGCAGGTGTAGCCGGCGATCACCTCGTCGGCCCGCTCGGCCGGGACGTGGCGGCAGCGCTTGCCGATGACCAGCGCCAGCTCGGCCTCGTAGTCGAGGAAGGTCGAGACCTTCGGCATGTGGACGTCGGCGCCGGGGCCGACGACGCAGGTCACCTGCTTGTTGAAGAAGACCGGCACTTCGGGCGCGTCCATCCCGGTCTCGGCGATGTGGTCGGCGTAGTTGAGCGCGATGCCGAGGTACTTGCGGGGGGTTGCCGGGGCCAGCAGCTGGGTCTCGCCGAGCGCCAGCCGAGGCGCGTCCTCGGCCGCCTTGGCCACGCCTTCCCGGCCCACCTCGGCGAGCGCCAGGGCGGGTTCGGCGGGGAGGCCCGCGGCGGAGAGGTCGACGATCTGCTCAGCCTCGGCGACGCCGAGTGCCGGGGCGCCGCTGGGAGTGGCGAATCGGCAGAGCCGCATTGAGCGGACTCTGCCAGATCAACCGTTCAGTCGTTGAGCTCGTCGATCAGCTCGACCACCCGTCGCTCGATCTCATCGCGGATGGCCCGGACCGCCTCGACCGGGCGGCCCCTGGGGTCTTCGAGGTCCCAGTCGAGGTAGCGCTTGCCGGGGATGAAGGGGCACTCGTCGCCGCAGCCCATCGTCACCACGACATCGGCCCACTCGGCATCGGCGGCAGTCAGCTTGTGGGGAACGCGGTCGGCCAGGTCGATGCCGAGCTCGCGCATCGCCTCGAGCACCTCGGGGTGGACGCGCTCGGCCGGTTCGGTCCCCGCCGAGCGCGCCTCGTGTTGCCCGGCCGCGGCGCGCTCGAAGAGCGCCTCGCTGATCTGCGAGCGGCCGGCGTTGTGGAGGCAGACGAAGAGCACCCGTGCCATCAGCCCTCCTCCGTCGATGGCTCCGAGAGTGGAGGCACGGGCCGCTTTGAGGCCGCTCGGCTGATGGCTGGGGCGCCGCGGACGACCTGGTAGGCGAGGGCGCCCAGGGCAGCGCCGGCGATCGGGGCGACGACGTAGATCCAGAGGTCGTGCAGTTCGCCGGCGACGAGGGCGGGGCCGATCGAGCGGGCCGGGTTCATCGAGGCGCCGGTGATCGCGCCGCCGAAGAGGGCGTCGAGGCCGACGGTGCCGCCGATCGCGATTGCCGCGCCGGCGCCGACCGCGCGGGCGTCGGTGGCCACCGCCATGATCACGAACATCAGCAGGGCGGTCAGGATCGCCTCGTAGACGAGGGCGCTGCCGGCGCCGACGCTGGGCAGGGTCGTGCCGAGGGCGGCGGGTTGGCTCGGCCAGACGGCGAGCAGCAGTGCTGACGCGACTACCGCGCCGAGCAGCTGGGCGCCGATGTAGGCGAGCGCCTCGCGGTGGGGGAAGTGGCGGGTAAGCGCGAAGGCCAGCGTCACCGCGGGGTTGAGGTGGGCGCCGGAGAGGTGGCCGGTGGCGTAGACCATCGCCATGATCACCAGGCCGAAGACGAGCGAGACGCCGACTGCGCCGAGCGTCCCCGGGTGCACGGCGTCGGTGACGATCGCCCCGCAGCCGGCGAAGACGAGGGCGAAGGCGCCGAAGCCCTCGGCGGCGGCGCGGCGGAGAAGATCGGGGCGTCCGTCCATGTCCGGTCGGCTCAGCAGCAGCCAGCCGCCGCGCCGTCGGGAGCCGAGCCAATGGCGAGCCGCGCCGGGGTCGAGAAGACCTCCCGCACCGCGCCGAGCGCCCCTGGCACGAGGCTGAAGTAGCTGTAGGTGCCGCGCGCCTCGCGCTCGATCACGCCGGCCTCGGCCAGCTGCTTGAGGTGGTAGCTGACCGTGCCCTGCGAGAGGCCGAGCAGCGGCTGCACCTCGCAGACGCAGACGGGCTCGCCGCCGGCCTGCAGCAGCAGGTTGACGATTCGCAGCCGGTGCCGGTCGGCGAGGGCCTTCATCACCGCCTCGAGCTCGGCAGCCCGCTCGCCGGAGAGCGAGGAGCCCGCGAGCGGCGTGCAGCACTCGATCACTGGAAGCTCGGCCACGGGTGGGGACCCTAAAGTATTCATTGAAGAAATTCAATGAATATGAAGTGCGACGTTTTCTCCCGGTTTGGGGAAAGCGCGTTGCACCCGGTTAAAATCTCGATCCGAGCGATGGGGCTCGCTCCTTCACAAGCGCGGATCCGGTCCGCTGACGGTCCCTACCAACGTCCATCGACGCTGATAGGAGACCCCGATGCGAGCCACGCAATTCGACCTTCGCCGCCTCGCCGCCATCTACGTAGGTGGAGTGCTCGGGGCGCTCGCCCGCGTCGGCCTCGCCCAGGCGGCTCCGCACGGTCCCGACGCCTGGCCCTGGGGGACCTTCGCCGTCAACATGGCGGGCGCTCTGCTGCTCGGCTACTTCTTCGCCCGCCTGCGAGACCACCCCGAGGACAGCCTCGCCCACCCCTTCCTCACCACCGGCGTGTGCGGCACGCTGACCACCTTCTCCACCGTCCAGCTCGAGCTGTTCGAAATGATCGACGGCGGTCACCTCGCCCTCGCCTGCGGCTACCTCGCCGCCACGCTCGCCGCCGGCTTCGCCTTCCTCCGCTTCGGCATTGCGCTCGAGCGCAGGCCGGAGCCGGTCGAGTGAGCGCCGCCGGCTGGGTCGCGGTCGGGCTGCTCGGCGGCGCTGCCGCCGCGGCTCGCTTCCTGATCGACTCGGCCGTTGCCGCCCGCGCCGACCATCCCTTCCCGCTCGGCGTCCTGGCGATCAACCTTGCCGGTACCCTGGCGCTGGGCCTGGTCGCGGGCGCCGCCCTCGAAGGCGAGGCGCTGATCATCGTCGCCGGCGGGGGGATCGGCTCCTTCACCACCTTCTCGACCTGGATGCTCGACTCCCACCGTCTCGCCGACGCCGGCCACGCCCGCCTCGTCTGGCTAAACCTCGGCCTCTCGCTGATCGTCGGTTTCGCCGCAATCGCTGTAGGTCACTGGCTTGGTGGGTTGCTGTAGGACGCAATGCGCAGGCGTCTGGCTGCCTATATCGTCTCCCGACCTTGGCTCGCCGCCTGCCCACCACCGCCTCAGCAGCCGCTCGGCTCAGCAACTTCCTGGTTCAGCTCTATCCAGCCCTTGATCGGTCCGCTCGCTACGACCGGCTCGGTCGCCTCGCCGAGCGCTACGCGAGGCTCGACGCCAGTTCGAATCAAGAAATGCCACCCCAGGCCGGGGATCTGACCAGCTTCGAGTACTCGGTTTTCTCTCAGAACGGCGAGGACGGGGTCATCTGCGAGCTGTTGATGCGAACCGGAGAGGGATCGCGTTCATTCGTCGAGTTCGGCATTGAGACAGGTGTCGAGGGGAATTGCGTCTTCTTGGCCGAGGTCAGGGGTTGGTCCGGCCTCTTCATGGAGGGCGGTGAGGACGATTCCGTGGCCTTGGCACGGCGCTGGAGGGGTCGCGATTCGATCCAGACGCGTCAAGCGATGGTCGGGCCCGAAAACATCAACGCCCTGCTCGACGAGGCGGAAGTCCCGGACGAACCAACGATCGTCTCGATCGACATTGACGGCAACGACTACTACGTCTGGGAGGCGCTGGAGCGAAAGCCGAGAATCGTGATCGTCGAGTACAACTCGTCACTCCCGCTCGGTCGCGACGAGCGCCTTGTGCAGCCCTACGCCGACAACGCTCCGTGGGCCGGCACCGAGTACTTCGGCGCGTCTCTGGGAGCGTTGGAGAAGCTCGGCTCCGAAAAGGGGTACAGCCTCGTCCACACGGACCTGATCGGCGTCAACGCGTTCTTCGTTCGCGACGATCTCACGGGCCCGCTGCCCACTGGCGATCTGGTGCCGCGACGGTCGGTCAACTTCTCCTTCGCGGGGCATGGCCACAAGCCGGACCCGCGCGGCCTGGACAGTTACGTACGCGTTTGACGCGGGCTCTCGGTCGCGCCACATAGAGCGGGAGCGCCACCTCTCCAATGCGTCCGCCTCGCTCACTACTTTGACTCGCAGGTGGAACAGCAGGCGCTCACCGACACACTGATCGCGGCAAGGGTGCCGCTGCGCGAGCTCGAGGATGGGCAGCGGGTCGGTGGCGTGTATGCGATTCGCGAGCGGGAGCTGCGCCGCAAGCGCAATGGCGAGCCCTGGCTTCGCCTGTCCCTCGGCGACGCCAGCGGCAGCTGCGAGGCCGTTGCCTGGGAGGAGGCCGAGACCCTCTACGCGCTCGCCACGCGTGGCACCCCCGTCCACGTCAGCGGCCTCTTCGAGGTGAGCGAGCGCTGGGGGGCAAAGATCAAGCTGACCGCCCTGCGGGAAGCCTCCCTCGACGAGTACCGGCCCGAGGATCTTGCGATCGAATCGGATGTCTCCTTCGAGCGCCTGGAGAGCGACCTGCGTGAGCTGTTGGGGACCGTCCAGGATCACCAGCTCCGCTACCTGCTCGAACGTTTCTTTGGCGAGGACTCTGAGATCTGGGTCCGCTTCCGCGATGCGCCGGCGGCGAAGGTCTACCACCAGGCTTATCGCCACGGCCTGCTCGAGCACACCCTCTCGGTTGCCCAGGCGGTCAGTGCGGCGGCGGCGTTCTTCCCTGGGATCGATCGGGACGTCGCCGTCACCGGCGCCCTCTTGCACGACATCGGCAAGACCGAGGCCTACAACGACGATCCGCTGGCGATAGACCTCACCGACGCCGGCCGCCTGCAGGGTGAGATTCCCCTTGGCTACTACAAGGTGCGCCGACAGATTGAGGAGATCCCCAGCTTCGACCCAGCCCTCGCCCAGGCCGTCCTGCACATCATCCTCGCCCACCATGGCTCGCTCGAACACGGCTCTCCGGTCGTCCCCGCCACTCGTGAGGCTGTCCTCGTCCACATGATCGACAACCTCGGCGGCCGGCTCGGCAGCTTCGACCGCCTCGAGCGGCAGCTCCCCGCCGGCGAGTCATGGTCCGGCTTCGACCGCGCCCTCTCCGGTTCCGCCTACTTCGGCCAACGCGCCGCCTAGATCTTTCCTTGAAGCGGCGCTGGCCGATCCTCACGCTCGGAGCGGCGATCGTCGCCTCCTCGCTGCTCATCCTCCACCTCGGCCGGGGTCAGACGCTGATCGTCGACGAATGGGCCTATCTCTTCGCCTACCGATCCTGGGCGCCGCACTCACTGCTCACTCCTCACAACGGTCACCTGATCGTCCTGCCATTGATCGTCTACAAGGCGATGTTCGCGACCTTCGGGATCGATTCGCACCTGCCGTACCAGCTGGTCAACCTCGCCCTCTCGGCCACTGTGTCGGTTCTTCTCTTCACGCTGATCAGGCGAGCCGTGGGGGACTTGCTGGCTCTTGCCGCCGCCGTTCTGATCCTCTTCTACGGGGCCGGGGGGGACGTGATCCTGCCCACCTTCCAGTACCCCAATCTGATTGGGCTGGCAAGTGGGCTGGGGATGCTGCTCTTGCTCCAGCGCCGCGACATTCGCGGTGACATTGGCGCCTGCGCGCTGCTTTCTGCCTCGCTGGCCTCGTTCACGATTGGGGTCGCGTTCGCCGTCGGCGCCGTCGTGATGCTCGTTCTCCGTCCCCCCGGACGGCGTCTCAGTGCCTGGTGGGTGGTCGGCATTCCTCTTCTGGCCTATGCGGCCTGGGCGCTGTGGGCAAGGCAATTCGGCCAAGAGACGATCTACGTGCACAACCTGAAGATCATCGGCTCGGCGGTTGTCGATCAGCTCGGCGCGGTGTTGGCGGGCCTCAGCGGATTGTTCACCACGCCGAACGGCCCTCCGCCCGAGGCCAACACGATGCCGATTCGCACCAGCTGGGCGCCGGCGCTGGTCGTCGGCTTGACGGCGATCCTGGTCGTGCGCCTGCGTCGCCCACCCAAGCCCAGCCCCAGCGCGCTGGCCGCAGTCGCCGTACTGCTCACCTATTTCCTGCTGGTCGGGATCGCACTGAACTCGGCGCGAAATACCTTCGACACTCGGCTCGTATATCTCGGCTCGGTGTTGACGCTGCTCGCGGTTGCAGAGTTGGTGGCGCCCTTCCGGCCAGGGCGGACGACGCTGGCAATCGTCGGGGTCGTGTTCGTCGTTTCGATGTGCGCGAACGTCGCCGAACTCGGCGATGGCGCAAAGGCCCTACGGGCCGAGTCCGCCTCGAATCGCGCCAAGCTGGCCGCCGTCGAGCTCGCCGGGAAGAGCGCTACCCCCAACACCGTGATCGAGGAGCCACCCGGGGATATGGCGTTTACGGTGGCGACCTTCCGCGAAATCAAGGACGACTTCGGCTCGCCCGCCTTCTCGGAAGGAGAGCTGAGATCCGCTCCACCGAGTGCTCGGGAAGATGCGGATGAAACTTTGGTTCGCGCGCTCGGCATCGCGCCGCGGAGGGTCGCTCCGTTCGAGCCGTTTTCCGCCGCGCGCCCGATTAGCCCATCGATCGTCTCCGAAGGGGTGGCTCGGGAACGGAAGGCGTGCGTATTGCTTGAGCCGGCGTCGAACGCCCCGATGGAGGCCGTGCTCCACCTACCCGCGGGCGGTATCGCGTATTCCTCAGCTGGTTCCCCAGTAGGGATCACTCTCGGTCGCTTCGCCGATGCGACCGACGTGAAGCTACCGGCCCAGAGTGGCTCGTTCGCAATAAGAGTCCCGCGAGATGAATCCCGGGCGCCGTGGGTAGCCCGCGTGCGGACAAGCGGTCGCACGTTGGTTTGTCCAGCCGGACCGCTCACCTAAACTGCGCGCGCATGGGGCCTGGGAATCGTGGTGGGGGAGCTGGGTCGTCCTCGCAACCTCTCGTCACTGAGCCGGCGGGGCACACCGCGCCGGCGGCCGGCTCTGGCGAATCACCGAAATCTATGCGCTACCTCGACCGCGCCAAACGGATCGCGCTCTCGACGCCGCTACTTGGCGCCGCCATTGCGCTGCTCACCTGGCCGCTGTCCAACGTCGCGCCCCTGCCGGGCCTCGATCCGTCGTGGTTGGCCGGCCTCTACATGGGCACCGAGCGGGGGTTGGATGCCGGGACGCAGATCATCTTCAGCTACGGACCGCTCGGCTTCCTCGGCATCCCATCCCTCTTCGAGATCGACCTCGGCCGCCTCGCGTTTGTCTGGTTTGCCCTGGTTCACGCCGGCTATTGCATCGGCCTGCTCTGGGGGTCGCGTCGCGCTTTTGGACTGATCGCCGGCGTCGCGATCACGATCTTTGCGGCGGCAACCCCCTTTACCGATCCAGTCCTGATCCTGGCCGCGGTGGTGGCCGCAGCGGCGCTGTTGGATGAGTGGAGCTTGCGGCTTCGCACGGCCTTTGCCGTCGGCGCCGGCGCCTTGACCGCCATACAGCTGCTCGGCTCGCTGCGAGCGGGGCCGACGCTGTTGGTCATGGCCATCGCCACCATCGCCGCCCTTCCGGACCGCCGCCGCTCCTTTGCCGCCTTCTTCGGGTCGCTGGCGCTCGTGTTCGCCGCACTCTGGTTCGCCACCGGCCAGGGCCTCGGCAATTTCGACGATTACGTGGTGAATACCGGCAACGTCGTTAGCGGCTACTCCTCAGCGATGGTCTTCCTCGAACCGAGCCGCTGGTGGGAGCTTCCTGCCGGCGTTTTGGGAGTGGCGACCGTGATCGCACTTTGCGTTGCCGCCCTCTGGCGCCTCGACAACCCGCGACGGATCGGTCTCGCGGTGATGGTCGCGGCCGTCACGTTCCTGATGTTCAAGCACGCAGTCGTTCGCTCCTCGGCTGGCAGCATCGGGGTGTTTCTGGCAGCGCTGCTGGCGATCTCCCTGGCGTTGGTTCCTCACGTTCGTCGCTCGATCGCGATCGTCGCCGTCGCCGTACTCATCGGACTCGTCTATGTCGGCAACAAGGATTCCCTCGAAGGCCGACTCGAATTGCAGGCGCGTGCCGAACTCTTCGTCGAACAGGCAAAGACGATGGCGCTGCCAGGACGGGCCGCGAAAGAACAGCTCAGGGGCCGAGAGGCGATGGGCGCCTTCTACGCGCTGACGCCGCACGAGGTCGGGCTGTTGGGTTCGAAGACCGTTCACATTGCCGGTTGGGAGGCTGGAGTTGCCTGGGCATATGAACTCAACTGGGATCCGCTGCCGATCTTCCAGCAATACACCGCCTACACCGAGAGGCTGGACGATCTGAACGCCGAGAAGCTTGAGTCGGCAACGGCGCCGGAACGAATCCTCTGGGAGAACGGCCCAGCGGTCGACCCTGCCTTTGCGGCGGTCGTCAGCTTTCCGGGCGCCATTGACGCCCGCTGGCCAGCCTGGGACTCGCCGGCCCAGATGGTCGAGATGTTCTGTCGCTATAGGGCCGAGCAGTGGGACGAACGCTGGGCGATTCTCCGGCGCGGCCCAGACCGATGCCAGCCTGAGCGGCATCTGGAGACCGACGTGGTGGCCAACGGCAAAACCGTTCGCCTGCCTGGCACGCGGCCCAATGAGGCGCTGATCGTCCGGGTTACAGGGCTCGAAACATCGGGGATTGAACGGCTGCGCGCATTTCTGTTCCGCGCGGTCAACCGCAGCGCCGTCCTCGATGGCAACGCCTGGAACGTCATCGGTGCCACCGCAAAAGATGGTCTGCTGCTGAGGGTGCCGCGCTGGGCCGACTACCCAGGGAAGTTTGCGCTCAACGGCGCCAACTCGACCGTGAGCTTTGAACGCTGGGGTGGCTTCCTCACCGGCGTCGACAGCTCGACCAAGCTGACGCTGAGCTTCAGCGCCCTGCCGCTCGACGCGCCTGCGGTCCTGCCGGTCGCCGCTCAGAAGCGCCGCGTGCAGCGCTGAATCCGCTGCACGTCGCCGTTGGCGTGCTTGATGCAGGCGATCAGCTTGTGCGGGTTGCCGCCCTGCTGCTTGGTCGCCTCGAAGGAGTGGTGGATCTGGCGGCGGACCTGGACGTTGACGTCCTCGATCGTCTTGCTGATTTCGTTCAGGCCCGATGACTTGAAGGCCTTGTCGGTGACTTCGCTGGTCGTCTTCAGGACCGGCTTGACGATGAAGAGGTAGCAGAGGAACAGCACTCCGGCGAAGACCGCAAGCCGGATAATGCCCGAAGTCACGTTGCCGAAGAGGTTGCGCAGGAGGTCCATGGGGCCGGTCGCACACTATCCTGCGAGCCAGTGGCGAAGGACACCGAGAAGCTGATCCGCCAGCTCTCGCTGATCTCGTTCCTGATGGCTCAGGGGAGGCCGGTTTCGGCCCTCGAGATCAAGCGCGAGGTGGAGGGCTATAGCGACATGAACGACGACGCTTTCGCGCGGCGCTTCTACGCGGACCGGGCCGAGCTGGAGAGCCTCGGCATCCAGCTCGGGGTCGAGAAGCCCGGAGAGGGCTTTTTCGAGGCCGAGCTCTACTCGCTGCCGCCGGAGAACTTCTACCTCGACGCGATCGAGTTCTCCGACGATGAGCTGGCGGCGCTGAGCACGGCGCTCTCGCTGCTATCCGAAGGCGAATTCGCCTACGCCGAGCCGCTGCGGCTCGCCCTGCAGCAGGTTGCCTGGGGGCATCCCAATCCGCTGAAGGAGGGCGAGCGCGCCCCGGTCGAGATGGCGATGACTGCTTCGGCCGGTGGCCGCGACCTTTCGCAGCGCCTCTCCAAGATCGAGACCGCGATCTCGCGCCGCAAGACGATCGAGTTCACCTACTACACGATGGAGCGCGACGAGACCGAAAAGCGCAAGGTCGACCCCTTCCATCTCGTCTTCCGTGGCGGCCAGTTCTATTTGATCGGCTACGCCCACGAGCGCGAGGCGGTTCGCGTCTTCCGCCTCTCCCGCATCCAGGGCAAGGTCGGCTACGCCTCCAAGGCCGAGCACGACTTCTCCCCGCCCGAGGACTTCGACCGCCGCGACTACGGCCAGCGCGCCGACTGGCAGCTGGGGGAGACCCGTGGCACAGCGAAGATCTTCATTCGCGAGCGCATCGCCTGGCTGATCGAGCGCGACTTCGGCGCCTTCGGCGAGCTGCGGGCGGCGAAAAAGTCCGACGGCGCGCCGGGCAAAGGCTGCGTCTTCGAGACCGATTACGCCTCGCCGCGGGAGCTGATCGCCTGGGTGCTGCGCTGGCGCCAGAACGCCCAGGTGCTGGCGCCGGACGAGCTGCGCGAGGAGGCCGAGGGCCGCCTTGCCCTGCTCCACGACCGCCACCACAACGGCTTCGAGGCGGCCGAGATCGTCGACCGGCCGCTGCGCGAGGCGCCGCGCCGGGCGCGCTCCAACGGCCGCGGCGAGGCGGCGATCCGTCCCGAGCGCTTCGCCCGCCTGGTCACCCTCGCCGGCCTGCTGATCGAATCGGCGAAAGCGACCGAGCGGATCGGGGTCGCCGACCTGCGCCAGCGGCTCGAGCTGACCGGCGAGGAGCTGCAGGAGGACATCGACCTGCTCAACGTCGTCAACTTCGGCGGCGGCACCTACGTCCTCTACGCCGAAGTGATCGGCGACGAGATCGAGGTCGACTCCGAGCCCTACGGCGACAACTTCGCCCGCCCGGCGCGGCTGCTGCCGCTCGAGGCCAAGGCCCTCGTCGCGGCGATCGACCTCTTCGGCGACCACCTGCCGCAGGGTGGCCTGCAAAGCGCCCGCGGCAAGATCGTCAAGGCCCTTGGCCACGATCCCTCCGAGGAGGGGCTGGAGATCGCCTCCGGCAGCGGCGGCGACGCCGGCGTGGCGCGCACGGTCAACGACGCGATCGGCGAGAGCCGCATCCTCGACCTCCAGTACTACAAGGAGAACGAGGACCAGTTCACCAAACGCGCGGTCGAGCCCTACCGGCTCGAGAACGGGCGCGAGGGCTGGTACGTCGAGTGCTACGACCTGACCAAAGAGGGCGTCCGCCACTTCAAGCTCGACCGGATCAAGGAGGCGACCCTCTCGGAGAAGTCATTCGAGCCGCGCCCCGAGGTCGAGGAGCTGGCCGGGGTCGAGGGCTGGATGACCCACGGCGAGGTGCCGACCGCCCACGTCGCCCGCGTCTGGGTCTCACCCGAGCGGGCGCGCTGGCTGCGCGAGGAGCGCACCGTGGTCGAGGAGCTGGCCGACGGCGCCGTCGTCGTCGAGCTCCCCTACGCGGGGACTTCCTGGCTGGTGCGGGAGATCCTGCGCGGTGCCGGCGACCTCGTCGTGCTCGAGCCCGAGGACGCCCGCGAAGCGATCGCCAGCGAGGTCTCCGGCTGACGAAACCGTCCCAACCCGCGATATGCGCGGGTTGGGACGGTTTCGGTGGCGGACAGCGGCGTGGATCAGGCACCGGGACACCCAGAGGTCCTGCGACTCGTCGCCCCCAACCCGGGGCCGATGACGCTGGAGGGCACCAACACCTATCTCTACGGGGCCGATCCATGCCTGGTGATCGACCCCGGACCAGACGTCGAGAGCCACCTGGAGGTCGTTCGCGCTGCGGCTGAGGAGCGGGGCGGGATCGGCGCGGTTCTTCTAACCCACGGCCACGGTGACCACGCCGATGGGGCGGGGCGGCTCGGGATAGAGGTGATCCTGCCGGTCGACGGCGAGGAGCACGGCGGCCTGCGCGCGATCGCCACCCCGGGCCACGCCCCGGACCACGTCTGCCTGATCACCTCCGACCGGGTCTGCTTCAGCGGCGACCTGGTCCTCGGCGCCGGCTCGACCTTCGTCCCGCCCGACGGCGGCTCCCTCGCCGCCTACATGAGCTCGCTGCGGCGGATGCAGGCGGAGTCGATCGAGCTGATCTGTCCCGGCCACGGCCCCTGGATCGAGGACCCGACCGCGAAGCTGGCCGAGTACGTCGAGCACCGCGAGATGCGCGAGCGTCGCCTGCTGGCCGCTCTCGAGCGGGGCGAGCGCTCTCGCGAGGCCCTGCTCGCCGAGGCCTGGGCAGACGTACCCACCGAGCTCCGCATGGCGGCGGCGATGGTGATGCAGGCTCACCTCGACAAGCTCAAGGCAGAGGGACGCCTCCCCGCGGGCGTTGACTAGGGATTGAGCTTGAAGCGGGCCAAGGCGAAGCCGCGCCGCCCAGCGATTGCTTCGCCGACGACAGGTCCCGCCGCGAGCACCCGGTTTTTCCCACTGATCAGCAGATCGGTGGCGACCGCCTTTGAACCACGGCCAAAGCGTGTTGCGACTCTGCCGCCCTCCCCAAACCGTCGATCCAACCTCCCTGAAGTTCGCAGGCGAACAAGAACGAACCTCGTCCGCGGAAATATGCGGTGCTCTACTTCGTAGGCGGTGCGTGCCGATGTCGTCTTCCCGGCGAGAAGTGGACGGCCTCGCAAATCGACGGTGAGCGCGTTCAGGCTGCTTTCTCCACCCGGGAGCTTCAGCACGCTCATTCCGCGCTTCGTGCCAAAGCCCGAGTCGAAGGAACCATCGGCATTCCAGCGGCTCAGCACCTGGAAGTCGGGGCCGTGCTTCGTTTCTGAGCTCGTGGCATCGCGCAGAACCAGAATCCGGCCGTCGCGATCGATTGCAATCTGGCGGGGTCGCGACTCTTCGGGAGAAACGCTCTGCTGTCCGTTCGCGCCAAAGGTCAGGTCAGGCCCGCCGTTGCCCCTGAGTCGAACCATTAGCCCGCCGCCAAATCCCTCGCAAGAGATCGCGTCGTTTTGGTCGGTGATGTAGGTCGGCTTGCCGGTCTGAGTGAGGATCATCCCTCCCATCCAGGCCTGCTGATCGTTGACTACCCAGCCATCCTGGCCAAAGTCTGAGTCGAGTGCGCCGTCCGGCGTCAGGCGCGCGAGGTAGATGTGGTGGTGGCGCTGGTACCCGGCGCTGCGGCAATAGCCCATGAACGCAACGGCTCCACCCGCGATCACGATTCGCCCCAGGGAGTCGATTGCGATGCTGCGTGCGGTGACCTGGGCCGGAGCCGGTGGGTCCCCGACGCCGGGCGGGCCTTGAATCGCTGGAAGTCCAAAGTCCGTCAGCAGGATGCCATGCCCACTGCCGCCAAAGGATGGGTCCAGCGCCCCGTTGGGCAGAAAGCGAACGATCATGGCGGCCGCTCCGCCCGTCGGTTGGCGAGCGGTGCCAGCGATGGCGACTCGCCCCTCGGTGTCAACGGCGATGTCTTCGATTGTAGGCAGGGCTCCGCTCAGTAGCGGCAGGCTCAGCTTTCCGTGGTCGGCAAAGTGGGAATCGAGTCTGCCGTCGCGCAGGTAGACCGCCAGCGAGCGTTCTCCGGCGACGACAGTTCGCCCGTTCGGCGCGGATGCCATCGCGACCCCGATCTGTGTCCAAGCTCGGCCTTCGAGATATCCCGTCGGTTGATTCCAGGCTCGGATTGGCGTGATCGTCCTGCCGCCTTTGCCAAAGCTCGTATCGAGATCGCCCGGCCGGGCGACTGCTGGTTGGCTGGTCGCTCCCAGAAATAGGCCCGCTGCGATCAATCCCAGACACAGAACCCTGAAGACCCCTCCCCTGTTGTCGGCGTGCACCGTTACCCCCCATTCGTGAATCGATTGTCGGCCCGCAGACAAGAGATCACCGGACTGGACAAAAAGTCTCGGTGTGGTGGCCCAAGCTTCCTGGCCGGCTGGCCAACTGATACATACATGTAGTGAGTTCGAGCAAGGGGAAAGGCGCCGTGCGCACCGGCATGGTTATCGGGGCAGCTGGCACCGGCTTGGCCGCTGCCGCGACCGCGGCGGCTTGGCACTGGCTGGCGCGGCGGCCGCTGCCAAAGCAGAAGGGGACGATTTCGCTCGACGGTCTCGAGGGCCTGGTGCGGGTGCGCCGCGACCGCTGGGGCGTGCCGCACGTCAACGCGGAGAGCGCCGCCGACCTCTGGTTTGCCGAGGGCTTCTGCCATGGCCAGGACCGGCTCTGGCAGCTCGACTTCTACCGCCGTGCCGTTTCCGGCCGGGTCGCCGAGATGGCGGGGGAGGAGGGCCTGCCGATCGACCGCCTGATGCGGACCCTGGGGATCCGCCGCACGGCGGAGCGCGAGGCGGCGACGCTCGACCCCGCGCTGCTCGCCCTGCTCGAGCGCTTCTGCGAAGGGGTCAACGCGGCGGCAGCCGACGCCAAGGCGATGCCGTTCGAGATGCAGCTGCTCCGCCTCGACTGGAAGCCCTGGCGCCCGGTCGACATCCTCAGCCTCGGCAAGCTGCTCGCCTTCGGCCTCTCGACCAACTGGGAGCGCGAGCTGCTGCGCGCCGACATGGCGCGGGCGCTCGGCCCCGAGCTGGCGGCCCGCCTCGATCCGGCCTACCCCGCCGACAACCCGGTCGTCACCCAGGAAGCCTGGTCCGGCGACGGCCTCGCGATCGTCGAGCAGCTCGACGCGGTGCGGCGCTCGATCGGGCTCGCCGCCGAGGCCAGCGGCTCCAACAACTGGGCGGTCTCGGGCGCCCACAGCGCCAGCGGCTCGCCGCTGATCGCCGGCGACCCCCACCTGCCGCCGAGCATGCCGGGCATCTGGTACCAGGTCGGCCTCACGCTCGGCGATCGCTTCGTGCGCGGCGCTTCCCTGCCGGGTATGCCGGGCGTCTACATGGGCCAGAACAACGACGTCTGCTGGACCTTCACCAACGTGATGGCCGACGTGCAGGACCTCTTCGTCGAGCGGATCGAGGGCGACCGTTACCTCTTCGAAGACGAGTGGCGCCCGCTCGAAGTCGTGCGCGAGGAGATTCCGGTCAAGGGCCGCGACGCGCCCGAGGTGCTCGACGTCCGCATCACCCACCACGGCCCGATCGTCAACGAGGCGCTGGGCGCCGACGAGGGCGAGCCGCTGGCCCTGCGCTGGCAGACGCTCGACCAGCCGACCGCGTTCGCGGGCATGTTCGATCTGCACGACATCGGCTCCGGGCCCGAGCTGATCGCCAAGCTCGAGGGCCACAGCTCACCCGCCTCGAACCTGATCTGGGCCGACCGCCACGGCTCGATCGGCTACAAGCTGATCGGCCGCCTGCCGCTGCGCAAGGGCGGCTGCCCCGACCTGCCCAAGCCGGGCTGGACCGGCGAGTTCGAGTGGGAGGGGACGGTTCCCTACGAGGAGCTGCCGGAGAAGGTCGATCCCGAGAGCGGCTTTCTCGTCACCGCCAACAACCGCATCGTCGGTGACGACTACCCCCACCACATCACCAGCGAGTGGCTCGACGGCTTCCGCGCCGAGCGAATCGAGCAGCTCCTGCGCGCCAGCGACGAGCACGACATCGACGGCTTCGAGGCGATGCAGTCCGACAACCTCTCGCTGCCGGGGATCGAGGCGGCGCGCCGGCTGGGCCGGTTGACGCCCCGCGGCCAGCGCGAGAGCAGCGCGATCGAGCGGCTGCGCAGCTGGGACGGGCATCTCGACCCCGACTCGATCGCGGGCACGATCTACCAGGCATTCCTGCTGCGCCTGGCGCGCGAGGTGGCCCGCGCCGCGATCGGCGATCGCGACCTCAGTGAGCGCTGGCTCGACCGCGCCGACAACGGCTTCACCCCGCACGTCACCTCGCCCTGGCGTTGGCACTCCCACCTGATGAAGCTCTGGGAGGAAGGCGATGAGGAGCTGATCGGCCGCCCCTGGGAGGACCTCGTGCTGGAAGCCCTCAGCGGCGCCCTCGACGACCTCGGCGAGCGCTTTGGCCCCGACCCCGGGGCATGGCGCTGGGGCGACGTGCACGAGATGGAGTTCCCCCATCCGCTCGGCGAAGCCAATCCGTTGCTGCGCCGGCTGCTCAACCGCACCCTCAAGGCCGGCGGGGCGCAGGAGACGGTGAGCCAGATCGCCTACGACCCCAACGACCCCTACAAAGCCGTCTGGGCGCCGAGCTGGCGCATGGTGGCGGAACCGACTGCCCCCGAGCGCTCGCGCTGGCAGATGTTCACCGGCCAGTCCGGTCACCCGGCCAGCCCCCACTACGACGACCTCCAGGCCGACTGGCTGGAGGGTCGCACCCAGCCGATGGCCGGCGAAGGCCCCTGGCGCGAGCTGGACCTGGTTCCCTCCGGCAGCTGAAGCCGGGGAGCCCAACTGCATCAACCTCTACGCCTGCCGGGCGTAAAAGTTGATGCAGGCCCAGTTTTTCGAGGGCGAATCGATCGGCGGATGCAATTGTTGGACGGGTATGCGCCTGATTCGTCCTGTTTTGGCGGCACTTGTGCTGCTTGCGGTCCTCGCCGCGCCCGCTGCCGCCAGAGTGGTCCACTTCGAAGGCCACGCGGTCAAAGCCCCTGCGGGGTGGCCGGTCTACCGGCTGGCCGAGCACCCACGCATGTGCGTGCGCCTCGACCGGCGTGCGGTCTACCTGGGCACGCCCGGTGCCAGCCAGGACTGTCCCTCGCAGGCAATCGGTCGCCAGCGGGCGATCCTGGTCGATCCCAGTGCTCGGGCTCGGGCGGGCGCCAGCGCGCTTGCCACCCCCGCCCCCGTATCCGGCTCTGAAGACTTCATCGGCCTCGGCTTCGACGCCTGCGCGGCACCTTCGTCACGGACGATGGCGGCATGGGCCAGCTCGCCCTACCGGGCGATCGGCGTCTACATCGGCGGCTCCAACCGTGCCTGCTCGCAGCCCAATCTGACCGCCCCCTGGGTGGGCGAACAGGTCGCCGCCGGCTGGCACCTGATCCCGACCTACGTCGGCCTGCAGGCGCCGACCAGCGCCTGCAGCAGCTGCGCCAAGCTCAGCTCGAGCTTGAGCAGGGCCGCGATACAGGGCACCGAAGCGGCCGACGACGCCGTCGCCGAGGCGCAGGCGGTCGGGATCGGCCCCGGCAGCCCGATCTACTTCGACATGGAGGCCTACGCGCGGACCTCGAGCGCAACCGCGGCGACGCTCTCCTTCCTCTCCGCCTGGACGATCCAGCTCCACGCCCTCGGCTACGTCTCCGGCGCCTACAGCTCGGGCGCTTCCGGCATCGCCGACCTCGGCCACGCGATCGGCGGCCCCTACGCGCTGCCCGACAACGTCTGGTCGGCCAACTGGAACGGCGCCCAGAACACGATCGAACCGTACCTCCCCTCGACTGCATGGGCCGACCACCAGCGCATCCACCAGTACCGCGGCGGCCACAACGAGACCTACGGCCTGATCACGATCAACCTCGACAACAACTACGTCGACGGAGCGACGGTTGGGGCCAGCACGACGCCCCCGGAGCTGCCGCCGCTGACCGTTGCGCACGTCAGGCCCGAAGCCGGAACGGTCCGCGTCTGGGTCCGCTGCGGCTGGCCCGAAGGCGAAGCCTGCCCGGGCCAGATCATCCTGCGGACCCACGCCAAGGTGCCGCTGCGCGCCCGGCCCGGCGTGCCGACCAAAGTCGTCCGCGTCGCCGTCAGCCACCGTACCTTCAGCCTCGCCGGCGGCAAGTCACACACCTTCCGCGTCGCGCTCAACTCTCGCGGGGTGCCGTTGCTGCGGGAACGTGGATCGCTCAAGGCGCAGCTCCTGGTGGCGATCCCCGATGCTCGCACTACCCGCGCGGTCCAGCTCAGGCTGGCTCGCTAGCCGCGCTGAAGTCGTCGGTCGAGTTTGCCACCGCGGTGACCAGGTCGACGATCTGAGCCGGCGCTTTCGCCGGTGAGCCGGCGTCGAAGGGAGGCTGCGGGTCGTACTCGATGCCGAGCTGCACGGCCTGGGCGACCTCGGGGCCGACCTCCAGGCCGACCAGGTGCAGGGCCATGTCGATGCCGGCCGAGACGCCGGCCGCGGTGATCGTCTTGCCGTCCTCGACGACGCGGCCACCGACCGGGTCGGCGCCGAACTCGCGCAGCGGCTCGAGGTAGAGCCAGTGGCCGGTCGAGCGCTTGCCCTCGAGCAGCCCGGCGGCCCCCAATACAAGGGAACCGGTGCAGACGGAGGTCGTCCATTTGCTGCCGGCATCGATCTGGCGCAACCACGAGAGCACCACCTCGTCCGTCATCAGGGGACGGTTGCCCGCTCCGCCGGGGACGAGGACGACGTCGGCCGCGCTGACTTCGTCGAGCGAGTAGTCGGCGCTGAGGCCGAGCGCGCCGCTGTCGGTGCGCATCTCGCCCTTCTCGGGGGCGACGAACTTGACCTCCCAGCCGGGGACCGAGCGGAAGACCTCGTAGGGCCCGACTGCGTCGAGGGCGGTGAGCTTGTCGAATATGAGGATGGCTATCTGCATGGCAAGAGCATTGCGCCACCCCGTCGCCAAATCCAGTGGCAGGAATGCCAATATCCGCTAGATTTCTGCCATGCACCGCGTGGTCGCCCTCTGCCTCGACGGGCTCGTCGCCTTCGACCTCGCCATCCCGGCGCACGCCTTTGGCCTTGCCTCCAGCTCGGGCGGCACGGCGCTGTATGAGTTCTCGACCTGCTCTCCCGGAGGCGGCGAGCTGGGCACGACGACGGGCTTCGCGGTCAGGACGGAGGATGGCCTCACCGCCCTGAAGGGGGCCGACACCGTGGTCGTTCCCGCCTACTTCGACCTCTTCTCGCCGCCGCCGGAGGAAGCGCTCGCCGCCCTGCGGAAGGCGTCCGCTCGCGGCGCCCGGGTGCTCTCCGTCTGCACCGGCGCCTTCGCCCTCGCCCATGCCGGACTGCTGGACGGCCGGCGGGCGACGACGCACTGGGCCTTTGCCGCGGAGCTGGCGAGCCGCTTCCCGAGGGTCGAAGTCGATGACGCCGCCCTCTACGTTGACGAGGGCGAGGTGATGACCTCGGCCGGGCTCAGCGCCGGCATCGACCTCTGCCTGCACGTGATCCGCAAGGACCACGGCGCCGCGGTGGGTGAGCGCGTCGCCCGCCACATGGTTGCGGCGCCGCATCGCGAGGGCGGTCAGGCCCAATTCATCGATCGTCCCCAGATCGTCGCCAGCGGCGCAGTGGACTCGCTGGAGGCGACCCGGCAGTGGGCGGCGGGGCGCCTCGACGAGCCCCTCGACGTCGCCGCGATGTCGCGCCACGCCGGCGTCAGCCCCCGCACCTTCGCCCGCCGCTTCCGTGAAGAGACCGGGACGACGCCGCTGCAGTGGCTGCTTTCCCAGCGCGTGATCGAGGCCCGCCGCCTGCTCGAGGAGTCCGACCTGCCGATCGACGCGATCGCCTGGCGGGCGGGCTTCGGCACCGCGGCCTCGCTGCGCGACCACTTCCGCCGCGCCACCGCCACCACCCCGACCGCCTACCGCCGCTCGTTCAGGCCGGTTGCGGCATAGCCGCCGGCCAGGCTAGCCCCAGGTCGCCAGGGGCAGGTTGGCCAGGATCGTCTGATCCGCCGTGACAAGCGGCAGGTCGGCGACGATCGCCTGCGCCGCGATCATCCGGTCGAAGGGATCGCGGGTCCAAGAGAGCTCTGTCGCCGCGCGCACCAGCGCCGCCGCAGACACATCCGCGACCGTCAATCCGATTCTCTTCCGCAGTGCCGCGAGCGGTGCGATGGCGGGCTCCGTGACTCGGCCAACTTCGTAGAGGTAGGTCAGCTCCAGCTCGACGATCGGTGAGACAAGCGGCTGCTCAGAATCGAGCAGCTTGCGCACGGTGCTCGGGATCCGCCTGTCGGCGCCCTCATACAGCCAGCCCACGACATGGGTGTCAAGAAGGATCAGGGTTCCACTCCGAGGACCAGTCGACGTGAATCAGCTCGCCGGGGTCGCCGACGATGAAGCCCTCGCGGCGTGGCAGCCGATCCCAGATCGACCGTTCCTCCTTCGGCGCGATCACCAGGGTCTTCCCGTTGCGCTCGATCTCCAGCGACTGGCCGGTCTCGAGGACCTCGTCCAGCATGCGGTAGATGTTGGCGCGGAGTTTCGAAGCGGTGATGGCCAAGGCTGCCTCCTCATGAAGTGTACGTACATATCTAGATGTAGACGTACGTACGTTAACACGAGGGTGGGCGGGGCCAGGGAGTCGGGCTTGCAGAGCCATTGGCACGACGCTACAGATCGATATTTGACGCGTGGCGCGTGCAATCAAACGGAATTGCAAAGCGCTCGAGGCCCAGATCAGGCAGTCTTGGCGCCGGTGAGTCGCCGGGACCAGATCAAGTTGCGCGAGGCGGAGCTCCTCGAGCTGCTCGAGGGGGAGCGGGTCGCGGTCGTCTCCAGCCTCGGCCCGCGCGGCTGGCCGCACTCGATGCCGATGTGGTTCGTGCCGCGTGGCGGTGAGGTTTGGATCTGGACCTACGCGAAATCGCAGAAGGTGCGCAACCTGGAGCGCGACCCGCGGGCGACGGTGCTGATCGAGACCGGCCACGAGTACGGCGAGCTGCGCGGGGCGATGATCGAGGCCGAGGCGGAGGTCCACGCCGACTTCGAGACCGTGCTCGGCTTCGCCGAGGAGCTGACCCTGCGTTACGCCGAGGGGATCTCCGCGGTCGAGGGAGACGCCAAGGCGGCGCTGGAGGCACAGGCGCCGAAGCGGGTCGCGATCCACTTCAAGCCGGTCCGCGTCGCCAGCTGGGATCACCGCAAGCTGGGCGGGTCCTACTGAGCCGTTAACTTTCTGGCGATACCGACGCCGTTGCGGCGTGTTAGGAAGTGACCTACCCGCTCCGCCGTTCGCCACGCATCGATTTGAAACACGCCAAGACCACGATCCTGCTGCTTGCGCTCGTCGCCGCCCTGCTGGCCCCATCGGCGGCGCAGGCGCTGCCGCGAGGGTTCTTCGGCATCGCCCCACAGACGCAGCTGAGCGACACCGACGCCTCCTACATGAAGGCGGGCGGGATCGGCAGCGTCCGCTGGCCCTTCGACTGGGCCCTCGTCCAGCCCACGGCGAAGGGAGGCTACGACTGGAGCACCGTCGACCCCGCGGTCGAGGCCGCCGCCCGGCATGGGCTGACGATCCTTCCCTTCCTCTACGGCACGCCGCACTGGATCGCCAACAAGCAGACGACGCTGCCGATCGACAGCGGCCGGGCGAGGAAGGCCTGGCTCGCCTTCGTCACCGCGGCGGTGCAGCGCTACGGGCCCGAAGGCGAATTCTGGGCCGAGCACGCGCCGGCCGTGGCCGGGGTCAACTACGTGCTGTCGGTTCCGCAACCGGCGCCGATTCGGACCTGGCAGGTCTGGAACGAGGCGAACTTCTTCTACTTCGCCTACCCGGTCTCACCGAGCCGCTACGCGCGGCTGCTGAAGCTGACCCACGGTGCCCTCAGGGCGGCCGACCCGACCGTGAAAGTGGTCCTCTCCGGCCTCTTCGGCAATCCGAACGAGGGCGGGCGGCGCGGCATGGACGCGACCAAGTTCCTCGCCGCGCTCTACCGCGTGCCCGGGGTCAAGCGCTACTTCGATGCGGTTGCCCTGCACCCCTACGCCTTCCACGTCGAAGACCTGGAAGCGCTGACCGAAGGGGTCCGCGAAATCGTCGTCGAAAACCACGATGCCGCCGCCGGCCTCTACATCACCGAGATGGGCTGGGGCTCCCAGAACGACCCCAACGTCGTCGCCTTCGAGCAGGGGATCAGCGGGCAGGTGCGCGAACTGCGCAAGGCCTACGGCTACCTGATCGCAGACCGCAACCGCCTCAACCTCAAGGGCACCTACTGGTACTCGTGGAAGGACAACCCGGAATACGCGGCCTGCAGCTTCTGCGACTCGGTCGGCCTCTTCCGCGCCGGCCCCCGCTTCCACCCCAAGCCCGCCTGGCGCGCCTTCATCGGACTGACCGGCGGCCGCGCGCGGCCGTAGCCGCCGCTTTCGCAGCGCTTGCCTTCCTTCTCTCTGACCCACTGACTAAGGTGGCCCGGCCTTGGCGCCTACCGAGACGTCATCCATCGCCACCCTGCGCGCGAAGGCAGGGCAGCGCTACGTCAAGCTTCGTCGTCTCGGCGGGAGCGTCGTCGCCGAGGGCCGGCAGCGGCTCGAGGGCCGCGAGATGCCGGTTTGGGCAATCGGCATCCTGGTCGCCGTTCTCGCCTGGCGCATCAGCTTCCAATTGCCGGCGGTGGGGGTCGACGCGAGCTGGTCCGCGGGCCTCTACATGGCGGCCGAACAGGGTCGTGACTTCGGCTCGGAAATAGTCTTCGGCTACGGCCCGCTTGGCTTTCTGGCCTTTCCCAGGCTCTGGTACAGCGAGCTCGCGGTGCTCGCCTTCCTCTACGGCGCGGCCGTCACCTTTGCCTTCAGCTGCACGCTCGTATGGGTCCTCAGCCGCAGCGTCGGCAAGCTCGCGGCGGCGGCGATCGCCTTCGTCTTTCTCGCCACCGTGCCGAGCCTCGAGCAGCTCCCGATCGTGCTCGCCTTGGCTTGGGCGCTGACCGCGCTGCGGCAGGACCGGCCGCCCTTCGCGGTTGGCCTGCTGGTCTACGGGGGCGCCATCTTCAGCGCGGTCGAGATCCTGGTCAAGCTCTCCCTGGGCCCGCCGGTATTGCTCCTCTGCCTCGCGGGCCTGATCGGGGCGCGGGCGAGCCGGCGCCAACTGCTCACCTTCGCCGGCGTCTTCCTGGCCTCCCTGCTCGGGCTCTGGCTGCTGACCGGCCAACCACTGCTGGGGCTCTTCGACTACGCCACCAACGGCGAGCAAATCGTCTCTGGCTACAACGAAGCGATGGCGACCAAGACGGCGCCTGGATGGGAGGCGCCGGTGACCTTCCTGGTCATGCTCGCGATCGTCGCCGCCGCCAGCTTCGCCGTCGTCTACCGCGACCGCCGGGCGCGCTGGTTCGGCATCGCCCTGGTCGCCCTGGCGGCCTTCATCACCTTCAAGTACGGCATCGTGCGCTACGAGGTGAGCCATCTGGCGATCGGCTTCTCGACCGCGCTCGGCCTCTGGCTCGTCATCCCATGGACCAGGGGGCGCATGCCCGCGCTGCTGAGCGGGGCGGTCGTGATCGGCGCGATCACGCTGCACAGCTTCCCTGCCGGCGGCTACCCGGGGATCGATCCGATCCACAATCTGGACACCCTCGGGGACCAGACCAAGATCCTGCTCAGCTCGGGTCGGCGCGAGGAGCTGATCGACCAGGGGCGCGCGACCCTGCAGGCCACCTATCGGGTCGACCCGCTGACGCTCGCCAAGCTGCGCGGCAAGCGGGTCGACATCGATCCCTGGGAGATCGGCGTCGCCTGGGCCTACGGCCTGGATTGGTCGCCGCTGCCCGTGTTTCAGAACTACAGCGCCTACACGGCGGACCTCGATCGGCTAAATGCGGACGAGGTGGCCGACCCTGACGGGCCGCAGATCATCCTCCGCGAGAACCCCGACGGCATCGATCCCTTTGCCAACAGCCGCTCGATCGAGGCCCGCTACCCGGCCTGGGACCCGCCCGAAGAGGCGAGGGCGATCCTCTGTCACTTCGCCCCGGTCCGGACCACCCAGCAATGGCAGGTGCTGGAACGGACAGCGGATCGCTGCGGGCCGGAGAAGCTGATCGCCAGCGTCGGCTCGGGGGTCGGGCAGCGGATAGCGGTTCCCAAGCCGCGGCCGGGCGAGGTCGTCTACGTGCGCATTGATGGCATCGACGTGGGCGGGCTGGAAACGCTGCGGGCGCTGCTCTGGCGGCCCCTGTTCCGCTTCGCCTACCTCAGCGACACGACCAACTTCCGCCTCGTGCCCGACACCGCGAGCGGTGGCTTGCTGCTCGCCTCCGATCCGGCCCTCGACCGCCCGGGCCCGTACTCGCAGATCCCCCAGGCCACCGAGATCAGGCTGGAGGGAGTCACCGGGGACATCCGCTACGACTTCTACCGAATGAAGGTGCGCCCGACGTCGGGCGCGAGCGCTGGGGGGAAAACGGGCGCGGGGAGAGCTACGAGAAACTAGGCGTCGCGCTCGGGGGCGACGGCGACGACGGCGTACTCGCCCTGCGCGAGCCTGTCCTTCTCCCAATCTCCCTCGCCCAGAGGGCAGAAGACGTGAGCGGAGGCGTAGCCGGCAAGCTGGCAGAGGGCGAGCATCGTCTCGGGGAAGAGCGGCTGGCGGTGGGTGGGGTCAACCCAGAACGCCTTCAGCGCCTGCGCCGAGTGGGGATTGACCGTCTCGGCGATGAAGAGCCCTCCCGGCCGCAGCGCGCTCAAGCCGAGGTCGAGGAAGCGCTGGAGATCGGCCAGCTCGAGGTGCTCGATCACCTGGGCGCTGAAGACGGCGCCGAGAGACCCGCTCGAGAGGCCCGCCAGGTATTCGACCAGGTCGGCGCGCTGGACCTCGGCGTGGCCCTTCTCCCGGCAGCGCTCGACCATCTCCTCGTCCGCGTCGACGCCGAGTCGCGCGACCCCGCGTTCGCGCAGGAGGTCGAGGAACTCCCCGCGTCCGCAGCCGCTGTCGAGGACCGGCCCGAAGCCGGCGACGAGGTCGACGTAGGCGCTCTGGCGGTCGCGGATCAGCTCCTCGGGGCCGCGGAAGATGTCCTCGAAGCCGCGGTAGCCTCCCGATCCCTTGCCTTCGAAGCCGGCGACCTCGCCAAGAACGGGGTGGCGGCGAGTGGTGAAGCTGCCGGGGGCCATGTAGGGCTTGGCGGCGCTCGCCCGGACCAGGGCGTCCGCTTCATCGGCCCGCTCGCGCAGCTGGTCGATCTTGGCGGTGATCTCAGCGGAAAAGCCGCGCTGAGCCTGGGCCAGGGCATCGACGCGACGGCGATCCTGATTGAGGGTGCCGTCCACATCGCTCGAGAGGCCGTCCAAGGCCTCGCGCGTGGAGCCAAGCTCGGCGCCGAGCGCGTCCAGCGTTGCCCTGGTCGAAGCAAGCTCGCCCTCGAGTCCCGCGATCGCCTGGCCCTCGCGGGCCCTGCCCTCCTCGTCGGCCCGCTCGCGCGTCGCGGTCCTCGCCTCGAGCGCTTCCACGCTCTGCGCGAGGCTCGCGGCCCGGGCCTCGATCGTGCTCGCCATGCGCCCTTCGACCACTGCGAGCGAGCCGCGCAGCTCGGCCAGGCCCTGGTCGGCGAGGTGCAACGCGCCGCTCGTCTCGATTGCTTGCCTGGAGAGGAGCCGCTGCGCCTCCGCGACCTCGTCGGCGATTTCCTCCGCCTCCCCGACCGAGGTGCGGAGATCTCCGACTTCGGCCGCGGTGGAAGCGGCGGCATCGCTCACCTGGATCCCGATCTCGTCGAAGCGCGCTCGCAGCGAGGCAATCTCCTCGGAAAGGCTGCGGCTGGACTCGTCGGCGGCACGGCTCGTGCGCTCCTCGAGTTGGGCCACGCTCGCCCCGAGCTCGTCGATCGCGCTCGCCGCGCTCGTGTTGATTCGCTGCTGGTGCGAGGCGTAGGGGCGGAGGATGCGGTTGAAGGCGCGCTTGGCAAAGCTGCGGAACCGGCCCGAGCCGCGCCTTGGCGGCGGCTCGCCGAAGCGGAGCAGATGGTGCAGTTGCGCTCGCCCCGAGGCGGGGTTCGCGTCTGGCAGCACGGCAACTGGCGAAGCGGCCAGCTCGACCTCTGCGCCCGAGCGCGGAACCGCGGGCGAGCCCTGGCCGCCGGCGAGGTGAGCGGCAAGGACCTCGCCGGCCGCGCGCGGCGAGTGGGTGCGGCGAATGTCGGCAGCGGCTCGCTCGCCCTTTGCCGTCGCCTGATCACCCTGCTCGAAGACTTGCCTCATCAACGTGGCTGCGTGCTCGAGGTTCGGCTCCGCCCACTCCGCGTCGGCTGCGTAGGGGCCGGCGTCGGGGCCGATGCGCCCGAGCGAGTGCTCGACCAGATAGCTGTTGTCGGCGGTCATGAAGTCGAGATTGCCCGAGTAGGCGGTGGCGATCACCGGCTTGCCGAAGTACATCGCCTCGGCCATCGTCAGCCCGAGGCCCTCGGAGCGATGCAGGGAGACGTAGCAGTCGCAGCCGGCGATCATCGCGTTCTTGACGTCGGCCGGCACGGTGTCCTCCAGCAGGTGGATGTTGGGGTACTCCGCGGCAGCCGCCGAGAGCTGCGCGGCCTCGGCCGGAAAGAGGTCCCCCGACACCGACTTGACCACCAGCGAGGCGCCCGCCTCCGCCTCGAATGCAGCGCCGAATGCCTCCACCACGCCGAGCGGGTTCTTGCGCCGAAAGACGCTGCGGTAGTCGAAGACGAAGAGGAAGCAAAAGTCCTCGGGCATCCCGAGGGCGGCTCGCGACAACTTGGCCGGGGCGGCCGGAGTGACCGGCACGCGAATCGTCCTCACCGGCACCGGCGAAAGCGGTCGAATCGCCTCGGAGACATGCTCGGAGGCGACCCAGACTTCGTCGACGTGGTCGAACGAGCCGCGCCAGCGCTGCGGAAACTTCGCCACCTCCCAGAACCAGAGCCCGGCCGAGCGCCTGCCGGCGAAAAGCCGCTCGCCGGCTGCGCCGGCGAGCTCGGGGAGCATGTCGGCGTTGACGCAGATCAAGTTGAAGTCGAAGGGAAGGTCGCGATCGGTGAGGGCGCCGAGCGCCGCCGGCATCGCCGCCGCCTCCACCGGGACGTCGATCGGCGCCGTCGGCACCCCGGCTGACTCGAGTGCGAGGCGCATCTGCCGGGCCGCCTCGCCGACCCCGAGCTCGGAGCTCAGGTAGCCCGCCAGGTTGACTCCAAGCCCGCCGTTCGGCTGGGACGCGGAGCCATTGGTCGTCGCCCGTGCCCCCGAGGGCGCCGTTTGCGGCAGCAGCCGCTCGGAGATCCGCAGCGCCGTCGCGTTCTCGTGCATCCATTGCGAGAAGGCGGGCGCGTCCCGGCCCTCGATGTCGGGGAACGCCTCGCGCAGATCGTCACGGGAGTCCCAGATTGCACAGCCGTAGCGGCTGATGCCGCCGTTTCCACTGGGGGTCTCGTTGAGGTAGCTGACGAAGCGCTTCGCCCCGCGGGCGGAGAAGACCGAGCTTCTGAGCCGGCCGGCCTCGACCCCGTCGCGGTGGACCCGGCGGGCTGGGCGGTCGAGTCTGATGCCGTTCGGCAGCGACTCCCAGTGATAGGGCCATGACGTCGCCTCGCGATGGCCGTGCGCCAGCAGCGCTTCGGCGTGCCCCGAGCAAATCGCGGTAAGCGCTTGGGAGTCGGCGACGTCGATCCTGTTCTGGTGCCGGCTCAGCTCTGCCGGCCGCAACGGGTCGAAGCCGCTGAAGTGAAAGAAGCGCAGCGGCTCGCCATCGACGACGTAGTCGTCTCCTTGCCGCTCGAAGCGGCGGGTTGGCAGGTTCCAGTAGGCGACGTTGTAGCCGGGGTCGCGGAGGATGTGGACGTCGCTCCAGATCCCGGGGACGAGGTCGATCCAGCGCTGGTCGACGAAGTGCCCGTTGGCCGGATCGACGACGCAGTGGTGCTCGAGGCGCTCAGCCCACCAATCGAGCAGCCGCCCTGAATCCTCGCCGGCGCCGAGGGCGACGAAGCCGAGGTTGTAGGTCCCGGCGATCAGGATGTCCTCTTCGCTGGGTCGCAGCCCGTCGCGCGGCAGGGCACTGGTGAAGTGCGGCGTCAGCACTATCCCGTGCTCGCGCGCGAGGTCGTCGATCTCCCCCAGGGGGCTGGCAACCCAGATATCGGGGTCGAGGTAGGTGATGGCCTCGACCCCCGGGCGCTCGAGCAGATGCCGCAGCAGCCAGGGCTTGACCGCGGTCGAGAGCTCCAGCACGTCGTAGGAGGCGGCCATCCGCTCGGCATTGGGGAGGTCGATCTGATCGATGCCGAGGACCTCGAAGGGCTCCTGCTCGGGGTCGATCCAGCCGGCGAAATCGTCGATGACGAGGACGTGAAAGGCGCCGTCCGGGTGGATTCGCTTGAAGGACTCGGCCAGCACCCGCGCGTGCGCGACGTAGTTCTTGGCGATGATCGTGCAGGCGTTCACCGTTCGGCGCCCTGGCTGCTCTTTTCTCGCTGCTGCAGGAGGATGTTGAGCAGGCGGTTGTCGGCCAGCTTCCATTGGTTGCCAACCCGCACCATCCGCAGCTGGACCTTGGTCGAGTGCGGTTTTTGCTTGCGCTTCGTCCAGTCGATCACGAGCACGGTGCGGCCCCCGTCGCGCTTCACCTTCTCGATCTTCGGCACGCCGGCAAGAGCGCCGCCGACAACGTTGAACTGGCCGGCCAGGTCGGGCAGGGGCGGTTCCTTCGCGTAGAGGCCCACCGCCAGTTCGGGTTTGTTGAACTGAACCGCCTGCCACCACTGCAGCGCCGCGTATTCCGGCGTCCCGGGCTTCTCGGCTTCGATTTCCTCGATTGAGACGCTCGGGGGCGCCTCGTCCTCCGGCGTCGTCGAGCCGTCACTGCTGCCGCAGCCAGCGGCGGCCATGCACAGCAGAAGGGCGATTGCCCATGCGAGTCGTCGCTCCCACATCGAGCCGGCAAGACTACCCACTCGGATAGCCTCGCCCCATGGCCTCTGCAGCCGGACAGGCGAGGACCCTCGCCACGCCGAGGGAGCTGCCCCCGGGCGAAGGCGAGCTGCTGTTCTTCCTCCACGTCCCGAAGACCGCCGGCATCAGCCTCACCGCGATCCTCGACGCCAACTTCGCCGAGGGCGAGATCTTTCAGGTTCAGGATTGGAGGGAGGCCGAGGAGCTGATCGAGGGGATGTCGGTGGTCGAGCTTGCCCGGGTTCGCTGCGTCCGCGGCCACTACTGGTTCGGACCGGGAGATCGAGCTGTCCACGACCATTTCTCCGTCGACCCGGTGGTGATAACCGTTATGCGCGATCCCGTCGCCCGCACGGTGTCCGCCTACCAGCACGTGATGCGCTGGCCTGAGCACTGGCTGCGCCAGTCGCTGGGGCTCGGTGACGGCGAGACGATGCCGCTTCACGATTTCGTCGAACACCCCAAAGCCCAGGGTGAGATCGCCAACCTGCAGACGCGGCTGATGGTCGGCAAGGTCCCCGGTAACCCGCCGCAGTTCAACGTCCCCGAAGGGGCGAGCGTCCCCTTCGCCGCCGAGGAGCTGCTGGCTGCCGCGAAGGCGCGGCTCGACTCCTTCGCTTGGGTCGGCCTGACGGAGAGGATGGACGAGTCGGTGCGCCTTTTGACGACGATGATGGGGTGGGCCCCGGTCGAGGAGCTGCCGACGCTCAACGTCAACCCGGTGCCCTCCGCTCAGCTCGAGGTGTCGGCTGAGGCCCGTGCCGCGATCCTCGAGCGGACCGCGCTCGACAGCGAGCTGTACGCCCACGCGGGAGAGCTGCTCGACCGGGCGCTCCTCGCCCACCTCCCGCCCGAGGCCCCGCCGGGGAGTCCCTCCTAGCTGCCCTCAACCTGCTTGACGGCCTCGTCGAGGACGAGGTTGTCCGCCAGCTTCCAGGCCCCGTCCGTCCGCGCGAGCCTCAGCGTCACCTCACGCGAAGGCGGCTTGGCGCCCGGGATCGTCTGGGTCGCCACCACGGTCGCTTCGTCTCCCGAACGCTGCACGGACTTGATCCGCACCGAGCCACCAAGGGTTCCACCGACCAGATTCAGCTGGCCCGCCAGCGCTGGCACGGGAAGCTCTTCGGCGTAGAAGGTCACCGCTCCTTCGGGGTCGTTCTGCTGCACCGCGAACCACCATTCGAGGGCCGCGCGCTGGGGCGAACCGGCCGGCTCGGCCTGGACTTCGGCTTGCTTCAAGAGCGGTGGCCCGGTGACGATCGGGGCGCTTTCCCCCTGCGAGCTTTCGGCGCTGGAGCTGCCGCAGCCCTGTGCGACCGCCACCGCGAGCACGGCAACGACGATCCCCACCACCTTGTATACGCGTCCACTCATCCGCAGCGCCGGAAAGAATAGCTGTGGCGTCACTATTCTGGTCGCGAGGAATGAGCCAGGCATGCGGATAGCGGTTGTTCTCCACTACGAGGGGATGAGCGGCGCCCTGCGCTCGCTTCGGTATCGGCTGGGCGCGCTCGATCCAGGGGCCGAGCTGGAGTTCATCGTCCCCGGTCCCGGACCGGCGGGGCGCGAGCTGGCAGCCCTGGGGTCGGTGACCGAGCTGGAGTTCTCGGCCCTCACCTTCCCCGACTCCGTGCGCCGCGCTCGCCGGCACCTTGCTCGCGTCAGCGAGGAGTCGAGGCGGTTTCGGCGACATTTCGCCGAGACCCGCCCGGATCTGGTGATCACCACTTCGACGATGCTTCCCGCGGCGGTTCATGCGGCGGGCAAAGCGGACATCCCGGTGCTCGTCCACGCCTCGGAGCTGCTCAGCGCCGAACGGCTGCCCTCGGCCGCGAAGAGGGCCGTGGCCCACGGCCTGCTGCGCTGGACCGCACGACGTGCCGCCATCGTCGTTGCCTGCTCCGAAGCGGTCGCCAGGCAGTTCCCCGCCGAGCTGGCGCCGATCGAGACGCTCTATCCGCCGATTGCCGACGTTTACGGTGGCGGCGATCGCCGGGACCTGCGTGGCCGCTACGGGATCGATGCCGACCAGCCCTGCGTGGTCGCGGTGGGCAACATCACCCGGGGTCGCGGGCAGGACGTCCTGCTGCGTGCCTTCGCGCTCCTCAGGGAGCAGCTGCCGACCGCTCGCTGTTTGATCGTCGGCGAGCCCTTCGAGCGTGGGCGCGACCTCGGCTACCGCGCGCGGCTCGAGAACCTCGTCGATGGGCTCGGCTTGTCCGCGGCGGTCGACTTCGTCGGCCCGGTCGCGACCACTGCGGACGTCTACGCTGCCGCTGATCTGGTCGTCAATCCGGCGCGCATTCCCGAGTCCTTCGGGCGAGTCGCCTGCGAGGCCCTGCTCGCCGGCCGCGCGGTCGTCTCGACCCGGGTCGGGGCGGTTCCCGAGGTCCTGCGCGACGGGGAGAGCGCCCTTCTGGTCGAGCCCGAGGATCCCGGCCGGCTTGCGGCGGGAATGCTCAGGTTGCTAACCGACCCTGAGCTCGCCGCTGAGCTGGCCTCGGCCGGCAGGGCGGATGTGCTGCGCCGCTTTGCGCCGGATTCGATTGCGGTGCGGTTCAGCCAGCTGGTCGGGGAGGCGCTGGCAGTGGAGGAGGGCTTGCCGCTTGGCGAGCGCCCGCCAGCGCCCGGAGCTCCGGCTCCGCATCCCGCCGAAGCAGCCGCTTTGCGCTCGCCCTGAGCCTGAGGTTCGCGCGCTGCGCCTGCCAGGCTCGGCGCTCGGCCTTGGGGCCGTAGGCGCGGCGCACTACCGCTCGCCGATTTTTCGCCGCCGCCTCCTCGGGGCCCCCGGGCCAGCGTCGATCGCTGGATCCGCGACGGTGGTGAACCACCTCGGCCAGCTCTGGGCATAGCCAGGAGTCGACCCGCGCGGCCGCGGCCCGCAGGCCGAGGTCCATGTCCTCCGCGTAGAGGTGGATCGCTTGGTCGAAGGGGCCTAGGCGCTGGAGCAGGGGCCGCGGGGCGGCGACGCACGCTGCGGAGAGCCAGGCCACCCGGACGGGGGTGTCGAGGCGCCAGGGCTCGGTCCTGGCGCGAGCGAAGCGGGGCTGCAGCCGGCCAGGCGCGAAGGCGCCGACCCAGGGCCAGAAGCCGACGGGTGAGCCGCTGGCCGAGGGCTGGATGCTGCGATCCGAGTTCAAGAGGCGGGGCCCGGCGAGGCACTCGTGCTCCAGGGCGAAGGCGGCCAGCCTCGCAAGGCCGTCGTCGAGCAGCTCGGTGTCCGGGTTGAGCAAGGCGACGGCATCCGCTTCGGAGAGGCGTACCCCGCGGTTCGAGGCAACTCCGAAGCCACGATTCGAGTCAAGTCGCTCAAATCGCGCTTTGCCGCTCCAGTTCGCGGCAGCAGCGGCGGGGTCGTCGTCCGAGTCGTTGTCGATGACGATCAGCTCCGCAGCGGGGTCGAGGTGACGATTCATCGACTCGACAAGCCGCGCCAGGTGGTCGGCGCATTCCCAGGTGACGACGACTACGGAGAGGCTCAAAGGCGCTCGGCGAGCGTGCGGACCTTGCGGCGGAACAAAATGATGGAAAAGACGCAGATCGAGAGGAAGACGAGCCCCGGGCCAATCAATCCCCAGGCGCTCCCGGCGGCTTCCGTCACGCTCGGGGCCGAGGGGTCGACGGCCCACTTCCGCATCAGCTCGAAGATCGGGGCGAGTGGATTGACCATCAGCAAGCCGCGGAAGTCAGCGGGGACCTGCTCTACCGGATACATGATCGGCGAGGCGTAGAAGAGGGCGAGCGAGACAACGGTCCAGATCTGCGCGACGTCGCGGAACTGGACGAAGAGGGTCGAGAGGGTGAACGCCATCGCGACCGTGAGGACCAGCGTCGCCAGCAGGACCAGCGGGACCAGCAGCCAGGTCACCTGTGGCTGCAGGCCGGTCGCGAGGAGGATCGCCATGATCGCGATCAGGTTGAGGAAGAAGGTGAAGACCGAGGTCAGGACCAGGGAGAGGGGGATCACCGCCCGTGGGAACTCCATCTTTCGCAGCACCCCTTCGCTGGCGACCATCGCCCGGATCGCGCGGCCGCAGGTGTCGGCGAAGAACTGGAAGACGAGCAGGTTGAGGAGCAGCATCGCCGGATAGTTGGCGACGCCGGCACCGACGCCGAGGATCTGGCTGAAGACGAGGTAGATCACCCCGAACATCGCCAGTGGCCGCGCCAAGGTCCAGAAGTAGCCGAGCACGGATCCGGCGTAGATCAGCTTGAACTCGGCAACCGAGTTGAGCCAGAGCAGGTCCCAGAAGCGCCGCCAGTTGGAATCCAGCGCGCGTGGGCCGGCGATCTCGCGCAGCTCGTAGGTCGCGGGATGCGCGTTCATTGCTCCACCGCCGAGAGGGCGAGATCGCTCTCGGTTCGCTCCGGCTCGGGCGGGTGGAGGTAGCGGCGGGCGACCTCCGCCGGGTCGCCCTCCATCGCTATCCGCGCGCCCTCCAGCAGGATCGCCCGGTCGCACTGCGCCTTCATCACGTCCATCGCGTGGGTGACGAAGATGATCGTCTTCCCTTCGTCGCGCAGCCGGTGCAGGCGGCCGAGGCACTTGGCGCGGAACTCGGCGTCGCCGACGGCCAGCACCTCGTCGACCAGGAGGATGTCGGCGTCGACCTGCGCCATCACCGCGAAGGCGAGGCGGACGCGCATTCCCGAGGAGTAGTTCTTCAGTTTCACCTTGGTGTACGCCTCGAGCCCGGCGAACTCGATGATCTCGGGGTAGAGGGCACGAGCCGTGTCGGGCTCCAGGCCCATCATCACGCCACTCATCACCACGTTGTCGAAGGCGGCGAGCTCCGGGTTCAGCCCCACGCCCAGCTCGATGAAGGGAGCGACCCGGCCCGCGACCCGCACCGTCCCCGAGTCAGCGGCGTAGACGCTGGCGAGGATCTTCAGCAGGGTGCTCTTGCCGGAGCCGTTGGCGCCGGCGATCCCGAGGAACTCACCCTCGCCGACCTCGAAGGAGACCCCGTCGAGGGCGAGCAGCTCCTCTCCCTGGCGGCCTCGCAATGGGTGCAGGAGGCGCTCCTTCAGCGTCTCCATCTGATGGGCGGGGATGCGGAAGCGCTTGTATAGGTCCCTGACCTCCACGGCGGTGGCAGCTGGGGCGGGACGGAGCCGCACCGGAGCGGCTTCTTCAACCTCTTCCTCGGGCGCGTCCTCGGGGGCGCCCTTGTCGGCTCCCGACTCGGCCGCTGCCCCCTCGTCCTGCCGCTCGGACGGCTCCTGGTCGGCGCCGGGCTGCGCGATCTCCCCCGCTTGCGCGGAGGCCTCGCCAGCAAGGGCCGCCTTCAGCGCCGCCTTGAGGCGGGCCCGCTCCGCGTGGACCGCGCTGAGCTCGGTGTGCAGGTCAGTCAGCGAGCTGTGGTTGAACCCCAGCTCGTCGTGCAATTCGCTGAGCCGCGCGTCGACGATGCGGACCTCGCGGCGCAGCTCGGCGCGATCGGCATCGGCGACGCTCAGCGCCTCCTGCAGCCTGGCATTCAGCTCGATCGCCCGTGACAGCTCCGCCTGCAGGGCCTCGACGCGTGCTCCCGATTGGTCAGACATCGCGCCTAAAGTAACCGAATGACAGCTGACGCAGCCGCCGCGAGCGGCGAGGCTCCCGGTGGAATCGTCGGCGGCCCTGAGGTCGCGATCTGCATGGCGACCTTCAATCCCGACCCGCGGCTCTTCGAGCGGCAGGTCGCCTCGATCCGCGAGCAGGACCGGGGCGGCTGGACGTGTGTCGTATGCGATGACGGATCGAACCCGGAGTCGCTGGCCGGGATCAGAGCGGTCCTCGGCGACGACGAGCGCTTCCAGCTGCACGCCTTCGAGCAGCGGCTCGGCTTCTACCGGAACTTCGAGCGGGCGCTTGGCCTCGTGCCGGAGGGCGTTCGCCTGATCGCCTTCTGCGACCAGGACGATCGCTGGCATCCCGAGAAGCTCCGCCTCCTCTGTGGCGCCCTGCACCCCGGGGCCAACCTCGCCTACAGCGACATGCGGATCGTCAGCGCCGACGGCGCGGTCATCTCGGACACCTACTGGACCCGGCGCCGCAACAACTCCACCGACCTGCTCTCACTGCTGATCGCCAACACCGTTTCCGGCACCGCCTGCATGTTCCGCCGTGAGCTGCTCGAGCACGCCCTGCCCTTCCCGGTACGGTCAGACGACGCGTTTCACGACCGCTGGATCGCCCTGGTGGCGCTGGCGCTGGGCGAGCTCGCCTACGTCGACGCCCCCCTGCTCGACTACGTGCAGCACGGGGGCGCCGCGATCGGCCACGGTCGCGCCAATCGCGGCGGGGCGCCGCGCCGCGACCTTCGCGCCTGGAGGGAGACCCTGGCCCGCCTGCGCAACGGCGAGCTGGCACGGCGCTGGCGCGCTGCCTACGATGTCTACCTGCGCATCGCCGCCGAGGCGGCCGCCCTCGAGCAACGCTGCGGCGCCTCGATGGCGCCGGCCAAGCTGCGGGCGGCGCGCCGCATCGCCAGCGCCGATCGCTCGCCGCTGGCAGTTCCCTGGCTCTCGCTGCGCAGCATGAGGCGTCACTTCGGCCGCGACGAGACGCTCGGGGTCGAGCGCGGCCTCGCCCGCGGCATCGCCTGGCACCAGCTCAGCAGCGCCCGGACCAAGGTCCGCGCCGGGCGCCGATCGCACGGCTCGTAGGATGGCAACCACTTTGGGCAAGCGGGCGCTGATAACGGGCATCACCGGCCAGGACGGCAGCTACCTGGCGGAGCTCTTGCTCGAACGTGGGTATGAGGTACACGGGCTCGTGCGCAGCCTCTCGGGTGGGAATTTCGAGCGCCTGCAACAGAGTCGCGATCTAGTCACCCTGCACGAGGGCGACCTCCTCGATCAGGATTCCCTGATTGCCGTGATGCGCAAGTGCGAGCCGGAAGAGGTCTACAACTTGGCTGCGATGTCGGTGGCCGCCGCATCTTGGGATCGGGCGATCGCGACCGCGGAGTTCAGCGCATTGGGGGTGACGAGGATGCTCGAGGCGATATGTGAGGCCGCTCCGCAGGCACGCTTTTTTCAGGCTTCTTCGAGTGAGATTTTTGGCAGGAGCAGTGAGTCGTCCCAGGACGAGCTGACGCCGGTCCGTCCACGCAGTCCCTACGGCGTCGCCAAGGCCTACGGGCACTTCATCACGGCTGATTACCGGGAGGGTCGCGATGTCTTTGCCTGCTCGGGCGTGCTCTTCAACCACGAGAGCCCCCGCCGCGGCTCGGAGTTCGTGACCCGCAAGGTCACGCAGGGGGTCGCGGCAATCAAGCTGGGCCTGGCCACGGAGCTCCGCCTCGGCAATTTGGATGCCCGGCGCGACTGGGGCTTTGCTCCCGACTACGTCGAAGCGATGTGGCTGATGCTCCAGCAGGATCGGCCCGAGGATTTTGTCCTCGGCACGGGCGAGGCACACTCGGTCAAGGATCTCGTCGACATTGCTTTCAGTCATGTCGGCCTCGACCCAGCTGATCACGTGACCCAGGACCCTGCCTTCATGCGGCCCTCCGAGGTAAGTCTGCGAGTTGCCGATTCGACCAAGGCATATGAGCAGCTGGGGTGGCGACATACGATCGATTTCGACCAACTCGTCAGGCAGATGGTTGATGCCGACCTCGCCCGTCTCACCGCCGAGGCGCGGCAAGGTCAGGCGCGCTGAAATTCAATTGCTAGTGGTCGCCGGCCCGATCGGTGGACCGGGTGCGAGCCGTGCGGCTGCGGCCCGCCCGCCAGGTACCGCGGGGGCGGGCGGTGGGCATGCCGTTACGGCGGTAGTCGCCGCGGCTGAGGTGGTGCTCGAGAAAGACGTAGAGGACGATGAAGAGGTAGCGGCTGCCCATCTCGTTGAGCCGCAGCTTGGAGACGCCGGCCTTGCGGTTGGTCCAGGAGATCGGCACGATCCCGTAGCTGTAGCCCCGCACGACGGCCTTCAGCGGCAGCTCGACCGTGAGGTTGAAGTGGTGCGAGAGGAACGGCTGGACGTTTTCGATCACCTCGCGGCGGTAGGCCTTGAAGGCGTTGGTGGTGTCGTTGTAGCCGTGGCGGAAGAGGACGCGGATGCCGAAGTTGACGATCCGGTTCATGATCAGCTTCGAGCGCGGGTAGTCGAGCACGGTTGCGCCGTGGACGAAGCGCGAGCCGAAGGCGCACTCGTAGCCCTCTTCGAGCAGGCGCTGGTAGGAGACGATGTCCTCGGGGCTGTCGGAGCCGTCGGCCATCACGATCGCGACGGCGTCGCCCTCGAAGGCCTCGAGGCCGGCCCGCACGGCGAAGCCGAAGCCGTTCTCGTAAGGGGAGGGCAGACAGCGGACCTGCGGATGCTCGGCGGCGATCCGCTCGACCACGCCGACCGTGCCGTCGCTGCTGGAGTCGTCGACGACGATCACCTCGTGATCGATCTGCTCGCGGGTCAGGGTGCCGACAATGCCCTCGACGGTCTCGGCGACCGTCTCCTCCTCGTTGTGGGCGGGGATGACCAGCGAGAGCTTCATGCCGGCGCGGAAGCCCAGCGCTCGGTGTTGGCCTCGTAGATCTCGCGCAGGATCGTCTCCAGGTCGCGCTGCGGGCGCCAGCCGCCGTATTGCGAGCCGAACTCGTCGAGGTCGCTGATCCACCAGCGGTGGTCGCCGATCCGCGCCTCGTCGCTCATCTCCCACTTCAGCTCCCGCTCGGCGATTCGCTCGCAGATCGCGATCGCCTCCAGCATCGAGCAGGCGTTGCCGCGGCCGCCGCCGATGTTGTAGACCGCGCCGGCCTTGGGGTTGGCGTGGAAGAGCAGGAAGGCGTCGACCAGGTCGGCGCTGTGCAGGTTGTCGCGCACCTGCTTGCCCGCGTAGCCGAAGACCGTGTAAGGGTCGCCGGTGACGGTGCACTTCATCAGGTAGGCGAGGAAGCCGTGCAGCTGGGCGCCGGCGTGGTTGGGGCCGGTGAGGCAGCCGGCGCGGAAGCAGACCGTGGGCATGTCGAAGTAGCGGCCGTACTCCTGGACCAGCAGGTCGGCAGCCGCCTTCGAGGCGCCGAAAAGCGAGTGCAGGGTGGAGTCGATCGACATCGTCGTGTCGATGCCGCCGAACCACTCGTGGGCCTCGGGCAGCTCCAGCCGCTTCTCCAGATCCTCCAGCGGCAGCCGGTTGGGCGTGTCGCCGTAGACCTTGTTGGTCGAGGTGAAGACGAAGGTCGCCTCGGGGCAGTGCTTACGGGTCGCCTCGAGCAGGTTGAGGGTGCCGTTGGCGTTGATTCCGAAGTCGGCCTGCGGATCGCTGGCGGCCCAGTCGTGCGAGGGCTGGGCGGCGGTGTGGACGATCAGCTCGATCTCCTTGCCCGCCTCGGCGAAGACGCGCTCGATGCCGTCGGCATCGCGGATGTCGAGGTCGACGGTGCGGAACTGCGAGAGCTCTCGGTTGAGCCGCTCGGTGACGTGCGAGGTCGACGCCTCCGCGCCGAAGAGGACGGCGCGGGTGTCGTTCTCGACCCCGATCACGTCGTAACCGGCCTCGACCAAGCGTGCCGCCGACTCGGAGCCGATCAGGCCTCCGGACCCTGTGACTATTGCCTTCGGCATAGTTTCTATTTGCCCCTTTCGCCTATCGCTCGAAACCCAGTGCCGCCCGCAGCGAGTCATCGTGCGCCGCCGACCAGTCAAGCAAGTCGGCGAGCACGTCGCGCGGCCCACGGCGAGGGCGCCACGAGGTTAGAGAATGCAGGTACGAGCAGTCGCTGAGGTAGACCGGCACGTCTCCGGGCCGGGTCTCGGGCTCAGTGCCGATCGGCACCTCGCTGCCGGTCAGCTCGCGGCAGAGCTCGGTCGTCTCCAGCAGGGAGAGGCTGCACTCGCGGCCACCGCCGACGTTGGCGGTGACGCCGCTCCAGCGCTCCGGGTCGCCAAGCTGCTCATCGACCAGATCGATCAGGTCGTCGACGTGGAGCAGATCGCGCACCTGCTTGCCGGAGCCGCCGTAGCCGATGTAGGTGAGGGGCTTGCCGAAGCGGTGGCTGAGCAGCCACCAGGAGAAGACGCCCTGGTCGACCTTGCCCATCTGCCAGGGGCCGGCGATGACGCCGCAGCGGTTGGTCACCGCGCGCAGCCCGAAGGCGTCGGCGTACTCCTCGATCAGCAGCTCGGCGGAGAGCTTGGTGGCGCCGTAGAGCGTGCGCGCCCCGGCCAGCGGGAAGTCCTCGGCGATGCCGGCCGGGCCGGCGCCGGCAACGGGCTGGGTGGCGCTCAGCTCGAAGCGTGTCTCGGCCTCCTCCAGCTCCAGCTGCAGCTGTGGCGCTACCGGGTAGACGCGGCTGGTCGAGAGGAAGACGACGAAGGCCTCCTCCGCCCGCGCCCGCTCGAGGCAGTTGAAGGCGCCGAGCAGGTTGGTCTGGACCGAGTAGGAGGCGTCGCCGAAGCCGGCCAGGACCGAAGGCTCCGCCGAGCACTCGACCATCGCGTCGAAGGGCCCTGCTGCGGCGAGGTCGGCGGGCTCGCGCACGTCGCCGTGGAGGAACTCGACCCCGGCCTCGCGCAGCCGCGGCAGGTTGAGCTCTGATCCGCGCCGCATCAGGTTGTCGAGCGCGACGATCTCCCAGTCGGGATAACGCCCTGCCAGCGAGACGACGAGGTTGCCCCCGACGAAGCCGGCGCCCCCTGTGACCAGGACGCGCACCCGCTCAGCGCTGGCCGATCACCAGGAACTGCTTGCCGAGCAGCTTCCAGGCGAGCGGCGTGCGCAGGTAGAGACCGGTGAGGCGCGGCGATGGCGGCAGGATGCCGCGGAAGGAGTAGGGCAGGTAGCGGGGGATGACGCGCTGTGGCTCGAAGCCGGCGGCGTAGAGGTGCTCGGCGATCGCCACGTGAGTGAGCGCGACGTAGTGGTCGGCGCAGTCCCAGTACTCCTTCGAGCAGTAGCGGTAGTTCGGCCCCATGATCGCGATCCGCCCGCCCGGCGCCATCGCCTCGCGCATCCGTTCGAGGAACTGGGAGATCGCCTCCTGGTCGTACAGGTGCTCGAGGAAGTTGGAGGCGAAGACGCCGTCGAAGTGTTCGCTCGGCAGCTCGGCGTCCATGATCCTCGAGGTGACGAATTTCACCCCCTCGGTGCGCTCGGCCTCCGAGTAGGCGACCTCGTCGACCGCCCAGCGCTCGGCGGCCGGGATCGAGCAGATGAACTCGCCGCGGCCGGCGGCGGCGTCCAGCACCGTCTGGGGCGAGCCCATCAGGCCGTGCACGTGGGGGGCGATCTCCTCCCAGACCCGCAGCCGGGCAGTCTGGTCGATATCGCGGAAGCGGTATGAGTAAAGGCGCTCGTAGTTCATTCGCTTTGGCGCCTATGTCGCGGCGCCGATGATCCCGATCCTATTCCGAGGTCTCGACGCCGTCGCGACCGACGATGCGGACCTCGGGCAGCGGGACGATGAAACGCCCGCCTCGCTCGAAGAAAGCTGCCTCGCGCTCGAGGAACTCGTCGAGGAAGTGCCAGGGCAGAATGAGGTAGTAGTCGGGCTCCATCGCTCGCGACTCCTCCTCGCTGATGATCGGTATCTCGGTTCGGATCGTGCGCGAACCCCACTTGTCGGCATTGCGATCGGCGGCATGAGAGATCACCGTGTGGTCGAGGTCCGCGTACTGAAGGATGGTGTTGCCCTTGGTCGACGCCCCGTAGACGTGGATCGTCTTGCCGTCATCCTTGAGCGAGCGGCAAAGTTTTGCCAAGTCGTCTCGCACTGCTTCGGCGCCCGTGGCGAACCGCTCGTAGGGGTCACCCGCGTCGAGTGCCATCTCGAACTCGCGCAGTCGCAGGTCCTGGAGCGCCTGATGGTGCTCGGGGAGCAGCTCCCGCTGGCCCCTGTGACCGATCATCAGCCGAATCGAGCCGCCGTTGACGTCGTTGACGCTCGCCGCGATCGCTTCCAGGCCGGCGGCGGCGAAGAGCCGCTCCAGAACGGCGAGTGAGTAGTACTCGAGATGCTCGTGCACGATCGCGTCGAAGGCGTTGCGCTCGAGCATCAGCGGCAGGTAGTGCAGCTCCATCACCCAGACGCCGTCCTCGGCAAGCCTGGCGGCGACGTCCCGGGCAAAGGCGCTCGGATCCTCGAGGTCGTAGAACATCGCGATGCTGGTGATCACCTTTGCCTTCTGATCCGGGTAGCGCTCGCCGAGTCGCCTACCGGAGAAGAAGTCCCGAATCACCTCGTAGCCCTTCTCGACCGCATAGCGGCCGACATCGGAGGGATCGAAGCCGAGGTGCTTGATCTGCTCCGTCCGGTAGCCGTCGAGCAGGGTGCCGTCGTTGCAGCCGATGTCGACGACGAGGTCGCCTGCTTCGAGCCCGACCAGCTCTTCTGCCTGCTGGGCGATCTCGTGCAGGTTCTCGGTCATCGTCCGGTTGACCCCGCTGCGGTACCAGTAGGAGTGGTAGAGGATCGAGCCCGGGACCGTGTGCCGCGTCTGGATCAGGCCGCACGCGTCCTGATCTGCGGTCATGTCGCAGCGAACCAGCTCCAGCGGGATCGCGCGTTTGACCGGGTCGTTACCGCCCGGATCGGCAAAGGCGCCGGCGATGCACTGGTCCCCGAGGTCGAGCAGGGGGGCGAGCTGCGGGGATCCACAGATACGGCAGGTCGTCCGCGTCCGCAGACTCGTTGGAATGAGCGTTTCGGGAGCGGGCACCGGCGGGGAAACGTAGCAACTCGGTACGACTGCGGCGATTCGCTGTCAGAGCGCTCCGCGATAGGCTCCGCCCGATGTCGCGCCGCGCGCTGATCACCGGAATCACCGGCCAGGACGGAAGCTATCTCGCTGACCTCCTGCTCGAGAAGGGCTACGAGGTCCACGGCTTGGTCCGCCACCTCTCCAGCGAGAACCACAAGCGTTTGGAGCACATCCGCGACCGGATCACCCTGCACTCGGGCGATCTTCTCGACCAGCGTTCCCTGGTCGACGTGATGCGCGCATGCGCGCCGGAGGAGATCTACAACCTCGCCGCCATGTCCTTCGTGGCGGCCTCCTGGAACCAGCCGACGCTGACCGCTGAGTTCACCGGCGTGGGGGTGACGCGGATGCTCGAGGCGATGCGCGAAGTCTGTCCGGAGGCCCGCTTCTACCAGGCCTCCTCGAGCGAGATGTTCGGCAAGGTCCGGGAAACGCCGCAGAACGAGCTGACCCCCTTCTACCCGCGCAGTCCCTATGGCGTGGCGAAGGTGTACGGGCACTTCATCACCGTCAACTACCGCGAGAGCTATGGCCTCTACGCCTGCTCGGGAATCCTCTTCAACCACGAGAGCCCTCGCCGCGGACTCGAGTTCGTCACCCGCAAGGTCACCCACGGCGTTGCCGCGATCAAGCTGGGGCTGGCTTCGGAGCTGCGGCTCGGAAACCTCGACGCCCAGCGAGACTGGGGCTATGCCCCGGACTACGTGGAAGCGATGTGGCGGATGCTTCAGCAGGACGAGCCCGACGACTTCGTCATCGGCACCGGGGAGGTCCACTCCGTGCGTGAGCTGGTCGACATTTCCTTTGCCCAGGTTGGCCTCGACCCGGCCGACTACGTCAAACAGGACGCTGCCTTCATTCGGCCGGCGGAGGTGGACCTGCTGGTCGCCGATCCCTCTAAGGCGCAGGAGGAGCTGGGCTGGAAGCCTGAAACCGGCTTCGACGAGCTGGTCCGGCTGATGGTGGAAGCCGATCTCCAAGGGTTGCGCAGCGGCGTCCCGGTTCGCGCAGCCTGAGCCCGGCCCGCGTGGGATCCAGCGGCATGCAGATCGCCCTCGACCTGCAGGGGGCGCAATTCCATTGGCAGAGGGGGATCTATCGCTACTCGATAGAGCAGCTGCGGGCCCTGCTCGAGCTGGCTCCCGAGTCGATCTCCTTCGTTCGGGTAAACCCCGGCCTGCGAATCCCGGAGGAGCTGTTCGAGTTTGACGTCAAAGTCGTCAAATGGCGGCCGGGCGATCCCCCGCCGGAGCCCCGTCCTTCCATCTACCACCTGACCTCGTCGTTCGACCGCTTTCCGCTGAGGGACATCTGGCCCGCCTGGGCCAGGCATGGCGGGGTGCGGACCGTGATCACGCTCTATGACCTGATCCCGTTCATCTTCGCCGGCGACTACCTGGGAAGTTGGGCCGCCAAGGCCGCCTACGCCGGGCGCCTCGGTGTCCTTCGCGCGGCGGACCATCTATTGCCGATCTCCCAAGTCACGGCTGACGACGGCGTGCGACTGCTCGGCCTGGACCCGGATCGGCTCAGCGTCATCTGGGGTGGTGTGGAGCCGTCGCTGCCCCGGCTGGTCCCTGACATCGGTACCGCCCAGGGCATCCTCGGCAGCGACTTGCCTGCCGTGAAGCCGCCCTTTCTGCTCTACGTCGGCGGCGGTGACAGCCGCAAGAACCTGCAGCGGCTGATCGAAGCGTACGGCCTGCTGGATCCCGCCCTGCGGTCAGCCAACCAGCTTGTAGTGGCCTGCTCGATCGATGCCTCTTCGACCTCGACCGTCGCCGGCTGGCTTGAGCGAGCCGGCGTCGCCGGTGAGGTCTTGTTCACCGGCCACGTGACCGACGAGCAGCTCGCCGCCCTCTACAGGGCTTGTTCGCTGTTTCTCTTCCCGTCGATCTACGAGGGGTTCGGGTTGCCGATAGTCGAGGCGGCTGCCTGCGGCGCAGCTGTTCTGGCCTCGGACACGCGCAGCAGCCGCGACATCCTCGGGCCGAATCCGGTCGCTGCCTTCGATCCCGCGCAGCCGCAGTCGATCGCGACCGAGCTCGAGCGCGTCTTGCGATCGGAGCGCTTGCTCGCGGAGCTGGCTCAGGCAGCGGCGCGGCTGCCGGAGCGCTTCACCTGGACCAGGGTTGCCGAAGACACGCTCAGCGCCTATGAACGGACGCTCGCGCAACCAGCGAGCTCACGGATGGCTGCGCGGGCATCTCTGCCTCGCGACCTTCTCGCGGTGGCGAGGCAGCGTGCCTCAACGGTCGCGAACGTTGCCACTCAGCGGTAACGCTGCAGGCGTAGCTTCAGAGCTTCCCCGATCGAGAGCTCGCTGAGCTCTCTGGCAGGGAGTTGCTTTCGGGGCAGCTCTCCGCCGCGCTTCCAGCCCTGCAGTCGGCCGCGGAGGCCGGCAGCGGAGTGGTCCCTGAGCATCTGAGCGACGCAGATCGAAGCCTCGACCACGATCGTCCGCAGGGCGCGGCGGGGCGAACGCATCACCCCGTATCGGCGCAGGAGGTAGCCCCTGCCCCAACCGGTGAGGGCGTACTTGCGGCCGGTGCGGGCGCCCAGGGTCTCCGAATAGCCGTGGACGACGAAGGCATTTCGCGCCAGCCTGCATTGCCCCCCCGTCGCCCTGATCCGGAGGGCGAGATCAAGATCCTCGTAGTAGGCGAATATCTCCTCGTCGAAGCCCCCCGCTCGGGCAAATGCAGCCGCCAAGTAGAGCGCTGCTCCACCGCTGGGGCCGATTGGATCCGCTGCATGTTCGAGCGCTGAGACCTCCATCCCGGTGAGGTAGTCGAACGCCATCAGGGTCTCGTCAGCGAGGATGCCGGCAGAGTCGACGACGCGCTCGTCCTCGCCGCGGAGCAGGACCCCTGCCACCATCTCGGCCTTGGCCGTCGCAGCCTGCTCGATCAGGTTCTCGACGAAGTCTGGCCTTGCGACGGCATCGTCATTGAGGACGATGACCGGATCCCCCGGGTGGGCTTCCACCGCGCGGTTTATCGCCTTCCCAAAGCCCAGGTTTCGGCCAAAGCTCACGATCTTGAGCGAGGGAAAATGGGGCCTGAGCTCCTCGATGGCGGTGGGGGAGCCGGTGTTGTCGGCGATCACCACCTCCACTTGGTGAGTTTGCCTGGCCAGGCCGTCCAGCGCTCGCGCCAGTCGCTCGCCGGCTTTGAGCGTGGGGATGTAGACGGTGGGGGCGAGGTTGCCGGCGGCGTCGCTCATTCTGTGGGCAATCCGAAGGCGCGCCTGATTTCACGCCGGTAGCTGTCACCGTTCAATCGCTTCGCATAGGACCGGAGGCCCTCTCCGTAGCGCTCGGGTGCCGAAGGATCCATCGTCAGTTCCTGGATGGCTTTGCGCAAGGCGCCGGAATCATCGGGATCGACGGTAACTCCAAGTCCATGGGTGCTGATCAGATGGCCAACGGCGCCCTGGGTCGAGCCGATCACCGGCGTGCCTGCCGCCGCCGCCTCGAGCAATACCCGTGAGCCGGCCGGCACCCAACCGAAAGACAGCAGCGCCGCTCGCGATCGAGCGATGCTGTCCATCGCCTCGTCGTATGGAAGGCGAGCCAGGCGGGTGTCGACCAGCACCCCACCGTCGCGCATGCGCTGGATCTCCTCCCCCAGTTGCTGTTCATAGTCGGCAACTGGCGCTCCGTAGATCTTCATTTCGAGTCCCTCGCAGCCTTCCGACACTGCTGCGGCAATGCGGCCAAGGCCCTTGCGGGCGTCCATCTGGCCGAAGATGATGCAGCCGCTCTTCTCGCTTGGGGAGACGGTCGCGGGAACGTAGTTGAGGGGGGTCTCGTCGAGGCCGACGCTACGCGTCCCGGGATATCGGGACCAGCGGTCGGCGGCGAGCGAATCGAGGGCGAAGAGCGCATGGGCGTCGCGCCGTCGCGACCAGCGCAGGATGTTCAGCTCCTTGTACAGGGCAGCCGCCAGGTCTTTCGGACCAAGGAGCGTCCGGTATCGGCGTGGGTAGTGCAACTGAGCAAAGGCGATGTAGAGGCTGACTGCGGTCGGCAGGGGCGGTCGGCGCAGGAGCCAGCGGAGCACCGGGTCGGCCCAGAGCAGCACGAGGTGGTCGGGTTCGACGTCAGCGACGACCTCGCTGATCAGGTCGAGCTCCTCTTCCGCGAGCTCTGACTTCGTCGGGCCGGACTGGGGTGAGTCCCGGACGCCGGGCCTGGGCTTCGCGGTCGCCAAGGGGAGCGGCTCGGCCGGGATCTCGCCGGCGCTGTGAAGCGTTGCCTGGGGCGCGGCAAGGACCACGTCGGCGCCCGGATTCAGGGCTCTCGCGAAGGCCTTGGCGACCTCGGCGTGGTGGCCTCCTTCATTCCAGTCGAAGAGGCAGATCCTCATGCGCCCCTCACCCTTCGAAGCAGTGGGCGCGCGAGCCTGATGGCGTCGCCGAGTTCTCGCCGCGAGAAGACTGCCTCGAGCACCAGCCAAACGGCTGCGACCACCGCTATGCCGATGATCAGCCCGGAGACGTCGTTGCTGAGGTCAAGCAGCTGGGCCGCGGCGGCCGCGGCAGCCGCGATCAGGGTCGCCCTGCCCACGGCGATCAGTGCGCCACGCAACTGTGGGTGGGTGGAAAAGGCAAAGACGATCGTCGCCACGAGACTGCTGACCGCGATCGCGATTCCGACGCCGGTCTCGTCGAAGCGGCCGACGAGGACCACTCCGAGCACGCAGAGGAGGCCCGCTTCCGTGAGTGCGGCCACGATCGGGGCGTTCGGCTTGCCCGCCGCGAGCGCATAGCTCGCCATCGTCGAAAGCGCGCTGGCCGCGACCATCATCCCCACCGAGCCGATCAAGACGATTTCGGCCGTCGGCAGCCACTCGCTGCCGAGCAAGACGCTGATCAGGGGCTGGATCACTCCTGCGACCATCGCCAGTGGCAAGCCCGCCACCATCGCGGTGAGAGCCATGATTCGAGCAGCGCGGGCGGGACGCTGGTCGGCGTTTCTCGACAGCGCCGGGAAGGAGACTCGGCCGACGGCAGAGGTCAGTGCTATCGGGAAGGAAAAGAGTCGTTTCGCCATGCCGTAGAAGCCGGCTACCGGGGCTCCGCCAACCGCAGCGACAACGCTGACGAAGCCGAGTTCCTTGACCAGGTAGACGCCCTGCAGGACACTGACGCGAAGGCCGAAGCTGACCAGGGGCCGAACCGGCCCAAGTTCGAGGCTGGGGCGACGGGCGAAGGGCTGGATCGCCCAGGCGGTGATCGCGCCTGCGACTCCCCCGGCGGGCACCGCACCGGCGAGGCTGAAGGCCCCCAGGCCAGCGAGCGCGGCGACGAGCGCGAAGCCGTTGAAGGCGAGCGTGTCGGCGGTCTCGACGATCGCCACCCGCCCGAAGCTCAGCTCACGCTCCATCAGGACCATCGGCATCGCCCGCGCGGCGTAGAGGGGGATCGCGCAGCAGGCGATCGCGATTACGGCCAGTGTGCGGCCGCCTCCGACCGCAGGGGCGACCACGAAAGCGACCAGCAGGAGGAGCGCGGCGAGCAGGGTGGAGGTGACGAGCAAGACTCCGGCAACCGCCGACTGTATTCGTGCCGAGGGCGCCTCCCTTCTTTGGATCAGCGCTGCGGGCAGACCGAGTTCAGCGGCTCGCTGGCCGACCAGCTGCACCGCGAGGGCGATGGCGAAGAGCCCGTAGTCGGCTGGTGTGAGCAGCCGGGCGAGGGCGATCGTTACGCCTGCGGTCAGTAGCTGCAGCCCCAGGGTTCGGCCCACCAGGACGCCAACCCCCCTTGCCGCTGTGATTCCCAGGGCCCCCGCCTGCGGTGGCTGGGCCGCCTCGAACTGCTCTCCGTCTACACCTGGAGTCTCTATAGGAAGCCCGCCGGCGCTTGAATGTCGAAGATCTTCAACACCGGGCCCCCGGTGGCTTCGGGCGCGATCTCGAACAGATCCGGCGCGCCCCGCCACGAGCCCTGCAGGAAGAATCGGCTTGGCGGCAGATCGCCTGGCTCGTCGATGTCTCGCTGATAGGCAAAGCCCTCGTAGGGCACTTCGCCCTCTCCCGCGATCACGTCGAGGCTCGAGTGGGTCCGGTCAGGGTCGCGCTCGACCAGAATCAGGTCCGGCCGCGGCTTTGCGGTTTCCCCGTTTTTCAGCGTTCCCCCTGCCAGTTCGCCGATCTCCAGCGACCAGCGATTCGGCCGTAGTCCTCGGAATGGGAGATAGGTGCCGATGATCCTTTCCTTGAATCCGGACTCTCCCGAGAGAATGCCCAGCCGCACTCGCGTTTTGGTCGAGCCCCGGTCGACGATGAGCAGGTCGGAACGCGGGCCGCTGAACGTCGCTATGCCGAAGGACCGGTAGAGGCCCGGTCCCGGCGCTTCAATCGGTTGTGAGTAGTGCGCCACCGCGGCGCCCCCGACTGACTTCCTCACGGTTATGTAGAGCCGCCGCGATGCTTGCCGGATTTCGAATAGCGCGGGGACGCGCATCGGCGTCCAGACGCCGACGTCGTAGAAGGTCTTACCCGCCAGGCGCGGAGCGCGGAAACGCGCTGTCAGTTCGGTCTCCTCGGTGCTGGGATCGAACCTGCGCAATGCCACGGTCCGGTCGCTGCGGTTGATCCACCACACCGACGTGTTCTCCGAAGCGCGCTGGCTGTCTGTGAACACAGCGTCTGCGTTTGCAACCGAGGTGGGAAGTCGCATCGTCCGGACGAGGGGAAACGGTTCCGGCAGGGTGCTCTGGATCGCCAGTCCGGCGACGATCAGGACGGCGATTGCCGTCAGTCCTGAAATGATCGCTGCCCGGGCGACGCCCCCGCGCTGGCCCCGGGGGCCGTTGCCGGTGGCGTCGGTCTTTGCGGCCTCACCGCTGGGGACGGCAGCCCGTGCTGGAGTCGGCATCCGGCGGATCTTGCCCCATGCGGCGCCGACGATGCCGGGTGGCGCGCTTGGGTTCTCCACAAACGCGCCGAAGATCAGCAGCAGCGGCGAGACGATGAGCCAGTCAATTTGCTGGGTCCAGAGATTGGTGTAGAGCCCGAACAGGGCGATGAAGGTCAGGTAAGCCGAGACAAGGCACCAGCGGAACGATCGTGTTCGCGTTGCCGCAGCATAGGCGCCTGCAGCGAGTGCTCCGGCCCCGGCCACACCGGGGATCAGTGCCCAGAAACCTCCATCCGCCCAGAGGGATCCCGCGATCGTGCTGGTCACCCAAGGGGGCGTCAGTTCACCGGATACCTCGCCGATGTGCCGTGCTCCAGAGAAGAATCTGTCGAGGGCGACGGCGTCGAACGCCCCGTGTGCGAACGGCGCAGCAGTCGGGAAGTGCCCGACGATCCCCTCGAGTGCAACGAAGTTGGTCGTCAGCGCGAGGTAGACCGGTATCAACGGCTTGACGAAGAACGGCAGCGGTGGGAGGACTTCGCCGAAGAGTTCGGCCTCGAAGGGGGTGGTGGGATGCTGGTAGGTGCGCAGGTAGAAGCCCGCGCAAATCGCCAGGAAGGCGACCAGTCCTCCGGCGGTGATCAGGTAAGGGCTGGGGCGGCCCCAGTAGAGCCAGCGCGCAACGATTACGACGACAACGGGCAAGACGACGTTTCCGCGCCCGGCCTGTAGCGCAAAGGCGCCGAGCGCGATGAGGGAAAGCCCCAGCTCGAATCGGGACTCCCGTCCGAACGGATTCCTGGCCAAGGTCATCGCCAAAATCACCGCGACCGTGAGCAGGTCGGTCAGCAGGATCGTCGGTCCACCCTGCGAGAAGCGCGCTTCGTCGATGCTGCCGCTCAGCAGCGGCGGCCGCCCTGCACGGGCGAACTGGTAGGCGACCGCAAGCAGGCCTATCCCAATCAATGCGAGCAGCAATCGCCTCAAGGTGCGCTCGGAGATCCGCGTCTCCGAGCGCTCTGAGGAGGGGGCGGTCGCCATCTGCGCGATTCCCTCACCGATCAGGCCCCCGGCAATGAAGGCAAGGGGCACTGCAACCACGACGGCGACCATCACGGTTGTCCAAGGACCCTGAATGTGAAGCAGGTGAATCTGAGCGAGCAGGGCAGTGAGCGCCCAGATCAGCGGGAAGAGCAACAGCGGCGAGAGCACCGAGGCATTGAGGCGGCGCAGGGTCACGGTTCCCCCGCTGGTCCGAGCTTGTAACCGCGGGCGTAGCCGCCCCGGGTCATCGCGAGCCAGGTCTGCTCTCGCAGGCCCTTTGGCAGCGGTACGCGGGCGAGCAGGCCCAGTAGCGGCGCCCCGACCTGCACCGTCGACCAAACGAAGCCACGCGGTGCCTGCACCCCGGGATGAGGCCGCTCGGGCCGCAGCTGGTTGTAGAGGGCCGCCGAGCGGCCGACGGCGATCGAGCGACGCAATGACTGCGCTGGTGTGGTCGGGTGATCGTGGAGCACCAGCAGCTCAGGGTGGTAGTCGAGCTCGAGGCCGGCGTCGGCGAGGCGGACGCCCAGCTCGGTGTCCTCGACGGCGGCGGTCGGGAAGCGGACGTCGAAGCCGCCGAGGCGCTCGAAGAGCGAGCGCTTGATTGAGGCGTGCGAGCTGTAGAAGTAGCTGGCGGCGTCGACCGGGCCGGCGGCGATGTCGCAGTAGTGGAACTGGGGGCCGCCGTTCTCGAGCCAGCGCATGAACGGGGTTACCGGGCGGCGCGGGCTCCAGGTGATTCGCCCCAGGACTCCGTATGTCTCCTCCGGCCGGGCCGCGTGCAGGTCGAGATGCGAACGCAGCAAATCGGGGCCATCGGCCTCGGTGTCGTCGCCAAGGAAGAGCAGGACCTCGCCGCTTGCGGCGCCGGCGCCGGCGTTGCGCGCCGCCGCCGGGCCGTGCGCGGGTTGCTCGAGCAACTTGATCGGCAGCGACGATCCCGCCGCCCGCTCCCGCACCTGCTCGAGCGTGCCGTCGCCGGAGCCGTTGTCGACGACGATCGCCTCGACTCGCGCGTCACCAGCTTGCTGCGCTTCGAGTGCAGCCAGCGTCCTCGCCAGCGCGGCGGCGCGGTCCTTGGTGGGTATGACGACCGAAAGTGAGTTCATCTGGCGCCGCCCGCTCTAAGGCGCCGGGAGAGCCTAAGTAGCGGCGCGGCTACTGGAGCGACCCGGCGGTGGTGCAGGCGAATGTAGCGCTCGACCGAGCGCAGGCGGATCTCCTGCTGGCGCCTGGAGTCGATCTGAACGAAGGCCTCGGCGCCGGCGTGGCCGACCCGGGCCGAGCCGGTGACGAGGTTGCGGCAGCCGCGGTCATGCAGCCGCTTTGCCAGGTCGACGTCCTCGTACCAGAGGAAGAAGCCCTCGTCGAAGCCACCCAGCGACTCCCAGGTCTCGCGGCGGACGACGAAGCAGGCCCCAGAGGGTTGACCGACCTGGGCAACCTGGCCGCTGGGGGGGCTCGGCTGGGGTCGTCCGGCGAAGGAGCCGACGAAGATCCGCACCAGCATCGCCGCCCCTCCCGGCAGCGCCGCGTGGTAGCGGTCGGTCTCGCCGCCGAACACGGGCCCCACCATCCCCGCCATTGGCTCGCCGTCGGCCGCCGCCGCCAGCGCTGCCAGCGCATCCGGCTCGGGCAGGACGTCTGCGTTGCTGACGCAGACCAGCTCCCCGGTGCCGCCGCGCAGGGCGCGGTTGGCGGCAGTGCCGTAGCCGAGGTTCTCCTCGCTCAGATCGAGCTGAGCGCCCTGCGGACAGCCCTCGCGAAGCAGATCCTGCTGCTCGGGGCGCGAGTCGTTGTCGATGATCGTCACCCTCGCCTCGACGCCCTCGGAGGCCAGATAAGCGCTTGCCGCCTGCAGCGCCGCGTCGGCCGTATTCCAGTTGACGATCGCGACATCGATTGCGATCGGGGGGGCGGGGGGGCTCATGTTCGGCGCGACGATAGCCTTCCCGCCACGTGCAAGACCTCAAAGGCCTGATTCTCTCCGGCGGGGCCGGGACGCGCTTGCGCCCGATCACCCACACCTCGGCGAAGCAGCTGGTGCCCGTCGCCAACAAGCCCGTGCTCTTTTACGGGATCGAGGCGCTGGTCGATGCCGGCGTCACCGAGATCGGCATCATCATCGCCCCGGAGACCGGCGACGAGATCCGCGAGGCGGTGGGCGATGGCTCCGCCTTTGGCGCCGCGGTGACCTACATCGTCCAGGACAAGCCCGCCGGCCTCGCCCACGCGGTGCTGACCGCGGAGGAGTTCATCGGCGGCTCGCCCTTCGTCATGTACCTCGGCGACAACCTGCTGGCCGACGGCCTGCGCGGCCTCGTCGCCACCTTCCGGGCGGAGGAACCAGATGCGCTGATCCTGCTCACCCCGGTCGACGACCCGCAGTCCTACGGCGTCGCCGAGCTCGACGGCGAGCGGATCGTGCGCCTGATCGAGAAGCCCAAGGACCCGCCGTCGAACCTCGCCCTGGTTGGCGTCTACCTCTTCGCCCCGCCGATCTTCGACGCTGCCCGCGCCCTCGAGCCCTCCTGGCGCGGCGAGCTCGAGATCACCGAGGCGATCCAGAGCCTGATCGAGGAGGGCAAGACCGTGCGCTCCGAGGTGGTCAGCGGCTGGTGGAAGGACACCGGCCAGCTCGCCGACATGCTCGAGGCCAACCGGCTCGTGCTCGAGGAGATCGAGACCCGGATCGACGGCGAGGTCGACGCGGCCTCGCGGGTCGAGGGCCGCGTCGTCATCGAGGAGGGGGCTGTGCTGAAGGGCTCGGTCGTGCGCGGCCCGGCGGTGATCGGTGCCGGCGCCCTGATCGAGGACGCCTACGTCGGCCCCTACACCTCGATCGGCGACGAGGTGCGGGTCTGTCGCTCGGAAGTCGAGCACTCGATCATCCTCGCCGGGTCCGTGGTCGAAGACCTCGGCACCCGCCTGGAGGCGAGCCTGCTCGGCCGGGAAGTCAAGCTGACCCGCAGCGACGGCATGCCGAAGACGCTGCGGATGCTGGTCGGCGACAAGTCGGAGATCAAGATCATCTGATGAAGGTCCTGGTTGCAGGCGCGGGCGGAATGCTCGGTCGCGACGTCGTCCTCGCTGCCGGCAACGCCGGCCACGACGTCGTCGGCTTCGGCCATACCGAGCTCGACGTCACCGACGGGGCGATGGTGATGACCAAGGTCGAGGCCGAACGGCCCGACGTGGTGATCAACTGCGCCGCCTGGACCGACGTCGACGGGGCCGAGGAGGCCGAGGAGGCGGCGATGGCCGTCAGCGGCAAGGGCGCGGGGCACGTCGCCGCCGCCGCGGCGGCAGTCGGCGCCAGCGTCGTCTACGTCTCCAGCGACTACGTCTTCGACGGCAGCAAGGGCGCGCCCTACGTCGAGACCGATCAGCCGGCCCCGCTCTCCGCCTACGGCCGCACCAAGCTGGCCGGGGAGGAGGCGACGGCCGCCGCCAACAAACGCCACTTCGTCGTCCGCTCCTCCTGGCTCTTCGGCATCGGCGGCTCCAATTTCGTCGAGACGATGCTGCGCCTCGCCTCGACCCAGAACGAGGTGCTGGTCGTGCGTGACCAGGTTGGCTCGCCGACCTACACCTGGCACCTCGCCTACGGGATCGTCCGCCTGATCGAGGGGATCGAGTTTGGCATCCACCACATGGCCGCCGCCGGCGCCTGCTCCTGGTACGACTTCGCCCGCGAGATCTTCGAGCAGGCGCACGTCGAGTGCCGGGTGCTCTCGGCGACGACCGAGATGCTGGGTCGCCCGGCCCCGCGCCCCCCCTTCTCGGCCCTCGCCAGTCAGCGCCGGCACGCGATCGAGCTGCCCGCCTGGCGTGACGGCCTCGCCGCCTACATCTCCCAACGCTCGGCCGAGAAGGAGGCCACCGCATGAAGCTCCTGGTCACCGGCGCCGCCGGCTTCATCGGCTCCACCTACGTGCGCCTGGTCTCGGGCGAGCACGAGGTGCGGGTGCTCGACAAGCTCACCTACGCCGGCCGCCGCGAGAACCTGCCCGAGGGCACCGACTTGGTGGTCGGCGCGATCGAGGACCCGGTGGTCGTGCGCGAGGCGATGGAGGGCTGCGACGCCGTCGTCAACTTCGCCGCCGAGTCCCACGTCGACCGCTCGATCGACGATCAGGACGCCTTCGCCCGCACCCACCTGATCGGCACCGGCACCCTGCTCGACGCCGCCCGCGAGCTCGGCGTCGGCCGCTACCTGCAGGTCTCCACCGACGAGGTCTACGGCTCGATCGAGCAGGGCTCCTTCACCGAGTCCTCGCCGCTCGACCCCTCCTCGCCCTACTCGGCGACCAAGACCGCCGGTGACCTGCTCGTCTCCGCCCACTTCCACACCTACGGCCTCGAGGCGGTGATCTGCCGCGGCTCCAACAACTACGGCCCGCGCCAGTACCCGGAGAAGCTGATCCCGCTGATGGTGCTGAACGCCGTCCACGGCGACTCCCTGCCGGTCTACGGCGACGGCCGACAGGTTCGCAACTGGCTCTACGTCGAGGACTTCTGCCGCGGCATCCATACGGTGCTGGAGCGGGGGCGCCCCGGCGAGGCCTACAACGTCGGCGGTCCCGACGAGTGCGAGAACATCGAGGTGGTCAAGCGGGTGATCGCGCTGACCGGCGGCGACGAGTCACTGATCGAGTACGTCCAGGATCGCCCCGGCCACGACCGCCGCTACTCGCTGGGCAGCGACAAGATCCGCGAGCAGCTCGGCTGGGAGGCCCAGGTGCGCTTCGCCGAGGGCCTCGAGCGCACCGTGCAGTGGTACCGCGACAACGAGGACTGGTGGGGCCCGATCCGCTCCGGCGAGTACCGCGAGTACTACGAAAAGCAGTACGGCCGAGCGCTCGGCTGAGGCATCAGCGGCCGCAAGTCCGGGACGCGAATCAAGTTCTCAATGAAATACATCGAGAACTTGATTCGCATCAGCGGCCGCGCGCGGCGGTGATTGCCAGGCTCGTGGCCAGCTTGGCTCCGATGCCGGCGTAGACGGCTGCGTTGACCAGCGGGTTGTGCTCGGCGGCGTCGAAGCGGCGGTAGAAGCGGCCCATGCCGCGGTGGAAGGCGATCTCCTGTTTGGGGGCGCGGCGCTTGCCGCTGGAGCCGCCCTTGACGTGCAGGGCGACGCCCGCCGGCTCGTAGAAGACCTTCCAGCCGACCTGCCAGAAGCGCCGGCACCAGTCGAGGTCCTCCATGTAGAGCCAGTAGCCCTCGTCGAGCAGGCCGACCTCGCGCACCGCCTCGGCGCGGCAGAGCATGAAGGCGCCGTTGACGGCGTCGACCTCGCCCGGCTCGTCGTCGCCGAGGTGGGTCGCCCGGTACTGGCTCAGGGCCTCCGAGGCGTCGCCGCCGCGGCCGATCCCGGTGAAGTGGGCGAGGGCGCTTAGCGGGGTGGGGAAGGAGCGCTTGCAGGCGTGGTCGAGCTCGCCCGACTCGGTCACCAGCTTGCAGCCGACCATGCCGATCCGCTCCTCCGAGCGCAGCCGCGCCAGGGCGGCGTCGAGGGTGCCGGCGTAGACCTCGGTGTCGGGGTTGAGCAGCAGCACGGCGGCCGCCTCGTCCTCGCGCAGGACGACGTTGTTGGCGGCCGAGAAGCCGATGTTCTCGCGGCGGATCAGCCGCACCGCCTCGAACTCGCGCTCGACCATGTCGGGGGTCGAGTCGGTGCTGCCGCTGTCGACCACGGTGACCCGCATCGTTCCAGTCGCCGGGTGCTCGCCCAGCGAGCGCAGACAGCGCCGCAGCAGCTCTTCGGCGCCGTGGCTGACGACGACGACCTCGAGGTCAAGCTGGGGAGGCATCGCTGGATTCTCTAGTAGGCGCCGTCGCCGCGGACGATCGCCCGCGGCGTGCGCAAGAGGATCGCCAGGTCGCCGGTCACCGAGAGGTTGTCGAGGTAGTCGCGCTCCATCGCCAGCCGCTCCTCGAAGGTGAGGTCGCCGCGGCCGTAAACCTGCATCGGCCCGGTCAGGCCCGGCTTGATCGCCAGGCGGGCGCGCTGGCGCTCGTCATAGAGGGCGACCACGGCTTCCTCCTCCGGGCGTGGCCCGACCAGCGACATGTCGCCCCTCAGCACGTTGATCAGCTGCGGCAGCTCGTCGAGGCTGGTGCGGCGCAGCAGGCGGCCGGCGCGGGTGACCCGCGGATCGTCGGGGATCTTGAACGCCGGCTCGTCGAGCTTCTCGAGGTCGACGAACTCCGCCAGCCGCTCCTCGGCGTCGGCGACCATGGTGCGGAACTTCAGCATCGTGAAAGGCGCCCCGTCCTTGCCGGCGCGCTTCTGGCGGAAGAAGACCGGGGTGCCCGAGTCGACGACGATGAAGATGGCGATCACCGCCAGCAACGGCGAGAGCAGCGTCAGCATCAGACCGGAGACGAGCAGGTCGAGTCCCCGCTTCAGCGCCAGCGTCGAGCGCGGCGGGTCGGAGAAGCGGAAGTCGAGCACCGGCAGCTCGGCGAGCCGGTTGAACTCGATCCCGGGCCCGAGCAGGCCGTAGTGCTTGGGCAGCAGGGTGAGCCCCAGGCCCGCCGCCTTGCACTCCGCGATCAGGTGCTCGGCGTCGACCTCGCTCATCTCCTGGTCGGTGACGACGACCCGCTCGACGTTGTGCTCGCGCGCCACCCGCGAGATCTCTTCGATCGATCCAAGTCGCGGCAGCGAGGCGCGGCGGTCCTTGTCGAGTGGCGCCGAGAGGTAGCCGACCAGCCGCAGGCGCGCCTCCGGGTGAGTGGAGATCCGCCGGGCGATCACGTCGACCATCGCCGCCGGGCCGATGACGAGGCCCATCGCGACCCCGGTCAGGCGCTGCCAGGTGAAGCGCAGCACGGCGCGGGCCACGAAGCAGGCGAGCACGGCGCCGATGCCGACGATGATCGCGCTCTTGGCCGAGAGCGGCCCGGCCGGGCTGAGGGCCAGCAGGCCGTCGAGCACGATCGTGCCGAGGGCGCTGGCCGAGACCAGCGAGGGCAGCTCGTCGAGGGTGCTGTGGCGAATCCGACGATGGTCGTTGTCGTAGAGCCCGTGCAGCTTCAGCACGACCAGCCAGGCCGGGGTGAAGAGAACGGCCCAGAAGAGCTTGGCCACGTCCGTGGTCGAAGTGACGGCGGTGGCGACGCAGAGCGCCGCGAAAATCGCCACCCAGTCGCCGGCGGCGAGCAGCCGTCGCAACATCGCGCCGCGGCGACGCGACCCGCTCGGGCCGGTCAAGCCCAGGCGCGCGGCCAGCTCGGTTTGCTCTGGCCGATCCTCGCTGGAGGCCGCCGGCGCGCGGGCCTCAGCCGGCCTGGGATCCCCTTTGACCTTGGCGCTCATCCGCAGTTCCACCCCGCCAATTGCAAGCAGCTCGCTTCTGGGTTGAGCCGGCGCGCCCGTTCGAGGTCCGCCAGCGCCGCCCTTTCGTCGCCTGCCTCGTGCTCTACCCGGGAGCGCAGATAGAACCACTGCCAGTTGTGGTCTTCGCGCTCGATCGCATGCGTGAAGTGGACGATCGCGGCTGGGTAGTTCGCCCTGGCGCTCGGTCAGCAGCCCGAGCTGGACGTAGGGCGAGGCCGCCCAGGGCTCGATCGAGCGGGCGGTGCTGGCGTGGTCGATTGCGGCGCCGAAGTCGTTCCGTGCCGCCGCGGCCTGGCTCGAGTCGATCTCGCGCTCGACCAGCAGTGGCCCGACCAGGGCGATCGCCGCGACCCAGGCCAGGACGATGCCGGCGACGGCAAAGCCGTAGCGGCGACCCTCGGTATCGGCGCCGTCGCGCCGCGGGTCGGCGGCGATCTGAGCGCAGCGCGCCGCCACGACCACCCCACCGGCGAGGAAGAAGATCGCTCCCAGGCCGGGGATTTCCCAGAACCAGTCGAAGGCGGCGCCAACGGCGAAGGCGAGCATCGCCGCCAGCAGCGCCGCGTAGCGCTCGCGCTGGGGGTGGGGCGCCGCTCGCCAGGCGGCAAAGGCGGTCCAGAGCAGCGTTGCGACCAGCGCCAGCACTAGGAGCCCGCCGACGGCGCCCAGCTCGGCGAACGCCTCCAGGTAGAGCGAGTGAGCGTCATGAACGGGCAGTTCGATCGAGCGGTGCTGCTCCCAGGAGAACTGGTAGGTCCCCGCCCCGTGGCCTAGGGCCGGCTTTTCTTCGAAGGCCTCGATCGCAACCCGCCAGAAGTCGTGGCGACCGGCGCCGGAAAGGTCGGCAAAGTGCTGCTTGGGGTCGTTGGGGAACTGGATGTCGGAGCTGGAGAACTGGTGCCAGGCGCGCCCCCCGACCGCGGCCACGGCGACGATCGCGAGCACGGCGCCGGTCAGCGCCACGCCCCTGAGCACGCCCGGGCTGCGGGAGATCGCCAGCGCCCGCCCGGTGACGCGACCTTCGCGCTCCTCCAGCAGGCGCAGCAGGGTGAAGAGGAGCAGCGAGAGGGCGATGCCGCCGAGCAGGACGAGCAGGACCGTGGCGCCCTGGTCGACGCTGGCCTGGCCGACGAGGTTGTCGGCGAGGCCGCGGCGTTCCTGCACGGCGAGCACCGCTGGCAGTGCCCCCAGGGCGCCGATCGCCAGCGTCGCCAGCAGCCAAAGCCGATCCCTCGAGAGGGCGATCAGGCAGCCGGACGCGACGAGGAGCGAGAGCAGGCCACCGCGCGAGTAGGTGAAGTAGAGGGCGAGGAGCGCCGCCGGGATCATCGCCACCGAGAACCAGCGCAGCGCCGCCCAGGTGGCGCGCCGGCTGGTCCAGAGCAGCAGGGCGACGCCGATGCCGAACAGGGCCCCGTTCGCGTTCCAGTAGCCAAGCGGGTAGCGCAGGCGCGGCCCGGTGCCGAGTGAATCTGTGACGTTCATCACATGAGGCAGGAGACGGCTGCCCAGACCGAGGAGGACGACCAGGGCGGCGGCAATTGCCAAGCCTTCAGCGAAACGTTGGCGCCTTTCGTCGGTTTGGGCGATGAGGAACGCGGCAAGGAAGAAACCCAGGTAGACCAGAACGCGGTCTGCCTCGATCACGCTCAGCTCAACCGACCCCGACCAAAGGGAAGAGATTGCACAGAGAAGAGACAGACAGACGATCAGTCCGCCTGCCAGGTACAGGGGCCTCTCTAGCTTCGCCGCTGAGCCCGCGCCGAAGACCAGTAGGGCGACGACTACCAGCCACACCGCCAAGCCGGCGATGTGACGACTGCCCACGTCAAAGCCGCCTCCAGCAAGGGCGAGGCCGACCATCAGCGCGACTGGCGCGAGCAACGCCGCCGTTTGGTCTAACCTTCCGGCCGATGATCGTCGGGACGCGCCATCGCCCGGCCCCAAACCTGGGCCGCCTTGCTTCGTTGATGTCAGTGATTGCTCTGCTGGCATTGGCTTGCTTTCCCGTTTTGGCTCACGCGGAAGACTCGAGCGGTGTGCAGTACTCCGACGCTATCCCCAAGGCCGAAGGCGAAAACGTTCCGGCCTCACACAAACGTCCGCCGATCGCAAAAGCTGCGGATAACGGCGGAGCGGCGGCGCCGGATGGGACGAAGGGCTCGCAGGGTTCGGACGAATCAACGGCTGGGTCTCCGGAAGACGAATCGACTGAAAAGAGCGGTGGGGTAGCCACCAACGGCAACGGCAATGGCGGCGGCACCGGGCAGGGTAGCCCAGGCGGCAGCGGCAACGGCAAGGCGAATGGCCAGGTGCAGGGCACCAGCCAGGCAAAGGGCACGCCCGCCTCGCAGAAGAGCGACAGCAGCTCCTCGCCGCTGATTCCGATCCTGATCGCGATTCTTGTTCTCGCTGCGATTTCGGTCGGCGCCGTGATGATCAGGCAGAAGCGCCAGCGCCGCGGACCGACCGCCTCGGCCCCCGCCCCGAAGGCGAGCTGACATGGAGCGGAAGCGGAAGCGCCCATTGGGGCAGGCGCGTGCCTGGGTAGCGGCTCTGGCGATCGCCGCAGCGGGGATTGCCGTGACGGCGTCCCCGGCCGCGGCCATCCCCGCCAACTTCTGGGGGGTGTCGCCGCAGGCCACGCCCACGGTTGAAGAGTTCCAGCGCCTGCATGCGGGCGGGGTCGACAGCGTGCGGATCCCAGTCGGCTGGGGCGCAATCGAAACCGCTCCCGGAGTGACGGATTTCTCCCCCGTGGATCGCCTTGTCTCCGGCGCCGCCCAGGCCGGCATCGACGTCCTGCCCTTCATCTACAACGCGCCATCCTGGGCCGTGGCGTCGGTGGCTGTGCCCGGCTCGCACGGCAGCGTCAGGGCGCCGAAGACGCTGCCGGTCAAGACCGCTGCCCAGCGCGCCGCCTGGGAAAACTTCCTCAGGATCGTGGTCGGTCGCTACGGCCCCGGTGGCGCCTTCTGGGCCGCGAATCCCGCTCTGTCCGAACGCCCGATCCGCACCTGGCAGATCTGGAACGAGCAGAACTTCATGTACTTCGTGGTCAGGCCGAGCCCCGCCGACTACGGCAAGCTGGTCAACATCTCCTCCAGCGCGATCAAGAGCGTCGATCCGGGGGCGAAGCTGATCCTCGGCGGCATGTTCGCCCGGCCCAAGCAGGCGGAATTCAAAAAGAAGCCGCCGCAGGCCTACTTCGCCACCGATTTCCTCGATCAGCTCTACAAGACCACGCCGGGGATCAAGAACAAGTTCAGCGGCGTCGCCCTGCATCCGTACACGACCGCGTACCAGCAGCTGGCTCCGGACATCGAAGAGTTCCGCGCCGTGCTGAAAGACAACCACGACGCGGGCAAGGGCCTCTGGATCACCGAGATCGGCTGGAGCTCGGAACCGCAATCGGTGGGCGACTACTTCGCCAAAGGCCCGAAAGGCCAGGTCACCCAGCTCAACGGCGCCTTCAAGCTGTTCAAACAGAAACAGGCGAAATGGAAGTTGCAGCGGGTCTACTGGTTCTCGGTCGACGATCAGCCCGGCAGCTGCAACTTCTGCGGCGGCACCGGCCTCTTCGGCGCCGGCTTCGTGCCAAAGCAGTCCTGGTTCGCCTACGTCAAGTTCGCCGGCGGCCGACCGGGCTGAGCGCCAGTTTGGCCCCGTGCCTCGCCGGCATCCGGCGGTGGCTGGACCCCAAGGTGAGCGCCGCGTAAGATCGGTGGGTTGGCCACCGAAGCGAAAGCGACCGCAGGATCTGACCCACTGGCGCCCTTCAGCGCGCCGGTCAGGCGCTGGTTCGAGGCGTCCTTCGAGGGGCCGACCCCGGCGCAGGCTGGTGGCTGGGAGGCGATTGCCAGCGGCGCCAACGCGCTGATCTGCGCCCCCACCGGCTCTGGCAAGACCCTTGCCAGCTTCCTCTGGGGGATCGACAAGCTGTCGCGCGAGCCAGAGCTAGGCAAGGGCGTTCGCCTCGTCTACGTCTCGCCGCTGAAGGCGCTCTCCTACGACATCGAGCGCAACCTGCGGGCGCCGCTGCGCGGCATCGGCGCCGATATCTCGGTGGGGCTGCGCACCGGCGACACGAGCCAGGCGGAACGGCGGGCGATGCGCAAAACCCCGCCCGACATCCTGATCACCACCCCCGAGTCGCTCTACCTGATGCTCTCCTCGGGCGTCCGCGAGATCCTCGTCTCGACCGAGGCGGTGATCGTCGACGAGATCCACGCGGTGGCCCAGTCCAAGCGGGGCTCGCACTTGGCGCTGACGTTGGAGCGACTTGAGCACCTGGTGAAGGACCATGCGGATCGGGCGGCGGGGCCCGTCGCCGCAGGGGACCCACCGCCCCCTGCGGTAGCTAAAGCTTCCTCGGGGGCGGTCCCCCCTGCGACGCCACCCGCCGCAGATGCGCCCGTCCTCCAACGGATCGGTCTCTCCGCAACGCAGCGGCCGCTTGGAGCGGATAGCTCGGTTCCTGGTGGGTCCGAAGCGGGAGTGCAGGATCGTCGACGCGGGGGTGGCCAAGGAGCTGGATCTGGAGATCGTCGTGCCGGTGGAGGACATGGCGGATCCCGGCGCAGCTTCCTACCCAAGCTCAGGCGGCAACCCCCCAGAGGGTGAGCCGCTGGTCCACGTCCGCTCGATCTGGCCCGCGATTTACCCCGAGCTTTTGAAGCTTGTAAGGGAACACACGTCGACGATCATCTTCGTCAACAACAGAAGGGCTTCAGAGCGGCTGGCGAAGCGCTTGAACGAGCTGCACCTGGACGAACCCGAGCAGGAGCTCCCAGCTACCGAGCACGCGGGAGCGGATGGGTCTGGTCCGGCGGGAACTCCTCGCGATAGCGAGCCCGACGGATCAGACCCATCCGCTCCTGAGCACGCCGCTTTAGCGACCGGAAGGGGTGGTGGGTCCCCTGCTGTGACGGGACCCGCCGGCCTAGGCGCCATCGAGGAGATCGCTCGAGCCCACCACGGCTCCCTGAGCCACGAGGAGCGCACGGTGGTCGAGGAGCTGTTGAAGTCCGGCCAGCTCCCCTGCCTGGTCGCGACGTCCTCCCTGGAGCTGGGGATCGACATGGGCGCCGTCGACCTGGTGATCCAGGTCGAGTCGCCGAAGTCGGTCAGCCGCGGCCTGCAGCGCGTCGGCCGCGCCGGGCACTCGCTGGGCGAGGTCTCGCGCGGCCGCATCTTCCCCAAGTTCCGCGCCGACCTGCTCGAGTGCGCCGTCGTCGCGCGGCGCATGCGCGAAGGGGCGATCGAGGAGACGGTGATCCCGCAGAACCCGCTCGACGTGCTCGCCCAGCAGCTGGTCGCGATGGCGGCCCTGGACGAGTGGGACGTCGACGAGGTCGAGCAGCTGGTCACCGCGTCAGAGCCCTTCCACGAGCTCTCCCGCGAGCAGCTCGAGAACGTCCTCGACATGCTCGACGGGCGCTACCCGTCGGACCGCTTCGCCGAGCTGCGACCGCGGATCGTCTGGGACCGCACCAAGGGCACGATGCACGGCCGCAAAGGCGCCCGGCAGCTGGTCGTCACCAACGCCGGCACGATCCCCGACCGTGGCCTCTACGGCGTCCACCTGCCCGACGGCCGCCGCGTCGGCGAGCTCGACGAGGAGATGGTCTACGAGGCCCGCCCCGGCCAGACCTTCCTGCTCGGCGCCACCACCTGGCGGATCGAGGAGATCACCCGCGACCGCGTCATCGTCACCCCGGCGCCCGGCGTCCCCGGCGCCGTCCCCTTCTGGAAGGGCGACGGGATCGGCCGCCCCGCCGAGCTGGGCAAGGCGATCGGCGCCTTCGCCCGCGAGGCGGTCTCGCGCGAGCCGGCCGAGCTCGCCGCCGAGTACGACCTCGACCGCCGCGCCGCCGAGAACCTCGTCGCCTACCTGCGTGAGCAGCAGACCGCGACCCGCGTCGTCCCCTCCGACGAGACGATCGTGGTCGAGCGCTTCCGCGACGAGATCGGCGACTGGCGGCTCTGCATCCTCTCGCCCTACGGCGGCCGCGTCCACTCCGCCTGGGGGTTGGCGCTGGCGGCCAAGATCCGCGCCGAGCACGACCTCGAGGCGGACGCGATCTGGTCCGACGACGGCATCGTCATCCACCTCCCCGACGCCGACGAGCCGCCCGCCGCCGACCTCGTCCTGATCGATCCCGACGAGGTCGAGGAGCTGATCGTCGGCGAGCTCTCCGGCTCGGCCCTCTTCGGCTCCCACTTCCGCGAGAACGCCGCCCGCTCGCTGCTGATCCCGCGCGCCTACCCGGGCAAGCGCACGCCGCTCTGGCAGCAGCGGCTGAAGGCGCAGAGCCTGCTCGAGGTGGCACGCGACTTCCCCCGCTTCCCGGTCGTGCTGGAGACCTACCGCGAGGTCTTGCGCGACGTCCTCGACCTGCCCTCGCTCCGGGAGCTGTTGACGAAGCTGCACTCGCGCCAACTCGATCTGGTCGAGGTCGAGACGGCGACCGCCTCGCCGTTCGCCTCCTCGCTGCTCTTCGACTACGTCGCCACCTACATGTACGAGGGGGACACGCCCAACGCCGAGCGGCGGGCGGCGGCGCTGGCCCTCGACCGCGACCTGCTGCGCGAGCTGCTCGGCCAGGAGGAGCTGCGCGAGCTGATCGATCCGGGGGCGCTGGAGGAGGTCGAGGCGCAGCTCCAGCACCGCACCGAGGCCGGTCGCGCCGGCGACCGCGACGCCCTGCAGCAGGTGCTGCGCAACGTCGGTGACCTCACCGCGGAGGAGTGCGACGAGCGGGTGACGGAGGGCTACTCGGCCGCTTCGATGCTGCAGAAGCTGGTCGCCGAGCGCCGCGTCGCCCTGGTCCGCATCAACGGCGAGGAGCGCTACATCGCCGGCGAGGACGCCGGGCTCTATCGCGACGCGCTCGGGGTGCCGCCGCCCGCCGGCCTGCCCGAGACCTTCCTCGAGCAGCATCCCGACGCGATGCGGGCCCTGGTGCGTCGCTACGCCCGCACCCACGGCCCCTTCCCGACGGCGCAGCTCTTCGCTCGCTACGGGGTCGACCCGACGCCGGCCCTGCGCGAGCTCGAGCGCGAAGGCGCCCTCGTCCGCGGCGAGCTGCTGCCCGGCGGCAGCGAGCGCGAGTGGTGCGATGCCGAGGCGCTGCGGCGGCTGCGGCGCGCCAGCCTCGCCCACCTGCGCCGCGAAGTCGAGCCGGCCGGGCGCGATCGCTTCGCCCGCTTCCTGCCGAGCTGGCAGAACGTCGATGCCCACCGCGCCGCCGGCGCCGGGCCGGATCGCCTGCGCGAGGCCCTCGTCCCGCTGCAGGGGGTCGCCCTGACCCCGAAGGTTTGGGAGGGCGACGTGCTGCCGCGCCGGCTCGGCTCCTACTCGCCGACCTGGCTCGACGAACTCTGCACCAGCGGCGAGGTGGTCTGGATCGGCGCCGGTGCCCGCGGCCGCAGCGACGGCCGCGTCGCCCTCTACTTCCGCGATGACGTCCGCCTCGCCGGGCCGCCGCCCGCCAACCTCAAGCTCGAGCGCCCCGAGGGCGAGGTCCACGACGCGATCCGCCAGCGCCTCGCCGCCGGCCCCGACTTCTGGCTCGACCTGCTCGCCGACCTCGACCATCCGCTGGAGGAGCTCCACGCGGCCCTCTGGGACCTCGCCTGGGCCGGCGAGGTGACCAACGACGCCTTCTCGCCGCTGCGCGCCCCGCGCCTGCGGGCGGCGCCGTCAGCCGAGCAGCGCGGCCGCCGCTTCGCCCGCCGCCGCGCCGCCGGGGCCGCGGTGCAGGGCCGCTGGTCGCTGACCGCGCCCCTCTTCGAGAGCGCTCCCGCCGCCGGCCCGCGCCTGCGCGCCCAGGCCGAGCTGATGCTGGAGCGCTACGGCATCGTCACCCGCGAGACCGTCCTCGCCGAGGGCGTCCCCGGGGGCTTCGCCAGCCTCTACGCCGAGCTCGGCAACCTCGAGCTGCTCGGCACCGCCCGCCGCGGCTACTTCGTCGAGGGCCTCGGCGGCGCCCAGTTCGCCCTCCCCGGCGCGGTCGAGCGCCTGCGTTCCCTGCCCGCCGAGAACGGCTCCTTCCTGCTGCTCGCCGCCCTCGATCCAGCCAACCCCTACGGGTCCTCGCTGCCCTGGCCCAAGCCGGCCCAGGGTGAGCGCCGCCGTCCCGCCCGGGTCCCGGGCGCCTATCTCCTCATGCGCGACGGCGCCCCCGTCGTCTACGTCGAGCGCGGCGGCCGTGGCATTCTCCGCCTCGCCGATCTCAGCGCCAAGGAGCTCGCCGCCGCCGTCGGCGCCCTCGCCGCCGCGGTCGCCGCCGGCCGGCTCCCCAAGCTGGCGATAGAGCGATTCGACGGCGACCCGGTGATCGGCTCCGGCCACGAGGAGGCCCTGCTCGAGGCGGGCTTCAGCCGCGGCCCCCGCAAGCTCACCCTCGCCGCCCGCTGAGCGACTTGCCGGGCGTTTTGCCCTGGCTCCGAGCCGGCTCGTCTCCCGTTTTTCGAGGAACTCAATCCGGGCCTGGGATAATCAGGCAATGGAGGATCGCGAGGGGGGACTGGGGCCGGTCGAGCTGCTGCGCAGCGTGCCGCTCTTCGCCGACCTCGAGGAGGGGGAGCTGGAGAGCTTCTCGCGGGTCGCCGTGGGGCGCTCCTTCCCGGTCGGCACCCGGGTCTTTCACGAGGGCGACCACTCCGACGCCTGCTACATCGTCCGCGACGGCAGCTTCCGCGTCACCCGCGAGCATTCCGACGGGCGCGCGATCACCCTCGCCACGCTCGGTCCCGGCGACATCTTCGGTGAGCTGGCGATGCTCGACGGCGAGGTGCGCTCGGCCAGCGTCGAGGCGCTCAGCGACGGTGAGCTGCTGGCCCTGCCGGCGGGTGAGGTGCGGGCGTTGCTCGGCCGCCACCCCGAGATCACGGTGAAGCTGATCGCCGCCCTGGTGCGCCGCCTGCGCACCGCCAACGAGCGGATCTCGCGCCAGTCCTTCCAGACCGTGCCCAGCCGCGTCGCCGGCGTGCTCTCCCAGCTCGTCGCCGAGGAGTCGCCGCGCAACGGTGAGGGCGCCGAGGTGACGATCCACATGAACCAGGCCGACCTGGCCCAGCTCGCGGGCACCTCGCGCGAGAGCGTCAGCCGCTTCCTCGCCGACCTCGAGCGCGGCGGGATCGTCCGGCCCGGCCGCGGCCGGGTCACCGTGCTCGCGCCGGAGAAGCTGAGCAACTACATCTTCTGAGCGAGCGGCCGGGTCAGCAGTTGACGGGCTTGGGGTCGGAGCCGTCCTTGCTGGCGCCGTCATCGCCGCTGCCGCAGTCAATCGCCTTGTCGCGCTGGCCGTCGATCGCTTCGATTGAGTCGTTGCCGCCCTTGCCGACGAAGGTGTCGGCGCCGAGGTGGCCGAAGAGGCTGTTGGCGCCGTTGTCGCCGATCAGCACGTCGGGCCCGTCCGATCCCTCGAGGTCCTCGTTGTCGCCGAGGACCTGGTCGGGGCTGCCGCAGCCGGGCGGGGCGCCGGTGCCGTTCAGCTCGACCCGCATGCTCGCGTTCGAGCGGCCGTAGGAGACCGTGTCCTCGCCGGGCCCGCCGCTGTAGGCGTGGCCCTGGCAGACCTCGACCGAGGAGACGAGCAGGTCGTTGCCGGGCCCGCCCGAGAGCTGGTCGGCCCCGGGATCGGCGTAGAGCACGTCGCTGCCGGCGTTGCCGACCAGGGTGTCGTTGCCGTTGTCGGGGCCGTTGTAGTTCTCTCCGGCTTCCAGCACGTCGTCGCCGACACCGCCGCTGAGGGCGTCGGAGCCGGCGTTGCCGTTGGCGCGGACTTTGACGCTGGCGGGAACGCTTTCGCTGACGTTGATCGAGTCGTCGCCAGCGCCGCCGGTGATCACCACCAGCCCGGCCGCCGTCGTGGTCGGGCAGGTCGCGGTTGCGATCGCGCTGCTCGCGCTGACCGACTGGCAGCCGTCGCCGGCGGCGATCGGGCCGTTTTCCGACACCGTCCAGATGCCGTTGTTGAAGTAGACGTGGATGTCGTTGGCGCCGTCGGTCCCCTGCACGATCAGGCTGTTGCCGTCGAGTCCCTGGTTGAGGATGACGTAGGTGCCGCTCCCGGGCGGGTTTTCTTCGGCGCCGCAGGAGTACTCGGCGGCGAAGCCGTCGCATTCGTCGCTGCCGGCCCCGCCGAAGGCTTCATCGGGGCCGCCCATGCCGTCGAGGTCGTCGTTGCCGACGCCACCGTCGAGGCGGTTGACCGCGCCGTCACCGAGGATGTCGTCGCCCTGCGGTGAGCCGACCACGTCCTCGAAGCCCGTGAGCGTGTCGTGGCCGTCGCCTTTCGAGCGCCCCGAAGCGAGGTCGACGATGACGCCGCTGCGGGTCGCGCTGGCGTAGGAGACGATGTCCAGGGCGCCGGGGCCGCCGTCGAGCTTGTCTTCACCGCTGTCGCCGCGGACCACGTCGCCGTCGCCCCCGCCGCCGCTGGCGCTGTCGCTGCCGGCACCGCCGTAGACGAAGTCGCCGTCGGGCCCGCCGTCGAGCCTCGGGTCGTCGCCGGGCCCGCCTTCGATCTGATCGCTGCCGGGCCCGCCGTCGACCTTGTCGTTGCCCTTGTCGCCGAAGAGAGCGTCGTTGCCACCGCTTCCATCCTCGCTGTCGCTGCCCTTGTCGCCCTTCAAGTAGTCGTCACCGGCCCCGCCGATCAGGTTGTCGGGGCCTTTGACCCCGAGCAGCGAGTCGTCGCCGGCCCCGCCGACGAGGCTGTCGCTGCCCTGGGCGCCGTTGAGGTTGTCGTCTCCCTCCCCCCCTCGATGTGGTCGGAGCCCTTGTCGCCGGCGAGCCGGTCGTCGCCGGCTTCGCCGTAGAGGGCGTCAAAGCCGCGGCCGCCGTGGATCGTGTCGTCGCCGGGCCCGCCGCAGATCCTGTCGTTGCCGTTCGGGCCGCCGCTGATGCGGTCGTCGCCACCGCCGCCGTAGATCACGTCGCTGGCCTTCTTGCCGACGATCACGTCGTCGCCGGCGGTGCCGACGATCGTCGCGTGCTTGCCGTCGCACTTCGCGGCGCTGGCGCCGGCGGCGAAAGCGAGCAGGAAGAATGCCGCGCAGGCCAGTGCGGCGGCGAAGCGCCCGCGGGAACGGTGGGAGCTCAAATTCATCACACCCCCATCGACCCGTTTTGGGCCGATCTACACTCCTGGACGACAAACGTTCAAAACTGGGTAGATCATTCGTCCAGCTCGATAACGCGTCCCGGGAGTGAAGATGACTGCGAGCGCGAGGCCTGGCCTCGCGCGGGTCAGATACGCTCGCTGCCGATGCGGGGCGGTATCTACGTACTCAACTTCTACTCGCCGATCTTCGTCGACCAGCTCAAGCGCGGTCGCAAGTCGGCGACGATCAGGCTTGGCGACAAGAGCAACAAGTACGAGCGCGGCCAGGTCGTCTGGATCACGGTCGGCTTCCGCCACAGCCCGCGCGAGAAGATCTTCACCGCGGTGATCGACGACGTCGAGGTGAAGCGGGTCTCCGAGCTCTCGCCGCGCGACATCGAGCACGACAACCCCGAGTTCCGCCGCCTCGAGGACGAGATCAAGTTCCTCGAACAGATCTACGGCCGCCCGGTGGCGCCGGAGGAACTCGTCACCGTGATCCGCTTCTCCCAGATCGTCGAGCCGCCGGGGGCGCACTTCGGCAATGGGGAGACCCCGCACCACAACTGACCTGGATGACGCGCCGGGCACTGCGCATATCGGCGTCCTCGGGCTTGCCTTTGCCTCCAGCAAAGGCTGCGCCCTGCGTCCTTGATCTGCTTGGCCCGGCACGCCCCCAGGCGGCGACCATCTAGCCCCAATGGCCGACTACTCCTTCCTCACGACCTGGCTGCTGGAGTCACCGCGGGAGCCGGTCTGGGAGGCGATCTACGACCAGGCGCGCTGGCCGCAGTGGTGGCGCGGGGTCGAGCAGGCCGAGGAAGTGCGTGCGGGGAACGGCGACGGCATCGACGCCGTCGCGCGAATGGTCTGGAAGAGCCTGCTGCCCTACCGGGTCGAGTTCGAGGTGACGACGACCCGGATCGAGCGCCCGCACCTGCTCGAGGCCGACGCCGTCGGCGAGCTGAGCGGGGTCGGCCGCTGGCGGCTCTACGAGCAGGAGGGCGTCACCGCGGTCGTCTACGAGTGGAACGTGGCGACCAGCAAGGCCTGGATGAACCTGCTGGCCCCGGTCGCCCGTCCCGCCTTCGAGTGGAACCACGACTGGGTGATGAAGCGCGGTGGGGAGGGCATAGCGCAGCTCCTGGGCTGCCGCCTCCTGGCCAACGGCTGATCCCCGCTGCCGCCGCCGACGGGGCCGATTTCCCGGTCGCAGAGGGACCTTTTCGTCGCGTCGGCCCGCGGGCTTGTTCGGCTCGCTATCTTTCAGCGCTGGCACTCTCACCCATAGAGTGCCAAGCCAGTCGTGAACTTCTGATCCACACTCACCCATAGATGGAGGTATACGGATGAAGCTGAAGCCCCTCGGGGACCGGCTGATCGTGAAGCCGATCGAAGAGGAGGAGACGACCGCGAGCGGAATCGTCCTCCCCGATACGGCCAAGGAGAAGCCCCAGAAGGGCAAGGTCGTCGCCGTTGGCGATGGCGCGATCAATGAGGACGGCACTCGCCGCCCGCTCGACCTGAGCGAGGGTGACGAAGTCCTCTACTCCAAATACGGCGGCACCGAGGTCACCGTCGAGGATGAGGATCTGCTCGTTTTGCGCGAGTCGGACGTCCTCGCCAAGCTCGGCTGACCGTTCGCCAACCAGGACTTAGAAGAACTAAGGAAGGACTGAAATCAAATGGCTCATAAGGAGCTGAAGTTCAGCGAGGAAGCAAGGGGGGCCCTGCAGGCCGGTGTCGACGCAGTCGCCGACGCGGTCAAGGTCACCCTCGGCCCCAAGGGCCGTTACGTCGTGCTCGACAAGAAGTTCGGCGCGCCGACGATCACCAACGACGGCGTCACCATCGCCCGCGAGATCGAGGTCGAGGACGTCTTCGAGAACCAGGGCGCCCAGCTCGTCCGCGAGGTCGCCACGGCGACCAACGACGTCGCCGGTGACGGTACGACGACGGCGACGCTGCTGGCCCAGATCATCGTCCGCCAGGGGCTCAAGAACGTCGCCGCCGGCGCCAACCCGCTGGCCCTGCGCCGCGGGATCGAGAAGGCCGTCGAAGACGTCGTCGAGACCCTGCGCGAGAAGCAGTCCAAGGAGGTTGCGGGCAAGGAGCAGATCGCCCGCGTCGCCGCCATCTCCGCCGGTGACGACGAGATCGGCAACGTGATTGCCGATGCGATCGAGAAGGTCGGCAAGGACGGCGTCGTCAACGTCGAGGAAGGCCAGACCTTCGGCATGGAGCTGGAGTTCACCGAGGGGATGCAGTTCGACAAGGGCTACATCTCCCCGTACATGGTCACCGACCAGGACCGCATGGAGGCGGTGCTGGAGGATCCCTACATCCTCATCGCCAACCAGAAAATCGGCTCCGTGCGGGACATCCTGCCGGTGCTCGAGCAGGTGATGCAGGGTGGCAAGCCGCTGATGATCGTTGCCGAGGACGTCGAGGGCGAGTGCCTCGCGACGCTCGTCGTCAACAAGCTGCGTGGCACCTTCACCGGTGTCGCGGTCAAGGCGCCCGGCTTCGGCGACCGTCGCAAGCGGATGCTGGAGGACATCGCCATCCTCACCGGCGGTGAGGTGATCACCGAGGAGATGGGTCTCAAACTCGAGAACACCCAGATCTCCCAGCTCGGCAAAGCCCGCCGCGTCGTCATCTCCAAGGACACGACGACGATCATCGACGGCTCCGGTGAGGCCGACGACATTAAGGGCCGGATCAAGCAGATCAAAAACGAGGTCGAGAACACCGACTCCGATTTCGATCGCGAGAAGCTCCAGGAGCGCCTCGCCAAGCTGGCCGGCGGTGTCGCCGTGGTCAAGGTCGGCGCTGCCACCGAGACCGAGATGAAGGAGAAGAAGCACCGCGTCGAGGACGCGCTGCAGGCGACCCGCGCCGCGCTCGAGGAGGGCGTCGTGCCGGGTGGTGGCGTGGCTCTGCTCAACGCTCAGTCAAGTCTCGACACGGACAAGCACGAGGATCCGGACGAGGCAACTGGCGCCCGGATCGTCCACCGCTCGCTCGAGGAGCCGGTCCGCCAGATCGCCGAGAACTCCGGCCTGGAGGGCTCGGTCGTGGTCAACAAGGTGCGCGAGCTGAAGGCCGGCGAAGGCCTCAACGCGGCCACCGGTGAGTACGGTGACCTGATCGCCGCCGGCGTCATCGATCCGACCAAGGTCACCCGATCGGCGCTCGAGAACGCCGCCTCGATCGCGAAGAACATCCTCGTCACCGAGGCGATCATCGCCGAGCCGCCCGAGAAGGAAGGCGCTGGCGGTGGCGGCATGCCCGGCGGCATGCCAGACATGGGCGGCATGATGTAGCCACGCCGCCCAGGCGTATCCTCGCCCCAACAGGCGAGTGTCTTTCCGAGAGGCCCGGCAAAAGCCGGGCCTCTCCTTTCTCACGAGACGCGAATCAAGTTCTCCATCTATTTCATGGAGAACTTGATTCGCGTCGACGTCCTAGCTGACTTTGGCCGTTTTCGGCGGCGGTGGCGGCAGTGGCGGCAGGAGGCCGGCGTTGTATTCGGCGTACTGGAGGAAGTTGGGGCGGCGGATCTTCAGGCGCAGGGTGTTGGTCGTCCGCGGATAGAGGCTGAGGTCGTAGGGGTTTGCGCCCGGGCCGAAGCCGGTGTAGTAGACGAGCATCCGCACCCGCGGCCGTTTGACCGTCCACGCGACCAGTTCTTTGACGAAGCGGGGGTCGTCTTTGCCGGAGACCGCCCACTCGGTTATCGCGACCGGCTTGCGCTTCCACTGCACCGCGGCGTAGAAGCGATTGAGGTCTTTCCAGACTGGATACTGCGAGTAGAAGTCGGTCCCCACCCAGTCGACCCAGGGAGCGCCCGGCCAGTAGTTGCCGGGGAAGTTTCCCTTCACCCGCGGCGAGCCGCCCGGCAGCGGGCTCCAGATGATGCTGACCGGCGCCGCCGGCAGGACCGTCGGGTTTGGGCCCTTGGTGCGGTTGAGCGGTGGCAGGCCGATTGCCGCCAGGGTCGCGTTGATCCCTTCCAGCGTCTGGCCCCCGCGCACGATCGCGACGATGCGGCGGAAGGCCTGCTTGTACCAGCCGGTCGTGTGTTCGCCGCCCTTCTGGCTGCCGTCGCAGTTGACCGCCGACCAGACGTTGAGGCAGCGGTTGGGCTCGCCCAGTGGCCTGATGTAGGCGGGCAGCCCGCGTTTGGCGAAGAAGTCGTTGACTTGCAGGAGGTAGTCGTCGCCGGCCCCGAGGGCGATCTGCTCCGGGGTGATCAGCTCGCTCAGCGTCTGGTCGTCGGCCGTCGAGATCGCCAGGATCGGCCGCGTCGCGGTTTCGCGCCAGCGTTCGTAGGACTGGTTGAGGCTGTTGCCCCAGGGGTGGAAGGTCTCCAGCAGCGCCGGGTGCTTGCTGAGCAGTTCGGTGAATTCGGTGAAGTCCTGCGTGCTGCCGCGGTCACTGATGCCGAGGAGGACGTCCGGTTTTGGCGGGACCAGCGTCAGCGCCTGGGCCTGGCCGCTGAGCATCGCGGCGACCGCGATCGCCAGCACCGCTGCTTGCCTAATGCTCCTCCAGGACATCGCTCATCCTTCTTGGCTCGACTCCAAGCTCCTTCGCATCGGCCGTGCCCCGCTCGCTGAGCATCGATACCTCCATCAGCTCGGCCTCCTCCCAAGTTGCAAACACGGCCTCGCCGACAATGGAGCGGATCGCGATCAAGCCCGATCGGACCAGCGGCAGCGGCAGGTGGACGAGCGGGCGGGGTCGCCCCGCGATGCGGCTGACCAGGTCCGACATCTCGTCGTAGCTGAGCGTCTCCGGCCCTGCCAGCTCGTAGCGCTCGCGCTCGCCGCCCGCCAGGGCAGCGACTACGCAGCGGGCGGCGTCATCCGCCCAGATCGGCTCGAAGCGCGCTTTACCGTCGCCGGAGACCGGCAGGACGGGCAGGAAGGAGAAGCGACGCAGCAGGGTTATCCAGGGGTCGGAGCGGTCGTAGACGATCGAGGGGGCGAAGATCGTCGTCTGCAGGGGGGAGGAGGTGACCGCGCGCTCCGCCAGCCACTTGGCGCGGAAGAAGCGGGTGCGCTGGGCCACCGAGGCGTCAAGGGCGCTGAAGAAGACGAAGCGCTTGACGCCGCTGCGCTCGGCGGCGCGCAGCAGCCTCACCGTCGCCAGTCCGTTCAGCTCCTCGATTCGGTGCGGTGGCTGGTCGCGGATCGTCGCCGCCAGGTGGATCACGGTGTCGACGCCGCGCAGCGCCTGGCGCACCAGGTAGGGGTCGGACATCTCGCCGAGGTCGCCGAGGGCGATCTGCACGTCGACCCGCCGCGCCCCCAGCCGCCGCGGCTCGCGCACCAGGCAGCGCACGTCCTCGCCCCGCTCGAGCAGTCGCGGCAGCAGTCGCGATCCAACGCTTCCAGTCGCTCCGGTCAGCAGCAGCATTGGGAGCCGATGCTAGTGGCGTTCACGCTTCCGCCGCGCAATCCCTAAAATGTGCGCTCGCGCTTTGGTGGGGGCCAAGCTCCTCACCGCGCACCGAAAAGACGACCCAGGAGAACTTCTCGAATGACCTACGTCATCGCCGAGCCGTGCATCGGCACCAAGGACAACTCGTGCGTCGAGGTCTGTCCGGTCGATTGCATCCATCCGACGCCCGACGAGCCCGACTACGACTCGGTCGAGATGCTCTACATCGATCCAGACGAGTGCATCGACTGCGACGCCTGCGTCGAGGCCTGCCCGGTGGACGCCTGCTTCGCCGAGGACCAGTTGCCGGCTGAGTGGGCCAAATACGCCGAGATCAACGCGAACTACTACAAGAGCAAGGCTTCTGCGTAATTGTTTTCCGCTTGCTCAAGCGGTTTGCGAGCAAGTACCAGCTGTAGCTTCTCGTCGTAGCCTTCGCTAGACCCACGTCCCCGTGGGTCTAACGACATCCCCCTGGTCGCTTTACTTGAGGTGGACGGTCTGGCGGCCCCAGGGTGCGGCTTGACCGCGTGAAACCACGCATGGTGTTGCATACTGCCCGCTCATGGCTAACGTCTTTGAGCCGAACTGGGATGAAGAGCAGGATCGGCCGCCGTTTTCGTGGCGGCGAGCACGGCTTGGCCGACAAGCGGGCTCAGATCGACTCGGCGCATCGGTGTTCGAGCTTCCGCCCGGCTCCTCAAGCTTCCCCCTCCACATCCACCATGCCAACGAGGAGCTCCTGGTGGTCATCTCCGGCCAGCCCACGCTCCGCACGCTGAACGATGAGCGACAGCTTGAAGAAGGCGAGGTAGTCGCCTTCCCGTCGGGCCGCAGCGGCGCCCACCGGATCGACAACCGCGGTGAGCAGCCGGTACGCGTGCTGATCGTCAGCACGATGATCGCACCGGAGGTCAACGAGTTCCCCGACTCGGGCAAGGTTTGGGCGCGGACCTTCCCACCGGGTGCTCCGCGACCCGAGGAGGCGGTGGACATCCTCGTGCGCCCGGGGGACGAGCGTGCCGACTACTTCGATGGCGAGGCATAGGGGCGAGCGTCCACCGAGATGGGGCCGAACAATTGATGCAAGAGCAAGTCGGCTGCCTGAGGCTGCTGTCTGCCTCGCGCTCGTAAATAGCCATTCCATGTCGCTAAGCCATAGCGCTACAATGCGCAGGGATGGCTGCGGAGACCGCCACGATCCGAGTGACTCGCGAGACCCGGGACCTGCTTGCCAATCAGGCGAGTGAGCGTGGTGTCTCTCTTTCGACAATGCTGGCCGATTTTGCTCACGACGTTGCCCGCGAGGCGATCTTCCGCGCGGAGCGAGATGCCACTCGGGTGGATGCCGGTACTGGCGCGGTGAAGGTCGAGGACCGCGAGTGGGAGGCGACCCTCGGCGATGGCATCGACTGAGCCTCGGCGTGGCGAGATCTGGCTCGCTTCGCTCGGTGCCGCACGGAAGGGTGAGCCTGGCAAGAACCGCCCCGCGATCGTGATTTCGGTCGATGAGATTTCCGCGGGGCTGGAGGACGAGTTGATCGTCATCGTCCCGTTGTCCAGCTCCCGCGCGGCCTCTCCGCTTCGTCCAGAGGTTTCCCCCGAGGAAGGCGTCGAGCGCGACAGCGTTGCCGTCTGCCGCGGCATCAGGGCCGTCGCTCGCAAGCGCCTGCTTCGCCCGGTCGGCCGCGCCGGACTCGACACCCTCCACGAGGTTGAGCGGGCCCTGGAGATGATCCTCGGGATCGAGAGCAGCCAGGGATCTCGCTAACTTTCGCGACGTGGCGAGCGTCTCGGAGCTTCTCTCGGTCTACGAAAACGCGGAGGCGCTTGCCGAGGCCGAGGATGCCCTCGACCGGATTGCGGCGATGGCGCCGTCGGAGGATCTCCCGCTGGGGGACTACTACGACGGGCTGGCAGAGGTTGCCGGCGAGGACGGCGACTTCGCGCTCGCAGTCCGCGCGCAGCGTCGAGCCATCGAGCTTGGATGCGAGCTTCCGGAGCTGGCGCAGGACATGCTCGCCTGGTACCTGCTGAAGGCAGGCGATCGCGACGAGGGCGAGGCGGCCTTCGCGAGGTTGCGGGCGGAGCGAGTCGGAGATCCGCAGACCGTCTCCACCCTGGCGAATGCCCGGATGGACTCGGGCGACGGCCAGGGCGCTCTCGAGGCTTACGACGAAGCGCTTGATCTGGCAAAGAGCGCCGAGGATTACGACTGGATCGCTCAACTTCGGGGCGAACGCTGGTTCTGCCGCTTTGAGCATGGTCTTCCCCCGGACGAGGACGATCGCCTCGCCGAACGGGCCAATCCCGCCTATTTAAAGGCGACGCACTATGCGGTCGCCTGGTTCCCCAGAGACCAGATCGATGCTGCGCTCGCCCGTTGGCCGTCGCTGGCCAGCGACCTGAACGATCCAGATGCCTATTGCCGAACGATCGAGGCCCGCCTGCGGGCCATGCGAAACGAGACCGGTCGCGAGCCGTCCGTTGCGCCCCTGGGGGTGGAGCGACTCGTCGAGTTCGCCGAGGAGAATGGCATCGATGCGGACAGCGGAGCTGCCAGAAGCCGCTTCGCCGCCGAGCTTGGCAGTACGGGGGAGTCCGTGGCCTGGCCACCGGGACGAAATGAGCCATGCTGGTGCAGCTCGGGGCGCAAGTACAAGCGCTGCTGTGGTTGAGGCCGAGGGCCGTTCAGTTGTGTGACACCGACAGCCCTATGCGAATTGGCCCGAACATTGATGCAAGAGCAAGAGCGCGGCCTGATACCTGCTGCCTGCGGCAGGCAGGCGCCTTCTCGCGGGTCGCGCCTTGGTATCGTCGCGCCGCCTTGCTCCGAGATCCGGCGCCTGACGCCGGTTACGGAGACTGAGCGGGAACGGAGGGCGTGATGGGCTTTATCGGCAAGGGCCTGAAAGGGCTGGTGACCTCGATCGCGTGTGCTGCGGTGCTTGCGCTGGCTCCGTCGGCGAGCCTGGCCGCGCCGATCGCGACCGCGAGCAGCGATCAGAGCCTGGCCCAGTCCCTCGCCGGCGCCTGGCAGGGCACCTACACCTGCAGCCAGGGACTGACCGGGCTGACCCTGCAATTGAACTACGCAGGCGGAGAAAAACTCGAAGGGACCTTCGACTTCTACGAAGTTCCCGAGAACCCGGGCGTGCCGACCGGGAGCGCCAAGATCGTCGGCGCGGTCTCGGGTGGCGTCCTCACCGTGCGCTCCACCGAATGGATCAAACAGCCCTCCGGATACGTGCTCGTCGGTCTGAAAACGACGCTGCCGGTGGAAGCGAACGGCAGCGTTGCCAGGCAGCTCCACGGCGAAGTCACGGAAAACTCCGGTTGCACGACCTTTGACCTGAGCGCCACGGCGGGGGCGGTAAGGATCCTCAGCGGCCCCCCGAAGGAGACCGCCAGCCAGAAGGCCGTCTTCACGTTCTCCGGCGGCGGCAACAGCTTCGAATGCTCGATCGACAACGGGCCGTTCTCGCCCTGCAGCAGCGGTCAGCGCTTCGAACCCATAGCGCCGGGCGACCATCTCTTCCAGGTGCGGGCGACGCTGAACGGCGTGGCGGGCCCGGCGGCCGGCTACCAGTGGACCGTTGACCTGCCGAGGGCATGCGTGCTGCGGGTGGCCCGCGCCAGGACCTTCGTCTACACCGCGAAGCACGAGGTCCGACTGGTGATCCGCTACACCTCGTATCGCCCCGCGGACGTGGTCGTGTCCTACTCGCTCGCCGGCGCCAAGGGCGGGCTCTCGCTGGGCAGCGCCTCCGCGCACTTCAAGAAGGCCGGGGTGTTCCGGCTCCCGGAGAGCCTCAGCGCCGCTGACACGGCCAAGGTGCGGGCGGCGAAGCGGTTCAGGGTGCACGTCAAGATCCCGCAGACCCCCGGCAGCTGCGGCCGCTACTACACGAAGCAGCTGACGATCCCGAAAGCCATTTCCGGGCAGACCGTCTGGTTCCAGTCAGACTCGATCTTCGCCAGCTGAGCGCTACTGGACGACGGGGAGCGGGATGCCGCTGACCGGCGGCGCTTCGGCAGCCGCCGGCGTCGCCTGCAGCACCGGCAGCTCCTGGGGGGTGGCGGCGACGATGCCGCGGGCGGCCTGGCGGATCGCCTGGGCGGCCGGCGAGTCGGGTTCGGCGGTGACCAGCGGCGTGCCGGCATCGGCGTGTTCGCGCAGCGCCTCGGAGAGCGGCACCTTGCCCAGCAGCGGGATGTCGAGTTCGTCGGCGAGCAGCTGACCGCCGCCCTCGCCGAAGATCGTCAAGCGCTCCCCGTCGGGGGTGGTGAAGCCCGACATGTTCTCGATCGCGCCGAGCAGCTCGAGATCGAACTTGAGCGCCATGTCCGCACCGCGTTTGGCGACGGACTGCGCCGCCGGCTGCGGCGTGGTGACGATGAGGAACTTGGCCTGGGGCAGCAGCTGGGCAAGCGTCATCGAGACGTCGCCGGTCCCCGGCGGCAGGTCGAGCAGCAGGTACTCCAGCTCGCCCCAGGCGACGTCCTCGAGGAACTGCTGGATCGCCTTGTGCAGCATTGGCCCGCGCCAGACCACGGCGGAGTTCTCCTCGACGAAGAAGCCGATCGACATCACCTTGACGCCGCCCGCGGCCTCCAGCGGCAGGATCTTGCGCTCGCCGTTGACCTCGGGCTTGCGGTTTACGCCGAGCATGCGCGGGATCGAGTAGCCGTAGACGTCGCAATCGAGCGCTCCGGCGGGGTGGCCTTCGGCGCTCAGCGCCGCCGCCAGGTTGGCGGTCATCGTCGACTTGCCGACGCCGCCCTTGCCGGAGGCGACGCAGATCACGTTTTTCACCTGGGCCAGGGCGCCCTCCGGCAGCTTGCCGCGGCCGAGCGTTTTCTGCAGGGCGCCTTTCTCCTCGTCGGAGAGGACGTCGAAGCCGACCGCGACCGCGGTCACCCCGTCGAGCTCGGAGACCTGTTTGGCGACCGCTTGTTCGAAGTGCGAGCGGATCGGGCAGCCAGCCGTGGTCAGCGAGACGACGACCTCGACCCGACCGTCGTCCTTGACCTCGATCGAGCGGACCATGCCCAGCTCGACGATCGAGCGCCGCAGCTCAGGGTCGATCACGGCGCGCAGCTTCTCGGTTATCTGATCCTGCGTGGGAAGTGGCATTGGGGCCATTCTCGCAAAGGCGCCCCGGCGGCAGCCGTCGGGCCATTCTGCAGCGCCAGGGGGGAGAGATCTTGCCGCCATTCCCTTAGCCCTTCAAGTGCTGTCGATCGAAGGAGGGTTTATGTCGGGTACACGTGGCGGCTTCGGCCGCATCGTTGCAATGGGTATTGGGCTTGCCTTGGCGCTCTTGCTGCTGGCGGCCAAGGAGGCGAGCGCCGGCAAGTACGCCGTCGCCCAGTGCGGCTGGTACATCGGCGCGGATGCCAGCTGGGCCGACACGACCGCTGGCGCCAAGTTCCGCCCGGACGGCTGGTGCGTGCCGCCGGCCGGCCAGGATCCGTTCGACGGCGCCCACCTGAAGAGCTTCAGCCGCGAGGGGCAGTCGACCGTGAGCGGCACCCGTTTTGCCCGCTGGCGCTGGGAGGCCCCGGCCGGGACCGGGATCTCCCAGGTGCGGGGCACCTGGTGGCACGCGCTGCACGACGGCATCGAGCAGCGGATCGGAGTCGGCACCTGGAACGGCGGCTTCGACGTCTTCGCCGCGGCCGGCTCCACCGACACGACTCCGCGCGAGTTCGTCGCTGGCTTCAATCCCGCTCAGCCGGCGCTCGAGGACCGCCTGCTCTGCGCCAGGGCCGAAAGCAAGTGGTGCAGCCTCGACCCGGGCTCCTGGTCGGCGATCCGCGCCCTCACGATCACCATCCAGGACGACTCGGCGCCAGCGGCCGCGGTCGGCGGCGAGATCACCGCCGGCGGCTGGCGGCGCGGCGCCCAGGGGGTCAGCTTCTGGGGGAGCGACGTCGGCGGCGGTGTCCGTTACGGCGAGACCTCCGTCGACGGCGCCCGCGCCAACCTCACCGAGTACGGCTGCGCGAAAGCGCTGATCGGCGGGGTGTGGGAGGCAACCCAGATGCGTCCCTGTGACCTCGGGGTCTCCGCTGGCGCCGTGATCGACACCAACCGCTTCAGCGACGGCCCTCACGGCATCCACCATTGCGTCACCGACTTCGCCGGCAACGGCGCCTGCACCCCGGACCAGACTTTCTACATCGACAACAACCCGCCGGCCCACCCCCGCAACCTCGCGCTTGCCGGTGGCGACGTCTGGCGGCGCACGAACGACTTCGACCTCTCCTGGGCCAATCCCGACCAGGGCCCGGCGAGCCCGATCGGCGGCGCCTCCTGGCGCATCGAGGGCCCGGCCGGCTACGACAGCGGGGTCAAGTTCGTCCCCGGGCGCAACCTCGGCGCCCTGCAGAACCTCTTCGCGCCACGGGCGGGCGTCTTCTCGCTCAGCGTCTGGCTACGCGACGAGGCCGGCAACGAGGCGCCGTCCGCGGCGGCCTCGCTACTGCTGCGCTTCGACGACGTCCCCCCCGGCGTCGCCTTCAGCCCGCCCGCGGCCGGCGGCGCCGTGCCCGACCAGATCGGCGCCCAGATCACCGACGCGCATTCCGGCCCGGCGAGCGGGGAGATTCACTACCGCCGGCTCGACAGCCAGCAGTGGACCGAGCTGGCGGCGAAATTCACCCGCGGACCGGCCGCCGCCGACGCCCAGCTCCTCGCCCGCCTGCCGAGCGATCTCGGCCCCGGCACTTACGTGTTCCGCGCCGATGCGGTGGACAGCGCCGGCAACACCGCCTCCAGCACGCGTCGCGCCGATGGCGTCGAGATGACGGTGCGCAAGGTGGCGGGGGAAGCCGTGGCGGGGATCAAGCAGGCCAAGGCGGTCGAGCCGCCCCGCGGCAAGGCGCGGATCTTCGCCAGGCTGGGCTGGCACGGGCGCAATGGCACCGAGCTGACGGTGCCATTTGGGGTTGGGGCGATGCTCAGCGGCCGCCTCGTCAGCGCCGATGGAGCCGGCCTGGCCGATCGCGCTCTGCGGGTCGTCTCACGGCCGTCGCGCGGGGCGCTGGGGCGGGCACGCGTCGAGGCGCTCAGCACCGGGCCGCACGGCGGGTTTCGCCTCGGGCTTGCCGCCGGCACGTCGCGCCGGCTGGCGGTCTCCTTCGCCGGCGAGGCGCAGTTCGATCAGGCGAGTCGCAGCCCGCTGACGCTGCGCGTCCGCGGCGGCATCGACCTTGCCGCTGCCCCGAGAGCCCTGCGCACCGGCGAGGCGGTGCGCTTTCACGGCCGCGTGCGCGCCCATGGCGCCTCGCTGCCGCGGCGGGGGAAGCTGGTCGCGATCCAGTACTACGAGGAGGCCGCCAAGCGCTGGCGCCCCGTCCTCATCACCCGCAGCGACCACGGCGGTCGCTTTCACGCCAGCTACCGCTTCCGCTACGTCAGCGGCTCGGCCAGCATTCGCCTGCGAGCCGTCGCGCTCTCCGAGGACCGCTGGCCCTATGCCCCCGGCGCTTCGAGCCCGGTAACCGTGCGGGTCAACGGCTGATCGCGCCCGCCGATGGGCCTGCAACGGGGCGACATCTCCCGTTTCAGGCCCGTCGGCGGCCGGATCGTGCGGATCGATAGGGTTGCCGCCATGTCGCAAGCCACCCTCCACACCAATGCCGGGCCGATCGTGCTCGAACTGCACGACGGCGATGCCCCGAAGACGGTCGAGAATTTCCGCAAGCTCGCCGCCGACGGCTTCTACGACGAACTGGTCTTCCACCGGATCATTCCCGACTTCATGATCCAGGGCGGCTGCCCGGAGGGAACGGGTCGCGGCGGGCCGGGTTACACCTTCGAGGACGAGTTCAACGACCACAAGATCGTGCGCGGAGCGCTGGCGATGGCCAACGCGGGACCCAATACCAACGGCTCTCAGTTCTTCATCGTCACCACCGAGGCGGCGGCGTGGCTCGACGGCAAGCACACGGTCTTCGGCCAGGTGGTCGACGGCATGGACGCGGTCGTCGCAATCGAGTCGGCCGCAACCGACGCCTCCGATAGCCCGCTCGAGCCGCAGACGATCGAACGCGTCGAGCTTTCCGAGTAGCGCCCCCGTTCGGCTCGACGAGCCGGCCTGCGGCCCCTTCGTGGGCCTTCAGCCTGCGGGCGGGGTCTCCGCCGGGGGCTCTCCGCCGCGCTGCTCACGCCGGCGGCGGATCGCTTCGCCGGGGCGCCAGAGGCTGACCAGCCCGGCCACCATGGTGACCAGGAAGACCTGCCCGGACATCATCTCCAGGCCGGCGATCAGCTGACCCGGCTGGCCAGCGGGGACGAGGTTGCCATACCCGGTTGTGGTCAGCGTCGTGTAGCTGAAGAAGAGGAAGTCGGAGCCCTGCGGGTGGGCCACGCCTTCGAAGAAGGGCTCGACCTGAATGCGGTCGACCGTGCCGTAGACGAAGGTGAAGAGGATGCCGAGCACGGTGTAGACGCTGAGCGCGCCGAGGATCGTGCGGAAGCCGACTTCGGGGGCGGTGACGACGCGACGCAGTACCGCGGCCATCGCCACGCTCAGCAGCGAGACCTGAATCACCGAGGCGAAGTTGAGCCAGGCGCGATCGTCGGTTATCGCGGCGATGGTGGCCAGCACGACGGTTAGCACCGAGAGCCAGATCGCGCCCCGCACGAAGCCGGCCCGCGCGTGCGAGCTGGTCAGTGCCACGACCGAGGTCGCGCCGGTCGCCGCTGTCAGCAAAACCGAGGACCAGCCGTGGTTGTCGAGCAGCGAGGCGAGCACATAGGTGACGAGCACCAGGATGAGAACCAGGCCGAAGGCGTCGCTGGCTTTCTCCGCCCGCGACCGCCAGCGCTCACGCGTTCGCGCCCGGCGCGATGCCGTCTCCATCCCCGCACGTTCGGGCGGGCCCCGGCGTTTCCTGCCCCTGGGGCCTGGTTTGACTACGACTTTGCGCAGGAGCGCGGGCCGGTGACGACCCCGCCCTTGCCGGCAGCCGTCCTCGGCACGCAGCTCGCCCGCGACTGGTGGCGGGTGATAGACACTCGGCTGTGGCGCAGCAGAACTGGACGGCAGTCGACGACTACGTGACGGATTTGCTGGCGCCCCACGACGGGGCGCTGGAGGCGGCGCTGCGAGCGAGCAGCAAGGCCGGGCTGCCCGCGATCCAGGTCTCGCCACCGCAGGGCAAGCTGCTGCACCTGCTCGCCAGGACGATTGGAGCCAGCGCGGTTCTCGAGTTCGGCACGCTGGGTGGCTACAGCACGATCTGGCTCGGCCGGGCGCTGCCCGAGGGCGGTCGCCTGATCACCCTGGAGGCGGATTCCCATTACGCCGAGGTTGCGCAAGGCAACATCGCCGCCGCCGGGCTCGCCGACGCCGTCGACCTGCGGCTCGGCCCCGCCCTCGACCTGCTGCCACAGCTCGAGGCCGAGGGCGCCGGCCCGTTCGACCTCACCTTCGTCGACGCCGACAAGGTCCACAGCCCCGACTACTTCGCCTGGGCCCTCGACCACTCTCGTCCCGGCAGCCTGATCATCTGCGACAACGTCGTCCGCGACGGAAGGCTCGCTGACCCCGACAACGGCGAACCGGCGATCCAGGCCCAGCGCCGCCTGCACGAGATGCTCGCGGCCGAGCCGCGGGTGGAATCGACGACGATCCAAACCGTCGGTGGCAAGGGCTACGACGGCTTCAACATCACCCGCGTACTCGCCTAGCCCATCGCACGAGGCGGCAGCTGAGGGCCGGAAGGCGGAGGGGGAGGGATTCGAACCCTCGAGACACCTTTCGATGTCTGCCGGTTTTCAAGACCGGTGCATTCAACCGCTCTGCCACCCCTCCGGGGAGTAAGCGATCCGTCGATGCTAGACGCAGCGGCTGAGGACTGCGATCGCTCTAGATGATTGTATTGTCTGCAATGCGTCGATTGCTCATACTCGCCTCGGCGATGGTCTTCTTCGACGTCGCCTTCTTCTCGGCGATTGCGCCGCTGCTGCCGGATTACGTCGCCGAACTTGGCTTGAGCAAGGCGCAGGCTGGCGTGCTCTCCGCCTCCTACGCCGCGGGAACCCTGCTCTTCTCGCTGCCCGCGGGTCTGCTCGCCGCTCGCCTCGGTCCGCGCCGCACGGTGATCGTCGGCCTGCTGCTGCTCGGTGTCTCCAGCGTCGCCTTCGGCTTCGCCAACGAGTTCGTTCCTGCTCGACGCCGCTCGCTTCATCCAGGGGGGCGCCGGGGCGCTGATCTGGTCGGGCGCGCTGACCTGGCTGATCAGCGCCTCGCCGCCGGAGCGCCGCGGCTCGGTGATCGGCACCGCCCTGGGAACAGCCGTCGCCGGCGCCCTGCTCGGCCCCGCCCTGGGAGCGCTCGCGGCGGAAATCGGCACCGAGCTGGTTTTCAGCGCGGTGTTTGGGATCGCCGTCGTGCTCGCCGTCTTCGCTGCCCGCACTGCCGGAGGCGAAGGCGCCCGAACGCCAGGACCTGCGCGAGGTCGCCGAGACCATCTTCAGCCGCCCGATCCTGATGGCAACGGCGTTCGTCGCGATTCCCTCGGTGATGTTCGGCGCCGTCGAGGTGCTGGTGCCGCTGCAGATCGCCGACCTGGGCGGCGGCCACGCGCTGATCGCCGGCGGGTTCATCGCCGGCGCCGCCCTGGAGGCGGTGCTGGCCCCGATCGCCGGTCGCTACTCGGACCGGGCGGGGCGCCGCACACCCTTCATGGTCGGTCTCAGCATCTGCGCCGTGGCGATGGCCGCGGTCGCGATCGGCAGCTCGATGGGGCTGGTCATGGCCGGCCTGATCCTCACCTCGCTGGGCGGCGGGATCTGCTTCACGCCGGCCTTGACGATGCTCTCCGAGATGGCCGAGTCCAGCCGTCTGCACCAGGGGTTCGCCGCCGGTCTCTCCAACATGGCCTGGGCGGCGGGGCAGGTGGTCGGCGGGCTCGCCGGCGGCGGCGTCGCCAGCATCGCCGGCAACGCGGCGCCGAGCCTCGCGATCATCGCTGCTGCTGCTCGGCACGGTCGCCTTCTCGTTCCACGCCCTGGCGCCCCCGGCCGTCCGCGCCCTCGAGGGCTGACCGGGCTAGGCTCCTGCAGCATGCCTTCCGGGAGCGGTGAGCAGGGGCGGACCGGCCGCAGACTGGCGCAACTGGGCCGGCGATCAGGCCTGCGCGCCGTTCGAGCAGCTGCGTCCGCGCCGGCGCGAGGAGCTGGCAGAGGCGGTCGGCGCCGCCGCCGCGGCGGGACGCAAGGTCAGCGTCGCCGGCAGCGGCCACTCGTTCACCGAGACGGCGATGACCGAGGGCACGATGGTCGACGTCGGCGCGCTGAGCGGCGTGATCGAGGCCGACCGCTCCTCCGGCCTGGTCAAGGTCGGGGCCGGAACGGTGCTCGCCGATCTCAACGAGGAGCTGCACCGGCTCGGGCTGGCGATGGAGAACCTCGGCGACATCGATCGCCAGACGGTCGCCGGCGCGATCTCGACCGGCACCCACGGCACCGGGGCGAAGCTGCGCAACATCTCCTCCCAGGTCGAGGCGCTGGAGCTTGTCCTCGCCGACGGCTCGGTGCGGGAGCTGACCGCCGCCGGGGACCCCGAGCTGCTGCGCGCGGCGCGGGTCAGCATCGGCGCCCTCGGCGCGATCTCGGCGGTGACCCTGCGCTGCGTCCCGGCCTTCACCCTGCACCGGGTCGATTCGCCCTGCCCGCGCGAGGAGGTCTTCGACGCCTTCCAGCAGCGCGCCGACGCCAACGACCACTTCGAGCTCTTCACCTTCCCCTACGCCGACTCGGCCCTGGTGCTGGAGCGCAACCGCACCGAGGAGCCACCGCGACCGCGCGGCCGGGCCGCCGCCTTCCTCAACGACATCGTGCTGGAGAACTGGGCGCTGGAGGCGATCTCCGCGGCCGGCAAGCTCGTTCCGCGCGGCGATCCCCTCGCTCTCGCGCCTCGCCGCCTGGCTCGCCTCGGGCAGCGAAGCGACCGATCGCAGCGACCGGATCTTCGCCAACGAGCGCCGTGTCCGCTTCACCGAGATGGAGTACGGGGTGCCGCGCGAGCACGGCCCCGAGGCGGCGCGCCGGGTGATCGAGTGGGTGCGCTCCAACCGCTACCCGGTCTTCTTCCCGATCGAGATGCGGGTGACCGCCGGCGACGATGCCCTGCTCAGCCCCGCGCACGAGCGCGACACCGCCTACATCGCCGTCCACCAGTACCGCGGCATGGAGTGGCGCCCCTACTTCGAGGCGGTCGAGGCGATCATGGACGAGTACGGCGGCCGCCCCCACTGGGGCAAGCGCCACTTCCAGACCGCCGCGACCCTGGCCGAGCGCTACCCGCGCTGGGCCGACTTCCAGGCGGCCCGCGACGAGCTGGACCCGGGCCGCGCCTTCACCAACGAGTACGCCGAGCGCGTCCTCGGCCCCTGACAGCCGGCCAACGGGCCGAAAACCCAGTCTGGCTCCGGTTTGCGGCCCGCCGGCCCTTAGAGGAAGGCTTTGCCCTCGCCGCGGTAGGTGGGGACCACGTCGACGATCTCGTCGCCTTCGACCAGGTGGAGGGCGTCGAAGCGCTCGCAGAGCTCGCCGGCCTTGGCGTGGCGCATGTAGACGCGGTCGCCGATCTGCAGGTCGCGGGCCGGCGGGCCGCTGAGCGGGGTCTGCACCTCGCCGGCGCCCTCCTCGGGGTCGAGCTGGAGGCCGGCGGGCAGCCAGGGCGAGGGAAGCCGGGCGGCGTCGCCGCTGCCCGACGCCAGGTAGCCGCCGCCGAGCGCGGTCGCCATCGCCGGCGGTGGGCTTGCGCACGATCGGCAGGGCGAAGCCGGCGGCGGGCGTGAGCGAGAAGCGGCTGTAGTGGTCGAAGAGGGTGGGGGCGTAGAAGCCGGAGCCGGCGGCGATCTCGGTTACGGAATCCTCGGCGCCGGTCAGCTCGAGGCTGCCGGTGCCGCCGCCGTTGACGATCGGCAGCTCGGCGAACTCGCGGATCGCGGCGACGACCGCCCCTCGCCGCTCGGCCAGCTCGGCGGCCGAGCGGCGCTGCATCGTGCGGATCGCGCCGCCGCGCAGGCGCCGCCCCGGCGGCTGGTCGCCGACGCCGGCGATCTGTCCCTCGTAGGCCATCAGCGCCGCCAGCTCGACCTGCGGGCGCCGCTCGATCTCACGCGCCAGCGCGACCGCCTGCTCGACCGTGTGCACGGGGGAGCGCTTCGGCCCGACCTTGATCCGGCCGCCCAGCGCCCACCAGCTGGCGTCGAGGTCGATGCAGACGCGAACGGGCGCCGCGCCCGCTCCCAGCACCGACTCGATCGCCTCGAGGTGCTCGGCGCAATCGACCATCACGATCGGCGCGCCGCCCGGGTTGGCGACCGAGCGCAGCGCCAGCTCGCCCAGCGCGCCCGTGTCCGCGGTCGGGTAGGCGAGCAGCAGGTTCTCGAAGCCGTGCTCGGCAAGCCAGAGCGTCTCCGGCAGGGTGAACGTCATCAGCCCGTCAAAGCGCGCGTCGCGGTGCATGATCCGCTCCAGCAGTCCCCGGCAGCGCAGTGACTTGCTCGCCACCCGGATCGGCTTCCCGCCGGCCCGCTCCAGCATCGCGCCGGAGTTCGACCACATCGCGTCGAGGTCGACGAAGGCAAACGGCGCCTCGACCTGCTCGAAGATCGCCTCGTAGCGCTCGTGGGATTGCGCAGCCACGCCCCGAGCCTAACCGCGCCGGCCCCGGACGCGGGAGCAGAGTGGCCGGCGCTAATGTTTTGGGCCCGGAGAGGTGGCCGAGTGGCTGAAGGCACTCGCCTGCTAAGCGAGTAGGGGGCGCAAGCTCTCTCGAGGGTTCGAATCCCTCCCTCTCCGCTATGGCCCACGCCAAGGGTGGGGCAGCCGAGAGTGGCAACGGTATGCGCCCGGCGCCTGACGGTCCAGGTGGGCTTGTCAAAGGAGGCTCGGAGCAGGAAAGCCGCGGCGGCTGAGGCAGTCGCCGGAGGCCCCGTTGCCGCGGCCGCAACTTTCGCGGTTCGTGGTCCTTGTAGGGGCAGCAGTCTGCTCAAGAAAAACAAAGTGGTGTGTCCGGCGGCCGTCGCCAGGCCGATGCCACATCTCACCGGTCCGAGAGAAACGAGGCGAGCAATGGAGTCCGGGACGAAAGACGATGGGACCCAGGCGGGGGGCGAGCGGGTGCTGGCGCACCCGCTGCGGACGCGGATGGTCACGGCGCTGCAGGAGCGGGCTCTGGGCCCAGCGGAGCTGGCCGATGCTCTCGACCAGCCCTCGCAGCTGGTCGCCTACCACTACCGGGTGCTGAAAGCCGCGGGTGGCCCGGGGGCGCTCCGGCGCTAGGCGTGGCGCGGGAAGTGGCGGGCGCCTAACCTCGCGGCTGAGTCACCGCGCCCTGCGGACCGTCAGCCGGTCGGGCTCGGCCTTCGCGATCTCCCAGGCGTGCCCCGGTCGATCGCCCCCACCGTCGAGCACCAGCCGGGAGCCCTGGAGTGACCAGTGCCCTCCCGACCGCTCCGGCAGGTCGACCGGACCGGGGGAGCTCTCCATGTAAGTGCCGTCGGGGCGGAGCTCGAAGGAGGTCCGCCCGCGGGACGGCGGGAACGCGTGGGTCGCTGGGCGGAACACCATCTCCTCCTCGCTGTCCTCCTCGTGCGAGTGGGCCCAGCGCCCCAGCAGCGCTTCTTTACTGGGCGTGACCACCCAGGGATGTTCTCAGAGGCCCGCCAGTTTGCTCCGTGGCCCAGCCAACGTTGCGTTCATCCGCGCGACCTGTCCGGCGGTGAACATGACCATCGCCTCGTCGTCGACGTAGTCCATGTAGTTCATGAACATGTCGCCGTTGGGGCCGTTGTTGCAGGTGACGTGGGGGAATTTGGGCTTGCCGAAGTTTGCCTCCCGAGCTTTGGGCGTGTCGGCGACGAAGTCGCTGCCCGTGCAGTCGTTCATGTCGCCCCAGACGTGGCGCAGGCCGAGGAAGTGGCCGACCTCGTGCGTTGCGGTCCGGCCCTTGTTGAACGGTGCTTTGACCGCGCCTTTGGTGCCGAAGGCGCCGGTGAGGATGACCACGCCGTCCGTTTTGGCCGGCCCGCCGGGGAACTGCGCGTAGCCAAGCAGCCCTTCGCCGAGGTTGCAGGCCCAGAGGTTGAGGTAGCGATCGGCGGGCCAGGCGTCGGCGCCGCCGGTTTTGCTCGACTTGACCTCGTCCTGCACGCCAAACGAGGTCGCTTTCGTCGCCGTGCGGGTGATCCCGGAGGTCGCTTTTCCACTCGGGTCTTTGCTGGCCAGGGCGAACTGGATGTTGGAGTCGATCGCGAGGCCTTTCCACGCCGACGGGATTTTGCTCCGGTCCGCGTTTTTGGCGCGGAAGTCGCGGTTGAGGGCGTCGATCTGGCTCTTCACCTGGGCGTCGGAGATGTTCTCCTCGGCGGTGCGGTGGACGACGTGCACGACGACCGGAATCGTGATCAGTTTGGCGACAACGCGCATCGCGCTTCCACTGTCGATGCTCCTCCGCGTTTCCTCCTCGGCCTTGAGTCTCCGGCCGCGGTATTCAGGGTGCGTCTCGACGAGTAGCTCGTGCACGACCATGTGCGCACAGGTGCGTTTTTTGGGCACTTTGAGCGGGCTCATGACTGGTTTGCTCCTCCCGTTGCGGGTTTAGGTTGCTCAGGAATTACGGAGCATCCTAATTGCTGCGGGCGCGCAGGATGACGCGGCCACCACGGGCCGGGATCATCGTCACGTTGCGATGCAGGGCGCGCTCGGGCTGCGGCTCGGGGGCCTCGAGGTCGAGACGCCGGGCCATCGCCTCGAGCACGACGCGCTGCTCGGCCATCGCCAGGGCGGCGCCGAGGCAGCGGCGGATGCCGCCGCCGAAGGGGATCCACTCGTAGGTGCCCGGCTTGCGGCCGAGCCAGCGCTCGGGCCGGAACTCGAAGGGCTCGGGGTAGAGGTCCTCGCGGTGATGGACGAGCAGGATGCTGATCCCGATCGGGGTGTCGGCGGAGACCGCGTAGGGCCCGAGGCGCCAGGGGACCGTCACCCGGCGGCCGATGAACGGCACGACCGGTCGCGAGCGCATGCTCTCGAAGATCGTCGCCTCGATTTGCTCGTCGGCGTCGTTGCCCGAGCGCACTGCCTCGCGCAGGGCCTCGTGGGCGGCCGGGTTGCGAACCAGGCGCTCCCAGGTCCAGGAAAGCGAGTTGGCCGTCGTCTCGTGGCCGGCGAGAACCAGGGTCAGCAGCTCGTCGCGGACTTCTTTGTCGTTCATCGCCTCGCCCTCCTCGGTCCGCGCCTGGAGCAGGAGCGAGAGGATGTCGCGTCGCTCCTCGAGGTTCTCGTCGCGGCGGCGGGCCTCGATCACCGCGTAGGTCGGGCGGTCGAGCAGGTTGACGCCGAGGCGGGTGAGGCCGACGGCCTCGTCGCGGTTGAGGTTGATCACTTCGCCAACCTGGGCCAGCGGCGAGGTCGAGGCGGCGACGAGGTGCTTGATCGTGGCGCGCATCCGGCGCTCGGGAGTGCCGCGCTCGGGCTGGCCCTCGATGCCGAATATCCCGGCCATGATCACGTCGAGCGTGATTGCCTGCATGCGCGGCGCCAGGGCGAAGGGGCGGTTGAGCGGCCAGCTGTCGATCTCTTCTTCCGCGGCGTCGGCGATCATCGCCGTGTAGCGCTCGATCGCCTCGCCGTGGAAGGGCGGCAGCAGCAGCTTGCGCTGACGCATGTGGCGGGGGCCGTTCGAGGTGAGGACCGAGCCGGTGCCGAGGATCGGCCGCAGCGGTGACTCGCCGGTCAGCGACGGCGCCTGCTCGGGCTTGGCGGTGAAGAGCGAGCGCACGTGGTCGGGATGGCTGGTGACCACGGGGCCGCCCGGCAGCGCGGTCCGCATCCGGAAGACCTCGCCGAGGCGGCGGCGGGCGCCGAAGACGTACTCGATCTGGCGCTGGTTGAAGCGCAGCATCTGCACCGAGCGCGGCAGCGGCACGACCGGGGGCTTGGGCAGGCCCGCGGCCTCGGTCGACTCGATCGGCCCGGCGGGCGAGGGCGGCGCCGTCCCGGCGAGGCCGGGTGCGGCAGGCTCCTCGACGCTGGCGGGACCCTCGACGACGGTGCTCACGCGTCGATTCTTACACAGATAAGTGTCAAGGTCGCCGACCCCAAGACGGACATTCGTCACGCTCTACAGTCATACCCATGCAGCGTGACAGACGCACCAAGATCATCGCGACGGTCGGGCCGGCGAGCTGGGAGCCGGACGTCCTGGCGCGCCTGATCGAGGCCGGCGCCGACGTCCTCCGCCTCAACTTCTCTCACGCCGATCGCGATCGGCACGCGCGCACGGTCGAGGCGATCCGCGCCGCGGCCGAGCGGGCCGGGCGCGAGGTCGCGGTGCTTGGCGACCTGCCGGGGCCGAAGCTGCGGATCGGCGAGCTGCGCGACGACGTCGCCGAGCTGGAGACGGGCATGCACGTGAAGCTGACCCCGCGCGACGTCGAGGGGGACAAGGAGACGATCCCGGTCACCTGGCCGGGCGTCACCTCGCTGCACAGGAACGAGCCGGTCTACCTCGCCGACGGCTCGATCCGCCTGCGCGTGCAGGGGCCCGAGGACGGCGGCGTCGACTGCGAGATCGAGGTCGGCGGCACCCTCTCCTCGCACAAGGGGATGAACGTGCCGGGGCTGAAGACCCCCGCGGCGACCGATGGCGACCTCGGCTGGGTCGAGTTCGCGGTCGATCAGGGCATCGACCTGCTTGCCGTCTCCTTCGTCTCGAGCGCGGCCGACCTCGAGCCGGTCAACGAGCGGTTGCGCGCGCTCGGTTCCGACATTCCCCTGATCGCCAAGATCGAGAAGCAGCAGGCGGCGGAAAACGCCGAGGAGATCGTCGCCACGGCGACCGGCGGGATCATGGTCGCCCGCGGCGACCTCGGGATCGAGGTGCCGCTGGCACAGGTGCCAGTGCTGCAGAAGCGCCTGATCCGCGCCGCCGGCAAGCGCTCCAAGCCGGCGATAACGGCGACCCAGATGCTGGCCTCGATGGTGACCGCGCGGCGGCCGACCCGGGCCGAGGTGACCGACGTCGCCAACGCGATCTACGACGGCACCGACGCGGTCATGCTCTCCGAGGAGACGGCGGTCGGCCAGCACCCGGTGGAGGCGGTGCGGGTGATGGACCAGATCGCGCGCGCCACCGAGCCCGACCTGCCCTATGGCGAGTGGCTCTTCGGCCGCACTGACCAGGCGACCCAGGAGGTCGCTGACTCGGTCGCGCAGGGAGCAGTCGGCGCCGTCTACCGCCTCGGGCTGGCGGCGCTGGTGGTGCCGACCTCGAGCGGTCGCACGGCGCGCCTCGTCTCCGCCCACCGTCCCAACGTGCCGGTGCTGGCGGTCTCGCCGCGGATCGACACGGTGCGCCGGCTCAACCTGCTCTTCGGCGTCAGGGCGGTGCTCAACGAGCACGAGACCGACGTGCGCTCGCTGCTCCACGACTGCGCCAAGCTGGCCGCCGAGCATGGGATCGCCGCCTCCGGCGACCTGATCGCGATCACCGCCGGGCTGCCGGAGCAGGAGCTGGGGACCAACCTCTTCGAGGTCCACCGCGTGCCCTGAGGCGCCCCGGTGCCGGCGCGCTACTGCGTCATCGGTCGCCGAAAGGCAGAAGCCTTCCGGCTCCCTCTTCCTTGTCCCGCTTGGCCCCGGAACGCCTCAGGGCACGCGGGGCGCAGTAGGGTTTTGCGATGTCCATTCGACTCGAGCGCGACGAAGGGGGGCTGGCGGTCGCGACCCTCGACAGCCCGCCGCTCAACCTCTTCGACCGCAGGATGTTCGAGAGCCTGCAGGCGACGATCGAGGCGGTCGAGGGCGACCTGCCGCGGGCGCTGCTGTTCCGGGCCGAGGGGCGCGCCGTCTCCGGTGGCGTCAACGTCGCCGAGTTCGACGGCCTGACGCCGGAGCGGGCGAGCGTGCTCTGGGACGAGCTGATCGGCGCGGTCGAGCGGGTCGAACGGCTGCCGCTGCCGGTCGTCTTCGCCGCCCACGCGCTGACCCTGACCGCCGCCTTCGAGCTCGCCCTCGGCTGCGACCTGATCCTCGCCGCCCGCTCGGCCAAGTTCGGCCTGGTCGAGAAAGTCGTCGGCCTGACCCCGTCGATGGGTGGCACCCAGCGCCTCGCCGAGCGCGCCGGCAGCGGCCGCGCCCGCGAGTTCGTGATGACCGGCGAGCTCTTCGGCGCCGAGCAGCTGCAGGGCTGGGGCGTCGTCAACCGGGTCTTCGACGACGAGGGCTTCGACGAGCGCGCCCGCGCCTTCGCCGCCGAGCTCGCCGCCGGTCCGACCAAGGCGCACGCGATGACCAAGCACGTCCTGCGCCGCTTCCGCGAGGGCGGCATCCCGGCGGCCGACGAGGCGATCCGCACCGAGGCGGGGGAGTTGTTCGCAACCGAGGACCTGCAGCGCGCGGTCAAGACCTTTCTCGAGCACGGCGGCCCGGGCCACGCCGAGTTCGAGGGCCGTTGAGCCTTTTCCGGTGCGCTTTATGTGCCCTGTGCACGGATAAAGCGCACCGGAACGGGATATGGTCTCGCCGATGACTGACTTCGACGCAATCGCGCAGGGGATGACCCAGGCCGTTCCCTTCGCTGGCTTCCTTGGCGTGGAGGTCACCAGCGTCGCCGCGGGCGAGGCGACCGCGATGCTGCCCGAGCGCGCTGAGCTGACGAACCACGTTGGCTCCCAGCACGCCGGCGCCCTCTTCACCGTGGCCGAGACAGCCTCCGGCGCGGCATTCGTCGGCGCCTTCGCCGAGCGCATGGGCGATGTCACGCCCCTCGCCCGCAGCGCCGAGATCTCCTACGAAAAGATCGCCAAGGGCCCAATCGAGGCCAGCGCCAAGCTGGGCGTCGATCCAGCCGCCGCCCTGGCCACCCTCGACGCAGAGGGCAAGGTCGTCTTCCCCTGCGAGGTAGAGCTCAACGACGCCGACGGCAACCGCGTGGCCACCGCCGTGGTCCAGTGGCACGTGCGGCTGAACAAGCCCACCGAGCCCGAAGCCGCCTAACCACGCCCCCAAGTCCCTAGAATCGCCCCCCGGGCCACAAAGCCCACCATCCCGCGCCAGTAGCTCAGTTGGATAGAGCGTCGGTCTACGAAACCGAAGGTCACAGGTTCGAATCCTGTCTGGCGCGTTCGCTCGTTTCCGGCATGGCAAGCCGGATTCCGCTTGTTCAAGCCGGATAGCACGCCCGCGGCGATCCGAAGGCCGGTCTGCCAACCCACGTCAACGGATGCCAGGAAATGCATCCATTTGCGGAGCGTCTTTCCCTGGCTTTCCCCTGAGCACCTCCCGCTGCCTCGCTGTCTGCGGCACGCCGTGATCCCGCTCCGCGCCGCCCTGGCGACCCGCCAAGCGCGAGGGCCTGATCCGCCACAACCCGGCCCAGGGCCTCGCGATGCCTCACCGCGAGCAACTGCCCGACGAGGAGGTCAAGGTCTTCAGCCGCGACCAGCTCGCGGCGGTTTTGGCGATGGCACCCGAACGCCACCGACCACTCTTCGAGCTTCTGGCAGCAACCGGCCTGCGGATCAGCGAGGCGATCGCCCTCCAGCGCCTGCATCTCCAACTCGACCAGAGCGAGCCTGAGGTCTGCATCCGTCGCGCCATAGTCCGCGACCGGATCGTGCCGCCCAAGAGCAAGTACGGCCGCCGCGAGGTTCGTCTACCGGCGCCGCTCGCAGCGAAGCTGCGCGCCCATCTCGCCGCCCAGCCCGATCAAGACTCGACCGCCCTCGCCTTCCCCAGCGAAGCAGACGGCCCGCTCAACCCCGGCAACCTCCGCCGCCGCGTCCTCAAGCCGCTCGCAGAGGAGGTCAACGCTCCCCGGGCCGGCTTCCACACGTTCCGCCACACCTTCGCCTCGCTCCACCTAAGCCAAGGCACCAACCTCCTCCAACTGAGCCGCGCTCTCGGCCATCACTCGTCCGCGTTCACGCTGACCCGCTATACGCACCTACTGCCGGGCGACGCAGCACCGGTCCATGATCTGTTTGCAGGACGCTGACCGGCGCGGAACTCTGACAGAGGCCTTTCTTCACTCAGACCGGTTGGCGCCATTTTGCGCCGAACAGAGATACTGCCGCGTCATGAAGTTTGAAACCAAGACGATTCCGGTCGGGCAACTGATGCTCGACACCAAGAACCCTCGCCACGGCGAACTTGAGTCTCAGCGGGCCGCCATTGAAAGTCTGATCGCAAGTCAGCGTCAGAAGCTGGTTGTCCTCGCTAACGACATCTTGAACAACGGGCTCAGTCCGATAGAGCGCCTCATGGTGCTGAAAAGCAAGAACGGCTACACCGTGGTCGAGGGAAACCGACGTCTTACGGCGATCAAGCTGTTGAACAACCCCGCGCTTGCTGATGGCTCTCCAATAGCCGCCGCGATCAAGCGCTTGTCCAGCAAAGGATCTGCGCCGAGCCAGGCAGATTGTTCGATAGCTCCTTCTCGAAAAGCTGCCGCGCACTGGCTGGAAATCCGGCATGGGGGTGAGTCGGAAGGCGCGGGCATTGTCCCTTGGAGCGCCTACGCTGCGAATCGCTTCAAGAGCAAACCAGGTCGAGAGGCGGCGGCCGCGATGGCGTTCCTCGAAGCCATCGCCGAGGGCTATCCGAGTAACGACTTGCTTCAGGAGCTCGCCCAGGAAGTGGGCGACAAAAAGATCACGACCCTCGGCCGGCTCGTCCTTGACGAGAACTTCCGTGACAAGGCGGGCGTCGAATATCGCGATGGCCGCGTCTATTTCCACTACGCAGCCACTGACCTCGAGTCTTTCGTTGAGCACGTCTTGGGTGATCTGGCCGCCGATATCGGGGTGAGCCAGCTGCGCACTGAGCCGATGCGAGCGAAATACCTGGAAGGCACCCCAGAACTGAAGACGAGCAAGCGGACGAAAACAGCTAAACAGCTCGGCTCAAAACCTGCTCCTAAGCCTCGGACTGCGCCGAAACGCCGCCGCCCGGTTGCCAAGCCGAAGCCGCTTAAGAACCTCTCTCTCGACAAGCTGGGCAGTAAGACTCAGGCGCTGCTGGGCGAGCTGCGCCAGTTGAATCCCGAAAAGACTCCTCACGCATACGCCGTGTTGATTAGGGCGATCCTCGACCTGACGATTGACGAGTTCCTCGATAAGAAGAACCTGGCGAGAGATCAAAAGCTGAAGAAACGCATCAAGCGATGTTTGACAGCTGTTGACTCGACCGGGAAGGATCAACGCTTCAAGGCGGTACGAGTGGGTCTTGAGGACGGCACCAGCCTCTATGCAGTCGCAACCCTTCACGAGTTCATGCATAACAGGCTCTTTCACGCCGATCGCAGTCACGTCGAAGCGATCGCCGAGAACATCGAGCCGTTTCTGCAGGCATTGAACGACAATGCCTAGGATTCCAACCCGCTACCTCAGCCCCCTTCGCTATCCGGGGGGAAAGGGCCGCTTGGCCAAGTTTGTAAGGGCGCTTCTCGAAAGCCAATCTCCTCGGCCAACGCGGTACGTGGAGCCGTTTGCCGGTGGGGCTGGGGTGGGCCTTCGTCTACTTGTCGATGAGCTAGTTGATGAGATCGTGCTTAACGACCTCAATCCCGGTATCGCCGCCTTTTGGCGAGCGGTCTTCGCAAGTCCAGCCGAGCTCCTAGCGCGGCTTGAGGCCTGCTCCGTAAACGTTGAGGAATGGCACGCCCAGCGGGCTACCTATCTTGCTGAGCCCGAGGACGATGTTGACCTCGGCTTTGCGTTCTTCTTCCTTAATAGGACCAACCGTTCCGGTATTCCGGATGGGCGCCCGATTGGCGGCTATGAGCAGACTGGACCTTGGAAGATCGATGCCCGCTTCGATAAGGCTGGACTCGCGAACCGGATCGAAGCACTCTCTTCCTTCGCGACCCGTGTGACTGTGTGCCAGGCCGACGGAATCGGCCTTATCGAGCACTACCTCAATGATCCTGCCGCTGTTATTTACGCCGACCCTCCCTACCTGGGAAAGGGCGACGGTCTTTATCTCGACACTCTTGATTGGGACGATCATCTGCGACTAGCGTGCTTGCTGAAGGCGGGCGGCCGTTGGCTCGTCACTTATGACGCGGATTCACGCGTAACCCAGGATCTCTACGCGGGGCTTCGATGTGCTGAGTTCACTCTGTCGCACAGTGCCGCGGTTCAGCATGTGGGCAGGGAGTACGCAGTCTTTGCTCCTTCGCTAGCCATTCCATCGCTCGAAGGGCTGGGTGGCAAGGCCGCCTTTATTCGGTCGGTTTAGACGGATCCACTCCGGCTGCCTCTTGGCGCGTGAGGCTGACGAGGATCGAGACCTTCGCGTCGGGATTGCCCTCGTGCACTTCGATCTGGTCGGAGTTGGCACGGTCGAGTTCAGCATCGAAGTCGCCGCGGTGCGGATCGGGATCGGTCCAGGGAGTCGTCGCCATCTAAGGATCGTCAATCCTACGGTTGCTTGAGGTCTATTGTCTGCGCTACCGTCTTGCGTCTCATGGGCGCCTATGGAAAGACGGCCAGCGGCAAGCAAATCACCGATGAGCTGATCGACGTCCTTGCGAGGCGGGCGGAGGCGGGATACGAGATTGAGGAGTTGACTGAACCGATGGACATCGCAGAGGCGAAAGCACGGCTCGACGCGGTTCTTGACGAACTCGCGGCGGCTGGTTTCTCGGTTTGGGGCTGGACGACGAGACGATCCAGATTGGACAGCGAAACGGGCCGGGCGCCGAGTGCGCGCCCCGCCACGTGGACGATCGGCGGTCCGGGTAGTTGATGACATTCGCTGTATCGTGTATTGATACCTGATACAGTAGCCTCGTCATGGTCAAGGATTCCGACGTCTACGTCCTCAGTGGACTGCTCGCCCACGATGGAGCCTGGAGTTACAGGTCGCTTGCGGAACGTCTTCGGGTCCCGCATCCGGTTGTACAGCGGGCGCTGGAGCGAGCCAAGGGTGCGGACCTGTATTCGGTGGACCGTCGCGAAGTCCATCTCCCTCACTTCGAGGAGTTCGCGCTTCATGCGCTCCGCTTCGTTGCTCCTAGTCGGCTCGGTGGGCTGACGCCTGGCATGCCTGCGGCATGGGCGGCGGAGCCGATGGCGGGCGCGATCCGCTCCTCGGGCGACGAGCCCCCTCCCGTCTGGCCCTTCGCCCTTGGGCGAGTTCGGGGGCAGGCCATCGAGCCGCTGCACTCTGCTGCACCTGAGGCGGTGGAGAATTGGCCGGAGCTCGGTGAAGTCCTCGCTCTGCTCGACAGCCTCAGGGCCGGAGATGCTCGGGTCCGGAAGGTAGCGGGAGACTTTCTCTCGAAGATGCTGCGGGAGCGATCCGTGGTTGCAGGCCGGTGAGCGCGCTTCAGTTGGAGACTGCGGCAGCGCTTCTGGGGCCTCTGCTCGATGAGGTCGTTTTCGTCGGCGGTGCCACGGTTCATCTCTGGATCACCGAGCCCGGCGCTCCTCCGACGCGGGCGACGGAAGATGTCGATGTGGTCTGCGAGGTGGCGAGCCGTGTGAAGTACCACCGGCTCGGTGAACGGCTTCGCGAGCAAGGGCTTCAGGAGGCGATGGGTGAGCCCGTCATCTGTCGGTGGAGAAGCGCTGATCCGCAACTCGTTCTGGATGTCATGCCGACCGATCCCGACATCCTCGGCTTCTCCAATCCCTGGTACGACGAGGCGATCTCCAGCGCCGTGACGGTCACTCTTGAACCCGGTGCCGAGATACGTGCCGCAGCGCCGCCGGCGCTCGTTGCGACGAAGCTCTGCGCCTGGAAGGGTCGGGGTGATGGCGACCTGCTGCCCAGCCTCGATATTCACGACGTGCTCACGCTGATCGATGGACGCTCTGAGCTGATCGAGGAAGTCGCGTCCGCAGCGCCCGATCTGCGTACCTACATCCGCGACGAGCTCTCCGAGCTTCGCACCGAGGGCTACTTCGATTACGCGGTCCAAAGTGCCACCGCTTCCCACGGTCCGGCGGGGGCCGGTCGCGCTCGGCTCGTCCAAGCTCGTATCGACGAGCTTCTCGCCTGACCGCTGGGGCAACAAATGGGGCAACATGCCCCACAGATTCCAGCCGATCCCAGGGGGACCCGATTCGCCGGAAACCGCTTGAAACCTAGCCCCACGTAGTCCAGCCGACCCGCCGGCTCGGGCTACGAAACCGATGGTCACAGGTTCGAATCCTGTCTGGCGCGTTTTGTGCTGGCGAGTCGACCTCAGGGTCGCACTTCCCTAAGCATTCAGAAGACTTAGCGCAACTCTCGTGTTTGGCCGGGTTAGACCCGACATGAATACGAGAGAGACCCACCAGTACCGAAATGGTCATGGAGCATTCCTTGCCTGCATTGCGCTTACCGCGCTGTCCGCATGGCTCGGTGTCGCAGGGGCGGCGGCCGATCCGGCGATTTGGGGCGGCCCGGGGAGCGGGAGCGGACAGTTCGATACTCCGTGGGACGTGGCATTGGCTCCCGATGGAGACGTCTACGTCGCTGATCGGGGCAACTATCGGATTCAGCACTTCTCGGCGACGGGCGACTACCTTGGGCAGTGGGGAGCGCTGGGCAGCGAACCGGGGAAGTTTGGCGATGATCTGGTGGCGGTCGCGGTGGCTCCGAACGGCAAGGTCTTCGCGCTCGACCAGCGTTTGGGCGATAGTGGATTCAGGGTTCAGCGCTTTGACGGCGACGGCGCCTACGAAACAGGATGGGGCGGCGAAGAAGGGGCGGGACTCGGCCAGTTCGACCACCCCACTGACATTGCGGTAGGTCCGGGTGGGCGCGTCTACATCCTCGAAGCGGGCAACCATCGGGTCCAGACATTTGACGCAGATGGCAGCGACGCGGCTGCCTGGGGCACGGCCGGGAACGGCGGCGAAGGTGAGTTCGCCGCCCCGGCTGCGATTGCAATCGACGCTTCGAACGGTGACGTCTACGTCGCCGACGGCGGCAGCACGCCGCAGGTACAAGCGTTCTCTGCGGGCGGAGACTTCATCACACAATGGGGCTCCGCCGGATCGGGTAATGGGCAGTTCCCGTCCCACGGGCTGGTTGGGGTCGCCGTCGGTGTCGACGGTGACGTCTACACCCGTGAATCTCAGCCGTCCAATGAAGGGGGTAACCGTTTCCAGCGTTTCACGCCTGCTGGCGGCTTCGTCGCCCTCCAGTATTGGACCGACTCCATCGATCCGCGTGGCCTGGCGGTGAATGAAGACTCCCTCTACGCGCCGGATGCGAGCAGGAACCGAATCCAGGTCTTCGATCTGCGCCAGCCAGCGGTCTCCCTGCTGGCTCCGTACCTCTCTGTGGGCATTGGCCAGACGGTGTTCTTCCAGTCGACCGCAACGGTCCCGCTGGGCCGGATCGTCGACTACGAATGGGATCTTGACGGCGACGGCATCTACGAGATCGACACCGGCACGACACCCGAAACCCAGCACGTATACCGGCAAACCGGGCGCCTGACCGCTCGCTTGCGGGTCACCTCCGACCTGGGGGGGACCGCGGTCGACCAGCGCGAAGTGACGGTCGTCGTGCCTCCGCCGCCCGGTCCCGTTGGTGTCTCAATCAATGACGGCCACCGATTCACCCGCGATCCGAACGTGACCATAACGGTGCGCTGGCCCCAATGGACGAACTCGCTGCAGATTTCAAATGACGGCGGCTTCGTCCCATCTGACTCGGTGCCGGTCATGGCGCGGATACCCTGGCGCCTCGATCCGAGGGGTCCCGAACGCCAACCGAAGACGATTTACGTGCGATTCGAGAATGACTCCCAGACCTACCAGGACGACATCGTCCTCGACCGCAGGCAGCCGGTGGTGCGTGTCTTCTTCATACCTCACCACGATCGTTCCGCGCGACTCAACCTCGCGGCCAAAGACAACGCCTCCGGCGTTTCCTCGGTGCAGCTGATGCGCAAGGGCAAGCCGGGAGCTTGGAGGCCCTTCACCAAATCAGTGGTTCTGCGCGGGCCGGCCACCGGCCTCAGCGTCCGGGTCAGAGATCGTGCCGGCAACGACTCCGCCTGGGAGAAAGTGCGCCGCCCGGCGATCGGCGCCTGAGATTTTCGCTCGCTTGCAAATGGGCGGGAGATCACCGTTTCCGGCTGCCTCGGCCGGACCGTCTTGCTTCCGGGGCAGGCCTGGCGCTCGCTTGGGTGCGAAAGGTATCCTCGGTGTTGAATGATCGAGCTTCCTCAAGCGGTTTCGGACCGACCTAAGCAGTCCTCTGCCGTCTCTCTGGAGGGTACGAGGGAGCTTGACCGCGACAGCGACGTACCGCTCTACTTCCAGCTTGCCGCGGCTCTCAAGGTGATGCTGGAGGTTGGGACCTGGGAGCCGGGAGCCCGCTTTGCCTCCGAACGCGAGCTCGAAGAAGAGTTCAAGGTCTCACGGGCGGTGATCAGGCCTGCACTCGATCTCCTCGTCGGCGACGGCGCGATCATTCGGGTCAAGGGGTCGGGCGCCTACGTTGCCCCGCCGCGACGCGAAGTCCAGGTGTCCGGGTTGGTCAGATTGTCGATCGAGCACCACCGCGATCTGGCGATCACCGTGCTCAGCGCGCGCAAGCACCAGCCCGACCACACCGTGTCGCACTTCCTCGAGATCGAGGAGGAGGATCGGGGCACGCCGATCGCGCACGTGACCGCGGTCGTTGACCTCGGCCAGCCGTCGGTCGTTCTCATCGACTCCTTCTTCACGGTCGCCGACGTGCCCTGGTTGCTTCCCACCGTGCACGCGCTCGAGGCCGGCGCGCAGCCGCCCGAGCCCAGCGATCCCGAGCTCACTCGCGCAACCGTTTCTGTCGAGCACACCTTCTTCGGTGAGTGGGGGTCCTCTCAGGTTGGCGCCACGGCCGGCGACCCGGCCCTGATGGGGCGCTTCGTCCAGTTCGGCCGGTCCCAGCGATCGGCGGGCGACCGCCCGCTCGAGTTTGCCCGCCTCATCTACCGTGCCGACAGCACTCAGCTCGCTTTCGAGCTCGGCTGACCCGGGATCGGCGTGCTCGATGGAGACCCACGCTAAGCGTCGCCAATGACGGAGCTGGGCCAGAACCTGATCGACGCCCTTGCCCTCGGCAGTCTCTACGCGCTAATCGCTCTCGGCATCACCCTTGTCTTCACCGTGATGGGAATGATGAACTTCGCCCACGGCGAGTTCATCATGCTCTCCGCCTACGCCCTGTTCGTCTTCGCCGGGCTGCCCTTCTCGGCGGCGGTCGCGGTCGCCCTCATCGTCGGCGTCCTGATCGCGCTCCTCGCCGAGCGCGTGGCGTTTCGCCCCGTGCGCAGCGCCGATCTCTCGGCCCAGCTCGTCACTTCGCTGGCGGTCGCGGCGATTCTCCAGAACGTCGTGACGGTGGCGGTCGACGCCCGGGCCCAGTCGGTCGGGACGCCAGCCGCGATCAGCGAATCGACCAGCATCGGCAGCATCGCCGTGCCGAACTTGGAGTTCGTCACCCTGGGGCTCACGGTGATCGTCCTGGGCGGCCTCAGGTGGCTGCTCTACCGGACCCACACGGGGCTCGCGATGCGAGCGGCGGCCGAGGACTTCGACATGGCCCGCCTGCTCGGCGTCCGGGCCGACCGGGTGATCGCGATCGCCTTCGCGATCAGCGGAGCACTCGCCGCCGCGGTCGGCGTGCTGATCGTGATGCAGACCGGTCAGGTCTCACCGACGATGGGCCTCACTCCCGTCCTGATCGGCTTTGTCGCCGTGGTGATTGGCGGCTTCGGCAGCATGTTCGGCGCGGTGGTCGGCGGCCTGCTGCTGGGAATCCTCTCTTCGCTGCTCGGCGTCTACCTCCCCGATGGTCTGGCGCCCTTTCGCGACGCGATCGTCTTCACGTTCCCGGTGCTGATCCTGATCTTCAGGCCGCACGGCCTGCTCGGCGGGGAGATCGGCAGCACCCGGGTGTGAGCGGCGTGCGATTTCGCTCCCGTCGGTCCGCGGCCGCTTCGCTGCTGGTCCCACTGATCCTGATCGCGATCGTCGTCCTGATCGGCGCCAACGGCACGCCTTCTCTCCAGGGCACGGTCAGCTTGATTCTCTGCAACCTCATCATCGTCCTCGGGCTGCAGGTCTTCGTCGGCAATAGCGGTGTCTACTCCTTCGGACAGCTGGGCTTCGCGACGGCCGGCGCTTACGTCGCGGCGTTCCTCACCCTGCCGTCGGCCTTCGCGCTGCTGCAGACGCCCGGCCTGCCGCATTTCATCGCCGACGCCGATCTCGCCCCCTTGCTCGCGACGCTCGCCGCCGCCGCGATCTCCGGCCTGCTCGCGATGGTCGTTGGCCTGCCGCTGATGCGGACCTCCACCCTCGCGATCCCGATCTCCACCTTCGCCTTTCTGCTCGTCACCTACGACGTCGTCGCCAATTGGGACCGGGTCACCGGCGGCAGCAGCGGCTTGGTCAGCATTCCGACGACGACCAGCGTCGAATCGGCCGGCCTCTGGGCCGCGGTGGCCGTGATCGTCGCCCTGGCCTTCAAGTGGTCCGCCAGCGGCTATCGCTTGCAGGCGACGCGCGAGGACGAGGTTGCCGCGCGCTCGATCGGGATCAGCCTGACCAGGGAGCGGCTGATCGCCTTCGGCATCAGCGGCGTGCTGTGTGGAATCGGCGGCGCGCTGGCGGTGCACCAGTCCGGCGTTCTCAATCCCACGACCTTCTACTTCGGCGCGACCGTGACGACGATCACGATGCTGGTCGTCGGCGGCGCCCGCAGTGTCCTTGGGGCGGTGGTCGGGGCGATCGCGATCGCGACGGTGAACGAGCTGCTCCGGAGCGTCGAGAACGGGGCCAGCCTGCTCGGCGCGATCTCGATCGGCGAGGCCCCCGGGCTTGCCGCGATCGGCCTCGGCCTGATCCTGCTGGCGACGATGATCGCGATGCCGAGCGGGTTGAGCGGCGGCCGAGAGGCGGGTGAGCTGCCCTGGCTCCGCCGGCTGAGATCGGCGGGCTCGCCATCGCGGGCGAACTCGCATGGTGCCTTCGCCAAGCCGCCGACCGCGCGCGCCGCAGGAGGCGCGCTGCGCGCCGAAGGGATCTCACTCGCCTTCGCCGGCCTCCAGGTCCTGAGGGGAATCGACCTCGGCCTCGAGCCCGGCAAGGCACTTGGCCTCGTCGGCCCGAACGGCGCCGGCAAGACGACCCTCGTCAACGTCCTCAGTGGCTTTCAGGAGCCCGACTCGGGCGTCGTCAGGCTCGACGGGATCGACGTCACCGGGCGCTCGCCGACGCATCTCGCCCGCAGCGGACTGGCCCGCACCTTCCAGGCTGCCCTGCCATTCCCTCACCTGAGCTGCCTCGAGAGCGTCGCCGTCGGCGCGATGGGCGTGGGGACCAGCCGGCGCGGCGCGGTCTCGACCGCGGTCGACGTGCTCGGCCGCCTCGGCCTGCTCGAGCTGGCCGCGCGGCCCGCCGGCTCCCTGCCCCCGGGAGGCCAGCGGCTCCTCGGGATCGCTCGCGCGCTCGCCACGCGGCCGCGCTACCTGCTCCTCGACGAGCCCGCCGCCGGGCTGAGTGGGCCGGAACGCGAAGAGCTGGTCGCGATTCTCCGCAACGTGCTGCGGGACTTCGGCTGCGGGATCCTGCTCATCGAGCACGACATGAGCATCGTCATCGAGCTCTGCCCGCGGGTGCAGGTGCTCGATGACGGGATGACGCTGCGGGTCGGAACCCCGGAGGAAGTCCAGGGCGATCCGGCCGTGGTCCAGTCCTATCTCGGAAGCTCCTTCCTGGCGGCCGTCGATGCTTGAGCTGCGTGGGATCCGGGTCGCCTACGGAGGCATCGAGGTGGTTCACGGGGTCGATCTGAGCGTCGGCCGGGGCGAGGTGGTGGGGATGATCGGGCCGAACGGCGCCGGCAAGAGCTCGATCCTGCGGTCGATCTGTGGCCTGGTGCGCCCGACCTCGGGGGAGGTGGTGCTGGGCGATCGTGTCCTGAGCGGAATGGCGCCGGAGCAGATCGCCCGCCTCGGGCTGGCGCTGGTGCCCGAGGGCAGGCACATCTTCAGGACCCTCACGGTGGCGGACAACCTGCGGCTCGGCGCTGGCGGCGACGGCGAGCGCGAAGCCGGGATCGAGTCGGCGCTCGAGCGCTTCCCGATTCTTCGCGAGCGCCTTCACCAGCGTGCCGATCGACTCTCGGGGGGAGAGCAGCAGCAGCTCGCGATCGCCCGCGCCCTGCTCGGCAGGCCCAAGCTGCTGGTTCTCGACGAGCCTTCGCTCGGTCTCGCGCCGAGGATGATCGACGCCGTCTACGAGCTGCTCCAGGGCCTGCGTGACGAAGGGGTGACGATGCTGCTGGTCGAGCAGAACGCCGCGCGGACGATCGACTTCTGCGATCGCTGCGCCGTGCTCAGCAGCGGCAAGGTCCGGGTTCAGGGCTCGCGTAGCGAGCTGCAGCGCAGCCCCGACGTCCTGCGCGCCTATCTGGGCAGGCAGCTGTGAATAGAATGGAATTCTTGACTAGTGACGAGGAACGGTGATGTTTGACGACCACCCAGGTGGAGTCCCGACCGGCGAGCAGACCTCCCTTGCCCTGCGCCACTGTTGGCAGCCGGTCGCGAGGGTCCAGGATCTGGAGCGTGGCCCGCAGCGGGTCCTGCTCCTCGGCGAAGCGCTCGCTGTCTTCCTCACCGAGGCCGGGAAACCGGCCGTGGTCGCCGACCGCTGCGCCCACCGCGGCGCCTCGCTCTCGATGGGCAAGGTCGAGGGCGAGTCGATCCAGTGCCCCTACCACGGCTGGGAGTGGGCCGGCGAGAACGGCGCCTGCACCAGGATTCCCTCGCTGCCCGATCAAAGCCAGATCCCAGCTCGCGCCCGCATTCCGGCCTTTCCGGCGCGCGAGCATTGGGGCCTCGTCTGGACGGTGCTGGAGGAGCCGCTTGGCGAGCTGCCGACGATGCCGTGGTTCGATGCCGAGGAGTGGGAATGGGGTCACGGCACGCCGTTTGAGCTGCCGGTCGGGCTGGGGGTCATGATCGAGAACTTCCGCGACGTCGCCCATTTTGCCTTCGTCCACCGGGCCACGCTGGGTGCGATGCCGGAGGTGATCGAGCAGCTGCGGCCCGAGCGCGACGGGTTCAGGGTGACCCTGCGTCGGGAAATGAGGGCCGGCGACGGAGCCGACGAGATCTGGGGCTCGCTGCGCGAGCTCCACACCCATGCGATCGCACCCAATTTCACCTCAGCGCAAATGCTCACCGCCAAGGGCGAACGCTGCCTGCTCCACGCCGCCCGCGCGATCAGCCTGACCGAGTCCGCGCACTACTGGATCGCAGGATTCACCAGGGACTACGACGAGTTCAGCATCGAGGAGGCGATCGAGTTCGAGCAGCGCCTCTACGCCGAGGACTGCGCGATCATCTCCGCGGTCGAGCCGCGCGAGTTCCCACTCGATCCCAACGCCGAGGCCAACACGCTCGCCGACAGCTTCACGCTCACCTACCGGCAGGCGTTCAGCGACTTCGTCGATCGCGCGCTCACCCGCCGTATTCGGGGATGAAGCGCGGCTTGACCGTCGCCACCAGCTTTGGCTTGCCGCTCGAGTAGACGTAGATCGGCCAGGCGTGAGTCGGGTAGTGGTCGTCCTTCGTGTAGCTGACCTTGCCGACGACCGTCTTGTGGGGCTTTGCCTCCAGCGCGTCGGCCAGGGTGTTGCCGTCGACGCTGCCGGTTTCCCTGATCGCGTCGAGGATCAGCTGGCCGCCGGCGTAGGTCGCCAGCAGTCCGCTCGAAACGTCGGTTTCCACGCCGGCGCGTTTGAGGCTCTCGAACAGCTTCGCCGTTTCCCCGTTGGGCGGGTCGTAGGCGGAGCCGTTCGAGCTGGCGTAGACGTCCTTGGTGTTCGCGATTCCCTTGACCCAGAAGGTGCCGTCGAAAGCGCTGGGCCCGAGGATCGGAACATCGATGCCCGCCGCCCGGATCTGCTTGATCGCCGCGGCGCCGCCGGGCGGGTAGGAGCACATGAAGACGGCGTCGGCGTCGGAGCTGCGCAGCTCGCTGACCTGGCTCGCGATCGACTCGTCGCTGTTCTCGAAGTCGACCGAGCCGGCGATCGTGCCACCGAGCTGTTCCCAGCTCTGCTGGAAGGCTGAGCAGCCGGCCTTGCCGTAGATCAGCGAGGTGTCGCGGAAGAGGAACGGGCGCCTGGCTCCCCTTCCGTGCAGGAATGAGGCGTCGGCGCTGGCCTCGCTGAGCAGGCTCGGGTTTGAGCTGAAGGAAAGGCGGCCGGTCGTGGGAGGCCCGAAGCCGGGCTCGTTGACGATGGCGAAGTTCAGCTTGTCGTATTCCTCGGCGAGCGGCGACCCGGCCGCCGCGGTCAGCGCCTCGCCGCTGAAGAAGAGGACATCGGCCCCTTCTTCGATCACCTTCTGAACCGCCAGCACCGCCTGCTGGGGGTCCGAGCGAGTGTCGGCCTGGATCACCCGCAGCTTGTGCCCGTCGATCCCTCCGCGGGCATTGGTTTTCTTCACCAGCTCTTCGACCGCGGCGAAGGTGGCGTCGTAGGGCTCCAGGTAGCCGGTCTTGGCGATCGCGGCGCCGATCGTGATCTCCTTGGGAAGGCCGCTGGGGGGAGATTCGGGCGAGCCGGCGCTGCTGCCGCAGCCGGCCAGGAGGGCCAGCGCGAGCGCCGGCAGGGCGAGACGAGGCTGTGTGAGGAGACGTCGGATTTTCAGCTGACACGACCGTTCGGGAGCAATTCCACAATTTTACCTGAGCAATGATCCCTCGGGCAGGCTGGCGCCGGCGCGAGCGCTCGGCTTCGATCTGCGCTGGTGGACAGCCGGGATCGGGAGGGCTACATTTGGCCAGGGTGATCGAGCGAATCGAGGCGATGCCGGAGGGAACGATCGGGCTCGCCGCATCGGGAAGGCTCAGTCGCGACGACTACCGCGAGGTGCTGGAGCCAGCCCTCGGGGAGGGAGTCGAGTCGGGTGACCTGCGGTTGCTCTTCGTCCTCACCGACTTCGACGGCCTCGAGCCGGGCGCTTGGACCGAGGACGCGAAGACGGGCCTCAAGGTGTGGGTTCGCAACCACTCCGCCTGGAATCGCTTCGCCCTCGTCACCAACGTCGAGTGGGTGGCGAAAGCCATGCGCATGTTCGCCTGGATGACCCCTGGAGAGGTGCTGGTGCGGGATCTGGACGGCCTCCAGGAGGCCAGGGCCTGGGTCGCCGGCTAAGAGGGCTACAGCCCCTCTTAGGTGCCCTGGGCTTGGGCTGAGCCGATCGAGCTCAGGACCACCGTGTTTCGCCGGCCGGGGCCCGAGGCCACCGGTTCGGACTTCGTAGCGTCCACTCTTTTCCGGCCCGCGGGGGAGTACCAAACCGTACTCAAGCTGATCGATGAGGCCGCTGCCGCCGCACTCTTCGGTCACGCTCTATTTACTTCCAACTATCTGTCTATTGCGTATAGATTGAGCAATAGGCGGGAGAAACCCTCCCGGATCAGATAACGAGGAGGCAAGGATGGATCGGGCCACCGGTATGGGCGGCGTCAGCGCTGCCGAGCAGCTGCAGAGGAGTCATGCGCGGACGGGCATCGAGCCCCTTCCGGAAGGTAAACCGGGACGCGCGAAAGCCGCCGACGTGGGGATAAAAGACTCCGAGACGATCTCGTTCTTCGTCATCGGCGACCACGGCGGCGTCAAAGCTCCAGGCCCCCAGAACGCCGTCTCCTACGCGATGCAGAAAGCGCCGGCGCCCGATCCCGCCTTCGTCTACACGGTAGGCGACATCGTCTACTTCTACGGCGAAGAAGAAGAATATCCGCACCAGTTCTATGAGCCCTACGCCCATGTGAAAGCGCCGATCGCCGGGATCGCGGGAAACCACGACGGTGACTTAGACAAAACCAAACCGGCGCAGCCCCCGCTCGCCGCCTTCATGGTGAACTTCTGTGACAAAAAACCTTCGATCCCGCCCTGCGACCCACTCTTCGAGTTCGGCCGTCATACCCAGACCCAGCCCTACTGCGACTGGACCCTGCTGCTGAAGGCGGTGACGATCATCGGCCTCTACAGCAACGTGCCCTCCGGCGGGCACTTCGAGGAATCGCAGACCAAATGGCTCACCGGCGAGCTCGCGGCGGCGCCGAAAGACAAGCCCCTGATCGTCGCCCTGCATCACCCTCCCTACAGCGTCGACTCCCACCACGGAGGCAGCACGCACATGGGCGACGCGCTCGACCAGGCCTTCAAAGACTCGGGCCGGGCCCCGGACTTGGTCCTCTCCGGCCACGTCCACGACTATCAGCGCTTCACGCGCGTATACGAGGGGAGAAAAATCACCTACCTGGTCGTCGGCAACTCCGGCTACCACAACCTGCATCTGCTTGCCAAAGACGCCGCGCCGGGCAAAGAGGTGGTTAGCGGAGTCACCTTCGAGTACGGCGACGCGAAGGAATACGGCTTCCTGCGACTCACGGTCTCGGACGGGAAAATCTCCGGCGAGTACACCGGTGTGCATCCGGGCACGATGCCCGACGGCTCCAATGCGACGGTGACGCCGGCGAAGGACACATTCCAGGTCTGAGCCGGCCGTGGAATCGCCGGGCAGGTCTATCCACAGGGCGCCCCCACTCGTTCAGCCGGCCGATCGGCGGTGGGTCGGGGCACCCCTATGATCGCTCTACTCAAACGAAGCGGAGGGGCGGAGATGGAGCAGCTGCGTGGTGGGACGGCATTGGTCACGGGTGCCTCGGGCGGAATCGGGCGCCAGATCGCCCGTCGCCTTGCCGGAGACGGAATGAACGTCATCGTCAGCGGCAGGCGCGAGGACGTGCTGGCCGAGGTGGTCACCGAGCTGCGTGGCCTCGGGGTCAGCTCCGAGGCGGTGCCGGCCGACCTCGGCGATCTGAGCCAGGTCGACCCCTTGGTCGAGCGCAGCGAGGCCGCCCTCGGTGAGATCGACGTGCTGGTGAACAACGCGGGCGTCGAGACCGTGGGCTCCTTCACCGCCTACAGCCGTGAGCAGCTGACCTCGATGGTCGACGTCAACCTCACCGCTCCGATGCTGCTGACGCACCGCGTCGTGCCGGGAATGCTGGAGCGCGGGCGCGGTCACGTCGTCTTCATCTCCTCGCTGGCGGGGAAGCTCGGCCCCGCCTACAACGAGCCCTACGCGGCGACGAAGGCCGGCCTGATCGGGCTCAACCAGTCGCTGCGGGCTGAGTACAGCCAGGCGCCGATCGGCTTCTCCGTGGTCTGCCCCGGCTTCACCTCCGGCGACGGCATGTACCAGCGGATGGTCGATGAAGGAGTCAGCTCCAACCGCCTGATCGGCGAGACGACGACGGAGAAGGTCGCCGATCGGGTCGTCGAGGCGATCCGTGGCGACCGGCCCGAGGTCGTGGAGAGCGGCTCGCCGATCCGGCCGATGCTCGCCTTCGGCCAGATCGCCCCGCGGCTCACCGAGCGGCTGGTGGAGCGGTTCGGCGGCACCGAGATCTTTCGCCGCACGGCCGAGGCCCGCGGCCGCATCGGCTGAGTGCGCCGCCCCCGCTCCTTGCATTGCGCGGCGAGTCCCGGTTAGGGTGGATGGATGGCCACCAAGCTTCATCGCTGTTCCGCCACCTGGGTCAAGATCGATGCGCACCCGTGCTGGCGGGTGCAGAAGGCGCTTGACGAGCAGGGGGTTGAGTACGAGGTCGTCAAGGGGCCGCTGCGGTCGGGGAAGCGGAATGACCTCGAGCGACTCTCGGGACAGAGGAAGTACCCGGTGATCGAGTTCGAGGACGGTCGGGTCTACCGGGCGGAATCGGCGGAGATGGCGGAGAGGATCGGTGCTGGGGAGCTGTTCCAGGCTCCCGAGGAGGGCATCTCCTAGAGTCTCAGCTGTGTCCAGGCTTCGATTCCAGGTCTCGGTCTCGGCCGACGGGTTCATCGCCGGCCCCAATCCGAGCGAGGAGCATCCGCTTGGCGAAGGCGGCACGCAGCTGCACCAGTGGGTGCTCAAGCTGGCTGCCTGGCGGGCGCCGCACGGGCGGGAGGGCGGTGAGGTGAACGCGAGCAGCGCCGTGGTCGAGGAAACGCTGGACAACGTCGGTGCCACGCTGATGGGCCGCGGGATGTTCGGCGGAGGGCCGGGGCCCTGGGGCGAGCCGCCCTGGGACGGCTGGTGGGGCGACGATCCGCCCTTCCACGGGCCCGTCTTCGTTCTCACCCACCACGAGCGCGAGCCGCTGGAGAAGGACGGCGGCACGACCTTCAGCTTCGTCACCGAGGGCATCGAGGCGGCGCTGGATCAGGCCAAGCAGGCGGCCGCGGGCAAGGACGTGTCGCTCGGAGGCGGCGCGGACGTCGCCCAGCAGTACCTGGCCGCGGGGCTGATCGACGAGCTGGAGCTCAACGTCGTTCCCCTCCTGCTCGGTGAGGGAACGCGCCTCTTCGACAACCTCGCCGGCGCCAGCATCGACCTCGAGCAGGTCCGGGTCGTGGAGGCGCCGGGCGTCACCCACCTCAAGTACCGCGTCGCCGCTTCCTAGACCTCGATCCAGGTGCCCTTCGGGCCCAGGTTGCGGACTGGCGTGGCGCCGATCTTGCTCTCGCAGCCCCAGGACTCGTGGATGTGGCCGCAGACGGCGAGGCGGGGGCGCTTCTCTTCGATCGCCTGGAGCAGGGCGGGGCTGCCGAAGTGATCGCCTGAGCCGTTGGCGTCGCAATGGCCCTGTGGTGGGGAGTGGAGGACCAATACCGCCTCCGGGGGGCAGGGGGTGAGCAGCGCCGCCGCCGCTTCGTCGTCGAGGTCGAAGCTCCAGGCCCAGGGGGTCACGGGGATGCCGGCGCCGAGACCGAAGAACTCGACGCCCTCGACAGTCACGCCGCCGCCGTGCAGGACCGTGGCGGCCTGCCAGCCCGCGGCGGCCTCGCGCAGCGCCTCCTCCGTCTCGTTGTTGCCCGGCACCAGCAGGGTCGGAGTCTCGATCGCCGCCAGGGCGTCGATCGTCTCCACCAGGCCCTCGTGCACCGAGGCAAAGTCGCCGGCGCCGATCACCGCATCGGCCTCGGCCGACATCGCGACCAGCTCGGCCGCCTGACCGAGATCGCGGTGCAGGTCGCTGAAGGCGAGCAACTTCACGCGCCAAAGCTATCTGGCGGAACTCGGCTCTGCCTTGGCCGTCGCGATGCGCCGCGGCAACCGCTCGCGCCAGCGCTTCGCCGGGGCCTCCACGGCTCGGGCGCCAAGATCGAAGTAGAGGAGGGTCTGGCCGAGCGCGACGTAGGGGACGATCAGGGCGAAGACGACCGAGCCGATGACGTTGATCCAGAGCAGCGAGAAGCTGGTGAAGATCAGGGCGAAGCCGAGGACCGGGCCGACGACGACGCTGACCAGCCAGAGGAAGCCGGCGACCCGCACCGTGTGCCACCAGCGGCCGCGGACGAGGTTGGAGCTGCCGCGGAAGGCCTCGCGGATTCCCTTGTCCTCGAAGAGGATCTCCTGCTGCGCGAACTGCCAGCTGACGTACTTCCACGCCGCGAAGGGGAGGCCGATGAGCGTGATCGCCAGCAAGAGCAGCCCGAGCCTGAACAGCAGCCCCGCCCCGACGACGCGGCCGAAACGCCGCAGCATCCCGCGGTAGGAGTCGAGGAAGCCGGTCGCGCCGGTATCGATCAGCAGCCGCACGGCGACGATCACGACCGCGGCGACCACCGCCGAGGCGACCGGCTGGCCGAGGAATTCGACGACGTCGGCGAGCGCCAGGTGCAGGCCCGAGCGCCCGGTCGAGCTGTCGACCTGGCGGCCGTCAGCGAGCAGGCCGCTGAGCGCCCGCACGCCGCCGACGATCGGCAGCGCCGTCAGCCCGATCGGCACCATCGTCCGCCAGTGGCGGCCGTACAGCTGCCGCGCGGCACGGACCAGCTGACCGAAGGCGCGCCGGGCGCGCAGCTCGCTCAGGTCGACCGGCCCCCACTTTGTGAAGCCGACGAAGAGGACGAGCAAGACGAGGGCGCCGACGATCGTGGCGATCGCCGCCGGGCGTGATTTCGCCTCGAGGTTGATCAGGTTCGAGACTTCGGCGACGGCGCCGCAGAAGGCGCCGGTCACGGCCGGGCCGGCAAGCGAGCCGCCGGGCAGCCGCGGGCTGGTCGAGCGCTGGCCTTCCATCCAGGTGAACGGTTCCAGCCACTGGCTCTTGGTCAGTGGCCCGGTCGGGCCGTTGTTGAAGCCCTTCTCCTTCTGGCCCCAGTGGCCGAAGTAGGTGAGCCACTTGTAGCGGCCGGTGGTGGTGGGGAAGGTGGGAACGGGCACCGCTCGCAGGCTCAGGCGCCGCACCGGCTCGTTGGTCTTGTCGCAGCCGACCCCCGAGCCGCCCTGTCCGTTCTCGACGTAGACGGTGGAGTCGTAGAAGGTCGCGTGGGAGCCGGCCGCCGGGTAGACGATCGGGTGCGTCCCTTCCTTCTCCACCTTGGCGTCTTCCCAGTCGGCGGTCTCGCCGCCGGCGTGCTGGAAGAGCACCATCTCACTCGGTCCGGTGGCGAGCGCCTCGCGCGGCGAGCTCGCTTCGAAGGCGATCTGCATCCCCTCCCAGTCGCCCTCGTGCAGGTCGTTGAACTGGTTGAAGTACCAGAAGAACCAGTACTGGACGGCGAGCCCGGGGTGGCCGACCTGGTGGGCGATGTGGGCGTAGGTGATCGCCGGCGCCTCGCCGGCGCGCACCAGGGCATCAAAATCCCGCGCGTAGACACAGGTGTCATCGAGTGGGTCGCCGGGGACGTTGAGGTGGTACTCGTCGCCGAGGCCGGCGACGTCGGCCGCCGTTGGGGCCGTCGTCACCAGCTTCTCGCCCTCGCCCGGTTCGTTTCGGGTCAGGTCGACGGCCGGGTTGCCGAGCATCGTGTACACCGAGGTCGGTTGGTACTGCTCGGCCGAGGTTTCGCAGGGAGGATCCTGCTGTTCGCGCAGCATCGTGATCGGCGCGTAGGTGTCGATCAGCTTCTGCGCGGCGTTCTCGGGCCTGGCGCTGGCCGAGGCCGGCAGGCCGAGCAGGACGAGCGTCGCGAGCGCCAGGGAGAGACGACGCGGCCGGATCGTCACTCGGCCAACGTACCAGGGTGCGCGACCTCCGGTACCGGAGGCGAAAAGCGGCTTCGCCTCACGCGAAGCGGGGGACATGGACCGTTCGAGGGGCGGTTCGATAGTCTCGCCCGGCTCATGCCTGACGTCTTCTGGATCGGCCTCGGCCTCGCCGTCTTCATCTTCCTCGTCGGCGTCGTCTCCGGCGCCCGCTCACGCACGGCCAGCGTCCGCACTGGCGCCGCCATGGGCGCCTACCTCGGCGTCATGCTGGCCTTCCCGCTGCTGGCCATCGGCCTCGCCACCAGCTGACGGCGCCGGCGCGCGTAAGAGCCCGCCCCGACGGGTAGCTGGCGGCTGTACCCGTTCGCGACAGCAAAGGAAGTCATGGCTGAATTGACCATTCCCGGTCTTTCCCTGCACGACGGCATCGAGATCCCGCAGCTCGGGTTCGGTGTCTTCCAGGTCCCGCCTGAGGAAACCCAGAGCGTCGTCGAGCTGGCGCTTGACGCTGGCTACCGCCACATCGATACGGCCGGCGCCTACCGCAATGAGAAGGGCGTCGGCGCCGCGATCGCGGCCTCGGGGCTTGCCCGCGAGGACGTCTTCGTCACCACCAAGCTTTGGAACTCCCAGCAGGGCTATGACTCGACCCTGAGTGCCTTTGAGGAAAGCCTCGGCCGCCTCGGCCTGGACCACGTCGACCTCTACCTGATCCACTGGCCGGTGCCGACCGAGGACCGCTTCCTCGAGACCTGGCGAGCTTTCGAGCGCATTCACGAGGAGGAGTGCGCCCGCACGATTGGCGTCTCCAACTTCCGCATCGAGGATCTCGAACGGCTGGAGGCGGAGACCGACACGCGGCCGACGGTCAATCAGATCGAGCTCCACCCGCGTTTCCAGCAGGCCCAGCTGCGCACCTGGCACGCCGAACACGGAATCGCCACCGAGGCCTGGAGCCCGCTCGCCCAGGGCGAGCTGCTCTCCGAGGAGGCGATCGGCTTGATTGCCGGGCGGCACGGCAAGACCCCCGCCCAGGTGATCCTGCGCTGGCACCTCGAAATCGGCAACGTGGTCATCCCCAAGTCGGTGACGCCCGCGCGAATCCGCGAGAATCTCGAACTCTTTGACTTCGAGCTCAGCGAGGAGGAGCTGTCGACGATCCGCGATCTCGACAGCGGCAAGCGGATTGGCCCCAACCCGGAGACCTTCGTCTCGCCCTAGCTCGTTCGACCCGACCCGGCGCCTGCGCCGGGTCAACTCAGTGGCGGCGACGGCGTTCCTGGTCGGCGGCTCGCTGTTCGCCATCGGCGCCGCGCTGGCCCAGGCCGGGGTCTCGGCGACCGCCTGCGCGACGGTCTACCTGGTCGGCGGTGTCTTCTTCAGCAGCGGCGGCTACGCCTCGGTGCTGCAGGTCGTCAATGAGCCGAGCGATCCCGCCGCCGCCGGCGCTGACGTCGCCTGGCGCTGGTGGTCGCACGAGCCGCAGCGGCTGCAGTGGCTCAGCTCCGTCGCCCTCTTCACCGGCACGCTCGTCTTCGCGATCAACCTCGCCGACTCGTTCATCGCCGAACTCAGCCCCTCCGCCGAGGACCGGCTCGTCTGGTCGCCCGACATGGTCGGCTGCGCCCTCTTCCTCGTCTCCGGACACCTGGCGATGGTCGGGATCGGCGGCTGGCGCTTCTGGCGTCGCCGCGACCTCGGTTGGTGGATCGTCGCCGTCAACCAGCTCGGCTCGATTCTCTTCATGGTCTCCGCCGTCGCCTCCTTCGTCCGGCCCTCGAGCGGCGACGCGCTGGCGGTCGGCATCGCCAACTGGGGCACGCTGACCGGCGCCCTCTGTTTCGCCCTGGCCGGGCTGATGCAGGAGTTCGAGCACCCGCTCGGCCCCCGTCGCCGCCGAGCTCCCCAGACTGCGTCGAATTCCGATCCTGCTGGGTCTCATCCTGCTGGGTAGAGCTTGATCCAGTTGGGGGGAGCGGGTCCGGGTGTCAAGCCTCGGCCGTCTGCGGGCGGCGGACCTGGCGGCGGCCCTCGCCGTAGCTGCGGGTCTCGTAGGCGATCATCGCCCAGATCAGGGCGTTGGCCACCGCGAGGGCGGCGAGGGGTGGGATCTGGGTTGCCACTGGGACCAGGATCAGCAGGACGATCGAGAGCAGCAGTCGCTGGCGGTTGATCGTGTGGACGTGGCGGTAGCGGAAGACGACGTGGCCGAGCAGGTAGAGGGCGAGGCCGCCCAGCAGGGCGAAGGCCGGCACCGTGTGGAGATGCTCGTCGGTGTGGCCGATCGTCGTCTTCATGCCGAGCGCGACGAGCACGATTCCGGCCACCATCACCAGGTGCATGTAGGAATAGGAGTCGCGCGCCATCTCGTTCTGCACCTTGCCCACCTCCGCCTCTTCCAGGCGCCGGCCGGCGACGATGGCGACGATGTCGAAGTAGACCCACCACATCGCCGCGGTCAGGGCGACGCCGAGCACGGCAGCGGTGGCGATGCCGAGGTCGAGGGTGTGGGAGGCGCCGACCCCGATCGCGACGATTGACTCGCCGAGGGCGATGATGATGATCAGCCCGTGACGCTCGGCGAAGTGCCCCGGGACCAGTTTCCAGCCTTCCGAGCCGAAGAAGTAGGGGCCGGCCATGTCGAGGAAGAGGGCGAGCGCCCAGAGCGCCCCCTGGGCGAGGCCGTCGAAGAGCGAGGCGGTGGTCAGCAGGATCACCGCGACCGCGGTGCTGGCGGCGAGGCCGAGCACGGAGTGGCGCAGAGCGTCGTCCTCGGGGCTGGCGAGCATGAAGAGCGCGATCTGGGCGCTGCGCACGACTCCGTAGATCAGCGCGAAGGCCAGGCCGAGGTCGCCGAAGGCCTCGGGCACGCAGAGCGAGACGAGCAGCAGGGCCGCCATCGCGCCGAAGATGACCAGCCGCACCGCGCCCTCCTCGGGGTCGATGACGCTGGTCAGCCAGGAGTAGCCGGTCCAGGCCCACCAGAGCATGCCGAGCACGAGCAGGCCCTGGGCCAGCCCCGACCAGGTCGGGTGGTGGGACATCAGCGCCGTGCACTGGGTTATCGCCAGCACGAAGACGAGGTCGAAGAAGAGCTCCAGCGGCGTCACCCGCTCGCCTTCGCGCAGGGTCGCGCTCAGCCGCGACTGGCTGGTTTCTGCGGAGGCGGCCATCGCCGCCATCTTCTCAAGCGGCGCTGGCGGGCTCGGTGTCTTCGGCGTGGTAGCGCTCGAGCAGCGCTTTCTCCTCGGCCACCTTCGGGAAGCAGAAGAAGACGAGCGCGGCGCCGAGCGCGATCGCGACGATGCCGGCCGTGTAGGCCCACTGGTCGCCCTGCAGGAAGGAGGTCTTGGCGGCGGCGATGATCTGTTCGGCGTGGCCCGGGTACTGTTCGGCGGTGTCGGCGGCGCTGGAGAAGGACTTGGTCAGCTCGCCCTGGACGTTTTCGGTGACCTTGTCCGAGGAGGAGGAGATCGCGCTGCTGGCGGCGGCCGCGTAGCCGGCGGTGAGCAGGGCGCCGAAGATCGACTGCATGATCGCGCCGCCGAGGTCGCGCTGCAGGTCGGCAGTGCCGGAGGCCATGCCGGCGCGCTTGACCGGCACCGAGCCGGTCAGCGAGTGCGAGGCGGGGGTGCCGGCGAAGCCGACCCCGATCCCGATCAGGGCGTAGCCGAGGCCGACCTTCCAGTAGGCGATGTCGTCCTTCCAGAGCAGCAGCATTGCGAGGAAGCCGAGCACGCAGAAGGCGTAGCCGATCAACAGGGTGAAGCGGGCGCCGCGCGCCTCGACCAGCTTCGCCGAGCGTGGCGCGACCAGGACCATCAGCACCGCCGCCGGCAGGATCGCCAGGCCGGAGTCGAGGGTCGAGTAGTCGAGCACGTTCTGGAGGAACTGCTGGCCGATGAACATCGCCCCCATCAGCGAGCCGAAGACGATGATCCCGGCGCAGGCCGCGACCCAGAAGACGCGCCGCTTGGCGATATCGAGGTCATAGAGCGGCGAGCGGGCGCGGCGCTGGCGGATGACGAAGGCGGCGATCGCCGCCAGGGCGACGACGCCGAGCCCGATCGCCAGCGCCCCCTTGCCCGGCACCGGCGCCAGGTTGATCCCCAGCACCAGCGCCGCGACCAGCAGGACCGAGAGGACGCCGCCGAGGTTGTCGACCGGCTCGGTGGTCTCGTTGACGTGGGCGGGGACGTAGCGCCAGGCGAGGAAGAGGGCGAGGGCAGCGAGCGGCAGGGTGACGAGGAAGACCGAGCCCCAGTCGAAGTGCTCGAGCAGCGCCCCGGAGAGCAGCGGCCCGAGCGAGGCGATCGCGCCGCCGATCGCCGACCAGAGCGCGATCGAACGGGTCCGCGCCGCGCCCGACCAGAGCGCGGTGATCAGGGCCAGGGTGGTGGGGAAGGCCATGCCGGCCGCGACGCCGCCGAACAGCCGGGCGACGAAGAGGACGCCGTCTGAGGGAGCGAAGCCGGCAAGCAGGGAGGCCGGGATCGAGAGCCCCATGCCGAGCAGCAGCATCATCTTGCGCCCGTAGCGGTCGCCGAGCGCGCCGAGGTAGAGGACCGAGGTCGCCAGCCCCAGCGAGTAGCCGACGGCGATCAGGTTGAGCGTCGTCTGGCCGGAACCGAAGGCCTTGCCGATGTCCGGCAGGGCGACGTTGGCGACGGCCAGGTTGAGGTTGGCGACCGCGGCGACCAGGATCAGCGCGGCGAGGACGGGACCGGCGCGCTTTGGGCTGCTCGACTCCACTGGCACTGCAACCTATCCGAGCGCACTCCCCTCCGCCAAGGGGGTGTCTGACCTCAGGGGGTCATATGAACCCCTAAGGTCAGACACGCCTGGGAGGTAGTGTGCGGCGCCGATGGCGGAGGACCGAAAGCGCCCTGAGGCGCCCCGCACCGAGAAGGTGCTGCCTGGCGTCTGGAGGCTGCGGTTGCCGTTGCCGTGGCCGGGCGTGCCGCACGGCAACGTCTGGGCCGTCGCCGCCGACGGCGGCATCGTCCTCTTCGACACCGGGATTGGCGGCAAGGGCCGCCTGCGCCAGTTCGACCTCGCCCTCGCCCAGGCCGGCTTCGGGCTCGAGGACGTGCGCCTGCTCGTCTGCACCCACTCCCACACCGATCACTACGGGTTGGCCGCGCCGATCGTCGAGAAGGCCGGCTGCGAGCTCTGGATGCATCCCGCCTGGGAGCACGTCCGCCTGCTTGCCGACGATCCCGCCTTGGCGCTCGAGCAGCGGCTCGAGGTGGCGCGGCAGAGCGGCGTTCCGATCGCCGGCCTCGAACGCTACCGCGAGTCCCGCAGCGAGGACGACGACAACGGCATCGACGCGATCGTCGAGCCCGACCGCGATCTGCTGCCGGGGGTCGAGGTCGAGACCGACCTCGGCACCTGGCAGGTGCACGAGACCCCGGGGCACGCGCCGTCCCACGTCGTCCTGCACCAGCCCGAGCGCAAGCTGATGATCTCCGGCGACCACCTGCTCGGCCGCACCGTGCTCTTCTTCGACCACGGCCACAGCCCCGACCCGGTCGGCGAGTTCCTGCGCAGCCTCGACGAGGTGGAGCCGCTCGACGTCGACCTCTGCCTGCCGGGGCATGGGCGTCCGTTCCGCGATCCTGAGGCCAAGATCACCGAGGCGCGGCGCCAGGTCGAGGAGCTGCTCGGCAAGACCCGCGATGCCCTGGGGGAGGGCGAGCGGACCGCCTTTGAGATCGTCGCCGAGATCGTCGGCGCCGACAACGTCAACACGCCGGTCAGCGCCTGGGTCCTGCAGATCGTCCTCTCCTGCCTCGACCACCTGGCGATCCTCGGCGAGGTCGAGAAGGTCGGGGGAACCGATCCGCAGAAATGGCGCTTGGGTGAGCGCACCCGGCCCTCCCTATAGCCTTCGGCGCTGATGGCTAGCTTCACTTTCACCCGCGAGATCGCTGCGCCGGCCGAGACCGTCTTCGAGGTGCTGACGGATCACCGGCGCTACAACGAGCTGACGCCGTTGCGGAAGTCGGTGCTCGAGCGGGAGGGCGAGGTCGATCCGAACGGGGTTGGGGCGATCCGCAAGCTGACCGTGGTCGGGCCGCCGATGCGGGAGGAAGTGATTGCCTACGAGGCCCCCAGCCGCTTTTCCTACACGGTCCTCTCCGGGCTTCCGGTGCGCGACCACGTGGGCACCGTGGAGCTTTTGGCTGAGGGCGAGGGGACCAAGATGGTCTACGCCGTGCGCACGCAGCCGACCCTGCCGGTCGTCGGGCCCGTCGTCGTCGCCGCGGTCAAGCAGGCGATCAAGGGACTGATCGCCGGCATCGCCAAGGAGTCCGAGCGCCGTACCGCCGCCGGAGGCTGACGGGCCCGGATGGGCCAGCGCCTTGACGAGCGGGAGCGGCGCCGGCCGGCGCTGGAGGGAATCAGCGACCTCGGCTTCATCGAGATTTGGGAGCTGCGTCGCTGAACCCCTCCCTGAAAGCGCGACTGGCTCGGCTGCGGAAGCGCTCGGCGCACTTCTGGCACAACCGGCGACACCTGGCGGTTGCCCTGATTGCCGCCGCGGTGGTCGTCATAGCGGGCGCCGGCTACCTCGCCTACCAGCTGCTCAAGCGCCCCGCCGACGTCCACAATTCCAGCGCCACCTTCGTGCCGCAGAAGCCGCCGAAGCCGAAGGCCAAGACGGTCAACTGGCCGATGTTCGGCCTCAACCCGGCTCGCACCCGTTACCTGCCGGCGAAGGGGGTCAAGCCGCCCTTCCGCAAGCTCTGGCGCTACACCGAGCGGCCGCTGCTCGAGTTCCCGCCGATCTACGTCGGCGGCAAGCTCTACGCGATCAACAACAACGGCACCGCCTTCGCCCTTGATTCCGACACCGGCAAGGTGTTGTGGGAACGCAGCCTCGGCCGCCTCAACGCCTCCTCACCGGCCTACTCCAAGCACCGCCTCTACATCGTCAACCTCGTCCCCGGCCACATCGTCAAGCTCGACGCCAAGACCGGCAAGACGATCTGGAAGCACTCGCTGCCGGGCCGGGCCGAGTCCTCACCGGTGGTGATCGGCCGCACCGTCTACTTCGGCTGCGAGGACGGCAACCTCTACGCGCTGAGCACGATCAGCGGCAACGTGCGCTGGGCGACCAGCCTCGGCGGCCCGATCAAGTCGGCCCCCGCCTACTACGGCGGCACCCTCTACGTCGGCGACTACGGTGGCTACATGAACGCGGTCGACGCCAAGACCGGCGAGATCAAGTGGCAGACCTCCTCGCTGGGCCAGGGCTTCGGCACCTCGGGCCAGTTCTACTCGACCCCCGCCGTCGCCTTCGGCCGCGTCTACGCCGGCAACAACGACGACCGCGTCTACAGCTTCGACCTCAGCGACGGCACCCTGGCCTGGAGCTACTCGACCGGCGGCTATGCCTACTCCGGCCCCACCGTCGCCACCACCCGTCACGCCCCGCCGACGGTCTACATCGGCTCCTTCGACGGCAACGTCTACGCCCTCGACGCCAAGGACGGCAGCGTGCGCTGGAGCCACTCCGCCGGCGGTCAGGTCGTCGGCTCGCTCTCGGCGATCGGCGACATCGTCTACGTCGCCGAGTTCACCAACAACACGACCAGCGGCTTGATGATGAAGAGCGGCCGCCGCGTCTTCCACTACGGCCGCGGCACCTACTCGCCGGTGATCTCCGACGGCCGCCGCGTCTACCTCACCGGCTACTCGAGCATCACCGCGCTCGAGCCCTTCGCGTACAAAGCGAGGGTCGCCCGGCGGGTCGTCGCGCCAAAGGGCGCGCCCAAGCCCAAGGTCGAGGAGAAAACTCAGGGGAAGAAACCCCAGGGCAAGAAGAAGAGCAAGGGCAAGAGGAACCCCCAGGGCAAGAAGAAGAAGCCCCAGGCGAGCGGGCCCAAGCAGCAGGGGCGCTAGTCCTCTCTGGTGCGCTAAGCCAGCATCTGCTCGGCCGTGCGGTGGGCGAGCGCCATGATCGAGACCATCGGGTTGACGCCGGGGGCGCTGGGGAAGGCCGAGCCGTCGCCGATCCAGACGCCCTTGGTGTCGTGCAGCTCGCCGCGGCCGTCGGCCACCGAGGCCTGCGGGTCGGAGCCGATGCGGCAGGAGCCCATCTGGTGGGCGGTGAAGCAGGACACGTCGTTGGGCTCGTAGGAGGCCGCCTCGACCTCGGCGAGGAAGGCGTCGAAGTCCTCGCCCTGCTTCCAGCGCAGCGCGCGGCGGTGGCCGGTAAAGACCTCCACTGCCCCGGCCGCGTGGTGGATCCGGCAGAGCTCGACGTGGGCGCGCACGGCCAGGCGCCGGTCGACCGGGTCGTCGAGGCCCCAGCGCACCACGGCGCGCCCATGCTCGTCGAGCACCACTTCACCCGAGCCGTGGTCGCGGGCGACGCTGATGAAAGGTGCGTGCCAGCGGAACGCTTGCATCAGGCGCTTGTGGTCGGCGCCGTCCTCCCAGGGGTAGTTGGCGCCGATTAGGCCGGGGAACATGCCGGTCGCCTCGATCAGGAAGCCGCTGCCGTCCTCGAGGTCGGCGTAGGCGTCGGAGACGAGCGACTGGATCTGGCCGCGCCAGCCCTCGATCGGCTCGTCGTAGGTGCCCATGACGAGAAAGGCGGGATGCAGGCGCAGGTTCTTGCCGACCGCCGGGCCGCCGATCCCCGAGCGCAGCAGCAGCGCCGGTGACTCGACCGAGCCGCAGGCGACGACGACGGTCGGCGCCTCGACCGTGACCGCGGTGGTCGAGCCGTCGGCCTGGGTGACCGTGGCGAGGACACCGGTCGCCTGCCCGTCCTCGACCAGGATGCGCTCCGCGTGGGCTCCAACCAGGGCGCTGGCGCCGCTGTCCGAGGCGTCCTGGAGCCACGTCTTCATCGCCGAGCGCTTGCAGCCGTGCTGGCAGCCCATCGAGCAGTAGCCGCAGTTCTCAGGGTTGTCGTCGAGCCCGACGTTGCGCACGATCGGCCGGTGCTCGTGGCCGAGCGCGTCGAGGCCCGCCATCAGCGCCGTGTGCGTGCCGTTCTGGGTCGTCGCCTCGGTGTTGGCGTTGATCCGCTCCAGGACCGCGTCGATGTGGTCGCGGCGGTAGGCCTCGTCGTCCTCGAGCCCGACCACGCCGTGCTCGGCCCACTCGGCGACGATTCGCTCGGGGGTCGGGATGCAGTTCATGTAGTTGACCACGGTGCCGCCGCCGAGCGTCTGGCCGGCGAGGATCCCGATCGAGCCGTCCTCCGAGGCCGCCAGCGCGGCGCCGTAGTAGAGATCCAGGTAGCCGGGCAGCTCCAGTTGCTTGAAGTCCTGCTCGTTGCGGTAAGCGCCCATCTCCAGCACCAGCACCTTCTTGCCGGCGGCGGCCAGCTGGGCGGCGATCACCGAGCCGCCGGCGCCGGAGCCGACCACGCAGACGTCTGCCGACACCGTGGCGCTCTCGCCGCTGACCTCCTCGACGCTGATCGTCTTCGGCGCCGCGCCGGCATCGGGCGGCGGGCTGGTCGGCCCGGGGTAGCCGATCGCCTCCCAGTTCGGGTTGCTTCCCCGCTCGTCGGGAAGGGCGTAGAAGAAGAGGAAGGTGAGGCCCTTGAGCCGATCGAGTCCCAGCTTGGCCTCGGGCGCGGCGTCGCGGAAGCCGTGGACGACCGCGGTGCGGGCCTCGACCGGCAGGTTGGCGAAGTCCTGCGCCGCGAGCCCGTCGAGCAGCGCGGCAACCAGGGCGAGCTCCTCCGGCAGCAGCGCCTCGGCGAGCATTGCCTCGATCTGGGCGGCCACCCCGAGGTCGGCCGCCGAGCGCGCCATGAACTGGCGCTCGAGCGGGTCGCCGCTGTCGACCTCCACCGACGGGACGTAGGTCTCGCACAACGCTGTCAGCGTCGCGCGCTGGGTCTCGCTGAACGCAGCAGGCGCCAGGACGGCCATCGGTATTCCCTCCTCGTCGATTTCTCCCGCGCCGACCCTAACATCACCTGGCTGACCAGCCAACAACCGCTCAGCGTTGGCTGAGCACCGAGTTGGGCTGCGGTGCTCAGATTCCGCCGGGCGCGACTCCGCCGGGCGGGGGCGGTGGCGCCAGCGGCGGGTTGGGCGCGAAGGACGGGAAGATCGGCGAGTGCAGCTTGCGGCTCAGCACCCCAAGGCTCGCCGGGTAGTTCTGGATCCGGTAGGCGCTGGTCGAGCCGAAGTCCTGGTAGTAGACGAGCATCTTGCAGCGCCGGTGGCGCTGCACCCAGATCAGCAGCCGCTTCATGTAGGCGGGATCGTCGCCGCTGGAGACGCCGAACTCGGGAATCGAGAACGGCTTGGACGAGAAGCGGTTGTAGAGGCCGGTCAGCGCCTTCCAGTCCTGGTTGTCGGAGTAGAAATCGGTGCCGACCCAGTCGACGTATTCGTCGCCGGGGTAGAAATGCTTGGGCCGGTTCTGGGGGACGGTGGGCGAGCCGGCCGGCAGGGTGCTCCAGATCACCGCGATCGGCGCTGCCGGCAGGCCCTTCGCCTGCACCTGCAATGGCGGCAGCCCGGCCTTCGCCAGGCGGGCGTCGATCTGGTCGCGCTTGCCGCCGCCGTGCAGCAGCACGAAGATGCGGCGGAAGGCGAGCCGGTACCAGCGCGGCCTGTGGGCGGCATCGCGCGCCGCGCCGCCGCAGTCGTAGGAGGCGTAGACGTTGAGGCAGCGGTTGGGCTCGCCCAGCGGCCGCACGTAGGCGGGCATTTTCTTCGCCCAGAACAGCCTGTTGAGGCGCAGCAGGTATTCGTCGCCGTAGCCCTGGGCGATCGACCGCGGGTCGATCAGCTCGTGCCCGTCGCTGTTGTCGGCGGTGGTGATGTGGAGGACCGGCCGCGCCCGCGCTGCCTGCCAGCGTTCAATCGACTCGGGGAAGTCAGAGCCCCAGGTGCGAAAGCTCTCGATCAGCGCCGGGTGCTTGCTCAGCGCCGTGCTGAAGTGGCCGAAGTCGGCCGAGTCACCGGTGTCGCTGACGCCGAAGAAGACCCTGTCGCCGCGGGGCAGGAGCGCGTCGGCCCGGGCCGCGCTCGCCCCGGCAAGGCAGAGCGCCGCCGCGGCCAGCGCCGCCCAGCCGATCCACTTTTGCCGAATCGTTCGCATCCGAGCCTCATTCGACCGCCGAGGCGCACGTCCCTCCCCGCCAGAGGGCCGGAAATCGGAGGTGTCGTTGACTCCGGCCCGCCAGCGGGGGGATCGTGTGGGAATACAACACCCGCCCCCGGCGATCGATCCGCCGGAGCACCACCGTCACTACCCTGCGCCGCCGCTCCTGACGATCTCGAGCACCTCGGGGGCAAACTTGGCGATGAAGCTGGGGCCGACGCCGCGGATCGCGCCGAGGCTCGTCTCGTCGCTCGGGCGGCTGGCGGCGATTGCCGCCAGGGTCGTGTTGTGGGCGATGGTGAAGGCGGGTTTGCCGTCCGCCACCCTCAGCCGCCAGGCCTTGAGCTGATCGAAGAGGGGCCCGTCAGCCTCGGAGAGCTCCGGTGGCGGGGCCGCCGCAGACTTGGCTCGGCTTGGCCGCCGGATCGCGATCGTCTCGGGGTCGGGGAGCCAGCTCTCCGGGTCGCAGACGTCGCAGCAGCGGCCCAGCGGCTGCCCCGCGGCGCCGTCGCTGAAGTGGTCGAGGACGCTGCGGCGGCGGCAGTTGTCCGAGTAGATGAAGGACTTGATCGTGCGGAAGTCGCGCCAGCCGCGCTCGTGGGCGATCGCCAGGTCGGGGTTGTTTTCGCGTTGCTGGTTGAAGCGGACCAGGCGGCCGAGGTCGGCCTTCATCGCCAGCAGCACCGCCTTGGCGGGCAGGCCGTCGCGGCCGCCGCGGCCGGCCTCCTGGTAGTAGGCCTCGAGGCTGGTTGGGATCGCCATGTGCCAGACCGAGCGCACGTTGGCCTTGTCGACCCCCATGCCGAAGGCGTTGGTGGCGACGATCACTTCGGCCTCGCCGGCCATGAAGCGGCGCTGGATGTCGGTGCGGTCCTCGGCCTCGATGCCGGCGTGGTAGCCGAGCGCCCGCAGGCCGCCGTCGCGCAGCGCCTGCGCCACCTCGTCGGTGTCGCGCCGGGTGCCGCAGTAGACGATCGCCGGTCGGTTCTCGGGGTCGGCGAGGCCGACTTCGAGCAGCGCCATGCGCCGCGCCTTGGAGCCCGTGCCCTCCAGCCGCACGACGTCGAAGGAGAGGTTGGGACGGTCGAAGCCCGAGCGCACCTGCAGCGGCTCACGCAGGCCGAAGCGGGCGACGATCTCCGCCGCCACGGCCGTCGTCGCCGTCGCCGTGCAGGCCATGATCGTCGGCCGCCCCAGCCGCTCGGCGATCTCGGGCAGGCGCAGGTAATCGGGGCGGAAGTCGTGGCCCCACTCCGAGACGCAGTGCGCCTCGTCGACCGCGAGCAGGTCGATTTGCCGCTGCGCCAGCGCGTCGAGGAAGACGTTGGAGGCGAAGCGCTCCGGCGAGCAGTAGACGATGCGCGCCGCGCCGCTGCGGACCTGGCCGAGGGCAGCCCGGGCGGCTTCGGCGCTCATCCCCGAGGAGATCATCGCCACCGGGTGCCCGGCCGCGGTCAGCCGCCGCCACTGGTCGTTCATCAGGGCGATCAGCGGGCTGACCACGATCGTCAGCTCCTCTGTCGCCAGCCCCGGCAGTTGGTAGCAGAGGCTCTTGCCGCCGCCGGTCGGCATCACGATCAAGGAGTCGCGACCTGCCAAGGCTGCCTCGACGGCCTCGCGCTGTCCCGCCCGCCAGCTCGTGAACCCAAGCTTCCCAAGCAGCTCATCAGCGCGGTTCTGCATCGGCAGTGTCATCGCTTCGGCTTGGGCGGTCACGGTGTCCAGGCTATGCGCTCCTCCGGCGGGTGGCGGGAGATCTGGGGTCCTCGCCCGCAGCTTGCGAGGACGAAGACCCCATCTCCACGGCAGGACCCCCGGCCAGCGACCTGGTCCCGCGCCTGGCCTAGCCGCCCACAATCTGAGCGGGGACCTGAGAGAGCTCCTCGGCGAGCGCGTCTATTTCCTGCGCCAGCTTGCGCGTGTCGGCCTTGCTCAGCTCGGTGTAGGAGACGAAGCCGTTGCCGCGCCGGTAGGGCTCGAGCGAGGCGTAGACGTCTTCGAAGCTCGCTTCGATTTCCTTCGCCAGCTTCGGGTCCACCTCGGAGAGCAGCGGCTCGACCGCTTCGAAGGCAGCCTCGGCGCCTTCAACGTTGGCCTCGAAATCGACCAGGTCGATGTGCGAGTAGCGCTCCTCCTCGCCGGTGATCTTCGAGGCCGAGACCTCGCCGAGCAGCTCGTTGGCGCCGTTGGCGATCTGCACCGCCTGCAGCTCGACGGTCTTTACCTCGGCGGCGAGCTCTTCGACGTCGGCCAGGAGCTCCGCGGCAACCGGCTTCATGCCGTCGGTCGTGTTTTCGACCCAAAGCGCCTTCTCGATCCGGTGAAAGCCGCCGAATTCGTTGGCCGGAACGTCGTTTTCGCGAGCGTCGATGCGCGGGTCGAGGTCGCCGAAGGACTCGGCCACCGGCTCGATCCGCTCATAGGGGATGCGGGCGGCGGCGTAGAGCGTCTTCGCCTCGTCGACTTCGCCGCTTTCGACCGCGACGACGAATGGCTCCGTGGCGCTGACCAGCTCGTCGGTGTTTTGCTCGAGGTATTTGCGGTACTGGGCGATCGCCGCATCGACCTGGGGGCTGTTCTCGGCCTGGAGCTCGCCGCTGACGGTCAGCGTGCCCTTCTCATCCGAGCCGCCCGGGCAGTAGAGGGTGTATTCGCCCGCCTCCAAGGTCAGCGAGAAGCTGCCGCTGAGGCCGTCGGAGAGGTTCTCCTTCTCGCCCAGGATCGTGTCGCCGTCGAGCACCTCGAACTCGGTCACCGCGCTGGTGCCGGCGTTTTCGACTTCGAAGGTGATCGGCCCCGCCGGCGCCTTCGCCTGGTTCGGCACGCAGCCCGCGTCGGTCAGTTGGAAGGACATCTTCTTGGCGCCCTTCGGCGCGTCGCTGCTGGAGCCGCAACCGGCGGCTAGCAGGGCGACCAAGCCGATAACCGCAGCGGTCAGCGAGAGGCGGACGGGGAATCGATTCACTGAGGGAGCTCCTTCTTGGGTTCGGACGAAAAGTTAGGGCACCCTAACAAAAACCGATAGATGAAGTCGGAATAGGAAAGGCGCTAGCTGAGCAGCGTTTCGCCGACGTAGCCGCCGCTGCGGGCGCCGGGGGGCACGGCGAAGACGGCGCTGCCGACGTGCTTGATGTACTCGTTGAGCGCGTCGCTGGAGCCGAGCCGGCGCTGGATCGCGACGAACTGGCGCTGCGGGTCGCGCTGGAAGCAGATGAAGAAGAGGCCGGCTTCGAGCTCGCCGAGGCTCTCGTCGACGCCGTCGGTGAAGGAGTAGCCGCGGCGCAGGATCCGCTCGCCGCCGTTGGCCGAAGCCGAGGCGAGCCGCACGTGGGCGTCGACCGGGATCGTCGGCTTGCCGTTCTTCTCGGCTTCCAGGTCGAGCGGCTCGAACTCGTCGCTGCCGCCGAGGGGGGCGCCGGCGTACTTGTCGCGGCCGATCGTTTCCTCCTGATCGGCGAGCGCCGAGCGGTCCCAGATCTCCAGCAGCATGCGGATGCGGCGGCTGACCAGGTAGCTGCCTCCCCGCATCCACGGTGGCCCTTCGCGCCCGACCCAGACGTGGCGATCCATCGCCTCGGTGTCCTCGGCCTTGATGTTGGCGGTGCCGTCCTTGAAGCCCATCAGGTTGCGCGGCGTCTCCTGGCTGCGGCTGGTGCTGGCGGTGCGGCCGAAGCCGAGCTGCGACCAGCGCATCACCACCGTGCCGCGGCCGATCCGGGCCAGGTTGCGGACCGCGTGGAAGGCGACCTGCGGGTCGTCGGAGCAGGCTTGCACGCAGATGTCGCCACCGCTTTCGCCCTCGTTGAGCTCGTCGGCCGGAAGCGGCGGGATCGCGGCCAGCGCCGCCGGCCGGCTGCCCTGCAGGCCGAGGCCCCCCTTTTCGAAAAGGCTGGGCCCGAGGCCAAAGGTGACCGTGAGGCGCGAGGGGAGCAGGCCAACGGTCTCACCGGTGTCGTCGGGAGGCGCCAGCTGGACGCTGTTGGCGTCGCCGACCATGTCGCCCGCGGTCATCTCGGCCGCCGCCCGCGACCACTCGCGCAGCAGCTCACGCAGCTCGGCGCGGTCCTCGCTGACCAGGTCGAAGGCGGCGAAGTGGAGGCGGTCCTGGGCCGGCGTGGCGATGCCCGCCTGGTGCTCGCCGTAGAAGGGGACCGAGCCGGTGCCGTCGCTGGCCTCGGCCGTCTCCTGCCCGATCAGGTAGCCGCCGACGCCGCCGAGGCCGATGCCCGCCGCTCCGGCCCCCGCGGAGGCCAGCAGGCGCCGTCGGGTCAGCTCTGCCATGGCAAGGCTCGAGTCGGGGTCACGCGGGGCTCTCGGCGGGGGCGCCGCTGGCCCGTGCCGGAGCCCGGCGGCGCGGGCGCAGCCGGTCGGGCCAGAGGACGTAGAGCGCCATCGGCACCGCGTAGAGCAGGTAGATCAGCGCCTCGCCGACCGTCGGCGTCGGCTGCAGGCCCAGCATCCCGGTCAGCAGCGAGCCGGTCACCGTGCCCGGCTGGACCAGCCAGGTGAGGTCGAGCGCCTGGCCCTGCAGGTCGTTGAACCAGCCGGCCTCGTGCGCGGTGTGCAGGGAGGTCGAGAGCAGGCCGGCGGCGACGAAGACGAGGATCAGGCCGGTGAACTTGAAGAAGCGGGTGAGGTTGAGGCTGACGCCGCCGCGGTAGATGCCGAGGCCGATGATGATCGCCAGCGCCAGCCCGACCACGGCGCCGATCCCGGCGGCCGTCGTGTCGCTGGCGTCCTGGAAGGCGGCGAGCAGGAAGACCGAGGTCTCAAAGCCCTCGCGCAGCACGGCGAGGAAGGCCATCGCGACCAGGGCGATGGTCGAGCCGCTGGCGAGGGCGCTGGCGGCGTTGCCTTCGAGCACTTTTTTGATCCCCCGCGCGTTGCGCCGCATCCAGACGATCATGTAGGTGACGGCGGAGACGGCGATCAGGCCGATCACCGTCTCCAGGCCCTCCTGCTCGCGCTGGGGCAGCTCCTCGCCGACCTGGCGCAGGATCACGGCGATGGTGATGCAGAGGGCGACGGCGATCGCCACCCCGATCCACATCTGGCGCAGGGCATCGCGGCGCCCCTCCTTGACCAGGAAGGCGGCGATGATGCCGACGATCAGCGAGGCCTCGACCCCCTCGCGCAGCGCGATGACCAGGGTCGGAATCATCCGCCCGCGCCACCCTTGCCGTGTCGTCTGGAGTCCATCATGCGCGTTAGGTCGCCCTAATTAGGGCTGCCAAATTTAGCAAGGCGGCAAAGACCGGGCGCCGACGGGCCTGAAGCATCCCCGCAGACGGGCCTGAAATACCCCTATATGGAGGGAGATCGGCCCGTCGGCGCTAGGGCAGCCAGGGCTCGTGCCACTGGGCGACGCCACGGGTCAGCTTGTCGGCCTCGGGCGGGCCCCAGGTGCCCGGCTCGTAGCTGTGCACCGGCCCCGGTTGGTCGAGCAGCGGCTGCACGATGCGCCAGGTCTCCTCGACCGCGTCCTGGCGGGTGAAGAGTTGGTGGCGCCCGGCGATCGCGTCGCCGAGCAGCCGCTCGTAGGGCTCCGGGTCCTCGCCCGGGACCTTCTCGAAGAGCACCTCGAGGTCGGCCGGCTCGAAGGCCTCTTCTCCGGCCCGCTTGGCGAAGAGGCGCATGCGCGTTCCCGGTTCCGGCTCGATCCGCACCGTCATCCGGTTGGCTTCCGGCCGTTTGCCCGGCCCGACCCCGAGCGGCGGCGGCTTCTTGAAGACGACGCTCACCTCGCTGGACTTGACCGGCAGGCACTTGCCGGCGCGGATGAAGAAGGGAACGCCGCTCCAGCGCCAGTTGTCGATCGCCAGCTCGACCGCGGCGAAGGTCTCCGTGGTCGAGTCCGGCGCCACGTCGGGAACCCCGAGGAAGCCGTCGTACTGGCCGCGCACGTAGCGCTGCGGGTCCGCCGTCCGCGTCGCCTTGAACAGTTCCAGCTTCTTGTCGCGGATCGAGTCGTGGTGGTTGCCCGTGGGCGGTCCCATCGCGACCAGCGCCAGCACCTGCAGGGCGTGGTTCTGGATCACGTCGCGCATCGCCCCGACCGCGTCGTAGAAGCGGCCGCGGTCGTCGACGCCGAAGTCCTCGGCAATCGTCATCTGCACGTAGGAGACGTGCTCGCGGTTCCAGACCGGCTCCAGCACCGAGTTGGCGAAGCGCAGGTAGGTGATGTCCATCACCGGCTCCTTGCCGAGGTAATGGTCGATGCGCAGGATCTGCTGCTCGTCGAGGACCGCGCAGAGGTCGGCGTTGAGCGCCCGCGCCGACTCGAGGTCGTGGCCGAAGGGCTTCTCGATCACGACGTGGGCGTTCTCGGTGAGGCCGGCGTTGCCGAGCCTGTGGACCACGGTCGCAAACAGCGAGGGCGGGATCTCCAAGTAGAAGACCGGGCGCTTCGCCTTGCCGATTGCCTCGCCGACCCGCTCGAAGGTGGCGGCGTCGGCGTAGTCGCCCTGGACGTAGCTGAGCCGGGCGGCGAGGCGGGTGAAGACCTCCTCGTCGTGGTCCTTGACCGTGGCGGCGATCGAGTCGTGGGCGTGCTGGCGCAGCTGCTCGACGGTCCAGTCGTCGATCGCGACGCCGACGATCGGGCAGTCGAGCTTGCCGCCGGCCTCGAGCCGGTAGAGCGCCCGGAAGGTCATCTTCTTCGCCAGGTCGCCGGTGATCCCGAAGATCGTCAGGACATCGGCTGCCTGGTGGTGACTGTGGGCGTCGACCTTGGCCATCGTCCGCAGGCTATCCGTTGGCCAGGTGGCCAAACGTCACCCGGCTTGCATAGGCTTAGGCGATGGAGCTGGGAATGGTCGGACTCGGTCGCATGGGCGCCAACATGGCGCGACGGCTGATGCGCGACGGCCATCGCATCGTCGCCTACGACGTCAACCCCGACGCCGTTGCCGAGCTGGCCGGGGAGGGCGCTGAGGGCGCCTCCTCGCTGGCGGATCTGGCCTCGAAGCTGAGCGCGCCGCGCTCGGTCTGGGTGATGGTGCCGGCGGGCGAGATCACCGAGAAGACGGTCGAGGACGTCGCCGCCGTGCTCGACTCCGGCGACGCGATCATCGACGGTGGCAACTCCTACTACCGCGACGACATCCGCCGTGCCGGCATCGTCGGCGAGAGGGGGATCGACTACGTCGACTGCGGCACCAGCGGCGGCGTCTTCGGCCTCGATCGCGGTTACTGCCTGATGATCGGCGGGCCCGACAGCGCCGTCGAGCGGCTTGATTCCATCTTTGCCTCGCTGGCGCCGGGCGTCGACTCGGCGGAGCGCACGCCCGGCCGCAGCGGCGACCCCAACGCCGCCGAGAACGGCTACCTGCACTGTGGGCCAAACGGCGCCGGGCACTTCGTCAAGATGGTCCACAACGGCATCGAGTACGGCGTCATGGCCGCCTACGCCGAGGGCCTCAACATCCTCAAGAACGCCAACGCCGGCAAGGTGCAGCGCGAGGCCGACGCCGAGACCGCGCCGATGGAGCAGCCCGAGTACTACCAGTACGACCTCGACCTGCCCGAGGTGGCCGAGGTCTGGCGCCGCGGCAGCGTGATCGGCTCCTGGCTGCTCGACCTGACCGCGGCGTCGATGCAGGAATCACCCGATCTCTCCGATTTCGCCGGCCGCGTCTCGGACTCGGGCGAGGGGCGCTGGACCTCGATCGCCGCGATCGACGAGGGCGTGCCGGCCCCGGTCCTCACCACCGCCCTCTACGAGCGCTTCGCTTCCCGCGGGCTCGATGACTTCGCCGACAAGGTCCTCTCGGCGATGCGCAAGCAGTTCGGCGGCCACGACGAGAAGCCGTCGCAGTAGGCGGGGGCCGGTCGGTGAGCATCGATCTCGAGGTCGTCGCCGACGAAAAGGCGGCGGCGCGGCGTGCCGCCGAGCTGATCGCCGCGATCGGCGCCGCCGCGGTTGCCGAGCGCAACATGTTCTCGCTGGCGATGAGCGGCGGTCGCTCCCCCTGGGCGATGCTGGCGATCCTCGGCGAAGAAGAGTCGATGCCGTGGCCGAAAGCCGAGCTCTTCCAGGTCGACGAGCGGATCGCCTCGCCCGGCAGCGAGGACCGCAACCTCACCCACATGGTCCTCGGCCTCTCGATGGACCACCAGGCGATGCTGCGGCCGATGCCGGTGACCCAGCGCAACCTCGAGGCCGCCGCCCACGACTACGAAAACACCCTCCCGGACCCGCTCGACTGCGTTCATCTGGGCCTCGGCCCGGACGGCCACACCGCCTCGCTGGTCCCGGGTGACCCAGTGCTCGAGGTGAGCGACCGTCGCGTCGCCCTGACCGAGACCGCCTATCAGGGTCACCACCGCATGACCCTCACCTATCCGGCCCTCGCCACGGCCCGCGAGATCGTCTGGCTCGTCACCGGCCCCGACAAGGTCGAGGCCCTGGTCAAGCTGATGGCCGGCGACACCTCGATCCCCGCCGGCCGGGTCGAGAACGCGAAGATGACCGTTGTCGCCGACGAAGCCGCCGCTCCAACCGCCGGCCAGTAGTCCGCCGACGCCGCCTGCTGCCGGCTAGGATCGGTCGATGGCGATGCTGGAAGGCCTCGACGACCGCGCCTTGGCCCTCGATGGCGCCAACCTCCAGATCCTGCGCTGGGGCGCCGAGCAGAACCGGGTCCCGCTCGCCAATTTGGAGCCGGCGAAGATCGTCCGCGACGACAAGAAGAAGCTCTTCGGCGCCAACGAGGAGCGGGTCCGCATCGGCTTCGGCGCCGTGATCACCAACATCTGGATCCCGCTCGAGCGCCAGGCGGAGGCAGAAGCCTTCGCCGCGGCGGTTGAGGCAGCGCGCGCCGCCGCCGACTAGCTTGCCGGCGGGCTCGGCAGGAGGTCTCTGAAGCGCTGCAAGCGCTGATCCTTCTCGCCGACCATGCGCGTCAACCATCGTTCTATCGCGGAGACGTTGAGGTCATCGGTGGCGATCAGCATTTGCTCGATGTCGATCCAGTCCTTGCGGCGATCGAACATTGCCTTGCAGATGGCTAGATGCTCTGGCCCAAGGATGGAGACCGTGATGCCGGCAAACGGGACTCGGCGTGATTCTTTGCGCATCTCGTCGTGGATTGGGTCGTAGGCGAAGAAGAGATCAACGGCATTGTTGCCCCACCAGAGTCGGCACTGCCCATCCCGCTCCAAGGCAGCCGGATCGAGATTGGTCGAGTCAACGCCAAGCGCTGCAAGCTCTTCGACGACATTCCGCCATCGCTCGGTTGGGACGAAGACATTGACGTCGATATCGATCGTCGCGCGCGGGTCGGCGTAGTACGCGAGGGCCAGAGCGCCGCCAAGGGCATAGGGGAGCCTCGCATCGGTGAGTGCTTCATGGATCACGATGACCTTGTCGGGCAGCGACGGCTCGCCGCTGAGTTGGGGTTGCTCCAGCTCGTTCACGAGCCAGTGGAGTCAAGCCGAGGAAAGCGGAGGGGCTTTCCCTTGCGCCCCCCTGCCGGGAGCGCATCGGCGAGCAGAAGGAGATCGACAAGCGCTCGTCCTCGATCCTCGGGCGTGGCAGCCATCCATATTGCAACTGAACGCGCGGCCTCGTTTGCGGGTGAGGCATCCGCCTCATCCCGATAACCCCTTTGGAGCATTTCGAGCAGGATCTGTCGCTGGGTGGGATCCAACCGTCGGCCACGGGCAAGTTCTGCGATCAGCTCTCGTGCGGCCTGCTCGATTGGCGGTCGGGCGACGGGCGCACCGACCCGTCGCGCTGAACGCCGCAGCTCCTCGGCTGTTGGCGGGTTGGTCGCCTTCGTCCTCGCCTTTTCGATGATGTCGTCAGTCAGCTCGCGAAATGCGACCAGGGTCTGGCTTCGTGGTCCCTTGGGAGTGCTTCGAGACTCCCTGACCTCGTAGCTGCCTTTTCGAGCTTGAACAACGAATGCCATAGTGGTTAAAATGTACCACTATCGGAATGTTGCCCTCAAATCGGCGCCGCCACCGCGTGGTTGGCGACGATCATGCCGTTGGGGTCCCACTTGCGCTTGACCTCGCCAAGCCGGGCGCAGACGTCGGGCGGCAGGATCGCGTCGGCGTCGCAGGGGCGCTCGGCGAAGTTGTAGTAGCCGCCGTCCGCGGCCCAGGGAGCCATCGTCTCCTTGAAGAGGTCGAGGCGGCCCTCGATCGCCTGGCCCAGCTCCGGTGTCATCGGCAGGCCGACGCCAAACATGGCGAACTCCGCGTCGATGTGGGAGAGGGCGCCGCCATCGGGATCGGGGCGGCCGAGCGCCCCGCCCAGCTGGCGCAGCTCCGTCAGCAGCAGCGGCGTGCCCGAGTCGGGGCCGGCGAGCCCGGTGAAGGCGTCGATCGCCTCGTCCGGCAGCTCGCGGATCACCTGGTGGTTGCCGAGCCCCGGCACCGGCTGCTCGGGGTCCATGTGGATCCGGCAGAGGCCCTCGGCGGGGATCTGGCCAAAGGTGCTCATGATCGGCTCGCCGATCTCCAGCAGCGGCGCGATCGTCGCCTCGCCGCTGGCCTGGTCGCCGAGGCAGGCCGCGTCGATCGTCAGCAGCGGCACGTTGCGCAGCTCCTCCGGCACGTCGGGCACCGGCGGCGGGCGCAGGAAGCGAACGATCGAGGTGACGTCGTCGGAGACGCCGGCGGCCCAGTCGCGATAGAGGCGGACTGCGTCGGCGCCGACCGCGGCCGGGAAGAGCAGGGCGCCGGCGTAGATGTCGCCGATCGGGACAAGGTCGAGGTGCAGTGCGGTGACGATCGCGTAGCCGCCCCCGCCGCCGCGCAGCGCCCAGAAGAGGTCGGGGTCGTTCTCGGCGTCGACGGTCCGTGCCTCGCCGTCGGCGCTGACCAGCTCGATCGCCCGCACCCGGTTGCAGGCGAAGCCATAGCGCCGTCCCAGCCAGCTGAGGCCGCCGCCGAGCGTGTAGCCGATCACGCCGACGTCGGGCGCCGATCCCGGCATCGAGCTCAGCCCGCGCGCCTGCGCGGCCTCGCTCAGCTCGAGGACCAGGGCGCCCGCCTCGACCCGGGCGGTCCGCGCCTCGGCGTCGATCTCGATTCCCCTCATCCGCTCGGTCTTGACCAGGATCGTCTCGTCGAGCGGGGCGAGGGCGACGGCGCCGTGTCCGGTGCCCTGACCGGCGACCTTGAGATCGTTCTCGCTGGCGAAGCCGACGACCTTGGCGACGTCGTCGGCGCTCTCGACGAAAGCGACCGCCTCGGGGCGCTGGTCGGCGGCCAGGTTCCAGGCAAGGCGCGCCTCGTCCCAGTCGGAGTCGGTCGGGGTGGCGATGCGGCCGGCGATCGCCAGTCCGGTGAAGTCACTCATGCGGGTCTCCTTTGAGTCAGGTCAGCGTCAAGCGGTCGACGGTGCCATTGGCCCCCACCAGCACCTCGCTGACCATATCCGGCGGGAAGAGGCCGTGGGCGGCGACGCCGGGGTCGGCCTCGAGGCGGGCGGCGAGGGCGGCAGGACCACCGATCTCACCGCCGTAGTCGGCGATCAGGCCCGCGTCGGGGCTGGGCGGCACGTCGCGCAGCTCAACCTCGGCGCCGAGCCGGGCGAGGGTCGAGCGCAGGCCGAAGGCAAAGAGCTCCAGCGGCACCGGCCCGGTCAGCGCTTCGACCGGCTTGCTCGAATCGGCGATGACGACGAAGCGCTCGGCGGCCGCGGCAACGATCTTCTCGCGCAGGTGGGCGCCGCCGCCACCCTTGATCAGCCAGCCGTCGGGCGTCACCTGGTCGGTGCCGTCGATCGCGATGTCGAGCCGCTCCAGCCGGCTGAACTCCTCGACCGGGATTCCCAGCCCGCGCGCCTGCTCCTCGGTCGCCACCGAGGTGGCGACGCAGCGGATCCCCTCGACGCCGCGAGCGGCAAGCGCCGGCAGCAGGTGGGCAACGGTCGAACCCGTGCCCAGCCCGACTGTCATCCCGTCCTCGACCAGCTCCGCGGCGGCTTCGGCTGCAATGCGCTTCTCGGCGTCAGCGGCGCTCACGGCCGCCACTCTACCCACGCCCCCCGACCACGCGAATCAAGTTTCAGGGCTATTTCCTCTACAACTTGATTCGCGTTGATGGATCTATGCTCGCGGCTTATGGACGCGCGGATCTGGTTGACGGGAGCGGGCGGCGAGCCGCGCTCGGTGGCGCTCGCGGCCGAGCGCACCGTCGTTGGCCGCGACCCCGAGGCCGACGTCTACATCGATGACGAGGCGGTCTCCTGGAATCACCTCGAGATCGAAAACCGCGGCGGAGTGTTGATGGCGACCGACCTCGACAGCAGCAACGGCACCGCCCTCAACGGCGAGCCGCTGGACCGGCCGCGGCGGCTGCGCGACGGCGACACGCTGTTGATCGGCGCTCACCGGCTCGAAGTGTCCGATCCGATCCCCGGCAGGGCAGGGGGGACGGTGCCCGCGGCGGCCCCCGCCGTCGCGCTGACCGAAGAGGAGCGGGCGACCGCTGCCGCCCTGGCCGCCCCCTATCGCAGCGAGGGCGCCTTTGCCGGCCGTCCCGCCACCCGCGCCGAGCTCGCCGAGGCGCTGCACGTCAGCGAGCGCACCGCCCAGCGCCGCCTCGACGCCCTCGCCGCCAAGCTCGACGTCTCCGGTGACGCCGGGCGAGACCGCCCGCGCCTGATCGCCGCCCGAGTAATAGAGCTGGGCCTCGATCGCTGACCCTGCCGTGTTTTAGCCCCAGGCGTGGGGCACCCTCTCGCCCTGACAAAGACCGCCCCAATTGGGGCGGTCTTTTGAGTATCCGCCAGTTCGAGAGGGCGCCCCACGCCTGGGGATGGCCCGGACCGGGTCAGACGTGGCTCGACCGGAGACGGGGCTGTCGTTTTCGTGCACGGCCCCGAGCCCGAGCATCGGTTGTGCAAATGCAACCCACTCAAAAGGGGAGTCCAATGTTCAACCCAAAGCTCATCGCCGCGTTCCTGATCGCCCTTGCGACCGCAGTTCCCGCAACGGCAACGGCCGCGCCCGCGAAAACCGGCGCGATCGTCTACTCGATGGTCACCGTGGACAAAGGTGGCGCCGAAGTCGAAGGCAAAAAAACCGAGCCGAAAGCGCCCGTTGGCGGTCTCTACGCGGTGCGCGATCACCATCTCAACCAGCTGACCGAAGATCCGACTGACTCCGAACCGTCCTTCTCCGCCGACGGCACCAAGATCGCCTTCTCCCGGGGCGGTGACATCTACGCGATGCGGGCGGACGGCTCGGGGCAGCGACGCCTGACCAGCGGCGCCGAGCTCGATTCGCGCCCGATCGTCTCTCCCAGCGGCAAGTTCGTCGTCTTCGAGCGTCGCGCCGCGGCCGACCAGCCGCGTGACCTCTACACGGTCAAGCCCGGCGGCGCCGGCCTGCATCGGCTCGCCGCCTCCGCCGCCGACGAGCACGAAGCGTCCTTCTCTCCCGACGGGCGCAGCATCGCCTTCGTCCGCAGCGTCGCCCTGACCAGCGGCGGCACCGCCGACGACATCTACTCGGTGCGGCCGTCGGGGGCAGGCTGGTCCGGCTCACCCGCACCGGCCGGGACGATTTCGCTCCCCGCTGACCTCGGCGAGACGATCGTCTTCAGCCGCGGCGAGAGCAGCGAAGGGCCGAGCGCCTTCGCTGACATCTTCACGATGGGCAGCGACGGCAAGAAAGCCCGCAACCTGATTGCCGGCGTCGGCTCCGCCTACGTCGAAGACGCCACGGCAAACGGTCACACCCTGCTCTTCCGGCGGGATCAGGGCCTCTGGGTGAAGCAGCTTGGCGGCAAGGGCCGCAAGCTCGCCGAACTCCCCGACCAGGCCAAGACCAACGCGGTCTTCTCCTCCGACGGGCGCCAGGTCGCGGCTTTCACCGCGACCGATGAAGAAGAGGCGCTCTCGGTGATCGACGTCGCCACGGGCCATCGCACCTACGTCGCCGCTGGCAGCTACACCAGCGGCGCCGTAGCGGCGACGATCGGACCCGTGATCGCCTGGCAGCCAGTGCGGCGTTAGGACTCCCCTGGCTCCAGCTCGAAGGGCCCCCTGCCGGGACGGAGGGGGCCCTTCGTCGTTTTGCGCCGGTATAACCGCCGCGTGGGAGAACCTTCCATCGGCTCCACGCTCGCCGGCTACCGGATCGATTCCCTGATCGCCCGCGGCGGCATGGGCGTCGTCTACCGGGCGACCCAACTGGCGCTCGAACGCCCGGTCGCGCTCAAGGTGATCGCCCACGAGCTCGCCGACAAGGAGGGCTTTCGCGAGCGCTTCCTGCGCGAGTCGCAGCTCGCCGCGAGCCTCGATCACCCCAGCGTCGTGCCCGTCTACGACGCCCGCGAGGAGGAGGGCGAGCTGATCGTCGCCATGCGCCTGGTCGAGGGCGGCGACCTGCGCAAGCTGATCAAGCGCGAGGGGCCGCTGGCGCCGGACCGCGCGATCGCGCTGCTGGGCCAGATCGCCGACGCGCTTGACGCCGCCCACGCCGCCGGCATCGTCCACCGCGACGTCAAGCCGCACAACATCCTGGTCGAAGGCGACCGCGCCTACCTCTCGGACTTCGGCCTCGCCAAGGCGTTCGCAGACACCGGCGCCGGCAGCGGCGCCTCGATCGTCGGCACGGTCGAGTACATGGCGCCCGAGCAGTGGCGCGGCGAGAGGGTCGACCCCGCCGCCGACGTCTACTCGCTCGGCTGCGTCCTCTACGAGGCCCTGACCGGGGTCGTGCCCTACGCGCGCAAGGACTCCGACACCGAGCCGGAGCTGCCGCGGGGGATCGACGCGGTGATCGAGCGGGCGGTTGCCAAGGACCCCGCCGATCGCTATCGCACTGCCGGAGAGCTGATCGCGGCAGCGGCTGAGCGCGAGGGCGCGACCCCGGCGGCGACGCGGGTGCTCTCGGCCAGTGGGGATCAGCCGACGATTCGCATCGAACGCCCGGCCGCCTCGCGCTGGCGGCTGGGATCCAAGCGGGTGCAATGGCTGGGCGCGGCGCTCGCGCTGGCCGCCGGCGCAGCCGTGCTGGCGCTGACTCTGCTTGGTGGCGACGGCGTCTCGGTCTCGGCCCCGATCGCCGTGGGCAAAGGCCCACTGCGAGTCGGCGCCGGCGATGGCGAAGTCTGGGCGACCAGCGCCCCAGACGGGACGCTTTCGAAGATCGACCCACAGACCCTGGAAGTAGCCGGCGCTCCCCTGCGTCTCGGCACCGGTGTCTCCGGGGTGGCGATCGGCGAGGGCTCGGTTTGGGTCTCGAGCCCGCCGACCGGCCGGGTGTTGCGCATCGATCCATCCAGCCGCCGGGTGCAGGAGAGGATCGACGTCGGCGGCCGGCCCGGCGCGATTGCCGTCGGCGGCGGGCGGGTTTGGGTGGCCGACGAGGCCGGCGCCGGCGTCGTCGCGATCAATGCGACCAGCGGCGCGGTCTACAAGCGCGGCATCGTGCCCCACTCGGCGCCGCTGCGACTCGCCGTCGGCGCCGGTGGCCTTTGGGTCAGCAGCGCGACGACCAGCGCCGTCCGCCGCATCGACCTCGGCAGCGCCGTCGCGGACGCGCCGATCCTCGCCGGCCGCGGCCCGGCGGGGGTGACCGTGGCGGGCGGCCTCGTCTGGGTCGCCAACAGCCGCTCCGGCACGGTTTCACGGATCGATCCGTCCCTGCACACGATCCTCGGCGACCCGATCGAGGTCGGCGGCTCCCCCGGCGGAATCGACGCCGGCCCCGAAACCGTCTGGGTAGCCAACTCAGCCGACGACAGCGTCAGCCGCATCGACATCGCAACCGCCGAACCAACCGGCGGCCCGATCGACGTCGGTCCCGATCCCGGCGCCGTCGCCGTAGGCGCCGACGCCGTCTGGATAGCCAACAACGGCGACGGCACACTGACCCGAATCGAACCCTAGAGGCCGATCCCGGTAGGGGTGGAGCGTCTTGTACTTTTTCGGCGCCCACCTTGAGGCGCCAGCAGGTTCCCCTGCACCGAAAAAGTTAAGTGGAACCCCTACCGGGATCGGCCCCGCAATAGGATCGAGTCAGTGAGCCGAGACCTCGACCAGCTCTGCATCAACACGATTCGGACGCTCTCGATCGACGCGATCCAGAAGGCCAACTCCGGCCACCCGGGAACGCCGATGGCGCTGGCCCCGGTCGCCTACACGCTCTGGCAGCGCTTCCTGCGCTTCGACCCCGCTGATCCGATCTGGCCCGGCCGCGACCGCTTCGTGCTCTCCGCCGGCCACGCCTCGATGCTGCTCTACTCGCTGCTTCACCTGGCGGGGGTCAAGGCGGTCGATCCCGACTACGAGGTCGTCGGCGACCCCGCCGTCTCGCTCGCCGACATCGAGAGCTTCCGCCAGCTCGACTCGCGCGCCCCCGGCCATCCCGAGTACCGCTGGACCTCGGGCGTCGAGACGACCACCGGCCCGCTCGGCCAGGGCGTCGCCACCTCGGTCGGCATGGCGATCGCCTCGAAGTGGCAGGGCGCCCGCTACAACCGGCCCGGCTTCGAGCTCTTCGACTTCGACGTCTACGCGATCGCCGGCGACGGCTGCCTGATGGAGGGCGTCTCCAACGAAGCGGCCTCGATCGCCGGCCACCTCGAGCTCGACAACCTCTGCTGGATCTACGACAACAACCAGATCACGATCGACGGCAAGACCCAGCTCGCCTACGACGACGACGTCGCCGCCCGCTTCATGGGCTACGGCTGGAACGTCACCCGGGTCGGCGACGCCAACGACACCGACCTGATCGCCACCGCCTTCGAGGAGTTCAAGGGCGAGCAGGGGCGCCCGACGCTGATCATCGTCGACAGCCACATCGGCTACGGCTCGCCGCACAAGGTCGACACCTCCGCCGCCCACGGCGAGCCGCTCGGCGAGGAGGAGGTGCGTGAGACCAAGCGCGCCTACGGCTGGCCCGAGGACGCCCAGTTCCTCGTCCCCGATGGAGTCCGGGAGCACTTCGCCGCGGGGATCGGCAAGCGCGGCGCCGAGCTGAGTGCCGCCTGGGAGGCCAAGCTCGCCGAGTACGCGCGGCGAAAACGCCGATCTTGCCGCCGAGATCGAGGCTCAGCAGAAGCGCGAGCTGCCGGAGGGCTGGGACGCCGACATTCCCAGCTTCGACGCCGACGAGAAGGGAATCGCCACCCGCAAGGCCTCGCAGCAGGTTGAGAACGCGATCGGCGAGCGCCTGCCCTGGCTGCTCGCCGGCTCCGCCGACCTCACCGACTCGACCTCGGTCCGGCTCAAGTTCGACGGCGCCGCCGATTTCGAGCCCGGCGCCTACGACGGCCGCCAGCTCCACTTCGGCATCCGCGAGCACGAGTCGGCGGCGATCTCCAACGGCCTCTCGCTCTCCAAGCTGCGCCCGCTCTGGTCGACCTACCTCACCTTCTCCGACTACGCCCGCCCGGCGATCCGCCTCTCGGCGCTGATGGAGCTGCCGGTGATCCACGTCTTCACCCACGACTCGATCGGCCTCGGCGAGGACGGCCCGACCCACCAGCCGGTCGAGCAGCTCGCCTCGCTGCGGGCGATCCCCGGCCTCGACGTGATCCGCCCCGCCGACGCCAACGAGGTCGCCGAGGCCTGGCGGGCGGCGATCGACCGCACGCCACCAGCCGGTCGCGCTCATCCTCACCCGCCAGAACGTGCCGGTCTTCGATCGCTCCAAGTACGGATCGGCCGAGGGCCTGCGCCGCGGCGGCTACGTGCTCGCCGACGCCGAGGGCGGCGACCCGAGCTGATCCTGATCGCCACCGGCAGCGAGGTGGCGCCTGGCCCTTGCCGCTCACGAGGAGCTGAGCGCCGACGGGCGTCCGCTCGCGCGTGGTCAGCATGCCCTGCTGCGAGCTCTTCGACCGCCAGGACGAGGCCTACCGCGACGAGGTGCTGCCGCCGGCGGTGCGGGCGCGGGTCTCGGTCGAGGAGGCCTCGACCCTGGGCTGGGACCGCTACGTCGGTCCCGACGGCGCCAAGATCGGCATGCACACCTTCGGCAGCTCGGCGCCGCTGAAGGACCTGCAGACCAAGTTCGGCTTCACCCCGGACAGGGTCGCCGAGGCGGCGCGCGCGGTGCTCGACAGTGCAAAAGTGCACTAACCAAAAGACCGAGAAGGACTACGAAAGGAGAGCCGTGAAGGCCACCGCGAAACTGCACGAGCTGGGCCAGAGCCTCTGGCTCGACAACATCACCCGCACGATGCTGGCCGACGGCACCCTGCAGGGCTACATCGAGGAGCTCTCGGTCACCGGCCTGACCTCGAACCCGACGATCTTCGACAAGGCGATCTCCGGCGGCGACGCCTACGACGAGCAGATCGCCGAGCTCAGCGCCAGCGCCATAACCGAGGAGGGAATCGGCGCGACCCCCACCGAGCGGATCTTCTTCGAGCTGGCGCTCGCCGACCTGCGCGACGCCACCAACCTCTTCAGGGGCGTCCACGAGCGCACCGACGGCGTCGACGGCTACTGCTCGCTCGAGGTCTCACCGCTGATCGCCGACGACGCCGGAGCGACGATCGAGGAGGCCGTCGCCCTGCACGCCAAGGCGGAGCGCGACAACCTCTTCATCAAGATCCCGGGCACCGAGGCCGGCCTCACGGCGATCGAGGAGTCGATCTTCGCCGGCATCCCGATCAACGTCACGCTGCTCTTCGACGCGGAGCAGTACCTCGCCGCGGCCGACGCCTACATGAAGGGGATCGAACGGCGGATAGAGGCCGGGCGCAGCGCCGACGTCGCCTCGGTCGCCTCGATCTTCATGAGCCGCTGGGACGTCGCCGTCGCCGGCGAAGTGCCCGACGAGCTGCACAACCGGCTCGGCCTGGCGATCGGCTTCCAGGCCTACCGCGCCTACCGCGAGCTGCTCGACTCGCCGCGGGCGCAGCGGCTGATGAACGAGGGCGCCCGGCCCCAGCGCCTGCTCTGGGCCAGCACCGGCACCAAGGACCCCGACGCCTCCGACACCCTCTACATCGAGGGCTTCGCCTCGCCCTTCACGGTCAACACGATGCCCGAGCCGACCCTGCACGCCTTTGCCGATCACGGCGAGGTTGGCGAGCTGATTCCCGCCGACGGCGGCGACTGCGATCGGGTGCTGGCGGAATTCGGCGACGCGGGCATCGACGTCGACGCGCTTGCCAAGCGGTCTGCAGGAGGAGGGCAAGGAGGCCTTCGCCAAGTCGTGGGACGAGATGCTGAAGACGATCGAGTCGCAGGCCGGGGCGCGCGCGTGAGCGACAGCCCGGCGCTGCGCCAGCGGCCCGCCTGGCAGGCGCTGCAGCAGCACTACGAGGAGATCGAGGGCACGCACCTGCGCGACCTCTTCGCCGCCGACCCGCGAGCGCGGCGAGCGCCTCGTCGCCGACGGCGCCGGCCTCCACCTCGACTTCTCCAAGAACCGGATCAGCGACGAGACGGTGATGCTGCTCGGCCAGCTGGCCAAGGAGTGCGGCGTCGAGGAGCGCCGCGAAGCGATGTTCGCCGGCGAGCACATCAACGTCTCCGAGGACCGCGCCGTGCTTGCACGTGGCGCTGCGGATGCCGCGCGAGCGCTCGCTGATCGTCGACGGCGTCGACGTGGTCAAGGAGGTGCACGAGACGCTCGACCGCATGGCCGCCTTCGCCGAGCGCGTCCGCTCCGGCGAGTGGACCGGCCACACCGGCAAGCCGATCCGCAACGTCGTCAACGTCGGCATCGGCGGCTCCGACCTCGGCCCGGTGATGGCCTACGAGGCGCTGCGCCACTACTCGCGCCGCGAGATGACCTTCCGCTTCGTCTCCAACGTCGACGGCACCGACTTCGCCGAGGCGACCCGCGACCTCGACCCCGAGGAGACGCTCTTCGTCATCTCCTCGAAGACCTTCACCACGCTGGAGACGATGACCAACGCGCGCACGCGCGCGCGAGTGGTCGCTGGCCGGCCTCGGCGGCGACGAGGCCGCGGTCGCCAAGCACTTCGTCGCCGTCTCGACCAACGCCGAGGAGGTCGCCGAAGTTCGGCATCGACACCGACAACATGTTCGGCTTCTGGGAGTGGGTGGGGGGCCGCTACTCGATGGACTCGGCGATCGGCCTCTCGACCATGCTGGCGATCGGCCCGGCCCGCTTCGAGGAGATGCTGGCCGGCTTCCACGCGATGGACGAGCACTTCCGCGAGGCGCCGCTGGCCGAGAACCTGCCGGCGCTGATGGGGCTGCTCAGCGTCTGGTACGGCGATTTCTTCGGCGCCCAGACCTGCGGCGTCTTCCCCTACGACCAGTACCTGCACCGCTTCCCCGCCTACCTGCAGCAGCTGACGATGGAGTCCAACGGCAAGCACGTCACCTTGGATGGAGCCCACGTCGACTACGACACCGGGGCGATCTTCTGGGGCGAGCCGGGGACCAACGGCCAGCACTCCTTCTACCAGCTGATCCACCAGGGCACGCGGCTGATCCCCTGCGACTTCATCGGCTTCTTCCACTCCAACAACCCGCTCGGCCGCCACCACGACCTGCTGATGTCGAACGTCTTCGCCCAGAGCGAGGCGCTCGCCTTCGGCAAGACGCCCGAGCAGGTGCGCGCCGAGGGCACGCCGGAGAACGTCGTCCCGCACCGGGTGATGGAGGGCAACCGCCCCTCCAACACGATCCTCGCCGAGCGCCTCGACCCGCACACGCTCGGCACCCTCGTCGCCCTCTACGAGCACAGCGTCTTCACCCAGGGAGCGATCTGGGGGATCGACTCCTTCGACCAGTGGGGGGTCGAGCTGGGCAAGGCGCTGGCGGTGGCGATCATCCCCGAGCTCGAGGCCGACGCGGAGCCGAAGCTCCGCCACGACAGCTCGACCAACGCGCTGATCCGCCGTTACCGCAGCGCCCGCCGCGGGGAGTAGGCTCGCCGCACATGCCCTCGCTCGACGCGCTCCCGTTGGCAGCGTCGGCGTCGAATCTGCTCGCCGCGCGCGAGCAGATGGCCTTCACGCTCGGCTTCCACATCGTCCTCTCCTGCCTCGGTGTCGCCCTGCCGGCGACGATCCTCGTCGCCAACTACATCGGCCTCAAGCGCGGCGACGACGACGCGATGGAGCTGGCCCGGCGCTGGTCGAAGGCGATGGCGGTCACCTTCGCCGTCGGCGCCGTCACCGGCACCGTGCTCAGCTTCGAGTTCGGCCTGCTCTGGCCGCACTTCATGGACCGCTTCGGCGCCGCCTTCGGCATCGCCTTCGCGATCGAGGGCATCTTCTTCTTCCTCGAGGCGATCTTCCTCGCGATCTACATCTACGGCTGGAAGCGGCTCAGCGGCTGGGCGCATTTCTGGTCCGGGGTGCCGATGGTGATCACCGGCATCGGCGGCGCCTTCGCCGTCGTCGCCGCCAACTCCTGGATGAACCAGCCGCAGGGCTTCACCCTCGACGCCGCCGGCAAGGTCGTCGACACCGACCCGCTCAAGGTCCTGATCAACCCGGCGACCGGCTACGAGGTGCCGCACATGATCCTCGCCGCCTACATGGTGGTCGGCTTCCTCGTCGCCTCGATCTACGCGGTCGGGATGCTGAAGGGCCGGCGCGACCGCCTCCACCGGCTCGGCCTGCTGATCCCGCTGACGATCGCCTGCATCGTCACCCCGATCCAGCTCTTCGTCGGCGACACCGCGGCCCGCGCCGTCGCCGACCACCAGCCGGCCAAGTTCGCCGGCATGGAGTGCATCCAGAAGACCGGCACCCACCAGACCGAGTACGTCGGCGGCATCTGCACCTCGAGCGGGGTCAAGGGCGCGATCCCGATCCCCGACCTCGACTCGTTCCTGGTCGGCTTCAGCGCCGACACCAAGGTGATCGGGCTGCAGGACATCCCGCCGGACCAGCGGCCGCCGGCCAACACGCTGCTGCACCTCTCCTTCGACGCGATGGTCGGGATCGGCACCGCCCTGCTCGCGCCTCGGCGCCTGGCTCGCCTTCGTCTGGTGGCGGCGGCGGGACATCCCCAAGACGCCTTGGTTCCTGCGCGCGGTCGGCGATCTCCGGCGCCGGCGCGGTGCTGGCGCTCTGGTGCGGCTGGATCGTCACCGAGGTCGGCCGCCAGCCCTGGATCGTCCAGGGCTACATGCGCACCTCCGAAGCGGTGACCGAGGCGGACGGGATCTGGTTCAGCTTCGCCCTCGTGCTGCTGCTCTACGCCGCGATCGGCACGATCGCGATCATGAGTCCTGCGCGCCATGTCGCGCCGCTGGCGCGAGGGCGCCGCAGACCCCGAGGGCACCCCCTACGCCCCGCCGACCGGAAGCAAGAGCGGCCGATGGGCCTGAAATGCGCCTATATGGCTTCGGTTTTAGTCCCGTCGGCGGGGGGGTTGCGAGTGACGCGGGCTGATCTTTGCGCTGTGATCCTTTGGGTCGGGGCGACCTTCTATGCGCTCTTTGGCGGGGCTGACTTCGGTGGGGGTTTCTGGGACCTCGTCGCCGGTGGGGCCGAGCGGGGCGAGCGGCCGCGGGCGCTGATCCAGCGCTCGCTGACTCCGGTCTGGGAGGCCAACCACGTCTGGTTGATCTTCATCCTCGTCGTCCTCTGGACCGCCTTCCCGCCCGCCTTCAGCGCCGTGATGACGACCCTCTACGTGCCGATCGCCCTGGCCGCGGTCGGCATCGTCCTGCGCGGCTCGGGCTTCGCCTTCCGCAAGTCGATCGAGGGCCTCGCCGGCCGCCGCGCCGCCGGCGCCACCTTCGCCGATCTCCTCGCTGCTGACGCCCGTTCTTCATGGGCGCCGTGGTCGGCGCGATCGCCTCCGGCAACGTGCCGGGCGACGGCAATGGCGCGCCCTTCTCCAGCTGGCTGGAGCCGCTGCCGCTGCTGACCGGGGCGATGTTCGTCGCCAGCGGCGCCTACCTGGCCGCCGTCTTCCTGATCGGCGACGCCCGCCGCGCCGGCGACGAGGAGCTGCAGCGCTACTTCGCCCGCCGCGCCCTCGCCGCCGCGGCCGTCGCCGGCATCGCCGCCGCCTTCGGCCTGGTCGAGCTCCACGCCGAAGCCCGCTACATCTTCGACCGCCTCACCGACGAGGGCCTGCCGCTGGTGATCCTCTCGGCGCTCTGCGGCCTCGGCGTCCTCGCCATCCTCGCTCTCGGCCGCCCGCCGCCCCGCCGCCGCTTCACCCCGCCTCCTGCGCCCGCTCGCCGCCGGCGCCGTGATCGCCGTGATCTGGGGCTGGGGCGTCGCCCAGTTCCCCTACCTGGTCCCGACCTCGCTGAAGATCGCCCAGTCGGCGGCGCCGCCGGACACCCTCTCGACCGTGATCGTCGTCTTCATCGTCGCCGCGATCCTCGTCCTGCCTGCCCTCGGCCTGCTCTACTGGCTCTCGCCAGAAGGAGCTGCTCGGTGAGTGAGGCGGGCGCGATCCGCGCCGTTCTCTTCGACATCGACGGGACGCTTCTGGTCACCGGCGGCGCCGGCGGCATCGCCTGGCAGCGCGCCTTCGAGGAGCTGCACGGCGTCGAGGCCGACATCGCCGAGCACACCGACGCCGGCATGACCGACCCCGAGATCGCCGCGATCGTCTTCCGCGAGGTGATCGGCCGCGAGGGCAGCCAGGAAGAGCGCTCGAAAGCGATCGGCTGCTACCTCAAGCACCTGCCCGACGCCGTCGCCGAGTCCGACGGCTACCGGGTGATGCCGGGAGTCGAGGAGCTGCTGCCGCGGCTGATCGAGGACGGCATCCTGCTCGGCCTCGTCACCGGCAACATCGAGGCCGCCGCCCACATCAAGCTCGCCCGCGCCCACCTCAATCGCTTCTTCGGCTTCGGCGGCTACGGCTCCGACTCCGCCGATCGCACCGAGGTGACCAAGGCCGCCCTGCGCCGGGGCGAGCTCGTCTCCGGCGGCACCCTCGCCGATGGCGCCTGCATCGCCGTCGGCGACACCCCCCGCGACGTCATCGCCGGCTCACGGCGCCGGCATCGCGGTCGTCGGAGTCGCCACCGGCAGCTACGGCGTCGAGCAGCTGCGCGACGCCGGCGCCGACTAGGCCCTGGACTCGGTCGAGCGTGGCTTTCCGCTCTAGCGAGCCGCAGCGGCCTTATTCACATCTTTGGCAATAACGCTTGCTGGCCAGGCTTGGCTTCGTAGCCTGGAGCGGCCGGTCTCGGGTTGGAGGCAAACAAGATCCCGAGACCACGGTCAGGGGAAGGTGTGGCTCAACACGGACGCAGGGCACTGGCATTGCTGCTGGCCCTTGTCGGGTTTTTCTCCGCTCGCCGTCCCCGCCTCCAGCGCACTCGGCGCCGAATTCGGCATCGTGCCCGGCAGCTTCACGGTCGACATGCTCGATGCCGAAGGCAACCCCGAGAACCGCGCTGGCTCCCACCCCGATCGTCTCCGGATCAATTTCGCCCTGCAACCCGAAGGCACCACGGCGAGGGATCTCGTCTTCGACCTGCCGCCTGGCATCGGCGGAAATCCCGCCGCGGTCCCGAGCTGTCCAAGGCAGGTCTTCGAAAACAAAGAAGAATGCCCGCCGGACTCCCAGGTGGGCATCTTCGAAGCCGTGCAGACGGGTGGCTTCAAAGCGAAACTGCCGCTCTTCCAGCTGGAGCCAGGACCGGACCAGTTCCTCTGCCTTTGGCTCGAAGCCGGTCCCCGGCGTCCCGTTGAAGACGGAACTGCGTCCCGACGATTTCGGCATCACGTTCAAAGCAAGCGACCTGCCCGAACAGAACCGACGGCCGAAGGCCACTTCGAACTCTGGGGCGTGCCGGCAGACCACCAGGACGGCACGGACGTACCGCGCCGGCCCCTGCTCACCGCCGCCATCGCGTTGTGGGCCGGTGAGCTTCACCTTTCGCACCCGCTCGTGGGAAGAAGGAGCCCCGTGGCTGAGCGCCAGCGCGACACCGGTGCGCCCCTGACGGGATGCGCAGAGCTTGAGCTTCGCTCCCCAGCTGGAGATGCAGCTCAGCAATCCGGTCGCCGATTCCCCGACCGGCCTGCAGATGGACCTCAACGTGCCCGAAGAAGCCGAAGGCAGCGAACGCGCCGCCGCGGAGATCGAAAACGTCACGGTCGAATTGCCCAGTGGGATCGGCGTGTCACCCGGCGGGGTCGACGGGCTGGTGGCCTGCACCGACGCCCAGCTGGACCTGAAGAGCAACGCCGAAGCGCATTGCCCGCAGTCGTCAAAGGTGGGCACGGCTGAATTTGCCTCGCCCGCTCTGGGCAAGCCCCTGGCCGGGGCGATCTACCTCGGCGAAGAACACCCAGGGCAGAGGTTCCGGACCTTCGTGGTCGCTCCCGGGCCCGGGCTCGTGCTCAAGTTCGTCAGCACGCTGCACATGGATCCGGCAACGGGTCGCCTCTCCACGGTGGTGAACGGCCTGCCCCAGGTTCCGCTGCGACGCATCAGCCTCAGCTTCGACAGCGGCCCGCGGGCGCTGCTGGCATCGCCGTTGGCATGCGGACCGACCATCACCTCGGCCAGATTCGAACCGAGCGGAGGCGGGCCCGCGGTCCAGTCGACCTCGTCCGTATTCGTCACGACGGCAGCGGGGCAGTGCACTGGCCCAGCCCCCTTTGCGCCTCAGTTGACGACCCGAAGCTCAACGCGAAAGCGGGCCGCCTCACCGCCTTCTCGACGACGCTGTCGCGCCGGGACGGTGAACAGCTGCCGAGGAGGTTCTCGGCAACGTTGCCGGCGGGCATGAGCGCAAAATTGGGCGCGGTCAAAGTCTGCTCGGCGGCGGCGGCGACCGCCGACGCATGTCCGCTCGAAAGCAAGATCGGCAGCGTGGTCGCGGCGATCGGCTCCGGCCCCAGCCCCGCCGTTTTGCGGGGGAACGTCTACATCACCGACTCCTATCGCCGAGCGCCGTTCGGCATCCTGATGGAACTTCACGGCGTCATCGGTCCCTTCGATCTCGGTGCGATCGCGATGCGGGGCACGGCGGAGCTGGACGGGCGCAGCGGCAGGTTCACCGTCTCCACCGACCCCTTGCCCGACCAGGTCGAAGGTGTGCCGGTTCGCCTGCAGAGCATGGAGCTGGGCATGGACAAATCGGGATTTGTCCGTAACCCGACCTCGTGCTCGCCGAAGAGCACCGATGCGGCGCTCGAATCGCAAAGCGGCGCGAAGGTAACGGTGAGCAGCCCGCTCAAGCTGTACGGCTGCAACAAGCTGGGCTTCAAGCCCCGTATCGAGATGGCGTTCCTGGGACGGGGCGAGCTGCACAAACGCGGCAGCCCCGGCCTGCGCGTGACCCTGCGGCCGCGAGCGGGGGACACGAGCCTGCGGGGAATGGAGATGTCCTTGCCTCCCGGCTTGAAGTTTGCCGTTGCCGGCGTCAAGGAGATCTGCTCACGGCCGGATGCGATCGATGGCACCTGCCCGAGCGGTTCTCGAGTTGGCAGCGCCCGCGCCCGCAGCTCGCTGCTCAGCAAGCCGCTCAGTGGCTCGCTCTACATCGCGCAGCCCAGTGGCAACGGCCCCCCCGACATGTGGGCCAGCCTCACTGCCCTCGGCGTGCAGATGAACTTCAAGGGCCAGACCTCAGCTCGCGACGGACATTTCGTCACAAAGCTCTCCGGTTTGCCAGACATGCCGCTGTCGGAATTCACGATGCAGCTGGGCGGCAGCAAGACTCCGATCTTTTCGCTCGCCCGCGGCCCCTGCTCGCATGGCCGCCCGCGGCCGTTCGTGCCCACGATCGAACTCGAGGGTCAAGACGGAGCACGGCTCACATCTCATCCCGCGATCGGCGGGGTGAGGGCACGCTGCACGGGGCCTTCGCGGGCACGCGCGCACGCCGCAGCGCGGCGAACGCTTTCACCGGCCGACTCGGGATGAGCCGCAACCGTTCGGTGAGATCGCCTGGTTCCACCGTGGCCGAGCGGATTGCCGGTTTCGCGGTGAGGCGCTCGCGCCTGGCTGTCGGCATCTGGATTCTCGTCGTCCTCGCGCTGGCAGTTCAGGGTCGCGATCTCGAACAAGAGCTCACCATTCACCCGTACTACATCGACGGCACGGCGAGCAAGCGGGCGCATGAAATCGCCCTGCGCGAGTTCGGCAGCGATTACGGGATGATCGTCATGCTGCGCGGTCCGCAGGGCGGCGGTCGAGCGCCAGGGGCGCGGCTGGTCAGACGACTTGAAGCGATGCCCCGCACGCTGGTCGTCTCGCCCTGGGCCAAAGGTGCCGGCGGCGTGGTTGACGGCTTGAGCCCGTCGCCGGGAGTTGCCGCGCTCTTCGTGCGCGTCGGGACCAGCGAAGACGAGGCGGTACTGGACACGCTTCCGCCGGTGCAGCGGCAGATCGACGAGCGTCGTCAGGGGTCCGGTTCACGTCAGCATCGCGGGCTTCCCGGTGATCATCGACTCGCTGCGCAGCGCGGGCGAGGAAGCGGCCTCGCTGGGAGAGCTGATCGCCATCCCGGTCCTCTTGCTGATCCTGCTGTTCGTCTTCAGGTCGGTGCTGGCGGCGATCATGCCGCTTGTGATCGGCGGCGCCGTCGTCATCGCCGGGCACGGTGTGCTGGGTCTGCTGCTCGGCGTCGTCCAGTTCGACGGCATTGCGGCCAGCGTCGCCGGAATGATGGGGCTGGCCCTTGGCGTCGACTACTCGCTGCTGGTGATCTCGCGGTTCCGGGAGGAGCGAGAACACAGCGACGCCGGAGGCGGCGGTGCAGGCGACGGTGAAGGCGACGATCCGCTCGATCGTGCCGGCCGGGGGCGCTCTCTTGCTCGCGATGCTGATCGCCCCGCTGGTCTTCCCGGGACCCCTCGTTCGCTCCGTCGCGGTCGCGGTCACGGCCGTGACCGTGCTGAGCATGATGTCCGCGATTTGCGTCGTCCCAGCGCTGCTGAAGCTGCTGGGAAGCAAGCTGGAGCGCTGGTCGCTGCCAAAACGCCGCGACTCGCAGGTGGCGCCCCTGCGCTGGTCCCGCGAGTCTCTCCAAGCGCCCTGGTGCGGTCGCTGGTGATCATGCTCGGCCTCGTCTTTCTCGCCGGCCTGGGCCTTCACGCTCGATTCCGGCGCGGCGAACCATCGCTCTGCTCCCTCCCGGTGACTCCGGCCGCATCCAGCAGGAAGAGGTTCAGCGCGCCGCTCGGCCCGGGCTGGGTCGCGCCGATGGAAATCGTCGTCGATGGTCGCGGCCGGCCGGTCACCTCACTGCCGCGCCTGCGCGCGATGGCGGCCTTTCAGCATCGAGTCGAACGCGATCCCGGCGTGGAGACGATGGCGGGTCTGACCAAGGTCGACCAGGCGGCAAGGAAACTGGCCGGGATCGAAGAGGAGCTGGAAGGCCAGGAACGTGGCCTGGATCGGCTCGAAACCGGTATCTCCCGGATCGGCGACGGGGCGTCCCTCAGCAGCGGTGGCCTGCGCAAAGCAGCGCAGGGGGCGCAGGGCCTCAACGCCGGCCTCGGCGCCGCCAACGCGGGAGCGGGGGTTCTGGCCGACGCCCTGCAGAAGACGAGCACCGGCTCCGAGCGGCTGGCGCAGGGCCTCGGCCGGGCCGATGAGGGCAGCGGTCAGCTGGCCGAGGGCACGACGAAAGCGAGCACCGGCGCCGGCCTGCTTGCCAATGGGCTCGAGAAGGCGAGGGAAAAGACCGGCGAAATCCAGGGCAGCGCGCGGCTCTTCAAGAACGCGATGCGCTCCGGGAACGATCGGCTGGAGGAACTGCACGAACCGCTTCGGATCACCGAAGTGCAGCTCGCCACCGCCAGGCAGGCCCTGCAGCGGATGACGACGGGGCGGACCGATCCGGAATACGCCGCCGCGCTGGGCGCCGTCGAAGAGGCAGAACGGCGCCTTACCGGCACCGACCCGAAAACCGGGGAACCAGCCGAGCCGCCCTTCAAGGGGGTCGGCGCGGGAGTGGAAAGGGCAGAAGGCGAGTTCGGGGTCGGCCTCTACCTGGCCGAGGACCAGGAAAAGACCGGGCGCCAGGCAAGCGAGGGAATCAAGAAGCTCTCCCGGGGTGCGAACCGGCTCGACCGCGGCCTCCGCCGCTTGGCGGACGGCAGCCGCAGGTGTCGGACGGAGTCGCGGCGCTTGCCCGCGGCGGCCAGCAGCTCTCGCCGGCGCTGCAGCAGCTGAGTGACGGAGCGCAGCGCCTCGACGGCGGGCTCGGCCTGCTCGAGACCGGATCCGGCCGCCTCGCGGATGGCCTCGGTGAAGGCGCCGAGAAATCCAAGCTGTTGCCACGGGCGCTGCATCGCATCGGCGACGCACTGGAAGGTCAGCGGGCGGTGAGGATGGAGGCGGTCAGATCGGACAGACTGCAGGAGCAGTCCCCGGGCCTGTTCCATTCCGCTTACTTCGTCTTGGCGAGCCTCGACGGGGTTCGCCCCGGGCCGCGGGCCCAGCTGGGATCTCCTGCTCAATCTCGACCGCGGCGGCATGGACGCGCGCATGCTGGTCATCCCGCGCGACGAACCCAGCAGCAGCGAGGCTCGGGAGACCATGGAGCGCCTCGAAGTCGAGGCCGAAGACCTTGGGCGGAAGATTGACGCCGAGGTGCTGGTCGGCGGAGTTGCGACCGCAAGACTCGACATCGACACGCTCGCTGCGCGACGAAACGCCGCTGATGCGCATCGTGCTTTCGCTGGTCAGCCTGCTCATCCTCGTTCCGCTGCTGCGCTCGCTGACGATCCCGCTCCTCGCGGCGCTGATCAACCTGCTCACGGTCAGCGCGACCTTTGGGATGTTGGCGCTGCTGTTCAACGGCTCACTGCTCGGCGGTCCCGGCTACGTCGACACGACCGTGCTCCCGGCAACGATCCTGGTCATGTTCGCGCTCGCGATCGACTACGAGGTTTTCGTCTTCGCCCGGATCCGCGAGGAGTACCTGCTCACCGGCTCGACCAGCGCGGCGGTCTCCAACGGGCTCGATCGCACCGCCCATGTCGTCACCGGGGCGGCGATCATCATGATCTACGATCTTCCTCGCCTTCTCGGTTTCGGGCTTCATGACGATCCGCAACTTCGGCGTGGCGCAGGCGGTCGGCGTATTCATCGACGCCTTCATCGTCAGGCTGATCGTCATTCCGGCGGTGATGGGCTGGCTCGGCAAGTGGTGCTGGTGGATGCCGCGCTGGCTGGATCGACTGCTGCCGGGCGGCTCCCGGATTCCCGCTGGGGCGGAACGGCGAGAGGCCGCCTGAGCTATGCCTGGCCGCGTTGGGGTGAGCTGTCGAAGACCGAGCGGACGCTCTCGCGCACGTCCGGGGAGAGGCTGAACTTGGCCGCTGGCCGCCCCGAGGTCTCGCCGTCGCTGACGCCGGGCCGAGCCCGGATTACGCCCAGCGCCTCGAGCGCCTCGAGGTGCCGGCGCAGCGTCTGGTAGCTGCCGGGGCTGCGGCGCGCCAGCTCGGAGGCCGTTGCGTCGGCTACCTGGCTCAGCGAACGGAGGATCTGAAGGCGCACCGGGTCGGCGATGACGTCGAGCCAGTGCGACCGGTCGTCGTCCCCGCTGGCGCTGCTGCAGACGTGCTCACTCTGCCGAATCCTCCCGGATCGTGAACGGCGTAGAGAAAAACTAGCTCGTTTATATGCGCAGCGAAGGGAACTTCCGTTAAGCCGCAGCGTCGTCGAGGGTTGCGCCCGAGCCCTCAGGCCAGGCTGCAGCGGGCTTGGTAGATCGAGGTGAAGCCCGATCTCGAAGCCGTTGCGCGCCATGCGCAGGTAGAGGCGCCAGACGCGAACCCGTTCCGGGCCGGCGAGCCGGATCGCCTCGTCGAGGTTCTGGTCGAGGCGCTGTGCCCAGTGGCGCAGGGTCTCGGCGTAGTCGTCGCCGAAGCTCCTCGACGTGGCGGGTGACGAAGCCGGCCCGCTTCAAGCGCCAGCAGCACCGCGCGAGAGGTGCAGGGGTTCGGCGTCGGGGAAGACGTAGCGCTCCGAGAAGGGCCCCGCCTCGGCGTCGCTGTGGCGGAGGCGGGCGATGCCGTGGTTGAGCAGGCGCCCGCCCGGCTCCAGCAGGCCGGCCAGGGTGCGGGCGTAGACGTCGATCTGCGCCGCGCCGACGTGCTCGACCATGCCGATGCTGGCGATCGCGTCGAAGCGCTCGCCGGCCAGGTCGCGATAGTCCATCACGCGGATCTCGACCCGGTCGGCGACGCCGGCCTCCTCGGCCCGCTGCCGGGCCCGTTCGGCCTGCGGAGGGGAGAGGGTGATGCCGACGACGCTGGCGCCGTGCTCGCGTCGCCGCCCAGAGCGGGAAGCTGCCCCAGCCGCAGCCGACGTCGAGCACGCGCTCGCCCTCTTTCAGCTCCAGCTTGCGGGCGACCGTCTCGAGCTTCTCCTCCTGCGCCGCCTCCAGCGTCTTCGCCCCGCGCGAGAAGATCGCGCAGCTGTAGGTCATCGAGTCGTCGAGGAAGAGCGAGAAGAACTCGTTGGAGACGTCGTAGTGGTGGCGCACCGCGCGCGGCGTCGCGCTCCTTGCTGTGGCGTTGCCCGCTGGGACGCAGCTCGGCCGCGCGGCGGCGGCGGCGGCCTGCCCAGGCCGGCGGCGCGGACGCGCGCCGAGCAGCAGCCGCGCGCTTGTCGGCGCCTTCCAGCGGCGGCGGCTGCCAGCCGTCGAGCAGCGCGATCACCGCGTCGATGTCGTCGACCTCGATCTCGCCGCTGACGTAGGCGCGGCCGAGGCCGAGCTGGCCGGGCGCCCGCAGGACGTGGGCCGCGGCGCGCGGGCGAGCGGACGTAGAAGGTCGGCCCGTCGCCGGAAGTCGAGGCGAGGCGGGTCCCGTCCCAGAACTCGACGGCGAACGGTCGCTGCGGAATCCGTGCTTCGATCTCTCGCCGCAGCGGTGCTGTGCTGGCGAACGGCATCAGCCTGAGGTTACCCCGATCCATTCCCTGGCCGCCAGGCCAGGGAAGGCGTGCGTATCATCGCTTCAATGGCCACAGCGGGACCCCTTCCATCCGATATCCAGCCGGTCGCCAACGAGACCCGCGATCGGATCATCACCGGCCTGGTGACGCTGATCCCGTTCGTCGCGATCGGCTTTGCCGGCTGGCAGGTATGGGGCAAGGCGCTGCACTGGAGCGACGTCTTCCTCTTCGCCGGGATGTACCTGTTCACCGGCCTCGGGATCACGGTCGGCTTCCACCGCCACCTCACCCATCGCAGCTTCAAGGCGAAGCGCTGGCTGCACGCGCTGCTGGCGATCCTCGGCTCGGCGGCGATCGAGGGCCCGGTGATCTCCTGGGTCGCCGACCACCGCAAGCACCACGCCTTCTCCGACGAACTGGGGGATCCGCACAGTCCCCACGTCGACCACGGCCATGGCCTCGGCGGCGCCATTCGCGGCCTCTTCCACGCCCACATGGGCTGGCTCTTCATCCACACCCAGCGCGGCAACAAGGAGCGCTTCGCGCCCGACCTGCTCGAGGACCCGGTGATCTCCTGGGTCGATCGCACCTTCATCCACTGGGCGATCCTCGGCCTGCTGCTCCCCTTCGCGCTCGGCTGGATCATCGGCGGCACGCTCTTCGCCGCCTTCACCGGCCTGCTCTGGGGCGGCCTCGTCCGCGTCTTCGTCCTGCACCACTTCACCTACAGCATCAACTCGCTCTGCCACGTCTTCGGCAACCGCGACTACGAGACCACCGATCAGTCGCGCAACCTCGCCCTGATCGCGATCCCGACCTTCGGCGAGGCCTGGCACAACAACCACCATGCCTTCCCGACCTCCGCCACCCACGGCCTCGGTCGCTGGCAGGTCGACATCTCCGCCCTGGTGATCGACAGCCTCGAGCGCGCCGGCCTGGTCTGGGACGTCGTTCGTGTTTCGCCGGATCGCCTCGCATCGAAGGCCGCCTGAGCAAGCAGCTCAGGGACGCAGGGAGCGAAGCGTGCTTTGCACGTCAGCGACTGAGGACGCAGAGATGCGCCGGTCAGGGGGCTTCGGACGATTCGTACCAGTCGATCCAGCCGTTGCAGGCGGCCCGCAGGGGCACGATGCGGTGCGGCCTGGCCGGGACGGCGACGAGCTCACCCAGGTCTCGCCTTGCCGGTGTAGCCGCTGAGGCTCTGCAGGGTGCTCGGGCTTTCGGCTGAGATCGTGAAGCGGATCGGCCCGCCGTCGCTGCGGATCTCGCCGGCGGGCCAGAACTGGCCGTCGTTGGCGAGGCTGATCGTGTTGGGCCGTTGGCCGTCGAGCGCAGCCGGCAGCGGCTGGTGCAGGCCCGGCGCGGTGAGGGTCAGGCCGAAGGGGGAGAAGTACTGCAGCGAGAGGCGCCAGCGCCCGGCCGGCAGGCTCAGCGTCTGCGAGGCCCGGTCGCCGGTCTCCAGCGTCGCCGCCGGGCTCCAGCGGCTCTTGCCGCCGATCACCGCCCCGGGGAAGAGCGAGGCCCGGCCCGGGTTGGCGGTGAGGATGCGGATCTCCGGCGAGGCGCAGTCGGCGTCGGCCGCCGGCTCGGTTCCCTCGAGCAGCACGTGGCGATCCTCGGGCGGCGACCCCGTCCGCTTCCAGAGCATGTAGGAGGGGGTGGCGGCGACCCGCTTGAAGCCGGAGCGGCGCTTCGCTGTTCCAGGCGGCGCGGCCGGTGATCACGTAGGGGAAGCGATCGAGGGTGCCGTGCGAGAAGGAGTCGAAGTCGATCGGGCTGTAGGCGTCGCCGGTGTCGAAGGGCTTTTCCGGGTTCGGCGAGACGTCGGCGTCGGGGAACTCGACCAGCGGCACGTGGGTGTCCGCCCCCATCAGCTCGTAGGCGGCGTAGCGGTCCTGGCCGGCGTAGAGCACCGGTTCCCCGCCAGGATCGGCATGAAGTCCCGCAGCTCCGCCCCGTGCCCGGCTGGCCCGACCGGCGCATCGCGCAGCACCAGCAGGCTCGAGTAGATCGCGCCGCCCACGAAGGCGACCGCCAGCACCCCCCAGCCAACCCGCACGACCCCCGCCGACGGGCCTGAAACCCGCGCATGTCGGGAATCGTCCCGCCGCCGGCGAGCGCCGCCGAGCTCGAAGAGCAGCGGGCGGATCGCTATCAGCATCGCCAGCGGGGCGGCGATCATCAGCGCCTTGGCCTGGGAGTACTCGCCGCTGGTGGCCAGCGCGGCGAGGTAGAGGACGGCGCAGGCGACGAGTGCGATCGGCACCGCGAAGCTCGCGTCGTCGCAGCCACCAGATGGCGCCGAGGATCACCGCGAGCGCCGCGATCGCGAGTGGCGAGGCCGGTCAGCTGGGCGCCGCCGGCGGCATCGAGGCGGTAGTTCGACGCCGGGCCAGACGCCGAGTGCCTCGACCGGCGAGACCGGCCCGTAGGTGTTGGTTCCCGCAACCCGGTTGAAGCCGTGGACGAAGGCGTAGGGGCCGACCAGCGTCAAGGCCAGCAGGGCGACCAGGACGATGATCGTCAGCGCGACTCCGGGCGCTCGCACGGTGCGCCACAGCGCTCGCGGTCGACACCGCCCGGCGCACCTCCGGCACGGTCGCCCCCCAGAGCACGAGTATCGCGACCGGCCAGGCCAGCCCGGCGAAGCTGTAGGAGAAGAAGATCCCCCCGACGAGCGCCAGCGGCGACCAGCGGCCACAACGCGGTCGACGGGCGTGGGCCGGCCGCCGCCCGGGCATTGGAGGTCCGCTGGCGGTCGACGTCGTGGAGGTAGAGGGCGAAGGCGAGGACGAAGAGCGCCTCGGCCATCTCCTTGAAGGCGCCCTGGGCGAAATAGGAGGCGCCGAGATATGAGATCGCGACCAGGGTCGCGGCGAGCGCGCGGCGCGCCGGCCCGAGGTCGCTGAGCGCCGCCAGGGCGGTCAGCGCGGTGAGGATGCCGATCGCGAAGATCTCGCCGACGAAGGCCTGGCCGAGGCCGATTCCCGGCACCGCTGCGAGCGCATCGGCGAGCGCGTGCGGGCCCAGCGGGTAGCCGGCTTCCGGCGCCGGCCCGAGGCCGCTGCGCAGCCACTCCGCCCAGGCCAGGTGGAGGCCGAGGTCGTTGTTGAAGCCGACCCCGAGCAGGCCCCAGCGCCCGCTCACCGCGAAGGGAATCGAGAGGATCAGGGCGACGATGAAGGCGACCGGCAGCCCCTCGCGCAGCGAGGCGCCACCGCGATCCCGCCGCCGCCAGAGCACCAAGCCGGCGACCACGACCAGGGCGAGCAGGCCCAGGGTCGCGCTGGTCGCGTGCCCCGGCGCCCGCGCGAGGAAGCCGGTGACCGTGAGCACGGCGCCGAAGCCGACTGCCGGCGCCAGCCAGGCGCGCGAGTCGGCCCCGCCCGCGAGGCCGAGGATGGCGCGTCCCACCAGCAGCGAGGCGGCGCAGATCAGCGCCGCCGAGGCGTAGGTCCCGATCATCAGGGGCGGAAACTATGGCAGCGGGGGCCGCGGTGGCGCCGCCTCGGCTCAGTACTTCTCGGCGGCCCGCTCCAGCGTCGCGCGCAGGTTCTCCCCGCGCAGCGGCTGCTCGTGCCCGGCGCAAACCAGCGCCGGTTCCAGCGCCGCCAGCTTGCGCACCGACTCCTTCGCCTTGGCGTGGTCCCAGCCCCAGGCGGGATGGGGGACGCTCGCCTCGCCCTCGCCCAGCGGCCGCCCCAGCCGGGTCGAGTCGATCAAGTAGACGACGTCGCTGACGATCGCCAGCCGGTCGCTCTCGCGCCAGAGCCCGATCAGCCCCGGCGCGTGGCCGGGGAAGTGAATGACCTCGAAGCCCGCCACCTCGTCGCCCTCGGAGACCGTCCCGTCGATCTTCACCGCGCCGCCGTCCCAGCGCCGCAGCAGCGTCGGGTAGATCCAGCGCGCTGGCGCGGGCAGCTTCGAGATGTCCAGGTAGCGCCACTGCACCGCGTCGCTTTCGGCGTCGGCGACCTCGTCGGGATGGCAGTAGACCGGGAGCGCCCAGCGCGGGCGCGGTGCCGCGGTGGTCGGCGTGCGCGTGGCCCAGCACCACCCGCTTCACGCCGCCGAGCTGCTCGCCCGCCGCTCTCGCCTCCTTCACCATTGCCTTGGTGCCGGCGTCGAACTGCACCACCCCTCCCCGTCCTCGAGGAAGTAGATGTTCATCGCCTTGCGCGGATCACCGCGCAGCAGCCAGACCCCGTCAGCGACCTTCTCCATGATGAGATCAGCCTAATGCCAACCCTCTGGAAAGCCGGGATGGCGGTCCTGATCGCCTGCCTGCTCGCCTCGATGGCGATCGCGATCTACCGCCTCGCGACCACGCCGACCGAAATCCTCGGCGACGGCTTTCGCGGCCTGCCGGTTCACGCCCAGCCACGGCGTTAGTATCAGCCCCGTTCAGCGACCGCAGCAAGGGAGGCGGCGTGTTCACTCGCATCGTGGTTGGAACCGACGGGTCGGATACCGCTGCTGAGGCGGTTCGCCAGGCGATCGACCTGGCCAAGCTGGCCAGCGCCCAGCTCAGCATCGTCAGCGCTTACGAGCCGCTGCCGAAACGCCAGGTCGATGGCGAGAAGCACGACGCCCCGGCTGACGTCCAGTATGAGATCGGCCCCCGCGAGGACGTCAACCTCGTCCTCGAGGCCGCTGCCGCGGCAGCCCGCAAGGAGGGGGTGGAGGTGCAGACCCACCCGGTCGAGGCCAATCCCGCCGAGGCCATCCTCAACGTCGCCGAAGAGACCAAGGCCGACCTGATCGTCGTCGGCAACAAGGGCATGACCGGCGCCCGCCGCTTCCTCCTCAGCAGCGTCCCCAACAACGTCTCCCATCACGCTCCTTGCAGCGTGATCATCGTCCGCACCACCTACCGCAACTGGGTGGCGCATATCGGCGTCCTCGGTCGCTTGCGTGCGGAGCACGCTGCGCTCCCTGTGTCCTTGATCTGCTTGCCCAGTTGCGGTCAGGGGCTGGGGAGAGTTGCCGCGGCGGCGTCGATCAGGCCGGCGCCCTGTCGGGTCGGCGGCAGGCCGAGGTCGCGGGCGGTCTGGCGCAGGCGCTGGGTCACCGCCGCGACTTTGCCCTTCGCCTTCGCCTTGGGGTCGATCATGCCGCTGGCGAGGACCATCGCGGCGACGCCGGAGACGTGGGCTGCGGCCATCGAGGTGCCGACGTAGTCGCTTGGCTCGCCGAAGTGGCGGGGGTTGCCGTCCGTGAACGTCACCTGGTAAATCGGGCTCGCCGAGACCGAGAGGCAGCCGGCTTCGGAGGGCCCCCCGCCCGGGGCGATGACGTCGACCCCCTTGCCGGCCAGCGAGTAGCTGCCCAGGCAGCCACCCTCGGTACTGCCGCCGACCCCGATCACGTGCGGGCCCGTCGCGGGCGGGGCGATGCAGCCCTCCGAGCCGAGGTTGCCGACCGAGGCCACCGCGATGACGCCGCGATGGTAAGCCTGCCGCAGCGCTTCGTCCACCCCCGGCACCTGCCTGTCGCAGCCGAAGTTGAAGCTCATGTTGATCACTTTGGCGCCGTGGGCGACGGCGAAGCGGATCCCCTTGGCGATGTCGTCGGCCCGCCCGCGGCCGTGTTTGTCGAGCACCCGCACCGGCATCAGCTTGGCGCGGAAGGCGAGGCCGGCAAGGCCGATGCCGTTGTTGGTCTTCTCGGCGATCGTGCCGGCGACGTGTGTCCCGTGGCCGTTTTCGTCGAGCGGCAGCTCGTCGTCGTCGACGAAGTCAAAGCCCTTGACGAACTGGCCCGAGGTGAAGTCGGGGCTGCGGCGGAAGCGTTCGCCCTTCGCGCGGTAGGCGATCCCGGTGTCGAGGACCGCGACCGTGACCCCGGCGGCGCCCGGATGCCCGGCCGCGGCCAGGTGCTCCCAGGCGCCGATCGCGTCGATGCCGCCGGCGGAGAGCGGCAGCAGCGGCGTCGCCACCCCTTCCCACGGCAGGAAGTTCCACTGCTTCGTCACCCAGCCCCCGGGCGGCCCCGGAGGGCCGGTGATCGGCCCTGGGTCGTTGGGGATTGCGCGCACCGGTTCGGTTGGCAGCGCCGATGCGGTGGCGACGTAGTTGGGCGCCGCGTAGTCGACCCGCGGGCCGCCGCGCAGCGCCGTTGCGGCCTCGTGCACCCCGACCCGCGGCGGCAGCGCCACCGTGCGCGCCGCCTTGGTCCCAGCGAGCTTGACGACGAGCTGGCGGGGGGCGAAGCCGTGCGCTGAGCCAACGCCGGTCGCCGCCAGGGCGGGGGGGCTCGCCGTCGTCAGCGCCGCGAGCAGGGTCATGGCGGCGGTCGGAAGGCGTCGATTCATCTGGTTCTGGCTCCCGGATCCCCTGCAATCGTGCGAGCTTCTCTCTAACACCGGCCCGCCAGCGAAGTTGTAGTGGCACATACTCCCGTATGCATGCAGAGCGAAGCCTCCCCGCCTGAGCACGAGCGGCTGATGGCCCTGGCGATCGAGCGCGCCCGCGAGGCCGAGCGCCACGGCGACGTGCCGATTGGCGCCGTCATCGCCCGCGATGGTGAGCCGCTCGTCGCCGCCGGCAACGAGCGCGAGCTGCGCGCCGACCCCACCGCCCACGCCGAGGTCCTCGCGATCCGCGCCGCCGCTGAGGCGCTGGGGGGCTGGCGGCTGCCGCAGACGACGCTGTACGTCACGCTCGAGCCCTGCGCGATGTGCGCCGGCGCGATCGTCCTCGCCCGCATCCCCACGGTCGTCTTCGGCGCTCCAGACCCCAAGGCCGGCGCCGCCGGCAGCGTCCTCGACGTCCTCGCCGAGCCCGCCCTCAACCACCGTCCCGAGGTCACCGGCGGCGTGCTCGAAGCCGAGTGCGCGGCGCTGCTGACCGGCTTCTTCGCCGCCCGGCGCTGATTTTCCACCCATGAGGGGGAGAACTTTGCCGGCTGGACCCTTAATGGAGCATGCAGCCAGCCGCCGCGACCAAGTCTAGTGCTGCACCAACTCCCTTCGGTGCTACACTTCGCTCCATGCCCACCAGCAAGCCCCGCTACACCCTGACCGACACTGGCGAGCTGAGCGATCTGCTCGACGCGGCTCAAAGGCGCTGGCCAGAGGTGGCCGAGCGCAAGGCGCTCCTGCTGAGACTTGCGGCAGCCGGCGGTGAGACGATCGAAGCCGAGGCCGCCGAGCGGCGCGCCGCCGTCGCGGACACCGCCGGCGCGCTCAGCGGCGCCTACGAGCCCGGTGAACTGGAGCGGCTGCGTCAGGACTGGCCGCGATGATCGTCCTCGATGCGAGTGTGCTGATCGGGCATCTCGATGGCAACGATCCGCATCACGCGCGGGCCCACGACTTGCTCGAAGCGAGCGGCAGCTCTCCTCTGGGCGCGAGTCCGATCAGCCTTGCGGAGACCTTGGTGGCGCCGGCTCGCACCGGACGCCTGGACACTGCACGCGCTGCGCTCGAGCGGATTGGGATTTCGGAACTGGCGTTTGCTGCCAACTCGGCGACGCGGCTCGCAGAACTTCGCGCGAATACGGGCTGCAAGCTGCCCGCTTGCTGTGTGCTGCTCGCTGCTCAGGAACACCAAGGTCGAGTCGCGAGCTTCGACGTCGACCTGGTCGAGGCTGCACGATCGCTCGGCCTCGACCTCGACTAGCGGGGCTGATGAGACGGTATTCGAACCCCGAGGTCCAGGCCAGTCTCTCTCGGCTTGACCCCGATTAGCTCTAATCCGGTTGACTCGACCTTCTCAGTGCGAAACTGGCCCAAGTCCGTGTTCGAGGCAAATCGCGTCGAGACGGCGAGCTACCGCGTCGAGCAACTCCAATGGCTGGTTCTCAGCCGGTATGTAGATGTCTCCATATGGGAAGTGCAGACCGACGTCATTGGGCGAGACACCGACCATTTTTCCTTGCGGAGACGTCCACCTTCCCTCAAAGACCGTCTTGTCGCTGGGAAAGACCTGCCTGAAGGTGCCGTCAGTCAAAAGGGCGAACCAAACGATGCCGTGATCGTTGGTATGCCCCTTCGCGCCACAGGCGATGATCCAACCTGAGTCCTTGGTCTTGCCCAGCTTCTGTGCTCCTCGGTTCCTTGCCTGCGCCATCTTGCCGAGGAAATCCTGGACCGTTTTCAGCGTCGCTTGTTCGCGTTGATCTTCAGCTTTGCGGCGCTTTTCCTGGTCGTTTTTACAGATCCGGTCCCTTTCCTCCAAGGAGCTGTGGTCTCCGCAAATCCAGTCACCGCAGTCGACGCACCGTCCGATCGCGAACGTTCCGCATTGGCATAGATGGTTATGAGCCTGGGCGCCGGCCTGGTATCGGTTGTGGCACCGATCCCCATCGCTATCCGTGCTTTCACACTGGTAGTAGCCGGGCGCTATTTCATGCGCGTCGGCTCCTCCGCACTTCGGACAAGCGTGCATCTGTCGCATCTCCCGATTGTGAACGAACCCGCAGCGTGGAACAGGTGGACGACCCAATTGCAGCAGCTCCGGCACGAACCGGCACGTCTCAAACGGGTTCGAGGCCAGCCTACGTCGGCCCAGGTCCGCCGTCCATTGGACGGTCAACAGGCCGCGCGTCCCGCATGGAAGCGAGGATGCGGCCCTACGAGCGGAGAGGGTGGGATTCGAACCCACGAGGCGGGTTAACCCCGCCCACGCGATTTCCAGTCGCGCTCCTTAAGCCGCTCGGACACCTCTCCGTGGATGGTTCAAGGGTATTGCTTTGGCAGCTAAGGATCGCCCTACGCGCCTACGCCACCGCGGCTTGCGCCGCCGGCGCCGGCAGCGGCAGCACGATCGCGTCGGCCTCGTGGGTGGGCGCCGCCGGGCGGTGGCCGCGCAGGCGCTCGTGGCTGCAGACGACGTAGCACCACTCCATCAGCCGCATCCGCGAGGCGGAGTCGATCTCGGTGATCGTCGCGCCGACCAGGTAGCGGCCGTCGGCCTCGCGGCAGGAGCGCACCTCGACCTGGGCCGCGACCTCGTGCGCCTCGCCCGCCGCGTCCTGCGAGCTGGAGCAGGACCGCGGGCGTGGCGCCGACCTCGAGCGGCGCCTCCAGCACCAGCCCGACCCCGGCGGCGCTGGCGTCGACCAGGCGGCCGGGCACGTGGCCGTCCTCGGAGAAGCACTGGGCGGGCGCGTCGCCCTCGAAGCGGTAGACCAGCCGTCGCTGCTGGCGCCGGCCGACCGCGAGCAGGGTGCGCCCGATCCGGCGCAGCTCGATCAGGCCCAGCAGCGGCACGATCACGGCGGCGACGCCGGGCAGGTCGGGCAGCGGTCCGACCCCGGCCAGGTCGAGCAGGCGCAGCACCGTTCCGGCGCCGACCAGCACCGCGCAGAGCGAGCACCAGGTGCAGCTTGCGCACCGACTCGAAGCCCGCCGCCGCCGGTGCCCTGCTTCGGCGTCACCTTGAAGGCGGTGTGGCCGGGGCGCACGGCGCAGCGCAGCGCCCGCGTGTAGATCTCCATCGTCAGCAGCTCGTAGTGGGCGGTCTCGCCGATCTTCATGTAGCCGCGGGCGAGGGCCGCGCCGGCGCCGAGGTTGAGCGTCACCGAAGGCAGCCAGAGCGCCGCCAGCGCGACGACGCTGATCTTCATCGGCAGCTCGCCGGTCCACAGCACCAGGCCCAGCGTCGCCAGCAGCAGCAGCCGCATCGGCGGCGCCAGGTAGGCGGCGAGGCTGGCGAAGTAGGAGAGGCGCTGCAGCGGCCGCAGCTCGCGGGCGCGCAGGGGGGACTCGGGCAGGGTGAAGACGGCGAGGTTGCCGCGCGCCCAGCGGTCGCGCTGCAGCAGGTAGCTGTCGAGGTCGTGCGGGGCCAGCCCCTGGACCAGCACCTCGTCGTGGTAGCGGCTCTTCCAGCCGTGGCGCTGCATGCGGATCGTCGTGTGGAAGTCCTCGGCGATCGTCTCGGTGGCGACGCCGCCGATCTCGATCAGCGCCTGCGCGCCGGATCAGCGCCGCCGAGCCGCACCAGTAGGCGGCGCCGTGGCGGTCCTTGCCGGGGCAGACGACGCGGTAGAAGAGCGACTGCTCGTGGCGGCCGACGACGTAGTGCTGGACCGAGTCGTGGTTGAAGAAGTCGTGCGGGCTCTGCACCAGGGCCATGCGCTCGTCGTCGAAGTAGCCGACCATCGCGTCGAGCGCGTCGGGCATCGGCACGTGGTCGGCGTCGAGCATCAGCACCAGCTCGCCCTCGGTGCGCCCCAGCGCCGCATTGATGTTGCCCGCCTTGGCGTGGGAGTTGTCGGGCCGGGTCATGTAGCGGGCGCCGGCCAGCTCGGCCAGCTCCTCCATCTCCGGCCGCCGCCCGTCGTCGAGCAGGTAGGTCGTGTGCGGGTAGGTGAGCGCGCGGCAGCCGGCCAGGGTCGCCGACACCACCTCGGTCGGCTCGTCGTAGGTGCAGACGTAGACGTCGACCGAGCGCCCCGGCGTCGCCGCCGGTCGCACCGCGGGCGGCCGCGACCAGGAGAACCAGGCCAGCGTCCCCAGCGCCCAGAGCCCGTAGATCTCGGTCACCAGCAGCATCGCGAAGGCGACCGGGCTCGCCCCTTCGCCGCTCCAGCCGATCCGCCAGGTCAGGTAGCCGACGCCCCAGAGCAGCGCCCCGATCGCCAGCGAGCGCAGCAGCAGCGGATGGCGGTCGAAGAACCGCCCAAGTCGGGTCTGCTCGCCGCTTTGCACGCGCCTTGCATCGGCGCACACAGCGGTTCTTGAGCCCTTGGGCCTCACCCGCCGCGCGCCAGCGCCGCCCAGCCGTAAAATCAGCCCCGACTGAGTTCCCCGGAGGGGTGCCGGAGCGGTTGAACGGGGCAGTCTCGAAAACTGTTGGCGTCGCAAGGCGCTCGTGGGTTCGAATCCCACCCCCTCCGCTTATCTCGCTTCCAGGGCGGCCTCGAGCCGCCCTCCTTCTGCGTAGCAGCCACCTGCGATAGGTGGCCAGAGGTCGCCAAAACGCGGCTCGCTTGGCCCTGGTCAGAGGGCATACCACTTGTGTTCCTTGACAAAGCCGAACTCGTATGTTTATCCTGTCCCAGTCGTTTGGGAACGCAAGTGTCAGTTCAGGGAACTAACTCGTTTGCCCAGCGGCGCTAGGTAGCACCACAGGGACAACCGAGCCTCGCGGAAGCCGCCAAGGGAAGCGGCGGGCAGAGGGGCTCACGGGACAAGGAGAGAGATCTAGATGTTCTCGACGCTACGCAACCGCTTTGGCATCCCGGGAGTGATCTCGGTCATCGCCCTGGTCTTCGCGATGTTCGGCGGCGCCTACGCCGCCTCCAACTCTTCCGGCGGTGGCAAGGCCACCGCCTCGGCCAAGGCCAAGCAGGGGCCAAGGGGCAAGACCGGCAAGACCGGGCCGGCAGGACCTGCGGGCCCGACAGGCCCAGCCGGTCCGACCGGTCCCGCGGGCGCCAAGGGCGACGCCGGTACTGCGGGGACCAACGGGACCAATGGCACCAACGGAACGAACGGCACCAGCGTGGTCGCCAGCAACGAGGCGACCGGCACCGCCAACTGCGAAGGCCGCGGCGGCTCCAAATTCGTCACCGGCGCTGCCACAACGTTTGCCTGCAACGGCAAAGAAGGCGGTAGCGGCAGCGGAGGAGGAAGCCTGCCGGCGACCCTCGGCGAAGGCGAAGCGGAGACCGGGACCTACGTCGTCCAGGGCAACGGGACCGACACTCTTTTCACGTCAATCAGCTTCCCGATTCCACTCGCGGCGGCCGATGTCGCACACGTAACCATGCACAACGTGGCCGCAGACGGCGATGCGATGTGCCCCGGAACCCTCGAAGAACCCGCTGCCGAACCAGGGGTCCTCTGCTTCTACGAATCTCCCCAAAGCAGCATTGCGGAATCGATGGGGGGAACCCTCTACGCGAGTGGCGTGATCGCTCGCTTCGAAAATCTCGCCACTTTCCAATTTCAAGTCGGCACCTTCGCGATCACCGCTCCGGAAGCGCCCTAGTACACACGCCTAGCGGCAAGCGGAGATGACTCTAACCGTGGAGACACAGCGGACCCGGATGGCTGAGCAGGCCATCCGGGTCCCCCTCCGCGCACCTCAGCAGAAGGAGACGATCGAGTGAGAAGCAAGGCAAAAACACACATCGCCGCACACGGGTGGGAAAGCCGCATCCGTCCTTTGTTTCTTGCTCTTGCGCTGGGCCTGGCAGTCACGGCGTCGATCCCATCCGCCGCCTCCGCGGCGATCACCCGTCCTTACCAGAGCTCCTTCGGCTCTTTCGCAGAAGGTAGCTCTAACCCAGTCGCGCTGGCAGTCGATCAGTCAAACGGCGATGTCTACGCTGTCAAAGATGTTTCCCCGACCCAGGGCTCGACGGTCGAGCGCTTCGACTCCAGCGGCGCTCCCAAGAGCTTCACCGCCGGCCCCGACGCCGGTACCAATCGCCTCTCCGGCCTCTACAGGCCGTACGCGGTCACGATCGACAACTCAGGCGGGCCCCTCAACGGCGACATCTACGTTGTAGCTGAAAGCGAAGGGGGGAAAAGTACGGTTGACGTCTTCGCCCCGAGCGGCGAACCCCTAGGCGTCCTCGACGGCTCGGGCACCAAAGCAGGTCACCTTGGGGCCCCCTATGCCTGCGACGTAACCGTCGATCAATCGAACGGTGATCTCTTCGTCGGCCAATCGGGCACGATCTGGCGCTACAGCCCCAAATCGCCAAGTGGCGAACTCAACGACGCCGATTACGCGGTAACGGGAATCGGCGGCATCCAGAACGGCTCGTTTTGCCGCGGCTTGGGGATCGGCTCGGGCAGCGTGTACGTCGGCGGCTCTTCCATCTTTTCCAACGGCGCCCTGAGCAAGTACCCGCTGTCGAGCTTCTCGGCCGCGGTGCCGAATCTTCCCGAAGTAGAACCGATCCTCGAAGGTGTGACCGGCGTCGGCGTCGACCCGAAGACCGGCGAGATCTACGCCGACCGTGGCAGCCGAGTGACCGTCCTCGACCCGAGCACCGACTCCCCGACCTACAGCTTCGGCCTCAACGCCTACTTCAGCGGATCCCACGCGGTCGCGGTCAAGAGCGCTCCCTCGGGCCCGGCAACCGCCGCCTACGTCGCCGATCCGAGCGCCCACGAGGTCGATGTCTTCAGCGCACCGGCCAACCTGCCGGTCTTCACCCACCCCGAGGTCACGAGCTTCGGCCCCGACGGCAGCGCCGCCAGCTCCTTCTCCGAGCTGGACCAGCTCGGCTTCGACCAGGCCGCGCAAAAGCTCTACGCCCTCGACGACAAAACACCGGGGATCTACGGCTTCGACGCCTCTGCGCCACCGGCCTTTCCCGGTCTCGGCGGCTTCACGCCGCTCGGCACCGCACCGACCGGCGAACCATCGGACGGCGAAGGGCCCGGCCTCGCCGTAGACAACAGCGGCCTGGGCTCGGCCGGGAACCTCTACCTCGCCTCCCGAAGCACCGATCTTCTCTACGGCTTCGGCCCCTCCGCCGCGCCGCTCGGCGGCTTCCCGGTCGACCCGGCCGTCAGTCCCGGCGCTCCCAACGGCTCGCCCAAAAAACTCTGCGGCGCCGCCGTGGACTCCGCCGGGCACGTTTGGGTCGCCAACTCGGCCACCAAGCGAATCCTCGAGTACAGCGCCGCCGGCGCCTCGCTTGCCGGCGCGATCGACACCTCGGCTCAGGGCAACCCCTGCCGCCTGGCCTTCGATTCCAACGACAACCTCTACGCTACGCTCGGTTTCGGCAGTAGCGTCTGGCGCTACAGCGCCGCCAGCGGCTATGCGAGCGCCACGCCGATCAACCGGTCCGGCCACTTGCACGGCATTGCCGTCGATCCCTCAAACGATCATCTCTATGTCGCTCGTTCTGGCTTCGGGGCAGAATCCAGCTGGGTCGACGAGTACGACAGCGCCGGCAACGTCGTCGAAGAGTTCGCGACCGACCTGACCGGCATCACCGGCATCGCGGTCGACGAAACCAACGGCAACGTCTACGTCGCCGCCAACAACAAGGTCCACGTCCTCGCCCCCCGCGTCCTGCGCCCCGACCTGGCGATCTCCCCGGCCGGCGCCGTCACCAACACCTCGGCCACCCTCCATGGCACGATCGGCGCCCAAGGCCTGTCGGTCAGCGACTGCCACTTCGAGTACGTGCGCGAAGCCGCCTTCAAAGTCAGCGGCTTCGGCGATCTCAGTTCCGGCGGCACTGCCCCCTGCAGCCCCGCCGCCGGAGCGATCCCGGTCGATACGAACCTTCACCAGATCAGCGCTTCGATTACGGGACTGACCAGGAACGTTGCCTACCGTTTCCGGCTCGCCGCCACCAACGCCAACGGCCCGAGCATTACCGAAGACGTCGGCTTCGAAACCTTCGGACCGCCCCTGGTCGAGACCGTCGGCTCGCCGGTTCTGACCTCCACGACGGCGCGCCTGGACTCCCGGGTCGACCCGCGCGGCATTGCTGCCACCTACTACTTCGAATACGGCGACCAGGGCCCCTGCGACGCCAACCCCTGCACGGCTACCGAAATCCACTCGGCCGGCTCGGGCGATGAAATCGAGCTGGTCTCCCAGCAGATCGAAGGCCTGCAGCCGGGTACCGCCTACCACTACCGCGTCCTCGCCGACAACGGCAACCCCGACGGGCCGGCCGCCGGCGAGGACATGACCCTCACCACCCTCACTCTCGCCTCCGAAGCGCCATTCTCCCACGGCCACCTGCCCGGCCCTCCGGGATCGGACCGCGCCTGGGAGATGGCCAGCGCTCCCGACACGGGTGGCAACCCGGTTGGAGGGTTTGCGGGGGAAAAGTTCTCGATCTCCGACGCGGGCGACCGCGCCCTTTATGGCGTCTCGGGCGGCACCCCGGACTCCGAGACGGGGACCCTCAACACGATGCTCTTTACCGAACGCACTCCCTCGGGCTGGAAGACGAAGAGCATCCTCCCCAGCCGCGAAGTGGCGAACGAATCCGAATGGCTCGTCCCGCGTGGGCCCAGGGACCTCTCGGAAATGATCTCCCTCAACCGCCCCTACTCCACCGCCGGCAAATTCACGCTCTGGCGGCTGACTCCGGACAGCCCGGCGCAGCAGCTCGAAGGCAGCTCCGAATCGCCGCACGAGGCCGGCCTCGTGGCGGCCTCGGAGAATTCTGCGTCTACGGTGTTGGCAAGCCTCCAGGGAACGTGGGACCCGGAATACTCCCTCGGGCCGAACGACGGCAACCTCTACGACATCGGCTCGGGGTCGCCGAAGCTGATCGGCCTGCTGCCCGACGGCACCGTCCCGGCCTGCGGGGCAGCTGCTCCGCCGGCGGCAAGCAACCGTGGCGCGCACGCGGTCTCCGCCGATGGCTCGTTGGTCTTCTTCGAAAGCCAGGGCAAAGTCTGCCCCGCCGGGACCAGGCGCCTCTATGTGCGCGACATCGACGCCGAAACGACCGCGCTGGTATCCACGCCGCCGGTCTCGGGCCTCGAATGCAACGCCGTCTTCCTCAAGTCGACCCCCAGCGCCGCCTTCTTCTACACCCAGAGCCGCCTGGTCGCGAAGGACACCGAGCCGGCAGAATGTGTTGACCCAGGCAGCGGCGAGAAAAGCAGCGCCGACATCTACCGCTACGACCTCGGCGACGGCAGCCTGGATTGCGTCACCTGCGTGGTCCCCGGCGTGGAGGCCGGGGTCATGGGATCGAGCAATTCCGCAGTTGGCGTGTCCGAAGACGGCTCGCGGGTCTACTTCAAGTCCAGAAACCGCCTGCTCCCCGGCGCCGCCGCCAATGAAGGCATCTACCGGGTCGACGTGACAAGCGGCGACCTCGCCTACGTCGGCCTCACCGGGAACGGCATCGGCAGCACGACTTCCGCCAACCTGAGCCGCGACGGCTCGGTGGCGGTGTTCGTATCCGACAGCCCGAGCATGAACGCGCTGGGCGGCCAGCAAAACGCCGGCACCCGCCAGTACTACCGCTACGACGATCGCGATCGCTCGCTGATCTGCGTCTCCTGCCCGGCGGACGGCACGGCGCCGAGGAGCCAGGTCCCCCCCAACCTCAACGGAGATGGACCCGGCGCCAACGTAGGGTCCCTTGACGCTGCCGGCGAAGTCTTCGCCTTCGCGACGCCGACGGCGCTCGTCGCCGCCGACCAGAACACCGCCGGTCCGGGGCAGAACCCGGAAGTCGGCGAAGACGTCTACGAGTGGCGCGACGGGCGGCTGCTCTTGGTCAGCGACGGCCTGGCCAGCTGGCCAGGTTACGCTCCCCACGTCATCGGGGTCACCCCCAGCGGCCACGACATCTTCTTCATCGAGGCCGCTCAGCTCACCCAGGACGCTCTGGACGGCTACAGCCGCCTCTATGACGCGCGGATCGGTGGCGGCTTCGAATTCCCGCCGCCGCCGAAGCCCTGTCCGCTGGAGGTCTGCCAGGGAACGCCGAAGGGGGCGCCCGAAGAAGCAGCACCGGGCACGGCGACGATCGCCGGCGTCGGCAACGTCTCGCGGCCCGGTCGCATCGCCTGCGCCAAACCCAAGCGAAAGGTGAGGCAGGGCGGCAAGACGCGCTGCGTAAAGCCGACCCGCCACAAGCACGGCCGCCAAGGCAAAGCCAACAACAACCGGGGGGCAGCACGATGAGCATGGGACGACGCTTGATCTCAACTGCGGCGTTGGCTCTCTGCGCCATCGGCCTGCTCGGCGCGGCGAGCGCCTCGGCGGCGCCGATCTGGAACCTCGACCTGCACCACGCCCAGACGCACTTCGTCCCCGGCGGCGAAGGCCAGTACTGGGTCGACGTCGAAAACGTCGGTGACACCGACAGCTCGGGGACGCTGACCCTGAAGATCCAGCTGCCCCCCGGGGTCACCCGCAAAGCGCCGTTTCACTTCGAAGGCGCGCATGGCGCACTGCAATGGAAATGCCCGGGCAAAGTGGGCGACAGCTCCTTCACCTGCACCACCACGGAATCGGTCCTGGCCTACGACGTCAGCCTCTACTTCGCGGTGGCGGTCAAAGTCTCCCCGACCGCCGAAGGCGTCTTGACCGCGACCGCCGAAGTCGAAGGCGGCGGCGCCGCGGTCCCGGCAACGGCCGAAGAGCCGACCCAGATCGATCCCGAAGCGGCCGGTTTCGGCGTCGTCGCATCGAGCTTCACACCGGACTTCGTGCAGTCCGACGCCCACGCCGCCGAGCGCGAAGCCGGCTCCCACCCAGACCTCTTCCCGATCCCCTTCGACCTCAACACCTACGTCCCGGACCCGAGTAAACCGATCCTGACGCAGGAGGCAGATACCCTCCGCGACCTGCACGTCGACACCCCACCGGGCTTCATCGGCAACCCCTCCGCGGTGGGCGAATGCACCCAAGTGCAGTTCCTCTCCGGCCCATGCCCGGTCTCCAGCATCGTCGGCGTGGAGACCGTCAGGCTCTTCCCGATCACGGGAGGGCCGGAAGAGATGTACACGCCCCGAATTCCCGTCTACAACCTCACCCACCCGCGCGGGTCGGTCACCGACCTCGCCTTCTACGTCAACGGCAACCCCGTCCACATCAAAGTCTCGCTGGACCCGGCAAACCGCTACGCGATCACCTCCGAAGTGCCCGACATCAACGAGACCCTGCCGCCCTACACCCAGAAGCTGACCCTTTGGGGGGTCCCCGGCGACCCCAGCCACGATGGCGCGCGAGTGGGCTGCGGCCTGTCCAAATGTGCCGTCGACGGCGTCGTCCGGCCCTTCCTCTCGGTCCCGTCCCAGTGCGAATCCGACAACGTCTTCCGCTTGCACCACTACGACTCCTGGCAGCACAAGAACGTTTTCGGCCCCGAGATCGACCACACGCTGCCGGGCCTGATCACCGACTGCGACAAACCGCGCTTCGATCCCGACGTCGAAATCGAACCGACCGGCAAGCAGGCCAACACGCCGACCGGTCTCGACGTCCACGTCAAGATCGCCCAGAACGAAAACCCCAACGCCCTGGCGACCCCGCCGGTGAAGCGGATTACGGTGGAGCTGCCGGAAGGCATGAGCTTCAGTCCTTCCTTTGCCGACGGACTGAAGAGCTGCTCGCTGGCGCAGATGAAGCTCGGCACGAACGAAGCGATCGAATGTCCAGATGCCTCGCGCATCGGCGAAGTGACGCTGCAAACGCCGTTGCTTCCCAAGGCACTTGAGGGCTCGATGTACCTGGCTGCCCAGGGCGACAATCCCTTCGGCTCGCTCTTCGCCTTGTATCTAGTGCTCCACGACACCGAAGAACGCGGCGTGCTGATCAAGATCCCGGGCAAGATCGACGTCGATCCCGTGACCGGGCAGATCGTCACCACCTTCCAGGACACGCCGCAGTTCCCCTTCGACGACCTGACCCTGAAGTTCCGCTCGGGCCCCAGGGCCCCACTGGTCAGCCCACCGACCTGCGGCAAGCAGACGATCGGGATCGAAGTCGCCTCCTACGCCCAGCCGCAAAAGCCGGTCGACGCCTCCAACGCCTACAACGTCACCGAAGGCCCCAACGGCACTCCGTGTCCCCCGGACGCCGCGCATCGTTCCTTCACGCCGAAGTTCTCCGGCGGCACTCTCAACCCGGTCGCAGGCGCCTACTCCCCGTTCCTCTTCCGCCTCTCAAGGGAAGACTCAGAACAGGAACTGAGCCAGGTGACCACGGTCCTGCCGCCGGGCCTGGTGGCGAAGATCGCCGGCATCCCCTTCTGCCCCGAGGCGGTGATCGCCTCGATCTCCACGGCGGAGGGGACGGGAGCCCAGGAGCTGGCTCACCCGGCTTGCCCCGCCGCCTCGCAGATCGGCAGCTTGAGCGCAGGCCTGGGTGCGGGTCCCGGCCCCAACTACTTCCCCGGCAAGGTCTACCTGGCCGGTCCCTACAAAGGCGCTCCCTTGAGTCTTGCCGTGGTGGCACCCGGGATAGCCGGGCCGATCGACCTCGGCAACGTGGTCGTCAGAGTGGCCCTCCAGGTCGATCCCAGCTCGACCCAGGTCAAAGCCGTCTCCGACCCCTTCCCGACGATCCTGCACGGAGTGATCCTCCGCACAAGGGACGTGAGGTTGCGGATGGATCGTCCACAGACGACGATCAACCCCACGAACTGCAGCCCGATGAGCGTCAACGGGCTGGTCACCGGCGTGGGGGGGAACCTGCTCTCGACCGCCGACGACAGCCTCTTCGCGGCGGCAACTCCCTTCCAGGTGTCCAACTGCGCCGCCCTGGGCTTCAAGCCGAAGCTCGCCTTCCGCCTCTTCGGCGGCACCCACAGAGGTAGCCACCCGAAGTTCAGAGCGACGTTGACCATGCCCCCCGGCGGAGCCAACATCGCCTACACCTCCGTAGCGCTGCCTCACTCCGAGTTCCTCGACCAGGGCCACATCGGCACGGTCTGCACCAGGGTCCAGTTCAACGCCGGCGCGGGCAACGGCACGGGTTGCCCGTCGGGATCGATCTACGGATCGGCCTCGGCCAAATCGCCGCTGCTTGACGAAACCCTGACCGGCAACGTCTACCTCAGGTCCTCCAGCCACGAACTGCCCGACGTGGTCGTGGCGCTGCAGGGCAAAATCGACGTCAACGTCGTCGGACGTGTCGACTCGGTGAACGGAGGGATCCGCAACACCTTCGAACTCGTCCCCGACGCCCCGGTGGAGAGCTTCACCTTGACCCTTAAGGGCGGTAACAAGGGCATCCTGGTCAACAGCAGAGACATCTGCAAGGCCCCGGCCAGGGCGACGGCCAAATTCACCGGCCAAAACGGCGCCAGGGTCGTCTTGCATCCCGAGCTGAAGAGCGCCTGCGGCAAGGCCAAGAAGCAAAAGCCCTCCAAGCGAGCGCGTTAGGAGATGGGAAGGCTTCGTCTCCCGGCGCTCCTGGGGAGCGCCCTGCTGGCCTCCCTGGCGCTCTTCGCGGTGTCAGGGAGCGCCGAGGTAAGCCAAAAGCAAGGAGTGCGGGTAGCGGTCCAGGGAAGCCTCTCTCCCAACAGGTTGCCCCGCAAGGGATCGGCCCCGGTCTCGGTGAGCGTCTCGGGCAACATCGAGGCCCTGAGCGAAACCGCCCTGCCCCAGCTGCAGAAGATGACCGTGGCGATCAACTCCGCAGGCCATCTCGACCTGCACGGCATCCCCCACTGCCGCATCGGCCACATCAACCCCTCCAACAACCAGGAGGCCCTTGAAGCCTGCCGCTCATCCCTGATCGGAGAAGGCAGCTTCTCCGCCGACGTGAAGCTCCCCGAGCAGTCCCCCTTCCCCTCCGAAGGACGCCTGTTGGCCTTCAACGGCACGATCGGAGGAAAGCCGGCGATCTTCGGCCACATCTACGGCACCAAGCCCTTGCCGACCTCGTTCGTATTGCCCTTCAAGGTCAAGCAGGCAAAGGGAACCTTCGGCACGATCCTCGAAGCCGCCTTCCCCAGGGCCACAGGCGAATGGGGCTACGTCACCGGGATCTCCCTGAACCTCAACAAGAAGCGCTTCCTCTCCGCAGGCTGTCCCGCCCCGAAGGGCCTTCGCAGCGTCGCCTTCCCGCTGATGAAGACGACCTTCTCCTTCGCCGGGGGCTTGAAGCTCGACAACACCTTGACTCGAAGCTGCAAGCCGAAGGGATGAGACAAGAAATGAAGCCGAGACTGAGCTACGCCAACGTCGTCTCCACCCTGGCGCTCTTCGTCGCCCTCACCGGAGCCTCCGCCTATGCCGCCTCCAAGATCGCCGACAAGTCCGTCGGCGAGCCCCAGCTTCGCCCCGGGGCCGTAACCGCGGACAAGATCCGCACCAACGCCGTCACCGCGCCGAAGATCAAGGCCGCGGCGATCAAGCAGGGCAAGATCGCCGACGGCTCGATCACGGCGGCGAAGATGACCGCGAGCTCGGTAGCTACCGGCTCTCTTGCAGCCGGAGCCGTCACCAACGAAAAGATCGCCCCCGAGGCGGTCACCGGCGACAAGGTCGTGGAGTCGACCCTCTCCCAGGTCCCAAGCGCCTCCAGGGCCGACTTCGCCACGAACGCCGAATCGGCCAACCCGGTCGCCTTCGCCCACGTGAGCAAAGAAGCGACCCTGGACTCCAACCTCTCCAAGAACGTCGCCTTCGCCAAAGACGGAAGCCTGGCCGGGATCTACTGCCTCGAAGTCTCCGGCTTCGTTCCCAGGGGCGCTCAGGTCACGCCGCAGTTCGAAGTCGGCGGCAACGTCAATGCCCTGGTCAAGATCGGCGGCACCGCTTCCTGTCCCGCCCCGCAGGTGGAGGTGCAGACCTTCGAAGGGACGGCGCGGACCAGGGAGCCGTTTTACGTGGCGTTTTACCGGTAGGGGGGAGAGCTGCCCTTAACGATCCCCTAAGCTGCCGAGTCCCTGGGCACCCGCGTGTGTTTGGGAAGATGAAGATGCTTGGGAAGACGGGAACGAAAGGGAGGTATCCGGTGGGGAAGAAGAGCTTTTGCGCGCTAGGCGCGTTCGTACTGGTCTTTGCTCTGTTGGCGGCGCCATTTGCGCAGGCGACCGAAGTTACGCGCGAAAGCTACAAGGAAGCCGTTGAACCGATCTGCAAGACCAACGTGCAGGCGAACGAACGGATCCTCAAGGGCGTCAAAGGCAAAGTCAAGGCTGGTGAACTCAAGCCCGCGGCGGCCCAGTTCACGAAGGCGGCCGGTGCCCTGCACAAGGCGATCGGCAAGCTCAAGGCGGTTCCCCAGCCGACCGCTGACCAGGCCAAGCTCGCCAAGTGGCTGAAGTACATCGGAGAAGAGGAAGGCTTCTTCCTGCAGATCGCCAAGAAGCTCAAGGCCGGCGACAAGAACGGCGCCACGGCGATGCAGATTCGCCTCTCCCACACCGCCACCCTGGCCAACAACGAGGTGCTTGCCTTCGAATTCAAGTACTGCCGCGTCGAACCCTCGAAGTTCAGCTGAGCGGGACTGCGTAGCCTCTGGGATTGGCCGTCGCCGTGTTCCTTGCGGGCACGGGCGGCCACCCATTGGCGTACCATCTGGTTGTGGCCAACAAACCGCGCAAGCCCCTCCTGGCGCCCGGCAACGAGGCTGAGTGGGCGCGTATCAACCGTGAAGAGGCGGAGCAGCAGCGGGCTTCAACGATGGCGATGACGCCCTCGCAACGCCTTGAGCAAGGGCAGAAGCTCTCTCAGCAGGCAGTCTCGCTGCTCGTCGCATCGATCAAGGCTGGCCATGTCCCAAGACGCGCTCTCTGGTCCTGACCTGACCGGCGCTGTAGCCGACACGAATGCCGTCGGCCTGGACTATGTGGTCATTGGCGGCTTCAGCGTGATTTTCCATGGCTACGTGCGCGCGACCAAGGACTCCGATCTGCTCGTGCCGGATGGGCCGGCGTCCGATGCCGCGGTGCTTCGCTTCCTGGAGCGAATCGACGCGAGGCGTTTTCGCGACGACAAGGAGCTCGGCAAGGAGGATGTCGCTGACGCCGGGCACCTGCGAGTCAACAGCCGCCACGGCATCATCCGCATCCTGCGCGGCGGCCCGCCCCCGCTCGACTACGACACCGTCTCGGAGCGGGCGCAGACGGCGGAGTGGAACGGCCTGACGGTTCGGGTTGCCGCGCTTCCCAGCGTCGTCGGCTTCAAGCGCCTCGCCGCTCGCCCGCAGGATCAGGTGGACCTCGCCGAGCTCGAGGCGATTCACGGCGAGCTGCCGATCGACCCGATCCCGGGCCTCGACAGCTGAGGCCCGCCGCCAACCATTAAGATCGCTGCTCGCGCAGGTCCGGCTCGGAAGAGCCGCCACCCGCCCAGGTAGCTCAGTTGGTAGAGCACTTCCATGGTAAGGAAGGGGTCACGAGTTCGAGTCTCGTCCTGGGCTTCTCAATTGCCGCGGTTGAGCGGTTTGACCTCTCAGATCGTTAGGCTGCCGCTCAGTGGATTTCGCGCTGACGGACGAGCAGGAGGACTTCGTCGACGCGATCCGGCGCTACTGCGATCACGAGTGCGGCACGCCGGATCAGCGCGAGCGTCTCACCGACGGCTATCGCGACCACCACAACGCGACGATCTACAAGGAAATGGCCGAGCTGGGCTGGCTCGGGGTGACGATCCCGGAGGAGTACGGCGGCTCCGGTGGGACGATGCTCGACGCCTGCGTCTTCATGGAGGAGACCTCGCGGGCGCTGGCTCCGATCGGCGGCTACGCGACGACGCTGATCGTCGCCGGCGCCACAAAGCGCTTCGGCACCGAGCAGCAGAAGGAGGAGATCCTCGGCGGAATCTCCGAGGGCGCGGTCGAGGCGATCGCGATGACCGAGCCCGAGGCCGGCTCGGACGTCGGCGCCCTCACCACCTTCGCCGAGAGCGTCGAGGACGGCTACGTGCTCAACGGCCAGAAGGTCTTCTGCTCCAACGCCCACATCGCCGACCACGTCCTCGTCGTCTGCCGCACTACCCGCTCGGCCTCGAAGCACGAGGGCATGACGATGATCTGGGTCCCGCGCGACGCCGACGGCCTCGAGATCGTCCCGATCGACACGATGGGTGGCCGCGACACCAACCACCTCTACTTCACCGACGTCGAGGCGCCCGCCGACGCCGTGCTCGGCCAGGTCGACCAGGCCTGGACCCAGCTGATGGCCGGGCTCAACGTCGAGCGGCTGATCCTCGCCGCGACGATGCTGGGGATCGCCCAGCGCGTCTTCGACGACCTCATCGTCTACGTCAAAGAACGCGAGCAGTTCGGTCGCCCGATCGGCTCCTTCCAGTCGCTCCAGCACCGCATCGCCGACATGGCGACCGAGATCGAGGCCGCCCGCCTGATGACCCGCTGGGTCGCCACCCTGACCGACGAGGACCCCGACCAGATGCTGCCCCGCGAGGCCTCGATGGTGAAGCTCTTCGTCACCGAGGTCACCAAGCGAGCCGCGCTCGAGGGCATGCAGATGATGGGCGGCTACGGCTACGCCTCCGAGTACGACATGGAGCGCCTTGTCCGCACCTCGCTGGTCTCGACCATCTACGGCGGCACCTCCGAGATCCAGCGCAACATCATCGCCAAGACGTTCGGGCTCTGAGACCGGCATACTTCCCGCGGCAGGAAGTGAGAGCGCCCGTAGCTCAGTGGTCAACGGGCTTTTAACGAGGCCCAAAGAGCGCCGGTCTTTCAAGCCGGAGGTCGAGAGTTCGATTCTCTCCGGGCGCATAGTGTGCCGGGAGCAGGTATTTCCGGCTCGTCGCGATGGGGGCCCGCAGGGCGCGCCATCGCTGCTCGCGGGGCGCTATTCTTCGGTTCAGCCTCGTGCCTCGGCCCGGGGTTTTTCCTTGTAACGGCGCGTAAGTAATCGAGGGAGTACAATGGCTCGCGGAGATGTCCGCATCGCGGTGACGCTGGCTTGCGAAGACTGCAAGCGGCGCAACTACCAGACAAACAAGTCCCGGCGAAATTCGCCGGATCGCATCGAGCTGCGCAAGTTCTGCCACTGGTGCGGACACCACACGGCGCATAAGGAGACGCGCTAGCTCCGATGGCGAAGACGCGCGCACAGCGCAAGGCCGAGCGCCGGGCTCGCGAAGAGCAGGAGCTCAAGCGCGCCGGCGAAGAGCGCAGCGGCTGAGTCGCGCGCCCAGCACGACACCCAGGTCCCCGTCTCCGGCGATATCGCCGAGATCGAGGCGGTCGAGGCCGGCATGGCGGTCGGCGCGCCCGAAGCGGCGCTGGAAACGCCGGACGCGCCCAAGGCTCTCCCGCGCCCAGCGCCGCGCCGAGGCGAAGGCGCTGAAGGAAAGCGAGAAGCGCCAGCGCGGCGAGCAGAAGCGCCGCGAGAGCGAGCAGCTCGCCAAGAAGCAGAAACAGGCCGCGGCGGAACGCCAGCGCGGCGGCGTGATCGGCTTCCTCGCCTCCTGCTGGGCGGAGCTCAAGAAGGTGCAGTGGCCCGACCGCGACACCCTGGTCCAGGCAACCGCCGTGACGATCATCTTCGTCGCCGTCGCCGCCACCTACCTCGGCGCGCTCGACGCTGCCTTCAACTTCCTGGTCAAGCAGATCCTGTGAGCCGATGCTCGATAATTGACAAAGCCGAGCATCGGCGAACGTCATTTATTCAGGATCCCCGAACAAAGGCACTTAAAACGATGTATCGCTGGTACGTGATCAACACCTACTCGGGGCACGAGAACAAGGTCAAGCACAACCTCGAGCACCGGGTTCAGACGATGAGCCAGAACCGCAACGTGCGCCAGGTCGTCGTCCCCACCGAGCAGGTGATGGAACTTGGCAAGGACGGCCAGAAAGAACCGAAAGAGAAGCGCACGATGCCGGGCTACGTCCTGGTCAACATGGAGATGACCGACGACGCCTGGGGCCTGGTCAAGAACACGCCGGGCGTGACCGGCTTCGTCGGCTCGCGCAACAAGCCGGTGCCGCTCTCCAAACCGGAGGTCGACCGGCTGCTGCACCGCGAGACCGCGGAGCGGCCGCGCACCCAGGCGCAGTTCTCGATCGGCGAGTCGGTCAAGGTCGTCTCCGGCCCGCTCTCGGACTTCTCCGGCGAGATCGCCGAGATCAACGAGGACGCCGCCAAACTCAAGGTGCTGGTCTCGATCTTCGGCCGCGAGACGCCGGTCGAGGTCGGCTACGACCAGGTAAAGAAGATTTAGCCGGGCGCCCGCTACCCTCTCCGATCCCGATGGCGAAAAAAGTCCTCACACAGATCAAGCTGCAGATCTCGGCCGGCTCGGCCAACCCGGCCCCTCCGGTGGGCCCGGCGCTGGGCCAGCACGGCGTCAACATCATGGAGTTCTGCAAGGCGTTCAACTCGCAGACCCAGTCCGAAGGCGGGACGATCATCCCGGTCGAAATCACGGTCTACGAGGACCGCTCCTTCACCTTCATCACCAAGACGCCCCCGGCGGCGGTGCTGATCAAGGAGGCGATCGGGATCAAGAAGGGCTCCGGCGAGCCCCACGTCAACAAGGTGGGGACGATCTCGATGGACCAGGTCCGCCAGATCGCCGAGCGCAAGATGCCCGACCTCAACGCCAACGACCTCGACGCCGCCTCGAAGATCATCGCCGGCACCGCCCGCTCGATGGGCGTGGACGTCAAATAGCCATGGCCCACGGCAAGCGCTACCGCAAACAGCTCGAGCAAGGTCCAGCGCGACCACGCTTACCCGCCGGCCGAGGCGATCGCCCTGCTCAAGGAGACCGCCAGCGCCAACTTCGACGAGACGGTCGAGCTGCACGTGCTGCTCGGGGTCAACGTCCGCCACGCCGAGGAGCAGCTGCGCGGCACCCTGGCGCTGCCCCACGGCCTCGGCAAAGACGTCACCGTTGCGGTCTTCGCCCAGGGCCAGCAGGCGCGCGACGCCGAAGCGGCCGGCGCCGACTTCGTCGGCGGCGACGACCTGGCCAAGAAAGTCGAGGAGGAGGGCTGGACCGACTTCGACGTGGCGATCGCGACGCCGCAGATGATGGGCACGGTCGGCAAGCTCGGCCGCGTCCTCGGCCCCCAGGGCAAGATGCCCAACCCGAAGGTCGGCACGGTCACCGACGACATCGAGAAGGCGGTGACCGAGTCCAAGGCGGGCAAGGTCGAGTACCGCACCGACCGCCAGGCGATCGTCCACATGGCGATCGGCAAGGCGAGCCTCGACGCCGACAAGCTGCTCGACAACTTCACCGTGGTGATGGAGGAGATCGTCCGCGCCAAGCCCTCGGCGGCCAAAGGCCGCTACATCGTCTCCTGCACGCTGACGACGACGATGGGCCCCGGGATCCGGGTCGACGCCTCCAAGGTCGGCGCCCGCGATGCAGACGCCGCGCCCCCCAGGCAGCAGAGGAAGCCGGTAACGGCCTAGACTGCGCCGTCGCAACCCGAGACCATCGGCGCGGGCCCGTGGCCCGCAAGCACCGATGCAGGTGAGACGAATGAACCGAGACGAGAAGTCAGCCACAATCGAGGAGATCGCCGCCCAGATCGAGGCAGTCCGAGGCGATCTTCGCGGTCGACTACCGGGGCATCAGCGTCCCCCAGGCGGCCGAGCTGCGCAGCAAGCTGCGCGAGTCCGATGCCAGCTTCCGCATCGTCAAGAACCGGCTGACCAAAATCGCCGCCGACAAAGCTGGCGAGGAGCGCCTCGCCGAGCTGCTCACAGGGCCCGACCGCGCTCGCCTTCGTCCGCGGCGACACCGCCCAGGCGGCGAAGACGATCTCGAGCTTCAACAAAGAGCACGACGTGCTCACCTTCAAGGGCGGCTTCATGGACGGCCTCAGCCTCGACGAGGACCGCTTCAAGGCGATCGCCAAGCTGCCGCCGCCGCGAAGTGCTGATCGGCCAGTTCGCCGGCGTCGTCGCCAGCCCGCTGACCGGCCTGGTCCGCGGCCTCGGCTCGATGATCCAGGGACTGGCGCTGCAGCTGGGCCAGATCGCCGAGCAGGGCCTGGTCTCGGGCGAGGCTCCGGCAGACAATTCTTCAGACGGCTCGGCCGCGGGTCCTGTCGCGGAGGAGGACTCCTCGTCCTCGCAAGCTGCGGGCGAGGAGCCCACCGCCACGCCACCCGCGGATGAGACGGAGAAGGAGCCCGAGGAGGCTCCGGCCGCTGAGGGTGAGGCTGAGGAGCCCGCTGCCGCCGAGGCAAAAGCTGAGGAGGCGGCCGATGAGGTTGCCGACGAGACTTCTGAGGACACAACTTCAAACGACGATGCGAGCAAGGAAGAGGAGTAGATGGCAACCAAGATTTCAACCGAGGACTGGATCGAGGAGCTGAAGAGCATCTCGGTGCTCGAGCTCTCCGAGCGGATCAAAGCCCTGGAGGAGGAGTTCGGCGTCTCCGCGACCGCTGTCGCCGCTGCGGCCCCGGCCGCTGCCGGCGCTCCCGCCGATGGTGGCGGTGCCGAGGAGGAGTCCTCCACGGTCGACGTCGTGCTGACCGAGGTCGGCGGCCAGAAGGTGCCCGTGATCAAGGTCGTCCGCGCCGCAACCGGGCTTGGCCTGAAAGAGGCCAAGGCGATGGTCGACGAGGCCCCGAAGGCGATCAAGGAGGGCATCGAGCGCGAGGAGGCCGACAAGCTCAAGGCCGAGCTCGAGGAGGCCGGCGCCACCGTCGAGCTCAAGTAAACCTCGCATCGACCGCGGTTGGAACCCTGGCAGGGAGCCAAATCTGCGGCAGAGCGCGGCCGTGTGTTATTTTTCGCGGTCGCGCCCAGTTGTGTCCCCTGCCCCATATCTGCGCTGTCCCTAACGTCCCTCTGACCTTCTGAGGAGTCGCCCGTCTTGGCACGTTCGAACGCTGCCCCCGTAACCCGCAGGAGTTTTTCCCGACTACAGAACCCCCTCGAAGTCCCCCATCTGATCGATATTCAGCGTCGCTCTTTCGAAGAGCTGACGGATCCGAAGAAGGGTGGGCTGCGAGAGACGATTGACGACATCTCCCCGATTGAGGACTACACGGGGAATCTCGCCATCGTCTTTGGCGAGTTCAAATTCGAGGATCCGCCACACACGATCGAGGAGTGCCGCGAGAAGGACATGACCTACTCGCGGCCGCTCTCTGCGACGGTCGCTTTCCAGAACAAAGAGACGGGTGAGATCCGCGAGCAGGCCGTCTTCATGGGCGATTTCCCGTGGATGACCGATCGCGGCACCTTCATCATCAACGGCACCGAGCGTGTCGTCGTCACCCAGCTCGTCCGTTCGCCGGGCGCCTACGTGATGGCCCCCAAGGACGCCGAAAAGCAGGTCTTCATCGCCAACCTGATGCCGGCTCGCGGCTCCTGGCTCGAGCTCGAGATCGACAAAAAAGGCAAGGTCTTCGTCCGCATCGACCGCAAGCGCAAGCTGCCGGTCACGGTGCTGCTGCGCGCGATGGGCTACGTCGAGGACAAGCAGCTCCTCGACATGTTCGACAACTCGATCTACATGCGCCACACGATCGAGGCCGACACCGAGGCGACCCAGACCGAGGAGGGCGCCCTGATCGAGCTGTTCAAGAAGCAGCGCCCGGGCGAGCCGCCGTCAGTCGACGCCGCCCGCAACCTGCTCGAGCAGCTCTTCTTCGACCCCAAGCGCTACGACCTCACCCGGGTCGGCCGCTACAAGCTCAACGCGCGGCTCGACCTCGACATCGACCTCGACACCAGGGTCCTCACCCACGACGACATCATCGCCCTGGTCAAGGAGCTGGTCAGCCTTCCGAAGCTGCTCGGCATCCCCGAGGAGATCGACGAGGAGAACCCGATCAAAGACTACGCCGCGGAGGCGATCACCTACCCCCGCGAGCCCGTCAACGAGCACCTCGACGAGTACGAGCACTTCGGCAACCGGCGCCTGCGCACGGTCGGCGAGCTGATCCAGGAGGCCTTCCGCATCGGCCTCTACCGGATGGAGCGCGTCGTCCGCGAGCGGCTGACCACCGAAGACTCCGATGCGATCACCCCGCAGACGATCATCAACATCCGCCCGGTGGTGGCGGCGATGAAGGAGTTCTTCGGCTCCTCGCAGCTCTCGCAGTTCATGGACCAGACCAACTCGCTGGCCGGCCTCACGCACCGGCGCCGTCTCTCGGCGCTGGGCGCGGGCGGCCTGACCCGCGAGCGCGCTCCGATCGAGGTCCGCGACGTGCACCCGACCCACTACGGCCGGATGTGCCCGATCGAGACGCCGGAGGGGCCGAACATCGGCCTGATCGGCTCGCTCTCCTCCTACGCGCAGGTCTCCGAGCACGGCTTCGTCACCACTCCCTACCGGGTGGTCAAGGACGGCGTCGTCACCGAGGAGATCGTCCACATGGACGCGACCCAGGAGGAAGACAAGGTGATCGCCCAGGCGAACGCCGAGATCGACGAGAAAACCCAGAAGCTCAAAGGCCCGACTGTCCTGGTGCGCTCCGGCGAGGACGAGTACGCGACCGCCTCGCCGAAGGAGGTCGACCTGATGGACGTCTCGCCGACCCAGATCTGGTCGGTGGCGACGGCGCTGATCCCCTTCCTCGAGCACGACGACGCCAACCGGGCGCTGATGGGCTCCAACATGCAGCGCCAGGCGGTGCCGCTGTTGAAGCCCGACCCGCCGCTGATCGGCACCGGCATGGAGCGTCGTGCCGCGGTCGACACCGGCGACGTGATCCTCGCCGAGCAACGACGGCGAGATCGACCACGTCGACTCCGAGCGGATCGTCGTCAGCCACGGCGCGAAGAAAGACGAGTACCCGCTGCACAAGTTCATGCGCTCCAACCAGGGCACGATCATCCACCAGCGGCCGATCGTCAACAGCGGCCAGAAGGTGAAGAAAGGCGACGTGCTCGCCGACGGTTCCTCGACCGGCGGCGGCGAGATCGCCCTGGGCAAGAACTGCCTGGTCGCCTTCATGTCCTGGGAGGGCTACAACTTCGAGGACGCGATCATCCTCTCCGAGCGCCTGGTCAAGGACGACGAGCTCACCTCGATCCACATCGAGGAGTACGAGATCGACGCCCGCACGACCAAGCTCGGCGACGAGGAGATCACCCGCGACATCCCCAACCGCTCCGAGGAGAGCCTGCGCAATCTCGACGAGCGCGGCATCGTCCGCGTCGGCGCCGAGGTTGTCTCCGGCGACCTGCTGGTCGGCAAGGTGACGCCGAAGGGCGAGACCGAGCTGACCGCCGAGGAGAAGCTGATCCGCGCGATCTTCAAGGAGAAGGCGCGCGAGGTCCGCGACACGTCGCTGAAGGTTCCCGCACGGCGAGGGTGGCGTCGTCATCGACGTGCTCACCTTCAGCCGCGACGATGGCGACGACCTCTCCGCCGGCGTCAACGACCTGGTCCGCGTCTTCGTCGCGACCAAGCGCAAGATCGCCGAGGGCGACAAGCTCGCCGGCCGTCACGGGAACAAGGGTGTGATCTCGAAGATCGTGCCCGAGGAGGACATGCCCCACCTCGCCGACGGCACCCCCGTCGACGTCATCCTCAACCCGCTCGGCGTGCCGAGCCGAATGAACATCGGCCAGATCCTCGAGACGCACCTCGGCTGGGTCGCCGGCAACGGCTGGTACGACGACGGCTCGGAGGCCTACAAGCAGGCCCATTCCGACGAAGGTGACGGCCGCGTCTACGTGGCGACCTCGGTCTTCGACGGGGCAACCGTCGAGGACGTCGACGAGGCGCTGGTCAAGTGGCAGGACGAGAACGCCGAGCGCGGCATCGACCTCGGCATCGACAAGAGCGCGCGCCCCGGCGCCCGCGCCGACGGCAGCGCCCAGCTCTACAACGGCCGCACCGGCGAGCCCTACGAGGGCAAAGTCACGGTCGGCTACATGTACATCCTCAAGCTGCTGCACCTGGTCGACGACAAGATCCACGCTCGCTCGACCGGGCCCTACTCGCTCGTCACCCAGCAGCCGCTGGGCGGCAAGGCGCAGTTCGGCGGCCAGCGCTTCGGCGAGATGGAGGTCTGGGCCCTGGAGGCCTACGGCGCTGCCTACACGCTGCAGGAGATGCTGACGGTCAAGTCCGACGACACGGTCGGCCGGGTCAAGGCCTACGAGGCGATCGTCAAGGGCGAGAACATCCCCGAGCCCTCGATCCCGGAGTCCTTCAAAGTGCTGCTGAAGGAGATCCAGAGCCTCTCGCTGGACGCCAACGTCGTCTCCGAAGGCGGCGACGTCGAGATCGCCGAGGAGGACGACGACCTGCTCAAGGCCGCCGAGGAGCTTGGCATGGACCTGACCGGGGTCCGCGCCGACACCCCCAACGGTGCCTCGGAGGCCGCCGACGAGCACGAGGAGCAGGTGGTCGCCGAGGGCGACGGAGGAACTGATGGCGCCGCAGCTGACGGCGCCGAGCAAGCCAAAGAGGCCGAAGAGGCAAAGGTGGAGGACTAGTGGCCGCTCCAAGAAATCCTGCGGCGCCTGGACGGCTGCGAACGCTTCGCGTGGCGGCGTCCTCGGTCGGTGCAATGGCGCTGCCATTGCACCCTCCCTGCGTCCTGGCCACGCTCGGTTCTCGCACGTCCATGCACCACACGATTTCTAGGAGAGGCCACTGATGATCGACATCAACAATTTCGACGCAATCGAGATCGGCCTCGCGTCGTCGAAGAAGATCCGCTCCTGGAGCTGGGGCGAGGTCACCAAGCCGGAGACGATCAACTACCGCACGCTGAAGCCGGAGAAAGACGGCCTCTTCTGCGAGCGCATCTTCGGTCCGACCAAGGACTGGGAGTGCTACTGCGGCAAGTACAAGCGAGTCCGCTACAAGGGCATCGTCTGCGAGCGCTGCGGCGTCGAGGTCACCCGTTCCAAGGTCCGCCGCGAGCGCATGGGTCACGTCGACCTGGCGGCGCCGGTCTCCCACATCTGGTTCTTCAAGGGCGTCCCCAGCCGCATCGGCTACCTGATCGACATGGCGCCGAAGGAGCTGGAGAAGGTCCTCTACTTCGCCGCGTCGATGATCACCTGGGTTGACGTCGAGGCCCGCGACAAGGATCTCGGCACGCTCGAGAAAGAGGTCAAAAAGGTCACCGACTCCTACGAGGCCGAAAGGCAGAAAAGGACCCAGGAGCTGAGCGAGTCGCTCGAGCGCCGGGTCAAGTACCTCGAGGACGGCACCCAGACCAAGTTCGACGATGACGACCACATCTGGGCCGACTCGCTGAAGCTGACCGCTGCTCAGCTGCGCAAGCTCAAGGACGACGAGCGGGCGAAGATGATCAAAGAGCTGAGCAAGACCTTTGACGCCGAGATCTCCGACACCGAGGCCTACATCGACGAGGCGATCGAGCGGATGGCGGAAGTCTGGAAGATCTTCACCGAGATGAAGCCGAAGGACGTCGTCAATGACGAGACGGTCTTCCGCGAGCTCAAGGACCGCTTCGGCTCGCCGTTCGGCTGGGGCGAGTACTTCCGCGGCAGCATGGGCGCCGAGGCAGTGCGCGACCTGCTCGAACAGGTCGATCTCGAGGCCGATTGCGAGGAACTCGAGCTGATCATCAACAGCTCCAAAGGCCAGAAACAGGCCCGCGCGGTGAAGCGGCTGAAGGTCGCTTCCGCCTTCCTCAACTCCGATAACCAGCCGGACTGGATGATCCTCGACAGCGTGCCGGTGATCCCGCCGGAGCTGCGCCCGATGGTGCAGCTCGACGGTGGCCGCTTCGCCACCTCCGATCTCAACGACCTCTACCGGCGCGTGATCAACCGCAACAACCGGCTCAAGCGACTGCTCGACCTCGGCGCGCCCGAGATCATCGTCAACAACGAGAAGCGGATGCTGCAGGAGGCGGTCGACGCGCTGTTCGACAACGGTCGTCGCGGCCGCCCCGTAACGGGTCCCGGCAACCGTCCCCTGAAGTCGCTCTCCGACATGCTCAAGGGCAAGCAGGGCCGCTTCCGCCAGAACCTGCTCGGCAAGCGCGTCGACTACTCCGGCCGTTCGGTGATCGTCTCCGGCCCGAGCCTGCGGCTGCACCAGTGCGGCCTGCCCAAGCTCATGGCGCTGGAGCTCTTCAAGCCGTTCATCATGGCCCAGCTGGTCGAGCGCAAGGCGGTGCAGAACATCAAGGCCGCGAAGAAGATGGTCGAGTCGATGATTCCCGAGGTCTGGGACGTGCTCGAGGAAGTCATCCACGAGCACCCGGTGCTGCTCAACCGCGCGCCGACCCTGCACCGCCTCGGCATCCAGGCCTTCGAGCCGGTGCTGGTCGAGGGCAAGGCGATCCAGGTTCACCCGCTCGTCTGCCATGCCTTCAACGCTGACTTCGACGGCGACCAGATGGCGGTCCACGTGCCGCTCTCCGCCGAGGCCCAGGCCGAGGCGCGGATCCTGATGCTGTCGGCGAACAACATCCTCTCGCCGGCGCACGGGGCGCCGCTGGCAACCCCGACCCAGGACATGGTGCTGGGGATCTACTTCCTCACCTACGGCCCCGACGAGGAGGCGCTGGCAAAGATCGACGCAGAGCTCAAGTCCGGCAAGGGTGCGGCCCGCAACGGGTCTTCGCCGAAGGTGTTCCGCTCCGCTCAGGAGGCCGAGCTCGTCTACGAGAACGGTGGCTGCAAGCTGCACGACCAGGCCGAGTACAGGCGTGCCGGCCACGAGCACTTCCTGACCACGGTCGGGCGGATCATCTTCAACGAAAAGATCGAGCGGGCGCTGGCGGAGGCTCTTGGCGACGACTTCGACCCCGAGCAGTTCGAGTTCGTCAACCACCCGATGAAGAAGAAGGACGTCAACGAGATGGTCTCCGACCTGGTTGAGGCCTACGGGGCCCCGGCCGTCTCGCAGGTGCTCGACGCCTTCAAGGACCTCGGCTTCCACTACGCCAGTCAGGCCGGAATCACCGTGTCCAAGAACAACGTCGTCTCACCGCCGACCAAGGAGAAGATCCTCGAGGGCTACGAGGCCCAGACCGCGGCAATCCAGGGTCAGTACGACGATGGCTACATCACCGCCGAGGAGCGCCACGAGGCGGTCACGGCGAACTGGAACGAAGCGACGGACGAGGTCGCGAAAGCGATGGAAGACAACCTCGACGTGCTGAACCCGATTTTCATGATGGCCAACTCGGGTGCGCGAGGCTCCTTCAAGCAGATTCGCCAGCTCGCCGGCATGCGCGGCCTGATGGCCAATCCGAAGGGCGAAATCATCGAGCGGCCGATCAAGGCCAACTTCATGGAGGGTCTCTCGGTGCTGGAGTACTTCATCTCCACCCACGGCGCCCGAAAGGGTCTTGCCGACACGGCGCTGCGCACGGCCGACTCGGGTTACCTGACCCGGCGCCTGGTCGACGTCGCCCAGGACGTCATCGTCCGCGAGGAGGACTGCAAAACCAAAGACCACATCGAGATGGCGCTGCGCAAGGACGACAACTCGCTCAACGACAACCTCTTCGGTCGCTTGGCGGCGAAGAAGCTCGAAACCAAACGCGGTCGCGAGCTGCTCAAGCGCAACCAGTCGATCACCCTGGCCGACGTCGAGGCGATTGCCGAGGCATTCGGGGACGAAGAGGTCAAGATCCCGGTGCGCTCGACCCTGAAGTGCGACGCCGATTCGGGCGTGTGCCGTGCTTGCTACGGCGTTGCCCCGGCAACCGGCTTCACGGTCAACATCGGCGACGCGGTGGGGATCATTGCCGCCCAGTCGATCGGTGAGCCGGGAACCCAGCTGACCATGCGCACCTTCCACACCGGAGGTGTCGCCGGCCAGGACATCACGCAGGGCCTGCCCCGCATCGTCGAGCTCTTCGAGGCGCGTAAACCGAAGGGCCTGGCGCAGATGGCCGAGGCGGCCGGCAAGGTCTCGGTCGACGAGACCGACAAAGCGCTGAAAGTGCACGTCACCGAGTCCAGCGGCGAGGAGCATGCCTACAGCTTCCCGCCGCGGACACGGCTGCACGTTTCCGACGGTGAGAAGGTCGAGGTCGGCCAGCAGCTCAACGAGGGCTCGCTCTACCCGGCCGACCTGCTGGCGATCCGCGGCCGCACCGACGTCGAGCTCTACCTAGTGGCCGAGGTGCAGAAGGTCTACCGCGCCCAGGGCGTCGACATCAACGACAAGCACATCGAGCTGATCGCCCGCCAGATGCTGAAGAAGGGCCGGATCGAGTCGAAGGGCTCGACCAGCCTGCTGCCGGGCCAGCTCGAAGACCGCGGGGCGCTCAAGCGACTCAACAAGAAGACGAAGGAAGAAGGCGGCACGCCGGCCAAGGCCGAGGAGGTCATCCTCGGCATCACCAAGGCCTCGCTGGCCACCGAGTCCTTCCTCTCCGCCGCCTCCTTCCAGGAGACGACCAAGGTGCTCACCGATGCCGCGCTGGAGGGCAAGCGAGACAAACTCGTCGGCCTGAAGGAGAACGTGATCATCGGCAAGCTGATTCCGGCAGCGACCGGCCTCAAGCACTACCGCACGATCGCGGTCGAGCCTGCGGTGCCGATCGAGCCGCCCAGCGAGGAAGGCCTGCTTGACGAGGAAGAGCTGGCGGCCGAGCTGGGGCTCGACGACGGCGACGCGGTCGAGAGCTTCGGGCCTTCGTTCGCCGAGGAGCTCGAGGAGCTGGCCCAGGAGATCGAGCAGACGTCCGAGGAGAAGTCGCCCGGGCAGTCTTAGTGGTGCGAGGGGCCGAGCGCTCCTGTTGCGGAACCCGCCACCTTCGGCGGCTCACAAGTTCCGCCACAGAAGCGCCCGGCCCGCTGAGCACTCCCTGGATGCGAATCAAGTTCTCCATGAAATAGCTGGAGAACTTGATTCGCGTTGGGTCTAGTTGCTGCTGCCACCGGAGAGGCAGTAGGCGTAGACGGTGAGGCTGGTGTTGTTGGGGGCGTAGCTGTGGGCGTGGGCTATCCAGCCGTTGCCTGTGCGCTGGGCGCCTGTGGCGGCTACTCGATAGTCACCGGCGGTGTTGCCGCCGCTGATCACCGTGGTGCCCGCTGGGCATGCCACGCTGACGCTGGCGTTGGCTCCGGTATTGATCGTGGTGCTGTTGGAGACGTCGATGATCGTGCCGAGCTCGGAGGCGCGGACGGCCCCGGCCTGCAGCTCGCTCGAGCCGACCGAGTCGGGTCCGAGGTCGTTGGCGGTCAGCGACTGGTCGGCTACCTCGGAGGAGGTGACCGAGGCGGCGCCCAGGTCGGCCGCGGTGAGCGACTCGGGGGCGACGTCGGACGAATCGACGCCATTTTCGGCGATCTCCGTGGTGTCGACGGCGTCGGGGGCGATCTTGCCGGCGGCGACCGCGTTGTCGCGGAGGTCCGTCGTGCGGATCGTGCCGTCGACGATCTGCGGCGAGCGGACCGAGTTCTTGGCGATCCCGACCGCGAAGGCGCTGCCGGTCAGGGCCATGAACAGCGCCAGGCAGCTGATCACGAGGGCGGGGGAGGGACGGAATGAACGGGTCTTGCTGGTCATCGGAGGTTCCTTTCGTTGGTTGTAAATCCGATGGACCAAGCTTCGAATCGATTGGCCTTTCTCTCTACGGACCCCAGGGGTGAACCTCCTCACCCCTGGCCAGCCGGCCAGGCCGGACCTGGGCTTAGATAGATTTCGGTAATGCCAGCCGCCCAGAGGGTCTGCGTAATCGGAGCCGGCTCCTCCGGCATCGCTGCCTGCCAGGTGCTGGGCGCTCGCGGGCTCGCCTTCGATTGCTACGAGAAGGGCTCCGAGGTCGGCGGCAACTGGCGCTACGAAAACGACAACGAGATGTCGTCGGCCTACCGCTCGCTGCACATCAACACCTCGCGCGGGTTGATGGCCTACAAGACCTACCCGATGCCGGATGACTATCCGGACTACCCCAATCACTTCCAGATTGCCCGCTACTTCGACGACTACGTCGATCACTTCGGCCTGCGCGAGAAGATCCGCTTTCGCACCGAAGTCAAGAGCGTCGTGCCGGTCGACGGCGAGTGGGAGGTCACGGTCGAGGAGGCCGATGGGGAGAGCGAGGCGCATCGCTACCGGGCGGTGCTTGTGGCCAATGGGCATCACTGGGACCCGCGCTGGCCCGAGCCGTCCTTCCCCGGCTCGGATCAGTTCGAGGGCGAGCAGATCCACGTCCACCACTACCGCGAGCCCGAGGTGCTGCGCGACAAGCGGGTGCTGGTGCTGGGGATCGGCAACTCGGCCACCGACATCGCGGTCGAGGCGTCGCGGATCGCCGAGAAGACCTTTCTGGCGATGCGGCGCGGCGCCTACGTCATGCCCAAGTACCTGAACGGCAAACCCACCGACGAAGCGGCTTCGAGGGTGTTGACGATGATGCCGCTCCCCGTGCAGCGCTTCGTCCTCGGTCGCATGCTGGGGCTGACGGCAGGAGACATGACCGCCTACGGCCTGCCCAAGCCAGACCACAAGCTGCTCGAGGCGCACCCGACCGTCTCCGCCGAGCTGCTCTCGCGGCTCGGCCATGGCGACATCGAGGTCAGGCCGAACATCGATCGCTTCGCGGGCGGTCGCACCGTTCGCTTCGCCGGCGGTGGTGAGGAGGAGATCGACCTGGTCGTCTACTGCACCGGCTATCGGATCAGCTTTCCCTTCTTCGACGAGAGCGTCGTCTCCGCCGCGGACAACCGCGTGCAGCTCTACCGCCGGGTTGCCTCGGTCGAGCACCCCGGCCTCTACTTCATCGGCCTGATTCAGCCCCTGGGCGCGATCATGCCCCTGGCCGAGGCGCAGTCGGAGTGGGTGGGCGATCTGCTCGACGGGCGGGGGACGCTGCCTTCACCGGCGGCGATGCAGGCGGAGATCGCTGAGGCGGAAAAGAAGATGAAGAAGCGCTACATCGCCTCCAAGCGTCACACGATCCAGGTGGATTTCCAGCCCTACCTGCGCGAGATCCGGCGCGAGCGTAAGCGGGCGACGCAGCGGGTTTGAGCGGCGCTGAAGGAGAGTCCACGCCCGTCTAGCGGAACCCGCTCCCTTCGGTCGCTCACAAGTTCCGCTAGACGGGCGTGGACTCTCTATCGAGAGTGGCGCAGACCCGCTGCGGGGGTTTTGAGCTTGGGGTGGGACGCCGCTGCGCGAGAGGGGCGCCGCGTCTCCTCCGCGCCACCGCCGCGCCACCGCCGTGAGGTCCTCGGCGTGGGCCTCGCGGGAGCTTGGGCTGCGGGTTCCAGCGCTTGAAGCCGCCATCGGAGTCTTCGGTGGCTCCTTCGGGCTCCGGCTCCCTACTCGCCCACCAGATCAGGGCTATCGAGGCGAAGACGGGGATCTTCAGCACTACCAGGAGAAAGAAGATTGGCCAGAAGCCCTGCATCGCGTCAGTGTAGAGACAGGGCCCACCGGCGCAAGGCCTCTACGTGGGCCTCCTCGAGGCCGAGGTGGGTTTCGGTCGGGACGAGCAGGGTCGGCTGCTCGCGCTGCTCCGCCCACTCGTAACAGCTCTGGTCGAAGTTATCGTCGATCCAGGCCATCGCCCGCCCCTGCCCGTAGTCCTCAAGGGGACCGAGCTTCCAGTGCGCTGCGCCGGCCCGCACCGCCCCGTCGAAGGTCACGTGCGGGAGCTCCGGCAGCCCCAGCAGCGCCGGAAGGTAGAAGTTCGCTTTGTCCTCCCAGCCACTGGCCCAGACCAGCTCGAAGTGCTCACCAAGCCGGACCAGCCGATCGCCGACCGGCAGCGAGATCAAATGGGGCACCCCATCAACCAGCTCAAGCTTGGTAAAAGCGCGATCCGGCTGCTCCTCAGCTCCGAACAAGCTGATCACCCCATCGATGTCCACCGCGAGTATCGGCTTACTCATGCCGGAGATCATCGCGGTTGACGGAGGGCCGGGGGACTCCCCTCGACCGGGCGGATACTCAAATCGCCGGCCTAATTAGGCCGGCGATTGGACGGCCGAGGGGCATCCCCCGCCCGCCTACCAGCGGTAATGAGCAAAGGCCTTGTTGGCCTGAGCCATGCGGTAAATGTCGTCCTTGCGCTTCCACGCTGATCCCTGCTGCTGCGTAGCGTCAAGGATCTCGCCCGCCAGCCGCTCGGCCATCGAGTACTCGCGGCGGTTGCGGGCGTAGTCGACCATCCAGCGGATCGCCAGGGTGCGGGCGCGCCGGGCGGGAACCTCGACCGGCACCTGATAGGTGGCGCCACCGACGCGGCGGGAACGCACCTCGAGCACCGGGGTAAGCGCCTTGATCGCCGCCTCGAGGGTCTCGATCGGGTCCTCGTTGGAGCGCTCGCCGACGATCGCCAGGGCGTCATAGACGATCCGCTCGGAAAGCTGCTTCTTGCCGTCGCTCATCACCTTGTTGATCAGCTGCTGGACGAGCCGGTTGCGGAAACGCGCGTCGGGCTCGACCGGACGGATCTGTGCTGCGGAGCGGCGCGGCATTAGGAGGCCTTGACGCCGTAACGCGAGCGGGCTTGCTTGCGGTCGGAGACGCCGGCGGCGTCGAGGGTGCCGCGGACGACCTTGTAGCGGACGCCGGGCAGGTCCTTGACTCGACCACCGCGGACCAGCACCACGGAGTGCTCCTGCAGGTTGTGGCCCTCGCCGGGGATGTAGGTCGTGACCTCCATCCCGTTGGTGAGGCGCACACGGGCGATCTTGCGCAGAGCCGAGTTCGGCTTCTTCGGCGTTACGGTCGCGACGCGGGTGCAGACGCCTCGCCGCTGCGGCGCGGCAACGGCCTTCTTGCGACCCTGTCCTGACTTGAGGCCCGGGGTCGTCGTCTTCTTCTTCGGGCGCTTGCGGCCCTTCCTGACAAGTTGATTCGTATTCGGCACGGCCGCGCATAGTAGAGCAGTCCGCCCAAGACCAGCCCCGCCGCTGCCGCGAGCTGCGCGTAGAAGCCGTTGTCGAGCACCGCCGTGGCACCCGCGAAGCGCGACGCTTGGGCCCCCTCATCGAGCCCGGCGGGGAGGTCGACGAGCAGGATCACGGCGATGCTGAGCGCCCCGAGAGCGATGACGATGCGCGCCAGGCCTCGCCGCTGGGGGCGGAGTGCCAGCGTCGCCAGGACCGCGGCGAGCAGCGCGATCGCGATCAGCAGGTAGGAGTGAGCATCGGTGGGCGTCTTCCCGCCCACCGTCGGTGGCGTCGCGGCCGCCAGCCCCGCGTAGCCCGGCTGCCCGATCTCGACGCTGCGGTAGGTGACGAACTGGGAGGCGACGAGGCAGATCGCCGCCGCGAGGGTCACGGCCCAGACGGCGCGCTGGGGGGTCAGCACGGCGCTGGCCCGGGTGGCCGCTCGCGTGGCAGCGGTGCTGACCCGGCGCAGCAGGCGTTCGCCGCGCGAGAAGCCCCGCAGCACCAGCACGGCGAGGGGGCGCAGGCGCTGGGCGAGGCCTTTCGCCAGGCGCGCCGAGGCCGTCTTCAGCCGGCGCAGCAGGCGCACGAGCCGGGGGCGCGCCCGCTCGATACGGCGGGCCACGCCGCGATCGACCCTGCGGGTCAAGCTGGCGGCGCCGGCGAGGACGGCGCCGATGCGCCGCCGCGCCGCTGCTATCATCGCGCGTCGCTCAGGCAGTCCTTTCGAAGTTCGCTTCGCCGGGCCCTTCAGGGCCTTTTTCATGCGCCGATCCGGTTTCTTGCCAGATCGCTTTTGTTTGTCCCGTCCCTGTTTCACGTCCAAACCCTTACCTTAGGAACACATGGCACGCAGCTTTCCCCTAGAGAAGACGCGCAATATCGGGATCATGGCGCACATCGACGCCGGTAAGACGACGACTACCGAGCGCATCCTCTATTACACCGGCCGCACCCACAAGATGGGCGAGGTCCACGAGGGCGCCGCGGTGATGGACTGGATGGAGCAGGAGCAGGAGCGCGGGATCACGATCACCTCCGCCGCCACCGCCTGCGAGTGGAAGGACCACCGGATCAACATCATCGATACGCCCGGCCACGTCGACTTCACGGTCGAGGTCGAGCGCAGCCTGCGCGTGCTCGACGGCGCGGTCGCCGTTTTCGACGCGGTTGCCGGAGTCGAGCCCCAGTCGGAGACCGTCTGGCGCCAGGCGGACAAGTACAAGGTGCCGCGCTTCGCCTACATCAACAAGATGGACCGCACCGGCGCCGACTTCTTCTACTCGGTGCAGACGATGACCGACCGGCTTGGTGCCAACCCGCTGCCGATCCAGCTGCCGATCGGCAGCGAGGACAACTTCAAGGGCGTCGTCGACCTGATCGAGATGAAAGGGCTGATCTGGACCGACGAGCTCGGCGCCGAATACGAGACGATCGATATCCCGGAGGAGCTGCGCGAGCAGGCGGAGGAATACCGCACCCAGTTGATCGAGGCCTGCGCCGACTACGACGACGAGCTGATGGAGACCTACCTGGCCGAGGAGGAAATCCCCCACGAGCGGATCGCCAAGTCCCTGCACCGGGCCTGCCTCGATACCAAGGTGACGCCGGTGCTCTGCGGCAGCTCGTTCAAGAACAAGGGCGTGCAGCCGCTGCTCGACGCGATTGTCGACCTGCTGCCCTCGCCGCTGGAGGTGCCGCCTGTGACCGGCGTCGTCCCGGCCGGCAAGGGACAGGCCGAGGACGTCGAGGCCGAGCGCCCCGCCTCTGACGAGGCTCCCTTCGCCGCCCTCGCCTTCAAGGTCATGACCGACCCCTACGTCGGCAAGCTCACCTACTTCCGCGTCTACTCCGGCAAGCTGGAGAAAGGCGGCCGCGTGCTCAACGTCAAGACCGGCAGGACCGAGCGCATCGGCCGCCTGCTGATGATGCACGCCAACAGCCGCGAGGAGATCGACGACTGCTACGCGGGTGACATCTGCGCCGGCGTCGGCCTCAAAGAAACCGGAACCGGCGACACCCTGGCCGCCCCGGATGCGCCGATTGCGCTGGAGAGCATCGAATTCCCCGAGACCGTGATCGCGGTCGCGATCGAGCCGAAAACCAAGGCCGATCAGGAGAAGATGGGCAACGCCCTGCAGCGCCTCGGCGAGGAGGACCCGACTTTCAAGATCGAAAGCGACGAGGAAACCGGCCAGACGCTGATCCACGGCATGGGCGAGCTTCACCTCGAGGTGATCGTCGACCGCATGCTGCGCGAGTTCAAAGTCGAGGCCAACGTCGGCAAGCCGCAGGTCGCCTACCGCGAGACGATCCGCAAGCGGGTCGAGAAGGTCGTCGCCCGCTTCGTCCGCCAGACCGGCGGTCGCGGCCAGTTCGGCCACGTCGTCATCAACGTCGAGCCTGCCCCCGGCGAGGGCTTTGAGTTCGTCAACAAAATCAAGGGCGGCACGATCCCAGGCGAATTCATCGGCCCCGCCGAACAGGGCATGCGGGAGGCGCTGGAGAACGGCGTCAAGGCCGGCTACCCGATGGTCGACGTCAGGGTCGAACTCGTCGATGGCTCCTACCACGACGTCGACTCCTCCGAGATGGCCTTCAAAATCGCCGGCTCGATGGCGATCCAGGACGGGGCGCGCAAAGCCAACCCGGTCCTGCTGGAGCCGGTGATGGCGGTCGAGGTCGTCACTCCCGAGGACTTCCTTGGCGACGTGATCGGCGATCTCTCGCGGCGTCGCGGCAAGGTGCAAGGACAGGACCAGCGCGGCAACGCGCTCGCCGTCCAGGCCTTCGTCCCGCTCGGTGAGATGTTCGGCTACGCCACGGAACTTCGCTCCATGACTCAGGGTCGCGCCACTTACACGATGCAGTTCGAGCGCTACGAGGAGGTCCCCTCGAGCATCGCCGAGGAGATCGTCCAGCACCGTTCGGGCGAGCCCGTGGGCGCAACCTCATGACCGGGAACGGGCGGCACGGTTGTTCTAGCTATATTTCCCAGGTTCGCCCGCAGGCAGGCCGAAGTGACCTGCCCAGTATTGCTCCACAGACTTAATCAGCCAACGCAGACAGAACCCGACTTCGAAAGGTAGAACGGAGAGAGATGTCCAAGGAGAAGTTCGAGCGCGATAAGCCGCATGTAAACGTCGGCACGATTGGTCACATCGACCATGGAAAGACGACGCTGACGGCCGCGATCACCAAGACGCTCTCCACGACGGGCGGAGCCGAAGCGAAAAGCTTCGAAGAGATCGACAACGCCCCGGAGGAGAAGGAGCGTGGAATCACGATCGCGACTTCCCACGTCGAGTACCAGACCGAGAACCGGCACTACGCCCACGTCGACTGCCCGGGCCACGCCGACTACGTGAAGAACATGATCACCGGCGCCGCCCAGATGGACGGGGCGATCCTGGTGGTCTCCGCCGCCGACGGCGTGATGCCGCAGACGCGCGAGCACATCCTGCTCGCCCGCCAGGTCAACGTTCCCCACGTGGTCGTCTTCCTCAACAAGGTCGACCAGGTCGATGACGACGAATTGATCGAGCTGGTCGAGGAGGAGGTCAAGGAACTTCTCGACGAGTACGACTTCCCCGGCGATGAGACGCCGATCATCAAGGGCTCGGCGCTGAAGGCGCTGGAGGGTGACGAGGAGGCGCAGAAGGCGGTCTTCGAGCTTGCCGCCGCCCTCGACTCCTACATCCCCGAGCCCGTCCGCGAGCTCGACAAGCCGTTCCTGATGCCGATCGAGGACATCTTCTCGATTACCGGCCGCGGCACCGTCGCCACCGGCCGCGTCGAGCAGGGCATCGTCAACACCGGCGACGAGGTCGAGATCGTCGGCATCAAGGACACGACGACGACCGTCGTCACCGGGGTCGAGATGTTCCGCAAGATCCTCGACCAGGGTCAGGCTGGCGACAACATCGGCGCCCTTCTGCGCGGCACCAAGCGCGAGGAGATCGAGCGTGGCCAGGTGCTCTGCAAGCCCGGCTCGATCACGCCGCACACCAAGTTCAAAGCGGAGGTCTACTGCCTGAAGAAGGAGGAGGGTGGCCGTCACACGCCGTTCTTCTCCGGCTACCGGCCTCAGTTCTACTTCCGCACCACTGACGTGACCGGGATCGCCAACCTCCCCGAGGGGACCGAGATGGTGATGCCGGGAGACAACGTCGAGATGACGATCGAGCTGATTCAGCCGATCGCGATGGACCAGGGACTGCGTTTCGCCATCCGCGAGGGTGGCCGGACCGTCGGCTCGGGGGTCGTTGCGGACGTCATCGAGTAGCGACAAGAGGGTGGGCTTCGGCCCGCCCGTCGCCGCCCACCAGCGGCGAGAAAACTGCAAAGAACATACGACCGGGGCGGCGCCCCACCAAAAGGGGCCCCGCCCTTTATGCGCGATATGACGCGCTGGAAAGACAGAGACAAGCTCAGACCGTGGCAGCGATAGCAGCACAGAAAATTCGAATCCGACTCAAGGCGTATGACCATGACGCCATAGATCGGGCTGCTCGCGAGATCGTCGAGACCGCGGAGCGCACCGGTGCCAGCGTCTCCGGCCCGGTGCCGCTGCCGACCGAGAAGAACGTCTACTGCGTGATCCGCTCGCCCTTCAAGGACAAGGACTCGCGCGAGCACTTCGAGATGCGCACGCACAAGCGGCTGATCGACATCCTCCAGCCCTCGCCGAAAACCGTCGACTCGCTGCAGCGCCTCGACTCGCTGCCGGCCGGGGTCGACATCGAGATTCGCCTCTAGCCATGGCTGCGATCCTCGGAAAGAAGCTTGGGATGACGCAGGTCTTCCGCGAGGATGGAACCGTCGTGCCGGTCACCGTGATCGAGGCCGGGCCCTGCAAGGTGACCGCGGTCCGCGAGATCGAGCGCGACGGCTACGCCGCCGTGCAGCTGGCCTTCGGCGCAGTCAAGGAGGGCAAGCTGAGCAGGGCCGAGGAGGGTCACGTGAAGAAGGCGGGCTCCGGGCCGATGCGCCACCTGGTCGAGTTTCGCGACGAGGACCTCGGCGCCGAGGACGGTCCCAAGATCGGCGACGACGTCACCGTCTCCCTCTTCGAGGCTGGCCAGAAGGTCAAGGTTTCCGGGATCTCGATCGGCAAGGGATTCCAGGGCGGGATCAAGCGCCACAACTTCAGCCGCGGCCCGGTTTCGCACGGCTCGCACAACGTCCGCGCCCCCGGTTCGATCGGCGCCAGCACCTTCCCCGCCCGCGTCTTCAAGGGCATGAAGATGCCGGGCCAGATGGGCAACAAGCGCATCACCCAGAAGGGCCTCGAGGTCGCCGACGTCGACGCCGAGCGCAACCTGCTGCTGATCAAGGGCTCGGTACCGGGCTCGCGCAACGCGATGGTCGAGGTGCGGACCGATGGCTAAAGCCACCGTGCTCGGCAAGACGACCAAAGCGGACCTGCCGAAAGAGCTCTTCGGTGAGCCCTTCCACCACTCGCTGGTCGACGAGGCCGCCCGCGCGGACCTGGCCGCACGCCGCCGCGGCACCGCTTCGACGCTGACCCGCGCGGAGGTGGCGATGACCGGCGCCAAGGCCTGGCGCCAGAAGGGCACCGGCCGCGCTCGCGTTGGCGCGCTCAGCTCTCCCAGTCGCTTTGGCGGAGGAGTCGCCTTCGGCCCGAAGCCGCGCCATTACACCGTCAAGGTCAACCGCAAGGCGCGTCGCAAGGCACTGCGCTCGGCCCTTTCGACCCACGCCGAGCGCGACAGCGTGGCGCTGCTCGACGCCAGCGCCTTCGAGACGCCGTCGACCAAGAGCGCCGCTGTGGCACTCGACAAATGGGGCGCCAAGCGCTCGACCCTGATCGTGCTGGTGGACGACGAGGCCGGCGCCGCAAAGAGCTTTCGCAACATCCCCCGGGTCGAGGTCGCCGAGGTCAGCGCGATCGGCGTGGCCGACGTGATCGGCGCCGCCTCCCTGGTCGTCTCCGAAGCCGCCCTGGCGAAGCTGCAGGAGAGGCTGGGCTAGTGCCCCTTCAAGCGACATTGCACCCGCAACGGCGGCCTCGGGCCGCCGCCATGCGGCGTCCTCAGTCGGCCGCGTACTTTCAAATACGCGGCCTCCCTGCGTCCTTGCCTGGCGACGTCCGAGTCCTGCCGTTGCAGGCACACTGTCACTGGAAGGGGCACTGATGGACGCTCGCAACGTGATCATCCGCCCCGTCGTCTCGGAGAAGAGCTACGCGCTGATCGGCGAGGGCAAGTACACCTTCCGCGTCGACGATCGCGCCCACAAGACCCAGATCGCCCGCGCGGTCGAGGAGATCTTCGAGGTCAAGGTTGCCGCGGTGCGCACCTCCAAGGTGCGGCCAAAGCCAAAGCGGCGCGGCCTGCACCAGGGCAAGACGCGCGGCTGGAAGAAGGCCGTGATCCAGCTTGCCCCCGGTGAGCGGATCGAGTTGTTCGAGGGCGCAGAGACTGCATAGGGAGCTAGGGATGCCGAACCGAAAAACCAAACCGACCAGCCCGGGGCGCCGCTTCGCGACATATCCGCTGCGTGAGCAGCTGACCGCGTCGAGCCCCGAGCGCAAGCTGACCGAGGGCCTGCGCAAGTCGGGGGGCCGCAACGTGAACGGGCGCGTCACCGCGCGTCACCGCGGCGGCGGCGCCAAGCGCCGTTACCGCCAGATCGACTTCAAGCGGCTCAAGGACGGCGTGCCGGCGAAGGTGGCGACGATCGAGTACGACCCCAATCGCAGCTGCTACATCGCCCTGCTGCACTACGCCGATGGCGCCAAGAGCTACATCCTCGCCCCCTCGGCGATCGCGGTCGGCGACGAGGTCAAATCCGGTCCCGGCGCCGACATCAGGCCGGGCAACGCGCTCCCCCTCGGCGAGATGCCGACCGGCACGCTCGTCCACAACGTCGAGCTGACCCCCGGCCAGGGCGGCAAGCTGGGGCGTTCGGCTGGGACCTCGATCCAGCTCGCCGCCAAGGAGGGCGAGATGGTGACGCTGCGGCTGCCTTCCTCGGAGATGCGCCTGGTGCGGGCCGAGTGCCGCGCAACCGTCGGCGTCCTCTCCAACGCCGAGCACCAGAACCTCAAGATCGGCAAGGCCGGCCGTAACCGTCACAAGGGCAAGCGGCCCCAGAGCCGCGGCGTAGCGATGAACCCGGTTGACCATCCGCACGGCGGCGGCGAGGCTCACCACACCCCTGGTGGGCACCCGGTGACCCCGTGGGGCAAGCCGACGCTCGGCTATCGCACGCGCAAGAAGGGCAAGCAATCCGATCGATACATCGTGCGCGGCCGGCGCCGAGGAAAGAAAAAGAGTCGCTGATGGGACGTTCGACCAAAAAGGGCCCGTGGGTGGAGGCTGCGCTGATGAAGCGCGTCAACGCGATGAACGAGTCGGGCCAGAAGCAGATGCTGAAGACCTGGTCGCGCGCCTCGACGGTCTTCCCCGACATGGTCGGTCACACGATCGCCGTCCACGATGGCCGCAAGCACGTGCCCGTCTTCATCTCCGAGTCGATGGTCGGCCACAAGCTGGGCGAGTTCGCGCCGACCCGGACCTTCCGCTCCCACTCGGGCACGGGCAAGGGTGAATAGCGTGGCCGAGGCCGCACCGATCGTCGTTCGCGCCAGCTCCCGCTACGTGCGGGTGGCCCCGCGCAAGGCGCGCTTGATCGCCGATCAGGTCCGCGGCCTGCACATCGAGCAGGCCCGGGCGCTGCTCGAGTTCTCCCCTCGCGGGGCGGCGCAGGACATCCGCAAGCTGATCGATTCCGCCGCCTCCAACGCCGAGAACAATCACGACCTGATCGCCGACGAGATGCGGATCAGCGAGATCACCGTCGACGAAGGCCCGACTTTGAAGCGTTTCCGCCCCCGTGCTCAGGGCCGGGCGACGCCAATCCACAAGCGAACCAGCCACATCGCCGTGGCTTTGAGCCCGGAAGACGAGGACTAGGGACATGGGACAGAAGATCCATCCCGGCGGCTTCCGCGTCGGCTACATCCAAGACTGGAAGTCGACCTGGTTCGACGAGAAAGACTTCGCCGACATCCTGCTCGAGGACCTCAAAATCCGCGATCACATCGAAGGCAAGCTTGCCCACGCCGGCCTTTCCAACATCACGATCGAGCGCCATGGCGAGATCGCCGTGGACATCCACACGGCCCGCCCCGGCATCGTCATCGGCAAGTCGGGCAGCGAAGTCGATGCGCTGCGCAAAGACCTGCACAAGCTCACCGGCAAACCGGTGAAGGTGAACATCCGCGAGGTCAAGCGCCCCGAGCTCGACGCCAAGCTGGTCGCCCAGTCGATCGCCGAGCAGCTGCAGAACCGGGTTGCCTTCCGGCGGGCGATGAAACGCGCTCTCACCTCGGCGATGCGCTCCGGCGCCAAAGGCTGCAAGGTCCAGGTCTCCGGTCGCCTCGGCGGCGCCGAGATGGCGAGGACCGAGGGCTACTCCGACGGCAGGGTCCCCCTGCACACGCTGCGGGCCAACATCGACTACGGCTTCTTCGAGGCGCGCACGACGACCGGTCGCATCGGCGTCAAGTGCTGGATCAACAAGGGCGAGGTGATGCCCGAGGGCTTCCGCGACCAGCTCACCGACGAGAATGAGCCGCAGGGCGGCCAGCGCGGCGGCCGCGGTCCTGGACAGCGCCCGGGCGGCGATCGCGGGCGTCCCGGTGGAGATCGCGGACGACCCGGCGGTGACCGTGGGCGTCCCGGTGGCGGCGGCGGGCGCTCGGGTGGCGGCCGTGGGCCCGGCGGCCAGCGTGGGGGTGGTCGCTGATGCTGATGCCGAAGCGGGTGAAGCACCGCAAACAGATGCGCGGCCGGATGCGCGGCAACACCAAGGGCGGCAGCACCGTCGCCTTCGGCGAGTACGGCCTCAAGTCGCTCGACCGCGGCTGGATCACCAACCGTCAGATCGAGGCAGCCCGTGTGGCGATGACCCGCAAGATCAAACGAGGCGGCAAGGTCTGGATCAACGTCTTCCCCGACAAGCCCTACACGAAGAAGCCGGCCGAGACGCGGATGGGGTCGGGCAAGGGCAACCCGGAGGGCTGGGTCGCGGTGATCAAGCCGGGCAAGGTGATGTTCGAGCTGGCCGGGGTCCCCGAGGACCTCGCCCGCGAGGCGCTGCGCCTGGCCGGGCACAAGCTTCCCGTGAGGACGAAGTTCGTCACCCGAGAGGGGGCCGAGGCACAGTGAAGAGCGCCGAGGTGCACGACCTCAAAGACGACGAGCTGATCGCCAAGCTGATCGACGCCAAGCAGGAGAAGTTCAACCTGCGCTTCCGCCAGGCAACCGGCGAGCTGGAGAACACGGCCCGGATCGGGGCTGCTCGGCGCGACGTGGCCAAGATTTTGACTGTCGCGCGTGAGCGCGGGATTGACGTGGAGAAAGAGCTGAAGAAATGAGTGACGAGGAGAAGAAAGACGTGACTGAGGACACCCCCAAGGACGAGGCCACCGAGGCCGCGGATCCTGTCGCGGGGGAGGACTCCTCGTCCTCGCAAGCTGCGGGCGAGGAGCCCACCCCGACGCCACCCGCGGAGGAGGCGCCCGCGGCCGAGGCGAAGGACGATGCGCCTGCTGAGTCCGCGCCGGCACCCAAAGCCGAGCCCGCCGAGCCGGATCCCGAGGACGATCTGCCCTGGAAGGAGCGGCGCCGCCTGCAACGGTCGCGCCAGCCGCACAAAGCCACCCCTTCTCTCAGCATCGAGGAGAGGGCTGCCAAGCGCGCCCAGGAGCGCAAGGTCAAGGCCGATGCTCGTCGCAAGGAAAGGGCCGCCGCCAAGGCCGGCAAGACAGCTGCGACCGGGACCCCCCAGGCCGAGAAGGACGCCGTTGCGGCGAAGATGCGGCAGGGGATCGTGACTTCCAACAAGGGCGAGAAATCGATCACCGTTCGGATCGACATCGCTCGCCGCCACCCGACCTACGAGAAGGTCGTGCGCCGCTCGCGCACGCTGCACGCTCACGACGAGCGCAACGAGGCTGGCGAGGGCGACATCGTGCGCGTCATCGAGACCCGGCCGCTGTCGAAGACCAAGCGCTGGCGCTTGGTCGAGGTGCTGGAGAGGGCCAAGTGATTCAGCAGGAGTCGAGACTGAAGGTCGCCGACAACTCCGGCGCCCGCGAGATCCTCTGCATCCGCGTCAAGGGCGGGTCCCACCGCCGCTACGCCGGCGTCGGTGACGTCATCACCGCCACCGTCAAAGCGGCCAGCCCGCAGGGCGGCGTGCGCAAGGGCGAGGTCGTGCAGGCAGTCGTCGTGCGGACCAAAAAGCAGCTCGGCCGCCCCGACGGCACCTACATCTCCTTTGACGAAAACGCCGCCGTGCTGATCGATCCGGCGAGCAACAACCCCCGTGGCACTCGCATCTTCGGCCCCGTGGCCCGCGAGCTGCGCGATCGCAACTTCATGAAAATCATCTCGCTGGCGCCCGAGGTGCTCTGAGATGGCCAAGGCGATGCGAGTTCGCAAAGACGATCAGGTGATGGTGATCGGCGGCAAGGACGCCGGTAAGACCGGCCGCGTCGTGCGCACCGAGCCGAAGAAGCGCCGGGTCTACGTCGAGCACCTCAACATGATCAAGCGGCATGAACGGCCGCGCTCGGTCAAAGACGCCCAGCGTGGTGGCGACGTCGGAGGCATCGTCGAGAAGGAGGGGCCGATCCACGTCTCCAACGTGATGCTGCTCGACCCCAAAGACAACAAGCCCTCGCGCATCGGCGTGCGCCGCGACAAAGGCGGCAAGCGCGAGCGCTTCGCGAAGCGCAGCGGGGTGTCGCTCTGATGGAGGCAACCACTTCAGCCCCGGCTCAGGCCGTGCCGCCGCCTCGCCTGCGCGAGCGCTACGAGCAGGAGATCCTGCCGGCCCTGACCAGCAAGTTCGGCTACTCGACCCCGATGCAGGCGCCGCGCCTGCAGAAGATCACCCTCAACATGGGCCTGGGCGAGGCGAAGCAGAACAACAAGATGCTCGAAGCTGCCCAGACTCAGCTGGCGACGATCGCCGGTCAGCACCCCAACGTTCGCCGGGCCCGCAAGTCGATTGCCTCCTTCAAGGTGCGCGAGGGGATGCCGGTCGGCCTCTCCGTGACCCTGCGCCAGGCCCGCATGTGGGAGTTCCTCGACCGGCTCTGCTCGATCGCGATTCCGCGAATCCGGGATTTCCGCGGCCTCAACCCGCGCTCTTTCGACGGCCGCGGCAACTACTCGATGGGCGTCAAGGAGCAGCTGATCTTCCCCGAAATCGACTACGACTCGATCGACGAGGTACGTGGCCTGGACGTGACGATCACGACCAGCGCGGCGACCGACGAGGAAGCGTTCGAGCTGCTGCTCGGGCTGGGCATGCCCTTCGCCAAAGAGGGACGGCCCGGTAAACCGGACGCCGACGCGGAGGCCGAGGCCGCCGCGGAGGAGGAGAAGCGCAAGGAGGAGGCCCGCCTGCGGGCCGAGGCCGAGCAGGCCGCGCTCGAGCAGCTGAAGGAAGAGAACCCCGACGCATACGCGAAGCCCGAGGGCGAGGACGAGGGTGAGGGCGCAGAGCCCGCCGCGGAGGGCGACCAGGACGCCGAGAGCTCGGCCGATGAGGAGAATCAAGAGAATGGCTAAGACTTCCTTGAAGGTGAAGCAGGGCCGCAAGGCCAAGTTCAAATCCCGCGAATACAACCGCTGCCGCCGCTGTGGCCGGCCGCGCGCCTACTACCGCAAGTTCGGCCTCTGCCGGATCTGCCTGCGCGAGGCCGCCCACGAGGGATACGTCCCCGGCATGACCAAGTCGAGCTGGTAGAGACAGAATGCTGACCGACCCAATAGCCGATTACCTGACCCGGATTCGCAACGCGCTTGGCTCCGGCCACGACACGGTGGAGATTCCCGCCTCCGGACTGAAGATGGAGATGTCGCGAATCCTCAAGGAGCAGGGCTACATCGTCGACTTCGCCAAACAGCCGGCGAGGGTCGGCGAGGAGATCAAAATCCGCCTCAAGTACACCGAGGAGCGCCGCCCGGTGATCCTCGGCCTGGAACGTGTCTCGCGCCCGGGCCGTCGCCGCTACGTCGACCACAAACAGGTGCCGCGCGTATTCGGCGGCACCGGCACGGCGATCGTCAGCACCTCGGTTGGCGTGATGACCGGCCACGAAGCGAAGGCAAAGGGCGTCGGCGGCGAGGTAGTCGCCTACGTCTGGTGAGCCCACGATGAGTCGAATTGGAAGAAAGCCCATCGCTGTGCCCGAGGCCGTAACGGTCGCGCTTGCCCCTGGCCGGGTCGAGGTCAAGGGTCCCAAGGGCGTGCTGGAGCAGGCGCTCTCGGTCGAAATGAAGGTCGAGCAGTCCGACGGGGTGCTGACCGTCGATCGTCCGACCAATCGCGGCGAGCACCGCGCCCTGCACGGACTCACCCGCAGCTTGATCGCAAACATGGTCGAGGGCGTCACCGATGGCTTCGAGAAGCGGCTGGAGATCCAGGGCGTTGGCTACCGCGCGCAGCTCAAGGGCAAGAACCTCGAGCTGGCGCTCGGCTACTCGCACCCGGTGTCGATCGAGGCGCCGGAGGGAATCGACTTCGAGGTCCCGCAGCCGACCGAGATCATCGTGCGCGGGATCGACAAGCAGCTGGTCGGACAGGTCGCCGCGGACATCCGCAAGCGCCGTCCGCCCGAGCCTTACAAGGGCAAGGGAATCCGCTACCGCGGCGAGCACGTCGCGCGGAAGGTGGGTAAGCGCGCATGACGGTCGTCACCAAGAGGCAGGCGCGTCTGCGCCGCCGTCGCCGCGTGCGCGCCCGCGTCACCGGCACGACGCAGCGCCCGCGCCTTTCCGTCTACCGCTCCAACCGCGGCGTCTTCGCCCAGCTGATCGACGACGGCAAGGGCCACACCGTGGCCGCCGTCAACTGGATCGAGCCGGAGCTGCGCAAGCTCACCGCGAGCGAGCAGGCCAAGCGGGCCGGGGAGCTGCTGGCCGAGCGCGCCAAGGCTGCTGGGGTCGAGACCTGCGTCTTCGATCGCGGTGGCTACCAATACCACGGCCGGGTCAAGGCACTCGCCGAAGGAGCGCGAGAGGGGGGCCTGGTCTTCTAGCGCTAGTTCGCTACCTTGGACCGCTGCTATGAAGGGAATGGACACAACCAATGTCGAGACGGTCAGCCCGCGCGGGCTCGACCTGCAGGAGCGCGTGATCGAGATCAACCGCGTCGCCAAGGTGGTCAAGGGCGGCCGGCGCTTCTCCTTCACCGCCTTGGTGGCCGTCGGCGACGAAGAGGGCGTCGTCGGGATTGGCTACGGCAAGGCTCGCGAGGTGCCGCTGGCGATCCAGAAGGGCGTCGAGAACGCCCGCAAGGACTTGATCCGCGTCCCCAAATACGGCCAGACGATCACCCACAAGATCATCGGCCGCTACGGCGCCGGCCACGTCGTCCTGCGCCCGGCCAGCCCCGGTACCGGCGTGATCGCCGGCGGCGGCGTGCGCGCGGTGCTCGAGCTTGGCGGGGTCAAGGACGTCCTCACCAAGAGCATTGGGACGCAGAACCCGATCAACCTGGTGAAGGCGACGATGGACGGCTTGATTCGCCTGCGCCGGCCCGAGGAGGTCGCCGAGCTGCGTGGGCTGACCGTCTCTCAGGTGCTTGGCGTTCAGAAGAGCAACGGCAATGGTGCTGCGACCGAGGGCTCGAGCCTGTCGGCTGCGGGTCCCGTCGCTGCAGGGGACCCACCACCCCCTGCGGTCGCTAAAGCGTCCTCGGGGGCGGTGCCCCCTACAGCGCCACCCGCAGGCGAGGCGTCTGAGGCCGCCAAGGCACCGGCCACTGAGACTGATGCTCCGGCCGCGGCCGCTGAGAAGCCGCAAGCTGCCGAGGAGTCCAAAGCTGAGGAGTCCGCTGCGGCCGAGGAGAAGCCCGCTGCCGCCGTTCCGGCCGAGGAGGCCGCGCCGAAAGGTGATGCTTCGTGAGCGCCGTGAAGATCAAGCAGGTTCGCTCTCCCAACGGTGCCAATCCCAGCCAGAAAGCGACTTTGAAGGCGCTTGGGCTGGGTCGGATCGGGAACGCTGTGGAGCGCAAGGACAGCCCGCAGCTGCAGGGGCAGATTCGCGTCGTCTCCCATCTCGTTGAGGTGGGCGACTGATGGCCGCCGAGACGCCTCGTTCCGAGGAGATTGGGCTGCACAACCTGAGGCCGAAGCCGAGCTCGCGCAAGCCGCGCAAGCGGTTGGGGCGCGGCGAGGGCTCGGGGCTTGGCAAGACTTCCGGGCGCGGGCACAAGGGCGCGGGGTCGCGTTCTGGCTCCAAGCGCAAGGCCGGCTACGAGGGCGGGCAGAACCCGATTCACATGCGGATGCGAAAGCTTCGCGGCCCTCATATGAAGAAGTCGATGCCGTTCGAGAACTTCCGCACGAAATCGCAGCCGATCAACCTTGCCGATCTGGAGGAGCGCTTCGACGCCGACGCCGAGGTGACGCCGGAGACCCTGAAGGAGAAGGGGCTGGCCAAGCGCTCTGACCCGGTGAAGATCCTCGCCCGCGGCGAGATCTCGAAGAAGCTGACGGTACGAGCGCACGGATTCAGCGCCGCCGCCAAGGAGAAGATAGAAGCGGCGGGCGGTTCCTGCCACACTCTGGAGCCCTAATGCTCCGGACTATTGCGAACGCCTTCAGCGTCGCCGACATTCGCAAGAAGCTCGCCTTCACCGCGGCGATGCTCTTGCTCTATCGGCTGGGCGCCTACATCCCCGCCCCGGGGGTGAGCCTCGACGCAATCAAGGAAATCCAGAATCAGGGCAACTTCGGCGGCGCCGGCGTGCTCGGCTTCCTCAACACCTTCTCGGGCGGCAGCCTCTCGCGCCTCTCGCTCTTCGCGCTGGGGATCATGCCCTACATCACCGCGTCGATCATCCTGCAGCTGCTGACCGTGGTCCTGCCCTCGCTGGAGAAGCTGCAGAAAGAGGGCGAGGTCGGCCAGCAGAAGATCACCCAGTACACGCGCTACCTCACCGTTGGCCTCGCCTTCGCGCAGTCCTTCGGCTACGTCTTCCTCTTCCGCTCCTTCGGCCAGCAGGCCGGTGGTGGAAACCTGCTCGGCAACCTCGGCGGGGCCAAGGTGCTGCTGATCGTGACCTCGCTCACGGCCGGCTGCACGCTGCTGATGTGGCTCGGCGAGCTGATCACCCAGCGCGGCATCGGCAACGGCATCTCGCTGATGATCTTCGCCTCGATCGTCTCCGGGCTGCCGCACGGGATCACCGCCTGGTGGACCAGCCCCGATCAGGTCTTCGTCGTGATGATGCCCTTCATCGCCCTCGCCGTGATCGTCGCGATCGTCTTCGTCCAGGAGGGCCAGCGCCGCATCCCGGTCCAGTACGCGAAACGGGTCGTCGGGCGCAAAATGACTTCGGGCGGCTCCACCTACCTGCCGCTGCGGGTGAACATGGCCGGCGTCATCCCGGTCATCTTCGCCGCCTCGATCATGGCCTTCCCGGCGACGGTCGGGCAGCTGCTCAACACGCCGACGGCGATCGACTTCTCCACCTTCTTCGGGCCCAACACCTGGGCCTACGTCGTCGGCGAGGTCTTCTTCATCGTCATCTTCACCTACTTCTATACGGCGGTCACCTTCAATCCGGTCGACCAGGCTGACAACTTGAAGAAGTACGGCGGCTTCATCCCGGGGGTGCGGCCCGGCCGGCCGACCGCCGAGTACCTCGATCGCATCCTCTCGCGACTGACCTTCCCCGGCGCCCTCTACCTGGGCGCGGTGGCAGCGCTGCCGACGATTCTGATCAGCCAGACCTCCGCCAACTTCTACTTTGGCGGCACCTCGATCCTGATCGTGATCGGCGTCGCGCTGGAAACGGTGAAGCAGCTCGAGGCGCAGCTGATGATGCGAAACTACGAGGGCTTCCTGAAATAGTTTGAGAGCCCTGCAAATCGGCGCATATCGGGGTCTTCGGTCGGCCTCGTCGGGTCACGCACCAAAGTGCGCTCCCCTCCTCAACCTCCCTGCATCCCCCGATCTGCTTGATTTTCGAACTCTCAAATCAATTTCAAAGTGACTATGTCTGGTGAGCTCAATCTCGTATTTCTAGGCCCGCCCGGGTCCGGCAAGGGGACGCAGGGGGAGCGTCTGCAGGAGGAGCTGCAGCTGCCTTATTACGCGACCGGCGACATTCTGCGGGCGGCTGTGCGCGAGGGCACTGATCTGGGCCGCTCGGCGAAGGAGTACATGGACCGCGGCGACCTGGTCCCCGACGAGCTGATCGTCGGCATGATCGGCGCCCGCATCGATTCTCCGGAGGCGGCGGACGGCTTCATCCTCGACGGCTTTCCCCGCACGGCGCCGCAGGCCGAGGCGCTGGCGGCGAAGCTGGAGGAGCTGGGCAGGGAGCTGACCACGGTGCTGCTGATCGACGTCAGCGACGACGAGGTCGTGCGCAGGCTGGGCGGGCGCCGCACCTGCCTCGAGAACGGCCACGTCTTCCACGTCGAGTTCAACCCTCCCAGGCAGGATGGGATCTGCGACCTCGACGGCTCGGAGCTGATCGTTCGCGACGACGACAAGCCCGACGTGATCCGCCACCGGCTCGAGCAGTACCACGCCAAGACGGCGCCGCTGATCGAGCACTACGACGGGCAGAGCCTGCTGCGGCGCATCGATGGCGCCTCCTCGCCGGACGCTGTCGGCGACGAGATTCGCCGCACGCTGGCGACCTTGCGCCTCGAGGCCGACGAGGCGATCTAGCCTGCCCGGCCGATGCCAGGAGACAGGGCACTAGCGTGTACAAGATGATCATCAAGAAGACTCCCGAGCAGGTCGAGATGATGGCGGCCGCCGGCGAGATCCTGGTCCGCTGCCTGCACATGCTCGCCGCCAAGGCGCGGCCGGGGGTGACGACCAAGGAGCTCGACCTCGCCGCCGAGAAGCTGATCCGCTCGCAGGGGGCGGAGCCGGCCTTCAAGGGCTACCGCGGCTTCCCGGCCTCGATCTGCGCCTCGCCCAACTCGATGGTCGTGCACGGCATTCCCGGCCTCTACGAGCTGAAGCGCGGCGACGTGCTCTCGGCCGACGTCGGCGTGATCAAGGACGGCTGGGTCGCCGACGCCGCGATGACCCTGCCAATCGGCCCGATCGACCCGGAGGCGAGAAAGCTGCTCGACGTGACCAAAGCGGCGCTGTTCGCCGGGGTGGAGCAGATGCAGCCCGGAAACCGCCTCGGCGACGTCTCGGCGGCGGTCCAGCGCGCGGTGGAGATCGAGGGTCTCTCGGTCATCCGCACCCTGGTCGGCCACGGGATCGGCCGCGAAATGCACGAGGACCCGCAGGTCCCCAACTTCGGCACGCCCGGCAAGGGGCCGCTGCTGGAGGAGGGAACGGTGCTGGCGATCGAGCCGATGGTCAACGCCGGCGGGCCGCTGGTGAAAATGGGCGACGACGGCTGGGCGGTTTACTCCGAGGACGGCTCGCTCGCCGCGCATTTCGAGTTCACCGTCGCCGTCACCGCCGACGGCCCGCGCATCCTCACCCCCTGGCACCTGGAGGATTGAAGTCCGGCCTCAGCGGCCGGCTATGCTGACTAGCGCGGTGGGCGCCGCAACGGACCCGGAAGGAGGGCCCTTGCATCGCCCAGGAATCGTCAAGGCCGCACTTGCAGCACTCCTCGCCGTCGCGCTCTTCGCACCCGCTGCCCAGGCTGCCTCCCAGCCCTACGGGACCAACGACGCGGGTGGCTTTCGCAACGTCCTGCCGCCGGGCGAGAACGGTCTCGACACCCTCTCGCAGATCTTCGCCTTCCGTGGCCTGGGAACGCTGCCGCCCCACTTCGCCGATCAGCAGCCGCTCTACGAAAACCTCGTCTACGGCGCGCCGGAACTGAGCGACGACAAAGTCCCGACTTACTTCAAGGACGCGACCTTCGGTGTTCAGCCCGGCGAAGTCGCGTCGACGATCGAACCCCGGCCGGGCGCCACGATCGTTCGCGATGCGGCCTTCGGCGTGCCCCACATATACGGCGACACCCGGGCCGACACGATGTTCGGCGCCGGCTACGCGGGCGCCGCCGACCGACTCTTCCTGATGGACATCCTGCGCCACACCGGCCGCGCCGAGCTCGCTGGCTTTCTCGGCGGGGCCAATGCGGGCGCCGACGCCTCGCAGTGGGGCTTCGCCCCCTACAGCGAAGCCGACCTGCAGCGGCAGCTCGATCAGCTGCCGCGGCTCTACGGGCGGGCGGGGCTGCAGGCCGACGAAGACATCCAGGCCTACGTCGACGGGATCAACGCCTACGTCGCGGCGGCAAGCACCAACTCGGCGTTGAGGCCGGGGGAGTACGCGCTGCTGAACAAGCCGATGGAAGCCTGGAAGCCGACCGACGTCGTCGCGATCGCCTCGCTGATCGGCGGCATCTTCGGCCGTGGCGGGGGCAACGAGCTGAGCTCGGCGCTGACGATGCAGTCCTTCGTCAGCCGCTTTGGCCTCGAGGCGGGCCGCCGGGCCTGGCTCGGTTTCCGCTCGAAGAACGATCCCGAAGCGCCGACCACGCTCTCCCGGCGCTTCCCCTACGAGACCCGCAGCGCCTTCGCCAAGCGCGGCCTTGCCCTGCCCGATCCCGGTTCGGTGCGCGAAACGGCGGTCGCGACGGCCTCGAGCGCCAGCTCGGGCGGGGTCGGTGGCTTTGGCGCCGCGATCGAGCGCGGCCTGCGCGAAGGTGCCCACGCCTCCAACTGGGAGCTGGTCTCGGCCAAGCACTCGGCGACCGGCCATCCGATCGCCGTGATGGGCCCGCAGGTTGGCTACTACGTGCCGCAGATCCTGATCGAGGAGGATCTGCACGGGCCCGGCATCGACGCCCGCGGGGCGGCCTTTGCCGGAGTCAACCTCTACGTCGAGCTCGGCCACGGTCTCGACTACGCCTGGAGCGCGACGACAGCGACCTCGGACAACGTCGACACCTTCGCCGAGGTGCTCTGCCGCGACAGGTTCCACTACCTCTACCGCGGCAAGTGCAGGCCGATGGAACGGCTGGTCAGGACCGAGAGCTGGGTGCCGAACGCGATCGATCCGACCGAAGCGGGCTCGCAGACGCTGACCGCCTACCGGACCGCGCACGGCATCGTCTTCGCCCGCGGCAAGGTCCACGGGCGCAGGGTCGCCTTCGTGCGCCAGCGCAGCACCTACTTCCACGAGCCGGACTCGGTGGTCGGCTTCGGCCAGCTCAACGAACCGGGCTTCATCAGCGGCGCCGCCGGCTTCAAGAAGGCGATCTCGCACATCAACTTCCTCTTCAACTGGGGCTACACCGACTCCGAGCAGATCGCTTACGCGCTCTCTGGGGCGATGCCGCAGCGGCAGGGCACCTCGCCCGACTTCCCCATCCTCGGCACCGGCCAGTACGACTGGAAGGGCTTCAAGCCCGCGAGTCAGACGGCTGACTACCTGCCCTTCGCCAAGCACCCACAGGCGGTCGACCCGCCCTTCCTGGTCTCCTGGAACAACAAGCAGGCGCCGGCCTGGGGGAGCGCTGACGATCAGTACGCCTACGGCCCGCTGCACCGGGCGCAGATGATCTCCGACAAGGTGCGGGCCGGCACCAAGGGCAAACGGCGGATGACGATCTCGCAGCTGGTCCAGGCGATGGCCGAACCGGCGACCCAGGACCTGCGCGGCTACCGCCTCCTGCCGGCGATCTTCAAGGCGGTCGGCAAGCCGAAGCAGCCGGCGCTGCGCAAAGCACTGGCGACGCTGCGGGCCTGGAACAAGGCGGGAGCCCACCGCCGCGACCTCAACCGCGACGGGATCGACGAGGAAACGCCGGCGATCGAGCTGATGGATGCTTGGTGGCCGAAGCTGGTGGCGGCGGAGTTCAAGCCATCGCTGGGCGCAAGGGCATTCGAACGGCTGCAGGGGATGATCGCGGTTGGCGATTCCACCGGCGGCTCCCCCGACGCCCCCGACTTCTTCGACGGCTGGTGGGGATACGTCTCGAAGGACCTGCGCGACCTCTTCGGCCCGCGGCCGAAGGCGCCCTACAGCCGCGTCTACTGCGGCCAGGGATCGAAGCAGCGCTGCCGCAGGGCGCTCCAACGCAGCCTCGTCCAGGCGCTGAAGGTGACGCCGGCGGCGATGTACGGCGGCGGCAACGGCAAGTGCGCGGCCGACCCGCAACCCGCCTGCTTCGACCAGAACCGGCCCCAGGTCACCTCCGGAGTCGAGCTCGGCTCCTTCCCCTTCCAAAACCGCCCAACCTTCCAGCAGGTGGTGACGCTCACCCAGAAGCTCCCCCGCTAAGGGGCGGGGGCCTAAGAAGAGGCGGGAGGCACCCCTCCCAAAACACTCAAGCGCGGCTCCTGCCGCGCGTTTTGGGAGGGGTGCCTCCCGCCTCCCACCCACTACGCTCCGACCCCGCGCCCCTGCTATCTTTCCCGGTCGGCCCAAGTGGGCCAGAGTTAGTGCCTGCCGCCCAACTCCTGGGGCTTGGCGGGAGTCCTGTATTCGATACAAAGACCGGAGCAATGAAGGTTCGAGCTTCCGTAAAGCCGATGTGCGAAAAGTGCAAGATCATCCGCCGCCACGGCGCGGTCTTGGTGATCTGTCAGAACCCGCGCCACAAGCAGCGTCAGGGCTAGGGGCGGAGCTATGGCACGTATCGCAGGAGTCAACGTCCCGGTCGGCAAGCGCGTCGAAATCGGGCTCACCTACATCTACGGGATCGGGCGCTCCACGGCTCAGAAGATCCTCGCCGAGGCAAAGGTCGATCCCAACACCATGGTCAAAGACTTGACGGAGGACGAGGTCATGCGCCTGCGCGAGGCGGTCGAGCAGCGCGAGGTCGAGGGCGACCTGCGCCGCGAGCGCTCCCAGGACGTCAAACGGCTGATGGAGATTGGCTCCTACCGGGGCCTGCGCCACCGCCGCGGCCTCCCGGTTCGCGGTCAGCGGACCAAGACCAACGCGCGTGGCCGCAAGGGCCCGCGCCGGATGAGCGTCGCCGGCAAGCGCAAGGCGCCGTCGGCGAAGTAGGGGACCCAAATGGCCGCAGCCAAAAAACCCGCCAAAGGGCGCTCACGGCGCCGCGTCAAGAAGAACGTCACCTACGGGCAGGCGCACATCAAGACTTCCTTCAACAATACGATCGTCACCCTGACCGACACCGACGGCAACGTGATTGCCTGGGAGTCGGCCGGCTCGGCCGGATTCAAAGGCTCGCGCAAGTCGACCCCTTTCGCCGCCCAGGTGACCGCCGACGCCGCCGCCAAGAAGGGCATGGAACACGGCCTCGAGAAGGTCGAGGTCTTCGCCAAGGGCGCCGGCTCCGGCCGCGAGACGGCAATCCGGTCGCTGCAGGCCGCGGGCCTCGACGTCACCACCGTCAAGGACGTCTCGCCGCAGGCCCACAACGGCTGCCGGCCGAAGAAGCGGAGGCGCGTCTAGTGGCCCGCGATACCTCACCGCAGTGCAAGCAGTGCCGCCGCGAGGGCCAGAAGCTCTTCCTCAAGGGCGAGCGCTGCTTCACCGACAAGTGCGGGGTCGAGCGTCGCTCCTATCCGCCCGGCGAGCACGGCCGTGGCCGCATGCGCCAGTCCGAGTACCGGGTGCAGCTGCGCGAGAAGCAGAAGACGCGCCGCTACTACCAGGTGCTGGAGAAACAGTTCCGCGCCTATTACGACAAAGCTTCGCGCCAAGAGGGGGTTACCGGCGAGAACCTCCTGCGCCTGCTCGAGTCGCGCTTCGACAACGTGCTGGTCCGCCTCGGCTTCGCCGCTTCACGGCGCCAGGCGCGCCAGCTGATTCGCCACGGCCACTGGCTGATCAACGGCCGTCGCGTTGACATCCCCTCCTACCAGGTCCGTCCCGAGGACGTGATCTCGATCAAGTCGAGCTCGGCTGCCGGCGACACGATTCGCAAGGCGACAGAGCTCGTCTCCACCGTGCCGGCCTGGCTGCAGGCCGACCACGATGCCCTTACCGCCAAGGTCCTGCGCTATCCAGAGCGCGCGGAGATCTCGGCTCCGGTGCAGGAGCAGTTGATCGTCGAGCTGTACTCCAAGTAACCGGATTCTGTTTCTGAACACGCATACGCAAGGAACTCATGACCACTGACTTCCAGGTCCCTCGCATCACCTCAGAGAAGGTGGACGATCGCCGCGGCACCTTCACCGTCGAGCCTCTCGACAAGGGTTTCGGCTACACCTTCGGCAACAGCCTCCGCCGCGTCCTGCTGTCCTCCCTGGGCGGCGCCGCGGTAACCAGCGTCCGCATCGAGGGCGTCGCGCACGAGTTCTCCACTGTGCCCGGCGTCAAGGAGGACGTCACCGACATCGTCCTCAACCTCAAGGATCTCGTCGTCCGCATGCACACCGATGCCGACGAGGTCGAGGCGCCGCTGGTCGCCACCGGCCCCGGCGAGGTGAGGGCGAAGGACATCGACCTGCCCTCCGGCGTCGAGATCCTCAACCCCGAGGCGCCGATCGCAACCCTCGAGAAGAAAACCAAGCTCGAGATCTACCTGACGATCGGCCGTGGCCGCGGCTACTCACCGGCCGAAGAGAACAAGTCCGACGAGCAGCCGATCGGCGTGATCCCGATCGACTCGATCTTCTCGCCGATCCGCCGCGCTTCCTACGCGGTGGCGACGGCTCGCGTCGGACAGCGGACCGATTTCGACAAGCTGACGCTCGACCTCGAGACCGACGGCTCGATCGAGCCAGGCGCAGCGCTGCGTGAGGCCTCCGAGATCCTGATCAAGAGCCTGGCGATCTTCACCGACGCCGACCGGGTCGAGGAGCTGACCGCGCGTGAGCCGGTCGCAACCCACTCTCCCGACGTTCTGCCGGGGCCAATCGGCGACGGCGTCGCCAGCAACAACGGCCTCGACGAGATCCTGATCGAGGAGCTCGAGCTCGGCGTCCGCTCCTACAACTGCCTGAAGCGGGCGGGGGTGCAGACGGTCGGTGACCTGGTGCGCAAGACGCGCTCGGAGCTGAACGCGATTCCCAACTTCGGCTCGAAGTCGATCGAGGAAGTGATCGAGACCCTGCACGCACGCGGCCTCGACCTTCAGGGAGACTGAGCGGGGAGCTGATCCAGCGATGCGTCACCGCAAGAAGCGCAACAAGCTGAGCCGCGACGCGGCGCATCGCGAGGCCCTGCTCTCGAACCTTTCCAAGCAGCTGATCGAGCACGAACGGATCAAGACCAGCCAGGCCAAGGCCAAGGCGGTCAAGCCCGAGGTCGAGCAGCTGATCACACTCGCCAAGCGCGGCGGGCTGCACGCCCGGCGGCAGGCGCTGGCGACGCTGCACAACGACAAGTTCATCGTGCACAAGCTGTTCGAGGAGGTCGCGCCGCGCTACGTGGAGCGGCCGGGTGGCTACACCCGGATCGTCAAGTTGGGTCCGAGGCGTTCGGACTCGACTGAGATGGTCTATCTCGAGCTGGTCTAGCGTCGGGGACGAGCGGGGCATCTCCCGTTCTGACAAATGACGCGCTAATTAGCGCGTCATTTTGAGTATCCGCCAGCCCGGGAGATGCCCCGCTCGTCCCCGACGCAAGCGGCTCCCGCTGGTCAGCTTGGGTCGTATGAGACGGATTCGAGATACAGGCCGTGGGGTGGAGCTGTGTCGCCTGCTTCCGGGCGGGAAGCGCCGCGTAGAAGCTGCTTAAAGCTTTCCAGGGTTCGGCGGCCGCTGGCTACGTCGAGCTGGGTGCCGACGAGGATGCGGACCATGTTTCGCATGAAGGCGTCCGCGGTGATGTTGAAGCTGATGACGTCGCCGGTCGATTCCCAGCCGGCGGCGAAGATCTTGCGGTCGAAGTGGACGTGGTCGGTTTGGGTCGGGGTGAAGGCGGTGAAGTCGTGGGCGCCGAGGAGGGCCGCTGCGCAGGCATCGAGGGCTTCGCGGTCGATGCGGTGCCGCCACCAGAGGGCGCGGTTCTGCTCGAAGGGGCTGGACGACCTGCGGGCGAGGATGCGGTAGCGGTAGGTGCGGGAGAGGGCGTCGGCGCGGGCGTCGAAGCCGTCGGCCGCCGGGGTCGCGGCGGTGACGGTGACGTCGTTGGCGCTGAGTCCGTTGAGTCGCCATGCCAGCTCCTGCGGGACCTCTCCGGCCGTCTCGAAGCTCGCCACCTGGCCGCGGGCGTGAACCCCCGTGTCGGTGCGCCCGGCGACGGTCAGCTCGATCGGCTCGCGCAGCACCGTCGCCAGCGCGGACTCGAGCTCGCTCTGGACCGTTCGCAGGCCCTCTTGCCGTGCCCAGCCGCGGAATCCGGTCCCGTCGTATTCGATGTCCAGGCGCACCGTTGTCACGGCGCGCAGTATGCCCGGTGACGGCCCACCTAGAATCGGTGGTCGTGCGCGTCCTCTTGACCAACGACGATGGCATCACCGCCCCCGGCCTGCAGGCGGCGCGGCGGGCCCTGCGTGAGATCGAGGGGGTCGAGGTCGACGTGGTTGCGCCCGACTCGAACCGCAGCGCGACGGCGCGCAGCATCACGACGCGGTCACCGCTCTCGGTCGAGGAGGTCGAGTTCGGCGACGGCGACAAGGGGTACGCGACCACCGGGACGCCGGTCGATTGCGTGCGCTTCGCCGAGCTGGGGCTGGTCGGCCACCGCCCCGACCTGATCGTCTCCGGAATCAACCACGGCGCCAACCTCGGCGACGACATCACCTATTCGGGCACGGTTGCCGCCGCCTTCGAGGGAATCGTGCTCGGCATCCCCGCCGTGGCTGTGTCCCAGCAGTCCTCCGGCGGCGGCATGGGCTACGTCAGCGGCCGCTTCGACTTCGGCGCCGTGGCGCCCTTCACCGCCGAGCTGGTGCGGCGCCTGATCGCCGAGCCGATGCCGGAGGCAACGCTGATCAACGTCAACTGCCCCGCCGGCGAGCCGAAGGGGATTGAAGTGACCAAGCTCGGCAAGCGGATCTACAACGACGAGCTGAAGCTGGTCGGCGAAGAGGATGGCCGGCGCCACTACGAGATCTACGGCTGGCAGCCGGGCTACGAGGAGATCGACGGTACCGATCTCAACGCCGTTGCCCAGGGCCGCATCTCGGTGACGCCGATCCACTTCGACCTCACCGACCACGGTGGGCTTGACCGCCTGCGGGGCTGGGGCTTCGAGGAGATGCTGGCGGCGAGCGCCCCGACCTCGGTGTGAGCGCTTCGTCCGACGAGCGGCGCGCCGCGGAGCTGCGGCGCGAGCTGGCGCAGCACAACCGCAGCTACTACGTCCTCGACGACCCGACCATCGGTGACGACGAGTACGACGCGCTGCTCGACGAGCTGCGCGCGATCGAGGCCGACAACCCGCAGCTGCGCAGGCCCGATTCGCCGACCCAGCGCGTCGGCGCGCCGCCGCTCGATCGCTTCGATCAGGTCGAGCACGCCGAGCCGATGCTCTCGCTCGCCAACGCCCGCAACGAGGAGGAGCTGCGCGCCTGGGAGACCCGCATCGGCAACCACCTCAAGCGCCTCGACATCAGCGCCGCGGAGTTCAGCTACACGACCGAGCCGAAGATCGACGGCCTGGCGATCTCGCTGACCTATGAGGACGGGGTCTTCATCCGCGGCGCCACCCGCGGCGACGGCAGGGTCGGAGAGGACGTGACGCAGAACCTGCGCACGATCGGGGCGATCCCGCTGGGCATCGAGGACGCGCCGCCGCTGGTCGAGGTGCGGGGTGAGGTCTACCTGCCGATCGCCGACTTCAAGGCGCTGAACGAGCGCCGTGCCGAGGCGGGCGAATCGACCTTCGCCAACCCTCGCAACTCGGCGGCGGGCTCGATCAGGCAGCTCGATCCCGCCCTGGCGGCGCAGCGACCGCTATCGGTCTGGTGCTACGGCATCGGCGCGACCCGGGGCCTCGATCTCGCCACCCACTTCGAGGAGGTCGAGTGGCTGCGCGAGCGCGGCTTCAAGGTCAATCCGGACAGCGAGCACCACGGCGGAATCGAGTCGGTGGTCAAGCGCTGCCGCTGGTGGGAGGAGCGCCGCGACGAGCTCGACTACGAGATCGACGGCGTCGTCGTCAAGGTCGACGAGCGGGCGCTCTGGCGCGAGCTTGGCGTCGTCGGCCGCGAGCCGCGCTGGGCGATCGCCTGGAAGTTCGCGCCGACGACGGCGACGACCAAGCTGCTCGACGTGATCTGGAACGTCGGCCGCACCGGTCACCTCGTCCCCTTCGCAATGCTGGAGCCGGTCCACGTCGGCGGCGTCACCGTCTCCACCGCCACCCTGCACAACGAGGAGGACCTGGCCCGCAAGGACGTCCGCCTCGGCGACGAGGTGGTCGTGATGCGCGCCGGCGACGTCATCCCACAGGTGGTCTCGCCCTTGATTCAGCGTCGCCGCAAGGGAACGCGCCGCGTCAAGCCGCCGAAGAAATGCCCGGCCTGCGGCACCCCGGTCGAGAAGCGCGAGGACGCCGTCTTCTCGATCTGCCCCAACCGCGCCGGCTGTCCCGGCCAGTCCTTCCAGCACGTCAAGCACTTCGTCAGCAAAGGCGCGATGGACATCGACGGCCTGGGCGAGAAGCAGGCGATGCGGTTCCTGCAGGAAGGGCTGATTGAGGACGTTGCCGATATCTACGAGCTCAAAGAAGAGCGGCTGACCGGGCTCGATGGCTTCGGCGAGGTCTCGATCCGCAACCTGCTGGCGGCGATCGACGCCTCGCGCTCCCGCCCCTTCAAGCGCCTCCTCTACGCACTCGGCCTGCCCGGGGTCGGCTACGTCACCGCCGAGGCCCTGGCCGACCACTTTGGCTCGATCGACGCCCTGCACGCCGCCGATCCCGAGCTGATCGAGGAGGTCGAGGGGGTGGGGCCGATCATGGCCGTGCAGATCGCCGAGTCACTGGCCGACGAGCGCACCTGGGAGCTGGTTGAGAAGCTGCGCGAGAAGGGCCTGCGCCTCGAGCAGGACGCCTCGGAAAGGCGGGCGACGGGCGGCCCGCTGGAGGGGAAGACCCTCGTCCTCACTGGCACCTTCCCCGAGCTCACCCGCGAGGAGGCGGCGGCGCTGATCAAGGCCGCCGGCGGCAAGGTGGTCAACTCGGTGTCGAAGAAAACCGACTACGTGGTCGCTGGCGAGAACCCCGGCTCCAAGCTGGCCAAAGCCGAGAAGCTGGAGACCGAGATCATCGACGAACCAGCCCTGCGCGCGCTGTTGCAGTAGACCCGCGTTTCAGGGTCAGGAAAGTTTCAGGAACGGGACATCCTGCGCGCCACGCGTGCGCCGGCAGTTGCCAGTGTCCTTGGCATGGCGCCCGCTCAAGTCGGACTGTTCACGTCGACCTTCGAGGCGACCGCCACTGCGATTGGAGCTGGGGTTGTCATCGGGAGTGTCGCGATGGGGGTCGCTGGCTTGGCTTTGGGCTGGTCGAGGCAGGAGATCGGAAACCGCGCGCTGACCGATGGCTACATCGGCGGCCTCTTGGGAGCTGCTGTCGTGGCCGTCGACACCCTCTTGCGCTATGTTGCCTGAAATGATTTGTCTGCATATCGAAAGCGATCGTGGGTAGCCGTCGTCACATAGGAATCGCCCTTGCGATCGGTATCACGATCATGTTCATCGGTGCGCTCGTGTTCAGGGATTCCAGCGAAGCGGCGGCGCAGGCGGCTGGGTTTGTCGGCTTCTTTTCTACCTTCGCCGTGTTTCACTTTCTCGATGAGCGAGCCAAACGGCGCGGGGGGAAACGCGCTCAGTAAGAGGCGATTTCGGCTGCGATCAGGTCCTGCTCGAGGTGGGCGAGGCCGAGGTCGCGGACGCTCGCCATCAGGATCGAGAAGATCATCACCTTGCCGTTGCGGTTGAAGCAGTAGCCGGAGAGGTTGCTGACCCCGGTCAGGGTGCCGGTCTTGGTCCGGCAGCGGCCGTAGGCGGCGGTGCCGTGCATGCGATCGGCGACCGTGCCCTCGTGGCCGGTCAGGGCCAGGTCCTGGATGAATTCGTCGCCGACCGGGGTGCCCCGCATCGACTCGAGCAGATTGACGACCGCCGTCGGCGAAGCGCGGTTGGAGCGGGTCAGTCCCGAGCCGTCAACCGCGTGGACGCCCGAGTTGTGGCCGCGGGCGAACTGCTCGACCACGTTTGCCCCGGCCGCCGTCGTGCCGGCGCCGCCGAGGCGCGCGCCCAGCAGCTTGAGCAGCATCTCGGCGAAGAAGTTGTCGGAGTAGACGTCGGTGGTGTTGACGATTTCGGTCAGCGGCGGCGATTCGATCCGAGCCAGCTCGGTGCTGGAGGGCGGAGCGGCGCCGAGCGCGACCTGCGAGGAGATCCCCACGCCCGCTTCGCGCAGGGAGAGGGCCAGGGTGGCCGCTGCCGTCAGCGCCGGGTCGGTGGCGAAGCCCTGCGCGCTGGAGCTGCTGTAGCCGGAGTTGAAGTCGAGCCCGGAGAGTGGCCCGATTTCCGCGCTGGTGGCGTAGCCGGAGTCGGCGACGCCGCGCAGGCGATCAAAGATGCCGTCGTCGGCGTAGAGGCGGCCGGTGACCGACTTGATGCCGGCTTCGCGGACCTGTCGCTTGAGCTGGAAAATGTTGGTGCCCAGACCGCCGAGGAAGCGCCCGTAGAAAGACGGCGTGCCCAGCGCCGGATCGCCGCCGCCGACCAGATAGAGGCTGCCGCGCAGGACGCCGTTGCGGTCGATCCCCCCGTCGGTCTCGAGCGTCGTTGCGATCCGCGACTGCGGCCCGAGGCGCGAGAGCGCGGTCGAGGTCGTGAACAGCTTCATGTTCGAGGCCAGCGGCCGCGGCTTCTTGGCTGCCCGCGCGCAGACCGGCACGCCGGTCTGCGCGTCGATGACCAGGAGCCCGCTGGCGCTGCCGCCACCCCGCACCAGGCGTGCCCGCAGGCTCGGGCAGAGCCGCTCGGGCGTGGCCGCCTCTGCCGCCGTCGAGACCGAGAGGATCGCGAGCAGCGTGCAAATCGCGGCGAAGAGTGCCGGGGTCCGCCTCACTTAGTGAGATAATGCATGTTTATGGGCAAAGTTGTGGACATAGAGTCGCAACCGCGCCGGCGACGCAGCCGTAAACGCCCCTCCAAGACCGCCCTCGTCCTCGGCGGTGGCGGCTTCACCGGAGGGGTCTACGAGATCGGCGCCCTGCGCGCCCTCGACCTGCTCGCGGTCAACAGCACGGTCAACAACTTCGACGTCTACGTCGGCACCAGCGCCGGCTCCTTCGTTGCCGGGATGCTCGCCAACGGCGTCAGCCCCGACGAGATGATGCAGGTGATCAACCGCCGCATCCCCTCGGAGCTGGAGGACCTCGACCTCGGCAAGGTGCTGAGGCCCAACTACCTCGGCTTTGCGCAGAAGGCGGCGATGCTGCCGCTGCGGACGCTGGAGTTGGTGCGCAGCCTGGCGCGGATGGGGGAGTTCTCGGCGATGGACATCGGGGTCGGCCTGGCGGAGGCGCTGCCGACCGGCTTCTACTCGGGGGGCGGGATCGCCGACTACGTCGCCGCGGCGCTTTCCGAAGACAGCCGCGTCGACGACTTCCGCCTGCTCGACAAAGAGCTTTACCTGACGGCCACCGACCTCGACACCTGCGAGCGGATCGTCTTCGGCGAGGCGGGCTGGGACGACGTGCCGATCTCCAAGGCGGTCCAGTGCTCAACCGCGCTGCCGATCGTCTACAAGCCGGTCGACCTCAAGGGTCGCCAGATGGTCGACGGCGGCATCCGCTCGACCACCAACGTCGACATCGCGGTCGAGAAGGGGGCCAAATTCATCGTCGTCGTCAACCCGCTCGTCCCCTTCGTCAACGATTTCGAGAAGACGATCCCGACCGTCTTCGGGACCCGCGTGCGCCGGGTCTCCGACATGGGTCTGCCGGCGATCGCCAACCAGACCTTTCGCCTCATCGCCCACGCCCGCCTGCACCAGGCGGTCGAGGTGTGGCGGGAGCGCTATCCGGGCGTCGACATCATCCTGGTCGAGCCCGAGCCCAACGACGAGCTGATGTTCGGCACGCCGATCATGGACTACTCGCGGCGGCTGAAAATCGCCCGCCACGGCTTCGAATCGGTGACCGCGACCCTGGCCCAGGACTACGACCGCTTCAAGGAGACCGCCGAACGCCACGGGCTTGAGATATCCGAGCGCCGCGTCCGCCGCGTGGTCGAGAGGGCGGCCGAAGAGGAGCCCGAGCAGGCGTCGGCCTGGAGGCGGGTCCTCGAGCAGACCACCTCGGCGCTGCTGCGCCAATCCGGCGAGGCCTCTTAGCTCACCCGGGTAGGCCCCTGGTGGGACCTAGTTGCGCAGTCGCCCAAGCGACAGCTGCAAGGCGGCGGCCAGGGGCGCCGCGACCACCGCGAAGCCAACGCTGAATCCCTGCCAAAGGCCATCGCCGAAGCCGGCGATCAGCCCGTCGGCGGCTTCGTAGCCCAACAGCAGGAAGGCGGCGCTGAGCATCGCGCAGAGGGCACCCTTGCCGCGGGCGCGCTCTGCCAGCCAGCCGAGCGGGCGGGGGAGCGACAGGCGAGCAAGCGAGACCACCCCGATCGCGGCGAGGACGGCGAGCAGCGACCACTTCGACGGCTCCTTGGCGCCGGGCGCGAAGAGGATCTGGGTGAGGTCGAGCTTGCCGAAGACGGCGGCAAGCGCCGTCGCGAAGAGGAAGGCGAAGCCGGCAAGCGCAACCGCCCAGGCGCCGTTCTCGAGCCGCTTGGGCCCGCGCCAGGCGCGCAGTCCGGGCACGGCGGCAATGCCGAGCGCGCCGAGGACGGCGCCGAGGGCGGCCAGCGTCGCCAGCGACCAGGCGTCGGAGAAGGCCGGTGGGGTCGCCTCGGTGGTCACCAGCCTGCTGGTCAGGAACGCCGCCGCCGCCCAGAAGCCGAGCATGGCGGTGGCGCGGTAGAGCCAGCTCTGGGCGACCGACCCGGCCACTGCCAGGAGGGGAGCCCTGACCAGCCCGAAGAATTTCGCCAGCGGCATGCCCGCCGTGCGGACGGCCGCGAGGCCGACGAAAGAGGCGCGGGTGATCGTGCGGAGGCCGAGGTCGCTGACGGCTTCCCCGCCGTCGCTGAGCTGCTTCGGCAGCGACCCGCGGCTCTGCTGCTGGTAGATCGCCCGCACCGCTTCGATTTCAGCCCTGGTGGTGGGCTTGGCGCCACCCAGCTTGAGCTCCTTCGCGGCGCTGCCCAGCGCCCGGTCCTGCTTGGACTCGCGGCGGATGATCGGCAGCTCCTCGCGGGCGATCTCCAGCTGCGCCATGCGCTGGAAGGCGGCGCGGGTGAAGCGCAGTTTCGTCTGCGGATCGGCGGCCGCGGCCAGCTCCGCTTCGATCACGCCGGCGATCAGCGCCAGCCGCTCCCCCTCGTCCTTGCCGGCGAGGGTCTCGGCGTGCCCGGCTTCGGCCAGCGCCTCGTCGATCAGCCAGTCGCGCTGCTCATCCGGCGCCGGCCCGAGGAGCGCCGTGGCGAGGCTCGGCCCGCGCTCCGCAGGGGGCGCGGAGGGGGGCGAGTCGAGCAGGAGCTCGACGATGCGGGCCGCCGCGTCGAGGCGGCCCCACATGAAGTCGTTGGCTCGCCAGGAGCGTCGGTAGAAGCCGGCAAAGTGCCCGAGCCCGACCCCGGTCAGCTTGGCCTCGGCCGAGGCGGGGCCGGAGGGGTGGGTCGGGTAGGCGAATATCGGCGCCGGCGCCGTCGGGGTCAGCTGCACGAACTGAAGGCTCTGCGAGCTCTCGATGTCGGCGTCTTCGGCGAGGGCGCGCCGGACGACCTCGATGCAGAGGACCCGACGCAGGAATCGCTCGAACGCCTCGCCGTTGAGCAGCGCGGGGGCCGCGGGCTTCCAGTCGAAGAGCAGCGCGCCAAGGCCTTTGGGGAAAAGGCCCGGATCTGCGCTCAGCGCCGCGGCGAAGGCGGCGACTCCGGCTTTCACCTCGCGGTAGGTCTGGGGGTCGACTTCGGCAGCGGTTTCCATCGCCGCGGCCAGCCGGGCGCTGATGGTCGCCGGGGGCAGGCCGCTGTCGCTGGCGGAGGGGGCGGAAGTGACCTTGCCGTGCGCGGTGCTGAGCGAGTCGAGCGCGCCGTCGATCGCCACCCTCTGCTCCAGCAGGGCGCCGCGGCGCTCGCTTGAAGCGTTCTGGATCGCCGGCCGCAGCAGATCGAGCAGCAGGTGGAGGATGCGCTGGGCGGCGCGAGTGCCCCAGCCCCAGCGCTCGCCCGTCGCCGGCGCCAGGCCGGTGGGGATCCAGGGCAGGTTCCCCCCGTCGCCATCGAGCACGCCTTCCATCGACCTGACCTCGGCGGGGTCGGCGCTGAGCTCTTCGAGCGACGCGCGCCGGCGACGCTGCTGGTAGGCCGGCAGCAGGGCTGCGGCGACGCCCTGCAGCTCGGCGATCGGCAGCTCCAGCAGGGGCAGCTGGACTTTGTCGATCAGGGTGGGGCGTTCGACCGCGCGCTCGATCGCGTAGAGCTGGTCGACGAACGGCGCCACGCGCGGCAGGTTGACCACGTAGCCGCCGACCTGGCGCAGGCCAGGTGGCTGGCCGTCGCCTGCCTTGCGGCTGAAGGTCGCCGGATCCCCGTTCAGGTAACAGACGTAGCGCCGCACCCGGCTGCTCGCCGGCTTTAAGGGAATCAGCTCCAGCGCCGCCCGGATCGGCGCGTTGTCCAGCAGGCCACCGTCGATCCCGAAGGTCGGGCCGGGCAGGTCGGCCAGGCCGAAGGCGCCTTCGACCCGCCAGGGCTCGAAGGCGACCGGGAAGGAGGCCGAGGTGCGGCCCGCCTCGGCGAGCGCCTCGGCGCTGAAGTCGACCTCCTCGCGAAACTGGAAGCGAGGCCGGTGCTCGAGTGCGCAGAGGTCGTTTCCCCAGGCGTCCTTGAACCTCCGCTTGACGCCGTTGACGTCGGTCATCGTCACGTCGAGGCTGGGCACGCTGGCAATCGGCCTCTCGTTCGGCCCCAGCGCCCCCGGCTCCCCCTCGAGCTCCTGGAAGCTGGTGAGGAGGCCCTCGTGGAAGGTTTTGCCGTCCATCAGCGAGGTGGGCTCGGGGTCCTGCGGGTCGTGCAGGATCTTGGACAGGTCGCCCAGCTCGAGCCAGCGGTTGCGGATGAAGTCGGGGCTGAGGCGCCGCCCTTTGACCATCGCGGCGCTGAGCAGGGCGCCGTTGATCCCTCCGGCGCTGGCGCCGCTGAGGATGTCGATCACCAGGCGCCTGTCGAAGCAGGCGCAGAGGGCGTCGTAGGCCTCGCGGCCGTCCTCGGCCTGGCGGTTCGCCCGGCGGGCGCGATCCAGCTCGACCGCGCAGCCGCCCATCCAGACCGCGAGGCTGACGCCGCCGTTGAGCGCGATCGCGATGCGCAGCTCTTCGGTGGCGGGCTCGGCGCGGGCCGGCGACTGGGGATCGGGGGCCATCAGGTCAGCACCCTCTCACAATGGTCAAGAGTGCTGGAGCTAACTGGCGTAGAGCTGCTCGATCTCGCGCTCGTGCTTGCTGGCGACGACGGCGCGCTTGACCTTCAGCGTCGGCGTCAGCTCGCCCGTTTCCTGCGAGAGGTCGCGGGGCAGGATCGCCACCTTCTTCACCTGCTCGACCCGGGCGAACTTCTCGTTGATCGTCGCCACGTGGGCTTCGATCGCCTTCAGCACGTCGGCATTGGCGGCGAGCTGCTCGGCATCCTCGGACAGGCCGTGCTCCTTGGCGTAGGCGACGGCGTCTTCGGGGTCGAGCGTGACGAGGGCGACCAGGTAGGGCTTGCGGTCGCCGACGACGACGCACTGGGAGACCAGCGGGTGCTGCTTGATTTCGTTCTCGAGGTTGGCCGGGGTGATGTTCTTGCCGCCGGCGGTGATGATGATGTCCTTCTTGCGGCCGGTGATCTTGATGAAGCCGTCGCCGTCGATCTCGCCGATGTCGCCGGTGTGCAGCCAGCCGTCGACGATCGTCTCGCGGGTCGCCTCCTCGTTCTTGTAGTAGCCCTGGAAGACGTTGGGGCCCTTGACCAGGATCTCGCCGTCCTCGGCGATCCTGATCTCACAGCCCGGGAAGGGCTTGCCGATCGTGCCGACCTTGAAGTCGTCGGGAGTGGAGATCGTCGCCGCGGTCGAGGTCTCGGTCATGCCCCAGCCCTCGAGCACGAGGACGCCGGCGGCGTCGAAGAAGCTGAGGATCTCCGGGCTGATCGGGGCGGCGCCGGAGACGGCGAGCCGCAGCTTGCCGCCGAAGAGGCCGCGGATCTTGGAGAGCACCTGCTTGTCGGCGAACCCGTACTGCTTGCGCAGCATGAAGCCCGGTTTGCGCCCGGCGCGCTCGGCCGCGCGCATCCTCTTGCCGACCCCGATCGACCAGTTGAAGATCGCCTTCTTGAGCCCACCCTCTTTCTCGATGCCGCTGTTCGCCGCCGTGTAGATCTTCTCGAAGATGCGCGGCACCGAGGGGAAGTAGGTCGGCTTCAGCTCGGCCAGGTTGGGCAGGATCTGCAGCGGCTCGCCCTCCCAGTAGGCGAGCGTGGCGCCGAGGTCGAAGCTGCCGAGCTGGATCAGCAGGGCGAAGGAGTGGGCGAGGGGGAGGTAGAGATAGGTGAGGTCTTCTTCCTCGATCACGCTGGTCTCGTTGACCATGTCCAGCATCGCCCGGTAGTTGCCGTGGCTGATGATGCAGCCCTTGGGCGGCCCGGTCGTTCCCGAGGTGTAGATGAAGGTGCAGATGTCCTCGGGGGCGACCGACTTCCAGCGCGCTTCCCAGGCGGCGGCGTCGCCGGCCGCCCCGCGGCCAGCGAGGTCATCGAGCGAGATCGCGTCCTCGCTGGAGCCGGTCATCCGCACGACGTGCTCGAGCAGCGGCAGCTGATCGCGAACCGCGCGGACCTTCTCCAGCTGCTCGTCGTCCTCGACGACGACGACCTTGGCGTCGGAGTTCTCCAGCACGTACTGGCACTCCTCGGGCGAGTTGGTCTGGTAGATCGGCACGACCACGGCGCCGGCCGAGAGCGCGGCGAAATCGAAGTAGGTCCACTCGGGGCGGGTGTTGGCGAGGATCGAGACCTTGTCGCCCTTCTCGATCCCGAGCCCGATCAGGCCCAGTGAAAGCGAGCGGACGACCTCGAGCACCTGGTCGAAGCTGCGGCTGACCCACTTGCCGTCCTGCTTGAAGCGCACCGCCGGGGCGTTGCCGTAGAGCCCGGCCGAAAGCGGCAACAGGTCCGCCAATGTGGCCGATTTGGTTCCCCGCTCCATGCGGGGGAGCAGTCTAGTTAACAGTTACGTGGTGCGAGCCTGGCGCCGCTGGCCCTGGCCCGGCATGTTGCGCAGCGAGGTCTGGAAGAGGGTCTTGTCGATGCGGCCGTGGAAGATTGGAATCCCCAGCTGCACGCACCTGCCGATCACCTCCTGCCGCTTCATGTGAAGCTCTTCGGCAAGCTCGGACGGGGTGAGGTGATTGGCCACGGCGGACCTCCCTTGTCGTTGAAATCGGGTAGTTCAATATTTACCCCAAGGAACGGACGTGTCAAACGAATCGGCGCACCTTGGGGGAGTCGGCCCGGTCCCCGAGGCGCGATAATGGGTCGATGCCGGCTGCCACCCAGGATCCCGCCGCGAATCCAGCCACCCTGCAGATTCCCCGCCGGGGACGGATCTGGGTCATCCTCATCCTCGGCCTCGCCTTGCTGGCGATCGGCTACGCCGTGGTCAACATCGCCACCCAGAAGGCGGGCCGCGATCTGGTCCACCTCGCCGGCATCGGCGAAGCGCAGGAAATCTTCGGCGGGGTGCCGCAGGAAGGCGATCGCCTCGGCTCCTCGGATGCCCCGGTCTCGATCCAGATCTTCAATGACCTGCAGTGCTCGAACTGCCGCCAGGACTTCCTCTCCACGATCCCCGGCTTGGTCGACGGCTACGCGCGGCCGGGGGACGTGAAGCTCCTGATGCGCCACTACTCGGTGGCCGAGAATCCGCTCGAGCTTGGCTTCTTCGGCGCCGAGGCGGCCGCGCAGCAGGGCTACGGCTGGCAGTACACCTACCTCTTCTTCCGCAACCAGGACGAGGCGAAACGGTTCGGCATCGACCAGGATTTCCTCGACTCGATCGCCGGCGGGATCGAGGAACTGAACGAGCCGGAATGGCTGGGCTACCTGGAAGAGAACGGTGGCTCGGGCGGCTCGATCGCGAAGCAGCTCGAAGGCTATGACGAGCTCGGCTCCGGCCTCGGGATCCGCACCCGCCAGGCGGCGATCGTCAGCGGGCCCGGCGGCACCCGCACGCTCCAGGACGGCCCCAGCCTGGCCCGGATCGAAGCCGCGATCGAGGCGGTCCAGTAGTCCCGCGCCCGGTCTGGGATAATCGCCGCCTCTCGGGGCGTGGCGCAGCCTGGTAGCGCGCACCGTTCGGGTCGGTGAGGTCCCCGGTTCAAATCCGGGCGCCCCGATGAGGTGCTCTCTGCGCGCGGTTGCCGCGACTTTCGTCTGCGCGGAGGGTCAACGTTTGGGACGCATGCGCAGACTCTTGATCATTCCCCTTGCCGCGGCGCTGCTGGCGCTGGCCCCGGCCACGGCCGGCTCGCGGGCGGTTGTGCCACCGCTGGGGTTCATTGGGATCTCGCCTCAGGGGGAGACCGATGTGACGGACTACGAGCTGATGGGGGCGGCGGGGATCAAGAGCGTTCGCCTGCCGATGAGCTGGAAGGACATCGTTCCGGAGGCGTCCGAACGCTTCGATCCCAACTGGGCCCCATTCGACCAACAGGTCGCGCTCGCCGCCGAAAACGGCATCAGGGCCTTTCCCTTTCTCTGGGACGCGCCCGAATGGGTCTCGCCGCGGCTCGGCGGCGAGCCCGTCGCCAGCAGCCGCCAGCGCCGCGAGTGGCTGCGGTTCCTGCGTGGCGCCGAGTTTCGCTACGGCCCGGGTGGGCGTTTCTGGCGGGAAAACCGCGAGCTGCCGCTGCTGCCGATCCACCAGTGGGAGATCTGGAACGAGGAGAACATCGTCACCTTCTCGCGTCAACCGGATCCGGGCCGCTTCGCGAGGCTGATCGAGATCTCCGGCGAGCTGCTCCACCGCGCCGATCCGGACTCGACCGTGATCCTCGGTGGCCTCTTCGGGCGGCCGCTGCAGAGCCCGCCGAACATCCAGTCCGGCGCTTTCCTCTCTCAGCTCTACCGGGTCCCGGGGATCAAGGACGACTTCGATGGCGTGGCGCTGCACCCCTACGTCGCCGACGCCGGCGCGATGGAAGCCGAGATCGAGAACCTGCGCCGGATCATGGTCTTCAACGGCGATGCGGAAACCCCGCTCTTCGTGACCGAGATGGGCTGGGGCTCGGACGGCTTCGAGTCGCGCTGGGAGCGCGGGCCACACGGGCAGGCGCGCGAACTCGATCGCGCCTTTGCGATCCTCGCGGGCAACCGGCAGCGCTGGCGGATCGGCGGTGTCTGGTGGTTCTCCTGGGCCGATCAGGACGGCTCCTGCCAGTTCTGCGATTCCGCCGGCCTGCTGACCGCAGGCCGCGAAGCGAAGCCGTCCTGGTATCGCTTCAACGCCTGGACCGGTGGCGACGCTCGCACCGTGCCGCGCGCGTCCACCCAGGCGCTGCGCAGCGCGCCGTAGCGGAGGCGCCCGCGGTCGGCCGTCGTTTGGTGTGGACTTCCGCACGGGTGCCAGTTACTGTGTTTTCGGTATGAGCAGGAACGGGGGAAAGGCAGGCGCCGCCTCGCGTGAATCGCGAGCGTCGGCTCTGCGGGGCGCGTGCTGGATCTGATCGCCATAGCGGTGCTGGTGGTGGCCCTGGCGGCGCTGGGCGCGTGGCTGGCGGTGCTGCTGGCACGGGGGAGGAAGGCGCAGCGGCGCTTCGAGATCCTCGCTGAGGTGGCGGCGGTCTCCGATGCCGCCGGCTCGCTCGAGGAGACCTTTGAGGCGATCTGCGACATCCTCGTGCCCGAGGTCGCCGACTTCTGCGCGATCGACGTGATCGAGGGCGGCCTGGCTCGCCGCGCGGCGCTGCGAGTTGGCTCCGGCGCCGGGCCGGGCGTTGAGCGCGGCCTGCGCGAGCGCGTGCCCTCGGTGCCCGAGCCGATGGTCGAAGGCGAGGACGAGGCCGCCCTGGAGCCGCGCTTCTTCGAACGGATCTCGGAGCGGGACCTGCGCGAGCTCGCCCACGGCGAAGAGGACTTCGAGTTCCTGCGCGGCATCGGCGTGCGCTCGGCGATAACCGTGGCGCTGCAGGCGCGGCGACGGGTCAAGGGCGCGCTGACCCTCAGCGTTGCCTGGTCCGGTCGGCGCTACCGCCGCGACGACGCCAAGTTTGCCTGGATCCTCTCCGGCCGCGTAGCCCTGGCGCTCGACAACAGCGGCCTCTTCGGCGACCTCGAGCAGGCGGAAAAGGCGCGAGCCGAGATCGCCCAGACCCTGCAGCACGGGCTGCTGCCATCGCCCCTGCCGCACATTCCCGGCTGGTCGCTGGCCGCCATGTACCGGCCGGCCGGCGCCGAGAACGAAGTCGGCGGCGACTTCTACGACGCCTTCCAGGTCGCCGGCGGCTGGATGGTGGTGATCGGCGACGTCACCGGTCGCGGCGCCCGCGCCGCCTCGATCACGGCGCTCGCCCGCTACACGCTGCGCACCGCTGCGGTGCTCACCGACGATCCGCTGGTGGCGCTGGCAGCCCTCAACCGCGCCCTGCTCTCGCGCAAAGACGCCTCGCTTTGCAGCATCGCCGCCGTTGCCCTCAGCGAGGACCCGGCGGAGCCGGTGCGCCTCGCGGTCGCCGGCCATCCGCCACCGCTCCTGGTCGACGGCGAGGACGTCAGCGAGGCGGCTGGCTCGGACCCCGTGCTGGGCGCCTTTGCCGACGTCGAGTGGGAGATCGCCGAGGCCTCGGTCGAGGCCGGGCAGCAGCTGGTGCTGATCACCGACGGGATCACCGAGGCCGCCGGGGCAGAGGGGCGCTTCGGTGAGGAGCGCCTGCGCGCCGAGCTGGTCGGGGCGAGGAATCCGGCCCACGCGGTGCAGCGACTGGAAGGCGCGCTGAGCTCCTTCTCGGCCGGAGCGCCCGACGATGACGCGGCGATCCTGGCAATCGCCCGCTCGCCGATCGAGGCCCCTCCGATCGCAAGCGCCAGCCTGGCCGGAGGAGTCACCGGCAACGGCGATGGATAGGGCTCACGAGGCGCTGGTCGCGCGCCTGTTCAACGCCTTCAACCAGCGTGACGCCGAGACGATCGTCGCCCTCTGCTCCGAGCAGATGGAGTTCTTCGCCGTCACCAGCGACGAGATCGGTCGCGAGACCCCCTATACGGGACCCGGCGGCTTGCGCGACTACCTCGCCGACGTCGAACGGGTCTGGGAAGAGCTGCTGATCACGCCCAGCCGGGTCGAGCGGCGCGGCGACCGACTGCTGGTGCTCGGGCGCGTCTACGTGCGCAGCCGCGAGCTGGGCATACGCGACATGCCGGTGGCCTGGATCTGGCGGCTGGGTGGCAGCCTCTTCGTGCGCGGTGAGGTCTTCGTCGACCCCGAGGAGGCGGTGGCTCGCTTCTCCCGGGTCCCGGCCTGAGGGCAGGGCTCAGCAGGGGCGCCAGGGCTTGGCGAAGAGGCTCACGGACTTGCCGATGGCGCTGAAGTGGATCGCCCGGGCCGTTTCGCAGTAGCGGCTCAGCTCGAGCTCGTACTCGGCCTCGAAGACCGCCTTGCGGTGCCGTATGAAGGGCAGGTAATAGCCACATTCGTGGTACTGGAAGCACTGCTCGACGATCGCGAAGTCGAAGCTGTCGACGAGGGCGCGAGCCTGGCGGCCGTCGTTCTTCAGCGCCACCGCCATGCCGCGGCGATGAACCTGGCCGGCGACCCAGCGGTTGAAGCGGAGCTGGGCGCGCCGCCCGATCCTGAAGCCGGTCCTGTTTTCCCAGCCGGCCATGTTGTCGGGCTCAACCGCGTCAAAGCCCTTGCGCTCGCAGATCGAGAAGCGTCGCTTCAGCACCCCGGCGAAGTCACCGAAGTGGCGGATATCGAGCCAGCGCTCGTTGGGGAATCCCGCGTAGGGACGGCCGATCACGGTACGCGGGAAGCGGGCGGCGTCAGGCCGGAAGCTCTCCCAGCTGCCGACGTCGAGATAACAGACGACCCTGCTGCGCAGCTGGTGCAGCTTGCGCACGGTTTGCGACGACGTCTCGAAGCCGTCAACGTCGAACACTGGCACGTCGATCGAGGTGTCGACCCTTCCCTGCAGCTGCCATTGCCAGGGCTTGGTCGTCGGCAGCGGGCGCCAGTGGGCTGCCGCCGTGGTCGCCGTCAGTGCCAGCATCGACGCGGCCACGCCAATCGCCAGCGCCACTCGATTCAGGCTGGTGGCCCGGCGGCTCGGTTCCATGCTCATGACGCTACCCGCGTCGCCGAGCGGAAAACGAAGCGGGCTCCGTTTGGCAGCGCCAGGCACGGGGTAACGAAGGGCCGACGGTAAGGCGGCTATGCTCGCAGTTGCGGGGACTCGTGTCCCGGCGGGATCGCAGTTCATGGCAAACGGCTCCACCATCAGCGAGAAGCCCAAAGGGCTTCAGATGAGGCTCCCCGCCAGGGCGGAGAACGTCGCGGTGGTCCGCCACGCGCTTGCCGGGATGGCGGAAGAGATCGGCATGGACGAGGCCGGCGTTGCCGACATGAAGACGGTGGTGACGGAGGCCTGCATGAACGTCGTCGTCCACGCCTATCCCGAGCAGGGCGGCCCGCTGCTCGTCGATGCGGAGCCCGACAGCGAAGGCCTCACCGTGACCGTCAGCGACAGCGGCGCTGGGATCAGCCCCAAGGCCGATTCAGAGCGGGCCAGCCTCAAACTCGGCCTTTCGCTGATCGCTGCCCTCTCGAGCAGCTTCAGCATCTCCGGCGGTCTCGATCGTGGCACCGAGGTGATGATGCGACTGCCGCTGCGCGGCGGTGGCGCCAACGGCGGCGGGCCGGCAGAGCCAAAGCTGGTTCCCGAGCTGGCCGGCACCGAGATCGCCGTCGGTCGTGCCGAGTTGCTCGAACCCGTGCTGGCCCGCCTCGTCGGAGCCCTCGCCGCCCGTCGCGACCTTTCGATCGATCGCGTCTCCGACGCCGTCCTGATCACCGATGCGATCGCGGTTGCGGCGCCCGGCCGCTTTGCCGATGGCTGCGTGCGCCTCGGGCTCGGCGATAGCGAGGAAGGTCTCGAGCTGCGTTTGGGCCCGATGGAAAAGGGCGCTGCCAGCGAGATTCGTCGTGAGCTCGAGGTTCCCGACGTCGGTGGCTCGCTGGAGGCACTCGCCGACGAGCTCGCGGTCGACCAGTCTGACGACGGCGACTACCTGATCGTTCGCTTCGTCTCGGTGCCGGCGACCTAGCCCTCGTCCTCGAGCCCGCGTTCCTCCTCGATCTGCTTGCGGATCTGCGCCAGCGCTCGGCGCAGGATGCGCGAGACGTGCATCTGCGAGTGGCCGATGCGATCGGCGATCTCCGATTGGGTCAGATCGTCGACGAAACGCAGGCGCAGGACGACGCGCTCGCGCTCTTCGAGGAAGGGCAGCGCCGCGTCGAGGGCGATCCGTCCCTCGACCAGCTCGAAGCGCTCGTCCTCCTCGCCGATCCATTCCGACGGCGGCGCTTCGTCGGATTCCTCACCGCCGGCAGGGCGGTCGAGCGAGAGCGGCCGCCGGTTGTGGTTTGCCTCCATCACCTCGAGCACGTCGGTCTGCTCCAGCCCGAGGCGCTCGGCGATCTCGCCGACCGAGGGCGAGCGCTGCAGCTGTTTGGTCAGCTCGGTGATCGCCTTGTCGACTTCGGCCATGCGGTCGTGCAGGCCGCGGGGCACCCGCACCGTCCAGACGCGGTCGCGGAAGTGGCGCTTGAGCTCACCGAGGATCGTCGGTGAGGCGAATGCGGTGAAGGGGATGCCGCGCTCGGGGTCGAAGCGGTCGATCGCGTTGACGAGGCCGAGGCTGGCCACCTGGTAAAGGTCGTCGAAGGGCTCGCTGGCGCCCCTGTAGCGCAGGGCGAGGCGCTTGGCGAACGGCAGGTTGCGCTCGATCAGCTCTTCCCGCGTCGCCGGGTCGCGGGTCTCCGTGAATCGCTCCCAGAGCTGTGAGTCCTCTATTGCCACGGTGCCAGCTTAGGCGGCTCGCACGCTAGGCTCCGACTCCAGCTTCAGATCAAGACCAGTCCGACAAATGAGGAGACGCCAGATGGCCTTTTCGGTTCCCGACCTTCCCTACGCATACGACGCGCTCGAGCCCCATATCGACGAGGCGACGATGCGGGTCCACCACGACAAGCACCACCAGGCTTACGTTGACAAGGCCAACGCGGCGCTGGAGGGGACCGAGTGGGCCGATCATGACGTCGAGGACGTGCTGCGCAACCTCAGCAGCCTGCCCGGCGACGTGCAGGGCCCGGTCCGCAACAACGCCGGTGGCCACTTCAACCACAGCCTCTTCTGGCAGATGCTGAGCGCTGACGGCGGCGGTGAGCCGGGCGGCGATCTGGGCTCCGCGATCACCGAGACCTTCGGCTCCTTCGACTCCTTCAAGGACGAGTTCAAGGCCGCCGGCATCGCTCGCTTCGGCTCGGGCTGGGCCTGGCTGGTCAAGGACAACTCGGGCCTCGCCGTCGTCTCCACCCCGAACCAGGACTCGCCGATCTCCGACGGCAGCGTGCCGCTGCTCGGCTGCGACGTCTGGGAGCACGCCTACTACCTCAAGTACCAGAACAAGCGCCCCGACTACATCGACGCCTTCTGGAACGTCGTCAACTGGGACTACGTCGCCCAGCGCTTCGCCCAGTAGAGGCCGGGCGCGAAAACCAAGCAGGTCGGGGGATGCAGGGAGGCCAGGGAGGGGAGCGCACTCAGGTGCGTGACCCGACCTGGCCGACCGAAGACCCCGAGATGCGCCGGTTTGCAGCGTCCGGGGCAGGTCGCGCGGCTTCGGGCAGGTCGCGCGGCTCGGTCCCCTCCTTCTGGGGGATCAGGCTCATCGCGTGCTCGGCCTTGGCGGTGATCGTCAGGCTGGGGTTGACGCCGGGGTTGGCGGGGATCGAGGCGCCGTCGGTGACCAGCAGGTTCTCGTAGCCGAAGACGCGGTTGCCCGAGTCGACGACGCCGCTCTGCGGATCGGCGCCGACGACGGCGCCACCGAGGATGTGCGCGGTTGACGGCGTGTTGCGGATCGACTCGGTGATTGCGCTCTGGGCGACGCCACCGGTGCGCTGCGCGAACCAGCGCGCCGCCTTGGCTGCGGCCGGGATGTAGGTCGGGTTGGGTCGCGTTGCGTCCTGCTCGGTCTGCAGTCGCACGCCCCGGCCGAAGATCTTGCGCTTGGGCCGCAGGTGCATTGCCGCGTCAACCGTTTGCATCACCAGCAGGATCACGGTGCGCTGTGACCAGCGGTGCGGGATCAGCATCCGCAGGGTCCGCAGCGGGTGGCGCGTCACCGCCGCCAGCCACTTCAGCGGCCGGCTCAGCTTGGTCCCCGGCCCGGTCATCGCGGTGAAGGTGCCGGCCATCGCGTCGCCGCCCTGGCCGTATGTGACGACCTCGATATGGGTGTCGGGATCGGGGTAGATGCTCGAGGTGATCGCGACCGAGCGGCTGAAGTCGCGCTCGTCGTCGGGGGCGGTGACCGCCTGGATCGACTCCGAGTTGGTGCGGATGAGGTCGCCGAGCCGCTCCGAGACCCGCGGCAGGGCGCCGCTGTGGCGGCAGTTGGCAAGCAGGTTGTTGGTGCCGAGGGCGCCGGCGGCGACGATCACGCCGCGAGCGGTCATCGTGCGGCGCTTCTTGCGCAGCCAGGAGCCGGAGCGCTCGCTGCTGACCAGATAGCCGTCGGAGCCGTCAGCCGCCCCGAGCGGGCGGATCTCGGTCACCTGGCGTTCGGGCTGGATCTCGACCCCGAGCTTCTCGGCGAACCAGAGGTAGTTCTTCATCAGCGTGTTCTTGGCCCCGTGGCGGCAGCCGACCATGCAGCTGCCGCAGCGCATGCAGCCGGTGCGGTCCGGGCCCTCGCCGCCGAAGAAGGGGTCGGGAACCTCGACGCCGGGCTGGTCGAAGAAGACGCCGACGCGGGTATTGGTGAAGGTCTCGCCGACGCCGAGCTCTTCGCCGTATTCCTGCAGCAGCTTGTCGGCCGGCCCGATGCCTTCGTACTCGACCACCCCGAGCATGCGCTCGGCGGTGTCGTAGTGGGGGGCAAGCTCGAGCTCCCAGTTGCCGAGGCCATCCCACTGCGGGTCATTGAAGAAGGCGGGGCGCGCCCGGTAGAGCGTGTTGGCGTAGCCGAGGCTGCCGCCACCGACGCCGCTGCCGGAGACGATGAAGACGTCCTTGAAGAAGGTCATCCGCAGCACCCCGCGCATGCCCCAGCGGGGGAACCAGAAGTAGCGCCGTGGGCTGCGCAGGTTCGACTCGGCGAAGTCCTCGTCGCGAAAGCGGCTGCCGCACTCCAGCACCGCCACCGAGTAGCCCTTCTCAGCCAGTCGAAGCGCCGAGACGCTGCCGCCGAAGCCCGAGCCCACGACCAGCCAGTCGACGTCAAACTCCGCCCGCGTGCTCTGCGCTCGCTCGTTCGCGCTCATCGTCACCGGCTATCTCGCTCTCCCTTCCGCGTCCGCCGCGGGTGGGTGGGCTAGGCCTCGCCGGGCTCCATCAGGCGGAAGTCCGAGGTCCTGGCGCCGCAGACCGGGCAGAACCAGTCCTTGGGGATGTCCTCGAACGCCGTGCCGGGCGGGATGCCGCCGTCGGGATCTCCGATCGCGGGGTCGTAGATGAACCCGCAGCTCTCGCAGATCCAGAGCTTCGCTTCCGTTGCCGTGGTCATGCGAAAAGTTTAGAGGGGCTCAGTCTTTGCTGAAGTTGACCGAGACCGGCTCACGGTCGGCGGCGTCCTCGATCTCGAAGAACTCGCGCTTGGTAAAGCCGCCCTGGTTGGCGATGATCGAGCCCGGGAACTGTTCGATGTCGGTGTTGTAGGACTGCACGTTGGAGTTGTAGATCCGGCGTGAGGCCTGGATCTCGTCCTCAAGCTCGGAGAGGTTGCGGCTGAGCTGCTGGAAGTTCTCGGTGGCGCGCAGGGTCGGGTAGTTCTCGGCGACCGCGCGCACGTCGGCCAGCGCCTGGGTCAGTTTCTGCTCGGCCTTGGCGGTGTCCTCGACGCTCTGCGCCTGCATCGCCTCGGCCCGCGCCTGGGTGGTCTTCTCGAAGGTCTGGCTCTCGTGCTCGGCGTAGCCCTTGACCGTCTCGACCAGGTTGGGCACGAGGTCGTGACGACGCTTCAGCTGCACGTCGATTCCGCTCCACGACTCGTCGACCCGGTTGCGCGAGGCGATGATCGAGTTGCGCTTGGCGATGTAGTAGAAGACCGCGATGACGATGATCGCGACGACCACGATGAGGGCGATAGTCATAGGGGCATCCTAGACTGCCCGGGCGGCGGCCGAGTGGAACATAGGATCAACTCAACCAATGGGCGCCAAGCAGGAAGCAGAGGTGTGGGCTGAGGCCGTTCGCAAGTACGGCGAACGGCACGAGCTGAAATACGAGCCGGTGGGTGGGATCAACCCCGTCGACGCCCCGGTGGCGCTCTGCGTCGGTGGAACCAACCGCCTCACCGGGCAGCTTGCCGAGGGTTTTTGGGGAGCCTGCTGCGACGCCGACGAGAAGGAGATGGGCGGCATCTTCGGCAAGGCGGTCCTGCCCACCGCGCTGCTCGCCAAGGCCCACATGCCCGACCTCGCCAAGGTCGTCCCCGCCTTCAACGTCGAGTCGATCGAGGGCCATGAGGTCGCCACCAAGCGCTTCACCCGCAAGGTCGAGTTCGAGTCGATCGACTTCAACAAGCGCTTCCTCGCGACGGTCCCGAGCGAGTACGACCCGGTGGCGCTGCGCGAGCTGTTCAGCCCCGGATTCCTCGCCTGGACGACGACGATGAGCGGTGAGGTCGATTTCGGCATCAACGACCGCCAGCTCTGGTTCCTCTGGCATCTGGGGGAGCGCAGCGAGGCCGAATTGAAAGCGGTGCTGAAAAACGCCAGCCAGCTCTTCAAGCGCCTGCAGGCGGAGATGGAAGAGAGCGACATCCACACCTACCCACCCGGTCCTTGGCACGCCGGCCTGGAGCCGTTCCCCGACGCCTGAGCGCGGCCCCCCCTCCTCAGCCTCAGCTTCAACAGGGCGCCGGACCCAGACTCGATCGTCTCCGGCCCCAACCAGAAGCAGCTCTGACGCTGCTCAGGCCGGGTAGTCGGGGTCGCCGGGGAGGACGACCCGGTGCTGCTCGGGGGTGCCGATCACCTTGGGCAGGATGGGCTGGACACCGGCGCCGCGGTGCGCGGCGATTGCCTGCTCGGAAGTGGTGAAGGGGAGCAGCGATTTGAGCTGGGCCACGGTTGGGAAGGCGAGCGCCAGCTCACCGGCGGCCTGCGCCGCCAGGGCCGCCGCTGGCTCGAACCAGCCGGCGTCCGTGGTCTCGACCCCGTCCGGCTTGGGCGGCGTGTGAGCCGGCGCCAGGGCGAGGAAGAACCAGGCATCGAAGCGGCGCGAGATCACCTCGGGGGTGATCCAGCGCGAGAACAGCACCAGCTCCTCGCTTTCCGCCAGGGCGATCCCGCACTCCTCCTCGAGCTCCCGCACCGCGCAGGCCCGGTAGCCGGCTTCGTCCTCGCCGTCCTCCGGGTCCACCGCGCCGCCGGGGAAGACCCAGACCCCGGGCATGAATTTCGCGCTCTCGGCGCGCTTCAGCAGCAGCACCTCGAGCGCCCGATCGCCGTGCTTGCCGCCGCGTCGCAGCAGCACCACCGACGCCGCCGGCCGCGGCACCGAAGGCTCTCCGAGGTTCGGCGCCTCCGCCGGCCCGCGTTGTCTCTCCTCGCCCACAGGGCCACCATATAAGCGCGCAGCCGACTTTCCCCCCAGCGGGGTGCGGTCGATGTCGGCTAGGCGTCGAGTGCCCGCTGGCGGCGGGTTCGCAGCCAGAGGCGGTGGCCGAGCCAGGCCAGCAGGACGATCAGGGCGAGGGGGGCGATCACGGCGAGGCCGACGAGGGTGACGCCGGCGGCGATGCCGAGAATGTGGCCGGCGTCGCCGAGCGCGTCGTCGACTCCCCAGCCACCGTCGCTTGAAGCTGCCGTCGACCCGTCGGTTTCGATTCGCAGCGAGACCCGCGAGAAGTCGGCGCGCTGGTGCAGCTTCTCGAGCTGGGAGCGCAAACCCGCGGCGTGGCGGCGCTCGCCGCGCAGCTCGATTTCAGCGGCTTCCCTCTCGGCGTCGGTTTCCGCCGCCGAGAGCTGCGCGAGGAGGCCGTCGATCTTTGCCCGCGAGTCCTGCAGCCGTTCCCCCAGGGCAACGGTGGGCGCCGTGATGTCGGTGGTCGCTTCGTGGCGGGTGCGGACCTCGTCGATCGCCGAGAAGGCGGCGAGCGCGTCGCCGAGCCTCGCGCTCGGGATCAGCAGGTCGAAGTTGGCCCCGGCGTGCCTCCCCCGCGTGGTCGTCGAGCGCAGGACGATGCCGCCGGCGTCGTGAACGGCGCTGAAGACCCGGGCTGAATCGTCGGCAACGTCGTCCGGCTCGGCGAGCAGGCCGATCTCGGCCGAGCGCTCGACGTCGCGCTGCGTGGCACGGTCAAGGGGCGCGTGGGTGGCGCTTGCATCGGGCAGCTCGCTCGGCGCGGCGCTCTGGATTTCGCTGTCACCGTGCGCGCGCGGAACGGCCTCCGAGAACTGGACGCCCGACGAATCTCCCTGGCCGCTGGCGGCGCTCGATTCGGCGGCACGTGCCGGCCTGCCCGTTGGCGGGGCCTCGGGGGAAAAGACTTCCCTTGGCTTTGGCGCTTGGGCGTAGTGCCCATCGACCGGTTCGGAGCCGGAGTCGAGGCTGGCAACCACCACCGTCGCGATCGCGATCGCGACGAGCGCCGTGGCGCCGCCGGCGAAGAGCAGGCGCTGTGGCGAGAGCCCACGGAAACGGGCGGCGAAGGCAGCGAGGGGAGAGCGGCCGGAGCGCGGCCGCGGCGGGAAGCCGGCGGCCGCGCGGGTATCGAGCTCAGCGACGAATTCCGCTCCGGGCGACGGACGCAGCGCGCGAAGCTCGCTGCCGAGATCGAAGTCCTCTCTACGGGTTTCCATCGCACACCTTCCTCAGCTTGTTGACGACCCGGTTCAGCTTGGTGCCGGCGTTGGACTCGCTGATCCCGAGCACGTCGGCGATCTCGCCGTTGCTGAGGCCGGCGAAGAACTTGAGGGCGACGAGCTCGCGCTCGCTCGCCTTCAGCTCCTCCAGGGCGTTCGAGAGCACGAGCCGCAGCTCGTTGCGCTCAGCCTGCTCGGCGCTGGCCAGGCCCGCGGCATCCTCCGGGTCGGCGGCCAGCTCGGCCTGCCGCCCCCGGCGTCGCAGCTCGTCCAGGGCGGCGTTGCGGGCGATCCCGAACAGCCAGGCGCGGCCGTTGCCTCGGCGGGGGTCAAAGCGCGAGCGCTTGCGGTACGCCCGCTCGAAGGCGGTCGCGGTCACGTCCTCCGCCGCAGCGCGATCGCGAAGCAGGCCGGCCGCGTAGGCGTAGACGTCATCGCGACTGGAGCGGTAGAGCTGATCGAAGGCGAGCTCGGCCTGGCGAGGAGGCGCGTCGGCGGTGATTGCCACGAGAGCCTGATTCATGCCCTTACTACGAGCGAGCCCCGGATCCATCACGCCGGCAACGCTATGCGGGTGAGGATCAGGCTGCTTGGGCGAGCCGAGCCGGCGCGGCTTCGGCGTTTGCGCAGGCCGCCTCGATCGACTCCGCGGTGATCTCAACCAGCCTGCGCAGGTCCGCTGCGGAGATCGAGAGGGGAGGCACGAGAATCACCACGTCGCTGAGCGGGCGAATGATCGCGCCGCGCTTGCGGGCCTCCAGCGTGACCCGGTGGCCAAGCCGCAGCGACGGGTCGTGCTCGCCGAGGTCGATGCCGACCATGAAGCCGCGCTCGCGCACGCTGGCCACCTCGGGCATCGCCGCGACGTGTCCGAGCAGCTCTTGCAGCAGCCGGATCTTTGGTTGCAGGCGCTCGAGCGTGCGCTCGTCCTCGAAGGCGTCGAGGTTGGCGAGGGCGGCGGCGCAGGCGAGCGGGTTGCCGGTGTAGGTGTGGCCGTGGAAGAAGGTCCGGTACTCCTCCGGCGCGCCGAGGAAGCCCTCGTAGATCCGCTCGCTCGCCAGCGTCGCGGCCAGCGGTAGGTAGCCCCCGGTGAGGCCCTTGGCGAGGCAGAGGAGGTCGGGCGCGACCCCCTCCTGCTCGCAGGCGAACATCGTCCCGGTGCGGCCGAAGCCGGTCGCCACCTCATCGCAGATCAACAGCACGCCGAAGCTGTCGCAGAGATCGCGCACGGCGCGCAGGTAGCCGGGGGGGTGGGTGAGCATCCCGGCGGCGCCCTGGACCAGCGGCTCGACGATCACCGCGGCGATCTCCTCTTCGTGGACGCAGAGCACCCGCTCGAGGTCGGCGGCGTCGCCGGGCTCGGCGGCGTGGGTCTCGAACAGCAGCGGTCGGTAGGTCGCGTGGAAGAGGTCCATCCCCCCGACTGAGACCGAGCCGATCGTGTCGCCGTGGTAGGAGTCGCGCAGGTGGACGAAGGAGGTGCGCCGCGCGTGCTGACCGCCGCGCTGCTGCTGGTACTGGAAGGCCATCTTGAGGGCGATCTCGACCGCGGTTGAGCCCGACTCCGAGTAGAAGACGCGCGAGAGGCCCTGCGGCGCCAGGTCGACCAGGCGGGCGGCGAGCTCGGCGCCGCCGCGGTGGGAGAGGCCGAGCATGGTCGAGTGGGCGACCTTGCCGAGCTGATCCTCGACGGCGGCGTCGATGCCGCGGTGGCGGTGGCCATGGACGTTGCACCAGAGCGAGGAGACGCCGTCGATGTAGCGGCGGCCGTCGCTGGCGATCAGGTCGGTGCCCTCGCCGCGCTCGATCAGCAGCGGCTCTTCCTCGGACCACGCCTCTTGCTGGGTAAACGGGTGCCAGAGATGATCGCGATCGAGCTGAGCGGGATCGGTCGACATCGGGTAAGACGACATTAGCCCCGAGCCCGGCGGCAGCTTCGAGCGTGCGCTATGACACAGACCTCTACACCAAACGCTGCAACCATCTGAGAATGGCGGAGCGTGGAGCAACACCCCAGGTGCCGGCGACAAGGCGGAAGGCGCTCAATGCCGTGCGCTCGCTCTTCACCCCTCTGCTGCCCGACGACTACCTCGAATTGATCAACCCGCTCTGGTCCACCCGCGAGCTGCGCGGGCGGATCGAGCGGATCGATCGGGAGACGCCCGATGCCGTTACGGTGCTGATCCGCCCCGGATTCGAGTGGGCGGGACACCGGCCCGGGCAGTACCTGAGGATCGGAGTCGTCGTCGACGGGGTGCATCACTGGCGTGCCTACTCGCTCACCTCGGAGCCCGGTCGACCCGACGGCTGCATCAGCATCACCCCGAAGCTGGTCGAGTCCGGCAAGGTCTCGCCCTACCTGGCCCGCGGCGCCAGGCCGGGGGACGTCGTCCGGCTCGGCGGGGTCGAAGGCACCTTCGTGCTGCCCAGCCCGCTGCCGCAGAAGCTGCTCTTCATCAGCGCCGGCAGCGGCATCACGCCGATCATGAGCATGCTGCGCAGCCTCCACCGCGGCGAGGGGCTGGGTGACGTGGTCCACATCCACTCCGCCCGCGAGGCCGATGGGGTGATCTTTGCCGAGCGCTTGCGCGAGATCGAGGCGGCGCACGGGAGCTACGACCTGCAGCTGCGAATCACCGGCGAGCAGGGCAGGGTTGCGCCCGGCGATCTCGATCGGCTCTGTCCCGACTGGCGCGATCGCCACGCCTTCCTCTCGGGCCCGGCGGCGATGCTCGATGCGATGAGCGAGCGCTGGCAGCGCGACGGCAACCGCGAGCTGCTCCACATGGAGCGCTTCCAGCCGCTGATCGGCGGTGATGCCGGCGAGGGCGAGGGGGGCACCGCGTACTTCGCCAAAAGCGGGGTCGAGGCCAGCTGCGACGGCGGCACGCCGATCCTCGTTGCCGGCGAGGGGGCCGGTGCCACGCTTCCCTTTGGCTGCCGGATGGGGATCTGCCACACCTGCGTCGGCCGGCTCTGCAAGGGGAAGGTGCGCGATCTGCGCACCGGCGAGGTCCACGGCAGCGAGGGCGAGATGATCCGCACCTGCGTCAACGCGCCCGAAGGGGCGATTGAGATTGCGCTTTGAAACCTACGGAAGGGAACGATGAACGCAGCGACTGCTGAGGTTGCGAGCCCGCTCGCGCACCTCTCGGCGGAGCAGCTCGACGAGCTGGCCCGCGAGTTCGACGGCATCCGCGACCGCGTATTTGCCGACCTGGGCGAACGCGATCGCCGCTACATCGAGAGCATGATCGCGATGCAGAGGCGCCTCGCGGTGATCGGCCGCGTGCTGCTGCTCGCCGCCCGCTACCGCCCCGCCCAGGTCGCCGGGACGGCGGCCCTCTCGATGGCGAAGATCCTCGAGAACATGGAGATCGGCCACAACGTCCTGCACGGTCAGTGGGACTGGATGAACGACCCCCAGATCAACTCCTCGACCTGGGATTGGGACACCGCCTCGACCGCGGAGGCCTGGAAGCACTCCCACAACTACGTCCACCACACCTTCACCAACATCCTCGGCAAGGACAAGGACCTCGGCTACGAGATCATGCGGATCGACCCACGGCAGAAGTGGCACCCGGTCTACCTCCTGCAGCCGTTCTACAACCTGCTGCTGATGGGGTTCTTCGAGTGGGGGGTGGCGCTCCACGACCTCGACTTCGAGGCGATCCGCAAAGGTCGCAAGTCGAAGGCCCAGGTCAGGCGCGAGCTGGCCGGCATCCGCGAGAAGGCGAAGAGCCAGGTGGTCAAGGACTACATCGCCTGGCCGCTGCTGAGCGGGTTGGCGACTGCCGCGGTCGACGCCGCCGTCGACGCTCGCAAGGGCGGCCGCCGGCGCGGCGGGCTGGCGGGGGTGCTGAAGCGAGCTCTCGGCGGCGGCGGTGAATCCTTCCGCGCGGCGGCGGCCGGCGACGCCAGCGCCAACGTCGTCCGCAACGTCTGGTCCTACGCGATCATCTTCTGCGGCCACTTCCCCGATCAGACCTACACCTTCACGCCGGCCGAAGTGGAGAACGAGAGCCGCGGCGGCTGGTACGTGCGCCAGCTCTCCGGCGCGGCCAACATCGAGGGCAGCCCACTCTTCCACGTCGCCAGCGGCAACCTCGGCTACCAGGTCGAGCACCACCTCTTCCCGGACCTGCCGAGCAGCCGCTACGCCGAGATCGCGCCGCAGGTCAAGCAGGTCTGCGAGCGCTACGGCCTGCCCTACAACAGCGGCCCCTTCGCCCAGCAGCTGGGCATGGTGCAGAGGACGATCCTGAGGCTTGCCCTGCCCGGTGGCAGGGAGCGCCCGAAGCCCGGCGCCTACCGCGGGGAGGACCACGCCGCTCTGTGACCAGGCTCACAGGAGCAACTATTTCTATCGCGAAATAGTTGCGTTTGTGCAACTATTGTTGACATGAACGCGAGTGACATTGCCGCGATTGCCGAGCAGGTCGGTGTTCCCGAGGTGAGCGCGGCGGAGCAGGAGACCGCGGCGCGGGTCACCGCCCTGCTGCGCCACCTCTTCCTCTACGACCGCGGCAACATGCTGCGGGTGATCGAGGAGAGCGGCCTCTCGATGACGCAGTGCAAGGCCCTGCTGGAGCTCGGCGGCCTCGGCGAGGACACCGAGGCGCGCCAGGTCGGCGACCTCGCCGAGGTGCTCGGCGTCTCCGTCCCCTCGATGAGCCGGGCCGTCGACGGCCTGGTCAAGAAGCGGCTCGCCACCAGGGTCGAGGACCGCGAGGACCGGCGCGTGAAGCGGATCGCGATCACCGCCGGCGGCAAGCAGCTCGTCGACACGCTCCTCGTCGTGCGCCAGGCCGGCGCCGAGGCGTTCGCCGCCAGCCTGACGACCGCGCAGCGGCGCAAGCTCGACGCCGCGGTTGACGCGCTGATGGACAGGCAGGACATCGCAGAGACTTTTGAGCACATGAAGGAGGGACCAGCTTGACCCGTTACCGCCACCTGATCACCGATGACAACCGCAAGTGGTGGACGCTCGGAGCGATGTGCTTCGCGCTGTTCATGATCATGCTCGACAACACGGTGGTCAACGTCGCCCTGCCTTCGATCCAGCGCGACCTGCACGCTTCGATCTCCGGCCTGGAGTGGACGATCAACGGCTACACGCTGTCCTTCGCGGTGCTGCTGGCGACCGGCGGGCGGCTCGGCGACATCTTCGGCCGCCGCCGCATGTTCCTCTTCGGCGTGATCATCTTCGCTCTCTCCTCGGCGACCGCCGGGCTCGCCGTCAGCTCGACCGACCTGGTGATCAGCCGGGTCGTCCAGGGTGTCGGCGCGGCGCTGATGATGCCGGCGACGCTCTCGATCATCACCGACGCCTTCCCCGCCTCGGAGCGCGGCAAGGCGATGGGAATGTGGGCCGGCGTCTCGGCCCTTGCCCTGGCCGTCGGCCCGGTTGTGGGCGGCGCCCTCACCGAGCACGTCAGCTGGCGGGCGATCTTCTACCTCAACATCCCGGTGGCGATCGGCGCCGTCACGGCAGCGCTCTTCGCGGTGCGCGAGTCGCGCGACAACACCGTCGGCCGCGAGGTCGACTACGCCGGCGTCGTCCTGCTCACCGGCGCGCTCACCGCCTTGATCCTGGCCCTGGTCGAGGGCAACGAATGGGGTTGGGGCTCGACCGAGATCGTCGCCTTGCTGATCGGCGCCGCGGTTGGCCTGGCCGCCTTCGTCGCGGTCGAGCTGCGGGTCAAGGTGCCGATGGTCGAATTCCGCTTCTTCTCCGATCGCAACTTCCTCGGCGCGGTGGTGGTCGCCCTGATCGTCTCCTTCTCGATGCTCGGCGTCTTCTTCTTCCTCGCCCTCTACATGCAGAACATCCTCCATTACTCGCCCCTGGAGGCGGGGATCAGGTTCCTGCCGTCGACCCTGATGATCGTCGGGGTGGCGCCGATCGCCGGGCGGCTGGCCGATCGCTTCGGGCCACGCTGGCTGATCGCCACCGGCCTCGCCATCGTCGCCGCTTCCCTCTACAGCTTCAGCGGCATCGCGGTCGACTCCAGCTACCTCGACCTGCTGCCCGGCTTCATGCTGCTCGGCATCGGCATCGCGCTGACGATGTCGCCAATGACCAGCGCCGCGATGAACGCGGTCGCGGTCGAGAAGGCCGGGATCGCCTCCGGCGTGCTCTCGATGTTCCGCATGGTCGGCGGCAGCCTCGGCGTCGCCGTCACCGGCGCGATCTTCCAGGGCTCGGTCGGCGCCAGCTTCGCCGACGCCAGCCCGGAGCAGTTCGTCGACGCGCTCGGCCACGCGATGAGCGTCTGCGCCGTCGTCGCCGCCCTCGGCGCCGTGATCGGCGCCACCGCGATCCGGGCCAAGCGCGACACGCTCAGCGTCGAGGCGGTGGAGGCGGCGGTCAACCCCGGGGGCTCGCAGGTCGCCGCGCGCGAGGCGGTCGCTGCCGCTGAGCCCGTCGCCTGAGCCCAGCCGATGCTGATCCTGCTGCCGCCCTCCGAAGGCAAGGTTGCGCCCGGACGGGGCAAGCCCGTCGACCTCGACTCACTCGCGTTCGCCGCCGAGCTCCGTGAGCGGCGCGCGAGGCTGCTCGACGGGCTCGAGCGCCTGGGCGAGCAGCCGGTCAAACGGGCGGTGAAGGCGCTTGGCGTGTCCGCCGGCCAGGCTGGAGAGGTGGCGATCGACGCGGCGCTGCGCAGGGCGCCGGCCGCCGCCGCCGCGGAGGTCTACAGCGGCGTGCTCTACGAGCGCCTCGAGCTGCCCGGCCTGCCGGCCGCGTCGCGCCGCCGGGCGGCGAAGCAGGTCCTGATCGCCAGCGCCCTCTGGGGATTCGTGCGGCCGCAGGACCGCATCCCCTACTACCGCTTCTCGGCCAAGGCCAGGCTCAAGGGGATCGGCCCGCCGGCCGCCTGGTGGCGCCAGGCGCTGACCGCGGCGATGCCCGACGAGCCCGGCGAGCTCGTCGTCGACATGCGCTCCGCCGCCTACGCCGCGGCTTGGAAGCCAAAGAGCGCGACCCTGCTGGCGGTCCGCGCCTTCGGCGAGAGCGGCGGCAAGCGCAAACCCGTCTCCCACATGGCGAAGGCGGTTCGTGGCGAAGTGGCGCGGGCGCTGCTTCTCTCCAAAGCGAAGCCCGCGGATCCTGAGGCTGCCGCGGGGGTCGTGGCGGCCGCCGGCTTCGAGGTCGAGTTGACCAGCTCCACGCTCGACGTGATCCTCCCAGGCTGAGCCTGGCGACTCATCCGTCTATACGGCGGATGAGTCGCCAGTCGACGCTCCAGCCGCCTGGATCGTCGAGATCCAGGCGCGCCAGCGCCTCCACCTCGATCCCGCTGATCACGGTGATCGTCTTGCGATTGGATTCCTCGATGGCGCTGGGCTGCTCCGGCCAGGGCGTCAGCACGACGGCCTCGATGCTGAGGCCGGCGGCGCGGGCTGCCTCGATCGTCAACAGCGTGTGGTTGATCGTGCCGAGCCCTGGCGATGCGGCGATCACGACGGGCAGCCCGAGGTCGACCGCGAGGTCGCGGACGAGGTAGTCGGGCGCGAGGGGGACGAGCAGGCCGCCGACTCCCTCGCAGACGACGGTGTCGGCATTCGCCGCTGCGGCCCGGGCGGCGGCGAGCAGCCGCTCGCGCTCGATCCGCTCGCCGGCGAGCTCGGCGGCGAGATGCGGCGAGGCGGGCGGGCCGTAGCGATAGGGGGCGATCTCCTCCGCGCTCTGATTCGAGCCGGCGGCACGCCGCAGGAGCGCGTGGTCCGGCTCCCCAGGATCGTCGAGGCCGGTCACCGCCGGCTTGAAGACGGCAACCGCCTTGCCGCCGGCGGCAAGCGAGCGGGCGATGGCGGCGGCTACGACGGTCTTGCCGACCCCGGTTCCGGTGCCGGTTACGAAGACGCCGTCCAAGGCGCCTACGCGGCGACGGCCAGCGAGCCTGCCGGCCGGGCCGCCGAAGAGATCCCCAGCTCACGCGCCGCGGCGCCGACGAGCTTCGCCGCCTCCTCCAGCTTTCCGGCGCGATGCGTGGACATGACCGTGAAGCGCAGCCGCGAGGTCCCCGCGGGCACGGTGGGGGGTCGAATGCCCTGGGCGAAGACGCCGCGCTCCAGCACCAGCTCGCTGAGCTCCATCGTCCGCCTCGCGTCGCCGATCTCGACCGGGACGATCTGGGTCTGCGAAGCGCCGATCGCCAGTCCCTCGGCGCCGAGCGCAGAACGCAATGCCGCGGCGTTTGCGGCCAGGCGCTCGACCCGGCTCGGCTGCGATTCGAGCAGCTCCAGCGCTGCCAGGCTCGCCGCCGCCGCCGGCGGCGGCGGCGCCGTGGAGAAGATGAAGGGGCGGGCGGTGTTGAGCAGGTAGTCGGTCAGCTCGCCGTTGGCGCAGGCGTAGGCGCCGTAGGAGCCGAGCGCCTTGCCCAACGTCCCCACGACCAGGTCGACCTCGCCGCTGAGCCCGGCGGCGGCGACCGAGCCGCGTCCGCCGGGGCCGAGGGCGCCGGTGGCATGGGCCTCGTCGATCATCAGCCGGCAGTCGTGCCGGCGCGCCAGCTCCAAGAGGCCCTCCAGCGGCGCCACGTCGCCATCCATCGAGAAGACGCCGTCGCTGACGATCAGCGAGCCGCGTCCCTCGGCCTCGGCCAGCGCCCAGGCCAGGTGCTCGAGGTCGCCGTGGCGATAGACGAAGGTCTCGGCCCGCGAGAGCCGGCAGCCGTCGATGATGCTGGCGTGGTTGAGCTCGTCGGAGAAGACCACTTCCCCGCGTCCCGCCAAGGCCGAGATCGCGCCGATGTTTGCCAGGTAGCCGGAGCCGAACAGCAGCGCCGACTCGTAGCCCTTGAAGGCAGCCAGCCGCTTCTCCAGGCGACCGTGGGGCTGCATGTTGCCCGAGATCAGCCGCGACGCGCCGGCCCCAGCGCCCCAGCGCATCGCGGCCTCGGCCGCCGCTCCCCGTACCCGCGGATGATTGGCGAGGCCGAGGTAATCGTTTGAGCAGAGCAGCAGAACCGGCCGGCCGTCGAGCAGGACGCTCGGGCCCTGCGGGCCGCAGATCAGCCGCAGTCGCCGGTGCAACCCCCGACCGCGAAGCTCCTCCAGCCGCTCTGCGACGTCGGTCATGCCGGGGCCGCCCCCGGGCGCGGCAGGGCGGGCGCGTGACTTCCGATAGCCATTAGCGCGTCTGGGCGGGAGCCGGGGAGGCGGCGCTTGAAGCCGGATAGGGAGGCGGCTTCTTGGTCTTCTTGATCACCCGCAGCTGGGTCGAGGGGTCCCAGAAGTTGGCCTCGTCCTGGTGGTCGATCAGCTCGTCGATCGGCGTTGCCGGCGTCTCGCCGTCGAGCCAGCCGTCGCGGTTGTCGGGGCGGGGATTTGCGCCGTTGTCGGGCTGGCGCGCCACGTTCAGGCCCAGCTCCTCGAACATCGCCCGGTCGTCCTCGGGCTCGGCGCCGAGCGTGGTCAGGAAGTTGCCCATCATCACGCCGTTCAGGCCGGCCTTGACCGCCAGCGGCTGCAGGTCACCGAGGTTCTCGACCCGCCCGCCGCAGAGTCGGAAGAGGGCGCCGGGGATGATCAGGCGGAAGATCGCCACCCACTTGACGACCTCCCAGGCGTCCATCAGGGGGCGGTCGCCGAACTTGGTGCCGTCGCGGGGGTTGAGCAGGTTGATCGGCACCGAGGTCGGCTCGAGCTCGGACAGCTCGAAGGCCATCTCGACCCGCTGTCGCCGCGACTCGCCGAGGTTGAGGATGCCGCCGACGCAGGTCTCCAACCCCGCCTCCTTGACCGCGTCGATCGTGCGCAGGCGGCCCTCGTAGCGGACCGTGCTTGAAACCTCGGGGTAGTAGGAGCGCGAGGACTCGACGTTGTGGTGGACGCGCTGGATCCCCGCCTCGCGCAGCCGCTTGGCCCGTTCCCCCGACATGTGGCCGATCGAGGCGCAGCGCTTCAGGTTCGTCTGCTCGGAGACCAGCCGCGCGCCCTCGAGGATTTTCTCGAAGTCGCGCTTGGAGAGCCCCTGGCCCTGGGTGACCATGCAGAAGCGGTGCGCGCCCGCCGCCTCGGCCGCCTTGGCGTGCTCGAGGATCTGCTCGGGCTCCATCATCGCGTGCATCGGCGTATCGGCCTCGGCGTAGCGCGACTGGGCGCAGAAGCCGCAGTCCTCGGCGCAGCCACCGGACTTGGCGTTGACCAGCGAGCACATGTCGGTCGAGTCGCCGAAGTTCTCCTGGCGCACCTGCCAGGCGCGCTCGACCAGGTCGCCGATCTCCTCGTGGCTGGTCAACTCGCCCAGCGCAAGGGCTTCCTCGAAGGTGATCAAGGGGGGCATTCGGGGCTAGGCTAGGTCGCGGCTCGGACGGCTGAAACACGCACCGCGTCGCGCCCGGAGCCCTTCGCTTCATACATCGCCGCGTCGGCTTGGGCCAGCACGTCCTCGAAGCCGAGCGGCTTTCCCGGGCCGAAGGGGGCGATGCCGATGCTGGCGGTGATCGGCGGCACGCCTTTCTCCGCTTCCATGTGCTCGCGGATCGCCGTCGCGATCTCCTCGCTCACCGATTGCGCCTCGGCGAGGTCGCAGCGGGGAAGCACGATCGCGAACTCGTCGCCGCCGATCCGGGCGAGCACGTCGGTCTCGCGGGTGCGGCCGCGCAGGACGGCGGCCATCTCGGCGAGCACGCGGTCCCCCGCCGGGTGGCCGAGCGTGTCGTTGACCAGCTTGAAGTGGTCGAGGTCGAGCATCAGCAGCGCCCCTTCGACCCCGTAGCGGTTGCTGCGCGCCAGCTCGGCCCGCAGGTCCTCCTCGAAGCGGCGGCGGTTCTTCAGCCCGGTGAGCGGGTCCTGGCTGGCCTGGCGGGCCAGCTCCTGCATCCGTTCGTTGCGGGTCCAGACCAGGACCAGGGCCGCCAGCAGCGCCGCCAGCGAGATGCCGAAGACGGCGATCATCACCGGCAGGCTGACCCCGGGCCGGTCCGGATCGCGGACGACCAGCAGCCAGGTGTGATCGGCGATCTTGATCGGCGCCGCCGCCGATTCGTCGCGGGGGAGCTCGCCGCCGGCGATCGACCTGCCGTGCTCGATCAGCGCCACGTCCACCGGGCCCGGCAGCGCATCGTTGGCCGCGTCGGCCAGGTCGGGGACGCGGAAGGCGCCGCCGGCGAAGCCGATCAGCGAGGCGCGGCGCTGGGCCACTGTCCGCGTTGGCGCGCCGTCGCGGTAGACGGGCCGGAAGACGTTGATCCCGGTGCCGCCGACCGGCAGCCGCATCACCTGGGTCGCCGTCGGCTTGCCCGAGTCGCGGGCGCGGAAGAGGTAGGAGCCGCGCAGGGCGTCGGCGCCGATGTCGTAGCCGAGCGGCAGCTGCACGGTCAGGCCCGACGCCGCCGCGTAGGTCAGCGGGAAGTACTGGGCGCGCTCGCCGGCGCGGTGGAAGTCGCCGAGCGGGCCGCGTTCGACGATCGGGAAGCCGTGAGCGCGTTCGAAGCGCGCCCGCGCCGCCCGTGGGACCGAGGCGATGAAGGCGGTCGCCCGCAGGGCTCCGGTGCTGAGCAGCGAGTCGGCGATGACGTCGAACTCGTGCCGGGTGAAGTGCCCCTCGGCCTGGTAGAAGGCCGCGGCGCTGGAGAGCTGACCGATCGAGAGCGCCGCCAGCGCTTGGGTCTGATGGGCGGCGCGGGTCGCCTCGCTGTGCTGCGTGCGCTCGAAGCTGTCGCGTTCGCGGACGTGGATGACGAGCGCCAGCGCAATCGAGCCGATCGCGATCGCGGCGACGAGGGCGAAGCCGAGCCAGAGCCGATGGCGCATGGCCCTCTTATCGACCGGAGCAGGGTGCCCCTCAATCGATGGGCGCGATCGCAAGCGACTCCCAGAGGTAGAGGGAGGCGAGGCTGCGGTGCGGCCGCCAGGGCTCGCCGATCTCCGCAACCTGCGCCGGCGGCGGCATCTCCTCCAGCCCGTACTCGATCTGGATCGCCTTGCGGATGCCGAGGTCGCCGCCGGAGAGGACATCGGGCCGCTCGAGGTGGAAGAGCAGGAACATCTCCGCGGTCCAGAGGCCGAGCCCGCGCACCGCGACGATCTCCTCGATCGCCTCCTCGTCGGAGAGCTCGGGCAGGCGATCGAGCTCCAGCTCACCCTCGATCACGTGCGAGGCGAGGTCGCGGACGTACTCGACCTTGCGGCCCGAGAGGCCGGCGGCGCGCAGGTCTCCCTCGTCGGCTTCGAGCAGCTGCTCCGGCGTCGGGGTGCGGCCGTCGAAGAGCGCGACCACGCGGCCGTAGATCGTCCGTGCCGCCTTGGTCGAGAGCTGCTGGCCGACGATCGCCCGCAGCAGCGCCCCGTAGGCATCGGCCGGCCGCTCCTCGCTGCGCCGGCGCAGCCGCGTCGCCAGGTCGATCTTGCCGACCCGCTCGATCAGCGCCGCCATCGTCGGGTCGCTGGCGGCGAGCTGCTTGCGGGCGGACGCCGAGCTCATCGACCCCTCCACTCGGGCTTGCGCTTGGCGGCAAACGCCTCGATGCCCTCGCGGAAGTCCTCCGAGGAGAAGCAGGACTCGCGCAGGGCGATCAGGCTGGCCTCCTGCTGTTCGGTCAGCACCGGGTTCTGGTTGAGCACTTCGATCGCCCGTTTGTTGCCCCGCATCGAGAGCGGCGCGTTTGCGGCGACCGCGGCGGCAAGCTCGACCGAAGCGCGCTCGAAGCCCTCGTCGTCGATCACGTCGTGGACGAGGCCAAGCTGCTCCGCCCGCCGCGCCTCGAAGTTGCGACCGGTCAGGAACAGCTCCTTCGTCCTTGCCAGCCCGACCGTGTCGAGGAACTTGCGCAGGCCGGTGTGGCCGTAGACGAGGCCCAGCTTCGCCGGTGGCATGCCGAGCTTCGCCCCGCTGGCGCAGATCCGCAGGTCGCAGGTGATCGCCAGCTCCAGCCCGCCGCCGAGGCAGTGGCCGTTGATCGCCGCGATCGTCGGCCAGGGATGGGCGGCGAGCGCCTCCATTGCCGCGTGGAAGGGGTGGGCGACCAGCGCCTCGGCGTCGCGTTCGAAGGTCCCGCTGGGGATCGAGTTGAGGTCGTAGCCGGCGGAGAAGATGGGCGGCGCGCCGGTGATCAGCAGGCAGCGCGTCTCGATCCCGCGGTCGAGCCGCGGCAGCGTCTCGGCCAGCGCGTCGAGGATCTCGTGGTCGAGCGCGTTGCGCCGGTCGGGGTTGACGATGCGGAGGCGGATGACCGCCTCGGCCGGGGAGTCGAGCAGGAGCTTGCCGCTCGCCAGCCGCTCGTTCACTGCAGCACTACGAGGACATCGCCTTCGCTGACCGACTGGCCCTCCTCGCAGCGGATCTCCTTGACGGTGCCGTCGTCTTCCGCCTCGACCGGGATCTCCATCTTCATCGACTCGAGGATGACGACCGTGTCACCGTCTTCGATTTCGTCGCCGACCGCGACCTCGATTTTCCACACGCTGCCAGTGATGTGCGCCTCGATGTCCATGGCGGGGGAGAATATCCGTGCGTGGCGGCGGAGCGACCCAGGTTCGAGCACGATCCCACGGCGGGCGCTTCGCTGGCCGTAATCGTCGCCGCCCGCAACGAGGCGGAGCGGATCGCCACGACGGTCGGCGCCCTGCGGGCGGCGTTTCCGGCGGCGGCGATCTGGGTGGCCGACGACGCATCGACCGACGGCACCGCCGAGCTGGCGATGGCAGCCGGTGCGCAGGTGGTGAGCCGTGGTCGCCCACATGGCAAGGGGGCGAACATGACCGCCGCGGCGGAAGCGGCGCTAAGCACCGGCGAGGCGCCGCAGTTGGTGTTGCTCTGCGATGGCGACCTCGCCGGCTCAGCGGCGCAGTTGGCACCGCTCGTAGCTGCGGTCGACGCCGGTGAGTGCGACCTCGCGATCGCCGCCTTCGGCAAGCGCGTCGGCGGCGGTTTCGGCTTGGCGCTGGGCTTCGCCCACTGGGCGATTCGCCGCCTCTGCGGCTTCGAGGCGGGAGCGCCGATCTCCGGTCAGCGGGCAATGCGGGCCGAGGTCCTGCGCGCGACCCTGCCTTTTGCCCGTGGCTACGGGATGGAGCTGGGGATGACGGTCGACGCGATTCGCGGCGGCTGCCGGGTCGGCGAGTACGAGCTCGACCTGGCCCACCGCGCCACCGGCCGATCCCTCAGCGGCTTCCTCCACCGAGGTCGCCAGCTCCTCGATTTCCTGCGTGCCTACCGTGCCCGCCGGTAGGCGTCGCCAATTGATCGTGAGACCGTCTCAGCCCGCGTATATGGCGGGCTGAGACGGTCTCGCGATGTCTGAGGCTAGGGTGGCCTGCGGCCAGCCGCCTTCGGCGCGCTCCACTTGGGCGGCGAGCGAGAGCAGCGTTGCCTCGTCGTTTTCGCGGCCAAGCAGCTGGGCGCCGATCGGCAGCCCGTTTGCGGTGAGCCCGGCGGGAACGCTGATTCCGGGCCAGCCGACCACGTTCCAGGCAAAGGCGAAGGGACAGATCGCCCCAGCCGTGCTGCCCGTCTTCCAGTAGCCGCGGCCTTCGAGGGCGCCGATGCGGGGCGGTGGCTTCGCCGTGGTCGGGGTGAGGACGATGTCGCAGCGCTCGAAGACGCGGCCGATCCGGCGCCGCAGGCTTGGCTCGGCAGCGCGCGAGAGGCGCAGCGGCAGGCCCTGCAGCACCCGGCCCATGCGGGCGGCCGCCCGCGTGCGCGGCTCCAGCGAGGTGCGGTCTTCGCCGTGGGCGCAGAGCCATTGCTCAACCGCGGCCTCGCCCCGCGCAACCAAGGTGGGGCCGGCCATGCCGTAGTCGGGATCGATGCGGACGATCTCGTGGCCCAGGTCCCCGAGCCGCTCGGCGAAGCCCTCGATCGCGGCGCGATGCTCGCGGTCCACCGCGCTGGGGACGCCAAAGGGGGTGGCGAAGGAGATGGCGATGCGAAGCTGCCCGGGCTCGCGCGCCGCCGCCGCGGAAAACGGCTCGGCCGGCGGCTTTGGCTTGTGCAGGTCCGCGGGGACGTTGCCGTGGACGGCGTCGAGCAGCAGGGCGGCGTCGCCGGTGCTGCGAGCGAGCGGGCCGTAACAGCTGAGCCCGTTGAAGGCCTCGGGGTCGGGCCAGGTGGAGACGCGCCCGCGCTGGGGCTTCAGCCCGACGAGGCCGGTCCAGGCGGCGGGGATCCGGATCGAGCCGGCGCCATCCGAGCCGATCGCAACGGGGACGACGCCAGCGGCCACCGCTGCGGCGGCGCCGCCGCTGGAGCCGCCGGGGGTGTGGTCGGTGTGCCAGGGGTTGCGGGTGGCGCCGTGCAGCGGCGTCTCGGTGAAGGGCCAGAGGCCGACCTCGGGCGCATGGGTCTTGCCGATCACGATCGCGCCCGCTTCGCGCAGGCGCCGCACCGCCTCGGCGTCCCGCACGGCCGGCCGGCCGCCGCCGCAGCCGAACGGGGTCGTGTGGCCGCTGAGGTCAACGTCGTCCTTGATCGCAACCGGCACGCCGAGCAGCGCCGCGCCGTCACCGGCGCTGAGGCGGCGATCCGCTTCCTCCGCCTCGGCCAAAGCCTGCTCGGCGCAGATGATGCGGAAGGCGTTCAGGCGGGACTGCGTCGCTTCGGCCCGGTTCAGCGCGGCCTCGACCAGCTCGCGGGAGGACGCTTCGCCGGTTTGCAGCATCAGCACCTGCTCGCGCAGGCCGGAAGAAGTCCCGGCCTCCGGTTCCTTCTTCGCGGTTGTTCCGGCTGCTGCTGTTCTGGTCGGCATCTGTATCTCCCTTGCCCGCTGTTGTTCGTTCGAACGAACGATAGGCGAAACGGGTAGTCTGGCGCTTCTTGCCCACTGCCGCGCCCCCAGATACCCGCGAGCGCATCCTCCGCGCCACGGTCGAGCTGATCGGCAGCGAGGGGGTCTCCGCGGTCACCAACCGTCGCGTCGCCGGCACGGCGGGCGTTGCCCTGGGCTCGCTCACCTACCACTTCCCCAGCCAGGTCGATCTGCTGCGGGAAAGCCTGCTGCTCTTCGTCGGTGAGGAGGTGGCGCGCCAGGAGGCGATTGCCGCCGGCCTGCGCGAGCGCCGCCCCAGCATCGAGCAGGTCGCTGCCGAGGTCGAACGGATCGTCGAGGAGTCCAGCGACCGGATCCAGCAGCTGGCCGAGATCGAGCTCCACCTCCAGGCCGCTCGCGACCCGGCGCTGCAGGAGGCTTCGCTGCGCTGCTTCGAGGCCTACGAAGGGGTCGCAGCCGCTGCCCTGGAGATGCTCGAAGTGCCCGACCCCGAGCGCCACGCGCGCTCGATCGTGGCGCTGATGTACGGAATGGGGGTGCGCCGGCTCGGGACCGGTGAGCAGGGCGCTTCGGGCGTGGCCGACGGACTGCTGACGATCGCCCGCGGCGCCAGGCCGTGATCCTGGCGATCGACCAGGGGACGACGGGGACCACCTGCCTCGTCTTCGACGGTGAGGGGCGGGTCGCCGGCCGCGCCTACTCGGAGTTTGAGCAGCACTTCCCGCGGCCGGGTTGGGTGGAGCATGACGCCGCCGAGATCTGGGCCGTCAGCCGCCGCGTCGCGGTGCAGGCGATCGTCGACGCCGGCATCCAGGGGGCGGACCTGGACGGGATCGGGATCACCAACCAGCGCGAGACGGTCGTCGCCTGGGACCCGACGACGGGCGAGCCGATCCACCGGGCGCTGGTCTGGCAGGACCGGCGCACGGCCGGGCGCTGCGACGAGCTGCGCGCCGCCGGTCACGAGCCGCTGGTGCGGGAGCGCACCGGCCTCGTCATCGACCCCTACTTCTCCGCGACCAAGATCGAGTGGCTGCTGCGCAACGCCGAGGGCGCCGAGCGGGCGCTCTTCGGCACGGTCGACTCCTGGCTGCTCTTCAAGCTCACCGGCCGCCACGCGACCGACCACACCAACGCCTCGCGGACGATGCTGTTCGACATCCGCCGGCTCGCCTGGGACGGGGAGATCTGCGCCCTGCTAGGAGTCGACCCGGCGCAGCTTCCCGAGCCGCTGCCCTCAGCCCACGTTTACGGCACGACCTCCGAGTTCGGCGGCGAGGTGCCGGTGGCGGGGATCGCCGGCGACCAGCAGGCCGCCCTCTTCGGCCAGGCCTGCCACCGGGCCGGGACGGCGAAGAACACCTACGGGACCGGCAGCTTCGTCCTGCTCAACACCGGCGCCGAGGCGCCCGACCCGGTCGAGGGCCTGCTCGGCACCGTCGCCTGCGGGAGCGGCGGCGAGGCGGCCTACGCGCTGGAGGCTTCGATCTTCGTCACCGGCGCCGCGGTGCAGTGGCTGCGCGATGGCCTCGGTGTGATTGAGCGGGCGGGGGAGACGGAGGCGCTTGCGGCCTCGCTGGCCGGCAACGACGGCGTCTACTTCGTGCCGGCGCTGACCGGGCTCGGCTCCCCCCACTGGGACCCCTACGCCCGCGGCACGATCGTCGGCCTCACCCGGGGCAGCGGCCGCGCGCACCTGGCGCGGGCCGCGCTGGAGGCGATCGCCTTCCAGACGGTCGACGCGGTCCGTGCCCAGGAGGCGGCGTCGGGCGAGCGCCTCGCGGTCCTCAAGGCGGACGGCGGAGCCGTCGCCAACCGCTGGCTGATGCAGTTCCAGGCCGACGCGCTGGGCGCCGACGTGGTCGTGCCCGAGGTTGCCGAGACGACGGCGCTGGGCGCCGCCTATCTGGCCGGGATCGCGACCGGGCGCTGGGACCTGGAGCAGGTCGGTGAGATGTGGCGCGAGGCGGCGCGCTACGAGCCGGCGATGGCCGCCGACGAGCGTGAGTCGCTGCTCTCCGATTGGCACCGGGCGCTGCAGCACGCGAAGGGCTGGGCGGCTCCCGAGGGCGCCGCAGGGCCGACGTAACCGCCCTGACGAGGGGGAGTAGAAAGGCCGACGGCCCCGGGCCGTCCCTCCCATGTCAGACATGAAGCCACAGATTTATCGTGACGACCGTCCCGCCGAGTACTTCGACCAGTTCCACGCGGCGGCGCGCAAGGGCGTCGGCTGGACCTACCCCTTCGTCCGCGCGATCGTCTCGCTGCCGACGCTGCTGGTCTACCGCGTCAGGGCGATTGGCGTCGCCAACGTGCCCAAGGCCGGGCCCTTGCTGCTGGCCCCTAACCACTTCAGCCAGATGGACCACTTCTTCGTCGGCCTCTACCTGCGGCGACAGGTGCGCTTCATGGCCAAGTCACAGATGTTCGGGCCGCCCGTCCTCACCTATGTCTACAAGCACGGCGGCGTCTTCCCGGTCCGTCGTGGCCAGCACGACGAGGAGTCGTTCAAGACCGCCTTCACGATCCTCGAGCAGGACGGGATGCTGCTCGTCTATGCCGAGGGCGGCCGCTCACGCAGCGGCAAGCTGAAAGAGGTCAAGCCGGGGATCGGCCGGATAGCGCTGGAGTCCGGGGTGCCGGTCGTCCCGGTGGCGATCCACGGCTCGGAGAAGGTGCGGCGCTGGAAGCGCTTCCGCTTCCCCAAGGTCACCGTGCAGTTCGGTGAGCCACTTTCTTTCCAGGTGGAGGAGGGGGCGAGCAGGGAGCGCCAGCTGGAGGTGGCCGGGGAGGTCTTCGGCCGGGTGCGCGAGATGTACGAGGGCCTGGCTACTCGTAGCGGGCGCTGATCCCGGCGAAGAAATCCGGGTCGTGGCCGGGGGTGACGATCGCGTCCGGGTACTCGCGCTTGAACAGCTTCAGCTCCTGCAGCGAGCGGCGGTAGTTGTGCGCGTCAAAGGGGCGCGGGGCCAGCGGCGCCTCGCCGTCGAGCTGGGCCGCCATGTAGGTGGTGTCGCCGCCGATGACGAAGTCGTGCTTGCTCAGGTGGGCGATCACCGAGATGTGGCCGGCGCTGTGGCCGGGCGTGTAGGCGAGCCGGATCGAGCCGTCGCCGAAGAGGTCGAAGGTGCGGCCGAAGGTCGCGTAGGAGTCGATCTCGCCGCGGGTGAAGTCGACGGTGCGGTAGTCGAAGGCGTAGTTGAAGTGGGCGCGGCGGTAGCCGTTGAGGAGGGGCCGCGGGCCGGTCGCCGCTGCCTTCCACTCGGTCTCGCTGACGACGAAGGTCGAGTTGGGGAACTCCGAGATCGCCGAGGTGTGGTCGATGTGCATGTGGGTCATCACCACGATCGGGATCTCGCCGGCGTCGAGGCCGCGCTTGCGCAGCTGCGCGGGAACGTCCTCGCCGGGCCCCAGGTCGGGATTGCCGAACCTGTTGCCCATGCCGCCGAAGTTCTCCTTGCCGTCGGTGGCGATCGAGGGGTGCAGGCCGGTGTCGACGAGGATCGCGCCGGCGCTGGGATGGCGGATCAGGAAGGCGGGGACCGGCACCGTCGCCGGCGGCTTGCCGGTGAGCAGGGCGCGCACCAGCTTCAGCGTCTCGAAGCGGCCGCCGGGCCGTTCCATCATCGTGCCGGGCCAGGTGACCGTGCCGGCGACGATCGGCTCGACCGTGACGGTGGCGCCCGGCGTGCCTCCGGCCAGCGCCTCGTGCAGTGGCTTCGTCTCTATATGGACCTTCATCCCGGTCAGGTTACGGTGAGCGGCCGTCTATAGGCTTGGGCGCCGGTGGCTGAAAGCTCACATTCGCGCATCTTCAAGCCCGATCTGCTCGCGGGACAGGTCTGCGTCGTCTCCGGCGCCGGCAGTGGCCTGGGGCGGGAGACGGCGCTCGAGCTGGCGCGCCTCGGCGCTGCCGTGATCGGCTGCGGGCGCCGCGAGGAGCCACTGGCCGAGACGGCGGCGCTGGCGGGCGGGCTGCCCGGATCCTTCGAGCACGAGACGATGGACATCCGCGAGGAGGAGGCCGTCGACCGCTTCTTCGACGGGGTGATCGAGCGCCATCAGCGCCTCGACGTCCTCGTCAACAACGCCGGCGGCCAGTTCCTCGCCCCGGCGGAGGCGATCAGCCCGAAAGGCTTCCGCACCGTGATCGAGCTCAACGTCGAGGGCACCTGGCTGATGACCCACGCCGCCGCGACCAAGGCCTTCATCCCGCAGGGCGGCGGCAAGGTGCTCAGCGTCACCCTCTCGCCCCACAACGGGATGCCGGGGATGGTCCACTCCGGAGCCGCCCGCGCCGCGGTCGAGAACATGATGCGGACGCTGGCGGTCGAGTGGGCGCGCTTCGGGATCAAGACCTGCGCCCTCGCCGCCGGCCAGTTCGCCACCGAGACCCTGCTGACCAAGTATCCGCAGGTCGTCGTCGACAACCTCGAGCGCTCGATCCCGATCGGCCGCGCCGGGCGCGCCGAGGAGATGGCCTGGCTGGTCGCCTACCTCGCCTCGCCCGCCGGCGACTTCTTCTCCGGCACGACGATCACGATCGACGGCGCCCGCGACAACTGGGCCGGCCCCTGGCCCCCCGAGGCGATTGCCAGCGAGTCGGGGGAGCCGGTTGCCGAGGAGCGCCGCTCAAAGGACTAGCCGATGCGAATCAAGTTCTCCACCTATCTCATGGAGAACTTGATTCGCATCGGCAGGGTTAGCTGCGCGGCTCGAGGATGACTAGAGGGATTTCGCGACCCTTGCTGCGTGCCTGGTAGTCCTCGTAGCCGCTGTAGGCCTTGACCGCCAGCTTCCAGAGACGCTCGCGCTCCTCCGGTTTGGCGACGCGGGCATGGACTTTGAGGTGGTGGCTGCCGACCTGCACGGTTGTGTCGGGGTTGGCCTTGAGGTTGTAGAACCAGGCCGGGTTCTTGGGGTAGCCGCCCTTGGAGGCGACTACCACGAGGTCGCCGCCGTCCCTGACGTAGAGCAGGGGCGAGGTGCGTTTGGTGCCGCTTTTTGCTCCGACGTGGTCGAGCAGCAGCATCTTGCCTGGGCCCCCGGGCACCTTGTGTCCGAGGCGTCCGCCCGTCGCCCTGTAGAGGGCCGTGTGGAGGCCCATGAAGCGACGGGTGACAGGCCAAATCCTGTCCGCTACGTCGAGGTAGCGGGGGGTGCTCCTGCCACCTGTCGCCTCGGGACTCAGGTGTACATCCCCCCAAACATGCCGCCGGTGACGTTGAGCACCTGGCCCTGCATGTAGTTGGCCAGCGGCGAAGCGAGGAAGAGGACCGGGCCGGAGGCCTCCTCGGGCGTGGCGGGCCGGCCGAGCGGGATGATCGCCGAGGCCATCGCCCGCATCTGCTCGGGAATGCCGAGCTCGATCTTCTCGCCCCCCGGGGCGGTCATCTCTTCGCCCTGCTCCTTGGCCGCGGTGAGCCGCGTTTCGACGAAGCCGAAGGCGACGGCGTTGACGTTGATCTTGAACTGGCCCCACTCCTTGGCGAGGGTTTTGGTCAGGCCGACGACCGCCATCTTCGCCGCCGAGTAGTTGACCTGGCCGGCGTTGCCCATCGTGCCCGAGGTCGAGGAGATGTTGATCAGCTTGCGGAAGACCTCCTGGCCCTCGTTGCGCTCCGCCTTGGCGGCCTCGCGCCAGTGCGGCGCAAGCGCCCTGGCGACGCGGAACGGCACCACGGTGTGGATGTCGAGCATCGCCTGGAACTGGTCGTCGGTCATCCGGTGGGCGACGCCGTCCCAGGTGTAGCCGGCGTTGTTGACGACGATGTCGATCGCGCCGAAGGCGTCGACCCCGGCGGCGACGAGCTTGTCGGCGGCGTCGGGTTGGGTCAGGTCACCGGCGTGGACGGCGGTCTCGCCGTTGATCTCGCTCGATGCCTGTTCGGCGACGTCGGCGTCGAGGTCGTTGATCAGAACCTTGGCGCCCTCGCTGGCGAACAGCTCGGCGGTGGCCCGGCCGATCCCGCGCGCGGAACCGGTGACGATCGCCGCTTTCCCATCAAGAAGTCCCATCAGTCTGCGCTCTCCTTCTCGGATTCGTTAAGTCGGCCCGGGAGGCTACAAGGAACCGTGCAGCCCTGGTTGACTGGCCAGTCGGCTACGCGGCGGGGCCTGGCGGCGCTTTCGCGCTGATGATCCAGGTCGACGCGTCGGCGGTGACGCCGCCGGGTCCCTCGAACTCGGCCAGGGCCTCGCGCAGGGCGCTCTCGATCTGCGGCCTGATTCGCTCCGCGTCATCGCCGGCAAGGCGGATCACCTCGCCGGCTGGCCCGATGGCGGTGACGAATTCGACCGCGTGGTCGAGGTCGCGGCCGATCTGGATCGGGATGTCGCAGCGCCGCAGCGCGATGTCGGTGAAGCCGGCGCTGCGCAGGATGTCACTCGCGGTGTCGGCGTTGGCCATCGAGAACGGGCCCGGGCCGCAGGTCGGCTCGTCGGATTCCTCCGGCTCCTCGACGAACTCCTCGACCACCCTCTCGGCCCGGTGCAGCCAGTCGTTGTCGAGCTTGCGCCGCCAGACCACCGTGCAGAGCCGCCCGCCCGGGGCGAGGCTCTGGCGGACGTTGCGCATCGCCGCCACCGGGTTGGCGAAGAACATCGTGCCGAAGCGGGCGAAGGCGTAGTCGAAGCGCTCCTCGAAGCTCGTCACCTGGACGTCGGCGACGACGAAGTCGAGGTTGGCGGCGCCGGCTTGCTCGGCCTCGGTTCGCGCCGCCTCGATGAAGCGGGGGGCGACGTCGACCCCGAGCACCGAGCCCGACTCGCCGACGAGCTCCGCGATCCGCCGGCTGGTGTCGCCGAAGCCGCAGCCGATGTCGAGCACGCGTTCACCGCGGCGCGGCGGGTGCGCTTCCAGCGCGGCCTCACCGTGGGCGCCGAGGCCGTTGGTGACGATCTCGCGAAACTGGACGAAGCGATCGAAGAGGACGCCGTCCCAAGCTTCGAGGGCCTCCTCGTTGGCTGCGGCAACCCGCTCCACGCCCTGATCTTAGCCGCGGCCTGGGCTCGCCTCGTCGATCGCGGTCCAGCCGCCACGGCGGATGCGCTGGATCGGCTCGTCACTCAAGGCGCCGACGACATCAAGAGCCGGTAGTCGAAGACGGTTTCGAAGCCCATCTCCAGGTAGATCGGCTTGCCCATCGGCGATGCCTGCAGGGACGCCACGTCTGCGCCCAGCGCGAAGCCGGCGTTCGTCGCCGCCGCGGTCGCCGCCCGCGCGAGGCCCCTGCCGCGGGCCTGCTCGAGGCTGCCGACCCAGTAGATGCCGGCGACGCCGTGGCTGACGATCGTCAGCGCGATGCTGACCGGCTCGCCGCCGAGGTAGGCGATGAAGGCCGCCACGTTCTCGGCCAGCAGGCCCTCGTTGTTCGTGTAGAAGCCGAAGGCCTCTGCTGGGAAGCCCAGGCTGACGTAGGCGGCAGCGGCGATCCGCCAGTAGTCCTCGGCCTCGGGGCCGGAGGTCACCTGCCGCAGCTCCACATCGGCCGGCAGCGCTCGCACCGCGACGGGCCCCTGCAGGATCATCTCCGGCATCTCGTAGACCGGCTGCAGCCCCGCCGAATCGGCCGCCGCGATCAGATCCAGGTCCTCGTCTCGCCCGCTCCGCGCCCAGAGGCTGAAGCCGCGACCGCGCTGGCCAAAGAAGGCACGGGCACGTTCGATCAGCTCCCCCGGGTCGGTTTGGTCGTCGACCCTGAAGGCGGCGTTCGAGATGGTCGGATGCGGATGGCTCCCCGCTCCAAAGACCCAGCCGTCCTCCGCCTCGACGACGGCGCCCGGGTCTAGTCCGAACAGCTGCCGCGAGCTGTCGATCAGGTTGAGGTGAGCCCGCCCCTGGGGCACGTCAGCTCAACCTGACGCCGCCGTCCTCGGTGATCGTCCAGTGCGGGTTGTGGGCGATCTCCCAAGGGTGTCCATCCGGGTCGATGAAGACCGCGCTGTAGCCGCCCCAGAAGGTTGCCGCCGGCTCGCGGCCGATCGTCGCGCCGGCAGCGCGGGCCTGCTCGATCGTCGCGTCGACCTCCTCCGGCGAGCCGAGGTTCAGGGCCAGGGTCATCCCGCCCCAGCCGCCTCCGTCCTCGACGCAGCTGTCCTCGGCCAGCCTTGCCCGGTCCCAGAGCGCGACGATCATCTCGCCGGCTTGGAAGAAGACGACGTCGTCTTCGGCGCCGGCGCCGGTCTGCCAACCGAGCGCTTCGTAGAAGCGGCGCGCCCGCCCGAGGTCACCCACGCCAAGGGTGATCAGGCTGACGCGCTGCTTCATCGCTGCTTCAGGCGCTTGGCCCGGGGGGCGGGGGGTCCGCAGCCGGCGGTTCCGCTGCCTGGGGCTCGGGGGGCAGCGGCGGCGGCAGCGGATCGGACAGGGCGGGCGGCGCCGGTTGGCCCTCCAGCGCGTCTGCCTCGGCCTGCCACAGATGGTTGAGCGAGACCTGAATGTAGGCCCAGAGGGCGGGAGATAGAAGCAGGTAGAGGATGATCGCGATCCAGCCGTTGACCGGCTCCTGGCCGCCGAGGCGGGACGCTCCCATCACGCGCTTGGTCCCGCGCCAGTAGGTGATCAGCGCCGGCACGATGATGATGCCGCCGGGGAAGAGGGCGAGCAGCGAGTTGGTCGGGTTCTGACCGAGGTCGTAGCCCTTGGCCTTGCCGTAGTCGCGCAGCTCGCGGTTGATCCGGTACCACCAGACCAGGTGGTAGATGCCGAACGTTACGAACGGCAGCAGCGCCGCCGCCCAGGGACTGCGGATCTTGACGCGATCCTGGCTCTCGCGGATCTGCATTTCGTAGGCCATCTAACTCCTCGTTTCTCCCCTGCGTGTAACCGGACGGGAAGACCCTACTCGACGTTCTCCACGAAAAAGCCCTATTCCATCGAGCGTTCCTCGACTACCTCGAAGACGCCATCGGCGCCGACCGACTCGACGAACTCGTCGGCGCCAGCCCGGCGCTTGTCGTAATCGCCGCTGCCCTGCTGTCCCGCGCGCAGCTCCTCGAGCGTGCCGTCGAAGAAGCCGAAGGTGATCACTTCGTTCTCGTCGTCGGCATTCTGGAGCGCGTAGAAGCGCTTCCAGCCTGGTGGTGTCTGGACGTCGCCGCTGGGGATGAAGGCCTGCTTGAACTGCTCCATCGTGCCGGGCTTCAGCTTGCGGACCGTCAGTGCACAGAGCATCTGCTTCTCCTCTCGATTGCCCTGCCCGCAAACGATCGTACGCCTCGGAAGACGACCGCGCCAGGGGTGTTGACGGTTCTTCCCGTGGGGGTCGAGATCGCGGTCAGGCGGCTGCCTCTGTGCCCGGAGTGGGCCGATCAAGCAGCTGGGGCGCCGCTCGCCGCGAGCGCCAGTTCCTTTGGCCCAAGCAGGGCGATCAGGGTGCTGCCGTCGACGACGGCGAGGCCGCCCTTGCGCAGCTTCACCCTGGCGCCGGTGAGGCGGCTGATCTCGGTGGAGAAGTCGGGCTCGTGACCGACGAGGAGGACGTCGCCCCTGCCGGCGGCGAGGCCGAGCGAGTCGAAGGGCCCGCCGCGCAGCTCCCCGGCTGTCTCCGCTTCCAGCTCGAGCGGCCTGCAGCTGAGGCGGGCGGTCTCGGCCGCGCGCACCTTGGGGCTCGTCAGACAGGCGTCGATCTCGGCGCCGAGAGCCACCAGGGCCCGTCCGGCCGCTTCGGCCTGGCGCTCGCCCTTTGGGGTTAGCTGCCGTGCCGCATCGTCGCCTTCTCCATCCTCGGCGTCGCCGTGTCGCAGCAGGTAGATCACGCCCCGATCCTACGCGGGAGCTCTCAGCAGCTGCCCAGGTGACGCAGCCGGTGCCGGTAGATCTGCATCGAGCCATGGCGCCAGTCGCCGTGCGTCTGCCTGCGCAGGCTCGCTACTCGCTCGCGGTGATAGGGCGAGGTGAGGCTCTCGTTGTGGCCGATCACGTTGCGGAGCTTGATCTGGAAGCGGCAGCGGAGGTAGCGGGTCAGGCGCAGCGATGCACGCATCTGGCGCCGGTCGCCAAGTACTTCGGCGTCGCTGAAGCCGGTGTGCTCGATTCCGATCGCGGTCCAGTTGAGGCCGACCGCATGCCGGCAGCGGATCGTCAACGGCACCAGCTGGAAGATGCGCCCCGAGCCGGAGACGACAAAGTGCGCGCAGACGTTCGGCAGCTCGTGCAGCTCGGGATCCGGCAGGTCGGGAGCGAAGGTGTTGAAGACCGCCGCGGCGCTGCCGCTTTCCGCCCAGTGCTCGACGATCACCCGCGGTTGCCTCAGCCGCCAGGTCCTTTCACCGTAGTGACGCTCCGAGTAAGCCGTCATCTGTCGCTTCCGCTTTGGCGGGAAGGGGATCAGCCTGTTCACGATCCGCGGTCGCGGCAGCTGCCGATGTGCCCCGGTGGCGAGGACGTCGCCATTGCGGGCCTGCGTCGAGGCGGCGGTTTGCGCCGGCGTGCAAGCGCAGAGCAGCAGGGCGCTTACGGCGAGGGCAAACGGCCTCGTGATCCGATCGGCTTTCCGAGAATCTCCCCCCATCGGCTCCTGGATGGCCTCGGCCATGCGGCGGCGGTTACTCCGAGCTCTCGGTTGCGAGCTGGGGCCCTGGGCCGGGAGCGAGCCGGGAGCGAGCCGCGAGCATCACCGCCTGAACCGCCAGGGCCGCTGCCAGCGCCATCGAGAAGGCGGCAGCTGTCTCCACGGAGTCCAGGGTAACCGCGAGCGTGAAGCAGAAGGCGGCGAACCCGTAGAAGCCAACGAGGAAGTTCCGCAGCAGGACTCGCACCTGGTCGGCGCCGCCATGCGCATGGGTGAAGACGGCCAGAACGCTGGTGATGATCGGGAAGGGGGCGAGCAGCCCGCTCAATTGCGGCCCCAGGGCACCCGAAGCCGCAGTCAGGGCAACAACCAAGGCGAGCGCTGCCCCGGCGCGCGCGGGCAGGTCCCACCAAGGCAGGGCCGCCTGGACTGCGGGCAGCGATTTTGGGGCGGCGAGCAGCCCGATCCCCACCGCGAATCCGGCGCCGACCAGGAACAGGGCGCCAACGGGCGGAGGATGAATCAGGGTCAGCAGCGCGACGCCGACCAGGAACGCCGTCCAGCCGGCAACCACGGTTGCCGCCGGCGGCGCCGCCGGCGCGATGCGCCCGTAGACGACGACGAACGTCGTCAGCGCGGCTAGGCCGAGCAGGGTCCCGGCGGCGGCGTCTGCGCCGAAGGAGCGGCCGTGGAGCAGGGTGAGAACGAGCAGGATGGGTCCGGCTACCACCGGAAGGCCGCCGAGGACACCCGCCACGGCCAACCCCCAGCGCCGGCCTGCGAGCGAAACGCCGATCACGCAAAGGGGAGCCAGGAGCAGCTTGGTTGCCAGCAACGCCATGACGATGGGTTGCTAGGCGCCGATGCGATTGACGGGCGGCCTAGATCGATCCGAAGGTCCGGTAGGCATGCGCTCGAGTCCCGCCGACTGTCCGTTGCTGATTGCGCCTCGCATGCCGAAAGCCTCGCACGTCCTCACCGCGCGTCGAGAGATCGCTGCTGGCCTTTCGGCCCTGCTCTCCGATCGCGCCCGATCAAGCACGAGGCGACGATTCCCAGCAAATTCGCCTGTTCGGGGACGAGGGCGATGAGCAGCCATGACCGCGGATGGTTCAGCTGACGTGTCTGGATTGCCTCCGCGCCCAGCCTCGCTACCCCTCAGCGTCACGTTCTCAGAGGCCCAATGGCTTTGCCACAAGCAGTCTGAGTAGTCGGCCACCCTCGTCCCTAGTCTCCCTGGCTCGCGAGAGCATTGCGATATGGAAATCCAGTCCATCGAGCAAGAGGGAGTTACCAGTCATGAAGAAGAACAGACTGAGGGTGATGCGCATGGTGCTATTCGCCATCGCGCTCGCTGCCTTGGGGTTAACGGGAAGCGCATCGGCCAAACTCGTCGGGGAATTCACGAAGTTCCAGCAGTGTCCTTGGGCCAGCCCCGAAGTAAAAGAATGCCTCTACGTGCAGAGTGAAGCCGGCGAAGTGAGGATTGGCACCCACATCGTGCCGATCGAAAAACAGGTGGTTCTTCAGGGTGGGTTCGGCGAACCAGTCAAAGGAATAGCACCTTTCTTTGCGGCCAAAAGTGGCATGACGCTCTCCAAAACGCCCGGGTGGCTCCCCGGCGGATTGCTGGGGCTCGTTCCCACCGCGGAATCACCGGCCCTGATCAAAGGGCTTGCGGCGTTCTTCGTCGAAAATGCTCTGACCGGAGTCAACGCGACTCTCGAATTGGCCCAGGCGCCCTCGAACATCGAGATCGGCCTGGCCAATCTGACTGCAGGCGAAGGTCTCGCGCTGAAAATTCCGGTCAAGGTTCATCTGGAAAATCCGTTCCTCGGCAAATCGTGTGTCATCGGCTCCAGCAGCACGCCGCTGATCTGGGAGCTCACAACGGGCACGACTGCCCCTCCAGAACCAAATCTGCCGATCACCGGAAACCCCAGTGAATTCGAAGAACTCCTCGAAGAAGAACAGATCCGGAAGTTGTACGGGAACGTTCTCGTCGACAACGAGTGGTCGGCGCCGACTGCAGATGGCTGTGGTGGGGAGCTCGGTTTCCTCGTCGACCCCATTGTCGACTTGCAGCTCGGAACCACAACGGCCGGGCACAACAAGACGATCCTGAGAAATACGATCTATATCGCAACCGCCGCGGCGGTGAAATTAAACAATGAAGACCATTAAGCCGGTTGGCGCGAAAGGAGGGGATGTGGCGATGAACGCAAGGGCAATAGGCATCCTATTACGAGGTCTTCTGGCGGCGCTGGCAATCAGTGCCGTTTTCGTGGGAAGCGCCAGCGCCAGTCCTGCTTGGAGGTTCTCGGGCAGCGAACTGAAAGCCGGTGAAACCGAGGTCACCATCGGTGTGGCCGTTGGAAGCAGCATAACGGTGCCCGGAGCAGTCACCAAGTGTGAACATATGGTCTACAAACTGGTGATTTCAAACAGCGAAGCCATCGGTAAAGGGGAAGTAACGGAAATGACCTTTTACAAATGCACGACAACCGGCGGCGCAGAATGCACGGTTGATGCGATTGCGGCGGAAAAACTACCGTGGCCAGCGCACCTGAAAACGGTCGGTGGCAATAACTACGTTGTGTTCAATAAAGTCAATATCAGCATCCTCTACGGCGGTGCGTCATGTTCACTGGGCGGAATGGTGGCAACGGTCACCGGTTCGGCAGGGGCCCTGTTCAACAACAAAGCGGAAGCCGCCACCGTCAGCGCGGCGAGCATCAGCGCAACGAAAACGGAACTGAAAGCGCTCGGCGCGGCGATCGAATGGGACGGCGTATTCCCGACCGAAGCATTTGAATGGCACCGAGAACAGCCGTTGACGGTTTCATAGCGCCCATTGCCACGGTTGCGAGCGCCGGGGGAGACCCGGCGTTCGCAACCGTGTTGATCCCTACAGCCCCATCAACTTCCCGAGGATCTCCTTCATCACCTCGTCCGTCCCACCGCCGATCGGGCCGAGGCGGGCGTCGCGGACTGCTCGCTCGATGCCGTACTCGCGCATGTAGCCGTAGCCGCCGTGGATCTGCAGGGACTGGTCGGCGATCTCGAGGACGGCGCGCTGGGTGACGAGCTTGGCCATCGTCACCTCTTTGATGCAGTCCTGGTCTTCGTGGAAGAGGCGCAGGCCGTTGTAGGTGAGGGCGCGGGCGGACTCGGCCTTGGTCGCCATCTCGGCGATCTGGTGGCGGATCGCCTGGAACTTGCCGATCGGGCGGCCGAAGGCTTCGCGCTCGAGGGCGTAGTTGACGGTGACCTCGATCAGGCGCTGCATCGCGCCGACGGCGCCGATCGCCATCAGCAGCCGCTCCCAGGCGAAGTTGGCCATGATCAGCTTGAAGCCCTCGTTCTCGCCGCCGAGCAGGTTCTCCTCGGGCACCTCGACGTCGGTGAAGGAGAGCTCGCCGGTGTCGGAGGAGTGCCAGCCCATCTTCTCCAGCTTCTGCGCCACCTCGTACCCGGGCATCTCGCGCTCGAGCACGAGGAAGGAAATTCCGCCGTGGCCGCCCTCCTGGGTCGTCTTGCAGGCGCAGACGAGGAAGTCGGCGCGGACGCCGTTGGTGATGAAGGTCTTCGAGCCGTTGACGACGTAGCCGCCGGCGACCCGCTTGGCGGAGGTGGAGATGCCGGCGACGTCGGAGCCGGCGCCGGGCTCGGTGATTCCCAGCGCGCCGATCTTCTCGCCGGCGATTCCCGGCACCAGCCAGCGCTGCTTCTGCTCGTCGCTGCCGAAGTTGAAGATCGGTGGCATCGCGATCGAGGTGTGGGCGTTGAGCCCGGCGGCGACCCCGCCGGAGCCGCCGCTGCGGGCCAGCTCCTCGACCCAGATCGCGTCGTGCAGGTGGGTGCCGCCCTGGCCGCCGTACTTCTCCGGGAACTTCAGACCGAGGAAGCCGAGCTCGGCGCAGCGCCCGTAGAGCTCACGGGGGAATTCGCGCGCCGCCTCCCACTCGTCGACGTTGGGCGCGATCTCCTTGCTGACGAAGCGGCTGACCGTCTCCCGCAGCTCCTCGTGCTCCTCGCCGAACGGTGGCAGGACAGCCCGCGTCCCTGTGTCCTTGATTACGGTCATCCTGCGCTCGCCGCACATCTTCCCCTAAACCGATGGACCACACGACCCTCAGCCTGATCACGATCCCGCTCTTCACCGGAGCGATCGGCTACGTGACCAACCTCAGCGGGGTCTGGATGCTCTTCTACCCGGTGCGTTTCGCCGGGGTCAGGGTGCCGGGCCTGGCGCCGCTCGCCAACGTGATGCCGCGGCGCATCCAGCAGATCCCCGGGCTCGGCCAGGGTGGCCTGGGTTGGCAGGGGATCGTCCCCTCGCGGGCGGCGAAGATGGGCTCGATCGCGGTCGACAAAGGGCTCTCGAAGGTCGGCGGGGCCGGTGACTTCTACCGCCAGCTCGACCCCGAGGCGATCGCCGAGCAGATCCTCGAGACGGCCCGCGGCGAGATCCACGACGTGGTCGAGCGGATCATGGAGCGCGAGCGCCCGCAGCTCTGGCGCGACCTGCCGCCGCGCGTGCGCGCCGCCGTTCACGCCCGCGTCGAGGAGCAGCTGCCGCAGATCGTGCGCACGATCACCGACGAAATCGGCACCCACGCCGACGATCTGATCGACGTCAAGTTGATGGTGATCCGCCGCCTCGAGGCCAACCCCGCGCTGGCCAACCGGATCTTCCTCGAGGTCGGTCGCAAGGAGCTGCGTTTCATCGTCAACTTCGGCTTCTTCTTCGGCCTGCTGCTCGGAATTCCCACGGCCTTTCTCACCGAGTACGTGCTGACCCCGTGGTGGGTGCTGCCGATCGCCGGCGTGCTGATCGGCTATACGACGAACTTGCTCGGCATCCGCATGATCTTCGAGCCGGTGCGGCCGCGGCGGGTCGGGCCGTTCGAGGTCCAGGGCCTCTTCCTCAAGCGCCAGCCCGAGGTGGCCGAGGTCTACGCCGACATCATCGCCGACGACGTGGTGACGATGACCAATGTCGCCGAGGACCTGATGCACGGCCCGAACTCGGATCGCACCCGGCAGCTGATCGAGGACTCGCTGCGCCCCGCGGTCGACCGGGCGCTCGGCCGGGCGCGGCCGGCGGTCAGGGTCGCGGTCGGCAGCCGCGACTACGACACGATCCGCACCTCGCTCGCCGCCGAGGCCGCCGATTACGCGGTCACCCCGCTCGCCGACGAGGAGTTCAACGCCAGGCACAGGGATGGCGTGCGCGAGTTCGTCGCCACGCGAGTGCGGGCGATGGGCCCGCCCGAATTCTCGGAAATGCTGCGCACGGCGATGCGCGAGGACGAGTGGCTGCTCTATCTGCACGGCGCCGTACTCGGATTCGGCGCCGGACTGCTACACCTGGCGATCTTCGGATGACTTTCGACGACGACAGGGAAAGCCCGATGGGACCGCCGCGGCGAACGTCCGGCCCGACGGGGCACCAGGCGCTCGAAGAGCTGCTGCAGGCGGCGCCCGGCCTGGCCAGGATCGCCGCCAACATGGCCAGACAGGGGGTTTCGGAGATAGCCAACGCCTACGTCGAGGGCGCCTCGCGGATGGTGCGTGCCGCTTCGCAAGGGGAGTCGACCGCGGACGCGGTCCAGGAGACCACCGCCGAGCTGCGGGCCTACCTGCGCGAGTTGATCGGCGTCGAGGAAAGCACGCGGTCGCGGCCCACCGGGGACTCCTCCGCGGAGGCGCTGCGCAGCCGCGGTGAGGAGCTGCTGCGCCGCTCGGCCGATGTCAGGGTCGACGTCGATTCCCACCCCGCCTACATGCGGATCCTCGACGCTCTGGCGCCGGACGAGGCCCGCATCCTGCGCTTCCTGGCCCGGGAAGGCGAGCAGCCTTCGGTCGACGTGCGCGCGGGCCTGCCATTCGCCTCCGCCTTGGTCGCCGGCGGCTGCACGATCCTCGCCGAGGAGGCCGGCTGTCGTCACAGCGAGCGCGTTCACGCTTACCTCAACAACCTGCACCGGCTGGGGCTCGTCTGGTTCTCGCGAGAGCCGCTGCGCGACGCCCGCCGCTACCAGGTGCTGGAGGCCCAGGCGGAGGTGACGGACGCTCTGGAGCGGGGTGGGCGGACCGCCCGCACCGTCCGTCGCAGCATTGTCCTCACCTCGTTCGGCGAGGATTTCTGCGCGATCTGCTTGCCGCTGGAGTAGTTCCGGCGGCCGCGGCTCAGTCGTCGGGGAGATTCCGGACCAGCCTGACCCGGAAGTCACGGCCGCGGATGCTCAGAGGATCGGCGCCGAGGATCGGCACCTGGATCGTGCTCCGCCAGAGATCGCGGCCGTGGGGGCGGCGCTCGAAGGTTGCGTTGCCGCTGAACGGCTTGGGTGGGCGTACCGTCGCGATGCCGGACTCATGGTCGAAGACGAAGCTGGAATCGGGGGCACCGGCATAGGTCACGCGGGCGATTTCCATTTCTTCCCGGCGTTCCACCTTTGTCCCGAAGAAGTAAGTCGGCCCGCGCCCCCCGCGGTCTTCTTCGGCGAAGACGCTGAAATAGCAGCGACAGGGATGACTGGATGCGAATAGCGCCGTCAGTCGCTTCTGGGCTTTCGATCGCGCGCGAGCGCTGACTCCCGCCGGTGGCGGGGGCTCCTGGTCGTGCATCGAGGGCGCCCTGCGAGGGCATTTCCATTCGGATTCCCGATCGACGCTCATCCTCCCCTTCGCCTGGGTGGTCTCGACGTGAACGAATTCGCGCTCGCCCGTGAATTCGATCGTCCCAACGAAGAGGCCTGCGCGATGGGTCGATGGCTCCCCTTCGCACCCCTTCGGCGGCTTGTCGGTGCGAAATGTCTTCGTCGGCTCGAAGACGACGTCGATCAGCCCGAGTTTCCCGAACTGCGCTCTCAGCCCCGTCTCGGTGATTTCTGCGGGTACCTCGTAGGTGACCTCATAATTCTTGCGATTGAGCTCGAGCGTGACCTTCCCCTCGGCGGCTTCGACGAATCCACGTAGGCCGTCGTTCGTTCCGAGAGCGAATTTGGCGTGGGGAAGCCGGTCTTTAGGCTCCACCGCCGTCGAGGCTGCGACCGACGAAGCCGCCGACAGGGCCGCAATTGCCAGGGCGGGGGTGAGCAGCAACCGCTGAATCATTCGACCTAAAGGAGTACGCCCGCTCCACGGCGGCCGCCGTGGAGCGGAGCCACTTGTCCTACAGTCCGTAGCTCTTGCCGATCACGTCGAGCATCACCTCGTCGGTGCCGGCACCGATGCGGTTGAGGCGGACGTCGCGGTAGGCGCGCTCGATCTCGTACTCCTTCATGTAGCCGTAGCCGCCGAGGATCTGGACCGCGTCGTCGGCCACCTCGCAGCAGATGCGGGAGGCGTAGAGCTTTGCCATCGTGATCTCGCGCACCGGGTACTCGCCGTTGGCGAAGCGCCAGGCGGTGGCGTAGGTGAACTGCTTCGCCGCCTCGGTCTTGGTCGCCATCTCGGCGATCTTGTGGCGCAGCGCCTGGAACTTGCCGATCGGGCGGCCGAAGGCTTCGCGCTCCTTGGCGTACTCGATCGTCTTCTCGATCATCCGCTCGGCCCCGGCGTGGCAGCCGGCGGCGGCGACCAGCCGCTCGCCCTGGAGCTCCCAGGCGATGTGGTAGAAGCCCTTGCCGACTTCGCCCAGCACGGCGTCGGCCGGGACGCGGACGTCTTCGAAGGAGAGCTCGCCGGTGTCGGAGGCGTGCATCCCCATCTTCTCCAGCTCGGCTGAGACGGTGAAGCCGGGCACGTGGTTGCCCTCCTCGTCGCGCAGGGGGAGGACGAAGAGCGTGATGCCCTCGTGGCGGGCGCTGGGGTCGGTCTTGGTGACGAGGACGATGAAGTCCGCGCGGGGACCGTTGGTGATGAAGGTCTTGGAGCCGTTGATCACGTATTCGTCGCCGTCGAGGATCGCGCTGGTGCGGATGCCGGCGACGTCGGAGCCGGCGCCCGGCTCGGTGATCGCGATGCAGCCGATCTTCTCGCCCTTGAGGCCGGGCTCGAGGTACTTGCGCTTCTGCTCCTCGGTGCCGAGCAGGTGGATCGGGGGCAGGACCATGTCGCTCTGCACGGCGAAGCCCATGTTGGTGCCGCCGGAGCCGGAGTAGCTCATGCACTCGGCGCGGACCAGCGAGTAGTAGTAGTCGCCACCCTGTCCGCCGTACTCCTCTGGGAAGCAGAGGCCAAGGAAGCCGAGCTCGCCGGCGCGCTTCATCGCGGCCGAGTCCCAGTAGGTGTCCTCCCACTCGTTGCGGTGCGGCCACAGCTCCTTCTTCACCCACGACTGCATCGACTCGCGCAGGTCTTCGTGCTCCTGGCTGAAGATGAAGTGCTTGCGGCCCGCCTCGTGGTCGGGCTTGATGACTTTGGAGCCGTTGGTCGTCGCGGTCGCCACTGTCTCTCTCCTCGTTCGCAGTTGTGATTGGCGGCGAAGCCGCCCAAGCGGGGGTGTCTGACTTTGTGGGGCCATATGGACCCCTAAGGTCAGACACGTCTCGCGCGGGTGGACAGTAGCACTTCCTACTTTCAGCGGAGTCGGCTATGGTCCCCCGCCGATGGACTACGAGGTCGTCAAGTACGAGGTTGCCGAGGGCGTCGCCACGGTCACCCTGAACAACCCGGAGAAGCGCAACATGCTCTCCGGCCAGATGCTGAGCGAGCTGGTCGACGCGATGAAGACGGCGCGCGACGCCGAGGACGTGCGCGCGGTCGTGCTCACCGGGGCGGGGGACAAGGTGTTCTGCGCCGGCGCTGATCTTGGCGGCTTCGCCGCTGAAGTGCCGCTTGTCGCCAAACACTTCGCCACAGACCTCTTCCTTGAATTCTTCCGGCTGATGCCGCGCCTCGGCAAGCCTTCGCTCTGCGCCGCCAACGGCCACGTGCTGGCCGGTGGGATGGGCCTCGCTCTTTCCTGCGACTTGCTGATTGCCAAAGAGGGTGCCACCTTCGGCACGCCCGAGATCAACGTCGGCGCCTTCCCCTACATGATCATGGCGATCATCTACCGCAACGTCCCGCGCAAGAAGGTCAACGAGATGATGCTGCTGGGCGAGCGGCTCAGCGCCGAGCAGGCGGTCGAGTACGGGCTCGCCAACAAGGTTGTCGCCGCCGGGGAGTTCGACGCAGCCGTCGCCGACTGGGCGGCGAAGCTGGCCTCGAAGAGCCCGGTGTTGATGCGGCTCGGCCACGACGCGATGTACCGCCAGCAGGACATGGCGGTCGACGACGCGCTCGACTACCTGCGCTCGCAGCTCTCGCTCACCTTCTCGACTGAGGACATCGTCGAGGGCGTCACCGCATTCTTCGAGAAACGCGATCCCCAATGGAAGGGACGGTAGGAGTGTCGACCGAGCAAGAGACGAAGCACCTGCTGCCGGGCACCGCCCCGCTCAGCGAGCTGACCGAGCAGCTGCACGAGCGGCGCGAGGTGGCGAAGCTGGGCGGCGGCGAGGAGAAGATCGCCAAACAGCACGAGCGCGGCAAGCTGACCGCCCGCGAGCGCATCGCCCTGCTGGTCGACGAGGGCACGTTCGTCGAGATGGGCATCCACGGCCGCCCCCACTTCGCCCAGCGGGCGATGGACGGCAAGGACGCCCCTGCTGACGGCGTGGTCACCGGCTGGGGCGACGTCGACGGCCGCCCCTGCTGCGTCGCCGCCTACGACTTCACCGTGATGGCCGGCTCGATGGGGATGACCGGCGAGCTCAAGGTGACCCGCCTGCGCGAGATGGCGCTCTCCAAGCGGATGCCGTTCATCTGGCTGCTCGACTCGGCCGGGGCGAGGATTCAGGAGGCGGCGGGATCGCTCTTCGCCGGCTCCGGCCACCTCTTCCGCGAGGAGGTCGAGATGTCGGGCGTGATCCCGATGGTGGCGGCGATGATGGGCCCCTGCGCCGCCGGCACCGCCTATATCCCGGCGCTGGCCGACTTCGTGCCGATGGTTTCCGGCCAGGGCGCTATGGCACTCGCCGGGCCGCATCTGACCAAGGCCGTCACCGGCGAGGACATCACGATGGAGGAGCTCGGCGGCGCCAAGGTCCATTGCCGCAAGTCGGGAGTGGGGGACCTGGAGGTCAAGGACGACGAGGAATGCATCGAAAAGGTCAAGCAGTACCTCTCCTACTTCCCGACCAACTGCGAGCAGAAGCCGCCGCTGCGCGAGGTCTCCGACCCGATCGATCGCCAGTCGGAGAAGCTGATGGAGATCGTTCCGGACTCATCGCGCCAGCCCTACGACATGTACGACGTGATCCGCGAGATCGTCGACGACGGCGAGCTCTTCGACATCAAGCCGAAGTTCGCCAAGACGCTGATCACCTGCTTCGCCCGCTTCGGCGGCCAGCCGGCGGGGATCGTTGCCAACCAGCCCAAGCAGCTTGCCGGCATCCTCGACAACGACTCGGCCGACAAGGCGGCGCGCTTCATCAACCTCTGCGACGCCTTCAACATCCCGCTCGTCTTCCTCCAGGACGTGCCCGGCTTCATGGTCGGGGCCAAGGTCGAGCACGCCGGGATCATCCGCCACGGGGCGAAGATGCTCTACGCGGTCAGCCGCGCCACCGTGCCCAAGGTGACCGTGATCGTGCGCAAGGCCTACGGCGCCGGCTACTACGTGATGTGCGGCAAGGCCTACGAGCCCGACCTGATCGTCGCCTGGCCGGGAGCTGAGATCTCGGTGATGGGGGCGGAGGGCGCGGTCGAAATCATCGGCCGCTCGATGATCGAGGCCTCCGATGACCCGGAGGCGACCCGCGAGGCGATGCTGAACGCGGTGCGCGAGCAGATTGACCCCTACATTGCCGCCGGCAACGCCGTCATCGACGACGTGATCGACCCGCGCGAGACCCGGCCGACGATCGTCAAGGCGCTGCGGATGGCCAAGGACAAGCACGTTGAGAAGCCGAAGAAGCGCCACGGGGTGATGCCGGTATGACGGGGGGGCTTGGCGACTTTCCCGTCAAATACACCGGAAACTCGCCAAGGGGGTGCGGACAGTGAGCTCGTTCGACGATCCGGTGGTGATCAGCTGCTCGATCAGCGGCGTGATCGCCAACCGCGACCAGTGCCCGGCGATCCCGTACACGCCCGAGGAGTACGCGGCGGAGGCGCGGCGCGCGGTCGACGAGGGCGCATCGCAGATCCACATCCACGCCCGCAAACCCGACGGCACGCCCTCCTACGAGATCGAGGACTTCAGGGCGATCACCGAGGCGATCCTGGCCGAGGTCGGCGACGTGATCGTCAACTACTCGACCGGGGCGATCGGCATCCCGATCGAGAAGCGGATCGAGTACCTGCGCGAGCTGAAGCCCGACGTCGCCGCGCTCAACATGAGCTCGATGAACTACGCCAAGTACTCGAAACGGCGCAAGGACTTCGTCTTCAAGGCGGTCTTCGAGAACAGCTTCGACACGATCATCGAGTTCCTCACGGCGATGAGGGAGCTGGGGATCAAGCCCGAGCACGAGTGCTTCGACGCCGGCCACGTCGCCAACCTCGACCCGCTGATCGACATGGGGCTGCTGGAGCGGACGCCGCTGCAGATCTCGCTGGTGATGGGGGTCAACGGCGGCATCCGGCCGACCCCGCGCAACATCACCCTGATGTCCGACCAGATCCCCGGCGGCGCCGAGGGGCCCAACCAGTGGCAGACGATCGGCATCTCTCGCGACCAGTGGAAACTGCTCGGCGCGGCGCTGGTGCTCGGCGGCAACGTCCGCGCCGGGGTCGAGGACAACCTCTACCTGCCGAACGGCGAGATGTGCCGCTCCAACGGCGACCTGATCGGCAAGGCACGGCAGATGGCCGAGGACGTCGGCCGCAAGGTCGCCAGCGTCGCCGAGGCGCGCGAGCTGCTGGGCGTGCCGATCGTAGCGATGAGCGCTCTCCCGCTTAGCGACGTCAAGGTCCTCGATCTGACCCGGCTGCTGCCGGGGGGCTTCTGCTCGCTGCTGCTCGCCGACCTCGGCGCCGAGGTGCTCAAGGTCGAGGACACCGGCATGGGCGACTACATCCGCTGGGCGCCGCCCTACTACGGCAGCGACGAGCAGCAGGAGCTGGGCACGCGCTCGGCGCTCTACCTCTCGCTCAACCGCGGCAAGCGCTCGATCCGGCTCGACCTCAAGAACGAGGCGGGGCGCGAGGCGCTGCTGCGCCTGGTCGAGTCCTACGACGTCGTCCTCGATGGCTTCCGCCCCGGCGTGCTCGACCGGCTCGGCGTCGGCTACGAGCGCATGCGCGCGGCAAACCCGGCGATCGTCTTCTGCGCGATCACCGGCTACGGCCAGGACGGCCCCTACGCCCAGCGCGCCGGCCACGACATGAACTACCTCGGTCTGGTTGGGCTGCTCGGGCTGACCGGCGCCAAGGACGGCCCGCCGGTGCAGTCGGCTGGCCAGATCGCCGACCTCGGCGGCGGCGGGCTGATGGCTGCCTTCGGCGTGATGGCGGCGCTGCACGAGCGCCGCCGCTCCGGCGAGGGCCAGATGGTCGACGTCTCGATGGCCGACGGCGCCCTTTCCTGGCTGGCGATGGTGGCGGGACGCTACTTCTGCGACGGCGAGGTGCCGCGGCGGGGCGAGCAGCAGCTGGCCGGCGGCCTGGTCTGTTACATGCCCTATGAGGCCAGCGACGGCTGGGTCAGCTGCGGCGCATTGGAGCCGAAGTTCTGGGCTGCCTTCTGCAACGGGGTCGAGCGCGCCGACCTGATCGAGGTGCAGTTCGAAGCGCCTGGCTCCGACGCCTGGCATGAGGTTGCCGACGTTTTCCGCTCTCGCACTCGCGACGAATGGAAGGCCTTCAACGACGCGCACGACTGCTGCATCGAGCCGGTCCTCGAGGTCGACGAGGCGCTCGACTCGGAGCTGGTCCGCGCCCGCCAGATGGTGGTCGAGATGGAGCAGCCGGGGCTCGGCACCGTGCGCCAGCTCGGCGCCCCGGTGAAGATGAGCCGCACCCCCGCCGACCCGACCCGGCCGGCGCCGGCCTTCGGCGAGCACACCGGCGAGGTGCTGCGCGAGGCCGGCTACTCCGAGGAGGAGGTCGCCGCGATGCTGGAGTCGGGCGCCGCCGCCGGGCCCAGCGCCGACTCCGCGGCCACCTTCCGCGCATGACCGCCGACGGGCCTAAAACGGGACATATCGACACGTTTCAGGCCCATCGGCCCAATGGGGAGCTGCTGCGGATGGGTGAGCTGGCCGAGGCCTCCGGCGTGCCGGCGCCGACGATCAAGCACTACCTGCGCGAGGGGCTGCTGCCGGAGCCGGTCAAGACCAGCCGCAACATGGCCTACTACCCGCCCGAGTTCGTCGACCGGATCAGGCTGATCAAGCAGCTGCAGGAGGAGCGCTTCATGCCGCTGAAGGCGATCAAGTCGGTGCTCGACAAAGACCCCGAGCGCGCCCGCGCCCTGGTCGAGCTCGAGGACCGCATCCTCGACCGCGCCCTGGCCGGCGAGCGCACCCGGACCAGCGCCGCCGAGGTTCGCGAGCGCTACGGCGTCCCCAAGGACGTGCTCGACCGGCTTGAGAAGCTCGAGGTCTTGAGCCCCAACAGCCGCGGCTACTCGCCCTCCGACATCAAGATCATCGAGGCGATCGGTCGTTTCCGCGCCGGCGGCTACGACGAGCAGATCGGCTTCACCGTCTACGACACCCTGCGCTACAAGAGCGCGATCGAAGACCTGGTTCGCGAGGAGGTCGGGATGGTGATGGAGCGCCTCGCCGGCGAGGTTTCCCCCGAGCGCGTGGTCGAGATGCTCGAAGCCGGCGCCCAGCCCCTCCAGGACCTGATCGCGGCTCTCCACACCAAGCTGATGGTGGCCGAGCTCGAGCGCCACCGCTCCGAGCGGGACGGGCGCCGGTAGTCGTTGACGAACCTATTCGACGACGTAGAAGTCTTCCGTCGCTTCGTATAAGACGTCGAATTTGGTGTTGAAGCAGGGGTCCAGCGCGAATTTGGCTGCGGTTGCCATGCCGTGACCGGCGCCGGCTGTGTGTTTGGCGCCTTCCATGGCGAGCGTAAATGGGCTCGCGTAGACGCATTTGATTCCGGACTGAAGGCAGCTCAGGAGGATTTCGTGGCCGACCGCCTGCACCGTGGCTAAATTTAAGGCGGTCCTTAAGACTTCGAGTTTGCCGAGTTTCGTAGTCGCCACGGTGCACAGCTGCTGTTCGCCGATTTCGCAGTTGGACCAGTTGAGCGTGGTCTCGACTATGAGCTGCGGCGCGCCTAACGCGCCGACTTTTCCCTCCAGTAAGGACTGGCTGCAGATGATCACGCTGGGAATGCCGGCCGCTTCAACTAAGAATTTCGGCGTGGTCGCGACCATGTGCAGTTTGGTCACGAGATTGCCCGCCGCACACGGCGTTTGGTGGACTTTGCACAGCGCCGTCGTGGTTGCGCCCGCGGGCGCGGCGGCGAGCAGCGCGGCGGCGGTCAGGGCGAGTACGGCGGCGAGCCCGATTGACTTCGTTCGCTTCATCGCGGGCCTTCCTCAGTGGCGGCTTGGCGTGTCCCGGCGCCGTGGCGCAGGCACCCTCCTTTTGATCAGGAAAATCTTAGTATAAGCCCGGGAAATCGGCTTGGTGCTCAGCGCGAGGCGGCGCTCAGCCCAGCGCGGTCGGCCTCGATTTTGCGCAGCGTCATCCGGTGGCCGCGATGCTCCGCGGCTTCGGTCGCAACCTTGAGCGCCGCCTCGACCTCGCCGGCACCGGTTGCCGCGCGGGCGTGGGCGAGAGCGTGAAAGGCGGAGGGGATCTGCCATCCCATCGCTCGCCGCTGCGCCGTTTCCGCCGCCCATTCCGCCTCTTCGAGCGCCTCTTCGTTGCGCTCGAGCGCCAGCAGGATGCGGGCGCGCAGGGTGGATCGCCAAGCCTCGGTCTCACCCCCGGCCCCCATCGCCTCGCGGTAGAGGCGATCGGAGAGCTCGATCGTCGCCAGCGCCTCCTCGTTCTCGCCGGCGGCCAGCTCTACGTAGGCCAGCGAGGTCAGCGCCGTACTGCGCGAGAAGACATCTCCCAGCTGCTCGGTCAGCTCACGGTTGCGCCTCGCCAGCGCCAGTGCGGCCTCGGTCTCGCCCCGGTCGGCCAGCAGCAGGCACTTCGAACCACGCGCCCAGCTCGCCGTCTCGTGGTCGTCGTCTTCGTCGGCCATCCGCAGCGCCCGGCCCAGCAGCTCTTCGGCTTCGTCGAAGCGGTCGCGCTCGCGCAGGGCAACCGATTCGGCCATCAGCGCCCAGGCGATCGGAGAGTCGATCACGATGCCGGCGCCCAGCTTGCGATCGCCGTCGGTGAGCGCGAGAACTTCCGCGGCGGTGGCTTCGAGCGCATCGAGGTCCCCCGCGCACATGTAGGCGTAGGCGGCGGCGCTGCGGACGCCGATTCGCAGCGAGGGCTCACCGGCCCGGTCCGCCAGCTCGATCGCTTCCTCCGCCGCCGCCACCCAATCCGCCGAGTGCTCGGCGATGCCGGGCCTGGCGGCGGTGAGCAGCTTCAGCAGCGCGAGGGAGTGCAGGTCGCCGATCCGCTCCGCGATCTCCGTCGCCTCCGTCGCCAGCGCCTCCGCCTGCTCGCGGTCCATCCCCAGTCGCCAGGCGTAGTCGAGCTGCAGCAGCCGGGAGGAAACGGCCAGCGCCGTTGACTCCTCGCTCGCCTCGAGCTCGTCGTTCAGAGCGGTCACCCGTTGCCAGAGCTGCAGCGCGTCCTGGGGTTGCGTGTGTCCCGTCCAGTGCGCGGCGCGGGCAAACCAGCGCACCGCTTCCAGGGTTTCGCCGCCCTCCTCGAGGTGGTGGGCGATCAGCGCCGCCAGCTCGTCGAGGCGATCGGGCTCCAGCTCGATCAACGCCCTCGCCACCGCCGCGTGGGTCGTCTCGCGACGCTCGGCCAGCTGGGTGCCGTAGGCGACCTCGCGGGTGAGCGGATGGCGGAAGGCCAGCACCCGCTCCGGGTACAGCTCCGCTTCGTAGAGGAAGCCGCCATCGACCAGCTCGCAGAGCGCGGGGTTGAGCTGCTCGTCGGCGAGCCCCGCCGTCAGCCCGAGCGCCCGAGCGCCCACCTCCTTGCCGACCACCGAGGTGACCTGCAGCAGCTGCTTGGCGGGCGGTTCGAGGCGGTCGATGCGGGCGGCGAGGATCGCCTGCACCGTCGCCGGGACGCCCGCCTCCTCAACCGCGCGCACGAGGCGGTAAGCGCCGCGCTCGCCGACGAGATGACCGCCCTCGACCAGCTCGCGAACGATCTCCTCGACGAAGAAGGGGTTGCCGGCACTGCGCTCGTGAATCGGTTCCTCGAGCCCGTCGAGCGAGGGGTCCTCACCGGCGAGGTCGCGCAACAGCTCGCCGGTGTCCTCCTGTCCCAGCGGCTTCAGCGCGATTCCGCGATAGCTTGGCGCCCCGTCCAGGGCCAGCTTGTATTCAGGGCGGAAGTTGACCAGCGCCAGGGTGTTGGTCCCTTCGATCGAGGCGACGAGCTCGGCCAGCATCGCGTCGCTGGCCTCGTCGATCCAGTGCAGGTCCTCGACCACCAGGACCACGGTGTGGTGGCGGTTGGGCGCGTTGATCAGACGGCAGACGATCGCGCCGAGCGCCCGCTGCCGCGCCTCCGGGCTCATCTGCGGCACCGGGCGGTGGGGATCGGGGACGCCGAGGAAGTCGAAGAGGAGCGGCAGGTCGCCGGCGAATTCGGGATCGAGCAGCAGCGCCCGTCCGGCGATCTTCTCGCGGGCCAGGCGCTCCGGATCTCGGTCGCCGATTCCGAAGTACGCGCGCAGCATCTGCAGGACCGGCATCAGCGGGATCGATCGACCGTGGGCTTGGGCCTGAGCCTCGAAGACCTCGAGGTTGCGTTCGCGGCAGCGCTGTGAGAACTCGTGGGTGAGGCGGCTCTTGCCGACCCCCGCCTCGGCGACGATCGCGACCACCGCCCCCTTGCCCGCGTCGGCGCGGCCAAGCGCCTCTTCGAGCTCGGCCATCTCCCTGTCGCGCCCGACGAAGCGGGAGAAACCGCGCTCGCGGGAGAGGTCGAGTCGCGAGCGCGCGGCGCCGACCCCGGCCAGCTCGAAGACGCGGACCAGATCGCTGGCGCCCTTGATCTCGAACTGGCCGAGGTCGTCGAGCTCCATGAACCCGTGGGCCAGCTCGGCCGTGCTCTCGGTGAGGTAGGCCTTGCCCGGCTCCGCCAGTGCCTCCATCCTTTGAGCCAAACCGACGGTGTGTCCGATTGCGGTGTACTCGCCTTCGCCGCCCGCGCCAATTGCGCCCGCGACGACCTCGCCGGAGTTGATCCCAATCCGGGTCGAGAAGTTGAGCCCCGGCCCACGACGCAGCTCGGCGGCGTACTCGGATACGTCGTCGAGCATTTGCAGGGCCGCGTAGCAAGCTCGGCGAGCGTGGTCCTCGTGCGCGACCGGGGCGCCGAAGACGGCCATGATGCCGTCGCCGGTGAACTTGTCGACGGTGCCCTCAAAGCGCTCGACGGCAGCGGCGAGGATCGCGAAGAAACGCTGCATGATCTTGCGCCACTCCTCCGGGTCCTGTCCCTCGGCCAGGTCCATCGAGCCGCTCACGTCGGCGAAGAGCACCGTCACCTGCTTGCGCTCACCATCGTCCTTGCCACGCTCGGGCATCTCGGACCAGGTTACGCCCCCGTGTAGCCTGGCCAGGTGCGGTCCGTCCTCGTAACCGGCTCTTCGACCGGGATCGGCAGGGCCACGGCGCTGCGACTCGATGCGGCCGGCTGGCGGGTTTTTGCCGGGGTTCGCAAGGAGGATGACGCCAACTCACTGCGAGCCGCCGGCTCGGATCGACTGACGCCGGTGATGCTCGACGTCACCGACGCCGATGCGATCTCAGCCGCCGCCGCCTCGCTCAGCGCGGCGCTCGGCAGCGCCGGACTCGATGGCCTCGTCAACAACGCCGGGGTCGCGATTCCCAGCCCGCTGGAGACGATGCCGATCGAGGCCTTCCGCCGCCAGATCGAGGTCAACCTGACCGGGCAGGTGGCGGTGACGCAGGCAATGCTGTCGCTGATCCGCAGCGCCCGCGGCCGCATCGTCTTCGTCAGCTCGATCGGCGGCCGCATCGCCTTTCCGCTGACCGGCGCCTACCACGCGGCCAAGTTCGGGGTGGAGGCGGTGGGGGACGTCTTTCGTCAGGAGCTGCGTCGCTGGGGGATCTCCGTCTCCATCATCGAGCCGGGTTCGATCGACACCCCGATCTGGGATAGCGGCGAGCGGGCAGCCGATGAGATCGGCGGCGACCTCCGGGCTCGGGAAGAGCTCTACGGCAAGGCGATCGCCAGCTACCGCAAGGTGACGAGGAACCTTGCTGAGCGCGGAATCCAGCCGGACAAGGTCGCCGAGGTCGTCGAGCACGCGCTGAGCGCATCGCGCCCCCGCAGCCGCTACCTGGTTGGGCTCGACGCCAAGGCCCAGGCACGCATCAAGCTCGTGATCCCGACCCGCATCTGGGATCGCATCGTCGCTCGCATAATGAATCTCTGAGTGCGGACGGCGCTCATCATCCACCTATACTGAGCAAACCGATTGACTGGTCAGTCAGCCGGCATCGGCGGACGACTCAGTACAGAGAGGGACGTTTGCGCGCAGCGGTTGTACAGCTCAACTCGACCAACGACAAGGCACGGAACCTCGGCGCGGCCGAGCGGCTCGTGCAGGCCGCCGCGGCGGACGGCGCCGAGTTGGTCGCGCTGCCCGAGAAGTGGAACCTGCTGGCCGCCGGCGAGGAACTGCTCGCCGGCGCGGAGTCGCTCGACGGCCCGAGCCTCGGCGCTGCCCGCGGCTGGGCAGGGGAGCTGGGCATCCACCTGCTCGCCGGCAGCATCTCCGAGCAGGGCTCGGCCGACAGGGCTTTCAACACCTCGGTCCTGATCGGGCCCGACGGCGAGGACCTTGCCGTCTACCGCAAGATCCACATGTTCGACGTCGATGTCGGGGGCGTTGCTTACCGCGAGTCCGCACACGAGGAGGCGGGGGAGGAGATCGTCACCGCGCCGCTCGCTGAGGCCACGGTCGGCCTCAGCGTCTGTTACGACCTGCGCTTCCCCGAGCTCTTCCGGATCCTCGCCGTGCGCGGCGCTCGTCTCCTCACTGTCCCCTCGGCTTTCACCGCCGCCACCGGGCGCGACCACTGGGAGGTGCTGCTGCGGGCGCGGGCGATCGAGAACCAGGCCTTCGTCCTCGCCCCCAACCAGGTCGGCGAGGCGTCGCCTCACTTCAGCTCCCACGGGCACTCGATGATCGTCGACCCCTGGGGGGCGGTTCTGACCACCGCTTCCCAGGAAGAGTGCTTTGTCGCCGCCGACCTCGACTTCGCCGCCCAGCAGCGCGTCCGCGAGTCGTTGCCGTCGCTCGCCAACCGCCGCCCCCGCGCCTACGTCTGGCCCCAGCTGATCGAGGCCCACGCCTGATGGCATCGAAAGCGCCGCCGATCGACAAGCGCCGCCAGATCCTCGATGCGGCGATCCGCGTCTTCGCCCGCCAGGGCTTCCACTCGACCCGGGTCTCCGACATCGCCGACGAGGCCGGCGTCGCCTACGGCCTCGTCTACCACTACTTCAAGTCCAAGGACGAGGTCCTCAACGAGCTCTTCAGCGAGCGCTGGTCGCTTCTGCTGAGCGCGATCGAGGAGTCGGATCACGAGGGGATCTCTCCCCGCGCCAAGCTCGAAGCGGTGGCCGGCTTCATCGTCGACTCCTACCGCCACGACCCGGAGCTGATGAAGGTGATCATCGTCGAGGTAACCCGGGCGGCGAACTCCTTCGGCCGCACCCACCTGGCCGAGATCCGCCGCGCCTACGACTCGATCGCCAAGATCGTCGCCGACGGCCAGGAGGCCGGCGTCTTCCGCCGCGACATCGATCCCACCTTCGCCTCGATGTCTTTCTACGGCGCCGTCGAGCAGCTGCTCTCCGGCTGGATCTTCGAGGTGATCCCCGCCTCTGACACCGACTTCGACCAGGCAAAGTCCTTGCTGGTGGCGACTATCTGCGACGGCATCGAGCCACGATAGGTAAGGTCGAGAGCCATGGACAACGAGATCGTCAAACGCCTCGCCTGGAGTGGCGTGCTGGCGGCCAGCAGCGCCCTGGCCAGCATCGCCGCCACCCGCCTCGCCGCGATCATCTGGAGGCGCGTCTTCGACGAGGACCCGCCGGAGTAGCGTGCCCGACGGCACCGGCATACCCCCGCGGGGCCAGGAGGACCGCTCGGTTGGCGAGCTCGTCTTCGACGTCGCCGAGAAGGGCTCGTCGCTGGTCCGCGAGGAGATCGAGCTCGCCAAGACGGAGATCACCGAGAAGGTCGCCAAGATCCTGCGCGGCTCGGTCGTCGGCCTCGCCGCCGGCACCTTCGCCTTCCTGGCGCTGATCCTGATCATGGAGGGGGTCGCCTGGCTGCTCGCCGAAGAGGTCTTCGACGGCAACGCCTGGCCCGGCTTCTTCGTCGAGGCGGCGCTCTTCCTGCTGTCGCGGCCGGCGCCGGTTTCTTCGCCTACCGCTCGGTCCAGGCCGGCGCGCCGCCGATGCCCGAGCAGGCGATCGAAGAGGCGAAGCTGACCAAGGACGACGCTGGAATCCGGAGCGAAGGCAGGCAAGGAATGAGCGCCCACCCCGAGCCGTCCCGCCAGCCGACGACCGGCATGCCCGGCCGCTCGGCTGCGCAGATCCGCCGCGACATCGACCTTCAGCGCCGTGATCTCGGCCGCTCGGTTGAGCTTCTGCGCGGCCGCGTCACTGAACTGACCGACTGGCGCCGCCAGGCCTGTGAGCACCGCTCGCAGCTGATCGTTGGCGCCGCGATCGCCGGGTTTCGCCCTCGGCGGCCTGATGATGCTGCGCCGCCGCCGCTAGCCCTGTGGCAGACCTGGCGGAGATCAAGCGGATGATCGAGGCGGCGCTGCCCGGCGCCGAGGTCGCGGTCGTCGACGAGACCGGGACCGGCGATCACCTGCGGGTCACGGTTGCCGCCCCCCAATTCGAGGGCCTTTCCCGGCTCGACCAGCACCGCCTGGTCAAGGCCGCGGTCAAGGATCGCTTCGACGACGGCGCGATCCACGCGCTCTCGCTCAAGACCGAGCCGCTCGGGTAGCTACTCTGTGTCCGTGGCCGACGCCGAGCTGAAGCAGAAGATCGAAGAGCTGATCGCCGCCAACCCGGTGCTGCTCTTCATGAAGGGCACCCCGGAAGCGCCGCGCTGCGGCTTCTCGATGCGGGTCGTGCAGGTGCTCGACTCGATCGACGCCGAGTACGGCGCGATCGACGTGCTGCCGGCCTTGCAGCCGCTGCGCGAAGTCACCACCGAGATATCTGACTGGCAGACCTTCCCCCAGCTCTACGTCAACGGCGAGCTGCTTGGCGGCGCCGACATCGTCGAGGAGATGTTCGAGTCCGGTGAGCTGGCCGAGGCGCTAGGTACCGAGCAGCCCGAGGCGCCCGTCCCCGCTGCATCCGCCGCGTTGCCGGCCCAGTCGCCGCCGCTGCAGATCGAATAGCTGGGCCTTCGGTCACCCGCTGGGCCGACGCCACCGATCCCGTAGGCCAGCGACTGACATTCACCCAGCCGGCCCACGACTCGGCGCCGCGGTCAGGGCCCGTAGGTGGCGGTAAAGAGCCCAATCGCCGCCGCGTCCTCGGTGAGCGTGCCCGCTGATCTCGAGCTCGAGCTCGGGTCGTCGCCGCTCAGGGCTTCTTCCGTGAGCCTCGTCGCCAGGCGGGGGTTCAGTTCCCGTAGCGACCCTTTCGTCCGCGTCCGGTCGAGGGCGAACACCTCCTGCAGGACGTTCTGCCCGGTCCTTGCGGGCGGGCAGCTGGTTTTCCCGAAGTAAGACCATTCCGCCCCCTCCGGGATCGTGTTCGCCGGTATCTGACGCACGGACGGATCGATGTGGGAGACCAGATCGGCGAAGGGCACGACCAGCTTTCGAGTGCCGTGCACCTTCTTGTACTTGAAGCGGCCGATGTAGACGGCCAGTTCCTTGGTGCCAGACGGCACCGGTCCCCAGCGCAGCGGCAGCCAGAGCGACCCGGCCCCGCAGCTGGTGCTGGACCGGATCACCCCGTCGGCCCGTACCGCCGGGCTCTTGAAGCTGATCGTCGAGGTGCCCGATGACGCCTCCGACCCGCTGCCGCAGCCGACCGATGCCAGCGTCACGGCAAGGAGGCAAGGAGCCGAAACCACACCTATCGCTTTCAGCAAGTTGAGATGCATCGCCCTCGATGCATCAAATCAAATTTCTTTTACCAAAAGGTCTATACAGCGGCGGTCTCGGCGGCGTCGTCCTTCACCTGGAAGGAGGAGCCGCAACCGCAGGCCGCAACCACGTTGGGGTTGTTGACCTGGAAGCCCGCGCCCTGCAGGCCTTCGACGTAGTCGACCTCGGAGCCGAAGACGAACTGCATGCTGACTTTGTCGACGACGACGGAGACCCCGTCGACCTCGAAGACGTGGTCGTCGTCCTTGGCGCGGTCGAAGGCGAGCGCGTACTGGAATCCCGAGCAGCCGCCGCCGCGAACGGCGACGCGCAGCGCCTGCTCCGCGGAGCCCTCTTGGGACCCGAGCAGCTCGGCGATCTTGCCGGCAGCCTTGTCGGTGAGGGAGATCGCTTCCTGGGGTGAGTCGGTCACTTCACAAAGTGTAGCGGGAGGTCTGCGAGAATCATTTTGCTTGAGCCCTCCCGCCCAAACTACGGTCGTTTGCGACACGACGGCCTACCTGCCGAGCGAGTTGGTCGCCTCGCGTGGGATCCAGACGATCAGCCTCTACGTGGCGGTCGATGGGCACCAGGAGCCGGAGGCGGAGATTGCCGACTACGCCGGCTTCTACGAGCGACTGCGCGCCTCCGAGGGCGGGGCGACGACCTCGCAGCCCTCGATCGGGGACTTCGTCTCCGTCTACGAGCCGCTGCTCGACCAAGGTCGCGAAATCGTCTCGATCCACATCTCCGCCGGCATCTCCGGCACCTGCGAGGCGGCCGGGCAGGCGCGAGAGCGGCTGATCGCTGAGGGCAAGGGGGGAGAGCGCATCCACGTCCTCGACTCCCGCACGGCAGCGGGCGGGATGGGCCTCTGCGCGCTGGCGGCAGCCGCTGCGGCCACGGCCGGCGAGGCCGGCGAGGCGGTCGTCGCCCGCGCCCAGCGGGCACGCGAGGAGCTGAAGATGTGGTTCGCGATCGACACCCTCGAGTACCTGCGGCGCGGCGGGCGGATCGGCGGCGCCCGCGCCTGGATCGGCTCGGCTTTGAAGATCAAGCCGATCCTCACCCTGGAGGAGGAGATCACCCCGGTCGAGCGCGTGCGGACCCGGGCGCGCTCGATCGAGCGCCTGCGTGACTACGCGCGTCAGCGCCACGAGTCCGGCCTCGACGGCTGGGTCGTCCAGCACATCCGCGACGACGAGACCGCGGCCGCCCTGGTCGACGACTGCCGCGAGATCTTCGGCTGCGAGCCGGTCTTCGTCTCCGAGATCGGCGCCGTGCTCGGCGCCCACGTCGGTCCCGGCCTGCTCGGCGTGGGCAGCGTCTCGAAGGCCGTCGTCAGCCCCGAGGCGGCAGCGGGCTCTTAGGCGCGGACGCCGCCGCGAGCGTGGGGCTCGCGCGGCGCCGGCTGTGGCTTCAGCCGCACCGGAGCGGTCGAGAGCGCCTGCACCCGCAGGTCGCTCCAGGTGAGGCCTTCGCGGACCAGGGCCGGCAGGCCCAGGGTTACCGCAGTGGCGATCTCGACCGCCTGCAGGATGACGCCGTAGGCAAGCGCGTCGGCCGTGTTGATGCCGAAGCCGGTGTGCAGGACGCTGATCACGGCGAGCTGGAAGACGCCGATGTTGGAGGGCGTCGCGGGCACGACCGCGGTGACGTTGACCGCGAAGAGGACCGCGGCGGCGGCGCCGATGCCGGCCTGGTCGTTCAGCCCCAGGGCGGCGAGCAGCGCCCAGCAGGCGGCAAGCTGTATCGCCCAGGCGCTGAGCTGGGCGGCGGCGGCGGCGAAACCGCGGCGGGGGTTGCGGAAGACGCTCAGCCCGGCTCGGACCTGCACCAGCCCCGCGTGTATCGCCTTGCCGAGCCGAGCCAGGCGGCCGTTGCCGTTGCGCCGCATCAGCGGCGGTCCGAGCAGCACGACCAGCAGCAGGATCAGCGGGACGAAGCTGAAGGCGAAGAGCTTCTGGGTGCCCGAGTGGAAGAGATCGGTGGTCGAGACGATGATGATGCCGAGCAGGGCCAGGGCGACGAGGTTGAGCACGGTCTGGGAGACCACGGTGCCAAGCAGGACCGGGAAGGTTTCGCGCATGCGGCCGATCCGTCGCGCCAGCGACATCGCCCTCGCCGGCTCGCCGAGGCGCGCGGGCAGGGTCGCCGACATCAGCACCCCGATCATCGTCGCCGAGGTGACGTCGCGCCGCCGCACCGGCCGCAGGGGCAGCGCAGCGCGCACGATCCAGTACCAGGAGGCGGCGCGGAAGAAGAGCGAGAGCGCCATCAGGGCGCAGGCGACCAGCACCCAGGTGAAGTCCGAGCGGACGATGCTTTCGACCACGTGGTCGACGCCGATCTTCCGCGCCGCCAGCGCGGTCAGGCCGATGCCCATGACCCCGGCGGCGGTGAGACCGGCGCGGCGGGCGATCTTGCGGCGCCGGTTGCCGCTGCGCACCGGCGCCGGGTCGAGCGAGGGCAGCCGCTGCGGTGGCGAGGGGCGCAGCCCGTCGGCGGGCCGGACCCCGGCCCAGTGCGCCGCCCGCTCGAGGGCGCTGACCGGCTCGGGCACCGCGATCGCCCGCTCGTAGACCGCGGCGACCCGGTCGGCGATGTGGGGCCAGGCGTAGCGCTCAGCGCTCTGCCGCGCCGCCTCTCCCATCGCGGCGAGCCGCTGCCTCTCGTGGTGGGCGCGCTGCAGCTCCTCGGCCAGCCGCTGCGGGTCCCCCGGGGGGACGAGCACCCCGTCGACGCCGTCGTCGACCACGTCGCTGTAGCCGGCGATCGCGGAGGCAATCGCCGGCGTGCCGGCGGCGAAGGCCTCGGTCAGCACCATGCCGAAGCTCTCGCCCGAGAGCGAGGGCGCGCAGAGCAGGTCGGCCTCGTGCAGCGAGCGCTGCAGGTCCTTGCCGGAAACTCGGCCGCGGACGTCGATCCAGCGCATCGTCTCCGGGTCGGCCAGGTAATGGAGCACGTCCTCGCGCTCGGCGCCGATCACGGTGAGGCGGCTGGGCACGTGCTCGACCAGGGCGCTGAAGGCGGTGAGCAGAATGGGCAGCCCCTTGCGCTCCTCCGGGCGGCCGACGAAGAGCACGCGCAGCTCATCGTCGATCGGCTTCGGGCCGGTGGGCGCGGCGCCCACGTCGACGCCGTTGGGGATGACCTCGTAGTGGCCGCCGAACCAGCGCCGCCCGGTCCAGGCGGCCGCCTCGGAGACGGCGATCCGCGCCGAGAGCCGGTTGAAGACGCGGCGAGCGCCGAGCGCCGTGGCGATGTAGTTGGGCAGCCCCTTGGTCGCGTAGGCATGGAAGGTGCCGACGACCGGGGCCTCGGCCGCCAGCGTCGCGTTCCATCCGATCAGCGGAACGACGGGCTCGTGGACGTGGACGATGTCGTAGCGGCCCTGCTTCACCTCACGGCGCGGGGCCAGCACGCCGCCGGCCGGGAAGGGGGCGAGGTTGGATATGGCGCCGTTGGAGGGGAAGCCAGCCGTGCGCCCGAGCGGGATCAGGTAGTCGGGGACCGCGCGTGATTCCGGCGCCGCTCGGTGCAGCGCCCGGCTGAAACGGCCGGGGGGGTCGAACGGGGCGAGCACACGCACGTAGTGGCCACGGCCGAGAAACTCCTCGGCAAGCGCCTCAATGTGCCGGTTCACGCCCCCCTGGTAGCTCCAGGAATATGGCGAGACGAGTGCAATTCGCACGAATGGCTAAGGGTAGTGGATCACCCGGTGGGCACTCAGCGGCGCGGTTCGCCGGTGCTCCAGGCGAAGCTGACGAAGGCGAGGAGATAGGCCGAGCCGATCAGCAGGATCAGGGCGCCGGAATCGTTGGCGAGGGTGCCGACCAGGGTGGCGCCGAGGGCGCCGAGCAGGCCGGCGCCGATCGCCGGGGAGTCCTTCAGCAACCCCCGGAGGCGGTTGCGCTGCGCCAGCACAAGGGCGGCAAGGGCGGCGACCAGCGGCAGCAGAAGGAGGGCGATCGGCCGGGTGAAGCTGTGGGCGGTGGACCGCAGGCGGCGCTGCGCGACGTCGCCGAGATCGCCGAGGCCGCCGGCGTCGAGGACCGAGCGGGTCAGGTGGGCGTTGGCGCCGGAAACCAGGTCGGCGAGGGCGATCAGCGCCAGCACCGCCAGCGGAGACGCAACGATGAGAAGGGCGGCGCGCCGCCGCGGGGTCGCGACCTTGGAGGCGGCGGCCGCGGCCCCCACCGGCAGGACGATGGCGGCGCCGACGTCGGCGCCGAAGCGCCCCGCGGCGAAGATCAGGGCGAAGAACAGGCCCGTGGAAAGGAATGCCGCGGCGCAGGCGCGGGGGGACCAGCGGGGCGCGAAGCCGGCAAGCGCGGCCCCGGTCCCGGCGACGACGAGCACTCCCAGCACGGCCTCGAGCTCATTGCCGATCCCGTAGAAGCGCACGCCCAGCCCCGGGTTCGGCCCCAGCAGCGAGAGCGAGGTGAGTGGCGAGCCGGCGATCACGTCGGTGGCGTAGGCGAGGACGACGAGGCCGGAGGCAACGGCAAGCGCCGGGTAGCCGCCGAGCGCGGCAAGGGCGAGCCCGGCCAGCAGCGGCGCCCCCGCCATCACCAGCGCCTGTTCCGCCCCCTGGCTCGGTTCGAGCGCTGCGCCCAGCAACAGCATCAGCGGCAGGAAGACGACGCTGAGCCCAACCAGCCTGACGCCGAAGCGCGCGGCCCTGCCGCGCGTGACCGCGGCGGCAAGCCCGAGCAGCAGCATCCAGGCCAGCAGGGTGACGCCGATCACCGGGCCCCGCCGGGCGGGGACCGCCGCCATCCGGTCCGCAAGCGCTTCGATCGCCGCCACGTCGACCGACCCCTCCGACCGAATCGGCTGTCCCGACATCGCGGCGGGAACCGCGACCCCAAGCCGCCCCAGGATCGTCGGCGCGATATCGGTCGAGAGCACGTAGCCGTTGGTCCGCGTGCTGCTCGAAGTCAGGTCGCCGTGGAACCCACGCCCCGCGACCCCAATTGCCAGCGCCCGACTCTCAGCCGGCGGCGGCCGCTCGATCGCGATCACCAGGCCCTTGCCGCGCAGCCCTCGCACGAGCCCTGAGAGCCCCGACAGCCCGAGGCTGCGGACTTCGCACCTCTCCCCGGCCTGCCCCAGCGTCGCCGCGAGCAGCCCCGGCAGGATGTCGGCGGGAGCAGATTCGGCCCGCTCAACCACCGCCGCCGAATACGCCGGTCCGCAGATCCCCCCACCAGAATTGCGGGGAAGCTCGGAGCTGTAGAACAAATCGAAGACCCGGTTCCCCTGTGAGATATCGAGATATGTCTGCTCAGCTGGCACCGCTCCCAGCCCGGCGCTGAGCAGCCCCGGCGAAACCCCGGGAACCCCCGCAAGCTCCCCAACGCTGGTCCCCTTGGGCAGGAGAGCTACGACCACGTTCGTGCCCGAGCCTCGGGTGGGGGTCGGAACGTCTTGTACTTTTTCGGCAGGCGAACCGCGGCCAGCCGCCAACGCCTCACCGGAAAAGTTAAGTGGAGACCCCCACCCGAGGCTCGGGCTTACCCAGAGAGCAAGAGCTATCGTCAACCCAATGGCCGACCGCACTTTCGCCAAGTTCACATTTTTCAAGATCGACCCCGCCTGGCGCCGCCGCGACCAGGATCTGCGAGCCGCCGACAAGCAGGAGTTCCTCGCCGCCTGCGAGGACTTCGCCCTGGACCGCTCGTTGCGCGCCTACTCAACCATAGGAACGCGCGGTGACGTCGACCTGGTCCTGCTCAGCCAGAGCCCCAATCTCGACGACCTGCACACCTTTCACGTCGTCCTCGGCCAGAGCGGCTTGGCCAAGTGGGCCACGACGCCCTACTCCTTCCTTGCGGTGACCAAGCGCTCACCGTACTCGGACGAGGGGGCTCGGCCGGAGATCTGCGTCTCCGAGCGCAAGTACCTCTTCCTCTATCCGATGGTCAAGCAGCGGCGCTGGTATGGGTTGCCGGCGGAGGAGCGTGGGCGGATCATGAAGGGCCACATCGAGGTCGGCCGCAAATACCCGGAGATCACGATCAACACGGCCTACTCCTTCGGCCTCGACGACCAGGAGTTCGTCGTCTCGTTCGAGGGCGATGACCCGGCGATGTTCCTCGATCTGGTGCAGGAGCTGCGTCCGACCGAGTCGAGCGAGTACACCGAGCGCGAGACGCCGATCTTCACCTGCGTGGCGCTTTCGCCGGGCAAGGCGCTCGACGCGCTCGACGGGGCATCCAGCGCCGTCGCCACACGGGCATGAGCGTCCAGGCGCTCAGCTACGCGATCGACGAGCACGACCACCTGATCAGGGTGGACAAGGGCTATTACCGCTTTGCCGAGGAGAACGGCTGGGACGAGGCGGCGACCAGCCTCGGCCGCTCGCTCTGGGATTACGTCGCCGGCCACGAGGTGAAGAAACTGCAGCGGCTGCTGGTGCGGCGCATCCGCGATGGGGTCGGCGACGTCGAGCTGCCCTTTCGCTGCGACGGACCGCAGGTGCGCCGCGAGATGGACATCCGGATCGTCGCCCGCCCGGGTGGGAGGGTGGTTCTCTTCTCGGCGCGCCTGCGCTCCGAGGAGGCGCGCGATTTACCCCAGCTGCTGCTCGACCCCGCGGTGCCGCGCAGCGAGGAGGTATTGGCGATGTGCGGCTGGTGCGACCGCTTCGAGGTCGATGGCGAATGGGTCGAGGTCGAGGAGGCTGCGCGGCGGCTGGGGCTGTTCAACCGCCCCGAGCTGCCGACGCTCAGCCACGCCATCTGCCCCACCTGCAACGCGATGCTGCTGGCGGCGTAGGCGCGAGGCGCCGAGTTCCCTATCCTTTCGCGCTCGCGATGACCAAGATCGGAACAGCAGAGAGCCCCGTCCGCGTCGCCATCGTCGGCGCCGGCCCCTCCGGCTTCTACGCCGCTGAGCACATCCTCAAGGGTGAGGACGTGCACGCCCAGGTCGATCTCTTCGATCGCCTGCCCACTCCCTTCGGCCTCGTCCGCGGCGGCGTCGCCCCCGATCATCCAAAGATCAAGTCGGTGATCCGCGTCTACGAAAAAACCGCGGCGCGGGAGGGCTTCCGCTTCTTTGGCAACGTCAAGGTCGGCCACGACATCGAGGTCGAGGATCTCGAACGGCACTACCACGCAATCGTCTTCACGGTTGGCTGTGAGACCGATCGCCAGCTCGGCATCGCGGGCGAGGATCTGCCCGGCAGCCACGCCGCCACCTCCTTCGTCGGCTGGTACAACGCCCATCCCGACTACGCCGCGGAGGAGTTCGACCTCTCCGGCGAGCGCGCGGTGGTGATCGGCAATGGCAACGTGGCGATGGACGTCGCCCGCATGCTGGCGTTGACCGACCACGAGCTGCGCCAGACCGACACCGCCGACCACGCGATCGAGCTGCTCGACGCGAAGAAGATCCGCGAGATCGTCGTCCTCGGTCGCCGCGGGCCGGTGCAGGCCGCGTTCACCAACCCGGAGATCAAGGAGCTGGGCGAGATGGAGGACGCCGACGTCATCGTCGACCCGGCGGACGTCGAGCTGGACGCCGCGAGCGCCGCCTTCCTCGAGTCCGAGGAGGCCGACAAGACGACCCGGGTCAACGTCGAGACCCTGCGCGAGTTCTCCCGGCGCACTCCGGAGGGCAAGCGGCAGCGGATCGTGCTGCGCTTCCTCGCCTCGCCGGTCGAGATCCAGGGCGACGGCAGGGTGGAGAAGATCGTGATCGGCCGCAACGAGCTGGTCGAGGAAGGGGGCACGCTGCGCGCCAAGGACACCGGCGAGCGCGAAGAGCTCGAGTGCGGCCTGGTGCTGCGCTCGGTCGGCTACACCGGCATTCCGATCGAGGGCGTCCCCTTCGACGAGAAGCGCGGCCTGATCCTCAACGAGGGCGGTCGCGTGCTCGACTCCCACGACTCGGGCCACAAGGTCGGCCACTACACCGCTGGCTGGATCAAGCGGGGCCCCTCGGGCGTGATCGGCACCAACAAGAAGGACGCGCTGGAGACGGTCCAGCACCTGCTCGCCGATATCGAGTCACAGGCCCTGCTCAGCCCCGAGAGCCCCGATCCCGCCGCCGTCGAGGCCCTGCTCGCCGAGCGCGGCATTCGCTACGTCAGCTTCGAGGACTGGCAGGCGATCGACCAGGCCGAGGTTGGCCGCGGCGAGCCCCACGGCCGCCCCCGGGTCAAGTTCGTCCGGGTCGAGGAGATGCTGCAGACTCTCGGCGAGCGCGTCTCCAGCTAGCACGCCATCCCTGCGAATCGGATGACCGCAGACAACCGTCTGCATTGTCAAGCTTGGGCCTGACAACGGCGCACGACTGCCGTTTCCAATAGGGTCCTGAGGCTGACGGCGATTTAGTAAAAGATTTTTTTTGATTAGCCAATAGGCCCTGACTATGCAAGCCGACAGCACATTGCCCCCTGCGCGGGTCCGAGCTGGCGGAACGGTGCTCTCATTGATCGCGGGGCCACTGAGCGTTCCGATTCTGCGCGCGCACCTCGACGGGCCGCTGCGCCTGCCCGACCTGCGCGAACGGATCGGCGGCGCAGCACAGACGACGATGCGCGGACAGGTTGGCAACCTGCGGGGCATCGGTGCGCTCGAACGGCAGGTGCGAGGAGGCATGCCCTACACCGTGGAAAACGAGCTGACCGAGGCGGGCAGGGGGGTGCTCGCCGTCGCCGACGTCGTCGAGACCTGGCTGGCGCGGGCGCCCCAGGGCCCGATCGCGCTCGGCAGTGAGCCGGCAAAGGGTGCGATCAGATCCTTGATCGGCGCCTGGGGGTCCACCATGCTGCGCGCGCTGGCGGCGCGGCCCCTCTCCCTGACAGAGCTCAGCAGCGTCATCACCGACCTCAGCTACCCGGCACTGGAGCGGCGCCTCTCGGCGATGCGAGCGGCGCGCCAGGTTGAAGCGAGCCCGAACGGTGACAGGGGCGCAAAGCCCTTCGCGGTTACCGACTGGACCCGCCAGGCGGTGGGCCCCCTCGTCGCGGCGGGCCGCTGTGAGTGCGAACACTTTGCCGAGGTAACTGAACCGCTCACTCGCATCGACATAGAGGCGGCGTTCCTCTTGGCCGTGCCCCTCGTCGACCTCGAGGTCAACCGCTCCGGCGCCTGCCTGTTCGCGGTTGACACGGGTGGGACAGCGGGCGGTCCGTCGAAGACTCGCCTTGCCGGCGTCCACGTCGAGATCGACGGTGGCGATGTCGTCTCGTGTGTATCCCGCCTCGAGCAAGAGCCCCAAACCTGGGCTCTGGGGACCGTCGGCTCATGGGTGGAGGCCATCCTCGAGGGTCGGCTTGAGCGCCTCCGGCTGGGTGGCGAGGATCCGGCCTTGGCCAAAGCCATCATCGGCGGTTTGCACGCCTCCCTGTTGATCACCTGAATTCCTCTGTGCACGGATTGGTGCACCGCACGGATCCGCGCGTTCGCAAAATCCGCTTCCCGCCGTTTGCAGGGTATATATGGCCGAATGGGGGCATCTGCGCACGGTCGTCGGCTCAAATGCTTCTACTTTCTTGACCAGCCGATCCCAACCGGATATCCAATCTTCGCCCGATTTTCCGGGCGCAATGTCAAGGGCAGGGGACACCTGCCGGAAAGTGAGACCAAGTGAGACTCATCAAGATGTTCGGCCTCACCGCGCTTGTTGCGGTAGCCGCCATGGCGCTCGTCGGCGCCAGCTCGGCGATGGCCAGCGAATCGACGGCTCTGTGTAAAGTCAATGAAGAAGTCTGTGCCTCCGGGAACCAGGTGAAAGCCATTCACATGGTGACCGTTGGGGAACCGCTGCTGCACACGAACATCCTCGATGTTCGCTGCTTATCGTCGTTAGCCCAGGCGACTGTCGGAGCGTTAGGTACGGCGCCGACAGCTCAGGTTGCGACCGTTACTTCATTGACTTGGACTGGCTGTGGGCAAGGCGAAAACAAAACCCACAACTGCGAAGTCACAACGCTGAAAAACCCGACGTTCGACGTGTTAAGGACCGCTCCCAACAAAGGAACGGCTATTGCCTTAAACGCCGAAGTGTTAGTGCTGTGCAGTGGTTTCCTGCACTGCGTCTACGGAGGCAAAGAAGTCAAACCATTCACCATTGAAGGATCATCGGCAACGGCTGGCAACGGCATGTTCACTGCCACCAAACTGTCGATCCCCGTGGTGAGCGGGTTCCTCTGCCCGTCCACCTCTGAATGGACTGCGTTATACGAACCGTTAGAAAAAATATTCGGCGCCAAATAGCAGTCGCCGTCTAGCACCAGTGTTGATAACGCGAGCGCCCCGGGTAACCGGGGCGCTCGCGTTGCGCAACCGAGACGCATGGGGTACTTGACAAGTACATATGGGTACTCTAAACTCGCAGCGACCAGCTAACAGCTGGCGCCGGGGGATTGGGAAGAGTGGGACGCGTGAAGCCCGTGGTTCGTGAGGTTTGCGCTTCCCGCCGGGGCGCCGGCCTTGTCAAGGGAGGAATAGCAGCCGATGTTCTCGATATTCAGAAGTCGCTTTGGGATACCAGGCGTGATTTCGGTGGCGGCGCTTGTGTTTGCCATGATCGGCGGTGCGTACGCCGCCAGCAGCCCTAGCTCGGGCCAGGCCACGGCCTCGAAGTCCAAGAGAGGTCCCAAGGGTCCAAAGGGTCCAAAGGGAGCAACCGGCGCACAGGGCTTGCCGGGACCGGCGGGCAAGGATGGCGCCGCCGGACCTGCTGGCCCGGTTGGCCCTGCTGGTCCGATCGGCCCCGGAGGTCCGCAAGGGGACGAAGGGTCGCCGTGGACTGCCGGTGGCGTTCTTCCTCCGGGCGAGACCGAGACCGGGATTTGGGGCGGAGGCGCAACCGACGCGACGAGCTTCTCCGCGTCGATCTCCTTCACGATCCCGCTCGCGGCGCCACTTGACGAAGCGCACGTGATCAGGTTCCCGGTGGCGCACGCGGGAGAAGAACCGGAAGAAATCGAAGCGCGGGAAGAACTCGAAGCACTCTGCAACGACGGTGTCGCGCCCGACGCGAGTGCCGAAAACCCCGAGGCCGATCCCGGTTATCTCTGCGTTTTCCCGGGTGTGCTCGGGTCTCCCACCTCGGTCACCCTTCCCAACAACCCTGGTCAGGTAGGAGCCGCCGTTAACGGCGCGGTGGTCTCCGCCACGACTGGCTTTGGCGGCCGTGCCGCTGGCGGATGGGCGGTCACAGCACCCGAATCGTAGTTTTGGCCCCGGGCCATTTCGAAGGCCCGGACTCCCTTGGTCAGCCCCTGCCGGCAGCGGTCGGCGGGGGCCCAAGGGGAGGCCTGACCTGGAGTCCGTGCACGGTTTTGAGAGCGAGCTAGGGAGGGGAGGATGAGTAGCTGCATTCAGCGAGACGGCGCTTTGTCCAGAGGTGCGAGCCGCGTTCGGTCTGCGCTGGGGCTCCTCGGGCTCGTGCTCAGTCTTGCCCTGGCGCCCGCCGCCCTGGCCGGCCCCCCGACGCACGCACGCAGCGCCGCCCTCGACATCGGCGGCTTCAATCACGCTTGCGGCGCTGCCGTCGACTCGCAGGGCGACGTCTACGTCGCCAGCGCCGGCGAGTCGAAGATCAAGGTCTTCGATCCAGGCCATGTCGAAGTGACCTCGATTTCGAACGTCAATCAGCCCTGCGGGCTTGCGGTCGACGGCAAAGGCAATCTCTATGCCGTGGAGGTGACGACGGGCAACGTCGTCAAGTACCACCCGACGGCCTATCCGTTTGCCGGCGCACCGAGCTATGAACCCCCGGTCACGGTTGACGCCAGTGGCAACGCGGGCGGGATTTCGGTCGATCCCACCGACGATCGTCTCTACGTCGCCGAGGGCAACCGCATCGCGACCTTCGATGCCGACGGCAACCCGGGGACCTCGGAAATCGCCGACGAGGTGCAGCGGATCTACCCATTCAATGTCACCGGCGGCACCTACCGGCTCACCTTCGAAGGCCAGACCACCGCCGCGATTCCGGCCAAAGCCGGCCACGCCGCGGTGCAGGCTCAGCTCGAAGCCCTGAGTACGATCGGGGCCGGCAACGTCTCGGTTACGCAGGGCCTGAGCGCGGATGAATGGGATCATCTCGTCACCTTCACCGGCACCCTCGCCAATACCAACGTCAGTCAGGTCATTGGCGATGGCGCCAACCTGGAAGGGGCTGGCTCCTTCGTCTACGTCGCCACCGAAACCAAGGGGTTCAGCGGCTACATCGGCGAGGGCGTCCTCGACGCCGCGACCGGCAATGCCGCCTACACGACGGCTGGCGGCGATCACTACCTCTTCGTCACCGACGCCGCTGAAAATCAGGTCAAGGTCCTCGGCGGAGCGGACTTCAAGTCGCTGGATCTGCGCAAGACGATCGATGGGCCGGGGGCCGGAGAAGACTTCGGCTTCGGGGCCAAAGGCGCCTATGTCGCGGTCGATCCTGGAAATGCGAACGCGGAAGGCAAATGCTCTTCCGTCGCCGAGCAGGCCTGCACCGCCGGGCACTTCCTCGTCTACGACGACGCCCACAAAGCCATCGACGAGTTTGATGCAAGTGGGGAATTTCTCGACCAGTTCGGCGGCGGCGGTTCGCTGGGGGACTCAGAGCCCACGGCGCTCGCCGTCGATCGGTCCGGTGGTTCACCCGATGGCACGATCTACACCACGGCCGGCCCCGGCCCCGGCACGGAACTGCTTGCCTTCGGCCCTCTGGCGGCGCCAAGCCGGCCGCCGCGGTCGGATCTGTCTCACGCCTTGCCAACCGCCCAGGCCGTCGCGGTCGATTCCGCGGGTGACGTCTACGTGGCTGCGGGGCCGCTGATCCACGTTTACGGTCCGACCGGCAGTGAGATCGCAGTTGGGCCGACGGGAAAAGGGATTCCGACCTCACCTTCGGCCGAATTGGCCGTCGATTCCACCGGCCGAGTCTACGTGCTGATCAATAGAAATCTAAGCAGCAACCGTGAAGCGGAAAAGGTCCAGTTCTTCGCGCCGTCCTCCTATCCGCCCCAGAACGGAACCCAATACAGCGGTCCCGTGACCGTGGCCACGGGGGAAAGCTTCCTCAATCCCGGAACCCCGCTGTGGTCGCTTGGCGTTAATCCGGCCAATGACCATGTTTTTGCCGCCAATCTGGGCGGTCAGGTAATCGAACTGGGCTCAGCCGCCTCAGGGTCCCAGCTCCTCAACCCTTGCTTCGGCTGTGCCCTGGGGATCAATGGCATAGGAAGCATCGCGATCTATGGGCTCAATGGAAATGTCTACCTGTCTGAACCGCTTGGAAAGGTCCTGATCCTCAACCCCAGCGGTACCGAGGTCCTTGCTCGCGCCACCGGTTCCGGGGGCTTCAAGGGTCCGTTTGGGGGCTCCCCAGGCGCCGTGGCGGTCAACCAGTCCAACGGTCACTTCCTCACTTTCAGATTCGACCGCGGCGTCGCCGAAGAATACGACGCGTCGGGCGCCTTCGTCGCCGAGTTTGGCGAATTCCAAACCAGTGGTGGTAGCTTCGGCATCGCGGTTGACAACGGTGCCACCAGTCCGAACAGGGGCAACGCCTACGTGGCTTATGACGAGCCCAAAGCTGGCACCCCCGACCTCTGGGCTTTCGGGCCCCTTGCCTACGGTGAACCCCCGATCGCCGTCACCGGCATCGCCAGTGGGTTGGGTGCGGGGAACGCAACCCTCAACGGAACGGTCGATCCGCGTGGCTTTGAACTCAGCGAATGTAAGTTCGAATATCTCTCCAACGCCGATTATCTTGGCAACGGGAAAGCTTTTACGGGGGCGATCTCTGTGCCGTGCGCCGAGAGCCCACCGTCGATCGGTCGCGGCACGGAACCCGTCCCGGTTCACGCTGACGTCAGCGGCCTCGACCCCGAAGGGCGCTACCGCTTCCGCCTTCTCGCCAAAAACAAATTCGGCGAAAGCGAGGGCGAGGCTTGGCTCTTTGGACCACCCGTGCTCTCGATCGAATCCGCCCTGCCGGTTCTCTATGACGAAGCGAACCTGCGAGCGAAGATAGACCCTTCTGGCCTGAATACCCACTACCACTTTGAGTACGGGACGAGCGATGCCTATGGTCAGGGCACGCCGGTCACGGAGCTGGCCCCGGGAGATGGATCCGTGGCGATCCAGGCATTGTTGACCGGGCTCGCCGAAGGGACCGAATACCACTTCCACATCGTCGTCGAAAATGAAGCAAAGACGGTGAGCGGTCCCGACCAAACCCTGCTCACCTCGGTCCGTCGCCCCGGGGAAGCCTGTCTCAACTCCGCATACCGCACGGGGCTGTCTGCCAATCTGCCCGACTGCCGTGCCTACGAGCTTGTCACCCCGGCTGAAACACGGGGTGCGCAACCCGGGGCAATTGGGCCTGGCACTCCGGGGGAAATTTTCAACAATTGGCTTGTCAGGCCGCGCGGCGAGGACGCTGGCGACAGCGTCGCCTTCTTCACCAGCGGCACGCTGCCGGGCTTCGAAGGGAATGGGCGCACTGATGGATACCGGGTCGAGCGGTCGAGCGGAGAAGGCCCTCATCCGGCGGGTGGATGGCGGAGTGAGCTCTTCGGTCCCTCCTTCTCCCAGGCGGGGGGCAATGGCCCGGCTCAGCACGGAGTTGCCGCAGACCAGGATTATTGGCTCTGGTCCGTCAATAACTCCGATGACGTGGGAGGGGGCCTTGCGACCGGCAACTACGTGCTCTCCTCCGCGGGGTTTGAAGCCGTGGGACGGGGCAGCCTGTCGCCAAGCCCGGATCCGGAAGCCGTAAGCCGCTTCGTCAGCCCCGGCGGCGCCCACATCGTCTTCTTCTCCAAATCCCATCTCGAGAGCCAGGCGGCGCCCAGCGGCACTCTGGCGATATATGACCGCGCGACGGGAGCTGCCAGCGCCGAGGTGATCTCGGTCAAACCCGGCGGGGACGCCTTTGGCGCCGGCGAAGACGCCACCTACGTAGGCGCAAGCGAAGACGGCTCCGCGGTTGCCTTCCGCGTTGGCGGCAGCCTCTACTTGCATCGCGGCGGCGAAACCTTCGAGGTGGCGACGGCGCCGAACGCGTTCGGCGGTATCTCCGAAGACGGCGGCAGGGTCTTCTACGCGAGCGTGGGCGATGGCGCCACGCCGGGCAAGCTCTTCGCCTGTGATGTCGGGGCGGGCTCCTGCGCCGGGGCGGGAGCGCACGCGCCGGTCGAAATTGCCAACGGCGCGATCTTCATCAACGTCTCGCCCGATGGCTCCCATGTCTTCTTCGCCGCCGAAGGAGCCCATCTCTACGCCTGGGACGAAGGGGTGACCAGCTCGATTGGGGTGCTCGATCCAAAGGACTTCGAAAGCTTCGACGGCAATGCCTTCACGAACCTGCTGCGCTGGACCAGTGGCGTCAGCGTTGGGGCCAACATCGGGCGCGACGACTCTCCCACCCGCAGCACCCCCAACGGCGGCGTCTTCGTCTTCCAGTCGCACGCGCAGCTGACCTCCTACGACAACGGGGGGCGCTCGGAGATCTACCGCTACGACCCCACCGCGCCGCCCGGCGAGCAGCTGGTCTGCCCCTCCTGCGATCCCACCGGTGCGCCGGCGAGCGCCGACGCCATGCTGCAGACGACCAAAGCCGCTGGTGTCACCCGGGCCAGCACGCTGATCACCAACGTCACCGACGACGGTGGCACCGTCTTCTTCGAGAGCCCCGATCGTCTGCTGCCCGAAGACGCCAACGATGCCCTCGACGTCTACGAGTGGAAGGCGCAAGGGGTCGGAGGGTGCGTGGGCGCTGGCGGCTGCCTCGCCCTGATCTCCTCCGGCCAGGGCGAAAAGCCCAGCTACCTCTATGGCATGACCGCCAATGGCCACGACGTCTTCTTTGCGACGCAGCAGAAGCTGGTCGGCGCCGACGTCCTCGGCAGCCTCTCCATCTACGACGCTCGTGTCGAAGGTGGTGTGCCCGACCCGGTGGCCTCAGCGCCCTGCCAGGGAGACGCGTGCCAGGGAGAAGGTACCCGGCCACCGGTGCTGCCGATTCCGGCGAGCACCGGCTCGGGTAACGGCAACGTGCAGAAGAAAAGCGCCCGCCGCTGCGCCAAGGGCAAGCATCGGGTCAAGGGTCGTTGCGTGAAGTCACACCAAAAGCGCAAGTCACCCCACAAGCACCAAGCGCACGCAAACCGGAGGGCGTCCCGATGATCCGCCGCGCGACGCTGCTGGCGATATCCGCCCTGGCTGCTCTCGCCTTCGCCGCCTCCGCCGATGCCGCCGAACCTCCCTGCGAACTCACTCCGCGGTCGAAGTGCTTCGGCGTCGAATCGCTTGAAGCAGCGCTTTCAACGGCTCAGGCGGGTGCGCATCCGGATCTCCATTTTACCTTCGAGATCAGCAAGGACCCGAAAAGCCAGCCGAACGCCTTTGGCCTGAAGAACGCATACGCGCCAACCCGTGACGTGCGGATCGAACTGCCTCCGGGGCTGATCGGCGACCCCAACGTGCTGGGGGTTCCCCAGCAGTGCACGGTCGAAGAGCTCGCCACCTTCAACCAGGCTGGGGGTGGCTGTCCCAACGGCTCCCAGGTCGGCCTCACCAACGTCTTCGCCTACCAGCTCAGAGACACCTTCCTGGAGCCGATCTACATGATGCAGCCCCCAGGTGGTGATGTCGTCGCTCGCCTCGGCTTCATCGCCGGCATCTTCCCCGTCTACATCGATGCAACGTTGCGTTCCGAGGATGACTATGGCCTCGATCTTGAAATAACCGACGCCACCGACCGAAGCGACGCTGATCAGGTCTGAAGCCACCACCTGGGGCGTCCCGTCCGACAAAAGCCATGACGAAGAACGCTGCACGCCGAGCGAGGCTTTCCTGGGTTGCAAGGCGTCCCCGGCGCGCCCCCCCGGCTCGCGGGCCTTGCCCTTCTTGACCAACCCGACCCGCTGCGGAGTGCCGCTCTCGATGAGGGTCGGTGCCTCGAGCTGGCTCGAACCCGATCGCTTCGCTCTCAAGTCAGCCTCCTTTCCCGAGATCAGCGGCTGCAACCGCCTGCCCTTCGGTCCAGACCTGACCGTGGAGCCGACCAGTCGTCGTGCCGCCGCGCCGACCGGGCTCGACATCACGATCCGGCTCCCGGCCTCCGACGGCGTCAAAGTCCTCGAACCAGCCCAGATGCGTGACATCAAGATCGCCCTGCCGAAGGGGCTGGCAACCAACCCTTCCGTCGGCGATGGCCTTGGCGTCTGCAGCGCGGCGCAGGTCCATTTCAAGGAACGCGTCAACTCTGAATGTCCCGATGCGTCCAAGCTCGCCGACACCGAATTCGACATAGCGGCTCTGCCCCGGCGAATGAAGGGCGCGATCTACCTGCGCGAGCCCGAACCCGGCAATCCCTTCCGGATCTGGGTGGTGGCCGACGATCTCGGCGCCCACGTGAAGCTGCCGGGCCAGCTTCACGTCGATCGCGCCAGCGGCCAGATCGAATCGATCGTCCTCGATGCTCCCCAGGCCCCTGTGCGCGAAGTGAAGCTGCTGTTCAAGTCGGGGTTCCGAGCCCCCATCGCCAACCCCCAGGCCTGCGGCACCTACTCCACGCACTACGAATTCATTCCCTGGTCGGCTGGCCCCGCCGTCGTCGGCGATACGCCGATGACGATCGACGAAGGCTGCAGCACCGGCGGCTTCAATCCAAAGCTCTCCGCCGGGACGGTCGATCCGGCCGCGGGCCGGCACTCGCAGTTCTCGTTCACGCTGACCCGTGAAGACGGTGAACAGAACCCCGCATCCTTCGACATCACGGTTCCAAAGGGCTTTGCCGCCACCTTCGCCGGCGTCGCTCGCTGCTTGGGGCAGAGCGCTGAGACCGGCGCCTGCCCGGCGGATTCGCGGATCGGCAAAGTCGTGGCCGCGGTGGGGGCGGGGCCGGCGCCACTGTGGGTGCCCCAGCCGGGCAAGCGTCCCACGGCCGTCTATCTCTCTGGCCCGTACAAGGGCGCCCCGCTCAGCATCGTCGCCGTCGTTCCAAAGCAGGCCGGCCCATTTGACTTCGGTGACGAAGTGGTTCGCTCCGCCATCTATGTCGATCCGGTTACCGCTCAGGCCACGGCGAAAACAGACCCGCTCCCGCAGCTGATCGAAGGGATTCCGATCGGATACCGGACCCTGAACGTCCAGCTGGACCGCCCTGGTTTTGCGCTGAATCCCACCTCGTGCGCGCCGAAGGCGACCGAGGCGACTGTGATCTCCTCGCAGGGCGCCGTGGCGCATCCGAGCTCACCCTTCGAGGCGATCAACTGCGCGAAGCTCGACTTCAAGCCCAAGCTCGCCATTCGCCTCGTTGGTGCCACCCATAGGGGTGCCCATCCAAAGCTGACTGCGAAGGTGCGGATGCCTGCGGGCGGCGCAAACATTGGCGCCACCTCGGTCAACCTCCCTCGCTCGGAGTTCATCGAGAACTCCCACTTCAAAACGATCTGTACTCGGGTGCAGTTCGCTGCCAAGACCTGCCCGGCGGGCTCTATCTACGGCTTTGCCGTGGCCAAGACACCACTCCTCGACGAGCCCTTGAAAGGCCCGGTGTACCTGCGCTCATCCAACCACGCGCTGCCGGACCTGGTGATGGCGCTCAAGGGCCCCGCCTCACTGCCAATCGAGATTGACCTCGCCGGACGTGTGGATTCCGCCAACGGTGGTCTGCGCGCGACCTTCGAAGAGATTCCCGATGCCCCGGTCAGTGAATTCACGCTCCACATGCAGGGCGGTAAGAAGGGCCTTATCGTCAACTCGACCAACCTCTGCGCTTCCACCAATCGCGCCACGGCGAAATTCACCGGCCAAAACGGCAAGCTGGTTACGCTGCACCCGGCTCTGCAGGCTTCCTGCAAGGGCAAGAAAAAGCAGCAGACCCCCCGCTAACGGGCGTCCATCAGGTGGGAACTCGCTTTCGCCTAAGCGCGCGCGCGCAACTCTGTCTTGCTGGGATTTGCAGGCAAAAAGCCGGACAAATTCGTGCAGAAAATTGTGTATTGGTGTGAATAATCTGTACCTCTTGACCGCAAAATGGCGGCCTGTTATTCAATGCGTACCCGAGGCCACGAGTGGGAGCCAGGCAGTGAAGGGGCGCTGACCGAAAGGACTGGGGTGTTGGGCAACCTTACTTCCGGCTGGGGCAAGGCCGGAACGCACGGCAATCAGCCAAAGGTCGACCCCCCACGTCGTCAGCAGGGGGGACGAGCAGCGGTGCTGGGACGGGGCCCGGTCGGCTCCGTCCCGCTCCGCGCATTTGCGCGCACCCCCGGCTGACCTCAGACCCCGGTGCTCTCCCCACGTGGATGTCGCGCCGGGGCCCCCAAGTGAGAGGAGGGACCCCGGCGCTAACCGTAACTCAATGCCTGCGGGACGAACCCGCATGGCTGAAAGAGCATAGAGCGCAAATAGCGAAGATTCCAGCCCAAACAGGTGAAATACAGTTGATATTTCCCTATTTTGCGGACTCGCTTGGCAGCGGTTCGCCGCCTCGCTCGGTGCCGGCAATCAACTCGTCGGGCGCTCCGTCCTCTGGAATGAAGCCCGACTTCATGCCGAAGTAGACGGCCTGTGGATGGTGGGCAACTATTGCCACCGTCGACTGCTCTGGTGTCACCGCGTAGCCGTCCGAGAGCGTCATGCCAATCTCTTCGAGGTCGAGCAGGCGCCAGACCTTCTCGTGCTCGGCCTGGTCGGGGCAGGCCGGATAGCCCCAGGAGTAACGGCGGCCTTGGTCGAGCCCGATGCCGAGCTCGCGGCGGACCTCGGAGTGCAGCCACTCGGCCAGCCCCTCGGCGGCCTGCACGCCGAGGCCGTGGACGAAGAGCTGCTCGGCGAACTCGCCTTCGCTCTCCAGGCGCTCAATCAGCTCGGTGACCTCGGGCCCGACCGTCACTCCCTGGAGCGCCACCACGTCGCGCTCGCCAGCGTCGAGTGGACGGAAGAAGTCGGCCAGGCAGATGCGGACATGTCGGGGCTGGCGCGGGAACACGAGCCGCTCCAGCTCACGCTCGTGATCGTCGGGGTCGAAGACGATCAGCTCGTTGCCGTCGGCGTTGCAGGGGAAGTAGCCGAGCCGAGCCCGCGGGTGCAGGTAGTCCTGCTCGCGCCACATCCGCTCCAGCCGCGGCGCGAATCCCTCCTCCTCGCCGCCGCCCTCGACCAGCTCGCGCCAGGCCTCGCCCTTGACGCCCCGGCCACCCCAGTGAAGCTTGAAGAGGACGTGACGGTCGAGGTGGGGGAAGACGTCGTCGAGGTTGATCGCGATCTCGCGCGCGCCGAGGAAGGGCGGCTCGGGGATCGCCGCGTCGGTGCGGGCGGCCGAACGGACGCTGTCGTCGCTGGTCGGCGGCCCCGTATCGACCTCCACCGGCTTCTCGCGCAGCTGCTGGGCCTCGGCCCGGATCCGCTCGACCAGCGCCTCGCGGGCCGGCTCGTCGACCAGCGCGTCCATCGTGTCGAGCCCCTGGAAGGCGTCCTTGCAGTAGAAGACCCCCGGCTCGTAGACCTCGTCGGACTCTTTGCCCTTGGGGTAGAGCGTGCGGCGGCCGAAGTCGCGGTTGATCGCCGCCCCTCCGATCAGCACCGGGAACTCGAGCCCGCGCTGGTGCAGCTCCTGGATGCAGGCTGGCATCTGCTTGGAGGTGGAGACGAGCAGGGCGGAGAGGCCGATCGCATCGGCCTCGTTTTCGACCGCGGCCTCGATGATCGTGTCGATCGGGACCTGCTTGCCGAGGTCGATCACCGTGTAGCCGTTGTTGGTGAGGATCGTGTTGACCAGCGACTTGCCGATGTCGTGGACGTCGCCGAAGACGGTGGCGATCACCACCTTGCCCTTGGTGTGACCCTCGATCCGGTCCAGGTAGTTCTCCAGCTGGGCGACGGCCCGCTTCATCACTTCCGCCGACTGCAGGACGAAGGGCAGGATCAGTTCGCCGGCGCCGAACTTGTCGCCGACCTCCTTCATCGCCGGCAGCAGCACTTTGTTGAGCGTCGGCACGGCGCCGATCTTCTCGACCGAGCGGTCGATCCACTCCTCGACGCCGTCCTTCTTGCGGCGCAGGATGTGCCAGTGCAGCGCTTGCTCGGGCTCCATCTCCGCGGTCGGGTCGGCGACCTCGGCCTCCGCCTCCTCGCCCTTGGACTCGAAGTGGGAGATGAAGCGCTCCAGCGCGTCATCGCGGCGGTTGAAGACGAGGTCGTCGGTCAGCTCGCGCTCCTCGTCGGAGATCTCGCTGTAGGGCGTGATGTGGTTCGGGTTGACCATCGCCAGGTCCAGCCCGGCCTCGACGCAGTGGTGGAGGAAGACCGAGTTGAGGACCGCCCGCGGTCGTGGCGAGACGCCGAAGGAGACGTTGGAGACGCCGAGCGAGGTCTTGACCCCGGGGATCTCGGCCTTGATCCGGCGGATCCCCTCGATCGTCTCCACCGCCGAGGGCTTCCACTCCGTCGTCACCGGTGGTGAGGGTGAAGGTGAGCGCGTCGAAGATCAGCGCCTCGGGCTCGAGGCCGTGCTCGCCGCAGGCGATCTCGCGGATTCGCTTGGCGATCTCGACCTTGCGCTCGGCCGTCTTCGCCATCCCGACCTCGTCGATGGTCAGGGCGATCAGCGCCGCCCCGTGGGCCTTGGCCAGCGGCACGACGACGTCGGCCTTGTCGCGCCCCGCCTCGAGGTTGATCGAGTTGACGATCGCCCGCCCGGGGATCTGTCTCCAGCGCCGCCTTCGAATCACCTCCGGTTCGGTCGAGTCGACCTGGATCGGCGCCGGCTGGGTCAGGGAGACCCGCTTCACGACCGCGCTCATCTGCTCGTCCTCGTCGGAGCGCTCGGTCAGCGCCACGCAGACGTCGAGCACGTGCGCGCCGCCTTCGACCTGGTCTTCGGCGACCTGGACGAGGCCGTCGTAGTCGTCGGCGAGCAGCAGCTCCTTGGCCTTGCGCGAGCCCTGCGAGTTGACCCGCTCGCCGACCAGGGTCGGTCGCGGCTCCTGCACGAGTGGGGTGGAGGTCATCATCGAGGAGACCTCGATCGGTCCCGGCCCCGGGCGCTCGGCCGGCACGCGACCGCCGACCCGCTCGCGGATCGCGGCGATGTGCTCCGGCGTCGTCCCGCAGCAGCCGCCGACGATGCCGACGCCGTAGCGCTCGACGAACTCGCCCAGCGTCGCCGCCAGCGGCTCCGGGCTCTTCGGGGAAGATCGTCTCGCCGTCGGGCCCCTGCAGCGGCAGGCCGGCGTTGGGGATGCAGTGCACTGGCAGCGGGCTGGTCTCGCCGAGGAAGCGGATCGCGTCGCGCATGTCCTCGGGCCCGGTCGAGCAGTTGAGCCCGATCACGTCGACGTCGAGTGCGCGCCAGCGTCGTCAGCACCGCCTGGATGTCGGTGCCGAGCAGCATCTTGCCGCCCTGGGGGAGAAGCGAGACGCTGGTCTGGATCGGCAGCGTGCGGCCGGTCTCGGCAAACGCCTCGCGGGCGCCGAAGATCGCCGCCTTGACCTCGAGGATGTCCTGCGCGGTCTCGATGATGATCAGGTCGGCGCCGCCTTCGACCAGCCCCTGCGCCTGCTCGGCGAAGACCTCGACCAGCTTGCCGAAGGTGATGTCCCCCAGGGTCGGGTCGGTGGAGGCGGGCAGGAAGCCGGTTGGCCCGATCGAGCCGGCGACGAAGCGATCCTCGCCGGCTGCCTTGCGGGCGATCTCGGCGGCCTTGACGTTGATCTCGAGCGTGTGCTCGCCCAGGCCCCACTCTTCGAGCTTCAGCCGCGAGCCCTGGAAGCTGTCGGTCTCGACCACCTCGGCGCCGGCCTCGAGCATCGAGGCGTGGACGCCCTCGATCACGTCCGGGCGGTTCAGCACCAGCGCCTCGTGGCACTTGCCCTCGAGGCCGCCGTAGTCCGCCTGGGTCAGCTCGAACTGCTCCAGGGTCGCGCCCATGCCGCCGTCGAAGACGACGACGCGCTCGCGTGGTCGCGGCTATGTAAGTCACGCTCGGCCATGAATCTGAAGAGGCTACCGGGGAGGCCGAATTCCCCTGCAGCCCGCGCACGGCCTCAGCCGCGCATGCCGAGGCGGCGCTTGATGTCGCGGGCGTTGAAGGCCTGCGGCGACGCCGTCCGATCAGGCCTCGGCGGGCCTTGGTGTAGGGGTACCAGGTCGGTTCGCGCTTGCCGCTGAAGCGGGTCACGATCACCGACTCCGGTGCGGCAGTACTTCTTGATCCCCGTGCTCGCCGTGGCGGAAGCCGATCCCCGACTCCTTCCAGCCGCCCATCGGCACGTCCATCGTCAGGTAGTTGACGATCACGTCGTTGACGTTGACCGCGCCGGCCTCGACCCGGCGCGCGACCCGCTCGGCCCGCTCCTTCTCGCCGAAGACGGAGCCGGCGAGGCCGTAGCGGCTGTCGTTGGCCAGCCGCAGGGCCTCCTCGGAGTCGCGCACCTTCATCACCCCGACCACCGGGCCGAAGGTCTCGTCGCGCATCACCTTCATCGAGTGGTCGACGTCGACCAGGACGGTCGGCTCGAAGTAGTCGCCGGCGCCCTGCGACCCTCTTGCCCCCGGTCAGCGCCTTGGCGCCGCTGGCGAGCGCGTCGTTGACGTGATCCTCGACGATCGCCGACCTGGTTCGGCGAGGTCATCGCGCCGACGTCCTTTTCGGGAGCCCTTGCCGTCGGCTCCCTGGCGCAAGCTCGCCGACCTCCTGCGGTCAGCTTGGCGACGAACTCGTCGTAGGCGGGCTCCTCGACGTAGATCCGCTCGACCGAGATGCAGACCTGGCCGGAGTTGCATCATCCCGCCCCAGGCCGCGGCGTTGGCGGCGCGATCGAGGTCGGCGTCGGCGAGCACGATCATCGGGTCCTTGCCGCCGAGCTCGAGGCTGACCGGGGTCAGCGTCTCGGCCGCCCGCGCCATCACCTTGCGGCCGGTCCGATCGGAGCCGGTGAACTGGATGAAGTCGACGTTGTCGATCAGCGCGCCGCCGGTCTCGCCGGTTCCGTGCACGCAGTCGAAGCACGTCGGGAGCGCCGATCTCCTCCTTCCAGGCCTTGACGATCTCGGTCAGGCCGAGCGGGGTGAACTCGGACGGCTTGACCACGACCGCGGCGCCTGCCTGCAGGGCGGGGATCGCGTCGCCGAGCGCCAGCGCCAGAGGGAAGTTCCAGGGGCTGATCACGCCGACCACGGGGATATGGCCGGTACTGGACGCTGAGCTTCTTCGTCGCCAGCAGCGGCGAGTGGGGGCGGACGCTTTCGTCGCCGATGAACTTCAGCCGCCTTGGCCCCGTAGAAGTTGATCAGGTCGGTGAGGTAGATGCCCGGTCCGCCGCCGTGTCGCCGCGGACCTTGCCGGTTTCGGCCTGCATCGTGTCGGCAACCCGCTCCGCGTTGTCGAGCAGCCAGTCGCGCAGCTTGCCGAGCCAGTGGTAGCGACCCTCGATTCCGATCGCCTCCCACTCGGCCTGATTGGCGCGCACGCGGGCGACGGTCTCGGCGACGGCCTCGGGCGAGTCGATCGCGATCGTGGCGATTAGGCCTCCAGTCGCCGGGTTGTGGACCTCGAAGTGATCCGGCGCGCGGCAGCGCTTGCGCCGTTGGAACGCGTTGATCGCCTCGACTGCTCTTCTCGGCAGTACCGCTCTCCACTGGGAACCCCCTTCCTCGGCCCTTTGGCTGGTCAGCCAAGAGTAGCCGCAACTTCAGCTTCGCGCGTCAGCTCGAGGTTTTCAGCGCACCCGGTCAGGCCGTATTGCCTCGCCTTGCCTTCAGCCGCCTCGAAGGGGGTGATCGTCTTGGCGAAGAGGGTCGGGTTGTCGCGTATCGCGTCCAGCTGCCTTTGCAGCGCATTGACAGAATGCCGCCATCTGCGCCTCGTCGCCGCTGGGGGCCCCCAGGGAGCTCATTTGGTCCATCTGTTTCTCGTAGATTCGGCATGAGAACGGTGTCGACCACTTCGTTGAGCCAGGAAAGCTTCCTGGCGGGTGATTCAGCCGGCCGGGTGTTCCCTGTTGAAGGCTTCGAAGGAGCGGGATGAACTGTCTCCGGTGCTTTCGCAGATCGCATCGGCTCGTTCGATGAACTCCGCTTTCGAAAGCGAGCCGGTTTGCACGGTGACTTCACTGCTGCCTTCGCTGCCCTCGGCATCGGTGGCCGAGCTGCCGCTGCTGCCGCAGCCGGCGGCGAGCAGCAGGGCAGAGAGCGCTACCGCCAGTGCGATAAAACCCTCTTATACTCAAGAAGTACCGATACATTCTGGCGCAGCATAGCACGGCGCTCCCAGCTGCCGCTCAGCGTGAGATCGAGCCGGTACACGGGCCCTCCCTGGGAGGCCGACGTAGACGCGGCCGCGGCCGTCTTCGCCGAAGCTGGTGGGGGATGCGGACGTCGAGGCCGAGGCGGCGGTCGTCGCTCGCTCGCCGCGAGCTGGGGGACGAGGCTGCGCAGCTGGCCGGAGCAGAAGTCGGTGTAGACGTAGCGGCCGCGCAGGGAGGTGAGGCGCGGGTCGCTGGACCACGTAGCCGCCGATGATCGAGCAGCTGCCGCCGTCGCGGCGGTGGCTGTAGGCCAGGATCGGCTTTGTCGTGCCGCCGGGGTCGGGCGTGCCGCCGCTTTCTTCGGTGTAGGGCGGTGAAGCCCTCGAAGCGCGTCCCAGCCGAAGTTGGCGCCGCTCGCCGCGGCCACCGTCGTGTAGTCGAGCTCCTCGAAGCGGTTCTGGCCGACGTCGGCGATTGCGATCCGCGGCTGCCGCGCGGTCAGTCGTGTCGAAGGAGAAGCGGAAGGGGTTGCGCAGGCCGTAGGCTGTAGATCTCGTCGCGTCCCGGGCCCCCGACGAAGGGGTTGTCGGCCGGCACCGAGTAGGGGCGCCCGCCGCTGGGGCGGGGGTCGATGCGCAGCAGCTTGCCCAGCAGGCTCTCGCTGGTTCTGGGCGTTGTTGGGCGGGTCGCCGCCGGAGCCGCCGTCGCCCGTGCCGAGATAGAGCAGGTCACCGAGGAACTGCAGCTGGCCGCCGTTGTGGTTGGCGTTGACCGGGTGGGGGATCTCGATCACCGCGCGGCGCGAGCCGCGGGCGGCCTGGTCGGCGCTGCGGCGGTGGAATTCGTCGACGCGGATGTTGCCCTCGCCGTCCGTGTAATAGACGTAGAGGCGCCCGCTCTGCGGGTAGTCGGGTGGGAAGGCGATCGAGAGCAGGCCGCGCTCGCCGCCGTCGTCGCCGACCAATCCCCTGATGTCGAGGAAGGGACGGCGCAGCTCGCGGCCGCCGCTGCAGGACCTCGACCCTGCCCGGCCTGCTCGACCACGAAGAGCAGCTTGGGGGAAGCCCGGCGCGGCGGTGACGTAGGTGGGGCTGTCGAAGCTGCCGATCCGCTTCAGCGCGATGCCGCCGCCTGGCCGCCGCGCCGCTGCGCTGCCCTCCTCGTGCTGCTGCGCCGTGCCGCAGGCGGGCAGCGCGACCAGCGCCAGCGTCGCGCAGAGGATGCTCGAGGCGGCCCGCCGTCCCATTGGGGACAAAGCTACTTGGAGCGCTGTGCCAGCTTTTCGACGACTTCGCCGCGGTCGGTGACTTCCTTGTTGAGCGGCGCCGAGCTGATCCGCACGGCGAAGGAGCCCCCGGGTTCGACTCCCCCGGCGGTCTTCGCCTTGACCTGGCCGCCGAGGCCGGCGTCGATCGCGTAGAGCAGGGTGTAGTGGCCGGCTCTTCACCGCGCTCAGCTTCCAGACCACGTTCGCGGTCGCGCCCGGCTTCAGCTGCGCCGAAGTCGTAGGTCTTCTGGTTGGAGGTTTCGGCGCCGCCCGGAGTCGAGGAGCCGGCGAATTTCGGGTAATGCGCGGCGAGCACCCAGACCGGCCGGTCCGGCTGGGCGAGTTCCGGCTGCGGGGTCGCGGATCGCGAAGGGAAGGGTGGAGCCCTGGCCCTCCTTGCCGGCGATCGAGACGTTCACGGTCAGCGCCGGGATCGTCTTGTCGCCCGCTGTTGCGGATGCCGAGCTCGCATCAGCGAGGTCTGGCCGAGCCGCTGCTCGGTCGGGAAGCTGGCGCTTGGTCACCTTGACCCGGTAGGTCCCCGCCGGCTCGTTCGCGTCGGAGGACGATTCACCGCCGCAGGCCGCGATCGAGAGCGCCAGGGCGGCGGCGATGGCAGCCGCGATCCCAGCCCGCGATGCGGGTATGCGAAGCGTGTATGCGATGCCCCCCCAAAGCGGCCGGAACATACCACGGGCTCTGGGCTCGCCGCCGGGGTCGCCACCCGGGTTAGCCCGATCTCAACAGTCGTGTGCCGCCACCCGGCTTGCCCGATCTCAACAGTCGTGTAACGGTCGGCCGCTGGCGCATCGCATAGACTCGGTCGACCGAGTTGGGTGCCGTCGGACGCGGTGCCGCTCTCCGGAGGAGCAGATGGTCAGATCCACGGTAAACCGGGCATTCTTGCCCGCCAAGTCGCTGTTCGAACAGGTTGGGGACATGATGATCCTCACTGCTCGCACGCTCGTCTCCGCGGTCAAGCCTCCTTACCCCTATGGCGAGGAGTTCATCGGCCAGTTCCTCTTCGCCCTGCAGCTCTGCTGGTTCCCGCTGCTGGTCTCCACCGTGGCCTTCGGCTTCGGCGCGCCCGGCCTGCAGGCGGCCAACTTCCTCTCGCTCTTCGGCGCCCTCGACCGGCTCGGCGGTTTCTTCGTCCTCGCCTCGATCCGCGAGTTCGCGCCCTTCGTCACCGCCGTCGTCGTCGCCGGCGTCGCCGGCACCGCGATCACCGCCGACCTCGGCGCCCGCAAGATCCGCGAGGAGCTCGATGCCCTGCAGGTGCTCGGCGTCGACCCGATCAAGAACCTGGTCGTGCCGCGCTTCCTGGCGCTGATGCTGATCACCGGCCTGCTCGACATCTACGCCCTGGTCTTCGGGATCAGCGGCGGCATCATCACCGAGCTGCTCTACAACCAGCCGCTCGGCGGCTTCTTCGCCACCCTCTTCTCCAACGCCTCGATCACCGACCTCTGGGGCTCGGTGATCAAGTGCACGCTGTTCGGCGCGATCATCGCCGTCGTCTGCTCCTACAAGGGGATGACTGCGTCCGGCGGCGCCGCCGGCGTCGGCCGCGCCGTCAACGAGGCGGTGGTGATCGCCTTCATGGGCGTCTTCGCCTTCAACTACGCCTTCACCCAGACCCTGCTCGCCACCAACCCGGAGCTGCAGACGATCCGATGAACGCCTGGCTCGAGGTCCCGCGCGGCTGGCTCGACTCCTTCGGCGAGATCGCCCGCTTCGGCTCGCGCGTCGCCGGCCTCGTCTACAGCGGCCGCGTCCTGCGCTTCTTCGGCGAGAGCCTGCGCCAGGCCGGGATCCTGATCCTCGGCTCCGCCCTGATCATCTGGGGCCTCGTCTTCATCCTCGGCCTGCAGTGCGGGATCGAGGGGGCCTACCTGCTGCGCGCCCAGGGCGCGCCCGCCTATGCCGGCGTCTTCTCGGCCTGGTGCGACCTGCGCGAGATCATGCCCTACGCCTTCGGCTACATGCTGGCGGCCAAGGTCGGCACCGGGATCGTCGCCGAGCTCGGCGCGATGCGGATCTCCGACGAGATCGACGCGCTCGAGGTGATGGGCGTGCCGCCCGTCACCTTCCTCTGCGCGACCCGCCTGCTCGCCGCCTGGATCGCCTTCCCCTTCATGTACCTTGTCGGGATCGGGATCATGTACTTCGCCAGCTACCTGGCCGTCGTCCAGCAGATCGGTGACGTCTCCTCGGGTGGCTACCTGCTGATCTTCTGGATGTTCCAGAACCCGCCCGACCTGATCTTCAGCCTGATCAAGGGCATGTTCATGGCGACCGCCATAGTCATGGTCGGCTGCTACTACGGCTACACGGCGTCGGGGGGCCCGGTCGGGGTCGGCACCGCCACCGCGAAGTCGATGGTTCTCAATATCGTCTTGGTTCACATCATCGGGATGCTTGGCACCCTGGTCTTCTGGGGAGCCAACCCGCGGGCGCCGATAGGAGGCTGATAGATATGTCATGGATGAGCAGAGCGGCCCTACATCAGCGAGGACGGGTCCGTGATGGGCCGCGACTTCGTCATCCCCGGCGTCGATCCCAGCCGAGACCGATCCCTACCGCTTCCACACCGGCCGCAAGCGCGACCACGGCGGTGAGGACGCGATCGAGATCATCGACCTGGTCAAGCAGTTCGGTCGCGCCCGCATCCTCAACGGCCTCAACCTCGGCCTGCCCGAGGATCAGATCTCGATGGTGCTGGGCCCCTCGGGCACCGGCAAGAGCGTCCTGATCAAGCACATCGTCGGCCTGCTTTACCCCGATTCGGGCGACGTGCTCGTGCACGGCGAATCGATCCCGAACATGACCGACGACGAACTCTTCGAGGTGCGCAAGAAGTTCGGCCTGCTCTTCCAGGACGGCGCCCTCTTCGGCTCGATGAACATCTACGACAACACCGCCTTCCCGCTGCGCCAGCACACCGACAAGAGCGAGGAAGAGATCGGCGAGATCTGCAACCGCCGCCTCAAGGAGGTGGGGCTGAGCGAGGCGATCTACAAGATGCCGAACGAGCTCTCGGGCGGCATGCGCAAGCGCGCCGGCTTCGCCCGGGCGCTGGTGCTGGAACCGGCGATCGTGATGTTCGACGAGCCCGATTCCGGCCTTGACCCGGTGCGCACGGCGCTGCTCTGCGAGCTGGTCCGTGAGGTGCACGAGGAGAACGGCGGCTGCTACCTGGTGATCAGCCACGACCTCAACACGGCGCGGCGCGTCTCCGACTTCATCGCGGTGCTCTGGAACGGCAAGATCGTCGAGTCGGGCCCGAAGGAGGAACTGTTCGATTCCGAGAACCGGTTCGTCAGTCAGTTCCTCAACGCGGACGTATCCGGTCCGCTCTCGATGGATTGAGCGGGGTCGCTGCCTGGGCGGTTCGCCACGCGCGGGTCGTCCTGGTCGTGTCGGCTGTGCTCGCGGTGGCGGCGGGCGCGGTGGCGACGCAGCTGCCGACGAGCGCCGGCACCGACACCCTCGTCGATACCGACACCGAGAGCTACCGCGCCACTCAGCGGGTGCGGGAGGTGTTCGGCGAAGAACCGCTGGTGGTGCTGGCGCAGGGGGACCTGCAGGAACTGGTGCTGAGCTCGAACCTGGAACGCCTGCTGCGGCTGGAGGGATGCCTCTCGGGCAAGCTGCCAAAGGGGGCCAAATCGATCCCCGGGCCTTGCGCGGAGCTGGCGCAGCTGGACCCGGTCCAGTTCGTCGTCGGGCCGGCGACCTTCCTCAACGAGGCGGTGATCCAGATCGACCGCCAGCTGCGACGGCTGGCCGCGCGGGTGCCGCCCGCGCAGCTGAGGGAATTCCTGCTCTCGGTGGCGGCGCGCTACGGGATCACCAGCGCGCCGAGCTTCAGCAACCCGGACTTCCTCGCCACGATCGTCTTTGACCTGCGGCGCTCGCGGGGCACGCCGAAGGCACGCCTCGCTTACCTCTTTCCCAACAGCCACTCGGCGCAGATCGTCGTGCGACTGCGTCCTGACCTCAGCGAAGCCGAACGCAGCCGAGCCCTGGCGTTGATTCGTGCCGCTGTCTACGAAACGACCCCCCGGCGCGTCTGCGGCTCGGAGGGCGAGCCCGAAGCCTGCTTCGCCCTGAACCGCGGCACCTACACGGTCTCCGGCGCCCCGGTGGTGCTCGAGGGGCTGGCTGCGGCGCTGAAGGACGCGCTGCTGGTCCTCTTCGCGCTCGCCGTCCTGGTCATGTCGCTGACCCTGCTCGCGGTCTTCCGCTCGCGACTGCGCCTGCTGCCGCTCGCCATCGCCCTCGCTGCCGCGGCGATCACCTTCGGCCTGCTCGGGCTCTTCGGCGGCGCGCTGACGATGGCCTCGATCGCGGTGATGCCGATCCTCATCGGCCTCGTCGTCGACTACACGATCCAGCTCCAGGCTCGCTACGACGAGGCGGTCTGCGCCGGCGCCGAGAGGGTGGAGGCGGCGAGGCAGGCGGCTGCGCGGGGCGGGCCGACGATCGCCGTCGCCGCCCTCGCCACCGCCGCCGGGTTCGCCGCGCTGCAGCTCTCGCCGACGCCGATGGTGCGCGGCTTCGGACTCCTCCTCCTCGCCGGGATCGCGATTGGCTTCGGCCTGGCGCTCGTTGCCGGGCTTGCGGCGCTCAGCCTGCGCGGCGAGGCCGACGAGTTGTCCTTCGCGCCGGCGCTGCGCCCGCTGCAGGAGCGAGCCGCGGCACGGCTGGCGTCGTTCAGCGCTCGCTCGCTCGACCTGGCCCTGGCCAAGCCCAAGCAGGTGCTTGGCGTCGGCGCGGTCCTGGCCCTGGTCGGCTGGGGGGTGGGGACTCAGATCGGCACCGTCTCCGACATCCGCGCCCTCGCCCCGCAGGACCTGCGCGAGGTTCGCGACCTCAACCAGCTGCAGGACGCGACCGGCGTCTCCGGCCAGCTCGACGTCAGCGTCGAAGCCCCCGACCTCAGCGATCCGGCGACGATTCGGTGGATGGCGGCCTTCAAGCAACGCGTCCTCGACTCCAACGGCTTCTCGGGCCCGCGCCCGAGCTGTCTCGAGGCTGAAGTCTGCCCCGGGCCCGCCCTTTCGGACTTCCTCGCCAGCGGCAAGGACGGCGAGCGGCTGAGGCAGGAGGATCTCCGCGCGACCCTGCGCGAACTTCCCGCCTACGACCTCGAACAGGTTGCACCGATCGACCCGCGGACCGGCCTGCCGGGGCACACGGCGCTGCTCAGCTTCGGCATCCGCGCCCAGTCGCTCGAGGCCCAGCAGGACCTGATCGACCGGGTCCGGGGTGAGATTGGCGAGCCCGGCGCAGCGGGCGGGCCGCCGGCGGGGGTCAGGGTCCGCCTCGCCGGCCTGCCGGTGATTGCCGCTGCCGCCGCCTCCGACCTCTCCGCCAGCCGCTACTGGCTCACCCTGGCGAGCTTGGTCGCGGTGGCGCTCGTCCTGCTCGTCGCCTACCGCTCGTTCCGGCGATCGCTGGTGCCGCTGGCGCCGATCGTGCTCGCCACCGGCTGGTCGGCCCTGGTGCTGTGGCTGAGCCGCATCCCGCTCAACCCGATGTCGGCCGCGCTGGGTGCGCTGACGATCGCGATCGCCACCGAGTTCAGCGTCATCCTCTCCGCCCGCTTTCACGAGGAGCGCGGCAGCGGCCTCGCCCTCGCTGACGCCCTTCGCGCCGCCTACGCCCGCACCGGCCCCGCCGTCCTCGCCTCCGCGGTGACGGTGACCGCCGGCTTCGCCGTGCTGATCGCCAGTGACGTTCGAATGCTGCGCGACTTCGGCTTCGTCACCGTGATCGATCTCGCGGTGGCGCTGCTCGGGGTAATGATCGTGCTCCCCGCCGCGCTGGTCTGGATCGAGGAGCGATGAGGGATCGCTACTCGCTCGTCGTCGGTTTGATCTTCGCCGCGGTGATCGCGATTGCCGTCATCAACACGCTCGGCAGCAAGGACGAAGGCACCCTCGGGCTCGACCGGGTCTCCCACCGCTGGTCGTTGCCCGAGTTCGCCGTGCCGCTCGCAGCCGGTTCGCTGGAAGGCGATGCCAACATCGCCCAGGACGACTGCGAATCCTCCGAGACGCCCTGCCCGGCGAACGCTCGCCGCACGCCCGCCTGCCGGGTCCAGACGCCGGGGGCCATCCGCGTCTGCGACTTCTTCTCGCGGCCGCTGGTGCTCTCCTTCTGGTTCTCGCGCGGCGGCAACTGCAGCGAACAGCAGGACGTGGTCAGCAGGGTCTACGCGCGCTACCGTGGGCGGGTGGGCTTCCTCTCACTTGACGTGCGCGACGATCGCGACACCGTTCGCGACCTGATCCGCCGGCGCGGCTGGAAGATGCCGGTCGGCTACGACCGCGACGGCGCCGTCGCGAGCCTCTACCGGGTCGGTGGCTGCCCCACCTTCGCCTACGTCTATCCGGGCGGAACCCTGCAGGACGCCAGCGTCGGCGAGCTGTCCGCGCCTCAGCTCGAAGCTCACGTCGACGAGCTGCTGGGTGCGACCCGCGCCGTGGAGGGAGGCTGAGGTGGCGGGCGCCGGCGCGACCGGGTCGGAGCTCGACTGGGAGCCCGCGCCCGAGCAGGGCTGGGTGGCGCCCCACATCGCCGCCGAGTTTCCCGGCCTCGGCCTCGCCTGGGTCGAGCTCGACGGCTGTCCGCAGCGCAGCCCGGAGCCGGTCCAGCGCCGCCTGCGCTCCCTGTCCGACCGCTTCTACGGCTCCCACGCGATCCACCTGCGCGAGCGGCCGATCCCCTGGGCCTACCGGGTCTTCTTCCGCCAGATCGGCCTCGACCCCGATCGCACCCGCACGCCGGTCGAGCAGCTCGCCCTCGACCGGCTCCACGACGGGGCGTTCGTCAGCCGCGGCATGCCCGTCGACGCGCTGACCATCGCCACGGTCGAGACCGGCGTCGCCCTGCGGGCTTTCGACGCCGAGCGGCTCCAGGGGCGCCTCTGCATCCGCGACTCGGCCCCGGGGGAGGCGCTGCCAGGCAAACCGGGCGAGCTGGCGCAGGGGACGCTGACGATCGCCGATGAACGGGCGCCGCTGGCGCTGCTCTTTGGCGAAGCGGCGGCGGACTGGGCCGTTGAGCCGGCCGCCGGCCGCATCGCGCTCGCCGCCGTCCAGGTCAAGGGGGTTCCGCAGGCCTCGGTTGACGAGGCGCTCTGGATCGCCTGCGCGGCGCTCGAGGCTTAGCGCCCGCCGGCCCCCTGGCCGTTCTTGCCTTCGTAATACAGGGCTAAGGAACGCCGCTAGCCGGTGATCTACACTCGATTCGGGCTTATGCCGGATCTGCTCGATCGAGATACGCTCACAGCGCTTCGCGTCGGAGGCGATGAGCGCCTTGCGCGCGCCGAGATGCGACGCCAGATTGGCCGCCTCGAGCACGAGCTCTCCCGCCTCTGCACCGAGGCCTTCCCCCGGCTCGATCTCGACACCGGGGTTCGCGCGCGCTTCAGCGAGCCGCGGATCGCCGGCCTCGACGAGCTGGAGCGGGTGCGCGACGCGCTGGCGGAGCGGATCGCCGACGCGCGCCTCGCATTGCGCGAGCAGGGCGAGCTCGAGACCAGCAATCGCGAGCTCCTGCGCCGCATGCTGGCGTCGCCCGCCGAGCACAAGTGGCTGCGGGTCTCACGCGCCGACATCGGCGAGCCGGGCTGCGGGCACTGGCACTCGCGCCCGCGCCTCGGCCCACTCGGGATGCTGATGGGCTGGTGGCGGGTCAAGGTTTCCTCTGGATGTCCGTTATCCGCGCGGCTTGCGGCCGTTGACCGATAGGCAAAAGGAGGAGCGGCCACCGGCGCCGTGGGGCAACTTCCCGCTGGCCGAGCTGTCCGTGTTCGCCGGCATCGTGATGCTGGTGATCGGCATCTTCGGCAAGAACCCGACCGCGCTCGGAGTCGGGGTCGTGCTGGCCGGCCTCGGCGGGCTGGCGACGGCGGCGAGCGAGCACTTCGCCGGCTACCGCTCCCACACGACCCTGCTCGCCGGCACCGTCTTCGTTTTCGTCGTCGGCGGCCTCTTCTACCTGGCCGGCCTGATCCTGGCGATCTGCCTGGGGGTGGGAGCGGTTGCCTTCCTCGTCACCTTTTTCTTCGCCCGCCGGGCCTTTCAGCGGGCGTCCGGCGGGCTTTCCTTCAAGGTCGGCCGCCTCGGCGGCGGCTGACGCGACCGGCTGCCGTCAGACGGCGTCCTCGGTCGCTCGCGTGCAGAGCACGCCACGCTCCCTGCGTCCTTGTCTGACGGCAGCCGGTCGCGTCAGACCAGGATGGATTCTCTGGTCGACAGCTCGCTGGCGAGCAGGGCGCGCTGGCGGGAGGTGAGGGTGCCGATGCGCTTGTTCTCGTTGAGCGCGAGGCCGAGCAGGAACTTGCGGGCGCGGGTGCGGCCCCAGCGGCGCTGGCTGGTCAGCAGCTCGGCCAGGGTCATGCTCTCGGTCTCCCAGGGGGAGTCGCGGACCACGTCAGAGGCTTCTACGTCCCCCCGGGCAATCGAGCGCTTCAGCTCCGCCCTCGCGAGTCGCACGCGGTTGGCGCGGGCAAGCGCCTGCATGTGCTGCGGGGTCTGGATAGCGGAAGCGGTCGTCTGAGCAGGGGCGATCGAAGCTGTGTCCACTGGGACTCCTCCCTTCGGGGTTCATTAACTGGGTAGCTCTGCGCGCCGCACCGGAGGCAAATTCCGGCCTGGATGAGTCGAGTGCTCCACCATTCGCTTCCCTGCCCCGGGATGCGATCGGCGCGTGGGCCAAGCTATGCGTTGGGTGCGGTGAGCGTCAACCCCGGCCGGAGCAAAGCCGCGTCGCCGCAGTCGCTAAGAGCATCTTTTTCGCGGCGGGCGAAGTCCCGCCATTTTCCAGCCGAGGACGAAACTACCCCGAGCGGGGTAGATCGGGGAAGTCCTCGATCACCCGAGCGATCGTTCCCAGCGCGCCGTCGAGGTGCTCGCGCTCGTGGGTCGCCATCAGGCTGGTGCGGAGGAGGGCGCCGCCGGGGGGGACCGCGGGGTGAATCGCGACGTTGGTGTAGAGGCCGGCGTCGAAGAGCGCCTTCCAGAGCAGCACCGCCTGCCAGTCGTCGCCGACGACGACCGGCACGACCGGCGTGGTCGCGATCGTGCCGTCAGGCAGCGTGCCCGGCTCGACCACCTTCAGCCCCAGCTGGCGCAGCCCTTCGCGCAGGTACTCGGCGTTGCCGAGCAGGGCCTCGAAGAGCCGCGGGCCGTCGGCGCGGATCACCCGCAACGCCGCCAGGGCGGCGCCGACCGCGGCGGGCACGGCCGAGGCGCTGAAGACGAAGGAGCGGGAGGCGATCCGCAGGTACTCGATCACGTCAGCGGGGCCGGCGACGAAGCCACCGCAGGAGGCGAGGCTCTTGGAGAAGGTGCCCATCCGCAGGTCCACCTCGTGCTCGAGCCCGAACAGCTCGCAGGCCCCGGCGCCGCGGGCGCCGAGCACGCCGGCGCCGTGGGCCTCGTCGACCATCAGGCGGGCGCCGTAGGCCTTGCAGAGCTCGACGATCCGTGGCAGGTCGCAGACGTCGCCCTCCATCGAGAAGACGCCGTCGACGACGACGAGGACCCCTCCACCGTCGCCGGCGGCGCGCTGCAGCATCTTCTCCAGCTTGTCCATGCGGTTGTGGCGGAAGGGACGCAGCTTGGCGCCCGAGAGGCGGCAGCCATCGAGGATCGAGGCGTGGTCGCCGGAGTCGACGATCACGGTGTCGCCGGGCCCGAGGATCGTCCCGATCGTTCCCAGGTTGGCCTGGTAGCCGGTCGAGAAGACGATCGCGTCCTCGGCCCGCATCCACTCGGCCAGCTCCCGCTCCAGATCGACGTGCAGGGGGGTGGTGCCGTTGAGCAGCCGCGAGCCGGTGACCCCGGTGCCGTAGGTCTCCAGCGCCTCGCGCGCCGCCTGCTTGACCCGCTCGTCGCCGGTCAGCCCCAGGTAGTTGTTCGAGCCGAGCATGATCGTCTCGCGGCCCTCCATCTCGACCACCGGGCCGGCCTGCGAGGTGAGCAGCCGGAAGTAGGGGAGGAGGTCGTGCTGCTTGGCCGCTTCCAGCTGCTCGAGGCGGTCGTGGTTGCGCGCCTTGTCGAAGACGTCGAGGGGGGCCTTCGCTGTCTCGCTCATCGCTCAGAGTGTAGGTTCCGGCTCACATGGCAAGCGTGACCATCCGGCCGGTCAGGACGCGACGCGAGCTGAAGCGCTTCGTCAAGGTGCCGTTCCGGCTGCACCGCGATCAGCCGCAGTGGGTGGCGCCGCTGATCTTCGAGCGGATGGAGTTCCTCAACCGCGAGAAGAACCCCTACTTCGAGCACGCCGAGGTCGAGCTCTTCCTCGCTGAGCGGGACGGCGAGGCGGTCGGCCGCATCAGCGCCCAGGTCGATCGCCGCTGGGACGAGTACCAGGGCGGCAGCGACGCGATGTTCGGCTTCTTCGAGACGGCCAACGACGCCGAGGTCGCCGCCGCCCTGCTCGGCGCCGCCAGCGAGTGGGCGCGGGGCAAGGGCCGCGGCCGCATCCTCGGCCCGATGGACTTCACCACCAACGACGAGATCGGCATCCTCATCGATGGTTTTGACCGGCGGCCGATGATCCTCGAGCCCTGGCACCCGCCCCACTACCGCGAGCTGATCGAGGCCGAGGGCTTTGCCAAGGCGATGGACGTGCAGATGTGGGAACTGCAGTTCGGCGACCTCAAGGAGGGCGAGCGCTTCGACCCCTCCATCCACGAGGCCGCGGAGAAGGCGCTGCACGACGAAGGGATCGTGATCCGCAACCTGCGCAAGCGCGAAATGGTCGACGAGGTGCGCCGCTTCACCGACGTCTACAACGAGGCCTGGGGCGACAACTGGGGCTTCGTCCCGATCACCGACGCCGAGGTCGAGTTCCAGGCCAAGAACCTGAAGCAGGTGATCGACGAGGACTGGGCCTTCATGGCCGAGAAGGACGGCGAGGTGATCGGCGCCGCCCTCACCCTGCCCGACATCAACCAGGTGATGGCCAAGCTCGGCGGCCGGCTGCTGCCCTTCGGCTGGCTCAAGTTCCTGCGCGGCAAGGCCAAGATCGACCAGCTGCGCGTCTTCGCCCTCGGCGTCAAGCACGACTACCGCCACAGCGGCGTCGCCGCCGGCCTCTACCTCAAGCACCTGGAGACGGCCGCGCAGCCGGGCAAGATCGGGGGCGGTGAGATGGGCTGGATCCTCGAGACCAACGGCCCGATGAACCGGGCGATGGAAGGCATGGGCGGCAGGGTGGTCAAGAAGTACCGCATCTTCGAGCGCTCGCTCTAGGAGTCCCTCCCATACCCGCACGTTCCGGGGTTTACCCAGTCCATGCCCGGTGCCGGGAGATGCTCTCGCTAGAGTCGATCCGGATGCCTGATTTTGAGCTCGAAGCCGAAGTTGTGGCCGAGGAGGACGCCGAGCCCGGCAGCGAGGGTTCGGTGCGCGTGCTGCAGAGCTACGAAGAGCCGGCCCTGCCGGTCCTGCGTGGCGAGGTGCGCAGCGCCGCGATTGCCGCCGCCGGCGGGGTCCTGGCCGGCGCCGCAACGGTCGCCGCGGTGCGCGCGGTCAGCGCGGTCGGCTCGCGCGGGCGCTCGTCCAAGCGCCTCGCCAGGCGCCGCGAACGCCCCACCAACGTCGTCGCCAGCCGCTCCTTCCTGGTCGACGTGCACCTGCTCGGGCGGTGACCTGCCGCGAGGTAGAGGTCAGCCCACCGTCGCCCTACCGCCTGCCTCGCTACGGCGGCGAGGACGGGGTGATGCGGATCGAGGACGGCGTCGCCAGTCGCCTCCTGCACGTCGATGGCCGCCCGGTGCTGACCCGCGCCTGGGAGCCGGGGAAGGGGCGGGTCGTCCTGCGGGCGGAGCCGCTGGATCCCGGTTCGATCGCGGTGCCCGGGGCGGGAGTCAGGGCTCCCCTGGGGGAGGCCGGGCCCGCCGAGCTGGAGCTCGCGCTGGAGCGAATGCGCTTCGCGCTCGGCGTCGATGACGACCTTGGCGAGTTCTACCGCTGCTTCCGTCGCGACCCGCTGCTGGGGCCGCAGCTGCGCCGCCGCCCCTACCTGCGCCCGCGCCGCCGTCCCTGGCCCTGGGAGGCGCTGGCCTGGGCGGTGGTCAAGCAGCTGATCGAGAGCGGCCGCGCCGCCCGCATCCAGCGCCGCATGGTCGGCCGCTGGGGCCTGCGCCTCGGGCCCGGCCGCGACGGCCTGCGCGACGTGCCCACCCCGGACCTGATCGCCGGGCGGGCGCCGGTCGAACTCGAGTCTCTGGGGCTGGCGCTGAAGCGCGCGATCGCCCTGCGCGCGATCGCCGGCGACATCTCGGCCGGCCGCTGCAACCCGAGCGAATCGGAGGCCGATCGGCGCCTGCTCAGCGTGCGCGAGATCGGTCCCTGGACGGTCCAGTGCCTCGGCCTCTTCGGTCGCGGCGACCCCGACTCGCTGCCCGCCGGTGACCTCATATACATGAAGCTGGTTGGCCGCCTGGCCCGCCTCGGTCGCCGCGCCACGGTCGAGGAGGTCGAGGAGTTCTACGCGCCCTACGCGCCTTTCCGCGGGCTCGCCGCGGCCTGGACCGCCGCTTTGTGATCGCCTCGCCGCCGCCTTATGACGGCAAGTGCTTGAGGAAGTTGTCGATCGACGGCAGTTGGATCGATTTCGAGTTTGGTGACCAAAGGCGCGGGGCCCGTTTGGTTCCCATCAACGGGGCGTAGCTGCCGTAGTCGATGCGGAACACCGTCCACCGATCTCCGGGGTTGGCCTCGTCGCGCATCCAATTCCGTCGCACGAGGTGAAACAGGCGCAGGTCGACGAGCTGGCAGATCAGTCGATGGCGTTCCTGCCGCTTGCGCACCGCGAAGCTCGTCACCCTGTGCTTGCCCACCACGTGTCCTGAGATCAGGTTGAAGAGCTCCTCTTCTTCGCTGTCGAGGTTCTCGGACTTGTCGATTCCATACCATTCGTTTGCCGCGACCCTAACCGCGCCGGCGTCGATCTTGGAGGCGCCGGCGCCCACCGAGTTGAAAAAGGCTTTCGAGAAGATCTGGATGAAATCGCGTGGGATGCCCTCGCCGGCACGTACGAGTTCGGTGAACGCGGGCGCTCCGGTGAAGACCTTTTCGATCAGGTCCGAAGCTGAGTTGATTTCGTATGTCACCTGTAGATAATCCTGTGCGGATGCCTGCTGCGCGGCCTCGGTTTGAAGGTGCCGGTGCAGGAGCTCGGCAAAGAGGTTGAGGCTTTTCTTTCGATCCCGCTCGAAGACGAAGTTCTCATCGAGTTCGAGCGTGGCGGCGACGTCGGCACCGACCTCGAAGCCGACGCGGTTATCGCCGATCTGGGTCTGGAACTGGGAGCGATGGCGAATCGACGCGACCTTGAGGCAGATGCAGGGGTGGGCCAGAAAGCACCTCTTCAAGTAGTCGGCCAGCAGCGGCTGGATCTCCATCGGTACCGCGGTCCACTCATCGAGGAGAAGTGTCAGGTTCTCGATCTTGCAGCATTCGAGAACCTCGTTCAGGGCCTGGCCGACCTCCTGGTAATAGAGAGCCTGCTGAGGTCGTCCACTGCGCTCGAGGGTGCTCTGCTGTTGATTGTTGGAAGCATCGCCCGCCTTGAGGCGAAGCTCGGGACGCAGGGATAGGGCCAGCTCCAGGCCGGCGCTCTCATCCTTCGAGTTGCTCTGTGCCTTCCCCTGGACCAGCTCCTCGTTCGTCAGCACGGTTCTCTTGGTTGCGTTTACCAGTTTGTCGAGCGCGTCGACCGCGCCGGCCTCGATGTCTCCCTTGGGGTCGGTGATGTAGGCGAGCAATTTGCCGTGGATCTGCTCGAGAACGTCGCGCAGGATGCTGGTTGCACGAATGTGCGGCGGTCGCCCTTCTTCGGCATTGATCGAGCCGCTGCCGAGAACGCGCATGTCGAGGAAGAGCACCAGTCGGGTGGCCTGCCCGCGTTCTTCGATCCCCTGCTCGATGAACTTGAGGATGTGCGTCTTGCCCGTACCGCGCCGCCCGTAGATGATCTGGGAGTTGTCGTTTACCAGCTGTTCGATCACGCCCGGGTCGACGAACGTCTGGGCAAGCCGTTGGAGGCTTTGCTGCCACTCCGCCCGTACCGCAATCTGGCTGACGGAATGGCGAAAGAGCTGATCTTCAAAAGGTGTGGTCACGGGGTCCCCCTCCCAGCGGCTTGGAAAATACCGACCGCATAGTAAGGCGGTTTTTATCATTTCGGGAGAGCTGATCCTCTGGTGCTGGAGCCATGGGCGCTGACGCCCTGTCGACAGCGCTGGCGGCGGGCTGTAGGCCGGGAAGGCGGCTTGCCCTGCGGGTGAGCGGGATGCGAACTCAAGGACGCGTGCCAGGCGTCGATAAGGCCAGCAATGGAGAGTTCGCAACGGGGCGGAAGCTGGCCCGACAAACGAGTCAACGAGTTCCTCGATCAGATCTCTGCGGGAGGCGAGGACTACCGCCGCCTGGTTGAGCGCCTGCCCGCGATCGTCTACGCCTCCGAGCTCGGCGAGAACGGTCGTTGGCGCTACGTCAGCCCCCAGATCGAGGAGATCCTTGGCTACACCCCGGAGGAGTGGCTGGCCGACCCGGAGCTCTGGGCGAAGCTGCTGCACCCCGAGGATCGCGAGCGAGCGCTGTCGCAGGAGACCCGCAAGACGATCGGCACCCGCAACCCGCCCCCGGTCGACTACCGCATGGTCACCCGCGACGGCGACACCGTCTGGATCCTCGACGAGGCGGTGCTCGAGCCCGACGAAGCCGGCACCCCCGTCTGGCACGGCGTCCTCTACGACATCACCGAGCGCAAGATCGCCGAGCAGGAGCTGCAGCGAGCCGCCGCCCAGCAGGCAGCCGTCGCCCGCCTCGGCGGGCGGGCGCTGAAGGACGGCGACCCCGAGCCGCTGATCGGCGAGGCGGTCTCGCTGATGACCGAGATCGAGGGCGTGCAGGCTGCCTGCATCTGGGAGATCGGCCGCGACGGCCGCCGCCTCGGGCTGCGCGCCGGTCTCGAGGGCCGCGTTGTCGGTTCCGGACGCGCCTCGGCGGCGCGCGACTCCCACGCCGGCGCGGCGCTCGACTCGGGCCTGCACGTGATCGTCGACGACTGGTCCTCGGAGCGCCGCTTCTCGATGCCGCCGGCGCTGCGGGTGATGGGCGTGCGCAGCAGTCTCGCGGTCGTGATCGACGGCAAGGCGCGGCCCTTCGGCGTCCTCGACGTGCACTCGACCGAGCCCAACCGCTTCACCCCCCAGGACGTCCACTTCGTCCAGGCCTCGGCCAACGTTCTCGCCGACGCCTTCGAGCGGCACGCCACCGACGAGGCGCTGCGCCACCGCGTCCTGCACGACCCGCTGACCGGCCTGCCCAACCGGCTCAGCTTCGTCGACGCGCTCGCCGACGCGCTCACCCGCAGCACGGTCTCCGGCTCCCCGGTCGGGATCCTCTTCCTCGACCTCGACAACTTCAAGCTGATCAACGACAGCATGGGCCACCACGCCGGCGATGAGCTGCTGCGCGCGGTGGCGCCGCGCCTGCGCGCGCACCTGCGGCCGGGGGACATCGTCGCCCGCTTCGGCGGCGACGAGTTCGGCATCCTCGTCGATCGCCTTGCCGACGAGGACGAGGCGGTGGCGATCGCCGATCGCATCGCCGCTGCTTTCGCCGAGCCCTACGCGATGGGGGGCGTCGAGCACTTCGTCAGCGCCAGCGTCGGCATCGCCGTGGCGCGGCCGTCGACCCGTGAGCCGATCGACGCCGACCTGCTGATCCGTGACGCCGACGCCGCGATGTACAGGGCGAAGGAACGCGGCCGCGCCCGCTGCGAGCTCTTCGACGCCGAGATGCGGGCGGGGGCGCTGCGCCGGCTGGAGACCGAGCGCGAGCTGCGCCGCGCGCTCGAGCGCGAAGAGCTGGAGCTTCACTACCAGCCGCTGATCGCCCTGCGCAGCGGCGAGATCACCGGCCTCGAGGCGCTGGTCCGCTGGCGCCACCCCGAGCGCGGCCTGCTCGACCCGGGTGATTTCGTCCCGATCGCCGAGGACAGCGGCCTGATCGAGCCGATCGGCCGCTGGGTGCAGGAAAGTGCCTGCCGCCAGATCCTCGAGTGGCACCTGCTGCGGCCCGATCAGCGGCCCTTCGACGTCTCGGTCAACCTCTCCGCTCGCCAGGTGACCCACCGTGACCTCGCCGCCTCGATCGAGGAGATCCTCTCCGGCGCCGGCCTCGATCCCGTCCACCTGCGGCTGGAGATCACCGAGAGCGTCCTGGTCGAGGAGTCGGCGACGGCGACCGCCACCCTGGAGGCGCTGAGCGAGGTCGGCGTCGGCCTCGTCCTCGACGACTTCGGCACCGGCTACTCCTCGCTCGCTTACCTCAACCGCTTCCCCTTCGACGCGCTCAAGATCGACCGCTCCTTCGTCGACGCTCTCGGGGTCGAACAGGAGCGCACGGCGATCGTCGAGGCGATCATCGGCATGGCCCGCGCCCTCTCGCTCGACGTCATCGCCGAGGGGGTCGAGAACGAGGCGCAGCTGTCGGAGCTGAGCCGCCTCGGCTGCGACTACGCCCAGGGGCACCTCTTCTCACGGGCGCTGCCGGCGGAGAAGATCTCCGCCCTGCTGAGCGAAGGCTCGCCGCTCTATTCGGGGATCTCGCCCGGCAGGTAGGCGTTGCTGAGCACGCTGGAGGTTGGCGGCAGCGCCGAGATCAGCTCGTTGTCGCGCATCCAGCCGATGAACTTGCGCCACTGCGATGGGTCCATGTAGCCGTAGGGGCGCCCGCCTCGGGCGGGGTCGAGCAGCGGCAGCGTCGCCGCGACCTCGGCTTTGGTCAGCTTCGGGTCGAGGCCTGGGTTGGCTTCCAGCAGCGCTTTGGTCGTTGCCTGAGGGTCGTCGGCGGCCGCTGCGGTGCCCCGCGCCAATGCGGCGAGGAAGAGGCGGATCGCCTGCGGGTCTTCCTCGAGCCGCTTGCCCTGGGCGACCAGGACCAGCTCGTCGTAGGTGGGCACGCCGAGCTCGTCGACCGGGGTGACGACGGGGTTTTCTCCGCGCAGCCTCAGATCGACTCCCTCGACGTTGCTGAAGCCGCCCAGCATCGCCTGGGCGCTGTCACCGACCAACGCCGGCAGCAGGCCGAAGCCGACGTTGACCGCTTTGACGTCGGAGGGAGTGAGGTTGACCCGGGAGAGGATCGTCTTCAGGTAGGCGTCCTGGTAGGGGATGCCGGCGGTGGCGATCGTCTTGCCGCGCAGGCCGCCGACCCCCTTGACCCCCGATTTCCTCAGCCAGATCATCGAGGTCAGCGGCCGGTTGACCAGGGCGCCGACCGCGGTCACGTCGAGGCCCTGTTCGCGGGCCAGCAGCACCTCGGGCTCATAGGAGATCGCCAGGTCGCTGCGCCCGGCTCCGACCAGCTTGATCGGCGCCGCGGGATCCGATGGCGTCTGGATGTCGACGTCGAGGCCGGCTTCCCTGAAGTAGCCGAGCTTCTGCGCCATGTAGATCCCGGCGTGATCCGGGTTGGGATAGAAATCGAGCGTCAGGCTGAAGGGCTGCGGCTGTCCCTTCACATCCTCGCTCTTCTCGCCGCAGGCGGCGAGGCCGAGCGCCAGGGCGAGCAGGGCCACGGCGAGAGCGACCGCCGGGGTGAGGGAGCGCTTCATCCCTCCTTTCTATCGCCAAGTGACGACGCGACGCTCTGCGAGGGCGAGCAGGGCGAAGAGGGCGAGGGCCATCGCCGAGACCAGCACCACGTCGGCGAAGAGCCGCGCCGTCTGCAACTGGGCGCTGTCCTGCCTGATCAGGACCCCGAGCCCGGATTCAGCGCCGGCCCACTCACCGAAGACGGCGGCGATCCCGGTGACGGCGGCGGCGATCTTGGCACCGCTGAAGGCGAAGGGCAGGGCGGCGGGCGCCTCCACGCGCCAGAGGATCTGAGCGCGCGACGCATCGAGGGTGCGCATCATCTTCGGCGCCTCGGGGTCGAACGAGCGCAGGCCATCGAGCGTGTTGACGGCGATCGGGAAGAAGCAGACGAGGGCGATGATCCACAGCTTCGGGCCGATCCCGTAGCCAAACCAGACGACGAGAATGGGGGCGATGGCGAGGATCGGGATCGCCTGCGAGGCGACCATCGGTGGGTAGAAGGTGCGTCGCAGCGTCTCCGAGAGGTGCAGCGCCACCGCGAACCCGACGCCGGCGATCACCGCGCAGCCAAAGCCGAGCAGCATCTCCTTGAGCGTGACCCAGGCGTTTTCACCGAGCAGCGATCTTTCCCGCCAGAGCGATTCCGCGATTTCGACGGGCGAGGGCACGAGGAAGCTTTTGAGGCCGAGGACATCGGCGAGCGCGCCGCTGCTTGCGGCCAGCTGCCAGGCGCCGATCAGCGCCGCGATCAGCAGGGCGGGGAGGAGCCAGCGCTTCACTTTGCGCCCTCTCTGAGGGCGCGCATCGCCCGCTCGCGCGTCGCGACGAACTCGGGGTCGGTGACGGCGGCGTCGCGGTCGGCGGCCCGTGGGGCGGCGGCTGCCAGGTCCTCGACAAGACGGGCCGGCCGCGACGAGAGCACGGCGACGCGGTCGCAGAGGTAGAGCGCCTCCTCGATGTCATGGGTGACGAGGACGACCGTGCGCGGCTCCGCCTTCAGCGCTGCGGCCAGCCACTCCTGCATCTCGGCCCGGGTGATCGCGTCGAGCGAAGCGAAGGGCTCGTCCAGCGCCAGCACCGGCTTGCCGGCGACGAGGGTGCGCAGGAAGGCCACCCGTTGCCGCATTCCGCCGGAGAGCTCTGCGGGGGTCGAGCGCTCGAAGCCGGCGAGGCCGAAGCGCTCGAACAGCCGCCCCGCCTCGCGCCGGGCCTGGGCACGGCGGACGCCGCGGTTGCGCAGTGCCAGCGCCGCGTTGTCGATCGCCCTCAGCCAGGGCAGCAGCATGTCGCGCTGGGGCATGAAGGCGCAGCCGGCGAGGCGGCCCGGAGCGCCGGTCCTTCCGCCGACCGCCACCTCTCCCCGCTCCGGTTCCTGCAGGCCGGCGATCAGCTCGAGCAGGGTCGACTTGCCGCAGCCCGACGGACCGACCAGGCCGAGCACCCCATGTGCGGGGACCTCCAGATCGAGCCGGTCGATCGTGCGCAGCTCGCCGTAGGAGTGGGACAAGCCGCGGATCGAGAGCGAGGCGCCGGCGGCAGGCGATGCGCGTCCGGCGGCGAAATCCTTGGCTTCTGCAGTGGGCATCTTGGTATCCTGGCGCACTCCGCGCTCCTGACCAAAAGGGTCAGGAAAGTCGATAAGCAACCCGCGCGGAACTCATATGGACCCGGCAATCATCGTCTTCGGACTAGGAATCGGCGTACTCGTCGGCATGACCGGCATGGGCGGTGGATCGCTGATGACCCCGCTGCTGATCCTGATCTTCGGCATCCAGCCGACGACGGCGATCGGCACCGACATCTTCTACTCGGCCGTGACCAAGACGGTTGGCGGCTGGCGCCATCTGAAGATGAAGACGGTGAACATGGAGCTGGTCAAGTGGCTGGCCCTGGGCAGCGTGCCGGCGGCGGTGACCGGGGTGGCGATCGTCTCGGTGCTGGAGAACCAGATCGGCGAAGACCGGCTCGACTCGCTGGTCTACGCGGTGCTCGGCGGCACCCTGCTGATGGTCGGGATCATCACCCTCGCCCGGGCGCTGATCCTGCGCAACCTCGTCGACGAGCGCGACCGCTTCGAGGTCGAGCGCCGCCACAAGGTCGCCGCGGTGCTGATCGGCGCCACAACCGGCTTCGTGATCGGGATCACCTCGGCCGGCTCGGGCACGGTGATCGCGATCCTGCTGATCGCCGTCTACCGGTTGGCGCCGAAGAAGGTGGTCGGCACCGACGTCTTCCACGCCGCGATCCTGCTCTGGGCGGCCGGCATTGCCCACATCATCGGCGGCAACGTCGATTTCACCCTCGCCGCCAACATCCTGATCGGCTCGGTCCCCGGGGTGGTGATCGGCGCCGCGCTCTCCGACAAGGCGCCGCAGGGCTTCATCCGCACCGCCCTCGGCCTCGTCCTGGTCGGCTCCGGAATAGTCACGATCCAGAAGGGCGATCCCACCGTCTGGCCGATAGCCGCGGCGGTGGCGGCGATCGGCCTCGGCTCCATCCTCGCCGCGCCTCGCTGGCTGCACAGGCGGCGTGAGCGCGAAGCGCAAGCGGCCGCTCGCGCCGCGGCGCTGGCGCCTGATCTGACGGGCTGACTGATTAACTAGATCCCTATGCGTGTTTCTGCGAAGGCTGACTACGCGGTGCGGGCGGCTGCCGAGCTGGCCGCCGCCGAAGAGGGCCCGGTCAAGGGCGAGAAGCTCGCCGAGGCGCAGGACATCCCGCTGCAGTTCCTCGAGCACATACTGCTCGAGCTGAAGCACGCCGGCATCGTCCGGGCGCGTCGCGGCGCCAAGGGCGGCTACTGGCTGGCGCGGCCGGCGGACGAGGTGACGATCGCCGACATCGTCCGCGCCGTCGAGGGCCCGATCGCCCACATCCAGTCGACCCCCCCCGAGTCGATCGAGTACCGCGGCAACGCCGAGCACCTGCAGGAGGTCTGGATCGCCGTCCGCGCCAGCCTCCGCACGGTCGTTGAGCACGTCACCCTCGCCGACCTGGTCAGCGGCCAGCTCCCCAGCGAGGTCGAGGCCCTGGCGGCCTCCCCCGACGCCTGGGCCGCCCGCTAGATCGACCGCCGCCGGGACTGAATCTCCCGGTAGGGCGGAATTGCCCCGGCGGCGGGAGCTCTAGGCCGAGAGGCGGAAGGGCGGGTAGTCGTCGGTAACCAGGGCGAAGGCGTAGCCGATGACGCGGTTGTGCCAGCGGATCGTGCCCTCGACGAATTTGAAGATCCCGCGCGGGTAGCGCCCGGTGAAGAGGATCGCGAACCAGGCGAAAATCACGGCGAAGAAGACGCCGATGTAGAGGAAGAAGAGCACGATGTAGTGCGGGATCGCCAGCAGCCACTTGACCAGCGGCATGCCGCGCTGCAGCTGCTCGGCGTCGGGGTAGGCGAAGTCGAGGTGGACCGCCTGCTGTTTCTCGGTCGAGGGATATTCGTCGTCCATCAGCAGCACGTAGACGCCGATCCGGTTGCCGAAGCGCAGCAGTTCCAGGTTCCAGTCGTACCACCAGCGCGGGTAGACCTTCCGAAACAGCAGCATCAGCAGGATCGGCACGAAGATAATGCTGCCGGCGGCGATCGCGCCGCCGTAGCCTTCGCCGCCGGCGCTGCCGGCGAGCTCCGAGCCTGGCAGTAGCCCCGCGACGATCGCGATCGGGATCACGGCGAATATGCGGAAGAAGGTCGACAGCCGGTTGAGCTCGCGCTCCGGATAGTCGACTGAGAACGAGACTGGGTAGGACGGTGGCATCTCTCCCCCTAGGTCGCGGGTTTGTGCAGATGATTACGAGGCCAACCGCGTCATCCCTTCCGGTGCGCCTTTTGTGGCGTATGGCCGCATAAGGCGCACCGGAACCGTCAGTCGGCTGCGGGGACGCCGCCGGCTACTACGTTTACGAAGTTCTCCAGGTGGCGGGTTGTCCAGCACTCGAAGGCGCCGTCGCAGTAGCGCTCGTAGGCGGCCATCACCGAGTCGCCGTAGTTCCAGTAGAGCTTCGGCTCGGGGTTGAGCCAGAAGAGCCGGCCGGCGCGCTCGGCAACCTGGGCGAAGACCTCGGCGTGGGGCTCGCGGCCGTTGGTGCGGGCGTCGCCGAGCACGATCACGGTCGAGCGCGGGTCGAGCTCGTCGGAGATCTCGCCGAGGAACTCGAGCCAGACGCGGCCGTAGTCGGTGTAGCCGGAGACGTCGGCGACGCCGCCCTCGCTGGAGATGCGCTGGGCGATGACGCGGAAGTCGCGCTCGTGCTCGAAGACGTCGGTCACCTCGGAGATGCGCTCGATGAAGACGAAGCTGCGCAGCTTGCGGAAGGAGTCGTGCAGGGCGTGCAGGACGGAGAGGAAGAAGACGCTGGCCGAGGTGACCGAGGTCGAGACGTCGCAGAGCACGTAGATCTCCGGCCGCCGCGGCCGCTTCGGCCGGTAGCGCAGGTGCATCGGCACGCCGCCGGTCTCCAGCGAGGCGCGCATCGTGCGCCGCACGTCGATCGATCGCCCCCTGTTTTTCCCGCGCTGCTCCTGTCCCAGCGTCGCCAGTCGCCGCTTCATCTGGGAGACGGCGCGATGCACGGCGGCGAGGTCCTGGGTCGGGCTAGTCGGCAGGGCGCGGTCGAGCTCGGCCAGCGGCCGCGACGGCGGCAGGGTCGAGGTGCGCTCGATCAGGTCACGCTCGAGCTCACGGCGCAGGTGGCGCTCGAAGCGGTTGAGCTGGTCGCGGTCGATCGGCGGCAGCTCGGCGGCGCCGTCCTCGGCGGCGGGTTGGGGCCCGGCCGAGAGGCCCAGCGTGCGGCGGATCCGCTGCACGTCGACGCCGACCACGCCCGATCCCTCCCCCTGGCGGCCGAAGGCGGCGATCGCCAGCCGTGCCAGGTCGCGCATCTGGTCCTCGTCGCCCTCGAGGATCGCCTGGCGCACCTGTTCGCGCAGCTCGTCGATGTCGAGTCGCTCGCCGCCCTCGTGGCGCTGCGCGGTCTCCTCGATGCCGCGCTCGACCGCCTCCGCCTCGGCGGCGCGAAAGAACCAGCGCTCGAAAAGCAGCTCGAAGAGGCGGCGGTCCTCCTGGGACTTGGCGATCGTCGTCGCCAGCGCCTCGCGGAAATCGTCCGGCGAGGTCCACGGCACCTGGTCCAGCGCCGCGAAGGCATCGAGGATCTCCGAGGTCCCGATCGCGACCCCCTCGCTGCGCAGCTCCTCGCTGAAGCCGAGCAGCTTCGCCGCCAGGCCGGGCGGGCCGGCGTCAGCCTTGGGGCCGTATGGGCTCGGCAAGCCTTACCCCGACTCGCTCCGCGACCAGGTCGATGTCGGTGCGGTGCTTGACGATGATCGACATCGACTGCTCGAAGGTCTTGCGGTCGATGTCCTCGGCGCCCATCAGCAGCAGGGTCCGCGCCCAGTCGATCGACTCGGCGATCGAGGGCGGCTTCTTCAGGTCGAGGGCGCGGATCATCTCGATCACCTCGACCAGGCGCCGCGCCAGTGCCTCGGGCAGGTCGGGCGTATGCAGGCGGACGATCTCCATCTCGCGCTCCAGCCCGGGGTAGTCGAGCCAGAGGTAGAGGCAGCGGCGCTTCAGCGCCTCGGTCAGCTCGCGCGAGTTGTTCGAGGTGAGGACGACGATCGGCATCGTCGTCGCCGAGACCTGGCCCAGCTCGGGGATCGTGATCTGGAAGTCGGAGAGCAGCTCGAGCAGCATCGCCTCGAACTCCTGGTCGGTCTTGTCGATCTCGTCGATCAGCAGCACGACCGGCTCGGGGCTGGCGATTGCCTGCATCAGCGGCCGCTCGAGCAGGAACTCCTTGTCGAAGATGTCGCCGTGCACGTCCTCCCAGCCGTCCTCGCCGCCGGCTTGGATCCGCAGCAGCTGCTTGCGGTAGTTCCACTCGTACAGCGCCTTGGCCTCGTCGAGGCCCTCGTAGCACTGCAGGCGGATCAGCTCACGGCCGGTGGAGCGGGAGAGCGCCTTGGCCAGCTCGGTCTTGCCGACGCCGGCCGGGCCCTCGACCAGGACCGGCTTGCCGAGCCGCTGGGCGAGGAAGGAGACGAGCGCCGCGGGCTCGTCGGCGAGGTAGCCGACCTGGGCCAGCGCATCCTTCACCTCGGCGACGGAGCCATCAGCCATGGGGGCGATGATAATCCGGTGCCGTGCTCGACCTCGTCCTCCCACTCGCCACCGTCCTGCCCCACAGCGCCGGTCCCTACATCGCGCTGATGCTGATCGGCTTCACCGTCGGCATCCTCGGCCACCTCAGCTCCGCTCGCTGGCTCGTCGCCGCGGGGGTCATCCTGATCTTCCTCGGCGCCTTCCTCTTCCCCCTGGCCCTGAACTTCACCGAGGAAAGCCCGCGATCGCTCAACGCTCCCGAAGAAAGCGCGCGGCCACTCGAAACCGCGCCGTAGCCGGACGACTTTTGGTACGCGCGGGGAGCCGCGCCGAGCGCTAGCGTTAGCGCCATGCCCACCCCGACTCACCCAGGAGGCCGACCGCTTTGAGCCGACTTCGCATCCTTGCCCTTTTCGTCGCGCTGATCGCGCTCGCGTCGGTCTTCGCCGCCTGCGGAAGCGGTGGCGGCAGCGACGACCCGCAGACCGTCGTCGACGAAGCGACGCTGCAGGGGATCGAAAGCGGCAACGTCGACCTCTCGCTGGACGTCGCCATCAGCGGCGAGAAAGGCGGTCACCTGGACGCCAGCCTCTCCGGGCCGTTCCAGAGCGAAAGCGGGAAGGAACTACCGGAAGTCGACCTCTCGGCAAAGGCCAACGGCTCCGTCGACGGCGAAAAGGTCGACTTCGAAGGGGGCCTCGCCCTGCTCGGCAACAAGGCCTACGTCAGCTATGAAGGCACCAGCTACGAAGTTGATTCGACCACCTTCAACTTCGTCAAGTCGCTGGCCAAACGCCAGGGCGGTGGGCAGGGGCAGTCGAGCGAAGTGACGGCCTGCCAGGAAGCGGCCGGCAAGCTGAAGGTGGCCGATTTCATCGAAAATCTCAGCGGCAGCAGCAGCGCCGACGTCGGTGGCACCAGCACGACCAAGGTCAGCGGCGACCTCAACGCACCGGGCGCGGTTGCATCGCTGTCCGAGCTGACCGAAGACCCGGCCTGCAGCGAACAGCTGCAGGGAGCCGGCCCGCTGCCCTCCGCCACCGAACTGGACAAAGCGAAGAGCACGGTCAAGGATTCGGTCAAATCCGCCCACGTCGACCTCTACGTCGGCGACGACCACATCGTCCGCCGGGTCTCCGCCCAGGTGACGATCGAACCGCCGCAGGATTCAGAACGCGTTCAGCTCGATTTTGACCTGACCTTCACCGGGGTCAACGAAGACCAGACGATCTCGGCGCCGAGCGGGACGAAGCCGCTCAGCGACCTCTTCCTCAAGCTCGGGGTCAACCCGATCGAACTGCTTGGCGCCTTCGAAGGTGGCGGTGGGGCGAGCGGTCTCGGCGGCCTGCTGGAAGGGATCGGCGGTATCGGCGGCGGCTCATCCGGCGGCGGCAGCAGCTCCGGCGGTGGACAGCAGGCCTACCTCGAATGCCTCAAAGGCGCGACCACCCCGGTTGAAATCCAGAACTGCACGGGATTGCTCCAGTAGCCGCTTTCCTGCGCACTCCATACGGCTGGCCCTATCTGCTGACACCGCTGATCCCGCTGGCGGTGGTGCTGGACCTGGCCGGCGCCTCGGCCGGGCTCGTCTTTGCCACCTCGGCGCTGGGGATCGTGCCCACGGCGGCGCTGATGGGCCGTGCGACCGAGGAGCTGGCGGCGCGGTCGGGCCCCGGGATCGGCGGCCTGCTCAACGTCACCTTCGGCAACGCGCCGGAGCTGATCATCGCCCTCTTCGCCCTCGGCCAGGGCCTGCACGAGGTGGTCAAGGCCTCGATCATCGGCTCGATCATCGGCAACATCCTGCTCGTCCTCGGCGCCGCCATGCTGGCCGGCGGGATCGGGCGCGAGAAGCAGACCTTCAGCCGCACCGGCGCCAGCGTGCAGACCTCGATGCTGCTGCTCGCCGCCGCGGCCCTGATGATGCCGGCGATCTTCGAGCTGGTCGAGGGCAAGGGCCTGCCCCAGCCCGGGGCCGAGCTGGTCCACTACGGCTCGACCGTCGAGCACCTCTCGCTCGCGGTGGCGGTGGTTCTCATCTTCACCTACGTCGCCGGCCTCTTCTTCTCGCTGAAGACCCATCGCTCGCTCTTCAACCCCGAGTACGGCGACGAGGGGAGCGGGGGCTGGTCGACCCGCACCTCGGTCCTCGCCCTCGCCGGGGCGGGCGTCCTGGTCGGCGTCATGTCCGAGGTGTTGGTCGGCTCGATCGAGGAGGCCTCGCGCTCCGTTGGCCTCTCGGAGTTCTTCATCGGCGTCATCGTCGTCGCAATCGTCGGCAATGCCGCCGAGCACTGGGTCGCGGTCCTGGTCGCGATGAAAAACAAGATGGACCTCGCGGTCAATATCGCGATCGGCTCGAGCGCTCAGGTCGCCCTCTTCGTCGCGCCCGTTCTGGTGCTCGCCTCGTTCTTCATCGGCCCCCACCCGCTGGCCCTCGTCTTCAACGGCTTCGAGCTTGGCGCGATCCTGCTCGCCGTCCTGATCGCCAACTACGTCACCCAGGACGGCGAGTCGACCTGGTTTGAGGGCGTGCAGCTGCTCGCTGTCTACTTCGTCTTCGGGATCGCTTTCTACTACGCCTGAGCAGGGGGTGGGCCCGGGTGGGGCTCGCCTGCGCAAGCAGATGTGGAGGCTTGGCGAGCCCCACCCGGGCCCACCTGATCCGACGGATAGCCTGCCCCGATGGACGTAGTCCTCCTGCTCGCCAGCTTCGCGGTCATTCTCTGCGGGGCGCTGCTCTTCACGAATGCGGTCGAGTGGATCGGCCACAGGCTGAAGCTGGGCGAGGGCGCGGTTGGCAGTCTGCTGGCGGCGGTCGGCACGGCGATGCCGGAGACGCTGATCGCGATCGTCGCGATCGTCGGCACGGCCGAGGGCGGCGACGAGGTGGCGATCGGGGCGATCGTCGGGGCGCCGTTCCTGCTCGCCACCCTGGCGATGGGCCTGGTCGGCCTCTTTGCCTACCTCTATCGCGAAAGGCGCGAGCAGGGCTTGGAGCTGAAAGCCCACAGGCCGACCCTGGAGCGAGACCTCCTTTTCTTCCTCTGCTTCTTCGCCCTCTCGCTGGCCCTGGGCTGGGGGGCGCCGGACGCGCTGCGGATCCCGATCGGGATCGCCGTCATGCTCGCCTACCCGCTCTACATCCGCCGCACCCTGCGCGGCGCCGGGCCGGTGCAGGACGAGGAGACCCTCGGGCCCCTTCTCTTCGAGCGGCGGCCGGAGCGGCGCACCGATCCCGGCCTGGCCCTTTGCCTGCTGCAGCTTCTCGTCGGCCTCGGGGCAATGGTCGGTGGCGCCCACCTCTTCGTCGAGGAGCTGCTCAGCATCGCCGAGAGCCTCGGCGTCGAGGCCGTCGTCCTGGCCCTGATCCTGGCGCCGCTCGCGACCGAGCTGCCGGAGAAGGTCAACAGCTTCTTCTGGGTCCGCGAAGCCAAGGACTCGCTGGCCCTGGGCAACATCACCGGCGCGATGGTCTTCCAGTCGACGATCCCGGTCGGGATCGGGCTGACCTTCACCAGCTGGGAGCTGAGCACCAACGCCGCGATCTCGGCCGCCCTCGGCCTCGCCGGAGGCGTGCTGGCCTATGAGGCGCTGCATCGCCGCGGACGTTTCGAACTACCCGCCGTCCTTACCTGGTTCGCCCTCTACGCCGCTTTCATCGTCGTCGTGACGTTGACAGCCTGAGGCGCTGCCCGGTAGGGCTGGAACGTCTTGTACTTTTTCGCCGCGCGCGAGCTCGGACGGCCGCACCCGCTGTCGAAAAAGTTAAGTGGAAGCCCTGCCGGGCAGCGCCCCGAGCGCTTTCAAAACCACGTCGTCGTGCGTTTTTGGCGAGACCTTGGGGAAGGCCTTGGCGATCTTGCCGTCGGCGCCGATGATGAAGGTCGCCCGTTGCACGCCCATGTACTTCTTGCCGTACATCGACTTCTCGACCCAGGCGCCGTACTTCTCGGCCACCGCGTGGTCGGCGTCGGCGAGCAGGGTGAAGTCGAGGTCGAATTTGCCCGCGAACTTCTTCTCGGCCTCGACGCTGTCGGGTGAGACGCCGATCACACGCGCGCCGGCCGACCTGTACTCGCCGCCTCGGTCACGGACGCCGCAGGCCTGGGTGGTGCAGCCGGGCGTATCGGCGCGGGGGAAAAAGTAGAGGACGACGGTCTCGCCCTTGAGGTCGGCGAGGCTGACCTCGTTGCCGTCCTGATCGGGCAGGGTGAAGTCGGGGGCGCTCGCCCCCTCTTCCAGCACTACTCCTGGTCCTCGCGCGGCGGCTCTTGCCCGGCGTCCTGGTCCTCGCGACCGGGATCCTGGCCGGGCTCGTCCTCGTCGAGCTCGTCGTCGCCCTGCTCCAAGGCGGTTTCGGAGACCGAGCCGGTTGAGCCGGGGTGGTAGCTGGTCTGGAAGCTCTCGAGCACCCGGTCGCGACTGTCTTCGTCGACCGGCACCTCGTCGGAGATGCGGACCCAGTCGGCGCCCTCGTAGGCCTCCATGTTGAAGACCTCCTGGTCGAGCGAGGTCGAGTCGTCGACCACAACCAGAACCTCGGTCTGCGGGTTGAAGTAGGTCCCCGGCTGCATCAGCAGGTCCTCGACCTCGTAGAGGTTCTCCTCGGCGGCGCCCGGCATCAGTTGCCCAATCCTATGAAATCGGCGACCTGGCGCTCAACCTCCTCATCGACGTCGAGCGGCTGCCGCCCTCCGCGCATGCGCCGTTCGTTGCGAGCGATGACCAAAGCGCGGACCTCCTTGCGGAGCTCCTCGTCAAGCGCCGGCTTGCCACCCTGCTCCGGCGCGAGCAGGCGCGTCATCTCGGCCTCGACGTCAACGGGGGGCGCACCGCGCTGTAAGCGCAGGTAGGACTTCGCCTCCAGCATCTGCCGGGCCTCCGCCGCCTGGATCGCCCTGTCGACCGGCTGGGCGGGCTGGGAGATGCGAGGCGCCGGCATCGAGTGCATGACGCCGAAGCGGCCCTTGCCGATGTCTTCCCAGGCTGGCCCGGAGCGGGCAAAGCTGAAGGCGGCGATGGGCAGGATCAGGAGCGTGATCAAGACCAGCACGTAGCCGCTCTGCAGGCTGGTCAACGCCAGGGGGAAGACCATCGTCCAAGGGTAGGGGTCTCGCCTCGGGAGCGCTATCCGGTACCCTTCAGCCTTGGTTGACTGACCAGTCAATCGGTGGTCGTCGCCTTTGCGGCGAGGCCCCAAGAAACGGCTTACGCACGGACACAAAGGAGCCTCGACCCGTGGTTGACTTCACCCTGACCGACGAGCAGAAGGACCTACGCGAGCTCGCGCACAGCTTCGCGGAGAAAGAGATGCGCAGGGTTGCCTGGGAGTACGACAAGGACGGCACCTGGCCCCAGGACATCATCGACAAGGCCTGGGAGGTCGGGTTGATGAACACCCACGTCCCCGAGGCCTACGGCGGCCCTGGCCTCGACTACCTCTCCGGCTGCCTGATCGAGGAGGAGATGGGGTGGGGCTGCTCGGGCATCGGCACCTCGCTGATGGCCAACGGCCTCGCCTCGGCGCCGATCACCCTCGGTGGCTCCGAGGAGACGAAGAAGAAGTACCTCGGCATGCTGACCGAAAGCCCCAAGCTCGCCTCCTTCTGCCTGACCGAGCCCGACGCCGGCTCCGACGTCAGCGGGATGAAGACCAAGGCCGTGAAGAAGGGCGACAAGTACGTCATCAGCGGCTCCAAGTGCTTCATCACCAACGGCACCTACGCCGACTACTTCACCGTCTACGCCAAGACCGATCCCGAGGGTGGGCACCGCGGGATCAGCGCCTTCGTCGTCGACGCCGACCTCCCCGGGGTCAGCGTCGACAAGAAGGAGGACAAGATGGGCCAGCGGGCGTCCAATACCGCGACCATCTCCTTCGACGAAGTCGAGATCCCGGCCGAGAACCTGCTCGGCGAGGAAAACAAGGGCTTCAAGCTGGCGATGATGACCCTCGACCGCACCCGCCCCGGGGTCTCGGCGATGGCCGTCGGCATCGGCCGCGCGGCGCTCGAGTACGCCACCGAGTACTCGAAGGAAAGGGTCCAGTTCGGCGTGCCGATCGCGATGCACCAGGCGATCCAGTTCATGATCGCCGACATGGCGACGAAGGTCGAGGCCGGCCGCCTGCTGGTCTGGAGCTCCGCGGTCATGCTCGATCAGGGCGTGCGCAACAGCAAGGTCTCCTCGATGGCCAAGCGCTTCGCCGCCGACTCGGCGATGGAGATCGCCGTCGACGCCGTGCAGGTCTACGGCGGCTACGGCTTCATCAAGGAGTACCCGGTTGAGAAGCTGATGCGCGACGCCAAGATCATGCAGCTCTACGAGGGGACCAGCCAGATCCAGCGCCTGGTGATCGCCAAAGAAGTGCTGCTGCCGCGCAGCGTCGATGAGCCCACCCCCGAGGCCGAGGCGGCGGCCAAGAAGGCCGAGGAGAGCCAGTCCGAGCAGGCGGCTGCGACGGTCTAGCCGGAACTTGGGGGCAGGGGCCCCCTGGTCAAAGAGCCGCCGGGCAAAGTGCCCGGCGGCTCTTTTTTTGTCAACCCGCGCCGACTAGGGTGGGTCATCCAAGTCGATCGAGGGGGGTCTCCGTGACTGAGAAGGCCGGCAGCGACATCGGGGTCGACCGGCAGCGCCTGCTGCGCCTGGCCTCCGACCCCGTTCGCTTCAAGATGCTCGTGCTGCTGAACGAGCGCACCGCCGGGGCCAGGGAGATAGCCGATGCCTTGGGACTGAGCGTGGATGCCGTCCTCCCGCAGCTCGAGCAGATGCGCGAGGACGACCTGATCGAGGTCGTCGGAGAGGTTCCGCTGGGGGAAGCGGTCGAACCTCGCCACCGGGCGTTGGTGCGAGCGCTCTGGAGCGACGAGGATTGGATCGCGCTCAGCCTCGAGGAGCGTCGCCGGCTCTCGGCCTGGATCGTGGAGCTGATCCACGCTGACGCCTGTGAGGCCCTGGAATCGGGATCCTCCGACGCTCGGGCCGACTCACACGCCAGCCGCAGCGTCTCGCTCGTCGACGAGCAGGGCTGGCGAGAGCTGACCCGCATTCAGGAGAAGGCCCTGGAGGCGAGCTTCGCGGTGCAGGCGGCGAGCGCCGAACGCCTTGCCGAAAGTCGCGAGCAGGGCATCACGGTGCTCTCGGCGATGCTCTGCTGGGAGCTGCCGCCGCGCCCGAGCTAAGTCGAGCGGGTGGTCGAGCGGGCGGTCTTCTGGCGCTTCAGCTTGTCGAGCTCGACCTTGCGCAGGCGGACCGACTTGGGGGTGATTTCGACGCACTCGTCCTCGCGCAGGAACTCGACCGAGGCTTCCAGCGAAAGGAGGGTGGGCGGGGCCATGCGCTCGAGCACGTCGGCGGCGGCGGCGCGCATGTTGGTCTGCTGCTTTTCCTTGGTCGCGTTGACGTCCATGTCCTCGGCGCGGGCGTTCTCGCCGATGATCATCCCCTCGTAAACCTCCTCGCCGGGACCGATGAAGAGGGTGCCGCGGTCCTGGAAGCCGATCAGCGCGTAGGCGGCGGTCTTGCCGCGGCGGTCGGCGACGATCGAGCCGGTGGGGCGCAGCCGCATCTCGCCCGCCCAGCGCTCCCAGCTCTCGAAGACGTGGTGCATGACGCCGGTGCCGCGAGTCTCGGTGAGGAACTCGGTGCGCAGGCCGATCAGTCCCCGCGCCGGCACCAGGTACTCCATTCGCACCCAGCCGGTTTCGTGATTGGCCATCTGCTCCAATCTGCCCTTGCGCCCCGCCAGCAGCTGCGTGATCGCCCCGACGTGCTCCTCGGGGGCGTCGATCGCCAGCCGTTCGACCGGCTCGTGCAGCTTGCCGTCGATCTCGCGGGTCAGCACCCGCGGCTGGCCGGCGGTCAGCTCGAAGCCCTCGCGCCGCATCAGCTCCAGCAGCACGACCAGCTGCAGCTCGCCGCGACCCTGCACCTCCCAGGCATCGGGGCGCTCGGTGTCGACGACCCGGATCGAGACGTTGCCGACCAGCTCGGCGTCGAGGCGCGAGCGGATCTGGCGGGCCGTGACCTTGTCGCCCTCGGTGCCCGCCAGGGGGGAGGAGTTGATCGCGACGATGATCGAGAGCGAGGGCTCGTCGACGGTGATCACCGGCAGCGGCCGCGGGTCGGTGGGGTCGGCCAGGGTCTCGCCGATCGTCACCTCGGGCAGGCCGGCGACGGCGATGATCTCGCCCGGGCCCGCCTCCTCGGCGGCGACCCGTTCCAGCGCCTCGGTGACGTAGAGCTCGGAGATCGTCGCGCGCTCGATCGAGCCGTCGGCCCGGCACCAGGCGATCTGCTGCCCGTTGCGGATTTTGCCGTGGCGGACGCGGCAGAGCGCCAACCGGCCGACGTAGGGAGAGGCGTCGAGGTTGGTGACCAGGGCCTGCAGCGGGTGGTCGGGCTCGTATTCGGGCGCTGGGATCTTCTCCAGGATCAGGTCGAGCAGGGGGGAGAGGTCGGTCCCCTCGACCCCCTCCTCCATTGCCGCCCAGCCGGCCTTGGCGTTGGTGTAGACGATCGGGAAGTCGATCTGCTCGGAATCGGCGTCGAGGTCGAGGAAGAGCTCGTAGACCTCGTCGACGACCTCGGCGATGCGGGCGTCGGGGCGGTCGACCTTGTTGACGACGAGGACCACCGGCAGCTTTGCCTCCAGCGCCTTGCGCAGCACGAAGCGGGTCTGGGGCAGGGGCCCCTCGGAGGCGTCGACGAGGAGCAGGACGCCGTCGACCATGGTCAGGCCGCGCTCGACCTCGCCGCCGAAGTCGGCGTGGCCCGGGGTGTCGATGATGTTGAGCTTGACCCCGTTGTGGTTGACGGTGGTGTTCTTGGCGAGGATCGTGATCCCCTTCTCGCGCTCGAGGTCCATCGAGTCCATCACCCGCTCGGCCACGTCCTGGCCCTTGCGGAAGGCGCCGGACTGCCAGAGCATCGCGTCGACCAGGGTCGTCTTTCCGTGGTCGACGTGGGCCACGATGGCGATGTTGCGCAGGTCGTCTCGAGTGGTCATTGGCAGCCGGAGATTAGGGAAGGCGTTCGGGATGCGTGGTCAAGCAGATCAAGGACGCAGGGAGCGCGGCGTGCTCTGCACGCAAGCGACCGAGGACGCAGATATGCGCAGTGCCACGCATCCCGAAAGACGAGGCCCGCCTTTCGGCGGGCCTCGTAACTGCTCAAGTGCGGTGCGCGACTACGAGGTCTGCTGAACGCTTGCCGCGGCGGGGCCCTTGGGGCCTTCCTCGGACTCGTAGCTCACCTTGGCACCCTCCGCCAGGGACTTGAAGCCCTCGCCGAGGATCGCGCTGTGATGGACGAAGACGTCCTTAGAGCCGTCATCGGGCGTGATGAACCCGTAACCCTTGTCGTCGCTGAACCACTTGACTGTTCCAGTGGGCATGTTGCCTCCACTTGATGTGCTGCGAACGCGGAGGCTTCGGTAAAGCAACGACGCGAGCGCTAGACACGACTTTGCCGGATATCAATCCGACCTAACGCCGGGGACCGTAGCAGGCAATGGGTGTCCGCGCGTCTATCTAGCGTTGCCGGCATGCGCACCTTCGACCGCATCGACCACGAGGCGATTGGCGGCCTGCTGGAGCGCGATGAGTACTTCTGGCTTGACCTCACGGGGCCGGCGGAGGGGGAGGTGGCGGAGCTGAAGGAGGTCTTCGGCTTCCACCCACTGGCGCTGGAGGACACGCTCAAGCGCGGCCAGCGCCCCAAGCTCGACGATTTCGGCGAGTTCATGTTCCTCGTCTACTACGGGGTCGAGGGCTCCGCCGATGACCATCCAAAGCCAGTCGAGGTCCACGCGTTCCTCAGCGGCGGCTACATCGTCACCACCCACGCCGACAGGTGCACGGTGCTGGAGGAGGTTCGCAAGCGCCTCGAGGCCCAGCCGCCCCGCTCCGAGCAGTTCGTCGTCTACCGCGTCCTCGACAGCCTCACCGACACCTTCTTCCCCGTCCTCGAGCGGCTTGACGAGCGGATCGAACGGCTCGACGCCGAGGTCTTCGACCGGGCCACGCCAGGCCAGCTCGAGGAGATCAGCTTCCTGCGCCGCCAGCTCGTCCAGCTGCGCAAGATCGCCGAGCCGCAGCGCGATCTGCTCGCCCGGGGCATCGACGACATCCTTGAAATTCCGGGCCTGGAGGCGGACTCGCGCAACTACTTCCGCGACGTCTACGACCACTCGATCCGGATCTCCGATCAGATCGACGCCAATCGCGATCTGCTCTCGGGCACCCGTGACGCCTACCTCTCGATCACCTCCAACCGGCTCAACCAGATCACCAAGCAGCTCACCGTGATGGCGACGATCTTCCTGCCGCTCTCCTTCGTCGTCGGCTTCTTCGGCCAGAACTTCAAGTGGCTGGTGAGCGAAATCCAGTCTCCCGGGGCGTTCTTCGCGCTCGGGATCGGCAGCCTGGTGCTCTCAGTGCTGGCGCTGCTCGCCTGGTTCAGGCGCAGCGACTACATATAGGGGGCGGCTCGCCCGCCGCTCGGATGGGCGTCTAGCCGTGTTCAGGAGGAGAGGAGCCAGTCGATACGGTGATTGAGATGCAGCGAGCGCCACGCTTCCCCTGCCGCGCGGGACTGTTTTGGGCTGTCCTGCTGGTGACGGCACTGCTTGGGCCGGGTTCGGCGACCGCGATGTCGGGCCAGGGCGGCCTTTCACCCCGGCTGAGCGAGCTGAGCAAGCCGTCGCTGCGCGCGGCGCCGGAGGGGGCGCAGGCGGAGAGGCTGAGCCTCGCGCCCAGTGGCCCCGGCAGCCTGCTGCGGCGCGGCAACCGAGTGCTGGTCTACGTGCGCTTCGACCGCGGCGCCTCCGCCGGCCTCGACGCGCTGCGGGCGGCCGGCGCCAAGGTCGTCGACGTCAGTCGCCGCTACCAGACCGTGACGGTTGCCGCCAAGCCCGCCGGGTTGACCAGGCTCGACGACGTCAAGGGCGTCGCCGGCGTGACCGAGGTGCTCGCCCCGATCGCCGCCGCCGGCCCCTGTCCCTCCGGCAAAACCGTCTCCGAGGGCCTGCAGCAGCTGAACGCGGGGGAAGCCGAAGGCGAAGCGCGCGACGTCTTCCCCGTCGACGGCAGCGGCGTCACCGTCGGCATCCTCTCCGACTCCTTCGATCAAGCCACCGAAGCCGCCGACGGCAGTGGCCCGGTTGCCACCAGGGCGGCGGACGACGTCGCCAGCGGCGACCTTCCCGGCGAAGGCGAAGTTCCCAGCAAAGACAATCCCTGTGGAGATTCGACGCCGGTCAAAGTCCTCGAAGACTTCGCCGACCCCGAATCCGGGGACGAGGGGCGGGCGATGGCGCAGATCGTCCACGACCTCGCGCCGAAAGCGGACCTCGACTTCGCCTCCGCCTTCAGTGGGGAAACGGCCTTCGCCAACAACATCAGGGAACTGGCCACGGCCGGCGCCAAGGTGATCGCCGACGACGTCTTCTACATGGAAGAGCCCTTCTTCCAGGACGGCCCGGTGGCGGTCGCGGTCAACGAAGTGGTCGCGGGCGGCGTCACCTACCTCTCCGCCGCGGGCAACAACAACTTGATCGATCCCGACGGCCACGACATCGCCTCCTGGGAAACCCCGAAATACCGCGACGCGGGAAGCTGCCCCTGGGTGGTCCGCTCGCTGCCCGAAGCCCAGGGAACGGATTGCCTGGACTTCGATCCCGGTCCCCAGATCGACAAGACCTTTGGGATCAGGGTCGAGCCGGGCGCGACCCTGACCGTCGATCTCCAGTGGGACGAACCCTGGCAGGGGGTTGGCACCGACCTCGACGCCTTCCTGCTCGACGCCAGCGGCAACCTGATCGCGGCCTCGGGGGAAGACAACGTCAACAACAGCCAGAAGCCCCTCGAGGTCGTCGACTGGACGAACAGGGGCAGCTCCGAACGGACGGTGCAGCTCGTCGTCAACCGCTTCTCGGGCGGCGATCCCGGCCTCAAGTTCGCCCTGATCGAGAACGGCTCCGGCGTCACCGCCACCGAGTACCCGCGCTCGATCGAAGAAGACGTGGTCGGCCCAACCGTGTTCGGGCACAGTGGGACGGCCGGCGCGATCTCGGTCGGCGCCGTTCGCTTCAACAACGGCTCTGACGTCGAGGAATACTCGTCGCGGGGGCCCGTGCGGCACGACTTCGGGCCGGTCAAAGGGACCGAAGCGGCTGCCCCGCTCGAAACCGCGGAAGTCCTCTCAAAGCCCGAGCTCGCGGCGACCGACTGCGGCCTGACGACGTTCTTCGCGAGCTTTGGCGGAGGAGGCTGGCGCTTCTGCGGCACCAGCGCCGCGGCCCCGCACGTCGCCGGCGTGGCGGCCCTGATGCTGCAGGCCGAAGCGGCCGCGACGCCGGCGGAAGTTCGCGCTGCCCTGCTCGCCAGCGCGGTGCCGGTCGAAGCCGCCGGCGCCTGCGCCGCGGGCGCCGGGCTGGTCGAAGCGGTGGGCGCGATCGAAGCTCTGGCAGCACCGCCGGCCTTTACCCCGCCGGCCTGCTCGCCTCCCGGCTCGGAAGGCTCCGGAGAAGAAGCCCGTGCGGCTGGGAACTGGGGCTCCGAAACGCCGCCCGCTCCGCCCGGCACCTCGCCGACGCCATCCGGCCCCGGGCCGAGCGGCGAACCGGAGCCGATCTTCGCCCCCCGCACCTTCTTCCGCCAGCGCCCCCCAAAGCTGGTCAGAACGCGTCAGCTGAGCACCAGGGTGACCTTTCGCTTTGGCTCGAACGAGAGCGAGGTCACCTTTGCCTGTCGGATCGACGGCGGCCTCTTCCGGCTCTGTCCGGAAAGCCTCACCCGGCGGTTCTCGATCGGCTGGCACACCCTGCGGGTGGTTGCCCGCGACGCGGCGGGCAACGGCGACCGCACCCCGGCCCTCTATCGATTCCAGGTCAGAAGAGTCCGCTGAGCAGGTCCAGCTTGGTGCCGAAGTAGACCGAGATCACGGTGATCGGCAGGTAGCCGACCGCCGTGGTCCAGACGAAGCGCCAGGGCGGCACGCGAGCCGCTCCCGCGGCGTAGGAGACGAGGCTGAAGGGCAGGATCGGGATCAGCCTCGCGGCGATCAGGACCCGGGCGCCGCCGCGCTCGATCCGCGCCTCGATTCGCTCGAAGCGCTCGGCTCCCAGCCAGCGGTCGAGCAGCGGCCGCGCCACCGAGCGCCCGATCGCGAAGCAGAGCAGGCTCGAGAGCAGCCAGGCGCACATCATCAGCAGCAGGGCGGGGAGGAAGCCGTAGACGAGCCCTGCGGCGGCGTCGACGATCTCGGCCGGGTAGAAGACGGCCGCGTGGATCAGCGCCAGGACCACGATCAGCAGCGGCCCGGCCAGCCCGAGGCTGTCGATCTGGCGGCGCACCTCCTCGGTGTCGCCGTGGATTGCGGCAACCGCAGCGTCGTGCAGCGCCGGCACGGCGAAGACCAGCCCGGCAAGCAGCGCGACCCCGGTCAGGGTGATCGCGATCTCGATCCAGGGCGGCCGGCTATCCACGCAGGCGCTCGGCCAGGCCCGAGTGGCGACGGTCGCTGTCGCCTCGGCGCACCGCACCCTTCAGGGCGATGCGGTCGCCGACCAGGACGCAAGCGCGACGGGCGCGGGTTATCGCCGTGTAGAGCAGTGGGCGGGTGAGCATTCCGGAGTGGGAGCTGTGGCAGATCGCAACCACCACCGGCACCTCGCAGCCCTGTGACTTGTGGACCGAGATCGCGTAGGCGAGGCGCAGCGTGCCGGTTTCCTTGTAGGGAACGGTCAGCGCCCGGTCCTCGTCGGCCAGCAGGAGGCTGACCGTTTCCCGCTCACGGTTGACGCCGTCGAGGAAGACGATCGAGCCGTTCATCAGCCCCAGCTCGTGCGCGTTGCGGGTCTGGATCAGGCGGTCGCCGAGCCGGAAGCGCTCGTCCAGCCGCTCGCCATCGGGGTTGAGTCGCTCGCGCAGCTGCTCGTTGAGGGCGTTGATCCCGACCGGCCCTTTGTAGATCGGCGCCAGCACCTGGATATCGCGGATCGGGTCGACTTCGAAGTGGCTGGGCGCCCGCTCGGCGACCATCTCGACCACGACCTCGCGCAGCTCCGCCGGGTTGCGCTGCTCGAGAAAGGCAAAGTCCTGCTCCTGGTCGTCCTCCGGCTTCAGGTGCGGGACGCGGCCCTGGTTGATCTCGTGCGCCGCGGTGGTGATCATCGATTTGGCCGCCTGGCGGAAGATCTGCGTCAGCCGCACGACCGGCGCCCGCTCGCAGGCGATCAGGTCCGCGAACGGCTTGCCCGCTCCAATTGGCGGCAGCTGGTCGGCGTCGCCGACGAAGACGACGTGGGTCGACTCGGCAAGGCCGCCGAGCAGCATCTCGATCAGGCGCAGATTGAGCATCGAGGACTCGTCGACGATGACGAGGTCGGCCGGCAGCGGGTGCCCCGGCCTGAATTCCGGCTCTCGCCCCGGCGCCCAGCCGAGCATGCGATGGATCGTTTCCGCTTCGTGTCCGGTCGTTTCCTGCAAGCGACGGGCGGCTCGACCGGTCGGCGCGCAGAGGGCGATGCTGACCTTCGCCGCCTCGGCCTCGCTCACGATTGCCCGCGTCGAAGCCGTCTTGCCCACCCCGGGCCCGCCGGTCAGCACCGAGACCCGCGCCTTGAAGGCGCCGCGCACGGCCGCCCACTGCTCGTCGGTCAGCCGCTTCCCCTCGTCGTCTTCCGGTGGCTCCTCGGCCGGCTCGTGGTCGAGCAGCGGCGGAGCGGCCAGGCGGATCGCCAGCGTCCTCGCGACGGCCAGCTCGCACTCGTGGGTGCGCCTGCGGTAGGCGCGCCCCTCGTCCAGCAGCAGGCCGCCGGCGGCGAGGAGGACGTCGGGGTCCGGCCTCAGCCCGAGCAGCTTGCCGACCCGCTGGCCGAGCTCCTCCTCGGGCAGGTAGGTGTCTCCCCTCTGCTCGGCCTCGGCAATGACGTAGACGGCCGCCGCCTGGGCGCGGCTGTCGGCCTCTGGCGGTACCCCGCCGGCCAGGGCGATGCGGTCGGCACGGAGGAAGCCGACGCCCTCGACTTCGGTCAGCCGGTAGGGATCCTCGTAGAGGACGGGTAGCGCCTCCTCGCCGAGATGAGAGTGGATCGGGCTTGCCAGGTGGGCCAGCCCGTGCGGGGCCAGCTGAACATGGAGGTCGCGGATCGCGCGGGACTCGTTCCAGGCCTCGGCCGCTTCCGCCGCCTGTTCGTCGCTGACGCCCGGCAGCGAGGCGAAGGCGCGGTGAGGGTCCTCGGCGATCGCCCGCAGCACGCCCTCGCCGTGGGTGTCGGCGAGCCGCTCGGCCCGGGCTTGCCCGATGTTGCGCAGCGAGGTGAGGTAGCGGATGTGGCCCTCGCGGTCGGTCGGGTCCAGCGGCCGGGCGCTCCGCACCTGCAGCTGGCGCCCGTAGCGCTCGTGGGTCGTCCACTCGCCGGTGACCTCGGCGCGCTCCCCAACCGAGAGGTGGGCAACTGGCCCGACCAGGACCATCTTCTCGCCCGACCCGGTGTCTTCGGCCCGCAGCACCGCGTAGCTGCGGTCCTCGGCGCAGTAGGTGACGGTCAGCACTTCGACCGTGCCCGAGTGGCCAGCCGCGTCAGCGTCGAAGAGGGTCGCCGTGCCGTTCACACGGCAAAGCTAGCCGGAGGAAAGGCGGCGAGGGGAGCCCCATGCACCGCATTTTCCGCGCATCCTGGCCGGCGCGGGGAAATCGCGAGCACGTGATCGAGGCCGAGGCCACTCCTGATCCGGCGGTACGGTGCGGCCCATGGCCAAGGCCGCGCCGATGCCAGCCCACGGGCTATGCGACAGCTGCCTGCACCAGCAGCTGGTGCCCAACACGCGCGGGTCGGTCTTCTCGCTCTGCCGCCGCTCGCGCACCGACCCGCGCTATCCCCGCTATCCGCGCATCCCCGTGTCCGCCTGCCCCGGCCACGAGCTGCGCGGCCGGGGTCTGCTCTAGCTCGCCATCGGGTCCGGCTGCCCCAGCTTCGAGATCTCGGGCGCCTCGTAGACGCTCCCGGGCACGCCGCCGACGATCAGCACCCGGAGGCCCTCGTCGCCCGGCCAGACCTTGCGCTTCACGCCCGAGGCGACGCGGGCCATGTGGTCGGGGTCGAGTGGGTGCCGCTCGCCCTCGATCTCGATCTCACCGCCGCCGCGCAGTGCCGTGAAGACCTCCTCCTGGCCGTCTTCGGCGTGGTCGTGCTCGGGGTAGCCGTCGAAGTTGGGTGGCAGGTCGATCACCTGGATGCCGAAGGATTCGACTCCCAGCTCCGCCCGCACGCGCTTGAAGGCACCGAGGTAGACGGCCTCCATGTCGTCGATCTTCTTTACCGCGTATCCCGCCATCGTTCTCTCCTCTGCAGTCGTGAATGTGAGCCGGGCGCAGGCTACTCATAAACGAACGTTCGTGCTTTTTTGTAGGCTGATCGGATGGCTGAAGCGAGCAATGCGACCCTGGGGCCGCTGAGGGAGAAAGGGGGCGGCAAGGGGGCCGACACCCGGGCCTCGATCCTGGCGCGGGCGCTCGACATCGCCTCGATCGAGGGCCTCGACGGGCTCACGATCGGCAGGCTCGCCACCGAGCTGGAGATGAGCAAGAGCGGCCTCTTCGCCCATTTCGGCTCCAAGCAGGATCTGCAGCTGGCGACGGTGGAGGCCGCCGCCACTCGTTTCCGCGTCGCCGTGATCGAGCCCGCCCTGGGCGCGGCCGACGGCTCCGCCCGCCTGCGGGCGATGGCCGACAGCTACATCGCCCACCTCGACTCGGGCGCCTACGCGGGCGGCTGCTTTTGGGCCGCGACCTCGGCCGAGTACGACGACCGGCCGGGCCCCGTGCGCGATGCGATCGCCGCGGCGCTCGACGCCTGGCTCGCCGAGCTCGAGCGCCAGGCGGCGATCGCCGGCGCGGTGGAGCCCGGCCGCTTCGCCTTCGAGCTCTACGCCGTGGTCATGGGCGCCAATTCCCGCTACCGGCTCGGTGGCGATCGCCGCGTCTTCGATTACGCGCGCAGCTTCGTCGATCGCTTGCTCGTTGAGCTGCCGGGATGAGCCCCCCCGGCGCTCAGTCGAGCAGGCCGACCTGGCGCAGAATCGAGACCGAGTCGGAGTAGACGTCCTTGCGCTTGACCAGCCCGGCCTCGAAGGGGATGACGTCGACGCCGTCCCACTTGACCGACTCCCCCGATGGCGGCGCCTCGAGGTCGCCGCGACGCAGGGTGTTCGCGTGGGTGGCCGTCGCCGTCCACTCCTGGGTGACGACGCCCTCGCGCACGTACAGCCGCCTGGTCTCGAACCTCATGTCGGGCCAGGCCTCGAAGATCTTGGCGATGTGCCCCCGCACCGCGCTGCCCGCGGCGGACTCGCCTGCCGTGTGGTTGGCGAAGACCATGTCGGGCGCGTGCATGGCGACGATCGCGTCGAGGTCCTGCGCGTTCCAGGCGTCGTTGTAGCGCCCGATCGCAGCGGTGAGGGCCTCGGTGCCGTCGCGCTCTCCCATCGGCACAACTGTACCCCGAGGGCAAGCCGTGTGGAGCGCCTCGGGTCCGCCCCCGGCCTTCCTGGCCGGTGCCTGGCCGTCGCTAGGGTGAGGTGATCTGAACACGGACGAGGAAGGACCTGGACATGGACGTTGCGATTGGATTGCCCAACGCGGTGCCCGGCGCAACCGGAGCGCAGCTGGTCGAGTGGGCGCGGCGGGCGGAGGCCCGCGGGTTTTCGAGCTTGGGCACGATCGACCGCATCGTCTACGAGAACTACGAGCCGCTGACCGCGCTTGCGGCGGCGGCAGCCGTCACCGAGCGCATCGGCCTCTGCACCTCGGTCCTGCTCGGCCCGCTGCGCGTCAACGCCACCGAGCTCGCCAAGCAGGCCCTCAGCCTGCAGGCCCTCTCCGGCGGTCGCTTCACGCTGGGCATCGGCCTGGGCGGCCGTGAGGACGACTACGAGGTGAGCGGCGTCGAGCTTGCCGGTCGCGGTCGCAAGCTCGACGCGATGCTGGAGCGGATCAAGGGCGTCTGGGCTGGCGATCGGATCGGGCCCTCGCTCGAGGGCGCGCCGCGCTTGGTGGTCGGCGGCCACGCCGCTGCGTCCTTCGCTCGCGCAGCGCGCTTTGCCGACGGCTGGATCGCCGCCGGCTCCGGGCCGGAGCAGTTCGAGGAGGGGGCCGGCAAGGCCAAGGCCGCGTGGTCGGAGGCGGGACGGGACGGGGCGCCGCGGACGATGGCACTCGCCTACTTCTCGCTGGGAGGGAGCGCGGCGGAGGATGCTCGCGCGTACCTCGGGCATTACTACGCTTGGCTGGGCGAGGACATCGCCGAGTTCATCATCGCCGGCGCGGCCAAGGACGCGGAGGCGGTCAAGCAGTACCTGGCGTCCTACGAGGCGGCCGGCTGCGATGAGCTGATCCTCTTCTCCTCGTCCGCGGACCCGGATCAGGTCGACCTGCTCGCCGACGCGGCGGGCCTCTAAACGGTCGGGGGCGCCAGCCGCCGATGGCTGACGACCTGCCGATCCTCCTCTTCGCCACGCCGGGTGAGCTGGAGGGCTGGCTCGAGCAGAGCCACGCCAGCTCGCCCGGCTTCTGGCTGAAGATCGCCAAGAAGGGCTCTGGGGTCGAGAGCGTCAGCTACGCCGAGGCGCTGGAGCTGGCGCTCTGCTTCGGCTGGATCGACAGCCAGAAGCGCGGCCTCGACGAGCGCTTCTTCCTGCAGCGCTTCACCCCGCGCCGGCCCCGTGGCAAGTGGTCGCGGATCAACCGCGAGAAGGCGGAAGCGCTGATCACGGCGGGTGCGATGCGTCCCGCTGGCCGCGCCGAGGTCGAGGCAGCGCGGGCCGATGGCCGCTGGCAGGCTGCCTATGCAGGCCAGCGCACGGCCGAGGTCCCCGCTGACCTGCAGCGTGAGCTCGATCGCAGCAAGGCCGCCAGCGAGTTCTTCGCCACCCTTGACAGCGCCAATCGCTACGCGATCCTCTATCGGTTGGAGGATGCGAAGAAGCCCGAGACAAGGGAGCGGCGGTTGCTGAAGTTCATCGCGATGCTCGAGCGGGGGGAGAGGATCCATGGCTGATCGGCTGCGACTGAGCGCCGACGCCGTTGTCGTCGGCGCCGGCCTTTCCGGGCTGCGCGCGGCCCGCAAGCTGGCCGACGCGGGCAGCGAGGTCGTCGTGCTCGAGGCCCGCGACCGGGTCGGCGGCCGGCTGCTCAACGCCCTGCTCGGCGATGCGGTCCAGGTCGACCTCGGCGGCCAGTGGGTCGGCTCCGACCACTCGCGCGTGCAGGGCCTGGCTGCCGAGCTGGGCATCGAGATCTTTCCCCAGTTCGGCGCCGGTCGCAACCTGCTCGACGTCGGCGGCAAGCGCCGCCGCTATCGCGGCACGATCCCGCGACTCGGCCCCGGCGTGCTCTGGGACATCTTCGTCGCTCGCCGCCGCATCGCCCGGCTGGCCCGGGCCGTTGGCGCCGAACGGCCCTGGGCGGCGGCCGAGGCCGCTGAGCTGGACCGGCAGACGCTCGCCGAGTGGTGCGAGGCAAACGTGCGCACCGAGATCGCCCGCGAGCTGATCGGTCTGGCCGGGCGCACGGTCTGGGGGACCGGGCCGGAGGAGCTGTCGATGCTCCACGTGCTCTTCTACGTCAGCGCCGCGGGCAGCTTCGACAAGCTGATCGACACCGAGGGGGGCGCCCAGCAGGACCGCCTCGTCGGCGGCGCGCAGGCGCTCTCGCTTGGTCTGGCCGCCTCGCTCGGCGAGCGGGTGCGGCTCGGCGCTGCCGTCCGCCGGGTCGAGCAGCGGGAGGGGACGGTTCGGGCCCTCGCCGATGGGGTCGAGGTGGAGGCGCAGCGCGCGATCCTGGCCCTGCCGCCGGCGCTCGCGGCGGCGATCGAGCTCGACCCGCCCCTGCCCGAGCAGCGCCGTCGGCTCGGGGCTCAGATGCGCCCGGGGGCGCTGACCAAGTGCATCGCCCTCTACGCCGAGCCGTTCTGGCGTGCCGACGGGCTCAGCGGCGAGTCGGTCACCGATACCGGCCCGGTGACGCTGACCTTCGACTGCTCGCCGCGGGACGGCTCGACCGGGGTGCTGCTCGGCTTCGTCGGCGGTCCCGAGGCGCGCGAGATCGCGGCGCTGTCCCCGGCCGAGCGCCGCGCGCAGGTGCTCGGCTGCTTCGAGCGCCTCTTCGGCGCGCAGGCGACCCAGCCGCTCGACTACGTCGAGCAGGCCTGGGCGGCAGAGGAGTGGTCCGCCGGCGGCCCGACGTCGAATTTCGGCCCGGGCGGCTGGAGCGACTGCGGTCCCGCCCTGCGCGATCCGGTCGGGCGCGTCCACTGGGCCGGCACCGAGACCGCAACGGTCTGGAGCGGCTACATGGAGGGCGCCCTGCAGGCCGGCGACCGGGCCGCGGCCGAGGTGCTGTCGCAGCGCGAGGGCGCCGCCCCGTCGCTCGCCTAGACTCGGCGGGTGGACCGGACGTTGCTCGAGAGCACGCTCGCCGACGCCGGCGAGCCCGCCTATCGCGCCTCCCAGGTATGGGAGTGGGTGGCGCGCGGGGCTCGCTCCTACGAGGAGATGACGAATCTGCCGGCGGCCCTTCGCGAGCGGCTCGCCGCTGCCGTTCCGCTCTCCACGCTCAGCGCTGCAGGCCGAGGCGAAGTCCGACGACGGCACGGTCAAGGCGCTCTTCCACACCGTCGACGGGCGCCCGATCGAGGCGGTGCTGATGCGCTATCGCGACGGGCGCCGCTCGGTTTGCCTCTCCTCGCAGTCGGGCTGCCCGCTGACCTGCTCCTTCTGCGCCACCGGCCAGATGAAGTTCGGCCGCAACCTCAGCGCCGACGAGATCCTCGATCAGGCCCTGCACTTCCGCCGCAGCGAAGCGATCGACCACGTCGTCTTCATGGGGATGGGGGAGCCGACGATGAACCTCGATGCGGTGCTCGGCGCCTGCGAGCGCCTGCCCGACCTCGGCGTCACCCACCGGCGCACGGCGATCTCCACGGTCGGCTGGGTGCCCGGAATCGATCGCCTTGCCGAGTGCCAGATGCCGGTCAGCCTCGCCCTCTCCCTGCACGCCCCCAACGACGGCCTGCGCTCGCAGCTGATGCCGGTCAACGACCGCTACCCGCTGGCCGAGGTGCTGGCCGCCTGCGAGCGCTACCGCGGCGCGCCGCCGCCGCAAGGTCTTCGTTGAGTACGTGATGCTGGACGGCGTCAACGACCGCGCCGAGCACGCCCGCCAGCTCGCCGCCCTGCTCGACTCGCGCGTCTACAAGGTCAACCTGATCCCCTACAACCCGACCGGCGCCTACGACGGCTCGCCGCCCGAGCAGATCGAGCGTTTCCGCGCGATCCTCGCCGAGCACCGCCTCACCGCCACCGTTCGCCTCACCCGCGGCCGCGACATCGACGCCGCCTGCGGCCAGCTCGCCGCCAACGCCTGAGCGCTGGTTGGCCAGTCAGCCAACTAGCATTCTGGTCGTGCCCGTGGAGACCGCCGCCAAACCCGCGCCGCGAATCGAGCCGCCGCGCCAGCTGAGCGCCAACCCGGTGCGCGCGCGTCGCCGAAGACGTCCGGGCCGAGCTCAACGTCCGCCGCCGCGGCACCTACCCGCCGGGGCCGCAGAGCTTCGACTTCGGCCGCACCCTGCAGGCGGCGCGCGACCCGCTGCCGCTGCTGCTCTCCCTCTACGAGGAGCATGGGCCGATCTTCAGCGTCCGCCTCCTCCACCACCCGGTGATCTTCATGCTCGGCCCCGAGGCGAACCACTTCATCACCGTCGCCCACCCGGAGAACTTCCACTGGCGCGAGTCGAGCTTCGGCGACCTGATCCCGCTGCTCGGCGACGGGTTGCTGACGATCGACGACGCCTACCACGACCGGGCGCGCGAGATCATGATGCCCGCCTTCCATCGCGAGCAGGTCGCGGCTCGGTGGAGGCGATGGTCGCCGAGGCGACGCCGGCGATCGAGTCGCTGCGGCCGGGCCAGGTCGTCGACATCTACGAGTGGATGCGCGGTCTGGCGATGCGGATCGCGATGCGGGCGCTGCTCGGCCTCGATCCCGACGAGGCCGGCAAGGGGGCCGCCGCCGCCGAGCACTTCGAGCGGGCCCTCGGCTTCTACGGGACCGACTTCCACCTGCGCCTGCTGCGCGGCCCCGGCTCGCCCTGGTCGAAGATGGCGCGCTCGCGCGCCGTGCTCGACGAGATCGTCTACGGCGAGATCGCGCAGCGGCCGCAGCAGCCCCGACCCGAAGAAATGGACATCCTCAGCCTCCTGGTCGGCGTGCGCGACGAGGCGGGGGAGGGCTTCACCGACAAGGAGGTCCGCGACCAGGTGATGACCCTGATGTTCGCCGGTCACGACACCTCGACCTCGACCCTGACCTTCATGATGCACGAGCTGGCGCGCCACCCCGACGTCGTCAGCCAAGCTCTGCGAGGAGCAGGACCGGGTGCTCGGCGGCGACGACTCCGGACATCGACCGGCTGGAGCGCGAGATGCCCTACCTCGACATGGTCCTCGACGAGGTGCTGCGCCTCTACCCGCCGGCCTGGATCGGGCCGCGGCGCGCGGTGCGGCGACTTCGAGTTCGGCGGCCACAGCGTCTCCCGCGGCGCCTACGTCAACTACTGCTCCTGGGCCAGCCACCGCATCCCCGAGGTCTTCCCCGAGCCCGAGGCGTTCATCCCCGAGCGCTTCAGCCGCGAGCGCAAGGCGGCGCTGCCGCGCGGCGCCTACGTCCCCTTCGGCGGCGGCCGGCGGATCTGCATCGGCAAGCGCTTCGGCCAGATCGAGGTGAAGCTGGTGGCGACGATGCTGCTGCAGCGACTGCGCCTCGACGCGATGCCGGGCCGCTCGATGACCGTGCGCCAGATGCCGACGCTCTCGCCGCGGGGCGGCCTGCAGATGCGGGTGCTGCCGCGCCAGTAGTCTCGCGCCCAGCGATGCGGGCGCTGGTCATCTCCGACACCCACTTCGGCGCCTGGACCGGGCGGGACCTGCTGCGTGAGGATTTCTTCCTCGAGCGGCTGGCGCCGCAGCTCGAGGGGATCGACGAGCTGATCTTCCTCGGCGATCTCTTCGATTTCCTCTTCGGCTCGGTCGGCGAAGCGGTCGATGCGGCTGATGGGCTGCTGCGCTTGATCGCCGAGCAACTGGCCGGCAAGCGCCTCGTCTTCCTCGCCGGCAACCATGACCATCACCTCGTCCACCGCGACGCCGAGAACCGTCTCGAGGCGCAGCTCGCCGCCGGGCGCTCGCCCTTGTCACCGGCGAGCCGGCTAACGAATCCGGCTCCGCCCGGCCCCGGCTACTTCCGCTCCTTCCTCGCCCGGCGCCTGCCCGGGGTCGAGGTCGAGATTGCCTATCCCGACCTACAGCTTCGCCGGCGTGCTCTGCACGCACGGGCACTACCTCGACCCGCACGCTCGCCTCGCCGGCTCGCGCGGGCGACCGGCTGCTGACCCGCGTGCTCTGGAGCATCGCCACCGGCGGGCCGGAGGACCCGAAGACGATCGAGGACTACGAGTCGACGATCACCCTGCTCACCGAGTGGCTCTACATCGCCGCCCAGATGCCGCACGGCACCCACGCCCAGCAGAACGTCTTCCGCGCCGTGCAGCGTGCCGGGCGGGTCGCCTCGACACTCGGCCTGCCGGTGCGCGGGGCGAAGCGGCTCGCCGCCGAGCTGCGCGAGCGGCGGATCGACGGCGCCGAGCCGATAGCGGCACTGCCCAGCGCGGAGCACTTCGACTCGGTCGTGCGCGACGAGGCCGAGCGCCAGCGCCGCGAGCAGCCGGCTCCGCAAGCCGCCTGGCCGCAGCCCGCCTACCCGGCGGCCTCGGTGATCTCACCCAGCGACCCATCCGAGCACGCTCTCGAGGCCTTCGCCCAGGTCGTCGAGAACCTCGGCTGGAATGACGAGGCCGAGAAGATCGTCTTCGCCCATACCCACCAGCCGCTCGCCTGCATCTGCTCCAATCGTGACCCGCAGCACTCGCTACTGGAACACGGGCTCCTGGATCTACGAGCCCGACCTCGGCTCGCGCCAGGCCTATGCCCGCTACCTCCGTTACGCCTGGCCCGGCACCGCCGTCGTGATCGACGACGAGGAGCCCGAGCCCCGCCTGGTCGAGCTGCTCGCCGACCTCAATCCGCTCAGCGGCGGTCCCGGTCTGCCCGCGCTGGCTGGCCGTGCCGGTTGACCCTCACCTCCAGCGGGTAGCGGTCGGTCGAACCGACCCCAAGGAGGGAAAGGATGCGAAAGCACTCGAATCGTCGCCGTGCCCTGTCATTGGGCTCTGTCGCCCTGGTCGCAGCCGTGGGCTTCGGCGCCGTGGCGCTTGCCGCCGGCGGACCTGCAAGCAGCTCGAAGGCGGGCAAAGTCAAGGTCAAGTGCCCGACCAAGGTGCTCAGCGGCAAGAAGGTGACCTGCCGGCTCTTCGGCCGCCTCCCAGCCGGACCCCAGGGCCCACAAGGGCCCAAGGCTCCAAAGGCGCCGAAGGGAGACAAAGGGCAGAAGGAGACAAGGGCGACAAAGGCGCCGACCGGCGCCCGCGGGAGTCTCCGGCTACGAGGTCGTCAACCAGACCTTCAAAGAAGTCTTCATCGAGAACAGCGGCGGCATGCGCGGCCTCAGCGAAGTGAAGACGGTCGGCTGCCCAGCGCGGCAAGCGAGTGATCGGCGGCGGCACCGACCTGGGCACCAACGCCGGCCAAAACGGCCAGCAGCGCCAGGTCACGGTCTCGCTCAGCGGCCCAAACGGAACCGGCACCGGCTGGTCAGCCCAGCTCTTCAACAACTCGACAACGATCGACACCTCAATCGACCTAAGGGTCTACGCAATCTGCGCCAGCATGAACTAAGGAGACTAGAAGCTCAAGCGGAATGGAGAAGCTGGAAGGGATCGGGGCCGGTCAGGGGTGAAGCGTCTTGTACTTTTTCGGGCCACTCCTCGAGGCGCCAGCAATCCGCGTCCCACCGAAAAAGTTAAGCGAAACCCCTGACCGGGATCTCCTCCCTGAGACCGCTACTTAATGAAGAGCATCTCCTCGTACTTCGGCAGCGGCCAGAGGTCGTCGGCGACGACCTTCTCCAGCTTGTCGGCGGCCTCGCGCACCGCCCCGCTCTTGGCCAGCTGCTCGTCGCGGGCGAAGATCGCCAGCTCGAGGCCCTCGAGCTCGGTCGGCTCGGCATTGGCCTTCTCGAGCGCGTCGAGCGCGTCCATGCAGCTCCCCGACCAGCGCCTCGCACCTCGCCTTCCGAGGCGGCGGCGCACGCCGGCCTCGCTGATCAGCGCCAGGTGGCGCAGTGCCGCCGGCAGGATCATCGTCTTGGCGATCGAGAAGGTCGTCTCCGCCTCGATGTTGGCGCGCAGCGCGTACTGCTCGACCCAGACCTCGAAGCGCGACTCCAGCTCTCGCTTGGAGAGCACGCTGTAGTTCTCGAAGGCGGCGACCGAGTCGTCGGCCACCACCTCGAGCAGCGCGTCCGGCGTCGTGCGCAGGTTCTTCAGCCCGCGCTGCTCCGCCTCGGCGTGCCACTCCTCGGAGTAGTTGTCGCCGCCGAAGCAGATCTGCTTGTTGGCGGTGTAGGACTCCTTGACCACCTCGATCACGGCCTCGGCGGCGTCCATGCCGCCGCTGATCTTCGCCTCCAGCTTGTCGGCCAGGTCGTCGATCGCCTCGGCGACGATCGTGTTGAGCACCGTGTTGGGGAAGGCGAGCGACATGCTCGACCCCAGCGCCCGGAACTCGAACTTGTTGCCGGTGAAGGCGAAGGGCGAGGTGCGGTTGCGGTCGCCGCCGTGCTTGGGCAGCGGCGGCAGCACCGTCGCCCCGAGGTCGAGGAAGGAGGCCGGCGTGTGCGGGTCGCCCTCGCCGCTGGCGATCGCCTCGAAGACCTTGTCCAGCTCGCCGCCGAGGAAGATCGAGATGATCGCCGGCGGCGCCTCGTTGGCGCCGAGGCGGTGGTCCTGGCCGATGTCGGCGGCCGAGGCGCGCAGCAGGCCCTGGTGCTTGTTGACCGCCTGGATCACCGCCGCGCAGAAGAAGAGGAAGTGGACGTTGTCGGCCGGCGTGTCGCCTGGGTCGAGCAGGTTGCTGCCCGTGTCGGTCCCCATCGACCAGTTGTTGTGCTTGCCCGAGCCGTTGATGCCGGCGAACGGCTTCTCGTGCAGCAGGCAGACCAGGCCGTAGCGGCGGGCGACGTTTTCCAGCATCCGCATCAGCAGCTGCTGGTGGTCGGAGCCGACGTTGGAGTTCTCGAAGATCGGCGCGATCTCGTACTGGCCCGGCGCCACCTCGTTGTGGCGGGTCTTGACCGGGATGCCGAGCTTGCGCATCTCCAGCTCGGACTCGAGCATGAAGGCGAGCACCCGCTCGGGGATCGTGCCGAAGTAGTGGTCGTCGAGTTCCTGGCCCTTGGGCGGCTTGGCGCCGAACAGCGTGCGCCCGGTCGAGATCAGGTCGGGACGCTCGAAGAAGTACTGCTCGTCGATCAGGAAGTACTCCTGCTCGGGGCCGACCGTGGTGAAGACGCGCTTGCTCTCGTTGTCGCCGAGCAGCCGCAAGCGCTTTGACCGCGGCGCCGCGAGAGCGCGTCCATCGAGCGCAGCAGCGGGATCTTCGCGTCGAGCGCCTCGCCGGTCCAGGAGGCGAAGGCGGTCGGGATGCAGAGCAGCGAGCCGTTCGGGTTCTCGAGGATGAAGGCGGGGCTGGTCGGGTCCCAGGCGGTGTAGCCGCGGGCCTCGAAGGTGGCGCGGACGCCGCCGGTGGGGAAGGAGGAGGCGTCGGGCTCGCCCTGGATCAGCTCTTTGCCGGAGAAGCCGGCCAGCGCCTTGCCCTCGCCGCCGGAGGGCTCGAAGAAGGAGTCGTGCTTCTCCGCGGTGGAGCCGGTCAGCGGCTGGAAGACGTGGGTGAAGTGGGTGGCGCCCTTCTCCAGCGCCCAGTCCTTCATCGCCTCGGCGACCGCATCGGCGGTGCTCGGCGTCGATCGCCTCGCCGCCTTCGAGCGCTCGCCTGCAGCTTCTCGAAGACGTCGCCGGGCAGGCGTTCGCGCTGCACGGCGACGGAGAAGACGTTGGCGCCGAAGGCGTCGTTCTCGGGCAGGGTCAGGTCGAGCGCGCCGAGGGCCTCCCCGTTGGAGCTCCACTGCGCTGCGGTCACGTTCTGCTGGCGGATACGGGTCATCGCTCTTGTCGTCCCTCGCTTGGCGTCGCACCCGGTCGGCGGGCGCGGTCGGTTACCGGTCCACTCCCTCTAGAAGAGCCAAAAGAGCCTAATGGCAATGGCTCGAAGATGCCTTTGTACTCGGGTACAAGGATCGCCAAACGGCCTTGTACCGCCTGTCATCGAGGCGTGTCTGACCTCAGCGGTCATATCGGAGTTAGGTCAGACACGCCCCCGAACGGTGTCCCTATAGCCTTCGGCCGCCCCCGACCTGAGGAGCTTCAAGCGAAATGTTCGTTTCCAAGGCCGCCGTCGTCGGCGGCGGCACCATGGGCGGTGAGATCGCGCAGGCGATCGCCGCCGCCGATATCCCCGTCGTCGTCAAGGACATCGACCAGAAGTTCGTCGACGCCGCGGTCGAGAAGGCGCGCGCGGTCACCGAGGGCCAGCTCGCCCGCCTGGTCAAGAAGGAGAAGCTGACCCAGGAGCAGGCCGACGCCCGCCTCGCCGAGGTGATGGGCCTGGTCACCGGCACCACCACCTACGAGGAGTTCGGCGACGTCGACTTCGTCGTCGAGGCGGTGCCGGAGCGGATGGAGATCAAGCAGGCCGTCTTCCGCGAGCTCGACGCGGCCACCCCCGGCCACGCGATCCTCGCCTCCAACACCTCCTCGCTCTCGATCACCGAGATCGGCGAAGCGACGCTGCGCCCCGACAAGGTCGTCGGCTTCCACTTCTTCTACCCGGCCTCGGTGATGCCGCTGGTCGAGGTGATCGCCGGCGAGGACACCTCCGAGGAGACCGCCACCGTCGCCTACAACTTCGCCCAGGCGATCAAGAAGCAGCCGATCGTCTGCGGCGAGGTGCCCGGCTTCGTCGTCAACCGGATCCTGATGGCGACGATCGGCGAGATCTGGCGCGCCCAGGAGGAGCAGGGGCTCTCCCTGAAGGCGATCGACGAGGCGATCGCCGCCGCCAAGGTCGCGCCGATGGGCCCCTTCTTCCTCACCGACCTGCTCGGCCTCGACACCGTCCTGCACGTCGCCGAGCACCTGCAGCGAGTCCTACGGCGAGACCTTCTACGTCCACCAGGGCCTGCAGCAGCTGGTCGCCGACGGCAAGCTCGGCGCCAAGTCGGGCGGCGAGGGCTTCTTCAAGGACGGCGAGCAGAACGTCCCGGGCGACGCCGCCCCCGACGCCGAGGAGCTGGTCGCGCTGTTCACCTGCCGGGCGCTGATCGAGGCCTGCCTGCTGGTCGAGGAGGGCGTCTGCTCGGTCCGCGACATCGACCTCGGGATGATGGCCGGCGCCGGCCTCGACCCGCGCAAGGGCCTGCTGCCGCCGTTCTGGAAAGCCGACGTCGAGGGCCTCGACACGGTGCTGGAGCGGATGGAGGGGCTGCAGGAGCGCCACGGCGAGCGCTTCGCGCCGCCGGTCCTGCTGCGCCGCCTCGTCGCCCAGGGCCGCCTCGGCCTGAAGTCGGGCCAGGGCTTCTACCCCTACCCGCAGCCCGACGAGGGCGAGCAGGCGGAGACGGTGAAGCTGGAGACCCGCGGCGACGTCGCGATCGCCTGGCTCGCCAACCTGCCGATGAACGCCGTCTCGCCCGGACGTGATCCGCGACCTGAAGACGGTCTGGGAGAAGGTCAAGGCCAGCGACGGCGTCGGCGCGATGGTGATCGCCTCCTCGGTCCCGGTCGTCTTCTCGGCCGGCGCCGACATCAAGGCCTTCACCCAGATGGACGAGAGCGGCGGCGAGGAGCTGATCCACACCGCCCACGCGCTGCTGCGCGACTTCGGCCAGTCGCGGGTGGCGACGATCGCCGCCGTCAACGCGCTCGCCTTCGGCGGCGGCTGCGAGCTGGCGATGGCCTGCGACGTGCGGATCGCCGCCGAGGCGGCCGTCTTCGGCCAGCCCGAGATCAAGCTCGGGATCATCCCCGGCTTCGGCGGCACCCAGCGCCTGCCGCGCCTGGTCGGCCCCAACAAGGCGCTGGAGATGAACCTGATCGGCGACGCGATCCTCGCCGGCGAGGCGCTCGAATCCGGCCTCGTCAACCGCGTCGTCCCCGACCACGAGCTGTTCGAGACGGCGCTGATGTGGGGCCGCAAGCTGGCCGCCCAGGCGCCGCTCGCGGTCGAGCAGATCAAGCTCGTCTCCCACGCCGGCGACCTCGACGCAGGGCATCGAGGCCGAGAAGCAGGGCTTCGCCACCGCCTTCCGCAGCGAGGACGCCAAGGAGGGCATCGGCGCCTTCCTCGGCAAGCGCACGCCGAAGTGGAGCGGCAAGTAGACAAGATCAGCAGCCGACGGGCCGAAAACCCTTCGTACGGGGTTTCCGTCCCATCGGCGGAGGTCGCGGCTCGCGGAGCTGATCCGCGAGTCCGCTTGCACCGTCGCGCTGACCGGCGCCGGGGTCTCGGTGCCCTCCGGGATCCCCGACTTCCGCACGCCGGAGACCGGGCTGTGGGCCAACGTCGACCCGATGGAGGTCGCCCACATCGACGTCTTCGAGCGCGACCCGGCCCGCTTCTGGTCCTACTACCGGCCGCGCTTTCAGTCGCTCGGCGACAAGCAGCCGAACGCGGCCCACGAGGCGCTTGCCGAGCTCGAGCGGCGGGGGCTGCTGGAGGGCGTGATCACGCAGAACATCGACCGCCTGCACCGCGCCGCGGGCTCCGAGAACGTGGTCGAGGTGCACGGCTCGATCGAGACCTCCTCCTGCAGGCGCTGCGCGGCCTCCTTCGGGATCGAGCGAGGTCGACGCGCTCTTCGACGCCGACGGGGTCGCGATCTGCGCGGCCTGCGGCGGTCCGGTCAAGCCCGACGTCGTCCTCTTCGGCGAGATGCTGCCGGAGAGCGCGATGGCGCAGGCCCAGCAGCTGGCCGAGCGGGCCGAGCTGATGCTCTGCGTCGGCTCCTCGCTCGCGGTCTACCCGGTCGCCGGCCTGCCCAGCTGACGCTCGAACGCGGCGGCAGGCTGGCGATCGTCACCAAGGGGCCGACGCCCTACGACGGCGACGCGGCGCTGAAGCTGACAGGCGAGGTCGACGCGGAGCTCGGGGCGCTCTGGCAGCGCTGAGCTAGCGCTAGGCGCTTGACTGAAAAGGGCCCGCCGGGGCTTGCCGGTCGTCGGCACGCCTCGCCTCCCGGCAGGCTCTCGACGACCGTTCGCCGCTCGCGGGTCGTCGAAGCGTGCGCGTGTGGGCGCAGATCGCTTCCGCTCTCGGCGCCGCAGCCGGCGACCGGTTTCGCCACCGGTGCGGCCGGCGACGACTACCGCGGATGCAGCCGGCGGCGGGCCCCGGGCGGCTGTCGCTGGCGGTCGCGAGCAGCAGGGCGATGAAGGAGCGCGAGCGTGATCGCGACCACCGCGATCACCACGTTGCGCTCGCGCTTGGTCAGGCGGCGCAAGCGGTGTGTTGACGCGCTGTAATGTCCTTCGAGTGGCATGGCGGAGCAGGTTATCGCCTCGTTTGCAGGCCCGATTCCGACATTGGGGCGAACGTTTCGGCCCGATCTTTGGACAGCTGTACGTAGGTGGCTGCGCCCCGCGGAGAAGGGTTACGGCCGATTGCCAATGGGCGATCGGTGCCGGCTTGGGAGGTTGTCTCGTCAGGCGTTCGGCAGGCCCGCGAGAGGAAAGGAACACCGATCAATGGAATGGTTGGATACGGGCAATAACGCCTGGCAGCTGACCGCCGCGACGTCTCGTCGGCCTGATGAGCATCCCGGGGCTGGTCGTGCTCTACGGCGGCGTGATGCAGAAGCGCTGGTCGGTGAACTCGATGATGATGGCGTTCGTCGCCTTCGCGATCGTGCTCATCCTCTGGGTTCTGTTCGCCTTCAAAATGGCCTTCGGGGTGCCGATGCACGCGATCTCCGACAGCGGCTTCTTCGGGAATTTCTGGGGCAAGCCAGGCTCGATCCTGAGCAGCTCCAGCCTGCTCGGGCAAGCGCACATCCCGGAGTACGGCGAATTGGAATTCTCCTTCCCGGAGTCGACGCTCGCCTACTTCCAGATCGTCTTCGCGGCGATCACGCCGATCCTGATGCTCGGCTCGGTGCTCGGGCGGATCAACTTCAAGGCCTGGATCCCGTTCGTCGCGCTCTGGACCGTGTTCGTCTACACGATCAACGCCTTCCTGATCTGGGGCGGCGGCTACTTCGCCCAGCAGGGCGCGGTCGACTTCTCCGGTGGCTACGTGATCCACCTTGCCGCCGGCGTCTCGGGCTTCGTCGCGGCGGCGTGATCGGGCCGCGCCTGCAGCGTGACCGCGAGGTCGACGCGCCGAACAACCTGGCGATGGTCGCGGTCGGCGCCGGCCTGCTCTGGATGGGCTGGAACGGCTTCAACGGCGGTGACTGGTACGAAGCCAGCGGCATCGCCTCCGCGGCGGTGCTCAACACCAACCTCTGCACCGCGGTCGCCTTCCTGGTCTGGGTCGCGTTCGACTACCTGACCGGGCGCAAGCCGAGCCTGATCGGCAGCGTCAACGGGATGATCGTCGGCCTCGTCGCGATCACTCCCGGCGCCGGCTTCGTCAACGGCTGGGGCGCGATCATCATCGGCGTGATCGCCGCCACGATCGTCTACTTCGCGCTCAACTACCTGAGCCGGATGGCGACCGTTCCGCAACGTGGACGACACCCTCGGCGTCGTCTACACGCACGGATTCGCCGGCGTCGCCGGTGGGCTCCTGGTCGGGATCTTCGCCAACAACGCGATGGCGGAAACCGACGCTGGCCGGGACGATCTCCGGCGGCGGCCTGGAGCTGCTCAAGTGGCAGGCTCTGACCGCGCTCTGGGTGATCGTGTTCTCCGCGATCGGGACCTTCATCCTGCTCAAGCTGGTCGGCCTCTTCGTGCCGCTGCGGATGAGCGAGGAGGAAATGGAGGAGGGCGACATCGCCGTCCACGGGCACGAGGTCTACCCGTCGGACGTGCCCTCGCTCGGATTCCCGTCCGGAGTTCCCCAGCCGGTGCCAACCCCGTCGGCGGGGGGCGCCGCTCCCTAGATCGGGCAAACACGGCCGGAGCCGCCCAGCCGGCTCCGGCAACACGACAGTCAGACGGAACCGCCCCCGCCTCTCCCTCGGGGGCGGTTTCCGTTTGGCCCCCCGCTCGGCGCGCCGCTGGCTAGAGCGCGCTCTCGCGCTGGCCCCGCGAGGCCTCGCGCAGCACGTCGAGCATCGTCGCCACGGCGGGCGTCACCGCGGCGCCGCGCGGGGTCGCGGCGAAGACCTTCCGCACCGGGCTCTGCGGGTGCAGGGCGCGGACCCGGATCTCGGGCCGCACGGTGGAGAGCGCGAGCTTGGGGATCAGCGCCACGCCGACCCCGGCCGCGACCAGGCCCTGGACCGTCTGGTAGTCGTCGCTCTCGAAGGAGACCCGGGGCTCGAACCCGGCCGCGTGGCAGGAGCGCACCACGTGGCGCGCGCAGGGGCTGGCGGCCGAGGTCTGCACCCAGGACTCCTCGCGCAGATCCTCGAGCGCCAGGCGCCTGCGACGGACCAGCGGGTGGTCGTCGCGCAGCGCCAGGTGCAGGGGGTCGTCGAGCAGCTCGAAGCGCTTGATCCCGGCGCCCAGCCGCTCGCCGACGCCCTCGAACTCGAACAGCAGCACGAGGTCGAACTCGCCGGCTCGCAGCCGCGGCGCGATCTCCTCGGGCTCGCCCTCGGCGAGGGTGACCTCGACGCCGGGGTGCGAGGCGCGGAAGTCGGCGATCGCCTGCGGCATCAGCGTCGCGCCCGCGGTCGGGAAAGACGCCGTTCGCAGCCGGCCGCCGCGGCCGGCTGCGATTGCCGCGATCTCGGCCTCGGCCGTCTCCATGCTCGCCAGGATGCCCCCGGCATGGCGAGCGAGGGCAGCGCCGGCGGCGGTTGGGCGGACGCCGCCGCGGTTGCGCTCGATCAGCGTCGCGCCCACTTCACCCTCCAGCGTCGCGATCGCCTGCGAGACGGCCGACTGGGAGTAGGAGAGGGCGTCGGCGGCCGCGGAGAAGGAGCCCTGCGCGACGACCTCGCGGAAGACGCTGAGCCGGGAAGCATTGAGCATAAGCAAAGCTTATTTCATGCATCGGCAATAGCAGTTGTGCTAATGCTGGGCAAGGTGCGACTATCGGCCTCGAACTTCGAAACCGACTCAAGGAGGGCCGCAGATGGCCCTGAAGATCATCGTTTCCTACGACGACACCGACAACGACCGCGACGCGCTGGCGCTCGGGCGCCTGCTCGCCTACTCCGGCGCCGAGCTCTCGCTCGCCTACGTCCGCCACTCTCAGGGCGGGGCGCTCGAAGAGAAAGAGGCGGAGGACCTCTTGGCCCGTGGGGCGGCTTCGGTCGGCGCACCCGACACGCCCCGCCACGTCGTCGTCAACGCCGGCACCAGCGTCGGCCTGACCGAACTGGCCGAACGCGAGAACGCCGACGTGATCGTCTTCGGCTCCGAGTACCGCACGGCTGCCGGCACGGTCAAGCCGGGCATCTCGGCCCACAAACTGCTGCTCGGTGGCCCGGCGGCGATCGCCGTCGCCCCCGCCGGTCTGCATTCGAACCCGTCGGTCAGCGTCAACACGATCGGCGTCATCGACGAAGGTGATCCGGCGGCCCGGCAGACGGCCGACAGCCTGGCGGCGGCGCTCGGCGCCAGCGTTGCCGAGCCCGGCGGCGGCCCGCTCGACCTGCTCGTGGTCGGGTCGCGGCCGGAGTCCCCCGCCGGCAAGGTCACCCTCAGCGCCGCCAGCGACTACGCGGTCGAGACCGCGAGCTACCCGGTGCTGGTGGTCCCCCGTGGGGTTGCGCTCAGCTTTGGCGCGGCTCAGGCGCAAACGGCCTGAGCACGACGATCACGGCCGCGACCGCTGGGTCGCGGCCGTCGATCCGCTCTCGCGCGGCGCTCCACTCGATCGGCAGTGGTTGGCCACTGGAGGAGATCTCGGCCGCGGCAGCCTCGACCGAATCGGCCTCGACCGCGACGATGGTCGGCAGCGGCGCGCGGATCTCCGCCGCCTCCGTCTTTTGCCGGGTCACGTCCTCGGCCGAGCGCAGGGCGTTCGACCAGCCTTGCCCGAAGGCGAGGTCCGGGCCTTCCAGTGGCTTGCCCTCGAGGATCGTCAGCTTGCTCTCGCGCGGCTCCCACTCCTGTTCGCCGAACTCGAAGGTCTGGCGGCCGATCCAGAGGCCGAGGATCTGCTGCAGCTCGGCCTCGTCGAGGTTGAAGACTCGGGCGTGTTGGAGCGGCGATCTGACCTCGACGTGGAAGGGCACCGGACAACCATATGCTCAGGCGCGATGGAGACGCCTTTGCCCGACGCCGTCGTCTTCGACAACGACGGCCTCCTGCTCGACACCGAGTCGGTCTGGACGCGGGCCGAGCAGGATCTCTTCGATCGGCGCGGCATCGAGTTCACCGCCGAGCACAAGCGCGAGCTGGTCGGCACCTCGGCGGAGATCGCCGGCGGGCTGCTCGAGCGGCGCCTGGGTGAGCCCGGGCGGGCGGCGGAGCTGATCGAGGAGCTGAACGAGCTGGTTGTCGCCGAGCTCGAGCACGGGGTGGAGGCGATGGTCGGCGCGCGCGAGCTGCTCCACCAGCTCAAGCGTCAGCGGGGACGCCGATCGGCCTCGTCTCCAACTCGCCGCTGGCCTTCGTGCGGCGCTCGCTGGAGATCGTCGGCTTCGCCGATCGCTTCGACGTCGTGCTCAGCGCGCACGAAGTCGCGGCGCCGAAGCCGGCGCCGGATCCCTATCTGGAGGCCTGCCGGCGGCTCGGCGTCGAGCCCGGGCCAGCGGTGATTGCGCTCGAGGACTCGCCGACCGGGGTAGCGGCGGCGCGGGCGGCGGGGCTGACGGTGATCGGCGTGCCCTCGCTGGAGGGGATCGAGCTTGCCGAAGCCCACCACGTCGCCGCCTCCCTGCTCGACGCGGTCGTCGCCAGGCATCTCGTCCTCTAGCTAAGGCTCTAGTAGAGGTTTAGCTTTGACCATTACGCCCTGGCTGCGAGGCGGTTTGATCTGCGGCGCGACGAGTCAGCCGCGCAGGACGCGCCGGCGCCGCAAGACGCGCTCGCAGATCTCGACCAGATCCCGCACGCGCGCCGCCTCGTCGGGGCTCGAGGTCGCCCTGCGAGGGCGTGGTTGGCCAGCTCGCCCGCCTCGTGGCGGCCGGCCTCCAACGTCGCCATGTCCTGCTCGTGCCCCGGATCGGCCAGGGCGCCCCGCAGCTCGACCAGCAGTGCCTCGAGGCCGACTCGCAGCTGCAGGGCCGCCTCGCGGCCGCGGCCGGCGTCGAGGTCGGCGCGCGCTCGCAGGACCAGGGTCTCGCAGGCATCGAACTGCTCGCGCCCTCCCAGCACCGCGGCCAGCCGCTCCTGCGGGCGCAGCTCTTCCGCCCGCCGCTGGCGCGGCGAGTTGCCGCCGGCTCCGATGTCGACCTCGCGCGCCGCGCTGAAGCCGCCGCTGGCGACCTCTTCGCCGCTGCCGTAGCCGAGCCGGACGGCGACCGCCCGCTGTGGGGTCAGCGCCTGCACATGGGGATCGCCGCTCGCCACCGCATGGGCGTGCAGCGCCCGGTTGAGCAGGCCGAGCCCTTCGCCGACCAGCCGGTCGATCGCCTCGTCCGTCGCCGCCGCCTGCTCCAGCCAGCCGCTTGCCTCCGCCTCGCCGGCGAAGGGCTCGAAGGCGCGCACGGCGGTGGCCCGGGTCAGCGGCAGCGAGGCGAGGGAGGCGCCCGCCTCGGCCTCACGCGCCCGTCGCCGCCGACGCCGCCGGGTGGCGCGGGGGCGCCGAGCGTTTCGAGCACCAGCACCCGCTCCCGGCCGCCGTCGCGAACCACGTAGCGACCGTCGGCGACGGCCAGCGTGCCGGCGAACTCGAGCTGGGCAAATCCGAAGAGCTGGGTCAAAGACCCGATTCTGCTGGAGAGATCAGTCGCCGCGCGGGGCTGACCGGTGCCGCCGCCCTTGCCCTGCTTGCCCTGCTCGTCGGGCAAGGCGTACTTCGAGGGCGCGGTCGGCACTTCCGGGTTTTCGATTCTGCCCAGCTGGTCGGTCAGGCGCTGCCACTGGTCGGGCTTCAGCAGGGTTTCGAACTGCTGGTCGAACGGTCCGCTCAGCGGGTGGTAGCCGACGTGAACGTGGTCGTAGTGGTCGGCGAGCGGGAAGCTGGTTTCGCCCGGCAGGTCCTCGAGCGAGATCACCTGGTGGGGGTGCATCGTGCCCTGCAGCTGCAGCACGTCCTTGATCAGCTCGTCGGTCAGCGTTCCCGGGCCCTGGTGCCCGGTCACCGGCACGCCATCGATCATCGCGATGTCGACGGCGTCACCGGTGCTGTGCTCGGAGACGTTGCCTGACGTGGTGAGGAAGCTGTGACCGCACTTCAGCGCCGTGATCGTCAGCTTGAATCCTTTCGAGACCAGGTACTCGAGCATCGCCAGGACGCGCCGGTCGATCTGCCCGCTGGCGACGTCTTCGCGACCGCATTCGTAGATCGAGAGGCTTTCGTCGGCGAGGACCCGACGCTGCAGCTCCTCCTTGGAGAGCAGCAGCACACCGGCGCCACTGAGGTCCGCGGCGAACGGGCTCTTGCCCTTGGCCCGGTAGATCGCGGTGGCCTCGAGCAGCTTCCAGCCGTCGAGGATCGGCTTGGGATCGATCCGCGGCGCGCCTTGGCCGGCCGGCCGGATCGAGAAGTTGATGTGGGGGTCGATCTCGCCTTCGCTGGCGCCGACCCGGGCCAAGACGGTGCCGGCAATGACCTTCGACCCAACCTTGAGGGTTCCGTCTTCGTCGACCGTGGTGATCGCTTCGCTTTCAGCTTGCGCTGCGGCCCGCGAGTCGTCGTTGCGGTGGGGCAGCGCGTAGAGCCGCGGGCGCAGGTTCTGGCTGTCGATCGGCACCCGCCGCTCCCTGCCGCTCGGCATCACGACCGTGCGGTGATGGCGGACGATCTGGCCCAGCTGCGCGTAGGTGAAGCGGTTGCCGTAGGCATCCTGGAGGACCACGTAGCGGCCGAGCTGCGGCGAGTCGCCGATCTTCTCGATCACCCCGTCGTTGACGGCGACGACGGGGGCGCCCTCGTCGGAGAAGATGTTGATCCCGCGCCGGGTTGGCGAAGAGGTGATCACGTCGGCGGCGTTGCCGTAGGTGTCGCGCGCGCCCGGCTCCGCCCGCTTCAGCGCCTCGCGGGCGGAGATGTCGTCGGCGTAGCTGGCGTCGGCGGCAACCGGGAAGTGGGCGCCCTCGGTGAGGCCGGTGAGCGAGCCGACCAGGTCGGAGGGGAGCTTGCCGTAGGCCCGCGCATAGAGCAGGACCTCTTCGACGTACCAGTCGGCGTGGTTGTAGGAGAGGATCGCGTTGTAGAGATCGCCGGTGCCGCCGCTGAGCTTGAGGTAGCTGGCCGCCGCGCAGATCGCGTCGACCGGGTTGTAGGGGTCCTTGCGCCCGTCCCCGTTGGCGTCGACGCCGAAGGCTTCCCAGCTCGAGGGGAGGAACTGCATCCAGCCGACCGCGCCGGCGCTGGAGACGTTGAGGTTGGTGCCGAACGCGGTCTCGATCTTGTTGATCGCGGCGAGCACCTCCCAGGGGATCCCGTACTCGGTCCCGCAGGCCTGGTAGATCGGCAGCAGGAAGGGCGGGATCTCGAAGGAGTCGATGACGAAGTTGGGGACGCCGATCGGAGCCGGTCCGAACGGCGCGATCGTCGCGGTCGGGTTGGCAGCGGTTGGCGAGCCGCCGTTGGTGAAGGAGGGCGAGCCGCCGCTGGAGCTGTCGGGGGGCGGTTGAACGCCGGCCGTGGCGCTGGGCGCAACCACGCCGCCGCCGCTGTTGCCGCCGTTGCCACCGCTGACGTCGCCGAGGCTTTCGTTGTGGTGGACGTTGCCGCCACCACTGCTACCGTCGATCGTCGCCCCGGCCTTGACCCCGCTGGGCGGTGGCGGCTGGGTGCTCGGTGACGGCGGCGCTTCGATGTTGCTGCCGGCTGAGGGCTGTTCCGCACCCTCGTCGGTGTCAGCCGCCGAGGCGCAGTCGGGATCGTCGGCATCGAGGAGGCCGTCGTGATCGTCGTCGAGCCCGTTCGAGCAGGCCGGCGGGGCTGCGGCTGGAACCGCCGGTGTGGTTGAAAGCGGGGCGACCGCTTCCGTCGATTCGGTGCTGGTGGCGTCTTCGGCACCGGCAAAGCCGACGCCCAGCGCCGTAACGACGCCGAAGCTGGCCAGGGCTATGGTCAGTGCGAGCTTGTTTCTCATGCGGCAGGACCCCTTTGCCCGCTGTTACGGATCGCGCAGCCCGTGTCAGCCCCCTCCCCGTCCAACAGGCCCGCCCAAGCTACTTGCTCGCAGGGGGCTGCGCAACGGCTTTCCCCCGCCCCCAACAAGCCCTTAATCAACGTCGGTCTCATGCCTGCAGCGCAGCAGGATTTCAACTGGCTCGGATGCGCCGGTTAAGCTGATGTCAATGGAGTACGACGACCAGGACGGACTGCGGGCCCGCAGCGAGCAGGCAATTGGCGAGTTCGCCCAGGCCCTGCTCGACAGCCAGGTGCTCGAGAACGCCCTCGCGGCCGCCTTCGGCGCCCGCGAGAAGGCGGTCGAGGCGCAGCACGCGGCGATGAGCGCGCTCAACCTCCCCTCAGCCGGCGACGTCGAACGGCTGGAGCGTCGCCTGCGCTCGTTTTCGCAGCGCCTCGAAGAGGTCGAGGACCAGGTCGACCGGGTCGCCCGCGATCTCGGCGAGATTCGTCGCGGCCTTGCCGCTCGCGACCGGGCCGAGGACCAGAGCTAACCCTCTACTTCAGCTTGAGAGTACGTGGGAAGCGGCTCTGCCGGCCCGCTTCTCGCGCTGCTCCAGGTCCTCTTGCTCCAGGTGCGCCCCGGACCCCTGCTCGTTGACGATCAGGAGCGCCGCGAGCCCGATCTGCAGCGTCGCGGCCCGCGCCAGCAGCGGTGCCGTCTGCATGTCGGCGGCGATCGCGCCGGCGTTATCCGCCGCCGCCGCGGGTTGGGCGTCGACGCTGGCGATCACGGCCAGATCGCAATCGTCGCCCAGCTCTGCCGCGAGTCGCTCGGTCAGGTCGGTATCGGGGGCCACGGCGGCGCCGAGGGCGACTCCGAGAGAGGTTGCGCTGGCCCCTGCGGCGATCGCCGCGCGGACGAGCAGCAGGTCGCCCGGCGCTCGGCTCGGGCTCAACCCCACGCAGGTTCCCACCCGCACGGCTCTCCGCACTCCCAGCTCGGCGAGGTCATCGAGCACGAGCGCCGCGCTGGGCCCGCCCATCCCGGTTGATTGGATCGTCAGCGGCCTGCCGCCTGGAGTGCTTCCGTAGTAGCCCCAAAGACCGCGGGCGTGGTTGCTCATCTTCGGTTGCTCGAGCAGCTCTTGGGCCAGCAGCAAGGCCCGACCCGGGTCGCCGACGAGAACGGCGTCGGGCGCGGTCGCGGCGGTGGGGCGAAGGCGCCTGGGCATGGCGACGGACCCTAATGCCACTTACGAGAAACGCCGCAGGCTCATTTTCGCCATCCGTACAAACACAGCCTTCGCCGTCGTCCATACCTTCGCTCTTCGTCCAAATGCGACCGTCGGAGCGCGTCTCCGCCGGGCAAAGGAGGGAGCATCCGATGAGAAAGAAGGTGGGCCTCGCCGCGGTTCTAACGGCGCTCGCAGCCCTAGCCGCCTTGGCACTGCCGGCGTTCGCGTCGGCGCAGGGCCTGGCCGACGTGGCCGGGACGGTCGGGGAAAAGGCGAGCGAGCTGAACATGGTCTGGGTCGCCGTCGCGACCGTCCTCGTCTTCCTGATGCAGGCCGGGTTCATGTTCCTCGAGGTCGGCTTCTCGAGGCAGAAGAACGCCGGGACCGGCGTCGCCAAGATCTTCATCAACCTGGCGATCTGCACGATCGCCTGGTGGGCGGTCGGCTATGGGGTTGCCGAAGGCGGCGGTAACGACTTCTTCGGCGACAGCGGCTTCTTCTTCCATTTCAACCAGACGGTTGCCGGAGAAGCGGTGACCGGCGAAACCGCGATGTTGATGCTCTACGGGCTCGCTTTCTGCGCTGTGTCGCTGGCGATTGTCTGGGGCACCACCCTGGAGCGGATCAAGTTCGGCGCTTACGTGGTCTACGCGGTCGTCTTCGGTGCGGTGATCTACCCGCTCGTCGCGCACGCGGTCTGGGGCGGCGGCCTGCTCTCCGACATCGGTGGCAAGCCGGTGATGGACTTCGCCGGCTCCTCCGTGGTCCACCTGACCGGAGCCGTTGGGGCGCTGGCGGCGCTGCTCCTGCTTGGCCCGCGCCGCGGCAAGTACGACGCCGACGGCAAACCGCGGGCGATCCCCGGGCACTCGATGCCGCTGGTCGGCCTCGGCGTGATCATCCTCTGGATCGGCTGGTTCGGCTTCAACGGCGGTTCGACCTTCGAAACCGGCGCTTCCTTCTTCGGCGAGGTGATGCTGAACACGCAGCTCGCCGCCGCCGCCGGTGTGATCGGGGCGTCCCTGGCCGCCTACCTGAAGAGCCGCACGCTCGACGTCGGCATGGCGGGCAACGGCGCGATCGCCGGCCTGGTCGGGATCACCGCCCCGTCCGGTTTCGTCGAGTACTGGGCGGCGCCGATCATCGGCTTCGTCGCCGGCCTGATCGTCGTCTACGCGGTCCTGGCGATCGACAAGCTCCTCGACGATCCGGTCGGCGCCCTCTCGGCGCATGGCTTGGCCGGCATCTGGGGCACGCTCTCGGTCGGCATCTTCGGCTCGGCGCGGCTTGTCAGCGAAGGCGCGGCGCCGGGGGTCTGGTACTCGGTCTTCGGCGACGAGCCGCTCAGCGCCTCACTGGGACAGCTCGGCGTTCAGGCCCTCGCCGTGCTGTTCACGTTCGCGGTCGTGTTCGCGATCTCGATCACGACGTTCAAGCTGATCAAGTCGACGATCGGGCTGCGCGTCTCCGAGCAGGAGGAGGAGGCTGGCCTCGACATCAGCTCGCACGGCATGTACGGGTACCCGGAGCAGTTCATTCCCCAGCCGGAGTACTCCACCGGGCTGCCGGAATCGATCGCGGGTGCGGGGGTTTCGACTCCCTCGCCCGTGCCGGCGCAGATCACAGCCAGCGACACGGTTTAGGAGGCTGAGAGCGCATGAAGAAGATAGAGGCGTTCATCCGCCACGAGGCGTTCGAGCCGATCAGGACCGAGCTGCTCGACAAGGGATTCCCGTCCTTGTCGATCGTCGAGGCCAAGGGCTCGGGTCGCCAAAAGGGCGTGGTCGAGAAGTACCGCGGCTCGACCCTCACCGTCAACGTCCGGCCCAAGCTGAAGTTGGAGGTCGTGGTCGAGGACAAGGACAAGGGCCTGGTCGTGGAGACGATCCTCCGTCACGCTCGCACCGGCGAGGTCGGCGACGGCAAGATCTTCGTGCTGCCGGTTGAGGAGGCGATTCGCATCCGCACCGGCGAGGGCGGGGAGCCGGTCCTGCAAGCGCACGAGGGATCTGAGATCCCGACCTAGGGCGTCGAAAGACAACCAATCCCAACGACGAACGGGGCGGCGATGCCGCCCCGTTCGTCGTCTGACCCCCGCCCGAGCTAGCCTCGCGGTCGATGGCGGCCGACGAACGGATATCTCTCAGCGAGGCCTCGCGCCGGGCCGGCGTCTCGCCGGCCACCTTGAAGCGCTGGGCCGCCGAGAAAGTGGTGCCGGTGCGGCGGGGTCGCTGGACCGCCGCCGCGGCCGCCCAAGCCCGCGTGGTGGCGCGAATGCGCGAGCGCGGCCACTCGCTCGAGGACCTGAGGCGGGCCGGCCGCGAGGGCAGGCTGGCCTTTGGCTTCACCGAGGACCTCTTCCCCAAGCCCGAGGAGCAGGTGACGGTCGAGGACGTGGCGGCCGAGACCGGGCTCGAGCCGGAGCTGGTCGAGCGCATCCTCGTCATCCTCGGCACCCCGCTCGAGCGCGAGCGGCTGCTCGATCCCCACGACGTCCAGGCGATGCGCCACTGCGCTCGGGTCCTCGCCGCGGGCTTCCCGCTCGTCGCCTTCCTCCAGCTCGTCCGCGTCTACGCCCAGTCGCTGCGCCGCATCGCCGACGCCGAGGTGCGCCTCTTCCATCTATACGTGCACGAGCCGCTGATTCGCGATGGCGTTCCCGAGCTCGAGATGGCCGAGGAGATGGGGGAGCTGGCCGGCGACATCCTTCCCCTCGCCTCGCCGCTGATCGACTACCTGCACACCCGCTACCTGCGCTTCTTCCTCGAGCAGGACGTGATCGGCCACATGGAGGGCGAGCTGGACGAACTGCCCCACCTCGGCCAGGTGCCGGTCACCCTCTGCTTCATCGACCTCACCGGCTTCACCCGCTACACCGAGGAGGAGGGCGACCTGGAGGCGCTCGACGTGGTCGAGAACTTCGTCGAGACGGTTGAGGCGACGCTGCCGCCCGAGGCGACGATCGTGAAGACGATCGGCGACGAGGTGATGGTGGTCTCGCCCGACGCGGCCTCGCTGACCGAGTGGGCCGTCGGCCTGCTCGCGCGCCTGCCCGAGCGACCGCAGCCGCGGGTCGGCATCCACTGCGCCAACGCCGTCTACCGCGACGGCGACTACTTCGGCACCCACGTCAACCTCGCCCATCGAGTGGTCAGCCGCGCGCAGGCTGGGGAGGTGCTGGTCACCGATCGGGTCACGGACGCGATCCGCGACCGCGACGAGCTCGCCTTCGAGCCGATCGGCGAGGTTAACCTCAAAGGCTTCCCGGCGCCCACGCCGCTCTTCCTCGTCCGCGCGGCGTAGCGCTTCCGCTATCGACCCCGCGCCGATCGGGTCGATGTCGGATGGCCGCCGACCTGGATCAGGTTCGGGATCGGGCTGCTTATAGTCGATCGCCTATGGATCGTCGACCTGGGCCGGGTTCGGATGGGACGAGCGAGGGCATGCTCGAGCGGCTGCGCGAGGAGGGGCTCCTGCCGGCGGGCAGGCCGGTCGTCGCGCTGCTCTCCGGGGGGCGCGATTCGGTCTGCTTGCTCGATCTCGCCGGCCGCCTGCTGGGCCCGGGGGCGGTCACCGCGCTGCACGTCAACTACGGCCTGCGCGACGACTCCGACGCGGACGAAGCTCACTGCGAGCGGCTGTGCGCGCGGCTCGGGGTGCCGCTCGAGATCGAGCGGCCGCGGCGCCCCGAGGGCCCCGGCAACCTGCAGGCTTGGGCGCGCGACAGCCGCTATGCGGCGGCGGCGCGGCTGGCGCTCCCGCATGACGCCCTGATCGCCACCGGGCACACCGCCGACGATCAGGTCGAGACGATCCTCTACCGCCTCGCCTCCTCGCCCAGCCGCCGCGCCCTGCTGGGGATGCGCCCGCGCGACGGCAGCCTGGTGCGGCCGCTGCTCGCGACCAGCAGGGAGGAGACGACCGCCTATTGCCAGGAGCGCGGGCTCGAGTGGCGAGACGATTCGACCAACGCCGGCACGGGCTACGCGCGCAACCGCGTCCGCCATCGCCTCGCCCCGGCGCTGGCGGAGATCCACCCCGCCGCCGCCCGCAACGTGCTGCGCACGGCGGAGCTGCTGCGCGACGAGGCGGAGGTGCTCGACGGGCTGATCGACGCCGAGCTTGGCGGCTCGAACGGGGAGGGCCGCGGCACGATCGCCCTCGAGCGCCTCGCCGAGCTGCCGCCGGCGCTGCGGCGCTTGGTCGTGCAGCGGCTCGCCGACCGCGCCGCCGGCCGCCCGGTCCCGGGCGCCGCCAACCACGCCGACGAGGTCGCGGCGCTGCGCCGCACCGGCACCGCGAGGCTCGACCTCGGCGGCGGCGTCCGCGCTGTGGTCGAGCGCGGGGTCCTGCGCACCGAGCGCTGACGGCCCCCCGCTCGCTCTATATCTAGACTGGGCGCGTGAGCGCGGAGCGACCGAGCATCCATAACTGACTCCCGCGGCAGAGCGAAGCAAGCGCGAAATTGACTCCATCGGATCCCGCGATCGGCGAGACCCTCGTTTCCAGCGAGGATCTGACGCGGCGCGTCGCCGAGCTGGGGCGGCAGATCAGCGAGGAGTACGAGGGCCGCGATCTCTTCATGGTCGGCGTGCTGAAGGGCGCCGTCCTCTTTCTCGCCGACCTGATGCGCAGCGTCAGCGTGCCCTGCGAGGTCGACTTCATGGCCGTCTCCAGCTACGGATCGCAGACCGACTCCTCGGGCGTGGTGCGGATCATGAAGGACCTCGACGCGCCGATCGAAGGGCGCGACGTGCTGATCGTCGAGGACATCATCGACTCCGGCCTCACCCTTCAGTATCTGATGCGCAACCTCAGGGCCCGCAATCCCGCCTCGCTCGAGGTCTGCGCGCTGTTGACCAAGCCGGAGCGCATCCGCGTCGACCTCTCGCCCCGTTACGTCGGCTTCGAGATCCCCAACCGTTTTGCGATCGGCTACGGCCTCGATCACGCGCAGCGCTACCGCAACCTCTCTTACGTCGCCGCGTTGGACTCATAGATGGCAAATCCGCCCTGGTACGCTGATTTTTCCCTGTGAGGCGTTTTTTCAAAAGCGCGGCTTTTCCGATCCTGCTGGTGGTGATCCTCGCCTTCGTCGCCCAGCGGGTGATCAGCAGCCCTGACGGCACCGAGGCGCCTGCCTACAACGAACTGGTCCAGCCCAAGACCGGGCTGATCGCCGAAGGCAGGATCAAAGAAGTCTCGATGAACGTCAAGGACAGCACCCTTGACGTGACCAAGGTGAACGGCGAAAAGTTCTCCACCGGGTACCCGCCGAACACCGAAGAAAGCCTCGTCGCCCTGCTCAAGCAGAGCGACACGACGAATACGGTCGTCCACGGCACCGGTGGCTCGAGCCTGCTCTCGCTGCTCACCTACATCCTGCCCTTCGTCCTCTTCTTCGGCTTCTGGATCTTCCTGATGAACCAGATGCAGGGCGGCGGCTCGCGGGTGATGAACTTCGGCAAATCGAAGGCGAAGCGGATGTCGGTCGACGCGCCCAAGATCACCTTCCGCGACGTTGCCGGCGTTGACGAGGCGGTGCAGGAGCTGCACGAGATCAAGGAGTTCCTCGAGAACCCGAAGAAGTTCCAGGCCCTCGGCGCGCGCATTCCCAAGGGCGTGCTGCTCTACGGCCCCCCCGGCACCGGCAAGACGCTGCTCGCCCGCGCCGTCGCCGGCGAGGCCGGCGTTCCCTTCTTCTCGATCTCCGGCTCGGACTTCGTCGAGATGTTCGTCGGCGTCGGCGCCAGCCGCGTCCGCGACCTCTTCGAGCAGGCCAAGCAGAACTCCCCCTGCATCATCTTCATGGACGAGATCGACGCCGTCGGCCGCCACCGCGGCGCCGGCATGGGCGGCGGCCACGACGAGCGCGAGCAGACCCTGAACCAGCTGCTGGTCGAGATGGACGGCTTCGAGATGAAGGACAACATCATCTTGATCGCCGCCACCAACCGGCCCGACATCCTCGACCCGGCGCTGCTGCGGCCCGGCCGCTTCGACCGCCAGGTCGTCGTCGACCGTCCCGACCGCAAGGGCCGCAAGCACATCCTCGAGGTCCACACCCGCGGCAAGCCGCTGGCCAAGGTGATCGACCTCGATGCCCTGGCCGGCCAGACTCCCGGCTTCACCGGCGCCGACCTCGCCAACCTGATCAACGAGGCGGCGCTGCTGACCGCCCGCCAGGGCAAGCGCGAGATCACGATGAACGAGCTCGAGGAGGGGATCATGCGAGTGATCGCGGGCCCCGAGAAGAAGACCCGCGTGATGAGCGAGAAGGAGCGCCTGATCACCGCCTTCCACGAGATGGGCCACGCGATCGTCGGCCACCTGCTCGAGAACACCGACCCGGTCCACAAGATCTCGATCATCAGCCGCGGCCAGGCGCTGGGCTACACGATCAGCCTGCCCACCGAGGACAAGTTCCTCACCTCGCGCGCCGAGCTGACCGACACGATGGCGATGACCCTGGGCGGCCGCGCCGCCGAGGAGATCGTCTTCGGCGAGATCACCACCGGCGCCTCCAACGACCTCGAAAAGGTGACCGAGACGGCGAAGCAGATGGTGATGCGCTTCGGCATGTCGGAGCGCCTCGGCCCCCGCGTCTTCGGCCACGATCGCGGCCAGCCCTTCCTCGGCCGCGAATTCAGCGCCGAACCGGATTACTCCGACGAGATCGCGCGCGAGATCGACGACGAGATCCGCCGCATCGTCGAGGGCGCCCACCAGACCGCCAAGGACCTGCTCACCGAAAAGCGCGAGGAGCTGGATCGGATCTCCAACATCCTGCTCGAGCGCGAGACGATCGACGCCGATCAGTTCGTCGCCCTGCTCGACGGCCGACCCGAGGACGAGGTCTTCGTCGACGAGGAGGAGCCGGCGCAGCCGGCTGAGCCGGAAGCGGAGCCCGAGCGGCCGCAGCGCGGTGGGGCGCGTCCGATGCCCAGGCCGCGGCCCGGGTACGCCGGCGGCGACGCCAGCTGACGGTTTAGGGACTTAGGGACGAAGGCTGATGGCTGATTGGGTTGGGAGGCACGGGGCACCTCTCGACCGTCCAAGCGCCGGTCTAATTAGACCGGCGCTTTGAGTATCCGCCCGTTCGAGGGGTGCCCCGTGCCTCCCAAGCGCAGCTAGCGATACTTCTTCTATGAACCCGAAGCTGATGGGCGTCGTCAACGTGACCCCCGATTCGTTTTCTGACGGGGGCCTTTACCTCGATTCGGATGCGGCCGTCGCGCATGGGGAAAAGCTTCTAAGGGATGGGGCCTCGGTTTTGGATGTCGGCGGAGAATCGACGCGGCCGGGGGCGGTCGAAGTGGGTGAGGCGGAGGAGCTGCGCAGGGTCGAGCCCGTGGTGCAGGCTCTGGCCGGCGGGGCAACGGTCTCGATCGACACCTCGAAGCTGGCCGTCGCCGAGGCGGCGATCGATGCCGGGGCCTCGATCGTCAATGACGTCACGGCGCTGCGGCGGGATCCTGAGATCGCGGCGCTCTGCGCCGAGCGAGGCGTGGGTGTGGTGCTGATGCACATGCCGGGCACGCCGAGGACGATGCAGGACAACCCCGCCTACGACGACGTCGTCGACGACGTCAAGGCTTTCCTGGCCGAGCGCACCGAGGCCGCGGTGGCGGCGGGAATCGACGAAGAGCGGATCTGGCTCGACCCCGGGATCGGTTTCGGCAAGACGCTCGAGCACAACCTGGAGCTGCTGCGGCGGCTGGGGGAGCTGCGTGAGCTGGGCCGCCCGCTGGTGATCGGCACCTCGCGCAAGAGCTTCATCGGGGCGGTCGACGGGTCCAGCGTCGACGGGCGGCTCGGCGGCACGATCGCCTCGTCGGTGCTGGCCGCGGCGGAGGGCGCCGACGTGCTGCGCGTCCACGACGTTGCCGAGATCGCCCAGGCGATGCGCGTCGCGGAGGCGATCCTTGGGTAGGTTGCCATGATGGAGTCGCACGACAACGGGATCGAGTCACGGGTCGAGGTCGAGCTTCGCGGCCTCTCGATCTACACCCACCACGGGGTCAGCGACTCCGAGCAGGAGGTGGGGCAGCGGCTCGAGTTCGACATCTCCTTCGACGTGCCCGACTGCGATGCGGTGCTCACCGACCGGATCGAGGACACGGTCGACTACGGCGAGGTCTGCGACATCGTCGCCCTCGCCGCCACCGAGCGCAGCTACCGCACCCTGGAGCGGCTTTCCCAGGTGATCGGCGAGCGCCTGATGGAGCGCTACGGCTGCGAGTCGGTCCGCGTCCGCGCCGCCAAGCCCGAGCCGCCGCTGCCGCTGGCGATCCAGGAGGTCGCGGTCGAGGTCGTCCACGAGCGCGGCGCCGAGCCCGACGAGGACGAGGCGGAAGCCGGCTAGCGGCGTGATGCGAAGCGGTTACCTCGGCCTGGGCTCCAACGTCGGCGACCGCGGGTCCCACCTGCGCGCGGCGCTCGAGCTGCTGCGCGAGCGCGGGGTCGAGGTCGAGGCGGTCTCATCCGCGTATGAGACCGAGCCGGTGGGGGAGGTGCTGGACCAGGCCGATTTCCTCAACGCGGCGATCCGCGTCCGCACCGACCTCGAGCCGGAAGCGCTGCTCGACCTTTGCAAGGAGATCGAGGTCGAGCGCGGCCGCGCTCTCGACGCTCCCCGGCACAGCCCCCGCCCGCTCGACGTCGACCTCCTCCTGCTCGGCGATCTCGAGCTGACGACCGAGCGGCTCACCCTGCCCCACCGCGAGGTCGCCAGCCGCCGCTTCGTCCTCGCCCCACTGCTCGAGCTGGATCCAGAGCTGGCCCTTCCCGGCGGCGTTCGCCTGGCGGCGGTCCTTGCCGAGTTCGGCCCGGGCCAGTCGGTGCGGCGAGTCGGTTCTCTCGCCTAGCTCCTTGACAGGGCCAGCCGGGTGGGATAAACCGCATCCTCAATTACTTTGGAAACCTCAACTGTTGATAGATCGGCCGACCAAACTCCGGCTGGGTTAGAGCAGTCCGCCGCCTGGAACCGGGTGCAGGAACAGATTGCCTGGTACGACGCGAAAAGTCAGCTCAGCCAGCATTGGTTCAAGCGCTTGAAGATCTGCCAGATCGTCACCGCGGCGGCGATACCGGTCGCGGCCAGCGTCTCGGCGCCGGTCTGGGTCGTCGGTGGCGGTGGCGCCCTGATCGTCGTGATCGAGGGCCTGCAGCAGCTCCAGCAGTACCAGCAGAACTGGACCACCTACCGGGCCACCTGCGAGCAGCTCAAGCACGAGCAGTTCCTCTTCATGGCAAAGGCCGGTCCCTACGAGGTCGTGCCGAATCCCGATGCGCTGCTCGCCGAGCGGGTGGAGAGCCTGGTCTCGCAGGAGCACGCGGTCTGGGTCTCCCATCGCGACGACGTCAATCGGAGCATGGCGGGCGATCGGTGATGAGCGTCGCCACGGCGGGCAAAGCCACCGCCCAAAAGGTCTTCATCTGCTATCGCCGCGATGAGACGGCGGCCCACGCCGGGCGCCTCTACGACGCGATGGTCAACCGTTTCGGCGAGGGCAACGTGTTCATGGACGTCGAGCTCGCGCCAGGGGTGGACTTCGTCGAACGGATCACCGAGGTCGTCTCGGGGTGCCTGGCGCTGATCGTGGTGATGGGCCCGAACTGGGCAACGGCGGAGGGCGAGGACGGAAGCCGGCGCCTCGACGACCCCGCGGACTTCGTCCGGCTGGAGGTCGAAACCGGGCTCGGGCGCGGCGACGTGATGCCGATTCCGGTGCTCGTCTCCGGCGCGCGGATGCCGAGGAAAAAGCTGCTGCCGGAACCGCTGCGGCCGCTCACGCGGCGCAATGCCCTGGAACTGAGCGAGGCGCGCTGGGGCTATGACGTCGGCCGCCTGTTCGGCGCATTGGACGAGCTTCTGCCGAGCGATGGGGCCCGTCCGCTCGTCACGCCCTCGACGACCCCGGCCCCAACCCCGCCGCCGGCTCCGTCCCCGGTCCCGCCGCCGAGCCGCGGCAATCGGCTGATCCTCGAAGGCATGGCGGTGGCCGGCCTTGCGGCGGCAGCTGGACGCGCGCTCGCGGTCAAGATCGCCGGCCAGGAAGCAATCGACAACGAAGTCTGGTCGGAAACGAGGGAACACATCGTGCGCGAGATCCTGCGACGAACCGAGACCCTCGCCGTGGTCGGCGCGGCGCTCGCCGTCTGGCTGGCAATGCGGGTTCTGCGGGTCGACCCGGTTCGACCTGGCCTGCGGGGATTGCTGATCGGCGCTTGCGCGGGGTTGATCAGCGGCGTGATCTTCACCCTGCCGGTCTTCCTCCCCGACGACAAGGTCAAGTTCGACTCACGGGCCCAGATCGAGCTGGGGGCGATCTTCGCATCGGCCGGCCTGATCGGCGGCCTGATCGGCTCCCTCTGGAGTCCGAAGCGGACCGGCGTCGGCTTTCTCTGCGGCGCCGGGGGCGGCGTCCTCTTTCAGCTGATCGTCATCGCCACCGGCTGGAAGAACACCTCCGGGGGCGAGATCGTCCTCAGCTTTGGCCTGGCGAGCGCGATGATCGCCGGCCTGACCATTGCCGCAATGCTCGGCCTCGATCGCCGCGAGCTTCGCGCCACGCGGGCGCCCTTGGGCTAGGCCGAAGCCGCGGGTGCCGTGTCGCGCAACTGCTGCAGCCAGGCGGGCGGCAGGATCGGCGCGGTCTTGCCGGGATAGTTCGGCACGACGCGCTTGACCAGGGCGCTGGCGGGACGGTTCTCGATCGCCGGGCGAAGGTCGTCGAGCGTCATCGCCAGGGCGATGCTGGGGGCGATCTGGAAGTCGGCTGCATTGAGCTGCTCGCCGTTGAGCACGCCGGCGGCGATCAGGTCGTCGACCTTCTGCAGCAATGCCGGCAGCTCCGCGAGGTCGCGGCGGACGTTCTCGTCATTGGCCTCGTTGAAGCGAGCCGAAAGCGCCACCACCGGCGCCGCCGTCTTCATCGCCAGCGAGAGTGGCACGCCCAGCTTCGCCCCCTCCGAGTAGCTGCGCAGCGGCGCGTTGTCGCGCTTGATTGCCCACCAGAGGATCTGGCGGATCGGGTGCTGGAGCTCCTCGTCGCCGAAGCGCTCGGCCTCCTCGACCGCGGTTCGCGCCCCGGGGTCGGCCGGGAACAGCGGCGGCTCGGGGCGCAGGCGGTCAAGCTCGCGCGTGATCTCGCGTGAGCCCTGCAGGCGCCTGCCGTCGATTTTCATCGCCGGGACCGTTTTGCCGGAGAAGCCGAGGCCGCGCAGGATGCCCTTGGAGAAGACCGGCAGCAGGTCCGTGCGCTTGTAGTCGATGCCCTTGTGCTCGAGCATCAGCTGCACCGCGATGCTCGGGTGCGAAGCGGGAATTACGTAGAGCCGGGTCGTCACGAGAAGGCATCCTAGGCGCTGCCGGGCGATTCCGCCCGCCGGCCGGCCCCGGATCTGGGAATAATCGCCGCGTGCTCCTTGCGGTCGACGTCGGCAACACCCAGACCCACCTCGGCGCCTTCGACGGCGAGCGCCTCGCTGAGCACTGGCGCTTTCAGACCCGGTCCGGGGCCACTGGTGACGAGCTGGCCGAGCGGATCGGCGGCCTGCTGGCGCTCAGCGGCATGGGTCTCGACGACCTCGACGCCGTCTGCGTTTCCTCGGTCGTGCCCCCGCTCGGCACCCAGTACGAGCAGCTGACCGAGCGCTACCTGGAGGCCGATTGCCTGACGATCGGGCCTGGTGTGAGGACGGGGATGCCGATTCGCATCGACAACCCACTCGAGGTCGGCGCCGACCGCCTCGTCAACTCGATCGCCGCCTACGAGCGCTTCCAGGGCGCCTGCGTCGTCGTCGACTTCGGCACCGGGATCAACATCGACGCCGTCTCGGCCGAGGGCGAATACCTCGGCGGCGCGATCGGCCCCGGCCTGGAGATATCGCTGACCGCGCTGATCGATCGCGCCGCCCGCATCACCCGCATCGACCTCGAGGCGCCGGAGACGGCGATCGGCCGCTCCAGTCGCGCCGCGATCCAGTCGGGCTTCGTCTTCGGCTTCGCCGGCCTGATCGACGGTGTGGTGGGGCGGATCGAAGAAGAGCTGCCGGAACCGCGGCTGCTCGCCACCGGCGGCCTCGCCCACGTGGTCGTCCCCTTCACCGAGACGATCGACGAGGTCGACGACATGCTTACCCTCAAAGGGCTACGCCTGATCCATGAACGCAACGCGCCCACAACTGACTGATCCGTTTCGGATCGGCGACGTCGAGATCTCCAACCGCGTCCTGCTGGCGCCGCTGGCCGGGATCGGCAACTGGTTCGTGCGCCTGCAGGCGAAGCGACACGGGGCTGGCCTGGCGGTCTCGGAGATGGTCTCGAGCTTTGGCCTGCACCACCGCAACGAGCGCACCCTGCGGGAGCTGATGCGGATCCACCCCGACGAGCACCCGGTCTCGGTGCAGCTCTTCGGCCACGACGCCGAGGTGATGCGCTCCGCCGCCGCAATCGCCGCCGAGGCGGGCGCCGACCTGATCGACATCAACATGGGCTGCCCGGTGCGCAAGGTGCGCCGCACCGGCGCCGGCGCCGAGCTGCTGCGCGACCACGACCTGGCCCTTGGCCTTGCTCGCGGCGCGGTCGAGGGCAGCGGCCTGCCGGTGACCGTGAAGCTGCGCTCGGGGATCGAGGCGGGAGATCGATCCGGCTTCGACCTCGCCGTGCGCCTGACCGAGGAGGCCGGGGTCGCGGCGATCGGCTTCCACCCGCGGGCGGCGACGGTCGGCCACAAGGGCAGCCCTGACTACGCGCTCACCCGCGAGCTGGCCGAACGGGTCGGCGTGCCGGTGATCGTTTCGGGGGGGCTGAAGGACGCCGACTCGGCGCGCCGCGCCTACGACGAATCGGGCGCCGCCGCGGTGATGATCGCCCGTGGCTCGCTTGGCAATCCCTGGGTCTTCGAAGAGCTGACCGGCCGCCGCACGGCTCCGCCCGACCGCGCCGAGGTGGTTGCCGAGCTGCTCTGGACGATCGACCGCGCCGAGGAGCATTTGGGGACCGAGCGGGCCGGCAGGTACATGCGCAAGTTCTATCCCTGGTACGTCGAGCCACTGGGCGCTTCGCCCGAGCTTGCCGACGAGTTGCAGCGCAACGCCGACCTGCCCCGAGCCCGCCGTTTGATCGGCGATCTGGCCGCTCCAGCGCCCTCGCTATAATCCCGCGACTTCCGGCCCTGGTGTGGTGATGCAAACGCAGCCGCACCTGGGCGTTTTTGGGTCTAGGAGCCGTTTCCCGCCGTCTTATCGAGCAAAGCGAGGGCCAAAGTGAGTCGCCAGTCCGTAATCACCCCCGAGGGTCTAGAGAAGCTCAAGGAGGAGATCGATCATCTCTCGACCGTGAAGCGACGCGAGGTCGCGGCACGGATCAAGGAAGCGCGTGAGTTCGGCGACATCTCCGAGAACGCCGAGTACGACGACGCCAAGAACGAGCAGGCCCTGCTCGAGCAGCGCATCGCCCAGCTCGAGGAGAGGCTGCGCCGCGCCACCGTGATCAACGAGAAAGACCTCGGCACCGACGAGGTCAAGTTCGGCTCGATCGTCCACGTCAAGGACCAGAAGACGGGTGACTCGCAGAAATTCCAGATCGTCGGCTCGACCGAGGCCGACCCGCTCGAGCACAAGCTCTCCAACGAGTCGCCGATCGGCAAAGCCCTCGTCGGCCACAAGCGCAACGACGTCGTCACCGTCGAGGTCCCGCGGGGCCCCAAGAAGAAGTTCAAGATCACCAAGATCGAGACTGCGTAGACCGCTCAGGCGACCAAGAGACGATCCCGGCAGGGGTTCCGCTTAACTTTTCGGTGGAACCGTGCCGGCTGTCGCCGCGAGGGATTGCCGAAAAAGTACAAGACGCTTCACCCCTGCCGGGATCGTCTCTTGACGGCGCTGTAGGGTCGCGAGCAGATGAGTGAGTCGACCGAAGAGCCCAAGCTTTCTGACGTTCTCCGGGACCGGCGGGAGAAGCTGGAGCGGCTTCGTGAGGCTGGGATAGACCCGTTCCCGCCGGAGTTCGGCGAACGCGAGGACGTCGCCGAGGTGCGCGCCGCCCACGAGGGGCTGGCGCCGGGGATGGAGACGGAGTCGCGCCACCGCGTCGCCGGGCGGATCGTCGGCCGCCGCGGGCACGGCAAGGCCTGCTTCCTCGACCTGCGCGATGGCAGCGGCCAGATCCAGCTTCACGCCCGCGCCGACCTGCTCGGCGAGGAGCCCTACCGGGTGCTGGTCGACCTTGACCTCGGTGACATCGTCGGGGTCGAGGGCACGGCCCTGGCGACCCGGCGCGGTGGCGAGCTCTCGCTGGCGATCGACCGCTGGCGCCTGCTCGCCAAGAGCCTGCGGCCACCGCCGGACAAGTTCCACGGCCTCGAGGACGTCGAGACCCGCTACCGCCACCGCGAGCTCGACCTGATCGCCAACGAGGAGAGCCGCCGCCTCTTCACCCTGCGCGCTCGCACCGTCAGCGAGGTGCGCCGCTGGCTCGACGAACGCGGCTTCGTCGAGGTCGAGACGCCGGTGCTGCAGCCGCTCTACGGCGGCGCCCTGGCGCGGCCCTTCACGACGCACCACAACGCCCTCGACCGCGACCTCTACCTGCGCATCGCCACCGAGCTCTACCTCAAGCGGCTCGTCGTCGGCGGCATCGATCGCGTCTACGAGCTCGGCAAGGACTTCCGCAACGAGGGCGTCTCGCACAAGCACAACCCCGAGTTCACGATGCTCGAGTGGTACGAGGCCTGCGCCGATTACAACAGCACCGCGCACAAGGTCGAGACGATGGTCGCCGAGGTGGCCGAGCGGGTTCTGGGCACGACGGTGGTGCGGCGCGGCGACGTCTCGATCGACTTCGCCCCGCCCTGGAAGCGGGTGACGCTGCGCGGCGCGATTCGCGAGCGCAGCGGTATCGACATCGCCGAGCATCCGACTCGCGAGGCCCTCGCCGAGGCGATCGGGACGCAGCCGGCGGCGGACGAGGGCTGGGGCAAGCTGGTCGACGGCCTGCTCTCCAAGTCGGTTGAGCCCGAGCTGATTCAGCCCACCTTCGTCCTCGACTACCCGGTTGAGCTGTCGCCATTCGCCAAGTCGCACCGCACCGAGGAGGGACTGGTCGAGCGCTTCGAGGCCTTTGCCGGTGGCATGGAGATCGCCAATGGCTTCACCGAGCTCAACGACCCCGACGAGCAGCGCCGGCGCTTCGAGCAGCAGGCCGTCGAGCTCGAGCGCGGCGACGAGGAGGCCCAGCCCTACGACGAGGATTTCGTCGCCGCGCTCGAGCAGGGAATGCCCCCAACCGGTGGCGTTGGCATCGGAATCGATCGCCTTGTAATGCTGCTGACCGGCGCGCAAAGCGTGCGCGAGGTCGTTCTATTCCCGGCGATGCGCTCGTGAGTCCGCCAAAAACCCGCTGTTAGCGGGTTTTTACGTCCCGAGGCCGGTTGGGCGCTCTCGGTATCGTTTAAAGGGCACATGGATGCTTCCCGATAAGCGAAGGGCATCTACCGATACTTACTCAGGCGATTTGCGTTGAGTAGATAGAGAGGCTTTTTGTTCGAGCGATTCACAGAGAGAGCCCGTCAAGTCGTCGTCCTGGCGCAGGAAGAGGCGCGCACTCTCAAGCACAACTACATCGGCACTGAGCACATCCTGCTCGGCCTGCTCCGTGAGGAGGAGGGCCTGGCGGCTCGGGTGCTCGAGTCGCTCGACATCACCACCGAGCGCGTTCGCTCGCAGGTCGTGCGGATCGTCGGCTCCGGCGAGGAGGTCACCTCCGGCCAGATCCCGTTCACGCCGCGGGCCAAGAAGGTGCTCGAGCTGGCCCTGCGCGAGGCGCTCTCGCTCGGCCACAACTACATCGGCACCGAGCACATCCTGCTCGGCCTGGTGCGCGAGAACGAGGGCGTGGCCGCTCGCATCCTGCTCGACTTCGACGCCGACTCCGACAAGATCCGCAACGAGGTGATCCGGATGCTCTCCGGCCCGGGCGGTCGCCGCCAGGGCGGCGGTCCCGGTGGCGGTGGCTCCGGCGAGGGCAAAAAGTCCTCGAAGCTGCTCGACCAGTTCGGCCGCAACCTGACCAAGCTCGCCGAGGAGGGCAAGCTCGATCCGGTGATCGGCCGCGAGACCGAGATCGAGCGGATCATGCAGATCCTCTCCCGCCGCACCAAGAACAACCCGGTGCTGCTAGGCGAGCCCGGCGTCGGCAAGACCGCCGTGGTCGAGGGGCTGGCCGCCCGCATCAACAAGGGCGAAGTCCCCGAGCTGCTCAAGAACAAGCAGATCTACACGCTCGACCTGGCCGCCCTGGTCGCCGGCTCGAAGTACCGCGGCGAGTTCGAGGAGCGGCTGAAGAAGGTGATGAAAGAGATCACCCAGCGCGGCGACATCATCCTCTTCATCGACGAGCTCCACAACCTGGTCGGCGCCGGCGCCGCCGAGGGCGCGATCGACGCCGCTTCGATCCTCAAGCCTGCGCTCGCCCGTGGCGAGCTGCAGACGATCGGCGCCACCACGCTCGACGAGTACCGCAAGTACCTCGAGCGCGACTCGGCGCTGGAGCGCCGCTTCGCCCAGATCAAGGTCGACCAGCCCTCGGTCGAGGACACGGTGAAGATCCTCGAAGGGCTGCGCGAGCGCTACGAGCAGCACCACCGCGTCAACATCACCAACGACGCGCTGGAAGCCGCCGCCGAGCTCGCCGACCGCTACATCTCCGACCGCTTCCTGCCCGACAAGGCGATCGACCTGATCGACGAGGCCGCCTCGCGGATGCGGATCAAGTCGATGAGCGCGCCGCCGGTCTACCGCGACCTCGAGGAGGAAATCGAGACGACGCGGCGCGAGAAGGAGTCGGCGATCGAAGCGCAGGAGTTCGAGAAAGCGGCCAACCTTCGCGACACCGAGCGCCAGCTCACCACCCGCAAGCGCCAGCTCGAGGACGAGTGGGCCGAGGGCGAGAACGGCGAGCGGCCCGACGTCGGCGAAGAGGAGATCGCCGACATCGTCTCGATGTGGACCGGCATCCCGGTCTTCAAACTGACCGAGGCCGAGACCCAGAAGCTGATCCGCATGGAGGAGGAGCTGCACAAGCGGGTGATCGGCCAGGAGGTCGCGATCACCGCCGTCTCCAAGGCGATCCGCCGCTCGCGCGCCGGGATCAAGGATCCTCGCCGCCCCGCCGGCTCATTCATCTTCCTCGGCCCCTCCGGGGTCGGCAAGACCGAGCTCGCCCGCACCCTGGCCGAGTTCCTCTTCGGCGACGAGGAGGCGATGGTCCGCATCGACATGTCCGAGTACATGGAGAAGCACGCGGTCAGCCGCCTGGTCGGCTCGCCTCCCGGCTACATCGGCTACGACGAGGGCGGCCAGCTGACCGAGGCCGTGCGCCGCAAGCCCTACTCGGTGCTGCTGCTCGACGAGATCGAGAAGGCCCACCCCGACGTCTTCAACATCCTGCTGCAGATCCTCGAGGACGGGCGGCTCACCGACGCCCAGGGCCGCACGGTCGACTTCCGCAACGCGATCGTGATCATGACCTCGAACATCGGCGCCTCGGAGATCGCCAAGAACACCTCGATCGGCTTCACCGTCGCCGACGAGACCGGCATGTCCTACGGCGACATGAAGAACCGGATCATGAGCGACCTGAAGAAAGTCTTCCGGCCCGAGTTCCTCAACCGGATCGACGAGGTGATCGTCTTCCACAAGCTGGCCAAGGACGAGGTCAAGTTCATCGTCGACCTGATGATCAGCCGCGTCGCGGTTCAGGTCGCCGAGCACGAGCTGCAGCTGGAACTGACCGACGAGGCCAAGGACCTGCTGGTCGAGAAGGGCTGGGACCCCTCGATGGGCGCCCGCCCGCTGCGCCGCGCGATCCAGCGCTACATCGAGGACCCGCTCGCCGACGAAGTGCTGCGCCAGGGCCAGATGACCTCCGGCTCAACCGTGGTGGTCAAGCGCGATCCATCCGGCGACGAGGACGACCGCCCGCTCAGCCTGACCATCGTCAAACCGAAGAAGCCGGCGCGGCCAAAGAAGTCAAAGCCCGAGCCCGAGAAGGTCGGCGTCGGCGCCAAGAAGGGCGACGCCGACGAGGGCAGCGAGCACGAGCCGGACGAGGGCGGCGAGCAGCCAGCCCCCGACGGCGACGCCTGATCCAGCCCCGCCGTGCGCGAGCCTGGCCGCAGCGCGATCGGGACCTGGAGCGGCGGCCGCTTCCTGCGCTACGGCGAGACGATCGAGGCGGAGCGGCTGGAGGGGCTGCTGCGCCCGGGCGGTGGCATCGACACCGTGCTCAGCGCCGATACCTACGGCCAGGGCGAGGCGGACGAGCTGCTCGGGCGGGCGCTGGCGGGGGTGTCGAGGGACGAGTACTCGCTGATCGGCGCCGTCGGTCACGACTTCTACGAAGGCGAGCGCGATGGTCCGCGCGGCTTCCCCCGCTTCACCGACCCGCGCCTGCGCGGCGAGGGCGAGTACGGGGCGTACCTGCGGATGGCGGCCGAGCGCAGCCTGGAACGGATCGGCGCCAGCTCCTTTGACCTGCTGCTCCTGCACAACCCCGATCGCATCGGCTACTCCAGCGAGGCGGTTTGGGACGGGATGGCGGCGCTGCGCGAGGATGGGCTTGCCGGGCAGATCGGCGTCGCGCCCGGTCCCGCCAACGGCTTCACGCTCGACCTGATCGCCTGCCTGGAGCGCTTCGGCGAGCGGATCGACTGGGCGATGATCATCCTCAACCCCTTCGAGCCCTGGCCCGGCGAGCTCTGCCTCGACGCCGCCGCCCGCCACGGCGTCAGGGTGATCACCCGCGTCGTCGACTACGGCGGCCTCTTCTGGGGTGATCTGCGGCCGGGGATGGAGCTGGCGCCGGGAGACCACCGTGCCTACCGCCCAGATGGCTGGATCGAGGCGGGGCTGGAGAAGCTGGAGCGAACCGCGCCGGTCCGCGAGCGCACCGGCCTCAGCCCGATGCACTTCGCCTGCCAATGGAACCTCGCCCATCCGGCGGTCGAGTGCGTGGTCCCGACCCTGATCCAGGAGGCCGGGCCGGATGCGCGCCCGGTCGAGGACAAGCGGGCGGAGCTGGCGGCGCTGGCGAGTGACAACCCACTTGGCGCGGCGGACGTAGCCGCGATCCGCACGATCGGCGACAACACCGGCTGCATGGCGCTGAAGGGCGCCAGCCCCGCCCACGAGGGCGAGGAGCGACCCGACCGCTGGGCCCTCACTCCGGAGCTGGCCGCGGTCGGCGCCCGTTGGCACATCGACCCGGATCGCGACCTCGCCATCTCCACCTAAGAGACGCGAATCAAGTTCTCGACCTATTTCATTGAAAACTTGATTCGCATCCGCATCCGGGGGGGCAGATAGCGTCGGGCCGATGTTGCGGATCGGCGAGCGCAGCCGGCCTTGGTGGACGCTTGCCGGCACCTGTGCCGGGCTTTTTCTATTGATGCTCGATTCGACCGTGGTGGCGCTGGCGCTGCCCAGCGTCCGCCACGACGTCGGCGCCACCTCGGCCGGCTTGCAGTGGGTGATGAACGGCTACCTGCTGGCGATCACGGTCTTCGTCGTCACGGCGGGGAGGCTGGGCGACATGTTCGGCCGCAAGCGGCTTTTCCTCGTCGGCATGGTCGTCTTCGCGCTCGGCTCGGTCGTCTCCGCCACCGCCGGCGATGAGCTTGCCCTGATCGCCGGGCGCGTGCTCCAGGGCGTCGGCGCGGCGCCGATGCTGCCGCTCTCGCTGGCGATCGTCTGCAACGCCTTTCCCGCTGGCGAGCAGGCGCGGGCGCTGGGGATCTGGGCCGGCGTCTCGGCGCTGGCCCTGGCGATCGGCCCGCTCGCCGGCGGCGCCCTGGTCGAACTCGACTGGCGGGTGATCTTCTGGATCAACCTGCCCGTCGCCGCCATCGGCATCGCGATCACGGCGCTGGCCGCGCCCGAGTCCACCGACCCCGGCGCGGGCCGGCGGATCGACGTCCCCGGCCTGCTCGCGCTCAGCGTCGGCCTTACCGCCGTGGTCCTCGCCCTGGTCCAGAGCAGGACCTGGAGCGCCGGGGCCACCATCGCCCTCGCTGTCCTCGGCCTCGCCTCGCTACTCGGCTTCTGGCGCATCGAGCACCGCAGGCGCGAGCCGATCGTCGAGTTCTCGCTCTTTCGCAACCGGCCCTACTTCGGCGCCAGCGCCGCCGCCTTCGCCCTGGTCGGCGCCTACTGGGCGGTGATGTTCTTCCAGCCCCAGTATCTGCAGGACGTGCGCGGGCACTCGGCCGTGCTCAGCGGCCTGATGATCCTGCCGATCACGGCGCCGATGGTGGTGATCTCGCCGCTCTCGGGTCGCCTGATCGCCCGCTTCGGGGCGAGGGCGCTGATGACCGGGGGGATGGCCTGTGGCGTGGTCGGCCTGCTGGTGCTGACCCGGCTCGGCGCGACCAGCCCCTACGGCCTGCTGCTGGCGGGATACCTGCTGTTCGGGATCGCGCTCGGCCTCGTCTACGCGCCGATGTCGACCGCGGCGATGGCGGCGATGCCGGCGGAGAAGGTCGGCATCGCCTCCGGCGTGCTGGCGATGGACCGGGTGATGGCTGGCACGATCGCCCTCGCCAGCACCGGCGCGGTCTTCCACGCCCTGCAGGACGGGGAGCTCATTCTCCGAGGCGATCGCGGGCTCGACCTGGATCCTGGTTGCCCTGGGCGCAGTCGGCACCGCCCTGACCTGGATTTTCGTGCAGGATCCCGATCCGCCGGGACCGGACCCGGCAGTAGCCGGCGACCCGCCAGCGGAGGCCCTTCACCACCACAGCCACCATCGTCGCTTCCACCTCTAAGCGCTTCGGACGCGTTGCGCGTCGTCATCCACGGCTCCTCGCTACCGTTGAACTGCGTCGGCCCTTAGCCTCAGCAGGCGGAGAAGTTGACGCAGTTCGCGCCCTCAGTCGGAGATATGGGTGCTTAGGTGACGGGTTTCCTTGACAGCGTCCATTCCGACCTGTCCACTAGGATATGCCCACACCGCATTCCAAAGCGGTTTTTGCCATCCTAAGAGGTGATGTCAGCGCTTCCTGGGGATGAGCTTCACGAGCTTTCGGAACGTCAAGACCCCAGGCTACTGAGGGCGCTTGATGTCGTGGCGCCCGGCGGCGCTCTGCGCGAGGGCCTGGACAACATCGTCCACTCCCGCACCGGCGGCCTGATCGTCGTCGGCGACCCCGGTGATATCTCCCACCTGCTCTCGGGCGGGATCAAGCTCGACATCGACTACACGCCGGCGATGCTCTACCAGGTGGCGAAGATGGACGGGGCGATCGTGCTCAACGCCGAGGCGACGAAGATCGCCTGGGCCAACGTGCAGCTGATGCCCGACCCGACGATCCTCTCCTCGGAGACCGGCACTCGCCACCGCACGGCCGAGCGCGTCTCCAAACAGACCGATGCGCTGGTGGTCGCGATCTCCCAGCGCCGCGACGTCGTCTCCCTCTACATCGAGGGGACGAAGTACATCCTCCAGGACATCCCGGCCGTGCTGGCCAAGGCCAACCAGGGGCTGGCGACGCTCGACAAGTACAGGTCCCGGCTCGACCAGGTCTCGACCCGGCTGACAGTGCTCGAGTTCGAGGGCGGCGGCGTCCTCTATGACGCCCTCGCCGTGCTGCAGCGGGCCGAGCTGGTGACCCGGATGGCGGTCGAGGTCGAGCGCTACATCGTCGAGCTCGGCACCGAGGGCCGCCTGATAGAGATGCAGCTGGAGGAGACCATGGTCGGCGTCGCCGCCGACAAGTCGGCGCTGATCCGCGACTACTCGGTCGAGGACTCAGAGCAGAACCTGGCGACGGTGCTGCAGTCCCTGGCGCGCCTGCCGCACCAGGACGTGCTCGACTTCGGTCGCCTCGCCGAGCTGCTCGGCTACGACCGCAAGCTCAACACCCTCGACTTCCCGGTGGCCCCGCGCGGCTACCGCGTGCTCGGCCGCGTGCCGCGCATTCCCAAGCTTGTCGTCCAGAAGATCATCCACGAGCTGGGTGGGTTGGAGGAGGTACTCGCTGCCTCCGACGCCGACCTCGAGGCCGTCGATGGAGTTGGCTCGACCAGGGCCAAGGACATCCGCGAGGGCCTTCGCAGGCTCCAGGAGGTCGATCTGGTTGACCGGTACCTACAGAGCTGACGGCGATTGTCGCCGTCTGAAACAGAAAGGAGCACCCGATTTCTGAGCTAGTAGAGGAGGCCATGGAGGTGGACTTCGATGCGGACGTCCCTTACGTCTGCGATTTCGAAGAGGGGGACAAGGTCGTATATCCCCATCACGGCGCTGGCCTAGTGCTGAAGAAGGAGTCTCGCGAGCTGATGGGGGAGGAGCGCGATTACCTGACGATCAAGATCCTCCACAACGAACTCACGGTGATGGTCCCCTGCGAAAACGCTGGTGTCGCTGGCCTGCGCCGGGTGATCGACGAGGTCGAAATCAAGAAGGTGACCAGCGTCCTCACCGATGACGTGTCGGACATGCCGAAGAACTGGAACCGGCGCTTCAAGTACAACCGCGAGAAGATCAAGACCGGCGACGTCTTCGAGCTGGCCGAGGTCGTGCGCAACCTCGCCCTGCGCGAGATGGAGAAGGGTCTCTCCACCGGTGAGAAGCAGATGTACACGCGGGCGAAGAAGATCCTCGCCTCGGAGTTCATGTACGCGCTCGACAAAGACGAGGAGGGCGCGGAGGAGTACCTCGACGGCCTGCTGGAGGAGCGCTTCGCCGCCACGGCGACCGCTTAGCACCAGCAGCGTCACCGCGGTCATCGCGGCCGCCGGCTCCGGGCAGAGGCTCGGAGCCGGCGGTCCGAAGGCCTTCGTGCCGTTGGTCGGCAGGCCGATGGTCGAGTGGTCGATCGCGGCCTTTCGGGCCGCCGGGCCGGTCGGCTCAATCGTTGTCGCCTGTCCGCCTGGGCACGCGCACGATTTGGCCGCCGCCGACGTCGCCGTGGTCGACGGCGGCGCCACCCGCGCCGCGTCGGTGTCCAACGCCCTGCTGGGCGTGGAGACCGAGCTGGTCGCGATCCACGATGCCGCTCGGCCGCTGGTCACGCCCGAGCTGATCGAAGCCACGGTCGCCACCCTCGAGCGGAGTCCCGGCGCCGCTGGCGCCATCGCCGCCGCCCCGGTCACCGACACGATCAAGCGGGCAAACGGCCCTTCGGACTCGACGAAGACTGCGTTGACCCCGTCAGAGGGGGTAAACGTAGACCTCGTGATCGAGGCAACGCTTGATCGCGGCCGGCTCTGGGCGGCGCAGACGCCTCAGGTGTTTTGGGTCGAGGCGCTGCGCGAGGCGCTGGCGGCCGAGCCCCCGCGGGTGGCTGAGGCTACGGACGAGTCGATGCTGGTCGAGGCCAGCGGCGGCAGGGTCCTGGTCCGTCCGGCGCCGCCCGAGAATTTCAAGGTGACGACCGCGCTGGACCTGAAGCTCGCCGAGCTGCTGCTTGGCGGGCGTTGAACCGCTGCAAACTGGCGCCTTAGGGGATTCTCGGTCGCTTGCTGCAAGCGCACAGCGCCCCCCACCTGCCAGATCTTCGCGGTCTAACGAAGCAGGGCCCAAACGAGCGCGGCGGCGAAGCAGGCCTGGCCGACGCCCAGGGCGACGCCGAGGCTGGCCGCGCCGAGCGCTCCGGCGACCAGGGCGCCGCCGGCGAAGGCGGCAAAGAGGATCGCGAGCTGGCCGATCACCGGGGCGGCCTGGCTCCCTCCGCGCCGGTCGACAGGCCGGCCACCGCGCGTGAGCCGTCGGTCATGTGCCGGCGCCGCCTGCGCTCGTAGAGCCGGCGCTGGATGAAGAGGGTGGTGACGCCGGCCAGCACGATCGCGGTCAGGTTGACCGCCAGCTGGGCCATCGCCCCGCGCCATTCCGACCAGTCGGCGAGGGCGGCGGCGACGCCGATGTTGGCCGCCGCCGGGATCGTCGTCACCGAGATCAGCACGCCGATCAACGCCCCCGACTTGGCCGAGGTCAGCGAGAGCACTCCGGCGGCCCCGGCGAAGCAGGCGACGATGAAGGAGAAGTCATCGGGCTTGGAGATGAACTGGGTCAGCGGGTGCATCGAGCCGCTGAAATCAGCGTCGAGCATCCCCGTCGCCTTTGCGATCAGGGTGAAGCAGAAGGCGGCGGTGATGCCGACCGGAAAGCCGATCGCGAGGGCGGTCAGCGAGCGCAGGGCGACGCTCCGCCGGCGCTCGACCACGGCGACGCAGAAGCCGGCGAGCGGCCCGAACTCGGGGCCGACGACCATCGCGCCGACGATCAGGATCGGCGAGCCGAGGAAGATGCCGACCGTGGCGATCAGGCAGGCGAGGACCATGAAGATGAGGAAGTTGCCGCCGAGCTCGGTGCTCTCCGAGGTGCGCGCCTCGACCTCCTCCCAGACGACCGCGTCGGATGGCTTGCCGCGGGCGGCGCGCTCGGCCCGGTCGGCGGCGTCGGAGAGCTGCGAGTCGATCTGCTCGAGTGAGATCGAGCCGTCCCGAGCCACCCCCAGCTCGACCATGTCCTCGATCAGCACGCTGGCGTCCTCGCGGGCGATGTCGCAGAGGACGACGTCGCCGCGGGGCTGGCGCGCCGCACCGGCAAGGAAGACCAGGTTGGTCGTCGAGGCCGCCGCTTCGAGCAGGTCGAGGACCTTCGCGCAGCGATCGGCTGGAACGACGATCCGCAGGTGGACCATCGCTCCAGCGTATCCGCGGTCCGGGTCGCCTAGTCTCACTGCCCGTCCGCCCCCGCCATCACCTACGACGAAGCAAAGGAACGCCTGCGTGCTGACTGACTACCACCTCCACCTTCGCCCCGACGAGCCCGATACGCCCGGGGAGCGCTACTTCACCAGCGAGAACGTCGACCGCTATCTCACCGCCGCCGAGGCGGCCGGGATCGAGGAGCTCGGCGTCTCCGAGCACGTCTACCGCTTCACCCAGGCGCTCGACCTCTGGCGCCACCCCTACTGGGAGGAGCAGGCCCGCGACGACCTCGATGCCTACTGCGACTTCGTCCGCGGCACGCCGCTGCGGCTCGGGGTCGAGTGCGACTTCATCCCCGCCGCCGAGGACCGCACCGCGGCGCTGTTGGAGGCGCGCGACTTCGACTACGTGGTCGGCTCGGTCCACTTCCTCGGCGACGACGCGGTCGATCATCCGGGCTGGGACGTCTGGGAGAGCAAGGGCGACCCGGACGAGGTCTGGCGTCGCTACTTCGCCGCTCTGGCCGAGTGCGCCCGATCCGGCCTCTTCGACATCCTCGCCCACCCGGACCTGGTCAAGGTCTGGGGCGGCGCCCGGCCGCTGCCGGAGCGCGACCTGCGTTTCTTCTACGAGCCGGCGGTGGAAGCGATCGCCGAGAGCGGCATCGCCGTCGAGATCTCAACGGCGGGGCTGCGCAAGCCGGTCGGAGAGATCTACCCGGCCCCCGGCTTCGCCGCGATGTGCGTCGAGGCCGGGGCGGCTTTCGCGCTCTCCTCCGATGCCCACCTGCCCGAGCAGGTCGGCTTCGGCTACGACCGGGCGCTCGAGCTCCTCGCCGACCTGGGGATCGGGGAGATCTGCGTCTTCGAGGGCCGCGTGCGGCGCCTGGAGCCGCTGTCTGGCCCGGTGCGCGAGGATTAGACCTATGAGTGTCGGGATCGGCTATGACAGCCACCGCTTTGCCGAGGGGCGCCGTCTCGTCCTCGGCGGGGTGGAGGTGGAGCACCCGCGCGGCCTTGCCGGGCACTCCGACGCCGACGTGCTCACCCACGCGGTGATCGACGCCCTGCTCGGCGCTGCCGGGATGGGAGACATCGGCACCCTCTTCCCCGACGATGAGGAGCGCTGGCGCGATGCCGATTCGATCGACATGCTGCGCACTGTGGTTGGCACCGTCTCCGGCCGCATCGTCAACATCGACGCGACGCTGATCTGCGAGCAGCCGCGCCTCGCTCCGATCCGTGCCGAGATCGAGCGGATCCTCGCCGAGGTGACCTCGGCCCGGGTCAGCGTCAAGGCGACGACCAACGAGGGAATGGGCTGGATCGGGCGCGGCGAGGGAATCGCCTGCATCGCCGTAGCTGCGGTCGATAGCGACTAGGCTTCCCGGTCCGATGGGAACGATCAGCTCCATAGCGTCGGGGGTTCGCCAGTCCGTCGCCGACTCGATCTTCGAGGTCAAGGTGCTGCGCGAGTCCGGCATCGTCGGCCTGGTCCGCCCCGATACGGCCGCCAAGGTCGCCACCACCTTCCTGCGCTGGGGGGCATCGCCGGCAACCGGCGTCGCCACCGCGGCGCACAAATACCCGCACGAGACGATGCTGATCGACGAGCGCGGCCCGCTCAGCTTCGAGCGCGTGCACCGTCGCTCAAACGCGCTCGCCCACGCCTTCGCCGGCATCGGGATCGGTCCCGGCGACGGGGTCGGGATCATGTGCCGCAACCATCGCGGCTTCATCGAGGCCACCCTCGCCGCCGCCAAGCTCGGCGCCAGCGCGCTCTACCTGAACACGATGTTCGCCGGCCCGCAGCTGGTCGAGGTGATGCGGCGCGAGGGGCCGAAGGCGCTCGTCTACGACGAGGAGTTCGCCGGCCTGCTCGACGGAGTGGACGCTGCCGTTGCGCCGATCGTTGCCTGGTCCGACGGCGCCCCGGCGGGACCGACGCTCGATTCGCTGATCGTCGCCAACGACGACTCCGACCTGAAGCCGCCCCCCGACAAACCGCGCTTCGTGATTCTCACCTCGGGCACGACTGGCACGCCGAAGGGTGCGCAGCGCTCCAGCCCCGACGGGCTGCTGGCGATGGCGGCGCTGATCGACAAGATCCCGTACCGCGCCCGCGAGACGATGATGATCGCCGCGCCGCTATTTCACTCGTGGGGCTTCTTCCACTTCGTGATCAGCCTGCCGACCGCCTCGACGATGGTCCTGCGCCGTCGCTTCGACCCGGAGGAGACGCTGCGGGCGGTCCAGCAGTACGACGCCCAGGTGCTGGGCGTGGTCCCGGTGATGCTGCAGCGCATCCTGCGCCTGCCGGAGGAGACGCTTGCCGCCTACGACCTCTCCTCGCTGCGGATCACCTCGGCGTCCGGCTCGGCGCTGCCCGGTGAGCTGGCGACCGAGTGGATGGATCGCTTCGGCGACAACGTCTACAACCTCTACGGCTCGACCGAGGTCGCCTACGCGACGGTCGCCACGCCGGAGGATCTGCGGGCGGCGCCCGGCACGGCTGGGCGGCCACCGCGGGGGACCGTGGTCCGCCTCTACGACGAGGCGGGGCAGGAGGTTCCGACCGGTGAGGTCGGTCGCATCTTCGTCGGCAACGAGATGTCCTTCGAGGGATACACCGGCGGTGGCGGCAAGGACGCCATTGACGGCCTGCTGAGCAGCGGCGACGTCGGCCACTTCGACGCTGACGGCCGACTCTTCATCGACGGCCGCGACGACGAGATGATCGTCTCCGGTGGCGAGAACGTCTTCCCGCGCGAGGTCGAGGACCTGCTCGCCGACCACGCCGGCGTGGTCGAGGTGGCCGTGATCGGCGTCGAGGACGAGGAGTTCGGCCAGCGATTGAAGGCGTTCGTCGTCGCCACGGCGGAGGCCGAGGTCTCCGCGGAGGAGCTGAAAGCCCACATCAAGGCCAACCTCGCCTCCTACAAGGCGCCGCGCGAAATCGAGTTCCTGGACGAGCTGCCGCGCAACGCCACGGGCAAGGTCCTCAAGCGCGAGCTGCAGGCGCGCGAGGCTGGAAAGGCCCAGAGCCAATCCCGGTAGGGGTTCCACTTAACTTTTTGGGTGGTGACGCAGCTGCTGGCGCCGCAAGGTGGACGCCCAAAAAGTACAAGACGTTTCACCCCTACCGGGATTGGCTCTGCACGCATCTCGCGCCACTTCGCTAAATGCGAGCTTTTGCGGTGAGCGGGGGTAGCTAGGCCGCCGACCTGGATAGTAGGTTGCCGTTTCATGGGCGAATCTGCGGTGCAGCTGAAGGCGGTCGGGGCGGCGACGGAAGAGCTGCACGAAACCGCCAAGCAGGCGCTCGAGTGGGTGCGGGTCAGCGAGGAGCGCGTCGCCAGGGCGGAGGCGCGCAACGAGGAGGTCCGCGCCGAGCTGAAGCAGCGGGCGATGACGACGCTGCGCAAGCTCGGCGACGAGGGCCGCGAGCGGGCCGGGCTGAGCGCGAAAAGCGCAAGCAGGCCGAGGCGCGCGCGACCCGGGCCGAGGCGGCTCGGGACCGCGCCGAGAAGGGCTTCGAGCAGGCGCAGAAGCAAGCGCAGGCCGACCGCGAGGCGCTCGCCACCGAGATCAGCGCGCTCAGGGCCGAGGCGCAGGAGTCGCTTGCGGCGGAGGTCGGACGGGCCGAGAGCGAGGCCGCGCAGCAGCGCAAGCAGGCGCTCCAACAGGTTCAGCTGGAGGCCGACCGCCGGGTCGCCGCGGCCGAGCAGCGCGCCGCCGAGGCCGAGGCTGCCGCGGCCGAGGCGCACGAGGTCGCCGTGCGGCTCGAGGCGGAGATCGAGGAGCGGGTCATGCAGGGCACCGAGGACGTGCGGCGCGAGGCGGAGGAGCGGGTGCGCAAGCTGGTCGAGAAGGTCGAGGGCGAGGCGGCGGAGATGGCCAGGACCCGCGCCGAGGAGGCGCTCAAAGCCGAGTCCGATCGGATCCGCAGTCAGGCCGAGCAGCGTGAGGAGCGGGTACGGCGGGCGGCGGAGGACGAGATCAAGGCGAGCACTTCACGGGCGCGGCGCGAGGTCCTCGCCGCGGCTGACGAAACGGCCCCCTCCTGGGCGCGGCGCGAGACGTCCGGGTCCGGGTCCGGTTACCGAACGTTCTAGACCTCTCTAGCATCCGCCCCCATGCGAGAGGTGCGGATCAGGGACACGTTGGCGGGTGAGCTGCGAACGCTCGATCCGGAGCAGGAGGTTGGGATCTACGCCTGCGGCCCGACCGTCTACAGCAGGATTCACATCGGCAACGCGCGGCCGTTCGTCGTCTTCTCCCTGCTTGCCCGCTTTCTGAGGTCCGAGGGCTACCGGGCGAAGCTGGTGGTCAACGTCACCGACGTCAACGACAAGATCTACACCGCGGCCGGGGAGGCGGGGGAGGAGTCGGCGGCGTTTGCCGGACGGATGACGCGGGCCTACTTCGATGACACCGATCGCCTCGGGCTGGGCAGGCCCGATGCGGAGCCCCTTGCGACCGAGACGATCGACGGGATAGTGGCGTTGATCTCCGACCTGATCGAGGCCGGCAGGCCTACGAGTCGGGGGGCGACGTCTACTTCAGAGTGGGCAGCTTCGACGGCTACGGCAAGCTCTCCAACCGGCGCACCGAGGACATGGACCAGGGTGAGGAGGCGGCTCGGCGTCGCTCAAGGAGGCCCCGCTCGACTTCGCCCTCTGGAAGGCGCACAAGCCCGGCGAGGACACGTCCTGGGATTCGCCCTGGGGCCCGGGGCGGCCCGGCTGGCACATCGAGTGCTCGGCGATGGCCGAGGCCGAGCTGGGCCCTTCCTTCGCGATCCACGGCGGCGGCTCGGACCTGGTCTTTCCCCATCACGAGAACGAGATCGCCCAGTCGGAGGGCGCGGGGCGTCCCTTTGCCCGGGCCTGGATGCACAACGGCATGGTCGAGACCGATGCGGAGAAGATGTCGAAGTCGGAGGGCAACATCTTCCAGCTCGTCCGAGGCGCTGGATCGGTACGGGCGCGAGGCGGTCGTCGACTACCTGATCTCCGGGCATTACCGCCAGCCGCTGGCGTTTGGGCCTGAGCAGATGGAGCAGGCGGTGGCGCAGGTCGAGCGGCTGCGGAACTTCTTTCGGGAGTACCCGGTTGGTGGGGGGCGAGCTCGGGGAAGGTCCCGTCGGAGCAACAGCGGGGAGGCTCCGTCGGGACCTCCCCCGAGTCCCGCCTCGAAGCGTTTCGGGAGGCCCTTGCCGACGACTTCAATACGCCCCGGGCTATGGCCGAGGCGTTCGAGCTTGTCGGGGAAGCGAATCGTGGGGATGTGCCCGGAGCGGCCGAGGCCCTGGTGGAGATGCTTGAGTTCGTCGGCCTCGGCTCGCTGACTCAGAGCGGAGGAGGGCGCTGAGGCCGACGACGAGGCTGAGCAGCTTCTGGACGAGCGGCAGGCGGCTCGCGCCGCCAAGGACTTTGCCCGGGCAGATGAGATCCGTGACCAGCTTGCCGAGCTTGGGCTGGGAGGTCCGGGACTCGGCCGAGGGCGCCACGCCTCGTGCCCAAGGGCTGATGGATTCGCAGCTGATCTACGGCAAGCAGCCCGTCGCCGAGGCGGAACGGGGGCGGCGCCGGGTCCATCGGGTCTGGCGGGCCCCGGAGACGCCCGGCGAACGAGCTGGAGCGGCTCTGCGGCTCCCTGGACCACCAGGGCGTGGTCGCCGAGGTCGATCCCTACCCCTACGCCGATCGCAACCAGCTGCTGCGCGCCGAGAGCGCTCTGCTCGTCGCCCTGGACCAGGTCCAGGACCCGCGCAACCTCGGCGCCGTCGCCCGCTCGGCCGAGGCGGCTGGAGCCGCCGGCCTGGTCATCCCCGAACGCCGCTCGGCCGAGGTCACCGCCGCGACCTGCAAGGCCTCCGCCGGCGCGGTCGAGCACCTGCCGATCGCCCATGTGCCGCAACCTCGCCGACTGGCTCGCCGAGGCAAAGGAGGCGGATTTCTGGATCTGGGGCGCCGACGCGGATGCCGACCAGGCCCCCTGGAGCGTCGACCTGACGGGCTCGACGTCCTCGTCCTCGGCGGCGAGGGCAAGGGCATCCGCCCCCGCGTCGCGTCTGCTTGCGACGGCCTTGTCGCCCTTCCGCAACGGGGCAAGATCGACTCGCTGAACGTCTCCGCGGCCGCCACCGCGCTGCTTTTCGAGGCCGTTCGCCAGCGGTAGCAGCTGCAACGGCAATTGCACGAATCTCGGTTTGGGGTTGACAGAACTCTGCGCGGCCGTAAACTAACGCGCCAATAAGGGTGAACCTCAGCTTGAGTCTGAGATGACCCCCGTCCATACAGGGCGCCGCCAGGGGAGGTAAGGCGCCACGACCCTTCGTCAAGGAGAAGGATCTGTGGCTCTATCTTTGCCTACCCAGGAAATGCAGCTCCCCTCGGGCCGACTCAACGGCTCGCTCAGGCCAGCCGATTCTAACCCTCAACCTGAGCTTGATGATCATTATCTGGTCGCCCTCGCCAAGGACGGCCGCACCGATGCCTACGACGCGATCGTCCGCCGCTACCGCGGCTTCGTCCGCCTCAAGGCCTCGTCCTACTTCCTGCTCGGCGGCGAGGCCGACGACCTGATCCAGGAAGGCCTGCTCGGCCTCTACAAGGCGATCCGCGACTACCGCACCGACCGCGAGTCGAGCTTCCGCAACTTCGCCGAGCTCTGCATCACCCGCCAGATCATCACCGCGGTGAAGACGGCGACCCGCAACAAGCACACGCCGCTCAACCAGTACGTCTCCTTCAGCCAGACGCCGGCCGCGGCCGGCGAATCCGACACGACGCTCGACGAGATCCTGCCCGGGCCGACGGTCCATGACCCGGTCAATCAGGTGATCGCCGCCGAAGAGCTGGAGAGCCTTGTCTCCTGTCTCTCCGGCGTCTCCGGCGTCCTCTCGGACCTCGAGAGCCGCGTGCTCTCGCTCTACCTCGACGGCCACTCCTACGAGGCGACGGCCGAGCGCCTCGAGTGCGACACCAAGACCGTCGACAACGCCCTGCAGCGGGTCAAGCGCAAGGTCGGCACCCACCTCGCCTCCCGCGAGGTACGCACTGAGGCCATCCGGCCAAGCAGATCAAGAACGCAGGGAGCGCGGCGTGCTCCGCACGCAAGCGACCGAGGACGCAGATATGCGCCGGCCGGATGGCCTCAGGGAAGTCGGCGAGGACGTAGTCGAGCAGCTCCCGGCCGTGCTCGGAGGCGACGGAGACGTCGTCCGCCTTGATCCGGACGCGGTGCAGGGACTGCATGCGCAGCACGTCGCCGTCGCAGCGGTTGTTGGGGAAGATCCCGGCGTAGGAGACGCCGAGCCGCTCCAGGTGGTCGGCGACGAGGGCGGTGGCGGGCGTGTCGAGCGGCAGGTCGACGTAGACCGCGTCGAGGCAGGCGCGGTGGAAGAGGTGGCGGCGCTCGGCGGCGATCGCGGTCTCGAGGTCCTCGCCCGGCACGTGGACGGTGATCAGCGCCAGGTTGTGATCGGCGTCGATCGTCGACGTGCAGCTCGGTGCGCTCGGCCAGCGTCGCGTCGGCTGGCGGCTCGCGCCAGCGTGCCGCGCAGCTCGCACAGCTCCAGGGTCTGGCCGACGATCTCGCGGTGGCGCTCGGGCACGTAGACCGAGCGCTCGTGGCCGTCGTTCAGCTTCGTGTAGAAGAGCGCCGCCGACTGGCGCCCGCTGCCGCCCAGCCGGCCGCGTCGTTGGAGACCGAGGCCGGAATCCAGCCCAGCAGGAAGCCGGTCTCGTGCGCTCCCAGCTCGACGTTGGCGCGCTGGCTGTAGGGATGGGCGGCGGTCGCCTCGCTGTACATCCCCGCCATTCCCCGCTCGCTGGCCCAATCCATCAGGAAGCGCTTGGTGCGGGTGAACAGGTGCTGCCCCCGCGCCGCCGGCATCGTCACCGCCTGCCCCGAGTGCCCGACCGCATCGCCGGCGGAGGCCAGGCTCATCCCCTCGTGGCAGAGCAGCTCTCCGTGCAGCCGTCTCGGCCACGCAGGAGACGTAGGTCCCGGCGGCCAACCGCGCCGAGACCTGTCGGCGTCGTAGACCCAGCGCACGTCGTAGCTCTCCCCGTACGCGGTCCGGATCGCCTCGCTCAGGACCGTCCCCTCGGTCGGGCCCGAGCAGCCTGAAGCTGGCGTCGATTGCGCTGCTGGACTCGCTCATGCCCTCTATATTCGGCAGCATGCCCGCCTAGCTCAACTGGTAGAGCACCGCTTTGTAAAGCGGAGGTTTCCGGTTCGATCCCGGAGGCGGGCTCTTTTGCGGCTCAGCTTGCCGCGCCGTTGCCGCCGAGCACGCGCGCCTTCTCGGTCGCCAGCTCCTCGTCGGTGAGGACGCCCTTCTCGTGCAGGCTGGCCAGGCGCTCGAGGCGGGCCAGGCGGGACTCCTCGGTCTTCGACGGTCGGCGTCTCGGCTCGCGCCGGCGCTGGGCTTGCGCATCTCCGGCAGGCGCAGTTTCGAAGCGCGCTCGCCCAGGTTGGCGTCCTTGACCGCGCCGACCACTCGGTCCTTGGTGCGGCCGAAGACCTCGCCGTAGTCGGCGTCGGGGAATTCCTCGACAGCCTGTTTGCGCAGCTCGTGGATGCCGAAGGCGGCGAGGCCCGCGATCACCAGGGTGGTGAGGAAGGAGCGCAGGTTCTGGATCGGGGCGGAGAGGAAGTAGATGCAGACGACGATCGCCAGCCCGGCGTAGACGTAGGCGGCGTGCGTCGCGCAGGGCCGGGGCGAAGGCGCGGCGGGTGGCGCGGGCCGAGCCGGTCGGCGAGGCCAGCCAGCCGGCGATGCCGAAGAGCACGCCGATGACGATCACCGTGGTCGCGATGCTGGTCATCAGCGAGGTGCCGATCGACCAGGCCGCTTCCGCCGCGGGCTTGACGCTGTCTTCTTCGACCAGCTGGCCGACGATGATCCCGCCGGCGATCTCGCGGAAGACGATCACGGCGAAGCCGGCGGCGACAAGCCCGATCCCGCAGGAGAGCACGGTCACCCAGCGTGCGTCGCGGGAGAGGTAGATCGCCAGGCCGAAGGCGAGGAAGGTGAGCAGCGAGAGGATCAGCGCCAGGCCCTTGACCGCGACGACGACGTTCTGGGCCGTCTTCAGCTGGTCGGAGCGCAGGATCGTGATCTGGCCCGCGTCGGACGGCAGCTTTTCGGCCAGGTCGGCGCCGATCCCCACCTGGCTGGCGAGGTTGGTGACGAGGCTGCCGAGGTTGAGGCTGACCTTGCCTTCTTCGGTCGAGACCGTGTCGCCCTTTTCTTCCAGCACTTCGAGCAGCTGTTCGTGGGTGGTCCGGTTGGCGTTCTTCCAGAGTTCCTGCGCGGTCGAGCTCTGCAGCACCTGGTTGGCGCCGTCACCGGCGACCTGGCGCAGGCCGCCGGAGATCGGTCCCGCCAGCTCCTTGGTGTCGCCGGGAAGCTTTTCGCTCAGTTCCTTTTCGACGTCGACGTTTTCGTAGAGCTGGTCGACCAGGTAGTTGCCGACCGCTTCGCGGATCGTCTCGTTCTGGATCAGGTGGCCGCTGGTCGTCACCCAGTCGTCGGTGTTGAGCGCCTGGCGCTCGCTCCAGATCGCGAAGACGCTGAGGAAGGCCAGCAGCGAGCCGAGCACCACGAGGGCCCGCACCAAGCGTCGTCGTCCGCGACTCATCGGTGTGATGCTATACGTGAAGTGATGAAGCTCGAGGGAATTCACCACATCACCGCGATCACCGCCGACGCGCAGAGCAACGTCGACTTCTACGCCGGGGTGCTGGGCCTGCGCCTGGTCAAGAAGACGGTCAACCAGGACAACCCGACCGTCTACCACCTCTTCTTCGCCGACGAGAAGGGCAGCGCTGGCTCCGACCTCACCTTCTTCGAGTTCCCCGGCGTGCCGCCGGGGCGGGCCGGCGCCGGCGATGTGCACCGGATCGTCTGGCGGGTCGGCTCGCACGCAGTCGCTCGACTTCTGGGAGGAGCGGCTGGCCGCCAAGCGGGATCGAGTCCGAGCGGGCCGGGGCCGGCCTGCGCTTCGCCGACCCCGAGGGCCTTGCCCACGAGCTCGCCGTGGTCGAGGTCGGCGACGAGCCGCTGATCGCCGACCACCCCGAGGTGCCCGCCGACCTGGCCCTGCGCGGCTTCCACGCGGTCTGCGCCTACAGCGCCGCCCCCGAGGCGAGCCGTACCCTGCTCGAGGCGCTCGAGTTCGAGCCGGTCGACGAGGGCAGCTGGGAAGCGCGCGGCTCGAGCCGCGGCGGCCTCTACGTCTACGAAGAGCCACCCGAGGAGCGCTCGCGGCAGGGCGCGGGCAGCGTCCACCACGTCGCCTGGGCCTCGACCATGGACGAGCACGAGCAGTGGCGCGAGCGGGCGATCTCCGCCGGCGCGCAGCCGACCCCGGTGATCGACCGCTTCTACTTCCGCTCGATCTACTTCCGCGAGCCGAGTGGCGTCCTCTTCGAGATCGCCACCCTCGGCCCCGGCTTCACCGTCGACGAGCCGCTCGAGCATCTCGGCGAGAAGCTCTCGCTGCCGCCCGACTACGAGCACCTGCGGGCCGAGGTCGAACCGAACCTGCGCCCCGTGGTGAACCCGCGGACGGCCCGGGAGGGTGAACGGCAACTTCGTCTGGCGCGACGCCGGCCGCGTCGTCGTCTTTCGCGGCGGGCGGAGTGGCGGAAGCGCCGAAGCTCCTCGCCGAGCACGGCATGGAGCCCTTCGAACTGCTCTCGACCCGGCGGCACCTGGACCGGCGCCGCGGAGCTCGCAGGCGCTGCGACGGCGGTGCACGAAGTGCCCGCCGCCGGTGGCGTGCCCGAGGCCGCCGCGGCCCTGCTCGACTCGGCCCGCTCCGAGAATCTCGTCGCCCTCGGCGGCGGCCGCGTCATCGACACCGCCAAGGCCGATCGCCGCCGTTACCGGCGCCCGGGTCGCCGCGATCCCGACGACGATGTCGGGGGCGGAGATGACCGGCATCCACCGCCTGCCAGCCGGCGCCGAGGACCGGGTCGACGCTCTCGTCCGCCCGGCCCTGGTGATCGCCGAGCCGGCGGCGATGACCAGCGCTCCCGAGCCCGAGCTGCGCGCCAGCTCGATGAACGCCCTCGCCCACGGCGCCGACTCGCTCTACACGCCCTTCGCCAACCCGGTCTCGCAGATGACCGCCCTGCGCGGCGCCGAGCTGATCGCCAGCTCGCTCGACGAAGGCCCGGCGGAGCGCAACCGCGACGCCCTGGCCCTCGGCTCGCTCCTCTGCGGCTACGCAATCGACTCCGGCTCCTTCGCCCTCCACCACGTCATCTGCCAGACCATCGTCAGGGTCTGCGGCAGCCCCCACGCCGGCACCAACGCCGCGATCCTGCCCAGGGCGATGGCCTACATGGCCCCCCGAGCCCCCGATGGCCTTCGGCCCTTGGCAACGGCGCTCGGAACCAACCCCGAGCACCTCGAAGCTCGCATCCTCGAGCTCGGAGGCAACCCACCCGGCCTCGGCGAACAAGGAGCCGATCGAGCCAAGCTCCCCGAAGCGCTGGAGTCGATGCTCCTTCGCCCCGAGCTGGCCTTCACACCGGAGCCGCCGACTCGAGATGACCTGGAGCAGCTGATCGAGCGAGCCTGGTAGCTCGGCAGCTCAAGCGCTACCTCGGCGGGTGGCGTGGGGGTGGGGTGATCTCCGCCGCGCGGAGGCTGCGGAGGGCAAGGCATCAATTTTTCGAGTGCGGTGTCCCGGCGCCCGGAGCAGCGCGCAGCGCAAGGAGAGCGCCCCACCCCCACGCCACCCGCCGCCGGTAACCGACGCCCCTAATCCGTGTAGCGCTCACTGATGGACCCCGCCCGCCTCCAGAGGTACCACGACTACACCCGCCGCCACGGCGTCAACTGGCCGCTGTACCTACTCGCCCGGGTCTTCATGACCCCGTTCTTCCTCACCTACTTCCGCTACGCCAGGACCGGCCGCGAGCACGGCCGTCTCAAGGGCGGCCTGATCGTCGCCTCCAACCACCGCAGCTTCCTCGACCCCTTCGCGATCGGCGGCGCCCTGCCCTGGCGCCGGCCGATGAACTACGTCGCCAAGGTCGAGCTCTTCGAGCGTCGTTGGCAGGGCTGGATCCTCTCGCGCCTCGGCGCCTTTCCGATCCGTCGCGGCGAGTCCGACGAGGACTCGGTCGAGACCGCACGGCAGATCGTCGAGCGCGGGGGCACCGTCTGCATCTTCCCCGAGGGCACCCGCATTCGCAGCGGCGCCTTGGCCGAGCCGAAGCGAGGCGTCGGCCGCCTGGCGCTGCAGACCGGCGCGCCGGTGATCCCCGCCGCGGTGCTCGGCACCGAAAACGTGCGCCGCGGCTGGCGCATCCGGCCGCGCAAGGTCAAGGTCCGCCTTGGCAAGGCGATGACCTTTCCCCGTGCCGCCGATCCCTCCCGCGGCCTGGCGTCGACGGTGACCGCGAGGATCTGGCCCAACGTCGAGCTGCAGTGGGAGGACCTAGGCGGCCTGCCGCCAATGCGCCGCGCCGCCGTGATCGGCGCCGGCAGCTGGGGCACCGCCGTCGCCGTGCTGCTCGCCCGGGGCGGGCTCGAGGTTCAGCTCGCCACCCGCAGCGCCACGCAGGCGGCGGAGATCAGCGAGGCGCGCGAGAACCGTCGCTACCTGGAGGGGGTGAGGCTGCCCGATTCGGTGCGGGTCAGCCAGGCCTCCGAGGTCGAGCTGGCCGGGCTCGATCTCGTCTGCCTGGCGATCCCGTCCGGATCACTGCCGCAGGCGGTCGGCGCGATTGCCGACCGCGTCGGCGCTCGCTCGGCGGTCCTGCTCTTGACCAAGGGCCTGATCGCACCGCAGGGGCAGCTGCCCGCCGAATACGTCGGCGAGCGCGTCCGCGCGCGGGCGATCGCCTGCCTCGGCGGGCCGGCCCACGCCCGCGAGGCGGTCTCGGGCTCGGCGGCGCTCGTCCTCGGCTCCGCCGACCCCGACCTGCGCAAGCAGCTTGGCGGCGTCTTTGACCGCGCCGGCCTGGTCTGTGAGCGCTCGCGCGACGTCGCCGGGGTCGAGATGGCGGGCGCCGCCAAGAACGCCGCCGCCCTCGCTGCCGCGGCCGCCGAGCCACACGGCCTCAACGCCGCCGGGATCGCCGCGGCGCAGGTCTGGCGCGAGTGCATCGAGCACGCGATCGACCGCGGCGCCGACCTGGCGACCTTCTCCGGCCTGGCCGGGGTCGGTGACCTGACCGCGACCGTGATGGCGCCGAGCGGCCGCAACCGTCGCGCCGGCGAGCTGCTCGGCCGGGGCACGCCGGCGAAGGAGATCCCCGGCCTGATCGGACAGGCCTCCGAGGGGCTCGATGCGGTGCCGCTGCTGGCGGCGGCGACCTCGGCCGCCGGCGGTCGCACCGACGCGCTGACCGGGCTCGCCGCCCTGATCAACGGCGAGATCGACGCCGAGACCTGGGTCGCCGGGCTGCGGCGGGTCGAGCGTTCGAGGAAGGCCGCCTGATGGGGCCGGAGCTAGTCTTGCCGGGTGAGCAGCGCCAAGGAGAACGTCGAGCCGGCGAGCCTCGACCCGGCCGAGAAGGCGGAGCTCGACCGCGCCTTCGAGGATCTCTACCGGGCCCACCTGCGCGACGTCTACTCCTACGCCTACTACCGGGTGGGCAACCCTCACGACGCCGAGGACCTCACCGAGCAGGCCTTCCTCCAGGCCTACAGGCATTTCGATCGGGCCCGGCGCGAGTCCGGCGGGCGGCCGCTGCGCCCCTGGCTGATTCGCATCGCCCACAACCTCGCCTCGAACTACTACCGCGACCGCTCGCGGCGGCCGCAGACCTCGCTGGAGAACGCCGACCCGATCCCCGCCCGCCACGGCACCGAGGCGATCGCCGAGGGGCGCGAGGAGCTGCGCCAGGTGATGGCGCATCTCGAGCACCTTCCCGACGACCGCCGCGAGGCGCTGATCATGCGCTTCGCCCTTGGCATGGACAATCGCGAGATCGCCCGCGCCCTCGGCCGCAGCGACGGCGCCACCAAGGTCTTGATCCATCGCGCGATCAAGCAGCTCCAGGAGGAGATGAGCGATGAGTGAGTCCAGCCAGCGCCTGACCGGCAGCACCTGGGACGTCGAGCACCTGCTCTCCGACGCGCTGCGGCCGATCGAGCCGCCGGAGCGGCTCTCGGGGCGGGTTGAGGACACGCTCTCCGCCGTCACCCAGGCGGCCGTGGAGGAGCTCTCCGACTGGGCCGAGGAGCTCTCCGAGAGCGAGTTGCGAGCGCTGCGCGATCCGCGCAACTGGGTGCGCCCGGTGTTCGCCGTCGGCGCCGGGGGCGCCGCGGCCGGGGCCCTGGTGGTGATGGAGCTGCGCCGCCGCGGTCGTCAGCAGGCCAAAGGCGGCCTGCGCTCGCTGGCCGGCCGCGTCAGGCCGTAGCGGGCGAGCGCTTCTTCTGGCTGGGCGTCGCCTGCGCCGCGGCCACGCCGAGCGCGCCGAGCAGGAGGTGGAGGACGTTGTCCCCTGTGTTGACCGGCAGGCAGCCGAGGATCGCCTCGCCGCTGCCGAGCGCAAAGCCCCAGAGGGCGACGGCGACGTAGAGGGCGCCGAGCCAGAGTGAGAGCTGGCGCGAGGCATAGCCGGCCATCAGCAGCGCCAACGCCCCGGTGAGGATGTGGAGGGCGTTGGCCCAGCCGTTGACGGCGAAGATTCCGAGGGCATCGCCGACCTCGCCGGGGGCGCCGAAGGAGGAGCTGTAGAAGAAGCCGACGATGCCGGCGACCACGAGTGCCGCGCCGACCGAGGTCGCGTAGAGCCGCGCTGGGCTGGGGCCGTCCATTGGCGGCGATTGTAGGCTGCTGATCGCCGTGGCCGAGACCTGTTACCGCCATCCCAACCGCGAGACCGCCGTTTCCTGCTCCTCCTGCGGGCGGCCGATCTGCCCCGATTGCATGACGCCGACCCCGGTCGGGATGCGCTGCCCGGAGTGCGCCGGCCAGCGCACCAAGGTGGTCCGTGGGGTCGGCGAGGCGTCGCTCGTGGCCAGGGCGCCGGCAACGGTGGTCCTGATCGCCCTCAACGTCGCCGTCTACGTCGCCGAGATCGCCTCGGGGCAGGGCGGGCTGGAAGGGACCGGAACTTCGCTGATACCCGAATTCGGCCTCTTCGGCCCATTGGTGGCCGAAGGCGAGTGGTACCGGCTCTTCACCAGCGCCTTCATCCACGGCGGTCTCTGGCACCTGGCCGGAAACATGATCCTGCTCTATTTCCTCGGCCGGATACTGGAGCCGGGGGTCGGGACGCCGCGCTTCGTCGCGATCTATCTCGTCTCGCTTTTCGCCGGCTCCCTGGGTGCGCTGATGCTCTCCCCCGACAGCCTCACCTTCGGTGCTTCGGGTGCCGTCTTCGGGGTTCTCTCCGCCACCTTCGTGATCGCCAGGGGCCGGGGCATCGATGCGCTCGCCTCGACCGTCGGCGTGCTCTTGCTGCTCAATCTCGCGCTCAGCTTTGGCGTGCGCGGGATCAGCCTGGGGGCGCACCTCGGCGGGCTTGCCGGCGGCGCCCTCTGCGCCCTTCTCATCATCGCCGGAGAGCGCGGCATGCTGGGTCAGCGGCACGCGCGGGCGGAGCTGATCGCGATGACGGCGATCGGTGTTCTGGCGATCCTCGCCGCGCTCGCGATCGCCTGAGCGCCGCCCGGCGCGACCGGGCCCGCCGATCTCAGCGCGGCTCGGCTTGCCGGCTCGGGTAGGACGCAAACGGCCCCAGCTCGGCGAAGTCGATGTTGCCCGGCGGGTCGACCAGAGCGGGATGGAGCAGGTGGCCGAGCAGCTCGACGCCGTCGATCAGCCGCGGCCCCGGTCGCGAGAAGGTCGAGGCGGCGTCGACGGCGAAGACGCGCTCGGCGCCGAGCAGGTTGATCTGCCCCCAGTGCGCCAGCGCCTGGGCGCGGGAATCCTCCAGGTACCAGCCGCAGGGCATCGCGATCGCCACGTCGGGATTGAGGCCCGATAGCTCGCCCCAGGAGACCTCGGGTGACTTCAGCCCCGGCGGGCCGGCGACGTCCTCGCCGCCGGCGATCGAGATCATCTCCGGTATCCAGTGCCCGCCGACGTAGGGCGGGTCGAGCCACTCGAGCGCGATCACCCGCGGCAGGCTCGCTCCCGCAACGGCGGCGCGCACCGTCGCCAGCCGGCCCTCCAGCTCGCCGCGCAGCTCGTGGGCCTGGCTGGCGATGCCGGCCGCCTCGCCGAGCCGGATCACGTCCTCGAGCATCTCGCCCAGCGTGCTCGGGTCCTGCTGGACCACCCGCGGCTTGCTCGGCAGTCGCGCCGCGACCTCGACCACCTCCTCGTGGGAGACGGCGCAGACGGCGCAGACCGCCTGGGTCACGATCAGGTCGGGGGCGAGGCTGGCCAGCAGCTCCTCGTCGAGCTCGTACAGCGCCTGCCCCTCTGCCACCCGCGCCTTCACCGCCCTGTCGATCTCGCCGGCATCGAGTCCGGCCGGCAGGACGGTGCTCGTCAGGTGGGGGAGTGAACGCGCCTGCGCCGGGTAGTCGCACTCGTGCGTCACCGCGACGACACAGTCGCCAAGTCCGAGGGCGTAGAGCATCTCGGTCGCGGATGGGACGAGGCTTGCGATGCGCATCCGCAGATCAATATGGCACTTCTCGATAAAACCGCGGAGCGGAAGCTATATTGCCTACGCCGAATGGCCGACGACGACCTCCCCCGAAGTACCGGGCCAAATAGACGATGAGCGCCCTGCTGCTCGTTCTCCTCCTGCTGCTGGTTGCGATCAACGGCTTCTTCGTCGCGGCCGAGTTCGCCCTCGTCCGCAGCCGCCGCGGCAAGATCGAGCAGCTCGCCGAGGAAGGCGAGAGCGGCGCCGAGGCGGTGGTCGAGCAGCTCGACAAGATCGACGAGTCGCTGTCGGCCTGCCAGATCGGCATCACGATGGCCTCGATCGGCATCGGTTTCCTCGGCGAGCCCTCGCTGGCGGTGCTGCTGGAACCGCTCTTCGGCGGCCTCTCGCACGGCGCCGCCGTCGGTCTCTCGGTTGCGATCGCCTTCGCCCTGGTCACCGCGATCCACATCAGCATCGGCGAGCAGGTGCCGAAGATGCTGGCGATCAGCCACGCCGAGCGCACCGCCCGCCGGGTCTCCCGCCCGCTCAACTGGTTCCGCGCCGCGACCGCGCCGGTGATCTTCGCCCTCAGCGCGATCTCCAACGCGATCGTTCGCCTCTTCGGCGTCGATCCGACCGACATCGAGGAGCACCACACCGCCGAGGACCTGAAGCAGATCATCGACCGCTCGAAGATCGGCGGGACGCTCGATCCCGGCGAGGCGGGGATGCTCGGCGGCGTTTTCCACCTGCACGAGCAGGAGGCCCGCGAGGTGATGACGCCGATCCCGGCCGTCGTCACCGTCGACTCCTCCGAGACCGTGGAGACGGCGCTGCGGCGCTGCGTCACCTCCGGTCACACGCGCCTGGTCGTGATCGAGGACGAGAACCCCGACCGGGTAAAAGGGATCGTCCACAACAACAGCCTCGCCCGCCTCTACATGAGCGACGGACCGCAGGCGGAGATCGCGCCCGCGGTGCGCGACGCGGTGATCGTCCCCGAGACCCGGCCGCTCGACGACCTCCTTCACGACCTCCAGGTCCAGCGCACGTCGCTCTCGGTGATCGTCGACGAGTACGGGCGCACGGTCGGCATCGTCACGGTCGAGGACATCCTCGAGGAGGTGGTGGGGGAGATCGAGGACGAGACCGATCCACGGGCCGCGGCGCTGCGCCAGCTCGCCAGCGGCGAGTGGTTCGTGCGCGGCCACGTCTCGCTTGGCGACCTCTCCGACGCCGGGATCGAGCTGCCGGTCGACACCGACGCCTACAACTCGGTTGGCGGCTACGTCTTCGGCGAGCTCGGCCGCTTGCCCAAGCGCGGCGACACGATCACCGCAAACGGCTACACGATCCGGGTCGAGTCGGTGCGCGAGAACCGGATAGAGGCCGTCCGCATCAGCGGTTCCGTCCGCCAGGACTCCTAGTTTCTCCAGGCAACCCGCGTTCCACCAAACCCTGGAGGTGTCGCATGTGGGTTGTGCGTTTGAGCGACAAGCAACTTGAGGTCCTGCGAGCGCTGCTGCGCTCCGAGGAGCATCTCGGCCCGTCCCTGCGAGGAGCCGCCGAAGCGCTCGACCTGGCCCGTTGGGACGACCTTCCTCAGGCGGAGCTGCCCTGGGATGAGATCGAGACGATCGCCCGCCGCCAAAACATCTCAGCGGCCGACGTGATCTGGGACCTCGCCGGCAAGAGATAGCCGCGAAACCGTCTCAACCCGCGAATAAGGCGGGTTAAGACAGTTTCGGTGTGAGCGCCGGGCTAGTCGTAGGTGTAGAAGCCGGCGCCGGACTTGCGGCCCAGCTTGCCTTCGCCGACCATCTTCACCATCAGCCCCGGCGGCTTGTGGGTCGGCTCGGAGGAGTCGGCGTAGAGCGCGTCGCCGATTGCCTCGGAGACGTCGAGCCCGACGAAGTCGAGCAGCGCCAGCGGCCCCATCGGGTGGCCGGCGCCGAGCTTCATGCAGGTGTCGACCTCACCCGCCTCCATGCCCGTCTGCTCGATCAGCCGCACGGCGTCGAAGAGGTAGGGGAAGAGCAGGCGGTTGACGACGAAGCCGGCCTGGTCGGGGACCTCGACCGCGGTCTTGCCCAGCGCCGCGCACCAGGCGAGGGCCGCTTCGCGGGCGCTGTCGGCGCCGGCGGGGAAGCAGACCTCGACCAGCTTCATCCGCGGCACCGGATTGAAGACGTGCAGGCCGTAGAGGCGCGCCGGAAATTCCAGCCGCGTCGGCGATTGCGGCGATGCTGAGCGAGGAGGTGGTCGTGGCGAGGTCGCTGTTCGGACAGGCCTTCGCGATCGTCGCCAGCAGCTCGCCCTTTGGCGCTACCTCCTCGACGATCGCCTCGACGATGACGTCGCAATCGGCGAGGTCGGCGGGGTCGGTGGTGACCCGCAGTCGCGACGGCTCGCCCCCCTCGATCTTGGCGCAGGCGGCAACCACTTTCTCCTCCGCCCGCCAGGCCGAGGCCTCGCTCCGCGCCAGCAGAATCGTGTCCGCGGTGGTTGTCGAAACCGCGGCAAGGCCAGTGGCAATGGCCCCGCTCCCCGCAATTCCCGGACTCTCGTATCCCTTGCTCGCGTTCATGGGCGGGTTCCTATCACGCGGCCGTGAGGCAGCGCCGTGTGAGCGGGCGCACGGACCTTGGCTGACTGACCAGTCAATCGGTTATCTTGGACATGAGGCGCAGCGGCGCCATGGCACTGAGACGAACGGAGGCTTCGCATGGCAGAGAACGGAAACGGCAAGTTCGGTGGCCGCGAGGTCGTCATCGTCGAGGCGGTTCGCACGCCGATCGGCCGCGGCCACGAGGAGAAGGGCTACTACAAGGACGCCCATCCCTCCAACCTCCTTGCCAAGGTCTACGGCGAGCTGTTCGAGCGGACCGGTGTCGATCCGGCCGAGACCGGCGACGTGATCGCCGGCTGCGCGCAGCAGTTCGGCGAGCAGGGGGTAAACATCGGTCGCAACGCCTGGCTCGAGGCCGGCCTGCCGATCGAGACGCCGGCCACCACGATCGACCGCCAGTGCGGCTCCGCCCAGCAGGCCGTCAACTTCGCCGCAACGCTGATCGCCTCCGGCGTCCACGACGTCGCGATCGGCGGCGGGGTCGAGCACATGGGCCACATCTCCTTCGCCGACGGCTACTCGGTGATGAAGGAGCACGGCGCGCCCTTCTCGCCCGAGCTGCTGGAGCGCTACGACCTGATCCCGCAGGGCCTCTCGGCCGAGATGATCGCCGACCAGTGGGAGATCCCCCGCTCCGAGCTCGACGAGCTCGGCCTGCGCTCGCAGCAGCTCGCCGCCAAGGCGACCGAGGAGGGTCGCTTCGAGCGCGAGATCGTCCCCTTCGCCGTCAACGGCGACACCTACGCGACCGACCAGGGATTGCGCGAGACGACGCTGGAGGGCCTGGCCAACCTCAAGCCGGCCTTCAAGGAGGACGGCAAGATCACCGCCGGCAACTCCTCGCAGGTCTCCGACGGCGCCGCCGCGGTGCTCTTGATGACCCGCGAGAAGGCCGACGCGCTCGGCCTCAGGCCGCGGGCCCGAATCTTCGACCAGACCACGGTTGGCGTCGACCCGGTGATCATGCTCACCGGCCCGATCCCGGCGACGAAGAAGTTGCTGGAGCGCAACGGGATGGCGATGGACGACATCGACCTGGTTGAGATCAACGAGGCCTTCGCCTCCGTTGTCGCCGCCTGGCGCCGTGAGCTCGACCCCGACATGGACCGGGTCAACGTCAACGGCGGCGCGATCGCCCTGGGGCATCCGCTCGGCTCGACCGGCGCCCGGCTGATCACCACCCTGCTCCATGAGATGGAGCGTTCCGACAAGGAGATGGGCTTGGTGACGATGTGCTGCGGCGGCGGCCTCGGGACGGGGACGCTGATCCAGCGCGTCTAGCGGTAGATTCCCCTCCTCGGTCGATGGTATCGGAGGGGATCTATTTGAGAACGTGGCGGGTTGCACTCCCAGCTGGGGCGCTGGCGGTTGCCCTGATCGTGGTTGGGTGTGGCGACAGCGGCAATGAGCTGAGCACGTCCTCGATCAGCAAAGCGGCCTTCATCAAGAAGGTCGACGCGATCTGCGCCAAAGGCAATGAACGGGCCGAAGCGGACTTCGCCACCTACGCCAAGAAGACCAACTTCACTCCCGCGAAACTGACCAAGACGGTCTCCGAGGCAGAAGCCGCGGAGATCGCGAAGACGGTCCTGCTCCCGGCGGTCAGGCAGGAAGTGAGGGAAATTCAGGCGCTTTCCGTGCCCAGCGACGACCAGGAGCGCATCGAAGCAATGCTCGACGCGATCGAAGAAGGCATCGAGACCACCGAAAAGATCCCAAAGGTCGTGCTTGAAGAAATCTCGGTCGGGTTTGGGGTGCCGAACAGGCTGGCCAAAGAATATGGCTTTCAGGTCTGCGGCAGTCGCTAGTCCCTGGCTGTGCGGCCAGTCGGCCGCTATGCTCCGCGGCCGATGGACCTGACCCTCTCTCCCTCCGAGCAGCAGTTCCGCGACGAGGTCCGGACCTGGATCGAAGAGAACCATCCCGGCCCCGAGCCGGAGGCTGGCCTCGACGAGGTGATGGCCTTTCGCCGCGAGTGGCAGCTGAAGCTGCACGCGGCGGGATGGGCCGGGATCTCCTGGCCCAAGGAGTACGGCGGTCGCGGCGCGACGATGATCGAGCAGGCGATCTTCGTCGGCGAGGCGGCGCGCCAGGAAGCGCCCAGCCCGGCCAACGTGCTCGGCCTGGCGATGGGCGGGCCGGTGGTCATCGCCCACGGCACCGACGCGCAGAAGCAGCGCTACCTGGAGCCGATCCTCACCGGCGATGAGATCTGGTGCCAGGGATTCTCCGAGCCCGAGTCCGGCTCCGATCTGGCCTCGCTGAAGACCCGCGCGGTCAAGGACGGCGACGAATGGGTGGTCAGCGGCCAGAAGGTCTGGACCACGTTCGCCCAGTACGCCAAGTGGTGCATGCTCGTCGCCCGCACCGACCCCGACGCTCCCAAGCACCAGGGCCTCACCTACTTCCTGATGGACATGGAGCAGGAGGGCGTTGAGGCCAAGCCGCTGGTCCAGATCACCGGCGAGGGCGAGTTCAACGAGGTCTTCATGGACGAAGCGCGGATCCCCGATGCCAACGTCGTCGGCGGCGTCGGCAATGGCTGGGGGGTGGCGATAACCACGCTGATGAACGAGCGCGCCGGCCTCGCCTTTGGCGCCATCGCCCAGATCCAGAACAGCCTCGCCCGCCTTGCCAGGCTGGCCACCGAGGTTCGAGTCAACGGCGGCTTGGCGGCTGACGACAGCTACTACCGCCAGCGGATCGCCCAGCTTCACATCGAGGCCGAGACGATGCGGCTCAACGCCTACCGCGGCCTGACCAAGACGATGCAGTCCGGCATCCCCGGCCCGGAGGGGTCGCTGGGCAAGTGGCAGTGGGCCGACATAAACCAGGACTTGACCGAGCTGGCGCTGGAGATCGAGGGCGCCTACGCGCCGCTGGCGCGCGGCGCCGAGAACGCGATCGACAACGGCGCCTGGCAGTACGGCTTCCTGCGCTCCCGCGCCAACTCGATCGAGGGCGGCACCACGGACATCCTCAAGAACATCATCGCCGAGCGCGTGCTCGGCCTGCCGAGGCTTCGTTAGCCGTATGTACTTCGACCTCACCGACGAGCAGCAGGCGATCAAGTCGACCGCCCACGACTTCCTCGCCTCGCGCTTCAAATCCGAGCGGCTGCGCGAGATCGCCGCCAGCGACGATGGCTTCGACCCGGCCGGCTGGGCCGAGATGGCCGAGCTGGGCTGGACCGGCCTGGCGGTTCCAGAGGAGTGGGGCGGGCAGGGGCTCGGCATCGTCGAGCTCGCCGTCCTCTTCGAGGAGATGGGCTACGCGCTGGCGCCCTCGCCGCTCTTCTCGAACACGATCGCCGGCCTGGCGCTGACCCTCTGCGGCTCCGACGACCTGCGCGAGCGTTACCTGCGCCCCCTCGCCGCGGGCGAGCTGCGCGGCGCCCCGGCCCTCTGGGATGCCGGCTCGCCCGTCAGCGCCGGGTGGCTTCACGATGGAGGCGAGGGCCGATGGCGACGGCGTCGTCCTCGATGGCGAGAAGGTGCTCGTCGCCGACGCCGCCAGCGCCGACTTCTTCCTCGTCGCCACCTCGGACGGCCGGCGCCACCTGGTCGAGCGTGGCGCCGATGGCGTCACCGTCACCGCCGAACCCTCGATTGATCCCACCCGCCGCTTCTCCTCGCTCCGCTTCGACGGCGTCAGCGTCGCCGCAGCCGACACGCTGCCCGGCGCCGCGGCCGACTACTACCCCGTCTTCTTCCGCCTCTGCGTCGCCCTTGCCGCTGAGTCGACCGGGATCGCCCAGCGGACGATGGAGATGGCGGTCGAGTACGCCAAAGACCGCCAGCAGTTCGGCCGGCCGATTGGCGCCTACCAGGCTGTCTCCCACCGTTGCGCGCAGATGCTGCTGGAGACCGAGAACGCTCGCTCCGCCGTCTACGGCGCCGCTTGGGCGGCCGACGCCGAGCCCGAGTCGCTGCCGCTGGCGGCCTCGACGGCGAAGGCCTACGCCTCCGACGCCGGCTGGCGCGTCCCCGACGCTTCGATCCAGGTCCACGGCGGCATCGGCTTCACCTGGGAGCACGATCTCCACTTCTTCCTCAAGCGCGGCCGCTCCAACGCGGCGATCTTCGGCGACGCCAAGTGGCACCGCGAGCGGGTCGCCGACGTGGTGCTCTCCCGCGCCGCCGTGCCGAGCGCGGCCTGATCCGGCCGCGATGAGCGCGCTCGACCGCATCTCCGTCGCCGCGATCGGCACCTCGGTCGCCGATCTCGAGGCGGAGACCAAGCGCGCCGAAGCCGCCGGGGTCGAGTGCGTCTGGGCTCCCGAGCTCTTCCGCTCCTCGGTGACGCAGGCCGCTTACCTCGCCGCCAAGACCGAGAAGATCGACGTCGCCACCGGGATCGCCTGGGCCTTCACCCGCAGTCCCTTCATCCTCGCGATCAGCGCCCTCGACATCGACGAGATGTCGGCCGGCCGCTTCCGCCTCGGCCTCGGCTCCGGCGTCAAACGGCTGAACGAAACCTGGCACAACGCCGAGTACGGCAAGCCGGCGCCGCACCTGCGCGAGGCGATCGAGGCGACCAGGTTGATCATGCAGCAGGCCGGCGTGGGCGAGCCGATCCGCTACGAGGGCTCCTACTACGACATCGACATCAAGGGCTGGATCCGCCCGCATCCGGCGGCGCGCGAGTCGGTGCCGATCTACACCGCCGGTGTGCAGGGCGGGATGTGCCGCATGGCCGGCGACGTCGCCGACGGCCTGATCGGCCACCCGATCCAGAGCCTGCGCTGGATCGACGAGGTCGTGGTCGCCTCCTTCGAGCAGGGCCTGAGTCGCTCCGGGCGCGAGCGGTCCAGGACTTCGACTACCTGCCCACGGTCTGCTGCGCGATCGACGACGACGAAGGGCGCGCGATCGAGATGGCCCGCCGCACGATCTCCTTCTACGCCACGGTCAAGACCTACATGCCGCTCTGGGAGCTGCACGGCTTCGCCGACAACGCGGTTGCCGCCGGCGAGGCCTTCCGCCGCGGCGACCTCGCTGCCGTGCCCGCCGCGATCAGCGACGAGATGGTCGACGCCTACTGCGCCGCCGGCCCGCTCGACAAGGTCCGCGCCCGGGTCGAGGCCACCGCCGAGCGCGCCGACGGCCTCTTCCTCACTCCGCCGACCTACTTCATCTCGCCCGAAGAGCTCTCCGAGTTCCAGAACCGCATCATCGACGCCTTCGGCCCCGCCTCCTGACCGAGCCGTCCGAGTCTCGCCTGCTCGAAGTGCTCGCCCGCGTCGGCGAGATCCCGCCCGGCTTTGTCCGCACCTACGGCGACGTCTCGCCGGGTGCCCCGCGTTACGCCGGCACGGTCCTCTTCGAGTGCGACGACCCCGACCTCCCCTGGTGGCGGGTTGTCCGCGCCGACGGCTCGCTCGCCAAGGGCGCGCGCCAGCGCCGCCACCTGGTTGCCGAGGGCGTGCCCTTCCGCGGTGATCGAGTCGACATGAGCGCCGCCAGGCTTCCGGGCTGAGCGGCTCGTCAGGGGATTGGCCAGATCCGCCGGCGGGCGGAGTCGGGCCGATCGGGACTGGCCAGGCAGAGCTCGGGCCCGGGCCCAGCACCATCTGGCGCCGCCAGACCGCCGACCGCGGAAGCGAAGCAAGGAATTCCTCGCTCGCCTCCCCCCGCGGCTTGTCCAGCCAGCTGACCTGATCGGGGATCGAGGCCGGCCCGCGCAGCAGCGAGTAGACGGCGCTCCAGCCATCGGCCGACATCGAGGCGGCGCGATCGTGGTCGCCGAGCCTGAGCGGATCGACGGCGGAGCCATTCAGCTTGCCCAGCTCCGCCCAGCCATCGACGAGGTACCAATCTTCGTAGCCGCTTTTCCCGCTTCCAAAGGGCAGCTCCCGAAGTCGGAAGGAAGCCGATTCCACCCCTAGCGAAGCGTGGAATGCCCGCAGCGAATCCTCGTAGGGCTCGAGCTCGATGCCCGCCAGGGGCCTGTGCCAGAAGAGGTAGGCGAGCATTCAGCGACCATACAAACGGCGCCCGCTCGACGGTTGCCAATCTGCTGGCACTGACCGGTCGCTGCGAAGGGTCTTTGAAGAATTCGGCGCAAACGTACTGTCCGTAAGCGCCGAGCATGCCGAATTCGCGGCCCGCTTGCGCGAGCCCACGCGAGCGCTCGGGCTCTCCTTGGCCGACCGGGTCTGCTTCGGGCTTGCCGCGGCGATGGAGGTGCCGTTGATGACCGCCGACCACGTCTGGGCGAAGGTTGACGTTGGTGGCGAGGTGCGCCTGATCCGCTGAGCGGGGGCTCGCGACTACTCGTCGCGCGGAGTGATGCGAAAGGTCGAGACGACCTCGGCCTGCTTGGCCTCGGGGTGGACGACGTAGGCGCTGGGCCCGCCGCCGAACCAGCCTGAGCTCTCGTTGTCGGCGACGAAGATGCCGGGGTGGTGCTTGCCGTCGCCGTCCTCGACCCAGACCTTGTCACCCTCCTTGAAGCCGTGCTCGATTCCGCTCATGCGGGTGAGCCTAGCCGCTCGAGCCGTGGCCCGGCCCGGCCCCCCGGTGGCGAGAGGAGCCGGGCGCGGGCACCGCCCGTCCTATGGGCAGATCACGATCAGGTGGAAGTCGGCATCCGCGTCGGCGCCTTTTTCGTCGCGGGTGCGGACTTCGATCGCATTCGGGTTCGCCGGCGAGGCGTTGGTCTGGGCGTAGCCGGCCCCGGGAACCGTGGTGCCGGCGTTGTTGCGACCCGCCACGTCAGCGCAGCCACTGACGTTGGCCGGGAAGGTGATCGCCACGGCGCCACCGCCCTCCGCCGCCGTGATCCCGCTGTCGCTCGCGCGTGCAAGCGCCGCGTTGCCGGCGCCGGCCGGGTTGTTGACGACGGCCCAGTAGGTGTGAGCGGCCCGATTCGCGCTGGGCACGACACCGAGCTTGTTCGTGTTGATCTGGTAGCCGGTCAGCGTCTTGTGCTTGAGCTTGCCGCCGCCGATCGTCTGCTTCTTGATCGCGCCGCCGTTGATCGTCTGCGCGGCATACGCCGTGCCGGCCGCGGCGACGACCAGCGCCACCACCGCCACGACCATGGCCGGCGACGGCATCTTGCTTCTCAGTGCACCCATGGAACCACCTTGCCTTTCGAGGACGTGTCTGAGCTTTACCCCCAAATCGGGCGGTTAACCTCAGACACGCCCCGTGGGCGGGGAGTTTCGCCGGCTGGGCTGCCGCGTGGCTGGGAACTACAACTAGTCCTCCTAGGCCGGGAGGGCCGCGACGAAGCGCTCGAACTTGGCGATGTCGGCGATGGCCGGCCCGTGGCCGGGGAGGATCAGCGACGGGTTCAGCTCGGCGAGCTTGCGGATCGAGCCGCGGTTCTGGGCGGGGTCGTAGGTGAAGATCGTCGGTGGCTCGGCGATCATCCGCCGGCCGCTCGCATAGCTCATGTTGCGGATCACGTCGCCGCAGATCGCCACCCGGTCGGCGTCGCGGAAGAAGATCACCTCGCCACGCCCGTGGCCAGGAGCGTGGATGACGCGGAAGCCGGCGACCTCGTCGCCCTCGTTCAGCACCCGGTCAACCGGGCAGGGCGGCCCCTCCCAGATGCGCTTGATGAGGCGGTTCACCGGGTGGTTGACGGCGGCCTCCTGCATCGGTCGCTTGCCTTCCATCGCCTCGACGTCATCGGCGTGGCAGGCGAGCGGGATCTGGCGCGCTTCGCAGAGGTCCCTGGCGACGCCCTGGTGATCGGGGTGGACGTGGGTCAGCGCGAGCATCGAGATCTGCCGTCCCTCCAGCTCGCCGAAGATGCGGCGCCGGTCCCAGCGCCGGCCGGCGTCGATCAGCACGTCCTCGGCGAGATAGACGTTGATCGACGGCGCCGGGAACTCCTTCAGGCGCCAGACGCCCGCCGCCAGATGCTTCATCGGTGGCCGATTCCCATCGTCCCGCGGGGGTCGCCGCTGTGCTCGGCCAGGTCCTCCAGCTCGGCGATCTTGCGCTCGCCTTCGAGCCGGGCGGGGTCGTCGGCGCCAAGCGGCTCGATCAGCCGGCGGATGCGGTTGCGGACCTGGAGCGCGAAGTGGGGGGTGGAGGCGCCGGCGAGCGCGCGGATGTCATCGGCGGTGACCTGCTGCGCCCGGCCCAGGAGCTCGGGGCTCTCCGCCTCGCTCACGGTTCCCCTCCGATCTGGGCCAGTTCGGCGAGCTGGTCGATCACGGCTTGCTGGTTCACGTCGATGGCCTCCTGGTCTCCGATCACCCAAACGTGGTTGTAGAAAGCGCGGGTCGGATCGGTCGTGTAGCCCGGCTTGACGTCGAGCAGGTATTCGCGCAGCGCCCCGGGGAGGGTACTGGCGTCATCGGTGAGCAGCAGCGGCCCCCAGGTGCCTGAGGCCGAGAGCGGAGCGGCGATCGCCGCCTCGAGCGGCTGGTCGCTGCGGGCGATGACGAAGCCGTGGCCGGGGTCGTTGACGTTCCAGCCGAAGCCGTCGCTGTCATAGCGGGCAAGGGCGATCGCGTTTTCCACCGGTTCCTCGCCGGAGACGCGGCCGACGCGCTGGTCGATTTGGGCGACTTCCCGGACCACGTCGGATGAGATCACCGAGGACGGGCCGAGCACGTACACGGGCACCTTGGGGTGGCGTTTCAGCGCCTTCGCCGTCGCCGCGGGGAGCTTGCCGGAGCCGGTGAAGAGGACCGGGTCCCCGGAGCGCGCTGCCCAGGCCGCGGCGGGCATCGCAAAGGCGGATTCGTCTTCGGAGGCGAGGACGATGTGCTGGGGCGCGTCGCCGCTCAGCTTGTCGCGCAGGGCCGCGATCGCAGCGGCAAGCGCGGCGGGGCTGCTGCCCTTGACCCGCGTCGCCTGCAGGTCCTCCGGAACCGCTGCGTCGCCGATCGCAAATGCCTGCGCTCCGCCCGTGTCGCCGTTCCCCTGCGGGTCGAGCGCTTCGAGCGCTTGCGAGGTCGGCTCGGGAAGGTCCGCGCCGGCGGTTGCCAGCAGCGGCGCCCGCAGCGGCGCTGCCATCAGCACGGCAGCGGCAATTGCGCCCTGCCAGTCGTCTTCGTCGACGAGGGTGACGGCGGCGGGCCGTTGCGCGGTCGTGGTCGAGGGGAAGACGGCGAGCGCCACGCCGGCGGCGGTGGTGGCCGGGTCGGATCCGCCGACGCGGGTGGTGTTGTTGGTCGCGAAGGTCGGATAGCCGAGTTCTGCCGCCGCCGCGGCCGCTGGCGTCTCCTTCTGCTCGCTCGCGCTCTTGGCCGGCGCCGGCGCCGGTTTGTCCGCTGGGTCCCTGCTCGCGTTGCCGCCGCCAAGCACCGCCGCGACGAGAAAGACGACGGCAATCAGGATCAGCCCGGCAATCGTCTTCAGCGCCGCTGGGATCGGTTTGCGCCGTCGCGGAACCTTCGCCTTCGCCGGCTCGGTCGGCTTTGGCGTCGCCTCCGCCCGCTCGGCCTTGGCCTGAGAGGCCCCCGTGGCCTTTTTGCTCGCCTCCGGCTTCGATTCGCCGGCAGCAGGCGGCTTCCCCGTCGCTGGCGAAGGGCCGGCGGGCGGCAGGTCTGCGTTGATTGGGCGCTTTCCGGCCAAGGTCGGAACGCTACACGCGCAGCGGTGGCTGGCTGTTCAGCTAGGATTTAGGAGACTGGTTGACTGACCAGTCAATCAATCAGCCGGCCACAGGCGTAGAGCAAGAGGGGATCGAATGGACTTCGCACTTAACGACGAGCAGCTGGAGCACAAGCAGCGCTGCCGGGCCTTTGCCCGTGACGTGATCCGGCCCGCGGCCCGCAAGCACGACGAAGAGGAGAGCGTCCCCTGGGGCGTGATCGAGGAGGCGCGCAAGCAGGGCTTCGGCGGCCTCGAGGCGATTCAGCGCTCGGCCGGCGACGCCGAGGGGCAGATGCAGGTGATCTCCGCCGAAGAGTTCCACTGGGGCTGCGCCGGCATCGCGCTCGCGGTCTCGGGCTCCGGCCTCGCCGCAGCGGGAATCGCCTCCTCGGGCACCCCTGAGCAGATCGGCCAGTGGGTTCCGGAGTGCTTCGGGATCGGCGATGAGATCAAGCTCGGCGCCTACGCGGTCACCGAGCCGCAGGCCGGCTCCGACGTCAAGAGCCTGAAGACGACGGCCAAGCGCGACGGCGACGAGTGGGTCCTCAACGGGACCAAGGTCTTCATCACCAACGGCGGCATCGCCGACGTCCACGTCGTCGTCGCCACCGTCGACCCGACGCTCGGCACCCGTGGCCAGGCCTCCTTCGTGATCGGCAAGGACACCCCCGGCCTGAGCCAGGGCAAGAAGGAGTCGAAGCTCGGCATCCGCGCCTCGCACACGGCCGAGATCGTGCTCGAGGACTGCCGCATCCCGGTCGAGAACCTGCTCGGCGGCGAGGAGAAGCTGGAAAAGAAGCTCGAGCGGGGTCGCTTGGGCCAGAAATCGCGTTCCGGCGCCGACGCGCTGGCGACCTTCGAGATGACCCGGCCGCTGGTGGGCGCTTCCGCCCTGGGCATCGGCCAGGCCGCCTACGAGTGGACGCTCGAGTACCTCGACGGCCAGACGGAAGCCGGTCGGCCGATGCTGAAGGAGCAGCGCATCCAGCAGACCCTTGCCGACGTCGCCACCGAGATCGAATCGGCGCGCCTGCTGGTCCAGCGCGCCGCCTGGATGGGTCGCAACGGCATCCCGATGCGGGGCGGCCAGGGCTCGATGTCGAAGCTCAAGGCCGGCGACGTGACGATGTGGGCGACCACGACCCTGATGGACCTCGTCGGTCCCTACGCCTGGAGCAGCGAGTGCCCGCTGGAGAAGTTGTTCCGCGACGCCAAGATCTACCAGCTGTTCGAGGGCACGGCGGAGATCCAGCGCATGGTCATCTCACGCATGCAGGCCAGCGAATACGCCGAGCGGCTTGGCTATGCCGCCGAAGTCGCGGAGCAGGCGATGAAGACCGCCGAGCCGGCTAAAGAGCCCGTTCCTGCGTAGGACTTGGGGACCTGTCCCGGTAGGGGTTGCACTTAACTTTTTCCGGTGGATCGCGGCCTGCTGTCGCCGCGGGGTGGACGCCGAAAAGTACAAGACGTTTCACCCCTACCGGGATAGGTCCTAAGCTCGGGGCGTGCACTCTCACTCGCATTCGCATGGGCTGGAAGCGCGGCGCGGCGACAGCCGGCGGCGGATGTGGGTTGCCTTTGGGGATCAATGCGGCGATGCTGCTGGCCGAGGCGGTTGGTGGCGTCCTTACCGGCTCGCTGGCCGTGCTCGCCGATGCCGGGCACCTGCTCTCCGACGTTGGCGCGATTGGGCTGGCGCTCTTCGCCGCCGCGCTTGCCGCTCGTCCTGCCGGCTGGGCGGATGACCTTTGGCTACCAGCGCTCGGAGATCCTGGCCGCTCTGGTCAACGGGCTGCTCCTCGTCGCCGTCGCGATCGCGATCGCGTTACGCCGCGATCGGTCGTCTTGGCGATCCACCCGAGATCGATGGCCTGGGCGTGCTCGGCCTCGGCCTGCTCGGTCTGCTCGGCAACGTTGCCGCGACCGTGGTGCTGGCGCGGGGCGAGCGGGAGGACGTCAACCTCGAGGGGGTGCTGCGGCATTCCGCCGCCGATGCGCTCGGCTCGCTCGGGGTCGTCCTCGCCGGCGCCTTCGTCCTCGCCGGTGGCTCCTCGATCGTCGACCCGATCGTCAGCCTCGCGATCGCGGTGCTGATCCTGCTCTCCTCCTGGCGCCTGATCAAGGAGCCGGTCGGCGTGCTGATGGAGGCGGCCCCGCCGGGCGTCGACGTCGATGCCGCGGGGGCGGCGATCTGCGAGGAGGAGGGGGTGCGCTCGGTGCATGACCTGCACATCTGGACCGTGACCTCGGGCTTCGGCGCGCTCGCCGCCCACGTCGTCGTCTCGCCCGAGTGCGATCGCGACCTCGTCCGGCGCCGGATCGAGCTGCTGCTTGCACGAGCGCTTCGGATCGACCACACCACGCTGCAGATGGAGGAACAGGCCCCCGAGCGCCTGCTGCACGTCGAGAACGCCCCGCGCCAGGCCTGATCGCAAGCCCAGTTGCAGGGCTAATGCCCTGCAACTAGGGGATTCTCGACTCGCTAGCCTCGCCCGACGATGCTCAAGACTCGCCTTGCCCTGGCGGCTCTGCTTGCCGCTGCGGCGGCGCTGATCGTGCTGCTCGTCGGCCAGCAGCGCGGCGCCCGCCCAAGACCTCGAATCGAAGCTCGACGCCAAGGAAGCGCAAGCTCTCCAAGGTGCGCGAACGCAAGGGCGTGCTGACGACGACGATCTCGAGCTACGGCGACAAGATCGACCGGCTGACGGGCGAGGTGGCGGCGCTGCGCAACCACGAGGCCGCGGTCCGCGTTCGCCTCGATGCGAAGCAGGCTGAGCTGGATCGGGCGGAAGCGCAGCTCGACGTCGCCAAGAAACGCCTGGCGGTGATGAGGGCACACCTGAAGCGGGCGCTGGTGGCGCTTGCGCGACCGCCTCGTCGCGATCTATGAGACCGGCACCCCGGACGTGCTCAGCGTCATCGTCGGCGCCAGCGGCTACGACGACCTGGTCGATCGCACCGAATACCTCAACCGGATTCACGGCATGGACGAAGCGGTCGTCGGCCGCGTGCGCGATCTGCGCGACCAGGTGAAGCGAACCGTCACCCGCCTGCGCACGGCGAAGAACACGATCGAGAGCGGCGCGCGACGCGATCGCGGCCGAAGAGCAGGCCCTTGCCAGCGCCCGCGCCGCCGTGCAGCAGCGCCAGATCGGCGCTGGTCGCCGCCCGCGGCGAGCGGGTCGCGGCGCTGCGGGAGATCCGCAAGCACGAGGAAGAGCTCGATGGCTCGGTGGCGGCGATCCAGGGCGAAGATCGCCGCGCAGCTGGCCGGCACCGGGATCGGTGCCGCTGCCGGCCGGGCCCGATCCGGGGCGGCAGCGGCAGCGGCCTGATCTGGCCGGTTGACGGCCCCGTCGTCTCCGGCTTCGGATCGCGGACGATCAACGGCTCCTACGAGTACCACCCCGGAATCGACATCGCCGTCCCGAGTGGCACGCCGATCCGGGCCGCGGCCTCGGGAACCGGTGATCTTCACCGAGCCCGAGGCCAGCAGCGGCGGCTACGGCAACTACACCTGCATCGACCACGGCGGCGGTCTCTCAACCTGTTACGCCCACCAGGAGACCTTCGCGGTCTCCGCCGGCCAGCAGGTCTCCCAGGGTCAGGTGATCGGCTACAGCGATTGCACCGGCTACTGCTTCGGCCCCCACCTGCATTTCGAGGTCCGGATCAACGGCGAAGTCACCGATCCGATGGCCTATCTGTAGCGCCCGTATTGCCGGCGATTACTCAAATTCCTCGGAAATCCAATTATTGGGTATGCCGCGAGGGTTTCTCCCTGCGACCCTGGGTAGCAATCGACCAGGAGACGACGCCGATGGTTCGCCAGGCTCATACCTACCTTGCTGGAGCTGTTTCAGGCACGGCCCTGGTCGGGGCGCCGTCGTCGCCTTCGTCCTGCTCGTCTCGCTTGCAGGCGCTGAAGGACTGGCCGCTGGCCGGCATCGGCGGCGGGGGAGATAGCGCCGCGGTCTCGACCGGCCGCCCGGTTGCGACGGGTGGCGCCGAACCAGCGGCGCCCGGCGCGGCCAAAGCCGCCGCGCTGGCGGCGGGTGCCGCGGCAAGTAACCGGGGTGGGCAGCAGCGTGGCGGCGCCGAGGCCGGCCAGCGGGTCGGCGACGCCGTCGTCGGCGCCTCGCCGTCGCCATCGACGCAGTCACCCGCCGGCAAGGCGCCGGTCTCCAATCCGACCAGCCCGACCGGCGCCGGCGGGAATGCCGGCTCCAGCCCCTCGCCATCCTCGAGCTCGAGCTCGGCTCCAGAGCTCGGGCGGTGGAGGTGGATCCGCCTCCCAGCCCGGCGCCAGCGGCTCGGGCGGCGGTTCCGGCCAGACCACCTCCGGCGCTGTCGCCGGCGCCGTCAACAACACCGTCGCGGGGGTCGATCGAACGCTGGCGGCACGCTGGGGAACGCCGGAGTCACCAAAGTCACCGAAGAAGTCGTCAGCGGTGTCGCCGGCCCCGAATCGACCGTCGGCAAAACCGTTGACAAAGTCGTGGAAACGGTTGGCGGCCTGCTCGGCGGCAACCGCTAGCCGTCGCTCCCCTCCTAACCGTCACAATGCCCGCCTATGGCGGAGCGTGGACAGGGGCGCAGTGGCCGACCCGATCGCTGGCTCCCCGGTTTACCCGGGTGAGAGCCGCGTCAACGAGCGCGGCCACCTCGAGATCGCCGGCTGCGACGTGGTCGAGCTGGCCGCCGAGTTCGGCACTCCCGCCTACGTCTACGCCGAGGACGACATGCGCGCCCGAGCCCGCGCCTACCTCAGGGCCTTCGAGCGCGGCGCCAGCGATTTCGAGGTCCTCTTCGCCAGCAAGTCCCTGCCCTGCACGGCCGCCTACCGCCTCTTCGCCGAGGAGGGGCTCTCGGTCGACGTCGCCTCCGGCGGCGAGCTGCACATGGCGCTGCGGGCGGGCTTCGACCCTGGCCGCATCCACATGCACGGCAACAACAAGAGCGACGAGGAGATCCTCTTCGCGGCGCGTTCCGGCGTCGGCCACCTGATCCTCGACTCCTTCGACGAGATCGAGCGCTGCGAGCGGCTGCTCGACGGTCGTCAGGACGTTCTGATCCGGGTCACGCCGGGGATCAAGCCGTCCACCCACGACTACGTGCAGACCGGCCAGCTCGACTCGAAGTTCGGCTTCGGCCTCGAGGACGGCCTCGCCGCGCGGGCGATCGAGCGGGTGCTGGCCTCCGACGTGCTCAACCTCACCGGGCTGCACGCCCACATCGGCTCGCAGATCTTCGAGCTGGAGCCCTACGCGCTGGCGATCCGGGCGATCGGAGAGCTTGCCGGCGACTGGTGCCGCATCGTCAACGTCGGCGGTGGCCTCGGCATCGCCTACACCGCCGAGGACGAGCCGCCCTCGATCGACGCCTACGCCGAGGTCAAGACGCGCGGCGTCGCCGAAGTCTTTGGCGAGGATGTGCGCATCCTGATCGAGCCCGGGCGGTCGCTGGTCGGCAACGCCGGCGTCACCGCCTACCGGGTCGGCACGGTCAAGGAGATCCCGGGGGTTCGCACCTACGTCGCCGTCGACGGCGGCATGTCGGACAACCTGCGGCCGATGCTCTACGGCTCCCGCTACGAAGCGCTGATCGCCGACCGGGCGAGTGCCGTGCCCGACGGCCTGGCGACGATCGCCGGCATGCACTGCGAGTCGGGCGACATCATCGTCCGCGACGCGATGCTCGCCTCGCCCGCCGTCGGCGACGTGCTCGTGACCCCGGCGACCGGCGCCTACGGCTACGCGATGGCGAGCAACTACAACGGCGTGCCGCGGCCGCCGGTGCTGTTCTGCCGCGACGGCGACGCCCGCGTCGTCGTGCGCCGTGAGACCTACGAGGACCTGACCCGCCGCGATGCCTAACCCGATCCGCATCGGGCTGCTGGGACGCGGCACGGTCGGTGGCGCCTTCGCCGACCTGGTCGCCGCGCGCGCCGATGCGGTCGAGGCGGCGACCGGGCGCCGGCCGGAGATCTCCGGCGTGCTCACCCGCGAGCAGGGCGACTTCGGCGTCATCCTCGAGCGCTCCGACCTGATCGTCGAGCTGATCGGCGGCACCGACCCGGCGCGCGACTACGTGCTCGACGCGCTGCGCGCCAAACGCCCCGTCGTCACCGCCAACAAGCAGCTGCTTGCCCAGCACGGCGAGGAGCTCTTCGACGTCGCCCGCGAGGCGGGCGTGCAGCTGCGCTTCGAGGCTGCGGTGGCTGGGGTGATCCCGATCGTGCGGGTGATCCAGGAGAGCTTCGGCGTCACCGAGATCGCCAAGGTCTTCGGCATCGTCAACGGCACCACCAACTTCATCCTCACCGAGATGGCCGCCAGCGGCGCCGCCTTCGAGGAGGTGCTCCTCCGCGCCCAGGAGCTCGGCTACGCCGAGGCCGATCCGACCGCCGACGTCAGCGGCGCCGACGCGGCGGCGAAGATGGCGATCCTCGCCCGCCTCGCCTTCCACACGCCGGTGACGTTAGGCGAGGTCGCCTACGAGGGAATCGAGCAGGTCAAACCCGATGACATCGCCTACGCCAAGGAGCTCGGCCTGACGCTGAAGCTGCTCGGCGTCGCCGAGCGCCGCGACGGCGGGGTCAGCGTGCGCGTCTTCCCCTGCTTCCTCTACGGCGGCCACCCGCTGGCGCCGGTCGAGGGCCCGTTCAACGCGGTCATGGTCGAGGCGCCGGAGATCACCGAGGTGACCATTTCCGGCCCCGGTGCCGGTGGCGTGCAGACCGCCTCGGCGGTGCTCGGCGACGTCGTCTCGATCCTCAGCGGCGACGCCCCCGTGCACGAGGTCCGCCAGCAGCTGCCGATCGTCACCGACGTCGCCTCCTCCTTCTACCTGCACCTGGCGGTCGCCGACCGCCCCGGCGTGCTCGCCCAGGTCGCCCAGGTGCTGGGCGACCAAGACGTCTCGGTGAAGAGCGTCGTCCAGCGCGGCAGTCGGCGAGGACGCGCGCCTGGTGATGGTCGTCCACGAGTGCCTGGAGTCGCGCTTTGCCGCGGCGCTCGAGGCGATCGATCGCCTCGACGTGCTGCGCTCGCCGCCGCGGGCGATCCGGGTGATCGAAGAGGAGTTCGTTTGAGCCCCGTCCCCGCTGATCGAGCGATACAGGGACCGGCTCTCGCTGGAGCCCGGCGACCCGGTGGTGACGCTGAACGAGGGCTCGACGCCGCTGGTCGAGGCGCCGCGGCTCTCCGAGCGGCTCGGCGTCCGCGCCTACCTCAAGTTCGAAGGGGCGAACCCGACCGGCAGCTTCAAGGACCGCGGCATGACGGTCGCCGTCTCGCGGGCGAAGGGAAGGGGGGCGGAGGCGGTGATCTGCGCCTCGACCGGCAACACCGCCGCCAGCGCCGCCGCCTACGCCGCGCGCGCCGGGATGCGCGGCGCGGTGATCGTGCCCGAGGGCAAGATCGCGATCGGCAAGCTCGCCCAGGCGCTGATGCACGGCGCGCGCGTCGTCGCCCTGCAGGGCAACTTCGACGACGCCCTGCGGATCGTCCGCGACCTCGCCCAGAAGCACCCGATCGAGCTGGTCAACTCGGTCAACCCGCACCGGATCGAAGGCCAGAAGACCGCCGCCTTCGAGGTGATCGAGGAGCTCGGCGAAATGCCCGGCGCCCTGGCGATCCCCGTCGGCAATGCCGGCAACGTCACCGCCTACTGGCGCGGCTTCCAGGAGGCGGTAGAGCGCAAGCTTCCCCAGCTCGAGGTCGTCAACGCGCCCCCGATCCTCTACGGCTTCCAGGCCGAGGGCGCGGCGCCGCTGGTGCGCGGGGAGCCGGTCGCCAACCCCGAGACGGTCGCCTCGGCGATCCGCATCGGCAACCCGGCCCGCTGGGAGGAGGCGATGGCCGCCTTCACCACCTCGCGCGGCCGCGTCGCCGCCGTCTCCGACCAGCAGATCCTCGACGCCTACCGCTGGCTCGCCGCCGGCGAGGGCGTCTTTTGCGAGCCCGCCTCCGCCGCCTCGGTCGCCGGCCTGCTCGCCCACGGCCTGCCCACGGTCGAGGGCGCGGAGCCGCCCGAGACGGTCGTCTGCGTGCTCACCGGACACGGGTTGAAGGACCCCGACACCGCCCTCTCCAAAGCGCCGGCGGTAATCAACTGCGAGAACGACCTCAGCGCCGTCGAGCGCGCCGTGTTCGCGTGACCATCCGCCACCGGCTGATCCGCGTCCCCGCCTCCTCGGCCAACCTCGGCCCCGGCTACGACGTGCTGGCCGCCGCCGTCTCGCTCTTCCTCGAGCTGGAGGTCGAGGAGACGGGGGAGTTCTCGCTTGACCCCGGCGGGCTCGAGGTCTCGACCGGCCGCGACAACCTGATCGTGCGCGCCTTCGAGAGCCTGCACTCGGCCGACGGCATCGCCTTCCGGCTGCGCAGTGAGATCCCGCTGGCCCGCGGCCTCGGCTCCAGCGCCGCGGCGATCGTCGCCGGCCTCTTCGCCGCCGACCACCTCTTCGAGCTGGCGCTGTCGAAGCAGGAGATGCTGGCGAAGGCGACCGAGCTGGAGGGTCATCCCGACAACGTCGCGGCGGCGATCTACGGCGGCTTCGTCATCTGCGGCCCGGGGCAGGGTGACGCTCCGAGCGCGGCCCGCTTCGATCCCCCCGGAGGCTTGGAGGGCATCGCCGTGATCCCCGCCGAGGAGGTCTCGACCGAGCGCGCCCGCGGGGCGATCCCAGCTGAGGTCCCGCTCGTCGATGCCGTCGCCAATGTCTCCGCCGCCTCGCGCCTCGTCCTCGGCCTGCAGCGTGCCGACCTCGACCTGGTCGGCGCCGGCCTCGCCGACCGCATCCACCAGCCCCGCCGCCGCGAGCTCTACCCGCGCTCGATGGAGCTGGTCGACGAGGCGATCGAGCTGGGCGCCCTGGGCGCGACGATCTCCGGCGCCGGCCCCACCGTCCTCGTCTGGACCACCTGGCAGGACGCCGGCAAGGTCGCCGAGGCCCTCGAGCAGCGCTGCGCCGGCTGGGCCGAGGTCAAGCGCCTGCCCTTCTGCCCCCACGGCGCTGACGTACCCGAGCTTTAGCCAGAGACGGGGAGAGATTGGCGCGCTGAGCCCTTCAAGGGTGCATGCGTTTGACCCGGCACGCCAAGAACGAACTCCGCAATCTGCAAGCGACGCTGGCAGATGTTGAAGATGCAATTTCGAATCCAATCTGGGTTGATCGAGATCCGAGCGGCAAGTCACGCTACACCGGATATGCAGGAGCGGTTCGGGTGCGTATCGTCGTGGCGCTTGACGAGCCTGATCTGATCGTCACAATCCACAAGAGGAGAAGTTGATGAAGGCGGATTACGACAGCCAGGCCGACGCAGTCTCGATCGAGCTGTGTCGGTTCGATCATTTCGATGACCAGTTTCAGGTCGACGATGACTACTGCACGGTGGGTTTCGCGGGTGGTAAGCCGGTGCAAGTCGCGCTTTTGAATCCGGCCGAGAACATCGAGCTCCTTGAGGTGGCCGCCGAGCGCTACGAGTTGGACGCCGTCACTTTGGTCGCCGCTGCGCGGGCGGCGCTTGCGGCTCCCGATCGAGTCGTCACGCTCAAAATCGGCGCTCTGCTCGCTGCTTGACAGCACAATGACCTCCGCGTGCCGGTGTGGCGGTTAGGATCAGCGCGTGTCCGCAAGGCTGAGGTTGATTGGCGCACTCGCAGTCGTTGCCGCGTTTCTCGCTGCTCCGGCCGGTTCGCAGGCGACGCTGGTCTTCACGCGCAATCCGTTCAGTCCGACTGTCTACGTGGCAAACGACAACGGCTCGGCGGCGCGGAAGCTTGGCGCGGGCTCGAATCCGCGCGTCTCGCCGGATGGGCAGACGGTTGCCTTCTATCGCATCGGCAATGGCAATCAGCCCTCGGAACTGATGGTGGCCGCCGCCTCCGGTGGCGCGGCGAAGAAGCTGGCGAGCGGCTGGCAGGACCCGTTCGTTTTCGACTGGTCGCCCGACTCGACCACGATTGCCGTGCTGCTCGGCCCGGAGATCGGCAAGCAGCGCCTGACCACGATCGACATCGCCACCGGCGCCCAGCGCACGATCGCGCGTGGCTACTTCTCCGGCGTCAGCTTTTCGCCGCAGGGCAGTGAGCAGCTCGTATATGGGCAGTCGGCGAGCGAAGACTTCCCGTCTCGCAGCGACGTCTACCGGGCCGACATCCTTCCCCCCGGAGCCGTCAGCGTCGCCGCTGAAGAACCGCAGCGGCTGACAAGCGACCACCGCTCTTCCAGTCCACTCTGGGGGCCGAACGAACGGATCGTCTTCGTCAAGCACCTCGGTGAAAAGAGCCGCAAGTACGGCCCTAAGAACGATCTCTTCCTGATGAACCCAGGCGGCAGAAAGGTCAAGCGCCTGACCAACACCAAGGTCGCCCCGTTGCTCTCCGGCCTCAGTCCGACCGCGTGGTCGGCAAACGGCAACCGCCTGCTCGCGGAGTTCGGCGGCCAGGACACGACTTACGCGGTCACGGTCAACCCCAAGACAGGGGCAGAACGAACTCTGACCAAGGAACGCGAGGTCGGCTTCGTCGGTACCGCCCTCGCCAGCGACGGCAAGCTCGTCCTCGGCAGCCTCGGTGGCTTCGAACCCGGTCCCGGTCACAAGGTAGTCGCCATCCCCTATGCGGGTGGCAAGCCAAAGGTGCTCGCCAACAACGCTTCCGAACCTGACTGGAGCCGCTGATGGCCGGCTACGCGATCAAGCATCGCGACGAGTTCGAGTCGATGGAGGGCTCGGGAGACTCGACCTGGCGGCTGGCCCGCAAGGCGCTCGGCACTTCCGCCTTCGGCTTCAACCTGGTCGAAATCGAGCCCGGTGGGCAGATCCCCGAGCACGACGAGACCGGCAGCGGTCAGGTCGAGCTCTACGCGATCCTCGAAGGCGACGCCGTGCTGCGGATCGACGGCGAGGACCATCCCGCGCCAGCCGGCACCTTCGCCTCGATCGAGCCGCCGGCCACCCGCACGATCCTCAACCGCTCCGAGGGCCGGGTCACCGCGCTGCTGATTGGGGTCCAGCCCGGGGGCGGCTTCGAGCCCGCCGGCTGGGCCTGAGATCCAACCCCGACGCGAATCAAGTTCTCCAGCTATTTCCTCGAAAACTTGATTCGCGTCGAAGGGCTGGGCTGGAATTTGGCGCTATTTGCAGGGAAACGGCGATTTGTGCCGAGTGGGGCGCCGGCGGCCCTATAATTCTGCGACCCGTCAACCCGTCGCGCGCCCGCTCGAAGAAGGCGTGGAAACCGGGAGGTCAGCATGTCCGATACCCAGTCCCGTGAGCTTCACGGTGAGGGCCCCGTCCGCTACTCGCCAGAGCGCGCCTACCGGCCGCTTGTCTCTCCGCCCAGCGTCGAGGACAAGGATGCCTGTGCGATCTACGCCTCCGTCCGCAAGGACGCGACGCCGAGCCATGCCCCGATCGAGCTGGCGATCCCGGCCCTGCAGAAGATGCTGCACCGCGCCGGCAACGTCGACGGCGAGGGCGACGGCTGCGGGCTGCTGCTCGACCTGCCGCGCAAGATCTGGGCCGAGGAGGTCCGCTCCGGCGGCCACGACCCTTCGCTGACCCTGACTGACGCCTTCGCCGTTGCCCACATCTTCATCGAGCGTTCCCAGGACCGCGAGCGGATCCAGCACGACGCCCGCGAGCTGCTCGGCCAAGGGGGCTTCCGCATCCTCGCCGAGCGGATCGGCGTCGTCGATTCGCCGGCGCTCGGTCCGACCGCTCGCGAGGAGGAGCCGCACTTCTGGCAGCTGGCCGGCCTCGTCTCCGACGCCTCGCGCCGCGATCGCGTCCTCTTCGACCTGCTGATCGAGCTCGAGCAGCGGCTCGACGTCCACGTCCCCTCCTTCTCGGCGACGACCTGCGTCTACAAGGTGATGGGCGCGCCGAAGGTGCTCGGCGAGTACTACCCGGACCTTCGCGACGAGCGCTTCGAGACGATCGGCAGCTTCGGCCACAACCGCTACTCGACCAACACCTGGCCCTCCTTCAAGCGCGTCCAGCCCTTCTCGGTGCTGGGTCACAACGGCGAGATCAACACGATCACGCAGCTGCGCCAGGAGGCGAAAATGCTGGGCGTGCCGATCCATCCGGATGGCTCGGACTCCCAGGACCTCAACCGCACGATCGACACCCTGGTCAGCCGCGATGGCCTCAGCCTCGCCGAGGCGATGGAGATGGTGGTGCCGCCGATCGTCGAGGAGATCCGCTCGATGCCTGCCGAGCTGCACCGCTTCTACATGTACCTGCACCAGGCGATGGGCCCGTTCGCGCAGGGGCCGGTGGCGCTGATCGCTCGCCACTCCGGCGAATGCGTCTTCTCCTCCGACGCGCTCGGCCTGCGGCCGCTCTGGCAGGTCGAGACCGCCGACGACTACGTCTTCAGCTCTGAGCCCGGCGTGATCCCGGTCGGCGCGATGGTCTCCGAGCCCAAGCCGCTCGCCCCCGGCGAGAAGGCGCTGGTGACGATCGACCGCGAGCGCAAGCGCTCCACCCTCTATCCCCACGACGCGATGCTGCGCATCGTCCGCAAGAGCTGGCTGCAGCGCAACGGCGCCGAGGAGGTCGCGCCCTACGACCGCGCCCTGCAGACCGGCGGCCCGCTCGAGGGCGAGGAGGTGCCGGGCTACTCCGACGCCGGTCCCGAGGAGCCGGTCAAGGTCGTCGACCGCGTCCTCGCCGGCTTCGGCTGGCAGCGCGACGACGTCAAACTGGTCCAGCAGATGGCCTCCAACGGGTCCGAGCCCGTTGGCTCGCTGGGCTACGACGGCCCGCTTGCGGCGCTTTCGCCCGAGCGTCAGAACCTCGCCGACTACTTCAAGGAGACAGTCGCCGTCGTCACCAACCCGGCGATCGACCGCGAACGCGAGATGGAGCACTTCTCCACCCGCACGATCTTCGGCCGCCGGCCCTCGATCAACGCCGCCGGTGAGGACACTGGCACGATCGAGACCGCCTTCCCGGTGATCCTCGGCGGCCACCACGGCCTGGCGCCGCTCTCCGACAAGACCTACAGGGCGATCGCCCGCAAGCACCGCACCTACCTGCTCGAGGACCTCTGGGAGGAGTTCCGCGGCCGCGCCGACGTGGTCGACATCTCGCTGCTGGAGTCCGAGACGACCAAGGGGGCGATCGACCGGATCAAGCAGGAGGCGGCAAAGAAAGTCCGCGACGGCGCCGAGCTGCTGGTGCTCACCGACCGCACCGTCTACGACGCCGACCGCCGCTACCTCGATCCGCACCTGGCCACCTCGGCGGTCGACCAGGCGCTGAAGGGGTTCAAGGTCGAGCCCGGAGAGGAGAACCTGCGGCGGCGCTGCGGCATCGTCCTGCGCTCGGCGGCGATCCGCAACGTCCACGACACGATGCTGGCGCTCGGCCTCGGCGCCAACGGCGTCTGCCCCTACACGATGGTCGAAGTGGTCTGCGTCGAGGACTACGAGTCGGACGTCTCCAACCTCTGCGACGCGCTCAACAAGGGCATCGAGAAAGTGATCTCGACGATCGGCATCCACGAGGTGCGCGGCTACGCCCGCCAATTCTCCTCGATCGGGGTCAAGCCGGAGCTGGCGGAGATCTTCATGACCGACGCCTTTGCGGCCTCCGAGCGCGGCGGGTTCGGCTTCAGCGAGCTCGACGAGGACACCAACGAGCGCGCCCGCATCCTCGCCGGCGACGAAGACGCAAAACCGGCAAAGACGTTCCGCTTCTACCCCAAGGTCTACAAGGCCGCGATCGCCACCGCCAACGGCAGCGGCTCCTACGAGGACTACTCGCAGAAAGTCCGCGACCTCGAGCAGCAGAGCCCGATCTCGATGCGGCACGTCATGGGCCTGGTGGGCGACCGGGAGCCCCTGAAGGACCCCAGCGTCGTCGATGCCGGCGTCGGCCACCACGATTACCCGGTGGTGATCTCCTCGATGAGCTTCGGCTCGCAGTCCGAGCCCGCCTTCCGCGCTTATGCCGAGGCGGCGAAGTCGATCAACGTGCTCTGCGTCAACGGCGAGGGTGGCGAGATCCGCGACATGTACGGGCACTACCGCAAGTGGCGCGGCCAGCAGGTCGCCTCGGGGCGCTTCGGCGTCTCGGCGGAGATGCTCAACTCGTCCTACCTGGCCGAGATCAAGATCGGCCAGGGCGCCAAGCCCGGCGAGGGCGGCCACCTGCCCGGCAAGAAGGTCTCCGAGAAGGTCGCCGCCGCCCGTAACGCGGCCCCCGGCACCGACCTGATCTCGCCCTCCAACAATCACGACCTCTACTCGATCGAGGACCTCGCCGAGCTGATCGACGAGCTGAAGACCGTGAACCCCGACGTGCGCGTCTCGGTCAAGGTGCCGGTGGTGCCCAACATCGGCACGATCGGCCTCGGCATCGCCAAGGCGGGCGCCGACATCATCACCCTCTCCGGCTTCGAGGGCGGCACCGGCGCCGCTCGCCAGCACGCCCTGCGCCACGTCGGCCTGCCCTCGGACATCGGCACCCGCGCCGTGCACCGGGCGCTGATGGAGGCCGGCATCCGCAACCGGGTCGAGATCTGGGCCGACGGCGGTTACCGCCACGGCCACGACATCGTCAAGCTGCACTGCCTCGGCGCCAACCGGGTCGGCTTCGGCACCCTGGCGATGGTCAGCCTCGGCTGCACGATCTGCCGCGGCTGCCAGCTCGACACCTGCCACGTCGGCATCGCGACCCAGATCGAGACGGTCGAGCAGGCGCAGGAGCACGGCCTGAAGAAGTTCACCCCGCAGGAGATCGACACGGCCGCCGAGAGCTGCGCCCGCTTCTTCCAGGCGATGGGCGAGGAGGTCAAGCAGGTCGTCGCCTCGCTCGGCTACGACCGCGCCCAGGACCTGGTCGGCCGCTACGACCTGCTCGAGCAGGTCTCCCACCACGACGCCGTCGACCTGGCGCCGCTGATCACGCCGCTGGAGGAGTTCCTCGACCTCGAGCCGATCGACCTGCCCGTCGCCGAGCTGGCCGAGGAGCGGGCCGAGGCCGGCATGGTCGTCGCCCGGCCGATTCGCATGGAGGCCAAGCAGGCCTCGGCCCAGATCGGCTCGCTCGCCGGCGACATCTGCCCGGGCCGCACGATCCGCAACGAGTTCCCGCGCGCCACCGACGCCAACGACCGCGTGCTCGGCACCGAGCTGGCCGGGGCGATTGCCCGCTCGCGGATCTTCGAGCAGGGGCCGGAGTCAAACGACGACGTGCTCGCCAGCCTCGAGTTCAACGGCGGCTCGGTTGCCGGCCAGGGCCTCGGCGCCTTCAACGCCTACGGCGTCTCGATCCGGATCGAGGGGGGCGCCCAGGACGGCGTCGGCAAGACGATGCTGGGCGGCTCGGTCGCGGTGCTGAAGGGCAAGGGCGCCAAGGGCCAGCGGGTCAACGGCTCGGTCGGCAAGTCCTTCGCCTACGGCGCCCAGCGCGGTCGCCTCTTCGTCCAGGGCTCGGCCGACTCGCGCTTCTGCATCCGCCTCTCCGGCGCCGACGTCGTCCTGGCCGGTGAGCCCGAGGGGGCGATCGACGACAGTCGCGGTTGCGTCGTCGACCGCGCCAACGTCAAGGGCTTCGCCTTCGAGTACATGACCTCGGGTCGCGCCGTCGTGCTTGGCGACCTCGGTCCCTGGGCCTGCGCCGGGATGACCGGTGGCCGCGTCTACGTCCGCCATGGCGCTTTCGGCATCGACCGCGAGGCGATCGAAAGGCGGCTCGGCCAGGGCGCCAAGGTCGAGCTCAAAGAGATCGACGCCGAGGGCCAGCTCGACATCGACGACCTGCTCGGCCACTACGCCACCGAACTGCGCGCCACCGGCCAGGGTGAGGAGGCCGACCGCGTCATGGGCTTGGCCGCCGAGGCCGCGGGCAACTTCCTCATGGTCGTCCCCCACAAGGTGCAGGCGGATCCAAGCATCTCGACTGAGTGATCCTGGCGGGGGTGGGGAGTAGGGCCGATCAGCGACCCGGGTGCCCACGGAAGCCCCGATCGTTGTCACACTTTCCATATCGACGAGCATCCTTCCGGGCAGCTGGAGGCGATTCGCGGGCGCGAGCTGCAGCGCTTCGTGGAACTGCGGCCGCGCGGATCTCCGAGCTCGAGCGGGCGCGGGCCAAGATGCCGAGCGGGGTGCCGATGAGCAAAGCCGGCGACGAGGACTTCTTCCGCAACCTCGAGCAGCACCGAATGCGCATGTTCGTGCGGGTCATGAGCCGCCTTCCCCGCGATCCCCGCTGCGCTGTCTGCCGGGCTCCCTACGCCGGCATCGGGGGGCGCGTCATGGGTCGCTTTGGCTTCGCCCCGTCGCGCAAGAACCCGCGACTGTGCAGCGCCTGCTTCGAGAAGTCGCCGATGGGGGGTCGCGAGATGAAGGTCGGCATCCTCTTCGCCGACGTTCGTGGCTTCACCTCGCTGGCTGAGCGCCAAGCGCCCGATGCCGTCGCCGCGCTGCTGAACCGCTTCTACTCCAGCGCCGTCGACGTGCTCTGCCGGCACGCGATCATCGACAAGCTGGTCGGCGATCAGGTCATGGCGCTCTACCTGCCGCGGGTGTTCCCCGGCGAGCCCGCCGATCACATGATCGCCGACGCAGAGGACCTGTTGTCTGCCGCGGGCTACGGCGCGCGGCCTCCGTGGGTGGAGCTCGGCATCGGCCTCGACTTCGGCACCGCCTTCGTTGGCAACGTTGGCGCCGGCGACGTCAAGGACTTCACCGCGATCGGCGACGTGGTCAACACCGCCGCTCGCCTGCAGGCGGCGGCGGCCGGCGGCGAGATCGTCATGTCAAAGCGCGTGTACGCGCGCGCCGAGAAGCAGCACCCTCGGGTCGCGCCACGGGAGCTGTCCCTGAAGGGAAAGCGCGAGCCCGAGGTCGCGATGGTCTGGCAGATCGACTCCGGTGGCGGACCCCCGAGCGGCCGCGGTTAGTCCTCCTAGTTGCCCCCGGGGTCCGCGAGAGAGGGACTCGCCCTCGCTAGCGCGTCTGGGTCAGCAGATCCGCGATCGCCCGGACCTCACGCAGGAGGCCGTCGAGCATTTGCTCGTTGCTCGTGTGGATGCGCCACTCGGCGTACTTGCGCTCCTGCTCGACCGTGTCCAGTCGCTCCTCGAGGGCGCGGGTGCGGGCGTCAACCCGATTGATCCGCTTGTTCAAGCGTTTCTCGGTCTTGCGGACGCGCCGCTTGATCAGCAGGTTGGTCTCGTCGCGGAGGGCGTCGAGTTCCCGGCGCAGGTCCACGTCGCCGCCGTTCTCCTGCTCGGCGAGCATGTCCTCGACGCCCACCCGGACGCGCTCGATCTCCTCGTGCAGGCGTTCCCGGGCGCGCTCGGCGGCTATCTCCGGAGAATCCGGATGCGTACTCACCGGCCCCATGCTAGGGGCGCCGGTGGCCGGAAATTCCGCAATCGCCGGGCGCCGCCCCCTCTGCTGCCGCGAGGAGGCGCGAAAAGCGCCCGGCGATCGCGATTCCTCGCTCCGTGCCCGCTAGCTCTCCAGGGCTTCCAGGGCGAAGAGGCGGTAGCGCCCGATCGCCAGCTCGTCGCCGTCCTCGAGCCGTCCCCAGTCGACGATCTCGCCGTTGAGGAAGACGCCGTTGAGGCTGCGATCGTCGAGGACCCGCAGCGAGTCGGGCTGTTCGGAGACGATCAGGGCGTGGCGGCGGGAGACGCTGGGGTCATCGAGGCGGATGTCCGCTGCGGCGCTGCGGCCGATCCGCGTCCACCCTCGTTCGATCGGGAAGATCCGGATCTCGCCGTCTTCTTCGCGGCAGGTGACGTAGCGCCCCGACCCCGGCAGCAGGGCACGCGCGACATTCAGCCACTCCGGGGCCGACGGCGCGACTGGAATCGACATCTCCGCCGTCTGGCCGTGATCCTGCCGCGGCTCGAAGATCGAGTCGCGGTGGAACTCGGAGGCCCCGCAGCGGGGGCATTCGGGCAGTGAATCGTTCTCTCGCAGAGAGAGCTGCGAGCCGCATGAAGCACAGAAGTAAGTTCCCGAACCGGGAACCGTGCCTACATCAAAACTCCCGACACTGGTGCCGGGACTGACACTGGTGAACAAGGGGACTCCTTCCCGGCGCCTCCGCAATTCATAGTAGCGCGATAATGCCGCTTGGCACAAAGTATTTGCCGCATTTTGGTCACTGTGGCCATTACTGGAGGCGGTAGGACTAGAATCGCGCCGCCTATGGGACCCGTCAGCGCAGAGATCGAGATCGACGTGCCGCGACAGCGCGTCTTCGACGCGATCTCGGACCTGGCGCTGCGCCCTGCCTTCACCGACCACTTCCTCGCCAGTTTCCACCTGACGCGCATCGAGTCGACGGGTGTCGGCGCCGGGGCGCGGTTCCGCATCGCGGTGCGGCCGCGGTCGGTCTGGATGGACACGACGATCGTCGAGGTCGACGGTCCCCACCGCCTCGTCGAGCGCGGACGCGGTGGGCGCGTCAACCGGATCCCCTCGACCACGCTGTGGGAGCTGACCGAGGGGCCGGGATCGCTGACCAAGGTGCGGGTCTCCTTCTGGACCGAGCCTTCGAACCCCGTCGATCGTGGCCTCGAGCTGCTTTCCGCCGCCTCGATTCCCTACGAGCGCAGGTGGCGCGAGGCGCTGCGCCGGCTGCGCGAGCAGCTCGAGTCGGGTGGGCTTGGCGCCGGTCGCGTGGCCTTGGCCGGCGGCAACCGGCACGCGACGGGTATTCCCTGAGCCGGTCTTTTATAGGCTCTCGCGGCTGATGCTTCGTCGCCACCGACTCGTCCCGCCGCTGCTTGCCGCCCTCGCGCTGCTGGCGCTCGCGCTTTTCGTCACCGCCTGCGGCTACTCGAGTGACTCCAAGGACGTCGCCGAGGGCGAGCCGGTCAAGCTTGGAGAGCTCCAGTACAACGTGATCTTCTCCCGTTTCCTCAACCCGAATGACAACGAGGACTCGGCCTACCTGGTCAATCAGCCCCCGCCGCCGGAGGGCTCCGCTTACTTCGGCATCTTCCTCGAAGTTCAGAACAAGAGCGAAGAGACCCAGAAGCTCGCCGACTCCTTCACGATCACCGACGCCGACGATCAGCCCTTCGAGGCGATCCCCACCGAAAGCCTCTACGCCTTCCCCTTCGGCGGCGAGGTCGAATCGCAGGAACCGATCCCCGCCCCCGATTCGACCCCTCAGCAGGGCCCGATCGAGGGATCGCTGGTGCTCTTCCAGCTTTCCTCCGAGGCCTCCGAGAATCGCCCGCTGACGCTCTTGATCGAAGGCCCGGGCGGTCCGGCCGAAGTCGAGCTGGACCTCTAGCGCCCAGCTCAGAGGCCGGCCGAGAGCACCGCGGACGCCGCCGGCGCGGCGACTTCGCCACCAGCCGCTTCGGCTTCGATCAGCAGCACGCCGATCGCCAGCTTGGCGTGATCGGCCGGGGCGAAGGCGGCGAACCAGGCGTCCTTGCGCTGCTGCGGGTGCTCGGCGTTCTCTTCGCCGGGCCGGGGGCCGAGCTCGGCGGTGCCGGTCTTGCCCGCCACCTGGGCCTCGGGGATCGCCCCGGCGTAGCCGGTGCCGCTGGTGACGACGCCGATCATCAGCTCGGTCAGCTCGTCGGCGACCTTCTTCGACATCACCCGGACCGGCTCCGCCGTCGGGCGGAGCTTTTGGTTGGCGACGATCGAGGTCGGTTCGCGCACGCCGCCGTTGCCGATCGTCTGCGCCACGCTCGCCATCTGCAGGGGCGTCGCCAGCACTTCCCCCTGGCCGATCGCGCTGACTCCGAGGTCGAGGTCGTCGCCGATCTCGGTTGGGATCGTCGATTCTTCGGGGTCGACCTGGGCGACGATCCGCGGCGCGTAGAGCGTCGGCGGCGAGTTGAAGCCGAATCGCTCGGCGGTCGCAACCAGTTCGTCGTTGCCGATCTCCGGGCCGAGCGGGGCGAAGTCGGCGTTGCACGAGTCGGCGAAGGCTTCGCGAAAGGTGCCGCCGCAGTACTCGCCGTTGGCGTTTTCGATGAAGCGGCCGCCGACGTTGACGCCGCTGGTGATTTCGAATTCGTCGTCGAGGGAAACGATGCCCTTCTGCAGCGCCGCCGTCGTGGTGATCGTCTTGAAGGTGGAGCCGGGCGGTTGCGGCGCCGAGAAGGCCTGGCCGGCGAGGGCGCGGACGTCGCCGTTGCGGGCGTCGAGCAGGGCGATGCCGCCGACGCGACCGGCCAGGGCCGAGACGGCGGATTCCTGCAGGTCGGGGTCGATCGTCGTCTTCACCGGGGCGCCCGGGCTGGGCTCTGCCTTGGCCAGGGTCCGGGTCGCGCCGCTTGCGTCGGTCACCGCGAGCAGCGAGCCGCCCGGCTTGCCGGCGAGCCGGGCGTTGAAGGCGCGCTCGAGGCCGCTGATCCCGACCGGCGTATCGGGGCCAAACCCCTGGCTGGCGAGGGCCTCGGATTCGGTTTCGTCGGCGATGCCGACTTCGCCGCTGACGTCGATCGACGAGCTGCCGAGCGGGTGGGCGCGGGCTTCGGCGGGCCCCTCGGCAAGCGGCGTGCCGTCGGCGGCCAGGATCGGCGCCCGCGGCGCCAGCTCGATCTGGCTGTCGAGGTGCTCGCCGGGGCGCAGGCCGGGGAAGACGAGGCTCTGGTCCCAGCTGATGCCGCCTTCGGCATAGGGAAGCTCGAGCTCGGCTTCCACCGGGCCGAAGGCCATCGTCTTGGCGAGCGCCTGCACCGGCACCACGATTGCCCCCTCCGCTGTGGAGGCATCGCCGGGGGAATCGGCTTCGAGCGAGCTCAGGGTCGCCCGCTCGCCGGCCTCGCGGTAGGCGATGGCGAAGTCGTTGAGCTCGATCTTGCGCTGCGAGGCGGGGTTCAGCTCGCCGTACATGGCAGCGTATTCGTCGTGTTCCCAGGCCTCGACGAAGCGCTGGGCGGCTTCCTTTTCCGGCGAGCCGGGGGTGCCCGCCGTGGCGCCTAGGACGAAGGCGATCAGGGCGATCAGGGCGAGGGGGGCCATGCGGGTGACGAGGCGGCGACGCCGCTCCACGTCAGAGGGACGGGGGGTCATTTGCGTGAAAGGTAGTGGAGCTGTCGGGTAGCTCTCTTGCTTGCTGGGTTTTTCGCCTGGCGCGCCCCGTCCCTGGCCGAGTGGTCCCGTGCGAAAAACGTCACGCTGCGGCGCGGAGAGGCGCCCGGCCCCTCCTTCCTGCTTCCATTGGGTGGTGACCGTCCTCGATTGGGGAATCGCCGCCTTCACCCTGGCCCTTGGGCTTTGGGGCTATCGCCAGGGATTGATCGTCGGCACGCTCACCCTGATTGGCTTTGCCGTCGGCGCTTTTGCCGGCAGCCGGATCGGGCCGTTGGTGCTCGATCAGGGTTCGGAGTCCCCCTACGCGCCGCTCTGCGCGGCGCTGGGGGCCTTGCTGGCCGGAGCGCTGACCGCGGTGACGCTGGAGAGCCTCGCCCTGGGGCTGCGCGCGCGCCTGATCCGGGGCAAGGGGCTGCACCTGGCCGATGGGGCGGGCGGGGCGGCGCTGGTCGCCTCCGTGGCGTTGGGGCTGGTCTGGGTCTTCGGCGCCGTTGCCCTGCATGCTCCCGGCACCGCGCAGCTGCGCGTCGACGTGCAGCGCTCGCTGATCCTGCGCAGCCTCAACGAAGTCCTGCCGCCGACCGGATCGGTCCTCAACGCGCTCGACCGCGTCGACCCGGCGCCCTCGATCATCGGCCCGGCGACGCCCGTCGCCGCGCCCGACCCCTCGATCGCCTCCGATCCCGACGTGGTCCGGGCGGGCGCCTCTGTCGTGCGGGTGCTGGGGACGGCCTGCGGGCTCGGGGTCGAGGGCTCCGGCTGGGTGGCGGGCTCCGGGCTCGTGGTCACCAACGCCCACGTCGTCGCCGGCGAGGACGACACCACGGTGACGACGCAGGAAGGCGCCTCGCTTGATGCCACGCCGGTCCTCTACGACCCCGAAAACGACCTCGCCCTGCTCCGTATCGGCGCCGACCTGCCCGCCCTGCCGATCGCGCCCGACCCGAAGTCGGGCACGGCAGCCGCCGTTCTCGGCTACCCCGAGAACGGTCCCTACGCCGTTGCCCCCGCGCGCCTCGGTGAGACCCAGGACACGATCAGCGACGATTCCTACGGCCGCGGCCCGATCCACCGCCCCATCTCCTCCCTGCGCGGCAGCGTCCGCAGCGGCAACTCCGGCGGCCCCCTCGTAGACGGCCGCGGCCGTGTCCTCGGCACCGTCTTCGCCGCCACGACCCGCGGAACCCCCGGCGGCTTCGCCGTTCCCAGCGCGGTGATCGAAGCTGCCCTGCGAGAGCCGAGCCCGTCGGCGGACACCGGTCCCTGCACGGGATGAGCCCGTCGCTTACGTTCAGTAAGCTCCGTTGAGCAGTGGAGGCCGGGTCCACGACCCAAGATCAGGCTGCCGGCAACGGCGGCGTTTGCCCGCACTTTCACGCGGCGATCGAGTTGATCGGCAAGCGCTGGACCGGCGCGATCGTCTCCGCCCTCACGGAGGGGCCGCAGCGCTTTGCCCAGTTGGCCAGGGCCGTGCCGGGGCTCTCGGATCGCCTCCTCTCGCAGCGCCTGCGCGAGCTCGAGGAAGAGGGCTTGGTCGAACGCGAGGTCGAGGCCGGCACGCCGGTGCGCGTCACCTATTCGCTGACCGAGAAGGGCGCCGACCTTGGGCCCGCGCTTGGCGAGCTCAAGCAGTGGGCCCGCCGTTGGAAGCGCACCGGATGACGCGAGCAGCACTGCGCGTATCGGCGTCCTCGGTCGCTCGCCTGCGAAGCACGCGACGCTCCCTGCGTCCTTGACCTGCTTGCGCTGCCCGCGTCATCGACCGCAAGTAGCCTCAAAGGGTGGATTTGCCTGGCCCGTTCCCCGTTGGTCGCTACGCGAAAACCCTTCGCGATGAGCTGCGCAAGCGGGCTCGGGTCCAGTTGATCGGCGAGGTGACCGGCCTTCGCCAGACGGCGAAGCAGGCTTATTTCGAGCTGCGCGATAGCGAAGGGGCGGTGCCCTGCACGATTTGGTCGAACGACCTGGCCCGCCTGAAGCTGCCCGACGGCGCCCTGCGGGACGGCGCCGAGCTCGTCGCCTCCGGCGGGCCCGACTACTTCATCGGCAGCGCCGCCTCATCCCCGAGCTTCTCCTTCCGGGCGACGCAACTGCGCCTGGCCGGTGAGGGCGATCTGCTGGCGCGGCTGCAGGCGCTGCGCAAGCAGCTCCAAGCCGAGGGCCTGTTCGAGTTGCAGAAGCAGCTGGCGCGGCCGCTGTTGCCGAAGACGATTGGCGTCGTCACCGCCGAGTCCGGGGCGGCTCGCCGCGACCTCCTGGCCGGGCTCGAGCGGCGCGGTTGGCGCGGCACCGTCGTCTGGGCCTTCGCGCCGGTGCAGGATCGCCACGCGGCGCCGGCGATCGGCGCCGCGATCCAGGATCTGGCGGCGCGGCCGCAGGTGGAGGCGATCGTGGTCACCCGCGGCGGCGGCAGCCTCGCTGACCTCTGGGCCTTCTGCGACGAGACCCTCTGCCGCACGGTGGCGCTGCTGCGCGTGCCGGTGATCAGCGCGGTCGGCCACGAGCGCGACTCGACCCTGATCGACGACGTCGCCGCGGCCGCCTGCTCGACCCCGACCCACGCGGCCGAGGCCGCGGTGCCGCTCGACTGCCGGGCGGCGCGGGGGGCGCTCGACCGCAGCGTCGCCTCGCTGCGGCGGGCGGCTGAGGCGGCGGTGCGAGCGCGCACCCCGCACCTCGTCGCCCTGGCGCGCGGCCCGGCGCGGGCGCTGCGCCGTGAGCGGCTCGCCCTCAACCAGAAGACGCGCGAGATTCGCGCCGCCTCCGAGCGCGGCGTCGCCGAGCGGCTCGACTTCCAGCGCCGCCTCGCCAGCGTCGTCCTGGAGCGGGCGCGTCGGCGCGCCATCGGGCCGGAAATGGAGAGGCGGCGCGAGGTGCTGCGCCAGTCCGCCGTCTCGCTGCGCGCCCACGAGCCCGAGCGCACGCTCGAGCGCGGCTACGCCCTGGTCGAGGCGCGGCGATGGCGAGCCGGTGACCACCGCCAGCGGCGCGGTCGCCGCCGAGCGCGTCAGACTGCGCTTCTCCGACGGCAGCATTGGCGCCAGGATCGAGCAGCCCGATTGAGCGAGAAACCCGACAGCTACGAGGCCGCGGTCGAGCGGCTGGAGCAGATCATCGAGCGCCTCGACTCCGGCCAGGCCGGCCTGCGCGAGACCCTCGCCCTCTGCGGCGAGGGGCGCGATCTGGTCACCTACTGCACGGCGGAGCTGGACGCGGTCGGCGAGGGCCTGAAGGAGCTGAAGCTGGACGAGCTGGCGACCAAGCTCGCGACTTCCGCCGAGCCGGGCGCGGCCTGATCAGCCCCTCCTGACCCGGGCGACCTCCGTTTCGAGCCGCCGCCGGCCAGCGGCGATCTCACCCGGGCCCCAGCTCGCGACGGCCGGCTCCTCGGGGCGCTCGAGGAAGACGTAGGCGAGCTCGACCTCCTCGACCGCTCGCGCCTCGGCGACCGCGAGCGCGTAGATCGCCTGCTGGATCTCATAGCGGGCGACGAGCTCGGCGGGGCCGCGAGCCGTCGACCCTGTCGGTCTTGTAGTCGACGATCAGCGGCGGCGCGCCGTCCTCCTCGACCAGCAGGTCGATCGAGCCGCGCAGGACGGTGTCGGCGACTTCGATCAGCAGCGGCACCTCGGCGCGGCTGCTCTCTGCGCCCGCGGATGCGCTCGGCGAAGAAGCTGGAGCCGAGCCAGGCTTGGAGCGGGGTCAGCAGCGCCCCCTCGCTGAGCCCGGCGTCGGCGCCGACCTCGGCCGAGGTCGAGATCCGCCGGACCAGCTCGGCGCTCGGCGCTCGCCACTCGTTGGCCTGGCTCCACTCGAGCAGCGAGTGCACGGCCATGCCCCGCGCGATGCCACCCTCGGCCGCCGCCTGCTCCTCGCCGCCCTGCTCGCGCAGGGCGCGGTCGCTGTCGATGAGCCGTTCCTCGGATCCCTTGCCTGGGCCGAGATCGCGGTGTAGGAGAGCGGCCGCTTCGCCGCCTTGGGAGGCCTGCGCGCGACCAGGGGCGCGGGCCCTTCGCCGTCGTCTCGCGCCGCCTCCGGCTCCCTGCGCACGGCGGTCAGGCTCGCCGCCCGCTCGACCGAGGCGAGGTTGACCCGGACCGCGATCTCGGAGGGCTCGAACTGCAGCCTCGAGCCCCGGCCGCTGCTCGGGAGCCGCGACGGCGACGGTCGAGTCGCGCTCGCGGTCGATCTCGAAGCCGGCGACGATCCGCTCGATCACCGCCTTGCCGTGGCTTTCGCGGGAGGAGGGAGAGGGGCTGACCACGCCGCTCAGCAGCAGCCGCTCGCGCGCTCGCGTCGCGCCGACGTGGAAGAGGCGGAGCTCCTCCTCGGCCTGCCGCACTCTGGGCCTCCTCGCTGAGCTCGCGCTGGGCGTAGAGGTCGACCCCGCGGGCGCCGAGCCGGCGCAGCTGCATCCCCACCCGCGGCGCCTCGGGCTCGCGGCCGAGGCTGAGCATGGGCGCGCGCGCGGCGGGCAGCAGGCCGCGGGAGAGATGGGGGATCGCGACCACGTCGAACTCGAGCCCCTTGGCGCTGTGGATGGTCATGATCCGCACCCCGTCGTGACCCTCGACCGCGGTCGCCGCCTGCGCGTCGGCGTCGGCGTCGGCGCGGGCGGCGAGGAAGTCGAGCAGGCCGCGCAGGTCGCGGCCCTCGGCGGCCTCGAACTCGGCGGCGAGGCGCATCAGCTTGCGCACGTTGGCGAAGCGGCTCTCGCCGGCGAGGCGCATCAGCACGGCGAGGTCGTAGCCGGTCTCGGTTACCGCGGCGTCGATCAGGCCGGCGAGCGAGAGCGAGGTGGCGCGCCGGCGCAGCGCGGCGATCGTCTCGGCGAAGCTGCGCAGCAGCGAGCAGCTCCGCCGCGGGGATCTGCGCGAGTCGCTCGGGGTCGGCGCGCTCGTCCTCGCCCAGTCCCGCCGCCTGCTCCACGGTCGGCCAGATGTGGCGGCCCCTGCCCGCCGCGGCGCGCAGCAGCCAGAGCGTGTCGGGCGCCACTCCGCAGGCGGGTGAGGCGAGCGTTCCCAGCAGCGCCTGGTCGTCGAGCGGGTTGGCGATCGTCGCCAGCAGCGCGCAGACGTCGGCGACCTGCTGCTGGGACCAGTAGCCGCGGCCGCCGACGACGTAGGGGCGCAGGCCGGCTCTCTCCAGCGAGTCCTCGTGGGCGTCGAGGCGGGTGAAGGCGCGCAGCAGCACGACCATCGCGCCGCGCTCGACGCCCTGGTCGGCCAGCTCGCGCAGCCGCGAGGCGAGGAAGCGGGCCTCGGCCAGCTGGTTGGCCGGCGTGCGGGCGTCGGTTGCCGGGTCGAGCTCGATCCCGTCCTCGTCCCAGCCCTCGCGGCCGGTGAGCAGCATCTCCACCGCCGGCCCCTCGCCGGCGCGGCTGCGGGCTGGCCGGCGGCGCGCCGACGCGCAGCGGCGTGTAGCCGTCGAGCAGCCGCTCGCCGATCGCGTTGACGGCGCCGATCAGCTCGGGGCGGGAGCGGAAGTTGCCGCTGAGGGGGATCACCTCGCCGCCGGCGCTCGCCTCGATCGCCCGCCGCCGCTCGCGGAAGACGTCGAGGTCGGCGTGCCTGAAGCCGTATATCGACTGCAGCTCGTCGCCGACGACCATCAGCTGCGTGCCCGGGCCGCGCAGCGCCTCGATCAGGCTGCAGCTGGAGGCGGTTGGTGTCCTGGAACTCGTCGACCAGGAGGTGGCTGAACCGGGCCCGGTACGCCGCCCCCGTCTCGGTCCGCTCGAGCAGCCGCGCCGCCAGCAGCTGCAGGTCCTCGAAGTCGATGCCGGCGCGCCGCTGCTTGGCGATGCCGAAGCGCTCGGAGAACAGCCGCAGCAGCTCGGCGACGTGGCGGTAGGCGCGGCCGCCCTCGCCGGCCTCGGCGACGCGGCTCAGGGCCGCGTCGATCGCTTCCCTGTAGGCGGCCAGTCGGCTTCGCCTTGCTCGTCGTCCGCAGCGACGCCATCTCGTCGAGGCTGGGAGGCCCTCCGCACCGTCGAGCAGGGCCAGCGCCCGCTCGACCAGCTCGTGGTTGGCGCTGCCGGGCTTCAGCTCCGCGATCGCCTCGGCGGCGGCCGACGCGGCGCGCCGCAGCGCCCCCGGCACGTCCGGCTCGGGCGGCTCGGGAAGCCTCGGCTCGGCCTCGCCGCGGCTGCGCAGCTCGGCGTGGACGCCGAGCACGATCCCCCGCAGCCCGCCGATGTCGAACGCCGCGACCGTCTCTTCGCGGTCGCGGTCGCCCCCGGCGAGGAAGGCTTCGAGCGCCTCGTCGAAGGCCTCGACGGCGGCCCGCTCCGTCTCCGGGGCGTCCAGCACCCGGAACCTGGGGTCGATGCCGACCGCGACCGGGTGGGCGGAGAGCAGGCGGTTGCAGAAGCCGTGGATCGTCGTCACCCAGGCGCTGCCGAGCGTCGGCAGCAGCTCGCCGGCGCGCTCCGATCCCGCCTCGGCGCGCCGCTCGATCTCGGCGCGGATCCGCTGGCGCAGCTCGGCGGCGGCCTTGTCGGTGAAGGTGAAGGCGAGGACCGCGCCAGGCGAGATGCCCTGCTCGCAGACCAGCCGGCAGTAGCGGTCCACCATCACCCCGGTCTTGCCGGTTCCGGCGCCCGCCTCGACCAGGACCTCGACCGCCGGTCGCCTCGATCGCCGCGCGCTGCTCCTCGGTCGGCTGCCGCTCGCTCATCGCTCGTCCTCGTCGTCGCCCAGCGGCTCGACCGGCGCCCGGTCGCGGCGGCAGATCGGTGCGAAGTCGCAGAACGGCGGGCAGACGCCGTGGTCGCGCAGGCCCGGCGCGGGGGCCGGGGTCGCGGTCGATCTGCCCGCTTCGCATCCGCGCGACGATCGCGCCGGCCCGGCGCCGGGCGTCGGCGAGCAGCTCCTCGAACTCCTCCGCGTCGACCTTGTCGGTCTTGGAGAGCCGGTAGCCGTCGAGGTCGGCTGCGGCGTCCTCGAGCACCAGCCCCCTCGGCCGGCGCTCGCGAGGTGGCGCGCAGCGGGTGGTAGAGGCCGCCGACGATCTCCGCCCCCCAGAGCTCGGCGACGGCGATCAGGTAGAGCTGCAGCTGCAGCTTCGCCTCCTCCTCGAGCTTTTCTCGCGCGGAGACCTTGCTCGAGAGCTTGTAGTCGAGGACGAGGGCGCGGCCGTCGGGCGCCCGGTCGACCCGGTCGATCGCGCCGTGCAGGCGCCAGCCGTCGAGCTCGAGGGCCGGCTGCTCGACCTCCTCGGACTCGGAGAACCCCTGCCTCCAGCAGCCAGGGCTCGAAGCCCCCGGTCTCCCGGCGCGCCTCCTCGGCGAGGAAGCGGGCGAGCAGCCCCTTGATGCGGGCGAGCATCGCCCGCTCGGCCGGGTGCTCGCCGAGCTCCTCTCGCCGCGGCGATCTCGTCGACCAGCTCGTGGCCGCGGGCGATCCAGGCGCCCAGGGAGCCGGGCCGGGGGAGCGCGTCGCCCCCGGGTCGCTCCTTGTAGAGGGCGTAGAGGGCGGCGTGCATGATGCCGCCCTGGACGAGCGGGTCGGGGGGCGGGTCGAGCGGCTGGGGCGAGAGCTCGTGCGAGACGAACCAGCGATAGGAGCAGACGTCGAAGCCCTCCAGGGTGGTGCCGCCGTAGGCGTGGACGTCGCCGAGCGCCGCGATCACGGACGGGTTCGAGAGCGGCCCCGGCGCCCGCGTGGCGGCCTCGGCGCGAGGGCGCGTCGCCAGGCGCGCCCTGACCCGGTCGGCGGTCGCGCCCTCGGCACCGGCGATCTCGAGCAGCCGGTCGGGGTCGGCGCCCGGCCCGCGGGCGGCGATCGTCCGCGCCAGCTCGGTCTCCGACGGCGCGTCGGCGAGGCGGTGGACGACCTCGGCGAGGCTGCGGCCGCGGAGCTCGCCCTCGGTCGGCTCCAGCAGCTGCCTGACGTCGCCGAGGAAGGGGGAGGGCGCCTCGGCGGCGCCGTTCTCGTCGCTGTCGCGGTAGGAGAGGAAGAGCCGCCGTTTCGGCAGCGCCAGGCAGGCGTGGAAGAGGTAGCGCTCCTCGGCCTCGTCGGCGTGGCGCGGCTGCAGGCCCAGCGACTCGCGCTGGCGCTCGGAGAGGAACGGGTCGGAGTGCCCGGCGCCGCGCGGGAACTCGCCGTCCTGCAGGGAGGCGACGAAGACGTTGTCGAAGCGCGCCGCCCGCACCCGGCGCGGGTCGGCGATCCTGACCCGGTCCTCGACCGGCCCGCTCCACACCCGCACGGCGATGCCGGCCACCGCCTGCGCGATCGATTCGGGCAGCGGCGCCAGGCCGTCGAGCTCGGCGCGCTCGGCCATCGCGGTCGCGATCGCCCCGGCGGCGCGCGCCTCCAGCTCCGAGCCCACCCGGGCGCCCATCGCCGCCGCGAGCTCGGCCCACCTCCGCGGCCAGGTCGCCGGGGCGGCCGGCCGCCTCGCGGACCCGGGCGACGTCCTCCGGCGGCTCCCCGTGCTCCTCCTCCCAGAGTCGCAGCGCCTCCGTCGCGGTTTGGACGCGATTGCGGCGGAGCTTGCGCTCGAACCAGTCGACCCGCCCCGGCGACGTCGCCCGAGGGGCCGCGCAGGTAGCGCAGCAGGTCCGCCGCCCGACCGCTTCCCAGCATCGCTTCCAGCAGGGCGGTCAACGAGCCCCCCACCGAGGTGGTCGCGGCCGGGATCTCGGCCTCGAGCGCGGTGGCGACGCCGTAGGACTCGAGGATCGAGGCGATCAGCGGGCCGCGCCGCGCGGGGTCGCGGACGACGATCGCGATCTGCTCCGGGTCGGCCCCTTCGGCGAGCAGGCGCGCCACCTCGACCGCTATCGCCTCGGCCTCGCCGCGCTCGCCGGCGGAGCGCAGGAAGACGAGGCTCTCGTCGAGGGGAAGGCGCTCCGCGCTCGGTCGCGCCGAAGCCCCGCTCGAGGTGGAAGAGCAGCGGCGAGTCGGTGTTGCCGGGGTCGGCCGGGGCCTTCTCGTCAGCGTCGATCCCGATCTCCTCCGAGTGACTCGAGCAGCGGCGCGTTGCGGCTCTCGAGCGCCGAGTGGCCTTCCTCGAAGGGCAGCGCCACGGTCACCTCCACGGCCGCCGCGAGCGCGCGGATCAGGTCGAGCTGGTTTCGCGTCAGGTCGTCGAGGCCGTAGAGGAAGACCGGTCGCCGCCAGAGCTGAGCCTCGGCCGCCAGCAGGGCGATCGCCTCGCGCGCGATGCCGTGGGTGTCGACGGCCCCGAGTCGATCGCGCACCAGCGCGTAGCCGGTGAACAGGGTCGCGATGTCGCCCAGGTAGGCGGAGCCCTCGAGGGTCCCGGCCGCCGCTTCGACGTCCGCTGGCTCGAGCCCCGCCCCCTGGAGCTCGTCGAGCAGGCGCTCGAGCGCCTGCGGGAAGCCGGGGTGGAGGACGGAGCCGCGCAGCGGCCCCATCTCCGATCGCCCCTCGGTCACCGCCGCCGCGACCGCGCCAAGGCGCTGCGCCGGGGTGAGGACGGCGCCCGGAGGCGCCCCCGCGGCGGTGGCCACCGCTCGGAAGAGGCCGCCGAAGGTCATCACGTCCGCGCCGAGGACGGCGCCCTTCGCGCAGAGCTCGCGCTCGAAGGCGTAGACGTCGTCGAGGGTGGGGACGACGAGGACCGGGTCGCGGTCCAGCGCGGCGGTCAGGCCCTGCCTGATCCGGCCCGCGCGGCCCGAGTTCGGGGGTCCGTGGATCAGCTTCAGCGACACGCCCTCACCCTAGGAGGCCGGCCGGAGATCCTCGCGCACGCCTGGCGGCGGCGGACCGGCGCGGCGCGGCGGCGCATCCCGGCCGCAAACTGCGGCATCGCAGCGCCGTTTTGGCGTCTACCGCCCCCTCTAAATTGCACGGCAGATGGCTCTCTGCTTCGTAGACCCAGCCGACGCGATCCGCGCGATCTCCGACTCGATCGGCCGCGAGGCGCGTCGCCAGCTGCTCGGCGAGGCGGTGCGCTCCTGGGTCGACGAGATTCCCGACCAGGAACTCGAGACCCACTACGCCAAGGCGCTCTCCGAGCTCGACGAGCACGACCTCTCGATGCTCGCCGCCTGGCACGGCTCGCTCGAGGTCGGCCACCCGGTCCCGAACCGCGACTTCCTCATGGGCGCCTTCGGCTCGCTCGGCGAGAACCGCCGCGAGGCGATGAAGCTGGCCGCCGGTTTCCGCGGCGAGGAGGCCGTCGACGCCGGGGTCACCGAGGAGGACGCCCTGGAGCTCGTCCTCGGCCTGCTCTCGCCGCCGCGCCAGATGGAGCTGGCCCTCGAGGCCGTCGAGCTCTACATCTGGGACCGCGCGGGCTCCGACAACTAGATGAGTAGTTCCACGGCTCAAGCCACGTAGTCGACCAGCGCCCGCGAGGGCCTGGCGAGCTGGTGGTTGAGCGAGACGGCCGCCGCCAGTGCGAGAAAGCGGCTGGCGATGCGAGCCCTCAGCCCGCGCAGGGTGCGGGCGCCGTGGCGCTCAAGCGTCAGGATGTCCTTGGCGGTCCAGTAGATCGACTCGATCCGCTGGCGCAACGGGGCCAGGTGCAGAGCGTCGCCGGCCTCGTCCTTGCGGCGCGGCCGGACTATGGTCGCGCCAAGGGCGGCAGCGTCGGCTTCGAAGTCAGCACCGGCATATCCCTTGTCTCCCAAGACGGTGATCGGCCCGCTGCGGTTGACCCGCTCCAACAGCCGCAGGCAGACCTCGCGCTCTCCTTCCTTGGGCGAGGTCAGCGCCATTGCTCGGGGCGTGCCGTCTGGAGCCATCAGCGTATGCAGCCGCAGCCCCCAGAAGTAGCGGCTGTGGCTTGCGCAGTAGCCGTAGTCGGCGGCGTCTGAGAGCGCCCCACCGAGACTGCTGGCCCCGGCCCGCTTGACCGTCTCGCGCGAGCGCGCACACTCCACAGGGGTGGAGTCGGCGAGCAGCAGGTCGTCATCGAAGCCGGGGCTCTGAGCGGCGAAGGTCGCGCTCATCGCCTCGATCGTCTCGGTCAGCCGGTCGCGGCGCTTGTGGAAGGCAGAGCGCTTGGTCAGTCCTGGAAACAGGTGGCCAAGGCGCTTGCGGGCGATCCGAACGAACCGGGCATCGGAGCCGATGCCCATGATCGACTGCGCCACGCACAGGGTCACGACCTCGGCGTCGGTCAAGCTCCTACGGGCGTTTCCTGGCTTCTTTGGCAGGAGATCGTCAACGGTGCAGAACACTGAGGTAAGCAGCAGGTCGAGGTCGGCGAGCATCGAGGCTCCTTTGGGTCGGCGGTGATAACTGAGCACCGCCGACTTCGACCCCGCTGCTTATCTCCCCTTCGGCGCGGTTTGACCAGAGCGCGCCGTGGAACTACTCATCTAGGAGGGACTAGCTGCAGTTGCCAGCCCCACGTTGTTCCCAGTCAGCTCGACCGCCCCGAGTTCCTGCGCGAGGCCCTGCATCGACATCTGGTCCGCCTCCGCAGCGAGGTCGACGCAGCAACCTGGGAGCGCTGCGTATGGTGGAAGCCTGCCGCCGGTTGCGCGACGCGGTCGGGTGTTAGCTCGCCTCGTGATCTCACGTTTCTTTGCTGGCTCCCGTTGAAGGGGAGATGAAACGCCTGGATCTCACCTTTGCTTCGGGCGGCGACTCGTGCGCTGCCTGGTTGTATCCAGGCCCGGGCGACCAGGCGCACTCGCCGATCGTCGTCATGGCCCACGGCCTCTCGGGAACGCGACGCGACCGTCTCGGCCCGTTCGCCGAGCGCTTCGCGGCGGCGGGGTTCGCCGCGCTCGTCTTCGATCACCGGGGCTTCGGCGATAGCGACGGCGAGCCGGACCTCTTCGATCCGGCGCGTCAGCTCGAGGACTGGCGCGCCGCGATCGCCTTCGCGCGTGCCCTGCCGGAGGTCGATGCGAGCCGGATCGCCACCTTCGGCTCCTCGATGGGTGGCGGCAACGCGCTTGCCGCCGCGGCTGAAGATCCACAGGTTGCGGCGGCGATCAGCCAGGTGCCCTTCCTCGACGTCGTCCGCCAGGCCCATCGCCCCTCGCCTCGGGTGACCGCTCGCATGCTCGCCGCGGCAGCGCGCGGTCGCTATCTCCCCGCCGTCGGTCGGCCGGACGAGCCGGCTCTGATCAACGCGCCGGGTGGGGAGGAGGGCTGGCGCCGGGTGGTCGCCATCGGTGAGGACTCGCGCTGGCGCAACCGGGTTTCCTCGCGTTGGCTGCTCGGCCGCCCCTACAGGCCCGCACGCCACGCCGCGAGGCTTCACTGTCCCTGGCTCGTCTGTGTCGGCGAGGCGGATCGGGTCGCCAAGCCTGGGCCCGCGATCAGCGCGGCGCGGCGCGCTCCCTACGGCGAGCTACGGACCTACCCCGGCGTCGACCACTTCGACGTCTACGACGGCCCCGAGCACGAGGCGGTCGTCGCCGACCAGATCGACTTTCTCCGCCGCCACCTGCTTTAGCCGAGGGCGGCGCGAATCTCGGCGATCGCCTGCTCGTTGTCCTGGAAGTGGACGGCGTGGAGGCCGGCTTTGCGGGCGCCTTCGCAGTTGACCAGGACGTCATCAATGAAGAGGCAGGCCTCGGCAACCTGGCCGACCCGCTCCAGGGTCAGCTCGTAGATCCGCGATTCGGGCTTGCGGCAGCCGACGAAGCCGGAGTCGACGACGGTCTCGAAGATCTCGTCGACGGGCAGCATCGGGCGCCAGAACGGCTCCCACTCCTGCACGTTGTTGGTCAGCATCGCCATCTGGAAGCCCTCCGCCTTGAGCTCCCGCATCAGCTCGATCATCGGTGGGTTCGTCTGCAGCGCCTCGAAGTAGATCTCCCGAAAGAGGTGCATCTCGGGCCGGTGGCCGAGCAGCGGCTCGAGGCTGTCGGTGAGCTGGTCGAGGAAGGCGACCTCGGTGATCTCCCCCCGCTCCATCTCGAAGAGCGGGTTCTCGCCGTTGGCCTCGGTTGCGGCTTGCATCGCCTTGCCCAGGGTTTCGGTGGTGATCCCGGTCTGGTCCTGAAAGGCCATGAAGGACTGGATCAGCGGCGTCGTCAGGACCCCGCCGAAGTCGGAGACGATCGTCTTGATCTCAGCCATCGGCGTGGAGGATCTCGTAGTGGCCGAGACCGTCGCGGCCCTCGACCGCCCAGCGGAAGAAGGCGATCTCCCCGCGCAGCCCTGGATGGCTGACTGAGCTGGCGCTGATCAAAGTCCCGGCGCCGCGCAGCGGCTGCCCATCGTCGCCGTCGACCCAGAGCTCCAGGGTCGCCCGTCGCTGCACGCCATCGGGCCCGTACTCGGTGGAGAGCAGCGCCTCGGCGACCTCGACCGGAGCGCCGTCGGGCCCGCAGAGAACCGCCGCGACCTGCTCCTCTCCGTGCCCCTTGGCGCGATCCGGCCGCACCGCGCTCAGCGCCAGCAGGCCACCATCGGAGAAGACGATCCCGATCGACCGCCGCTGAATCTGACTCTCGTCGCCCATCGAGCGCGAAGCCTATTGGCGCGAAAAGAAGTCGTGCGGCCTGGGCGGCCCGCCGGCGCGCCGCAGCGGACGGCTACCATTGCCCAATGCCAGAGAACGACACCGCAGTGCTGACCGAGGACGACGTGATGGAGGCGCTCGAGGAGGTAATCGATCCCGAGCTCGGACTCGACTTCGTCTCGCTCGGCCTCGTCTACGACGTCGAGATCGAGAAGGAAGACGTCTACGTCACCTTCACCCTGACGACCCCGGCCTGCCCGATCGGCCCCCAGGTCTCAGAGCAGATGAAGGAGTTCGTCGGCGATCTGCCAGGAGTCTCCGCGGTCCACCCAAAGATGATCTTCGACCCCCCCTGGTCCCCGGAGATGATGACCGACGACGCCAAGTTCGCGCTTGGCTTCTAGGCAATGGATTGCGAGACCATAGGGGTCAGTTTGTCCCCACGGAGGCCCGCTGCCGGTTAATCACTTGGGTCGACGTTAAGCTGGCGCGGTGCAATCAACCCATTTAAGTCTCGGCCTACTCTCGGGTCTGATCTTCGCGGCGATGGCCCTCAGTGTTGGAGCGACTCACGCAGCAACGTCCGACGGTCGCTATTTCCCCTGTACCGACAGCTTCGCGAAGAAGGTCGCAATTGAATCGGGATTTGCAGAAGTGGCCGCTGAATTCAATCCCGCTTACGAAGATCCCGAATATTGGCTCGCGCAGCAGACCATTTGTGCCGACTTTGACCTAGACGGCAACGACGAGATCGTGTTCACCCTTGGTGCGATGGGCGGAACTGACCCCTGGGCGTTCTTCAAGGTGCCCAACGGTCAGGCCAGCGCCTCCACCTACTCGCTTCCGACGATCTACGACAAGGGGAATTATCCGAATCACGCTCTCGAACCTGTCCGGGTCGAAGGCGCCCCTGCGATCCGCGATAAACGACGGCTCTTCAGGCCTCGCGACGCCCATTGCTGTCCAACGGGTGGTCTCGTCGTCCGTGTCGTGGGTTTCCGCGAAGGTCGCTACCGGGTGCTTGAGTCTCGGGTCCAAAGGCCGCCGCCGCTTCACAAGGTGCGATTGACCGTCGCCGAGGCGAGAACGGCTGTGTCCGCATTTCTCGAACGCAAGTACGAAGCAGCCTGGTATGACCGCAACGGAGGCAGGCTCAACTGCAACCGACGTCTGTCGTTCAACACCCGCAAGTGTTCTGTGGCGTTTCAGATCGGCGATTCATATTGGTTCGGTGATGTGAGGATTGGATTGATGCAGAGGGGACCTTCGGACAAACGCGCTCGAATCCACTACCAAATTACAAGGCTGAACGAATATTGCGCTGCCGTTCAGCACGGATCGCCCGCTGAGTGCCAAACGACCTCGCGCGGGTCCGCCATCATCACGAACTGAGACGCCCTAGCCTTCAAGGGTACGAATCAGCAGGCGGATCGCTTCGGCCTCGCCCTCCGCATCAAGTGGCCGTAGCGATCCAGCGTCCGGCTCGGCGTCGATGGTGATGAGTCGCGCAAAGCAAGCGCCCGCCGCCGCGGTGTGTTCAGCCATAGCGAATCGGCTAGGTCGTTTGGGCAGCGGGATGGTCTCGCTGCCCCAAAACGAACCGAACTGTGCCTGACGTAACCAATCTCTCAGCGGTGCAGGATCGGTTTTTTTGGCTCTAGAGCGCCTAGACGGCTGCGAGGCGGAGCGCTTGCCATGCAAAAGTTCGAGGGTCGAATCAGACGCGATTTGGCCCTCCTCCCACCCTTGTAGGCGAGCGAGGCTGGCAGCCTTGAGCCCGTGCTGCTCGCCACCCTTCGACGATTTAGCCGCTAGGCTGACGGGGTGGCAAGGGTAATAGTGCGCAGGGCTTGGGGATTGATCGTCGCGACGCTCGCGATCGCGCTCGCGGTTCCTGGCGTCGCTAACGCCGCCTTCTTCACCGTCAACAGCACGGCAGATGAAGCGGATCTCTCTCCGGGGATTGCGGGCTGCCTCACCGCAGCGGGGAAATGCACTTTGCGCGCTGCGATCGAAGAATCGAACTTGGCGAGTGCATCCGTCAACGAAATCGCGTTCGACGGCGGCGTGTTCTCCGGCCAGGTGGCCGGAACCATCGATCTCGGTGGCGGGCTTCCAACGATCACCGAGCCCGTCCTCATCGAAGGCGGTCGCTGTCAGACCGAATCTGGAGTTATCGGACCCTGTGTGACGATAAACGGAACCAATTCCTCAGCCGCACTGACCGTCGAAAGCGATGAAACGGCCATCGACAATCTTCACATCCTCAACGCGTCGATCGGCATCGAGGTCGCCGCCGGCGAAGAATTCGAACTCCTCGGAAACTGGTTCGGAGGTGGCCCGCGAAGCGGACCGATGCTGGGAGGCGACGGGACGGGCATTCTGATCAGACCAGGATCAGGGGGAGGCGTCGTGGGCGGGAAGGAGTCCACGGATGGGAACCTCTTCCTCAGCGGGGGTACCGGGATCGAAATCCACGGGGCGAGCCACGTAAAGGTCCTGGGGAACCGGTTCGGCTTCGAACCCGACGGAACCGTTTCGGAATGGCCCTATGGCGTCGACGTCCAAGTCACCTCTGCCCCGGATGCCGGCTATGAAGCCGACGAAAACGAAATCGGCACGACGCTGAGCGAAGCCGCGTTGTCAACGCCGGCATGTGACGGAGGCTGCAACCTGATGGCGGGCGCCGGATACACGCTGCTTCTCTTCTCCCTCAGCAACATCTACGGGCAGGATGGCCCTCCGATAGACACAAGAATCTCTGGCAACGAGATCGGATTGGACGTTGCGGGGACCGCAGTCGTTCCCACTGGCGGGGGGATAGCTACCGGGTCGTCCTTGGGGACAATCGTCGGTGGACCCGAGCCAGGAGACGGCAACCGCATCAACGGCGTTGGGGACGCGATCTACGGAGGTGGGGGGGAACTGACGATCGCCAACAACCTGATCGGCGTCGACTCCACGGGCAGTAAAATTCTCGCTCCTGCACACGATGGCATCGCTGTCTACTCCAACTTCAAAGACCCCTCGCTCGAAGCGACGATCGTCGAAAACGAGGTCGTCGTCAATGGTGGACTGGGGATTTCGAACAGCGGCCTCGGCGCGACGATCGCCGGTAACGAGGTTATCGGCGCGGGTGTCGGCATCTATACCCAGGGTAACCAGGGCCTGCAAGGAAACCTGATCGAAGCCAACAGTGTTGCCGGCTCCTCTGAAGAGGGGATATACCTCGAAGACAGTGACAATGAAGTCCTCGGCAACGAAGTCCTCGCCTCCGGGTACGCGAACATCGCCGTCGCGGGTCAGCAGCCGGCTGGCGCGACCGGCAACGTGATCGGCGGCGACTCGGAAGCGTCCGAAAACGAACTGTCGCTGAGCGGCGGACCGGCGATCACGATTTTCGCACGCGAAGGTACTGAGAACGAAGTCGCTCGTAACTACGGATTTGAAAATGAAGGTCCGTTCATCCGCCTGAGCCCGATCGACTGGTCGGAAACGGTTGGGCCGAACGGCGGCATAGAACCACCGGAATTCTCGAGCGCCGCAGCCACTGGTGCCACGGGGTCCGCCGAACCCGGAGCGCTCGTGCGAGTCTTCCGCAGCGAATACGAAGACGAAGGCGAACTCGAATCGTTCCTCGGTCAGGTGCACGCCAACAGCAAAGGCGAATGGAGCCTCGACTTCGAAGTCGTCCCGGCGAGCACAGTCCTCGTCGCGACCCAGACGCGAAACGGGGGAACTTCCGAACTAGCGCTAGCGCCTACACCCGGACCCCCCCCGAAGGAAGCTCGACCCGACGGGAGCAAGCAGATGCCAGCGGGATCACATCTGAGCTTGCCGGCCCTTGAGACGAAAATCATCGAAGGCCCACGTCGCCGCGGTCGGAGCGTGCGGTTCCGCTTCAAATCGAACCGGCCCGGCGCGACCTTCGAATGCAGGCTCGACCGGCGACGGTTTCGCGCCTGTGAGTCCCCGGCGGTCTATCGCGGGCTCGCCGGGAGCCATGCATTTGAAGTGCGAGCCGTCGTAAGCAGTGGTGAATCAGATCTCAGTCCTGCGCGACGGGCCTTCGTCGTGCCGGGTCTGCGTAGCCACGGACGCCGCGGCTGAGTCCCCAATGCTCCGCTGGCTGAGTCGAGGAGGCGGAGCCCCGCGGCGGTCTAGCGCCTTTTGAGTGATTCTGAAGTGGATAGATCCGTGACCACCCCCGACTCTCAGAGAGGCTTGCTGGCGCCGCAAATCGCGGCGGCGGGCTTGACATAGGAGCAGCCAGTGCAGGGGCGGGAGCAAAAGCGCGTTGAGAAGCCCTGGGGGCACGAGATCTGGTGGGCGCAGACGGAGCACTACGCGGCGAAGATCCTTGTTGTCGAGAAAGGGCACGCCCTGTCGCTGCAACTCCATCGCGAGAAGGACGAGACCTCCTACTTGTTTTCCGGCCGCTTGCGGCTGACCGCTGGCGCGAGCGAGGCAGAGCTCGAGACCCAGTTGGTTGGGCCTGGCTACAGTTGGCGCAACGAGCCCGGCAGGGTCCATTCGATCGAGGCTCTGGAGGACTCCGTCGTCTTCGAGGTCTCGACTCCGCAGCTCGATGACGTCGTTCGCCTCGTGGATCGCTATGGCCGCGCTCCGGAGGCGTGAGATTCATCCGCGTCGCCTAAAGCCAGACGCTGTCGTGGGTGCTGATCGAGCCCGCCGGCGGTTGCGCCGGGCTCGGGCGCTCGATGGGTAGTGGCCTAGCCGGGTAGGCGCGGGTTCTCGGCGTCGATCTCTTCAGCGGTCGCGTCGAAGTCGTAGGAGCGGCTTGCCCGCGGCGGGCCGTTGGGGCCGGGGACGCCGACCACGGCGAAGCGCTTGCCCATGTAGCCGCGCAGCAGGCGCCGCACGATCGCCCGCGTCGGCGGGATCAGGAAGATCGCGCCGACGATGTCGGTGACGAAGCCGGGGGTGAGGAGGAGGGTGCCGCCGACCGCGATCAGCAGGCCGTCGGCAACCTCGCGGCCGGGGAAGCGGCGCTCGGCGAGGGCGGCGTTGAAGCGGCGCCAGGCGCCGCGGCCCTGGTGGCGCAGCAGCAGCGAGCCGAGCACGGCGTCGGCGAGGAGCAGGGCGATGGTGGGGAGGACCCCGATCAGCGAGCCGATCTGGAAGATCACGTAGAGCTCGACGATTGGGACGACGATGAAGAGGGCGACGAGGATTGCCACCGATCTAGCCTAGCCGGCCGCGAAGTCCGCCCACCCGAATCAAGTTTTCAATGAAATAGATGGAGAACTTGATTCGCGTGACAGGGGGGTCAGGCGGGAGCGGCCGCCGCCGCGGCTTCCTCGAGCTCCTCGAGCGAGCGGTTGAGGCCGGCGGCGAAGTCTTCGACGTCCTCCATCGAGTCGTAGTCCGCCAGCAGGCCGAAGCCGAGGCGGCCGTTGTAGCTCATGATCGCCACCGCCATCGCGTGGTTCTGGGGCAGGAAGGCGACCGGGAAGACCTCCTCCAGCTCGCGGCCGAGCACGTAGAGGGGGATCTGCGGCCCCGGCACGTTGGTCACGATCAGATTGAAGAGGCGGGTGGAGAAGTTGATCCGCGAGGCCTGCGCCAGCAGGGTCGGCGGGGCGAAGTCGTTGAAGCGCGAGATAACTTCGGCGCCGAGCGCCTGCTTGGAGCGCTTCAGGCCCTCCATCTGCTCGCTCACCACCCGCAGCCGCCGCACCGGGTCCTCGACGTAGACCGGCAGGGGCCCGCGCATCGCCGCGATCCGGTTGCCGAGGTCGCCGCGCTCGTCCTGGCTGCGGATCGAGACCGGCACCAGCGCCCGCAGCTCCAGGCCCTCGGTGCGGATGCCGCGGCCGTGCAACCACTCGCGCAGCGCTCCCGTGACCACGGCGAGCACGACGTCGTTGACGGTGCCGCCCAGCGAGTCCTTGATCCGCTTGAAGGTCGCCAGCTCCGAGCGCGCCCAGGTGAAGCGACGGTGTGGGCCGATCGGCAGGTTCAGGGGCACGTCTGGCGCGGGATCGGCGAAGGCGCCGAGGACCTCGCCAACCCCCTCCAGCGCCTCGCCGACGCGCCGCGCCGCCAGCTCGGGGTGGCGCACCGCCTCGACCGCCCGCTCGACCAGCTTCACCGGCGCCGCCGCCGCGTCGACCGCGCCGCGCGCGACCAGCTCGGCGGTGGTCGGCTGGCGCTGCGGCACCCAGCCGTCGTCGCCCCCCGCCGGCTCCGGCACCGGCTCGAGGTCGAACAGCACGGTGCCGATGTCGACGCCGGAGATGCCGTCGACCATCGCGTGGTGGGTCTTGGTCAGCAGGGCGAAGCGGTCACGCTCCAGCCCCTGGACCAGCCACAGCTCCCAGAGCGGCTTGGAGCGGTCGAGCTGCTGCGAGAAGACCCGCGCGGCGAGCCGCTTCAGCTGCTGCTCGCCGCCCGGCTCGGGCAGCGCGCTGTGGCGGATGTGGTAGGTCAGGTTGAAGTTGACGTCGTCGGCCCAGAGCGGCCGGCCCGCCTCCAGCGGCGGCACGACGAGGCGCTGGCGAAAGCGCGGCACCTGGCTGAGGCGGCCGCGCACGTGCTCGACCAGGTCGACGTATTTCGGCGGCGGCCCCTCGAAGATCAGGATCGCGCCGACGTGCATGTGGCTCGCCGAGGTCTCGTTGGTGAGGAACGAGGCGTCGACCGCGGTCAGCCGGTCGAGGTGGCGTCCGTGGGTTGCCATTCCCCCAAGGCTAGCCACGCCCGCGTGCCGAGGCTTCGCAGTGCCGCCATCCGCAAGCGCCCAACCGGGGGCGTGTCTGAGCTAACGGGGCCTATGGGACCCATATGCTCAGACACGCCCCCGGTAGCCTGCAGCTATGGCGATCTCGACCACAACCGCTCCGAAGCGGGTTCTGCTCGCCGCTCCGCGCGGCTACTGCGCCGGCGTCGACCGCGCCGTGCAGACGGTCGAGCGCGCGCTCGAGCTCTACGGCGCCCCCGTCTACGTGCGCAAGGAGATCGTCCACAACAAGCACGTGGTCGAGGAGCTCGCCAAGCGCGGCGCGATCTTCGTCGAGCAGGAGACCGAGGTGCCTGAGGGCGAGATGGTCGTCTTCTCCGCCCACGGCGTCGCCCCGGCGGTCCACGACAACGCCGCCAGCCGCGGCCTGCGCACGATCGACGCCACCTGCCCGCTGGTCACCAAGGTCCACGTTTCCGCGCGCCGCTTCGCCGCCGAGGGCTACACGATCGTGATGATTGGCCACGATGGACACGAGGAGGTCGAAGGGACCACCGGCGAGGCTCCCGACAGCATCGTCCTGATCGAAACCGCCGACGAGGTCGATGCGCTCGAGGTCCCCGATCCCGAGAAAGTCGCCTTCATCACCCAGACCACGCTTTCGGTCGACGAGACCGCGGAGGTGATCGCCGCCCTGCGGGCCAAGTTCCCGGCGATCGTCAGCTCCAAGTCGGATGACATCTGTTACGCGACGACGAACCGCCAGATCGCGGTCAAGCAGCTCGCCCGCGAGTGCGACCTCGTCCTCGTCATCGGCTCGACCAACTCCTCCAACTCCAACCGCCTGGTCGAGGTCGCGCGCGAACACGGCGCCGCCTCGCACCTGATCGACAACCACACTCAGGTCGAAGAGGAGTGGCTGGAGGGGGTCGAGACCGTCGGCATCACCTCCGGGGCCAGCGCCCCCGAGGAGCTGGTCGAGCGTCTGGTCGAGCTCTTCCGCGAGCGCGGCGCCGAGGACGTCTCCGAGCTGCGCACCGTCCACGAGGACGTGCGCTTCATGCTCCCCAAAGAGATCCGCGAAGAGCTCGCGACCCGCGCCTAGGGCTGCGCCGCGGGTGGCTCGTCCGGCTGCTCCCGCTTCAGGCCCGGCGCGAAGCTGACCGACCAGATGCGCATGCCGGGCTCGGGCCGGACCCCGATCCGGTGGGGCTCGTGGCGGGGGTGCTCGGCGAGTGCGTAGAGGCCGGGGTTGGTCACCTCGACCGAGTCGGTCGGGACGTTGTCACGTTCGAGCCTGATCTCGCCCTCGCCCTCGGCGGTGACGAAGACGCCCGCGGCCGCGTAGGGGATGTCGATGCCCTCGTCCTCGCGCTCGACCGTGAACGCCTCCTCGAGCGATCCGGTCGGGAGCAGCTCGGGGGTGGGCGGCATCACCAGCGCGCCCGGGGCGTCGGACGGGCGCAGCGGCTCCATCGGCGCGGGCAGCGATTGCAGCGCGTCGAGCTGGCGCAGCTCCTCCTGAATTGCCTCCTCGGTGCCGAGGTATTCGCCCTCGCCGAAGTGAAACCAGCCCAGCGCCCCGCCCGTGGTCCAGAGGAAGAGGCTGGGCCAGCCCTCGCAGCCGTAGGCGTGCCAGAGCTGGCGGTCGGCGTCGATCGTGACGGGGAAGGTGACGCCGAGGTCGCGCAGGCCCGCCGCCACGTTGACCGGATCGGCCCCGAAGGGGAAGCGCGGCGACTGCACGCCGATCGTCCGCAGGCCGGCGTCGCGATAGCGGCGGTCCCACTCGATCAGGTAGGGCAGCGTGCGCACGCTGTTGAGCTGCGAGTAGTCGAAGAAGTGGACCAGCACAGGGCCAACCGCCGTCAGCGCCGGCATCGATTGCGGCGCCTGCCCGATCCAGACGGCGTCGGCCGGCAGGTCGGGGGCGCCGATGTTGTCCCGCTCCGGGCGCATGGTCGAAAGCTATTGCCTTAGGAGCGCTTAAAACTTTCCGATAGATTTTCCAAGCGATGGCAGAGATCGCACTGGCGCTGATACCGCTGCTGTTGCTCGTCGGCTCGCTGCTGCTGGGGCACTACCCGGGCTTCGACGCGATAGTCAGGCTCGCGGAGTGGATCAGCCCGCTGCCACGCTCGCGGGACGCGAAAAGCCAGCCGTGTCCCCGGGCCCCCCGCTCCCGCGCGGTCAGCGGCGGGCTCCTGATCGCCTTCGGCTTCGCTCAGCGCCCGCCACCGCTCGCGCTCTAGATCCGCGATCCGTGGCCACGACGGTCACGGCTGAGAGCGCCGCGGCCGTCCGGCCGCGGGCAAAAGCAGGCGCGGGGGTGCTCCGCGCCACGAGCAGAGGAGCAAACGATGGATTCGAAAACGATGCGTCTGGCGGTCGGCATTGGGGTTATCGTCGTCGCGATCGTGCTGCTGGTCGTCCTCAAGGACGACGACGGCGGCAGCAGTGGCGACACCAGCAACGCCAGCGGCAAGGTCCCCACGATCGTCGTCAAGAACGGCGAGCCGGTCGGTGGGATCAGGGAGCTCACCTACAACGAGGGCGAACAGATCCGCTTCAAGGTGGACTCCGACGTCAGCGACGAGATCCACGTGCACGGCTACGACATCATGAAGGACGTCGAGGCCGGTGGCTCGGTGAGCTTTGACTTCCCGGCCTCGATCGAAGGTGTGTTCGAGGCTGAGCTGGAGGATCGCAAGGAACAGATAATCCAGCTGACGGTCAATCCATGAACCTGCTGCTGCCGGTGGCCCACGCGCTGGTGGCGCGCAAGGACCTGCCAATACCGGCATGGCTGTTCGCCTGGGGGGCGTCGATCGTCCTGATCGTCTCCTTCTTCGCGCTCTCGGCAGCCTGGCGCAAGCCCCGTTTCGAGGAGGACCATTGGCGTCCCCTCGGGGCGGGGCTCTCGCGAGGGCTGCTGAGCATTCCCGCGCAGATCATCTGCGGGGCGGTCGGCGTCTTTCTCCTCGGCCTGTCCATATACGCCGGCCTGCAGGGGACCGAAGCGCCCGACCGCAACTTCGCGCTGACCTTCCTCTTCGTCACCTCCTGGCTTGGCTTCGCCTTGTTCAGCGTCGTCCTCGGTGACGTCTTCCGGCCCTTCAATCCCTGGCGTGCCGTCGCCCGGGTCATCGGCGGCGGGTTCTCGGCAATCGCCGGGCAGCCACCGGCGCACGTACGCTATCCCGAGCGCCTCGGCCGCTGGCCGGCGGCCGTGGGCCTGATGGCGGTCGTCTGGCTCGAGGTCGTCTACGGCGCCAGCGGCGGGGTCGCGGTCGGGCTTTCTCCCCATGCCGCCGGGCTGGCGGCCGTTATCTACAGCCTCTACACCCTGGCGATGATGGCCCTCTTCGGGGTGGAGAAGTGGTGTCAGACCGGCGAGGTGTTCTCGGTCTACTTCGGGATGTTCTCCCAGCTCGGCTCCTTCGGGGTCAAGGATGGCCGGCTGGGACGGCGGCGCCCGCTGGCGGCGGCGACGCACTGGGCGACCGTGCCGGGCTCGGCCGCGGTGGTGATCGCCTCGATCGCCTCGACCAGCTTCGACGGCGCCCAGGAGGGCGCCTTCAAGAGCGCGATCCTGCGGACCTTCGAATGGCTGGCCGACGCCGGCTTCAGCCTGACCACGTCGCTGCGCCTCACCGACACCATCTTCATGGCGCTCTGCTTCGCCGGGGTCGGCCTCGTCTACCTGATCGGAGTGCGGGGGATGTCCACCGTGCGCGGCGCCCCGCCGCTGAAGAAACTGCGCGTCGGCTTCGCTCACACCCTGATCCCGATTGCCTTCGCCTACCTGGTTGCCCACTACTTCAGCCTCTTCGTCTTCCAGGAGCAGGCGCAGTTCACCTACCTCCTCTCTGACCCGCTGGGCACCGCGACAACCAATCTTTTCGGCACGGCGTCGGGCGGGATCGACTTCAAGCTGCTCAGCGCCAACGCGATCTGGTACGTGCAGGTGGCGGCGCTCGTGATCGGCCACGTGGCGGGGCTGACCCTCGCCCACGACCGCGCAACCGCGTACTGGGGGGACTACCGCCAGGCGGCCCGCTCCCAGTACTGGATGCTGGCCGTGATGGTCGCCTTCACCTGCTTTGGGCTTTACCTGCTCTCGGTCTCCAACGCATGACCTTTACGGCCTTGCGAAATTACGCGCCCTGCGAAAAGAGTGCGGTTGAGCCCCACCCACGGCGCGGTTTTCTACCGATGCGATCGAGCCCGCGCTTTGGTCTACTGGGGGTGGAGTCCTCTCACTTGACTCTTGTGGTGTCGGAACCGCCGCTCGCAAGGCCGGCGGTTCTGGCGTACAGGGGCCCGAAAGGCCGAAGCGCGCCCGTCTCGCACGCGGTGCGCGACCGTCGACCGGCCACCCGTGGATTCCACGGAACGGTTGCGATTGGCCCGATCAGCAGCGCGGCAGGTGGGCCGCCGCCGGGCACTTGCTGGACATCAAGCTGGAAGGAGCTGGAGGACCGGGATCGTTCGACCCGTTCGAGCGGCGCGCTGGCGGTAGGTCACGCTTGGGGGGAAGAAGCGATCCGCAATTGCCCAAAGGCGCCGCAGCTCCGCCTCGTCCTCAACTGGCTGGGCCTGGAATGGCTGCGATTCAAAGAGCACGTCCGTATCCGCCAAGGCATTCCGATACCAAAATGGGTCGCTGGGAAGGCCCCCTTTGGTGGGAATGACCGTTATCCGCTCACCGTCGTGGAAGTGGAGGACACAGCGGCGATGCCGGTTGCCGTTGCGCGCGTCGCGCGTATCGATGACTCCGGTGGGGCATCGGGAGCAGGTGGGCGAAGCGGCCGCCGGTCAACCGCATCAAGATCGGCGTGAGCTTCCAGACGATGAGCCGAAACGGGAGCGTTCCCTCGAGTGCCACCGCCGCGGGCGCGCTCATCAGGCGAAGCGCCGCTCGGCGCGGCGGGCTCTGGCGTGCTTCGGGTTCAACGTATGGCAGAGCGCGCTGGTATGGCATCTGATGCTCCAATCGGGCTGGGGAGAGACAACCGATGCCCTTGGCATTCAAAGAGTTGGCGAAAGCCAACGGAGCCAAGGGGGGACGAAAGCCAAGGGGACGAAAGAGCTGAAAGAAGATAGCTCGAAAACGGTAGGCCCGCCCGCCACCGCCAGCCCTGGAAGACGTGTAATCACCCGGTCATACTGAGTGAATGGCAACGGCGCTCCTGCTGCCCCTAGCCCACGCGGGCCACTGGCTCTGGGTGCTCTACCTGCCGCCCGTCCTCATCGTCCTCGGCTCGATCGCTCGCACGACGTTCTCGGAACGCCGCAAGAAGCGCGGCGACTAGGGGCGCGCCTAGAGGATCTCGGCGAGCCGGCGCTCGAGCGCCGCGGAGATCTCCTCGCGAACGGGGCCCTCCGCCAGTCGTTCCACCAGTGACTCGAGAAAGCCTTCGATGATCAGCGACTTCGCCTCGGCCGGGCTGAGTCCGCGCGAGGTCAGGTAGAAGAGCTGGTCGCTGTCGATCTGGGCGATCGCGGCGGCGTGGGTGCAGCGGACGTCGTCGGCGAGGATCTCCAGGCCGGGGATCGCGTCGGCGTGGGCCTCGGTCGAGAGCAGCAGGTTGCGGCTCTCCTGGAAGGCATCGGTCTGCTGGGCGCCGGGGTCGACTTTGATCATCCCGCGCCAGACAGCGGTCGAGCCCGCGGCCAGGACCCCGCGGAAGGCGAGGTCGGAGTTGGTGTTCGGCGCCGCGTGCTCCTGGGTGGTGTCGTAGTCGAGGTGCTGTCCGGGCCCGCCGGCGTAGCCGCCGGTGACCCGCGCTTCGGAGCCCGGTCCGGCGAGCTTGGTCTCCATCCGCACCTTGCCGCGGCCGGAGCCGAAGCCGAGGGCGGCCCAGTCGAGGCGGGCGTCGCGGCTCGACCTCGGCGCGCTGGGTGGCGAAGATCCAGGCTGACTCGGAGATGTCCTGGGTGTTGACGTAGCGCAGCGTCGCGGCCTGGCCGACGCTGAGCTCGACCACCGAGTTGAGCAGCGCATCGATGTCGTCGGCAGGCGAGGACCAGTGCTCCCAGACCTCCGCCTCGGCGCCCTCCTCGAGCACGATCAGGGTGCGCCAGCCGAGCGCCCCGTTGCTGCGGTCCAACGGCACTTCGATCTGGATCGGCTCGGCGACGCGGACGCCGCGCGGCACGTGGACCAGCACGCCGTCGCGCCAGCCCGACTCGTTGCGGGCGACGAAAAAGTCCTCGATCGGCACCAGCGAGCCGAGGTGCTCGCGGACTAGGTCCTCGTGGGAGGCGGTCGCCTCGGCCAGCGGCAGGACGGTGACGCCCTCGGGCACGGCGCCGATCTCCGCCTCGGCGTCGACCGCCTCGTAGGCGTCGATCTCGAGCCCGGCGAGATCGGTGAATTCCCAGCCCTTCGCCTTCGAGTCGGGCAGGGGGAGGCTCTGCGCGAGAGAGGCGCCCTGCTGGCGCCTCTCCGAAAGCCAAGTGGGCTCTGTCGCGACCTCAGCCAATCGAGCCCTCCATCTGCAGCTCGATCAAGCGGTTGAGCTCGACCGCGTACTCCATCGGCAGCTCCTTGGTCACCGGCTCGATGAAGCCGTTGACGATCATCTTCGAGGCCTCCTCCTCGTCGAGGCCGCGGCTCTGCAGGTAGAAGAGCTGCTCGTCGCCGATCTTGGAGACGGTCGCCTCGTGGCCGACGTCGGCGTCGTTCTCGTCGATGCGGATCGTCGGGTAGGTGTCCGAGCGCGAGTCCTCGTCGAGCAGCAGCGCGTCGCAGACGACCTTGGAGCGGGACTCGGTCGCCCCGTCGGCGATTTCCAGCAGGCCGCGGTAGGTCGCCCGGCCGCCGTCCTTGGAGATCGACTTGGAGAAGATCGAGGAGGAGGTGCGCGGCGCCGCGTGGATGATCTTGCCGCCGGCGTCCTGGTGCTGGCCGTCGCCGGCGAAGGCGATCGAGAGGATCTCGCCGTGGGCTTCGGGGCCCATCAGGTAGATCGACGGGTACTTCATCGTCAGCTTCGAGCCGAGGTTGCAGTCGACCCACTCCATCGTCGCCTTCTCGTGCGCGACGGCGCGCTTGGTGACCAGGTTGAAGACGTTCTGCGACCAGTTCTGCACCGTCGTGTAGCGGACCCGCGAGCTCGGCTTGGCGCAGATCTCGACCACGGCGGAGTGCAGCGAGTCACTGGAGTAGACCGGCGCCGTGCAGCCCTCGATGTAGTGGACGTCGGCGCCCTCCTCGGCGATGATCAGCGTGCGCTCGAACTGGCCCATGTTCTCGGTGTTGATCCGGAAGTAGGCCTGCAGCGGCATCTCGACCTTGACCCCGGCCGGCACGTAGACGAAGGAGCCGCCCGACCAGACGGCCGAGTTGAGCGCCGCCAGCTTGTTGTCGTTGGCCGGGATGATCGTCGCCCAGTACTCGCGCAGCAGGTCCTCGTGCTCGCGCAGCGCCGTGTCCATGTCGGTGAAGATCACGCCCTGGGCCTCGAGCTTCTCGTTGACCTGGTGGTAGACGACCTCGGACTCGTACTGGGCGCCGACTCCGGAGAGGAATTTGCGCTCCGCCTCGGGGATGCCGAGCCGGTCGAAGGTGTTCTTGATGTCCTCGGGGACCTCGCTCCAGTCGCGGCTGTTCTTCTCCGAGGCGCGGACGAAGTAGTGGATGTCGTCGAAGTCGATCTGGTCGAGGTCGCCGCCCCATTTCGGGGTCGGGCGCGAGTAGAAGTGCTCCAGCGCCTTGAGGCGGAAGTCGCGCATCCACTGCGGCTCGTCCTTGTAGTCGGAGATCGATTCGACGATCTCGCGCGAGAGGCCCTTCGGCGCCTTGTAGGCGTAGCCCGACTCGGAGTCGTGGAAGCCGAACTTCTCCTTGTAGTCGGCGTTGATGCCGGCGAGCTCTCTTTTCTCTGCTACGACCTCGGGTGTAGCCATGGTCAGTCGACCTCCAGGGTGATCGTGTCGTCCACGACGGCCGCCGTGAACGTCTGCACCGGGGCGAAAGCGGGGAGCGTCTTCGGCCTGCCGGTGGTCAGGTCGAAGAGCGAGCCGTGACGGGGGCACTCGACGGTGCAGGTCGCCGGGTCGAACTCGCCCTCGGCGAGCGGCCCGTCGTCGTGGGAGCAGCGATCCTCGATCGCGTACAGCGTCCCCTCGCAGTTGAAGACGCCGATCTTGCGTCCCTCGTGCTCGACCAGCCGCATGGCTCCGGGCGGCAGCTCGGCGAGCAGGGCAGACGGAGATGGATGTTCCAGCGGTATCTGGCAAGGGAATCGGCGCTCCCGCGGCGATTTAGTGCGGGTTGAGACTTAATCCTACTTCTAAGGTCGGATTTTAGCGACCGAGCCTGCTCGGCCCAGGCACCGTAACAAGCATTTGACCCGCGCCATCTCGAGGATGAGAGGATCGGCGGACGAACTTCGACGATTGGAGCGACGCATGAGCGAGAGAAGGAGCTACACGCCTGGAACCCCGTGCTGGGTCGACCTGGGCTCACCCGACCTCGATGCGTCGATCGAGTTCTACGGCGCCCTCTTCGGCTGGGAGGTGCCGGAGTCCGAAAACATCGAGCAGACCGGCGGCTACCGTCGGGCGACGAAGAACGGGGCGGACGTCGTCGGGATGATGCCGCTGATGCAGGAGGGCCAGCCGCCAGCCTGGACCACCTACGTCTCGGTCGCGGATGCCGACGGCAACCGCTGCCGCGGTCAGCGAGGCCGGCGGCAGCGTGATCGCCGAGCCGATGGACGTGATGGACCTCGGCACGATGGCGGTCTTCGCCGACCCGACCGGCGCGGTCTTCGGCATCTGGCAGCCGGGAACGTTCCCCGGCGCGGGCGTCGTCAACGAGCCCGGCGCTCTTGCCTGGAACGAGCTCAACACGCGCGACCTGGAGGGCGCCAAGGCGTTCTACGGCGCGGTCTTCGGCTGGGCCTTCGAAGACAACGACATGGGCGAGGCGGGCACCTACACGACGATCAAGCTCGGCGAGGACATGGTCGGCGGCATCCTCAACATGACCGAGCGTGGCGTGCCCGACGAGATCCCGGCCCACTGGCAGGTCTACTTCGCGGTCGAGGACACCGACGCGACCGTCGCGCAGGCAACCGAGCGGGGCGGCAGCGTCATGGTCCCGCCGATGGAGGTCCCCGCCGGCCGTTTCGCGATCCTCGTCGACCCCCACGGCGCCAGCTTCGCCGCTATCGCCCTCAGCTGAAGCGGCCGGGGCCTCCTGACACGCGCCGAGATCGGGCGCATCCGATATTGACCCCGCTCTGGTGGGGTGAACGTCGGATGCGCTGAGCCGGGCTAGATCGCCGGCGCTTCGCTGGGGTTGCCGACCTCGCCCTCGTCCTCCCATTCGGCCGGCTGGCCGAGGCTGGCGCTCTTGACCACCTTGAGGCCCAGCATCGCGCACTTCATCCGCGTCGCCGAGATGTCGATGCCGAGCAGCTCGAGCACGAACTCCTTGGGCAGGTGCAGCAGCTCCTCGCGAGTCTTGCCGGCCAGCTCATCGGTCAGCAGCGAGGTCGCCGCGGTCGAGATCGCGCAGCCTTTGCCGTCGAAGGCGATCTCGGCGACCCGGCCCTCCTCGTCGAGCCGGATCGTCACATGCTGCTCGTCGCCGCAGAACGGGTTGGTGTCCTCGAACTCGAGGTCGGGCTCGTCCAGGCGGCCGAAGTTATGCGGCCGCTTGTAGTGCTCGAGGATCTGGTCGCGGTAGAGCTCGTCCATAAAGCGAGGCTAGCGCAGCGCCAACTCCGCGAACTGCATTGAATTCCCAATCTGGCAGGTAGGGAATTTGATGCAGTTCGGGTTGGTGCTGCCCTGGGGTGGCTATCTGCAGCTCGCCAACGCGTTGGCATAGAAGCGGAGATAGGCGTTCCAGTGGCGGTCCCAGTAGCTGCCCTCGTGGCCGCCTGGCCAGGTATGCGCCGTGAGGTTTGCGCCGCCGGCTTGAAGCGCTTCGTCGAAGCGCACGTCTGAGATCAGGAAGGGGTCTTCGTTGCCGGCGTCGTTCCAGATCGGGATGTCACCGAAGGCGCTTGGGTCGTTCTGGACCGTCGCGATCACGTCGTTGCGCTCGAAGTCTTCGGCGTCGTCGAAGGCTTCCGGGGCCGTGTCGGCGCCACGCAGCCAGAGGGCAGGGGAGTGGCCGCCGACGGCGCAGAAGCGGCCGGGGTCGTGGAGGGCGATGTCGTAGGCGCCGAAGCCGCCCATCGAGATGCCGCCGATCGCGACCCGGCTCGCGTCGGCCCCCGAGGCACGCGCGGCCTGCGGGATCACTTCCTCCATCACGTACGTCGCCCAGTCGCCTTCGGCGCGGTCGTGCCAGTAGCCGTGGTCGCCTCCATAGGGGAAGGCGATGATCGGCGCCCGCTTGCCGAGCCGGGCCAGCGCTGCGAACATCGCTTCGTCTTCGGTGGAGTCGTCGGGAGAGCCTCCCCTGCCGTGCAGGAAGACGAGGAGGGGCCGGTGCTGAGGAGCGTCTCCAGAAGGGATGACCACCGAGACGGCCAGGTCCTCGCCGACCGCCTTGCTGTGGACGTTCAGGTCGATGACCTTGGCGCCGTGGGTATCGGCCGGCGCGAGCAGCGTCGCGGCGAGCACCGCGTAGACGACCGCGATTGCAGCCAGCGCCGCGAGTGCGATGGCGACCCGTCTGCGGCGGCGGATCTGCCGCTGGGACGGGCGGCGCGGGCGCCTGCCGGGTGCCCTTGCGTCCCGCTCCTTCACGCCTGAAGCGTAGTCGGGCCCTGCTACCTTGGCGCCCGTGCGGGAACGATGCGGAAGCTGATGCACCCGGTGAGGCGCTGGCCGCGCCTGTCGAAGGTGGCCCTGGCCGGGAGCGCGGCGCTCGTCGCCGTGGTCGGCCTCTCCAACGCCTACGTCTTGCTCAGCACTGAGGGAGAGGCGACCGCCGACGTCGCCAAGGTGCCCCACGCGCAGGTCGCAATCGTGCCCGGAGCGCTGGTCATGCCGAGCGGTCGGATGAGCCCGATGCTCGCCGACCGCGTGCGTCAGGCGGAGGCGCTGTGGCGGGCCGGCAAGGTCGATCGGATCCTCGTCTCCGGCGACCATCACACCTGGGCCTACGACGAGCCCGACACGATGCGCAAGGCGCTGGTCCAAGCCGGCATCCCGCCGCAGGTGATCTTCGAGGACCACGCGGGCCTCGATACCTGGGCGACGATGGTTCGCGCCCGCGGCGTCTTCGGCGTGCGAGACGCGGTCGTCGTCACTCAGGGCTTTCACATGCCACGCGCCCTCTATCTCGCCGACGCCGCCGGGATCGACGCAACCGGGCTCACCGCCGATCTTCACCCTTGGGGCTTCCAGGGCAAGAAGAGCACTGTCCGTGAGCTGCTCGCCCGGGTCAAGGCGGTAGCCGACACGACGCTCGACACCCCCGCGATGGGCGGGCCGTCGATCCCGATCAGCGGCGATGACGGCCGCGTCAGCTGGGGCCCGTCGCCGCCGCCCGGCACACCGCCCGCCGGCTCACCCAGCAGCTGATTCAAGCGGCACGCGAATCAAGTTCTCTATGAAATAGCTGGAGAACTTGATTCGCGTGGCTAGCTGGCGAGGCCGAAGACCTTGCGGGCGTCGTGGAGGCCCTCGACCAGGCGGTCGATCTCCTCGGGGGTCGTGTAGACGCCGAAGCTGGCGCGGGCGGTGGCGGCGACGCCGAGGCGGTCCATCAGCACCTGGGCGCAGTGGTGGCCGGCGCGGACGGCGACGCCGTGGCGGTCGAGGATCTCGGAGACGTCGTGGGCGTGGACGCCCTCGAGCTCGAAGGAGACCGGGCCGATCCGCTCGGGACCGCGGGGCGGGCCGAAGACGCGCAGGCCCGGCACCTCGCGTCAGTCGCCCAAGCGCGTAGTCGGTGATCTGGCGCTCGTGCTCCAGCACCGCGTCCATCCCGAGCCCGTCGAGCCAGCGCAGCGCCGAGGCCATGCCGATCGCCTGCGCGATCGCCGGCGTGCCCGCCTCGAAGCGGGCGGGCGGGTCGGCGTAGGTCGTGCCCTCGCGGGTCACCTTGCGGATCATCGAGCCGCCGCCGAGGAAGGGCGGCATCGCCCGCAGCAGGTCGAGCCGGCCCCAGAGCGCCCCGATCCCGGTCGGCGCGTAGAGCTTGTGCCCGGTCAGGGCGTAGAAGTCGACGCCCAGCTCGGCGACGTCGACCGCCATCTTCGGCGCGCCCTGGGCGCCGTCGGCGAGGACCAGCGCGCCGGCCTCGTGGGCCAGCCGCGAGATCTCGGCCAGCGGGTTCTCGGTGCCGAGCACGTTGGAGACGTGGGTGACGGCGACGAGCTTCGGCCCGCGCTCGAGCAGCGCCGCGAAGGCGTCCATGTCGAGCAGGCCCTCGTCGGTGACCGGCGCCCAGTCGATCTCCGCCCCGACCCGCTCGGCCAGCTGCTGCCAGGGGACGATGTTGGAGTGGTGCTCCATCTCGGTGAGGACGATGCGGTCGCCCTCGCCGACGTTGGCGTCGCCCCAGGCGCGCGCGACCAGGTTGATCGCCTCGGTCGCGTTGCGGACGAAGACGACCTCGCGCCGGTCGGCGGCGCCGAGGTGGTCGGCGACCGTCGCCCGCGCCCCCTCGTAGGCCGCCGTCGCCTCGGCCGAGAGCGTGTGCGAGCCGCGGTGGACGTTGGAGTGGTGGGAGCGCTCGTAGCGGTCGACCGCCTGGATCGAGGCCAGCACCCGCTGGGAGCTGGCGCCGCTGTCGAGGTAGGCGACCGGCTTGCCCGTTGACCTCCCGCTCCAGGCGGGAAAGGCGGCGCGGACCTTCTCGATCGGGAACGGCCGAGGGGGAGAGGAGCTCTTTGTCGTCGTCGGCTCCATGCTTCCCCGAGGTCAGGCGGTGGCGCCCGCCTCGACCTCCTCGCGAATCCAGCCGTAGCCCTTCTCCTCGAGCACGCCGACCAGCTCCGGGCCGCCTTCCTTGACGATCCGGCCCTCGAACATGACGTGGACGAAGTCGGGCTTGACCATGTGCAGGATGCGCTGGTAGTGGGTGATGATCAGCACGCCCATGTCCGGCCCGGCGAATTGGTTGACGCCCTCGGCGACCGTGCGCAGGGCGTCGATGTCGAGGCCCGAGTCGGTCTCGTCGAGCACCGCGATCTCCGGCCGCAGCAGCGCCAGCTGCAGCAGCTCCATCCGCTTCTTCTCGCCGCCGGAGAAGCCGTCGTTGAGGTAGCGGCTGGAGAAGTCTTTGGGGATGTTGGCCAGCGCCATCGCCTCCTGGGCGACCTTGGCGAAGTCTTTGATCTTGATCTGCTCCTCGCCGCGCGCCTCGCGGTGGGCGTTGATCACCATCCGCAGGTACTTGCTGACCGAGACGCCGGGGATCGAGACCGGGTACTGGAAGGCCATGAAGAGGCCGGCGCGCGAGCGCTCGTCGGGGTCGGCCTCGGTCATGTCCTCGCCCTTGAAGGTGATCGTGCCCTCGGTCACCTCGAGCGCCGGGTGGCCCATGATCGCGTTGGCCAGGGTCGACTTGCCCGAGCCGTTCGGCCCCATCAGCGCGTGGACCTTGCCCTTCTCGACGTCGAGGTCGAGGCCGCGGAGGATCTCCTTGTCCTCGACGCTCACGTGCAGGTTGCGTATCTCCAGCTCAGCCAATTTCACTCCGTTTCTGGTTTTGAAGGTCGGGCGCGTCAGGCGGCGGTGCCGACCGGCGCGCGTCGCTCGGCCCGTGGCTCAGAGCCGCCGCCGAACTCCACCAGCTCGGCCAGCGTCGTGCCGGACAGGGCTTTGGTGACGCCGCCCTGCACGCGCGTCCACAGCAGCTTGGTCGCGCAGGCGCGGTCGCCGTCGTCCTCGTGCGAGCAGAGCACTTTGCCGTCGGGCGCGTCGTGGAAGCACTCCATCGGGGCGATCTGCCCTTCCAGCGCCTCGACGACCGCGTCCATCGTGATCTCCTCCGCCGGCTTTGCCAGGCGGTAGCCGCCGTGCGCGCCGCGGGTCGAGGTGACCAGGCCGGCCTTGCGCAGCTTCGCCACCAGATGCTCGAGGTAGGAGAGCGGCAGCCGCTCCGCCTCGGCGACGGCGCTGAGCGAGATCGGCATCGAGCCGGGCTGGCGGCCCAGCTCGACCATGAGGCGGACCCCGTACTCGGCTTTGGTCGAGAACAGCATGCTCCCTAAATCCTACTGAAGCGGTCGGTTATGCGGTTTCCGTCGCCGCGTCCTTGCCCAGCTCGACGTGGGCGCGGCTGTCGCTGCCGCGGATCAGGACCAGGGTCAGCACGAAGCCGAGCAGGGCGATCAGGGAGCCGCCGAGGAAGGCGGCCTGGAAGCCCTCGGTCAGGGCGCTGAGGTCGATTCGAGCCCGAGGGCACCGCGTCGCTGGTGGCGGAGATCGCCACCGCCGAGAGCACCGCGAGGCCGAGCGCGCCGCCGATCTGCTGCGAGGTGTTGATCAGTCCGCTGGCGAGGCCGGCCTCGTTCTCCTCGACCCCGGAGACCGCGGCGATCGTCGTCGTCACGAAGGCGAAGCCGAGCCCGGCGGCGGCGAACAGCGAGGGGCCGAGGATGTCGGTGGTGAAGCTGCCGCCGACCGAGACCCGGCTGAACCAGGCGAGGCCGATGACGATGAAGAGCAGCCCGGCGGCGAGCACCGGCTTGTAGCCGAGCTTGGTCACCAGCTGCGAGGCGATGCCGGCCGAGGCCATGATCACCAGGGCCAGCGGCAGGTAGGAGAGGCCGGCGTGGATCGCGCTGTAGCCGAGCACCTGCTGCATGTACAGGGAGATGAAGAAGAACATCGAGAAGAGCGAGGCGCCGACCAGCAGGCCGACCACGTTGGCCCCGGTCAGGGTGCGGATGCGGAAGATCGAGAAGGGCACCAGGGGCTTGGCGGCGCGCAGCTCGATCGCGACGAAGGCCGCCATCAGCACGACGCGAGAGCGCCATCAGGCCGATCGTCTGGGTCGAGCCCCAGCCGGCGTTGTTGGCGTCGACCAGGGCGTAGACGAGGATCGAGAGCGCGGCGGTGACGGTGACCGCGCCGGCGACGTCGAAGACGCGCTTCTCGGACTCGGCCCGCGTTTCGGCGAGCAGTCGCGGCGAGAGCGCGAAGGCGATCAGGCTGACCGGCACGTTGACCCAGAGCACCCACTCCCAGCCGAGGCCGTCGGTGAGGATGCCGCCGAGCAGGACGCCGGCGGCGCCGCCGGAGCCGGCGACCGCGCCCCAGACCCCGAGCGCCTTGTTGCGCTCCGAGCCGTCGCTGAAGGTGGTGGTGACGATCGAGAGCGCGGCGGGGGAGATGATCGCGGCGCCGAGGCCCTGGGCCGCGCGCGCGGCGATCAGCTGCCCCTCGGTGGCGGCGAAGCCGGCGGCGAGCGAGGCGACGGCGACCAGCAGCAGGCCCGCCATGAAGACGCGCCGGCGCCCGAGCAGGTCGGCGGTGCGCCCGCCGAGCAGCAGGAAGCCGCCGAAGGTGAGCACGTAGGCGTTGACCACCCAGGGCAGGTTCTCCTGGGAGAAGTCGAGCGCCTTGCCGATCGTCGGCAGCGCCACGTTGACGATCGAGGCGTCGAGGACGACGACGAACTGCGCCGAGCAGAGCAGGATCAGCGCCAGCCAGCGCTTCTCTCTGAACTCTCCGGTGGCGGCCTCCATCGACCGCTCAGTCAATCAAAACCGCGGCGTCGGCTTGGCCGCCTCAGGGCTCGATCAGGCCGCGGCGGATCGCGTAGCGAACCAGCTCGACCCGGTCGCGCATGCCGAGCTTTCGCATCGCGTTGGCGCGGTGGTTCTCGACCGTCTTCTCGGAGAGGTGGAGGAGCTCGGCGATCTGCTTAGTCGTGTGCGCCTCGGCGACCAGCTTGACGATCTCCTCCTCGCGCGGCGTCAGCTCCTCCTCGCCGCTGGAGCCGCGCTCGAGCACGTCCTTGATCAGCGTTCGCTGCGCCTCGGGGGTGAGGAACGGCTCGCCGCGCTCGACCGCCCGGATCGCCGCCAGCAGGTCGGTGTCGGCCTGGGCCTTCAGCACGTAGCCGGAGGCGCCGGCCTTCAGCGCCTCGAAGAGGTAGCGCTCGTCGTCGTGCATGGAGAGGATCAGCACCGAGACCTCGGGCGCCTGCTGCTTGATCTCGCGGGTCGCCTGCAGGCCGGTCAGCTTCGGCATCTTGACGTCGAGGATCGCCAGGTCGGGCCGCTCGCGCACCGCCAGCTCCCGCGCCTCGGCGCCGTCGGCGGCCTCCGCCACCACCTCGATGTCCGGCTGGCGCTCCAGCAGCAGCCGCATCCCGGAGCGGACGATTCCATGGTCGTCGGCGATCAGCACGCGAAGCACCTGCCCAGTTTCCCAGCCGTGGTGGGGGAGAGACCGGGGGCTTGGCGACTTACCCGTGAAATGGACGGGAAAGTCGCCAAGCCCGGCGTTCTGGTGGCGAGAATCGCCGAGAGGCAACATGGGGTGGTCTCGATCGGCCAGCTGCGTCGCTGCGGGGTCAGCGAAGATGCTGTCCGGGCGAGAGCGGCCTTGGGGCAGATGCACCGCGTGCATCGGGGCGTCTATGCATTGGGACATCTGGCGCTGTCGCCGGAGGGCCGCTGGATGGCAGCTGTGCTGGCGCTCGGCGGGGGACCGCGCGGCGGCGGGCCGGTCCTCGAGCACTGGGGGGCGGCCGTGAGCCACCGCAGCGCGCTTTCACTATGGGGCTTGCTCCCGGTCAATCGGGCTCCCAGCGACGTCATCGTCAAGGGCGATGGAGGCAGGGCGCGGCGTGCCGGTATCCGGGTCCACCGCTCGCTCTCCCTCGTGCCCAGCGATGTGACGCTTGATCGTGGGATTCCCGTCACCACCCCAGAGCGGACGATTGCGGATCTGCGCGAAGCGATCTCAGCTCGCCGCAGCGGTGTGATCGCCGGTCGCGAACTGCGCAAGGCGATCCGCCAGGCAAACGTGCTTGGCCTGCCGATCGGCGACAGGGACGCCAAGGTTCGAACCCGAAGCGATTTGGAGGGGGACTTCCTGATGCTCTGCCGCCGCCACCGACTGCCCCCGCCCGAGGTCAACGTTCGCATCGGCCCTTACCTCGTTGACTTCCTCTGGAGAGAAAGGGGGCTCGTGGTCGAAACCGACAGTTACCTCTATCACCGCGGTGAAGTGGCGTTTCAGGACGATCGTGCTCGGGAACTTGGGCTGATGCGCAGTGGTTTCGAGGTGCTGCGACTCTCCGAACGACTGCTGGACGGGGAGCCGGCCCATGTGGCGGAGGTCCTGGCCGCGAGGCTCGCAAGCCCGCGACGCAGCTAAGCGGCGTCGAAAGGCAGGGCCGGGACGCTGAGGCGGACAGTGGTGCCATGCCCGGGTCGGGACTCGATCGTCAGCTTGCCGCCGATCAGCAGGGCGCGCTCGCGCATGCCGCCGATGCCGAGCCCGCCCTCGGACTCGTCGAAGGCGAAGCCACGACCGTCGTCGCTGACCTCCAGCTCGACGCCCCCGTCCTTGTCGTTGCGCCGCAGCTCCACCGCGACGTGATCGGCGCCGCTGTGGCGGGTGGCGTTGGAGAGGGCCTCCTGGGCGACCCGGTAGACGACCAGCTGGGCGTCGTCGTCGAGGCCGGAGAAGTCGCCCTCCGCGTCGAACTCTGGCCTCGATCTCCCCCCGGGCGAGCTGCTCGACCTGCCCCGCGGTTGCCGCCTTCAGGCCGAGGTCGTCGAGCGCCGTCGGGCGCAGCTGGCGGGCGAGCGAGAGCAGCTCCCGCATCGCCTGGTTGGCGAGCGCCTTGGTCTCGCGCCAGCTCCGCCTCCAGCTCGGGGGGCGCCGCCTCGCGGACCGCCTCGAGCCGCAGCAGCAGGCCGGTCAGCGACTGGTTCACCTCGTCGTGGAGATCGCGGGCGACGCGCGCCCGCTCCTGCTCCTGGGCCTGCAGTGCGGCGCTTCCCGCCCGCCGCCGCTCGGCTTCGAGGCGTCGCATCATGCGCAGGAAGGCGAGCTCGATCCGCTCCACCTCCTCGGTCTCGCCGACGCCGTCGATCGAGCGGGGGAGGAGCGGCCCGGGCCGACTCAGGTCGACCTTCTCCATCTCCTCGATCAGCTTCTCCAAGGGAGCGAAGCGACGGCGCAACGCGATCAGGTTGACGGCCAGGCCCGACACCACCGCAAGCAGCACGACGATTACCGCGGTCGTCATCTCGGGGTCACCGGTTGCACCGGTCAAGCCTAGAAGCACTGGGTGGCGTCACCGAGGCCTATGGGGGTTGCCACCTATGGCCATTGCCGGCCCTGGCGACGACAATCCCTGAAGCACGGCGTAAAGCGACCCGAGGAGCAACGACTCGATGAAGACCACCAAGCAGTCCACTTTCGGCGCCACCCTGCGCACGACGATCCTGCTGGCGTCCCTATCCGGCCTGCTGGTCGTGATCGGCGCCCTGATCGGCGGCCCCAGCACGGCGGCCCTGTTCCTCGGCATCGCCCTGCTGATTAACCTCGGCTCCTACTTCTTCAGCGACAAACTGGCGCTGAAGATGAGCCGCGCCCAGCCGATCGACGAATCGGAAGCGCCGCGGCTCTACGAGATCGTCCGCGAACTCTCGACCCGCGCCGGCCTGCCGATGCCGCGCCTCTACATGATCCCCCAGGACCAGCCCAACGCCTTCGCCACCGGGCGCAACCCCCAGCACGCGGCCGTCGCCGTCACCCGCGGGATCACCAAGCTGCTCTCCGAGGACGAGCTGCGCGGCGTGCTCGCCCACGAGCTCGCTCACGTCCAGCACCGCGACATCCTGATCCAGTCGGTCGCCGCGGCGATCGGCGCGGCGATCACCTACCTCGCCTACATGTTCATGTGGTTCGGCAACGACGACGACTCGCCGCTCAGCCTCGTCGCCTCGCTGGCGATGGTCCTTTTGGCGCCGATCGCGGCGAGCATCATCCAGCTCTCGATCTCGCGCCAGCGCGAGTACGCGGCCGACGCCGGCGGGGCGGAAATCTGCGGCAACCCAGAGTCCCTGGCCAGCGCCCTGCTGCGGCTCGAGCAAGGGGCGGCGGACATGCCGATGCAGGTCAACCAGGCGGCCGAGCCGCTCTACATCGTCAAGCCCTTCTCCAGCAAGGGCATCGCCGGCCTCTTCTCGACCCACCCCCCGATCGAGGAGCGGGTCAAAAGGCTGCGCCAGATGCGCCCCAGCCTCGGCTGAGGTCGGTTTTAGGAACGCTGAAAAAGGCCCGCGAGAGCGGGCCTTTTTCGTTGCGCGGCGAGCCTCCTGTTGACCCAGGACATATTTAAGAACTAGACTGTACGTGTAACGGATAGTCCGTATTTCGAATATGGCCAAGGCAAGCGCCAGATCCAAATCCACCGCACCGCGTCGTCTGCCGCGCGGGCGCCACGCGCTTGCCCCAGAGGAAGTGGTGCGCGACCAGCGCGAGCGCTTGCTCGCCGCCGTGCCGGGGGTGGTCGCGAAGCGCGGCTACGAAGCCACCTCGGTCGCCGACATCGTCAAGGCAGCGGCCGTCTCCCGCAACGCCTTCTACAAGAGCTTCAGCGACAAGCAGGACTGCGTCTCCGTCGCCCACGAGGTTGGCCACGAGCGGCTGTTCGAGATCGTCGCCATGCCCTGCGAGGAGGGCTCCACGCTCGAAGAGCGGGTGGAGCGCTCGCTGGCGGCTGGGCTGGAGGCGCTGACCGCCGAGCCCGACTTGGCAAGGCTTCTCTTCGTCGAGGCGCCCTCCGCGGGAGAGGAGATCGCCCTCCGCTACCACCAGTGGCTGCAGCGTTACGGCACGCTGCTGCGCGCCGCTGCTCCCGAGCCTTCCCAATCTAGCCCTGCACCTGAGGTTGAGGGTGTAATCGTTGGCGGCATTGCCTCGCGGGTCGCCAGTGAGGTGTTGCGGGGGAGGGGGGGCCAGCTGCGAGATCTCTCCACGCCCTTGGCCGAGTACGTCCTCGCTTTCTACCGACGGAGCGAGCCTGGTCCCAAGGAGGGGCAGGTCATCGCCTTCGAGCCGGAGCAAGAACCGGCGCCCGAGCCGCTCGAAGCGCGGCGCAAGCAAGCGGGCGCGTAGACCGGGCCGATAGGCCCCGATCGAACCGGCTTAGACGCCGGTTCGATTGTCATATCCCCTCGGTCCAGCGTTCGCCAAAAATCTCTCTGGGCCGAACTTCCTGCAAATGAGGCACTTCTTCAGCAATACCACGTGCGTATCTTGACAAATGCGAATTCGCGTGTTTACATCCGGCAACGTCTTCTCATAGGAACGAAGACGGTATCTCCAAGAAGCACCAACAGGGACACAGGGACAACCGAGCCTCGCGGAAGCCGCTAAGGGAAGCGGCGGGCAGAGGGGCTCACGGGACAAGGAGAGGTATTCGTGAGGAAACCGTCGGCACCGGGCCTCCGCGATCATCGCGGCGCCACATCCTCAACTCCCGCCTGCCCGCCCACACGAGTACGTCGTCGAGCTCTCTTCCCACCCCTCTTGGCAATCATCTTCACGGCGGCTCTGATCGCCGCCGCGATGACCCAGGCCTCGAGCAGCGTCGTCGGCTACTTCCCGCTCGAAATCTGTTCGAGCTTCGAATGTCGAGCTGAAGAACCCAACGTTTTCGTCAGTCCCGGCGGCGCTGCCGTCAACGGCGCCGGAAGCGGCGAAGCCTCTCCCGGCGATGTCTACATATTCGACAAGGGGCGTGAACCTTCGTTTGGGCGCATCCAGCAGTTCTCGGCTTCTGATCAGTTCATCCGCCTCTGGGGACCCGGTGTGGTCAAAAGCGGTCCCGACAACGCCAATGAGGTCCAAGCGGTGAGGGTCGATGCAACTGGCGGCGCCTTCAAACTCAGCTTCAGCGGTGACGGTACCGCTGACATTGCGGCAAACGCGACGGCGGTGCAAGTCGAATCTGCGCTCAATGCGCTGCCCTCGGTCGGTCCGGGTGGTGTCAGCGTCAGCGGCGGCCCCGGAGGCGCTGGCGGTACGACCCCATACATCGTCAGCTTCGAAGGTTCGCTTGCCGGGGCGGCGCAGCCGCTGCTCAAAGCCACCAACGGCGGCATTCCGCTCAGCGGCGGCGCCGCAACAGCCAGCACCTACACCACCGTGCGCGGCGGCTATGGCTTTGAGATTTGCAGCCCGGCAAGCGGAGACGAATGCACCAACTCAAACGGTGGCGCCGCGCCCGATAGCCCCCAATTCAGTCATCAGGCTGGACTGGCTGGCAGCCTATCGAGTCCGAAGAGAATAGCCGTCGATCAGGCAAGCGGCGAGGTCTATGTGTCCAATATGAGCCGCATCGAAGCCTACTCGGCAAGCGGACGATTCCTGCGTGCGTGGGGTCAGGATGTCGTTGCATCCGGTCCTGATGACAGCGCCGGGCCCGATGAGACAAAGAGCATCACGGTTACCGCCGATGGCGGCACCTTCACCCTCGGCTATCGCCCCACCTTCAATGCCACAGCGGAACGCACCCCGCCGATTCCTTTTGACGCAACCCCCGCTGCTGTTGAAACAGCGCTCGACAACCTCGCGGAAATCGGCGGCGACTATAGCTCGGTCAGCGTTACCGGTGGCCCAGGCGACCTGACGGGCTCCAATCCCTATCTGATCACCTTCCACGGTCAGCTCGGCGGCGATGACATCGGTGAACCTCTGGTCTCCAATTCCAACGGCCTAACGGTTAGCAGCGGCAGCAAGTCGATTGACATCGCAACCACTTCCACCGGTGGAAGCTATGAGATATGCAAAGCAGAGGACGCCTGCAAGATTGGCACATCAGCCCAAACGGCAGGAGCGTTTGGTGGAGAAGGACCTCCGTCCGTCGCCGTAGCGCCAGCTACCGCGCCCAACGCCGGTGATGTCCTCGTCCTCGATTCATCAAACCATCGGGTAGAGGAGTTCACTGACACCGGCGCTTTCGTCCGCGCCTTTGGCTGGGATGTCGATGCCACCGACCCATCAACCGGCTTTGAGGTCTGCAGCGCTGCATCGGGTCATACCTGCCAGGCTGGCACACCGGGCATGGGCGTCGGTCAGTTCGCCTTCCCGAGTGGTCTTGCCGAGGACTCCAGCGGCGCCATCTACACGGTGGAACCGCGGAGTCAGTTCGGAGCACCCAATAATCGCGTGCAAAAGTTCACTCCCGCGGGCGGACTTGCGCTCACCCCTTCGCTCTTCGGCACCGACGAGATCCAGGCCTTGACGGTCAATGCTGGAGCCGGCCAGTTCTATCTCTCCTTCGGCTCCGAATTCAATGGCACAACGGGAAGCGGAGATGTCACGGCTGGCTCGACGACGATCACCAACGTCAGCACCGGTACTGGCGAATTTGCGGTCGGCCAGCCGGTCGACATTTTCGGCGGCGGGTACCCGTTCCCCGTCGGCGAGTCAATTGTCGCGGTTGGCGCCAACACCCTCACTGTCTCGAAGCCGATCCCCTATACGCAAGCGGGTCGGGCGATCGTCTCCAATCGTCCTTACAAAACCTCCGATCTTCCTTATGACGTCGGCGCCAGCGAAGTCGAATCCGCCCTCAACTCGTTGCCCTCGATCGGCGGTGAAAGCGGCTCGGTCAGCGTCAGCGGCGGTCCCGGCAGTGCCGGCGGACCGGCGCCATATCAGATTGCATTCGACGGTGGCCAACTTGCTCATACCAACCCAGCTCCGATCACCGCCGTCGCCGGCGCGACGCCGCTGAGCGGCGGCAGTGGGCCGGGCGCCAACACCGCGAGCGTGGCAATCACGACCGTTGGCGGGCCGGGCGGAATCAGAGCTGAAGAAGCGCCATTTGACATTGGGATCGGCCCTGGGGACCACGTTTTCGTCGCCAAGTACTTTCCATTGTTCTTCACCACATGCGCTGACGGCAGTCTCTCACTAGCCGAGGCGCGGATCCAGGAGTTGGATTCCAGCGGCACGGTGATTGGAACGAGCGATCCATGCAGAGGGGTTGGCGGCACCAGCGATCGCGATTCATCCCTCACGGTCAATGTAGATACCGGCCATCCATACTTTCTCGGCAATGGCACCAAGCTCATCATTTTCGGCCCCCCCGGACCGGCGCCTACTTTGGCGCTCAATGGGGTTTCGGACGTTACCGCTACGGGAGGGACCATCTCCGGAACGATCAACCCCAATGGGCCAGGAACCAGCTATCCCGACACCACCGGTGCACCGGACAAAACCCGGACCACCTACCGGGTTGAATTCAAAAAGGCCTCGGACTCGATATGGACGACGTACACCCCCGACATACCGGTCGGTAATGGCACCAGCCCAGCGCCCTTCGGCGTTGGTGTGGGCGGCTTGGCGCCCAATACCGATTACGAACTGAAAGCGGTCGCAGTCAAGCCGTTTACGGCGGACGTGGAGGAAACAAAGAGCTTCACGACGTCGCCTGCGGGACCCGAAATTGAAGCCTTTTCCTCGAGCAATGTAACGGTGGATTCAGCCGATCTGCGCGCTCTGATCAACCCCCGGGGCACCGCAACCTCCTATCACTTCGAATATGGCACGACCCCCGCCTACGGCACCAGCACGGCGGAGATCAGCATCGGCCAATCGCACCAGGGCGAAGCCGTGCAGAACCACATCGAAGGGCTGCAGGACACCGTCTATCACTTTCGCGTAGTTGCCACCAACGCGAGCGGCACGGCGACCAGTGCCGATCAGACCTTCACCTTCCATCCACCGGTCTGCCCCAACCAGACCGTGCGCCAGCAGACCGGAGCCGCCTATTTGCCCGATTGCCGCGCCTATGAGCTGGTTTCCCCCGAAGATGCGGGTGGGACCACCTTGGTCACCGGTGGCCCGCAGAGCCCCTACGCGACCAACCCGTCGCGGCTGGCCTTTGTCGGCAAGCTGGCGGCAATTCCCGGTTCGGGCCGCAACCCGATCAACACGTTGGGCGACCTTTACGTTGCCAGCCGTGGTGCCGAAGGCTGGCGCACCCGCTACATCGGACCGTCCTCAGAAGAAGCCGGCTGCGTGGGCGGCCGGCCGATCGTCAGCGGGACTGGCTTTGAGACAACGATCCAAAACGATGTGATGGCCGATCCCGGGCTTAGTCGGATCATCGACTGGAACCTGGGCAACCCCTTGGAGTGCGTCTTTGGCGCGTTCGGCGATCAAAGGTCTAGTGACTTCAACACAGCGGCCGTCGGCTCCAACGCGCCCTACCTGTGGAACGCGCATGGCGATTTCCTCGACCGCTGGCCGACCTCGGCGGCCGACGTGGCTGGGAGTGAAACGAACTTCTCCTGCCCCCAGAATCCCAACACCCACCCCTACCCGGACGGGGTCGTCGGCAACATTCCGGTGCCCTATTTCTGTAGCACCTACGTCGACGCCTCCAAAGACCTCAGCCACTTCGTCTTCTCGACCCAGTCGGGCCTCTACGGAGAAGGTGGACTTACCGCCGCGCCAGGGTCGGCGTATGACAACGATACCGTCCACAACACGCTGCGGCTGGTTTCAAAGCTGCCAAACGGTGAACCGATCGGTCAGGAGCCCGGTGCCAAAGGCGGTCCCGAAGAGCTGATCCAGTTCCCGGCGATTTCCTCAGATGGATCGCACATTCTGATGGGAACGACGACCAAGCCGAAATGCAAACAGCTCGACTACCCGCGCACCAGCTACCACACGATATGTCCGATTGTAAGTCAGCCGACGCACCTGTATATGCGCATAAGCGATGCGATCACCTACGACGTCTCAGCGGGCAGGCCGGTCAAATACATCGGTGCAACGCTTGATGGCACCAAAGTCTACTTCACCAGCAACGAACAGCTGACCGGCGATGACACCGATGAAAGCACGGACCTCTACATGTGGAGTGAGAACGGAGGCGGCCCGCAGCTGACCCGTATCTCCACCAGCAACACAGCTTCGGCCGGCAATACCGACAACTGCGTCTCGACTTGGACGACGAATTGCGACATTGAGACCTACGACGACTCGACGATCTCAACGGCCATAGGCAACAGGGGAGGCTTGGGTAGCTGGACCGAGGACAACGTCAATCCCGGCTACACCGACAACGCGATCGCAGCGAAAAGCGGCGACATCTACTTCTATTCCCCAGAGCAGCTAGTGGCGGGTAAAGGCGCGCCGGGCAAAGAGAACCTTTACGTCCACCATGCGGGAAGCGTTCGCTTCGTGGCCGCGCTCGAGGACGATGCTTACTGCCTCCCGGCGCAGTTTGCGGTTCCGCGATGCAGCAATGGCGCCGCCGGCAGGCTGCAGGTCACTCCCGACGGGCGCTACGCGGCATTCATCACAACCAGCAACATCACCGCATATGACAGTCACGGCTACGCCGAGATGTATCGCTACGACGCTGAAGCCGAAGAGGTGAAGTGCGTCTCCTGCAGACCCGACGGCTCGGCTCCAACCGGGGATGTCCTGGGCAGCGAGGGAGGTCGCTTCATCACCGATGACGGCAGGGTCTTCTTCGATACCACCGAGCCGCTTGACCCAAGGGACACCAATTCGGGTCCCGACGTCCTTAGGGAGCACGCGGGCTCCGATGTCTACGAGTTCGTTGAGGGCCGCGCGCAGCTCATTACCACCGGTACTGGCACCGGTGTGCCCGCGCAAGAATCCAGACAGGTCCCCGGCCTCTATGGCGTTTCAGCCAACGGCGCCGATGTCTACTTCGGCACCTTCGACACCTTGGTCGGCCAAGACCGCAACGGCGAACAGATGAAGTTCTATGACGCCCGGACGAACGGCGGCTTCGCATTCGTGCCGCCACCGGCGCCCTGCGCTGCAGCCGACGAGTGCCACGGCCCCTCCTCCTCGCCGCCGTCCGCGCTTGCGGGCGGCACCGGGATCGTGCTGGGGGCGGAGGAAATACGCAGAAAGCCCACAGGCACAAGCAGAAACCCCACAGGCACAAGCAGAAGCACCAGAAACGCCACCGGAGCGGTGCCAAACGGGATGCCCACAAGCGGACGGGAGGTGCCCGATGAGGCGACAGGCAATGGTCGGCGTTTTGGCGCTCTCTCTGCTCGGCTTGGTGGCGATCGCCCCAGCGGCGTCGGCCGAGGTACCGATTCAGCTCTTCGGGATCTTGCCCTCGACCAACCAAGCGGGCGGCCACCCCGACCTGCAAATCGCCTTTACGATAAAGAACGGCAAGAAGCAGCAGCTCGAAGATGGGATCAACACTCCCTGCGATTGCGAGAATGCCCGCTTTCTCACCGTACATGCGCCACGTGGCCTGGTTGGTAACCCACACGCCGCCCCTAAATGCACGATTTCCCAGATCATAGGCCAGACCTGCCCGGTTGATTCGCAGGTTGGTGCGGTCGAAGTAGGGGTCACCCTCAACGCGGGGACCGAGACCGCGTTCCTTCGTCCTGTCTACAACATGGTGCCGCGCGAAGGCGAGGCTGGCCTATTGGCCTTCGAGGTGGTAGGCAACCTGATCTTCGAGAGCTTTAGCGCGCGGACGGGTAGCGACTACGGCCTGGAGACCAAAATCGCCGTCCCCGACCTGGTACCGCTGCATCACAGCGATCAGATTCTCTGGGGTGTGCCCGCGGCTAAAAGCCATAATCCGCTGCGGGAGGAATTTGGTGGCTCCCTCGGACCCGGCCTCGGACAGCTTTGCGACGCGAACGGCGTACCGGCAACCCCAAACGTAGACCAGCCGCTGGCCCCGCTCTCGGGCCCGAACACCGCTGTGCTTGGCTGCGGCGCCACCAACAGTGGCGAAGGGGTTTCATCCAACAGCCCCCCCGAGCCCTTTATTGAGAATCCGACCGCGTGCGGGGAAGCCGCCCAGAGCGGTGTGGATCTGCTCGCCTACGACGGCACCGAAACCAGCGCCAGCGCCCCCTTCCCCGAAGTAACCGGCTGCGACCAGTTGAGCTTCAACCCGAGCCTCGCCGCCCGCCCAAGCACCGCGGCAACCGACAGTCCCTCCGGCCTGGACGTAGAGCTAACGGTGCCACAGTTCGAGAGCCCAACGGTGCCCTCGCCTTCGGAGATCCGCGGCACCGAAATGGTCTTGCCCGAAGGCTTCACGGTCAACTCCAACGCGGCTGATGGAAAGACCTCCTGCACGGACCAGGAAGCGAGCTTTGGGACCACCAACGCAGCGCAGTGTCCCGATGCCTCAAAGATCGGCACGCTTAACATCGAAACAGCCCTGTTGCCGGGCCCGTTGCCGGGCTATCTTTACCTGGGCAAGCCCCTACCGGGCAATCGCTACCGGATCTTCCTCGTCGCCGATGGCTTTGCGGTGCACGTGAAGCTCGCTGGTCGGATTGTCCCCGACCCCAAAACGGGTCAGCTCAAGGTGATCTTCGAAGACCTGCCGGAGACCCCCTTCCAGAAGTTCAGCCTGCACATCTTCGGCTCAGAGCGAGGAGCGCTGGCAACCCCGACCAAGTGCGGCGCCTATGAGATCAAGACCACCTTTACGCCCTGGGACGCGGTTCTGGGCAAACAGAGCTCCAGTACCTTCTTCGAAATCAACCAGGGCCCCAACGGAGCCTCCTGCCCAGCCGCAACTCGCCCCTTCAACCCCGGCTTCGAAGCCGCCTCCGAAGGAAACACCGCAGGAGCGCATTCGCCCTTCGGGCTGAGGTTGACGAGGGCAGACGGCGATCAGTTCCTCAGCGCCCTTAACGTAAAGACCCCGCCGGGCTTCTCAGCCACCCTCAAAGGCATCCCTTACTGCTCAAACGCGGCGATCGCCGCAGCGGCATCGGCCGGCTACTCGGGAGTGGGAGAGCAGCGGAACCCAACCTGCCCAGCCGCCAGCCAGGTGGGCGAAGTGATCGGCGGCGCAGGAGCGGGAAGCCGTCCCTTCTACGCCCCGGGCAAGGCCTACCTAGCCGGCCCCTACAAAGGCGCCCCACTGAGCTTGGTCGTAGTGGTCCCAGCCGTCTCTGGCCCCTATGACCTCGGCAACATCGTGGTCAGGAATGCGCTCTACATAGATCCCGAAAGCGCCCAGGTAAGCGCTGTCTCCGATCCCCTGCCCCAGATCATCGAAGGGATCCCACTGCGGGTCAGATCTGTCTTGGTCAAGCTCAACAGGCCGGCCTTCACGCTCAACCCGACCAACTGCGACCCGCACGCGGTCCAGGCAACGCTTGGCGGGGCAGAAGGAGCAGCCGCAACTCCTTCTGCTCACTTCCAGGTGGCCAACTGCGCCAACCTCCCGTTCGCGCCAAAGCTGGCGATCAAGCTCAAGGGCGGGACCAAGCGAAGCGACCATCCAGCCCTGCGGGCGACATTGAAGACACGCCCAGGCGACGCCAACATCGCCAAGCTCGTGGTCGCCCTGCCCCACGCCGAGTTCCTCGACCAATCCCACATCGGCACCGTCTGCACCAGGGTCCAGTTCGCGGCCAAGGCGTGTCCTGCGGCTTCGATCTACGGCCATGCGGTAGCAACGACGCCATTGCTCGACCAGCCCCTGGAAGGACCGCTTTACCTGCGTTCCTCCAGCCATCAACTGCCTGACCTGGTCTTCGCCCTCAAGGGCCCGCCGTCCCAGCCGATTGAAGTATCTGCCGCGGGCAGGGTTGACACCGGGCCCTCCGGTGGTATCCGCACCAGCTTCGAAACGGTCCCCGACGCCGCAATCAGCTCCTTCGTCTTGACCACGGCGGGCGGCAAGAAGGGGCTGCTGGAAAACAGCACCGATATCTGCCGCACGCCCCAGCGAGCCTCGGTCAAGGCAACCGGGCAAAACGGCAAGCGCTCGAGCCAAAGCGCAGCGCTTGAAGCCAACTGCAAGGGCAAGGGACGCCACGGGCGACATAAGCGAGAGCACAGGCCCAACAGGGAGGGGCGTTAGATGTTGAGCAAGACGAGACGAGCGCTGACGATCGCCGCCCTGGCCACCTTTGCCTTGGCGGGAAGCGCCCAGGCAAAGCAGATCCAGCGGTACTTCTATGCGGGGGAATCGTTTGAAGTTGGCTCGAGCCCAGTGGCAATCGCTGTTGACAGCGTCAACCAGAAGCTCTTGGTCGTCGGCAACGGCGACAAAGAAAAAGGACTGAGGATCAGCAGGTCTCAGCTCAACGGTGACCCGGCGGGATTCTCGGGCCTCTCAGGGGCAACCTCTTTCAGCACTGGGAAAAAAGTGGACGCCCAGAGGGTGGCGATTGCCATCGACGAATCGGCGACAGCAAGCGCCGGCAACTTCTATGTTGCCTACAACCAGGCACTTTCCGTCGGCGAAAGCGAGGTCTATGGCTACGCTCCCTCCGGCACGCCACTGCCGGGATTCCCGATCTCGATCCCGGGATCCTGCGGCGTCACCGTCGCCCCCGACGGCCACCTCTGGGTGGCCAGCAGACTGCTTGGCGCATACGGAGAGTTCACCGCCGATGGCGAGCCAACCGGCAGGCTGCTGTCAGTCGGGGTATTGCGAGAAGAAGGAGGCGGGACCGGTACCTGCCGGATCGCAATCGACTCGGCCGGCAATTTCTACGTCGCCAAGGGGGAACGGGTAGCCAAGTACGACTCAGAACGCCATTTCGTCGGCGATCTGGGTCCAGGCCAGCCCTTCAATTTTTTCCAGCGCGGCTCACCGCTGCTTGGTTTTGATCGCAGCGCCAACACGCTGTTTGAGCTCTTCGACTCCGAAACCGGACCGATCGACCCTGTCGTCGAGGTTGATTCCTCGGGTAACCCGATTACGGGCTTTGGCAACCCAGATCCCGCCCATTTCTCCTACGGAGGGCTCGGCGCTACCAGGGATCTCGCAATCGACTCCCAGACGCACAAGGTCTACGTGCTGACCAAAGCGGGCGAAGTCCACGTCTTTGCCCGCAACCCGAGCGTGGTCACAGTTCCGACGGCTCTGGCGGGCGGAGTCAAAGACCTGAGCGGGACAAGCGCCACCCTCACCGGCACGGTTGACCCCGAAGGCATCGACACGATCGACTGCCATTTCGAATGGGGAGTTGACCTACAGGAAAAGGCGATCCAATACACCCAAATCGCTCCCTGCGGTGAGGGCAACGTCTTCGCCGGCGGATCGGGGGAGCGCCAGGTCAGCGCCGCGATCAGTGGTCTCGAAAAGGGCAAGACCTACCACTACCGTTTGGTCTCTGAGAACTCCAACGGCGTCGAGGGGGTCAGCGCCGACCGCGAACTGAACGCCGCCGATGCGCCTGTGCTCGGCGAGGTCAGCGCCAATCACATCACCACTGACGCCGCTCGAATCAATTTCGAAGTCAACCCCAACGGCGAAGTAACCCGCTACCACGTCGAGATCGGCACCGACGCCGACTATGGGACCAACTTCCCGGTTCCCGACGCCTCGATCGCCAGGAAGCGGCGCTTTGGGCTTGAAGGCATCGAAGTGGTTCTCAGCCTGCAGAGGCTGAGCCAGGAAGTTCGCGGCCTGCAGCCCGAAACGTTCTACCACTATCGCGTGGTCGCCGAAAACGCTGCCGGCAAAGCCGAAGGCACAGACCACACTTTCAGGACCTTCGCCCTGCCAGGAAGCGGCGCTGATCGCTGCCCCAATGCCCAAGCGCGCCAGCAGACAAGCGCCGCGGGTCTCTCGGACTGCCGCGCCTATGAGCTCGTTTCGGCTGCAGAAACCGGCGGCTATGACGTGCGTTCGGACCTTTCACCCGAAGTCAGCGCCCTGCCGACTTCCCCCCAGGCAGACGATCAGGCGCTCTACTCGATGCGCTCGGGAACGATCCCGGGCATAGCCGGGCACCCGACCAACCGCGGCGCCGATTCCTACGTGGCGACACGAAGCGCAAACGGCTGGTCGACCCGCTATGTCGGCCTGCCATCCGACAATCTTTTCGCTGGCGGCCCATTCGCTTCACCGCTCTCGGGCTCGGACTCCGCCCTTGATTCCTTTGCCTTCGGCGGCGCGGAAATCTGCAGCCCCTGCTTCGAAGACGGCTCGACCAACGTGCCCTTGCGGCTCCCTGACGGAAACTTGGTCAAGGGCATGGCCGGCTCGATGGATCCTGGCCCCGCGGACCCGGCGGGGGTGGTCAAGAAGCCGCTCTCCCCAGACGGCAGCCACTTCGTCTTCCAGACCACCGCTCGGTTCGAGTCACAGGGCAATTTCAGCGGAACCGACGCGACGATCTACTCGCGTGATCTGCACACCAAAACCACAGAAGTGATCTCCACCGACGAGTCGGGGACGACGATCCAAGCCGGGGAAGACCTCGCCGAGCTCGACATCTCCAAGGACGGCTCGCGGGTGCTGTTCGGCCAAAAGCTCACCAGCGACTCCGCCGGCAACGACTACTACCACCTCTATCTCCACATCGCCGGAAGCTCTGAGAGCGTCGACCTGATGCCGGGTGCAACGCAGGGTGCGCTTTATGACGGAATGAGTGCCGATGGCTCCAAGGTCTTCTTCACAACCTCTGAGGCTCTGGCCCCAGGCGAGACGGACACCAGCGCTGATATCTATGAGGACGAAGTGCCAGGCCCCGGCTCGGTTACGCCGGAGCTGACCTCAAACGGAAGCGAAGGGACCGGCGACACAGACTCCTGTTCGCCTCCTGGCACACCGCACAACTGGAACGCGGTATCGGGTGCCGGCAAGTGCAACGCCGTGGCTTTCGCCGGGGGCGCCGGAGTGGCCTCCGAAGCGGGGGACTTTTACTTCCTCAGCCCCGAGCAGCTCGACGGCGCTTCCAACGGCAGCCATGACCAGGCCAATCTTTACCTCGTGCGGCCCGGCGCCGCAACGCCGCACTTCGTCGCCACGATCGACTCCAGCCTGATCAAGCCGCCACCCGCGCCGCCAACCCGCGCCGTCATCACCGCCAGCTTCGGCAACGCCCACAACTCGCCCCAGGCAGCGACGGTCGATCAGTCCACCGGCGACGTCTACGTGACCGAAGGCGCCAGCCTCTCCCGCTACACCTCGACGGGGGCTCCCGACAACTTCAGCGAAGGACCGGGCGAAGGCACAAACACCATCGCTGGCCTCTCCTTCGTGGAATTGGCCCCCGAGGTCGCCGTCGACAATTCCGGTGGCCCCCTTGACGGCGACATCTACGTCACCAACGCCCCCAACGTCTCGATCTTCTCTCAAACCGGCAAGCTGCTCGGTCAGCTGGGCAGCTTCTCGGAAGTCTGCGGAGTCGCCGTCGATCAATCAGACGGAAGCGTCTACGTCAGCGATTGCGCCGCCCACAGCATCACCCGCTACTTGCCCACCTCGGCGACGCTGCCGATCGGGAACGCCAACTACGCCGTTACCGCGATCTCGGGTTCGGTCGAATTCTCCGCCGTCGCCGCTGACAGTGGCAACGTCTATGCCTCGACCTGGCCAAGCGGACCGGTAAGGCAGTTCAGTGCCTCCGAATTCGCAGCCAGCCCGCCGAGCGTGACGGGCACCGTGCTCAACTCCAGCGCAAACGCCTTGGCCACCGACCCCGTAACGCATGAGGTCTACGTTGATGAGGGCAACCAGATCGTCACCTTCAACGCCGCCGGGGAAGAGCAGCTGACGATCGGCTCGGGCGTGCTCTCGGGATCGCGTGGAGTCGCGGTGAATGCGACGAGCCACATGTCTACGCTTCAGGCGGAGGCAACGTGACCGAGTTCGGCTACGAGTTCTCCTATGAACCGATCGACAACCCGGCGATACTGCACGCAGTAAGGCAGGCAGGGATCTATGACTCCGCCGACCTGCAGATTACGCCCGACGGCAAATATGCTGCCTTTGCCTCGCTCGTGCCGATCGACGGCTACGACAGTGGCGGGCACTATGAGGTCTTCCGCTACGACGCGACAGCGGGGGCCGATCCGCAATGCCTCTCCTGCAGTGTCACTACCGCCCGCGCCGACAGCGACGCCACCCTCACCCCACATGGCTCAAGCCTCGCCGACGACGGCCGCGTCTTCTTCACCTCGGTCGAGCAGCTCGTCCTGCGCGACACCAATGACAAGACAGGACGCCTACGAGTGGGAGGACGGCGCAGGCCGCAGCTGATCTCCACCGGCACCAGCAACTTCGACTCGGCCTGCTCTCGGTCAGCGCCGACGGCAAGGACGCCTTCTTCTTCACCCGCGAGACGCTCGTCGCCGCAGGACGACAACGGCGAGCCGATGAAGATCTACGACGCGCGAGAAGGCGGCGGCTTCCTTCGATCCGCCGCAGGCCGCTGTGCGCGGCCTCGGACGAGTGCCACGGGCCCGGCACGGCGTCGCGCCGCCGCCGCCAGATCGGCACGTTCAACGGGCAACGGCGGCAACGTCCAAGCCGAAGCCAGGCCAAGTGCAAGAAGGGCTACGTCAAGAAGCACGGGGCAAGTGCGTGCAAGAAGAAGCACAAGCCACAAGCACAGAAGAGCCACGCAAGACGACGCAGGGGAGGCGGCACGATGAGCGCCCGGGCAGACGGTCATCTGGGCCTCGCGTCCTGGACTCGCGACGGCCTGTCGCGATCGCCGCGCCGCGCGGGCGCCAGCCAGCCGATCGAATCGTTCAACGCCTCAGCTCTCGACGAGCCAGGCCGGCGGCCACCCCGACCTGACGACCAGCTTCACCCTCGACAAGCCCCGGGCAGCCGGAGGCGGCCAAGAACGTGATCTTCAACCTGCCCCGAGGGCGTGTTCGGCAACCCCAACGCGATCACCCGCTGCACCTCCTCCGACTTCGCCCTGCACGCATGCCCGGCCGACTCGCAGGCCGGGCTGATCACGGTCTACGCCAACTACGAAGGCAACCCGAACAACCTGCTCGGCACCGCGCCGATCTACGACCTCGAGCCCAGGCGAAGAACAGACCGCGCGCTTCGCCTTCATCGTGCCCGACTGCACATCCCGATCAGCATCCCGGTCGCGGTGCGGACCGGATCGACTACGGGCTGCGCTTCACCGTCTCGGAGATCACCCAGCTGATCCCGCTCGCCGGCGCCGACATGACCTTCTGGGGCTTCCCGGCCGACGACAGCCACGACGCCGAGCGCTTCGCCAAAGGCTCGCCGGCAGCCCGGCCGGCTGCCTCGGCCTGGCCGACACCAGCTGCATCGCAGAGCCGACCAAGGCCGAGCATCCCGGTGCAGCCGCTGATCGACAACCCGACGATCTGCACCGGCCAGCCGCTGGTCGACCAGCGCTGGACGTCCAGACCTACCAGGACCCGGCGCACCCGACCGCAGCAGAAGGCCAGCTACCCGGCGACCACCGGCTGCGAGAAACAGATTTCAAGCCGGTCCTCATCGCCGGCCTGACCACCGAGGAGACCGACTCGCCCTCGGGGCTCGACCTCGAGCTGCAAGCGCCGCAGTTCCTCGAGCTCGGGCCGCCGCTCCCTCGCAGCTCCGGTCGGCGATCGTGACCCTGCCCGACGGCTTGACGATCAACCCCGACGCCGCCGACGGCCAGAGCGCCTGCACCGACGCCCAGGCCAACTTCGGCACCGAGGCTCCAGCCGAACTGCCCGGACAACTCGAAGATCGGCACCTTCGAGCTCGACACGCCGGCCCTCGACGGGCCGCTGCACGGCTCGATCTACATCGGCGAGCCGAAGCCGGGCAACCAGTACCGGCTCTTCATGGTCGCCGACGGCTTCGGCATCCACGCCAAGCTGGTCGGCTCGGTCCATGCCCGACCCGAGACCGGGCAGCTGACCGTCGACTTCAACGACCTGCCGCAGGTCCCGTTCGAAGAGTTCGACCTCCACCTCTTCGCCTCCGACCGCGGCTCTGATGGCGACGCCGACCCACTGCACGATCTACGCGGTCGGCACTCGAACTTCTTCCCCTGGAACACCGGCCTCGCCGACAGCACTCCCAGCCGAGCTTCAGCGTCACCTCGGGCCCCAACGGGAGGCCCTGCCCGGGCCGGATCCGCCCCTTCAACCCGCGCCTCGTGGCCGGCACCTCCAACTCCGTCGCCGGCGCCTTCACCAACTTCCACCTGAAGCTCGACCGCGACGACGGCGACCAGTTCCTCGGCGACCTCAACTTCACGATGCCGCCGGGCTTCACCGGTCGCTGCGGGGGATCACCTACTGCCCGGAGGCGCGCGATCGCTGCGCCGCGGCCAGCAAGCTCGGCCGCGCCGAGCAGGCGATCCCGAGCTGCCCGGCCGCCTCGCAGATCGGCACCACCAACGTCGCCGCCGGGCCCGGGACCCACCCCTTCCACGCGGTCGGCAAGATGTACCTCGCCGGGCCCTTCAAGGGCGCGCCGCTCTCGCCTCGTCGCGATCACCCCGGCGCTCGCCGGCCCCTACGACTACGGCGTCGTCGTCGTCCGGGTCGCGCTCCACGTCGACTCCCCTGACGCCCAGGTCACGCGCGGTCTCCGACACGGTGCCCTCGATCATCGGCGGCATCCCGATCCGGATGCGCTCGATCCAGGTCAACATCGACAAGCCGAACTTCACGATCAACCCGACCAACTGCTCGCCGTTCTCGGTCGACTCGCAGGGGATCGGCGACCAGGGGACGGTCGACCGACTTCTCCTCCTACTTCCACGCCGTCAACTGCGCCGACGCTTGCCTTCAAGCCGAAGATGACGATCAAGCCAGCTCGGCGGACGCAAGGCCACGAAGCGCGCCACGAACCCGAGCCTTCGAGTTCGACCTCGAGACCCGCGCCGGGCGACGCCAACATCAAATCGCTCTCGGTGACCCTCCCCAAGGCCTTCGCGATCGACCAGCGCCACCTCGGCAACATCTGCTCGGAGAAAGAGCTGGCCGCAGACCAGTGCGCCGGCCGCCAGCCGATCGGCAAGGCGACGACGACGACGCCGCTGCTCGACCAGCCGCTCTCCGGCCCCGTCTACGCGGTCTCCGGCTCCGGCGGCCTGCCGCACCTCGCCTTCATCCTCAACGGCCAGGTCACCCTGGTCCCCGGAGCCGAATCGACCTCGGTCAAGGGCGGCCAGCTGAAGACGACCGTCCCGGTCGTCCCCGACGCCCCGATCGGCCACTTCCGCCTGACCGTCTTCGGCGGCAAGACCGGCTACCTGATCAACACCCGCAGCCTCTGCGCCAGGCCGGCCGTCGATCACGAGTCGACTACAGCGCCCAGAACGGCAAGAACACTGACCCAGAAGGTCAAGGTCAAGGCCGCCTGCGGGGCCAAGGCCAAAGAAGCAAGACAGCGCGTAGCGCTTCGACTCGAAGCCAGCCAGCACTGAACGAAAGAGGCAGGAGAGAGCATGAAGCTAGGTCGACCCTCACCCGCGATGATCGTCGCGATCATCGCTCTGGTCGCTGCGCTCAGCGGCACGCGCCTACGCGGCGCTCGGCAAGAACGCGGTCGGCTCCAAGCAGCTGAAGTCAAAGGCGGTCACCACCGGCAAGATCGCCAACAACGCCGTCAACGCCGCCAAGGTCGCCAACAGCTCGCTGACCGGCGCGACATCAACCTCGGCGCCCTGGGCACCGTGCCCACGCACCACGGCGCCAACGCGCCGGCAACGCCAACACGGTCGGCGGCCACGCCGCCTCCTGCCCCGGCGGGACGACCCTGATCCGCGGCGTCTGCTTCGACGCTCGCCCGGACCCCGGCCGTCCTCGGATCAAGGCCGCAGCCGACGCCTGCGCGGCCAAGGGCGGCTACCTGCCCTCCCCGATGGAGCTCTACTCGACCCGCCAGGATCGCTCAACCTCGGCACCGGCGTCGGCACCGACCACATGTTCACCGACTCCTACTACTCGGCCGTCGGCACCGGCTCCAACTACACGACGTCGTCATCGACGGCACCGGCAAGATCTCCGAACAGGCAGTCGACGCGCCGGCCGCTTCATCTGCGCCTACGCGCTGGTCCGGTAGGCGATGAGCACGAGGTCATGAGACGCAGAAGGCGCGCTCTGGGCCGCGGCGCCTGGCGGCCTGTCGGCCTGCTCGGTCTCGCCGCCGCACGCGTCAAGCCGAGGTCGTCCGCAGAGGGCAACCTGCAGGGCTCCTTCAACGGCGGCATCTCCCCGCGCAAGCTGCCGCGGACCGAACCGGCCCCGGTCGCGGTGAAGATGGGCGGCAAGATCACGACCACCGATCGCACCGTCGCCACCGAAGCTGGAGCGGATCGTCCTGGCGATCAACTCCCACGGCAAGCTGCAAACCAAGGGCCTGGCGACCTGCTCGCTGGCAAAGCTGAACTCGATCTCACCTGCGCCGAAGCAAAGCAGGTCTGCGGCGAGGCCCTTGTCGGCCACGGCAACGTCACCTCCCGGGTATCGCTGCCGGGACAGGGCGCCTTTGCCTCCAACGGCCGACCTGCTCGCCTTCAACGGCAAGCTCAACGGCAAGCCGGCGGTCCTGGCCCAGGTCGTCCTCGGGAGCACCGCTGCCGCTGACCTACGTGATCGTCTTCGAAGTCAAGAAGGCCGGCGGCACCTTCGGCACCGAGCTGGTCGGCGACCCTGCCCCCGATCGCCTCCGAATACGGCTACATCTCCGCCTTCAACCTCTCGCTCTCACGCAGGTACGACAGCTCACGGCAAGCAGATGAGCTTCGCCTCGGCCTCCTGCCCGGCTCCGGCGGGCTTCACCGGGGGCCCCCTTCCCCTTCGCCAAAGCCAGCTATGAGTTCGCCGACGGCAGAACGCTGTCGGCCAGACCTGGTCCGCGACTGCAAGGTGAGGGGCAAGTGATGAGCGAAGGAACGATCAAGACGACTGCGCTCGCCGCGCTGCCTGGCGCTCTGGCGCCCTGGGCGCTCTGAGTCGCCAGCGCCGGCGCCGACACCGTCAGGATCGGCAACCTGACGATCACGATCGACGGCGGGATCACCCCCAAGAAGCTCTCGAAGACCGACCCCGCCCCGATCACGCTCGACCTCTCCGGCGACCTGCAAACCGCGGACGGCTCCCACCCCCCGGCGCTGAAGACGCTCGACCTCGAATTCGACAAACACGGCCGGCTGAACACCAAGGGCCTCGCCACCTGCACCCCCGCCAAGCTGCAGAGCACCCTCACCGCCCAGGCCAAGTCCGCCTGCAAGGACGCGCTGGTCGGGACGGCAAGGTCTCGGCGGAGATCGCCTTCCCCGAACAGGCCCCGTTCGGCGCCTCAGGCCCGCTGCTGATCTTCAACGGCGCCCCCAAGGGCGGCAAGCAGGTGCTGATCTTCCACGTCTACGCCCACGTCCCGGCCCCGACCACCTTCGTCACCACCGCGCTGATCTCCAAACAGGGCGGCAAATACGGCACCAGGGCCGAGGTCACGATCCCGACCATCGTCTCCGGCCAGGGGTCGCTCACCTCCTTCAAAGCCACACATCCAGAAAACCTGGACCTACAAGGGCAAGAAGGAGAGCCTGCTGCTCGCCACCTGCCCCACCGGCAGCCTCTACGCGCACGGGGACTTCACCTTCGCCGACGGGGAGCGCCTCTCCGGAAACGTGGTGCGCAGCTGCACACCGTCAGGATGAGGCGCAGCGCGACAGCGCTGATACTGCTCTGCCTGGCCTTGGGGCTTGGCGCCTGCGGGGACGGGGGCGGGGAGGACACCCAAAGCACGGCGCCCTTGCCGCCCATCCGCGGCCCCCAACCGCCCAAGGGCGCCTCGACCCTCGAGCGCCGGATCTACCGCACCTTCCAACCTCCGTTGCCCGATCCCGAAGTCCCGGGCTCGGCGAAGGCGATCAAGGCTGGCGAAGCGGCCTGCGCGGGCAAGACGCCGCTGGAGGTAAAGCACCAGTTCAGCGCCCAGAGCAAGCTCTCCCCGGCTCAGCGCCGGGCGCTCTCGCAGATCGATCGCGCCGAAGAGCATCCCGGCGCCGACTACGTCGCCGGGCAGCTGGCGGCGCTGGTCTATGAAGGGACGCTGAAGGGCTCGCTTGCCTCCCATGGCTATCGCGGCTGCGTCTACGCGCTGGCGCGGGGGCTGGAGCGGCGGTTGGGGGACGGGTAGAGGGTATTAAGCATTATAAATACCACGTGCGTATCTTGACAAACGCAAACTGACATGTTTGTATTTCAGTTCGTCTTCCCTTGAGAACTGAGCTGGTATGAGCCCCGAGCATGAGATCGTCAGCACGTCTCGCTCCCCGCGCGCCTCGCGTCGCCGGCCGGACGCGCCACCGCCGCAAGTGGATCGAATCCCGCCTCGTTCCGGGCTTTCGCGCGCTGAGGTGATCGCCAACCAGCGGGGCCGAATCTTTGACGGTTTCGCCGCTGCTCTCGTCTACCACGGCTACGAGGACACGAAGATCACCGACATCGTCGAACTGGCGGGCGTCTCCCGCGCCACCTTCTATGAGCGCTTCGAAAGCAAGGAGCTCTGCTTCGCGGCTGCCTTCGAGGACGGCGTGGAGCGGCTCGTCGTCGCTGTCGAGGCAGCCGGTGACGGCGAGAGCGGCTGGTCCGCCCGCGTCTCGGCCGGCCTGCGTGCCGGCCTCGACTTTCTCGCCGCCGGCCCGGCGCTCGCCCACCTGCTCCTGGTCGAGTCGCTTGCCGCAGCGCGCCCCGCCCGGCTCGAGTACGAGCGATCGCTGGTGCGCTTGGCGAAAGCCCTGCAACCCCCAACAGGCGAGCTTCCGGGCGGCAGGGTCGTCTCGGAGGAGACCGCGCGGCTTCTGGCCGGCGGGCTCGCCTCGCATATTTCGGGCCGCCTGCTGGCCGGCGAAGCAAAGCGCCTTCCCGAGCTCCATGAGATCCTGCTCGCCTACCTGCTCACTCCCTACCTTCCAGCTGCGTCGCGCGCCGCTGAAGAGCAGCGCACCGCGCGAGCGTAAGGCCTGTTGTGGCGGAGGGGGAGCCGCCATCCGGCGGGGCCGAACCGGAGCGCAGCGAGCCGGATACTGACCTCGAGCTGCCCTTTGAGCTGACTCTCTCCAAGCTGCCCGCCGGTCGTCACGGCTTGCCGCGCTCCTTTGTCATCCGCAGTCAGCGAATGCGCATGGTCGCCGCGATGCTGCGGATCTTGCCCAAGCATGGATACGCAGGTGCCACCATCGGCCACCTGACGCAAGAGGCCGGCGTCTCGCGCGCCGCCTTCTACGGGCAGTTCGCGGGGAAGGAAGAGTGCTTTTTGGCGACGTACGACCTCGCTGGTCAGTGGCTCTGTGAGGGGGTCGAGCGCGCTGTTGACGCGAATGACGAGTGGCCGGTTCGCGTCCGCACCGGGATCTCCGAGGTGCTCCGCCTGCTCGCCGCGAATACCCCGCTCGCGCATCTGATCGCGGTCGAGACGCCGCAGGCCGGACCCGCCGCACGTGAGCGTCAGCAGGCCTGTCTCGCCCACTTTGCCGAGGCACTGCGGGCTGGCCGTCCGCGCCGGGAGGATCTGCCCGCGGACCTCGAGGAGCTCCTCCTCGGCGGCGTCCTCTCGCTGATCGCCCGCTACGTCGACAGCGGACGGGCCGAGCAATTGCCCGAGGTGGCCGCCGAGCTAGTCCACTACCTGCTGATCCCTTACCTAGAGCCAGGAGAGCCCGCGCGGGTTGCCGCTCGGGCCGCTTGATTCGCGAGTGACCGTCTTACGGTCGGTAGAGGCCGCGGATCGCCAGCTTCTACGGGATCGTGATCAGCATGTACTACGAAGAGCATGGCGTTCCCCACTTCACGCTCGCTACGCTGAGCACGACTCGTCGATCTCGATCGACGCGCTCGAAATCCTGGCTGGATCGCTGCCGCCCCGCGCGCTTGCCCTTGTACGGCAATGGGCGACGCTGCACCGTGATGAGTTGTACGCCAATTGGGAGCGCGCCCGCGGAGATGATCCTCTGGCGAGCATCGATCCTTTGCCCTAGCATCACGTTCATGGCCAAGATCGTTCACGTGACACACGTAGAACCGCTTGCCGACCACCGCCTGCGCCTGAGTTTCGAGGACGGCGCCGAAGGCGAGGTTGACTTTTCATCGCGCGAATGGCGCGGGGTCTTCGCTCCACTACAAGATCAGGCCTTCTTCGCTCGAGTCGAGCTCGACGAGGAGTTGGGCACGATCGTTTGGCCCAACGGCGCCGACATTGCGCCTGAGACGTTGCATCGCTGGGTCATTGAGCCCAGCTCTCAGGCGGCCCACAGGCTGCCTGAGCCGACCGGCAGTGGGTCAGTTTGAACCGCGATCCTGCAGGGAGCAATCTCGTAGGCACACACAGGGGAGTTCATAGCCGTTGCTACGTTGCTCTCGTGCGAATTTTGGCCTGCACCGGGGATTGCCACCAGGACACTCCGCATCGGGGGGTTCCTGAGGGGGACTTCGTTCGATGGATTTGCTCGATCTGCCACGCGACCCACAGCGTCACGCGGAATTAGGTCTATCGAGCGGCTCAATCCAGCAGCGCCGCGATCTCTTCCAGCGACCAGATGTGATCCGCCACCTGGCAGGGAGAGAAAGTTGATCCAGTGCGGGGCTCAGCCGCCGGCCATGGCCGGGAGGATGACGACTGTGTCGCCGTCGGCGACCGCGGTGTCGAGGCCGCTCAGCACTCGCACGTCCTCGTCGTTCAGGTAGACGTTGACGTAGCGGTTGAGCTCGCCCTCCTCGCCGAAGAGCTGGGTCCCGGTGTCGGGGTGGGCGGCGGTGAGCGCCCGCAGCACCTCGCCAACGCTGGAGCCCGCGGCCTCGACCTCGGGCTGGCCGCCGGTCTGGGCCTGCAGGACCTTGGGGATGCGAACGGTCGCCATCGTGGACGCGATCCTAGTCGAGGCTGGGCTCAGCCGGCGCAGAAGGCGGCGTAGTCGGGGAACTGGCCCATCTCCGACTCGGGGACCTCGGGCGCGTTCTCGCCGCAGATCGGGCACTCGGGGTCACGGCGCACCTTCAGCTCCGTGAACCTCGTGCCGAGCGCCTCGTAGAGGACCAGGCGACCGATCAGCGGCTCGCCGATCCCCATCACCAGCTTCAGCACCTCGTTGGCCTGAAGCGTGCCCATCGTCCCTGCCATCACCCCGAGCACCCCGTTGGCGGAGCAGCTCGGCGCCAGCTCGGCCGGCGGCGGGGTCGGGTAGAGGCAGCGGTAGCAGGGGCCCTCGAAGGGGACGAAGGTCGAGATCTGACCGTCGAAGCTGAGGATCGAGGCGGAGACGACCGGCTTGCGCAGCCGCACCGAGGCGTCGTTGAGCAGGTAGCGGGTGGGGAAGTTGTCGGCGCCGTCGACGATCACGTCGTAGTCCTCGAGGATGCCGAGGATGTTCGACGAATCGAGGCGGATGCGGTGCTCGACGACCTTGACGTCGGGGTTGAGCGCTTCGATCGCGATCCGCGCCGACTCGGTCTTCGGCGTGCCGATCCGTTCGGTGTTGTGAATTACCTGGCGCTGCAGGTTGGAGGCGTCGACGACGTCGTCGTCGACGAGGCCGATCGTGCCGATCCCGGCCGCAGCGAGGTAGAGCGCCGTCGGCGCGCCGAGCCCGCCGGCCCCGAGCAGCAGCACCTTGGCGTTGAGCATCTTCAGCTGGCCATCGACCCCGACCTCGGGCAGCAGCGTGTGGCGCGAGTAGCGATCGCGCTGCTCGGCGGTCATGCCGTTGGCCGCGACCACCGGCAGCCCCTGCTCCTGCCAGGCGAGGATCCCGCCGGCCATCGAGGCGACGTCTTCATAACCGAGCGCAGCCATCTGCTCGGCTGCCTTGTATGAACGGTTGCCGCTGCGGCAATAGACGATCGTGCGGGCGGACTTGTCGGGCGCCGCGGCGGCGATCTCGTCGCGCAAGAGCCCCGGCGGCACCAGCTTGCCGTTCTCGAGGTGGGCCTCCTGATACTCGTGCGGCTCGCGGGTATCGATCAGGACGACATCGCCGTCCTCGATCTCCTGCGCCGCCTCGAAAGCCTCGATCTCCTCGACCTGCTTGCGCTCAGTTTCCGCACCAGTAGTGGCCATCAGCCAAATCTCCTAAATCCCGATCAGCTTTACTTCAAAAAGTATAGCGAGGGGGTCGGCTGGCAGTGGGTCAGTTTGAAATGACGCCCACGTAGCGCGATCTCGCGCTAGCTTCGTCTGACCAACAGACGAAATGGCGCCCGCGGCGGTGGAACGCCCGGGCGCCTGGCACGAGGAGGCGAAGCTCCCCATGCAGGCAAAGCGTATTCGGCATGCGCCGAGAGACCCCGAACGCACGGAGCGGGCGGTCTTGGCCCTTGCCGTGGCCAGTCATCCGCACCACAGAACGATGCTCGAAATGAGCAGGGAGATCGGCAGCAAGGAAGCCGTCGAGCGCGCCGTGAGGAAGGCTCAGCGATTACGGCTTGGTCCGACTTCACGGCCAGACGATCCTCGTGACCGACGCCGCCTACCACGCGCACCGATTGGACGCCTGGCGAGCGTCGCTCGGCAGTTTGGAGCCAACCTGGCTCGCATCCGCAAGCGGGCAGATATGTCTCAGGAGGAAGTGAGCTTCCGCGCCTCGGTGCATCGCACAGAGGTTTCCCAGCTAGAGCGCGGCTTGCGCGTGGCTCGCGTCGATACGGTCGCCAAGCTGGCGGCGGCACTCGAAGTCAATCCCGGCACGTTCTTCGAGGGCATCGTCTGGGAGCCGGGGGACGTTCGGCACGGGCAGTTCAAGCCCGACGACCCCGCTACGCTCTGAGCATGGCCAAGCAGTCCAAGAAGCCTGCTGATCTCAACCGACTTGCTGCGGCCATCGTGGGGGATGCGACTGATGGCTCGCCTCCGATAGACGATGGGAAAGACCCAGCCGCAGTCGCTCTGGGTCGCAGAGGCGGCAAGAAGGGCGGGGCAGCCCGTGCCGCCAAGATGAGCGCTGAGGAACGGAGCGAGGCCGCCAAGAAGGCTGCCGAAGCTCGCTGGGGGAAAACCCCCTAGGCCCAAGCCTTTCGGACAGGCCTTCAATTCTTTTTGGACCCTTCAAAGGCGAAGACCCGCCGGGAAGAATTACGAAAGGCCATCCCGAGGCGGGTCTTCTTGAGTCTGCGCCGCCAATCACTCCGGCAGAGCAAACGCATTCCTGTCACGGACAAAGCCATAGTAGCAGCGCCGTTTCTGCGCACGTCAAGCGCTGCAAGGATGCTGGCGGGGTGGGGCTCGAACCCACAACCTCATCCGTGACAGGGACGCGCTCTGCCAATTGAGCTACCCGCCAGCAATCGTCAGCTAGCTGACGACGCCGCTCAGCTTATCAGAGGAGCACGGCACTTCAGTGGCAGTTGAGTAGGAGTTGAGTCAACTCATGTGTCGGGCCGGTGTGTATGATGCTGATCAAGATGAATGACGCACCTAAAACGAAGCGCAGGATTCTTCCAACACCACGGATTGCTTTCGCCAAGCAACTGGACCTCCTCCGAGCCTATGCTGCGGCAAGCGGACCCTCTCGCAAAGTCGTGGGGAATGCGGAGACAGCTCCCTACGTGAGCCTTTCCAAAAACACGGTCTCCCTCGCCAACCCGTTCTTCGCAGATATCGGTTTGGTCGAGCGGGTTGGGGGCGGGTTCGTGCCTTCTCAAGAGGTTGTGAATTTCGCCCAAGCTTATGAATGGGACGCTGATCGGGCGGCTCACGAGCTTGCGCCGGTTCTCGAACGATCTTGGTTTGGGGAGGCCCTCTTGCCACGCTTGGGCTTCGGAGCGCTCGCTGAAAAGGAGACCCTGCGCATTGTCGATCAGGCGGCACAGGCCGGCCCCGACTACGAATCGCAACTCCGCATCGTCTTGGAGTACCTGGAAGCCGGTGGTCTAATCGAGCGCGACGCAGGAAACGTGCGTTTGGCGCCCAAAGACTCGACAAACGATTTACCAAAGAAAGCGCAGGAGAGCCCTGATACGGCTGCCCCAAAGGCTAGCCCGACGGTTCCCGAGGGATCTCGCTCGCTCCCGCTACTTATTCAGGGTCTCTTGCAAGAGCTTCCGAGGGGATCTACGTGGGACCGAGAGTCGGCTGACCGCTGGCTTAACCTCGCCAAATTGACCTTTGAAATGGTCTACGAGTTCGAGCCTGAACCAGCCGCTTCGGTGCCTTCAGACGACAGCGTGTTCTCCGTCGGGGAGAAGAGCGACTAGGCAAGATGAGAGAGACACGGTCGACCTGCCCTTTAGTGGCCTAGCCGTGCGCGGCGGTCGACGTTAAACAGAGCCCCCGCCGTCCGTAAACCTTGTGATGAAGCTAGCGGACGACGGGGGATCGGCCCATAACAGGCACCTCCAGCCTATCAGCGAGGAAGGTTGGTCACGGTCTTTTTAAGCCGGACGAGTCCCGCGATTCCTTGCTTGACAATGCGTAACCGCTTAAGCATAATAGTCAGTATGAACAGGCTGTCCACCGAGAAGCGCGCCCAGATCGTCGGCTGCCTGGTCGAGGGCAACAGCATCCGCGCCACGGTGCGTATGACTGGGGCAGCCAAGAACACGATCACGAAACTGCTGGCCGATCTCGGGGAAGCCTGCGCCGAGTACCAGGACGGCGTGCTTGTCGATCTCCCCTGTCAAGTGGTCGAGGCCGACGAGATTTGGGCGTATTGCTACGCCAAGAACAAGAACGTGCCGGAGCAGTTCAAGGGCACGCCGGGCTACGGCGATGTCTGGACCTTCACGGCGATCTGCGCCGATACGAAGCTGGTCCCTTCCTGGCTAGTCGGAGAGCGGACCTCCGACGATGCCGAAGTCTTCCTCACCGACCTGGCGGGCCGGATGGCTAACCGCATCCAGCTATCGACTGACGGGCACCGCATGTACGAAGGGACCGTGGGGCCGTCCTTCCGCCATCAGGTCGACTGGGCGCAGATCCACAAGACCTATGTCTCGGGCGGGGAGCCGGGCAAATACAGCCCGGCTGTTTGCACCGGCACGAAGCGCCTGCCCCGGAAGGGCGATCCCGATCCCGACCGGATCTCAACCAGCTACGTCGAGCGGCAGAACCTGACGATGCGGATGGGCATGCGCCGGTTCACTCGGCTGACCAACGGGTTCAGCCGCAAGATCGAGAACCTCTCCCACGCCGTTTCCCTGCACTTCATGCACTACAACTTCGCGCGTCCCCACAAAGCTCTGAAGGAGCGCTATCCCCGGACTCCGGCGATGGCGGCCGGGGTGGCCGATCACGTTTGGTCGCTGGAAGAGATCGCGGCGCTGCTGGACTAGGTCTTACCGGAAGACTGGAAGATCCGGTCTAGCTCCGGCGCGCTTGCGAGATTGCGAAAAAGAGGCTCTGTCCTTGGCAGCCTACGGCTCCGTTCGACTCGCTGAGCTCGCCGGAATGTGAGGTTGCCGGTTCGAGGGGGCTTGTCGATCTTCGCTCCCCCCAACAGCTCGGCAACCGTGAAAATCTGGATGCGGGGATGCTTCCCCCAGGTACCCACACCCTCTGAGCCAGATTCATAGAACCCCGCGCTTGCTGCCAGTTCCCGCATGGGCCTTGTTGGCTCACGCATGGTTATCAGCACCCCGATCTCGGCACTGTGTTCCTCAATAACTCCGCGCAATTCTCGAACATGGCTGACCCCCGTCTTCCCTGATTTGACTGAGAGGATCACCCGTCGGGTCTTGCCCCCCTCCTTCTCGTGAAAGAGAAGCTCGCCGTCAATGCCCCCGTCTCGACCCTTCTTCTTCTGCTCGGAGCGAGCGCCGACGAGTCCGAGCGCCCAAACCTCGAACTGCATCGGGTCTTCCGCAGCCAATTGCGCTGCCTCCTCCAATGTGGTCGGCTCGCCGGTTACAGAGAAGTCGATGCCCTCTCCAAACGCATCAAAAAGCCGGCTCTTGATCAGGTGCGTAGCAAGACAGGTGATGTCGATCCCAATCCATCGGCGGTTGAGCTTCTCCGAAACAGCCACCGCGGTTCCGCAGCCACAAAAGGGGTCAAGCACTATGTCGTTTTCATTGCTGCTTGATTCGATAATTCGCTCGAGCAACGACTCTGGCTTCTGCGTGGGATAGCCAAGGCGCTCGGCGGCCTTGGCGTTTATTGGGTCAAGGTCTGCCCAGAGATCTTGCAAAGGAACGCCCGGCTGTTCGTCCAGAAAGCGCCTGAAGCGAGGGACAGCCCCTGGCTTATCAGGAAGGTAGATCTTTCCTTCCTCAAACATTTGATCCATTTTCTCGCGCGAATAGGCCCAATAACGGCCTTTGTAGGGCCTGCGCCCGTGCCACTCGTACGAGGTATCTCCACCTGGCTTTGCTGCCGTCAGGTTGTCTAGCTGGTACCTGCGACCCGTGCCTGGCTCAACCTGGTTGTACTTTGAATCTATGTAGGACTGCTCGTACGGCGTGTAGAGCGGATTCCAGGTCCATTCCTCTACCTTCGTGTAGAAGAGGATCACGTCATGAATGTGGCCGTGAATTCGCCGACCCTGTTTGGTGTCGCTGTGAGCGCTGCTCCGCTTCCAGACGATCTCCGAGCGAAAACAGCGAGGACCAAAAACCGAATCGAGCAACAGCTTTAGATAGTGGCTCGCGGTCGGATCGCAATGCAAATAAAGACTTCCCGTAGGTTTCAGCACCCGGTGCAACTCGACCAAGCGGGGCGCCATCATGGCCAAATAGGCGAGCATGTTGCTGGCACCGAGGATGGTTCGAAAGGCTCGCATCGCCCTTGAGACATCCCCGCCACTCTCCACGGCTTCCTCATATGCCTTCGCGGCACTTTGGTCCCAGCGCCATGTGTCGCCGAAGGCCTTTATCTGGGCCGCTGACCGCGAACCGTCCTGCTCAGCGAATAGGACGTTGTAATTGGCATTGCTGTTGAAAGGGGGGTCGAGGTAGACGAGATCGACACTCTCATCATCGACATATCGACGAAGAACGTCGAGGTTGTCCCCATAGAACAACGCTCCGCTCTGGGTCATGCCGGTGCCCTCCTTTGCACAGGGATCAACTTCATTGCGATCGCGAAGGGGCGGACCGATCTCATGGGTGCCCATCGGCTCCCGGAGACTCCGTCCTTACCTCAGCAAGATCTCAGCCGTACCGAGCGAGTTGCTGCCGCTCAGAGGAAGCAGGAAGCCGAGATCCCGGCGCTGCTGGACTAGGGCTAGCAGTAGTAGCCGTAGCGTTCGCAGCGTTCTTCAGCTTCGATTTCTTCTTCCAGGTTTTCGGTAGCGTCGTTCGCTTCTTCGGCTTCTTCGCTGGCTTCTTCGGCTTCGCGCTGAGTTTCTTCGGCTTCGATTTCGCGATCTAGTTCTCGGCTACTTTCTTCGTCTTCGAATTCCTGTTCGAGTTCGAAGGCTTCTTCTTCGCCATCGCTGTAGCCCGCGTCGTACCCGACTTCCCATTCTTCTTCCGCTGAAGCTTCAGCCCGAATGCGCCCGGTGTCTTCCCCGGCCGAGTAGCCCCGCTTGTAGGCATCGTGGAGTTCTTCTTCACTGGCGCCTGTGTCGCCGCAGCCAGCAATCAAGAGTCCTGCCGTGATCACCAACGTCGCCAGCGCCGCCCAACGCATGGAGCGAGCCTAACCGTTCAAACCAAACTGACCCACTACCCTCGCTGACCCTGGCTATACTTTTTGAAGTGTCGGGAGAGCTTCTAAATCGGCCCTGCGGCGGGCGCTTTGGCAACATCGTCGAGTCGATCGGCAACACGCCGCTGGTCGAGCTGCCGCGGCTCTCGCCGAATCCCGACGTCCGCATCTACGCCAAGCTCGAGGGCCACAACCCGACCGGCTCGGTCAAGGACCGCGTCGCCAAGTCGATGATCGAGGCCGCCGAGGCCGGTGGGCTGATCGGGCCCGGGCAGACGATCCTCGAGCCGACCTCGGGCAACACCGGCATCGCGCTGGCGATGATCTGCCGCCGCAAGGGCTACCCGCTGAAGGTGGTGATGCCCGACAACGTCACCGAGGAGCGCACCCAGCTGCTGAAGATGTACGGGGCGGAGATCGTCTACTCGGAGGGCGCCAAGGGCTCCAACGGCGCGGTCGAGGTGGCGCTGGAGATGTCCCAGGACCCCGGCTACTACATGCCCTACCAGTACGGCAACGAGGCCAATCCGCTTGCTCACTACAACGGCACGGCGGTCGAGATCCTCGAGGAGCTGGACGAGGTGACCGCCTTCGTCGGCGGCCTCGGCACCGGCGGAACGCTGATGGGCAACGGCCGGCGGCTCAAGGAGGAGAACCCCGAGACGCTGATCGTCGCCGCCGAGCCGATGCAGGGCGAGATGGTCGACGGCCTGCGCTCGCTCGACGACGGCTTCATCCCTCCGATCATCGACATCTCGATCCTCGACCGCAAGATCATGGTCTCCAACCGCGACGCGATCGTCTGGACCAAGCGCCTGCTCGACGAGGAGGGCGTCTTCGCCGGCGTCTCCTCCGGCGCGATCGCCGCGATCGCCGCCCGCATCGCCGGCGAGCTCGACGGCGGCAACGTGGTTTTCCTGATTCCTGACGACGGCTGGAAGTACCTTTCCTCGGGCGTCTACACCAAGCCGATCGAGGAGATCGAAAACCTCGATTCCACGGTTTGGTGGTAGCCCCAGGCCGGCACGGAACCGCAACTCGCCCACTGCTCGGTGTTTGAGCGGCCGAAGAAGTTGGCCAAGTAAAACCTGAGCAGAGGGGGAGATGTTCTTGAAGGCAGGGCGGTTTGTCTCAGCGTTGATATTGATCTGCGGTTGCCTGGCGGCGACGGCCGGGCTCGCGGTCGCGGCCCCGGCTGATCTCGACCAGACCTTCGGCCAGAGGGGGTTCGCCGGCATCTCGCCAGCCCTCGACGTCCCCCAGTTCACCGAGCGGGTCGTCGACACGGCCGTCGGGCCGCAGGACGAACTCTTCGTGCTCAGCGAAGCCTGCCCGAAACAGCCGGAATGCCTCTTCGCCGTCACTCGCTACAGCCACGACGGCTTCCGTGACTTCGCCTATGGCTCGGGCGGCAGGGCGGTCATCTCGATCCAGGTGCCGACGACCCTGGAAAGCGGCCTTCCCACCGGCTCGATCGCCGCCGACGGCAGCGGCAACGTCGTCCTGGCCACCTCGACCGAAAGCAACGTCGCCCTCTTCCGGCTTGGCCCCAGCGGCACCCCCGACCCGGGCTTCGGCCAGGCGGGCAAGGTCACGACCGACCTCGGCGGGATCGAGGCGGCGGCCGAGGTCGCGCTCCAGGCCGATGGCAAGATCGTCGTCGCCGGCAGCGTGCAGCGGGGAAGTGCATCCAGCGGGGCCACCGACCTGCTGCTCGCTCGCTACCTGTCCAACGGCGCCCCCGATCCCGGCTTCGGCCAGCAGGGCAGCGTGGCCACGAACCTGCTGCCCAACGACCAGCCCGTCGCTCTCGCCATCGACCCCGCGGGGCGGGCCGTCGTCGGCGTCGACGAATGCTGCTTTGGTCGCGGCCGCGCCGTCGTCGCTCGCTTTTTCCCGGACGGCAGCCTCGACGGCGGCTTCTCCAGCCAGGTCGGCGCCGGCTCGTCCACCTCGCTGAGCGAGATCGTGCCGCTTGACAACGGCAAGCTCTACGTAATGGGCAGCCACCCGGTTCGGGGGCAGCAGGGCTTGATCAGCTTCATCGCCCGCCTGCTCGAAAACGGGCGCCCGGACCGCAAGTTTGGCCGCGGCGGGATCGTCTCGCTCGGGCCCAGCGCCGGCTCGCTCGACCACGCCGTGATGGATGACGCGGGGCGCCTCGTGCTCGGCGGCACCGTCGATGCGGCCGGCGATCTGAACACGTCGCTCTGGGTGATGCGCCGGCTCGGCAACGGGCGCCCGGACCGCACCTTCGCCGGTGGCTGGCAGCAGCGCTTCGCGATCGGCGGCATCGCCGAGGTCGATGCGATGGCGCTGCAGTCGACCGGCCGCGTCGTCGTGCTGGGCGAAGGGGCCGAATGCTTCCGCTCCTGCACCTCCTGGCGACCGGTCCTGCTGCGCTTCCACGGAGGCGACAGCGGCGTGCGCTGCATGGGCCACAAGGCGACCATCGTCGGTAGCCGCCGCGGCGAGGCGCTGAAGGGCACCGGCCACCGCGACGTGATCGCCGCCCTGGCCGGCAACGACAGGGTCAAGGGCCGTGGCGGCAACGACCTGATCTGCGGCGGGCCCGGACAGGATCGCCTCGACGGCGGGCCGGGCCGCAACCGCATCCGGCAGTAGCCGTTGCCGCGTCGTCGCTTCGCCCTGCGGGCGTCGGCAGCCGTGCTGCTGTCGGCGCTCGCCCTGGCTCCCGCCTCGCTGGCAAAGCCCGGCCCGCCGCGCGAGTTCTTCGGCGTCGTCCCGCAGGCGCCGCCGTCCAGCGATGACTTCGCTCGCATGCGTGGCGCCGTCGGCACGGTTCGGGTCCCGGTCGAATGGTTCCGGGTCGAGCCGCGGCCGCGCGCCTACGATTTCGCCGCCCTAGACGAAACGGTAGGCCGCGCAGCCGAAGCGGGCATTCGCGTGCTTCCCTTCGTCTACGGGTCGCCGACCTGGCTGACCGGCGACCCGGCGCGGCCGCCGCTGGGCTCGGCCAGGGCCTGGCGCGCCTGGGCGTCCCTGCTGGGGCAGCTGGTGCGGCGCTACGGCCCGGACGGGAGCTTCTGGCGGGGGCGCGAGCGGGACATTCCGATCCGCCGCTGGCAGATCTGGAACGAGCCCAACTACCTGCTCTTCTGGCGGCCGCGGCCATCGCCGCCGGGGTACGCGAGGCTGCTGCGGCTCTCGGCGCGCGTCATCCGCGGCGCCGACCGAGGGGCGACGATCCTCGCCGCCGGGGTCGCGCCGGTCGAGGCCGGCATCACGCCGTGGGCGTTCCTGCGGCGGCTGTACGAGGTCCCCGGCGCTCGCCGCGACTTCGACGTCGTCGCGCTGCACCCGTACGCCCCCTACGTGGCCTGGGTGGGGAGGCAGATCCGCTTCGTCCGCGCGGTGATGAGGGAAGCCGGCGACGGCCGCACCCCGCTGCAGCTGACCGAGCTTGGCGTCGCCTCCGACGGAGCCTTCCCGAACCCCTTCGACAAGGGCCCCCACGGGCAGGCCGCGTTCGTGCGCAAGGCGCTCGGCCTCATCGTCGAGAACCGCAGCCGCTGGCGCCTCGCCGGCGTCGACTGGTTCACCTGGCAGGACGCCCCGGCGGCGGATCCGCACTGCGTCTTCTGCCAGTACGGCGGCCTCTTCGACGCGGCCGGCGAGGCGAAGCCGGCCTGGTGGGCGTTCCGGCAGGCCACCGCTTCCCCCGCGCCGGGCGCCTGAGCCGCCGGGGACCTCGTCGGGACGCGAGGTCGGGCTCCCCCGGCGGCGACCCCCAGCCGCGGCTTCGCTAGCCTCGCTGGCGACGATGCGGATCTCCCAGAGGCTGATCGACGAGATGGTTGCCCACGCTCAGGCGGACCTGCCCAACGAGTGCTGCGGGATGGTCGGCGGCGCCGATGGCGAGGCCGGCGCGGTGATCCCGGTCGTCAACTCGGCCGCCAGCCCGCTGCGCTTCGAGATGGACCCGCAGGGCCAGTACAACGCGCTCAAGGCAATCGAAGGGGACGGCGGCGAGCTGCTGGCGATCTACCACTCGCACACCAAGAGCGCCGCCTATCCCTCGCAGACCGACGTCAACCAGGCGGTCAGCTGGCCCGACGCGATCTGGCTGATCATCTCGCTGCAGGACGCTGAGGCCCCCGAGGTCAAGGGTTACTGGCTCAAAGATCTGAAGATCGCCGATGCCGAGCTCATCCTCGAGTAGCGGCAAACTGGTCAAGGTCGCCTTCGGTCAGAACCAGATGGAGGCGGAGATGATCCAGGGCCTGCTCGCCGATCACGGCATCCCCAGCATGCTCAAGCGGGCCGGCATGGACAACCCCGACTTCCTCGCCGCCGGCCCTCGCCACGTCTTCGTGCCCGAGGCGGCTGTGGAGGACGCCCGCGCGGTGCTCAAAGGCACTCCCGGCGCCTCGGCTAGTCCAGGCTCGGGCGATTGATCTCGCGCAGGTAGTCGCGCCAGGCGCTCTCGACTTCGCCGATGCGGGCTTCGAAGGCGGCTTCGAGCGTCGGCGTCGCGCCGCCGGGGAGCAGGTTCAGGGAGAGGCGCTCGCAGGCCTCCGGGCCGCGCTCGACCTCGAGCAGGTCGAAGATCGTGCCGCCGAGGATCACCGCATCGCGCCGCGAGGGCGGAAACGACGGCCGGGAGCTCTCGCGCAGGCGGCGGATCACCGCCGCCCGGTAGAGGCCGACCTGGCGGGCGAAGTACTGGGCGCCGCCTTCGACCAGCCAGGCCCACTGCAGGTAGCGGGCGAAGCGCCGCGGCGTCCAGGAGGGCGGCAGCGCCGGGTTGTTGGCGGCGACGACGAGCTGGGCGTAGAGGCGCTCGGCCGTGCCCCGCAGCGCCTCGCGCGAGTCGTCGCCGGCGGCGCGCCGCTCCATGTGGGGGTCGTTGAGCACGTGCAGCTCGGTCGACATCGCCCAGCCGGCCAGGTAGCGCCGGCCGGCCGGCGCCGCCGACCAGCGCGCCGCCGGCAGGAAGGGGTGGGCCATCGCCAGCCAGGCCGGGTTGGTGTGAATGACGACCGTGATCTCACCCGGCACCCGCTCGAAGCGGTCCTCGAGCCGCAGCCGCAGTTCCTCCATCCGGTCCAGCGTCCGCTCAGCAAAAGCGGTGTCACCGCTGTCGTGCCGCGCGGTAAAGCTCAGCGATTCGGTCTCGACCCACGGCATAAAAAACGAGCCTACTAAGGCTCTCTGGACAAGCAGATCAAGGACGCAGGAAGCGCAGCGTGCCTTGGCACGCAAGCGACCGAGGACGCAGATATGCGCCGGCCAGAGAGCCTTAGACGAGGACGGGCTCGGCTTGGCCGCATACTCCGAGGATCTCCGCGCGGGCGCGGTCGTACTCCTCGTCGGCCATTACCGGGGTGCCCTCGAAGGGCAGTTCGCGATCGACCTCGACCCAGGTGCGGCAGCCGTGGTACTCCTCGCGGACGCGGACCGTTACCGGGCGCGGGATGCGATGGACCCGCAGCAGCAGGATGTGCAGAGGGTGGCGGCGCTTCCAGTTGAGCCGCTTCTCGGCGTAGTCCGGGGTCCAGACGTAATAAGGGGAGAGGCCGTCGACGACGCGGGGGTCGACGACCGTGATGTGATCGGTGACCTCAGCCCAGGCGCGCAGTCGCACCCGCTCGGGTTGCGAGATGCCGCCGTCCTGGATCAGCGCCCCGGGGGGCGGCTCCTCGTCGGGCCAGACACCCTCCTCGAGCGCGCGGCCAAGCTCGGGGTGGTGGGACTCGCGCACCAGGTTGTTCTGCTGGTGATCGAAGGTGGGGTAGAGGAAGAAGCGCTCGTGCTCGAGCTCGAAGTGCTTGTTCTCCTCGCGGATGCCTCCCTTGCGCAGGGTCAGCAATTGCTCGCCCTCGGCGAGTGCACGGACCGTTACGGCCCATTCCTTGAAAGCGATCGGCATTTGAAGTCTTACCTAGAGAAAGGTGGGTTGAGAACAGCTGGGAGGGGACGCCTCGGACCCCATACCAGGTGAGAAGCCCGCCCGACTTCGGGCATTCTAGACGAGTCTGGCTGGATCGCCAAATATGTGACGAAGATCACTGACTCCCGTGCCCGCCACCGCCCGGGGTTTCTATCCGAATCGATTCTCCGGGGCGCAAATCGCCCTCCGCCTTGCCGGGTATTGGCTCGCCGCCACGCAGATCGCGCCCGGGCGCGCCGTCCTCGCCGCCGTCGCGACCGCGGGGCGGGTGACGGCGGCGCTCGCCGATCAGCGAGTAGCGCATCGGCGCCAGCGCTTCGATCTCGCGGACGATGCCGTCGCCGCCGCGATGGCGACCCGCGCCGCCGCTGCCGTGGCGAATCGAGAGCTCGCGCACGCGCAGCGGGAATTCGCTCTCCAGCGCCTCGACCGGAGTGTTGAGCGTGTTCGACATCGCCACGTGGATCGCGCTGGGGCCGTCGGCGTCCGGGCAGGCCCCCTGGCCGCCGCCCAGCGTCTCGTAGTAAGTGAAGCCCTCGCCCGCCAGGGTCAGGTTGTTCATCGTCCCCTGGCCCTGCGCCGGGACCGGCCGGGCGCCGGAGAGGGCCTCGATGACGAGGTCGGCGATGCGGCTGGAGGTCTCGACGTTGCCGGCCGCGACCGCGGCCGGGGGCCGGGCGTTGAGCAGGCAGCCCCGCGGCGCGATCACCTCGATCGGCCGGTGGGCGCCGGCGGAGGGCGGCGCGTCCGGATCGGTCAGCGCCCGCACGGCGAAGAAGGCAGCCGACTTGGTCACCGAGAGCGGGCAGTTGAGGTTGCCCTCGACCTGGGCGTCGGTGCCGCTGAAGTCGAGCCTGAGGCGATCGCGATCGATCGTCGCCTCGACCCGCAGGGTCGCGTCGTCGGCCCCGCCCCGGGCGTCGTCTTCGAGCACGTCCTCGGCCCTGTAGGAGCCGTCGGGCAGCGCCGCCAGGGCGGCGCGGGTGCGGCGCTCGGCGTAGGCGAGGATCTCGTCCATGCCGAGGCGCAGCCGCTCGAGGCCGTGGCGGCTGAGCGAGCTCGGCCAGGCGCAGGGCGCCGATCCGGTTCGCCGCCGCCTGGGCGCGGAGGTCGGCGAGGCGCTGGTCGGGAAGCGCATCTCGCGAGGCCAGCTCGGCCAGCGTGCCGGGGTCGGCGCGGGTCGGCGGGATCACGACGCCCTCCTCCTCGAGCCGCGTCGAGCCGGCCGGCATGCTGCCCGGCGTCGGCCCGCCGACGTCGGCGTGATGGGCGCGGCAGGCGGCGAAGCCGATCAGCTCCGTCGCCGGCGAAGACGGGCGAGATCAGGGTGATGTCGGGCAGATGGGTGCCTCCGCGGTAGGGGTCGTTGAGGATCCACGACGCTCCCGGCCGCTGCTCCATATCCAGCACGGCGGCGACGGCGTCGGGCATCGAGCCGAGGTGCACCGGGATGTGCTCGGCCTGCATCACCAGCTCCCCGCGCGGCGTCGAAGATCGCCGTCGAGCAGTCGTGGCGCTCCTTGATGTTGGCCGAGTAGGCCGAGCGGATCAGCGCCGCGCCCATCTCATCGCAGGCGGCCCGCAGCCCGCCGATCATCACCTGCAGCGAGATCGGGTCGAGGGCGGTCATCGCGTCCCCGTCGGCGCGTCGGTGGCGCATACGGAGGCCGAGAAGCCGACCGCCCTCATTGCTCGACCTCCGCCCGGATCGTGCCCGTCCCGTCGACCGCGGCCCGCCAGCCCGGCGGCAGCGCGAACGTCGCCTCGGGCAGCTCGAAGACCGCCGGGCCATCGACGCTGAAGCCGACCGGCAGCTCGCCGCGCAGCACCGGCGCCTGCATCCACTCGCCCTCGAAGCGGACTGCGCGGGAGCCTTGGTCGAGCTGGCCGTCGGGGGCCGCGGCGAGCTTCGGCCGAGCGCTGCGGGTGACCATCGCCAAGCGGATGTGGACGAGCACCACCTCGCCCTCCGGGTCGCGGTAGCCGTAGCGCTCCTCGTGGGCCGCGGCGAAGCGCTCGGCGAGGTCGGCCGGCTCGGGCCGGGTGGTGCCGGGAACCGGCAGCTCGAACGCCTGCCCGGCGTAGCGCAGCTCGTAGACGACGGCGGCCTCGGCGCCGGCCTCGGCCCCGAGCCCGGCGGCCAGATCATCCACTTCGGCGGCGATCCGCTCGGCGCTGAAGTCAGCGCCGCTCAGCATCACGGTGCGCGCGGTGTCGCGACGGCGATCGGAGGCGCAGAGCCCCAGCGCCGAGAGCACGCCGCCGGCGCGCGGGCAGAGGATGCGCTCGATGCCGAGCTCGGCGGCGATCGCGGCGGCGTGCATCGGCCCGGCGCCGCCGAAGGGGAGCAGGGCGAAGCGGCGCGGGTCGACGCCGCGCTCGACCGTGACCACGCGCAGCGCCCGCGCCATCTCCTGGTTGGCGATGCGGACGATGCCCTCGGCCGTCTCGATCTCGCCGAGGCCGAGCGAGGCGGCCAGGGCGCCGATCGCGCTGCGGGCCGCGTCGACGTCCAGCGATACGCCGCCGGCCAGCTTCGAATCGGCGGCGAGGCGGCCGAGCAGCAGGTTGGCGTCGGTCACCGTCGGCTCGGTGCCGCCGCCCCCGTAGCAAGCCGGTCCGGGCTTGGCGCCGGCCGAGCGCGGGCCGACGCGCAGGGCGCCGCCGCCGTCGCGCCAGCCGATCGAGCCGCCGCCGGCGCCGACGGTATGCACGTCGACCATCGGCAGCTGGATCACGCGGCCGCCGACCGTGCGCGAGTCGGTCCGCCGCACCTCGCCGCCCTCGATCACGCAGACGTCGCAGGAGGTGCCGCCCATGTCGAGGCCGAGGGCGTTGCCGTCGCCGCAGGCACGGGCGATCAGCCCGGCCCCGATCGCCCCGCCGGCCGGGCCGGAGAGCACGCTCCAGGCGCCGGCCCGCGCCGCCTCCTCGGCGCTGGCGACCCCGCCGGAGGACTGCATCACCAGCGGCCGCGGCAGGCCGGCCGCTGCGGCCGCGCCGCCGAGCCGGCCCAGGTAGCGGCCGAGCAGTGGGGAGAGGTAGGCGTCGATGGCGGTGGTCGAGCAGCGCTCGTACTCGCGGAAGCGCGGCAGCACCTCGTGGGAGGCGGAGACGTGCAGGCCGGGGAGCTGGCGGCGCAGGTGCTCGGCGATGCGCCGCTCGTGACTGGGGTCGAGGTAGGAGAAGAGCAGGCAGACGGCGACCGCCTCGGCCCCGGATTCGCGCAGCAGCTCGACCAGGCGCTGCGGCTCGTCGTCGCCAAGTGGCTCGATGACTCCGCCGGGGCCGATCCGCTCGTTCGCCTCGAAGCGCAGCTCGGGCTCGATCAGCGGCGCTGGCTTCGGCGCGCAGAGGCGGTAGAGCTGGGGGCGGTCCTGGCGGCCGATCTCGAGCAGGTCGGAGAAGCCGCGGGTCGAGATCAGCGCGGTGCGGGCACCGCGTTCTTCCAGCAGGGCGTTGGTGCCGACGGTCATCCCGTGGGCGAAGGCCTCGACCTCGGCGCTGGCGGCGCCGGCCCGGCGCAGCACCTCCGCGACCGCCTCGATCACCGCCCGCGACTGATCGTCCGGCGTCGTCGGCAGCTTCGCCGTGTGGATCTGCCCGCCGTCGATGACGACGGCGTCGGTGAAGGTCCCGCCTACGTCGACACCGAGCAGCACGGGCTCGACGCTACCTGTTGCGGTCGTGGCTCCCCTCGCCACGGGGCGGGAAGCGGGTCAGCTCCACCGCTCGTGGCGGACCTTGCCGTCCGGGCCGAGGACGATGTGGACGCCGTCGAGGTCGTGGTCGATGCCGGGGAAGTCGGCACGGAGGTGGCCGCCGCGGGACTCGCGGCGCTCCAGCGCGCAGGTCGCTATCGCGGTGGCGAGCGGGTAGGGGTCGGCGAGCAGCTCGCGCAGCTGCTCGGGGCGGCGCATCGGCCCGGCCAGGCGCCAGACCGCCTCGCGGGTCGCCTTGCTCGGCGGCTGGAAGCGCAGCTCGCCGGGCTCGGGCGGCGCGGCCGTTCTCTGCTCCGCCAGCGCCGCCGCCGCTGCGCGAGCGCTGAAGACGAAGCACTCGCTGAGCGAGTTGGAGGCGAGGCGGTTGGCGCCGTGAAGGCCGGTGCAGGAGCACTCGCCGACGGCAAGGAGGCCAGGCAGGGAGGAGCGGCCCTCGAGGTCGACCTCGACTCCGCCCATCGTGTAGTGGGCGGCGGGGGCGACCGGTACCGGCTCGGTTGCCGGGTCCAGCCCCGCCTCGACCAGGGAGGCGAAGACGTTGGGGAACCGGGCCGGGTCGAGGCCGCGCAGGTCGAGCATCACCGCCGTCGTGCCGTCGGCGTCGAGCCGGTCGAGGATGGCCGCGGTGACCGCGTCGCGCGGCGCCAGCTCGTCGGTGAAGCGGCGCCCGTCGGCGGCGAGCAGCGTCGCTCCCTCGCCCCGCACCGCCTCGGTGATCAGCTGGCCGTCGAAGCGGGTGCCCGGCTGGAAGAGGGCGGTCGGGTGGAACTGGCAGAACTCGAGGTCGGCGAGGTCGGCGCCGGCCGCGATCGCCATCGTCGGCCCGGCGCCGATCGCTCCCCAGGGGTTGGAGGTCCGTCGCCACAGCGCCGCGGCGCCGCCGGTGGCCAGCACGGTTGCCGCGGCGCCGAGCCGCTCGCTGTCGGTTAGCAGCCCGTGGCAGCGCTCGCCGTCGCTCCACAGCGCCGTCGCCGAGGTGTGCTCTCGCACCTCGATCCGCGACTCGGCGGCGACCATCGCCGCCAGCTTCGAGGTGATCTCGTGGCCGGTCGCGCTGCCGCCCGAGTGGACGATGCGGCGCCGGGTGTGGCCCCCCTCAAGGCCCAGGGAGAGCTCGCCGTCGGGCTCTAAGTCGAAGGCGACCCCGCGCGAGCGCAGCTCGCGCACGGCCTCCGGGGCCTCGTCGACCAGGACCTGCACCGCGGAGGGCCGGCAGAGCCCGCGCCCGGCGGCGATCGTGTCGGCGGCGTGCTGGGCCGGCGAATCGCCCGGCTCGAGGGCGGCGGCCAGCCCGCCCTGGGCCCAGAAGCTGGCGCTCTGGGAGAGCGGGGTGCGCGAGACCAGGCAGACTCTGCCGCCCCCCTCGGCCGCGCGCAGCGCCGTCCAGAGACCGGCCGCGCCGCCGCCGACGACGACGACGTCGAACTCGACGCTGGGCGCTATCGCCCCGCCTCTCGACGAATTGCCTCGACCTGACCGCGCAGCCAGGCGGCTGCCGCCTCCCGCGCCCGCGCCCGCTCGTCGGCGATCGCGCCCTCTGCCTTGGCGGCGCGCTTCTCCGCCGCCTCGATGCGCTCCTCCGCCGCTGCGGCCTGCGTCTCGATCTCGGCAAGCCGGCCCTCGGCCTCGGCCACGACCCGATCCTTCGCCTCGCGCTCGCGCAGCAGCTCCTCGGCGTGGGCCGCGCGCAGTTCCTCCAGCGCCACCGAGGCCTGGGCGCGCTCCTTCTCGAGGTCCGTCTCCAGCGCCTCGATCTCAGCCGCGACCCGCCGCTCGGCGGTGCTGGCGGCGGCCGCGGCCTCCTCCAGCCGCCGCTTCGCCATCTCCACCTGTGCGCTGAGGTCGGCGCTGCCCGGCTGGCCTGATGACTCGCTCATTGCGCTCAATCTATTACGCGCTGGCGAGGACGTCGCGGTAGGCCTCGATCGTCCGCTCCGCCATCCGCGCCGCGGAGAGCGTGGCGGCCCGGGCGGCGCCCTTGACCCGGGGGTCCGGCGACTCCAGCAGGGGCCGGGCAGCCGCCTGCCAGGCCGCGAGCTCGAAGGGCGCGCACAGGGCGCCGCGCACGCCGCCGAGGGCGTAGGGAGCGACGCCGACCGGCGTCGAGAGGACCGGCACGTCGCAGGCGAGCGCCTCGAGGGCGGCGAGGCCGAAGCCCTCGTAATCGGAGGTGACGAGGACCGCGTTGGCGGCGTTGACCCAGAGCGGCATCTGGTCGGGATCGATCGAGCCGCCGCTAAGCAGGCGCACGCCGCAGGCCTGCGCCAGCTCGGCCGCGCGGTCGTGGCGCTTCTCGGGGCGGGCGGGGTTTGCCGGGAAGAACAGCAGCGGGGCGTCGGGGTCGAGGCCGAGCTGGCGGCGCGCCTCGGCCCGCGGCAGGGGGCGGAAGCGGCTCAGGTCCGGCCCACAGGGAAGGACCACGGAGCCCGGCACCGCCGGCAGCCCGGGCCGGCCGTCCTCGGGGCCGTACAGCGCTCGCGAGACGGCGGCGACGAGGTCGGCGCGCCAGGCGAGCCGCCGCGAGAGCGCCCCGACCAGCCAGTGGCGCACGTCGGTGCCGTGGAAGCTGACCAGCAGGGGCCGCGCCCCGGCCAGGCGCGCGCACCAGCCGGGCAGGCCGTAGTGGGCGTGGACGAGGTCGAAGCGCTGCCGCCGCAGCAGCCGCCGCAGCCGTCGCGTCGCGGGGATGTACTGGCGTGAGCCGGGGGGGAAGCTGAAGACCTCGACCTCGACCCCGCGCCGCCGCACCTCCTCCACCTGGTCGCGCACCCACCGCCCCCGCTGCGGGGCGGAGGCGTCGGGCACGAAGTTGGTGACGACCAGCACGCGCACCTGGCTGAGGGTATCCACGGCGCCCGGCGGCGGGGCACGGGCAGGTGAAGGCGGCCAGGCAGGCGTTTGACCGCTGATCTGTCACAGACTCGTTTCACCCAGGTCTAGATCGGCGCGCCGGCGCCCCCGAGCATTGGCCTCCCAACAGCGAATGGAGGCTTCGATGTTCTACCTGGCGATGGGCTACGTGCACGCGGCTGTCGAACGGCGGCTGCTTGCGATCCGCGATCTGGTCGGCGGCGAGAAGGGGCAGGGGACGGTCGAGTACGTCGGCCTGATCCTGCTCGTATCACTGCTGATGGTCGGGATGGTGGCAGCGATGAAGGGCTTCAACGGCAAGCAGGGCACCGAGTTGGCCGACGTGATCGTCAACAAGATCAAGGAGGCGGTCGACAAGGTGGCGTTCAAATGAGGTTGGAGGAGGGGCGGCCCGCGGTGGTCGCCCCGATTCCCGCGCCAGCCCTGGGCCGGTTGGTCGATTCCGTGCGGATCCCCGTCGATCGGATTCCGTCCGGATTGGACCGTATGCTGTATTCCAGCATGAAGCATCGAACCCAGCTATATCTCGACGAGGGCCAGTACCGCTGGCTGCAGCAGCGCGCCGGTGAGGCGGGCAGCATCGCCGCGGTCGTGCGCGAGCTGATCGACGCCGAGCGGGTTCGGGGTGTCAGTCCCACTGCCGACCCGCTGCTGAGCTACCTCGTCGACGAGGCGCCCGGCAAGGGTCGCGAGGGGACCAGCGTCAGCACCCTCGATCACGACATATACGGTCGATGAAGTCGGTATTCGTCGACACCAGCGCCTTCGTCGCGCTGCGCAATTCCTCGGAGGCCGAGCACGAGCGGGCGCGCACGGCGCTGGCCGGCCTGATCGCCGAGGGGGTCGCGCTCTTTACCTCGAACTACGTATTCGCCGAGACCTACACGGCGCTGATGGTCCGGGTCGGCCGCGCTGAAGCGATCGAGTGGGGGCGGCGCTTCCGCGCCGGCAGCGCGATCGATCTGGTCCACCTGGATCGGCCCACCGAGGAACGGGCCTGGGAGATCCTCGAGCGCCACGACGACAAGCGCTGGAGCTATGTCGACGCCACCTCGTTTGCCCTGCTCGAGCGCGACGGCGCCAGCGAGGCGTTCGCTTTCGACGCCCACTTCAGCCAGCGCGGCCTGCGCGTCTTGCCGGAGGCGTAGGGTCGCGCCGCTGGCAATAAACCCCGTCTGTTTATGTAGAGATTCTTGACTGATCAGGGGATATGGGCCTATGCTCTCGCCGCAAGCTCGGCAGGCGCCCGGTCCAGTCCCGGCGTCAAAGGGCTACCCCAGTGGGCAGGAAGGGTCGCGATAAAACGCGGCCCTTCCGCGTTGAGCGGCCGCCGAGCCGTCGCTGACCAAGGGCCTTAGACTCCCGGGATGCCAGCATCGCGCAGCTACGACCGGGCGCCGGCCGACATCCGCCCCGTCTCGATCGACCCCGGGTTCGTCGATACCGCCGACGGCTCGGCGCTGATTACGCTCGGCAGGACGAGGGTCATCTGCACCGCCTCGGTCAACGGCACCGTGCCGCGCTGGATGCAGGGGCGCGGCAAAGGCTGGGTGACCGCCGAGTACGCGATGCTGCCGGCCTCGACCGGCGATCGCAAGGTGCGCGACATCGCCAAGGGCAAGCAGGACGGGCGCGGGGTCGAGATCCAGCGCCTGATCGGGCGCTCGCTGCGCGTGGTCGTCGACTTCAAGGCCCTGGGCGAACGCAGCGTCTACGTCGACTGCGACGTGCTGCAGGCTGACGGTGGCACTCGCTGCGCGGCGATCACCGGCGGCTACGTCGCCCTGCGCCTCGCCTTCCAGAAACTGCTCGACGCGGGTGAGATCGAGGCGATGCCGCTGAACGGCTCGGTCGCGGCGGTCAGCGTCGGCATGGTTGACGGCCGGGCCCTCTGCGATCTCGACTACTCCGAGGACTCGACCGCCGAGGTCGACGCCAACGTGGTGATGACCAGCGATGGCGGCCTGGTCGAGGTGCAGGCGACGGCGGAGCGCACGCCGCTCTCGCGCGCTTCGCTCGACGAGCTGCTCGGCCTCGCCGACCTGGGCATCTCCCGCCTGCGGGGCGTGCAAGACCAAGTTGCCGGCGGTTAGCTCCGATGGGCAGCGCCAATTTGATCTTCGCCACCGCCAACAAGCACAAGCTGCGCGAGATGCGCGCCCTGCTGCCCGACTTCGCGCTGGTGCCACTGCCCGAGGGGGTTGAGCTGCCGCCGGAGGAGGGCGAGTCCTTCGCCGAGATCGCCCTGGAGAAGGCCCGCACGGCGCACGCCGCCACTGGCGATGCCGCGATTGGCGACGACTCCGGGATCGAGGCGGCCGGGCTTGGCGGCCGGCCGGGCATTCACTCCGCCCGCTACGGCGGCCCGGGCGCTACCGACGAGGAGAACCTGGCGAAGCTGCTGCGCGAGGTCGCCGGTGCCGGCGATGACCGCCGCGCCGCCTACCACTGCGCGCTGGCGCTGGTCGAGGCCGACGGCGCCGAGCGGGTCTTCGAGGCCCGCTGCGAGGGCAGCCTGATCGAGCAGCCGCGGGGCGAGGGTGGCTTCGGCTACGACCCGGCTTTCGTCCCGGACGCGACCGGGGTCGACGATCAGCGCACGATGTCGGAGCTGAGCCAGGCCGAGAAGAACGAGATCAGCCATCGCGGTCGCGCCGCGCGGCTGCTGGCCGCGCACCTCGGTGCCGGCGAGGCGGCGCCGAGCGGGCGATGATCCGCACCAAGAGCGGTGCGGCGGCGCTCTCGATCGCCTCCAACGCGCTGCTGATCGCGATCAAGCTTGCCGCCGGGGCGATCACCGGCTCGATCGCGATCCTCACCGAGGCGATCCACTCGCTGATCGACCTCGTCGCTTCGGTCGTCGCCTTCGTCTCGGTGCGCAAGGCCGACGAGCCCGCCGATGCCGATCACCCCTACGGCCACGAGAAGGTCGAGAGCCTGGCGGCGACGATCGAGGGGCTGCTGATCCTGCTCGGCGCGGCGATCATCATCTACGAGGCGACCCACCGGCTCGTCGTCGGCGCCGAGGTCGAGACGCTCGGAGTCGGCATGGCGGTGATGGGCTTCTCGGTGCTGGCCAACCTCGGCGTCTCCAGCGTCCTCTCGCGCCAGGCAAAGGCCCACGAATCGCCGGCGCTCGAGGGCGACGCGGCGCACCTGCGGGCCGATGCGATGACCTCCGCCGGGGTGCTCGTCGGGCTGGCCCTGGTGCAGATCACCGGCAACGCCGCCTTCGACTCGATCACCGCCCTGGCGGTCGCCGGCGCGATCGTGCTCGCCGGGATCAGGATCGTGCGGCGGTCCTCGGGGGTGCTCGTCGACGAAGCGCTTCCCGACGACGAGATGGACAGGATCGAGGCGGCGATCGCCGCCGCCCGCACCACCGAGGTGGCCGGCTACCACAAGCTGCGCGCCCGCCGCGCCGGCAGCCGGCGCTACATCGACCTCCACGTCCAGTACCGCTCCGGCACCAGCCTCGAGCGGGCGCACGAGCTGGCCCACGCGATGCGCGACTCGATCGAGGCTGACATCCCCCGCGCCGAGGTGCTGATCCACGCCGAGCCCGAGACCTCCCTGCGCGATCCGGAGCGAGCCCGCTCCGGTCCCTTCCGCGCCGGCTAACCAGGGGGCCGGTGGGCTGATTTCACGCCATGCAGGGACGTTTTAGGGACGCTTTCGTCCCGCCGCCGGGCTTAGGGGCTGGGGAGGAGGTTGACGGCTGCGGCAAGGCCGACGGCGCCTACGGTGATCGAGTAGCCGGTGTAGCCGCTGATCGCGAAGAGGACCACGGCGATCGCGCAGATCGAGACGACGGTGATCCAGGAGGCTCGGGCCAGGGACACGGGTCGCTATTTTGGCCGAGATGCCCGACGGTGAGACGAGCGGTGTGGAAAAGGCCGAGATCGGCGACGCGGCGGCAGCTGCCCTCGCCTACCTGACCGAGATGTCACCCGACCTCCGCGGCGGCGCGATCATCTCCGCCGAGGGCGCGCTGCTCGCCGCCAGCGACGGGGCGGGGCGCTGGCGCGAGGATGCGGCGGCGCTGCTCGACGTTGCCGACCAAGCTGGCGGGGGGGCGGTGGAACAGGTTCACGTCGCCACCGAGCAGGGTGAGGTCTTCGCCCTGCGCCACGCCGGCCTCGCCGCGGTGGCCGTAACCGAACGCTTCGCCCTGGCCTCACTGGTCTTCTTCGACATGCGCTCGATCCTGCGTGACCTGGCGAGCGGCGGCGAGGGAAAGGACCTCGATGCCGCCTAAGCCGCACCGGGTTCTGCTCGACCGCGTCTCCGGCTACGCCGACGAGGCGGCTGCCTACATGCGCCGCCGCCGCGTCTCGCGCCGTCCCTTTGCCCGCCTCTATTACTCCGGCGGCCGGGCCAGCGATCAGGCCGCCGATTCGCTCGTCGGCGGTGAGCTCTTCGCCGCCGCCGGCCGGCTGATCGAGGTCGCCGGGAAGAGGCCGAAGCCGTGAGCGGGCTGATCGATCAAGGCGTCGCCGAGCGCGTGCTCGCCGCGGCGCTCGCCAACGGCGGCGAGTTCGCCGAGGTCTTCGCCGAACGCAGCGCCGGCCTGACGATGGCGATCGACGAGTCGCGGGTCGAAGCGGTTCAGTCGGGCGCCGCGGAGGGAGCGGGAGTGCGGGTCCTCAGCGCTGGCACCACCTACTTCGCCCACGTAGACGGTCTCGACCCCGACGACCTCGAGCGCGCCGCTGGCGAGGCCGCCGCGGCGCTGCGCTCCGAGCGGGTCGAGCCCGCCGCGCTGAGGGCGGTGGCGAGCACTCCACAGCCGATCGAGCGGCGCCCGGGCGAGGTGCCGGCCGAGCACAAGGCGGACCTGCTGCGCGAGCTCGACCAGCGCGGTCGCGCCGGCGGCGCCGAGATCGCCCAGTTCATGGCCTCCTACGCCGAGGTCCGCCGCCAGGTCAGCGTCGCCAACTCCGAGGGGCTCTTCAGCGGCGACGATCGCACCCGCGTGCGGATCGGCGCCCAGGCGGTCGCCCGCCGCGGCGACTCGGTCGAGACCGGCGCCGAGACGCTGGGCGGGCATCGCGGCTTCGAGCTCTTCGACGACGACCCCGGCGAGATCGCCGCCAGCGCCGCCCGCAAGGCGCTGACCCTGCTTGACGCCGGCCCCGCCCCGGCGGGCTCGATGCCGGTGGTGGTGGGCGGCGGCTTCGGCGGTGTCCTCTTCCACGAGATGACCGGCCACGGCCTCGAGGCCGACCACATCCAAAAGGGCGCCAGCGTCTACGTCGGCAAGCTCGGCGAGCAGGTCGCCGAGCCGCTGCTCACCGCCTACGACGACGGCCGCATGCCGAACGAGTGGGGCAGCGACTCGATCGACGACGAGGGGGCGCCGACGCAGAAGACGATGGTGATCGAGGATGGCCGCCTGTCCTCCTACCTCTACGACGGGTTGACCGCCCGCCGCGACGGCGTCGCCTCGACCGGCAACGGTCGCCGCGAGAGCTTCCGCCACCTGCCCGTGCCGCGCATGACCAACACCTACATCGCCCCCGGCGAGGCCGAGCCCGAGGCGATGATCGCCGAGGTCGAGCGGGGCTTTTACGCGGTCTCCTTCGGCGGCGGCCAGGTCGACCCGGCGACCGGGGACTTCGTCTTCGGCGTCTCGGAGGGCTACCTGATCGAGGCGGGCAAGGTCACCCGGCCGTGCCGTGGCGCCACCCTGATCGGCAACTGCCTGCAGGCACTGGCGGCGATCGACGCGGTTGGCAACGACTTCGAGATGAAGACCGGCGTCTGCGGCAAGGCGGGCCAGAAAGTGCCGGTCGGCACCGGCCAGGGCCACGTCCGCATCGCCGCGATGACGGTGGGGGGGACCGAGGTTTGAGTGCCCAAATCGTCACGGTGACTTCCGGGTGTTCGAATCCGTGGCGATTTGGGCGCGAGGTCTTGCCGTGATCGAGCTGGCGCGCCGCGCCGTCGAGGGGGTGCTCGCGGCGGGCGCCGCGGACGCCGAGGCCTACGCCTCCGAGGACGCCGGGCGCGAGGTGCGCGCTCACGGCGGCGAGGTCGAGAGCCTCACCGCCGCGACCCAGCGGGGGATCGGGGTGCGGGCTTGGATCGGGGCCCGGGTCGGCTACGCCTACGGCACCGACCTTTCCGAGGCCGGGATCGCGGCGCTTGCGGGGCGCGCGGCCGAGGCGGCCCGGGTCGCCGACGAGGACGAGTTCGCCGGACCGCCGAGCGCGGACGGTCCGGCGGCGGCTGACCTGCGGCTGAGCGACGCCTCGGTCGGCGCCTGGCCGACGGATCGCGTCGCCGAGTTGGCCCTGGCGATCGAGCGCGCCGCGCTCGCGGCCGACCGGCGAATCGCCGGGGTCGAGCAGGCCGTCTACGCCGACTCCGCCGAGCGGGTCGCGATCGTCTCCTCGACCGGGATCGAGGGCGAATACGGAAGCTCGAGCTGTTACGGCTACCTCCAGGCCCTGGCGGAGAGTGGCGAGGGGCGCGAGACCGGCCTCGGCTTCGGCCTCGGCCGCGGCCCGGTCGCCCTCGATCCCGAGGCGATCGGCCGCGAGGGGGCGGAGCGGGCGACGGCGATGATCGGCGCCGGCAAGCCGCGGTCGCGCTCCTGCCCCGTGGTCCTCGATCCGACCGTCGCCGCCAGCTTCATCGCGCTGATCGGCGGCGGCCTCAGTGCCGGCGCGGTGCAGCGCGGGCGCTCGCCCTTTGCCGGGCGGGTCGGGGCCGAGGTCGCCGATCGGGCGCTGGTCCTCCACGACGACGGGCTCGACCCCGAGGGCTTCGCCTCCTCCCCGTTCGACGGCGAGGGCGTGCCGCGGCGCCGCACCGCCCTGATCGAGGGCGGGGAGCTCCGCACCTACCTCTACGACACCTACACCGCCCGCCGCGGCGGCGAGTCCTCAACCGGCAGCGCCGGGCGCAGTGGCTACCGCTCGCAGCCCTCGGTCGCGAGCTCGAACCTGGTCGTCGCCCCCGGCACGCTCGGTTTCGAGCAGCTGCTGCGGGAGGCGGACGAGGGCGTGCTCGTCACCGACGTCGCCGGCCTGCATTCCGGCGTCAACCCGGTCTCCGGGGTCTTCTCGGTCGGCGCCTCGGGGCGGGCGATCCGCGGCGGCGAGCTGGCCGAGCCGCTGCGCGAGTTCACGATTGCAAGTGACCTGGTCTCGATGCTGATGGCCGTGCGAGCCGTTGGCGCGGACGCGCGCTGGGTTCCCTTTGGCGGCTCGGTCAGCACGCCGTCACTGCTGGTTGGGGCGATGACCGTCGCCGGTTCCTGAGTCCCATGCGGCTTTACGGCCGTGGGCGCTGTTAGATTGCGGCCGATTTCAACCACCCATGACGGAGGAGCTTCGACGTGACAAAGGCTGAGTTTCTGGACCAACTTGCAGGCGACGAGCGGCTGGGCAGCAAGAAGGCCGCCAGCGATGCGCTTGACGCGGTTCTCGATGCGGTTACCAACACCCTGAGCGGCGGCGGCGAGGTCAGCTTCACCGGCTTCGGCAAATTCCACGTCGCCGAGCGCGGTCCGCGCCAGGGCGTCAACCCCCGCACCGGCGAGCGGATCACGATCCCGGGCGGCAAGGTGCCGCGCTTCTCCGCCGGCTCGGCGCTGAAGACCAAGGTCAAAGGCTGAGCCAGGCTCCATTCGCAGATCGGCTCGCGGCGCTCGTTGAGGAGCGTCGCAGCCAGATCTGCCTTGGTCTCGATCCCGATCCGTCGAAGCTCACCGGGGACGGGACGGAAGTTCCCACGGCCTCGGTCGCCGAGCACGCGGCCGAGGCCGTGGCCGTTCACTGCCGCTCGCTGATCGAGCGAGCCGGCCCAGCCTGCGTGGCGGTCAAGCCGCAGCTGGCCTGCTTCGAGCGCCTCGGGGCGCCCGGCTGGGCGGCGCTGGCCGATGTCTGCGCGGCGGCCCAGGAAGCGGGGCTGCTGGTGATCGCCGACGGCAAGCGCGGCGACGTGCCGGTCACCGCGACCGCCTACGCCCAGGCCCTGGTCGGCGAGACCCCGACGCCATGGGGGCCGGTGGCGGGGCTCGGCGCCGACGCCTTCACCGCGAACCCCCTGCTCGGGGCCGATGCGCTCGAGCCCCTGGTGGCCGCTGCGGCAGCTGCCGGGGCCGGGGTTTTCGCCCTGGTGCGGACCAGCAACCCGGGCGCGGCTGACCTGCAGGACCAGCCGACGCCGGAGCGGCCGCTGCACGAGCGCCTCGCGGCCCTGGTCGACGCTCTCTCGGAACGGTTGCTCGGCGAGCGTGGCCTCAGCGGGATGGGCGCGGTCGTGGGCGCCACGGCGCCCGAGCACATCGCCCGCCTGCGCTCGCTGATGCCGCGCTCGATCTTCCTGATTCCCGGAGTCGGCGCCCAGGGTGGGCGGCCGGAGCTGCTGGGGCCGGCATTTGGCCCCGGTCCCGGCGCCGCTGTGGTCGCCGCTTCGCGGGGGATCTCCGGCGCCGAGGACCCGGCGGCGGCGGCCGAGGATCTGCGCGCCATGGTCTGGGATGTTTCAACCGCCTAAAACAGCGCTGACCGTATATACGATCAGCGACGCCCGTCCCAACTCCCGCCACGCCCAATGAAGAAACGCTCCTCAGTCTCAGCCCGGATCCTCGCGGTGATCACCCTCGTGGTCGCCCTCGTGGTCGCGGTCGTCGTCATCGGCGCCGCCCTCGGCGGCGACTCGGGCGATTCCAACGGACAGGGGCACGGCGACAAGGCGGCGCGCAAGGCGGCAAGGGAGCGGCGCAACGCCCCGGCCACCTACATCGTCAAGAGCGGCGACACGCTGACCGCGATCGCCCACCACACCGGTGTCACGGTGGCGCGCATCCAGGCGCTGAACCCGCAGGTCGACCCGCAGATCCTGATCGCCGGCGAGAAGCTGAAGCTGAAGTGAGCGGGCAAATCGGCGCGGCGACTTCCGGGTATTCGGGTCCGCGGCGATTTGCCCGCGAAGCTCGATGACGCCGGCGCCGCGCCGCGCGGGCGTGCTCCTGGCAACGGCGTTGCTGGCGCTGTCCCTGGCCGCGCCCGGGATGGCGGCGACAAAGGGGCCGAGGATCGAGGCCCGTGCCTGGACGCTGATCGACGCGCGGACCGGAGAGGTGCTGGTCTCCCACGCGGCCGCCCGCCAGCTGCCGATCGCCAGCACGACCAAGCTGATGACCGCCTACGTGGTGCTGCGCGAGCTGCCGCTCGACCGGATCGTGCGCGCCGCGCCCTACGAGGCCGAATACGGCGAGTCGCTGCTGGGCCTGCGCCCCGGGCAGCGGATCAGCGTGCGCGACCTGCTCTACGGCCTGATCCTGCGCAGTGGCAACGACGCCGCCTACGACCTCGCCCTCGCCGCCGCCGGCTCGGAGGCGCGCTTCGTGGGTCAGATGAACCGCTACGCGGCGGCGCTGGGGCTGGCCGACACCCACTACGCCAATCCGGTCGGCCTCGACCAGCGCGGCAACCACTCCAGCGCCCGTGACCTGGCGACGCTGACCCAGCGCCTGCTGCGCATCCCCGCTTTCGCCCGCATCGCCGCCGCCCGCAGCGCCGTCCTGCGCAGCCTCAGGCCCCGCCGCCGGATCAGCACGATCAACGAGCTGCTGCGGATGGCGCCCTGGGTGACCGGGGTGAAGACGGGCCATACCTTCGGCGCCCTCTACGTGCTGGTCGGGTCGGGGCAGCGCCGGGGAGTGGAGCTGATCTCGGTCGCAATCGGCGCTCCCACCGACGAAGACCGCTTCCGCGACAACATCGACCTGCTCGACTACGGCTTCGCCCAGTACAAACGGCGCCTGCCGGTCCGGGCCGGCAGCGAGCTCGCCGTCCCGTCGATTCGCTACTCGGGCGGCGAGCTGCCGCTGCGCGCCGCCCGCAGCGTCGCCGTCGGCCTGCGCCGCGATCAGCGCCTGACGGTCGCGGTGCGGGCGCCGGGCGAGGTCGAGGGGCCGATCCGGCACGGTGCCAGGCTGGGCAGCGCGACGGTCTATGTCGACGGCCTGCGCGCCGCCGAGGTTCCGCTGCGGGCGGGGCGCGCGGTGCCCGAGGCCAGCGCTTTCGACCGGCTGCGAAGCTTCCTCGACAACGAGCTGATTTCGTTTGCGATCGCGGTATTCGTGATACTGATTGGCGCGGTTCTCCTGTGGCGCCTACTGCGCCGCGGGGACGAAGGAGAGGGATGAGATGGTGGGTTGCGAGGAGAGGCGAGCCGTGGGCGATCGGCAGCGCGGCGAGGACGCGGCGCAGTGATCCTCACCGTCACCCTCAACGCGGCGATCGACCGCACGGTCGCGGTTCCCAACTTCCGCCTCGGCCACCGCCATCGCGCGGTCGAGAGCCGCACCGTCGCCGGCGGCAAGGGGATCAACGTGGCGCGGGCGCTGAAGCGGCTCGGCCGCCCGGTGATCGCGGCGGGCTTCGCCGGCGGGCCCACCGGCAGCAGGCTGCTGGACCAGCTGCGCGAGGAAGAGGTGCTGACCGACTTCACCCCGATCGCCGCCGAGACGCGGATCAACCTGGCCGTGATCGACCCCACCTCGGGGGAGCAGACGGAGATCAACGAGCGCGGCCCCGCGGTTAGCCCCGAGGAGGTCGAGGCCTTCGTGGCGAGGCTCGGCTACCTCGCCGACGGCGCCAAGCTCTGCGTGCTCGCCGGCACCCTTCCCCCCGGCGCCGGAGCCGACCTCTACGAGCGCATGGTCAAGGAGCTGAGCGAGCGCGGCGTGCCGGTCGTGCTCGACGCCGAGGGCGACGCGATGCTCGCCGGCCTGCGCGCCGGCGCCTCCGTCGTCACCCCCAACGAGCGCGAGGCCGAGGAGCTGGTCGGCCAGGAGTTCGCCGACCGCGACGACCTCGTCCACGGCCTCTCCGAGCTGGTCCGCCTCGGCGCTGCCGAGGCGGCGATCACGCGCCCCGACGGCTGCGTCGCGGTCGTCGGCGAGGGCGCGGAGCGGCGCTTCCTCGAGGTGCGGACCGAGTCGCTCGAGCCGGTCTCGACGGTCGGCTCCGGCGACGCCTTCCTGGCCGGCTACGTCGCCGCCCGCTACGACGGCCGCCCGGCCGATGAGTGCCTCGCCCACGGCGTCGCCTGCGGCGCCGAGTCGACCCAGCACTTCGGCGCCGGCATGGTCGACCGCAATCAGGTCGAGCGCCTGCTCGGGGAGGTCCACGTCCAGGATTTGGAGGTCCCCGCCGAAGTGTAGGCTGGGTCCTCAACGCCACCCTGGAGGACTTAACTTGGAGATCGACATCGGTCGAGGCAAGAAGGGGCGGCGCGCTTACGGATTCGACGACATCGCAATCGTCCCGTCGCGCCGCACCCGCGATCCCGACGACATTGACATCAGCTGGACCCTTGGCCCCTATCGCTTCGAGTTGCCGCTCGTGGCATCGGCGATGGACGGAGTCGTCAGCCCCGACACCGCGGTGCTCGTCAACGAGCTGGGCGGTCTCGGCGTGCTCAACCTCGAGGGGATCTGGACCCGCTTCGAGAACGCCGAGGAAAAGCTGGAGATGGTCGCCGCCGCGCCCAAGCACGAGGCGACGCGGATCATGCAGGAGATCTACGCCGAGCCGGTCAAGTCCGAGCTGATCGGCCAGCGGATCGCCGAGATCAAGGCGCGTGGCGCCGTTGCCTGCGGCTCGCTGACCCCGCAGAAAGTGCGCGAGCACTACGAGGTCGCGGTCGAGGCGGGGATCGACATCCTCGTCATCCAGGGCACGGTGATCTCGGCCGAACACGTCTCGACCACGGTCGAGCCGCTCAACCTGAAGGAGTTCATCGCCGAGGTGCCGGTGCCGACCGTGGTCGGCGGTTGCGCCTCTTACTCCACTGGCCTGCACCTGATGCGGACCGGCGCCGTCGGCGTCTTGGTCGGAGTCGGCCCCGGCGCCGCTTGCACCACCCGCGGCGTGCTCGGCATCGGCGTCCCGCAGGCGACTGCGATCGCCGACGTCGCCGCCGCTCGCTCCCAGCACATGCTCGAGACCGGCGAGTACGTCAACGTGATCGCCGACGGCGGCATGCGCACCGGCGGCGACGTCTCCAAGGCGATCGCCTGCGGGGCCGACTCGGTGATGGTCGGCTCGCCGCTGGCCCGCGCCAAGGAGGCGCCCGGCCGTGGCTTCCACTGGGGGATGGCGACCTTCCATCCCTCGCTGCCGCGCGGCACCCGCGTCACCACGAAGCAGGACGGGACGATGGAGGAGATCGTGCTCGGCCCGGCCCAGGAGAACGACGGCACCTTCAACCTGATGGGGGCGCTGAAGACCTCGATGGCCACCTGTGGCTACGAGGACATCCGCTCCTTCCAGCGAGCCGAGGTGATGGTCGCTCCCGCCCTGATGAGCGAGGGCAAGAAGCTGCAAAATGAGCAGTCGGTGGGGATGGGGTCGAACGGGCGGGCCACGGTGGCTACGGGGGTTGCGGTATCCGATGACTAAGGACGCTCACGTGCTGGGCCGGCGGGTCCGGTCGCCCCAGGGGACCCACCACCCCCTGCGGTCGCTAAAGCGTCCTCGGGGGTGGTCCCCCCTGCGACGCCACCCCCCGGCAGAGGCGTGAGCGAGGCAACCGTGCGACCCGAGGCCAACCTGGCCTCCGAGGGAACGGCCGATTCGCCCCGACCTGACTCAGGGCATTTGCTCGAGGAGGTGCTTGTCCTTGATTTCGGAGGGCAGTATTCGCAGCTGATCGCAAGACGGATTCGCGAATGCGGCGTTTTCGCTGAGCTGTTGCCGGCGAACACCGCGCTGGAGAAGATTCGGGAGCGCAAGCCGAAGGGGCTCGTGCTCTCGGGCGGGCCCGCTTCCGTCTACGAGGCTGGGGCGCCGGCGTTTCCCACTGAGCTGCTTGATCTGGGGATTCCGCTGCTCGGGATCTGTTACGGCATGCAGGCGATGGTCCAGGCGCTGGGGGGGAGGGTTGAGGCAGCCGAGGCGGGGGAGTTCGGGCGCACTGATCTGACCCTGCGCGACGGTGGCGGGCGCCTGCTCGCCGGCCTGCCCGAGGAGCAGCACTGCTGGATGAGCCATCGCGACTCCGTCTTCGAGCCGCCCGAGGGCTTCACCGCGCTCGCCTCGAGCCCCGGCTCGCCGGTGGCCGCCTGCGAGTACCCCGACCGCGGCCTCTACGGGATCCAGTTCCACCCTGAGGTCGTCCACACGCCCTACGGGACCGAGATCCTCACCCGCTTCCTGCGCGACGTCGCCGGCTGCGAGCGGCAGTGGTCGCCGCAGTCGGTGATCGCTGAGCAGGTCGCCAAGATCCAGGCCCAGGTGGGCGATGGCCGGGTGATCTGCGGCCTCTCCGGCGGGGTTGATTCCTCCGTTGCGGCGCTGCTCGTCCACAGGGCGATCGGCGCCCAGCTGACCTGCGTCTTCGTCGATCACGGCCTGATGCGGCTCAACGAGGCCGAGCAGGTGGTCGCGGCCTTCGAGCAGTTCGGCATCCCGCTGGTCCACGTCGAAGCCGAGCAGCGCTTCCTCGACAAGCTGGCCGGGGTCGACGACCCCGAGCGCAAGCGCAAGATCATCGGCGGCGAGTTCATCCGCGTCTTCGAGGACGAGGCGGAGAAGCTCGAGGACGTTTCCTACCTGGTCCAGGGCACGCTCTATTCCGACGTGATCGAGTCGGGCGGCAGCGAGGGCGCGGCGACGATCAAGTCCCACCACAACGTCGGCGGCCTGCCCGACGACCTCGAGTTCGAGCTGGTCGAGCCGCTGCGGATGCTGTTCAAGGACGAGGTGCGCGCGGTCGGCGCCGAGCTCGGCTTGCCCGAGCGGATGGTCTGGCGCCAGCCCTTCCCGGGCCCCGGCCTGGCGATCCGCATCGTCGGCGGCGAGGTCAACAGGGAGCGGCTCGACATCCTCCGTGCCGCCGACGCGATCCTGCAGGAGGAGATCCGCGCCGCCGACCTCTACCGCCAGCTCTGGCAGTCCTTCTGCGTGCTGCCGGTGGTCCGCTCGGTCGGCGTCCAGGGCGACGGCCGCACTTACGCCTACCCGATCGTGATCCGCGCCGTCACCTCCGACGACGCGATGACCGCCGACTGGGCCCGGCTCCCCTACGACCTGCTCGAGCGCGTCTCCAACCGGATCATCAACGAGATCACCGACGTGAACCGCGTGGCCCTCGACATCTCCTCGAAGCCACCGGCAACCATCGAGTGGGAGTAGCTGAAGTCGCCGTTCTGGCTCTCGATCTCGCTGCTTGGGCTGGTGCAGGCGGCGCTCGTTGCGCTGCCGGCGCCACGGCCGCGCCCCGCTTGGACTGAACGACTGACCAGCCCCTGGTGGGCGCTCGTCCCGGCGCTCTCGATCGTCATCGTGATCGTGGCGATTGAAGCCTCCCCGAGCTCAGCCGACGTTCTCACTTACGTCGCCGTCGTCGCGGTACCGCCACTCGCCGTGTACGCGCTCGCGGCTTTGACGCGAGACCGTGTGAGCCCGCCATATACGCGGGTTGACACGGTTTCGCGAAGCGGCGACGCGAGTTGGCTGGTGTCGGTGTTGGTTGTGGCGGGGCTCTTCTTGCTCGCTTGGGCTTCGTCGGGCTCTCTTGTTGGAGGGGCGGCGGCGACCGCGCTTTCGGGACTCGGCTGCGTGACCCTGGGCTGGCTGCTCGTCTGTGGCGTGCCGGCTAGTTGGCTGCGCCTGGGCGTCTACGCGATGGCCGCGATCGACGTCTACTTCGTCGCTTCGGACCTGCTCCAGGGCCCCAACGCCGTGCTCAGCGCCGCCGCTCCAGCCGCCGGCCTGCCTCGCTTGCAAGCGGTCCACTTCGGTTCCGCTCAGATGGGCTTCGGAGACCTCTTCATCGCCGCCCTGGTCGGCTGCCTGCTGGCGCGCTCGCGGCCGCGCCAGCTGCAAGCTGCCGCGCTGGTCGCCGTTCTCGCCCTCACGTTCGACTTGCTCTTCTTCGCCGTCGATTCGTTGCCGGCGACCGTCCCCGTGGCGGTGGCTCTCGCCGTCGTGCAGAGGGCGGCTAGAGCGCGAACGATCTGATTGCCGCCGCGACCGCCACCGGCTGGTCCTCGGGGGTGAAGCTGTATGAGTCGCCGATCGGGACAAGCCTGCCGTTCGGCAACGCGTTGGCGTAGCGCTGAGCGTGGGCTCGCGATCCGCGAGCTGGAGGCCGGTCGCCGATCGCCCGCCGCAGCTTGCAGCGGTTCCTCGGCGACCCCCAGCGGCTCAGCTGTAGCGGTCCCACTTTTCGAGGTAGGGCAGGGGATCGATCGGGCTGCCGCCCTCATACCAGCCGGGCGCGGTCCAGATCTCGAAGTGGAGGTGGCAGGCGGTGGCGTCGCCGGTGTCGCCGACGATCCCGATCGGCTGGCCGGTGCGGACCGCTTCGCCGGTTTGCAGCGGCGAGGGTTCGGCAAGGTGGGCGTACATGAAGTCGAGCGTCGTGCCCTTGCCGTCGATCACGACGTAGTTGCCAGCCGCGCCCTGGTAGCCCGAGTACTGGACCGTGCCGCCGCGGGCGGCGACCAGCGGCGTGCCGCAGGCGGCCATCGTGTCCTGGCCCTGGTGGGTGTGGCCAGAGCGGCCGGCGCCAAAGCGGCCCTCGGCGCCGCCGAAGTCATGGGCGCCGAGGATCGGGAAGGCGTAGCCGTAGAGGGCGAAGCCGAGGCTGAGCGGTTCGGTCGAGCTCGCCGCCCGGGCAGCGGTTTCGGTTGGCGCGCCCTGGGGCCCGATGCGGAAGCTGTAGCGGCCGTTGCGGGCCGGGCGCCCTTCGCCGGTCGTCCCGTCCCAGCGGATCCGGACTTCGGCGTTCGGCGCGACGTCGTTGCGGTAGAAGCTGCGCGCCACTTCGCCGGCCGAGTTGATGACGTCGATCTGCAGGTCGTTCTGCGGCTGGGTGCTGGCGATCGCGAAGCGGAGGCTGGGGTAGCGGACGCCGTAGAAGAAGGACTTGTGCGGTGTGGCCTGGGCCGAGATCAGGCTCAGGGCGCCGGCGCTGGGCGCTTCGGCGGCCGGCGTGCCGGTGGGGCTGCCGGGCGGCGGTGGCGTCCCCGCGGCGGTCGGCGCTCCGCCGGTCGTTGCCGCGGCGGGAGCAGCCAGGATCAGCAGCAGGACCGCCGCTGCGATCGTGAGATGAATTCCCGCCAGCCATGGCCGGGCGCCCTTGCTTGCCACGTGCCCTCTCTTTCTTTCGCCTGCGGAGTTAGCTGTCGGGCTCGCGCTGAAAGAGATGCGCTACGACCTTTTCGGCCGATTCGCCCCTGGAACCTGCAAAGGTTCCTGCGGTTCCTCCGCTCCCACTCACCTGTGCGAGTGGAATTCGGCAGTGTTGGCGCGGCAGTATAGACGCCGATGCGGCCACCTACGCCAATGCGGCGTGGCGGCTATCATGCCGTGGCCGCTGGGAGACCCCCGCGGCTTTTTCCTGATGAAGACCTATGTCGCCACCCCCGCCGACCGCCAGCGAGACTGGTACGTCGTCGACGCCGAGGGGCAGACCCTGGGCCGTCTGGCAACCCGCATCGCCGACGCCCTGCGCGGCAAGCGCAAGCCCGAGTACACGCCCCACATCGACACCGGTGACTTCATCGTCGTCATCAACGCGGAGAAAATCCACGTCACCGGCGACAAGCTGAATCAGAAGCGCTACTGGCGCCACAGCGGCTACCCGGGCGGGATCAAGTCGCGGACGCTCGCCGAGATGCTCGAGCGCCGTCCCGAGGAGGTCATCCGCAAGGCCGTCAAGGGAATGCTTCCCCGCAACCGGCTGGCCCGTCAGCAGCTGACCAAGCTCAAGGTCTACGCCGGCCCTGAGCACCCACACGAGGCGCAGCAGCCGAAACCGATGGAGATCCAGACTTGATCGACGAGCCGCAGGACAACGAGACTTCCGAGCAGGACGAGCCCGAGGCCGTGGAGGAGACTCCCGCTGAGGATTCAGAGGCCCAGGCTGCGGGTCCTGTCGCCGGGGATGACCCGTCGTCCTCGCAAGCTGCGGGCGACGTCCCACCCCCGACGCCACCCGCAGACGAGGCCGAGTCTGGGCCGGCTGACGAGGCGCCTGCGGCCGACGCTGAAGCCGCCGAGGAGCCCGTTGCGGAGGAGACCCAGGACGAGGCGCCCGCCAAGGAGCCTGCGGCGGAGGAGACCCAGGACGGCGACGCGCCCGCAGAGGAGCCCGTGGCGGAGGAGCAGGAGCCCGCTGCCGAGGAGCAGCCTGCACCCGCTGAGGAGCCCGTAGCCGCCGAGGAGGCCTTGGCCGAGGATGCCGCTTCAGAGGCTGAGCAGCCCGCTGCCAAAGCCGAGGAGAAGCCCAAGGCCGAGGAGAAGCCGAAAGCCGAGGAGAAGAAGAAGGACGTCATTCCCGGCGCCGACCTGGAGCCGATCGCCGTTGAGACGGCTGAGCGGCCGCTCAGCGCTGAGGAGCTGGCCCGCAAGGAAGCTGAAGACGAGGAGAAGGCCCAGCGCGAGGCCGCTCTCGTCGGCGAGGGCGAGGAGGAGCCGAGCGCCGCGAGCCGAGCGCCGGCGAAGATGGAGGGCGACGCCCGCTACCTCGCTACCGGCAAGCGCAAGACCTCGATCGCTCGCGTCACCCTGCTGCCCGGCAGCGGCAAGATCGAGATCAACAAGCGCGCGATCGACGAGTTCTTCCCCCGTCCCCTGCACCAGACGATGGCGGTGCAGCCGCTGACGATCACCGGCTACGAGGGCAGCGTCGACGTCCGCGTCCGCGTCCACGGCGGCGGCATCAGCGGCCAGGCCGGAGCGGTGCGCCACGGGATCGCCCGGGCGCTGACCGAGATCGATCCGGAGCTTCGCGGCGAGTTGAAGCGCCGTGGCTTCCTGACCCGCGACGCGCGGGCCAAGGAGCGCAAGAAGGCCGGCCTCAAGAAGGCGCGCAAGCGGCCTCAGTTCTCCAAGCGTTAGGAGTCAACCAGTGACAACGGGGCGCAAGCTCTTCGGAACCGATGGGGTCCGAGGGGAGGCTGGGACCTTCCTCACGGCGGAGCTGGCGAGCGCCCTCGGCCGTGCGGTTACCGCTTCGCTCGACGCCGAGCGGCCGCAGGTGCTGATCGTGCGCGACACGCGCGAGTCCGGCCCGATGCTCGAGGCGGCGCTGGCAGCCGGGATCGCCGCGGCTGGCGGCGACGCCCTGCTTGGCGGCGTGCTGCCGACGCCGGCGGCGGCGATCCTGGTCAAACGGCTCGGCCTCGACCTGGCGGCGGTCGTCTCCGCGTCCCACAATCCCTACCGCGACAACGGGATCAAGTTCTTCTCCGCCCAGGGGACCAAGCTCGACGATGGCGCCGAGGCGCGGATCGAGTCGCTGATCGACGCCGAGCCGGGCGCCGCCGAGCCGGGCCGCGTGCGCGAGCTCAACGGCGGCCTGGACGACTACCTGCGGGCGCTCGAGTCCGCCTTCCCGCTGGACCTCTCGGGCCGCCGGGTGGTGCTTGACTGCGCCAACGGCGCCACCTTCCGCGCCGCCCCTGCGATCTTCGAGCGCCTCGGCGCCGCAGTCGAGACGATCGCCGCCGAGCCCGACGGGCGCAACATCAACGACGGCTGCGGCTCGACCCACCTCGATCGCCTGGCCGAAACCGTCGCCGCCTCCGAGGCGACGATCGGCTTCGCCTTCGACGGCGACGGCGACCGGGTGCTGGCCGTCGACGGCGACGGTCGCAGCCACGACGGCGACGAGCTGATCGCCCTCGCCGCCCGCGGCATGGCCGCCCGCGGCGAGCTCGGCGGCGGGGTCGCAGTGACGGTGATGAGCAACTACGGCTTCCACCAGGCGATGGAGGGAGCCGGGATCGAGGTCGCCGTGACCCAGGTCGGCGATCGCTACGTGCTCGATGAGCTGCGCGAGCGTGGCTGGGCGGTCGGTGGCGAGCAGTCGGGTCACATCATCGACACCCGCATCGTCGCCACCGGCGACGGGATCGCCGCGGCGCTGGCGACGATGCGCGAGCTCGGCCCTCGTGCCCTCGCCGAGGTCGCGCCGATGGAGAAGCTGCCGCAGGTCCTGGTCAACGTCGAGGTTGCGGATCGCGAGGCGATCGCCGGCGCCGTGGCGGTCTGGGAGGCGGTCGAGCGCGAGAGCGAGTCGCTCGAGGGGCGCGGGCGAGTTCTCCTGCGACCGTCGGGGACCGAGCCCCTGGTGCGGGTGATGGTCGAGGCGCCGAGCGCCGACGAGGCCGACGCGATTTGCGAGCGCCTTGTCACCCTGGTGCGGCAGGAGCTGGCTTAGGCCAGCGGCCTCTACCCTTACTCGCCTCCTTATGTGCGGAATCGTCGGATACGTAGGCGGGCGCCCCTGCCGTGACCTCCTCGTCGCCGGGCTCGAGAAGCTCGAGTACCGCGGCTATGACTCGGCCGGGGTCTCGGTGATCGAGGACGGCCGCATCGACAGCGTGCGCGCGGTCGGCAACCTCGCCAACCTGCGCGCCGCGATCGAGGAGCGCGGCGACGGCGGCGGGGTCGCGGTAGCGGCGCCCGCGGCGACGACGGGCGTCGCCCACACGCGCTGGGCGACTCACGGCCGCGTCACCGAGGAGAACGCCCACCCGCACAGCGACAGCTCCGATCGGGTTCACATCGTCCTCAACGGGATCATCGAGAACCACGCCAAGCTGCGCCGCCGCCTCGAGGGAGAGGGCCAGGAGTTCAGCTCGGAAACCGATGCCGAGGTCGTCGCCCACCTGATCGCGACCCACTACGACGGCGATCTCGGCGCCGCCGTGCGGGCCGCCTTCGCCGAGCTCCGCGGCCACTACGCCTTCGTCGCGATGCACGTCGATCAACCGGGCCTGCTGGTCGGCGCCCGCAAGGAGTGCCCGCTGGTCGCCGGCGTGGGGGAGGGCGAGAGCTTCCTCGCCTCGGCGATCCCTGCCTTCCTTGCCGAGACCCGCGAAGCGGTGGCGATCGAAAACGACGAGATCGTCACCATCGACGCCTCCGGCGTGCGGATCACCGACACCGAGGGCAAGCCGATCGAGCGCGCCGCCCAGGAGATCGAGTGGGACGAGGAGGCCGCCGAGAAGGGCGGCTATGAGACCTTCATGCTGAAGGAGATCCACGAACAGGCCGACGCCGTCGCCGAAACGATCGCCGACCGCCTGCCCGGCGACGACGGCGTCGATCTCTCCGAGGTCGATCTCGACGACGATTACCTGCGCGGGCTGAAACGGATCGTCATCGTCGCCTGCGGCACCTCCTACCACGCCGGCCTGATCGGCCGCTACGCGATCGAGGAGTGGGCGCGGGTGCCGATCGAGATGGACATCGCCTCTGAGTACCGCTACCGCAACCCGGTGATCGGCCCCGGCGATCTGGTCATCGGCATGACCCAGTCGGGCGAGACCGCCGACACCCTGGCGGCGATGCGCCTCGCCCGCGAACGCGGCGCCAAGGTGCTGGCGATCACCAACATCATGGACAGCCAGGCGACCCGCGACGCCGATGCGGTTCTCTACACCCGAGCGGGCCTCGAGGTCAGCGTCGCGGCGACCAAGACCTTCGTCGCCCAGGTCGCGGCGATGTACCTGATCGGGCTGCGCTTGGCCGAGCTGCGCGGCACGCTGGAGCCGCGGCGGCTGACCGAGCTCGTCGCCGAGATGAAGGCGATCCCGTCGAAGATAGAGACCACGCTCGCCACCTGCGAGGAGCGGGTGCGCGAGGTCTCGGCGGCTCACTACGAGCAGCAGTTCTTCCTCTACCTCGGCCGTCACATCGGCCTGCCGGTCTGCCTCGAGGGAGCGCTGAAGCTGAAGGAGGTCTCCTACATCCCGACCGACGCCTACGCCGCGGGCGAGATGAAGCACGGCCCGATCGCGCTGCTCGACGAGTCGACGCCGGTGGTCTGCGTCGCCACCGAGAGCCCGGTGCTCGACAAGGTGCTCTCCAACGTCGAAGAGGTCCGCGCCCGCGGCGCCGAAACGATCGCGATCATGACCGCGGGCTGCGAGCGGGTCGGCGAGGTGGCCGATCAGACGATCGAGGTCGCCCGTACCGATTGGATCCTGCAGCCAATCGTCGCGATCCTTCCCCTGCAGCTGCTCGCCTACGACATCGCCCGCGCCCGCGGCCTCAACGTTGACCAGCCGCGCAACCTGGCGAAGACCGTGACTGTCGAGTAACGCCGGTCACGCTACCCTTCCATCGGACAATGATCAGATTTCATCGAACCATTCCAGTCATCGCGGTCTTGGCCGCCCTCGTCGTCGCCGGCTGCGGCAGCAGCAGCGACTCCTCGAGCTCGAGCTCCGGTTCCGGCGCCAGCTCCGGCGCCGCCAACCTCGCCCCGCCCGGCTCGGTCGTCTACGTCGAAGGCGATCTCAAACCGACCGGAGAACTGAAGGCAAACGTCGATTCGGTCGCGAGCACGATCGCCGGCATCGACAACCTCGGTGACTTCGTCGTCTCTGAACTGGAAAGCTCGTCGGGCAACGAAGGCGAACCGTTCAACTACGCCAAGGAAGTGGAGCCCTGGCTGGGCGAGAAGGCGGGCGTGGCCTTCAGCCGCATCGAAGCCGACGGCGAGCTCTCCGACCCCCTGATCGCGGTCGAGACCAGCAACCCGAAAGCGACCCAGGCCTTCATCGACAAGCAGGCCAAGCAGAGCAAGTCCCCGTACAAGGCCGGCGCCTACGAAGGGGTCGACTTCAAGGTCGGCGGGACGGAAGACAACGCGATTGGCGTGATCGGCGACGACCTCGTCCTCGCCAGCGGCGAGAAGGCCTTCAAAGCCGCGGTCGACGCCTCCGACGGCGACTCGCTCGGCAGCGAAAGTCGCTTCCAGGACGCGATCGCCGCTGCCTCGAAGGGCAGCCTCGCCGACGTCTTCGTCGACGTCGGCGCCGTGATCAAGCAGTCGGGCGACGAGATCAGCTCGCAGGCCCAGGAAATTCTGCAGAGCTCGGGCATCGACCCGAGCGAAGCGACGGCGGTCGCCAGCGTGATCCCCGGCGCCGACCAGATCGAGGTCGACCTCAGCTCCGAACTCGGCGGCGAGCAGGGGCCGAGCGGCGACGTCTCCAAGCTGCTTGGCTCGCTGCCAGCGGACTCCTTTGCCGCCTTTGCCGCCTCCGGCTTCGGCGAGCAGCTGGAAGAAGCGATCGACAACCTCGACGCCACCGGCATTCCGCCGAGCCTGCCGCCGGATGAACTGAAGAGCACCCTGAGCCAGGCCGGCATCGACCTCGACAAGATCGCCGCCTCCCTCCAGGAAGCGGCCGTCTTCGCCGAAGGCAGCAGCCGCAACAGCCTGCGCGGCGCGCTGGTCGTGACCGCCGACAACTCCGAAGCGGCCGATGCCGTCACCGGCCTGGGCACGCTTCTGCGCGGCGCCAAGGTACCCGGGGTGACGGCGGTGAGCGGCAAGGCAAGCGGCTTCTCGATCCGCAACTCGGAACTCGGCGGCACCCCGATCGTGGTCATCGCCAAGGGTACCCGGCTCGCGGTCGGCTACGGCCTGGCCCAGGCCCTCAAGGGGCTCAACGCGGGCTCGGGCGCGACGCTCTCGGGCAGCTCGAGCTACAAGGCGGCGGTCGCCTCGCTGGGCGCAACGCCGATCAGCGCCTTCGTCGAGGGGCCGGCGGCCCTGCAGTTGGCGGAAGCGCTGGTGCCGCGCTCGAAAACGGATTTCTGGGAAGCGGTGCCGTATCTGAGGAAGGTGACCTACATCGGCCTCGGGACCGGAACCAGCGGCGATCTGGCGACGGCGAAGCTGATCGCGGGCCTCTCGAAGTAGGCCGGGGATGACCTCCGGCATCGGCATCGATCTGCTCGAGATCGATCGCCTCGAGCGCGCGCTGGAGCGCTATCCGCGCCTCGCCGAGCGCGTTTTCACCGCGGCCGAGCGCGAGTACGCGGCCGCCCGCGCCCGCCCCGGCCGCCACCTGGCCGCCCGCTTCGCCGCCAAGGAGGCCGTGGTCAAGGCCCTCGGCCTGAGCGGTGGCTTCGGCCTGCGCGAGATCGAGGTCGTCGCCGGGGAGCCGCCGACCGTGAGCCTCTCGGGCCGGGCGGCCGAGGCGGCGGGGGGCGATCGGATCGATGTCTCCCTGACTCACTCGAGGGGGTTTGCGGCCGCGGTCGCCATCGTCGAGACTGCCTGAGATGGAGTCCTGGCTGAGCCCGCTCTACGACGCCGAGGGAATTCGCGCGGTCGATCTCTGGGCGATCGCAGAGCAGGGGATCCCGGAGCCCGAGCTGATCGAGGCCGCGGGCACGGCGCTGGCGGAGGCGGTCGCCGGGCTGGCTCCCCAGGGGCCGGTGCGGATCGTCTGCGGCAAGGGCAACAACGGCGGCGACGGGCTGGTAGCGGGGCGTCGCCTCGGCGCGATGGGCTTCGAGGTCGACGCGCTCGAGCTCTGGGCGGACGGGCCGCCGGGCGACCTCGACGCCTGGCTCGAGGGTTCCGGCGCCGTCGTCGACGCGATCTTCGGCACCGGCTTCTCCGCGGCGCCGCGCCAGCCCGCCGCGGCGGCGATCGAGGCGATCAATCGCTGCCGGGCGCCGGTGATCGCCTGCGACATCGCCTCCGGCGTCGACGCCTCCAGCGGTGAGGTCGGGGGCGTGGCGGTCGAGGCGGACCTCACCGTCAGCTTTCACGCGGCGAAGATCGGCCACCGGGTCGCCCCCGGCAAGTGGCACACGGGCGAGCTGCGGGTGGCGCCGATCGGGATCCCCGCCGGGGCGCCGGGGCGGCCGGCGGCCGGGGTGATCGAGCCGGGCGTCCTGGCGCTGGCGCCGAGCCGGGGGGCGCGGTCGACCAAGTTCAGCTCGGGCCAGGTGGTGATCGCTGGGGGGTCCCGCGGCCTCACCGGGGCCGTGCGGATGTCCTCGCTGGCCGCGATCCGGGCGGGAGCCGGCTACGCGACGGTTGCCGTGCCGGCCGACCTCGAGGCGATCTTCGAGCTGGCCCAGCCGGAGGTGATGTCGGTCGGCTGCCCGGGCGGCGACGGCTGCCTGGCGCCGGGCTCGCTGAAGAGCGTCCTGCGCGCCTTCGAGCCCGCCGCGGCCGGGGTGCTAGGCCCCGGGATGGGTCGTGATCCCGGCTCGGTCGAGCTGGCCCGTGCCGCCGTCGCCGCGATCGAGGCGCCGCTGGTGATCGACGCCGACGGCCTCAACGCCTTCGCCGGCGAGGCGGGCCGGATCGCGCAGCGCTCGGCGCCGACGATCCTCACCCCCCACGCGGGGGAGCTGGGGCGGCTGCTCGACCGCTCCTCGGAGCAGATCGCCGCCCATCGCCTCGCCGCGGCCCGTGAGGCGGCCCGCAGCGCCGGCGCCGTGGTCGTCCTCAAGGGTGACGACACGATCGTCAGCGATGGCGAGCGGGTGGCGGTCAATGCGCTTTCAGCGCCAGCGCTGGCCACCGCGGGCACCGGAGACGTGCTTTCCGGGATGACCGCGGCCCTGCTGGCGCGCGGCCTCGAGCCCTTCACGGCAGCCTGCGCTGCGGTTCTCGCCCACGCTCGCGCCGGGCGCGACGCGGCGTCTCGCATCGGCGCCGCCGAGTCGGTGATCGCGACTGACGTGATCGACTCGATCCCCGCGGGCCTAGACCGCGGAGTGGTCGATTAACCACACCAGGGCGTGGACAACTGACCACTCGCCCATCGAATAACCTCGCGCTATGAAGACCGCCGCCGAGATCATGGACGCTGACGTGCCGACCGTCTCGCCGGACGCCGACGCCCGCGCGGCGATCGAGCTGCTGGCCAAGACCGAGATGGGCGCGATCCCGGTGATCGACGCCGAACGCAAGGTGGTCGGGATCGTCAGCGAGTCGGACCTGATCCTCAGCGACGAGGAAGCGGATCTGCACCTGCCGCACTACCTCAACATCATGGGCGGGGTCGTCTTCATCGGCTCGATGAAGGGCTTCGAGAAGCGGCTCGACAAGGCCTTCGCGACAAAGGTCTCCGAGCTGATGACCGCCGACCCCTTCGTCGCCAAGGCCGACGACAGCGCCGAGGCAGTGGCCAAGACGATCGCCGAGAGGCACCACAACCATCTGCCCGTGGTCGACGGCGAGGGTCGCCTCGCTGGGCTGGTGACGCGGGCCGACGCGCTGGCCGCGCTCGTCGCCGACCGCTGAGCCATGGCGCGGGCAGTCGCCCGGATCGATCTTGGCGCCGTCGAGCGTAACTGCGCGCGGCTGAACGCCGAGCTGGGCGGGGCCGCGGAGCTCTGCGCCGTGGTCAAGGCCGACGGCTACGGGCACGGCGCCGATGCCTGCGTCGGCGCCGCCCTGGCAGGCGGCGCGACCAGGCTGGCGGTGGCGACCGGCGCCGAGGCGGTGCGGATCGGCCGGCGCTTCCCGCAGATCCCGCTGCTCACCATGGGCGCCCTCGCCTCCGACGAGCTCGACGATGCGCTGGCGGCCGGCTCGGAGGTGGCCGTCTGGCGCGACGGCTTCCGGCAGATGGTCAGCGACCGCGGCCGCGCCCAGGGGCGGCCGGTGCGCGTCCACGTCAAGCACGACAGCGGCATGGGGCGCCTTGGCAACCCCGATCCGGGCGAGGTGCTGGCCCTGGCGCGCGCCTGCGCCGAGGACCCGAGGCTCGAGCTTGCCGGCGTCTGGACCCACTTCGCCACCGCCGACGAACCGGACTCCGATTTCTTCGACCAGCAGATCGACCGCTTTGCCGCCGTCGCCGCGGCGGTCAAGGGCGAGTTCCCCGCGGTCGTCGCCCACGCCGCCAACAGCGCCGCCGTCTTCCGCGACCCGCGCTCGCACTTCGACATGGCGCGCTGCGGCGTCGCCGTCTACGGCCTCGATCCCTTCCAGGGCGATCCCGCCGAGCGCGGCCTGGCGCCGGCGCTGTCGCTGCGCTCCTACGTCGCCGACGTGAAGCGATTCGCGGCCGGCGACAGCGCCGGCTACGGTCGCACCTGGCGGGCGCCTGCCGACACCTGCATCGGGGTGCTGCCGATCGGCTACGGGGACGGGGTGCGGCGCGGCCTCTCCAACAACGCCGAGGTGCTGGTCGGCGGCCGGCGCTACCCCCTCGTCGGCACCGTCTCGATGGACAACGTCACCGTCGACCTCGGTGCCGAGACCGGGATCGAGCCGGGGGAGGAGGCGGTCCTGATCGGCTCCCAGGAGGGCGAGTCGATCCTGGCCGAGGAGGTTGCCGCCCGCCTCGGCACGATCAACTACGAGGTCACCTGCGGCATCTCGGCGAGGGTGCCGCGGGAGCCCGCGTGAGCGCTGCCGAGCGCCTCGGGCGGGCGCCGCTCGCGGTCCTGGCCCGGCGGGCGCTGGAGGGCGACGAGGGCGTCTGGATCGTTGGCGGCGCCGTGCGCGACGCCGCCCTGGGGCGGCAGGTGGTCGACCTCGATCTCGCCGTCGCCGGTGACCCGGCCGCCGCCGCCAAGGCCATCGCCCGCGAGGGCAGGGGCCACTCGTTCGAGCTCTCGGCCGAGTTCGCCACCTGGCGCGCCGTCGCCGCCGACGGCTCCTGGCAGATCGACCTGACGGCGCTGCGCGGTGAGTCGATCGAGTCCGATCTGGCCGAGCGCGATTTCACCATCGGAGCCGTCGCGGTTCCGCTTGCGGGGGGCGAGCCGCTCGACCCCCACGGCGGCCTCGCCGACCTCGACCGGCGCCTGCTGCGGGTGGTCAGCGAGCGCAGCTTCGCCGCCGATCCACTGCGCCTGCTGCGGGCGGCGCGCTTTGCCGCCGGGCTCGAGCTCGAGCTCGACACCAACACCGCCGCGCTCGCCCGCCGGGAAGCGGCGCGCGCCGGCGAGGCGGCGGGTGAGCGCCAGCTGGTCGAGCTGCGCCAGCTCGTCGGCGGCCCCTTTCCGCTGCGCGGGATGGAGCTGCTGGACGAGCTCGGCCTCACCGCCGTCGTCCTGCCCGAGCTGGAGGCGCTGCGCGGGGTCGAGCAGGGCCCCAACCACCACCTCGACGTCCACGGCCACACGATGGCGGTGCTGGGACACGCGCTCGAGGTCGAGGCGGACCTCGAGCGCTTCGGCGGCGAGCGCGCGGCGGAGGTCGAGCGCCTGCTCGCCGAGCCGCTCGCCGACGAGATGACGCGGGGCACGGCGCTGCGCTTCGGAGCCCTCCTGCACGACGTCGGCAAGCCGGCCACGCGGACCGCGAAGGACGGCTACGTCACCTTCATCGGCCACGATCGCGACGGCGTCGAGATCGTCGGCGGCCTCTGCCGGCGGCTGCGCGCGAGCCGCGACTTGACCCGGCACCTGCAGGACCTGACCCTGCATCACCTCCGCCTCGGCTTCCTCGTCCGCGAGGCACCACTGCCAGCGCGCCGCATCCACGAATACCTGCGGGCGACGGGCCCGGTCGCCGCCGACGTGACCCTGCTGACGATCGCCGACCGGCTCTCGGCACGCGGGTCGGGTCCCTTGGCCACGGAGGAGGCGATCGAGGCCCACCTGGCCCTCGCCAGGCAGATGCTGGCGGCGGCGCTCGACTGGCGCCGCGACGGCCCGCCGAGGCCGCTCCTGCGCGGCGACGAGCTCGCCGCGGTGCTCGACATCGGCGAGGGGCCGCGGCTCGGCGAGCTGCTCGCCGAGCTCGAGGCGGCCCAGTACGCGGGCGAGATATCGACCCAGGACGAGGCGGTCGAGCGCGCCCGCCAGCTGGGCGGCTGAGCGGGGGTCACGGGCGGTCCGCTACGCTCCGCGCCGCATGGGGAAAGAGGAGAAGATCGAGATGGAGGGCGAGATCACCGAGGCCCTCCCCAACACGATGTTCCGAGTCAAACTCGATAACGGGCACGATGTGCTCGGTCACATCTCCGGCAAGATGCGCCGTCACTACATTCGCATCCTCCCCGGCGACCGGGTCAAGATCGAGCTCTCGCCCTACGACCTCGATCGCGGCCGGATCACTTACCGGTACAAATAGTCTCACCTTGAGTGAGACTCGCTTCCGCATCAACGCCGAGAACGTCGTGCACGAGACCGTCGACGGCGAGGTGATCGCGATCGACCTCGCCAACGGCAGCTACTACAGCCTCTCCGGCTGCGGGCCGGTCGTCTGGGAGCTGCTGGCCGCAGGCGCGACGGCGGCCGAGGTCCGCGCCGCGCTCGCCGCCCGCTTCGACGCCGAGCCGGAGGCGATCGCCGCCTCGGTCGAGGCGCTGCTCGCCGGGCTGCGCGAGAACCAGCTGATCGTCGCCGCCGGCGAGGGGGCCGCCCCGACGCCGGCCAAGCCGGCCGCCAGCGGTGGCCGCGAGGATTTCGACCCACCCGTCCTCGAGCGCTACACCGATATGAAGGACTACTTCCTGCTCGACCCGATTCACGAGGTCGACAAGGCCGGTTGGCCGCGGCCGGCGGCCTAGCTCGCCGTGCGGGCGAGGGCGCTGGCGGCGACACAGGGGGACGACCTCGCTGGCCAATACCTCGAGCGGCTGCGCGGGCGTTTCGAGCTTGCCGCCGCCGCGGCGGGCGGGGTCGTCGCCGAGGACCTGGAGCTGGCGGGGCTCCGCGTCCGGCTCAACTGCGCCGGCGGAACGATGCGCGAGGCGCTGCTGCCCCCGTTCGAGCACCTCGCTGCCGCCACGCCGGGACCGCCTTTGTCGCCGCAGCCTCCGCCGGCGAGCCCGCAGCTCTCGATCTCCATCTTCGACACCGCGTCCACCGGCGTCGAGGCGCCGCCGCCGCTGTGGCAGCAGCCCGCGGCTGCGCCCGGCACCAATCCCGTCGCCCGGCTTCGCTCCGAGCGCGCCTGCGTGCTGGCGGCGGCCGGTAGCGGCGCGGTGACGGCCGCCGCGCCGGAGGCCGGCGAGGCGATCTTCCACCTCCCCGATGCCGCCCGCATCGCCGCGAGCGAGCGGGCCGCGCCGCTGCGCGAGGCGCTGCAGCTGCTGATGGCGCCACGGGGTCGCTGGATGACCCATGCCGGAGCCGTCGGCCGCGAGGGGAACGGGGTTCTCCTGGTTGGGCGCGGCGGCTCGGGCAAGTCGACCCTGGCGCTCTCCTGCGCCCTGGCCGGCATGGAGATCGTCGCCGACGACTACGTCCTGCTCGAGTCCGAGCCGCGGCTCGCCCACGCCATGCAGTCGACGGCCAAGGTGACGGAAGACAGCGCCAGCCGCCTCGGGCTCGACGCTGAGTCGATCGATGCCGCCGGCTTCGAGCCGACCCTGGAGGGGCCGGCAAAGGCGCTGGTCGATATCCGCACGCTGGCACCAGGCAGGATCAGGCGCAGTCTCGAGATCGTCGCGCTGGTAGCCCCGGTCGTCCCGGCGCCGAGTTCGCCTTTTGCCGGCCATGGCGCGACAAAAGGCGAACTCGATTTCGGCGAGCGGGAGCCCTTGCCGGAGCCGGTCTCGGCCGCCCGCGGGCTGCGCGCGGTCGCGCCCAGCACGATCATCCAGTCCGGCTTCCAGGGCGCGTCCTCGTTCGCCGCGCTCGCCGAGCTGGTGCGTCGCGTCCCCAGCTACGAGCTGGAGCTCTGCCCCGATCCCGCCGCGAACGCGCGGGCGGTCGACCGCCTGGTGGCAGGGCGTGGCTGAGCCGGTGGTAACGGCGGCGATCCCCGTCCACAACGGGGAGGCCTACCTGGCGGAGGCGATCGAGAGCGTCCTCGCCCAGGGCCGGGCCTGCGAGCAGGTGATCGTGGTCGACAACGACTCGACCGATCGCAGCGCCGCGATCGCACGCGGCTTCGGCTCCGCGGTCGAGGTCGTCTTCGAGCCCCGCCGCGGGATCGGCGCGGCGCGCAACGCGGCGCTGCGCGCGGCGCGTGGTGACTACGTCGCTTTTCTCGATGCCGATGACCTCTGGGACCCGGCGAAGACGGGCCTGCAGCTGGCCGCCTTCGAAGCCGATCCCGAGCTGCAGCTGGCCTTTGGGCAGGTGCAGCAGTTCGTCAGCCCGGATCTGGGCGCGGAGGAGGCTGCCGCTCTCAGCGTCCCCGCCGGCTCCCAGCCGGGCCTGTACATCGGTGCGATGCTGGCCGCCCGCGCGGCGATCGAGGCGGTCGGCGCCTGGCCCGAAGAGGTCAAGGTGAGCGACGGCCTCACCTTCCTGCTGCGGGCCCGCGAGCTCGGCCTCAAGCAGGCGATGCTGCCGGCGACCGTCACCCGGCGTCGGCTCCACGGCGCCAACCACTCGATCCGCAACCGCGGCGAGCGGGCGGAGTTCGCCCGGCTCCTCAAGCAGTCGCTCGATCGCAGGCGCGGGGCCGCCGGGTGAACCCGACCCTCGGCAACCGGCCGACTGCCGAGCAGCTGCTCGTCCTGCACGCGGCGCTCGATCCGCCGGCGCCGGCGCTCGCGGCGTGGCGGCGCTGGCGCGAAGCGGTCGATTTCGACGACGTCGATCATGGCTCGACGCGGCTGCTGCCGCTGGTCTACCGCAACCTCGGCTCGGCTTCCTTTGATGCCGAGGTCGGCGGCCGCCTCAAGGGCCTCTACCGGCGTTCCTGGAGCCAGAACCAGCTGCTCTTCAAGCGCGCCGCCGGGGCGATCGCCGCGCTCGAGCGGGCCGGGGTCGAGACGCTGACGATCAAGGGGGCCTCGCTGGCGATCGCCTCCTACGCCGACGTCGGGGTGCGGCCAATGGATGACGTCGACGTCCTCGTTCCCCACGCCCGGGTGGCGGAGGCGATGGAGGCCCTCGCCGCCGCCGGCTGGTCGGCCGAGCGCGAGGATCCCCTCGCCTGGAGCGAGGTTCACCACTCGCTTGGCTACGCCGGTCCCGAGGGCGGCCACGTCGACCTGCACTGGTTCGCCCTCTGGCAGCCGGCCAGCGATGAGGAGCTCTGGAAGGCGTCGCTGCCGATGGAGCTGGCGGGCGTGGCGACCCGCGCCCCCTGCGCCGCCGACCAGCTCCTGCTCGCCTGCGTCCACGGCACGCCGTGGAGCCCGCTGCCGCCCTTCCGCTGGATCGCCGACGCCGCGGTCGTGGTCCGCTCGGCCGAGGCCCTCGACTGGGATCGGCTCGCATCCGAGGCCGAGCGCCGGCGGCTCACCGTGGCCAGCGCCGCGGCGCTGGCCTATCTGCGCGCGGAGTTCGGTCTCGCGGTGCCGCAGCAGACGCTCGGTCGCCTGCGTGGGGCGGTGGCTTCGCGGCACGAGCGCGCCGCCTTCGCGGCTGCCTGTCGCCCCGACAGCCCGAGCCGGACCCTGCGCATGGCCTGGGACCGCTACCGGCGCCTGCGCGACCTTGACACCGGCGCGCCCAGGCCCGCCGGCTTCGTCTCGTTCGCGCGGCGCTTCTGGGGGCTCGACAGCGCCTGGAAGCTGCCGCTGCACGCCGGTCGCGCGTTCAGCCGGCGCCGCGCGCGCGGTGCCGCTCGATCCGCCCTTTGAAGGCGCGGAAGAGGCCCGCTCGAGCGGCCTCCGCGTCCTGCGTGAGGCTGTCGGCGTGCACGCGGCGCCGCAGGAGCACGTCTGAGAGCCGGGCGATCTCGATGTCCTCCTCGGCGGCGCGCAGCATCCAGTCGAAGTCCTCGGCCGCTCGCATCGACTCGTCGAAGCCGCCGACGCGCTCGAAGACCTCGCGCCGCACCACCATCGTCATCGGGTGGACCATCGGCTCGTCGGCCAACTCGGCCGGGCGCGGCGGCATCACGGTTGGCACCTTCGATCCGTCGATCCAGAAGGGCAGCTCGGCGCCCGGCTCGACCAGCACCTCCTGCTCGGCCAGCACGCAGCCGACGCTCGGGTTGTCGCGCAGATGGCCTGCCTGCACCGCCAGCTTGTCGGGCGTCATCGCGTCGTCGCTGTCGTGGAAGGTGATGATCGCTCCGCCCGATGCGGCGAAGCCGCGGTTGCGCGCCGCCGCCGGCCCGCCGTTCGCCTGGGCGATCACGGTCACGCCGTCGTAGGAGGCGGCGATGTCCGCCGTGCGGTCGGCCGAGCCGTCGTCGACGACGATCGTCTCGACCGGCGAGTAGGTCTGCGCCAGCACGCTCTCGATCGCTTCGCCGACGTAGCGCTCGGAGTCGTAGGCGGGGATGACGACGCTGACGAGGGGATTCGCGGCCACGCCCGGCATTGTCCCGAACCGGAGCGACCCGGCGGGATCGCAACCGCCGCGTGGCGAGGCAGCTCCTAGAGGTGGCTGTGGACCGCGGCCGGGTCGGGCTCGGCGAGCTCGGCGATCAGCGCCGACCAGGCGAAGTCCTCGGCTCCGAGGCCGGCGCCGCTGCGCGGGTCGTAGTACTCGCGCAGGCCTTCGCGCTCGACCGCGCCGATCAGGCCGCGCGCCATGAGTGCCGCGGCATCCTCGTAGCCGAGCCGGCGCAGGCCAAGCCAGACCAGCCAGGCCGAGTTGACCCAGGTCGGCCCGCGCCAGTAGCGGCGGATCAGCCCGCCGGTGCCGCCCGGCTCGTAGCTTGGCTCCGCGGCTGAGACCGAGGGCGGTGCGACGGGGGTGAGGAACTGGCGCTGGTCGAGCAGGTGCTCCTCGACCAGGCGGCGGCCGATCGCCTCGGGCAGGTCGGGCAGCGCCAGCGGCGCGAGCGAGTCCCAGGTGACGGCCTGCTGGCGACCGCCGCCCGGCTGGGCCTGATCGAGGAAGAGGCCGCGCCGCTCGTCCCAGAGGCGCTCGACCAGGGCCGGCGTCGCCGAGGGTCGGCCCAGCGCCTGCAGGGAGAGCGACCAGAGCGTGTTGACCAGGGTCTCGCAGAGCAGCGGCTGGCCGCGCTCGCGGATTCGCCGCGCGTCGAAGCCCAGCCTGCGGTTGCGGTGCACGAGCAGGGGGAAGCCGATGCGAGCGCAGCTCCGCCAGCCCCAGATCGGGTCGAACTTGGGCGAGGCGTCGAGGCCGGACTCGTCGGGCTGGACGATCCAGAGCAGGCCGTCGCCCTCGAGGTCGCGGTTGGCCGCCAGCCAGTCGGCCTGGGCGGCGATCCGCGGCTCCTCGCTGGGGTCGCCGACGGCGATCTTCCAGGCCCAGGCCAGCAGCGGCGGCTGGATCGTCTCGGTCTGGAACGAGCTGCGCGAGGCGACGTTGTAGAAGGGCAGGCGGCCGAGTGCGACCGGCTGGTCCCAGAAGATCGTGTGGCCGATGAAGCCATCGGGCCGCTGGGCGGCAAGCAGGGTCTCCAGCTCCGCCCGGGCGCGCGCCGGGTCGAAGCGGCGCCAGACGATCGCCGCGAAGCAGGAGTCCCAGTACCACTGCCAGGGATAGCGACTCGGGCTGGGCCGGGTATAGGCGAAGCGGACGCCGTCGCGCTGCCCTTCCAGCCAGCTTCCCCGCAGGGTTCGCGCGGCGATCTCCACCGCCGACGGGCCCGGGGACCGACTGGATGGCGGCGCATCCGCCGGCCGGGGAGTCACGCGGCGGTGCGGCGCATCTCGCGCAGGGCGAGGGCGCCGAGGACGGCGAGCATTGCCAGCAGAGCGACGATCCCGGGCCAGGTCTCGCCCCAGGTGACGCTGCCGACGAAGCCCTGGCGGGCCGCTTCGACCACCTGGGTGACGGGGTTGACCCGGGCGATGTCCTGAAGCCAGCCCTGCAGCAGCGCCAGCGGCGCGTAGGCGGTGGTGGTGAGGATCAGCGCCATCATCCCGGCCTGCATCAGCGGCGCCGCCGACTGGCTCTTGAAGCGCAGCGCCAGCATCGAGCCCCAGCAGGCGGCGACGGCGGCCATCGAGGTGACCATCAGGTAGGTGACGAGCAGCCCGTCGACGCCGGGGAAGCCGGCGCCGAGGCAGAGGGCCACGATCAGGACGAAGGTGGCCGGGATCAGCGAGCGGGCGCTGGCCGCCAGCACCGTGCCGGCCAGCAGGACCCAGCGCGGGGCGGGGGAGACGAGCAGCCGGTCGAGCCAGCCCTGCTCGATGTCGCGGGCGAGGTTGACGCCGGCGGCGGCGCCGGTGAAGCCGGCGCCCTGCAGCATGCTGATCGGCACGATGAAGCTCTCGTAGGCGCCGGTTTCGAAGCCGTTGAGCTGGGTCAGCGCCCCGAAGACGCCGTTCAGCCCGAGGAAGAAGATGGTCGGCGCCAGCACTCCCGGGATCGCCGCCCCCGGCACCCGCAGCAGCTCGTTCTTGGCCCGCGCCATCAGGGCGGCGATCGTCGCCAGGTTCGCCCGCCAGGCCGGAATCGTCAGCGCCGATTCCATCAGCCGACCCGCAGGCGGTGTCGAAGCGCTCGGCTGCTCAGCACCAGGCCGAGGACGACGATGCCGGCGATCGCCAGCACCGCCTCGAGCAGGTCGCCGGCGTTGATGCCGGAGATCATCGGGTTGCGGATCCCGTTGACGATGAAGCTGAAGGGGTTGTATTCGGCGATCGTCCGCGCCGGCTCGATCATCAGGCTCTCGGGGAAGAAGGCCGAGGAGAGGAAGAGGACGACGAGGACGAGCGGGAAGAGGCCCTGGACGACGCTGGCGCTGCCGGTGCGCAGGGCGATCGCGGCGCCGATGCCGCCGACCGCCATCGCCGTCGCGGTGACCAGGACGATCGCGATCAGCGCCCCGGCGACGCCGCTCTCGATCGTCGCCCCGAAGACCAGGCCGATCGCCAGGAACCAGAGCGAGGCGAGGAGGCCGAGCGCCGCCGTCCCGGCGAGCCGCCCGAGCACGATCGTGAAGCGCGGGATCGGCGCCGAGAAGAGGCGGTCGGTGAAGCCCATCTCGATGTCGACCGCGAGGGCGATGCCGCCGCTGTTGCCGGCCAGCATCAGTGACTGCATCATCGCCCCGGCCAGCATGAACTGGAGGAAGCTCTGCACTTCGGGGAAGCCTTCGAGGTGAATCGCGGCGCCGGCCCCGCCGGTCTGGATCGCCAGCAGGATCGTCGGGAAGACGACTATCGGCGCCATCAGCTGCGGCCGCCGGAAGGTCTGGCGGATCGAGCGCATGCCCAGCGCCCGCACGACCCGCGCGTTGGTGGCCAGCTGGCTCACGCCCGCGCTGCCTCCTGCTCGGCGTTCTCCTCGCTCTCCTCCTCGAGGTGGTAGCCGGTCTTCTCGACGAAGACGTCATCGAGCGTCGGGCGGACCAGCTCCAGCGACTCGACCGCGATCCCGGCCTCGTCGAGCGCCCGCACCGTGCGCGGGATGTCGGCGGCGCCGTTCTCGACCTCGACCAGGACGGTCCGGCCGTCCTTGGGCGGCAGCAGCTTGCCGATCCGGGCGCAGACCTGCTCGGCCTCGACGATCGAGCCGGCAGCGATCTGGAGCTGGATGTGGGGATTGCCGAAGTCGGCCTTGAGCGCCTCCGGCGTGCCCTCGGCGACGATCCTGCCGCTGTCGATGATGCCGACGTTGTCGGCGAGCTGATCGGCCTCCTCCAGGTACTGGGTGGTGAGGAAGACGGTGGTGCCGTCGTCGTTCAGCGCTCGCACCTCCTCCCAGATCGTCTTGCGGCTGACCGGATCGAGGCCGGTGGTCGGCTCGTCGAGGAAGAGGACGCGCGGTTCGTGCACCAGCGCCGCGGCGAGGTCGAGCCGCCGCTGCATGCCGCCGGAGTAGGTGCCGACCCGGCGGTCGGCGGCCGCGGCGAGGTCGACCCGCTCGAGCAGGTCGTCGGCGCGGCGCTTGCCCTCGTCTCCCGGCAGGCCCTGGAGGGTGGCCTGGAGGCGGATCAGCTCGCGCCCGGTCATCAGCGGATCGAGCGCCGCCTCCTGCAGGGCGACCCCGATCGAAGCCCGCACCGCCCGCGCCTCGGCGACCACGTCGTGGCCGGCGACGGTCGCCCGCCCCCCGGTCGGCAGCAGCAGCGTGGTCAGCATCCGCACGGTCGTCGTCTTGCCGGCGCCGTTGGGGCCGAGGAAGCCGTAGATCTCGCCCTCGGCGACCTCGAGGTCGACGCCCTGCACGGCGAGCACGTCGTCGAAGGCGCGCTCCAGGCCCCGTACCTCGATCGCCGCCATCGATCAGGCCTCCGTTGGCTCTGCTCGCGCCAGCGGCGGCAGCGCCTCGACCCAGCGCCGTCCGTTTGCCCGCTCCAGCGCTTCGGCGGCATCGAGCAGCAGCTGGTCGCCTCCCCAGGCGGCCTGGAGCTGCAGGGCGATCGGCGGGCCGGCGGCGCCGAGCCCGACCGGGACGCTGATCGCCGGTATGCCGGTCAGGTTGGCGAGGCCGGCGCCGCGGACGTTGGCCTGGTCCGCCGTCAGCGTTCCCGAGGGCAGCTCGACCAGGGGCGCCTCCAGGGGCGGGGCGACGGCGGGGACGGTCGGCCAGGCGAGCAGGTCGACCCGCTCGAAGAGGGCGGCGATGCGACGGCGCATCAGGGTGCGGATGCGGTAGGCCTTGACGCCCGCCGCGGCCGGCAACAGCATCCGGTACTTGAGGAAGCCGCGGTTGATCGGGCTGATCTCCGGATTGAGGCGATTGAGCTGCTCCGCCGTGCTTTCGCCGAGGCTCTCGACGTTGGCGATCAGCACCGTCGCCAGGGCGGCGGCGTCGAGGTCGGCCAGCTCTACCTCGACAACCTCGCCGCCGGTCGCTTCGCGCAGCGCCTCGATCTCTGCCTCGCAGGCATCGCGGACCTCGGGCGCGACGTCCTCGGAGACGGCATCGCGGACGACCCCGATCCTCAGCCCCGCCGCGTCGCCGGCCACCAGCTCCTCGCCGAAGAGGGCGGAGCCGAGCAGGCGGCAGTCGGCCGCGTCGGCGCAGAGCGGTCCGGAGACGATCGTGGTCGAGATCCCGTCCATGTGGTGCCCGGACATCGCCGCGCGACCGAAGGTCGGCTTCAGCCCGGTGAGGCCGCAGTAGGCGGCGGGGAAGCGGATCGAGCCGATGCCGTCGGCGCCGACCGAGCCGGCGACCAGCCGCGCCGCGACCGCTGCCGCGGGGCCGCTGGAGGAGCCGCCGGGGCAGCGCTCGGTGTCCCAGGGATTGCGAGCGGGCCCGTACACGGACATGTTGCCGGTGCTGCTCGCGCCCAGCTCGTGCATGTTGGCGACGCCGACGATGACGGCGCCGGCGTCGCGCAGGGCGCGGTAGGGGCCGGACTCGCCGGGGGCGGTGGCGGCGAGCATTTCCGCGGCGCCGAAGCGCTGCGCTCGCCAGGGCAGCGGCCACTCGTCCTTGATCACGACCGGGACGCCGTGCAGCGGCCCGGGCGGGGCGGCGGCAAGCATCGCTCGCGAGTGCTCCGGGAAGGTCTCGACGACGGCGTTGATCGCCGGGTTGCGCTCCTCGATCCGGGCCAGCGTCGCCTCGAGCAGCTCGGCCGGGTCGGCGTCGCCGGCGGCGATCGCGGCCGCCTGGCCGCGCAGCGAGAGGTCGAGCGCGCTCACGTTTGCTCCGGCGCCCTGGACAGGTCCGGCGCCGGCTCCGGCGCGAGCCCGGTGAGGTCGAGGGAGAGCAGATCGAGGATCGAGGGCCAGAACATCTGATGGGCGGCGCTCATCACCGCGAGGTCGATCTCGTCCGCCTCGATCCCCAGTGAGGCAAGACCGGCGGGGATGAAATCCTCTGCTCGGTCCGTAGCCTCCATCTCGGCGGCAACCCTACACGAGGCCGCCTGGCCGGGATCGTGCAAAAGGTGGCGGTGCGCTGCATTCCCCCGGCCCGGACGGCAGAATCCTGGGCCGCAACCCTGATCAACAGGCCGGGTTGCAGATTGAGATCTTGCTAGGAGCAGCCGAAAACCGAGTCGGCAGGTCAGGCGCGCCAGTGGCGCTCGCCTTGGCCTGCGCGCTGGTCGCCCTCGTCGCCGCCGCCTGGCCGGGCGCGGCCGGCTCGGCGCCGCTGCGCGTCGTCGTCCTCGGCAAGACCGTCGATGACGCCACCGCCGTCCTGCCCGGGCAAAATCGTCAACAACGTCGAGGTCATTCCCTGCCGGGTCGAGGGCCACGTGACCGGCTTCCAGGCGATCGCCGGCGGCGTCAATCAGCCCTACGAGGCGCCCTTCGACGGCAAGATCGTCGCCTGGTCGATCACCCTGGCGCGGCCCTCGCGCGTCGATTCGAAAACGACCACGAACGAGGTCGGCTTCTTCAACGAATTCCTCGGCAAGCCCTCGCAGGCGCGGATCGGGATCCTGCGCCCGGTCGAAGGCTCCAAGCCGCCCCAGTACACGCTGGTGCGCCAGAGCCCGCTGGAGGTGCTCAACCCCTACTTCGGCAGCAGCCCGATCTTCGCCCTCGAGCACCCACTGTCCGTCCTGCGCGGCCAGATCGTCGCCCTCACCGTCCCGACCTGGGCGCCGATGTTCGCCTTCAACGTCTCCAGCGAAGAAACCTGGCGCGGCAGCCGCCTCTCCGGCCACTGCGCCTCCAAGGAAGACATCCAGGGCGGCCACCCCCAGCAGGGCGTCGGCAAGACCAAGACCTACGGCTGCTACTACTCCAACGCTCGCCTGCTTTATACGGCGACGCTGGTCAAGAAACCCTAGGGGCGCGAAGGGGGTGTGGGCCCGGGGCGTCGGGTGCCCCTGCTCACTTGCCTACCTGGCTGTATCGGCTGCGGCCGTCCGAGAGATGTCAGTGGGCCAGCGGCACAAAACGTTCGCAGGGGCACCCGACGCCCCGGGCAACGCACGGTTCCGTCCCGAGAAGCTCTCTTCACGAACCTCTCGGGGAGGCCCCGTCCCACGAAGCTTCTAAACGAGACGCCGGCGACGACTCAAGCGAGCGTTGGCGTTGCCTTGCTTTGAAGCTTGTGTGAGATGGGCGTCGGTAGGCCCTCCGAACGTTTTGCGCCGCTGGCCCGCAAGCATCTCTCGGACGGCCCCCACCGATCCAGCCAGTCAGGCGAGTGAGGAGGGCCTGCCGACGCCCATCCCGTTCGAGCTATCGGGCTAAAGCGCTTCTTGGCGCAAACCGCAATACGGACAGTCGCTGACGTCCAGGCCGATCAGTTGGTCGCAGCGGCGGCAGGCGCGCAGGTTTTCCGGCGTGCGCGGCAGGGACGAGGCGGAGGGGGCCAGCGGCAGGACCATCGCCACCGGCTCCATCTCCTCGCCGGTCTCGCGGTCGAGGTAGATGGCGCCCGGCTCGGCCTGCGCCAGCGCCTCGCGGCCGGAGGCCGGTGCGCGCATCCGGTAGAGCTGCTTCGAGTTCACGGCGGCGAAGACTAATAGCTTGCGCGGAACCGATGCGTGTCCTCCTCTTCCACGGCTACATGCTGCGCGGCACCGGCAGCAACATCTACAACGCCAACCTGGCCCGGGCGCTTGCCCGGCTTGGCCACGAGGTGCATCTCCTCTGCCAGGACCGCGAGACCGAGATCGAGGGCGTCCAGATCCACAACCCCGACATCGGCGGCCTGCTGCCGGTCTACGTCAAGGACCCCTACGAGGGCTTCGAGGTCAAGGCCTTCCCGGAGCTGAGCGAGGAGGAGCTCGACCGCTACATCGAGGCCAACGTCGCCGCGGTCCGCGAGGTCGCCTCGAGGGCGGGCGGCATCGACGCCGCTCTCGCCAACCACCTGGTCATGGGCCCGGCGATCCTCGCCCGCGCCGGCGTCGGCCCCTTTCGCCGCCAAGATCCACGGCTCGGCGCTCGAGTACACGGTCAAGCCGAACCCGCGCTTCCTGCCCTATGCCGCGAGGGCATGGAGGCGGCCCGGGGAGTCCTCGTCGGCTCTCGCCACACCGCCGAGTCGCTCTGGGCGGCGCTGCCCGATCTGCGAGGGACTGCAGAGAGAAGACCCGGCTCGGTCCTCCCGGTGTCGACACGGAGGCGTTCCGGCCGCGGGTCCTGTCGCGCCACCCGCGGAGGGTCGTCTTCGTCGGCAAGTTGATCGTCTCGAAGGGCGTCGACCTGCTGCTAGCCGCCTGGCCGCTGGTCAGGGCCGAGCATCCGGATGCGCATCTCGAAATCGCCGGGTTCGGCGAGTACGAGGAGGGTCTGCGCAGGCTGCTGGCGGCGCTGGAGCGCGGAGACCTCAGCGACGCCCGCGAGGTCGCCCTCGCGGGCTGGGGCATCGAGGGCGGGGAGGAGAAGCCGCTGCCGATCCTCTCGGCCTTCCTGGCGGATCCGCCGGCCGGCTACTCTGCAGGCCGCCGAGGATGCGGCGGGGTCGGTCGAGTTCATCGGCCGGCTCGAGCACGACGAGGTCGCCGAGCTGCTGCCGGGCGCCGAGGCCCTGGTGATGCCGAGCACCTTCCCCGAGGCGTTCGGGATGGTCGCCGCCGAGGCCGCGGCCTGCGGGGCGCTGCCGGTCTCGGCGGGCCACTCGGGGATGCTGGAGGTCTCGCGGCAGCTGGCCGCGGCGCTGCCGCCGGAGGTCGGGCGGCTGACCTCGTTCCCGGTCGAGGACGGGGCGGTCGAGGCGATCGCCGAGCGGCTCAACGGCTGGCTGGCGCTGCCGGAGGAGCGAGCGGCCGCGGCTCGCGAGGCGCTGGTCGAGACCGCCCGGCGGCTCTGGAGCTGGGAGGGCGTCGCCCGCGGCGTGCTGATCGCCGCCGCGCGGGCAGCTTGACCGTCTGCCCGCACCCGAATAGCTAGTGCCGAGCGTCACCAGAGCCTGAAAGCTTCCCGCCGTCGCTTCAATAGAATGCCCGCCGCCTCATGTACGGCCGCCTCCCGATAGCGAAGATGCTCGCCGCCACCGTTGCGCTGACCGCGGCGATCTCGGCGGTGATGCTGCCGATCAGCTGGGACGGCCAGCAGGCCTCGACCGCGGCGCCGAAGATCGACCAGCTGCTCGACGTGATGATCGTCCTCTCGTCCTTCGTCTTCTCGCTGGTGATGGTGATGCTCTTCTACGCGCTGTGGAAATTCAAAGCCAAGCCGGGCGACGAATCCGACGGCGAGCCGATCCACGGCAACACCCGGCTCGAGGTCGCCTGGACCGTGATCCCGACGATCATCGTCCTCTTCGGCGCCGGCTACAGCTGGTCGGTCCTCAACGACATCGAAGAGCCCGCCAAGAACGCGATGACCGGTCGACGTCTTCTCCCAGCAGTACGCCTGGAGCTTCGGCTACCCGGGCAAGGGCAACGCCTGGTCGGAGGGCGAGCTGCACGTGCCGCTCGACCGCCAGGTCCAGTTCAAGATGCACGCCCAGGACGTGATCCACTCCTTCTGGGTGCCGGAGTGGCGGATCAAGAAGGACAACGTGCCCGGGATCACGACGACGGCGATCGTCACGCCGGACAAGCTCGGCACCTACCAGCTGATCTGCACCGAGCTCTGCGGCTTCGGCCACGCGACGATGCGGGCCAAGGTCGTCGTCGAAACGCCGGCCGACTTCCGCAAATGGGTCGCCGGGCCTGAACGAAGAAGATCCCGGCGCCGCTGGCGGAATCGATCAGCCAAGACACCGAGACCGACCCGGTGCCCCTCGGCGCCGGCGGGGCATAATGGAGGCCTACTGATGGTGGCTGCGATCAAGCAACCGGGTTGGATTCGCGGCGCCCTCGGCGCGCTGCTCGGCGCGGCCTTCGGCTTCGCCCTCGTCGTCGCCCTGCGCAAGGCCTCCGGCCTGCCCGCCTACCAGACCGAGCAGACCGGCTACCCGCAGGTCGTCGTGCCGCTGATCACCGGCCCGCTCGGCTTCCTGGCTCGGCTTCGGCTGCTTCGACTACTGGCTGCGCTGGGCCGCCGGCATGCCGACGATCCCCGAGGACCACTCCCAGCACGGCGCCAAGAGCTGGAAGGACTACTTCCGCTTCAACACCGATCACAAGGTGATCGGCATCCAGTACATCTGCACCACCTTCTTCTTCTTCTTCATCGGCGGCCTGATGGCGATGCTGATCCGGGCCGAGCTGGCCCAGCCGGGCACCCAGATCGTCGACGCCGCCACCTACAACAGCCTCTTCTCCACCCACGCGGTGCTGATGATCTTCGTCTTCGTGATCCCGGTCTTCGCCGGGATCGCCAACTACGTGCTGCCGCTGATGATCGGCGCGCCGGACATGGCCTTCCCGCGCCTCAACGCGCTCAGCTTCTGGATGCTGCCGCTGGCGGGCCTGCTCTTCATCGGCAGCTTCCTCGCCCCCGGCGGCGCCTTCGACGCCGGCTGGACCGGCTACGCGCCGCTCTCGACCGGGGCCCCGCTGGGCCAGTCGTTCTTCAACCTCGGCGTGCAGTTCGCCGGCGCCTCCTCGATCGCGACCGCGCTCAACTTCCTGGTCACGATCATCACCATGCGTGCGCCCGGGATGACCTTCTGGCGGATGCCGCTGCTGGTCTGGGCCAACCTCTCGACCTCGCTGCTGGTCGTCGCCGCGACGCCCTTCATCGCCGGCGCCCAGTTCATGGTCCTCTTCGACCGCGCCCTGCACACCAACTTCTTCCAGTTCGCCGGCGGCGGCGACGTCGTCAGCTACCAGCACATCTTCTGGTTCTACTCGCACCCGGCCGTCTACATCATGATGCTGCCCGGGTTCGGGATCATCTCCGAGGTCATCTCGACCCACGCCCGCAAGCCGATCTTCGGCTACCGGCTGATGGCCCTGGCGCTGATCGGGATCGTCGTGCTCAGCTACTCGGTCTGGGCCCACCACATGTTCGTCGCCGGCATGTTCAGCTGGCTGCGGGTGCCGATGATGATCACCACGCTGCTGATCGCGGTGCCGACCGGGATCAAGATCTTCTCCTGGCTGGGGACCCTCTATTTCGGCAAGATCCACACCTATTCGACCGCGATGCTGTTCGCGCTCGCCTTCATCGTCACCTTCACGATCGGCGGCATCAGCGGCGTGATGCTGGGCATGGTGCCGATCGACATCCACGTCTCCGACACCTACTTCATCGTCGCCCACATCCACTTCGTCCTCTTCGGCGGCTCGGTCTTCACGATCTTCGCCGGGATCTACCACTGGTTCCCGAAGATGACCGGGCGGATGTACGACGAGAAACTCGGCCGGGTCCACTTCTGGGGCACGCTGCTCGGCACCTGGGGCACCTTCATCCCGATGCACTGGGTCGGCATGGACGGGATGCCGCGGCGCGTCGCCGACTACGCGACCCAGTTCGGCGACTGGAACCTGCTGATCAGCTGCTTCGCCTTCATGCTCGGCGCCGTCCAGCTCGTCTTCCTCTACAACATGATCGTCAGCTGGCGCTTCGGCCCGCGGGCCGCCGCCAACCCCTGGCGGGCCAACTCGATCGAGTGGCAGGTCTCCTCGCCGCCGCCGATCTACAACTTCGACGAGATCCCGCGCGTCGTCGGCGGTCCCTACGAGTTCGGCGTGCCCGGCGCCCGCCACGCGATCATGGCCGGCGAACGGTCGAGGCGCCGGCGGAGCAGCAGCCGACCGTGGTGGGCTCCTGCATGAGCGCGGCATCCGAGGCGCGGCCCCTGCTCGTCTTCCTCAACGAGGTCGCGGGCGGGCGCAAGCTGCTGGCGGCGGTGCGCGAGCGGGCCGACGCAGGTTCCCTTCGTCGCCGTCGCCGCGCCGCAGAACCAGCCCGCGGTCGGCCAGCTGATCGACGCCGGCGAGCTGCGCGACGCGGCCCGGGCCCGGGTCGAGGTGACGATGTCGATCCTCTCCGAGTACGGGATCGAATCGGTCGGCGAGGTGATGGATCCGGAGCCTTCGCTGGCGCTCGACGACGCCGTGCGCGCCCACGAGCCGGGCGAGGTGCTGCTCTCCTGCGCCTCCGGAACCCGCTTCGGCTTCACCCGCAAGGACCTGGTCGCCTGGGCCGAAGGTCGGCTCGAGCCGGACGTCACCGTCACCCACATCCCGGTGCGGATCGAAGACGACTCGGTCAGCTGGGAGAAGAGCCACACCCTCGTCGTCGCGACCCAGACGGTCGCCGCGCCCGACCTGGTCAGCCGGCTGAAGGAGCGCGCCGCCGGGCACCCGCACCGCTACACGATCATCTGCCCGCGCTCCGAGGACGTCGACCGAGGCGGAGATCGTCCGCGACCTCGCCTCGACCCTGGCCGAGCTCTACCGCGCCGACATCGACGCGACCGGCCAGCCGATGAGCCCCGACCCCTTCCACGCCGTGCAGAACGCGATCGAGCACTACCGCATCGACGAGGTGCTGATCTCGACCTTCGCCGGGGAGACCTCGCGCTGGCTCGAGGAGGACCTGATCGGCCGGGTGCGCGAGATCACCGACAAGTCAGGTCGAGCACCTCGAGGTCGGCCGCCCCGCCGCCGCGGTTGCCGCCGCCGTCGCCGAGGGAGGCGAGTCCTGATGGAGAGCGCCACCGTCGCCCTGGGCCACGCCCACGAGGAGGAGCACCACGGGCCGCCGGAGGCCAACCAGAGCTCGCGGATCGACCGCCAGACGCTGGGGATCCTGCTCTTCATCGTCTCCGAGGTGATGCTGTTCGGCGCCTTCTTCGCCTCCTACTTCTTCCTCCGCGTGGTCGTCGACCCGCCGAGCTGGCCGCCGCACCCCTACGAACTGCCGGTCGCCGTCGCCGGCGTCAACACGGCGATCCTGGTCTCCTCCAGCTTCACGATCCACTACGCGCTGGAGTCGATCCGCCGCGGCAACCGCAACGGGCCTGAAACTGGGCCTGGTGCTGACCTGGCTGCTCGGCGCGACCTTCCTCTTCATCCAGATCAACGAGTACGTCCACCTCGGCTTCAGCGCCCGCGACCTCGCCTTCGGCTCGATCTTCTACGGCCTCACCGGCCTGCACGGCGCCCACGTCTTCGTCGGCCTGGTGCTGCTCAGCTTCGCCACGATCCGCGCCTTCCGCGGCCATTTCGGCCCCGAGGCGAAGGACCACCTCGGCGTCGAGGTGCCGGGCATCTACTGGCACTTCGTCGACGTGATGTGGATCATCGTTTACACGACGGTTTACATCCTCTAGCGCGGCCGCTGCAAATCGGCGCATCTCGGGCTCTGTCCCCGACCTGCTTGGTCTCGCAATCGTCAAGCTGATGCGAGCTGATTGCCACCTCAGGCGGGTAAAACGTAGATATGCACAATCCGCTGAGGTCAGAGGCCGACGCGTTTCGGTGGGCGGTGATCATTGGCGGCGGGGCGGTGGCGGTGATCGTGCTGACCCTGCTGACCCGGCCGGTCTTCGGCGTGGTCTTGGGCCGCGGCCCTGATCGGGTTCGGCGCCGGGGTCGCCTACCGCGGGCGCCCGCGGGTCGCTGCCGCGCAGCGTTGCCCTGACCCACGGCGGCGACGGCAAGTACCGGCTGCTGGTCGTCGCCAACGAGACGGTCGGGGCGAGGCGCTGCTCGACGAGATCCGCGATCGCTGCCGCGGCCGCGACTGCGAGATCCTGGTGATCACCCCGGCCCTGGCCGCCTCGCGCGCCGCGCACTGGGCCTCGGACGTCGACGAAGCGATCGAGCTGGCGCGGCAGCGGATGGAGCTCTCGCTGATCGCGATCGGACCAGCTGGGCTTGAAGGCGAAGGGGGAAATCGGCGACTCCGATCCCAACGTCGCGATCGAGGACGCGCTGCGCGTCTTCCCGGCCGACGAGATCGTCATCTCGACCCACCCTCCGGAGCGCTCGCGCTGGCTCGAGCACGGCGTCGTCGACCGCGCTCGCGAGCAGATCGACCTGCCGATCACCCACGTCGTCGTCGACCTGGCGGCCGACCGCGCGGTTTCGCCTGAGCCGGTCTTGCAAAGCCGCGCGCTTTAACGCGCCACGCGAAACGTTCTGTCTTCTAGCCTGTCAGTATGGAGATGATGAGCTCGGGCTGGACCGACGACCGCATGGACGACCTCAAGCACCAGGTCGACGAACTGGGTCCTCGTATCGACCAGGGTTTTTCCATGCAGCGGCAGGAAATGAACGCGCAGCGGCAGGAAATGGACGCGCGTTTCAATCGCATGGAATCGCAAATCGAGGCCCGCTTCGAGAAGGTTGACGAGCGCTTCGACAAAGTCGAGGCCCGCTTCGAGAAGGTCGACGAGCGCTTCGACAAAGTCGAAGACCGCTTCGAGAGGGTGGACGATCGGTTTGGCAAGGTCGACGATCGGTTCGAGACGGTCGACCAGCGCTTCCACCGGACCCAAGAGATGATCATCGGCCTGCACGCGACGATGACGCGCGTCTCCCTGACGCTGGTTGTCGCCGCGATCGGCCTGGTCGCGACCCAGCCGGGTTGATCCTGACTCAGCTCTGAGTCAGCGCCGGCGCCGGTGCCTCCGGCTCGCTCCTGCGGCTCGCTGGCGCCTTGTCGCTGTCGCCTCGCGGCTCCAGGCGCCCCGCCGTGGCCACGGTCCAGAGCATCGCCAGCCAGGTGGCGGTTGCCAGGGCGACGTGGACCCAGACGATCTCCGAGGGGAGCTTCAGCGCCCACTGGACGCCTCCTACGACGCCCTGTAGGGCGAGCAGGCCGATTACCGCGGTAAGGGGCCGTACGGCCCTGCTGTCGCCGCCAGGGCGGCGCAGGAGCAGCCAGACGGCGATCGTGGCGAGGCCGAAGACGGTGGCGAGGACGGCGTGGCGCTGGACGACCCATTCGAGCGTCCCGGTGCCCTCGAAGTCGAAGCGGTGGACGAGCTGGCCCGCGTGGGCGCCGGCGTGCGGCCCGGAGGCGGTGGCGATGGTGCCGGCGACGATCGTCAGCTGGCCGAGCGGGATCAGGGCGCGGACCGCCCAGACGCCGAGCCGGTCGGTCGAGCGCCGCCGCTCCCAGGGCTCGTAGCGCGCGCACCAGGCGAGCGCGAAGGAGGCGTCGAGCAGCAGCATCGAGAGGATGAAGTGGCTCATCACCAGGCCGGGGGCGAGGTGGTACTTGACGACCAGGGCGCCGAGGATCGCCTGGCCGATCACGCCGAGCGGCAGCAGCGCTCCGAACAGCGCCAGGTGCCAGCGGAACGGCCAGCGGAACCAGGCGAGCACGCTGGCGGCGATCACGGCGAGGCCGACGAAGCCGGTCAGCAGCCGGTTGCCGTACTCGATCACCGCGTGGGTGTCGAGCGGCGGCACCGTCTGGCCGTAGCACTTGGGCCAGTCCGGGCAGCCGAGGCCGGAGCCGGTCAGGCGCACGCCGGCGCCGGTCAGGACGATCAGCGAGAGCGCCGCGAGGGCGACCAGGGCGACCGTGGCGTAGAGCTGCGGGCGTGATGCGGAGGCGGTCGCGCATGGGGGTTGCCTCGAGGATGATGCCAGCGGCCGTTGCGCGGCCGCTGGAGGTGCTCAGCCGCCCTTGCTCTTCGAGCCGCCTTGCCTTTGGCGCGTCGAGGCGATCAGGTATTCGACCAGGTGTTCGAGTTCTTTCGGGATTGACAGCGTGTCCGAAGTTCGCCGGCATCACGTTGGCCGGGTAGCCCTTGGCGATCTCAGCGTTGGGGTCGACGATCGACTCGTCGATCATCGCCGCGCGTCTGGCCGGGCAGGACTTCGTCGAGGTTGGGCCCGGTCACGCCGCCGCGATTTGGCGGCGGCCAGGGTGTGGCAGCCGCCGCAGCCGTTGTTGGCGAAGACCTGGGCGCCGGGGCCGCCGGGGACCTTGGGCGGCGCCGCGCCGGGAACGCCGGCGTAGAGGCCGACGTAGGCGGCGACGTCCTCGAGGTCCTGGCCGGTGACGACGTCGGCGGGCATCGAGACCGCTGGGTTGTCGTTGCTCGGCCGCGGGAACTCGACCTGGGCCTTGACCACGCCTTCGATCGTGTCGCCACCCTCGCCGGCGGCACGCGCCGCGGCGAAGGCGTCGTCGAGGTCGGGGCCGATCTGGGCCGTCGTCCCCGCCTCGGCCATCGCGTGGCAGACGCCGCACTTCTGGACGAAGAGGACGCGGCCGCGCGTCGGTGTCGGCGGTGCTCGTGCCGCAGCCGGAAGCGGGCAGCGCCACGGCCGCGAGGGCGGCGAGGACGAGCAGTGGGCGGATTGGGTTCGGCAGCTTGGGCATACGGCGCGAAGCGCGCCGGAGTCTATATGTCCAGCCCCCGTGAAAGCGGTTTGTGCAGGCATGGAGTGTCGGGTAGGCTTGAGGCGATTCTCACGAACTCGCCAACCCCGAGAGGAGATGGCAGATGCAGGTACGGGAAGGGATGTCGGAGGTGGTCCTGACCGTTGGCCCGACGCACACGCTGCGCGAGGCGGCGACGATGATGACCGAGAAGGGAACCGGCGCGGCGCTGGTCAGCGACGACGAGACGCCGGTGCCCGGCATCGTCACCGAGCGCGACATCCTCAACTCGCTCGGCAGCGGCGAGGACCCCGACGCCGAGCGCGTCGCCGACCACATGAGCGACAGCGTGATCGTCGCCTCGCCGGACTGGAGCCTCGAGCGCGCCGCTGCAGAGATGTCGCGCCGCGGCATCCGCCACCTGGTCGTCTACGACGGCCCCGAGCTGGTCTGGCGTGCTCTCGATGCGCGACATCGTCCGGGTCTGGACCTCCGAGGGCGCAACGTCCGGCATGACGCCGGACTGACGGGCCCAAAGCGGTCATCCCGGTAGGGGTGGAACGCCCTGTACTTTTTCGGCGGAGACCTTGCGGCGCCAGCAAGCCACTGCCCATCGAAAAAGTAAAGAGGAACCCCTGCCGGGATGACCGCTTAGCGCGGTGGCGAGATCTGTTCGACCGGCAGGACGGCGCCGCGAACATGTTGCTTGCGCGGGAGCTTGTAATAGCTTGCGAATCGCGTCCTGGATCATGCTGCGGAAGGCGAAGAGGGCGACGACGCCGCCGATGATCGAGTAGATCCAGCCGCGGACCATGAAGCCCTCGGCGAAGATGCCGCAGACAGTCAGGGCGAGGGCGAAGGCGAAGATCGCGGGTGCCCAGGAGGGGCGTGGCGGCTGGATCAGCTCGCCGGGCTCGGGAATGTGGCGGTGCTCGGAGCTCATGAGGCGATGTAGAGCATCGCGGCGACGAAGCAGAGGGCGAAGACCGCCGCGGCGATGCCCCCGGCGAGCAGCCCGGCGGCCATGTTTGCTCTTGCGGTCTCGCGATCCACGGCCTGGATTTCTACTAGAACAACCGGTCGAGCGGCATCGCCACGAAGAGCAGCGCCAGGTAGGCGAGCGAGAAGAGGTAGGTGCGCAGGGCCCAGCGGCGGTCGGCGCTGCGCAGCAGCCGCACGGCGCAGTAGATGAAGCCGGCGCCGAGGGTCATCGAGGCGACCAGGTACTCGACTCCGAAGCCGCCGGCGCAGAAGGGCAGCTGGGTGACCGCGTAGAGCAGCACGGTGTAGAGCAGGATCTGGCGCCGGGTCTCGTCCTCGCCGCGCACGACCGGCAGCATCGGGATGCCGGCCTTGGCGTACTCGTCCTTCATCAGCAGCGAGAGCGCCCAGAAGTGGGGCGGGGTCCAGAAGAAGACGATCGCGAAGAGGAAGAAGGCGGTGCCGCTGAGGCCGCCGGTGACGGCCGCCCAGGCGACCAGCGGCGGCACGGCGCCGGCGGCGCCGCCGATGACGATGTTCTGCGGCGTCGTGCGCTTGAGCCAGAGCGTGTAGACGAAGACGTAGCCGAAGAGGCCGGAGATCGAGAGCGCCGCCGCCAGCGGGTTGACGGCGAGCGCCAGCAGGGTGAAGGAGGCGCAGCCGAGCAGGGTGCCGAAGGCGATCGCGGCGCGCGGCGAGACCCTGCCGCTGGCGACGGGACGGTCGGCGGTGCGGGCCATGATCCGGTCGATGTCGCGGTCGATCGCGTGGTTGATCGCGCCCGCGCCGCCGGCCGAGAGGGCGCCGCCGAGGCAGACGAGGAAGACGAGGCCGATCGAGGGGTCGCCGGCGACGTACATCGTCGTCACCGTGGTCAGGAGCAGCAGCGACTGCACCTTCGGCTTGGTCAGGGTGACGTAGTCGCGCAGGGCCGTCAGCGCAGCTGGGACGCTGCGCGACGACAGCGGTTTCGGCGCCGCTCACAGCGCTCAGGCTACCGGCTGGGTCTCGCGCGTCGGCCTGCTCGGCGCGGCTGGTGCTGTGGGCGATCGCCGTGCGGATGTCGCGCATCGGCCGGTCGCTGCGCACGTCGGGCAGGACGTCGAAGTTGTGCGGCTCGGGCGGCGAGAGGGCGAACCACTCGAGCGAGTCGCCGCCCCACTGGTCGTGGCCGGCCCGTGCCCCGCCGGTGCGGCTGAGCGATCGCGTTGACGAGGGTCAGCATGATGCCGATCGCCAGCACGAAGGCGCCGATCGTGGCGATCAGGTTGTCGGCGTTGACCCCGGTGCCGTCGAAGAACTTGTAGGCGTCGACGACCTGGCCGTGGTCGCCGCCGGCGAAGAAGAGCGGCACGAAGGCGAGCAGGGTGCCGGCCACCATCGTCCAGAAGGAGAAGCGCGCCAGGGTCTCGCCCATCGTCCGCCCGGTCAGCTTCGGGAACCAGTAGTGCAGGGCGGCGAAGCCGCCGAAGACGCTGCCGCCGACCAGGGCGAAGTGGGTCGCCGCGGTGGCGTCGGTGGTGTTGTGCAGGCGCCAGGCGACGGCGACCATCGAGTGCGACGATCTCGGCTGCGAGGCCGATCGAGATCATCGAGATCGCGCCGGCCGCGAAGAGCAGCGGCGCGCGCATCCGCAGGGCGCCGCCGACCATCGTCGCGATCAGGTTGAAGACGATCAGGCCGAAGGGGACGATCAGCGCCAGCGACATGATCATCGCGAAGTACATCCAGCCGATCCCGATCGGCGAGGTCATCATGTTCTGCATCCAGGCGAGCGTGCCGATCACGGCGATCGCGACCAGTGAGCCGATCACGGCGCCGCGGTTGAAGAGCGGCTTGCGGGCGAAGACGGGGACGATCTCGGCGATCGCGCCGAGGGCGGTGATCAGGATCAGCATGTAGGCGCCGGTGAAGAAGATCCAGCTCAGGTGCTCCCAGAGCAGCGGCGCGCCGCCGGAGCCGTCGGCGAAGAAGATGCCGTCGAAGTTGCGGTCGATCAGCAGCATCGTGATCGCCGCCAGCATCACCGGGCCGATCGACGAGCAGCAGCCAGGAGCCGATCGCCGCCGACCAGGCGAAGACCGGCAGCCGCCGCCAGGCCATCCCCGGGGCGCGCATGCGGCGCAGCGTCGCGATCAGGTTGATCGCGATGAGGACGAAGCCGAGCGTCGCCAGGCCGGTGGCCGCCGCCCAGGCGTCGACGCCGTTGTTGGGCAGGAAGGCGAGCTCGGAGAGCGGCGCCAGCGGGTTGACGCCGGCCTCCGACGGGGTGAAGAGGAAGCCCGAGTAGAGCACCGTCGCGCCGGCGATGTAGAGCCAGAGGCCGATCTGGCCGAGGCGCGGCAGCGCCGTGCCCCTGGCGCCGATCTGCAGCGGCGCCAGGTAGTAGAAGAAGCCGAGCGCGAGCGGGATCGCGAAGAGGAAGATCGCCGTCGCCCCGTAGAGCGAGAGCATGCGATTGAAGGTGACGGGGGTGAGCAGCGAGTTCTCGGGCATCGCCAGCTGCAGCCGCATCAGCAGCAGCTCGACCAGGGCGATGAAGAGGAAGCCGAGCGCGGCGACGATCATCACCCGGCCGACGTCCTTGTGGTCGGCGCTGGTGGCGATCTCGATCCAGCGCGGGCGGCGGCGGGGGAAGCCGTCGGCGACGACCTCGGGGACGAGCGGCTCATCGGTGTACTTCTCCCTTTTCGATCAGGCCCACGACGCGGTCCTGGGCTGCCTGGATGTCGGCCTTCTGGCGGTCGATGAAGTCTTCGTATTGCCTGCGGCGAGACGACGTCGACCTCGGTCCGCATCGCCGCGTAGGCCTGGCCGGAGAAGGTCGCCGACTGGCCGTCGTAGACGCCTTCCTCATCGGCGCGGAAGACGACGTGGTTGGTCTTGCCGGGGACGGCGTCGCGCTTGCCGGAGAGCTGCGGCACGTCCCAGGTGTGGATCACGTCGGTCGAGACGAGGTCGAGCTCGACCGTGGTGTCGACCGGGACGACGAGCTTGTAGTAGGAGAAGGCTTAGTTGGGGTAGTCGTAGCGCCACAGCCACTGCTGGCCGGTCGCTTCGATCGTCAGCGGCTTGGAGCGGGCCGAGGCGAGGCCGGCGGAGCCGGTGGTCGGGGATCTCGCGCGCCTTGTCGGTGTAGATCAGGCTGAGCGACGAGGATCGCGGCGGCGAAGGCGGTCAGCACGCGCGCCGACCCGGAACTGGGTGCGGCGGCCGCCGCGCACCTGGCGCGGCTCGGCCCCGCGCTCGCCGCGGTAGCGGCGCAGCGCGTAGATCAGCGCGCCGTTGATCGCGACGATGACGATCGCCGCGGCGACGAAGCCAATCCAAAGCAGGGTGTCGATCTGGTCGGTGCCAGGAGAGTGGGGCGCCAAAGCGCGGCCATTCTAATCACGCGCGGCGGCGCGCGCGGCGCGCCCGTCCCCCGGTCGCGGACCTATACTCGCCGACCTGATGAAGGCGCGCTCGCGGCCATCTCCGGCGCTTCGCCTGGCGGTGCGCGCCGGAGCGGCGGGCGTCGTCGCCGCCGCGGTGGCGGTTCCGCTGCTGCGCAAGCCGCCTGCGGGTCCCGGCCGCCGGTGACCGTCGCCGCCTGCGCGGCGGGCCCGCTGGCGATCGCCGTTCTCTACCCGCGCTCGCGCAAGCGCGACGTCGCCCTCTACGCGATGCAGATGTGGGCCTTCACCATGGTCCACGAGCTTCCCTACGACGATCCGGAGCGCCTGCGCGAGCCGCCTGCGCAGCCGCTACCCGATCGCGATCGACCGCGCGATCGGCCTCGGCCGCCTGCCCAACGTGCGCCTGCAGCGGGCGCTCGCGCGGCTGCGCCGCGGTCGGCACGCTCGACCGCTTCCTCACCTGGGCCCACTGGCTCTGGTTCTTCGAGCCCTACCTCGCGCTGGTCTGGATCCTGCTCCGCCACCCGGAGCGCTTCCCGCGCGCCGCCCGCCAGATGGCCGCGGTCTTCGACCTCGGCTGCGTCGGCTACTTCGCCGTGCCGACCGCGCCGCCGTGGTGGGCCTCCGAGCAGGGGCTGACCGAGCGAGGAGGTGCGAGCGGATCATGGTCGGGGTCGGCGAAGAAACCTGGGGCTCGGCCTGGCCGAAGATGTACGCGGCGCTGGGCGGCAACCCCTGGGCGGCGATGCCCTCGCTGCACTTCGCCACCTCGACGATGGCGGCGATCTCAGCTCTCCGAAGCGGGGCGGGTCGAGGGCGCGGTCGGCTGGGGCTACGCGCTGACCCTCGGCTTCGCCCTCGTCTACCTGGGCGAGCACTACGTCACCGACCTGCTCGCCGGAGCGGGCCTGGTCGCCGCCGTGCGGCGCGGCGAGCCGCTGGCCGAACCGGCCGTCCACGGCGGTCACCCGGGGCCTGCGGCGCTTGGAGCGCCTCGCCAGCGGGTAGCTTCCCTTAGGTGTCTCCTGAGGATTCGGTGAACGGCGGCGATGCCGCTGAGCTGCCGATCTTCACGCGACGGCGGCTGATCCAGACGCTGGTCGTCGTCTTCGCGCTGCTGGTCGGCATCTACTTCCTCTTCCCGAAGCTGGTCGGGCTGGGCAACGCCCTGGGCAAGCTCGACGACGCCAACCCGCTCTGGATCGTCGGTCGCGATCGGCTTCAACGTCCTCGCCTTCGCCACCTACATCGCCCTCTTCAAGGCCGTGGTCGGCGGCGACGCGCTGCGCCTCAGCTGGGTCGAGACCTACGAGATCAACATGGCGGGGCTGGCGGCGACGCTGCTCTTCTCGGCCGGCGGGGCGGGGGGGATCGTGCTCACCTACTGGGCGCTGCGCAAAGCCGGCATGCGCCGGCACGACGTCGGCGCGGCGGATGGTCGCCTTCCTCACCCTGCACTACGCCTTCTACCCGCTGGCGCTGATCCTCTTCGGCGTCCTGCTGCGCACCGGGGTGCTGCACGGCAAGGACTCGGTCGAGCTGACGATCGTGCCGGCCGGGGTCGCCGGCGTGCTGCTGGCGCTGGGGCTGCTGTTCGCCCTGATCCCGCCCGACCTCGGCCCGCGGATCGCCCGCTTCGTCCACGGCGAGCGGGGCCGGGCGATCGCCGCGAACATCGCCAAGGTGCCGGCGACCTTCGCCGAGGGGTTCCGCTTCGCGATCAGCCTCTTCGCCCACCCCCGCCAGGGCGGCCTGGCGGTGCTCGGCGCGGCCGGCTTCTGGGCCGCCAACATCGGCATCCTCTGGGCCTCCTTCCACGCCTTCGGCGTCCACGTGCCGCTCGCCGTCGTCGTCCAGGGCTTCTTCCTCGGCATGGTCGCCAACCTGATCCCCTTCGCCCCGGCCGGGGTGGGGGCGGTCGACGCCGGGATGATCGGCGCCTTCGTCCTCTTCGGCATCCCCGAGGACACCGTCTTCCCGGCGATCCTGGTCTACCGCCTGGTCGCCTTCTGGATGCCGATCCCGTTCGGCGTCGTCGCCTTCTTCCAGCTCCGCACGCGGGTGCAGCACTGGGAAGACGAGGGCCTGCCGATCGACCGCGGCCGGGCTGGCAAGCCGAGCTTGAGCCGGCCCCAAACTGACAAGCTAGGGCCACCGAGCGCTACTATACAAAGTAAAGTATTGGCAACGCCACTAGACTCGAGGCGGCGAGACATGGCTGATCAGAAGATCGAGAACGTGATCATCGTCGGCGGTGGGCCGGCCGGCTACACGGCTGCGCTCTACACCGCGCGCGCCAACCTCGAGCCGCTCGTCTTCGAGGGCTTCCAGTGGGGCGGGCAGCTGCAGAACACGACCGACGTCGAGAACTACCCCGGCTACCCCGAGGGGATCATGGGGCCGGAGATGATGACCCAGTTCCGCGCCCAGGCCGAGCGCTTCGGCACGCGCTTCGTCAGCGACGACGTCGACCGGGTCGAGCTCTCCGACGGCGGCGTGCAGAAGGTCTACCTCGGCGACGAGGAGCACCTGGCCAAAACCGTGATCCTGGCGATGGGGGCGGAGCCGCGACGGCTCGGCATCCCCGGCGAGAAAGAGCTGAGCGGCTGCGGCGTCTCCACCTGCGGCGTCTGCGACGGCGCCTTCTTCAAAGACCAGAAGGTGATCGTGATCGGCGGCGGCGACTCGGCGATGGAGGACTCGATCTTCATCTCCAAGTTCGCCAGCGAGCTGACCGTGGTCAACCGCCGCGACGAGTTCCGCGCCTCGAAGATCATGGAGGACCGGGCGCGTGAGCAGCGACAACATCGAGTTCAAGACCCCCTTCGTCGCCGAGGAGTTCGTCGCCGGCGACGATGGCCGGCTCGACCACGTGCGCCTGCGCAACGTCGAGACCGGCGAGACCGAGGACTTCAGCACCGATGGCGCCTTCATCGCGATCGGCCACATCCCCCGCTCGGAGGTCGTCGACGGCCAGGTCGACACCGACGAGGGCGGCTACATCGTCACCGAGCCGGGCTCGACCCGAACCAACCTGGCCGGGGTCTTCGCCGTCGGCGACGTCGTCGACCACACCTACCGCCAGGCGGTCACCGCGGCCGGCACCGGCTGCATGGGCGCCCTCGACGCCGAGTGGTACCTGCGCGACACGCCACCCTCGCCGGAGGCCCACTGGCTGCCCGGCGGCGAGCCCGTCGAGGTCGCTCCGACGCCTGGGCCTTAGCTCCCGGTCGTCGCTTTCGCGAGTCACGTCCGCGGGGAACCTCAGGATTCCCCGCGGTGCCCTCTCCGATTCCCGAGCGAAACCGAAACGTATTCGTGGTTGGGGCCGGTTTGTCGTGCGCGATGGGCCTGCCGAACACGGCCTCCTTGATCACGGACGTGAAGGCCGAGCTTCAAAAGTATTCCTGGCGGCACAGTGTCAATCTCGAAGATGAGTTGAAGGGCACCTTCGAGGCCTTCTATCCCGACGGCAAAGACAGGGGATTCACTCCGGATGCCGTCGATTTCTTTTCAACTCTTCGCAGCTATGTCGAGATCTGCGCTGGCTACCCTGGAAGCGTTCCCGGCACGGCGGAGTTCTTCCGGAAGCTGAAGTTCGGAATTGCCCACCTGCTCGTTCAGCGGCTCAAGGACAAGGACGCTGCGCTTCGCAAGGGCTCTGACTACCTCGATTCCGTGGTTCAGCCCGGCAACATCGTGGTGACGTCTAACTGGGATTTTGGAATCGAGCGCTACGCGAGCCTCAGGGGCGTACCGGTCCGCTGGAGGGGTCACGGAGAAAATGAACTCGTCGTGCTCAAGCTCCACGGCTCGATCGACTGGTTGCTGGGCGAGCACATGCAAGAAAAATTCGGCTCGGGGGATTTCGCCGCGCTGAACGAGCAGGTGGGGGACAAAAAATATACCCCCGCTCTTCCGCGCAAGTCCGAACGTCGAAATACCGTCATCCGCACCCGGGCGTTGGAGAATTGGGGTGACGCATGGCGCCGGATATCGAGCCGCAGCATCGAGCCCTACATAGTGACGATGGCGCACGGCAAGGCCGGGGAGATAGGCCCGCTGCTGGATGTCTGGAAGGACGCCTACGAGGCGCTGAGCCGGGCGGAGCGCCTGGAGATCGTGGGGTACTCGATGCCCGATGACGATGTGGAGATCCGGACCCTGCTACGGGCTGCGGTGCGGCGAGGAGAAGGCCCCAAGACGATAGTCGTGCGCAATCCATCGCCCGACGTTCACGTTCGCGTCAGACGGTTTCTCCGTCAGGCGGTGCAATCGAACTACGTTCCGGTCGACGCGGTCTGACTCCCCTCGCCACCGGGAAGGCAGCGAGCGGCGCTAGCCGACCAGCTTCTGGACCACGAAGGCCCGGCTGCCTTTGGGGGTCTCGATCTTGATCGGCTTGCCGATTTTGGCGTCGCGCAGGGCCCTGCCGATCGGCGACTCGGCGGAGAGGCGGCCCTGGGAGAGGTCGGCTTCGGTCGAGCCGACCAGGGTCCAGGTGCTGATCTCGCCCTTGCCTTCGTCGAGCACCTCGGCGGTGCGGCCGAAGGCGAAGGTGTCGGCGCTGTCGTCGATCTCGACCACGACCGCGGTGCGCAGGCGCTCGCGCAGGCGCTTGATCTTGGTCTCCAGATGGGCCTGGTCCTCCTTGGCGATGTGGTACTCGGCGTTCTCCTTGAGGTCACCTTCCTCGCGCGCCACCTTGATCCGCGCCGCCATCTTGTGGCGGCCCGGACCTTCGAGCTCCTCGATTTCAGCGCGCAGGGCGGCGATGCCCTCCTCGGTTATCGGCTCGCCGTGCGTTTCGGTTTCGCTCATCGCCCCAGCCTTTCAGATCAAGGCGCGGGGGCGTCCCGGGGCGAGGATCCGATCTCGCTATCGTGGGCGCACGCCCTTCCTGCTCGCATCTCGATTCGATCCAGTTCTTCGACCCCCCGGCCGAGATCGCCGGCTGCGAGGAGTGCCTGAAGCTGGGCATGCAGTGGGTTCACCTGCGCATGTGCCAGAGCTGCGGGCACATCGGCTGCTGCGACAACTCCGAAGGCAAGCACGCCACGGCCCACAACGCCGAGACCGGCCATCCGATCATCCGCTCGGTCGAGCCCGGCGAGGACTGGAGCTGGTGCTACGAGGACGAAGTGTTGTTCCGCGTCGCCCGCTGATTCCGCTAGCGCCGGGGCGACTTCTTCAAGACGATCGCCTTGAAGCGCTTGATCGCCCTGCCGCCTTCGGGCGTGTAGGAGACCCTGGCCTTGACCTTCGCCCTGCCGGTCTTCATCAGCTTGATCCTCGCCTTGCCGCTGGTCCTGACGACGAGCTTGGTGGTGCCCGTCGCGTGTTTGCGCTGGGCGTTGGCGACGCCGCTGCCGTAGAGGTCGAGCCGCCCGCCGCCCGTCACCGCCACCCGCAATGTCGCCGTGCCCTTGCGCCGGTTGAGGGTGACCTTCCCGAAGCCGACGGTGGCGTTGACGGAGAAGTCGATCGGGCTCACCTCGCCGTCTGAGCCGGCGAAGTTGGCGGCGGTGACGTCGCAGCTGTAGGTGCCGACCTTGCTCGCCACGATCGTCGCCGTGGTCGCGCCGGCGATCGGTTTGCCGTCTCTGTACCACTGGTAGGAGAAGCTCTGGGGCGCCCGGTAGAGAAACGACTCGACCTGGTCTCCGGCCCACTTTCCCTGCGCGCAGGTGAGGGTGGCGCCCGGCCTGTGCGCTCCCTGTATCGATGGCGATTCCGTGTTGCGCGGGCTTGCGAGGATGACCGGGAAGGCGACGCCGCTCTGGCTGGCTCCACCCGTCGCCAGCGGTATGGCGCAGCAGGCGCGGAAGTCGCCGGCTTCCACTCTGTCGAACCCTTCGCTCGCCCAGTAGACGGCCTGGCCGTTGAGCGCCAGCCCCACCGGTTTCGAGACGAACTGGTTGAGGTGAGCTTCGCCGCCGCTGCCGCCGCTGAGGGCGGCGTAGCTGATCGAGTCGCCGGCCGATTTTGAGTTCGTCCAGTAGGCGCGGCCGCTGGCGGGATCGATGGCGACGCCCTGCGGGCCGTTGACCGGCGCGCCGGAAGTGTCGAGGTCGTGGGCGCCGCCGCCGTCGAGGTTGGCGGAGGAGATCTTGTCGGCGCTGAAGTTGGACCAGTAGATGCGGCCGTTGGCGGGGTCGACGGCGAGCCCGTTCGGTTCCGCGGTCGCGCCGGCGATGCTGAGCTGACCGCCGCCGCTGCCGCTGAGATTGGCGTAGCCGATCGAGCCGCCGCTCGGGTTCCCCCAGTAGACCCGGCCGCCCGCCGGGTCGATCGCCAGTCCGGCGGGGTTGGCGAAGCTGGCGCCGGCCGTGTTGAGCAGGCCGGCCGCGCCGCCGTTGAGGCTGGCATAGCCGATCGAGCCTCCGCCGCCCCTGTTCAGCCAGTAGACCCTGCCGGCGGCGGCGTCGATCGCCGTCCCGTAGGGGTCGTCGACGTAGGCCGGGTTGATCGCGACGTCGGCGCCACTGCCCCCTTCGATCAGGGGCGCGTAGGAAATCCTGTCGGCGTTCGAGTTGGACCAGAAGACGGTTACGTTCGCGCCGGCGGCCGAGGCGAGCGAAAGGCAGAGAAGTGAGACCAGGAGCGCGCCCGCTCCGACGGGCCACGCGTACCTGCTTGCCGCTTGCTGCATCTCTCCTCCAGTCGTCGGGTTGCGCTCGGCGTCGCGCCGGCTGGCACTCTAGCCCGGGGTGACGATGGCGAAGCCGGGGTCGGGCTCGTCGAGCAGGCCGAGCAGCTCGCCGAGCTTGGCGCCGTCGCCCTCGACGCGGAGGCGGCCGCTCTCGGCCAGCTCGCCGATGTCGGCGGTTTTGAGCAGGAGCTGGTTGAGCGCCTCGCGCTCGACCACGAGGGCGGCTTCGGCGGCGGGCTCGTGGCTGCCGGGGCGGTGGCGGAGGACGCCGTTGCGGACCGTGATCTCGTGCTGCTCGTCGGGGTCGGTGACGTTCCAGTCGATCCGCAGATGCTGCTCGGCGGCGCGCGGGCCGTTGAGGCGGATCGCCATCGCGTCGAGCAGCTGGCTGACTGTGAGCCGGGCGAGCACGTCGGGCGGCGCGGTCGCGGTCGGCGTGCCGGAGATCCCCTCGCGCAGCTCCTTCGCCCCGATCAGGAAGAAGTTGCGCCAGCTCGCGTTCTCGGCGCCGTAGCCGAGCTGCTCGAGCGCGTCGGCCTGCAGCTCGCGCGCCTCGCGGTTCTCGGGCTCGGCGAAGACGACGCGGTTGACGACCTCGGCGACCCAGCGGTAGTCGCCCTGCTCGAAGGAGGCGCGCGCCTTCTCCAGCACCGCCTCGGCGCCGCCCATGAACTCGACGTAGCGGCGCGCCTGCTCGACCGGCGGGTGCTCCCAGAGGTGGGCGGGGTTGCCGTCGAACCAGCCCATGTAGCGCTGGTAGATCGCCTTGGTGTTGTGGCTGATCGAGCCGTAGTACTCGCGGCAGTGCCACTCGTCGGCGAGGCTCGGCGGCAGCTCGATCAGCTCGGCGATCTCCGGCCCGGTGTGGCCCTGGTTGAGCAGGCGCAGGGTCTGGTCGTGCAGGTAGGTGTAGAGGTCGCGCTGCTTTTCCAGGTAGTCGACGATCCGCTCGCTGCCCCAGCAGGGCCAGTGGTGGCCGGCGAACAGCACGTCGGAGTTGTCGCCGAAGAGCTCGATCGCCTGGTCGAGGTAGTGGGCCCAGACGCGCGGGTCGCGGACCAGGGCGCCGCGGGGGGTGAGGATGTTGTGCATCGAGCGGGCGGCGTTGTCGGCGATGCAGAGCACGCGGGCGTCGGGGAAGTGGATGTTCATCTCCGCCGGCGCCTCGGTTCCCGGGGTCAGCTGGAAGCTCATCCGCACGCCGTCGACGTCTCCTCCTGGCCGGTCTCGACGATGTCGAGATTGGGCGGGATCAGCGTGATCGTGCCCAGCGAGGTGGTCTGGCCGAGGCCGGAGCCGACCTGGCCGTCGGGGCCGCGCCCGAGCAGCGCCCCGTACATGTAGCCGGCCCGGCGCCCCATCGCGGTGCCGGCGAAGACGTTCTCGCTGACCGCGTGGTGGAGGAAGCCGGCCGGGGCGAGGATCGGAATGCGGCGGGCCTCGATCTCCTGCTCGGAGACGATGCCCCTGGCGCCGCCGAAGTGGTCGACGTGGCTGTGGGTGTAGATCAGGCCGGTGACGGGGCGGTTGCCGCGGTGCTCGCGGTAGAGGGCGAGCGCCGCGGCGGCGGTCTCGGCGGAGACGAGCGGGTCGATCACGACGATGCCCTCGCGCCCCTCGACCACGTGCATGTTGGAGAGGTCGAAGCCGCGCAGCTGGTAGAAGCCCGGCGCCAGCTCGAAGAGCCCGGCGATGCGGCTGAGCTGCGGCTCTGCCGCCAGAGGCTCGGGTTGGCCGTTGACGGCGGCTCGGAGTCGAGGAAGTCGTAGGTCTCCAGCTCCCAGACCGTGCGGCCGCCCTCGCCTTCGACCCGGGCCGGGTCGAAGGCGGCGACGAGGCCGCGGCGGGCGTCCTCGAAGTCGCCATGGCGGCAGCGTCGACGCCGCCTCGCGGTTCCGCGCCGCGGTTTGGGCACTCGCGGGCTTGCGGGCGGCGCTCACCGCTACCCCTCGGCGGCGGCGCGGAGGCTCGGGGCGGGGCGGTAGGCCTCGCCGTGCTCCCGCCGCAGCTCTTCGAGCAGCGTGACCGCGCGGCTTGGCGCCGATCAGCTCGGTGAGCTCGAGCGGACCGCGCGGCCAGTTGAAGCCGAGCCGCATCGCCGTGTCCATGTCCTGCGGGGAGCCGACCTCCTCTTCGAGGGCGAAGGCCGCCTCGTTGGCGATCTGGGCGAAGAGGCGGGGGAGGATGGCCGGCGCCGCCGGGTCGATCGCCGCCAGCGCGGCGGGGTCGAGCGTCGCCTCGGCGTTCTCGCTGTGCCTTTGCCGCGCCGTTCGGTGCGGGGGCGCGGCGGAGCTTGGGGTCTCGCCGTAGTCGTAGAAGCCCTGGCCGCTCTTGCGGCCGAGGCGGCCCTCGCCGACGAGCCTTTCCTGGATCGGGCTGGGGCGCCAGCGCTCGGGCTCGTCGCCCTGCGCGTAGAAGGAGCGGGCGACGCTGAGGTTGACGTCGAGGCCGATCAGGTCGATCAGCTCGAAGGGCCCCATGCGGAAGCCGCCGCCGAGCTCGGCAGACGCGGTCGATCGTCGCGGCGTCGGCGACGCCCGTCGCCAGCATGCGCAGCGACTCCAGGGTGAAGGGGCGGGCGAGGCGGTTGGCGATGAAGCCCGGGCTGTCCTTGGCGCGGATCGGGGTGCGGCCCATGCGGGCGCCGACCTCCGTCGTCGCCTCCAGCGCGCCGGGCGCCGAGTCGGCGGTAGCGACCACCTCGACCAGCTTCATCAGCGCCGGCGGGTTGAAGAAGTGCATGCCGACGACGCGCTCGCGGTTCGGCACCCCCGCGGCGATCGCGGTCACCGGCAGCGAGGAGGTGTTGCTGGCGAGGATCGTCTCGGCGCCGCAGGCGGCGGCCAGCGCCGCGAACAGCTCCCGCTTCAGCTCCAGGTCCTCGGGCGCGGCCTCGACCACGAGGTCGCATTCGCCAAGGTCGGCGAGGCTGTGGGCGGCGCCGACGCGGCCGCTCGCGGTGTCGGCGTCCTTCTCGGTCCACAGGCCCTTCGCCGCGCCCTTCGCCAGCGACACGTGCAGGCGCTCGATGCCGGTGTCGAGCGCGGCTGGGATCGGGTCGTGCAGGCGGGTCTCGTAGCCGCCGAGAGCGGCGATCTGGGCGATCCCGGCGCCCATCGTGCCGGCGCCGACGACTCCGATGCGCTCGACCGTCAACGGCCCTCGAACTTCGGCTCGCGCTTCTCGAGGAAGGCCGTCATTCCCTCGACCCGGTCCTCGGTCGCCATCGCCAGCTCGTAGAGGCGGCGCTCGTGCTCGATCCCGGCGCTGAGCGCGGTCTCCTCGGCGGCGAGCACCGCCTGCTTGGCGAGCCGGGTAGCGATCGGCGGGCGCTCGGCGACGGTCTGGGCGAGTGCCATCGCCTCCTCCAGCCAGCGCCCGTCGGGCACGACCCTGTTGACGAGGCCCATCCGCAGCCCCTCCTCGGCGTCGAAGCGCCGCCCCGTGAGCACGTACTCCATCGCTCGCTGCTTGCCCAGGACGCGAGCCAGGCGCTGGCTGCCACCGCCGCCGGGAATGATCCCCAGGTTGATCTCCGGCTGGCCGAACTGGGCGCCCTCGGAGGCGACGATCATGTCGCAGGCGAGCGCCAGCTCGCAGCCGCCGCCGAGGGCGTAGCCGGAGACGGCGGCGACCATCGGCGTCTTGACCGCAGCCAGTCGGCGCCAGAACGACGCCGCCGGGTGGCGCAGCGCCTCCTCGAACGAGCGCTCGCTCATCGCCTTGATGTCGGCGCCGGCGGCGAAGACCTTGTCGGAGCCGGCGATGACGACGCAGCGCACCTCGGGGTCGGGGTCGAGGCGCTCGAGCTCGCCTGCCAGCAGCTCCATCACCTCCGGCGAGAGCGCGTTGCGCGCCTCCGGCCGGTTGAGCCGCAGCAGGGCGACGTGGCCGTCGCGGGAGCTCTCGAGCAGCTCGGCCAAGGGCTACTCGGCCACCATCGGCGTCATCGCGTTGATGCCCGTCGCGGCGCGGCCGATGATCAGCTTCTGGATCTGCGAGGTGCCCTCGTAGAGCGTGGTGACGCGGGCGTCGCGCAGGTAGCGCTCGACCGGGTAGTCGTCGACGTAGCCGGAGCCGCCGTGGACCTGGATCGCCAGGTTGGCGCACTCGACCGCCGACTCGGTCGCGTAGAGCTTCGCCACCGAGGTCTCGGTCGTGTTCGGCTTGCCTTCGTCCTTGAGCACGCCGGCGCGGTAGACCAGCATCCGCGAGGCGTCGCGCTTGAGGATCATGTCGGCGATCATCTCCTGGACCAGCTGGAAGCGGGCGAGGGGGACGCCGAACTGCTTGCGCTCCTTGGCGTAGGCGACCGAGGCTTCGACGCAGCCTTCGCAGATGCCGACGCAGCCGGCGGCGACGCTGTAGCGGCCGTTGTCGAGGGCGCTCATCGCGACCTTGAAGCCGTCGCCGATCTCGCCGAGCATCGCGTCCTCGCCGACCTCGACCGAGTCGAGCGAGATCTCGCCGGTGTCGGAGGAGCGCAGGCCGAGCTTGCCGTGGATCTCCTGCGTGGTGAAGCCCTCGCTGTCGCAGGGGACGAGGAAGCAGGCGAGGCCCTTGTGCTTCTTCTCGGGGTCGGTCTGGGCGAAGATCAGCGCCACCTCGGAGAAGTTGGCGAGTGAGATCCACATCTTCTGGCCGCTGATCGACCAGCCGCAGTCGGTCTTGGTCGCGCGGGTGCGCAGGTTGGCGGCGTCGGAGCCGGTGTCGGGCTCGGTCAGGCCGAAGCAGCCGAGCGCCTCGCCGGAGCAGAGGCGCGGCAGCCACTTCTGCTTCTGCTCCTCCGTGCCCCACTTCTCGATCGAGCCGGCGACCAGCGAGGTCTGCACGGAGACGACGGTGCGGGCGGAGGAGTCGGCGCGGCCGACCTGCTCGACGATCAGGCCGTAGCCGAGGTAGTCGAGCCCGCGGCCGCCGTACTCCTCGGCGACCGGGGCGCCGAGGTAGCCGACCTCGCCCAGCTTGCTCGCCAGCTCGCGGTCGAAGCGCGCGGCGCGGTCGTTCTCCTTGACGCGTGGTGCGATCTCCCTGTCGGCGAATTCCCGCGCCGTTTCGGAGATCAGCCGCTGCTCGTCGCTCAGCTGGAAGTCCATCTCACCCCTTGCTTTCTCGGTCTTTCGCGATGCGAATCAAGTTCTCAATCAAATAGCTGGAGAACTTGATTCGCGTTGAGTTGCTTTTCATTGAAGTTCCCGGCCGAGGGTCGCGGCGAATGCCTCCTGGGCTTCGCGGGTGCGGGGGCCGGGCGTTTCGGGAGGTCGGCGCCGTCGACCGCGGACACGGCCTGGATCTCGCGCGTGGTCGAGGCGAGGAAGGCCTCGCCCGCGGCGCGCAGGTCGGCGACCGGCCAGGCGCCCTCTTCGACGTCCAGGGCCTTGACCAGGCGGTCGCGGGTGATCGACTCGAGCACGCCGTTGTCGAGCGCCGGCGTGCGCAGGGCGCCCTGCGGCGAGACCCAGAAGATCGAGGAGGTCGGCGGCTCGAGGACGATGCCGTCGGGCTGGACCAGCACCGCCTCGTCGGCGCCACGGGCCTTGGCGAGGCGGGTCGCCTGCATGTTGGCCGCGTAGGAGAGCGACTTGACGCCGTTGAGGATCATCGTCGGGCAGTAGGTGACGGTGGCGACGCTGACCGTCTCCGCGTGGGCCGGGATCGGCTCGGTCATCGCGAGGCGGCGGCCGCCGCGGGTGACGATCAGCCGCAGCTGCCCGTCGGCGTCGCCGAGCTCCGCCAGCAGCGCCTCGATCTCGCTCTCCAGCGCTGGCCGGTCGAACTCGAGCTCGATCGCGGCGACCGAGCGCTGCAGGCGGTCGAGGTGGTCGGCGAGCGCGAACGGTCGGCCCTCGTAGAGCCGGATCACCTCGAAGGCGCCGTCGCCGCGGTAGAGGCCGTCGTCCTTCAGCGGCACGACGGCCTCGGCGGTCGGCGAGATCGTGCCGTCGACGCTGGCCAGCTCTTTCAGGGTCGTTGCCATCGGCGGGCGAGGCTACCTAAGAGGCTCGGCTTTGGCGATCCAGCCGATTGATCGAGTGAGGATGAGGCTGCGATGCATCCGGGATGGCAGGCGCTTTCGACGGCCTTCCGGACAGGTCTCGTCCTATACCGCTTCGAAGACGGTTGCCAGGCCCTGGCCGACGCCTACGCACATGGTTGCGATGCCGTACCTGCCGCTGCGGCGGCGCAGCTCGCGGACGAGGGTGGTGGCGAGGCGGGCGCCGGAGCAGCCGAGCGGGTGGCCGAGGGCGATCGCGCCGCCGTTGACGTTGAGCTGCTCCTCGTCGATGCCGAGCTCGCGGGCGGAGGCGAGGACCTGGGAGGCGAAGGCCTCGTTGATCTCGATCAGGTCGATCTGGTCGAGCGTGAGGCCGGCGGCGGCGAGGGCCTTGGGGATCGCGACGGCCGGGCCGATGCCCATGTAGGCGGGGTCGACGCCGGCGACGCCGAAGGCGACGACGCGGGCCAGGGGCTCGGCGCCGAGCTCCTTGGCCCCTGCCTCGGAGGCGATCAGGGTGCAGGCGGCGCCGTCGTTGAGGGTCGAGGCGTTGCCGGCGGTGACGGTGCCGCCCTCGCGGAAGGCGGGGCGCAGCTTCGCCATCTTCTCCAGCGAGGCGTCGGCGCGGGGGCCCTCGTCGGCGTCGACCGTGACCGTCTCGCGGCGGCCCAGCGGCGCCTCGATCGGGACGATCTCCTCGGCGAAGATCCCGGCCTCGGCGGCGGCGACCGCGCGCTGGTGGCTGCGCAGGCCCCAGGCGTCCTGGTCCTCGCGGCTGATCCCGTAGCGCTCGGCGACGTTCTCGCCGGTCTCGCCCATCGACTCGGTCGAGAGCCCCAGCTCGGCCATGCGCGGGTTGACGAAGCGCCAGCCCAGGGTGGTGTCGTGCATCGTCTGCGGGCCGCGGGGCAGGCCGCGCTCGGGCTTGCCGACGACCCAGGGCGCCCGGCTCATCGACTCGACCCCGCCGCCGAGGTAGAAGTCGCCCTCGCCGAGCTTGACCGCGCGGGCGGCGCAGTTGATCGCCTCCAGGCCGGAGGCGCAGAGGCGGTTGACGGTGGCGCCCGGGACGCTCGTCGGCAGGCCGGCGAGCAGCGCCGCCATCCGCGCGACGTCGCGGTTGTCCTCGCCCGACTGGTTGGCGGCGCCGAAGTAGACGTCGGTGATCCGCTCGGGGTCGACGCCGGTGCGCTCGACCACGGCGGCGATCGTGTGGGCGGCGAGGTCGTCGGGGCGGACCCCGGCGAGCGCGCCGCGGTAGCTGCCCATCGGCGTCCGAACCGCGTCGACTACGTAGGCCTCGGCCACACGAGGATTAAAGGGGAAACCGTGCTCGCGCGCGTATCCTTGGCTCGTGGTCTTCGTCCTCGGAACCGTCGGCATGGTGCTGCTCATCGTCGGCGTGCTCTTCGTGCTCGAGCACTTCTACACCGGCAACAACGCCGAACTGCTCGACTGGAAGCCGACCCGCTCGCCCGAGCTCGAGGTCGCAGAACGAGATCGACGACGTGCAGCAGATGCTCGAGGCGCAGAACGAGATGCGGCGCCGGCGCGGGGTCGCCGAGCGCAACGAGCAGGAGCTGCGCGACGAAGTGGCGGCCGAGGAGCTCGAGCGCCTGCGCCGGCGGCAGCCGCTTCGAGGCGACCTGAGCGGCGCGGGTGGCGCGAGCGCTGATCGTCGGCTGCGGCTGCCGCGGCCGGTCGCTGGGGAGCGGCTGCTCGAGCAGGGCTGGGCGGTGCGCGGGACGAGCGCCGCGAGCGAGGGCCTGGCGACGATCGAGGCGGCCGGGATCGAGGCCGCGCTCGCCGACCCCGACCGCCCGGCGACGCTGCTCGAGCTGGTCGGCGACGTCACCGTCGTCACTGGCTGCTCGGCTCGGCGCGGCGGCGAGCCCGGAGGAGGTCGAGGCGATCCACGGCCCGCGGCTCGAGCGCTTGCTCGAACAGCTGGTCGACACCCCGGTGCGCGGCTTCGTCTACGAGGCCGCGGGCACGGTCGACGCCGACGATCTGGAGCAGGGCGCGGCGGCGGTGCGGGGCCGCGGCGGAGACCTGGCGGATCCCGGTCGAGATGGTCACCGCGGACCCCGGCGATGTCACGGGGTGGGCGGAGGCGATGCTGGCCGCAACCCTGCGCCTGACCAGCTGAGCGCGGCGGTTCATCCAGTCGGAAAGCGCCCTGCGGCGGTGATTTCGGCGGCCCGGCAGGCCGGCGAATCGATATGTCTAAACTCGGATAGGAATTCATGAGATTTCGAGATCGGAGGTGGCCGAATGAGCTACGCGAAGGACGTCCTGGTCGAGACCGATTGGGTCGCCGAGCACCTCGATGACGACTCGATCCGCATCGTCGAGGTCGACGAGAACCCCGCCCTCTACGCCGAGGGGCACATCCCCGGGCGATCGGCTTCGACTGGCGCGCCGACCTGCAGGACCAGGTCAAGCGCGACTTCCTCGGGCCGGAGGACTTCGGCGCCCTGATGGGCAGCCGCGGCATCTCCAACGAGCACACCGTCGTCCTCTACGGCGATCGCAACAACTGGTTCGCCGCCTACACCTACTGGTACTTCCGCTACTACGGCCACGACAAGGTGAAGCTGGTCAACGGGCCGCGCGAGAAGTGGATCGCCGAGGGCCGCGAGACCAGCACCGAGGTCCCCGGCTACCCGGCCGCGACCTTCAGCGCCGAGGCCGGCGACAAGGCGATCCGCGCCTTCCGCGACGAGGTGACCGCGGCGCTCGACTCCTCCACCAACCTGGTCGACGTGCGCAGCCCGCAGGAGTACTCGGGCGAGCTGATCGCGATGCCCGGCTACGAGCAGGAGGGCGCGCAGCGCGCCGGCCACATCCCCGGCGCCGCCTCGGTGCCCTGGGCGCAGGCGGTCAACGAGGACGGCACCTTCAAGTCGGCGCGACGAGCTGCGCGAGCTCTACACCTCCAAGGGCGTGATCGCCAACGGCGATCCGATCATCGCCTACTGCCGGATCGGCGAGCGCTCGGCCCACACCTGGTTCGTCCTGCACGAGCTGCTCGGCCAGGACGACGTCAAGAACTACGACGGCTCCTGGACCGAGTGGGGCAACCTGGTCGGAGTGCCGATCGAGAAGGACGTCTAGCCGAACGCGGTCCAGCAGGTCGCCGAGGATCCGGGCGGTGGCGCCCCAGATCAGGTGCCCTTCGACCTCGTAGGTCGGGGTGTGGATCGGGACGCCGCGGCGGACCAGGCGGCGCATCTCGTAGCCCTCGCGCAGCACCTCGAGCGAGAAGGTGAGCACGGTCTCGACCTCGGCCGGGTTGGGCTCGAGGTCGAGCTCGCTCGGGTGGGGGATGCGGCCGACGAAGGGGTGGATGCGGTAGCCGGTGACGAAGGTGTTGGTCGGCGGCAGCTCCTCGCCCAGCTCGACCGCGGCCGGGTCGAGGCCGATCTCCTCCTGCGCCTCGCGCAGCGCGGTCGCGCTGAGGTCGGCGTCGCCCGGGTCCCGGCGGCCGCCGGGAAACGAGATCTCGCCGGCGTGGCGGCGCAGGTCGGCGCGGCGCTCGGTGAAGACCAGGCCCGGGTCTCGTCCGGCCAGCCGTAGAGCGGCAGCAGCACCGCGGCGTCGATCGCCGAGCTCATCCCGGAAGACGGCGAAAATCAAGTCTGGCAAGGACGCAGGGAGCGTGGCGTGCTCTGCACGCGAGCGACTGAGGACGCAGCCAGGCGCCGATTTGCAGCCGTCTCAGATGATCACCTGCACGGTGCCGCCGTCGACCGACCAGGCGGCGCCGCTGACGTAGGAGGCGCGCTCGGAGCAGAGGAAGACGATCGCGGCGGCGATCTCGTCGGGCTCGGCGAGGCGGCCGATCGGGCGCTTGGCGCCGGCCGTCGGCCAGCGCCTCCTCGCGGCTCGCGGCGCCCGACATCGCCTGCGACTGGTCGAGCAGGCCGCCCGGCTCCATCCACATCTCCGATTCGACCGGGCCGGGGCAGATCGCGTTGACGAGGACGCCGCTCTTCGCGTAGCGGTCGGCGAAGAGGCGCGAGAGCGAGAGCTCGGCCGCCTTCGCCACCGAGTACTCGGGCATCGCCGCCGAGGGGCGCTTGCCGGCGGTCGAGCAGACGTTGACGACGCGGCCCCAGCCGCGCTCGGCCATCGCCGGGGCGGCGGCCCGCATCGCCCGCAGCGGCGCCATCACGTTGAGCTCGTACTGGGCGCGCCAGTCCTCGTCGGGGACGTCGTCGAGGTCGCGCCACTGGGCGCTGCCGGCGTTGTTGACGAGCACGTCGAGGGCGCCGAAGTGCTCGCTCGCGGCGGCGAGCATGCGCTCGCCGGCGTCCGCGGCGGTGACGTCGAGGGCCAGGTCGTCGGCGCGTCCGCCGGCCTCGGCGCCGGCGGCGGCCGCCTCGTGCCGCGGCCTCGCGAGCCGCTCCTCGTCGCGGGCGACCAGCAGCACGCTGGCGCCCTCGGCGCAGAGCAGGCGCGCGGTCTCGCGCGCCGATCCCGCGGCTGGCGCCGGTGACGACGCAGGCGCGTCCCGTCAGCCCGAGGTCCATCAGAGCGCCTCGACCCGGTCGGCGACGGTGACCGGGTCTCGCCGGCCAGGACGCTTGTGCACCGGGCACTTGCCGGCGATCACCAGCAGGCGCTGGCGCTGCTCCTCGCTCAGCTCGGCCGGCAGCCGCAGGGTGACGGCGAAGGAGAGCGGCACGTGGCCCTCGTAGCTCGACGTCGACGTCGACCTCGACCGCGCCGACGTCCCAGCCCTTGCGCTCGGCGTACATCTCGATCGTGATCGCGGTGCAGCCGGCGAGGCCGGCGGCGACGCAGCCGGGTGGGGGAGGGGCCGGTGTCGGTGCCGCCGCCGTCGGCCGGCTCGTCGACGACGGACCGTGTGGCCGCCCTCGATCTCGACCTCGTGGGCGAAGCCGCTCGATGCCGGCGGGCGACGACCTTCACCGTCGCTCAGCTCTTGCCGCGGCCCTCGAACAGCGCCGGGTCGTCGACGTCGGCGAAGCGGGCCATCGCGTAGGCGAGGTCGGAGGCGCGGTTGACGAAGTGGATCACGGTCTCGCTCGCCAGCTCGCCGTCCTCGGCGAGGGCGGAGATGCGGCGCTCGGCGCGGCGGATCACGGTGCGGGCGACGTCGAGCTGGGCGGAGAGCTGGTTGCCGCCGGGGATGACGAACTGCGGCGGCAGCTCGACCTCGCTCATGTAGCGGTCGATCCGCTGCCTCCAGCTCGGCGACCATCGCCTCGGTGGTGCGGCTGACGCCGTCTTCGAGCCGCTCGGCCGCCTCCGGCGCGGTCGCCAGCTCGGCGCCGGCGACGAAGAGGTCGTCCTGGAGGCGCAGGATGTCGGCGGCGAGCTCGGCCTCGTCGGCGCCGCAGAGGGCGCGGGCGACGCCGAGCTGCGGAGCAGGCCTCGTCGAGCGAGCCGTAGGCCTCGGTGCGGCCGTGGTGCTTGGGGACGCGGCCGCCGTACCAGAGCGAGGTGGTGCCGTCGTCGCCCTTCTTGGTGTAGATCTTGACCACGGCGTGATCCTACGCCGCGCGCTCAGCGACCGGGTTGAAGACCAGGCCGGTCAGCACCTTGGGGTAGAAGTAGGTCGACTTCGGCGGCATGTTCGCGTCGCTTTCGCAGATCGCCCGGACCTGCTCGACCGGGATCGGGCGCAGGATGAAGGCGACGTCGTAGGCGCCCTCGTCGAGCAGGCGCAGCGAGTCCTCGACGCTCTTCGCGTAGCCGAGCCCGCGCTTGGCGAGGATGTCGTCCTCGCTCATCCCGGCGATGCCCTTCAGCACCAGGGTCTCGAGGATCGCCGCGTCGAGGCGGCGGTAGGCCTCGGGCTTGCCGTCCAGCAGCCGGTCGAGCTCGGCCGTGTCCTTGAGCCGCAGGCGGAAGGCGCGCTTGTGGTGGGAGTCGTAGAGGCCGAAGACGCCGACGCCCTCCTCGCCGAGCGGGTCGATCGCGGTCGGTCTCGACCTCGGTCACCTCGAAGAGCTCGCGCAGGCCCTCGCCGAGGCGGCGCTGGCGCTCGGGGTCGTCGGCGAAGCCGGAGAGCAGGCGGTGGGTGGGGAAGACGGTGAGGCCGGGGTCGTCGAGCCCGGTCAGCGCCATCAGCGTGTAGTTGTGCGGGCCCTCGCCGCCGACCTCGTCGCGGTAGGCGATCGCGGTCTCGTAGCGGTGGTGGCCGTCGGCGATCAGCAGCTGGGCGTCGGCGAGCAGCTCGGTGACCGTCTTCGTGCGACGCCGGGTTCGCCGACGCGCCAGACCCGGGTCACGGTCGCCGTCGGCGTCGGTCGCCTCGCCCCAGGGCTCCTCGATCTCGATCTCGCGCTCGACCAGCGGCCAGGGGTCCACGCGTGCTCAGCGAGAAGATCGGCGAGAGGTTGCAGCGGGTCGCCCGCATCAGTTCGAGGCGGTCCTGCTTGGGGCCGGGCAGGGTGCGCTCGTGGGGCAGGATCGTGCCGGTCTCGAAGTCCTCGACCCGGACCCGGGCGAGGATGCCGTGGCGGGTGTGGGTGGCGCCGTCGGGCGCCGGTGTAGTCCTGGTCCATCGCCCAGATCGCCGGCTCGGCGTCCTCGACCAGGGCGCCCGGCCTTCTGCCAGGCGTCGATCGTCTGCGCCGCGTCGGCGTAGGGGTCGCCCTTGCCCGCGGCCTGCGGCCCGGTCTCCCCGTAGGGCTTGGGCAGGTCGATCGCGACCGCGTTGTAGGGCGAGCGGGCCAGCAGCTCGGCCCGCATCGCCGGGTCGATCACGTCATAGGGCGGCGCGACGACGTCCTGCAGCGACCCGACCGCGTCGAGGTCGTAGTGCAGGGCGTTGAGCGGCAGCACCTCGGCCATCGCGCCGAAACCTAGCGGTTGCTCCGCGGCGATCCGGCCTTCGGGTGCGAGCCGGCTCTACACTGGGCGCTTCGGGGCGTGGCGCAGCCTGGTAGCGCGCCGCCTTTGGGTGGCGGAGGTCCCCGGTTCGAATCCGGGCGCCCCGATATTCGTAGCACATTTTGTGCTACACTCATCCAATGAGCCGCTCTCTCCACGTGCGCCTGGACGACAGCTCTGCCGCCGCTCTCCAGATTGTGCGGGGTGGTGCCCTGAGCGACTCCGAGGCCGTGCGTACTGCACTACGCGAGTCCGCAGCCAGGCGGCGCGCACGGTCGTCGATTGCTGAAGAGGTCGAGCGACTCGCGGCTGACGAGATGGATCGAACCGAGATGCGAGCTGTCCGCGAGCAGATGGCCGAACTGGCACCGGGCCCTCTCGACTGAGGTGGTTCGCGGCGAGGTCTTCCGGCTGCCCTCTCCGCGCGGCGCGCGGGGCAGGGAGCAGCGAGGCGCCCGCTACGCGGTCGTCGTTCAGGCCGACGAGTTCGTGGCGCTGAGCACCACTCTCGTCTCACCAACCTCCGCCAGCGCGCGCCCGGCGACCTTCCGGCCAACGATCTCACTCGACGGAACCGAGACCCGAGTCCTCGTCGAGCAGACTACGGTGGTAGATCCAGAGCGACTCGGGCGGTCCGCGGGGCGTCTCGATGCAGATGAGCTTCGAGCGATAGACAGTGCCCTTGCCTTGGTCCTCAGCCTCTGACCATCGGCCAGTCTGTGTTGACACCGGAAGAGCAGAACAAGGCGGTGATCCGCCGCTTCTACGGCGAACTCTGGAATCTTTGGCGGCTTCAGGTTGCCAACGAGATCATGTCAAGCGGGGTGCGCTTCCGGGGATCGCTCGGGTCCACCCACGAGGGTCGCGATGATTTCAAGCGCTACGTGGAGGAGGTTCGGGCCGCATTTCCAGACTGGCACAACCAGGTCGACGAAATCCTCGCTGTTGATGATCGGGTCGTGACGCGCATGACCTGGAGTGGCACTCACCACGGTGCCCTCGGAGACATCGAGCCGACCGATGCCCATGTCGAGTACGCGGGTGCGGCCTTCTTCGGCTTGAAGGATGGTCTGATCGAGGAGGTTTGGGTGGTCGGCGATACGCAAGAGCTCTGGCGGGCTCTTGGTGTCCTCCGGTGAATGGTGATTCGGCGTTGGCCATCGTTAGCGGGGCTGTCGATTGCTCCGGGGGGTTATGTGAACCGGACAGTTGTCTCACTCAGGCAGCTCGGACAAGGTGCCGATAGCTGCTTGTGAGTATGGACGTGGGGCAGAAAGAGCGGCGGGTCGAACGGGTGCAGTTCGAAACCGATCGGCAGCGGATCGTCGGTGACGTGACGCTGCCGCCGGAGGGCTACCAGAGCCGCTTCTCGGACTCGCTCAACCGGGTCGACATAACCTTCATCCCGCTGGTCAACGCGGAAATCTCGTCGTTGATGGGAGGGGACGTCGGAGCGTCTGCCGTTCATGGTCGTCTCCAAGTCCCACGTGCGGATCGCCTTCCCGGTCGACTCCGGGCAGCAGCGGCGACGCGACTGATCCCGCTTTGGTCAGGCTGGACCGAGCCCTGGCACCCTTCGGGGCGAGGGGGGCGCTACGCCCTTGCCCGCTGCTGTCGGCCCTGGGCGTAGGAGCCGAGGTCGAAGACGAAGGCGAGGATGACGATGAACCACTCGAAGCCCTTGACCCCGTCGGAGCGAGCTCCACATCACCGCGTAGGCGAGGGTCGTCCAGGGCAGCAGGAAGAAGCCGAGGAAGGGGACGAACCAGCTCTCGAAGGCGCGGCTGAGCAGGTCGCTGAAGAGCAACAGGGCGAACAGCGCCAGTCGCGGCGAGATCAGGGCGAAGAGGACGACGAAGCAGCCGATGCGCCCACGCTACCGCCTCGGCGCGTTCGCGTTCAAGTACGGTCGAGCGCGATGTCGCCCGATGCCAGCAAGGATCTCGTCCGCCGCTTCTATCGCGAGGCGATCAACGAGCGCGACGCGGGCGCCTGTGAGCGGCTGCTCAGTGAGGACTTCGTCCACAACGGCGAGGCGCGCGGCCGGGTTGGCCAGCGTCAGGCGGTCGACTACTTCCTCGCCGCCTTTCCCGACCTTCGCAACGAGATCGAGCTGATCCTCGCCGAGGACGATCTCGTCGCCGCCCATCAGCGCTGGCGGGGAACCCACGACGGCGAGTTCCTCGGCGTCGCGGCGAGCGGCAACCGGGTCGAGTTCACCTCGACCGCGGTGCTGCGAATCCGCGACGGCCTGATCGCCCAGGCCTGGGACGAGATGGACGCGGCCGCCATCCTCGCGCAGCTTCGCGGCAGCGGAGGGACGCGATGAGCGAGCAGTGGACGGCCGCGCAGATCCCAGACCAGAGCGGCAGGGTCGCGGTGGTGACCGGGGCCAACAGCGGGCTCGGATTGGCCACGGCGCTGGAGCTGGCGCGGGCCGGCGCCGAGGTCGTGCTCGCCTGTCGCGACACGGCGAAGGGCGAGGCTGCCCTGCGATCGATCCACGACGAGGCGCCGGGTGCATCGGCCTGGGTCGAGGCCCTCGACCTCTCCAGCCTCGCCTCGGTCCGCGACTTCGCCGAGCGCCTCGGCGCCGCTCGTGACGGCCTCGACCTGCTGATCAACAACGCCGGCGTGATGGCGCCGCCACGGCGCGAAACCGCCGACGGCTTCGAGTTGCAGTTCGGCACCAACCACCTCGGCCACTTTGCGCTGACCGGTCTATTGCTCGGCCTGCTCGAGGGCCGCGAGGACGCCCGCGTCGTCACCGTCAGCAGCACCGCCCACAAATTCGGACGGATCCGCTTCGATGACCTCCAGGGTGAGGGGCGCTACGGGCGCTGGGGGGCCTATAGCCAGTCGAAGCTCGCCAACGTTCTCTTCGCGCTCGAGCTGGAGCGACGACTGCGCGCCGCGGGCTCAACCGTGAGCAGCCTTGCCGCCCACCCCGGCTACGCGGCGACGAACCTGCAGTCGGCGGCTCCGCCGGCGCTCGATCGGGCGGTCATGGTCGTGACCAACAGGCTGTTTGCCCAGAGCGCCGAGATGGGCGCCTTGCCGACCCTCTACGCCGCCACCCGGCCCTATCTCGACGGCGGCCTTTTCATCGGTCCGGACGGCTTTCAGGAGGAGCGCGGTCATCCCAAGGTCGTGCGCCCGGTCCGCGCCGGGCGCGACGAGGACACCGCCAAGCGCCTCTGGTCGGTGTCCGAAGAGCTGACCGGCGTCGGCTACTCGTTTGCCGCCCCCAGCCCGACCTGAGCCCCGCCTCGAGCTGCATCGGCTTCTGCCCCTGGTGGGCGGAGAATTTCGATCCGATCGCCGGCTGCGGCGGTTGGGTGTTCGTCATCGAATCGAAAGGAACGGTCGGTATGGTCGGTTGCGACCCGCAAAGGAGATGCGATGAACCGACTTGGCAAGCTGATGACGATGCTGAATCCGGAGAAGACGCAGATGCCGGCGGCCGAGGATGCGCTGCCGGGGCGCAGCGAGCCGGCCTTCGACGTGCCCGAGCGCCACGCCGTGCTCGACGCGCCGCTGCAGCCGCCCTTCCCCGACGGGACCGAGATCGCCTACTTCGCGCTCGGCTGCTTCTGGGGCGCCGAGCGGCTCTTCTGGGACCTCGACGGCGTCTACACGACGGCGGTCGGCTACATGAACGGGACCACGCCGAACCCGACCTACGAGGAGGTCTGCTCGGGCAAGACCGGCCACGCCGAGGCGGTCCTGGTCGCCTTCGACCCGGCCAAGGTCTCCTACGCCGACCTGCTCAAGGTCTTCTTCGAGGAGCACGACCCGACCCAGGGCATGCGCCAGGGCAACGACGTCGGCACCCAGTACCGCTCGGGGATCTACTTCGCCAACGACGCGCAGAAGGAGACCGCGGAGATGGCCAAGCGGGCCTACGACGAGGCGCTGCGCGCCGCCGGCCACGAGCCGGTCACCACCGAGGTCGAGCCGGCCGGCCCCTTCTACTACGCCGAGGACTACCACCAGCAGTACCTGCACAAGGTGCCCAACGGCTACTGCGGCCTGGCCGGCACCGGCGTCTCCTGCCGCATCCCCGCCGCGGCTTCCTAGCCGCGGCCCTGGCGCAACGCGCTCTCCCTCGATTTGCCTGGGCAAACGCGTTGCGCCAGCAGCGCAGCCGCTCGCCCGGCGCGGCGAATAGCATCCCGCGCCGGTGACCCCCTCCTTCGGCTCCTACATTGGCGGCTGCCTTGCCGTAATCGGCATCGTCAGCGCGCTCGGGCTCGGCGGCTACTGGCTGCGGCGCTGGATCGTGCCCGAATTCTCGGGCGCCCTGGCGCGGCTTGCCGACGCGACGATCGCGGTCGCTCTGCTCGTCGTCTCGCTGGAGCTGCTCGGCACGCTGAGCATCCTCGCACTCGGCTGGATCGTCGTCGTCTGCATCGGGGTCGGGCTGCTCGGCGCCCTGCTCGGCTGGCGCAAGGCGCCCCGTGACGGCCGCGAGATCAGCGCCCCGCAGGTGCAGACGGTCGCCCTGCTGATCGCCCTCGGCGTCGCCTCCTTCACCGTCGCCGAGTGGACCTTCCCCTCGCAGCTCAGCCTCGACCAGGGGATGTTCGGCGGCGACACGACCTGGTACCACATGCCCTTCGCGGCCGGCTTCGCCCAGGAGCACTCGACGGTCCACCTGCACTTCACCGACCCGCTGCGGCTCGCCGCCTGGTTCTACCCGCAGAGCTCGGAGCTGGTCCACGGCGCCGCGATCGTCCTCTTCAAGAGCGACTGGCTCTCGCCGCTGATCAACCTGTTCTGGCTGGCGATCGCGCTGCTCGCCGCCTGGTGCGTCGGCCGCCCCTACAAGGTCGGCCCGGCGACCCTGGTCGCGGCGGCGATCGTGCTCGACGCGGGGGTGATGATCGAGACCCAGCCCGGCGAGGGCCGCAACGACATCATGGGCCTCGCCTTCCTGATCGCCTTCGCCGCCTTCCTGATCAACGGCCACCAGCGCCGTGCGCCCGATGCGGGGGCGGTCCAGGACACCCCCGAGCGCGACGCGCCGCTGCTCGACAAGGGCCCGCTGGTCATCGCCGGCATCGCCGCCGGCCTTGCCGCCTCGGTCAAGCTCACCTTCCTGATCCCGGTCGTCGCGATCGGCCTCGGCGTGATCGTCTTCAGCGGCAAGGGGCGGCGCCTCACCACCGCCTGGGTGCTCGGCCTCTCGACCTTCCTGGTCGGCGGCTACTGGTACGTGCGGGCGGCGATCAAGACCGGCGGCAACCCGATCCCGCAGATCGGCTTCGGGCCGCTGAACCTGCCGCGGCCCGACCAGATGCCGCTCGACCCGCGGCCGCGCTTCGCCGTCGCCCACTACCTGACCGAGCCGACGATCTACCGCAAGTGGTTCTTCCCGCAGCTCGACAACGCCCTCGGGCCGCTCTGGCCGCTGATCCTGATCGTCGCCGTCGCGGCCGCCGTCTACGTCGCCGTGCGCTCGCGCAACAGGATCCTGCGGGTGATCGCGGTGGCGGCGCTGCTCACCGCCGTCGTCTACGTCTTCACGCCGCTCACCGCGGCGGGGCAGGAGGGCTCGCCGACCGGCTTCTTCACCAACACCCGCTACCTGATCCCCGGCCTGGTCCTGGCGCTGGCGCTGCTGCCGATCGCGCGGCCGCTGCGCGCGCCCGACAGGCGCGCCTGGCAGACGCTGCTCTTCCTCACCGCCGTCTACGCGATCACCGTGCTGACCACGCCGCGCTGGTATCCGGGCTTCATCGTCGGCACGATCTTCCTCACCCTGGCGCTGGTCTGGGCGCCGGCCGGCCTCGGGCTGGCTGCGCTCGCGGCGCAGCGTCAGCCGCGGCCTCGTCGTCGGCGTCGCCGGCGACGGTCCTGCTGCTCGCGGTGGTGCTCGGTCGCGCCCAGGAGGTCCAGTACGTCAAGCACCACTACACGGAAACGAACCACTTCCTCCAGGACGGCGGACCGAAGCAGGCCTACGCCTTCGCCCGCAGCCAGCAGCGACAAGCGGATCGGGATCGCCGGCTCCGGCGAGATCTTCTTCGGCCAGTACGGCTTCTACGGCGCCAACCTCGACAACGACGTCCAGTACATCGGCGTGCCGGGGCCGGACGGCACCTACCGCCTGGCCACCAGCTGCCACCAGTTCCGCCGCCAGATCAACGCCGGCGACTACGACTACCTGATCATCAGCCAGTACACGCAGGACTCGCGCGAGGCGCCCTACTGGTATCCGATCTACGCCTGGATCAAAAACGACCCGGCGCTGGAGCAGATCATCGAAGAGCCGGACATCACGCCCGAGCCCGACTTCGTCTTCAAGGTCAAGGGCAAGCTCGATCCCGCGGGTGCAAGGAATCCAAGTAAGGCTGGCTCGGCCTAGGCCGAGCCGCTCTCGACGAAGCGCTTCAGCTTCTCGGGCATGCTGTCGACCAGCTGGCCGCGGAGCACGCCGACCAGGGGGCCGCGGATCACCATCCCCAGCATGCGGCCGAGGTCGACCTCCAGCCTGTAGGTCGCGCGGGTTCGCCCCTCGCCGAGGTCCTCGAGCTCCCAGCTGCCCTCGACCGACTTCAGGTCCCCGTCCTCCTGCACCCACGAGATCAGGCTCGGCTCCTCGTAGCTGAAGCGGAAGTCCGAGCCGAGCCGGCGCACCTTGGCGTCGGTCTCCATGTGGACCAGCACCTGGCTGCCGTCGCTATCGCGCTTGACGCATTCGGCGACCTTGATCTCCGGCTGCCAGCGCGGTGAGCCCTCGACGTCGGCGGCGATCGCGTAGACCGCGCTGATCGGCGCCTCGATCTCGGTGCTGGCGGAGCCATCGATCGTGCCCATGGCTTCAGCCTACGCCTTCGCGACGCGTGTTCAGACCGGCGCCAGGGCGTGCTCGCGGATCAGCTCGGCCGAGCGCTGGGGCTGCTCCCACCAGAACATGTGGCCGACGCCCTCGAGCGTCTCCAGGCGGGCGCCCGGGATCAGCGCCGCGATCTCGCGGCCGTTGCCGTAGCCGAGCAGGCGGTCGGCGTCGCCGTGGATGACCAGGGTGGGGAGGGAGATCTGGCCGAGGCGCTCGCTGGTGTCGTGCTCGCCGCAGGCGCGCATCTGCTGCAGGACCACGGGCTGCGGCGCCGGCAGCGCCGAGCCCATCTCGGCGAAGGCGGCGAAGCGCGAGTCGTCCTCGCGGAAGCCGGGGGAGAGGTTGATCTCCCACATCGCCCGGAAGACCTGCTCGGGCTCGCCGGAGGCGTAGGCGGCGCCGAGCATCTGCAGGTCCTCGGGCGCCATCAGCGTCCCCTGCGGCCCGCCGCAGTAGCTGGCGCCGATGGTCAGGGTGCGGATGCGCTCGGGGTGGGCGAGGGCCAGCTCCTGGGCGATCATGCCGCCCATCGAGATGCCGACGACGTGGGCGGTCTCGAGCCCGAGCGCGTCGAGCAGCGCGGCCGTGTCGGCGGCGAGGTCGGCGGTCGTGAAGGGCAGCTCGGCGTGGCCGGAGCGTCCCATGCCGCGGTTGTCGAAGACGATCGTCTCGAAGCTGCGCTCGAGCTCGTCGAGGAAGGGCCGCCCCCAGGCCAGGTGGGTGGCGCTCATCCCCTGGATCAGCAGCATCGGCTCGCCCTCGCCGGCGCGCTCGTAGTACAGCTCCGTCCCCGATGCGTCGACGCTCGGCATGCCCGTCGATCCTACGCTAGATCTGGCACCCAGCCCCGCATAGCGGTGGTAAGTGGACCGCATCGGCACCCCCAGCGCCTAATCTAGGCGCACCCGCCCCCGTAGCTCAGTGGACAGAGCACCGGCCTTCTAAGCCGATGGTCGCTGGTTCGAATCCAACCGGGGGCGTGCCGCGCTCTCACTCGGTGGCCAAATGGCCGAGGGCGGCGACAGAAGCTTCCCTGGCTCAGCGCTGTTCTATAGGTGCAATGACAAGCTCAGAGCGTCGAACAGACATCGCACTTGCTCTGCTGGCGAGCGCGTCGATCGCGGGGATCTTCTGGATCGGGAGGGCGCCTTAGGCACTAGATTGGGAGCGTGGCGGCGCTGGTCCTCTACGCGATCCCGGCCTTTGTGCTGCTGCTCGTCGTCGAGCTGCTCTCGTTCAAGTACGCGCGCGACGACGATCTGGTCGGCTACGAGTCGCGCGACACGCGCACCAGCCTGACGATGGGCGGCGGCAACGTCGTCATCAACGCGGTCTGGAAGCTCGTCGTCGTCTTCGTCTACGTCGGGCTCTACGAGCTGACGCCGCTGCGGATGCCGGCCGACGAGTGGTGGACCTACGTGCTGCTCTTCCTCGCCGACGACCTCGCCTACTACTGGTTCCACCGCATCCACCACGAGGTGCGGGTCTTCTGGGCGAGCCACGTCGTCCACCACTCCTCCGAGCACTACAACCTCTCGACCGCGCTGCGCCAGACCTGGACGCCGATGACCGCGCTGCCCTTCTGGGCGCCGCTGGCGCTGCTCGGCTTCGCCCCCTGGATGATCCTCACCCAGCAGGCGATTTCACTCATCTACCAATTCTGGATCCACACCGAGCGGGTCAGGAAGCTGCCGGCGCCGATCGAGCTCGTCTTCAACACGCCCTCGCACCACCGCGTCCACCACGGCGCCAACGAGGTCTACCTCGACCGCAACTACGGCGGCATCCTGATCATCTGGGACCGCATCTTCGGCAGCTTCCAGGGCGAAACCGAGCGGCCCCGCTACGGGCTGACCAAGAACATCCGCACCTTCCGCCCGACCCGCGTCGCCTTCCACGAGTTCGCCGACGCTCGCGCGCGACGTGCGCGCCGCGACGAGCTGGCGCGAGCGCTTCGGCTACGTCTTCCGCGGCCCGGGCTGGTCGCCCGACGGCAGCGGCGGCGGCAGGCGCGGCTGACCGATCGAGGTTTCCACACTTTGGGCGCCGGGTACGGCATGCCTTCATGGAGCTATCAATCTGTTCTCATCATCATCGGAATCGTCTTGGCGATCCTCGTCAACTACATCCTGGGGATCATCGTGATCCTGATCGGCCTGGCGATGCTGCTTCTGCCGCGTCTCGGCGCAGGAGCGCCGAGTCTGAGGTTCTCAGGCCTGGGCGCCGGCATCGGGGCGCCCAGGCGTGTCAGCCTTGAGCCGATGGCCCCCTGGAAGCTGCCGCTGATCGTCGCCGGCTCTGGTGGTTCCGATCGTCGCCGGGTTCATCGTCGCCGGGCCGGCGCTCGGCGTCGCGCTGGGCGCGCTGGCGGTAGCTGGCGCTGCTGGTGATCGCTGCGCGGCAGCGTCCGCGTGGGCCGATCGGCTCGGCGCCGGCGCCGAGGACGGCCGGCGCCACGTCCTGATCGTCGACCACGCGGTGCGGTCGAGGATCCCGGCGACGTCGCGCGGATCGCCGCTGCGGCCGGGCTCGACGGCGTCGGTGACGAGGACCGAGGTGCTGGTCCTCGTCCCGGCCCGGATCGGCTTCCTCGATCGCTGGGCCTCCGACGTCGAGCCGCGCCCGGCACGAGGCGCCCAGGAGCACCTGGTCGCCACGGTGGCGGCGCTGGCCAAGGCCGGCATCGCGGCCGAGGCGCGGGTCGGAGACGAGGACGTCGTGCAGGCGATCGAGGACCAGCTGCAGAGCTTCCCGGCGACCGAGGTGGTGCTGGTCAGCGGCGGCGGAGGACGCCGCCGACGCGGCGGCGGCGGAGCTGCGCGCGACGGCTGCGGGCCGAGTTCCGCCAGGTGCGGCTGGGCGAGGGCGGCCGCTCAGCAGGCGTGAGCGCGGGCGGCGCTGCGCACGACCTGGAAGGCGCTGCCCGGGATCCGCTTCAGCTGGTTGAGGTTCTCGTCGTCCCAGCGGCGGTCGCTGCTGCCGCTGAAGTACCAGTTGGAGCCGTTGTCGGCGACGATCATCCCGTAGCGCTTCAGGGCTTCGGCGATCACCCTGGCGCCGCCGCTGAAGCCGCCGAGGCCGTAGCCGGCCTTGAGCCGCAGCCGCGTCCCCATCGCCGGCGCGTTCGGGTCGGAGGTGTCGCCGGCGCAGTGCGAGGCGGGGTGGACCCAGGCGTTGCGGGTGCTGTCGAAGGTGACGCGGATCGCGTGGTCGAGCTGGCCGGCGGCGACCTCGTCGTAGCGGACGAGGCCGGGGAAGATCGGCAGCCCGGCGGCGTCGGCGGAGGTCCACGAGTCGGGGCGGCGGGCGGTCGAGCGCAGGTCCCAGCGGGTGCCCGAGTCGGCGTTCCAGTGGGCGCCGGCGCCGCCGCTTGGAGAAGGCGCGGTAGAGCTCGTAGAGCGATGCAGCTGCGAGCGGTCGACGACGAGCACGTGGCGGTCGCCGTCGCTGCCGTTGCCGCCCTCGACCGGGGCGCCCTTGCGGGATCGGGAACGGCCCGGGGTCGCTCTCGTCGCCGTAGGCGGTGTAGTGGATCGGCAGCTTGCGCTGGCCGGCGCCGACGACCGCGTAGGGGAAGCCGTATTCGCGCGGCGAGCCGAAGTCGGGGTGGAGGAGGTTGCCGCCGTGGGCGTTGATGTAGGCGATCGTCGCGGCGGAGTTGGCGGCGACGGGCGCCTTGGAGATGTCCTGGTTCCAGGCGGCCTCGTTGGGGAGCGACGGCGGCGTTGGCGGGCAGGCCGGCGGGCGGGTCGGGGAAGACCGGGCAGCCGCCGAGGTCGGGATAGGGGCCGACGGCGCGGCGAGCTGCCGGCGCCGGCGATCGCGAGCGCCAGCATCAGCAGCGCCACCGCGGCCGCGAGCCAGGCGCATCCGACTTTGACCCCACCTCAGGTGTGGTCAATGTCGGCTACGCGCGTCGGCGCCGCTCGCGGTCGCGGACGCTCAGCCGGCCGATCTCCAGCTCCTCGACCTCGAGCTTGCCGACCGTCGCCCGGCCGATCGCGAGGCGGCCGACGCTGAGCCGCCCGATCGCGAAGCCGCCGATCGCCGCGGCGCCCACGGCGAGCGCCCCGACTGCGGCGGCGCCCCGCGCCTGCATCCCGGTCATCGTCGCCGGCCGCGCCTCGGGCCGGAAGGTCGCAAAGCTTGGCCTGCGCATCGCGCCAACCGTAGCGCGGCTAGCCTGGGCCGCGATGAGCGTGGACGACCGTCCAACCCTGCTGGCGATCCAGCACGTCCCCTGGGAGACGCCGCACCGCATCCTCGACGCCTGCGGGTCCCTCGAGGTGCACACGGTCAAACCGCTCGCCGGCCAGCCGCTGCCCGACCACGACGAGGTCGCCGGCGCGGTCGTGATGGGCGGGCCGATGAACGTCGACGAACTCGATCGTCACCCGGAGCTCGCGACCGAGCGCGAGTGGCTCGCCGAGGCGGTGCGCCGCGAGCTGCCCGTGCTCGGCATCTGCCTCGGCGCGCAGCTGCTCGCGCGGGCGCTCGGAGCCGAGGTGAGGCCGGGGGAGGGGCCGGAGATCGGCTTCGCGCCGGTGGAGATCCTCGACCCCGACGACCCGATCCTCGGCGCCCTGGCCCCGAGCACGACCGTCCTGCACTGGCACGGCGACGTCTTCGACCTGCCCGAGGGAGCCCAGCCGCCTGGCCCGCTCCGCGCGAACCGAGCACCAGGCCTTCCGCCACGGCAACGCCTGGGGCATCCTCTTCCATCCCGAGGCCGACTTCGCCCTGCTGGAGGCCTGGCTGGCGGTGCCCGAGATGGTCCGCGAGGCCCGCGAAGCGCTCGGCGACAGGGGAGCCCACGCCCTCCCAGCGGAAGCCGAAGCAGCCGAGCGCGCACTGATCGAGCGAACGACACCGGGCCTCAAGGCCTTCGCCGCCCTGGCAGAAGCCACCACCGATCCAGCTAGCCCCATCATCAAGCTCGCCAGCCCGCTAGATTGGAGCCACGCGGTGGACGTAGCTCAGTTGGTAGAGCTCCTGGTTGTGGTCCAGGCGGTCGCCGGTTCGAATCCGGTCGTCCACCTATAAAGCCCTGCAAATCGCCACCTTTGATTTTCGGTGGACCGCCTGGATCCCCATCGGGGGACAATCGGCGGACAATTTTGCAGATTGCAAAAGCCCTGCAAATTGCAGGATTGGGAAATTTGGCGGACCATCTATAGTGATGTAGACTGACCATCTACATGGCCGCCACGGACACCACCACGATTCGAGTTCCGACCGAGACCCGGGATCGGCTGAACTCGTTGGCAACCCGCCGCGGGGAACCCGCCGGCGAGGTCGTTGCGAAGCTGGTCAGCGCGGCTGACGAGGACGCGATGCTTGCCGAGGTCGCAGCCGGATTCGAGAAGATTGCCGCTGACTCCGGAGCCCTCTCCGCCTATCGCGCCGAGAGCGAAGAGCTCGAGTCCGGCTTCGAGGCGCCTGCCCCGGAGTGGTAGAGCCAAAGCCCCAACAGGGCGACGTCTACTGGGCAGATCCCGAACCGACTCGAGGCAGGGAGCAGGCCAAGGCCCGCCCCTTCGTCATCGTCTCGGTCGATCAGCTGAATCAAGCGAGCCTCGGGCTTTCCCTTGCCGTGCCGCTCACCCGAACTGACTTCGGCAGCGCTCTGCATTTGGCAGTCCCGGCTTCCGAGGGTGGTCTCAAAGAGGAAGGCTTCGCGATGCCGGAGCAGCTGCGCGCGATCTCTCATGAGCGTCTCAGTCGTCGGCTTGGCAGCCTGCGGCCGAAGACGCTCGAAGAACTGCTCAAGCGCTGCCGTGTTCTTCTCCGCTAAGCCCGTGGCCCACGGGTGAGCCCTCATTTCGGGGGCCTTTGTGGCGCAGACCCTCGGGCACGCTGACGCACCGCGCTGCGGGGTTCTCGCAAGGCTCGAGCCGCACTCTCTGACGAGACTGCAGAGCAAGCTTTCCTGCAGGAACAGCCAGGTCTCCTCGGCGGATGCGCTCGCTTCCTTGGCGGCGGTCCGCCGCAGGCCATCGCCTCGTCGCGTCGGCCAGAGGTGGTGCGGAGCGGAACCGCGTTCGCGGTATGGACGGGTGCGGCCAAGCAGGCCGAGCTTGGACAGCCGGTTGCAGCGATAGCGCAGCGTGCGAGCGGGCACTCCGGTCGAGATCGCGGCGAGCTGGATCTGGGTCAGCACCCGGTGGCGGAGAGCAGGCCGAGGGTACGCAGGTCGAGGTCGGTGAGTGCGGGCTCGCAGCGTCAAAGAAGCGCATGAACGGACGAGTAGCTCGACGCTGCGAGGAAGTCAAGCGCTATACGCGGGGATGCACGTCGATTCCGGGTCAAGTCCGAAAATCCGCATGGCAAAAGGCGATGCGCGTCCCGGCGTCCGGTGCGATCAAACGATCCCCGCCGCCGGGTCTGCCATCATTTCCGGCGATGGAGCAGCCCGCGCACATCAAGGTCAGCGGCGCTCTCGAAGGTGAGTTCATCGTCATCGAGGAGCGCAGCGCCAGCGAGTTCGTGATCACCCGCGACACCTCCTGGAAGGCGATGCTCGGCAAAGACGAGCGCGATGCCACCGAGGAGGAGATCGCAGCCCTGGAGGCCGAGCACGGGCCGTTCCAGCCCGCAGACGGCGAGGGGTAGATCCTTGTCCATCCGGCGGGGTCATGCCCGCGTCCTCTTCAACGAGGGCGCCTTCGCCGAGGACACGATGCGAAGCGGTCGCGCGGGGGCCGAGGCGCTTCGCGAGGCTCGCAGTCAGTTCGAGCGGGACGGCGTCGAGATTCAAGACCCTTCGCCGCTGCGATCCCGAAGGTCGCGACGGCACGAAGCTCCCGGCCTGCTTCAAGGCCTACCTGCCAGCGCCGAATGGCAAGTTCGGCATGGTCCTGCGCTTCATTCGCGACGGCGAGGGCCTTGCCCTTCGCTATCTCGCCTTCGGCGTCCGACACCATCCCCGCGACTCAAACGCGCCGACCGTCTACGAGATCGCTCATCGGCGTCTTCACGGCCAGCATTCGTAACGGGTGCCTGGTCTGGTCACCCGGGCACTCCCCGCAGATCCGAGGTGATCTCCTTCGTCTCGGGAACGGTGGCACGGTTGACTCGCGAACGGGCAGAAGGATGCTCTGAAAGGGGGTTTTTGGGATCGTCTGAAGCCGAATCGAGCACGCTTGCGAGCGTACATTCGATCGACCATCTTTCATGCGGTATTGGCGACGAGCTCTGGCAAGTCCTCCATCGCTGTAAAGACTGCGTCGGCCCCGTCGAGATGCGCGGGAGGTGTCGCAGCCGCAAAGCCGAGCGCAGACATTCCTGCCGCCTTGGCGCCGGCCACGCCAAATGGACTGTCCTCGACGACGATGCATCGCTCCGGCGGCGTTGACATGTGCGTCGCCGCATGAAGGAACAGGTCCGGTGCCGGCTTGCCCCGCTGGACTTCTTCCACCGAGAAAATCCGCCCGGCGAAGTGATCCCACAGGCCGGTCAAGCCGAGGGTGAAGCGCATCTTCTTGTGACTACCGCTGGAGGCGATGCAGGTCGGCAGCTCGATCTCCTCGAGCGCCTCGACTACACCCGGCACGGGCCTCAGCTCACGCCGAAAGCCCTCTCTGACAGCCGCGTCGAGTTCTGCCTCCCATCCATCGGGCACCGGATGCCCCAAGCGCTCGGCAAGGATTCTTAGGGTCGCCTCCATGCCCAGACCGAGAAAGTCGCGGACGCAGTCCTCGTAGTCCATATCCAGGCCGAGGGCGGAGATTCGCTCCGCCTGGATGCGCAACGAGATCCGGTCGCTGTCGACCAGCACCCCGTCGCAGTCGAAGATCACAAGCTCAGCCACGGTTGTGAAGGGTACGGTTCAGCCACCGATGGGGAGCCTGATGCAGATCACAGACAACTCCTGCCTCCGCCTGCTCGAGGAGGCGGACGCCAAGGAGCTCCACGGAGCGATCGAGGCGAACCGGACCTACCTCGCGCAGTGGCTGCCCTGGGCAGCGGGCCAGACCTTCGAGGACACGCTCGGCTTCATTCGTGAAACCCGGTCACAGGCGCAGGAAAACGAAGGCTTCCAAACCGCCATAGTCGCCGAGAAGGGCATCGCCGGCGTAATCGGCTTCGTCAGCGTCGATTGGGGCAATCGCTCGACGCGAATCGGTTACTGGTTGGACGAGGGGCAGCAAGGCAGGGGAATGATGACCGCCGCGGTGCGGCTGCTCGTTGATCATGCGCTGACGGTTTGGCGACTCAATCGGGTGGAGATCATCGTGGCCATCGGAAATCGTCGCAGCCGGGCGATACCTGAGCGGCTCGGCTTTCGCAAAGAGGGGACGCTGCGACAGTTTCAACTGGTCGATGGTCGCTATCTCGACTGCGTCAGCTACTCGATGCTTGCGGCAGACTGGCGCGCAGCCGGATGACCCGTCGTCCGCTGTGCCCTCCAGAGGATCACGTCGCGAAAACGACGCCGGCCAAGCTCTTCAAAGGGCTGCAGCCAGCAGGGCGCGGCCGGCTCCCTGACGCCAGTGGTCGGGACCGACGCAGAGAGTCCCCCTCGGCCGTGAACCCCGCTGGTGCCGCACCCCCTTGTAGCTTTGGGAGGAGGGCGGCCGTTGGCGATACGTTCAGGAGTAGCGAGATCCCGACTTCGTCGGGGATGCGAGTCGCAGCCGGACGCCTCAGCGCGGTTCGGTCATGCCCCACATACCAACAGGAGGAGTAGGTCATGTCAGTCGCAATCGTCTCCCATATGCCAGCCGGCTTCAGTACCGAAACCTACGACGCGGTCAACGAGAAGGCCCAGGTCAGCAGTGACCCGCCCAAGGGAATGGTCTTTCATGCTCTCGTGACGTCCGCCGACGGGAGCTTGATCCTCGACATCTGGGAGTCCGAGCAGGACTTCGATGAGTTTCGCACCACCCGCCTCAATCCGGCGATGGAGTCGGTCGTCGGCGCGGAGGCGTTCGCGGCCTTCCCGACGCCCGAGCGGGATATCTATGAGGTGCACAACGTAGTTCGGTCCTAGCAAGGGGGCCTTGAAAAAGTGCGGGATTGCGGCGGCGCCGGCTCGAAGCGGCCAGAGGTCGGCGCGGGTCAGATCACGGCTTGCCGGGTTCAAAGAGCCAGCGATGGAAAAGCGGCCCGAGCTGGCGGCCCGAGATCTGTTCGGCGAGGGCGACGAACTGGCCGGTGCCGGCGCTGCCATAGCGATGCTCGGTGGCCCAGCTGCGCAGGAGCTCGAGCATGTCCCCGGTCCCGATCTTGATCCGCAGCGCCTCCAGGGCCATCGCGCCGCGCAGGTAGATCGACGTCGCGAAGAGATTGCCGGGCTTGCCGGGATGGCCGGGGGGCGGGTCCCAGAGTTCGGTGACGAATGCCGGCGTGAGCTGAAGGCTGCGGAAGGTCTGCAGGGCGCTCGGTCCACCGTGGCGCTCTTCGTAATACCACTGGGCCCAGGTCGCAAAGCCCTCGTTGAGCCAGATGTCGGACCAGCGTTTTAGCCCGACCGAGTCGCCGAACCACTGGTGAGCCATCTCGTGGACGATCACGTCCCGGCTTGGCGGCAGGTCATATATCGGCCGCGTCTGGCTCTCCAGCGCACTGTTGAACGTGGCCCTATCGACGATCGAGCCGGTAGCGTCGAACGGGTAGGGGCCAAAGGCCCGGCTCTCGAAGTGGAGGATGCCCGGCACGGCGGCCAGGGCCCCTCTCCAGCGCTTCGTCAATCGTGAGTCGACCATCGTCCAGGCGGGAAGGCCTGAGATCTCGCGCCGAACCAGCTTTCCCTGGCCGATGTCGATCACCGCCAGATAGGGATCCATCGGTTGCGCCTCGCTCCAGTGGAACGTCTTGCGCGGGCCCCTGCGCACGACGCCCAGCAGGCGGCCGTTGGCGACCCCCTTGAGGTTGCTCGGCACCGTGAGATGGACGTCGAAGGTGGCCTTGTCCGAGAGCCGGTTGTCGCAGGGCAGCCAGGCTGCCGTCCCGACCGACTCCCCGATGGCCAGCGCTCCATCGCCGGTCCGAAGCCAACCCGTCACCTCGCCACCGGGTTCGATGACTTCGCGCGGGGTGCCCTGGTAGCGAACGACAGCGGTAAAGGTGCTGCCGATGGGAAGGGGTGTTGGGGGGAGCACCCTCAGCTTGCCCCTGCCGCGAGAGAAGGTTGCGCGCTCGCCGTCCACGGACACTCTTGTGACGCGCAGGCCGTCGAGGTCGAGCGAGAACTGGCGGAGGGGCTTCAGTGGGCTCGCCTCAATCGTCGCCGTGGCTTTGAGGCGGCCGCTGGCGGGCTGGAAGGAGAGGCGCGCGTCGTAGTGGGAGACGTCATAGCCCGGGTCACCGCTGCGCGGGAAGAACGGGTCGTTCGGTCCGGCCTGGGCAGCGACCGCGGGCGCGCCGAGCAAGCCAACGACGGCGACGACGAGCAGACAGCGCGTGAGTTGGGCGCGGGGCATAGGGGACTGGACGGCGCCGACTCCGGCCTCAGGCGTACAGCGCCTCGATCCGGCGGCCGACGAGCATGGTCTCGGATCGAGGTTTTTCATGCTGGGACCGGCGAATGGCGCTGGCGAGGAAGGCGCTCGGGGACCCCGAAAGCCGCCGCGATCACTTGCACTCGGGGGAGCGGTGCGGTAGAAGATCGCTTACGTTCTTAGAATAGATCGTATCCATACCAAAATCGACCTCGGTCGATTGAGCGGGATGAGGGAGAAGCAATACGGGGAGGCGAAGTCGGCTGTGGCGATGCGGGAGCTGACCGAGGGTGGTCGGCGATCAAAGACCTCACGGCTCTCAACCTCCATCAAGCGGAGCGCTCACCACCAGTCTGCGATCCAGCAAGCACTGCGCAAGGAGATGAAGAAGAAAGATGAGGACAAAGGCAACAAGAACCTTCCTGGGAGGCCTGCTCGCAGCCGTGGCGCTTTGCGCCGTATTCGCGGCCAGCGCGAGCGCGGGTCCCGCCTGGAAGTTCAACGGGGAAGAACTGAAAGGCACGGAAACGATCCTCGGCGGGGCCCAGAAAAGCGGCCTCACCATGTGGGGGTTCACGACCACCTGCGACAACTTCCTCTACCAGGTATCGATCTCGAACAGCGGCGGGACGGGACAGGGAAGCATCACCGAACTGCCCCTCTTCAACTGCTACACGAACAGCACCTGCACGGTTGAAGCGATCGAAGCCGAATCGTTCCCCTGGCCGGCCAACCTGACCACGACCGGCGGCAACAACTACCTCGTGGTCAAAGGGGTCGACGTCTGGGTCCTCTACGGCGGCTGGTTCTGCCCGCTGTGGGGCGTCTGGGCCCACGTCACCGGCTCCGCCGGCGGCCTGATCAGCAACGCGACCGAAAGCGCCACGTTCGGCCCGTCGAGCTTCACGGCGACCGGAACCGAACTGAAAGCGCTCGGCGAATCAGTCGAATGGAACGGGTTCTTCCCGTCCGAAGCGTTCCAGTGGAAGCGCGAATCGGCGCTGAGCGTCTCCTGAGCCCCAGTATCCGGCGGGCGAGCGCGAGGGTTTTCCTCGCGCTCGCCGCCGCGGCGACGCTCGCCGTCTCTGGTTGCGGGGGCAGCTCCTCCGACGGCCAGACGGTGAGCGCGCCGACCTCGCAGGGCACGCAGGCAGGGGCAGGGGGCGTTGCGAGCAAGCCCTCGGCCTCGAACCCGAGCCCGAATGCAGCCCCGGGCTCGAACCCAGTCCCGAGCCCGAGCCCGAATCCGGCCCCGAGCCCGAATCCAGTCCCGGGCTCGGGGGCCGGGGGCTCCTCGAGCCAGGGCAAGCACGGCCCCACGGTCGTGGTCCCCTCCGGTGAGCCGGAGAGCGGGATCACCCCCAAGCAGCGCGCCGAAGCGACCGTGGTGAGCATCGGCCTTGAAAGCCCGGCGCTCGGCCCCTCCTCGGCCGGCGGCGTGGCCGCGCTGCCCGCTGCCTACACCTGCGACGGCAAGGGCACCTGGCCCGAGCTCGCCTGGCATGGAGTGCCCGCCGACACCGCCGAACTGGCGCTCTTCGCGATGAGCCTGAAGCCGGCCGAAGGCAAACTGATCTTCGACTGGACCGTGGCCGGCCTCGACCCGAGCCTGACGGGCATCCCCGAGGGCCGGCTCCCCAAGGGCGCCGTCGTCGGCCGCAACAGCTTCGGCAAGCTCGGCTACACGATCTGCCCGCCCGAAGGCTCGAGCGAAACCTACATTTTCGCCCTCTACGCCCTGCCCAAACGCGTCACGGTGCAGAAGGGCTTCGACCCGATCGCGCTGCGCAAGGAGGTCGGCCAGATGTCCGGCAACGGCGGCGTGATGGCGGTCGGTTACCAGCGTTAGCTGAGCGGCCCTCGAGCCGATCCAAAAGGGCAACGCGGGGGTGGGACTCGCCTACCTGTTCGGGCTGGCGAAGCTGACTCGCTCGCGCACCGCTCAGGCCGGCCCTGCCCGCTCAACGACGTAGACGGCCAGGTCCTTCGGCGCCCCCTTGGCGCTGAAGCGCCGCTTCCTTGCCGTCACCGTGTCCCCGCCGAGCTCCTCCAGGGTGCGGGCGGAGACGAGCAGCTCACCCGGCCCGGCCGCTTCGGTGAGGCGGGCGGCGATGTTGACGTCGACCCCGAAGTAGTCGCCCCCAACCTTGCGCGGGCGGCCGAGGTGGATGCCGGTGCGCAGCCGCGGCCTGTGGCCCTCCACTTCGATCGAGGCCGTGCGCTCAGCGGCCGCGAATGCCGCCTCGATCGCGTTTGGCGCGTCCCAGAACACGGCCATCAGCCCGTCGCCCAGCCGCTTGACGACTTCTCCCTTGCGGGCGACGATCGGCGGCTCGATCGCCCCGGTGACCTCGCGCAAGAGCCTGACTGCCGCTCGGTCCCCCGCCTTCAGGGCCCAGCTCGAAAAGCCGACCAGATCGGTGAAGAGGACGGCGACGTCGACCTTGCCACGACCCCGGTCCTGGGACTCCGCCAGCCGCTGCCAGGCCTGCAGCGCGGTCAGCCCGAGCTCCCCCAGGATGCCCGGCGTGTCCCCCCTGAAGACGACCAGCTGCTGCGCCGCCAGGTCGGCTGGCCGGCCGCGGGCGGTCGACAGCAGGTCGACGAACCGGTCGTCGCCCATCGCCCGCTCGCGCGTCTGCCTTGCCGTCTTCACCAGCCTCGGGTGGCGGTTGAATCGACGGGCGGCTTCGACGATGCGTTTCCCGCGCGGTTCCTCGGGACTCTCGTTCACCGCCCGAGCCTAAATCCTCCGAGCGGGCGTTACCCTTTGCAGATCTCGATCGCCGAGCGCGACACCTCCCTCGACCTCGCGGACTTCACCCGGCGCTACGCGGCTGCCTGGAACGAGTGCGACACCGTTGCGATGGCGGAGCTGATCACCGCAGACATTGTCTGGGCCGATCCGGCACTGCCCGAGCCGGCGCGTGGGATCCCCGCCGTGCAGGAGTTCATGCGGACCAGCTTCCGCAGCTTTCCCGACCTGCGCTTCAGCGATTTGGACCCACCGCACCTGACCGTCGACGGCGATCGGATCGCCTGGGGCTGGAGCATGGAGGGGACGATGCGCGGCTACATCGATCCGCCCGGCTTCGCGCCGACCGGCGCCGGCTTCAAGGTCGACGGCGTCGACCTCTGGACGATGCGAGACGGGCGCATCGCCGACTACCGCGCCTTCTACGACCTCAACGACCTCGTCCGCCAGCTCGGGATCCTGCCCCCGGCGGGTAGCCGGGCCGAGCGCGCCTCGGCCGCCCTGCAACGCCTCCAGGTCCGCCTGCGCCGAAGGTGAAGCCGGCGCGCTACGACGTCGCCATCGTCGGCGCCAGCATCGCCGGCTGCACCGCTGCCAGGTTCTTCGCCCAGTGCGGGGCGCGGGTGGCGCTGATCGAGCGACGCCCCGACCCGGACGCCTACAAGACCGTCTGCACCCACTTCGTGCAGTCGAGCGCGACGCCGACGATCGAGCGCCTCGGGCTGGCGCCGTTGCTCGAGCAGCGCGGGGCGATCCACAACAGCGCCGAGATCTGGACCCGTCACGCCGGCTGGGTCCCGGCGGCGGACGTGGATACCTACGGATACAGCCTGACCAGGCAGAAGCTCGACCCGGCGCTGCGGGCGCTGGCAGCGGAGACGCCGGGGGTCGAGCTGCTCGGCGGCTGGACCGCCACCGCGCTGCGCGGCGGCGCTCGCCCCAGCGGCGTCACGATCGAGGACAGCGGCCGCGAGTCCCGCCAGATCGACGCGGGCCTGCTCGTCGCCGCCGACGGGCGCCAGTCGGGCCTGGCCCGCCTCGCCGGCGTGCCGGCGAGGATCAAGCCGAACGGCCGCTTCTTCTACTGGGCCTACTGGCGCGGGCTGCGGCCGCGGGGGGACCGCTCGCGGATGTGGCTGCTGGAACCCGACTGCGCCTACACCTTCCCCAACGAGGACGGGCTGACGCTGGCCCTGGTGGCGCCGCACCTAGACCGCCTCGGCGATTTTCGCGCCGATCGCCAGGCCGCCTACCTGCGCATGCTGCGCTCGCTGCCGGAAGGCCCCGAGCTCACCGGCGCCAGCCAGGAGTCGAAGCTGCTGGGCAAGCTGGAGCTGCCCAACGCGATCCGTCCAGCCGCCCGGCCGGGCCTCGCCTTCGTCGGTGACGCCGCCCTCGCCAGCGATCCCTTCTGGGGAATCGGCTGCGGCTGGGCCTTCCAAAGCGCCGAGTGGCTGGTCGAGGAGACCGCCCCGGCGCTGCTGGAAGGGGGCGACCTCGACGCCGCCCTCGCCCGTTACCGGCGCCTGCACCTATGGCGCCTGGGACAGCACCACTTCCAGATTGCCGACTTCGCCAGCGGTCGCCCGGCGAACTTCGTCGAACGCGTGATCTGGCGCGCCGCCGCCCGTGACTCGGAGGTGCTGAAAGCCTTCGACGAGGTGGGGAGCCGCCGCGCCGCGCCGACGAGGATGATGACCCCGCGCATGGTGATGCGCCAAGCGCGCGCCGCCTTCGGCTGAGCCGCTGGCGGCCCGCGGTGAGCTCGGCGAGCGGGCCGTGGGCCGCCGGTAGGGTTTCCGCGTGGACACCAAGGTGCTCAGCCGGTCCCACTACGAGAAGGAGCTCGAGCGGCTGCAGGTCGAGCTGGTGCGGCTGCAGGAGTGGATCGTGCGGGAGGGGCTGAAAGTGGTCGTGCTCTTCGAGGGGCGCGATACGGCGGGCAAGGGCGGTGTCATCCGCCGAATCACGGCGCGGACCAACCCGCGGGTGGTTCGCACCGTCGCGCTTGGGGTGCCGAGCGATCGCGAGCGGACGCAGTGGTACTTCCAGCGCTACGTCGCTCACCTGCCGGCCGCCGGTGAGATGGTCCTGTTCGACCGCAGCTGGTACAACCGCGCCGGGGTCGAGCGGGTGATGGGCTTCTGCACCGACGCCGAGTACGAGGAGTTCATGCGAGCCTGCCCGCAGTTCGAGCGCATCATCCAGCACTCGGGCGTGATCCTCCTGAAGTACTGGCTGTCGGTCAGCGACGAGGAGCAGGAGCGGCGTTTCGAGGGGCGCCTGAACGACCCGCTCAAGCGCTGGAAGCTCAGCCCCGTCGATGTCGAGGCCCGCGCCCGCTGGGTCGACTACGCGGAGGCCAAGGACGAGATGTTCGCCTACACCGACAACAAGGACTCACCCTGGTTCGTCGTCGATGCCGACGACAAGCGCACGGCGCGGTTGAACCTGATCTCCCATCTGCTCGAACAGGTTCCGTACGAGCCGGTCGATCACGATCGGGTCGAGTTCCCACCGCGCCAGGAGCGCGCCTACGTGCGCCCGCCGATCGACACCCAGACCTTCGTCCCGGAGCGCTACCGGGTGGAGTAGCGGCTCGGGGCCGCGCCGACGCCTCGGGCACGACGCAGGTGGTCCTGAAATTCAACGATCACGGTTCACTCGGCTCGAGGACGCTCTTCTCCGGCGCCACCGGTTCCGGCCAGGTGCTGACCTTCTCGCGCCAGGAGATCCTCAGGGCGGAGCTCGGCGAGCCGGGCGCCGCCCCCGCGGCGCGAAAAAACGTGCGGCGGACCCGCCCGCCGCGGCCTCGGCACAGGGCCAAGAAGCTCAGGTGCAAGAAGGGGTTCGTGAAGAAGAACAAGCACGGCAGGGCGAGGTGCGTGAAGAGAAAGCACAGGAAGCATGCGCATCACCACGGTCCGCCGGCCGTCGACCAGCACGCCAAGTAGAAGGCCCGTTAGCGCCGCTCCTGGCGGAACATCGCCAGGGCGTGAGCACCGGCCGGGTGGGCGCGAAGCTCGCGAACGGTCGCGGCCATCGCCGCCGGCAGCTCCTCGGGCTGGGGGAGGGGCACGCCGTACTCGGGCGGCATCAGCACCGCCGCCGCCAGCGCGGCGAAGGTCAGGTCGGCGGCGCTGAAGCGCTCGCCGCAAAGGTAGGGCCGACCGTCGTCCAGCCGCTCGGCGACCCGGTCGAAGACGGCGCGCACCTCGGCCTCGGATCGTGCCGCGGTGGCAGGCGTGACGTCGAGGTAGCGGTCGATCACCCGCGAGACCAGCGGGTAGGCCAGGGGCAGCGCGCGGCGCTGCCAGCTCGGCACGCCCGTGCAGGCGTAGGCGACCGCGATGTCGCGGCGCCCGCGCAGGCCGTTGTACATCCACCTGCGCCCCTCGGGCCCCAGGCGGGCGTCGAATTCGCCCTGCAGCTCGCGCACCTCGGCCGCGGCGCCGGGATCGTCGGGGAAGAGGCGGCGGTCCGGCGGCGACTTGGCGCTGGCCTGCTCGACGATCTCGGCCGAGTCGGCAAGCACGCGATCCCCCCAGACGAGCACCGGCGCGGTTTTCCTGCCGCCGGCGCGGGCGACGGGGACCCAGTGGATGATCTGCAGGTGGGCCCGCTCCCTGTACCTGATGCCGGCTCGATCCAGCGCCCAGCGAGCCTTCTCGCAGTAGTGACTGATCGGAATCGTGATCAGGACTGGAGCCTCACCCATTGCAACAGTGTGCCCGGCTGCCGCGCCCGGCGTCGACCGGTCCCCCGGTCAGCCAGCTGGCTGGACCGAGCCGGGCGATGCCGTGGGCTCGGCGGCCCGAGGCTCACCGTCGACGAGGTCCAGTTCCCTGAGGTACTGGTGCACGAAGGCGATCGCCATGCTGCCCTCGCCGACGGCGGCGGCGACGCGCTTCACCGGCCCGAAGCGGACGTCGCCGCAGGCGAAGATGCCCGGCACGCTCGTCTCCAGCAGGTACGGGTCGCGATCGTGGGCCCAGCGGTTGGCCGCGCGCATGTCGGCGCCCGTGAGCACGTAGCCACGGCGGTCGAGGGCGATCTCGGCTGGCAGCCACGCCGTCTCCGCGTCGGCTCCGATGAAGATGAACAGCCCACCCGATTCGAGCTGGGACGCCTCGCCCGTCGCGGAGTTGCGGACGTCGATCGCCTGCAGCGAGCCGTCGCCATGCACCGCCGTCACCTCGGTCTCGAAGATCACGCTGATGTTCGATCGGGCGGCGAGCTGGTCGACCAGGTAGCGCGACATGCTCTTCTCGATCCTGTCGCCGCGGCAGAGGATCGTCACGCTCCTGGCGTGGGTGGAGAAGAAGAGGGCGGCCTGCCCGGCCGAGTTGCCGGCGCCGATGATGTGGACGTCGAGGCCGTGCGTATTCGGCGCCTCGCTGCGCGCCGCGCCGTAGGAGATGCCCTTGCCGACAAGGCGGTCGAAGCCCTCGATCGAGAGGTGTCGCCAGGCCACTCCAGAGGCGAGGATGATCGTCCGCGCGCGGAGGACGTCACCGGCGTCGAGGTGCAGCTCACGGCTGGCGGCGTCCAGCCGCGTGATCGACCGCGTGACGAGGATCTCGGCGCCTAGCCTGCGCGCCTGCTGCAGCGCGCGGCTCGCCAGCTCGCCCCCCGAGACCCCCGAGGGGAAGCCCAGGTAGTTCTCGATCCGCGAGGAGGTGCCGGCCTGGCCGCCGGGCGCCTCGCGCTCGACCACCAGCGTGCGCAGGCCCTCCGAGGCCCCGTACACGGCCGCGGCGAGGCCGGCGGGGCCGGCGCCGACGATCACCGTGTCGTATTCCGCCGCGCTCGCTTCGGTCTCGACGCCGAGCAGCTCGGCCACCCGGCGCAGCTGGGGCCGTACGGCGGTCTTGCCGTCGACGACCCGAATCGCCGGCCAGTCCTCCTCGGCGGGCAGGGGACCGCCCCACTGGGCGGCGGCGTCGTGAGTCTCGGGCGTGAGCCACTTGAAGGTGATCTGGTTGCGATCGAGAAAGCGCCGCAGCTCCGCGCAGGACGCATCCCAGCGGTGCCCGACCACGATCGCGCGTGGCGGCGGCGGGTCGGCCGCGATGCTCTCCAGGCCCCGTGAGCCGCCCATCCGGTGGCCGGCGAGCCTGCCGATCTCCTTGACGACGTCCGGGGCAACGACGGCGACCGCGTGGTACTCGTGGGCTTCGATCCGGGCCACGCGCGATTTCTCCGCCGCGCGGAAGCCGACCGGGAACACCGTTCCGAGCACGATCGGCACCTCGCCGAAGATGTCCCCCGGGAGGCGCTCGCCGACGACGCGCTCGACCCCGTCGACCGTCTTGATCGCCTCGATGCGACCCTCGAGCAGGGCGAAGATCGCGCGCCCGTCGCCCTCGTGCGCGGCGTACTCGCCAGGCACCAGGCTGATGTCCGCCGCCACGCGGGAGAGCTGCTCTCGCTCGGCGGTGGTGAGGGCGGAAAAGACCGCAACCTCACCGATTTCCTCGGCGCTCACCATCCCCGGCGAGCGCTCCGGGTGACTGTCAGGCGGTCGATCATGCGGAGGGCAGAGTATCCCGGCCCGGCCCATCCCCCTTGACTCAATTGATCTAATAAGGCCGATCAGTCAGATTCGATCTGAACGGGGGTTGGGAGCGATGAGTGGAGTTCGTCTGCGTCGGGATGTTTGGGAGCTTGGCGACCTCGAGGACCCGTGGCGCGACCCGGCCCTGCCCGCCTACGCTCGCGCGGTTGCCTCGATGCAGGAGCTGGCTCAGGCGGAGCCGTTGCACGGCGCCAACTGGGTCAACCAGGCCGCGATCCACGAACGGCGCGGGCAGTCGGTTCCCGGTCGGATTGAGAACCAGTGTCAACACGCATCGTGGTTCTTCCTGCCGTGGCACCGCATGTACCTCTACTGGTTCGAACAGATCATCCGCTCACAGCTCGGCGAGGACGCTGGGGGCTGGGCGCTTCCCTACTGGAACTACACGACGAGCAAAGTTGCCGGACACCAGTCGCTTCCACCTGCCTTCCGGGAGAAATCCCTCCCCGACGGCAAAGAGAACCCCCTCTTCATTGAAGAGCGCCAGAGCTTCCCGCTCGACGTCAACGGCGGCGACGCGCTCAGCGGCGCCGCCGTGCAGACGACGAGCGCGATGCGCGAAGCGGTCTTCTCCCGGCCGGCGATGGGCACCACCGGCGGCTTCGGCGGCGGTCGAACCGACCCGCTCTTCCACCACGGCACCGGCGGGCGCGGCGCGGGCACGCTGGAGGCGGTTCCGCACGGCTCCGTCCACACCGCAGTCGGCGGCGAAGGGGGCTTCATGTCCGCTTTCAGCACCGCGGCGCTGGACCCGATCTTCTGGCTCCACCACGCCAACCTCGACCGGCTCTGGGAGGAATGGCGCCGCGATCCCGGCGGCGGGCATCCGCCGGGGGCGAACCCGACCGACCCGGATTGGCTGGCGATGCGATTCGAGTTCGTCAATCCCGACGGGCAGCGAGAGGAGACGGCGGTGAGCGACGTGCTCGACATCGAAGCGCAGCTCAGCTACACCTACAGTCACCTGCTGGCGCCTCCCCCGGCGCCCAGTCCCGCTCCCCCAAGGAGAATGGCGATGGCCGACGACGAAGCGAACCCCGAGCATCCCCCCGAGCTGGTCGGCTCGAGTGAGGCGCCGGTCACCCTGGAGGGCCAGACGACGGGCGCGAGGCTCGCCGTCTCGCCGCCAAGCGGGCCCGCCGCGAGAACGGCCAAGTCCAAGGAGGGGCCCGCGGCGACCTATCTCAACATCGAGAACGTGCGCGGCGAGGCCAACCCCGGCCTGCTCTACGGCGTCTACCTCAACCTGCCCGAGGGGGAGGCGGCCGAGCCCGACAGCGGCAGCTTCGTCGGCACGATCTCGCTGTTCGGGGTCGAGAGCTCCCAGCTCGACGACGAAGAGGAGGAGGCGCCCCACGGCCTGCACTACGTGTTCGACGTCAGCGAGCAGGTCGAGTCGCTGCGCGAGCAGGGCCGCTGGAGCCCGGAGCAGCTCGACGTGACCTTCTCGCCCGTCGGGGTCGACGCCGAGGCCGAGGCGAAGCTCTCGGTCCCCAGCGTCGTCGTCGGGCGGGTCAGCCTCTTCGTCGAGTAGCCCCGCCCGGTGGAGGCCAGCCTCGCCCGTCCGCCCTTCGCCGAGGCCCGGCGCCTGCTCTGGTTCCGGCCGGAGTGGCCCTGGGCGCTGCTCGCGCTGCTCGCCTGGTCCCTGCTCTTCCTCACCCACGACTTATCCCTGCTGGCGAGGGGGCCCGACCACGATTCGACCTCGATTGCCCACTGGGCCGCGATGGTGATGGCGATGATGCTGCCCGCGACCTTGCCGATGCTGCGCGGGATCGCCCGGGTCAGCCTCTGGCAGCGCCGCTACCGCTCTCCCGCGGTCTTCCTGATCAGCTACCTGCTGATCTGGGTGGGGCTCGGCGCGATCGCGATCGCGGCCTGGTCGCTGCTGCGGCCGCAGCTGTCCGCCGCGCCGCCGACGGTCAGCGCGATCGTCCTCCTCTGCGGCGCGGCCTGGCAGCTGACCAGGTGGGACGCCCGCTTCGTCAAGGGCACGCACCGCGAGCTCTCGCTCGCGGCCCGCGGCCGGCTGGCCGACCTCTCCTGCGCGCGCTACGGCGCCTACCACGCGGGCCAGTGCGTGGGCGGTTGCTGGCCGCTGATGCTGGCGATGGTGCCCGGCCACGGCTGGGGGCTGATGCTCGGCGCCACCGCGATCTCATCCTGGCAGCGGCTGGCGCGCCGGCCCCGGCTGCGCTGGTGCGCGCTGGTGACGGTGGGGCTGGCCGCCCTCACTTGCTTCGCCGGCATCTGACGCCCCTGCGCGCGGCGGCCATCTACGATGAGCGCGCAAGGGAAGAGGACGACCACGAGGAGGAGCCAAGGATGCTCAAGCTGGGAGACGTTGCGCCGGACTTCGAGGCGGAGACGACCGAGGGGACGATCAGCTTTCACGACTGGATCGGCGACTCGTGGGCGGTGCTGTTCTCCCACCCGAAGAACTTCACGCCGGTCTGCACCACCGAGCTCGGCTACATGGCCCGGATCAAGCCCGAGTTCGACCGCCGCAACGTCAAGATCATCGGCCTCTCGGTTGACCCGATCGACCAGCACCCGGCCTGGGCCGCCGACATCGAGGAGACGCAGGGCTCGGCGCCCAACTACCCGCTGATCGGCGACTCCGACTTCGCCGTCTCGAAGCTCTACGAGATGCTGCCGGCGGACGTCTCCGGCGACCCGGCGGAGCGGACCCCCGCCGACAACCAGACCGTCCGCAACGTCTTCGTCATCGGCCCCGACAAGAAGCTCAAGCTGATCCTCGTCTACCCGATGACGACGGGCCGCAACTTCGACGAGGTCCTGCGCGTGATCGACTCGCTGCAGTTGACCGCGAAGCACAAAGTCGCCACGCCGGTCAACTGGAACCAGGGCGATGACGTGATCATCGCCGGCTCGGTCTCCAACGACGAAGCCGCGACGATCTACCCGGACGGGTGGGAGTCCCCGCGCCCCTACATCCGCATCGTGCCGCAGCCCTGAGCGCCTCAGCCGGCGGTGCCGGTGCGCCTGGCTAGGCGTCTGCCGCCGGCGAGGCGCCACCCCAGCGCCGGAACCCGCCCTCGGAGTCGAGCACCTGCCCGGTGATCCAAGCGCCGTCGTCGCTCGTCAGCCACTCGACCGCGCGAGCGGCGTCCTCTGGCGCGCCCCATCGCCCGCCCGGAAAGCGCGAGCGAATCGCGTCGTGCTCCTCGCCGCGCAGCAGGCCGGTGTCGGTCGGGCCGGGGTTGACGGCGTTGACGCTGATGCCGCGCGGGGCGAGCGAATCGGCAAGCGAGAGGACGAGCGCCTCCAGGGCGCCCTTGCTCGCCACGTAGGGGAGCTCCGCTGGCATCGGCCCGAGCCGCTGGCCGCTGCTGAAGAGGACGATGCGGCCCTGGCCGCGGTCGGGGTCGTGGGCGCCGGCGAAGGCTTTGACCAGCAGCAGCGTCGCCCTGACGTTGACGATCAGGTGCCTGTCGATCTCCTCCGCGCTCAGCGAGCCCAGCGGGAGGTGCTTGGAGTGGGCGTGGGCGGCGACGGGCGTATCGACGCCACCGAGCTCCTCCACCGCCGCCGCGATCACCCGCTCCGGCGCCGACGGCTGCGCCAGGTCGGACGCGAGGTAGGCGACCTGGGCGCCGAGCCCGCGCAGCTCTGCGGTTAGCTCCGGCGCATCGCCTGCGTCCCCATTCGCCTCCCTCCCCGTGTCATAGGCCGGCAGGCCGCTGAGCATCAGGTCGTGCGAGGGCGCGCTTCGGCGCGCGATCGCGGCTGCGATCCCCGCCGCCCGGCTGACTCCGGTGACCAGCGCTACCCGTCTCACGTCTTGCGAGTGTCTCATTGGGCTGGTCCCGGCGCTGCGGCAGGCCGGCTGCCGTCTCGTGGCTCGCCTATGGGACCGCCACCGGTTCGGGGGCGAAGGAGAAGTAGCCGAGCTCGGCTGCCGGCCCTCCCGAGCTAGCCTCCTGGCATAACCAACGGAGGGAGGCGTCGATGCTTTCGTGGCTGGCCGGCAAGATGATCGCCCGCAACATGAAGTCGATCCGGGCCGGGGACCCCGGGCCGACCCTGGCGATGGACGCTGACGAGATCAAGTTCACCTTCCCCGGCCAGAGCTCCTTCGCCCCCGGGGCGAGCGACAAGCGCGAGCTCGAGCAGTGGCTCGACCGTTTCGTCAGCATCGGGCTGCAGATCTACCCGGAGGAGGTCGTGCTCAAGGGATTCCCCTGGCGCCAGACGATTTGCGTCCGCGGCCAGATCCACCTCGACGACCCCGAGGACGGGCGCGTCTACGACAACCGCTATGTGATCTGGGGCCGGATCGCCTGGGGGAAGTTGCGCGAGTACGAGGTCTACGAGGACACTGAAAAGAGCAGGAAGCTCGACGAATACCTGGCCCGCGCCGGCACCGCATGAGCGCGCCGGGCGATGCCGATGCGATGGCGGTGCGGGCGGTCGTGCGCGGCGCGGTCCAGGGGGTCGGATATCGCGACGTAACGCTGCGGCGGGCCGGCGGGCTCGGCGTCATGGGCTGGGTGCGCAACGCCGAGGACGGCAGCGTCCACGTCCACGCCGAGGGGCCCGAGCCGGCGGTCGAGCAGCTGCTGTCGTTCCTGCGCGAGGGGCCACCGGGCGCGCGCGTCACCGAGGTGGAGGTCGAACGGCTCAAGGTCGAAGGGCACGAGCAGTTCGCGATCCGCGGCGTCAGCGCCGGCGCCTTCGTCGTCCAGGAGCACGCGGCCACCGCCCACCACTTCGACCTGCGCCTCGAGGTCGACGGGGTGATGCGTTCGTGGGCGGTGCCGAAGGGCCCCTCGCTGGACCCCGCCGTCAAGCGCCTTGCGGTCGAGGTCGCCGACCACGAGATCGCCCACAACGCCTTCGAGGGCGCCGTTGGCGACGGCGGCGTGATCGTCTGGGATCGCGGCAGCTATGAGCAGGGCGGCCGGGTGGCCTGGCCGCAGGCGCTGGAGCGCGGCCACGCCGTCTTCGTCCTCCACGGCGAGAAGCTGGGCGGCGGCTTCGCCCTGCAGCGCACCCGTCCCGGCGAGAAGGCCCAGTGGCTGCTGATCAAGCGCCGCGACGAGGACGCCCGCCCCGGGTCCGACGTGGTCGCCGAACGACCGCAGTCGGTGATCAGCGGCCGCACGCTCGCCGAGCTCTCCCGAGACGATCGATGACGGTTACCGTTCGGGTGTGGCGCCAACGATCGACGAGCTGACGGTTGCCGACGCGCCGGCTACCTGGTCGGCGCTTGGGTTCGAGGTCAACGGTGACGTCTGCGTCTGCGGCGACGTGCGGATTCGCCTGGCCGGCGCGGACGCGGGGAGGGGGTTGAGCGGCTGGTCGCTGCGCGAGATCGAGGCGGGTGAGCTGGACGGGCTGGCGACGGCGCGGTCGGATCGCCCGCCGCCGAGCGAGTGCCCCGCCCACGCCAACGGCATCACCGCGCTCGACCACGTCGTCGCGATCTCGCCCGCGCTCGAGCGCACCGTCCGGGCGCTGCGCGAGGCCGGTCTCGACCTGCGTCGCATCCGCGAGGAGCCGACGCCCGCCGGCGCTCCGCGACAGGCGTTCTTCCGCCTCGGCGCAACCATCCTCGAGGTCGTGCAGGAGCCGCCCGAGGCGAGCGAGCGGGCCGGCGGCGATCGGCCCGCCTTCTTCTGGGGCCTTGCCTTCGTCGCCCCCGATCTGGACGCGACCGTGGCCGGGCTCGGGGATCGCGTCAGCGAGATCCGTGCGGCCGTCCAGCCCGGTCGCCGCATCGCCACCCTGCGTCGCTCCGCGGGCCTGGCGGCGCCGGTCGCGCTGATCACTCCGGTCCCATCTAGGGCCTGAGCGGAGAGAGCGCTCCTCACCGATGTCCGCTGGGCGCATAGGTTGACGCAGTGAGCACGACCGATTTCGCTCAGGTTGGCGCCGAGCAGGCCACCGATTTTCGCTTTGGCAGCTGGACGCTGGTGCGCCGCTGCGCGCTCGGCCTCTATGCCCTGGCGCTGGTCGCCTGGAGTGCGCGCTACGGGGTTCCCGTTCAGCGCGAGCTGGTCATCGCCTGGACCTGTGGCGCCATCGTCTGCGCCTCGCTGGGGCGACCCCCGCGTCAGCTGCTCCAGCTCGCCCTCGACTGGCTGCCGATCGTGGCCGTGCTCGCCGCCTACGATTTCACCCGCGGCGCGGCGGACTCGCTTGGGATCGGCGTCCACGCGCACCCGATGATCGATTTCGATCGCTTCGTCTTCTTCGGCGAGGCCCCCACCGAATGGCTGCAGGCCCGTCTGTACGACCCCGGCGTCGTCGACTGGTGGGACATCGCCTTCACCCTCGTCTACACCTCCTACTTCATCGTCCCCTTCGCCCTCGCCGGCGTTCTCTGGCTCCGCGACAGGCTCGCCTTCCTGCGCTTCACCAAGCGCCTGGTGTCGCTCGCCCTCGCCGGCCTCGCCACCTACATCGCCTTCCCGGCGGCGCCGCCCTGGCTGGCCGGGGAAACGGGCCTGCTGGACGGAGTCCAACGCACCACCTCGGAAGGCTGGGAAGTGCTCGGGGTGGGCACCGCCGGCCTCTTCTCCGAGGGCCAGGCGAGCGCCAACATGGTCGCCGCCGTTCCCTCCCTCCACGCCGCGATGACCGCGCTGGTGGTGATGTTCCTCTGGGCTCGCGTCAGGCCGCGCCTGCGACCGTTGCTGGCGCTCTATCCGCTGGCGATGGGGCTGACGCTGATCGCGACCGGCGAGCACTACTTCTTCGACGTGCTGCTCGGCTGGCTCTACGCCGCCGCGGTGATGGTGGCCTGGAGCTGGTGGGAGCGGCGTCGAGCAGCTCGGTCCGGCGACCGCGCCGGCGCCGTTCGCCAGCCTTCGTGAGCCCCGCCCGGAACCGGGTCACGCCGCTGGGCGATATCGAGGCAATCCCGCTGCGCGGCGCCTGGACGGGCAACCGCGGCATCATCCACTGCGGCCGCAAGATCGTCCGCTCGCATGCGAGCGACCTCTGGATCACCTGCCTGCTCGAGCTCCGCGGTCGCTGGCGCGAGCAGTGGCAGCCCGGCCATTACACGTTCCTCTACTTCCACGACGAGGCCGTCTCCTTCGCCGCTGGGCATCGCCCCTGCGCGGAGTGTCGCCGCAACGACTACAACGCCTATCGCCGCGCTTGGGCCGAGGGGCTCGGCGTCGATCTGCCCTCGGCGAAGCTGATCAACCGCCAGCTGCACGGTGAGCGCCTGGTGCGAGGGACCGGTCGCCGGCGCATCCACGAGGCGCCCTGGGGCGATCTGCCCGACGGCGCCTTCGTCCTCCTCGACGGATCGCCGGCCGTCGTCGCCGGCGGGCACCTGAGCGAGTGGACGCGCGCGGGGTACGCAGCCCGTCGGCCGCGGCCCGCGCGCGGGGTTGCGGAGGTGATCACGCCGCCCTCGACCGTTGCCGCCTTGCGGGCCGGGTACACGGTCCAGATCGACGCCGCCGCGCTTGCCGCCTGAAGCTGGCCCGGGCCGATCTCACGAAATCATTCCCCCGGTCGTTCAAGGGGGGCAGGTCCGCAGAAGGGAGGGCGCGTTCGATGACCGCCCCCGCTGAGATCATTTTCGCCAGCCAATGAACCCACCCCAGGAATGGACGATCTACGAGAGCCCGCTGGGGCCGCTGACGATCAGCGCCGGGCCGGGTGGGATCGACCGGGTTTGCTTTCCCGGCCAGTCGCCCCGCCTCGAGGCGGCGGCGCGGGGCTCGATGACCGAGGTGGTGGGCCAGCTCGACGAGTACTTCGCGGGTGAGCGCAAGGCCTTCGACCTGGGCCTCGAGCTCGGCGGCACGCCGCTGCAGAAGCTCGTCTGGGCGCGGCTCCGGCAGATTCCCTACGGCAGCACGATCAGCTACGGCGAGCTGGCCGAGCCGATCGAAGCGGCCGCCTTTCCCGCTGGCCTCGAGCCCTACCAGCGCGTCCGCGCCGCTGCCGCCGCGGTCGGCCAGACCCCGACGCCGATCCTGGTGCCCTGCCACAGGGTGATCGGCGCCGATGGCTCGCTCACCGGCTACGGCGGTGGCCTGCAGCGCAAGCAGGCGCTCTTGGATCTCGAGGGCGTCGGCGTCGGGCGTTCGCAGGCCAAGGCGGCAGCGCAGCTGGCGCTGATCTGAGCAGCGGCCAAGCTGTCCCGGGTCGATGCGATCGCCTGCCCTTCGCGGCAGGGGCCAGACGCCGGCTGGCGGCGGTCGTCGCGGCAAAGCGAGAGGTTTCGGCTGCCGTGGCGAGAAAAGGGGGGCCTTATGGACAAAAGCGCGCTGCATAGATCAGAGGAGACCAATTGAGCAAGGGACTTATCGCGACGCTCGTCGGCGTCGTGGCGATTGTCGTGATCGTGACTGGCTGCGGCAGCAGCAGCGACGACGGCACCACGGCGCTGACCAAGGCGGAATTCATCTCGCAGGCCGACGCGATCTGCAAGAAGGGCGACAACGAAATCCAGTCCGAATTCGAAACCTTCGAAAAGGAAAACGGCCTCAAGGAAGGCGAAGAACCGTCGAAGGCGCAGAAAGTCGAAGTCGCCGAAACGATCGTCACTCCCAACATCAAGGGCCAGTCCGAGGCACTGCGGGCGCTGGCAGCGCCGAGCGGGGACGAGGATGAAATCTCGGCGATGCTCGACGCGCTTGACGAAGGTGTCGAAGAAGCCGAAGCGGACCCGGCGGTGCTGTTCAGCGCCAAAACGACGCCGTTCAAACCCGCCAGCAAGATCGCCAAGGAATACGGCCTCACGGCCTGCGGCCAGGAATAACCCCGGCCCGGAGCGGCGGCAAGGTGCCGCCGCTCCGCCGTGTTGGGGGCCAGGAGCCGCGGCTCGGGAGTCGGCGGTCGCCTACGGCGTCGCCCCGCCGCCATCTGGGCGCAGGTCGACGACGCCGAAGCCGTGGTTGCGCTCCAGCCGCGCCGCGATCAGCGAGCGGTGGCAGGCCTCCGGGTCGCGCTCGACGCAGAGCAGGGCGGCTGAGGTGGCGCCGATCCACTTCACGATTGGGTCGAGGTCGACGCGATCGAGGATCTCCTCCGTGTAACGGCGGGCGTATTCGGGAGCCAGGGCCGTCCGCGAGCGCTTGCCCTCGCCGAGCTTGGCGTCCTCGCGGTACTGAAGCTGGCGCAGCTCGGTGGTCGGCGCCAGCTCCTTGAGGTGGGTGTAGCCGATGCCGGCCTCCGCCAAGGCGCCCTGCAGGCGGCGTGCGTTGGCCCAGGCGTACTCGCTGCCGCGCACTCCGCGTCGTTGGCGAACGTCGAGCAGGAGGCTGATCCTCGCCTCCGCCAGGGCTCCGAGGAACGAGTCGCGCCCGAAGCCGTAGACGCCGATTGTCGCGATCGCGGCCACTGGCAGGGCCCCGGCCCGGCTCAGCCCAGCTGCTCGGTCGGCCGGATCAGGATCTCGTTGAGGGAGACGTGCGATGGCCGGGTCACCGCGTAGGCGATGGCATCGGCGACGTCGCCGGCCTCGAGCATGTGGATGCCGGCGAAGCGCTCGACCACCTGCTCGCGGACGCCGTCGCGGATGTGGTCGGACAGCTCCGTCTCGACCGCGCCCGGCTCGATGATGGTCGACCTGATCTTGCGTTTGGCGAACTCCTGGCGGAAGGACTCGCTGAATGCGCCGACCCCGTGCTTGGTCAGGTTGTAGACGCCCGAGCCGGAGCGAGCGAGGCGACCGGCGACGGAGCTGATGTTGACCACGTCGGCGCAGCCCCGCTGCGAGGTCTCGGCGGCTTCGAGCAGGTGTGGCACGGCAGCGTGGGTGGTGTTGATCAGGCCCTTGAGGTTGAGGTCGATCATGCGGTCCCACTCCTCGGTGGGCGCGTCCTCGATCGGGCCCAGCAGCATCTGGCCGGCGTTGTTGACGACGATGTCGAGGCGGCCCAGCTCGTCGACGGTGCGGTCGACGGCGGCGATCGCCTGCGCTTGATCGGTGATGTCGGACTGGATCGCCAGGGCAGTGTGGCCCTGGCCGCCGATCTCCGCCGCCAGTCGCTCCAGCCGTTCCAGCCGGCGGGCCGCGACCGCGACCTTGGCTCCCCGGGCCGCCAGCGACCGCGCGGTCGCCTCGCCGATGCCGCTGCTGGCGCCGGTGACGAGGGCGACGGTTCCGTTCAGTTGGTTGGTCATCTGGGTGTTACGTCCCGTTTATGTAGGCCCTGACTTCCGCATCTGGTGGATGACCAGCCAGCTCAGCTGGCGCACGGTCATGACCGTGCGCATCAGGCACGTCCCGCCATTCATTGGGTTCGTGGCCGACATAGGCGGGCTCGTCGTCGTCGGTTTCTTCGGGCGACTCGTGGTCGATTGCCAGGTCACGCACGGACATGGACCAGCTCTGCGTGTCGGCCCTGGCTGGCGGCGAAGCAATCAGGGACCGGCTCAACCTGTCCCTCTTGGCGACCATGAGAAACATCACCCGCCGAAGGCCAGCCAGCGCAGGCCAAGGTGCTCGCGCTCGTCAACGGGCACCCCACCCGACACGCCCTTGTCGGTGACGGCCTCGCCGTCCCAACCTCGCCTCTCCTCCTCGGCCTCGAGTCAATGACATCACCGGATCTCACCCAGCGTTTTATCTATCCCGCTCGCCGTGTAATGGCCGACCGCAAGACATCTACTCCTACAAGCGACTCCATCGAGCACCCCAAAGGTCTGGCCCAATGGAACTTCGACTGACTCGATCACCCATTTGGTGCCGGTCCAGGACTGCGCCACCGGACGCCAGACGCCAGCCGAATCGAGCCAGTCTCCAACAACAACGCATGGAGAGTTCCCGACACAAGAGACATTCTGGAGAGGGGTGTTCACAGATTCCGTCGGATTGGGGCTTTCCTGCCACGACCAAGCGGTCCCATTCCACCGCTCGACGTAGGACACCTGGATGCCGCTGGAATTCGTGTATCCGCCGACAGCGGTGCAATCGGTGCCGCTAGCGCACGAAATGTCTAGCAACGTGCTCCGTTTCGGCGATTCCGCGGGTTTCGGCACCGCTTCTGATGACCACGTGCTGCCATTCCAGGTGGAGACCATCGCCCAGTAGGTCGTGCTGCTGGTCGTGGGGTAATAGCGGCCAACCGCTCGACAGGACGTCGTCGAGGTGCACTCGACGCCCGTAAGTTCGGCTCCCACCGCGCTGGTTGGCAGCGGCACGGTCTGCAGCGACCAGCTTCCAGATTTGCCAAATATTGCTACGGGCTGCGAGCTGCTGCTGCTCCCTCTATAGCCAACTGCCATGCAGGCAGTGATTTCTTTGCAGCTAATGCCTTTCAGACGAGTTTCGGTCGCGCCGGTAGGGTTGGGGGTCGTCTGGATTGACCAGCTGATTCCGTTCCACGCCTCTACCAGGGAGAACGTACCCGAAGTCGTCGTGTAAGACCCGGCCGCAACACATGAGGCTTTCGAAAGACAATGATCTGCCTGCAGTTCACTGCCCGTAGCTCCCGTTGGAACAGCCGTTGACTGGTTGGTCCATGAGGTTCCATTCCAGTATTGGGCATAAGGGCTACTCGCCCCGCCGCTCGCCGTCTGCTTCCCTACCGCAGTACATATGCTCGTACTAGCGGGCTCGCACGACATATCGTTCAGGATGCTATGTTCTGCACCGCTTGCGTTTGGCGTGCTCTGAATGTTCCACGACACAGGGGTAGTAAACGTCCGGTCCGCCCCGTAGTTGGTTCCTTTGGCATTCGATGCGACCAATCGATAGTGATATGTAGTCCCCGGCAGTAGGCCCGTGATCGTTGCGTTCACGCTTTGGTTTTCATAAAGGTTCGATCCAAGCGTGCCATCTGGGACCGGAGCTTTCGACCCATAACCAATATTCAGCCCGTATTCGAAGCGATACTGGGTGGAAAGCCCATTCGGTGTGATCATGCCACCCAGCAGGACGCTAGTCTTAGTGAGAAGCGGGCCGAAACCCCCGGTCTCAACTTTCGGGGAGGCAGGAGTCGGTGCTTCAACATAAAACGGATTCTCATACCCCCCGGTGTTCCAATGGGAGTTTAGATACTCACCGCTCTCCTCCGCAGCATCGAAATAGGTGTCGTACTGACAATCAAGCGGCAATTTTGCAGATGCAAAGTAGCCTTCGCTCGCTGGACAACGGGTCTCTTGGTAAGTACCGGCCCAAACAGGAGCAGGCTGCGGGTAGCACATAACGTCGAGGCCATCTTGGCAGTGGAAACTGTAGTTCGAGTAGGGAGCGCCATCCTGAACCGCTCCCATAGTATGAAACAGCTCATGAAGTGGAGTGTGTCGTTCCCAATAGCCAGAGTAAACGACGGCCACCGCCGAGAAGACGCGATTCTCATTTATATCAGTAAGATAAGGATTGATCGTATCCGAACTTAACTTATCGTCGTCGTCGTACACTTGGCCGACTCCTGCCGCTTCTTCATGAGGGTCTTCACCGTCGAAGAAGACCAAAGTCTTGACCGAGTTGGCTCCAATTGGGTTACCGAAAAGACTGTCTACCCATCCGAAGACTTCCTGCGCGTCACCCGAGGATTTGAATCCCTGGATGCGAATATCGCCGTTGGCGTCGCATTCGACAGCCATCCGCAAGCCTCTCGTGTTTGCGCTTGAGAGGAATGACTGGCTGAGGATCTTCGAGGCCATCCGCCGGACGACCGTCCGAATCTTTTCGGCTTTTTCCGGGGACGGCGTGTAGCTGGCTTCTGATGAATACATGATTCTGATCCGATGGCCGGTTTCCGTGCAAACAACCGGCTCTTGGGTGGTTGGTAGCGAGATTTCGCTTGAACGACTCGCCGCGGAGTCGATGTGGAACCAGAGGGGAGGCGCATTCGGGCCACGCTTGTAGGTATACGCGTGGGCATTCGGATGGAAGCGAATTTCTACCTTGCCGATACGCTGGAAATCAGGCTGGCCAGAAATGCGGCCATCGTCATGAGAGTGGCCGAAGTGGGCCGTTGCGGTAGACGTACTGGTGGCCAATGCCAGCACCACGAGAGCAACCATTGACCGTGCGATGCGCTTCGTCATCTCACCACTCTCCCTCTTGGACTTAGGTAGCTGAGAGAACCCAGCCCTATCACATGCAGGAAGTTAAGGCAAGAACATTTGAGTATTTAGGGATAGGTCATCCATGGGTGTTGCGTGCCGTTTCCCACGCTCCCAGTCTTCCTCTCACTGGCGTTTTCAATCTAGCGATCGAGCGTAGTCGACTGATCGATTAAAATTTTCCCCGGAGAGCGCGTCACCGAAAAGTGCCTGCAGCCTGGCGTTCCGGGATGCAACCAACCGGCCGCCCGATTCCAGAACCGCGACTCCGAAGCGGGGTAGATCAAAGCCTCTCGAAAACTCGGGATGGCTCAGCACCTAAAAACGCCTAACCGCGAGTAAGAGATGCGTCCGCCGCAGGCGCCACGCGCTCGCGCCGCTGCTATAAGAATCGCTGATTAATTGCTCTTTCATCCATGGAAGGATAGTCGCCGTGTCCGCACCGTCCGATGTCTTCGAAGTGCCCCGATGAAACTCCGGCTCGGGGCGGCAGCGGTGACCGTGCTGGGCCTCCTCGCGACTCCGGGGCCATCGCTGGCGACGCCGCTACCGACCAACATCACCACCGACACGACGCTGACGCGTGTTGGGGGCCCCTACACGGGCGGCTGGACCTACATTTCCTCGAGCGCGACTCTGACGGTCGAAGCGGGGACCGTGGTGAAGCTCGAAGGAGGCTTGGTCGTGCACGGAAGGCTTGTCGCGGAAGGCACCGCCGAAGAAGTCGTTACGTTCACCTCGATCAAGGACGACTCGGTCGGGGGCGACACCAACAAAGACGGCTCCGCCACGAGTCCCAAAGCGGGCGACTGGCCGGGCATCGAATTCGCGGAAGAAAGCGGCGGTCCGGGAGCCTCCAAACTCCTCCACACCCGCGTGCTCTACGGCGGCGAACGGTTCTACCCCTACCATTCGATGGTCGAGGTCCGATGCCCCTGCACGACGTCGCCTGAATTCATCGACTCGACCTTCTCCCACAGCTACACCGGAGCGATCAACGTGCGCCGCGCCAGCCCGAGGATCATCGGCAGCTCGATCGTCGAAAACGCCGAAACCGGGATTAATCTCCTCTTTGCCGGCTCCCCGGAAGTCCGCGGCAACCTCGTCGCCCACAACAGCACCGGCATCTCGCAGACGGTCGGCGAAAAAGAACACATGTCCGTGGCGATCGACGAAAACACGGTCGAATCGAACACCTACAACGGTATCCAGGTAAGCGCTCCCACCGGCTACACGGATATTGAAACCGCCAGCCTAGGCGACAACATCGTGCGCAAAAACGGCGGCAAAGCAATCGTCTACGAAGCCTTCCCCAACAGCGGCGAAAGCGCGTCGTTCGCCGACAACCCAATTCCGGCGAACATCACCTCCAACGTGGTGACCGAAAACGCCAAGAACGGGATCTGGGTTGCGGGCGAGGTGACCGAATCGGAGGAATGGACCGCGCCTTCCTACGCGTTGGTCGTCTTCAATAACGGCCTGGCGATCCGCAAAGGCGCCACGCTCACGTTCGCGGCAGGCACTGTGGTGAAGGATGAAGAACGCACCATCTTCGCCAACGGCCTCCTAGATTCGGAGGGGACGGCGGAAAGCCCGGTGACGATCACGTCTGTCAAGGATGACTCAGTCGGGGGCGACACGAACGGCGATGGGTCGGCGACGACTCCGAAACCGGGCGACTGGCCCTCGATCGAATTCCCTGAAGGAAGCGGCGTCCCCGGTCCCTCCAAACTCCTCCACACCCGCGTGCTCTACGGCGGCGAACGGTTCTACCCCTACCATTCGATGGTCGAGGTCCGATGCCCCTGCACGACGTCGCCTGAATTCATCGACTCGACCTTCTCCCACAGCTACACCGGAGCGATCAACGTGCGCCGCGCCAGCCCGAGGATCATCGGCAGCTCGATCGTCGAAAACGCCGAAACCGGGATTAATCTCCTCTTTGCCGGCTCCCCGGAAGTCCGCGGCAACCTCGTCGCCCACAACAGCACCGGCATCTCGCAGACGGTCGGCGAAAAAGAACACATGTCCGTGGCGATCGACGAAAACACGGTCGAATCGAACACCTACAACGGTATCCAGGTAAGCGCTCCCACCGGCTACACGGATATTGAAACCGCCAGCCTAGGCGACAACATCGTGCGCAAAAACGGCGGCAAAGCAATCGTCTACGAAGCCTTCCCCAACAGCGGCGAAAGCGCGTCGTTCGCCGACAACCCAATTCCGGCGAACATCACCTCCAACGTGGTGACCGAAAACGCCAAGAACGGGATCTGGGTTGCGGGCGAGGTGACCGAATCGGAGGAATGGACCGCGCCTTCCTACGCGTTGGTCGTCTTCAATAACGGCCTGGCGATCCGCAAAGGCGCCACGCTCACGTTCGCGGCAGGCACTGTGGTGAAGGGGGAACTGCGAACGATCTGGGTTAACGGCGCACTGCACACCGAAGGCACGGCGGAACAGCCCGTCACCTTCACCTCCTATAAGGACGACACGGTCGGCGGCGACACGAACGGCGACGGCAGCGCAACGTCACCCGCATCAGGTGACTGGGAAGGAATCTCCTATCCCTCGGCTCGCGAAGTTGAACTGTCCTACCTGGATCTCCGCTACGCGAAAAGAGCACTGAGCCTTCAGTACCTGGACTCAATGCTGATCTCGAACAGTGATTTTGTTTATAACAAAGAAGCGATATACGTCGCTGAAACGGCAAACAACAGTCCCGAACTGGCCGCGCTCAGCTGTGTGCCGCCCTACCTCTCGTTCGTCATCTCGGAAGACAACTGGTACGGCAAAACGGGCTATCCGCCTCCCAACATCAACCTCTCAGGGTTCTCCTCAGTGCTGCCGGAAGAATATGCGCCGCTGTTCTCGACGGCATTGAGCCTGGCCAGCACGACGGCGGCGAGCTACGGCAAAGACAACACGATCCCATGGACGTTCTACGAATGTGCGGCGCTGAAAATTCCGTCCATTCCCGTCACCCCGGTTGAAGTCACTTCTGTGCCGCTCGGGCCCTGGTTTCCCGATCCGGAGATGGAATAGGCTGCGGCGGCACCTCATACTGAGCGGCTGTCCGCGGGGAACACACCAAGTCCCTTTGAGACTAGGTCGCGCTCATCACAGCTGATAAGGCGACGGTCGGCCTCGTCAGCTGCGACGACGTAAGCGGCATCGTAGACAGAGATCGTGTGTCGCTCGGCAAGCTCGGCGGCACGGGTCAGCAAGGAGCCTGTGGAGGCGAGGACCCCGCCGTCGTCGGCAGGCCGCTCGACCGCGGCAAGAAGAGGCGCCACGTAATCAGGTGCACGCCAAGCGCGGCCGCAACGTTGGCGACCTCGTAACGGGCGAGATCGAGGGTCGCGAGCGTGGTCTAGGTGTTGACCAGCAGGGCACTTGCCGGCTCATAGTGATCGTCCTCGGGATCGAAGGCCGCAAGCAGGACGCTGGCGTCCAAGAACAGCGTCGTCACAGCCCGGGCCGGGTTGCCTTCACTTGCTCGGCAGCCCCGCCGCCGTGAGGGGAGGCGTCGCGCAGCAAGTTCTGCATCGCCGCAGCGCACCTCGACCAACTCTTCATCGACTTCGACGCCTGGCTCGCCAGCCTCGCCCAATCGACCGAGCAGCACCGCGCGACGCATGAAACGCAACTCGCGAACGCGCTGGACGAACTCAGGCGACTTGACCACCTGGAGTCCAAACTCCGCGTCCGCTATCACGAAGCCGTCGCCAACGATGACCCCAACCAACGCGCCGTCGAGGACAGCCTCAACCACGTCATCCACGACAAGACGTCCCAGCAGACGACCGTTCGCGACCTCCAAACCCAAATGGCCGTCGAACCCGTGGACCCATCCGTCGACGCGATGCTCGACGTCTACAACCAGCTCGCCGCCGTACGCAGGCACGACGACGACAACGTTGCTGACCTCAACGAACGGCTGCGCACGGTCTTCAAAGAGGTCAGGATCGACGCGGTCGACACCAACACGGTTGGGCTCCCTCCGGTTCTTCGCGATGACGTGCTCGACCGCTACCGGATCTCATCCCCGTCATGGCCGACGAAGCCGGTGCGACGCCCAGCCTCGTCGTACCTCCGACCAGCCCGGCCGTGCTCTGGACTGAAAACGCGACGCGCTAACAGCCGGCCGCGTGCCGGGACCAGCCAGAACCCGGCTGGTCACGATGCGGAAGTCAGACCTACAGAAACGGGACGCAACACCTGGGAGCCTTGTCGTCGAGGGGATCGGGGGGCGAGAGGCGGTGCAGCTCGATTGTCCTACCCGCCGCCCGCTTTTCATAGTCCGCCGCCGCCGGACGCGTGCGGGGTTTCGCCAATCCGTCCTAGGGCACCCGGAGGACGATCTTGCCGCCCGCATGGCCGGATTCCGCCAGGCGGTGGGCCTCGGCGGCTTGCCCGAGGTCGAAGGCCCGGTCGACCCGGACCCGCAGCCGGCCGGCCTCGATCAGGTCGGAAAGCCCGGCGAGGCCGACCGGGTCGGGCTCGACCAGGAAGCCGGTCGCCCGCCGGTTGCTCCGCTTGGCCAGGTCGAGGACCTGCTGCGGCACGCCGCTGGGAACGGAGACGAGCATCCCGCCGGGGCGCAGGACCGCCAGCGAGCGCTCGCCGCTGGCGCCGGTGAAGTCGATCACGGCGTCGAGGTCGGAGACCAGCTCCTCGAACCGCTCGGCGCGGTAGTCGATGACCCGGTCGGCGCCGAGCTCGCGCAGCCACTCGCCCTGCTCGGCGCGGGCGGTGCCGACGACGTTGATGCCGCGGGCCTTGGCGATCTGCACCGCGAGGTGGCCGACACCGCCGGCGGCGCCGTGGATCAGCAGGTCGGCGCCGTCCTCGAGCTGGATCGTGTCGACGAGGATCTGCCAGGCGGTCAGCCCGGCGAGGGGGAGGGCGCCCGCCTCCTCGTGGCTGAGGACGCCCGGCTTGGCGGCGAAATGCCGCGAGGGGGCGGTCACGTACTCGGCATAGGCCCCGGCCTGGCGCGGGAACCACGGCATCCCGAAGACCTCCTCGCCAAGCTTGAACCTGGTCACGCCGGCGCCGACCTCGGTGACGACGCCGGAGACGTCCCAGCCGAGCCGGACCGGCGGCTCGCCGAGCAGGCCGGCAACGCCCTTGCCGGCGCGGGTCTTGAAGTCGACCGGGTTGACGCCCGCGGCGTGGACCCGCACCTGGACCTCGGTCGGGATCGGCTCGGGCTTGGCGACCTGCTCGAGCGCCAGCACCTCGGGCGGCCCGAACTCGCGCTGGACGATGGCCCGCATGGGCGTCTCAGCTGACCTTTCGGCCATCGCGGGGGGCTTGCGCGGGGGTCAGGCGTTCGTGCACGAAGCGGACCACGGTGGCGCCCTCGCCGACTGCCGTCGCGCAGCGCTTGATCGAGCCGGCGCGCACGTCGCCGGCCGCGTAGACCCCGGGCACGCTGGTCTCGAGCAGCCCCTCGGCGCCGGCCTCGGCGCCGGTGAGCACGAAGCCGTGGCCGTCGCGGGCGACCACGTCGCCGAGCCACTCGGTGCAGGGCGAGGCGCCGAGGAAGAGGAAGAGGAACGAGAGCGGAACCTCGCGTGCCGTCGGTGAGGGTGACCGCTTCGAGCCGTCCCTCCTCGCCGTGCAGGGCGCGCGACTTCGCTGCGGTCGCGGACCGAGACGCCGTAGCGCTCGATCTCGTCGATCAGGTAGTTGGACATCGTCTCGCGCAGGTCGGCGCGGCGGTGCAGGAGGGTGACGAGGGCGCCGCCGCGGGCCAGCCAGACGGCGGCCTGCGCCGCCGAGTTGCCGCCGCCGATCGACGCCGACCCGCTGGGCGCCGCAGAGCTGCGCCTCGGGCGGTCCGGCGGCGTAGAAGACGCTCAGCCCCTCGTACTGATCGAGGTCCTCGACCGGCAGTCGCCGGTATTCGGCGCCGGTCGAGAGCAGCACCGCCCGCGCCGCGATCTCGTTGCCCTCCTCGAGCCTGACCAGGTGTCGCTCGCCGCCTGGCTCGAGCGCGCGGGCGCGGTACGGCGTCGCCGTGCGGGCGTGGAACTTGCGCGCCTGGGAGACCGCCCGGCTGGTCAGCTCGGAGCCGCTGATGCCGGCCGGGAAGCCGAGGTAGTTCTCGATCCTGCGCGAGGTCCCCGCCTGGCCGCCGAGGACGGTGCTCTCGATCACCAGCGTGTCGAGGCCCTCCGAGGCGCCGTAGACGGCTGCGCCGAGGCCGGCGGGGCCGCCGCCGACGACCAGCAGGTCGACCTCCTCGCGCTGGCCCAGCTCGAGGCCGATGCCAAGCGCCCGCGAGAGCTCGCCGTTGCTCGGCCGTCGCAGCTCGGCGCCGCCGGGAAGCCGCACGATCGGGATCTCGGCCGGGTCGAGCGGCTCGATCAGCGCCGCCGCCGCGCCGTTCTCGGCGGGGTCGATCCAGGAGTGGGGGAGGCGCAGGCGCCGGGCGAAGTCGAGCAGCCGGCGCGTTTCGCCGACCTCGCGCGGGCCGACGATCTCGATCCCGATCCCCTGGTGCCGCTGCAGCATCTCGCGCCGTTCGACGAAGGCGGGGAGGAGCAGGTCCGACAGCGAGCCGTCCTCGAACAGCAGCTGCCGAGGTCTTCGCGATCGACCGCGATGTAGCGCATCGGCTCGGTCACGACGGCGGTGAGGAAGACGGTCTGCCCGGAGAGCAGGTTCATCTCGCCGAGGAAGCCGGAGGCGCCATGGCGGACGATCTCCTGGCCAGCGGAGTCGACCACCGCGACCTCGCCCTCGTGGATCGCGATGAACGGATAGCTGGCGTCGCCGACCTCGAACAGCTTCTCGCCAACCTCGGCGGTTCGCTCCTCCCCGACCTCGGCGAGCGTCGCCAGCTGGGAGGTCGAGAGTACGCGGCTGACCGGTTTGGGCACGCGCAAAGAGTACGCGGCCCGGCTCGCCTACTCGATCCCCTCCTGCTTGCCCCCTGGCATCAGGGTGCGGGCGGCGACGTAGCCGACCCCGAGCATCGCCGCGCCGACGTAGAAGGCCGTCTGCATCGAGTCGGCGAAGTCCTGGGCGCCGGCGGCCCCGGTCAGGTCGGTGGCGCCGGCGACGATGCTGCCCATGATCGCCATCCCGATCGCCGAGCCGAAGTTCCTGAAGGTCTGGATCACTCCCGAGCCCTGCCCGCGCATCGAATCGGGCAGGCGATTCAGCGCATCGGTGTTGAGGGGGGAGAAGGTGAGGCCGAAGCCGGCGCCGGTGATCAGCATGCCCGCCAGCGTGCCGGGATGGCTCAGTTCCGAGAGCTCCCCGGCCCAGACGATCATCCCGATCGTGCCGAGCAGGAATCCGATCGTGACCGGTTTCTTGGCGCCGTACTTGTCCATCCAGCCACCGCCGATCCGCGCGGCGACGAAGAAGGAGTAGAACATCGTCAGGATCGAGAAGCCGGCCTGCGTCGGTTCCTGGCCGACGGCGACCTGGAAGTAGACGCTGCCGAAGAAGAAGACGGCGAGCCAGGGGCCGAAGGCGAGGAAGGTGAGCAGGTTGTCGACGGCAAAGGGCCGGTTGGCGATCATCGCGTTGACGTCGATCAGCGGGTCGGTGGTCTTGCGCTCGACCGCGGCGAAGGCGGCGAGGACCAGCACGCCGGCGACGATCGAGATCGAGGTCGCCGGATTCCCCCAGCCCCAGGCCGTGGACTGCTGGATGCCCAGCACGGTCAGGCTCATGCCGACGACGATCAGGACGGCGCCGCGCCAGTCGACCCGCGAGGGGCGCTTGACGTCGTTGAGCTTGGCGAAGTGGAACTCGATCAGGGCGAAGAGCGCGACCGGCACGTTGATCCAGAAGATCGCCCGCCAGGTCCAGAACTCGGTCAGGTAGGAGCCGGCGATCGGCCCGATCGCGGTGAAGAGGCCAGTGACGATGAAGAAGATCGCCAGCCCCTTGCCGCGCTCGGTGCCGGGAAAGGCGTCGAGCACGAGGACGGTCGCGGAGGGGATCAGCATGCCCCCGCCGATGCCCTGGAGGACCCGGAAGGTGATCAGCCAGGGGACGGCGATGCCGCTGCTGTCCGGAACCAACCCGCACATCAGCGAGCTGAGGGCGAAGAGGATCACTCCCGTGATGACGATCCTGCGGTGTCCGAGGATGTCGCCGAGCCTGCCGCCGAGGGCGACGAAGGCGGCGGTGGAGAGGGCGTAGGCGGTGACCAGCCACTGCACCGCCGTCTCGGAGAGATGGAGATCGTCCTGGATCGTCGTCGCCGAGATGCTGACGATGGTGAAGTCGATCATCACCATCGCCATCGCGGGGACGAGCGGCCAGAGAACGCGGTAGCGCTGGAATTCGTTTGGCATCGAGGGAGCTCCTAGGTGTTGACGAGGAAACCGGTCAGTTGGCTGGATCCAGTGACGAGAGGCGGGTCACCTGGATCGTCCTTCCAGCTGCCCGCTTTCGCGGTCCAAGCAAGCCTGTGTGATCTGTCTGACCATTCCCCGGGTCCGCGCGCGATCCTCTTCGCCCAATGCCTGCGCCCCGTAGGGCGGAGGTGGGGGCGCTGCTCATCACGCCGATGCCTCGCTGCGGGAGTGGCGCCGCCCTACCTCGACGAGGCTGACCGGCGCCTTCTCGGGCCGTGCCGGCGCGGCCTAGGAGCGGGCCAGCTCGCGATCGATGATCGCGCCAAGCGCGTCCTTGACTCCTTCCGCGGGGGTGCCGGAGATCCGCGCGCCCGTCGCAACGCCGCGCACGTCTTCCGCCGCTCTCAGCGCGTGCCAGTGGGAGTCGAAGGACTCCCCGGAGGTGGCCACGGCGCGGCCTTCGGCACCCAACAGCCGCCAGCGCCACTTTCCAACCAGGTCTTCGTATGCATCGAATCGGGGCATCGTGCCTCCTGCGTCTTGGAATGGGAACGTATGTTCGCATTGTGAGCGGCGGCAAAAGTTGGGGCGCGGTCGGTCAGCCCGTTTCGAGACCCGGGGGCTGGGTATTGATCGGAAGGTTATTACTTATTTTTGAGTAGAAAGCGCGAGCGGTTCACCGTCGCTCGGATCGGAGGTATCGCTTCAATGCACGTTGCTGGCGGCAACCTGTTCATCAGGCTTCCCGCGCGAGCGGAGAACCTGTCGGTCGTGCGCCACGCGGTCGGCAACGTCGCCCGCCAGCACGGGATGACGGACGCGGGGATCGCCGATCTCGAGATCGTCGTCACCGAGGCCTGCTCGAACGTCGTCGTCCACGCCTATCGCGATCGGCCCCGGGGGCCGATCGAGATCGAAGCCGATTGCGGGGCCAGCGAGTTCGGCGTCGTTGTTCGCGACTACGGATCGGGCTTCCGCGCGTCCGCGAGCGCCGAGCAGGAGGGCCTGCGGCTCGGCCTGGCGCTGATCTCGACGATCGCGAGCCGCTTCGTCGCCGCGGAGCGCGACGGGGGTGGAACCGAGCTCAGCCTGGGCCTGCCGCTCCTGATCTGAGCCGGGCGCACGGCGGCGGCTGTACAAATTGGACAAGAGGGACGGCTCTTTTCGCCGTTGCCGCGCTCAAGGCAGGCTCCCATCGGGCCGATGGTCTCCCGTTCTTTGGGGCACTTGCCCCGCTCATCCGAGACAAGCAGGGGGACTCACATGCATTGGATTACGAGGAGGCGCGCTCTCGTCGCGCTCGCTTGCACCTGTTCGCTGGCTGCCGTCGGCGTTGCCTTCGCCTACTTCACGACGAACGGCTCCGGCACCGGCACGGCCACGGTCGGCTCCAGCTCGGCCGTGACGCTGCACGCGACGGTCACGTCCAACCTCTACCCCGGCGCTTCGTCGCCCGTCAGCTTCACGGTCGACAACCCCTCCTCCGGGTCGCAGCGGGTCGGCACCGTGACCCTGACGAGCATCTCCACCGACGCCGGCCATTCGACCTGCAGCACCACGATCTCCGGCGGTTCCGCCGACTTCACGATGCCGGCGGTGGCCGTCAACCGCACCTTTGCGCCCGGCAACGGCCAGAGCGTGACGCCGACCGGGACCCTGACGATGAACGAAACCGGCGCCAACCAGGACCCCTGCCAGGGCGCCACACTGACGCTTCATCTGACCAGCAACTAAGCCCCGGACCGCTGGCAAGATGAAGGCCGTGTGCAGGGCGCTCGGGGCGCTGACGGTGATCAGCGGCTGCCTCGCTGGCCTGGCCTATGCGGCGACGGAGCACGGAGCCGGCGGCTCCGTGCCGGGCGGCCACGGTCGGGCGGCCGCCGGCCCGCCCGGGCTCGTCGCTTCGGCTTCGGCCTCCCGGCAGGGTCCCAGGCGCCCTCCCAGGCCGCTGATCACCAAGCATCCCGCCAAGGCGTCCCTGGCGACCAGCGCCGGCTTCGCCTTCACCGACAAGCAGCGCGACGTGCGGTTCCAGTGCCGTCTCGACAAGGCGGGCTGGAGCGCCTGCCAGGGCTCGGTCGTCTTCAAGCGCCTTGCGCTCGGCGCCCACAGCTTCGCCGTGCGCGCCCTCGATCGCTTCGGCGGGCGCAGTCCGGCCTCGCGTTTCGACTGGGCGCGGGTGGAGCCGATGCGGTTCTCGATCGCGCCGCAGCTCTCGGGCCTGAGCGCCCTCTACCCGGGCGCGCCCCCGGTCGTGCTCCCCGTGGTTCTCGCTAACCCCAACCGGGCTCCGATCTTCGTGACGAGCCTGCGGGTAACGGCGACCGGCGGCCCGCCGGGCTGCGACAGCGCCGCCAACCTCGCCCTGTTCCGGTCGAGCGCGTCGAGCTCGGCGCCGATCAGGATTCCCGCCAGGGGCTCGGTCAGCCTTCCGGCCGCGGGCGCGTCACCGCCCTCGATGCAGCTGCGCGAGCTGCCGCTCAACCAAGACGCCTGTCAGGGCGCCCAGTTCTCGCTGGCCTTCTCGGGGGGCGCTCACGGATGAGTGGGTCGGTGCCGATCCGCGCCACCGGGGTGGCTCTCGTCGTTCTGATTGCGACGGCGGTGACCGGTGTGGCCTTTGCCTACTTCTCGACCTCGGGGGCGGGGAGCGCCTCGGCGGGGGTGGCGGCCCTGGCGGCGCCGACGGTCTCCGCGCCGGTTCCCGGGGGGAACGGTCGCGCTCGCCTGGAGCGCCGTCACCGCGCCGGGGCCCGGCGCCGTCTCGTATTACGTCACGCGGGACGGCGGCGAAGCGGGGGCCGCCTGCCCCGACTCCGCTTTGCCCGAAAGCGTCACCAGCTGCACCGATAGCGGCGTCGCAATCGGCGCCCACAGCTATACCGTCACGGCCAGGTGGCGCTCTTGGAGCGCCGCCAGCTCACCGGTCTCCGCGAAAGTGACTATTGGCGAAGCCACTGATCTGGCTCTCACCGCCGCCTCGGCGACGCCCGGGGTGGGGGTCGCGGACAACCTCACGATCACCGCTCTCGACGAAGTGGGGAACACGGTCACCACCTACATCGGCTCCCGCAACCTGATCTTCACCGGCGCGTCGAACAGTCCCGGCGGGACCGCGCCGACGGTCGTCAGCAGCGCCGGGACGGCGACGAGCTTTGGCGCCACCACCGCGATCACCTTCACAAAAGGCGTCGCCACCGTGGCCTCTTCGAAGAACGGCGTGATGAAGCTCTACCGGGCCGGGCCAACCAGCATCACCGTCAGTGACGGCTCGATCACGGACGAGACCCCGCTCGCGGTGACGGTCGCCCCGGGGCCCGCGACGAAACTCTCGCTGGCCGCCGCCACGACCACGCCCACCGCCGGGGTCGCCGACAACCTGACGACGACGGCGCTCGACACCTACGGCAACACGGCGACGACCTACACCGGCTCTCACAACGTGACCTTCTCCGGCGCCGCCGCCAGCGCCAACGGGACGGCGCCCACCGTGACCAGCTCGGCGGGCACGGCGACGGGCTTCGCGACGGCGATGCCGATCATCTTCAGCACCGGCGTCGCCAGTGCCTCTGGCGCCAGCAACGGCGTAATGAGGCTCTACAAGTCCGGGGCGACCAGCATCACGGCAAGCGACGGCACGATCTCCGCCCCGGCCCTAGCGGTGACCGTATCCGCCGCCGCCGCCGCGCAGCTCTCGCTGGCGGCTTCGTCGAAAACGCCGGCGGCGGGCGCCACGGACAACCTCACGACGACGGCGCTCGATGCCTACGGCAGCACCGCGACCTCCTATGTCGGTTCCCACAACCTGACCTTCTCGGGCGCGTCGAGCAGCCCCAGCGCAACCGCTCCAACCGTCATCGACAGCGCCGGCGCGGCGATCAACTTCGGGCTTGCGACCGCGATCAACTTCACCAACGGCGTCGCCACCGTCGCCTCCTCGAAAAACGGCGTGATGAAGCTCTACAGGGCCGAGGTCGCGGCGATCTCGGTCAGCGACGGCTCGATCTCGACCCCGTCGACGCTCGCCGTGACCGTCGCCGCCACCACCGCGGCGAAACTCGCCTTCTCGAACGTGACGATCAGCGCCGGCAGCCTCAGCTCACCCTGCCTGTTCACCTGCACGGCGACGGGGCTCGGCAACAGCGGCACCTTCGCCGCCAACATCGCCGTCACCGATGCCTACGGGAACATGAACACCGCAGTGGGCAGCGGTCACACGGTCAGCGTCACGCAGGTCGGCGGCGGAACGATCAGCGGCGGCAGCCTGACGATCGCCAGCACCGGCCCGGCGGAATCGACCACCCGGTTCACCTACACGGCCAAATCAGCCGCCGCCTTCAGCGACAAAATCACCGCGGCCAAAACGGCCGGCACCGCATACACCAGCGCGACGGCGGAAACGAGCCGTTAGGCCCGAGTGATGCGATGGCACGGCAGGGCCCCGGGGCCCTGCCGTGCCATCGCGTTTGTTCCTAGCCCTGTTTGGCGCAGAGCACGACAACGCTGAAGTTGTCGGTCTGCGCGTTCTTGTTGACCCTCGCCGACCACGAGTTCGTCGACCCCGGGCTGGGGAAGCTCTCGAGCAGGGTCGTCGTCGAGGCGATGTTGGCCGGGCCCCCGGAAAGCAGGATGTCGCCGGCATCGCAGGCCTCGGCGATCACCTGCGTGCCGTCGCCCAGGGTCTGACCCGCTTCGACGGGCGACTCGCTCTTGTAGATCGTGCTGGAGGTGAACGCCGTCGCCGCCTTGCCCGCCAGTTTCGCCGCGTTGGGAACCTCTCCCAGCGTCGACTCGTTGATGTTCTCGCCGGTCAGCGAGTCGGGCGCCACGTCTTTCCCGGTCAGGCTTTTGTCGGCGACCTTGGCCGAGTTGACCGAGTTGTCGGCGAGCTTGGCAAGGGTGACCGCGTTGTCGGCGATCTTTTCGGTCGTCACGGCGTTTGCCTGGATCTTGGTCGAGCTGACGGCGTTGTTCTTGAGCTTCGCCGTCGTCACCGCGTTTTTCTTGATCTGGTTGGCGCCGACGGTGTTCTTGGCGAGCTTGGAGGCCGCGAACGCCGCGCCTCCTCCCAGCAAGAGGAACAGGCAGATGCTGGAAACGACGTTTGCGTAGGTGAGGCGCTTGCGTATCTGCTTCACAAAATCTCCTTGAGATCGAGGGCGGCGCCGAGGCGCCGGGGCGGGACTAAAACGGGCGGGAGCCTTGCATCGCTGGTGGTCGCGGTCAAGCGGATTCGTGGTATTGGCATTTCTTGTGCGCGCATCGCCGACGTGAGAAGGTGGTCCGGTCCATGGCCAACGTGCTCTGCGTGCTCTATGACGATCCGGTCGACGGCTACCCGCCGGCCTACGCGCGCGACGAGGTGCCGACGATCGAGCGCTACCACGACGGGCAGACCGCGCCCACGCCTGAGGCGCTCGGCTTCAGGCCCGGCGAGCTGGTCGGCAGCGTCTCCGGCGAGCTGGGGCTGCGCGAGTTCCTCGAGGCGGCCGGGCACCGGCTGGTCGTCACCGCCGACAAGGACGGCCCGGACTCGGTCTTCGAGCGCGAGCTGCCGGAGGCGGAGGTCGTCATCTCCCAGCCCTTCTGGCCCGCCTACCTGACCGCCGAGCGGATCGCCAAGGCGCCGAAGCTGAAGCTGGCGCTGACCGCCGGCATCGGCTCCGACCACGTCGACCTGCAGGCGGCGATCGAGCACGGGCTGACCGTCGCCGAGGTCACCTACTCGAACAGCATCAGCGTCGCCGAGCACGTCGTGATGATGATCCTCGGGCTGGTCCGCAACTACATCCCCTCCTACCAGGTGGTGGTCGAGGGCGGCTGGAACATCGCCGACTGCGTCTCGCGCTCCTACGACCTCGAGGGCATGCAGGTCGGCACGGTCGCCGCCGGGCGCATCGGCTCGGCGGTCCTGCGGCGCCTGAAGCCGTTCGAGGTCGGCCTGCACTACACCGATCGCCACCGCCTGCCGCCCGAGGTCGAGGAGGAGCTCGGCGTCACCTTCCACCCCGACGCCGAGTCGATGGTCGAGGTCTGCGACGTGGTGACGATCAACGCGCCGCTGCACCCCGAGACCGAGAACCTCTTCGACGCCGAGCTGCTGGCGAGGATGAAGCGCGGCTCCTACCTGATCAACACCGCGCGCGGCAAGATCTGCGACCGCGACGCGGTCGCCGCGGCCTGCGAGAGCGGCCAGCTGGCGGGCTACGCCGGCGACGTCTGGTTCCCGCAGCCGGCGCCCCGGGACCACCCCTGGCGCTCGATGCCCCACCACGGCATGACCCCGCACACCTCCGGCACGAGCCTCTCCGCCCAGGCCCGCTACGCGGCCGGCACGCGCGAGATCCTCGAGTGCTGGTTCGACGGCGCGCCCGATCCGCGAGGAGTACCTGATCGTCGACGGCGGCACGCTGGCCGGCGCCGGCGCCCACTCCTACAGCGAGGGCGACGCGACGGGCGGCTCCGAGGAGGCCGCCCGCTTCAAGAGCGGTTGAGCGCCCTGGTGGACGGTCGACGATGAAGATGCGCGCCGCGGTGCTGGAGGAGTTCGGCGAGCCGCTCGCGGTCCAGGAGGTCGAGCTCGCCGAGCCGCGGGCGGGGGAGGTGCTGGTCCGCCTCGTCGCCTGCGGCGTCTGCCACACCGACCTCTACACCGCCTCCGGCGCCGACCCCTCGGGCTACGCGCCGACCGTGCTCGGCCACGAGGGCGCCGGCGTCGTCGAGCGGGTCGGCGCCGACGTCACCTCGCTCTCCGCCGGCGACCACGTCGTCACCCTCTTCTCGCCCCAGTGCGGCGAGTGCGTCCACTGCGTCGACCCGCGGACCAACCTCTGCATGGCGATCCGCGAGCAGCAGAACAAGGGCTTCCTCCCCGACGGCACCACCCGCATCTCGCGCGACGGCGACGGCGATCCGCCACTTCATGGGCTGCTCGACCTTCGCCGAGTACACGGTGATGCCGGAGATCGCCCTGGCGAAGATCGACCCCGAGGCGCCCTTCGAGCACGCCTGCCTCTTCGCCTGCGGCCTCTCGACCGGCCTCGGCGCGGCGATCAACACCGCCGCGGTGACAGCCGGGCAGCACCTGCGTCGTCTTCGGCGCCGGGATGGTCGGCCTCGGCGCGGTCGCCGGCTGCCGCCTGCAGGGCGCCGAGCGGATCGTCTGCGTCGACCTCTCGCCGGAGCGGCTCGAGCTGGCCCGCGGCCAGGGCGCGACCGACGTCGATCGCCGGCGGCGAGGGCGCGGTCGAGGAGATCCTCGAGATGACCGGCGGCTTCGGCGCCGACTACACCTTCGAGGCGACCGGCAACGTCGCCGTGATGCGCCAGGCGGTCGAAGCGGCGCGCATGGCCTGGGGCCTGTGCACCGTCGCCGGGGTCGCCGGCAAGGGGGAGACCCTCGACGTCGTCCCCCGCCTCCTGATCACCGGCCGCCGCGTCGCCGGCTCCTCCTTCGGCGGCGTCAAGGGCCGCGACCAGGTCCCGGTCCTGATCGAGCGCTGCCTGGCCGGCGAGATCGACGTCGAGCCCTTCATCTCCCACCGCCTCAGCCTCGACGAGGTCAACCGCGGCTTCGAGCTGATGGAGGCCCAGGACGGGATCCGCAGCGTCATCGACTTTCGCTGAGCCCGGTCGCAGGCGCGGTCCGCCGGTTGGCGCCCGTGTGGGGCCGGAGCCCAAGGTGCTGGGGGCGTCAGGGCTTTTCTGTCGCCGGTTCGCTCAGCGGCGTCGGCTCGGGCTCGCCGAAGAGGCGGGCGAGGACGATGCTGAGCTCGTAGAGCGCGATCAGCGGCGCCGTCTCGAGCAGCATCGAGACCGGGTCGACGCCGGGCAGGGCGGCCGCGACCACCGCGCACGCCAGGTAGGCGTAGCGCCGGTTCTGCGGTCAGCTGGCGCACCTTGACGATGCCGAGCCTGACCACTGCCAGGACCCCGACGGGGAGCTGGAACATCACCCCGCAGGCGAGCAGGGTCATCGCGAAGAAACCGTAATATTCCTTCGCCCGGACCTGGATGTTGAACTGCGAGTCGTTGAAGTTGAGCAGGAACTTGGTCGCCGCGGGCAGGACGACGAAGTAGCCGAAGACGATGCCGGCGATGAAGAGGGCCGGGATCATCAGCAGCAGGGGGAGGATCAGGCGCTGCTGCTGCCTGCTGAAGGCCGGCAGCAGGTAGGCGTAGGCCTGGTAGAGGATGATCGGCAGCGAGAGGATGATCGCGCCGTAGGCGGCGACGGTCACGGTCGTCGTGAAGGGCTCGCTGACGCCGAAGGTGATCAGCTTGTCGTGCGCCGAGGGCAGCGGTGCGCTCGCCAGCTCGAGCAGCAGGTGGTTCTGCCAGAAGCAGAGGGCGAGCGCGACGCCGAAGACGGAGAGCGAGACGACGACGCGCGTGCGCAGCTCATCGAGGTGCTCGACGAGGTCGAGCTCGTCCTCGTGTGCAATCGGCTTGACGTGGCGCATCGCCAGCGCCTCAGGCGCGGGGGCTCGGGGCGGCGTCGGCTTGCGTGACCGGGCCGTGGACTGCCGCGGCCACGGGCGACTTCTCCAGTGCGGCTGGCGCCTCGGCCTCGCTGTGCTCCCCGGTGATCGAGCCCTTGAACTCGTGGATCCCGCGGCCGAGCGACTTACCCAGCTCCGGCAGGCGTTTGGGCCCGAAGACGACGAGCGCGATGATCAGGACTACGAGGATCTCCATTGGTCCGATGTTGGGCATGTTGGCCTCCGCTGGTGGTTTGCTTGGTCGGTGTCGTGCGTGCTTCGAAGTCGTCCCGATGGGGTCGATCTCCAGTTGACCCCATCGGGCATGCGATGGCGCTACTTGAGGAAGTGGGTGGCCTTGACCGCCTTGAGGACTTCAGCCGCGGTGAAAGGGGTGTCGAAGGGCCCGTCGGGGGTGATCCCGCTCGGCTTGCCGTTGAGCAGCAGGCCGGCGACCGAGGCGTGGCGCGCCTCGATCGTGAGGATCGAAAGGGCCGCGGCGACGTAGGCGGGGTCGGTGATGTTCAGCGCCTGGCCGGAGTAGGCGTGGACGCCGGTGTTCTCCAGCGCCACGGCGGTCTTGACGAAGGAGGCTTCCACCGAGGTGGTGCTGCCGAAGGCGACTTTCGGCGCGGCGATGGCTTTGCTGCCGAGGGCTTTCTTGAGGAAGGCGACGTGGGCGTTCTCGTCCGCGGTCACCGTCTTCAGGAAGACCTGGGCCTGCCTGTCCTTGATGAACGTCTTCTTCTTCTGGTTGGCGCTGGCCTCGTTGTAGAAAGCCGCCTCCAGGTACTCGAGGGTGAGGGCGAAGTTGAGGATGCCGATGTCACCGGCGCCGAATTCGGCCGGGGGAAGGCCCTTGCCCGCGGCGATCGCGCCAGCGGGGGTGAGGGCGCCGAGCAGGGCGCCGCCGCCCATGACCGCCCCGCCTGCCAGGCCTGCCTTTTTGAGGAAGCCGAGTCGAGTGTCGCCGTCGCCGAGCGCCTCGCTGGCCTCATGGGCGGTTTCGCGAATCGCGCCGTCGACGTCAACTTGATCAAGCGTCATCTCTGGGTCCATGGGGGCGTCCTTTTGCATAGGGGTTTTCCCCAACTGCGCAGCCCCCGCTCCAGCGGATCAGTCTCGGAAAGCTAAATCTTGGTTCCGCCGCGTACTTCGATCGCGCAGCCGGCACGCTCCGGATCGCGGGGCTCGAACTGGGTCAGCTTCGCCTTGGGGTCCAGCTCGGCGAGGATGCCGGCGGTGATGCCGCGATGCATCGTGCAGACGATCTCGGGGCTCTCGCGCGCGGAGTCGCGATAGGGGCAGTTGCCGAGGCTGCAGGCAAAGCCCAGCTCGGTGCGCTCCAGCGTCGGCTCGAAGCCGAGCGCCGCGAGCGCGTCGCGCAGGTCCTCCGCCGTGTCCCCGCGCGCCGGCGGCGCCAGCTGGCGGCCGATCTCGCGCCCGGTGCGCTCGACCTCGCGCAACCGAGTCGAGCTGGCCGGGATCGCGCGCGCCAGCCAGGTCGCCAGGTCGGCGTAGGCACGTGGCCGCTGGCCGCCGGGGTGGGCGTCGGGCGAGACCGACCAGCTGTCGCGGGGCCGGCCCTTGGCGATCGGGACCCGGCTGCGGGTGACGAAGCCCCCCTCCAGCAAGCGCTCGAGGTGACGGCGTATCCCGTTGGGGTGGAGGCCGAAGTGCTCGGCCAGCTCCTCGGTGCCGGCGGGGCCGCGCTTCTCGACCAGGAAGGTGAAGATCTGGGCGCGGGTCGGCTGCGCGAGCGCGTCCTCCGCGGGTAGGGGCAGGTCCATCGGAATCGCAGCTTTGCACAGCCCGGTTGGGAAAAGCCAGCGCTGGCTTGGTATTTTTACCACTGACTCTGTAAAAAGTCTCGACCCGCGGAGGACCCATTGGCCTACGTCATCACCGAGCCCTGCATCGGCACCAAGGACAATTCCTGCGTCGAGGTCTGCCCCGTGGACTGCATCCACCCGACCCCCGACGAGGCCGGCTACGACGCGGCCGAGATGCTCTTCATCGACCCCGAGGAGTGCATCGACTGCGACGCCTGCGTCGAGGCCTGCCCGGTCGACGCGATCTACCCGGAGGACATGGTGCCCGCCGAGTGGCAGGGCTACGTCGAGCGCAACGCCGCCCACTTCCAGGTCAAGCAGGGGTGACGACGGCCGGCCGTCGTCTCGGTGCCGCTGATCGCCGTCGAAGCGATCGCCGGCCGTTCTCGTCGTGCTCGGCGCCACCCTGGCTCAGTGAGCACTCCCTCCGGGGGAGGCTCAAGCGCTGGGTATTGCGCACGTTGCGGGAATCGAGGGGGAACATCTGTTCGTCTGCGTAGAATCGCTCTCCTGTGGCTGCTTCTGAGCGAATTGTCATTTCCGGGGCGCGTGAGCACAACCTCAAGGACATCGACGTCGAGCTGCCTCGCGATGCGCTGATCGTGATCACCGGGCTCTCGGGCTCGGGCAAGTCGAGCCTGGCCTTCGACACGATCTACGCCGAGGGGCAACGCCGCTACGTCGAGTCGCTCTCGGCTTACGCGCGGCAGTTCCTCGGCTTGATGGAGAAGCCCGACGTCGACTCGATCGAGGGGCTCTCGCCGGCGATCTCGATCGACCAGAAGACGACCTCGCGCAACCCGCGCTCGACCGTCGGCACGGTGACCGAGATCCACGACTACCTGCGCCTGCTCTGGGCGCGGATCGGCGTGCCGCACTGCCCCCAGTGCGGGGCCGAGATCACCGGCCAGACCCAGGAGCAGATCGTCGACCGGCTGATGACCCTGGAGGAGGGGGTCAAATTCATGATCACGGCGCCAGTGGTGCGGGGGCGCAAAGGCGAGTACGGCAAGCTCTTCGAGCAATTTCGCCTCGAGGGTTACTCGCGGGTCAAGATCGACGGCGAGCTGCGCCGCCTCGACGAGGAGATCGTCCTCGACAAGAAATTCAAACACGACATCTCGGTCGTGGTCGACCGGCTGGTGATGAAGCCCGACCTGCGGCGGCGGCTCTCGGAGTCGGTCGAGGCCGCGTCGGGCCTCGCCGCGGGTTTGGTCGAAGTCGAGCTGGTCGACGACGCGAAGGCCGAGCCGCTGCTCTTCTCCGAGCAGTTCGCCTGCCTCGAGTGCGGCACCTCGATCCCCGAGCTGGAGCCGCGGATCTTCTCCTTCAACTCGCCCCACGGCGCCTGTGAGCGCTGCCACGGGCTCGGCTTCCAACGCGTGATCGACCCCGAGCTGGTCGTCCCCGACCCGACGCTGTCGCTGGCCGAGGGCGCCCTGCAGCCCTGGAACCGCGGCATCACCGCCTACTGGAAGCGCCTCATCGCCACGGTCGCCAAGGAGTACGGCGTCGACGCCGACGTGCCCTGGGCGAAGCTCAAAAAAGGCGAGAAAGAGATCTTCCTCTACGGCACCGGCGGCGACCGCCACCAGGTCACCTACACCAACCGCTTCGGTCGCAAGCGCTCCTACAAGGTCCGCTTCGAGGGCATCGTCAACAACCTCGAGCGCCGCTACGAAGAGACCGACTCGGAGACCAACCGCGAGCGGATCGAGAGCTACATGGCGGAGCAGCCCTGCCCGGACTGCAAGGGGGCGCGGCTGCGGCCGGAGAGCCTCGCGGTCAAGATCGGCGGGATCAGCATCGCCGAGTACAGCGCGATGTCGGCGCGCGGGGCCGCCGAGTGGATCAACACTCTGGATCTGACCGAGACCGAGCGGGCGATCGCGCGCCTGATCGTGCGCGAGATCTCCGAACGGCTGGCCTTTCTCGAGAACGTCGGCATCGGCTACCTCTCGCTGGGCCGCTCGGCGCGCTCGCTCTCCGGCGGCGAGGCGCAGCGGATCCGCCTGGCGACGCAGATCGGCTCCAGCCTGGTCGGCGTGATGTACGTGCTCGACGAGCCCTCGATCGGCCTGCACCAGCGCGACAACGAGAAGCTGATCGGCACCCTCAACCGCCTTCGCGACCTCGGCAACACGGTGATCGTGGTCGAGCACGACGAGGGCACGATGATGGCCGCCGACCACCTCGTCGACCTCGGTCCCGGCGCCGGAGAACACGGCGGCCACGTGATCTCCGCCGGCACGCCGGCCAAGGTCGCCAAGGACCCCGCCTCGCTGACCGGCCAGTACCTCTCCGGCAAGCGCAGGATCGAGCTGCCGGAGGAGCGGCGCAGCGCCCGCGGCGCCCTGCGCGTTCGCGGCGCCCGCGAACACAACCTCAAGGACATCGACGTCGCGATCCCGCTTGGCGTCTTCTGCTGCGTCACCGGGGTCTCCGGCTCGGGCAAGTCGACCCTGGTCAACGAGACCCTGCACCACTCGGTCGCCAACCGCCTGCACCAGGCGAAGCTGCGCCCCGGCGCCCACGACGGCGTCGACGGGCTCAGCCAGATCGACAAGATCATCAACATCGACCAGTCGCCGATCGGGCGCACGCCGCGCTCCAACCCGGCCACCTACACCGGCGTCTTCGACCACATCCGCCAGCTCTTCACCCAGACCCAGGAGTCGCGGGCGCGCGGCTACAAGCCGGGTCGTTTCAGCTTCAACGTCAAGGGCGGGCGCTGCGAGGTCTGCCGCGGCGACGGCCAGATCAAGATCGAGATGCACTTCCTGCCCGACGTCTACGTGCCCTGCGAGCAGTGCCACGGCAAGCGCTACAACCGCGAGACGCTCGAGGTCCGCTTCAAGGGAAAGAACATCGGCGACGTGCTGGAGATGTCGGTCGAGGAGGCGGTCGTCTTCTTCGAGAACGTGCCGAAGATCGCCCGCCGCCTGCGCACCCTGCACGATGTCGGCCTCGACTACATCCGCCTCGGCCAGGCGGCGACGACGCTCTCCGGCGGCGAGGCACAGCGGATCAAGCTGGCGACGGAGCTCTCCAAGGTCGCCACCGGCAACACCCTCTACATCCTCGACGAGCCGACCACCGGCCTGCACTTCGCCGACGTGCAGCGCCTGCTCGACGTGCTCGGTCGCCTCGTCGACGCCGGCAACTCCGTCGTCGTGATCGAGCACAACCTCGACGTGATCAAGACGGCAGACCACCTGATCGACCTCGGTCCCGAGGGCGGTGAAGAGGGGGGAGAGGTGATCGCCACCGGCACTCCCGAGGAGGTCGCGGCGGTCGCTGGCTCCTACACAGGCGGTTTTCTCGCCGAGCTGGTCGAGCCGGCCAAGCCGAAACGCGCCAGGCGCAAGCGACCCGAGGCCGTCGCCGCATAGAAGCGCCCGGTCCGGCGACCGGACGCAAATCCGCAAATCTGTGGCGGTTAGATGTCTCTAGCGGTACCTTAGGTACCTTAGAGTGGTATTTGCGGCATGCGGGTAAGGACAGGGGCGAAAGGAGAGCTCATGTCCATATCAGCGTTGAAGCGGTTCTCGATCGCAGTCGGTGCGCTTTTCGCGATCGTCCTGGTGGGTGTCGGTTGCGGAGGCAGCAGTGGAGGTGGCGGCCCGAAGATCGCGCTGCTGCTCCCCGAGAACCAGACTCCGCGCTACGAGTCTGCCGACCGCCCCTACTTCGAAGAAAAGGTCGAAGAAATCTGCGATGAATGCGAAATCCTCTACAGCAACGCGACCGAGGATCCGTCCAAGCAGCAGAGTCAGGTTGAAGCGGCCCTGACCCAGGGCGCCGACGTGCTGGTGCTCGATCCGGTTGACGCCGCCTCCGCCGCGGCAAGCGTCGAGAAGGCTGACGCCCAGGGCGTCCCGGTGCTCAGCTATGACCGGCTGGTGCTCGGCGCGGAAGTCGCCGTCTACGTCTCCTTCGACAACGTCAGGGTGGGCGAACTCCAGGCTGAAACGCTCTCCAAGAAGCTGAAAGAAGACGGCAGCCCCAAGGGCCCGATCGTGAAGATCAACGGCGATCCCGCTGACAGCAACGCGGCTCTCTTCAAGGAAGGCTCGAACAAGGGGTTCGAAGCCAGCGGCGTCGAGATAGCCAAGGAATACGACACGCCGGAATGGTCGGCGACGAACGCCCAGAACGAGATGCAGCAGGCAATCACGGCGCTCGGCAAGGACGGCTTCGCTGGCGTCTACGCCGCCAACGACGACACCGCGGGCGGTGCGATCGCGGCGATGAAATCGGCCGGCATCGACCCCGAAGAACGGCCCACCACAGGCCAGGACTCGACGGTCGCGGGCGTGCAGCGAATCCTCGTCGGCCAGCAGTACATGACTATCTACAAGGCGATCAAGCCACAGGCCTCAACCAGCGCCGAAATCGCCGTCGACCTGGCCAACGGCAAGGAAGTCCCGAAGGGCAAGATCACCGACGAACTCGACAACGAAGCCGGGAAGGTCCCTTCGATCCTGTTCGAACCGGTCGCGGTTACCAAAGACAACATCAAACAGACGGTGATCGCCGATGAATTCATTACCGCCGACGAACTCTGCACCAGCGCCTACGCAAAGGCGTGTGAAGAAGCGGGCATCTCCTAGCCAGGCGATGGGATGACCTCGACCGCTCTGCTCGAGATAGATGGCGTGAGCAAGAAGTTCGGCCCGGTCCAGGCTCTGGACCGGGTCGACTTCGCGGTCGGGGAGGGCGAGGTGGTCGGCTTGGTCGGTGACAACGGCGCCGGCAAGTCGACCCTGGTCAAGACGATCGCGGGGATCCACTCACCGGACGCCGGCGCGATCCGCTTCGGCGGTGAGACGGTCTCGATAACCCGCCCCCAGGACGCGACGGCGCTCGGGATCGCCACCGTCTACCAGGACCTAGCCCTCTGCGACAACCTCGACGTCGTCGCCAACATCTTCCTCGGCCAGGAGGTGGTCACGGGCGGGCCCGCGAGGGCCACGCGGCAGCTCGACGAGGCGAAGATGGAGCACCGGTCCGGTGAGCTGCTCTCCAGCCTCGCGGTGACGATCCCCAGCGTGCGCACCGAGGTCGGCACGCTCTCCGGCGGCCAGCGCCAGCAGGTCGCCGTTGCCCGCTCGCTCCTCGGCGAGCCCAAGGTCGTGCTGCTCGATGAGCCGACGGCGGCTCTCGGCGTGCCCCAGACCAAACAGGTGCTGGAGCTGATCGGGCGGCTGCGCGAGCGCGGGATGGGCGTGGTCGTGATCAGCCACAACCTCGCCAACGTCTTCGAGATCGCCGACCGCATCGTCGTCCTGCGCCTCGGCCGCACGGCCGGCGACTTCCAGGCCGAAGCGACCACCGAGGAGCACGTGGTCGCGGCGATCACCGGCATCGGTGGCAACGGCGAGAAGAAGGACGCAGAGGAGGGAGCCGCGTGAGTGCGGTGGAGAGCGCCGCGCCGGCGGCAACGGCGGAGGAGGGGGCGAGCACCACCTCCCAGGCAGTGCGCCGCTTCGTCCAGGGCGATCTCGCCTCGCTGCGCGTGGTGCTCGGCCTGGCGGTGATCTGGGCGATCTTCCAATTCGAGAACGACCGCTTCCTCTCGGCCGAGAACCTGACCAACCTGATGCTGCAGATCACCGCCGTCGGGCTGATCTCGATCGGCATCGTCTACGTGCTCCTGCTCGGCGAGATCGACCTCTCGGTCGGCGCCGTCAGCGGGCTCGCCGCGGCGATCATGGCCGTGCTCAACGTCCAGCATGGCTGGAGCCCCTACCTGGCGATCGCGGCGGCGGTGCTGGCCGGCACCGCGATCGGGCTCTTCCAGGGGTCGGTGTTCAGCCGCTTCGGCGTGCCCTCGTTCGTGGTCACCCTCGCCGGCCTGCTGGCCTGGCAGGGGGCCCTGCTGCAGGTCCTCGGCTCGACCGGCTCGATCAACATCACCAATCCCAAGATCACCGGCCTCGCCAACACCTTCTACTCCGACGCCGTCGGCTGGATCTTCGCCGTGGTGGTGATCGCCGCCTACGCCGGCATAGTGCTGGCTGGCTACCGCAGCCGCATCGCGCACGGGCTGACGGGGGAGAGCATGGCGCCGCTGCTGGTGCGGATCGCCCTCGTCGCCGTGATCACGCTCGTCGCCGTGGCGATCCTCAACTCCGATCGCGGCGTGCCGCTGGCGCTGCTGATCCTGCTCGCCTTCGTCGCCGGCTTCGAATACATCGCCAAGCGAACCCGCTTCGGCCGCCACGTCTTCGCGGTCGGCGGCAACGCGGAGGCGGCGCGGCGGGCCGGCATCGGCGTCAACAAGATCCGCGTCGCCGTCTTCGCCCTCGCCAGCACGATGGCCGCGATTGGCGGCATCCTCGCCGCCTCGCGCCTGCTCGCGGTCAACCAGAGCTCCGGCGGCAGCGAACTGCTGCTGCTGGCGATCGCCGGCCCGGTGATCGCCGGCACCAGCCTTTTCGGCGGTCGCGGCGCGGTCTGGACCGCGCTGCTCGGCGCCCTCGTGATCGGCTCGATCGCCAACGGCATGGACCTGCTCGCGCTCTCCTCGGCGGTCAAGTTCATGGTCACCGGAGGCGTCCTGCTGCTGGCCGTGATCGTCGACGCGATCGCCCGCCGCGAGCGCCAGGCCGCCGGGCGGATCTAGTCCGCGAAACCGTCTCAACCCGCCTATTACGCGGGTTGAGACGGTTTCGCTAAATCGGGGTCGGCGACACTAGGAGCGAGGCGCCGATCGCGCCGCCGAGGTCGCCCAGCGAGGCGACCCGCACCGCGGGCGGTCGTTCGTCGATGAAGAGGTGCTTGGCCATCTCCTTGGTCAGCGGCTCCATGTAGCGCTCGCCGAAGCGGACGCCGAGGCCGCCGCCGACTATCACGGCTTCGACGTCGAGCAGGTTGACGGCGGAGGCGACGCCGGTCCCCAGCGCCTCGATCGCGCGGTCGATCAGCTTGCCGGCGAGGTGGTCGCCGTGCTCGATCGCGCGATCCCAGATGCCGCTGGTGAGCCGGTCTTTGCCGTGCTTTTGCATCAGCTTGAAGAGGTCGGTCTTGGCGCCCTCCTCGTGCTGCCGGCGCGCCTCGGCCTCCATCGCGGCGCGCCCGGCGTAGGCCTCCATGCAGCCCTTGCGACCGCACGGGCACTTCGCCCCGCCGCGCTTGACGACCATGTGGCCGATCTCGCCGGCGGCGCCACGGCCGAGCCAGGGCTTGCCGTCGAGGACGATGCCGCCGCCCACGCCGGTCCCCCAGAAGACGCCGATCAGGCTCTGGAACTCGCGTCCGGCGCCGAGGTGAAACTCGGCTTCGGTTGCGACCTGGACATCGTTGCCGATCCGCACCTCGGTGCCGAGCGCCTGCGCCAGCGCCCCTCCGAGCGGGAAGCTTCCCTCCCAGCCGGGCAGATTGCGCGCCCCGGAGACGACGCCGGTCTTGCCGTCGGCGTCACCGGGCGAGCCGACGCCGACGCCCAGCAGCGCCTCCGGCTTCACCGCGGCTGCCGAGGCGGCCTCGCGCAGGGCCTCCTCCATCTCCCGCGCCACGTCGGCGGGCCCGCCTGCGGTGGGGGTCGGGTGCCGCGCTTCGCCGAGCACCTCGCCGCCGGCGTCGACGATCGCCGTCTGAATCTTCGTCCCGCCCAGGTCGATTCCACCGCGTAGCTCCGTCATCGCCCGCAGTCTATGCCGCTGACGGGCGCCAATCGGCGATATAGGTCGTTGCGGGCTCGCCGGCCTCGGTTTCGTAACGTTGCGGGCGATGAGCGGATCCGGGGGGCAGCGGGGATGGCGGATTTGGTGGCTGAAGCGGCGCTGGTACGAGCGCAACCGCCGCCCGCTGCGGCGTTGGCGGCTGGCCCGGCATGCGGCCCGCGGCGGCTTCTTCGTTCGCCAGCCGGTCGAGGGCGAGCTGCTCGAGGCGTTCGACGAGGGGCGGCTGCGGATCGGCGAGGGGACGCTGCTGGAGCCCGGCTGCTGGCTGACGCTGGCGCCTGAGGCGCGGATCGAGATCGGCGCGGGCTGCTTTCTCAACCGCAACACGATGCTGGCGGCGCTGGAGCTGATCGAGATCGGCGACCACACGATGTTCGCCAACGGCTGCTTCGTCGGCGACTCGTCGCACCGCTTCGACGACCCGGACACGCCGATCACCCAGCAGGGCTTCACCTCCAAGGGCCCGGTCAGGATCGGCTCCAACTGCTGGTTCGGCGTCAACTGCGTCGTCACCAGCGGGGTGACGATCGGCGAGCGCTGTGTGATCGGGGCCAACTCGGTCGTCACCCGCGACCTGCCGCCGGGCACGATCGCCGCCGGGGCGCCGGCGAAGCCGCTGGCTCGGGGCTGAGGCGGCAAACGCCTCGACTGCCTCCCGGGGCAAGATTTTGGGTCATTGGTCCAATGTGATCAAGCCGTCCCAAAGGCGCCCGCGCGGTCCCTATAATTTGGCCCTCGGCCGTGACCCGCAGGGCATGGACCTAATGAACCTCGCTGAACTCGTCGATTCCACTCACGCACAAGGCGACGTGAAGCTCCTCCGCGCAAAGGATGAGCTTCGAGCCGCGCTTGGCCCCTGCGCGCCGCGAGGGCAGCCGATCGGCCTGGTCCCGACGATGGGCTTCCTGCACGAGGGCCACCTCTCGCTGCTGCGCGCCGCCCGCGCCGAGTGTGACCTCGTCGTCATGAGCCTCTTCGTCAACCCCGCCCAGTTCGGCCCCGAAGAGGATCTCGACCGCTACCCGCGCGACGAGGAGCGCGATCTGCGCCTCGCCGCCGAGGCCGGCGTCGACCTCGTCTACGCGCCGCCGGTCGAGGTCGTCTACCCCGAGGGCTTTGCCACCCAGGTCGAGGTCGACGGGAAACCTCACCGGCGTCCTCGACGGCGACCCGTCCCGGCGCGGTCCCGCGCCATTTCCGCGGCGTCACCACCGTCGTCGCCAAGCTCTTCAACTCGGTTCAGCCCGAGGTCGCCTACTTCGGCCAGAAGGACGCGCAGCAGGTCGCCGTTATTCGACGGATGGTCCGTGACCTCGACATGCCGGTGCGGATCGAGGTGCTGCCGACGGTGCGCGAGCCCGACGGCCTGGCGATGAGCTCGCGCAACGCCTACCTCGACCCGCGGGCGCGGGAGCAGGCGGCGGCGATCTCGCGGGCGCTGGGCGCCGCCGAGGCGACCGCCCGCGCGCGGGATCGCTCGCGCGCCGGGCTCGAGGCGGCGAGCCGCGCCGAGCTGGCCGCCGCCGGCATCGAGCCCGAGTACCTGGAGGCGCGCGACGCCGAGAGCTTGAATCCCGTCACCGAGCTCGAAGACCGCCCGGTGCTGATCGCGGTTGCCGCCCAGGTCGGCGGCGCCCGCCTGATCGACAACGTCTTGATCCAACCTTGAACACGAACTTGGAACCGACCAACCCCAAGCAGCTGACTGGAGACTCGATGCAAAGGCAGATGCTCAAGTCCAAGATCCACCGGGCGACGGTGACCGACTGTGACGTCGACTACATCGGCAGCATCACGATCGACACCGAGCTGATGGCAAGCGCGGACCTGATCACCAACGAGCAGGTCCACGTCTGGGACATCGACAACGGCGCCCGCTTCGTCACCTACGTGATCGACGGCGAGCCCGGCTCCGGCACGATGCAGGTCAACGGCGCCGCCGCCCACCTGACCCGCCCCGGCCACAAGATCATCGTCGCTTCCTTTGGCGCCTACGACGAGAGTGACCTCGAGTCCTACTCGCCGGTCGTCGTCCACGTCGACGAGGACAACGCGATCAACGCCGTCGACAGCCACCCCGAGGTGCTGCTCTCATGAGCTCGGGCGCCCGCTCGCACACCGCGCCCCCGCCGGAGGGGCGAGTGCCGGTGAACCTGCCGCGACTTGTCGAGATGAAGGCGGCCGGCGAACCGATCGCGATGGTCACCGCCTACGACTACCCCTCGGCCAAGGTCGCCGAGGAGGCCGGTGTCGACCTCGTCCTGGTCGGCGACTCGGCGGCGATGGTGGTGCTCGGTCTACCAGGGCACCGAGGCGGTTTCGATGGAGGAGATGATCGTCCTCGGCAAGGCCGTGCGGCGGGGGCTTAAGACGCCGCTGATGATCGGCGACATGCCGATGGGCAGCTATGAGGCGAGCAACGAGATCGCCGTGCAGAGCGCCCAGCGCCTGGTCAAGGAGACCGGCTGCCAGGTGGTCAAGCTGGAGGCTGGGGGGGTCTCGGTCGAGCGCGCCCGCGCGATCGTGCGCTCCGGGATTCCGGTGATGGGCCACGTCGGCCTCACGCCCCAGACCGCAACCGCCCTCGGCGGCTACAAGGCCCAGGGCAAGACCGCCCAGAGCGCGATCCAGCTCTGCGAGGACGCCCTCGCACTGCAATCGGTCGGCTGCTTCGCGATCGTCTTCGAGGCCGTGCCCGCCGCGATCACCGAGGCGATCGTCGAGAAGCTGGAGATCCCGGTGATCGGCATTGGCGCCGGCCCGTCGACCGCCGGCCAGGTTCTCGTCTTCCACGACCTGCTCGGAATCACCACCGGCCGCATGGCGAAATTCGTCAAGCGCTACGCCGACGTCCACGGCGAGATGGTGGACGGGGTGAGCCGCTACGTCGAGGAGGTCCGCTCGCGCCACTTCCCCGAGCCCGACCACGTCTACGGCGTCGAGCCCGCCGAGCTGGACGAGTTCAGGCGCTACCTCGACCAGGAGAGCCTTTCCTCGGCCAAGGCCTGGGACTGGGAGCCGCTGCCCTAGCTCCTAGCGCTGCGAGAAGGCGAGGAAACCGGTGCCGCCGTCCTTTGATCCCGCGCAGCGCGAGCCAGAGCAGAGCTCGGAGGAGAATTTCGGGCCAGCGAGGCTGACCCGGCCCGCCAGGCCCGGGAATTCGACCGCGAGGTCTCCGGTCCAGGTCGCCGCTGATTTGCCGGTCAGCTGAAAGGTCGCGGCGCCGGTGAAGGGCGCAGGTGGGGAGATGGTCGCAGTGGTGGGGCGCTCGGCGGGTTCGCCGAGCTCGAATGAGTCGGGCTGGGCCGCCTTCGACACCGACCTGGTCACGGTCATCGGTCCCCGTCGCTGGAAGATCGAGGCGCTGTAGTGCGTCAGGTTGAAATCGGGGATCGAGCTCGATGTCAACTTCGCGGCGAGAAAGGAGGTCAGCCCCCTGCCCCGTGCGGTTGAAGCGTCGAGGATCGCCGTCTGGAGGTCGCTCCGTTGGCCGCCCTCGCCACCATCGTTTCTGCAGACTTCCTTGAATGAGTCGACGACCTCGCCGGCTGCGTGGTCAGAGTCGACGTCCGTGAATCCACGCTCGCCGTGGAGGCGGATCGTGCCGATGAACGCACCGCGGCGGGTGATGCTTCCCCGGCCCTCGCAGTCCTCGGCAGGCGGGCTCCTGTGCGCTCGACCCCGCTGCCTGAACTCGATCGAGACCCTGCCCACGCCGGAGAATCTGGCCTCGATGCCGTCTCGACTGGTTCGCTTGCCGCGCGCCTGGTAGGTCACCGAGGCCGGGCCCTTGTGAACGATCAGGTAGATCGCTCGCTTGCCGATGTCGAACACGCGGCCGCGATAGCCGTGGCTCCCCCTGACCTGGAGTTCGACCAGATGCTGCGGTTCGATCGTGAAGTATCCGCGCCGTGCCTGCGCTGCCATGGGCGCCAGGCCGAAGACGAGCACCGCACCGGCCAGCAGCCAAGCCACACCCCCGATCCGCCTCATCTGATCAGCCTATTCGGATTACCGAGCTCGTGACCACTTGTCTTCCGCTGGGCCGGGCGCGAGGCTTACTGCGCTCGCCGGGCTCTGCGATCCGCGGCATCGTGACGAGTCGGCCTGCGCTCGCCGGGTGGTACCCGTAACCAATAAGTGAGAGGAACAAAGGATGAGTTATCGACGTGTTTGCCTCAGGGCTCTTGGGCTCTGCCTGATCGTCGCGGTCGGTTCGATGGCCGCCGCAGCCGGGTCGGCTGTGGCGGGACCGGACTGGTTAATCAAGGACCCGGGACCACCGGTCACGGATGAATTAGTCAATGGGCCGGCGGCATTTCAGACTGAAAATGACATCACGGTGGCGATAGAATCGAAAGTGGCGGGCGTGGAAGTAAAAGTGTCATGTGAAAAAACGGAAGTCAGCGGCAACCTCGAATCGGAAGGGAAAATCTCAGGCACCTTCCCGTTCAATGGCTGCAGTACTTTTCTCAATGGCACGCTCTCGGCAGCATGCAAACCGAGCCAGCCGCTTCAAGCCAAATTCAAAGGGGAATCCTTTGAACACGCCGGGGACGGCTATCTCTTACTTCTGCCGGCTTCCGGCACGCAGTTCATGAGCATTCAATTCGGCGAAGAATGCGCGATAGGAGAAAAATTCAAAGTCAAAGGGTCGATCGTCCTCAAGGACTGCAACAACGACCTTGCCACATACTTAGTTAGGCACTTACTTCAAGAGGCAGCTGCGGCCTTATTCGCCTCCGGGGCGCACATAGACGCACTGAAATTCGGAGCCAATACGCCAAGGCTGGCCGGTAGTGAGTGGTACAAACTGCCCTCAGGGCGCGAATGGAAGTGGATGGCGTAAGGAGGATCGAGTTCTCTCACCGCCGCCCCAGGCTTGGAGCGGCGGTGAGATCTCTGCTCTCGGCGCCGGCGAAGGACGCGGGCAACTCCTGGCCACAGCAAGGCCAAAGGGAGCTGCCGGACCTGGCCTTCGTCAAGCGCGAGACGCCCGAGGCCAGGCCGACCCTTGCCCCAGCCTGGTCGCCATTTCGCGGCCGGATTGCGCGTCACCGAGCCCAATCGCCCTGCGGCGCCTAACCCGCGACTTTCCCGCCTCGGGGGGCGGGGAGGGCCGCTGCTCGGCGAAAGCCCGGCTCGAAGATCCCTTCCTGACCAAAAGCCCGCAGTCTCGGCCTGCAGCCAAAAACTTACATTTCATGCCCAGCCCTTCTTCACCTGATTACTAACTGATTTCTGAGTATATGTTGAGGTGAGCAATAGGCCCCAGCGGCCTGGGGTTTTTTTTGGTCAAACTTTCCTACCTTTAATAATTTAATTCCTTGACAAGTCCTGGTGCGTACCGGAGAATCCGCCGCGAGTCCGGTATCCAGTCAGCCCGGCGGGGGAACGCCTGGCGGAGTACGAGGCACGTACGGGATTAAGGGAGCAATGGGAAAAAAGCGAGGCCAACCAGACGCACTTCTGCGTGAGGCCCCCCCTGGCCCTGTCCACTTGCGCAATGAACTTACATCCAGTCATTCGGGAAATAGATATCCAGTCCATCGAGCGATAGGAGCAAATCAGTCATGCGAAAGTCACAGACGAGAGCTATGTCAGCGGTAATTGTGGCCGCGGTTTTGGCCGCTCTTGGGTTCGCCCAGGCGGTAGTAAGTCGTTTGCAGGGCACAACGCTGTTTGCCGCCTTCATCCAGGCGGGCGGCGAGCAGAATCGGATCGGTGTGGGGGGGCGAGAGGCGTCTTCGTCCCGATTGCTACATATGGAAAACCCTTTCCTGGCCAGAGGAAGCGCTACTGGCTACTGGGCAACAACTGCTAATGGTGAAAACGACCATCGAGGCTTCGAATCTATTGAGCAGAGCCAGCTAATAGTTTGTCTTGCGTAGGGCACGAAGGTAGCGTCAGGGCATCCCTTGCGGATGTCCGTGTAGTAACGGTCGCCCCCTTTCCTTGTCGCCTGACGCGAGGCGATAGACGGCGCAATTGCGCCAGGAGAGGCCGTGAGCGACCCCAAACTCCCCAAAAGCACAGAGCAACCCTTATCCGCCGGGCCGGAAGAGGAAGCCGACCTCTCGAGGCTTGGCAATGACGGGGTTGCCGGCGAGGCAAACCGCGTGGTTGTGCGCTGGGCACGCGACAGGCGGAAGGCCGCGAAGGAGGCCGACGAGCAGCGGAGCGACAAACGGTCGCTGGACCTTCGACAGCGGATCGTGGTCCTGCGCGTGGTTGTCACGGCGGTCTTTGCGGCGATCCTGGTGGTGGTCGCCGGCCTGTTCACCGACGCTGACGTCGTCTCTTCCGGATTGATCGCGCTGTGCAGCCTCTGCGCAGGGCTTCTGCTCTATCTGCGCTCTTTGGGGAAGTGAGAAAGCGGCGCCGACGCCGGGCTCGGCGCTCTCGATCTACGATTGACGGACCGATGCCCGTCTACGAGTTCGAGTGCGAGGAGTGCGGCTGCCGCTTCGAGGAGCTGGCGCCCAGCGATACGCAAAGCCTTGCCTGCCCGAAGTGTGGCTCGGAGCGCACGCGGCGCCTGCTCTCGCCGTGTCGCCGGCCGGTCGGCAGCCGCGGGGCGCGGCCGTGCGGTCTGACGAATCGCGGCGGGGCGAGCGCGAAGCGGCGCGGGGGGAGAGGCTCGCCGAGGCCAAGCGCAAGCGGGCGGCGGGGGAGAATCGGTGCGCCGCGGCGGGTGGAGGTGGGGCTTGAGCCCCACGGCGCGAGGAGCGGCGCGAGCAGCTTGTCGCTCTCTATCAGGAAGTGCAGGCCTGCACGAAGTGCCCCCTGCACGAGACGCGCGACAAAGGCGGTCTTCGGGGCGGGCGATGCCAACGCCGACCTGATGTTCGTCGGCGAGGCGCCGGGGGCCGAAGAGGACCGCCAGGGACTGCCCTTCGTCGGCCGCGCCGGCCAGCTGCTCAACCAGATGCTGGAAGAGATCGGGCTCTCGCGTGAGGAGCGTCTTCATCGCCAACGTGCTGAAGAGCCGTCCGCCGGGCAACCGCGACCCGCAGCCGCTGGAGATCGAGGCCTGCCGCCCCTACCTCTTCGAGCAGGTGCGACTGATCGAGCCGACCGTGATCTGCACCCTGGGCAACTTCGCCACCAAGCTGCTGAGCGGCAATCCGGCGGGGATCACCCGGGTGCGCGGAACGCCGCAGGTGCACGAGTTCGGCGGTCGCACGGTCTTTCTGCTGCCGCTCTTTCACCCGGCGGCGGCGCTGCGGACCCCGGCGGTGAAGGAGACGCTGCGCGGGACTTCGCCACGCTGCCCGACCTGCTGGCGATGGGGCCGCCGGTCGCGGCCGAAGAGCCCGACGAGGAGCCGTTGGAGGAGGTCGAGGCCGAGCCGGCGCCCGAGCCCTCCGCCGACCAGCTCGACTTCTTTGGCTGAGGCGAGGACCAGCTCGGCCGCCGAGACCGAAGCGCTCGGCGCCCAGCTCGCCGCGCGGCTCGGCCCCGGCGACGTGGTCGTCGTCAGCGGCGAGGTCGGCGCCGGCAAGACGACGCTGATCCGCGGCGCCTGCCGGGCGCTGGGCATCGAGGGGCCGATCACCTCGCCCACCTTCACGATCGGCCACCGCTACGAGGGCGGGCGCCTGCCCGTCTCCCACCTCGACCTCTACCGGCTGAGGGCCTCGAGGGCGAGGACCCGGCGCTGCTCGACGACTACCTCGCGCCGCCGAGCGGTCGCCTTCGTCGAGTGGCCGGCCGTGGCCGAGCCGCAGCTGGCCGGCCGCAAGATCATCGCCGTGCGCCTCGCCCACGCCGGCGGCGACAGCCGCGAGGTCGAGCTGCCCGCCGCATCCACCCGCAAATAGGCGTGTTCGAGAGGGCACGGTGCATGTAGCATCGAACCGAACTTGTATCGCGAATGGAGGGACGCCCGATGAAGGGACTGAAGACGCTGACCGCGGTGCTGCTTGGAACCGCGCTGCTGGCGAGCGCGGCGCCGGCCTCGCGCGGGCGCGGCCGCGTACAAGCACTACGTCGCCTGCGGCGTCTCCCAGAACGCGAAGCCGGCGCACAAATGCCCGAAGAAAAGCAAAAAGGGCGCCTTCTTCAAAAGCCTCAAAGGCGACGTCAACTACAGCGTCTGCGTCAAGTTCCCGACCGGCAAAAACATCTGCGCCAAAGCCCAGCCGGCGACGCAGGGCACGCTCTACGTCAACAAGATCACCTCCAACATCCCCGGCAAGCACCGGGTCACCTGGTTCGTCGAAGGCAAGCGCGTCGGCTCCTTCGTCTTCAACATCGCTGGCTGACAGCGGCGGCAGCGAGATGGCGGTCGTCGGCTTCGACACGGCGACCGCCGACACCGCCGTCTGCGCGATGCGCGGCGGCGAGGTGCTGCACGAGGAGCTGCTCGGGCTCGGCGCCCGACGGCAGCCCGCGCCACTCGACCGCGCTGCTGGCGGAGGTCGAGCGGGCGGTAGCGGCGGCCGGCGGCTGGGACGCGGTCGAGCCGGATCGCGGTCGGGCTCGGGGCCGGGCTCCTTCGTCGGGATCCGCATCGGCATCGCAACCGCGCGGGGGCTCGCGGCGAGCACCGGGCCTGCCGGTGACCGGCGTCTGCACGCTCGACGCGCTCGGCCGGGCGCTCGGCGAGCGAGCGGGCCCCGAGCCGCGGCCGCCTCGCCGTGCTCGACGCCCGCCGCGGCGAGGTCTTCGCCGCGCTCTACTCGCCCGCAGCGGCGAGCGGCTCTGGGAGCCGCTGGTCGCCGCCTCCGGCGAGCTCGCCGAGCGGGTCGCCGAGCTCCCCGCATTGCCGCTGGCGGCCGGATCGGGAGCGGTACGATTTCGCGATGAGCTGGCGAGCCGGGGCGTCGACGTTCCCGAGGACGCCGACCCTGTGCACCGGGTCGCCGCGCGGCACGTCTGCGCCCTCGCGGAGGCCGTGCCGGGACGAGGGCGGCGAGCGCCTCGAGCCGATCTACCTGAGAGCGCCCGACGCGGAGCGATGGCGTGAGCGAGACACTTCCAAGCGAGCCGAGTGAGGTGACCGGGGCGGCCGCGATCAGGCGCCTCGCCTACAGCGACCTGCCCGCGGTGATCTCGATCGAGCGCCGCTCCTTCCCGACGCCGTGGTCGCTGGCGATGTTCGTGCTCGAGCTCTCCAAGCCCTCGGGGATCTGCCTGGCGGCGACCGATGGCGACGAGCTGCTCGGCTACCTCGTCTGCTCGCGCTACGACCAGGTCTGGCACCTGATGAACGTCGCCGTGGCGCCGGAGCGCCGCCGGGCGCGGCATCGCCCGCCGGCTGATCTCCAAGCTGGTCGAGGAGGGCGGAGGCAAGCTGCCCTTCACGCTCGAGGTGCGGGTCTCCAACCGCCCGGCGATCACGATGTACGAGCGGCTCGGCTTTCGCTCGGCCGGGGTGCGCCCTCGCTACTACCAGGACAACGGCGAGGACGCGCTGATCATGTGGCTCGATTGATCCTCGCCATAGAGACTTCCTGCGACGACACCTGCGCGGCGGTGCTGGACGGGCCGCGCGTGCTCGCCAACGTGATCTCCTCGCAGGCGGCGGCGCACGCGCAGTTCGGCGGCGTGGTGCCCGAGGTCGCCTCGCGCCACCACCTCGAGCTGGCCGCGCCGGTGGTCGAGGCGGCGCTGGCCGAGGCGGGGGTGACGCTCGACGAGATCGAGGCGGTCGCGGTCACCGCCGGCCCGGGCCTGATCGGGGCGCTGCTGGTCGGGGTCAGCACGGCGAAGGCGATCGCGGCGCCGCGGCGGCTGCCGCTGATCCCGGTCGACCACCTGCAGGGCCACGTCGCCGCCAACTTCCTCGAGCCCGAGCCGCTGGAGCCGCCCTTCCTCTGCCTGGTCGCCAGCGGCGGCCACACGCTGCTGGCGGCGGTGCGCGACCACGCTGGCTACGAGCTGCTCGGCCAGACCCTCGACGACGCTGCCGGCGAGGCCTTCGACAAGGTCGCCCGCATGCTCGGGCTCGGCTATCCGGGCGGGCCGGCGCTGGAGAAGCTGGCGCGGGAGGGCGACCCCGAGGCCTTCGAGATGCCGGTGGCGATGAGCCGCGACCCGGGTCTCGACTTCAGCTTCAGCGGCCTGAAGACGGCGCTCGTCTACCTCTGCCGCGATCTCGGCCCGACGGTGTCGAGGAGCGCCGCGCCGACCTCGCCGCCAGCTTTCAGGCCGCCGCGGTCAGCCAGCTCGTCGCCAAGCTGGAGCGGGCGCTGAAGAAGGGGGAGTGGGGGGCGGTCGCGCTCGGCGGCGGCGTCGCCGCCAACGGCGCCCTGCGCGAGGCCGTGCAGGCGCTCTGCGAGCGCCGCGGCGTCGATCTCAAGCTGGTCGCCGCGCGAGCTCTGCACCGACAACGCAGCGATGATCGGCTCCGCCGCCCGCTTCGCCGAGCCGATCCCGTACCCCGACTACCTCGCCTACGACGCCTTCGCCACCGGCGGCCGCGCCGCCGCATGACGGTCGTCACCGTCTACTCGCGTCCCGGAGTGCCACCTCTGCGCGGAGGCGATCGAGGCGCTCGTCGCCCTGCACGGCGAGGGCTACCGCTTCGAGCTGCACGAGGTCGACATCGAGAGCGAGGAGCTGCTGCTGCGGCGCATGCTGGAGAAGATCCCGGTGGTTGAGATCGACGGCGAGCGTCGTCTCCGAGCTGATCCTCGACGAGGCCGCGGTGCGGGCGAGGCTCGATACTGTGGGGGCGTGGGCACGGTGATCGAAGAGCAGGACGCGGCCAACGGGCTGATCGTCGACGGCGAGCGGCTCTCGCTCGGCGTCGCGGCGCGCCTCTCGCGCTACCTGCAGGTGCTGACCCAGGCGCGCAAGATGGGCCGCGAGACGATCTCCTCGCAGGAACTCTCCGAGTACACCCACATCAACCCGACCCAGATCCGCCGCGACCTCTCCGGCTTCGGCAAGTTCGGCAAGCGCGGCGTCGGCTACAACGTCGAGTCGCTGGTGGCGGAGATCCGCAAGATCCTGCGCACCTCGGGCCAGCACAACATCGCCCTCTTCGGCGCCGGCAACCTCGGCCAGGCGATCGCCAGCTCCGACATCTTCGCCGACCACGGCTTCCAGATCGTCGCCATGTTCGAGGTCGACAGCAGCGTCGTCGGCACCGAGGTCGGCGGCCTGCGGGTGCGCGACTTCGGCGAGCTCGAGGCGGTCGTCGCCGAGCAGGAGATCGTCGTCGGCGTCCTCGCCGTGCCCGCCGCCGCCGCCCAGGCCGTCGCCGACCGCCTGGTCGAGGCCGGGGTCAAGATCATCTTCAACTACTCCGAGCAGCTGCTCCAGGTGCCGCCGGAGGTGACGGTGCACACCTCCAGCCCCGCGGTCGACCTGCTCTACGCGCTCTACTTCTACCTGACCTAAGAGCTGACCCTTGTCCCTGGACCTCGACCGCGCTCGGGAGACGTTCGAGTCCTCGACCGACTTCACGATCGGCCTCGAGGAGGAGTTCGCGATCCTCGACCCGGCGACGCTGGAGCTCGAGCACCGCTTCGAGGACGTCTACGCGGCCTGCCAGCGCGACGAGGTGCTGGCCGAGTCGGCCGCCGGCGAGCTGATCGCCTCCGAGATCGAGATCCGCTCGGGGCGGGCGGAGAGCTTCGCCGAGGCGGTGGCCCTGCAGCGCGAGCGCCGCAGCCGCCTCTTCGAGCTGGTCGACGGCATGGGCCTGGCGCTGGGGGCGATGGGCACCCATCCCTGGGCCAACTACCTCGACCAGCGGATCATCGACACGCCCCACTACAACCGGCTGCGCCACGAACTCGGCTACGTCGCCCAGCGCAACAACACCTGGAGCATGCACGTGCACATGGGCGTGCGCGGCGCCGACCGCGCGATCGCGGTCTGCGACTGGATGCGCGAGCTGCTGCCGCTGCTGCTCGCGGCCTCGGCCAACTCGCCCTTCCTCGACCGCCGCGACAGCGGCCTGCACACGGTCCGCACCGAGATCTTCACCCGCACCTTCCCCCGCTGCGGCGTGCCCAGCCCCTTCGTCGACTGGGCCAGCTACGCCGAGTTCGTCGGCATGCTGGAGCGGACCGGCTCGGCGGTCGAGTCGACGCAGCTGTGGTGGAGCGTGCGCCCGCACCACGCCTTCGGCACGGTCGAGGTGCGGATCTGCGACGCGCAGACGCGCGGCGAGGAGTCCTTCGCCCTCGCCGGCCTGATCGCCGCCTGCATCGCGCAGACGGCGCTCGACTACGACGAGCACGGCTACGACGGCGCCGGCGGCGCCGCTGCGCCGACCGCGAGATCGAGGAGAACCTCTGGCGGGCGATCCGCCACGGGATGAGCGGCGCGCATGATCGACTTCCGCCGCGGCGAGGAGGTCGAGGCGGCGGCGGCGCTCGAGGCGCTGCTCGCCTGGACCGAGCCGGCGCGCGCCCAGCTCGGCATCGAGGTCGACCTGCCGGCCCGCAACGGCGCCCAGCGCGCGCGCGAGGCGCTCGACGCCGGTGTCTCGATCGAGGACATCTACCGCGACGCCGTGGCGGAGACGAAACGCACCTACACGCGCCGATGTCGGCGCGCGTAGATAGACTCCCGCGCCGCTTAGAACCCAGCCGGAGGAACTAACTTGACCAGCTTCTTGACCGACTACGGAGTCGTCGTCGCGCTTGTCTGCGCGGGCGGCGGCTGTCCTCTACGGACTCATCATCACCCAGCGCCTGCTGGCGAAGTCGCCAGGCAACGAGCTCATGCAGGAGATCTCGGGGGCGGTGCAGGAAGGCGCCAAGGCCTACCTCAACCGCCAGTACATGATCATCGCCGCGGTCGCGGTGCCGATCGCGATCGTGCTCTGGCTCCTGCAGGACTACAAGACCGCGATCGGATTCGTCTTCGGCGGCATCCTCTCCGGCTCGGCCGGCTTCATCGGCATGAACCTCTCGGTGCGCGCCAACTCGCGCGTCGCCGAGGCGGCGCGCGGCGGCGTGCCGCCGGCGCTCGACGTCGCCTTCAAGGGCGGCTCGGTGACCGGCATGCTCGTCGTCGGCCTGGCGCTGCTCGGCGTCGCCGGCTACTACGGCGTCCTCGTCATCACCGGCAGCTCCGACAAGGAGGCCGTCGACGCGCTCGTCGGCCTCGGCTTCGGTGGCTCGCTGATCTCGGTCTTCGCCCGGCTCGGCGGCGGCATCTTCACCAAGGCCGCCGACGTCGGCGCCGACCTGGTCGGCAAGGTCGAGGCGGGGATCCCCGAGGACGACCCGCGCAACCCGGCCGTGATCGCCGACAACGTCGGCGACAACGTCGGCGACTGCGCCGGCATGGCCGCCGACCTCTTCGAGACCTACGCGGTCACCTCGGTCGCCGTGATGCTGCTCGGCGTCCTCACCTTCACCGGCGCCGATGGCGAATTCGCCCGCGAGGTCGCGATCTACCCGCTGGTGATCGGCGGCGTCGCGATCATCGCCTCGATCATCGGGGCGCTCTCGGTGCGGACCAAAACCGACCGGGTCGAGGGTGCGCTGTACCAGGGGTGATCGCCGCCGGCATCCTCTCGATCGCCGCCTTCTACCCGATCACCGAGTGGCTGATGAGCGACCCGGTGCGGCTCGGCCTCGAGCACCGGCGCCGATGCGGTCACCACCACCGACCTCTGGCTCTGCGCCGTGATCGGCGTCGCGGTCACCGCGCTGCTCTTCGTGATCACCGAATTTTATACCTCGACCCGCTTCCGCCCGGTGAAGACGATCGCCAAGGCGTCGGAGACCGGTCACGCGACCAACATCATCCAGGGGCTCGCCCAGGGCTTCCAGTCGACCGCCGCGCCGGCGCTGGTGATCGCGCTGGCGATCCTCGGCGCCAACGAGCTGGCCGGCATCTACGGCATCGGCATCGCCGTGATGGGCGCAGCTCTCGCTCTGCGGCCTGATCGTCGCCCTCGACGCCTTCGGGCCGATCACCGACAACGCCGGCGGCATCGCCGAGATGGCCGACCTGCCCGAGGAGGTGCGCAACGTCACCGATCCGCTCGACGCGGTCGGCAACACGACCAAGGCGGTCACCAAGGGTTACGCGATCGGCTCCGCCGCGCTCGCCGCGCTGGTGCTGTTCGCCGCCTTCAAGAGCGAACTGGCGGAGCGAGGCGCCGGCCGGCTTCGACCTCAACGGCGCTCTTCAACCTCACCAGCCCGGACGTGCTGATCGGGCTGATCATCGGCGGCATGATGGTCTACCTCTTCGCCGCCTTCGCGATCGAGGCGGTCGGCCGCGCCGGCGGCGAGGTGGTCGAACAGGTTCGCGAGCAGTTCCGCGAGCACCCGGGGATCATGGAGGGCACCGAAAAGCCCGACTACGCCAAGACGGTCAGCATCGTCACCCTGGCGGCGCAGAAGGAGATGATCCTTCCCTCGCTGATCCCGATCGTCGTTCCCGTCATCGTCGGCCTGCTCAGCGTCGACGCGCTCGGCGGCCTGCTGATCGGCGTCATCGTCGTCGGCCTCTTCGCCGCGATCTCGATGACCGCGGGCGGCGGCGCCTGGGACAACGCCAAGAAGCTGATCGAGGACGGCGCCCACGGCGGCAAGGGCTCAGAGGCCCACGCAGCCTCGGTCACCGGCGACACCGTCGGCGATCCCTACAAGGACACCGCCGGCCCGGCGATCAACCCGATGATCAAGGTCGCCAACATCGTCGCGATCCTGATCATCCCGATCGTCCACTTCTAGACTCAGGTGGGACATGGGGGAGGGGCGCGCTGAGCGCCTCTCCCCGTTTTGCTTGTTGAACGGATTTCCCTTTTCGCCTACGCTGCTTCCGCTGCGTCCAAGGGCTTATACCTGCCCATTTGCAGGATAATTTCGCCGCGAAGCTCTTCCGCTTCTGCAGTCGACCCCCCGGTTAGAAAACCTTTGCATTTGAAAGCAAGGTCCGGCTCTGGTACGACTAGAGTACTTCTAGGTACTCTAGGAGGCTGACGAGAGAGGCAACCTTGGTGCGGTGTCGAGGGACGGAGCGGGCCGATGTCCGCGGCGCGTGAACCGCCGCAGCCCCCCCCCCGCCGGGGCTCAGTACGAAAAGCTCAAACCAGGGCCCGGGAGACACGGTTCGGTAGTAGCCGACAGTCAGCGCACCCGGATCCAGGCCGCGATGGTTGAGATCGTCGCCAGGCACGGCTATGGATCGGTCAAGGTGCGGGAGCTCGTGCGGGTAGCAGGGGTTTCCTCTCGTGCCTTCTACGAACGCTTCGACAGCAAAGAGGACTGCTTTCTTCGCACGCATGAAATGGTGCTCCAGGGTGGGACGCGCGGCCTGATCTCCTCCCAGGCTGATGAGAATGACTGGCGGCAGCGACCGCGTCTGATGTACGGCGGCTTTGCCCGTTGGATGAAGCAGCAGCCCGACGCGGCGCATCTGGCGCTGGTCGATGCATACGCGGGCAGGTCCGTCGCGCTCGAGCAGGCTCGGCGAGCGGAGGCGACCTTTGCCGGCATCGTCGGTGAGAGCTTTGCTCGCGCCCCCGAGGGAATGGAGGTACCCGCACTCCTGGTCGAAGGGATGATGGCCGGCATCGTGGGGGTGTCGCGAACCCGTCTGGTCGAAGGCAGGGTGGCGGAGATGGGGGTGGGGGGTGAGCTGATGGATTGGGCGATGAGCTTTCCGTCGGTTTCAACCGCGTCCCTGGCCGGGCTCGACGTTGGAACCGTCTGGCGGAACTCCGCCCTGAAAGCGCAGGCCGAGGTTGACATCAAGGAGATCGACGTCGGCGACCGCGCCAGCATCCTCGCGGCGGTCGCCAAGCTCTCTGTCGACGGCTATTCGAACCTGACGGTTTCGCGCATCCGCATAGGCGCTGGCGTCTCGCGCAAGACCTTCAACGCCAACTTCGACGGCGTCGAAGAATGCTTCCTGGTGGCGGTCGAGCAGCGAGCCGCCGAGGCCGTTGCCAACGCCGCCCGCGCCCAGGCCGCTGGCCGTACCTGGTCCGGCGGCGTCTACCGTGCGATCTCTTCGCTGTGCGACCAGATCGCGGCCGACCCCCTGCTCGCGGGTGTGTGTTTCGCCGACGACTTCCCGATGGGCTCCAAGGGTTCGCGGGCTCGCCTGCGCCTCGTCACCGGAGTGGCCCAGCAGCTGCGCGATAGCGCACCACTCGATTTGCGCGCAAGTGACCTGGTGGCTGAAGCATCCGCCGGCGCAGTCTGGGGCCTATTCCACAAGCACGTCCTCAGGACTTTGATCCAGCAGCGGCCACAGATAGCCGCGACCCTGGGCTACCTCGCCCTGACTCCAGCGATCGGCTCCGCAGCAGCGATAGTCGCGATCAGCGACGAGCAGTCGGAATGAGGCCAAAATCCGCCCGCCCAGTTTTCCATTTCACAGTTTCCATCTCGCCCAATCTGAGGCTGCAAGCGGCATGCGAAGGGGCAACGAGCAAAGAGAAAACCAGACCATCCAGGTGCTTGGAGATTCAAGCATGAGTGGGATGCTCCTCTCGGTACGGCGGGGGTACTCACTCTCGCCTGCACCGCAGGAAGAACCATCAAACCGTAACTAATAGTGAGAGGAATCAAAAGAATGACTCACAGAAAGCATGGACTCGGGGTGATCGGCCTGTGTCTGGTGGCCGCCCTCGGCCTGATGGCATTCGCAGCGTCTGCCCAGGCGAAAGGGACCTGGAAACACAACGGAGCGGCCATCACTGATGCAACAGCGAAAATCGTTGGCGAAAAAGATTCAGCGCTCTTTAAGCTTTTATCGAAAGTGGGAAACACTCCAATCCACATTACCTGCGAAAAACTAACGGTTTCGGAAGGATTGCTCCTACTTGAAGGAAAAAGCACGGGCAAACTCGAATTCAGCGAAAACTGCAAGTTCTTCACTTTAAATGGCGGTGTAGCAGTTGAGATAAAAACATGCAAACCATTAGAACCGATCGTGGCCAAAGTCAAAGACTTACTTTTCAAACACTTAGGCGACGAAAAAACATATGACTTATTCTCACCGGCAGACGGTACTTTAAATTTCACCTCCATTCATCTTGGAGAAGAATGCGCATTCGGCCTAAGTATTCCAGTTACAGGCCACGCAGTGATCGAAGGTTGCAAACCGGTATCGCCCGAAGCCGAAACAAATGGGTTTGAAACCGAAGTGGTCAAACACTTAATTCAGCAGGCACCCGAAAACGTCGCGTTATGGACCGGGTCGTTCAAAAACGGACTGTTCTTCGGTGTCAATCCGGCGACGATTGACGGCAGCGAGTGGCTGAAGCTTGATCCGGCAGGAACGTTAGCGGGCCAGAAATGGAGCGGGGTGGGAATCACCAAAGACTAACCACGGTGTGATGCACAGTTCGCGTCTAACGTGGATGAAACACCCCAACAGGCCTGGACCGCGCTTCGGCGCGGTCCAGGCCAGTCGGGGTGCCAGGGGGAAGCAAGAGTGAAGCAAGCAGCACGAAGCGCGCAGGAAGGGGCTGGGAATGGGTTTCAAAGAGCAGGGGGCGGCGAGGAAGTTCGCAGCCAAGGCTTTTTCAGGGAAAACAAAGCGGGCGGTCTCGCCGGCCGTGAAAGAGGAGGGGTAGCTGATGTTGCAAAGGATGCGTGAGCAGATCGGGACAGCCGGTCTGATCGTGGCGGTCACAGCGCTGATCGTCGCCCTAGGAGGCGGCGCCTACGCCGCGACCAATTCAGGTGGCGGGGGCAACGCGACGGCTTCGGCCAAGCAGGGCCCACGCGGAAAGCAGGGCAAACCGGGCAAGCCAGGTCCAGCTGGCCCACAGGGCCCAGCTGGACCCCAAGGCCTCCCCGGCGCAGCTGGCGCCAAGGGAGATGTAGGCGCCAAGGGAGACACCGGCACGACAGGCGCGCAGGGCAAAAGCGCGTTCGTGACCGAAGTCCCGCTCGAAGAAGCAGAATGCGAAGAACGTGGTGGCGCGATCGTGGGGATGGAAGGCGCCTCGGGCACCGAAATCTGCAACGGCAAAGAAGGGCAGGCAGGCGCGGAAGGCCAACCCTGGACCCCGAACAACGTGCTACCGGCTGGGGCCACCGAGACCGGCACCTGGGCGTTCTCGGGCACGACAGCAGACACCGAAGGTGTCTACGCGCCGATTTCATTCCCGATCAAGCTCGCCGCGGCCCTCCCACGGGAAAAGGTCCATCTATTCAGCGATGCTGACTTCGCGGAAAAATGCACAGCGTTCTACGCCAATCCTAGTGCCCCCCCTGGCGAACTGTGCGTGTTCTTCAAATCATTTGAAGGCGAATCGCTGGAAAGCTTGATCAACGCGAAACTCGACGGAATCGTCAGGTTGTCGAAATTCGGCGCAGAGGACGAAGGAGCCTCGCGCGCTGGCGCGGCCCTCCATTTCGTCATGGAAGGCGTCGGCTTTGGCATAGGCACCTGGGCGGTAACTGGATAAAGGACGCAAGCCAAAGCACCCGGGCGGCGACCGCCGCCCGGGTGGGCTTCAAGGGGACGATCGAGCATCTACGCAGCAAGCAAAAGGGAGGATCACCGATGAGACGCCATGCGATACCAGCCACGCTCGCGCTGGCCCTTGGTCTGATGGCGCTCGCGGCGACCAGCGTTCATGCGGCGCCGCCGGTGATCCTTGGCACGTCATTTACACCTACCTCAACCACCTCGGTGGTTCTGAAGGCCGAAATAAACCCGGGCGGGAAAGCGACGAGCTATCACTTCGAATACGGCACGAGCGAATGCCCTGCATCCTGCACGAAGATGCCGGTCCCCGACGGCAGCATCCCCATTGGAGGCTCCCAGGTCTCGGTCTCCGTCGACGTCACGGGCCTCAGCGAAGCAACGACCTACCACTTCCGGGTAGCGGCCAAAAACCCCGAGTCGGGCGGCTACCTCTTCAGCCCCGACAAGCCCTTCGCCACCTTCTTGGCCTCGATTGAGGGCCTGCCCGACGCGCGCGCCTATGAGCAGGTCTCCCCGGTGGACAAGAACGCCGGCGATGCTCTCGCCACCTTCTCCTATGCCAAAGCCGCCTCGAATGGCGGCGGGGCCATCTTCCTCAGCACCTCGGGCATCCCCGGCGGGGTCGGGGCGCAGACGATTCCCCCATACCTCGGCTCTCGCGGAGCAGGGGACTGGTCGACCCAGGGCCTGCTGGCGCCGGAGAACATGGGTCAGCTCTCCGGGGTGATCGGCTGGCTACCTGACTTCTCAGAGTTCTTCGTAACCGCGACCCAATTCGGCAACCCGCGCAGCACGGCGCTCTTGGCCCGCCCCAGTGCCGGCGGCCCGCCGCGAGAGATCGCCCCCTACGCGAACAAAGCCGCCTACTCCTTCGCCGGCGCCACAGAGGACGGGGGAGAGATCGTCTTTGAATCCAAGACGGCGCTGGGGACGACGCCAGCGGGGATCGAAGGCCGCTCCAACGTCTATGCCTGGGACCGCGCCAGCGGCCAGCTCAGCCTCGCTGGCGTCCTGAACAGCAAAGCCGAAACCGAAGCGGCCCTGCCCAAAGGCGCCTTCGCCGGCCCCTATGACTGGGTCCTCGGATCGACCCAGGGCACACTGAATAGGGGCGGCGCCGCCCGCGACTATTACATCCAGGGTGAGCACGCGATCACAGCCGACGGCTCGATCTACTTCACCGCCGCGGGCACGGGGCAGCTCTATCTGCGCCGCAACCCGACCAAAGCGCAAAGCCCGCTCGACGAAGGCGAGTGCGCCGACCCCGCCCTGGCCTGCACGATCAAGGTCTCGGCCTCACAGAAGACCAACGGCTTGGGGCCCGGCGGTCGCGACGCGGCAGGACCGCGCCCGGCGGTCTTCATGACCGCGACCCCTGATGGCTCGGCGGCCTTCTTCACCAGCCCCGAGAAGCTGACCAACGATGCCAACACAGGCCCCGAATTCCCACCACCGCTGCCGCCCTCGATCGATCGGGCGAGCCTTGGGGGGACGATCGAGGACGAAAAACTCATCCCCGCCGCCAACGGCTCGGGGATCGCCGTGGACGGCGCCCACATCTACTGGGCCGATCCCAAAGCGGGGGCGATCGAGCGCGCCAACCTGGATGGCAGCGAAGTCAAAGACGACTTCATCACCGACGTCAACCCCGTCGCGGTAGCGGTGGACGCCGAATACGTCTACTGGGCCGACCCCGAAGGGACGATTGGCCGGGCCAAACTCACCGATGGCGCAGAAGTGAAAGAGGACTTCATCAGCGGCGCCGGCGATCCGCAGGGGGTGGCGGTCGACGGCGGACACGTCTACTGGACCAACCAAAGCGGCCATAGCATCGGGCGGACGGGGATCGACGGCGGTGGAGCCGATCCGCTCTTCCGCACCTTCTGCACCTGCGCCTTCCCGCGGGCGATTGCGGTCGATGGGACGCATATCGTCTTCAGCCTGGAAGAACCAAGCGGTGAATACATTGGTGAAACGAACCTCGAAGGAGGTCCCGCAGACTTCATCCCGATCCAGGGCGAAGTCGCAGGTGTCGCCCTGGACGCCAACCACATCTACTGGAGCGAGGCCGACAAGGACACGATCGGGCGGGCGGGGCTTCACCGCGAGGAACCGCGCGAAGAAGCGTTCATCGAAGACGTGCCGAGCCCGCAGGGGGTGGCAGTAGACGGGGCTCACATCTACTGGTCAAGCGTTCCCTTCAGCGCCGACAACCCCGGCAACGACCTCTACCGCTTCGAGGCAGGCAAGCCCGCGGGCCAGCGTCTCGTCGACCTCACGCCCGACCCAGATGGCAACGGGGCAGACGTGAAGGGCGTCCTGGGCGCCTCCGAGGATGGCTCTGTCGTCTACTTCGCCGCCAACGGGGTGCTGGGGGGCTCGGGGGCAGTGGAGCCGGGAGATTGCGCTGGAAAGAGCTTTGACTCATTGAGCGGCGCCTGCAACCTCTATCTCTGGCACGACAGGCAGGTGAGCTTCATCGCCCGCCTCGACATCGGCGGCGGTGGCCTGCAGATGGACGCGACCAACTGGACGGGGACGCCATCGGGGGTCTTCCTCGGCGAGCCCTACTTCAGCAAGACGGCAAGCGTTAGCGCCGACGGGCGCACGCTGCTCTTTCGCTCCCAGGAAAAGCTCACCGCCTATGACAGCGAAGGCCACCCCGAGCTCTACCGCTACCGGGTAGGCGACCCCGAGCCACTGCGCTGCGTTACCTGCGACCCGACTGGCTCTTCGCCGATTGCCGGGGGTAGTTTCCTCGGCGGGCTGATCGCGCCCTCTGCCGCCAAGCCCCCTCTGCCGGCCTCGGTCGCTTCGCGCAACCTCTCCGCCGACGCCAACCGGGTCTTCTTCGAGACGACCCAGGCGCTGGTCAGCGCCGACACCAACGGTGTGGCTGGCTGCCCCGCGGTGGGCTCCCAAGCACAGGGCTTCCCGGCCTGCCTCGACGTCTATGAGTGGGAGGCGCCGGGCAAGGGCAGCTGCAAGGAAGGGGCCCCCAGCTTCAGCCCCCCAAACGGCGGCTGCCTATACCTGCTCTCCAGCGGCAAGGACACGTATCCCTCCTTCTTCGCCGATGCCTCGGCCAGTGGCGAGGACGCCTTCATCTTCACCCGTGAGGGCCTGGTCGGCCAAGACAAAGATGAGCTGCTCGACCTCTATGACGCGAAGGTGGGTGGGGGGCTTCCTTCACAGAACCCGCCGCCGCCGGCGCCTTGTGAAAGCTCAGACGCCTGCCAGGGGCCGCCGAGCACGCCGCCGGCCTCTGAATCGGCGGGCAGCGCCAGCTTCGTGGGTCCCGGCGATCCCAAGCCCAAGCGCCAACACAAGAAGAAGGCCAGGAAGCACACAAAAAAGGGACAGAAGAAAAAGAGCGGGGCGAGGAAGCGCAGCGTTGTCGCGCCCAGGGTGAGCGCAGGGGGTGGCGAGGAGCCGCAAGGCCGCACTTCCAGCAGCGATGGCGATGCCGCTGGGGCCGCCGGAGCGATCGCGGCGGCGGCGGGCGGCGCCGCGGCCCCCGCCTGGAAGCTGACTGCGACGCCGATGCCGGCCAACTTCGCTCCCGGGGCGAATAGCGAATACCAGCTGGCCGCGACCAACGTCGGCGCCGCGTCGAGCAACGGCGATCCGACCGTCTTCAAGGCGACCCTGCCAAGCGGCCTCACCCCGATCGCGGCCTCAGTCGACAGCGATGACCGGAGCTTCGGCTCGGAATTCAAATGCGAGATCGAAGCGCCGATCGTCACCTGCACGACCACGGAAGCGGTCCACCCAGGGCGCGTGCTCAGCGTTCTGCTCTCGGTCGAAGTCTCACCGGGATCGGCAGGGGAAACGCTGAGCGCCGAGACGAGCGTGGAAGGGGGAGGCGCAAACCTGAAGGCCACTGCAATGGTGTCGACGCCGATCAGCGCCGACCCGGTGCCCTTTGAGCTCTCACCCGACTTCAGCGCGCCGCTCAACGACGAAGACGGCCTGCCCGCCACGGCGGCGGGCACCCACCCCTACCAGCTGACGGTCGACCTCAGCTTTCCCGTTGAGAACCCCGGCGATGGCTTCACAGGCTCCGGGCACCCGCGCGACATCGTCGCTGACCTGCCAAGAGGGCTGATCGGCGATCCGGCGGCGACGCCGGTGCTCTGCACCGAGGCCGAGCTGACCAGCGACGAAAAATGCCCGGAAGGCTCCCAGGTCGGCCTGATCGACCTGATGACGCTACTGGGCCAGAAAGGGGGTATCATCGTCGCCAGCAACCTCTACGCGATGGTGCCCCCGCCGGGCGCCCCGGCGGTTTTCGGCACCAACGCGGCCGGGGTCGGCTTCTTCTTGCACATCAAAGGGGAAGTGCGCAGCGAGAGCGACTACGGGATCTCGAGCGCCAGCCACGACGCGCTGGCGTTGGGGGGGACGCCGATCTTCAAAGTGCAGGCGCAGATCTGGGGCGATCCCTCCAGCGATGCGCACTCAGAGGTTCGCGGAGTCTGTCAAATAGCTGGCTTCAAACCCGACGGCAAAGGCGGCGGCGAACCCTGCACTGTTCCCCACCAAGACACCGCCTTCCTGACCACACCAGGCGACTGCCCGGGCAAACCGACCCTCTTCAAGGGCCTGGCCGACAGCTGGGAGGAACCTGGCGTCGGGCACGAAGCGAGCTATGAGAGCGCCGATCTCGCCGGCACCCCGCGCTCAACCGAAGACTGCGGTGGGCTCGCCTTCGAACCGAAGATCAAAGCCCGTCCGACAACAAACCTCACCGACTCCCCCTCGGGCATCGACATCACCCTGCACCAGCCCCAGGACTTCAACCTCAAAGACCGCTCCACGGCCGCGCTCAAAGACGCCACGATCACCTTCCCCGCGGGGATGGCGGTCAACCCCTCCCAGGCATCGGGCCTCGGCGCCTGCAGCTTGGATCAGATCGGCTTCAAGCAAGAAGCGGGGGTCCACTTCGACAAGACCCCACAAAGCTGCCCCGAGGCGGCCAAGCTCGGCACGATCGAAGTCAGCTCGCCGCTCTTGGTGCAGCGAAACCCCGATCACGAAGTCGAAAAGGACCCCGAAACCGGCGAACCGATCCCCGAGCCCCTGCACGGCTCGATCTACCTCGCCAAGCCCTTCCAAAACCCCTTCGACTCGCTGGTAGCCGTCTACCTGGTGGTCGAAGACGAAAAGACCGGGATCGTCGCCAAGCTCGCTGGCAAAGGCGAGCTGGACCCAGTCACCGGGCAGATCACGACGCGCTTTGAGGAAAACCCCGAGCTGCCGCTGGAAGACTTCAAAGCCCACCTTTTCGGGGGTGCTAGGGGGGCGTTCGTTACTCCACCCACTTGCACCACTCAAACCAGCACCGCGGAGCTGACCCCCTGGAGCGCCCCTGAAGCGCCGAGCGTGCATCTCACCGATTCCTTTGCTCCCACCGCCCCCCCCACCGCAGGCCCCTGCCCCACCACAGAGGCCCAGATGCCAAACAAGCCGGTCCTCACGGCCGGCACGGTCTCCCCCCAAGCAGGCAAATACAGCCCGCTCGTCTTCAAGCTGACCCGCCAAGACGGCTCCCAGCGCCTGGCCAAGATCGACACCACCCTGCCGCCGGGCCTCTCGGCCCGCCTCGCCGGCACCGCCTCCTGCCCAGAGGCACAGATCGCCAAGGCAAAGGCCCGCGAACAGCCCAACCAGGGCGCCGCCGAGCAAGCCGACCCAAGCTGCCCGGCAAGCTCAGAGGTGGGAGTGGTGACCGTCGGCGCCGGCGCCGGCCCAACCCCCTACTACACCCAGGCCCACGCCTACCTGGCAGGCCCCTACAAAGGCGCCCCGCTCTCGCTGGCGATCATCGCCCCCGCGGTGGCCGGGCCCTTTGACCTCGGCACGGTCGTCTCGCGGGCGGCGATCTTCCTCGACCCCACCACCGCCCAGGGCCGCGTCGTCTCCGATCCGCTGCCAACGATCATCGACGGCATCCCGCTCGACCTGCGCTCGATCGCGATGAAGGTCTCCCGCCCCAACTTCACCCTCAACCCGACCTCTTGCGCTGAAAAGGCCTTCGCCGGCTCGCTGACCTCGACCCTGGGGTCCGCCGCGGCGCTCAGCGAGCGCTTCCAGGTGGGCGGCTGCAAATCCCTCCCCTACAAGCCGAAGCTGACCACCCGCCTCTTCGGCCCGATCCACCGCGGCGGACATCCGCGCTTTCGCGTCGTCTTCACCGCCAAGCCCGGCGAAGCCAACACCAAGCGCATCGTCTTGGCCTTGCCCAAATCGGAGTTCATCGACCAAAGCCACTTCCGCACGATCTGCACCCGGGTCCAATACGCCGCCAACCAGTGCCCGGCGGGCGCGGTCTACGGCCACGTCAAGGCGATCAGCCCGCTGCTTGACTACCCGCTGCAGGGCCCGATCTACCTGCGCTCCTCAAGCCACCAGCTGCCCGACGCGGTCGCAGCGCTTAGGGGCCCACCGAGCCAGCCGATCGCGATCGACGGCGTCGGTCGCGTCGACTCGGTAAACGGCGGCCTCAGAACCACCGTGGAAACCGTCCCCGACGCGCCGCTCACCAAGCTCATCGTCACCCTGCAGGGCGCCAAGAAGGGCCTCTTTCAGAACTCGACCAACATCTGCAAGGGCACCCACCGCGCCACGGTCTCCCTCACCGGCCAAAACGGCAAGACCTATGACACCAAGCCGCTGATGAAGGCCGATTGCCCCAAGCCGCAAAAGCAAAAGCGCGGGGGCAAACGCCGCTGAGGCCCGATCACTTCTCCCTGGCTCAGAGCTTTACCGGAAGTGGATATCCAGTCCAACCCCCAGCAAGGAATAGGAGCAACCCAGTCATGAATAAGAACAGAACGAGGGCGGTGGCAACGGCGCTGGTCGTCGTGGCCGTTGCCGCGCTCGGCTTCGCCGGCAGCGCTTCGGCGAAACTGGTAGGCAACTACACCAAATTCGCCCAGTGCCCCTTCAGCAACCTGGAAGTCAAAAAATGCATCTACTCGACGACCAACAGCGGCGAAGTCATCCTCGGCAAAAAGACGGTGCCGATCGAAAAAGCCGTCGTCCTCAAGGGCGGCTACGGCAAACTCGAAGAATCGGGCTTCTCCAAATTCTACGCCGCCACCGACGGCATCACCCTCTCCAAAGCCTCCCAGAACGTGCCGGGTGGCCTGGCGGGCATCGTGCCCGAAAAAGGCGGGCCGGCCCTGGTCACGGCGCTGATCAAATTCTTCTTTGAAAACAAACTGACCGGCCTCACCTCGACCCTCGAACTGGCCAAACCGGCAACCGACATCCTGGTCAGCGAAAACGGCCTTGCCGGCGAACTCGGCACGGCGCTGAAACTGCCGGTCATGCTGCACCTGGAAAACCCCTTCCTGGGCAAAAAATGCTACGTCGGCTCCACCACCTCGCCGGTCACCTGGGAACTGACCACGGGCGAAACCGCTCCCTCGCTGCCCAACAAAGCGATCAAAGGCACCGCCGGGACGATCGAATTCCTCGAGGAAGGCCGGATCCTGGAAGCCAAAGGGGCCAAACTCGTCGACAACAACTGGTCTGCACCTGGGGCCAGCGGCTGCGGCGGCATCCTCAGCTTCCTGGTCAACCCGATCATCAACAGCCAGCTCGGGACCACCACCAAAGGCAACAACACGGCGATCTTGAACAACACGATCTTCGTCGGCTCTGCCGCGGCGGTGAGAAAAAATGACGCAGAAAACCCCTAGCCCGATCACCACGAAAGGAGATGAGACAATGAATCGCAAGACAAAGAGCATCTTCTGGGCAGCCGCGGTTGCGGCGCTGGTGATCAGCGCCATGTTCGCGAGCTCGGCCAGCGCCAGTCCCGTCTGGAAGTTCAACAGCACCGAACTGACCGGCAAAGAAACAGTGGTCGGAGCGGCGATCTCGAGCAGCATGACGGTGCCGGGCCTGACCACCAAATGCGCCAATTTCCTCTACAAACTGTCGATCTCAAACAGCGCTGGGCTCGGCAAAGGGGAAGTCACAGAAGTTCCCCTGTTTGAATGCTCCACCAACAGCAGTGCCTGCACGGTCGACTCGATTGGCGCGGAAAAACTGCCGTGGGCATCGAAACTGACCACGGTGTCAACCGTCCCCTACATCATCATCGAAGGGGTCAAAGTCGGCATCCTCTACGGCGGTGAAGAATGCGTGCTGGGCGAAACCCTGGTCACGGTGACCGGGTCGGCCGGCGGCTCGATCGACAACGTGGCAGAAACCGCCACCTTCAACGCGAGCACCCTGAGCGCCTCCAAAACAGAACTGAAAGCGCTCAGCCAGAAAATCGAATGGAACGGCGTCTTCCCAACGGAAGGCTTCGAATGGCACAGAGAACAGGCGCTGAGCGTCTCATAGCGCCACTGCCCAAAATCGCGAGCGCCGGGATCCTCTCGGCGCTCGCGATCACGGCGGCGCTCGCCGTCTCGGGTTGCGGGGGAGGCTCTGATGCCTCCTCGGCGGCCCAGACGGGGAGCGCGCCCGCCTCCTCCGCGCCAAGCGCGGGGGGGACGAACGCAGCCGATGCCAAGGGAGCCGAGCAGGCCTCCTCGGAGCAGGCGGCCTCCTCGGCTCCAGGTGAGAGCCCCGCCCAGGCGCGATCGGCAGCGAGCTCGCCCGCCGCGGGCCCCGGCTCTGGGGGCAAGCACGGCTCGCGCGTCGTCGTGCCCAAAGGCCCCACCGAGCCCGCTCCGACCCCGGCCGAGCTCGCCCACGCGACCGTGGCCGACATGGCCCTGCAGAGCCCGGCGATCCCGCCCTCTGGCTCGATCGGCGCGATCCCCTCCACCTACACCTGCGACGGCAAGGACTCCCCGCCGCCGCTTCGCTGGGCGGGGATCCCAGCGGGCACCGCCGAGCTGGCGCTGTTTGCGATGAACGTGCAGCCGGTGGGGGAAAGCTCTTCTTTGACTGGGCCGTGGCGGGGATCGACCCCGGCCTTCAAAGCCTCGAATCCGATCACCTGCCCAAGGGCTCGGTCCTCGGCCAAAACAGCTTCGGCAAGCTCGGCTACTCGATCTGCCCGCCCCAAGGCGAAACCTACATGTTCGCCCTCTACGCGCTGCCCAGCTCGCTGGGGGCAAAGCGCGGCTTTGACCCGCGTGAGCTGCGCAAAGAAGTGCTCCAGATCTCGGGCAACGTCGGGCTCTTGCCCGCCACCTACGTGCGCGGCTGAGGGCGCCAAAAAGCTTCTACCGCTCAACACCCAAACCAAAAATGCAAAGGGAGACATGAAAAAGCATCGAAACAGGACCAAGGCGCTGGCAACGGCGCTGGCGCTGGTCGCGTTGGCCGCGCTCGGCTTCGCCGGCAGCGCTTCGGCGAAACTGACCGGCAACTACACCAAATTCGCCCAGTGCCCCTACAGCAACCTCGAAGTCAAAAAATGCATCTACTCGACCACCTCAAGCGGTGAAGTCGTGCTCGGCAACAAGAAAGTGCCGATCCTCAAACCGGCAGTGCTGCAGGGCGGCTACGGAGCGATTCAGGAATCCGGCTTCTCCAAATTCTACGAAGCCACCAACGGCATCACCCTCTCCAAAGCCCCCCAGAACGTCCCCGGCGGCCTCGCCGGCTTCGTCAACTGCAAAGAAATCAGCAACTTCCTGCTGCGGATCAGCTGCGAAGTCACCTTCGAAAACGGCCTCACCGGGGTCAACTCGACCCTGGAGCTGGCAAGGCCGGCAAATGAGATCCTGGTCAGCGAAAACAACCTCGGCGGCGAACTCGGCACGGCGCTGAAACTGCCGATCAAGATCCGCCTGGAAAACCCGTTCCTGGGTGAATCGTGCTACGTCGGCTCCTCGACCTCGCCGATCTACTGGAACCTGACCACCGGCGAAACCGCCCCTCCCGGGCCCAACAAAGCGATCAAAGGCTCCGCCGGGACGATCGAATTCCTCGAGGAAGGCCGGATCCTGGAAGCCAAAGGGGCCAAACTGGTCGACAACGCCTGGGCTGCGCCCGGCGCCAGCGGCTGCGGAGGCATCTTCTCCTTCCTGATCGACCCGATCGTCAATCTCTCGAGCGCCCTGCCCGCTGCGGCTGGCAAAAACACGGCGATCCTGGGCAACGACATCTTCGTCGCCTCGGCGGCGGCGGTGAGGAAAAACAACGCTGAAAACCCCTAAGGGGCTGACAGCTGGCCAAGCGTGAAGCGCCCGCGGGCGCCGGGGGAAGGTCCCCCGGCGCCCACGGGGCTCGGTTGGCTCAGAAAGAGCAGGAATCCACCCAGTCAAAGCACCCAAACCACGAACAGATGGGGAGAAGAGAATGCGACGCAACAAAACCAAGGCGGTGGCGACGGCGCTGGCTCTAGTCGCGCTCGCCGCGCTCGGCTTCGCCAGCAGCGCCTCGGCGACCCTGACCGGCAACTACACCAGGTTCGCCCAGTGCCCCTACCCGAACACCGAAGTCAAGAAATGCCTCTTCGCGACCACCGAAGGCGGTGAAGTCGTGCTCGGCTCAAAGACGGTGCCGATCACCAAACCGGCGGTGCTGCAGGGCGGCTACGGGGTGATCGAAGAATCGGGCTTCGCCAAATTCTTCGCCGCCAGCAACGGCATCACCCTCTCCGAAGCCCCCCAGAACGTCCCCGGCGGCCTCGCCGGCCTTCTCAACTGCAAAGAAATCGCCAACTTCTTGGTGCGGATCAGCTGCGAAGCCGCGCTCGAAGGCCCCCTCACCGGGGTCAACGCGACCCTGCAGCTGGCCAAACCGGCGAGCGAGATCCTGGTCAGCGAAAACAACCTCGCCGGCGAACTCGGCCCGGCGCTGATCTTGCCGATCAAGATCCACCTGGAAAACCCCTTCCTCGGTGAATCCTGTTACGTCGGCTCCTCGACCACGCCGATCATCTGGGAACTGACCACCGGGGAAACCAGCCCACCTGGGCCCAACAAAGCGATCAAAGGCTCCGCCGGGACGATCGAATTCCTCGAGGAAGGCCGGATCGCCGAAGCCAAAGGGGCCAAACTGGTCGACAACGCCTGGAAAGCCCCTGGGGCAGAAGGTTGTGGAGGGGCCCTGTCCTTCATCCTCGACCCGATCGTCAACGTCTCCAGCGGCCTGCCTGCCGCGGCTGGCAAAAACACCGCGATCCTGACCAACACCGCCTTCATCGGCAGCGCTGCGGCGGTGAGGAAAAACGACGCTGAAAATCCGTAAAAGCATAAGTAGTTAGTAGATGTGAAGACATGCGGGCGCCGGGGCAACCCGGCGCCCGTTTTGGTTGTGGTGGGGCATGGGTTGGTTGAGCTCTTAAGGCTCTGGTAAGCCAGCCTCCGGCCCGACAGCCGACCGGACCGATCGGGAGTCGGGAGCTCGGTGACCGAGCCTCGCTTAGCATGACCGTCATGGACATCACGAACCCCGAAGGCAACCTCCTCGGGCTGCTTCAGGACCGATGACGATGACTGCCGACCCGGAGAGACGATGAGCACGGCGACGAGGAAGGGCACGCGGCCGCCCGTGCCGCAGGCTGCCGACAGCCACGACCTGATCCGCGTGCGGGGCGCGCGGGTGAACAACCTCAAGGACGTCAGCGTTGAGATCCCCAAGCGGCGGCTGACGGCGTTCACCGGCGTCTCCGGCTCAGGCAAGAGCTCGCTGGTGTTCGGCACGATCGCCGCCGAGTCGCAGCGGTTGATCAACGAGACCTACAGCGCCTTCGTGCAGGGCTTCATGCCGACCCTGGCGCGGCCCGAGGTCGACGTGCTCGACGGGCTGACGACGGCGATCCTCGTCGACCAGGAGCGGATGGGCGCCGACGCCCGCTCCACGGTCGGCACCGCCACGGATGCCAACGCGATGCTGCGCATCCTCTTCAGCCGGCTCGGCAAGCCGCAGATCGGCTCGCCCAACGCCTTCTCCTTCAACGTCCCCTCGGTCAAGGCGAGCGGTGCGATCACGATCGAACGCGGCGCCAAGAAGACCGTAAAGGCGAGCTTCAGCCGCACCGGCGGCATGTGTCCTCGCTGCGAGGGCCGGGGCTCGGTCACCGACTTCGACCTCTCCCAGCTCTACGACGAGGGCAAGTCGCTCAACGAGGGTGCGCTGACGATCCCCGGCTACAGCATGGACGGCTGGTACGGCCGCATCTTCCGCGGCTGCGGCTTCTTCGACCCGGACAAGCCGATCGGCAAGTTCACCAAAAGGGAACTCAAAGACCTGCTTCACAAGGAGCCGACCAAAATCAAGGTCGACGACGTCAACCTGACCTACGAAGGCCTGATCCCGAAGATCCAGAAGTCGTTCCTGGCCAAGGACGTCGACGCGCTGCAGCCGCACGTCCGCGCCTTCGTCGAGCGGGCGGTGACGTTCACGACTTGCCCCGACTGCGGCGGCACCCGGCTCAGCGAGGCGGCCCGGTCGTCGAAGATCAAGGGGATCAACATCGCCGATGCCTGCGCGATGCAGATCAGCGACCTGGCCGAGTGGGTCGGCGGCGTCAAGGAGCCGTCGGTGGCGCCGCTGGTGGCGGCGCTGGGGCACACCCTCGACTCGTTCGTCGAGATCGGGCTGGGCTACCTCTCGCTCGATCGCCCGTCGGGCACGCTCTCGGGCGGCGAGGCACAGCGCGTCAAGATGATCCGCCAGCTCGGCTCATCGCTGACCGACGTCACCTACGTCTTCGACGAGCCGACCGTCGGGCTTCACCCGCACGACATCCAGCGGATGAACGAGCTGCTGCTGCAACTGCGCGACAAGGGCAACACGGTGCTGGTCGTCGAGCACAAGCCGGAGGCGATCGAGATCGCCGACCACGTCGTCGACCTCGGCCCGCGCGCCGGCTCCGAGGGCGGCGAGGTGGTGTTCGAGGGCAGCGTCGAGGGGCTGCGGTCCAGCGCCACCCTGACCGGGCAGCACCTGGACGACCGGGCTTCGCTGAAGCCATCGGTGCGGGCGCCGTCGGGGGCGCTGGAGGTGCGCGGCGCCTGCACCCACAATCTGCGGGACGTCGACGTCGACATACCGCTCGGCGTGCTGGTGGTCGTGACCGGCGTCGCCGGTTCGGGAAAGAGCTCGCTGATCGACGGCTCGGTGGCCGGGTGGGAGGGAGTGGTGTCGGTCGACCAGGCCGCGATCCGCGGCTCGCGAAGGAGCAACCCGGCGACCTACACCAAGCTGCTCGACCCGATCCGCAAGGCGTTCGCGAAGGCCAACGGCGTCAAGCCGGGGCTGTTCAGCGCCAACTCCGAGGGCGCCTGCCCCAACTGCAACGGCGCCGGCGTCGTCTACACCGACCTGGCGATGATGGCCGGCGTCGCCTCCGTCTGCGAGGAGTGCGAGGGGAAGCGGTTCCAGGCCGAGGTGCTCCACTACAAACTCGGCGGGGTGGACATCAGCCAGGTGCTGGCGATGTCGGTGAGCGAGGCCGAGGAGTTCTTCGGCAGCGGCGAGGCGGGGATCCCGGCGGCCGACAAGGTCCTGCAGCGGCTTACCGACGTCGGGCTCGGTTACCTCGGCATCGGACAGCCGCTCCCCACGCTGTCGGCTGGCGAGCGACAGCGGCTCAAGCTGGCCACCCGCATGGCCGAGAAGGGTGGCGTCTACGTTCTCGACGAGCCGACCAGCGGCCTCCACCTCGCCAACGTCGAGCAGCTGCTCGGCCTGCTCGACCGGCTGGTCGACTCCGGCAAATCGGTGATCGTGATCGAGCACCATCAGGCGGTCATGGCGCACGCCGACTGGATCATCGACCTCGGTCCCGGCGCCGGCCACGATGGCGGTCGGATCGTCTTCGAGGGCACGCCCGCCGACCTCGTCGCCGCCGGCTCCACCCTCACCGGCGAGCACCTCGCGGCCTACGTCGGCAGCTGACCCGAGGCCTCGCGCGGCGCCAGCGGGCCAGCAGCTCGTCGAGCTTAAGTAGGCCTCGCCGACGCCTCAGCCCTCCTCGGCGAGGATCGCGTAGACCTTGCGCCGAGTCTGGTCGAGGAGCTCGCGAACGCGCCGCTGCTGGTCCTCGTCACCGGCGTGGAAGATCTGGCCGAAGGCGTGGTTGAGCTTGACGACGGAATCGCGCAGGCGAATCGCCTCCGGGTCGGCGTCGGCCCTTACCGCGTCCCACGGGGTCGTCTCCCCGGCGCGGGACGCCTGCTCCTCCTTGCCCGCATCGGTGAGCGTGAAGCGGCGCTTGCCGCCGGTCTCCTCGCCGCGGATCAGGTCCGCGTCCTCGAGCATCTGCAGGGTGGGGTAGATCGAGCCGGGGCTGGGGGTCCAGGCGCCGTCGGTGCGCTCCTCCAGCTCCTTGATCATCTCGTAGCCGTGCATCGGCCGCTCGGCGAGCAGTGCCAGCACCGCGGTCCGAACGTCGCCGCGCCGCGCCCGGGGCCCGCCGCGACCGCGGCCTCGACCGCGCCCCGTCGGCCGGCTGCGCGCGAACTCCTCGCGATGGTGTGGTCCGCAGTGCCTCGGGTGTGAATGGTGTCTGTCGTGCATCGGATTACCCTTCTATCGTGAGTTAACGCGATATATCGTAACAGTTCGGATACTTGGCTCGCCAAGGCGAGCGCGAGCCGATGCGAGCCTTTCGCTTTCCGACCATGGCAAGATGGGGGCGTGGGGTTCGACCAGTACCACGAGCCGGCGGAGGAGCTGTCCGAGGAGACTCGGACCTTTGCCCGCCTTTGCACCTCGCTGACCGAGGAGGCCGAGGCGATTGGCTGGTACGAGCAGCGGATGTCGCTCGAGACCGATGACGAGGCGCGGGCGATCATGCACGACGCCCAGGGCGAGGAGTTCAAGCACTTCTGCATGGACCTCGAGTTCCTGCTGCGGCGGACGCCGCTGTGGCGCGAGATCGCCGCCGGCGTCCTCTTCAAGGAGGGCGACATCGTCGAGCATGGCGAGCAGGCCGAGGAGGAGGCGACCGAGGGCGCGGCCGAGCGTGGCGCGCCGCTCTCCGGCGGCGAGTCGCTGGGCATCGGCAGCCTGAGAGGATCCGGCTGATGAGCCACCTGCTGCGCGAGCACGCGCCGATCACCGCCAGCGGCTGGGAGCTGCTCGACTCCGAGGCCAGCGAGCGACTTGCTCCGGCCCTCGCCGCCCGCAAGCTCGTCGACTTCGCCGGGCCGCACGGCTGGGAGCACTCGGCGACCAACCTCGGACGCGTCAAGGGGATAGCCAACCCGCCCGCCAAGGGAGTCACCGGCGTCCAGCGCCAGGTCCTGGCCCTGGTCGAGCTGAGGGCGTCGTTCGCGGTCTCGCGCGCCGAGCTGGCCGACGCCGATCGCGGCGCCGAGGATGCCGACCTCGAGTCGCTCGACCAGGCCGCCCACCAGATCGCGGTCGCCGAGAACGCCGCCGTCTTCCACGGCTGGAAAGCCGCCGGGATCACCGGCATCGCCGAGGCCTCCCCGCACAAAGCGATCAAGCTCGGCAAAGACTGCGAGCGCTACCCGCTCCACGTCGCCAAGGCGGTGGAGGCGCTGCTCGCCGCCGGGGTCGACGGGCCCTACGGCCTCGCGCTCGGCCCCGACGCCTACACCCGCGTGCTCGAGACCAGCGAGCACGGCGGCTACCCGCTGCTCGAGCACCTGCGTGAGATCGTCGGCGGCCCGCTCGTCTGGTCACCCGGCCTGCGGGGCGCCGTGGTGCTCAGCATGCGCGGCGGCGACTTCCTCTTCGAGTCCGGCGAGGACCTCTCGATCGGCTACGAGCACCACGACGCCGACGCAGTGCACCTCTACCTGGAGGAGAGCCTCAGCTTCCGCGTCGCCACCCCCGAGGCAGCGGTCGCCCTGACCTAAGCCCGCTCGGCCGCCGCAGGCGGCGCCACGGGCTCGTTTGACGGTTGTAGCGGCGTGCCGACGATCGCGCAGGAGAACTCGGGTTCCGCGATCCTCTCCTGCGGCTCGACCTCGAGCACCTCGGAGCTGATCGTCAGCCAGGCGAGAATTCCCGCCCGCGGCGGCGAGCCCGGCGCAGGCGAACATCGCCATGTGGAAGCCGCTGGTCATCTTCGCCGGGTCGTAGAAGCTGTCGCCGGTCAGGCCGGCGATCACCGGCAGCACGGCGACGGCGAGCAGGCCGGCGACCCGCGAGACCGCGTTGTTGATGCCGGAGGCGATCCCCGCGTGGCGTGAGTCGGCGGCGGCGAGGACGGTGGCGGTCACCGGCGCCACGACCAGGGTGAGGCCGAGCCCGAAGACGATCACCGCCGGCAGCACGCTGGCGACGTAGCTGTCGCCGGGGTCGATCCGGGTCATCAGCAGTAGCCCGAGGGCGATCACCAGCGGGCCGACGGTCAGCGGGATGCGGGCGCCGATGCGCTGGGCCAGGGCGCCCGAGCGAGCCGAGAAGAACAGCATCAGGGCGGTCACCGGCAGCGACGCCGCCCCGGCGGCGATCGGCGAGTAGCCGAGCGAGATCTGCAGGAAGGCGACGAGCAGGAAGAAGACGCCGCCGAGCGCGGCGTAGACGACGAAGGTGACCAGGTTGGCGGCGCTGAACTGGCGCGAGGAGAACATGCCCAGCGGCATCATCGGGTTCGAGCTGCGGCGCTCGGCGAAGACGAAGGCGATCAGCGCGGCGACGCCGCCGATGGCGGCGACCAGGATCAGCGGCGAGGCGCCACGGGCCGGGCGCCTCGATCAGGGCGTAGGTGGTTCCGGCGAGGCCCAGGGCCGCCAGGATCGCCCCGCCGAAGTCGAGCTGGCCGCTGGCGGTCGGGTCGCGGCTCTCGGGCACGTGGCGGCTCGCCATCACGATCACGAAGAGGCCGAGCGGGAGGTTGATCAGGAAGATCGCCCGCCACGAGACGGCCTCGACCAGGTAGCCGCCGAGCAGCGGTCCCAGCGCCGTGGCGACGCCGCCCAGGCCCGACCAGGCGCCGATCGCCCGGGCGCGATCGCCGGGGCGGAAGCTGGACTCGATCATCGCCAGGCTGCCGGGCGTCAGCAGGGCGCCGCCGACCCCCTGCAGGAGCCGGGCGCCGATCAGCATCTCGACGCTGGGCGCCAGCGCGCAGAGCAGCGAGGCCAGCGTGAACAGGCCGGCGCCGAGGATGAAGATCAGCCGCCGCCGTAGCGGTCGCCGAGCGAGCCGCCGAGCAGGATCAGCGAGGCGAGGGTCAGCAGGTAGCCGTTGAGGATCCACTGCAGCGAGGCGGTCGAGGCGTCGAGGTCGCGGCCGATGTCGGGCAGGGCGACGTTGACCACGGTGCCGTCGAGGAAGGCCATCCCAGAGCCGAGGACCGCGACGGCCAGGACCCAGCGGCCGGCGCTGCTGCCAAAGCTCACCTCAGCCGAGCGAGTTGGCACCGGCTCCGCGCTGGGTGATCGTCGCCATCGCCACGCCCTTCACTCTAGTTCTCGCGCGCCGCGGCCCCAAAGGGCGCGTCAGCCGGCGAGGAACTCGCGCATGTGCGAGCTCAGCAACGCCGGCTGGTCCAGGGGCACGAGGGTGTAGGCGTCGGGAATCTCCACCAGGCGGCCGTTGGGGAATGCCTCGGCCAGCCTGCGCCCGTGCTCGTTGGGCATCATCTTGCCCTCGCTGTCCCAGGCCACCAGCACCGGCCCCTCAAACGACGCCAACGCTGGGGTGGCGGCGAGCAGGTCGCGCTTGCCCGCCATCGCAGAGCCGGCGTACTTGCGGAAGTCACGGCGGATCTCGCGCCGTCGCAGCGGCGCCATCCAGCCCCTGATCAGCTCGTCGGGGATCGGCTGCTTTGCCATCTGGCCGAAGACGAACGGCAGCTGGCGCAGCCTCGGGCGCAGCAGCGTCGCCCGCATCAAGGGCACGCCGCCGGGGATCTTCGCCGCGAGCCAGGCGGCGTGCCCAGCCAGGCCCGGCGGGTAGTTGTCGAAGGCCTCGCAGGAGACGAAGACGAGCTTGCCGACCCGGTCGACGCGACCGTCGGCGATCATCACCGGGCCGCCGCACCAGTCGTTGAAGCAGAGGGTGACGTCGCGCAGGTCGAGGCACTCGAGGAACTCGGCGAGGATCCTCACCATGCCGCGCAGCGAGAGGTCGGCGTCCGGTCGCATCGGCTCGCGGTGGGCGCCCATCGGCAGGGTCGGCAGCAGGCAGCGGTAGTCGCGGCGCAGGTCCTCGACGACGCCCTGCCACTGGCGCCCGTCCATCGCCAGCCCGGGGACCAGGACCACGACCGGTCCCTCGCCGCCGCTGTCCTCGTAGCCGATTCGCCCCGCCGAAACCTCCGCCCAGCCGGTTTCGGTTGCCATCGATCTAGCCCTGGGCGTTGGCCTGCTGCACTGCCCAGCCGTTGCCGTCGGGATCGCTGAAGAAGACGAAGCGGCCCCAGGGGAACTCCTGGACCTCGCCGACCTCGACCCCTCGTTCGAGCAGCTCGGCGCGGGCGGCGTCGGCGTCCTCGACGACCAGCTGCAGGCCCTCCACGGAGCCCGGCTGGGCTTTGGTGACGCCCTTGCCGATCGCGATCGAGCAGGCCGACCCCGGTGGCGTCAGCTGCACGAAGCGGATCTCATCGCTGACCCTGTGGTCGTGGTCGGCGTTGAAGCCGGCCTTCTCGGTGTAGAAGGCCTTGGCGCGATCCACGTCCGAGACGGGGACGGCGATTAGCTCGAGCTTCATATCCATCGTCTGCCTCCATTGTCGTGGCTGCCCCTTGCTGGGGCCAAGGGTCGGAACGTCGGCTCGACCACCGATCCTAGGGCTCTTCGGCAGGGCTTCGCGGGCGCTCCTGCGTGCCTCGTGGAAGCGCGCCCGCTGCCTCTCGCGGTGGGCGCGCAGTTCCAGGTCGATGGCCCAGAGGCGCTTGAGCGCAAAGGGCAGCAGCGCGATTGCGGTCGCGCATTCGCAGATCGGGCCACTGAGGGCGTTGGGGAGCATGTAGCTCAGTCTGAGATCGGGTCCCCGTTTTATCCACAGGCACTAGGGAGGAAATGTTTTGTCGGAGACACACCGATGTTAGCGTGTTGACTGCATCGTGTTGTCTGCGGCGCAATCGCTGGGCAGATCGTCGCTATGCTTGGCGGTAGCCCTTGACGGGTGATAGCGCGCCAGCAGTGCATGGCTATCCATCGAGCAATAGGAATGGAGCATGGCGCGCAGGCACTTGCCCTGGCCTGTCACGGGCGTGCCGAATAGCGGTAGGAACAGGTCGCGGTTTCGTCTTCAAGACGCATGTCGCTCGATCCGGGCAGGGGGAAGAGCGTGTGCGCGTGGAGGCGAATTTGTGGCGTTTACCGCCCTCGCATAGGCGTAACGGACCAAGCGGGCTTCGCACGCCGGCTCAGATCGAGCTCTTCCGCCAGCGCGAGGCGGCTCGGCGCGAACGGGCGGAACGGCGGGAGGTCGAGGCAAGGGTCCGCCATTTGAACTTCGGCCTGGCGCAGCGGGTCGTGCTCTGGGCGCTCGTGATTGGCACCGCGTTCGGACTGAGCAACCCGGTCTTACTCGAGGGCGTCCCCGGTCCGGTCTTCGAGCAGACCGGCGACGGCCAGGGCAAGGCGCCTGCCGCGGCCAGTCAGTGTGTACTCGGTGTGGGGCGGGCGACCGGGGATCAGCTGCCGCTCGACTATCCCTGCCGCCTCGAGCTGCTCGAGGCGCTCCGAGAGGGTGGTGGGGGATACCCCCGGCAGCGACTGGCGGAACTCGTTGAAGCGCGCGGCGCCGCTGGAGCAGGCGTAGATCGTCGCCATCGTCCAGCGGCGCTCGAGCAGGCCGGCCGCCGCCCGCAGCTCGGTCGGGACCGGTGAGCAGCTACGGCATCGCGGTGACATTTGCCCCGTTCTCCGCCGGCTCGAGGGCGCGCTCGAAGACCTCGCCGATGCTCATCACCGGGTGGAAGGTCATCTGTTCGCGCACCTCCTCGGGAACCTCGTCGAGGTCGCCGCGGTTGCGCTCGGGCAGGATCACCTCGGTCAGCCCGGCAGCGTGAGCGGCGAGCACCTTCTGCTTCAGCCCGCCGATCGGCAGCACCCTGCCCTGCAGGGTGACCTCGCCGGTCATGCCGACCGTGTGCTTGACCGGGCGGCCGCTGAGCAGTGAGACCAGGGCCGTCGTCATCGCCGTGCCGGCGCTGGGGCCGTCCTTGGGGATCGCCCCGGCGGGCACGTGCAGGTGGAACTCGCGCTGGAAGCGGGCCGGGTCTATCTCGAGCTCGTCGCTGTGCGAGCGCACGTAGGAGAGGGCGATCCGCGCCGACTCCTTCATCACGTCGCCCAGCTGCCCGGTCAGGACCAGGCCCTTGTCGCCCTCCATCGCCGTCGCCTCGATGAAGAGCACGTCGCCGCCGGTTCCGGTCACCGCCAGCCCGGTCGAGACGCCGGGGATCGCCGTGCGCTCGACCGACTCCTGGAAGAAGCGCTGGCGCCCGAGCGCGTCGTGGACGGCGTCGGCGTCGAGCACGATCGGCAGCTCGGCCTCGCCGGAGGCGATCCGGGTTGCCGCGCCGCGCAGCAGCTTGCCCAGCTCGCGCTCGAGCTGGCGCACGCCGGCCTCGCGGGTGTACTCGGCGATGACCCTGCGCAGCACCTCGTCGCTCGCCACGGCCTCGCCGTCCTCGAGGCCGTTGCGCTTGAGCTGGCGCGGCAGCAGGTAGCCCTTGGCGATCGCCAGCTTCTCCTCGGTCGTGTAGCCGTCGAAGGCGATCGTCTCCATGCGGTCGAGCAGCGGCGCCGGGATCGTGTCGGTGAGGTTGGCGGTGGCGAGGAAGACGACCTCGGAGAGGTCGACCTCGACGTCGAGGTAGTGGTCGCGGAAGGAGTGGTTCTGCGCCGGGTCGAGCACCTCGAGCAGCGCCGCCGAGGGGTCGCCGCGCCAGTCGGCCCCGACCTTGTCGACCTCGTCGAGCAGGATCACCGGGTTCATCGTCTCGGCGTCGCGCAGGGCGCGGACGATCCGTCCCGGCAGGGCGCCGATGTAGGTGCGGCGGTGGCCGCGGATCTCGGCCTCGTCGTGCAGGCCGCCGAGTGAGATGCGGACGAACTCGCGCCCCAGGGCGCGGGCGATCGACTCGCCGATCGAGGTCTTGCCGGTGCCGGGCGGGCCGACCAGGGTGAGGATCGCGCCGTTGGCGCGGCTGTCCTCGTCGGTGCCGCGCTCCTGGCGCAGCTTGCGCACGGCGATGAACTCGGTGATCCGCCGCTTCACGTCCTCGAGGCCGGCGTGGTCGGCGTCGAGCACCTCGCGCGTGTGCACCGGGTCGAGCCGCTCCTCGGAGCGCTTCGCCCAGGGGATCGCGATCAGCCAGTCGAGGTAGCTGCGGATCATCGAGGACTCGGGCGACTGCTCGCCCTGGCGCTCGAGCCGGCGCAGCTCCTTCTCGGCCTGCTCGGCGACCGCCTCCGGCATCCCGGCCGCGGCGATCTTGCTCTCGTACTCCTCGATCAGGTTGCCCTCGTCCTCGCCCAGCTCCTTGCGGATCGACTCCATCTGTTTGCGCAGGAAGTAGTCGCGCTGCTGCTTCTGGGCGCCGGACTCGACGTCGTCGCGGATCTTGCTGCGGACCTGCAGCTCGGCGAGGCGCTCGCGCTGCAGCTCGACCGCGATCTGCAGGCGCTCGGTGACGTCGAGGGTGTCGAGCAGGCGCAGCTTCTGCTCGACCGAGATCTCGGGGCTGAAGCCGGTGGTGTCGGCGAGCGCGCCCGGCTCCTCGACCGAGCGCAGGAAGGCCGCGATCCGCCCGTCGTCGCCGCGCAGCTCGAGGATCTCTTCGACCACGGCGCGGTACTCGCGCGCCAGCTCACGCGTGTGCTCATCGTCGGGGTGACCGTCGTGGAACTCCTGGACCTCGATGCGCAGCGAATCGCCGTCGCCGTCCTCGCCGGCGACGGCAGCTCCGGCGAGCCCGCGGTGCAGGCCGAGCACGGTTGCCACCGGCGTGCCGCCGCGCGAGCGACCGCGCTCGACGACCTCGGCGACGACGCCGATGCGAGCGAACTCGCCCTCGCTGCGGGGGACCAGGAAGACGCGATCCTCGTCGCCGACGTCGATCGGCAGCGTCGCGGTGACGGTGGGGAAGACGATTGCGTCGTCAAGCGGAATCAGGAGATAGGCCATGTCTAAGTCCAATTTCTGTAGTTAGTCTTAGAACAGGATAGCGAAGCCGAAAACGGGCCAAGCGGTGGCGACGCTTGCGCTGGCCCGCGGAGGAAAGCTCGACTCGCTATGAGCTTGCGCCCGAGGACGCGGTGCCCCTACGGGGTGAAGAGGGCGCAGTCCTCGAGCGTCCTGCAGCCACATCGACTTGCGGCGACCAGCCATTCGCGCGTCGTCTCGGCGCGCTCGATCGCGGCCTCGACCTCGGGAAGCTTGCGCGTCGCAAGCGCCCGCAGCCGCTCGTGCGCAGGGGCGCCGCGGTCGACCGAGCTCAGCAGGGCGCCGATCTCAGCGAGTGAGAATCCGGCTTGCTTGGCCACGCCGACGATCCCGAGTCGCCGCACGGTCGCCGCGGTGAACCGGCGCTGACCGGCGACGCGCTCGGCCCGCGGCAGAAGCCCGTTGCGTTCGTAGAAGCGGATCGCCGAGACGGTCACCCCGGCCTTTTCGGCGACCTCTCCGATGCTGAGCGTTGCTTCTGCCATCGCGCCTTCCCTTGACCTGAACTCGGGTTCAGGCTCAACACTAGCTCGGCAAGCTTCGAGCAAAGGAGTGAGATGAGCAACGAGGACGCGCCGTTCGCCTGCTCGCTGGGCGCCAGCGATCTGGGGCGACGCCTGGCCGCGATAGCCGAGGTTGGATCTCAGGGCCTGATCGGTCGCAGTGGCGATCGCGGCCGCCATTCGCTGCGCTTCCGCTCGGGCGCAGCTGTGCGCCGCCGGCTCGAGGCGATCGTCGTCGCGGAGAGCGAGTGCTGCTCGTTCCTCGATCTCTCGCTGAGCGAAAGGGGCGGTGAGCTGATCCTGTCGATCATGGCGCCGGGTGCGGCGTGGGAGGTGGCGGATGGCCTCGCTGCCGCCTTCGACGGCGGTTGACGGCGGTTTCCCCGCGTCCTCAGGCGCTCGACCGCGAAGCGGTCGCGCATGCATTGGTCGTGCGCGCTCTGCGCCAGGGCCTCGGCTTCGACGCCGCAGCGGCTGACGGCCTCGCGGAAGGCGGCGAGGCGGATCGACTCCATGCTGTCACCGCGATGCTCGGGCCTGGCCGCGACCTCCTCGCGGACGGCCGCCAGCCAGTCGACGTCGATCGGCCCTCGTCGCGACGCAGCCCGGCCGCGGCCAGGGCTTCCGCCGACGCCCCAGGGCGGTTCGCATCGCGGTCTCGAAGTCCCAGAGGGTCCCGTCGCCGTCGAAGCTCACGGCTCGTATTCGCCCGCTCGTCGTCACCGTCGTACCCGCCGGGGCGCTCGATCTCAGCGCTCGTTGACGTTGGCGCTCAGCGCCGGCTTGAGGTCGAGGATCGGCGTGCCGTCGAGCGCCTCGAGCTGGCGAACCCGGAGGCGGTTGCCGGCGATCTCCGCCACCTCCACCCGGTGCAGGCCGATCGGGTTTGGCCGGTCGGGCGAGCGGGTGCTGAAGACGCCCTGAGGCTGCCGCGAGAGGTCGCCACGCGGGTGGACCCTGAGCAGGTCGCGCCGGGCGCGGTCGAGCCAGGTGAGGACGATGACGTCGTCGCCGGCCTCGATCCCGTCGAGTCCGGCGCGCAGGTCGCTGGCGATGACGAGCCAGGCGTCCGGCGCGCCCTCGTCGCCCTGCTTCGGCGCCGTCAGGGGGTCCTGCAGCGGTGACTCGACCCAGCCGATCGGCGTCAGCTCGGGGCGCTCATCGCTCACCGGCCGACCTTACCCAAAGCCGGAGCGAGGAAGGCGATGATCCACCGCCGGGCCAGCGCGATGCCCTTGGATTGGCCTTAGAAGCGAAAAGCCCGGTCGAGCTGGGCTATCGGGCCGACGAGGGGCGAGGTCGTGCCGGACCAGCTCGATGCGGCCAGCTGCGGCAGGCGCCAGGCGACCGAGGAGGCAGCCATCGCCGCGCCTCCATGCCCCTGAGGGGCGGTGTTGTCCTGGGCCGCGCAGCGCGGGCAGCGGTCGGCGGTGATCCCGCGGATCCCGCCGTACTCTGTATGACATTGATTGCATTGAAACATGGGTTTCGCCTACCCACTTATTCGGTCGTCAACGCGAAACCTTGATGCTTTACCCGGTCGACTCGTACTTTTTTCGTACTTTTCCTGGCCACCAGGCCCGGTCGCCAAGCAGATGCGTGATCGCCGGGATCAGCAGCGCCCGCACAACGAAGGTGTCGAGCAGCACGCCGATCGCCACCGTAGCCCCGATCTGCACCAGCTCCTCGAGCGGCAACAGGGTCAGGGTGGCGAAGGTGCCGGCGACGATCAGGCCGGCGCCGGTGACCACGCCGCCGGTGTTGACCAGGGCGATCAGGGCGCCCTCGCGGGTGCCGTGGCTGCGCGCCTCCTCGCGCGCCCGGGCCATCAGGAAGATGTTGTAGTCCACGCCCAGGGCGACGAGGAAGATGAAGGCCAGCAGGACGAGGTTGAAGGCGATCCCTTCCGATCCCAGCAGCTCGGTGAAGCCGAAGCTGACGAGGCCGAGGGTGGCGGCGAAGGAGGCGACGACGGTGAGGATCAGGTAGGCGGGGGCGACCAGCGCGCGCAGGACGAGGATGAGGATCAAGCCGACGACGATCAGCACGCCGGGGACGATCAGCTTGGTGTCGCGGGCGTTGGTCTTCTCGACCGCGAGGTTCTCCGCCGGGATGCCGCCGACCAGGGCGCCGGGGTCGATTTCCTGGAGCCGGTCGCGAACCTGCTCGACGTCTTCGGCGGCTTCGCCCGAGTAGGGGTTCCCGTGTAGCACCACGACGACGACGGCTTGATCGGAAGCGGTTGACGGCGGGCCCGGCAGGGCGAGCTGCACCACCGGCAGCGCCTTCAATCCCTCCAGCGCCGATTCGACCTTCTCGACCTCGACCAGCGCCGTCAGGGGCGAGCCCAGGCCGGGCGGGAAGTGCGCGTTCAGCGCCGCGGTGCCGCGGGCGGATTCGGTCGCCCTGGTTTCGCCCTGGCCGAAGCCGATCGTGCCGTGCTGGACGAGGTTGCCGAGCCCGAGGACGAGGAGCCCGCCGCAGACCGCGACGACGATCAGCCGCGACCGCCGGCGAACCTGCTCGGCGACCCGTTCCCAGGCGCGGCTCGGCGCGCGGGGACCAGCCCCGCGCGCCGGCCAGAAGGCGCGCTCGCCGAGCAGCGAGAGGATCGCCGGCAGCAGCGTCAGGGAAGCGACCAGCATCACCCCGATGCCGAGGCTCAGCACCGGCCCGAGCCAGCGGGTCGACTCCAGGTCGGCGACGAGCAGCACCAGCATCGCCGCCATCACGGTGCCGGCCGAGGCGGCGATCGCCGGAGCGCTCTCGGCGAGGGCGGTGGCGAGCGCCGCGCCCTCGCCCTTGCCGAGCCGCTCGCGATAGCGGTGCACGAGCAGCAGCGCGTAGTCGGTCCCGGCGCCGAAGATCAGCACCAGGAGCAGCAGGGTTCCCTCGACGTTGACCGCGATCCAGCCGGCCTCGATCAGCGCGTAGGCGAGCCCGACCGCGATCAGGTAGGCGGCGCCGATGACGAGCAGGGGGAGCAGGGCGAGGACCGGAGCTCGGTAGACGAGCAGGAGCAGGAGCAGGACCAGCCCCAGCGTCGCGATCAGCAGCGTCTGCCCGGCTTCGTCGGCGACCCGCTCGAGGTCGGCGGCGATCCCGCCCGGGCCGGTCACGAAAGTGCGCAGGCCAGGGCGATGGTGGTGGCTGAGGTATTCGCGCATCGTCGCGACCCCCTTGACGATGGCGCCGCGGTCGTCGGCGTCGATCGCGAGGACGAGCAGCGCCGCTTCCCCGTCGCGAGAGATCGGCCCGATCCCGCGGGCGACCTTGGCGACCGCGCCGAGGGCGCCGCCGGCTCGGGCGGAGAAGGGGTCGATCACGGGGGTGGCGCCGGTGATCCGCAGGCGTCCGAGGCCGTTGCCGATTCGCCCGATCGCGTCCAGGTCCGCCTTGGTCAGGCCGCCGGGGCGTTCGAAGACGACGATGACCGGGACGTCGTCGCCGCCTTTGAAGTTGCGCTGCAGCGAGTTGACGACGCGGGTCGATTCGGCGTCGGTCGGCAGGTAGCTGCTCTGCCCGGCCGAGGTGACCTGGTCGATCTGAGAGCGCGCGATCAGGCCGGCGATCAGGAGCGGGATCCAGAGCCCGATCACGACCCAGCGGCCGCGGCGGCCGGTGATCGCGGCGGCGGCGCGTCGGAGTGCTCTGGAGCGATTCCCCCCGGACCGCGCGGATCGAGGTTGGGGCGCGGGCACGGTCATCGCGATGGGATTCGTGCCTCAGCCGGTGAGTCCTCGCCCCTCGGACTGCTGGTCGAGCCCGCTGCCGGGCAGCACGATCAGGTGCCCGCCGGGAAGCCGGCGGATCGACTCGACGAAGCGGAAGGCGGGATCGCGGTCGCGGCCGTAGATCGCCAGCAGGCCGATCGCCAGCGCCAGGACCCAGAGCCCGCCCGCCGCCAGGGCGAGTCGCTGGACCAGCCCGTAGTGGCCGTGCACTTCGTTGCCGGTGGCGAAGAAGAGGCCGGCGAAGATCGCCAGGCCGAGCAGGCCCGAGCCGAGGGCGAGGAGGTCGGCCCGTCCCCAGCGGCTGTCGTCGTGGAAGCGCCAGGCCATGGCGAAGACCGAGAGCAGGATCGCGATCGCGCCGAGGAAGTAGGCCCAGCCGTGGGCGACGTGCTGCCAGGAGACCAGTCCCGCCTCCTCCCGCGCCCGGCACCAGGAGTCGATGCTCCAGCGGCAGTCGGCCGGGAAGGGAAAGCCGGCGAGGATCTGGGCCAGGCCGGTGAAGGCGACCAGCGCTGGGCCGAGGCGGCCGCGCCAGCCACGGGGAGCGTCGAGCAGCAGCGCCGCCGCGGCGGCGATGAAGGAGGCGCCCCAGATCGCGACGCCGGTGTCGAAGAGCCAGGGATGCGCTGCGTTGCGGGCGCCGAGCACGCTGACCGCGTCGCGGACCTCGCTGTAACCCGGCTCGATCAGCCCGGCGAAGACGACGATTGCGAGCCAGGTCAGCTGCCCCGCGATCGAGGCGATCGCCAACCGGCGTATCAGCGGCGCCCGGCTGACCTTCACACGACCGGCGGCGGCTTGCCCTCGGCGCTGGCGGCGAGGGTGGGATCCCAGCCGCAGATCAGGCAGGCGTGCTGGAAGGCGGAGCGGGCGAATTCAAGCGCCAGCGCGGCGGGGTCGTCGCTGGCGCAGACGTCGTCCCAGTCGAGGACGTACTCGCCGAGGCCACCGTCCCAGCGCGAGGCGGCGGGGGAGAGGGTGCCGCCGGCGAACCCGTCGGGGGCCGGGTGGGCGTAGGCGTAGAAGGCCGCCTTGCCGTAGCGGGCGTCACCGGGCCACCAGCCCACGGAGACCTCCTGCGAGTCCATCGAGTTGCGCATGATGAAATCGTTTGCCGGCGGCTCGGCCGGCGCTCCCGAGAAGAGGCTGACGGCGAGGTCGAAGGAGCCCCACCAGGCGTGGACCGGGGTCGAGCGGCCACGGTACGGCGCCCGGAAAGCCGCCAGGACGAGGGCGGCGCGGCTCGCGGCGGCGAAGTAGGAGGCGACCTGAGCAGTGTCGTAGGTCGCGTGTTCGGTGTCCTCGTCGAGCGCCGCGCTCCACGGCACCTCCTGCGGCGCCGGGTCGATCTCGACCCCGCCGACCAGGTCGCCGACCGCCGCCAACAGGTCGCGCGTGACCTCGCCCACCGGCCTGTCGGGGGTGAGCGCGACGCCGCGCGACCGCCCGTCGCTGTGCTCGGCCACCGCTTCGTGCGAGCGCAGGTCGAGGGCGACGACGAAGGCGCCCGAGCCATCGGGCGCGGGCAGCGGCGCCGTCTCCCAGCCGCGGGCGGTCAGCCGCAGGGCGGCATGCTGAAGCTGTGGCTCGGGCGGGGCCAGCGTCGCCGCCAGCTTGCCGAGGACCTGGGTGTGGGCGTGGAGCGTGTCGCAGGTCTCGCTCCAGTCCCGGTAGGACGCCGAGGGCCAGGGGGATGCCATGGGTCACACCTCCTCTTCATTGACGACGAGGGATCGGCACCGATTTCATCAAGCATGATGGCGAACCCAGGCGTCAGCATCACTGCGGCGATGCTGCGGGAGCCCGGACGATCTTGGCAGCGGATTGGGTTTGTAAGCACCGTGGGTTTTATCAGGGTCCTGTCTAGTCTTAGCGGCTATGCAGGGAAAGGTGCGAGAGCTTCGCCAGTGGGCGGGGGCAAAAGACGGCTGGGGGTGCAACCTCTCCCTACGGGCGGGTGAGGAGAACGTGGTCGTGGATGCATCGGCGCTGCGCTTTGCAGTGCCAACCTTCCTGCTGCGACTGCGGGCCTTCGTGGAGTGGCACCTCGGGAAGGGTCACAGCGTGGAAGTGATCGCTCCGAAACACCCGGCCGTCGCGCGTTATTTGGCCCGCATGGCTATCGCTGAGAGCTTGCCCGAGGGAGTCTTTGTCGGCCTTCCGGAGGTGTCCTCGGAAGGAGAGTCGGATGTCTTGATCCCGGTTTGCCAGCTTCACCAGCCCAGCGACGTCGACGAGCTTGGCGAGAAGCTGGTGCCTCTTTTCCTTGGTCATTCCAATGACGTGGCCGTCTTTGCCAATGCCATGCATATGGCGGCATCGGAGCTTTGCGGGAACTCGGTGGAGCATGGCGCCAACCCGCTCGGTTGTTACGTTGCCGCTCAACGCTACGAGCGTCCGACACGGCGCACCGTGCTTTCGCTCGGCGACCTTGGCGTCGGAATCCCCGAGCACATGCGGCAGCGTTTCCCCGATTTGCAGGGAGACCGGAGTGCGCTGAAAGAAGCGGTCAAACATGGCGTGACTGGCACCGGCGAGAGGCACCGTGGGAACGGTTTCCACTGGGTGATGAGGGCCGCTCAAGAATCGTTGATGCGGGAGGCCAAGCTCGATGTCAGGTCGGGTCGCGGCCAGCTTTTGCAGGAAGCAAAGCCGAATCAGGGAGAGCCCAAGACAACAACCCAATCAGCGCCGAACAAGCTCGGGACGTGGATCACGTTTGAGATCGGGCCCCTGTCGTCCGTGTAGCGGCAGCGACAAGATGCCCGGGCAAGACCGGTCAAGTTTTTATTGAGATCTCCGACCAAATCTATATCCTGCTTTTGCGAGTCGTTGCTTGCCTTCGTCCTAGCAGAGATCGGAGATGAACGGGATGAACTTTGCACTCGCTGACTATGGAGCCGTCTTTTCGACCCGTCCCTTGGGGGCGAAATTGCGCGATGAGGTGTTGGCTCGGCGGGAGGGCGAGGACATCACGATTTCCTTCGCTGGCGTTCAGAGCATCAGCTACTCCTTCGCGGATGAATTCCTCGGGCCGATCATGCTCAGCAGCGACCGACCGACGCTCGATGAGGTGCCTCCCCAGTTGCATCGGATCATCCTCGGAGCTCTTGAGCGGCGCGGGCTTCGGATCAGTGAGCACGAGCTATTCGGCCCGTCCGTCTGCGCTTAGAAGCTGGCGGCGCCGTGGCTGGTGAGGCGCCAGGTCGTCATCGGCTGAATAGATGAGCGCGCCGCCGCCCGTGGTGCGCGACGTCCCCGAGGACGGTCGCTTCCGGATCAGCGTTGACGGCAAGCGCGCCGGCTTTACCGAATACCGGCGGCCGGCGGGGGCTTACGCCTTCACGCACACCGAGATCGATCCTGAGTTCGAGGGCAAAGGGCTCGGTGGCACCCTGATCAGGGCGGCCCTGGCCCAGGCCCGGGCCGAGGGCGCCGCGGTGTTGCCCTTCTGTCCCTTCGTGCGCGACTACATCGAACGGCATCCCGCCGAGCTCGACCTCGTCCCGGCCGAGCGGCGGGCCGAGTTCGAGCTTCCCGAGTAAGCAGGGCCAAGTCCCGCGACGGCGCTGGCTACCCTTCGACCGTGACCAAGGTTCTCTACACGGCGGAGGCGCAGGTGACCGGGGGCAGGGTGGCCGGCCACGGGCGCACGTCGGACGGAGCGCTGGAGGTCGACCTCCGCACCCCGGTCGAGATCGGCGGCGAGGGGGGCGGGACCAATCCCGAGCAGCTCTTCGCGGTCGGCTACGCGGCCTGTTTCGAGGGGGCTCTGGCGGCGGTTGCCAGGCGCCAGAAGCTCGAGACGGGCGACGTCGCGATCGACTCCAAGGTGATGCTGGTGACGGGGGAGGACCGCAGCTTCACGGTCGCGGTCGAGCTCGCCGTGACGCTGCCCTCGCTCGAGGCGGGGGCGGCGGCCACGCTGGTCGAGGCTGCGCACAGGGTCTGTCCCTACTCCAACGCAACCCGGGGAAACATCGACCTGGCCCTGATCGCCAACGGCTCCGCGATAGACGTTTGATCTGGCTCGCATGACCAAGCGGGAGGCCGCGTCGTCGTCCGCAGGGGTCACTTACCCAACTGGACAAGGGGCGGCGGAAACCCGCTCCGCTCCATACATCTTGAGGTGGGGGGTGCGGAGCGCCGTCCCTGGAAGTGGGGGAAATGCAAAACAGACCCCGCTTCACCTACGCAAACGTCGTCTCGACCCTGGCCCTCTTCCTCGCCCTCGGCGGCGGCGCCGCCTTCGCGGCGACGAAGATCCAATCCGGCGATATCGCCCCCGAGGCGGTCAAGTCCGCCAACCTCGCTGCCGGCGCGGTTCACACGTCCAACGTCTTCAAGAGGGCGATAACCAGCGGCAAGCTCGCGGTGGGCGCGGTGCGGACCAATCAGATCGTCGACGGCGCGGTCGGCTCAAGGCAGCTTGGAGATGGCGCGGTTGGCTCGAAGCAGATCGGCGACGGCGCCGTCCGCTCGAAGCAGATCGGCGCCGCTGCGGTCGCCCCCTCGAACCTCGAGTTCCCCGTCTTCTACGCCGCCAGCCCGACCGGTGGCTCGGCTGCGGTTACGCAAGGGCCCGATCCCTACCCGCTGTCCGACGCCACCTGGACCCAGGCGCCCGGTGAGATCGAGGTCATCTTCGGTAGCGCCACGGCGACGATCGCCTACGACGAATCATCTGGCGAAGGCTCCTGTCAGGTCTTCTTCGAAATCAACCTCAACGGGCAGCAGGTCGGTGGCGGTCAGCTCTCGACCAGCTCGACCGCTTCCCAGCAGCTCGAACAGAGCCTTGGCGCTCAGCCCCAGATCGACCCCGTCGCTCCGGTCACGAACCATCTGACCATGCGGATCGGCTCCAACGGGGGCTGCACGGCAGGCTCGACGATCGATTCGAGTCGCTTCCGCGTGCTCGACTTCGGCTGAGCTGAAGCCATGCGGTCGTTTGCGCCGACGGCTGGCGCAAGCGATCGGGTGGCCGGGCGCTCTGCGATGATCGGGTCAGGATGACCGCTGCCCGAAGGCTCACCCCGATCGCGCTGCTCGCGATCGCGCTGCTCGCGCCGAGCGCCGCGATCGCGCAGGAACGGACGGTTTCGGTGACCGCCGAAGTGACCCGCAAGGTGCCGAACGACACCGCCAGCCTGGGGTTCTCGGTGAGCGCCGTGCGCAAGACGAGGGGCGCCGCTCTGCGCGTGACCTCGGCCCGCCTGCGCTCGGTCATCGCCGCCGTCCAGGCGGTGCCCGGGGTCGAACCGGGCGCCGTCACCACCGGGCGCATCGCGGTGCGCAAGGTGCAGCGGGCCGAAGGCGTCCTCTACCGGGCCGGCGAGGGGATCGGGGTGGTCCTGCGCCAGCCCGCCGAAGCCGGCAATCTGGTCGCGGCCGCTATCGGCGCCGGGGCGACCGGGACCAGCGGCCCCAACTTCTTCGTCGGCGATTCCGAGCTCGCTTACAACGATGCCCTCGTCGCCGCCTTCGGCGCCGCCCGAGGGAAGGCGGCCGCCCTCGCCGCCGCCGCCGGCGCCTCGCTGGGCGCGGCGATCACGATCGAAGAAGGGGGCGGGGTCAGCGGCGCCCCGCTGGAATCCTCCAAGGGCGCTTCCGACTGCGCCAGCGCCCCTGCCTCAACCGGCGTCAAGCGCCGCTGCAGCGGCGCTTCGCCACCGGTCAAGCCAGGCACCTCGACGGTCACCGCGACCGTGCACGTCGTCTTCGGGCTCCAGTAGACACGCCTGGGCCGCGGCTCGCGGGTCGGGCTGGGGGGAGCGGCTCGATACGCGTCGGGTCGAGGGCGCCCAGCGCTCATCTGGGGCAGTGCGTTTAGCGGGAGCGCGGGCGGGGGTATTCGGTTCCCGCTCGAGTAAAGCTAGGTCGGGAGGCAGTGAATGTTTCGGTGCGACAACTGTGGAAGCGGCTATTCGGCGCAGGCGGCATCTTCTTGGCAGTCCTGTCCGAGGTGCCTGGCGAAAGACAGGCTCAACGTCCCGCTGAACATCGAGCTCGGCTGGCGCCAGCGGACGGATGCGGATCAATCCCGGCAGGCGATTGACCCCGAGCTGGGGCCGTTCGCGGGGCCCTCGGAGCCGCCCGAGTCGATCTAGGAGCGGTGGCAAGTTGAAAGTTGAAGTTGGCTCCTCCTGGGGCGAAGTGACCGAAGCTCGCGGCTGCGGGTACTGGATACTGGAGAAATGAAGTTTGCCTTCGCCCCGATCGGAATCGTCGCCGGACTGCTTGCCGGGCTTGCCGCCCAAAAGGGGTTCGAGCGACTCTGGGCAGTATTCGACGACGAGGAGCCGCCCGAGCCCGGTCAGCGCGATGCGCCGTTGTCCAAGCTGGTGCCGGCGCTCCTGATCGAGGGCGCGGTTTTCCGGCTGACCAAAGGGTTGGTCGACCGAAGCGCTCGCCGTGGCTTTCAGGGGTTGACGGGGAAATGGCCGGGCGAGGAGGGGACCGGGTAGCGGGCTTCGCTGCCCGACCGCCACGTCGACGTGGCCGCGGCTTGGTCCTCCCGAGCGCGGCGCCCCCGCCAAGCCTCTGCTGCTTGTGTGAAGCCAGGAGAAAGCGGGTACTAATCGGAGCCTGACGAATAGGAGTCGTTGGGGCGTGGCGAAGCGAGTGATCGGGCGTTGAGATAGAGATGGGCCAAGCGGGCCTCCGGCACGAGGCGCTGATCTACGTCGACGTCGACGCCTTCCTCGCCGGCGCCCTGCCGTTCCTGGCCGGGGCGCTGGATGCCGAGGAGCCGGTGTTGGTCGCGGTGAGCCGGGTCAACACCGAGCTGCTCGAAGCTGCGCTGGGCCGGGACGCGGCTCGGATCCGCTTCGCGGACATGGAGGCGCTGGGGCGCAACCCGGCTCGAATCATCCCGCTCTGGCGCGACTTCGTCGAAGGCCACGGAGGCCGCCCCGTCCGCGGCATCGGCGAACCGGTCTGGCCGGGACGCGAACCAGCCGAAATCGACGAGTGCCAGCGCCACGAGGCGCTTCTCAACGTCGCTTTCGCCTCGCCGCCGGCCTGGTCGCTGCTGTGCCCCTACGACGCCGGGTCGCTTGCGGACGAAGTGCTGGCGGGCGTCGCCGAATCGCACCCGCTGGTCTCCCGCGACGGTGTCGGCAGGCGCAGCGTGGACTACGTCGCCGGGGTGGGGGCCGGCTTCGCGGGCGCTCTCCCCAGTCCCCCCGCCGCCGTCAGCGCCTTCGAGTTCGAGCGCGCGAGCCTGGCCGAGGTGAGGCGCCGGGTCGAGCGGGCGGCCGAGGACGCCGGGCTGCCCGCCCGGCGCACCGCCGATCTCGCTGTCGCAGCCAGCGAGCTTGCCGCCAACAGCGTCGCGCACGGCGGCGGCGCCGGGGTGCTGCGTTGCTGGCGCGAGGCCGATCGCCTGCTGATCGAGGTCGAGGACCGTGGCTTGATCGACGAGCCGCTGGTCGGCCGCGAGCGACCGCGCCTGACCCAGGAGGGGGGTCGTGGGGTCTGGCTCGCCAACCAGCTCTGCGATCTGGTTCAGATCCGCTCCGGGCCCGACGGCACGAGGGTGCGGCTCCAGACCACCATCGGCTGAGCTTCACCGCGGCTCGGCGCGTGGCTCCAGCTGGATTTCGGCCTCCGCCTCGGGCTGGCCCTCGGCGATCTCGGTGCTGCGCTCCAGCTCTGCGTTGAGCTGGTGGCCGAAGAGGATCGCCACGTTGGTGATCCAGAGCCAGACCAAGAGGGCGACGAGGCCGCCGAGCGTTCCGTAGGTCTTGTCGTAGGAGCCGAAGTTGGCGACGTAGAAGGCAAAGCCGGCCGAGGCGATTGCCCAGGCGACTATCGCCACCAGGCTGCCCGGCGTCACCCACCTGAAGCCGCGGATCTTCGCGTTGGGCGAGGCGTAGTAGAGGATGCTCACCATCGTCACGAAGACGACGACCATCACCGGCCACTTGGCGATGTTCCAAAGCGTCACGGCGGTGGAGCCGGCCCCGATCGGCTGCGCGATGGCATCGACGACCGGTCCGGTGAGGACGAGGCCCAGCGCCAGCAGCGCCGTCATCAGCACCATCAGCAGCGTCACCGCGATCTGCAGGGGTCGCAGCTTCCAGAAGGGGCGGCCCTCGTCGGTCTCGTAGATGACGTTGGAGGCGCGGATGAAGGCGCCGACGTAGCCCGAGGCCGACCAGAGCGCCAGCGCCAGGCCGAGGACGAAGGCGATGCCGGCGGTGCTGCCCTTGGAGGCGATCGATTCGATCGGGCCGGAGAAGGTCTGCGCGGCGGATTGTGGGCCGATTTCGACGATCACTTCGGTGATCGTCGCGGTCGTCGCCCTGGGGTCGCCGACGAGTCCCAGGATCGAGACCAGCGCGATCAGGGCCGGAAAGAGGGAGAGCAGCCCGTAGTAGGTGAGGGCGGCGGCCCAGTCGGTGAGGTTGTCGTCCCGGAACTCGGTGAAGGTTCGCTTCAGGGTCGAGAGGTCCGCGCGCATCAATCAGAGCTTGGCGGATGGGGAGGCTCGCCATCGCCCTGCAGGACGACGCGGCGAAGACGTTGCCGATCGTCTGCTGGGCGGGCGAGGCCGAGGACGATCGCGGTGAAGGCGCCACCGACGGCCAGCGCGGTGGCGAACAGCGCCAGGGCGAGCACGAGCCCGCCGGGCGAGCGCTTCGAGGGCTTGCGGTCGAGCTCGTCGGAGAGCCCGGCTGCGAGTCTCGAACAGCTCCGGGGGAATCCTGCGTCGAACCTTGGGAATGACCGCCACCGGCTTGCATCTACCCGCAACCCCGCCTCTTTCAACTCAACTCCAACTCCGCAGGTTCAACGGGGCGCCAACCGGGTAGCGGGGGCGGAGACGACGCCCGGCCCGAATCCCAGCGGCTTTTGACCGGATCTGATCCGGTTCCCGCTATCGGGTGAGAAGACCAACCGCCGGCAAAGGGCGGGGAGGCGTTCGGGCCGGGCGTCGTCTGATCAACGCCAACGCCAACTCGATCCGATGAACGCTCGCGCACAGCCCTCCCACGCGATGCCGGTCGCCGTGCTCGGCGCCGGTGGCACGATGGGCAAGGGCATCGCCCGCAACCTGGCGTCGGCCGGGATCGAGGTCAGGGCCTGGAACCGAACCGACGGCAAGCTCGATGACCTCAGGCGCGAGGAGCGGGTGACCGCCTGTTCGAGCCCGGTCGAGGCGATGTACGGCGCCGGCACGATCCTGACCATGCTCAGTGACGCGGAGGCCGTGATCGGCGCGGTCGAGGGTCAGGTCCCGGGCACGCCAGCGGCGACGATCTGGCTGCAGATGAGCACGATCGGGGTCGAGGGCACGAGTCGCTGCGCGGAGCTCGCCGAGCGCGAAGGGCTCGGCTTCGTCGACGCCCCGGTGCTCGGCACCAAGAAGCCGGCGGAAAGGGGAGAGCTGGTGGTTCTCGCTTCCGGCCCCGAGGAGGCGCGCGGCCGCCTCGATGAGGTCTTCGACGCGATCGGCAAACGCACGATGTGGGTCGGGGGCGCCGGCGCCGGCAGCCGCCTCAAGGTTGTGGTCAACACCTGGATCCTCGCTGTGGTCGAGGGTACCGCCGAGATGTTCGCCCTCGCCGAGGGCCTTGGCGTCGACCCGGAGCAGGCCCTGGAGGCAATCTCGGACGGCCCCCTGGCCCTTCCCTACATGCGGGTCAAGGGCAGGGCGATGATCGAGGGCAGCTTCAAGCCGTCGTTCCGGCTGGCGCTGGCGGCAAAGGACGGCGAGCTGGCGGAGCAAGCGGCCCGATCGGCGGGGCTGGAGCTGCCGATGCTGGAGGCGGTCAGCCGGCGCCTCGCCGAAGCGGCGGAGGAGCATGGCGACGAGGACCTGGCCGCGACCTACCTGCTTTCCCGGCCAAAACGCCCAGCGGCGCCTGAGGGGCTGCGATGAGCCCCGGGCCGCCGCTCGCGCTGCGCACGGCGCCCGCCGGCGAGCTCTTGCACCCCCGAGCCAAGGAGGTTTCAGTCGAGATGAACGACCCCAAGCGGACAGGCAAAGAAGAGCGACTCGCGGCCGAGGAGGCCGAGGCGGCGGCGGCCGAAGCCGCCGGAATCGGGGGGGAGGCGCCGAGGGACAGCGATGATCCGGCGCAGCAGCCGCTGATCGAGGCCGGCGAGGGCGAGTCGGAGGGCTTCGAGCTCGCCGAGCGGCAGCTCGAGGACATCGCCAGCCACGGCGACGAACACCGCTTCCCGGACCGCGACGCCCCGCCCCCGGAGGACCGCGAGGAGTCGGAGTTCGGCGAGGCCGACGAGTCGAGCCATCGCGACGCCTGACGCCTCCGTCGCGAGCAGGGGGAGGGAGGGGCATGCCGCCCCGGACCGGCCGGTGAGCGGTCGAGAGGGCGGAGGCTAGGTGGCGCCGTCGAGCTGTTTGCCGCCCGTGCCGCCGACCAGCATCCCGGAGCCGAGGTGGGCGCCGAGCACCGGCCCGACCTCGGTGCAGAAGAGCGGCGGGTCGCCGAAGATCGCCGTTCCCTCCTCGACCAGGAAGGCCGCGTCCTCGGGTGACTGGGCGTGCTGGACGATCCAGTCGGTCGCCCCGCGCTCGTGCAGCGCCTGGAGGTAGGCGACCATCTGCTCGCGGGCCCGTCGCCTGGTGCGCACCCGGCCGACCGGCGTGATCTCGGTGCCGAAGGTGAGGATCGGCTTGATTTTCAGGGCGCTGCCGACCAGGGCCTGGGCCGCCCCGATCCTGCCCCCGCGCCGCAGGTACTCGAGCGTGTCGAGGCAGAACCAGATGCTGAGGGTCTCGCGGGCGCGATCGACGGCGTCGACGACGCCATCGACGTCTGAGCCCTCGGCGGCGGCTCGGCAGGCGGCGAGGACGAGGCAGCCGAGGCCGCCGGCGCCGGTCTGGCTGTCGACCACGGCCACCCGCCCCGGGTGCCCCCTCTCGACGATGACCTGCGCCGCTTCGCGGGCGCTCTCGCAGGTCCCCGAAAGGCCGCCGGCCATGTGCACCGAGACGACGTCGCGGCCCGCTTCGGCGAGCGGCTCGAAGCAGGCGAGGAAGTCCCCGACCGAGGGCTGGGAGGTCGTCGGCAGGTCATCGGATTCGCGCAGGCGGGCGTAGAAGGCGTCGAGGTCATAGGCGTCCTCGCGCTGGTGATCGGTCCCCCAGCCGACGTAGAGGCTGACCTGGCGGATTCCCCAGCGAGCGACAAGGTCCGCGGGCAGGTACGGGGTGCTGTCGGTGACGATGGCGACGTTGTCGTGAGGGGCAGGCCCTGCTGGGGGCGGAGAGGTGTTCATCGGCCCGGATTCTAGGTGAAGAGTGGGGGCCGCGCTCCATCCACGGCCCCCACTAATTGGTTCAAGCTACTGTGAACCAATTAATCACCCACTCCCTACGGTAATACTTTCGCGCTCCAGGTTGAGCCTCCGTGTCCGAGTAGTTTGACCACTGACGCCCCTTCGAGCCGCGCCGCCTTCGTTCCAAACAACAGCGCGTCGGTGAATAATGCCGCCGCGGCCTGTTTGATTAAGTGTGTGACTGATTCCGTTTCACATTTACTTGCCTCGGTGCATTCGGCCACGGCGTGACCGGTTATCGCAAACGCTTCGCCAAAGGCACATTCTGCTCCAAGCCCGATGGTGGCGAAGGTTAATGTCGCATTGTCGGGGGAGAATAAGACATATGTTTTGCTATCCGTGGCATCTTTAATCAGTAACGCTTTTACTTTTACTTCAATCGTGGCGGCCGTATTGCACGCTTTCGTTTTTTCTTCTTCTTCTTTTGCGTTTAAGAGGATCCCTTCGCATTCTTCGAATAAGAGGACCGCTAACGCTCCTCCGCCGACAAACAGTAAGCCATCGTCGACGGTTAGTTTCTTACATAAGATGTCGAACCCCATTGTCCCTATCATTGTCTTGAGCTTCAGGTGCGTGCCGGGATCGACTTCGGCTACGACTTTCTCAGTCACAGCGGTGTTTACGCCGCTGATCTTCCAGTCGCCGCTGGCCTGTGCGCTCGATGCTGCGAGGGCCAGGAGGCTGAGTGCCGCCACGATGGCGATGCCAATGGGCCTCAAACGAGATTTGCTATAGGTCATGTTCCCCATTCCTCTCACTGGTTAACGGTTCGCGGGAAGATGAGTCTGGGTCTTCCCCTGCGCGAGGGTTGGCCTCTGCGCTCACCCAGTGTGCCACCGGGAGGTTGGGTGTCAAGTCGATATGTGGAAGTAACAGTTCCACATGCGAACATCACCGTTCAGTACATTGCCGTTCCCTGCTGAGCTGAGAACGCCCTGCCTGCGCCGGGCGATTCGGCGACCGGCTCGGTCTCGGCCAGATCGCGGCCTGTCGACCGGGAGCTCTGCTTCAATCTGGGGACCAGAGAAAGGAGGTGGTCCTATTTTGAGTCACATGCTTCAGGGGACACTGGAGGTGCAGGGCCGCTAGGCGCCGCACTGTTCTCGGCCGCCCGGCGGAATCCAACCCGGGCACCGGCGAGCAAAGGGAGACCGGGCGTTGTCCCACCCGGCCGCGGTTCCCGCGCTCGTTCTTGCACTCCGGCAAGGGCCGCCTTCGGGCGGCCCTTGCTCGTTGCGGTCTAGGGCGCGACGAGCAGCAGCGGAGCTCCGGGGCGCCGCTCGCCCTATTTTTTGTCGTCGCCGGCTTTTTTGCTTTGGCCCGGGAGGATGACGGTGTCGAAGAGCTTGGCGATCAGTTCGCGGAAGCTCTCCTCGCGGTAGCCAACGGCAAGGGCGACGACGTCGTAGAAGACGGGGTTGGGGGCAACGGCATCCTTGTTCGCCGCTTCGCTGAGGATCAGGAACAGCAGGCACCCCAGGGTTCCGATCAGCGCCCCGACCAGGGGTCGCGCGTAGTGCCAGTAGTCGTAGCTGCGAAGCCATTTACGGTTGTGATCGAAGATTCCCTGGGCGGAGATCAGCCAGCCGCCGGCGGCGCCGAACCAGATCGACTGGAACGGCAGGGGCCCGAGGTCGAAGCTGGCGAAGTCGGTGAAGGCGTCGATGCGCTCAAAGCAGACGAAGGCCGCGATCAGCAGCGCCAGCCAGACTCCCGACACGATCAGTACCGAGAGCGGGACGCGGACGCAGGGGTCTTCGGGGCAATCCTTATCGGTCACGGTTTCGTGAGTATCGCAATTCATCCGGAGGTCGGCTTCTGGGGGTGAAAGAAAAGCGCCTCGCGGGTCGTGTACAGATATCGAGATGGGCGAGTTTCGCTACGAGGATCATCGGATCGAGTACGACTCCTACGGGGAGGGCGAGCGGGTGCTGGTCCTCGTCCACGGACTGCTGATGAACCGGCGCATGTTCGAGCGCATGGGGCCGGCGCTGGCGCGGCGCGGCAACCGCGTGATCTGCGTCGACCTACTCGGGCACGGGCGCTCCGACCGGCCCGAGGACCTGCGCCTCTACTCGATGCCCCTCTTCGCCCGCCAGGTGGCGGCGCTGCTGGACCACCTCGAGGTGCCGTCCGCCGTGGTCGGCGGCACTTCGCTGGGGGCCAACGTCGCCCTGGAGCTGGCGACGCACGATCCCGCTCGGGTCCGCGGCCTCTTCATCGAGATGCCGGTGCTCGACAACGCCCTGCCAGCGGTCGCCGGCGCCTTCACCCCGGTGCTGCTCGGCCTGCGGCTGGGCCGGCCGGCCTTCGAGCTGGTCTCGCGCCTGACCTCGATCGTCCCGCGCACCAATCACCTCCTCGACATCGGCCTCGACTGGGTCCGCCAGCGGCCCGGGCCGTCCGGCGCGGTTCTCGAGGGGCTGCTGCTGGGGGAGACGGCGCCGCACCGGGAGCAGCGCCGCAAGATCGCCCAGCCGGCCCTGATCGTCGGCCACTCGCGTGATCCGGTGCACCCGTTCAGCGACTCGGGGATGCTGGCCGAGGAGCTCGTCAACGGGCGCCTGATCGAGGCCAGCTCGATCCTCGAGTGGCGGCTCAGCCCAAAGCGACTGAACGGCGAGCTGGCCGCGTTCCTGGCGGAGGTCTGGTCTGGTAGTCGGGATGTCTCGAGCTAGTCGATTGCTCGACCGCCTGAGCCGCGGCGGGTCTGAAGGAGGGCGGATGGGAGATACGGCGGCGAGCTACGGGGAAGCGATGAATCTCGCCAGCGAACGCGTCCTCGGCTGCGACTGCCGATCGCGCCAGCACCGGGCTTCGTGGCGCCGCTGGCACAAGCGCGCGGTCGGGTACCAGATCACGATTGCAGCGCTGAGCGCGCTCGGAGGATCGGCGGTCCTCGCCGGGACCGGCAAGGGTTCGGCCGTGGCGATCGTCATCGGCGGCGCGACGATCGCCGCCGCTATCCTGACCGCGGCAACCGAGGCGATCAGCCCCGCCAAGACTGCCGAGGCGCACCAGCGGGCGGCGATCCGCTTCAGCGCCCTGGGCGTTGCCTTCAACACGTTCGTCCGCACTGCCCAGGAGGACGAGGCGGCGCGGCTGCAGTTCCAGGCCCTCGAGTCGGCTCACCTCGACGCCGTCCGCGAGGGGCCGGAGCCGGAGGAGTGGACAAGGTAGCCCCTCGTGGGCTTGGACGACAGTTGTGCGTTCGCCACGGCGCCGCCAGCAGCTGAAGAGTCGGATCTCTTGCGATCGCACTTCGGTACGCAATGAGTTGCTACGATGCGCGGGAATTCCAGAGCGATCAGAGAGATCAGGGGCTCTAGGGAGGAGTCCCCACCCATAGCGCACCAGTGCCTTAATCGGTCAAAGGGCCGGCCTTAAAAGCCGGAGATCCGGGTTCGAGCCCCGGCTGGTGCATTGCCCATGGAGCCGACACCAGCTATGGCGGGAAATCTCTTCGATCGCATCGATGCGCTTGCCGCGGGCGGGGCCGGGCCGGCGCTGTGGGCCGCGAGGGCGCCCTACCAGCCGCACGATCGCTACGACCTGATGCTGGTGCCGCGGGTGCGCGGCTGGCAGGAGGATGCCGAGGCGCTGGCGGAGCTCGAGCGGTTTGAGCGCGAGCCCTGGATCGCCGCCGTCGATCGCGGCGACAAGCAGGTCTGGCTGCGCCTCGCCGACGCCTGGGTAGAGGAGGCCGGGGAGGCGCTGGCCTCCGGCGCCGCCGAGGACCACTCCGACCTCGCCGCCGGGCGCCGCTTCGCGCTCAACTTCTGGGATGCCAACTCGACCAAGGCGCTGCACATCGGCCACCTGCGCAACCTCGCCCTCGGCAACGCGCTCGGCGCCGCCCTGACCGCGGCCGGCGGCAAGGTCGAGCGCCGCAGCATCATCTGCGACGTCGGTCGCAGCATGGGCGAGGCGATGGCCGGGGTGGTCAAGAGCGGCCGCCACACCCAGTCCTCGCCGGGCGGCGGCGAGAAGAGCGACCACTTCGTCGGCGCCTGTTACGCCGAGTACGTCAAGACCGGCCCCTCGCTGACCGGGCGCGACGACAACCCGGCCAGCTCGCTGACCCGCGAGGTCGACGTCCACCACGACAGCGCCGACGACCTGCTGCAGCGCGTCCTCGACGGCGATCAGGAAGCGATCGAGCTCTGGTCGAAGACGCGCGCCTGGGTGATCTCGGGCCAGCGCAAGACGCTCGCCCGCCTCGGCATCTCCTTCGACCGCGTCTTCTTCGAGTCCGACTTCCTGCCCGAGGTCGCCGAGCTCTCCAACTTGGGGTTGGAGCACGGGATGCTGCAGCGCCGCCCCGACGGCGCCGTGATCTACCTCACCGACCGCGAGGAGCTTGAGGAAATGCCGCTGCTGCGGGCCGACGGCCTGCCGACCCAGCACATGCGGGCGCTGGCCTACTGGATGACGGCGCCGGACCTTGAAGGCACGACCTCGGTCCAGGTCTGCGGCCTCGAGTGGGTCGCCCACGTCACCTGCCGCCGCCAGCTGATGGACGAGATGATGGCCAAGGGGGCCGGCGCCGACATCAACCATCCCGCCCACGACGTCTTCCACGGGATGGTCTCCAAACAGAGCGAGTCGGTCTCCTCGAGCAAGCGCAACGCGCTGCTGATCGACGAGCTGGCCGAGTGGATCGATGCTGCGGTGGACGCCGAGGAGGGGCGCGCCGCGGTGCGCCAGCGGCACCCGGCGGCGGAAGCGATCGTGCCGCAGGTGGCACTCGGCTACTTCCTCATGCACACCAACACCAAACCGCTCGACTTCGAGCCGGAGAAGCTGCTGCGCGAGGAGCAGAGCCTCGGCTGGGACCTGGCCCGCGCCCGCGCCCACAACGGCAACGGCTCCGGCGCCGCGGCGGCCGAGCCGGCGCAGGACCCCGACTACCGCTTCGCCGTCGTGCAGTCGGAGATGTACCGGCGCCACCTGCAGCAGGCGGTCGAGCGGCTCGACGTCAGCCCGCTGGCCAAGTACGTCTCCCACCTCTCGCGCTGGTACGTCGAGGAGGATCGCGAGCCGCACGTGCAGGAGGCGATCCAGGCGGCGCTGGCCCAGGGCGCCCGCGGCCTCGGGCTGGAGGTGGCGCGATGAGCGGCGCGATCGTCACGGTGATCGCCGGTCATTCGAGTCCGTGGCGATCGGGACGCGAACGAGGTGTGAAATGAGGACCCTGCTGATCGACAACCACGATTCCTACACCTACAACGTCTTCCACCTGCTCGCCGGCGTCTCCGGCGAGGAGCCGATCGTGGTCGACAACGACGCCGTCTCCTGGCGCGCCCTCTCGCGCTGGGACTTCGACGCGATCGTGCTCTCGCCCGGGCCGGGGACGCCGGGGCGCTGGCACGACTTCTGCGTCTGCGACGACATCCTCCGCTTCAGCGAGATCCCCGTGCTCGGCATCTGCCTCGGCCACCAGGGCCTGGGGAAAATGCTCGACGGCGAAGTCAGCAGCGCCCCCGAGGCGATGCACGGGCGCCTCAGCCGCATCTTCCACGAAGGCGACGGCCTCTTCGACGGCATTCCCCAGGGCTTCCCGGTCGTCCGCTACCACTCGCTGGCGATCACCGGCATGGGCCCCGACGGCAACGTCTGCGCCTGGGCCGATGACGGCGTCGTGATGGGGATCGAACACCGGCGGCGGCCGATGTGGGGCGTGCAGTTCCACCCCGAGTCGATCGCCACCGAGCACGGCGCCAAGCTGGTCGAGAACTTCTACGCCATGGCGCGGCAGCGCAAAGAGCCGCCGCAGCGGGCGACGAAGCGACCGCAGAGCGCCCCCCGCCGCGCCGAGGCGACCCGGACCGCCAAGCCGGCGGCCTCGGCGACCGAGCTGCGCATGCGCACGATCTCGGGCGAGCCCTCGACCGAGGCGCTCTTCGAACGGCTCTTCGAGGCCGAGGAGCACGCCTTCTGGCTCGACAGCGCCGACGCGCCGACCCGGCTCGCGCAGTGCTCCTACCTCGGCACCAGCGCCGGGGAGGATCGTTGCGTGCTCGAGTACGACGTCGATGCCGGCGCGGTTCGCGTCCATCGCGCCGGGGAGACGAAGATCGAGCGGGGCTCGATCTTCGACGCGCTCGATCGCGAGCTGTCCCGGCGCCGGGTCGAGACCCCCAGCGGTGCGGTGCCGGACCTGCTCGGCGGTTTCGTCGGCTACCTCGGCTACGAGTGCAAGGCCGACTCCGGCGCCACCAACGCGCACAGCTCCGACGTGCCCGACGCGGTGCTGATGCTGGCCAATCGCCTGATCGCCGTCGACCACGTGCGCCATCGCACCCATCTGCTCGCGATCTGCAGCGGCGGGGAAACCGCTGCCGATCGCTGGCTGGACGAGGCCGAGGAAGTCGTGCACGACGTCCTCTCCAGCCCGCCCGCGGCCGCAGGCAGCGCTGAGCCCGTTTTCGGCGAGCCCAGCGATGCCCATGTCAGCTTTCAGTGCGGCCGCGGGCGCGAGCAGTACCTCGCCGACATCGCCCGCTGCCAGGCTGAACTCGCCTCGGGAGAGTCCTACGAGGTCTGCCTCACCGACCAGATCTCGACCGCCGCCAGCCCGGCCCCCTTCGACCTCTACCGCAACCTGCGCCGCAGCAATCCGGCCCCCTTCGCCGCCTACCTGAAGCTGGGCGAGGTCGCCGTGGTCAGCTCTTCGCCCGAGCGCTTCCTCTCGGTCGACCGCGAGCGCCGGGTCGAGGCGCGGCCGATCAAGGGCACGACCTCGCGCGCTGACGACCCGGCTCGCGACGCCGCGCTGAAGGCCGAGCTGACCGACGACGAAAAGACCTACGCCGAGCACCTGATGATCGTCGACCTGCTGCGCAACGACCTCGGCATCGTCTGCGAGGTCGGCAGCGTCGCCGTCCCGGAGCTGATGGTGGTCGAGGACTACGCCACCGTGCACCAGCTGATCTCCACCGTCGAGGGCACCCTGGCGGCGCGGCACAGCGCCGTCGAGTGCGCCCGCGCCTGCTTCCCCGGCGGCTCGATGACCGGCGCGCCGAAGCAGCGAACGATGGAGATCATCGACGACATCGAGGCCGAGGCGCGCGGCGTCTACTCGGGCGCGATCGGCTACTTCGGGCTCGACGGCGTGATCGACCTCAGCATCGTCATCCGCACGATCGTGCTGCGTCCGGGCCGGACCACGATCGGCGCCGGCGGGGCGATCGTCATGCAGTCCGACCCCGAGGACGAGTTCGACGAGATCCTGCTCAAGGCGCGGGCGCCGATGGCGGCGATCGCCCGCACCGTCACCGGCAGCGACTCGGCCGACGCCTGGAGCGTCGAGCTGGAGCCGGCGCGGGCGGCGCTGGAGGCTGCATGAGCGACTCCGCCTCGGTGGAGGCCGAAACCGGCGATCGCTCGACCGCGCCCGCCTGGCGGGTTCGCGAGGCGGGGCCCGCGGACGTCGCCGCGGTCGCCGCCGGCGTGGCCGAGCTGCTGGTCGAGCTCAGCGGCGGCGGGCCGCCGATCGCCGAGCTGGAAGCGGCGACGCGAGAGCTTGCAGGGGACAGGGAGGCGGGGGCATTGCTGGTGGCGGAGGCAGGGGGCGAGGGCATCGTCGGGGTCCTCGCCGCCAGCTGGCAGCACGCGATCCACGTCCCCGGGCGCTACGGCACGATCCAGGACCTCTGGGTGCATCCCGACTGGCGCAGCCGGGCGCTGGGCCGCGAGCTGCTGGCGGCCTTCTTCGAGCTGGCCCGGGAGGAGGGGGCAAGGCGGATCGAGGTCGGGTTGCCGCGCGAGAGCTTCGAGAGCATCGGCGCGACCGAGGCCTTCTACCGCAGCAACGGCTTCGAGCACCTGGGCCCGCGGATGCGGAGGAAGCTATGAGCGCGCCGCCCGCCGGCGCAGCCGACATTGGCCACGCCCCGCTGGGGCAAAAGTCGGCTGGGCGGCGGCGATGAGCGAGCTGCTGCTGGTCGAGCAGCGCGTCGCCGACGGCAACGGCGACGCCGCTCACTGGATCCTCGAAGGCGGCCGCATCCTGCCCGGGGTGGACGACAACCGCCGCATGGAGGAGCTGCGGCGCGGGCTGATGCGCCACGCCGGCGTCCACGCGGCCGACGCCGACGCCGACAGCGAAGACGTCGAGCAGACACTGAGCGTCCTGCACGAGCCCGACTACCTGGAAGCGCTCGGCGAGGTCTCCGAGGAGCCGGTGGTGATGCCGGACCTGACCCCGCCCGGGCTGCCACCGGACATCCCAGTCTGCGCCGGCCTGGTTGAGGCCGCGCGTGAGGGGGTGCGGACGGCGATGACCGCGGCGGAGCGGCTCGCCGCCGGCACCCGCTTCACCTACGCGCTCTGCCGCCCGCCCGGCCACCACGCGGGCCCGGCCTGGTTCGCCGGCTACTGCTACCTCAACACCGCGGCCGCGGCGGTGCAGACCCTGCACCAGGCCGGGGTGCGGCCGGTCGGCATCCTCGACCTCGACCTGCACTACCCCAACGGCACGGCGGCGATCGTCGAGTCGATGAGCGACGCCAGCCTGCACTCGCTGCACGCCTCGCCGGTGACCAACGTGGCCGCCGGCACCGTGGCGCCGAGCAGCGAGCGCGAGCACGTGGTCGAGTTCTCCGGCAGCCCCGACGCCGCCACCTACCTCGACGCCGTCGCCGCCTCGGTCGAGGCGCTGGCCCAATCCTCGGCGGCGCTGGTCGTCTCGCTCGGCTACGACATCGTCGCCGGCGACCCGCACGGCTCCTGGGCCTTCACGCCGGAGATCTTCGTCCAGATCGGCGGCCTGCTCGCCGCCTCGGGGCTCCCCATCTGCGTGATCCAGGAGGGCGGCTACGCGCTCGACTCGCTGGCGGCCTGCAGCTTCGCCTTCGTCTCCGGCCTGCTCGACGGGGCGCCGGCGTGAGCGGCGACAACGGCCTCGAGCCCTTCCGCCGCCGGCTCGACCCGATCGACGAGGAGATCGCGCGCCTGCTCGGCGAGCGCTTCGAGATCTGCCGCGAAGTCGCCCGTTTCAAGAGCGAGCGGGGGATCCCGATGATGCAGCCCGAGCGCGTCGCCGAGGTGCGGGCGCGCTACCTCGCCCGCGGCGCCGACGCCAAGCTGCCGGCCGATTTCAGCGCCGACCTCTTCGAGCTGCTGATCGCCGCCACCTGCAAGCTCGAGGACGAGCTGATGGAGGGGGCGGCGGCGGTGGACGGGAGCGGGGCGTGAGGGCAAAGCTCCCCCCGGGCCCACGCCTTCCCCGCCTCGTCCAGTCGGCGCGCTGGGCGCGCGAGCCGCTGCCGCTGCTCGAGCAGTGCCACCGGCGCTACGGCGATACCTTCACCCTGCGCCTGCGCCACCTCGGCACCTGGGTCGTGCTCGCCGACCCCGAGGACGTCAAACGGGTCTTCTCCACCGACACCAATGACCTCGGGGTGGGCATGCCCAACCTGGCCCTGCGGCCGGTGCTGGGGGCGCACTCGGTGATGCTCAGCGAGGAGCCCGAGCACATGATCCGCCGCAAGCTGATGCTGCCGCGCTTCCACGGTGAGCGGATGCGCGAGGACGCCGGGATGATGACCGAGCTGGCGCGGCGCGAAGTGCGCTCCTGGCCGGTTGGCGAGCCCTTCAGGCTCTGGCCGCGGATGCAGGCGCTGACCCAGGAGGTCGTGATGCGGGCCGTCTTCGGCGACGACGAAGGTCGCTTGGACCGGCTGCGCGCCCTGCTCACCAACCTCACCGACGCGGTCAACGACGACGGCCGCTTGCGCAAGCTCGCCCTGCGCGGCCCGCGCTGGCTCGAACGCAGCCGCGGCTGGCGCGAAGCGATGGCGCCGGTGGAAGAGGAGGTGCTGGCCGAGGCCCGGCGGCGGCGGGCGGAAGGGGAGAACGGGCGCCGCGACGCGGTCTCGATCCTGGTCGAGGCGCGGGACGAGGACGGCTCGCTGCTGAGCGAGAAGGAGCTGCGCGACGAACTGCTGACGCTGCTCACCGACGGCCCCACCTCGAGCTCGCTGGCCTGGGTCTTCGAGCGCCTCCTGCGCCACCCCGAGAAGCTGGCGCGGCTGCAGGAGGAACTGCTGGCCGGCGAGGGCGAGGCCTACCTCGACGCGGTGATCAAGGAGACCCTGCGCCTGCGGCCGCCGGTCTCGGTCGTCGTCCGCCGCCTGCTCAAGCCGGCGAGGCTCGGCGGCTACGACCTCCCCGCCGGCACCCTGATCGCGCCCTGCGTCTACCTGGTCCACCACCGCGAGGACGTCTACGACGATCCTGGCGAGTTCGTCCCCGAGCGCTTCCTCGAGCAGCGCGCGGCGGTGCCGACCTGGATCCCCTTCGGCGGCGGCGCCCGCCGCTGCCTCGCCGCCAGCTACGCCGAACAGGAGATGAAGCGGGTGCTGCGCACCGTGCTCGAGGAGGTCGAGCTGGAGCCGGTCGAGACACGCTCGGAGCGGGTGACGCGGGGCGCGATCGCCTTCAGCCCCGCCCAGCACGGCCTCGTCGTCGCCAAGCCAATCGCCCCGGTCCCATCCGCGGCCTGAGGCGTCATGGCTCCCCTGGAACCGGAAAACGTAACCGCGAGCGGCCCAGCGGCCGAACATGACCTGATCGTCGTCGGCGCCGGCGCCAAGGCGGCTGGGATCGCGACCAAGGTCCACATCCTCAACGGCCTCGGCCTGACCCGGCTCTCGATCAAGGTGATCGAGGGGACCGAGGTCGCCGCCTCCTGGAAGGGGCGCAACGGCATGACCTCGGGCGAGGAGCCGCTGGCGGTGACGCCGATCAAGGACGTCGGCTTCCCATACCAGAGCCACCGGGAGTTCGGCGAGGCGGGCGAGGCGATCGACGCCGGTCTCGCCGCTTTCACCTGGCAGCAGTTCCTGATCGGCAAGCGCCAGTACGCGCGCTGGGTCGACGCCGGCTCGCCGCAGGTGCGCCACCGCGACTACGGCGAGTACCTGACCTGGGTGATGTCGCGGGCGACCGAGGGCGTCGACCATCTCAGCGGCCGGGTGACCAGCGTCTCGCTCGACGACGAGGGCGAGCGCTGGCTGGTCGAGGTCGAGGAGGACGGTGGCGCCTCGCTGCACAGCGGTGGGGCGCTGGTGCTGACCGGCCCCGGCATCCACCGGGCCTTCCCGCACGAGCCCGCGGTGGCGGCGCGCGTCTTCCACTGCGACAGCAAGCGCAGCGAGTTCGCCAGCATTCCCGACGACCGCGAGTGCGACGTCGCGATCGTCGGCGGCGGCGAGAGCGCGCTCAGCGCGACCATGTTCCTGCGCGGCCTGCGGCCCCGCTGCCGCTTCACCATCTACACGCCGATGCTGCCGATGAGCCGCGGCGAGAGCTTCCTCGAGAACCGCGTCTTCTCCAACCCGGATGCGGTCGAATGGGGCTCGCTCGACCTGCAGACGCGCCGCGACTTCGTCAAGCACTCCGACCGCGGCGTCTTCGACCCGCCGAGCCTGGCAGCGATCGCCTACGACGACCGCTGCAGCTTCGTCACCGGCCGCGTCACCGACGTCGGCGCGGCGGCTGGTGGCGAGGGCGTGCGCCTCGACTGCGAATCTCCCGGGGGGACCGTCAGCCGCGAGCACGACTACGTCGCCAACTGCACCGGCTTCGACCTGCTGGCGCAGCTGCGCACGCTCTTCGCCGCCGACGTGCGGGCGAAGATCGAGCGGCGGGTGGGCCCGGTCTGGGACCAGCCGGCGGGGACGGAAGTGCCGATCGGCCGCCACCTCGAGCTGGCGGGGATGCACCCGCGCCTGCAGATCCCCGGGCTGGCGGGATTGAGCCAGGGCCCGGGCTTCGCCAACCTGGGCGCCCTCGGGCTGCTCTCCAACCGTATTTTGCAGCCGTTTCTGCTCGGCGAAGAGCTGCCCATGGAGGCGCCCGAGCTGCGTTCGAGCGAGTCGACCTCGCTGCCTTGACGTGTAAATACCTAATTACTTGACAGGTACAAACTGGTCGCATATGGTCGCGCAATGGACAGCATGAGCAGGGGGTTCAAGCCCGCCAGGGGGGCGCTGGCGGTTGCGCTGTTGGCGCTGGCGATCGCACTCGTCGCCGCGCTCGCCGGCTGCGGGTCCTCCTCGTCCGCAGACGAGGAAGAGGCGAGCTTCACCGGCTCGGGGTACCCCGGCTTCGACGCCGCCAACACCCGCAACCCGAAGAGCGAAATCGACAGCTCCAACGTCAGCAGCCTGGCGATCGCCTGGACCGCGCCGATACCCGGCACGAGCAACTTCGGCAGCTACGCCTCGACGCCGGTGATCGACAAGGGAGTGATCTACTCCCAGGACCTCGCCTCCAACGTGCAGGCGCTCAGCCTCGACTCCGGCGAAGTGCTCTGGACTGCGACCTTCGAACAGCCCGACGAGGGGCCGAACGGGATCGTCGTCGCCAACGGGATGGTCTTCGGGGCGACGCCCACGGAAGCCTTTGCCCTCAACCAGAAGAGCGGCCAGCAGGTTTGGTCGGTGCCGCTGACGCGCAACAAGCACGAGGGCATCGACATGGCCCCCGGCTACGAGCAGGGGATCGTCTACGTCTCGACCGTGCCGCTCAACGCCAACGAGCTCTACCAAGGCGGCGGGGTCGGTGTCCTCTGGGCGCTCGACGCGAAGACCGGCAAGAAACTGTGGCACTTCGACACCGTGCCGAAGAGCCTCTGGGGCGACCCCAAGGTCAACGCCGGCGGCGGCGTCTGGTATCCGCCGGCCTTCGACGGCAAGGGCTCGATGTACTTCGGCGTCGGCAACCCGGCGCCCTTCCCCGGCACCAGCGCACACCCCTGGGGCTCGAGCCGGCCCGGCCCGAACCTCTACACCAACTCCCTGGTCAAGCTCGACGCCAAGACCGGCAAGCTGGACTGGTTCCACCAGGTGACCCCGCACGACCTCTACGACTGGGACTTCCAGGGGCCGCCGATCCTGCTCGAAGCGGGCGGCAAGCAGATCGTCGCCGCCGCCGGCAAGAACGGCATCGTCCTCGCCGCCGACCCCGAGACCGGCAAGGTGCTCTGGCAGCGCGCGGTCGGCAAGCACAACGGCCACGACGACGACGGCCTGCTGGCGATGCGGGGCGAAGAGTCGAAGATCAAGACCCCGGCGACGGTCTACCCGGGGAACCTCGGGGGCGTGATCGCGCCGATGTCAACCGACGGCTCGACCCTCTTCGTGCCGATCGTCAACAACCCGCTCTCGATCCTCTCCGGCAGCGAAAACGAAGAACCCGGCCCGACCAGCGGCGAAGTCCTCGCCCTCGACGCGGTGAGCGGCAAGGTGAAGTGGAAACAGGAACTCTCCAGCCCGGCGTTCGGCGCCACCACGGCGGTCAACGACTTGGTCTTCGCGACCAGCTACGAAGGCACGGTCAGCGCCTTCAAGGCCAAATCGGGCCAGGTCGTCTGGCGCGAAAAGCTGCCCGCCGGCACCAACTCGGGCGTGATGGCGAACGGCGACACGCTGATCGCCCCCGCCGGGCTCGCCGCGGCCGAAGGCCAGCAGCCGGAGATCGTCGCCTACCGGCTCGGCGGCTAGCCGCAGCCGGGGTCAAGCATCGGCGGCGACCTCGCGCAGCTGGTGCGTGTCGACGTCGTAGACGAAGCCGCGCACCTGGTCGCGGTGCGGCAGGAAGGCGGAGCGGCGCACCCGCAGGATCGACTGGCTCACGTCAGCGTCGACGTCGGCAAACGACTCGACCGCGAAGGCCGGCGCGACCCCCGTCGCCTCCAGCAGCTCGGCGCGGAAGCCGTCGTCGGTGAGCTTCTGCATGCCGCAGTCGGTGTGGTGGATCAGCATCACCTCGCGGGTGCCGAGCCGCCGCTGGGAGACCGCCAGCGAGCGGATCACGTCGTCGGTGATGACGCCGCCGGCGTTGCGCAATACGTGCGCCTCGCCGTCGCGCAGCCCGAGCGCGGCGAAGACGTCCAGCCGCGAGTCCATGCAGGTGACGATCGCCAGCGCCCGGCTGGGATGCACGTCGAGGTGCTTGGCGGGCAGCGAGGCGGCAAAGCCCTCGTTGTTGGCGACCAGCTCATCGATGACGCTCATGGCTGCGCACCCTAGCCGCCGCGAGCGTCGTGAAAATGGCTGACGTGCTGCTCTGGGCCTCAGAGCGTCCCGAACGGGACGCGCTCGTCGTTCCCGACGGGGTGGAGGTGGCGTCGATTCCGCGCCCGCCCGGCGGCCATCCCGACCTCGAGCGGGTGCAGGTTCTGGTGCCGCCCTACGGCGCTCCGGCGGTGCTGGAGGCGCTGCCGGCGATGCGCTCCCTGCGCCTGATCCAGACGCTCGAGTCAGGGGTCGACTGGCTGCTGCCGCGGGTGCCACCCGGGGTGACGGTCTGCAACTCGCGCGGAGCCCATGACGCGGCTGTCGCCGAGTGGGTGGTCGGCGCGATCCTGGCGATGCAGCGGCGCCTGCCCGACCACCTGCGCGCCCAGGAGCAGGGCCTCTGGCGCGAGATCGTCAGCGGCGACCGCTGGCAGCCGCCGTACGCGGGTGATCTCGAGGGGGCGACGGTGCTGATCGTCGGTCACGGGTCGATCGGGGCCGCGGTCGAGCGCCGGCTGCAGCCATTCGGGGTCGAGATCCGCCGGATCGCCCGCCGTCGCCGCGAGGGCGTCGAGCCGGTCGCGAGCCTGCCCAGCATGGTCGGCGCCGCCGACGTCGTCGTCCTGCTCGTTCCGCTCAGCGCCGCGACCGAGCGCCTCTTCGACGCGCGGGTGCTCGGCGCGATGAAGCCCGGGGCGCTGCTGGTCAACGCCGGCCGCGGGCGGTTGCTGGACCAAGCCGCGCTGGTGGAGGCGCTGGCCGGGGGTCGCCTGCGCGCCGCGCTCGACGTCGCCGACCCCGAGCCGCTGCCAGCCGGCCACCCGCTCTGGGCCGCCCCCAACCTCCTGCTCACCCCGCACATGGCGGGCGACACGCCGCGCCGCTTCAGGCGCTCGTGGCAGCTGGTCGGGGAGCAGGTGGGGCGGCTGCTGGCCGGCGAGGCGCCGGTCAACGTCGTGCAGCGCTGAGCGCTCTCAGGCAGACCGGCCCGATCCTCGCCGACCCTCAGGGCACCTCTCGCTCAGCCTTCGTCCCCGGGTGCGTCCTCGTCGGTCCAGTAGTCGACGGCGTCGTCCTCGCGGAAGAAGGCGCGCAGGCCGCCGCCCTTGGGCAGGCGCTCGCCGAGCCCGACCTTGCCGGAGTCCGGATAGACGACGACGTCGGGGCGCCCGTTGCTGGAGATGGCGAGAAAGGTGACCGTCTGCTCGCTGCGATTGAGGATCTGATGCGCCCCGGCCTCGCCCAGCCCGAAGCGCAAGGCCTCGCCCTGCTCGAGCTCGCGGATCCCCTCCGGCGTGCGCAGGCTGGGTCGACCGGAAAGCACGATCACCAGCTCCTCGTCGGAATAGTGGAAGTGGTACGGGTAGGCGGCCTCCCCGGCTGGCAGCTCCCAGAGGCTCGCTCCGATCAGCTCGGCGCCCAGCTCGTAGCCAATCCGGGCGCGGCGGGAGCGAAAGCCCTGCGGGCGCTCGCCTTGCTCGAACTCCGGCTTGAAGATGTTGGCCATGGGCGGAGTCTATGAGGGGCTCCCAGAGCCCGCTCCGTTTATCGATCGCGGCCGCCTCCGACCTCGGGGTGGGAGCGCAGGGCACCGCGATTTGACCTGTTTTCGGCGGCCGGAGCGGCAATGGCCCGGTGTTCGAGTTGACACCGCCGGAGATTGAGTACTAGCGTGTGTATCGGGAGAAAGGGGCAAATGCGGTTTGAAGCAGCGCTCAGAGGGCACGGCCTTCAGGCAAGCGCCGCCTGGGGGGAATTAGCAGGAGGCTCGCCGTCGGGCTCGCGGCGCGGTGCCCGGTGAACCGCGCCAGCGCCCAGCAGGCCACTTCGCTGCACGAGATCCGCGCCGATCTGGTCGCCCGCCTGCGGGCTCGCTCGGCGGAGATCGAAGACGCGATCTTCACCCGCGTGCGGGCCTTGGCGGAGCCGGCGGAAAGTGAAGACGCCGAGTACAGGGCCGGCCTGCGCGCCACCGTCGCCGAGTCGGTCGACTACGCCCTGATCAGCATCGAGCGGGGCGAGGACTGGACCGGGAGGATCCCCGCGGCGGCGGCCGATCAAGCGCGACGATCGGCCCGCAACGGCGTCGGCTTGGACACTGTCCTGCGCCGCTATGCGGCTGGCGACAGGTTGGTCGGCGAGATCATCATGGACGAAGCCCGCCGCTTTCCCAACGAAGCGCTGCGCCAGGTGCTGAGGACGCAGAGCACGCATGTCGACCGCCTGATGGCCTCGGTGGCGACCGAGTACATGGACGAGCTCGAGCTGATGCGGCGCTCGCCGGCCCAGCGCGTGGCGGAAAGGGTGCAGAGGCTGCTGGTCGGCGACGCCCCGCTCGACGCCGAGGGGCTGGACTACGAATTCGAGGCCTGGCACCTGGGCCTGGTGGTGAGCGGCGCCAGGGCCGACGTGGCGGCCCGGACCCTGGCCGCCGGCCTGAACCGCCAGCCCCTGGTCGTCTCCCGTGGCAACGACAGCGCCTGGGCCTGGCTCGGCGGGCGGGAACCGCTCGAGGTGACGGAGGTGGAGCGATACCTGGCGGCCGGCGTGCTCGGCGACGTCTCGCTTGCCGTCGGCGAGCCGCGCCCGGGGCTCGAAGGCTGGCGCCTCACCCATCACGAGGCGCAGGCGGCCCAGCAGGTGGCGCTGCGCCGCCCGCTGCCCCTCACCCAGGCGAGCGCCGTGATCCTGCTCGCCGCGGTCCTGCGCGACGAGCCGCTGGCCAAGTCGCTGCGCGAAACCTACCTGGCGCCGCTCGACGAACACGGCGATTCCGGCCTGGTCCTGCGCGAGACCCTGCGCGCCTACTTCGCCGCTGGATTCAACGCCGCCACCGCAGCCGCCGCGCTGGGGGTCGACCGCCACACCGTCCAGCGCCGCCTGCGCAAGGTCGAGGAGGCGCTGGGGCGCCTGCTCCATTCCTGCCACGCCGAGATCGAGGTGGCGCTGAGCCTGGAGGAGCTGGACGGGACGCCAGGGCAGGCGCCGACGCCGGTAGTCGGCCGCCATTAGCCAGGGTCGCTTGCGGCCGATGGGACACTCTGGCAAGACACGTGCGTACTCGCGCACCACATTGGTGCAGTGCGGGCTGAACCTACGGTGATAAACCTAATCGTAATAAGCGATCGGCCTCAAAACCTCGCTCGACCGTCCAGGCACTCAAGCTGCAAAAAGCTCCGCATGTCAGGGTCTTCAGAAGCCATCCAAACGCTGCCGCCTCCCGCTCGTGTTCCCACGGGCGAAATGTCGGCGTCGCCGCTGCCGCCGGGCGCCGGGCGCTCTTCGAGCGCGATCTCGAAGGTGGCCTGGGTGCCCCAGAGCGAGCTCGGCCAGGTCGAGTGGCTGGCAACCGGGCGCCGGCTCGGCGCGATCGGGCGCTGCAGCCAGTGGTGGATCGGCGACTGGATCCGCTACGGGACCGCCCGCTGGGGAGAGAAGTACGCCGAGGCGGCCCGCGTGACCGGCTACGACGTGGCCAGCCTGCGCAACATGGCGTGGGTTGCGTCTCAGTTCAATTTGTCACTACGTAGTGACAAATTGACATGGAGCCATCACGTCCTGCTGGCGCCGCTGGATACCGACGAACAGGTGCACTGGCTCGATCGGGCCCTCGAGCAGAGGCTCTCGGTCGCGGACCTGAGGCTGGAGCTGCGGGCCGCCCGCGGCGCCGAGGAGAAGGCCGCCGGCCCGAGTGACTCGACGACCGGGGCCAGCGGCGACGACGTCGCCGCCAGCGTCTGTCCGCACTGCGGCCACGAGCTGCCCAGGTCGACGGACTAAGCCAATCGAATGCCGGGGAAGGGCGGGGCGCTGTTCGCGATCGGCGACCTGCACGTCGAGCACCCCGAGAACCGTGAGATCGTCGCCGGCCTGGCGCCGGAATCGGACGCGGACTGGCTGATCGTCTGCGGCGACGTGGCCGATCAGCCGGAGGGGGTGGAGTGGGCCCTGGGCCTGCTGCGGGAGCGCTTCGCAAAGGTCATCTGGGTGCCGGGCAACCACGAGCTCCACGCCCATCGCGACGCTGCGGCCGAGCTGCGCGGCGAGCGCCGCTACGACCACCTGGTCGAACTTTGCCGGGGGCTCGGCGTGATCACTCCGGAGGATCCGTACCCGATCTGGGAGGGTGACGGGGGGCCGGTGCGAATCGTGCCGCTGTTCCTTCTCTATGACTACACGTTCGGCAGCAACGTCGGGGCGACCAGGGAGGAGGCGCTGAGGCGGGCGCACGAAGCCGGGGTGGTCTGCGTCGACGAGTTCCTGCTCGACCCCGATCCGTATCCGAGTCGCCAGGCCTGGTGCGAGGCCCGGGTTGGCGCGACGGAGGAAAGGCTGGCTCGGGTCGACCCCATCCTGCCGGCGGTGCTGGTCAACCACTTCCCGCTGCTGGTCGAGCCCACGCGCGTCCTGCGGCACCCGGAGTTCGCGCAGTGGTGCGGCACGGTCCAGACGGCTGACTGGCACCGCCGCTTCCGGGCCACGGCCGTCGTCTACGGGCACCTCCACATCCCGCGCACGACCTGGTACGACGGGGTGCGCTTCGAGGAGGTCTCGCTGGGCTACCCGCGGGAGCGCCGCCCCGGCTTCGGCAGGCCGGTCGCCCCTCGCCGCATCCTCCCGGAACCGCCCCGTGCTTGAGCGCATCCTGCCGCCCAGCGTCGCCGTCGTCTCCGCCGGGGACGACATCCCGGGCGCCAGCCTCTTTGCCGAGGAGGAGCGGGCGCTTGGCCGCGCCGTCGACAAGCGCCGCCGCGAGTTCACCACGGCCCGAGCCTGCGCCCGTGCCGCGTTGGCCGAGCTCGGCCTGCCAGCGCAAGCGATACCGACCGGACCCCGCGGCGCCCCGCGCTGGCCCGACGGCATCGTCGGCAGCATCACCCACTGCGACGGCTACCGGGCCTGCGCCGTCGCCCGCGACACCGACCTCGCCACGATCGGCGTCGATGCCGAGCCCAACGCGTCGCTGCCCGACGGCCTGCTCGCCGACATCGCCCTGCCCGAGGAGCTGCCGGCGCTGGCGGCGCTGGCGCGGGAGGAGCCGAGCGTGAGCTGGGACCGCCTGCTCTTCAGCGCCAAGGAGTCGGTCTACAAGGCCTGGTTCCCGCTGGCCGGGCGCTGGCTTGGCTTCGAAGACGCGACCGTGTCCATCGACCGCTCGGCGGGGACGTTCTTGGCCCGGCTGCTGGTTCCCGGCCCCGCGTTGGGAGAGGGTGAGCTGCAGGGCTTTTCGGGCAGGTGGCTGGCTCGGGACGGACTCGTCCTGACCGCGATCGCCCGGCCCCTGGATCGATCCGGCTAGCGCGTTTTTGACCCCGGTGAATCGACGTACTACGGTGTTTTCGCTGCACCGATCAGTCTAGGGAGATACAGATGGCCGAAGGGGACGCTCGGCCATCCCACCGTCGACCTCGTGGCGAGGTGGGATGGCTCGAAGTAGGGCGATTGCGCCTGGGCAAAGCGCAATGGGGAAGTCTGTGAAGAGCGGCGCGCAGATCGCCGTGGTCGGCATCGCCTGCCGGCTGCCGGGGGCGGCCGATCCCGGCGCCTTCTGGCGCTTGCTCGCGGGCGGCGGGGACGCGGTCGCGACGACGCCCCCGCAGCGCTGGGAGATGGCCGGGAGGAGCTTCGAGGAAGGGCTCTCCGGCGAGGTCCCCGGGGTCGACTGCGGCGCCTACCTCGACGACGTCGATCGCTTCGACCCGGCCTTCTTCGGCATCTCGCCCAAGGAGGCGGCGGCGATGGACCCCCAGCAACGGCTGGTCCTGGAGCTGAGCTGGGAGGCGCTCGAAGACGCCGGCACTCCGCCAGATGCGGTCAGGGGCCATGCGGCGGGCGTCTTCCTCGGTGCGATCGCGAGCGACTACGCCGACATCGTGCGCCGTCATGGCGCCCCCGGCCGCCACACCCTGACCGGCCTGCAGCGCGCGATCATCGCCAACCGCGTCTCCTACGCGCTCGGCCTGTCGGGACCCAGCCTGACCGTTGACGCCGCCCAGTCGGCCTCGCTGGTTGCGGTGCACCTGGCCTGCGAGAGCCTGCAGAGGGGCGAGAGCGAGCTCGCCCTCGCCGGCGGCGTTCAGCTCAACATCGACCCCGCCGCAGCGCTTGGCGCGGCGAAGTTCGGCGGCCTCTCGCCAAGCGGCAGGTGCTTTACCTTCGATCGCCGCGCCGACGGCTTCGTCAGGGGCGAGGGGGGTGGGCTGGTCGTGCTCAAGCCGCTGGCGGCGGCGAGGGCCCAGGGCGATCACATCTACTGCGTGATCCGCGCCAGCGCGGTCAACAACGACGGCGGCGGCGCCGGGCTCACCGTGCCCAGCAAGGCCGCCCAGCAAAGCGTCCTGGGGCGCGCCTACAAGCGCTCGGGCCTGAAGCGCTCAGAGGTCCAGTACGTCGAGCTGCACGGCACCGGGACCGCGGTCGGCGACCCGATCGAGGCAGCTGCGCTCGGCGCCGTCCTGGGCTCGCCGGAGGAGCCCCTGGCGGTTGGCTCGGCGAAGACCAACATCGGCCACCTCGAGGGCGCCGCCGGGATCGCCGGCCTGATCAAGGTGGCGCTGGCGATCGAGCATCGCCAGATCCCGCCGAGCCTCAACTTCGAGCGCGCCAATCCCGAGATCCCCCTCGCCGATCTCGGCCTCAGGGTCCAGGACGCCCTGACCGACTGGCCCCACCCCGATCGCCCGCTGATCGCCGGGGTCAGCTCCTTCGGCATGGGGGGGACGAACTGCCATCTGGTCCTTTCCCAGGAGCCGTCTCAAGTTAACAGCGAAAAGAGTTCAATCAAAACAAAAGGCTCCATAGGCGATGCCGAGGGCGAGCTCGGCGCAGCCGCCGAGCGACCCCTCTCGACCCCGACTCCCCTCGCCCTCTCGGCCAAATCGGAGCCGGCCCTGCGCGAGTCGGCCGCTCGCCTCGCCACCCACCTGATCGACAACCCCGAGCTGGCCCCCGGGGACGTCGCCTATTCCCTCCTTGCCACCCGGGCCCAGATGCCCCAGCGCGCCGTCGTCCTGGGGAGCACCCGCGCGGAGCTGATCGGTGAGCTCGAAGCCTTTGCCCGCAGCGCCCCCGCGCCCGCCACCTCGCGGGGGGAGGCCAGCGCGACCCGCCTCGCCTACCTCTTCAGCGGCCAGGGCTCCCAGCGAGTCGGGATGGGCGGGGAGCTCTACGCGACCTACCCCGCCTACGCCGATGCCTTCGATCGAGCCTGCGAGCTCTTCGACCAGGAGCTGGCGGCGCCGCTCAAGGAGATCGTCTTCGGCTCCCATCCGCAGGCCAGGGAGCTGCTCGACCACACCACCTACGCCCAGCCGGCCCTCTTTGCGATCGAGGTGGCGCTGTTTCGCCTGCTCGAATCGCTCGGCCTCGCCCCCGACCTGCTCGCCGGGCACTCGATCGGGGAGATCGCCGCCGCCCACGTCAGCGAGGTCCTCTCGCTCGAGGACGCGGCCAAGCTGGTCGCCGCCAGGAGCACCCTGATGGGCGAGCTGCCAGCGGGCGGGGCGATGCTCGCGATCGAGGCCACCGAGGCCGAGGTCGGCGAGGTGATCGCGGGGAGCGAGGGGGAGCTTGCGATCGCCGCGGTCAACGCCCCCGGCGCGGTCGTCGTCTCCGGCGCCGAGGAGGCCGTCGCCCGGCTGGGAGCGCACTGGCAGGGGCAGGGCAGGAAGACCAAGCGCCTGGCGGTCTCGCACGCCTTTCACTCGCCCTTGATGGAGCCGATGCTCGAGCGCTTCGAGCGGGTGGCAAGCGCGCTCTCCTACGGCGAGCCGAAGATCCCGATCGTCTCCAACCTGAGCGGCGAGCCGCTTGGCCCGGCCCAGGCCACCGACCCCGCCTACTGGGTGGCCCACGTGCGTGAGCCGGTGCGGTTCGCCCAGGGCGTCAGCGCCCTGCGCGCCGAGGGCGCCGGCATCTTCCTCGAGCTTGGCCCCGACCCGGTGCTCTCGGGGATGGCCTCGGCCTGCCTGGAGGACGAGGAGGCGCCGCTCGCCTTCGCCTCGCTCCTGCGCGAGGGCCGCGCCGAGCCGGAGGCCCTGGTCGCGGCGATCGCAACCGCCCACGTCCACGGCGCCCAGCTCGACTGGGATGCCTTCTTCGTCGCCGCTCAGCCGCGGCGCGTTCCCCTTCCCACCTACCCCTTCCAGAGGAAGCGCTACTGGATCGACCTCGCGCCGGCGCCCGATCTCGCCGCCGAGCAGGTCGATGCCGATCCGCCGCCGGCGCTGCCGCCAGATCAGCCCGAGGAGCGCGGCGAGCTCGATCCGCCGGCTGCCCTGGCCCTGGTCCGCGCCGAGGCGGCCGCGGTCCTCGGCCACGGCTCCGCCGAGGAGGTGCCGGCCGAGATTGCCTTCAAGGAGCTGGGATTGGACTCGCTCGGCGCGGTCGAGCTGCGCAATCGGCTCCGCATCGCGACCGGCCTGCGCCTGCCGGCGACGGTCGTGCTCAACCATCCCACCGCGGGGGCGCTGGCTGGCTACCTGTCCCGGCGGGCGGCCGGAATCGCCGAGCGCGAGGAGGGCGTCGCCGTCGGCGCCAGCGACGAGCCGATCGCGATCGTCGGCATGGCCTGTCGCTATCCGGGTGGGGCAAGCAGCCCGGAGCGGCTCTGGGAGCTGGTCGCCCAGGGTCGCGACGCGATCGCCGGCCTTCCCGAGGACCGCGGCTGGGACCTCGAGCGCCTCTACCACCCCGACCCCGACCATCCCGGCACCAGCTACGTCCGCGAGGGCGGCTTCCTCTACGACGCCGCCGACTTCGACCCCGAGTTCTTCGGCATCAGCCCGCGCGAGGCGCTGGCGATGGACCCCCAGCAGCGGCTGCTGCTCGAAGGCGCCTGGGAGGCGCTGGAGGCCGGCGGAGTCGACCCCGGCTCCCTTCGTGGCACCCAGGCCGGCGTCTTCATCGGCATCGGCTCCCAGGACTACAGCGCCGGCCTGCGGGCTGCCGAGGGCGAGATGGAGGGCTACCGCCTGACCGGGAGCTTCGCCAGCGTCGTCTCCGGACGGGTCTCCTACGCGCTCGGCCTGCAGGGCCCGGCGATGACGGTCGACACCGCCTGCTCCTCCTCGCTGGTGGCGATGCACCTGGCGGCGGGGGCGCTGCGCGGGGGCGAGTGCAGCCTCGCCCTGGCGGGAGGGGTGACGGTGCTGGGCAGCCCCGGAATGTTCACCGAGCTTTGCCGCCAGCGCGGCCTTGCTGCCGACGGGCGCTGCAAGGCCTTCGCCGAGGGGGCCGATGGCACCGCCTGGGCGGAGGGCGTCGGCGTGCTCGTGCTCGAGCGCCTCTCCGAGGCGCAGGCAAACGGCCACCCGGTCCTGGCGACGATCCGCGGCTCGGCGGTCAACCAGGACGGCGCCTCCAACGGCCTCACCGCCCCCAACGGCCCCTCCCAGGAACGGGTGATCCGCCAGGCCCTCGCCAACGCCGGTCTGCAGCCCGCCGACGTCGACGCGGTCGAGGCCCACGGCACCGGTACCACCCTCGGCGACCCGATCGAGGCCGGCGCCCTGCTCGCCACCTACGGCCAGGATCGCGAGGCGCCGCTGAAGCTGGGCTCGCTGAAGTCCAACATCGGCCACGCCCAGGCCGCAGCCGGGGTCGGCGGCGTGATCAAGATGGTGCTGGCGATGCGCGAGGGCGTCTTGCCAAAGACGCTGCACGTCGAGCAGCCCTCCTCCAAGGTCGACTGGGAGACGGGCAAGGTCGAGCTGCTGAGCGAACCGGTCGAGTGGAAGCCCAACGGCCATCCAAGGCGCGCCGGGGTCTCCTCCTTCGGCATCAGCGGCACCAACGCCCACTTGATCTTGGAGGAGGCGCCAGAGCCCCCCGCAGCAGGTCGCGGGCAGGGGGCGGGGGGCCCCGGCGCCTCCTCCAGGCAGGCGCCCCTCCCCGGCCAGGTCCCCCTGGCGCTCTCGGCCAAGTCCCAAGCGGCCCTGCGCGAGGCGGCAGAGCGCCTGGCCACGCGGCTGAGGGACAACCCCGAGCTCGATCCCACCGACGTCGCCCACTCGCTCGCCACCACCCGCTCGGCCTTCGAGCAGCGCGCGGTGGCGGTCGGGGCAGAGCGCCCCGAGCTGCTCGGCGCCCTGGATGCCCTGGCCTCGGGAGGCGATGCCCCCGGCCTGGTCAGGGGAGTGGCCCGCAAGAGCCAGGCCCCGGTCTTCCTCTTCCCCGGCCAGGGCTCCCAGTGGCAGGGGATGGCGGCGCAGCTCTCCGGCGCCTCGGCGGTCTTCGACCGCGCCCTGGATCAGTGCGAGGCGGCCCTCGCCCCCTTCCTGGACTTCTCGGTCAAAGACGTGCTCTTGGGCAAGGAGGGGGCGGCATCGATCGATCGCATCGAGGTGGTCCAGCCGGCCCTCTTCGCGGTGATGGTCTCCCTCGCAAGGCTCTGGGAAGCCTGCGGGGTACGCCCGGCAGCGGTGATCGGCCACTCCCAGGGCGAGATCGCCGCCGCTCACATAAGCGGCGGCCTGTCGCTGGATGACGCGGCGAGGCTGGCGGCCCTGCGCAGCCAGCTGATCTCAAAGCTCACCGGCCAGGGCGCGATGGTCTCCGTCGCCTTGCCCGCGAGCCAGCTCGACCTCGGGCGCTGGGACGGGCGGATCGAGCTGGCGGCCCAAAACGGCCCCTCCTCGACGATCCTCTCCGCCGAGCGCGAGGCGGTGGGGGAGTTCCTGGCCCACTGCGAGCAAGAAGACGTGCGGGCAAAGGAGATCCCCGCCACGATCCCCTCCCACTCGGCCCGGGTCGAGCCCCTGCGCGCCGAGCTCTTGGAGCTGTTGGCGCCGATCTCCCCGCAAAGCTCCGAGGTCCCCTTCTACTCGACGGTCAGCGGCGAGGCGCTCGACACCAGGGAGCTTGACGCCGAGTACTGGTACCGCAACCTGCGCCAGCCGGTCCTCTTCGAGCAGGTCACCCGCGAGCTGGCAAGCCAGGGCCACAGCGCCTTCATCGAGGTCAGCCCCCACCCGGTCTTCGCCCTCGCCGTGGGCGAGACGCTCGAAGCGGCCCTGCCCGACTCGGCCAGCGCGACGGTGCTCGGCACCCTGCGCCGCGAGGAGGGAGGCCCCGATCGCTTCGCCCTCTCCCTCGCCGAAGCCCAGGCCCAGGGAGTGGCGCTTGACTGGGGCGCCTTCTTCGCTGGCTCAGGCGCCAAGTCGGTCCCGCTTCCCACCTACCCCTTCCAGCGCACTCGCTACTGGTTGAACGCCTCCACCGGGGCGGGGGACCTTGGCGCCGCCGGCCTGGAGCACTTCGACCACCCGCTCTTGGGCGCGGCGATCGAAGACCCCGAGAGCAAGGGCCTCACCCTCAGCGGGCGCATCTCGCTGCAGAGCCACCCCTGGCTCGCAGACCATGCCGTCAGCGCCACCGTGCTGCTGCCCGGCACCGCCTTCCTCGAGCTGGCCCTGGCGGCGGCGGAGCGGGTTGGGGCCGGGGTGGTGGAGGAGCTGACCCTGGCTGCTCCCCTGATCCTCGCCGCAGAGGGGGCGGCGCAGATCCAGGTCTCGGTCGGCTCCCCCGACCAGCAGGGCCGGCGCGAGATCTCGATCCACTCGCGCCCCGAGGGGGGCGGCGAGAGCGTCGAGGCGGCGCAGTGGGCCCAAAACGCCGAGGGCGTTCTCTCCGCCGACCTGCCGATCGCCCCGCAGCCGCTCGACTCCTGGCCGCCGCAGGGAGCGGAACCGCTCGAGACCGAGTTCCTCTACGACCGCCTGGCCGAGGCGGGCTTCGAGTACGGACCGGCCTTCCAGGGGCTTGCCCGGGCCTGGCGCCGCGGCGAGGAGATATACGCCGAGGTATCGCTGGCCGAGGAGCAGGCGAGGGAGGCCGGGAGCTTCGGCATCCACCCGGCGCTGTTGGACGCTGCTCTGCACGTTGGGCTCTTGGACGGCCTGGGCGCCGGTGAGGCCGCGCCGGGACCGAGGCTCCCCTTCGCCTGGAGCGGCGTCTCCCTGCACGCGGGCGGCGCCTCTGAGTTGCGGGTGCGGCTGCGGGTGCAGGGCGAGGAGCTTTCGCTTTCGCTTGCCGATCCCAGTGGCGCCGCGATCGCCGTGGTCGGCTCGATGGCGATGCGCCCGGTCTCACCCGAGCAGCTGGGGGGCGCCCAGCGTCAAGAGGGGCTGCTTGGCATCCAGTGGCAGCAGGCGCCGGCCCCCCCGCCGGCTCTCGACGGGGAGGTCGAGATCTGGCATTGCGAGCGGGGCGAGGACGGGGAAGACCCGGCCCAGCGCGCCCGCGCCACCACCAGCGCAGCCCTCGAGCGCTTGCAGGCGTGGCTGGCAGACGAGGAGGCTGCGGCGGACCGCCGCCTGGCGATCCTCACCGAGGGCGCGATCGCCGCCAGCGAGGAGGATTTCCCCGACCCCGCCGGCGCAGCGGTCTGGGGCCTGGTGCGCTCGGCCCAATCCGAGCACCCCGGCCAATTCGCGCTGATCGACAGCGATGGCACCGAGGCCTCGATCGCCGCTCTGCCCGCCGCCCTCGCCCTCAGCGGTGACGAGCCACAGCTTGCCCTGCGCGAGGGGGTCGCGCTGATGCCGCGGGCCCTCGCCCTGCGGGAATGCGGCGATTCGCTGGTTCCGCCGCCCGGCGCCTGGCGCCTCGACGCTCCCAAGCGCGGCACGCTGGAGGCCCTCACGCTGGTTCCCAGCCCCCGCGCCGAGGCGCCGCTCGGCCCCAGCCAGGTGCGGGTCGCGGTCCACGCCGCTGGGCTCAACTTCCGCGACGTGCTGATCACCCTCGGCCTCTATCCCGGCCGCGGCTCGATCGGCAGCGAGGGCGCCGGCGTCGTGGTCGAGGTCGGCGAGGAGGTCAGCGATCTCGTCCCCGGCGATCGCGTGATGGGGCTGCTCGCCGACGCCTTCGCGCCGCTTGCGATCGCCGAGCGATCGCACCTCGTCGGGGTCCCCGAGCAGTGGTCGTTCGCCCAGGCGGCGTCGATGCCGATCGTCTTTCTCACCGCCCACCACGGCCTCGGCGACCTCGCCGGCCTGCAGGCCGGCGAGCGGGTGCTGGTCCACGCCGGGGCCGGCGGCGTCGGCATGGCCGCGATCCAGCTCGCCCAGCACCTCGGCGCCGAGGTCTTCGCCACCGCCAGCCCCGCCAAGTGGGACGTCCTGCGCAAGGCCGGCGTCGCCGAGGACCACATCGCCTCCTCGCGCGATCTCGACTTCAGGGACGAGTTCCTCGAGCTCACCGAGGGCGAGGGCGTCGACGTCGTCCTCAACGCCCTGGCTGGGGATTACGTCGACGCCTCGCTGCAGCTGCTGCCCCGCGGCGGCCGCTTCCTCGAGATGGGCAAGACCGACGTCCGCGATCCCGAGCGGGTCGCGGCCGATCACCCCGGGGTCTCCTACAGCGCCTTCGACCTGCTCGAGGTGAGGCCGGAGCGGATCGGGGCGATGCTCGCCGAGATCGTCGAGCTCTTCGCGGCCGGGGCGCTGCGCCACTCCCCGATCACCAGCTGGGACCTGCGCCGCGCCCCCGAGGCCTTCCGTCACCTGCGCGAGGGCAGGAACGTCGGCAAGGTCGTGCTCAGCCTGCCGCGGCCGATCGACCCCGATCGCACCGTGCTGATCACCGGCGCCACCGGTGGCCTCGGATCGCTGCTGGCCCGCCATCTGGTCAGCGCCCACGGCGCCCGTCAGCTGCTGCTGGTCAGCCGCTCCGGCCCCGAGGCCGAGGGGGCCGGGGAGCTGGCGCGGGAGCTCACCGAGCTCGGAGCGAAGCCGACCATCGTCGCCTGCGACGTCTCCGATCGCGAGCAGCTCGAAGCGCTCTTCGCCTCGATCCCCAGCGCCCACCCGTTGGGCGCGGTGATCCACGCCGCCGGGGCGCTCGACGACGCCACGATCGAGTCGCTCAGCCCCGAGCGCCTCGAGCCGACCTTCGTCCCCAAGGCCGACGCCGCCCAGCACCTGCACGAGCTGACCGAGCAGCTTGACCTCTCCGCCTTCGTCTGCTTCTCCTCGGTGGTGGGAACCCTTGGCGGTCCCGGCCAGGCCAACTACGCCGCCGCCAACGTCTTCCTGGATGCGCTCGCCCAGCAGCGCCGCGCCGCTGGGCTGGTCGCCACCTCGATCGCCTGGGGCCTTTGGCGGCGCGAGAGCGCCATGGCCTCGCACCTCGGTGAGGCCGACCTGGGGCGGATGGGGCGCCTCGGCATCGCCCCGCTGTCTGACCAGCAAGGGCTCGCGCTCTTCGACCAGGCGCTCGCGGCCGAGGCCGCCCTGGTGCTCGCGGCCTCGATCGACCGCGCCGGGCTCAGGGACCAGGCCGCGGCCGGCGCGGCGCCGCCGATCCTGCGCGGCATCGTCCGCGCCCCCAGGCGCCGCGCGGCTGCCTCGGGCTCGCTGGCCCAAAGCTCGCCGCGATCCCCGAGGCAGAGCGCGGGCCCGAGGTGCTGGGCCTGGTCAAAGCCGAGGTGGCGGCGGTCCTCTCTCACGGCTCGGCCGAGGCGATCGAGCCCGACCGGGCCTTTCAGGAAATGGGCTTCGACTCGCTCGCTGCGGTGGAGCTGCGCAACCGGCTGCAGGCGGTTACGGGCGTGCGCCTGGCGGCGACGGCGACCTTCGACCACCCCAGCCCGGCGAAGCTGGCGGCGCACCTCCTGGCCGCGGTCAGCGCGGGCGAGCCGGTCAAACGGGTCGCGGTCAGGGCGCAGGCGACGGACGAGCCGATTGCGATCCTCGGCATGGCCTGCCGCTACCCGGGCGGGGTGCGCTCTCCCGCCGAGCTTTGGCAGCTGGTTGCCCAGGGGCGCGACGCGATCGCCGAGTTTCCGCCGGACCGCGGCTGGGACCTCGAGCGCCTCTTCGACCCCGACCCAGGCAGCTCTGGCACCTCCTACTCACGCGAGGGCGGCTTCGTCTATGACGCCGGTGAGTTCGACCCCGACTTCTTCGGCATCGGCCCGCGCGAGGCGACCGCGATGGACCCCCAGCAGCGCCTCCTGCTCGAAGGCGCCTGGGAGGCGCTGGAGGACGCCGGGATCGACCCCGCCTCGTTGCGCGGCGCCGAGGCCGGCGTCTTTGCCGGGATCAGCTCCCAGGACTACAGCCCCGGGCTGCGCGCCCCCGGGGGGACCTGGACGGCTATCGCCTCACCGGCGCCTCGACCAGCGTCGTCGCCGGTCGCATCGCCTACAGCCTCGGCCTCGAGGGGCCGGCGATGACCGTCGACACCGCCTGCTCCTCCTCGCTGGTCGCCCTCCACCTCGCTTCCCAGGCGCTGCGCGGTGGCGAGTGCAGCCTGGCGCTGGTGGGTGGCGCGACGGTCATCGGCAGCCCCGGCGTCTTCATCGAGTTCTCGCGCCAGCGCGGCCTCGCCCCCGACGGGCGCTGCAAGGCGTTCGCCGAGGGCGCGGATGGCACCGGCTTTGCCGAGGGCGCCGGGGTGCTGGTGCTGGAGCGCCTCTCCGACGCCAGGGCAAACGGGCACCCGGTCCTGGCCACGGTCAGGGGCAGCGCCGTCAACCAGGACGGCGCCTCCAACGGCCTCACCGCGCCCAACGGCCCCTCGCAGGAGCGGGTGATCCGCCAGGCCCTCGCAAATGCCCGGCTCGAGCCGCAGGACGTCGACGCGGTCGAGGCCCACGGCACCGGCACCACCCTTGGCGACCCGATCGAGGCCGGCGCCCTGCTCGCCACCTACGGCCAGGAGCGCGAGGTGCCGCTGAGGCTGGGCTCGCTGAAGTCGAACATCGGCCACGCCCAGGCGGCGGCGGGAGTGGGAGGGGTGATCAAGACGGTGATGGCGATGCGCGAAGGCGTCCTGCCGAAGACGCTGCACGTCGACGCCCCCTCTTCCAAGGTCGACTGGGAGCAGGGCCAGATCGAGCTGCTCACCGAGCCAGTCGAGTGGACGCCCAACGGCCACCCGAGGCGGGCCGGCGTCTCCTCCTTCGGCATCAGCGGCACCAACGCCCACGTGATCCTGGAGCAGGCGCCAGAGCCGGCAGGGGATGGAGTCGACCCAAGGCCCGCGGCGGGCTCGGGCTCGGGCGCCCCCGCCAAGTCAGAGCAGTCCCAATTTCCCTCGGGCCAGATTGCCTTGGCGCTCTCGGCCAAGGCCGAGCCGGCCCTGCGCGAGTCGGCCTCTCGCCTCGCCGCCCATCTGCGCGCCAACCCCGACCTCGATCCGCTCGACGTCGCCTTCTCGCTTGCCACCACCCGCACCAGCTTCGAGCACCGCGCGGTGGCGTTCGGGAGCTCCCGCGAAGATCTGCTTGGCGCACTCGATGCGCTCGGGCAGGGCGAGCAGGCGCCGGGCACGAGCGTGGGCAGGGCCGCATCTGGCGCCAAGCTCGCCTACCTCTTCACCGGCCAGGGCTCCCAGCGAGCCGGCATGGGCAGGGAGCTCTACGAGTCCCACCCCGCCTTCAAGGCAGCGCTGGACGAGGTCCTGGCAGAGCTCGACCCGCACCTCGACCGCCCCCTCAAGGAGCTGCTCTTCGCCGAGCCAGGCTCCCCCGAGGCGGAGCTGCTCGACCACACCACCTACGCCCAGCCCGCCCTCTTTGCCCTCCAGGTAGCCCTCTTCGAGGCCCTGCGCTCACAGGGGCTAAAGCCCGACCTGCTCGCCGGGCACTCGATCGGGGAGATCTCCGCCGCCCACCTCGCCGGCGTCTTCTCCCTCGCCGACGCGGCAAAGCTCGTCGCCGCCCGCGGCAGGCTGATGGGCGCCCTGCCCGAGGGCGGGGCGATGGTGGCGATCGAGGCCACAGAGGCCGAGGCAAGGGAGGCGATCGCCGGCAAAGAGGGGGAGCTCTCGATCGCCGCGATCAACGCCCCCCGGGCGGTCGTCCTCTCCGGCGAGCAGGAGCCCGCGGAGGACGTCGCCGCCCGCTTCGGCGAGCAGGGACGAAAGACCAAGCGCCTCAGCGTCTCCCACGCCTTCCACTCGCCGCTGATGGAGCCGATGCTGGAGCACTTCGCCGAGGTCGCAAGCAGCCTCGCCTACGGCGAGCCGCAGATCCCGCTCGTCTCCAACACGACGGGAGAGATCCTCAGCCCAGAGCAGGCCACCGACCCCGCCTACTGGGTCGCCCACGTGCGCCAGCCGGTGCGCTTCGCCGACGCCCTCGCCAACCTCGGGGCCCAGGGCGCGAGCGCCTACCTGGAGCTGGGCCCCGACCCGGTGCTGAGCGCGATGGCGGCTGAGTGCCTGGAGGCGGGCGAGGAGCGCGAGCGCCCGGCGACCCTGGTCCCCACCCTGCGCGAGGGGCGCCCGGAGGCGAGGGCGCTGGCCACGGCGCTCGCCGAGGCCCACGCCTGCGGCGCCAAGCTCGACTGGGATGCCTTCTTCGAGGGCGCCGGCGCCAAGCGCGTGGCCCTGCCCACCTACCCCTTCCAGCGCCAGCGCTACTGGCTCGACTCGAGCGCCGGGACGGGCGACCCGGCGACGATCGGCCAAGCGGCGGCCGACCACCCGCTGCTCGCTGCGGTGATCGAAGACCCCGAGGACGGCAGCCTTGCCCTCAGCGGTCGCATCTCCCTGCAGAGCCATCCCTGGCTTGCCGACCACGCCGTCCTTGGCACCGCGATCTTCCCCGGCGCCGGCTTCATCGAGCTGGCCCTGCGGGCGGCGGAGCAGGTCGGCGCCGCAGGGGTCGAGGAGCTCACCCTGCTGGCGCCGCTGGCTCTCGCCGAGGGGGAGGCGGTGCAGCTCCGGGTCTCGGTCTCGCCCCCCGATCAGGGCGGCGGGCGCGAGATCGCGATCCACGCCCGCGCCGAGGGCACGGCCGAGTGGACCCGCCATGCCGGCGGCGCGGTCGCAGCGCAGGGCGCCGCCGCCCGCCGCCCGCTCGACCCGGCGGAGTGGCCGCCGCCGGGGGCTCAGCCGATCGAGATCGCCCTGCTCTACGACCGCCTCGCCGAAGGGGGCGTCGACTACGGCCCCGCCTTCCGCGGCCTCACCGCCGCCTGGCAGGACGGCGAGGATCTCTACGCCGAGGTCTCGCTGCCGCAGGGCGCCGGCGAGGCGCCTGGCTTCGGCATCCACCCGGCGCTGCTCGACTCGGCGCTGCACCCGATCGGCCTCTTCGCCGCCGAGGGCGAGCCGGCGGAGCTGCCCTTTGCCTGGAGCGCGGTGGCGCTGGGCGCCAGCCGGGCAAGCGAGCTGCGGGTCAGGCTCTCGCGGCGGGGCGAGGGAGCCTTCTCCTTGAGGCTCTCCGATCTCCAGGGCGCCACCGTGGCCGAGATTGGCTCGCTTGCCCTGCGCCCGCTCGATCCCCGCCAGCTGCGCGGGTCGAGCCAACAGGACGATGCGCTCTTCGGGGTCGACTGGCGAGAGCTGAGCCCGCCGGCGCCCGCGGCCGGCGCCTGGGCGGTGCTGGGCGAGGGGGAATCGGCGGCTGCGGTGGCCCTGTGCGCGGCCGAGGCCCCGCTGACGCTCGCCACCGACCTCGCCGCCCTGCGCGCCGCTTTCGACGACGGTGCGGAGGTTCCCGGGACGGTGCTCTGCCAGCCCTTCGCGGGGGGTTCTGGATCGCCCTGCGCCGACGTCCGCACGGCCGCCCTCGCGGGCGTCGAGCTGGTCCAGCAATGGCTGGCGGAGGAGCGCTTCGTGGCCTCGCAGCTGGTCCTGCTGACCCGCGATGCGGTCGTCGTCGATGAGGGCGAGTCCCCCGACCTCGCCGCCGCCGCCCTCTGGGGCCTGCTGCGCGCGGCCCAGGCCGAGCAGCCCGATCGCTTCGTCCTGGTCGACTGCGATGGCTCGGGGGCTTCGTTAGAGGCGCTTGCCGCCGCCGTCGCCAGCGGCGAGCCCCAGCTTGCCCTGCGCCAGGGACGAGTGCTCGTTCCTCGGGTGACCCCGGTTCGGCAGCAGTCCGGGCGACTGCTGCCGCCGGCCGGCCCCTGGCGCCTCGATGCCGTCAAGCGCGGCACGCTCGACGGCCTCGCCCTGGTTCCCAGCCCCGCTGCCGAGGGGCCCCTTGGGGCCACCGGGGTGCGGGTCGCGATGCGCGCCGCCGGGCTCAACTTCCGCGACGTCCTCATCGCCCTCGGCCTCTATCCCGGCGAGGCGCCGATCGGCAGCGAAGGCGCCGGGGTGGTGGTCGAGGTCGGCGCCGACGTCACCGACCTCGCTCCGGGCGAGCGGGTGATGGGAATGGTCGCCGACGCCTTTGCCCCGCTGGCGATCGCCGAGCGCCAGCTGCTCGCCCCGATCCCCGCGGGCTGGAGCTTCGAGCAGGCCGCTGCGGTGCCGGTCGCCTTCCTCACCGCCCACTACGGCCTCCACGACCTCGCTGGTTTGAGGGCGGGGGAGAGGGTGCTGGTCCACGCCGGCGCCGGCGGCGTCGGCATGGCCGCGATCCAGCTCGCCCATGAGGCCGGCGCCGAGGTCTTCGCCACCGCCAGCCCGGCCAAGTGGGAGGCGCTGCGCGAGGCCGGCCTCGCCGAGGACCACATCGCCTCCTCGCGCGACCTCGACTTCAGGGACAAGTTCCTCGAGACGACCGGCGGCGAGGGAGTCGACGTCGTGCTCAACTCGCTGGCGGGGGAGTACGTCGACGCCTCGCTGCAGCTGCTGCCCCGCGGCGGCCGCTTCCTCGAGATGGGCAAGACCGACATCCGCGATCCCGAGCGGGTTGCGGCCGAGCATCCCAACGTCTCCTACGGCGCCTTCGACCTGGTCGAAGCCGGGCCGCAGCGGCTGGGCGAGGCGCTCGCCGAGGTCCTCGGTCGCTTCGAGCGCGGCGCCCTTCAGCACTCGCCGATCGCGAGCTGGGACGTGCGCGACGCTCCCGAGGCCTTCCGCCACCTGCGCGAGGGCAACAACGTCGGCAAGGTCGTGCTCAGCCTGCCGCGGCCGATCGACCCCGAGAAGACGGTGCTGATCACCGGCGGCAGCGGCGCCCTCGGCGGCCTGATCGCCCGCCACCTGGTCGCCGAGCACGGCGCCCGCCACCTGCTCCTCGCCAGCCGCAGCGGCGCCGAGGCTGCGGGGGCAGCGGAGCTGCGAGCGGAGCTGGAGGGGCTCGGCGCCGCGGTGACGATCGCCGCCTGCGACGTCTCCGATCGCTCCCAGCTGGAGCAGCTGCTGGCCGCGATTCCCGGGCAATGCCCCCTGGGGGCGGTGGTCCACGCCGCCGGCGTGATTGACGACGGCACGATCGAGTCGATCAGCGCCGAGAAGCTGGAGCGCGTCTTCGCCCCCAAGGCAGACGCCGCCTGGCACCTGCACGAGCTGACCGCGGATATCGACCTCTCCGCCTTCGTCCTCTTCTCCTCGGTGGCGGCCACCTTCGGCGGCGCCGGGCAGGCCAACTACGCGGCGGCGAACGCCTTCCTCGACGCCCTCGCAGAGGGCCGTCGCGCCGCCGGCCTGCCGGCGACCTCGATGGCCTGGGGGCTCTGGGGAGGGGAGGGGGGAATGGCCGCGAGCCTCGGCGAGGCCGACCTGGCGCGGCTGCAGCGCTCCGGGATCGACGCCCTTTCCGCGGCGCAGGGCCTCGACCTGTTCGACGCGGCGCTGCGCGCGGGCCGGGCCCGCGCGCTTCCCGTCAGGCTCGACCCGGTGGCCCTGCGGCAGAGCGCCGCCGCCGGCGCCCTGCCGGCGATCCTCGGCGGCTTGGTGCGGACCGGGACGCCGCGTTCGGCTCCCTCCGGGGCGCTTGCAAGCGCGCTCTCGACGCTATCCGAGGCGGAGCGCGAGGCCCATCTGCTGGGGCTGGTCGTCGCCGAGGTCGCCTCGGTGCTGGGGCATGGCTCGGCTGAGGCGGTCGATCCGCGGAGGGCCTTCAAGGAGCTCGGCTTCGACTCACTCGCTGCGGTCGAGCTGCGCAACCGGCTCAAAGCCGCGACCGGCATACGGCTGACGGCCACCGCGGTCTTCGATCACCCGACCTCGGCGGCGCTGGCCCGCCACCTGCTGGCCGAGACGGGCGCGGGCGACGCCGCCGGGCAGGCGACGGTCAGGGCCCAGGCTTCCGACGAGCCGATCGCGATCGTCGGCATGGCCTGTCGCTACCCCGGCGGCATCGGCTCCCCCCGGGGGCTGTGGGAGCTCCTCCTCGCCGGCGGCGACGGCATCGGCGAGTTCCCGACCGATCGCGGCTGGGACCTCGAGCGCCTCTACCACCCCGACCCCGACCATCCCGGCACCAGCTACGTCCGCGAGGGCGGCTTCCTCTACGACGCCGCCGACTTCGACGCCGAGTTCTTCGGCATCGCTCCGCGCGAGGCGCTCGCTGCCGATCCCCAGCAGCGGATCCTCTTGGAGGCCTGCTGGGAAGCGCTGGAGGGCGCCGGCATCGATCCGGCGTCGCTGCGCGGCGAGCCGGCTGGGGTCTTCGCCGGGATCAGCTCCCAGGACTACAGCGCCGGCCTGCGGGCGGTCGACGATGAGTCGGAGGGCTACCGCTTGACCGGCAGCTCGACCAGCATCGTCTCGGGGCGGGTCGCCTATGCCTTCGGGCTCGAGGGCCCGGCGATGACGGTCGACACCGCCTGCTCCTCCTCGCTGGTGGCGATGCACCTGGCGGCGGGGGCGCTGCGCGGGGGCGAGTGCAGCCTCGCCCTGGCGGGAGGGGTGACGGTGCTGGGCAGCGCCGGCGCCTTCACCGAGCTCTCGCGCCAGCGCGGCCTCGCCCCAGACGGGCGCTGCAAGGCCTTCGCCGAGGGCGCGGACGGGACCGGTTTCTCCGAGGGCGTCGGCGTGCTCGTGCTCGAGCGCCTCTCCGAGGCGCAGGCAAACGGCCACCCGGTCCTGGCGACGATCCGCGGCTCGGCGGTCAACCAGGACGGCGCCTCCAACGGCCTCACCGCCCCCAACGGCCCCTCCCAGGAACGGGTGATCCGCCAGGCCCTCGCCAACGCCGGTCTGCAGCCCGCCGACGTCGACGCGGTCGAGGCCCACGGCACCGGTACCACCCTCGGCGACCCGATCGAGGCCGGCGCCCTGCTCGCCACCTACGGCCAGGATCGCGAGGCGCCGCTGAAGCTGGGCTCGCTGAAGTCCAACATCGGCCACGCCCAGGCCGCAGCCGGGGTCGGCGGCGTGATCAAGATGGTGCTGGCGATGCGCGAGGGCGTCTTGCCAAAGACGCTGCACGTCGAGCAGCCCTCCTCCAAGGTCGACTGGGAGACGGGCAAGGTCGAGCTGCTGAGCGAACCGGTCGAGTGGAAGCCCAACGGCCATCCAAGGCGCGCCGGGGTCTCCTCCTTCGGCATCAGCGGCACCAACGCCCACTTGATCTTGGAGGAGGCGCCAGAGCCCCCCGCAGCAGGTCGCAGGCAGGGGGCGGGGGGCCCCGGCGCCTCCTCCAGGCAGGCGCCCCTCCCCGGCCAGGTCCCCCTGGCGCTCTCGGCCAAGTCCCAAGCGGCCCTGCGCGAGGCGGCAGAGCGCCTGGCCACGCGGCTGAGGGACAACCCCGAGCTCGATCCCACCGACGTCGCCCACTCGCTCGCCACCACCCGCTCGGCCTTCGAGCAGCGCGCGGTGGCGGTCGGGGCAGAGCGCCCCGAGCTGCTCGGCGCCCTGGATGCCCTGGCCTCGGGAGGCGATGCCCCCGGCCTGGCCAGGGGAGTGGCCCGCAAGAGCCAGGCCCCGGTCTTCCTCTTCCCCGGCCAGGGCTCCCAGTGGCAGGGGATGGCGGCGCAGCTCTCCGGCGCCTCGGCGGTCTTCGACCGCGCCCTGGATCAGTGCGAGGCGGCCCTCGCCCCCTTCCTGGACTTCTCGGTCAAAGACGTGCTCTTGGACAAGGAGGGGGCGGCATCGATCGATCGCATCGAGGTGGTCCAGCCGGCCCTCTTCGCGGTGATGGTCTCCCTCGCAAGGCTCTGGGAAGCCTGCGGGGTACGCCCGGCAGCGGTGATCGGCCACTCCCAGGGCGAGATCGCCGCCGCTCACATAAGCGGCGGCCTGTCGCTGGATGACGCGGCGAGGCTGGCGGCCCTGCGCAGCCAGCTGATCTCAAAGCTCACCGGCCAGGGCGCGATGGTCTCCGTCGCCTTGCCCGCGAGCCAGCTCGACCTCGGGCGCTGGGACGGGCGGATCGAGCTGGCGGCCCAAAACGGCCCCTCCTCGACGATCCTCTCCGCCGAGCGCGAGGCGGTGGGGGAGTTCCTGGCCCACTGCGAGCAAGAAGACGTGCGGGCAAAGGAGATCCCCGCCACGATCCCCTCCCACTCGGCCCGGGTCGAGCCCCTGCGCGCCGAGCTCTTGGAGCTGTTGGCGCCGATCTCCCCGCAAAGCTCCGAGGTCCCCTTCTACTCGACGGTCAGCGGCGAGGCGCTCGACACCAGGGAGCTTGACGCCGAGTACTGGTACCGCAACCTGCGCCAGCCGGTCCTCTTCGAGCAGGTCACCCGCGAGCTGGCAAGCCAGGGCCACAGCGCCTTCATCGAGGTCAGCCCCCACCCGGTCTTCGCCCTCGCCGTGGGCGAGACGCTCGAAGCGGCCCTGCCCGACTCGGCCAGCGCGACGGTGCTCGGCACCCTGCGCCGCGAGGAGGGAGGCCCCGATCGCTTCGCCCTCTCCCTCGCCGAAGCCCAGGCCCAGGGAGTGGCGCTTGACTGGGGCGCCTTCTTCGCTGGCTCAGGCGCCAAGTCGGTCCCGCTTCCCACCTACCCCTTCCAGCGCACTCGCTACTGGTTGAACGCCTCCACCGGGGCGGGGGACCTTGGCGCCGCCGGCCTGGAGCACTTCGACCACCCGCTCTTGGGCGCGGCGATCGAAGACCCCGAGAGCAAGGGCCTCACCCTCAGCGGGCGCATCTCGCTGCAGAGCCACCCCTGGCTCGCAGACCATGCCGTCAGCGCCACCGTGCTGCTGCCCGGCACCGCCTTCCTCGAGCTGGCCCTGGCGGCGGCGGAGCGGGTTGGGGCCGGGGTGGTGGAGGAGCTGACGATCGAGGCGCCCCTGGTCCTGCCCGAGCAGGGCGCGGTTGCCCTGCGGCTCTCGCTCGCCGCCGCCGACGAGCGCGGCCGGCGCGAGCTGAGCATTCACTCCCGTCCCGAGGGAGAAGAGGGTGCGGGGCAGTGGACCCGCAACGCCGCCGGCGCCCTCGGCGCCGAGGGCTCGGCAGTGCCTGCGCCCTTCGAGGCCTGGCCACCCGAGGGGGCGGAGCCGCTCGGGGTCGAGGATCTCTACGAGCGCTTCGCCGGTATCGGCCTCGACTACGGGCCGGCCTTCCAGGGCCTGACCGCCGCCTGGCGGGTGGGCGAGGAGGTCTGCGCCGAGGTCTCCCTGCCAGAGCAGAGCTCCGCCGCTGCTCAGCGCTTTGCGATCCACCCGGCGCTGCTCGACTCCGCCCTGCATGCGGTCGGGCTCACCGAGGCGGGGATGGCAGAGCTGCGCCTGCCCTTCTCCTGGCGCGGCGTGTCCCTCGGCTCGACCGGCGCCGCGGCGCTGCGGGTGAGGGTTGTCGCCGAGGGCGCGGATGGGGTCGCCATCGCCATCGCCGACCAGGACGGCGCTCCCGTGGCCGGCGTCGATTCCCTTGCCCTGCGCGCGGTCGACCCCGCTCAGCTGCAGACGGCGGGGCAGGCCGGGGGCGGGCTGCTCGGCGTCGAGTGGAGTGAGCTGGAGCTGGGGCAGTCGGTCTCCTTCGCCGAAACGGAGGAACCGGCGGCGATCGCGGAGCGTGGGGACCCGCCCGAGGTCGTCCTCTGGCGCCTGCGGCCGGATCCCGATCCGGAGGCCGATGCCGTCACCGCCGCCCGCGATCTGGTCGCCGCCGTGCTCAGGCAGGTCCAGGCGTGGATCGGCCGCGACGACCTCGCCGCCAGCCGGCTCGCAGTCCTCACCGAGGGAGCGATCTCCGTTGGCGAGGACGAATCCCCTGACCTCGCCCAGGCCGCCGTCTGGGGGCTCCTGCGCTCGGCTCAGTCTGAGCACCCCGGCCGTTTTGCCCTGGTCGACAGCGACGGCTCGGAGGCCTCTGAAGAGGCTGTCGCCGCCGCCCTCGCGAGCGAGGAGGAGCCGCAGCTGGCGCTGCGCGACGGGGTGGCGCTGGCGCCGCGCGCCGCTGCCGTCGAGGGCGGCGACTCACTGCTGCAGCCGCCGGGGCCGTGGCGGCTCGACGTCCGCAGCCGGGGGACGCTGGAGAGCCTGGCGCTGGTCCCCAATCCCGGCGCCGAAGAGCCACTTGGGCCCAGCGAGGTGCGGATCGCCATGCGCGCTGCGGGGCTCAACTTCCGCGACGTCCTGATTGCCCTCGGCCTCTACCCGGGGGCGGCGTCGATCGGCGGCGAGGGCGCCGGCGTGGTGGTCGAGGTCGGGCCCGAGGTCGGCGACCTCGCCCCGGGTGAGCCGGTGATGGGGCTGGTCCCCGGCGCCTTCGCCCCGCTCGCCATCGCCGAGCGCGACTTCCTCGCCCCGGTCCCCGGCGGCTGGAGCTTCGAGCAGGCCGCCTCCGTGCCGACGGTCTTCCTCACCGCCCACTACGGACTGCTCGGCCTCGCCGGCCTGCAGGCCGGCGAGCGGGTGCTGGTCCACGCCGGCGCCGGCGGCGTCGGCATGGCCGCGATCCAGCTCGCCCAGCATCTCGGCGCCGAGGTCTTCGCCACCGCCAGCCCGGCCAAGTGGGACGCCCTGCGAGAGATTGGGGTCGCCGAGAGCCACCTCGCTTCCTCGCGCGACCTCAGCTTCAAGGACAAGTTCCTCGAAGCCACCGGCGGCGAGGGAGTCGACGTCGTCCTCAACTCGCTGGCGGGGGAGTACGTCGACGCCTCGCTGCAGCTGCTGCCCCGCGGCGGCCGCTTCCTCGAGATGGGCAAGACCGACGTCCGCGATGCCGAGCTGGTCGCCGCGGCGCACCCCGGCGTCTCCTACCGGGCCTTCGACCTGCGCGACGCCGGTCCCGAGCCGACCCGGTCGATGCTCGGCGAGGTCCTCGAGCTGTTCGAGCGCGGCGCCCTCCGTCACTCCCCGATCGCCAGCTGGGACCTGCGCCGCGCTCCCGAGGCCTTCCGTCACCTGCGCGAGGGCAACAACGTCGGCAAGGTCGTGCTCAGCCTGCCGCGGCCGATCGACCCTGAGAAGACCGTGCTGATCACCGGCGGCAGCGGCGCCCTCGGCGGCCTCGTCGCCCGCCACCTGGTCGCCGAGCACGGCGCCCGCCACCTGCTCCTCGCCAGCCGCAGCGGCGCCGAGGCTGCGGGGGCAGCGGAGCTGCGAGCGGAGCTGGAGGGGCTTGGCGCCGCGGTGACGATCGCCGCCTGCGACGTCTCCGAGCGCGAGCAGCTGGCGGAGCTGTTCGATGCGATCCCGGCCGGGCAGCCGCTGGGGGCGGTGCTCCACGCCGCCGGGGCGCTCGACGACGGCACGATCGAGTCGCTCGGAGCCGAGAAGCTGGAGCGCGTCTTCGCCCCCAAGGCAGGCGCCGCCTGGCACCTGCACGAGCTGACCGCGGGCGCCGAGCTTTCCGCCTTCGTCCTCTTCTCCTCGGCAGCTGGCATTCTCGGCGCCCCCGGCCAGGCCAATTACGCGGCCGCCAACTCCTTCCTCGACGCCCTCGCCGCCAAGCGCCACGCGGAGGGCCTGGCGGCCACCTCGATCGCCTGGGGGCTCTGGCGGCGCGAGAGCGCGATGGCGTCCCACCTGGGCGAGGCGGACCTGGCGCGGATACGGCGCTCCGGCCTCGACGCGCTCGCTGACGAGGCGGGGCTTGCCCTCTTCGACGAGGCGCTCGCCTGCGAGCGGCCGGCGGTGGTGGCACTCGGCCTCGATCGCATCGGCCTGCGCTCGCAGGCGGCGAGCGGCGCCCTGCCGGCGATCCTCCGCGGCCTCGCGCGCGCTCCCTCCGCCAGGCGCTCGGCGGACGGCGCCTCATTCGGGGCGAGGCTCGCCAAGCTGCCCGCGGACGAGCGCGAGGCGGCCGTGCTCGAGCTCGTTCGGGATCAGGTGGCGACGGTGCTGGGCCACGACTCGGCCGAGAAGGTCGAGCCCGGTCGCGCCTTCAAGGAGCTCGGCTTCGACTCGCTCGCCGCGGTCGAGCTGCGCAACCGGCTCAACCTCGCAGCGGGGTTGCGCCTGCCCGCCACGGTCGTCTTCGACCACCCCAACCCGGCCGAGCTGGCAGCGCAGATCCTGGTCTCGATCGGGCTCGGCGAGGCCCAGTCCGGGGCTGGGGCCGGGGCGCTCGCGTCCGAATTCGATCGGCTGGAGTCGGTTCTGGCCGGGATCGAGTCGGCCGATCAGCGTGAGGACGCGGTGGCGCGCTTGCGCGAGCTGCTGGCCGGCATCGACAGTGAGCGTGGCGAGGATCTCGCCGATGCCAGCGACGAGGAGATGTTCGACCTGCTCGACCGGAAACTGGGACGGGTCTGAGGCGATGGCCGAAGGGGCGGAGATGACGAACGAAGCGAAGCTGCGCGACTACCTGAAGCGCGCCACCTCCGACCTGGACCGGGCGCAGCGCCGGCTCGGCGAGGTCGAGGCGCAGGCGCGGGAGCCGATCGCGATCGTCGGCATGGCCTGTCGCTACCCGGGCGGCGCCAACTCGCCGCAGGGGCTCTGGCAGCTGGTCGCCGACGGGCGCGACGCGATCGACGAATTCCCCGTCGACCGCGGCTGGGACCTCGAGCGCCTCTACCATCCCGATCCCGACCAGCCCCGCACCTCCTACTCCCTGCAGGGCGGCTTCCTCGAGGACGCCGGGCGCTTCGACGCCGAGTTCTTCGGCATCGCCCCGCGCGAGGCGCTGGCCACCGACCCCCAGCAGCGGCTCCTGCTGGAGACGTCCTGGGAGGCGCTGGAGGGTGCCGGGCTGGACCCGGCCGGGTTGCACGGCAGCGCGACCGGAGTCTTCACCGGCGTCAGCTCCCCCGACTACACGGCTGGGCTGCGGGCGTCGCAGGAGGAGCTGGAGGGGTACCGCTTGACCGGCAGCCTGCCCAGCGTGGTGTCCGGCCGCGTCGCCTACGCCCTCGGCCTGCGGGGGCCGGCGGTCAGCGTCGACACCGCCTGCTCCTCCTCGCTGGTTGCCCTCCATCTCGCCGGCCAGGCCCTGCGCCAGGGAGAGTGCGAGCTCGCCCTGGCGGGAGGGGTGACGGTGATCGGCAGCCCCGGCGTCTTCACCGAGTTCTCCCGTCAGCGCGGCCTCGCCGCCGACGGGCGCTGCAAGTCCTTCGCCGACGCGGCAGACGGCGCCGGCTTCGCCGAGGGCGTCGGCGTGCTGGTCCTGCAGCGGCTCTCCGAGGCCGAGCGGGCGGGCAATTCCGTCCTTGCCGTGATCCGCGGCTCGGCGGTCAACCAGGACGGCGCCTCCAACGGCCTCACCGCCCCCAACGGCCCCTCCCAGGAGCGGGTGATCCGCCAGGCGCTCGCCAACGCCCGCCTCGCCCCGCGGGACGTCGACGCGGTCGAGGCCCACGGCACCGGCACCACCCTTGGCGACCCGATCGAGGCCGGCGCCCTGCTCGCCACCTACGGCCAGGATCGCGAGGCGCCGCTGAAGCTCGGCTCGATCAAGTCGAACATCGGCCATTCTCAGGGTGCGGCAGGGGTGGCCGGGGTGATCAAGATGGTCCAGGCGATGCGCGAGGGCGTGCTGCCGAAGACGCTCCACGTCGACAGCCCCTCCTCGAAGGTCGACTGGGGGGCGGGCAAGGTCGAGCTGTTGCGGGAGGCCGAGCCCTGGCAGATCGACGGTCGCCCGCGCCGCGCCGGCGTCTCCTCCTTCGGCATCAGCGGCACCAACGCCCACGTGATCCTGGAGCAGGCGCCCGAGTCGAGCGCGGGGGAGGAGCCGCAGGGCGAAGAGGCACCGGGGGGCGGCGCGGAGGCCTCTGAGCAGGGCCCGCTCCGGCCGAGATTCCTCCCCGGCCCGACCCCCTGGCGATCTCGGCCAAGTCAGAGCCCGCCCTGCGCGCCCAGGCCGAGCGCCTCGCCGCCCACCTTGAGGCCAACCCCGAGCTTGGCCTCACCGACGTCGCCTACTCCCTCGCCACCACCCGCTCGGCCTTCGAGCACAGAGCGGTGGCCCTGGGAGACAACCGCGAGCAGCTGCTCGGCGCCCTGCAGAGCATCGCCAAGGAAGAGCCCTCTGCCGATGCGATCAGAGCCAAGGCGACGGAAGGCAAGCTCGCCTACCTCTTCACCGGCCAGGGCTCCCAGCGAGCCGGCATGGGCAAGGATCTGTATGAGTCTCATCCCGCCTTCAAGGCAGCCCTGGACGAGGTCCTGGCAGAGCTCGATCCTCAGCTCGACCGCCCCCTCAAAGAGCTGCTCTTCGCCGAGCCGGGCTCCCCCGAGGCGGAGCTGCTCGACCACACCTCCTACGCCCAGCCGGCGATCTTCGCCCTGCAGGTAGCCCTCTTCGAGGCCCTGGGCTCCCAGGGCCTCACCCCAGACCTGCTCACCGGCCACTCGATCGGGGAGATCTCCGCCGCCCAGCTCTCCGGCGTGCTCTCCCTCGCCGACGCGGCAAAGCTCGTCGCCGCCAGGGGCAGGCTGATGGGTGAGCTGCCCGAGGGCGGGGCGATGGTCGCGATCGAGGCCACCGAGGCCGAGGCCAAGGAGGCGATCGCAGGCAAAGAGCAAGAGCTCTCGATCGCGGCGATCAACGCCCCCCGGGCGATCGTCCTCTCCGGAGCCGAGCAGCCGCTCAAAGACCTCGCCGCCCGCTTCTCTGAGCAGGGCAGGAAGACCAAGGAGCTGAGCGTCTCCCACGCCTTCCACTCAGCCCTGATGGAGCCGATGCTGGAGGACTTCGCCGAGGTCGCAAGCAGCCTCACCTACAACCAGCCGCAGATCCCGATCGTCTCCAACACGACCGGAGAGATCCTCAGCCCCGAGCAGGCCACCGACCCCGCCTACTGGGTCGCCCACGTGCGCCAGGCGGTGCGCTTCGCCGACGCGGTCGCAACCCTGCAGGCCCAGGGGGCGAGCGCCTACCTGGAGCTGGGACCCGACGCCGTCCTCACTGCGATGGCCTCCTCCTGCCTCGAGCAAAGCGAGAAGCCCGCGGCGCTGATCCCCACCCTGCGCGAGGGGCGCCCGGAGCCGAGGGCGCTCGCCGGCGCCCTTGCCGAGGCCCACGCCGCCGGGGCAAAGCTCGACTGGGAGGCCTTCTTCGAGGGCGCCGGCGCCAGGCGGGTGGCGCTGCCGACCTACGCCTTCGGCGGCGAGCGTTACTGGCTCGTCTCGGGCTCCGGCGTCGCCGATGCAAACGCCGTCGGCCAGAGCGATCCCGACCACCCGCTGCTCGGGGCCGTGGTCGAGGACGCGGGGGGCGAGGGCCTCACCCTCACCGGCCGCCTCTCACTGCAAAGCCATCCTTGGCTCGCCGACCACGCGATCGCCGAAACCGTGCTCCTCCCGGGCACGGCGTTCCTGGAGCTGGCGCTGGCGGCGGCAGAGCGTGTGGGCGCTGGAACCGTCGAGGAGCTGACGATCGAGGCGCCGCTGACCCTGCCCGAGCGGGGAGCGGTTTCCCTCCAGCTCTCCCTCGCCGGCCCCGACGAGCAGGGCCGGCGCGAGCTGGCGATCCACTCCCGCCCCGAGGGCGACGCGGCGGAGAAGGGCGAGTGGACCCGCCACGCCAGCGGCGCCCTCGCCGCCGAGGCCTCGGCTGCGCCCGAGCCCCTTCGGGCATGGCCCCCGGAGGGAGCGCAGCCGCTTGAAGTCGAGGATCTCTACGAGCGCTTCGCCGACGTCGGCCTCGACTACGGCCCCGCCTTCCAGGGCCTCAGCGCCGCCTGGGTGGATGGGGAGGAGATCTACGCCGAGATCTCACTGCCTGAGGAGCACTCTCAGCAGGCCCAGCGCTTCGGCCTGCACCCGGCGCTGCTCGACGCCGCCCTGCATGCTGCCGCCGTCTCCCAGCCGAGCGCCGACGCCGAGCTGCGCCTGCCCTTCTCCTGGAGCGGGGTCTCCCTGCATTCCCCGGGCGCGACGCAGCTGCGGGTGAAGCTGACCCGGGAGGGCGAGGAGAGCGTCTCGCTCAGCCTTGCCAACGAGGAGGGCGCCGCGGTCGCCAGCGTCGGCTCGCTGGCGCTGCGCGCCGCCGACCCCTCGTTGATCCGGGGGACTCGCCCGGACCAGGATGGGCTGCTCGCGGTCGGATGGAAGGAGCTGGAGCTGGGCGAGCCGGCACCGTTCGTGGAAGTCGAGGACCTGACGCTCATCGCAGGCGAGGACACGGGCGCCGAGCCACCCCAGCTCGTGCTTTGGCGCCCCGCGCCGGGCGGCGGCGCGGATGTCGCCGGCGTCGCCCGCGCCCTTGCCCAGGGCGTCGTCGAGCAGCTGCAGGGATGGCTCTCGGAGGAGCGCCTCGCGGGCTCCCGCCTCGCCCTCTTGACCAAGGGCGCGGTCGCGACCCGGGAGGGGGAGGGCCCCGATACTCCCTCGGCGACCCTCTGGGGCCTTCTGCGCTCGGCCCAGGCCGAGCACCCCGGCCGCTTCGTGCTGATCGACAGCGATGACTGCGAGGCGTCCCGCGCTGCGACCGGCGCCGCCCTTGCCCTGGAGGAGCCCCAGCTCGCCCTGCGCGAGGGGGTGGCGTTGGCACCGCGGCTGGCCCCCGCCGCCGACGGCGATTCGCTGATCCCCCCGGCGGGGCCCTGGCACTTGGACGCGCTGGAGCGCGGCACCCTGGAGAGCCTGGCGCTGGTCCCGGGCGGCGCCGCCGCGCCGCTCGGACCGACCGAGGTGCGGATATCGATGCGCGCCGCCGGCCTCAACTTCCGCGACGTCCTGATCGCCCTCGGTGTCTACCCCGGCGCCGCGCCGCTCGGCAGCGAGGGCGCCGGCGTCGTGGTCGAGGTTGGCGCGGAGGTCACCGACCTCGGCCCGGGAGAGCGGGTGATGGGGATGTTCAGCAACGCCTTCGGGCCGCTGGCGATCGCCGAGCGCCATCAGCTCGCGCCGATTCCCGATCTCGGCTGGAGCTTCGAGCAGGCCGCTGCGGTGCCGGAGTTTTCCTCACCGCCCACTACGGCCTGCACGACCTTGCCGGTTTGAGGGCGGGGGAGAGGGTGCTGATCCACGCCGGCGCCGGCGGCGTCGGCATGGCCGCGATCCAGCTCGCCCAGGAGGCCGGCGCCGAGGTCTTCGCCACCGCCAGCCCGGCCAAGTGGGAGGCGCTGCGCGAGGCGGGGGTCGCCGAGGACCACATCGCCTCCTCGCGCGACCTCGACTTCAGGGACAGGTTCCTCGAGGTCACCGGCGGCGAGGGTGTCGACGTCGTCCTCAACTCGCTGGCGACGGAGTTCATCGACGCCTCGCTGCAGCTGCTGCCCCGCGGCGGCCGCTTCCTCGAGATGGGCAAGGTCGACATCCGCGATCCTGAGCAGGTAGAGAGCGAGTGGGCCGGGGTCGCCTACCAGGCCTTTGACCTCAGCGAGGCCGGTCCCGAGCGCTTCGCTCAGATGCTCGCTGAGATTCTCGCCCACTTCGAGGCCGGCGCCCTTCAGCACTCCGCCGATCGCGAGCTGGGACGTGCGCGACGCCCCCGACGCCTTCCGCCACCTGCGCGAGGGCAGGAACGTCGGCAAGGTCGTGCTCAGCATCGCGGCGCCGATCGACCCCGGGAAGACGGTGCTGATCACCGGCGGCAGCGGCGGCCTCGGCGCCCTCGTCGCCCGCCACCTGGTCGCCGAGCACGGCGCCCGCCACCTGCTCCTGGCCAGCCGCAGCGGCGCCGAGGCTGCGGGGGCAGGGGAGCTGCGAGCGGAGCTGGAAGGGCTGGGCGCCGAGGTGACGATCGCCGCCTGCGACGTCTCCGATCGCGAGGCAGCTGGCGGAGCTGCTCGACTCGATCCCCGAGGGGCAGCCGCTGGGGGCGGTGGTCCACACCGCCGGCGTGCTCGACGACGGCACGGTCGAGTCGATGACCGCCGCGCAGCTCGGGCGCGTCTTCGCCCCCAAGGCCGAGGCCGCCTGGCACCTGCACGAGCTGACCGCCGATGCCGACCTCTCCGCCTTCGTCCTCTTCTCCTCGGCCGCGGCCACCCTTCGGCAGCCCCGGCCAGGCCAACTACGCCGCCGCCAACGCCTTCCTCGACGCCCTCGCCCAGCACCGCGGCGCGAGCGGTCTGGTCGCGACCTCGATCGCCTGGGGCATGTGGGAGCCCGCCAGCGGCATGGCGTCCCGAGCTGAGCGATGCCGACCTGGCGCGGATGCAGCGCTCTGGCATCGCCGCCCTCTCCAACAGCGGAGCCCTGGGCCTCTTCGACGTCGCGGTCGGCAGCGCGCGCCCCAGCGTGCTGGCGGCTTCGCCTCGACCCCGCCGGGCTGCGTTCCCAGGCCTCGGCCGGCACCCTGCCGGCGATCCTGCAGGGCCTGGTGCGGGCGCCGGGGCGGCGCTCGGGGGCTGGCTCGCTGGCGGCGAAGCTCGCCGAGCTCCCCGAGGCGGAGCGCGATGCCTTCGTGCTGAGCCTCGTCCGCAACGAGGTCGCAACCGTGCTCGGCCACGGCTCGGCGGAGGCGATCGAGCCCGGCAAAGCCTTCAAGGAGCTCGGCTTCGACTCGCTCGCCGCGGTCGAGCTGCGCAACCGTCTGGGTACCGCCACCGGGGTTCGCCTGGCGGCGACGACGGTCTTCGATCACCCGACCTCGACCGCCCTCGCCGGTCATCTGCTGGTCGAGGCGACGGCGGCCGGAGCGTTCAAGCGGGTTGCTGTCAGGGCGCAGGCGACGGACGAGCCGATCGCGATCGTCGGCATGGCCTGCCGCTACCCCGGCGGCGTCGGCTCTCCCGAGCAGCTCTGGGAGCTGCTCGCCGAGGGCCGCGACGGCGATCGGCGAGCTTCCCCGAAGACCGCGGCTGGGACCTCGAGCGCCTCTACCACCCGGATCCCGATCGGCCCGGCGTCTTCTACACGCGCGAAGGGCGGCTTCGTCTACGACTGCGGCGACTTCGACGCCGAGTTCTTCGGCATCGCCCCGCGCGAGGCGCTGGCGATGGACCCCCAGCAGCGGCTGCTGCTGGAAGCGGCCTGGCAGGCGCTCGAGGCCGCGGGCATCGACCCGGAGGCCCTGCGCGGCGAGCCGGCTGGGGTCTTCGCCGGGATGATGGGCTCCGACTACGGGGTCCGCTTCCGAACATCCCTCCCGACCTCGAGGGCTACCTCGGGATCGGCAACGCGACCAGCGTCGTCTCCGGCCGCGTCTCCTACGCCCTCGGCCTCGAGGGCCCGGCGATGACGGTCGACACCGCCTGCTCCTCCTCGCTGGTGGCGATGCACCTGGCGGCGGAGGCGCTGCGCGGCGGCGAGTGCACGCTGGCACTTGCCGGTGGCGTCACCGTGCTCGCGACGCCGAGTGCGTTCGTCGAGCTCTCGCGCCAGCGTGGCCTCTCCCCGGACGGCCGCTGCAAGTCCTTTTCCGACGCTGCCGACGGCGCCGGTTGGTCGGAGGGCGTCGGCATGCTCGTGCTCGAGCGCCTCTCCGACGCCGAGCGCAAACGGCCATCCGGTCCTGGCGACGATCCGCGGCTCGGCGGTCAACCAGGACGGCGCCTCCAACGGCCTCACCGCCCCCAACGGCCCCTCCCAGGAGCGGGTGATCCGCCAGGCCCTGGCCAACGCCGGGCTCACCCCGGGGGACGTCGACATGGTCGAGGCCCACGGCACCGGCACCACCCTCGGTGACCCGATCGAGGCCGGCGCCCTGCTCGCCACCTACGGCCCGAGCGCGACAGGCCGCTGAAGCTCGGCTCGCTGAAGTCAAACATCGGCCACACCCAGGCCGCTGCCGGCGTCGGCGGCGTGATCAAGATGGTGCTGGCGATGCGCGAAGGCGTCTTGCCGAAGACCCTGCACGTCGATCAGCCCTCCTCCAAGGTCGACTGGGACTCCGGTGAGATCGAGCTGCTGAGCGAGGCCGAGCCCTGGCAGTCAAACGGCGCTCCGCGCCGGGCCGGCGTCTCCTCCTTCGGCGTCAGCGGCACCAACGCCCACCTGATCCTCGAGGAGCGCCCGGCCCCAGCGCAAAGCCAGGGGGAAGGGCAAGGCGGGGGAAAGGCAGCGACCGAGGACGGTTCGACCACACCCCTCCCCGGCCCAATCCCCCTCACCCTCTCGGCCAAGACCGAGCCCGCCCTGCAAGAGGCCGCAGCGCGCCTCGCCGCCCAGCTGCGGGCCGACCCCGAGCTGGAGCCCCTGGACGTCGCCTACTCACTGGCCACCACCCGCAGCGCCTTCGAGCACCGCGCGGTGGCGCTCGGTGAGGACCGCGAGCAGCTGCTCGCGGTCCTCACCTCCCTCTCTGAGGGCGCCGACACCCGGCCCTGCTCAAGGGCAGGGCAAAGGCCGAGCAGCGCCCCGTCTTCCTCTTCGCCGGCCAGGGCGCCCAGCACGCCCAGATGGCCCTGGGGCTGCTCGATTCCTCACCAGCCTTCGCCCGCCACATCGAGCAGTGCGAGCAGGCACTCTCCCCCCACGTCGAGTGGTCCCTGCAGGAGGTCCTGCGCGAAGAGCAGGGCAGCTGGCTTGATCGCCTCGACGTCGTCCAGCCCGCCCTCTTCGCGGTGATGGTCTCCCTCGCCGAGCCTTTGGCAGGAGCTGGGAGTGCAGCCCGCAGCCGTGCTCGGCCACTCCCAGGGGGAGATCGCCGCCGCCCACGTCTGCGGAGCGCTCTCGCTGGAGGACGCAGCCAGGGTGGTCGCCCTGCGCGCCAAGGCGATGAGCAAGCTCGCCGGGCAAGGGCGGCATGCTCTCGGTCTCACTTCCCGTCAGGGAGGCCGAAGAGCTCCTCGAGCCCTACGGAGAGCGGGTCTCCCTGGCGGCGATCAACGGCCCCGCCTCCCAGGTCCTCTCCGGGGAGCCCGAGGCCCTGGGGGAGATCCTCGCCGCCTGTGAGAGAGACGGCGTCCGCGCCCAGAAGATCGCCGTCGACTACGCCGCCCACTCGGCCCAGATCGAGGCAGCTGCGAGAGGAGCTGGTGGAGGCCTTCGCCCCGATCGAGCCCCAGAGCGCAACGATCCCCTTCCACTCCACGGTCACCGGCGAGCCGATCGACACAAACAGAGCTCGGCCCCGAGTACTGGTACCGCAACCTGCGCGAGACGGTGCTCTTTGAGCCCGTGCTCGGCTCCCTGTTGGCGCAGGGGCAGCGGCCTTCATCGAGATCGGCCCCCACCCGGTGCTGAGCTTTGGCGCCGAGGAGACGATCGAGGACGCCCCCGAGGCCGAGGGAGCCAGGCGTGATCGGCACCCTGCGCCGCGACGAGGGCGGCCCCGAGCGCTTCGCCCTCTCCCTCGCCCAGGCCCACGCAGCCGGGGTCAAGGTCGACTGGGAGGCCTTCTTCAAGGGCACCGGCGCAAAGCGCGTCGCCCTGCCCACCTACCCCTTCCAGCGAAAGCGCTACTGGCTCAGCGCCGCCACCGGCGCAGCAGATGCGACGCGCGATCGGCCAGGGCGACCCCGACCACCCGCTGCTGGGCGCGGTGATCGAAGACCCCGGCGGCGAGGGCCTCACCCTGACCGGGCGCATCTCGCTGCAACGCCACCCCTGGCTGGCCGACCACGCCGTCGCCGAGACCGTGATCCTCCCCGGCACCGGCTTCCTGGAGCTGGCCCTGCGGGCCGCCGAGCAGGCCGGCGCCGAGAGCGTCGAGGAGCTGACCCTCGCAGGCGCCGCTGGTCCTGCCCGAGCAGGGCGCCGTCGCCCTGCAGGTCTCGCTCGCCGCCCCCGACGAGGAGGGCCGGCGCCAGATCGCGATCCACTCCCGCCCCGAGGGGGACGCGAGGAGCCCGAGTGGACCCGCCACGCAGCTGGAGCGCTCGGTGAAGAGGCAACGGCCCGCACCCGAGTCCCTCGCGCCAGTGGCCACCCGCGGGGGCCGAGCCGCTGGAGGTCGAGGACCTCTACGAGCGCCTCGCCGACATCGGCCTCGAATACGGACCCGCCTTCCAGGGCCTGACCGCCGCCTGGAGCGACGGCGAGCAGATCTACGCCGAGGTCTCCCTGCCCGAGGCCCAGCGCCAGGAGGCGGGGCGCTTCGCGATCCACCCGGCCCTGCTCGACGCGGCCCTGCACTCGGTTGGGCTTGGCGAGGGCGCGCTCGAGCCGAGCTGCGCCTGCCCTTCGCCTGGGGCGCGGTGTCCCTGCAGGGGGCCGGCGCCGCTGCGCTGCGGGTGGCGCTCAGGCCCCAGGGAGGGGAGGGCCTCTCGCTCGCGATCGCCGACGGCGAGGGAGCCCCGTCGCGACGGTCGGCTCGCTCGCCCTGCGCGCGGTCGACCCCGCCCAGCTGCGGGGCGCGGGGCAGGGTGGGGATGGGCTGCTCGCGGTCGAGCTGGCAAGAGCTGGCGCTCGAGCGGGAGCCGCAGGAGCTCACCGAAACCGCCGACCTCCTGGCGGTCGGGACAGAGGGCGAGGAGGTCCCCGGCCTGGTGCTCTGGCGCCCACAGCTCGACAAGGCGACGATCTCCCCGAGGCCGCCCGCGCGCTCACCCAGTCGGTCCTCGAGCAGCTGCAGGGCTGGCTCGCGCGAGGAGCGCCTCGCCGCAGCCCGCCTGGCGATCCTCACCCAGGGCGCGGTTGCCGCCAGGGCGGAGGAGTCGCCCGACCCCGCCACCGCCGCGATCTGGGGCCTGCTGCGCTCGGCCCAGTCCGAGCACCCCGGTCGCTTCGCCCTGATCGACAGCGACGGCACCGAGGCCTCCGAGGAGGCGCTCGCCGCCGCCCTCGCGCTCGACCGAGGAGCCCCAGCTCGCCCTGCGCGAGGGCGTGGCGCTGGCGCCGCGGGCCATCCCCGCCCGAGACGCCGCTGGCACGCTGATCCCGCCCGGCGGGCCATGGCGCCTGGATGCGGTCAAGCGCGGCACGCTGGAGAGCCTCGCGCTGGTTCCCAACCCCGAGGCGCGGCAGAGCCGCTGGGCCCGACCGAGGTGCGGATCGCAGATGCGCGCCGCCGGGCTCAACTTCCGCGACGTCGCTGTCGCCCTCGGCCTCTACCCCGGCGAGGCGCCGATCGGCAGCGAGGGCGCCGGCGTCGTGGTCGAGGTCGGCGCCGAGGTCACCGACCTCGCCCCCGGCGACCGGGTGATGGGGATGATCTCACGACGCCTTCGGCCCGCTGGCGACCGCCGAGCGCGAGCTGCTCGCCCCGATCCCCGCGGGCTGGAGCTTCGAGCAGGCCGCCGCGGTGCCGGTCGTCTTCCTCACCGCCTACTACGGCCTCGCCGACCTCGCCGATCTGAAGGCGGGGGAGAGGGTGCTGGTCCACGCCGGCGCCGGCGGCGTCGGCATGGCCGCGATCCAGCTCGCCCATGCACCTCGGCGCCGAGGTCTTCGCCACCGCCAGCCCGGCCAAGTGGGAGGCGCTGCGCGAGGCCGGCCTCGCCGAGGACCACATCGCCTCCTCGCGCGACCTCGACTTCAGGGACAAGTTCCTCGCAGACGACCGGCGGCGAGGGAGTCGACGTCGTCCTCAACTCGCTGGCGGGGGAGTTCGTCGACGCCTCGCTGCGAGCTGCTGCCCCGCGGCGGCCGCTTCCTCGAGATGGGCAAGACCGACATCCGCGACCCCGAGCGGGTCGCGGCCGAGCACCCCGGCGTCTCCTACCGCGCCTTCGACCTGGTCGAAGCCGGGCCGCGAGCGGCTGGGCGAGATGCTCGCCGAGGTCCTCGCCCTCTTCGAGGCCGGCGCGCTGCGCCATTCGCCGCTCGCCGAGCTGGGACGTGCGCAACGGCGCCCGACGCCTTCCGCCACCTGCGCGAGGGCCGGAACGTCGGCAAGGTCGTGCTCAGCATCGCCGCCGCCGATCGACCCCGAGACGACCGTGCTGATCACCGGCGGCACCGGCGTCCTCGGCGCCCTGACCGCCCGCCACCTGGCCGCCGAGCACGGCGCCCGCCGCCTGCTCCTGGTCAGCCGCAGCGGCCCGGAGGCAGAGGGGGCGAAGGAGCTGGAGTCGGGAGCTCGAGGAGCTGGGGGCAGAGGCGACGATCGCCGCCTGCGACGTCTCCGACCGCGAGGCAGCTGGAGGAGCTGCTCGCCTCGGTCCCCACCGAGCATCCGCTCGGCGCCGTGATCCACTCCGCCGGCGCGCTCGACGACGGCACGATCGAGTCGCTCGGCGCCGAGCAGCTCGAGCGCGTCTTCGCCCCCAAGGCCGACGCGCGCCTGGCACCTGCACGAGCTGACCGCGGACGCCGGACCTCTCCGCCTTCGTCCTCTTCTCCTCGGCCGCCGGCACCCTGGGCGCGCCCGGCCAGGGCAACTACGCCGCCGCCAACGCCTTCCTCGACGCGCTCGCCGCACCGGCGCCGGGCCGAAGGCCTGCCGGCGACCTCGATCGCCTGGGGCCTCTGGCAGCGGGAGAGCGGCATGACCTCGCAGCCTCGGCGAGGCCGACCTGGCGCGGACTGCGGCGCTCGGGCATCGGAGGCGCTCGGCGACGAGCAGGGCCTGGCGCTCTTCGACGCAGCGCTCGGCTCGCGGGCGCTCCGCTGGCCCTGGCGGTCCGCTCGACCGCGCCGGGCTGCGCGCCCAGGCGGCGGCCGGCGCGCTGCCGCCGATCCTCACGCGGCCTGGTTCGCGCGCCCTCCGGCCGGCGCGGCGCCGGCGTCGGGCTCGCTCGGCGGCGAGGCTCGCCGACGCTGCCCGAGGCGGAGCACGAGGCCTTCGTGCTGGAGCTCGTCCGCGGCGAGGCCGCCGCGGTGCTCGGCCACGCCTCGGCGCAGGAGGTCGAGCCCGGTCAGCGCCTTCAAGGAGCTCGGCTTCGACTCGCTCGCGGCGGTCGAGCTGCGCAACCGGCTCAACACCGCCACCGGCCTGCAGCTGGCGGCCACGGTCGTCTTCGACCACCCGAGCCCCGAGGCCTTGGCCGCCCACCTGCTGGCCGAGGTCGACGCCGGCGGCTGCCGGCCAAGCGGATCGTCGTCCGGGCCCAGGCCAGCGACGAGCCGATCGCGATCGTCGGCATGGCCTGCCGCTATCCCGGGCGGGGTCAGCTCTCCCGAGGGCCTCTGGGAGCTGGTCGCCGCGGGTCGCGACGGCATCGCCGGGTTCCCCGCCGACCGCGGCTGGGACCTCGAGCGCCTCTATCACCCCGACCCCGACCAGCCCCGGCACCAGCTACGCGCGCGAGGGCGGCTTCCTCGACGACGCCGGCCGAGTTCGACGCCGAGTTCTTCGGCATCGCCCCGCGCGAGGCGCTGGCGATGGATCCCCAGCAGCGGCTGCTGCTGGAGACCTCCTGGGAGGCGCTGGAGGACGCCGGCATCGACCCCGCCTCCTTGCGCGGGGAGCCGGCCGGCGTCTTCGCCGGGGTGATGCACGACGACTACGGATCGTCCGCGGGGCGGCCGATGGCCTGGGTGGATACCTGGGGACCGGCAGCCCGACCAGCGTCGCCTCGGGCCGCGTCGCCTACGCCCTCGGCCTGCGAGGGCCCGGCGATCACGTCGACACCGCCTGCTCCTCCTCGCTGGTGGCGATGCACCTGGCCGCCCAGGCGCTGCGCGGGGGGGAGTGCAGCCTCGCCCTGGCGGGCGGGGTAACGGTTCTCGCCAAGCCCGGCGTCTTCACCGAGTTCTCCCGCCAGCGCGGCCTCGCCGTGGACGGGCGCTGCAAGTCCTTCGCCGACGCCGCCGACGGCACCGGCTTCGCCGAGGGCGTTGGCGTGCTTGCGCTCGAGCGCCTCTCCGACGCCGAGCGCAACGGCCACACCGTGCTCGCCACTGATCCGCGGCTCGGCGATCAACCAGGACGGCGCCTCCAACGGCCTCACCGCCCCCAACGGCCCCTCGCAGGAGCGGGTGATCCGCCAAGCGCTGGCCAACGCCGGGCTGAGGCCCCAAGACGTCGACGCTGGTCGAGGCCCACGGCACCGGCACCACCCTCGGCGACCCGATCGAGGCCGGCGCCCTGCTCGCCACCTACGGCCAGGATCGCGAGCTGCCGCTGAAGCTGGGCTCGATCAAGTCGAACATCGGCCACACCCAGGCCGCCGCCGGAGTCGCCGGCGTGATCAAGATCGGTGATGGCGATGCGCGAGGGCGTCTTGCCGAAGACCCTTCACGTCGATCAGCCTTCCTCGAAGATCGACTGGGAGGCGGGTGAGATCGAGCTGCTGACCGAGGCCGAGCCCTGGGGAGCGGGCGACCGCCCGCGCCGGGCGGCGGTCTCCTCCTTCGGCATCAGCGGCACCAACGCCCACGTGATCTTGGAGCAGGCGCCGGCTTCGAAGTCGGGTGCGGAGGAGGGGCAGCAAGACGGGGAGGCGCCGGGCGACGGCGCGGAGGGCGGAAGGCGCCCGAGTCAAGCGAGCGCAGCCAAGGGGAGGCACCCGAGCAGAGCCCGCTCCGGCCGAGATTCCTCCTCGGCCCGACCCCCCTGGCGCTCTCGGCCAAGTCAGAGCCCGCCCTGCGCGCCCAGGCCGAGCGCCTCGCCGCCCACCTTGAGGCCAACCCCGAGCTGGGACGACCGACGTCGCCTACTCCCTCGCCACCACCCGCAGCGCCTTCGAGCACAGAGCGGTGGCCCTGGGCGACAACCGCGAGCAGCTGCTCGGCGCCCTGCAGAGCATCGCCAAGGAAGAGCCCTCTGCCGATGCGATCAGAGCCAAGGCGACGGAAGGCAAGCTCGCCTACCTCTTCACCGGCCAGGGCTCCCAGCGAGCCGGCATGGGCAAGGATCTGTATGAGTCTCATCCCGCCTTCAAGGCAGCCCTGGACGAGGTCCTGGCAGAGCTCGATCCTCAGCTCGACCGCCCCCTCAAAGAGCTCGCTCTTCGCCGAGCCGGGCTCCCCCGAGGCGGAGCTGCTCGACCACACCTCCTACGCCCAGCCGGCGCTCTTCGCCCTGAGGTAGCCCTCTTCGAGGCCCTGGGCTCCCAGGGCCTCACCCCAGACCTGCTCACCGGCCACTCGATCGGGGAGATCTCCGCCGCCCAGCTCTCCGGCGTGCTCTCCCTCGCCGACGCGGCAAAGCTCGTCGCCGCCAGGGGCAGGCTGATGGGTGAGCTGCCCGAGGGCGGGGCGATGGTCGCGATCGAGGCCACCGAGGCCGAGGCCAAGGAGGCGATCGCAGGCAAAGAGCAAGAGCTCTCGATCGCGGCGATCAACGCCCCCCGGGCGATCGTCCTCTCCGGAGCCGAGCAGCCGCTCAAAGACCTCGCCGCCCGCTTCTCCGAGCAGGGACGAAAGACCAAGGAGCCTCGAGCGTCTCCCACGCCTTCCACTCAGCCCTGATGGAGCCGATGCTGGAGGACTTCGCCGAGGTCGCAAAGAGCCTCACCTACAACCAACCGCAGATCCCGCTCGTCTCCAACATGACGGGAGAGATCCTCAGCCCAGAGCAGGCCACCGACCCCGCCTACTGGGTCGCCCACGTGCGCCAGGCGGTGCGCTTCGCCGACGCGGTCGCCACCCTGGGGGCCCAGGGCACCAGCACCTACCTCGAGCTGGGGCCCGACGCCGTCCTCACCGCGATGGCCTCCTGCCTGCCTCGAGCAAAGCGAGAAGCCCGCGGCGCTGATCCCCACCCTGCGCGAGGGGCGCCCGGAGCCGAGGGCGCTCGCCGGCGCCCTCGCCGAGGCCCATGCCTCAGGCGCAAAGCTCGACTGGGAGGCCTTCTTCGCCGGCGCCGGCGCCAGGCGGGTGGCGTTGCCGACCTACCCATTCAGCGGCGAGCGCTACTGGCTCGTCACGGGCGAGGGCCCTGGGGATGTCGGCGCCGCCGGACAGGAGGCAGCGGAGCACCCGCTGCTGGGCGCGGTGATCGATGACCCCGAGGGGGGCGGACTCGTCCTCACCGGCCGCCTCTCCCTGCAGACCCAGCCCTGGCTGGAGGATCACGCGGTCGCCGGCAACGTCCTCTTCCCCGGCACCGGCTTCTTGGAGCTGGCGCTGCGGGCGGGGCAGGAGGTGGACGCCCAAGGGGTCGAGGAGCTTGCCCTCGAGGCGCCGCTCCTCCTTCCCGATCAGGGCGCGGTGCAGGTGCGAGTATCGGTCGCGGGCCCCGACGAGCTGGGCCTGCGCGAGCTGGCGATCCACTCCCGCCCCGAGGGCGACGCGGCGGAGAAGGGCGAGTGGACCCGCCACGCCGGCGGCTCGCTCTCGACCCAGGCCCAAGCGGCGCCAGAGCCGATCGAGGCCTGGCCCCCGCAGGGCGCGGAGCCGATCGAGGTGGAGTTCCTCTACGACAGCCTGGCCGAGGCAGGGTTCGGCTACGGCCCCGTCTTCCAGGGCCTCAGCGCCGCCTGGCGCGAGGGCGAGGCGATCTACGCCGAGGTCTCGCTGCCGAGCGAGCAGGCGGAAGCGGCTCACCGCTTCGTCATCCATCCCGCCCTGCTCGACTCCGCCCTGCACGCGGCCGGACTCGACCGCGAGCCCGGCGCCGAGGCGCAGGTCGAGCTGCCCTTCTCCTGGAATCGGGTCTCCCTGCACGGTGGGGGGGCGAGCGAGCTGCGGGTGAAGCTCGCCCCGGCCGCCGGGCAGGGAATCTCCCTCGCCGTCGCCGATCGCGACGGAACGCCGCTCGCCACGGTCGGCTCGCTCGCCCTGCGCGCGGTCGATCCCTCCCAGCTGCAGGGCGCGGGGAGCGGGGACGGGCTGCTGGGCATCGAGTGGGGAGAGGTGGCGCTCGCCGACCCCACCTCCTTCGAGGAGGTCGACGACCTCGCTTCCCTGCTTGGGGAGCACGATGAGGGCTCGCTCCCGGCGGTGGCGCTCTGGCGCTGGCGGGCGGCGGAGGAGGCTGGAGATCCGGCTGCCGCCGCGCGAGAAGCGGCAGAAGGCGCCCTGGACCTGGTCCATGGATGGCTTGCTCAGGAGCGCCTCGAGGGCGGTCGCCTCGCGATCCTCACCGAGGGGGCGATCGCCCCCTGCGATGGGGAGTCACCCGACCTCGCGGCGGCCGCGATCTGGGGCTTGCTGCGCTCGGCCCAATCCGAGCATCCCGGCCGCTTCGCCCTGATCGACAGCGACGGCTCCGAGGCCTCGGCCGAGGCGCTTGGCGCCGCGCTCGCCCTCTCCGAGGAGCCCCAGCTCGCCCTGCGCGACGGCGTGGCGCTGGCGCCGCGGGCATCGCGACTGCCCGCCGCCCCCGCCGAGCCGGAGGAACGGGGCCGTGCCTTCGACCCCGGGAAGACGGTGCTGATCAGCGGCGGCAGCGGCGGCCTCGGCGGTCTTCTCGCCCGCCACCTGGTCACCGAGCACGGCGCCCGCCACCTGCTCCTGGTCAGCCGCAGCGGCGCCGAGGCTGCGGGGGCAGGGGAGCTGCGAGCGGAGCTGGAAGGGCTTGGCGCCGAGGCGAGGATCGCCGCCTGCGACGTCTCCGATCGCGGGCAGCTGGTCGAGCTGCTCGACTCGATTCCCGAGGCGCAGCCGCTGGGCGCGGTGGTGCACACCGCCGGCCTCGTCGACGATGCCACGGTCGAGGGCCTGTCCCCGGCTCAGCTGGAGCGCGTCTTCGCCCCCAAGGCCGATGGCGCCTGGCACCTGCACGAGCTGACCGCCGACGCCGGCCTCTCCGCCTTCGTCCTCTTCTCCTCGGCCGCCGGCGCCCTGGGCGCGCCCGGCCAGGGCAACTACGCCGCCGCCAACGCCTTCCTCGACGCGCTCGCCGTCCGTCGCCGGGTCGCCGGCCTGCCGGCAACCTCGATCGCCTGGGGCCTCTGGCGACGGGAGAGCGGCATGACCGGCCAGCTGGGCGAGGCGGACCTGGCGCGGCTGCGCCGCTCCGGCATCGCCGCGCTCGACGACGCCTCCGGCCTTGGGCTCTTCGATCGAGCGCTCGACTCGCCGCGCCCCGACGTCCTGCGCCCTTGGCCTCGACCGGGCCGGCCTGCGCGCTCAGGCGGCGGCCGGCACCCTGCCGCCGATCCTCAGCGGACTGGTTCGCGTTCCCGCCGGCCGGCGCTCGGCCGCGGCGCTCTCGCTTGCGACGAAGCTCGCCAGGCTGCCGCAGGCCGAGCGCGAGGCCGTCGTCCTCGACCTGGTCAGGGGCGAGGTCGCCGCGGTCCTCGGCCATGGCTCGGCCGCGACGATCGAGCCGGGGCGGGCCTTCAAGGAGCTCGGCTTCGACTCGCTCGCCGCGGTCGAGCTGCGCAACCGGCTCGGCGCCGCCACCGGCCTGCGGCTGGCGGCGACGATGGTCTTCGACTACCCGACCCCGGCCGACCTGGCCAGCCATCTGCTGGCCGAGGCGACCACGGGGCGCTGCCGAGCGGGTCGCGGTCCGCACGCAGGCGACGGACGAGCCGATCGCGATCGTCGGCATGGCCTGCCGCTACCCCGGCGGCGTCGGCTCTCCCGAGCAGCTCTGGGAGATGCTCGCCGAGGGCCGCGACGGCGTCACCGGCTTCCCCGACGACCGCGGCTGGGACCTCGAGCGCCTCTACGACGCCGATCCGGACCAGCCGCGCACCAGCTATGTGCGCGAGGGCGGCTTCCTCGATGACCCCGGTCGTTTCGACGCCGAGTTCTTCGGCATCAGCCCCGCGCGAGGCGCTGGCGATGGACCCCCAGCAGCGGCTGCTGCTCGAGGCGTCCTGGGAAGTCGCTCGAGTCGGCCGGCATCGACCCCGCCTCCTTGCGGGGGGTCGAGGCCGGGGTCTTCATGGGCATCAGCTCCCAGGACTACGTCAACAGCGCCTCGGCGGTTCCGAGCGAGCTGGAGGGATATCTCAGCACCGGTGGCCTCAACAGCGTCGCCTCCGGCCGCGTCTCCTACGCCCTCGGGCTCGAGGGCCCGGCGATGACGGTCGACACCGCCTGCTCCTCCTCGCTGGTGGCGATGCACCTCGCTACCCAGGCGCTGCGCGGCGGCGAGTGCAGCGTCGCCCTGGCGGGCGGGGCGACGATCATCAGCAGCCCCGAGCCTCTTCACCGAGTTCTCAGCGCCAGCGTGGCCTGGCGCCCGACGGCCGCTGCAAGTCCTTCGCCGACGGCGCCGACGGGACGGCTTTCTCCGAGGGCGTCGGCATGCTCGTGCTCGAGCGCCTCTCCGACGCCGAGCGCAAACGGCCACCCGGTCCTGGCCGACGATCCGCGGCTCCGCGGTCAACCAGGACGGCGCCTCCAACGGCCTCACCGCCCCCAACGGCCCCTCCCAGGAGCGGGTGATCCGCCAGGCCCTGGCCAACGCCGGGCTCAGCCCCAGGGGACGTCGACGTGGTCGAGGCCCACGGCACCGGCACCACCCTCGGTGACCCGATCGAGGCCGGCGCCCTGCTCGCCACCTACGGCCAGGAGCGCGACAGGCCGCTGAAGCTGGGCTCGCTGAAGTCGAACATCGGCCACACCCAGGCCGCGGCCGGAGTCGGCGGCGTGATCAAGACGGTGCTGGCGATGCGCGAAGGCGTCTTGCCGAAGACCCTGCACGTCGATGCAGCCCTCCTCCAAGGTCGACTGGGAGCTCGGGTGAGATCGAGCTGCTGACCGAGGCCGAGCCCTGGCAGCAAACGGCGCTCCGCGCCGGGCCGGCGTCTCCTCCTTCGGCATCAGCGGCACCAACGCCCACCTGATCTTGGAGGAGGCCCCGGCCCCAGCGCAAAGCCAGGGCGAAGGGCAAGGCGGGGAAGAGGCAGCGACCGAGGACGGTTCGACCACACCCCTCCCCGGCCCAACCCCCCTCGCCCTCTCGGCCAAGAGCCGAGCCCGCCCTGCAAGAGGCCGCAGGGCGCCTCGCCGCCCACCTGCGAGGCCAACCCCCAGCTGGAGCCCCTCGACGTCGCCTACTCCCTGCCACCACCCGCAGCGCCTTCGAGCACCGCGCGGTGGCCCTCGGTGAGGACCGCGAGGAGCTGCTCGCGGTCCTCGACTGCCCTCGCTGAGGGCGCCGATCACCCGGCCCTGCGGAAGGGCAGGCGCAAAGGCCGAGCAGCGCCCCGTCTTCCTCTTCGCCGGCCAGGGCGCCCAGCACGCCCAGATGGCCCTGGGCCTGCTCGATTCCTCACCAAGCTTCGCCCGCCACATCGAGCAGTGCGAGCAGGCACTCGCCCCCCACGTCGAGTGGTCCCTACAGGAGGTCTTGCGCGAAGAGCAGGGCAGCTGGCTTGATCGCCTCGACGTCGTCCAGCCCGCCCTCTTCGCGGTGATGGTCTCCCTCGCCGGCCTCTGGCGCCAGCTGCGGAGTGCAGCCCGCAGCGGTGCTCGGCCACTCCCAGGGGGAGATCGCCGCCGCCCACGTCTGCGGAGCGCTCTCGCTCCAAGACGCAGCCAGGGTGATCGCCCTGCGCGCCAAGGCGATGACCAAGCTCGCCGGGCTGGGCGGCATGCTCTCGGTCTCCCTGCCAGTCACGGAGGCCAAAGAGCTCCTGGAGCCCTATGGAGACCGGGTCTCCCTGGCGGCGATCAACGGCCCCGCCTCCCAGGTCCTCTCCGGCGAGCCCGAGGCCCTGGGGGAGATCCTCGCCGCCTGTGAGAGAGACGGCGTCCGCGCCCAGAGGATCGCCGTCGACTACGCCGCCCACTCGGCCCAGATCGACCAGCTGCGAGAGGAGCTGGGGGAGGCCTTCGCCCCGATCGAGCCCCAGAGCGCGACGATCCCCTTCCACTCCACGGTCACCGGCGAGGCGATCGACACCGCAGAGCTCGGTCGCCGAGTACTGGTACCGCAACCTGCGCCAGACCGGTCCTCTTCGAGCCCGTGCTCGGCTCCCTGTTGGCGCAAGGGCGCCGGCGCCTTCGTCGAGGTCGGCCCCCACCCGGTGCTGGCTTTGGCGCCGAGGAGACGATCGAGGCCGCCCCCGAGGCCGAGGGAGCCATGGTGCTCGGCACCCTGCGCCGCGACCAGGGCGGCCCCGAGCGCTTCGCCCTCTCCCTCGCCCAGGCCCACGCAGCCGGGGTCAAGGTCGACTGGGAGGCCTTCTTCAAGGGCACCGGGCGCAAAGCGCGTCGCCCTGCCCACCTACCCCTTCCAGCGCAAGCGCTACTGGCTCAGCGCCGCCGACCGGCGCAGCCGATGCGACGGCGATCGGCCAGGGCGACCCCGATCACCCGCTGCTGGGCGCGGTGATCGAAGACCCCGGCGGCGAGGGCCTCACCCTGACCGGGCGGATCTCGCTGCAAAGCCACGCCTGGCTGGCCGACCACGCCGTCGCCGAGCACCGCGATCTTCCCCGGCACCGGCTTCTTGGAGCTGGCGCTTTGCGCGGCCGAGCGGGTCGAGGCAGGGGTGATCGAGGAGCTGATCATCGAGGCGCCCCTGGTCCTGCCAGAGCAGGGCGCCGTCGCCCTGCAGGTCTCGCTCGCCGCCCCCGACGAGCAGGGCCGGCGCCAGATCGCGATCCACTCCCGCCCCGAGGGGACGCAGGAGCCCGAGTGGACCCGCCACGCAACTGGAGCGCTGGGCGAAGAGGCACCGGCCCCGCCCGAGTCCCTCACCCAGTGGCCCCCCGCCGGGGCCGAGCCGCTGGACGTCGATGACCTCTACGAGCGCCTCGCCGACATCGGCCTCGAATACGGACCAGCCTTCCAGGGACTGGGCGCCGCCTGGGGCGATGGCGAGCAGATCTACGCCGAGGTCACCCTGGGCGAGGAGCAGCGCCAGGAGGCCGGGTCGCTACGCGATCCACCCGGCCCTGCTCGACGCGGCGCTGCACTCGGCTTGGGCTCAGCGGCGAGGGCGCGCTCGATCAGCTGCGCCTGCCCTTTGCCTGGAGCGCGGTGTCTCTGCAGGGCGGCCGGCGCCGCCGCGCTGCGGGTGGCGCTCAGCCCCAGGGAGGGCGAGGGCCTCTCGCTCACGATCGCCGACGGCGAGGGAGCCCCGATCGCGACGGTCGGCTCGCTCGCCCTGCGCGCGGTCGACCCCGCCCAGCTGCGGGGCGCGGGGCAGGGTCGGGATGGGCTGCTCGGGATCGAGTGGGGACGGTCGAGCTGGCCGATGCCGTCCCCTTCAGCGAAATCGAGGAGCCGGCAGATCCGTCGGCCCTCAAGGACGAGGCGGAGCCCCCGAGCTGCTGCTCTGGCGGCCCTGGCCGGCGCTCGCCGTGGGCGCCGACGCGGCGAACCAGGCCCGCGCCGACGTGCAGCTGGCGCTCGAGCAGCTGCAGGGATGGCTCTCCTGCGAGCGTTCGGCGGATACCCGCCTGGCGATCCTCACCGAGGGCGCGGTTGCCGCTGCGTCGGGCGAGGTCCCAGGCCTGGCGCAGGCGTCCCTCTGGGGCCTCATTCGCTCGGCCCAGTCCGAGCACCCCGATCGCTTCGTCCTGATCGACAGCGACGGCTGCGAGGCCTCCGAGGAGGCGCTCGGCGCCGCCCTCGCCCTCTGCCGAGGAGCCCCAGCTCGCCCTGCGCGAGGGCGTGGCGCTGGCGCCGCGGGCTCGCGGCTTGCCGTCGCGCCCCCCGGCGAGGGCGAGCAGACCACGCGCTATCGATCCCGCGAAGACGATCCTGATCACCGGCGCCACCGGCGGCCTCGGGGCCCTCACCGCGCGCCGGCTGGCCGCCGAGCACGGCGCCCGCCACCTGCTCCTGGTCAGCCGCAGCGGCGAGGCGGCCGCGGGGGCGACCGAGCTGCGGACGGAGCTGGAAGAGCTCGGCGCCGAGGTGACGATCGCCGCCTGCGACGTCTCCGAGCGCTGCGCAGCTGCAGGCGCTGCTCGCCTCGATCCCCGCCGAGCGCCCCCTGGGCGCGGTCATCCACTCCGCCGGCGCGCTCGACGACGCCACGATCGAGTCGCTGCGAGCCCGAGCAGCTCGAGCGCGTCTTCGCCCCCAAGGCCAACGCCGCCTGGCACCTGCACGAGCTGACCTACGCCATCGAGCTCTCGGCCTTCGTCCTCTACTCCTCCGCCGCCGCGGTCCTGGGCAGTCCCCGGCCAGGGCAACTACGCGGCGGCCAACGCCTTCCTCGATGCCCTTGCCCAGCGCCGCCGTGCCGCCGGCCTGCCGGCGACATCGATCGCCTGGGGGCTGTGGGAGCGCGAAAGCGGCATGACCGCTGCCCTCGGCGAGGCGGAGCTGGCGCGGATGCGGCGCTCGGGAATCGCCGCGCTCAGCGACGAGCAGGGCCTCGCCCTCTTCGACCAGGCCCTCGACGCCGATCGCGCCAACCCGATGGCGCTGCGGCTCGACCGCGCCGGCCTGCGCTCCCAGGCCTCGGCCGGCATCCTGCCGGCGCTGCTGCGCGGGTTGGTCGCGCGCCCCGCGCCGGCGCTCGAGCGGTCCGCTCGCTTGCCGCGAGGCTCGCCGGCGACGCCGGAGGCCGAGCGCGAAACGCTCGTCCTCGACCTGATCAGGGGCGAAGTCGCCGCCGTCCTCGGCCACGCATCCGCCGCCGCGATCGAGCCGGACGCGGCCTTCAAGGACCTCGGCTTCGACTCGCTCGCTGCGGTCGAGCTGCGCAACCGGCTGAGTGCCGTCCACCGGCCTGCGGCTGGTGGCGACGACGGTCTTCGACTACCCCAGCCCGGCGGCGCTGGCCGAGCACGTGCTGGCAAAGGTCGCGCCGGAGGGTGGAGCCGGCGGCGCCACGATCGAGTCGCGGGAGCTGGAGGTGCGCGAGGCGCTCGCCTCGATCCCGCTCTCTCGCCTGCGCAGCGCCGGCCTGATCGATTCGCTGCTGCGCCTTGCCTCGTCCGGGGACGAGCCGGCGGCTGCGGCGGAGGACGACGGCGATCGCATCGACGCGATGGACGTCGAGGAGCTGATCCGCAAGAGCGCCGACCGGGTGGCGGGCGAGTCGCTCGAGGGGCAGCGGACGATGAGCGAGCGCGAACAAGAGGTCGTCGACGCCCTGCGCACGACGCTGAAGGAACGCGATCTCCTCCACAAGGAGAACCGGCGCCTGCTCGCCGGGGCCAGCGAGCCGATCGCGATCTTCGGCATGGCCTGCCGCTACCCCGGCGGCGTCGAGCAGCCCCGAGCAGCTCTGGGCGCTCGTGGCCGAGGGCCGCGACGGCATCGGCGAGTTCCCCGCCGACCGTGGCTGGGACCTCGAGCGCCTCTACGACCCCGACCCCGACAACCCCGGCACCTCCTACTCGCGCCGGGGCGGCCTCCTCGAGGGTCCAGGCCGACTTCGACGCCGAGTTCTTCGGCATCAGCCCCGCGCGAGGCGCTGGCGATGGACCCCCAGCAGCGGCTGCTGCTGGAAGCGAGCTGGGAGGCTCTCGAGCGCGCCGGGATCGACCCGGTCTCGCTGCGCGGGCAACCCTCCGGGGTCTTCGCCGGGGTGATGTACCACGATTACGGTGGGGTCTCGGCATCGGTCGCCGAGCTGGAAGGGCACGTGGGCACCGGCGCCTCGGCCAGCATCGCCTCCGGCCGCATCGCCTACACGCTCGGCCTCGAGGGCCCGGCGATGACCGTCGACACCGCCTGCTCCTCCTCGCTGGTGGCGATGCACCTCGCGACGCAGGCGCTGCGCGGCGGCGAGTGCACGCTGGCGCTGGCGGGAGGGGTGACGGTGCTCTCGACCCCCGGCCTCTTCATCGAGTTCTCGCGCCAGCGCGGCCTCGCGCCCGACGGCCGCTGTAAGTCCTTCGCCGAGGCGGCGGACGGCACCGGCTTCTCCGAGGGCGTCGGCATGCTCGTGCTCGAGCGCCTCTCCGACGCCGAGCGCAACGGCCACCCGGTCCTGGCGACGATCCGCGGCTCCGCGGTCAACCAGGACGGCGCCTCCAACGGCCTCACCGCCCCCAACGGCCCCTCGCAGGAGCGGGTGATCCGCCAGGCCCTGGCCAACGCCGGTCTGCAGCCCGCCGACGTCGACGCGGTCGAGGCCCACGGCACGGCGACGACGCTGGGCGACCCGATCGAGGCCGGCGCCCTGCTCGCCACCTACGGCCAGGATCGCGCAGCGGCCGCTGAAGCTGGGCTCGATCAAGTCCAACATCGGCCACACCCAGGCCGCGGCTGGGGTGGCTGGGGTGATCAAGACGGTGATGGCGATGCGCGAAGGCGTCTTGCCAAAGACCCTGCACGTCGACGCTCCCTCCTCCAACGTCGACTGGGGGGCGGGCAGGGTCGAGCTGCTGACAGAGGCGGAGCCCTGGGAGGCGAGCGATGCGACCACGGCGCGCCGAGCGGTCTCCTCCTTCGGCATCAGTGGCACCAACGCGCATGTGATCTTGGAGCAGGCGCCAGCGCTGGAGACGAGGGCAGGTGAGGAGGGGGAAGGCCTGGATGCGAGCCCCGATCCTTCCTCCCTGCGGACTGGGGGCTCCACACCCCTCCCCGGCCCGACCCCCCTCGCCCTCTCGGCCAAGACCGAGCCGGCCCTGCAAGAGGCCGCAGGGCGCCTCGCCGCCCAGCTGCGGGCCGACCCCCAGCTGGAGCCCCTGGATGTCGCCTACTCCCTCGCCACCACCCGCAGCGCCTTCGAGCACAGGGCAGTCAGCCCTCGGCGAGGACCGCGAGCAGCTGCTCGCGGTCCTCGACCTCCCTCTCTGAGGGCGCCGATCACCCGGCCCTGCGGAAGGGCAGGGCAAAGGCCGAGCAGCGCCCCGTCTTCCTCTTCGCCGGCCAGGGCGCCCAGCACGCCCAGATGGCCCTGGGGCTGCTCGATTCCTCACCAAGCTTCGCCCGCCACATCGAGCAGTGCGAGCAGGCACTCGCCCCCCACGTCGAGTGGTCCCTACAGGAGGTCTTGCGCGAAGAGCAGGGCAGCTGGCTTGATCGCCTCGACGTCGTCCAGCCCGCCCTCTTCGCGGTGATGGTCTCCCTCGCCGGCCTTTGGCGCCAGCTGGGAGTGCAGCCCGCAGCGGTGCTCGGCCACTCCCAGGGGGAGATCGCCGCCGCCCACGTCTGCGGAGCGCTATCGCTCCAAGACGCAGCCAGGGTGATCGCCCTGCGCGCCAAGGCGATGACCAAGCTCGCCGGGCTGGGCGGCATGCTCTCGGTCTCCCTGCCAGTCACGGAGGCCAAAGAGCTCCTGGAGCCCTACGGAGACCGGGTCTCCCTGGCGGCGATCAATGGCCCCGCCTCCCAGGTCCTCTCCGGCGAGCCCGAGGCCCTGGGGGAGATCCTCGCCGCCTGTGAGAGAGACGGCGTCCGCGCCCAGAGGATCGCCGTCGACTACGCCGCCCACTCGGCCCAGATCGACCAGCTGCGAGAGGAGCTGGGGGAGGCCTTCGCCCCGATCGAGCCCCAGAGCGCAACGATCCCCTTCCACTCCACGGTCACCGGCGAGGCGATCGACACCGAAGAGCTCGGTCCCGAGTACTGGTACCGCAACCTGCGCCAGACCGTCCTCTTTGAGCCCGTGCTCGGCTCCCTGTTGGCGCAAGGGCGCCGGGCCTTCATCGAGGTCGGCCCCCACCCGGTGCTGAGCTTTGGCGCCGAGGAGACGACCGAGGCCGCCCCCGAGGCCGAGGGAGCCATGGTGATCGGCACCCTGCGCCGCGACCAGGGCGGCCCCGAGCGCTTCGCCCTCTCCCTCGCCCAGGCCCACGCAGCCGGGGTCAAGGTCGACTGGGAGGCCTTCTTCAAGGGCACCGGGGCAAAGCGCGTCGCCCTGCCCACCTACCCCTTCCAGCGCAAGCGCTACTGGCTCAGCGCCGCCACCGGCGCAGCCGATGCGACGGCGATCGGCCAGGGCGACCCCGATCACCCACTGCTGGGCGCGGTGATCGAAGACCCCGGCGGCGAGGGCCTCACCCTGACCGGGCGGATCTCGCTGCAAAGCCACGCCTGGCTGGGCGACTACACGATCGCCGACGCCGCCGTCTTCCCCGCCACCGCCTTCGTCGAGCTGGCGCTTTGCGCGGCCGAGCGGGTTGAGGCAGGGGTGATCGAGGAGCTGACGATCGAGGCGCCCCTGGTCCTCCCAGAGCAGGGCGCCGTCGCCCTGCAGCTCACCCTGGCAAGCCCCGACGAGCAGGGCCGGCGCCAGATTGCGATCCACTCCCGCCCCGAGGGGACGCAGGAGCCCGAGTGGACCCGCCACGCGAGCGGAGCCCTGGGCGCCGAGGCCCCGACCCCACCCGAGTCCCTCACCCAGTGGCCACCCGCCGGGGCCGAGCCGCTGGACGTCGATGACCTCTACGAGCGCCTCGATGACATCGGCCTGCAATACGGACCCGACCTTCCAGGGACTGGGCGCCGCCTGGGGCGATGGCGAGCAGATCTACGCCGAGGTCACCCTGGGCGAGGCCCAGCGCCAGGAGGCGGGTCGCTACGCGATCCACCCGGCCCTGCTCGACGCGGCGCTGCACGCGATCGCCCTCTTCGAGCCCGGCCCGGCCGAGCAGCTGCAGCTTCCCTTTGCCTGGAGTGGCCTCGATCTCCAGGGCGCTGGCGCCGTCGAGCTGAGGGTCAGGCTCACCCGGGGCAAGGACGGCTACGCCATCGCCCTCGCCGACGGGCAAGGGATGCCGATCGCCTCTGCCGACGCGCTCACCATGCGCGCCGCCGATCCTGCCCAGCTCGGCGCTGCGGCACAGGGCAGGGACGGCCTGCTCGGCATCGAGTGGACGGAGGTGGGCCTCGGCGACCCCGTTTCCTTCGAGGAGGTGGAGGCTCCAGCTTCCTCGCCCCGGCGGAGGGCGCCGAGCTTCCCGAGGTCGCGCTCTGGCGCTTTCGAGCCCCAGGCGGGGGAGGGGGAGCCCGCCGGCGCCGCGAGGCGGCAGCCGAGGGAGCCCTGGGGCTGATCCAGGCGTGGCTGGCGCAGGAGCGCCTTGCCGGCACCCGCCTCGTCCTGCTCACGGAAGGGGCGATCGCCGCCGGGCCGGCGCGACTCACCGGACCTCGCCATCGCAGCGCTGTGGGGGCTTGCCCGCTCGGCCCAGACCGAGCACCCCGGTCGCTTCGCCCTGATCGACAGCGACGGCTCCGAGGCCTCCGAGGGGGCGATCGGCGCCGCCCTCGCCCTCTCCGAGGAGCCCCAGCTCGCCCTGCGCGAGGGTGTGGCGCTGGCGCCGCGGCTGGCCCGCCTCAGCGCTCCGCCCAGGCCGGAAGACGGGCAGGGCGGGCGCGCCCTCGACCCCGACAAGACCGTCCTCATCACCGGCGCCACCGGCGGGCTCGGCGCCCTCGTCGCCCGCCACCTCGCCTCCGAGCACGGCGCCCGCCACCTGCTCCTGGTCAGTCGCAGCGGCGAGGGGGCGGTGGGAGCGACCGAGCTGCGGACGGAGCTGGAAGAGCTCGGCGCCGAGGTGACGATCGCCGCCTGCGACGTCTCCGAGCGCTCGCAGCTGCAGGCGCTGCTGGCCTCGATCCCCGCCGAGCGGCCGCTGGGCGCGGTGATCCATGCCGCCGGCGCGCTCGACGACGCCACGATCGAGTCGCTGCAGCCCGAGCAGCTCGAGCGCGTCTTCGCCCCCAAGGCCAACGCCGCCTGGCACCTGCACGAGCTGACCGCCGGGCTCGACCTCTCCGCCTTCGTCCTCTTCTCCTCCGCCGCCGGCACCCTCGGCTCACCCCGGCCAGGGCAACTACGCCGCCGCCAACTCCTTCCTCGACGCGCTCGCCCGGCGCCGCGAAGCCGAGGGCCTGGCCGCGACCTCGATCGCCTGGGGCCTGTGGGAGCGGGAGAGCGCGATGACCGCCAAGCATCGGCGAGGCGGAGTCGGCGCGGATGCGGCGCGCCGGCATCGCCGCCCTCGCCGACGAGCGTGGCCTCGCCCTCTTCGATCAGGCGCTCGCCGCCGGGCGAGCGGACGTGGCGGCCCTCGGCCTCGATCGCGCCGGCCTGCGCGCCCGGGCCTCCGCCGGCATGCTGCCGCCGATCCTGCGCGGGCTGGTGCGCGCCGGCGCGCCGCCGCTCCGCCGGCTCCTCGCTGGCGACGCGGCTCGCCGGCGCGCCCGAGGACGGCGCGCGCCGCCCTCGTCCTCGACCTGGTCAGGTCCGAGGTCGCCGCGGTGCTGGGCCACGATTCCCCCGCCGAGATCGACCCCGACCGCGCCTTCAAGGACCTCGGCTTCGACTCGCTCGCTGCGGTCGAGCTGCGCAACCGCCTCAATGCGATCACCGGCCTGCGCCTGGCGACCACGGCGGTCTTCGACCACCCACTCGGCGGCGGCGCTGGCAGAGTTCCTGCGCGAGCAGGCCGAAGGCCAGGCGCAGAGCGCGGCGATCGCGGTCAGGGCGGTCGCCAGCGAGGAGCCGATCGCGATCGTCGGCATGAGCTGTCGCTTCCCGGGCGCCGCCGACTCGCCGCAGGGCCTCTGGCGCCTGCTGGCCGAGGGCCGCGACGGCATCGTCGACTTCCCCGCCGACCGCGGCTGGGACCTCGAGCGCATCTACGACCCCGACCCCGAGCGGCCGGGCACGTCCTACGTCAGGGTCGGTGGCTTCCTCGACAGGGCCGGCCGACTTCGACGCCGAGTTCTTCGGCATCGCCCCGCGCGAGGCGCTGGCGATGGACCCCCAGCAGCGGCTGCTGCTGGAAACGGCCTGGGAGGCGCTGGAGGACGCCGGGATCGACCCGACCTCGCTGCGCGGCGAGCCAGCCGGAGTCTTCGCCGGGGTGCTCTCGCCGGACTACACCGCCGGCATGACCACGGCCAGGCCCGACCTGGAGGGCTACCTCAGCACCGGCAACCTGCCCAGCGTCGTCTCCGGCCGCGTCGCCTACGCGCTCGGCCTGATCGGCCCGGCGATCACGGTCGACACCGCCTGCTCCTCCTCCCTGGTTGCCACCCACCTGGCTGCGCAGGCGCTGCGCGGCGGCGAGTGCACCCTGGCCCTGGCGGGCGGGGTGACGGTGCTCGGCTCGCCGCTGGCCTTCACCGAGTTCTCGCGCCAGCGCGGGCTCGCTCGCGACGGTCGCAGCAAGGCCTTTGCCGAGGCGGCCGACGGCATGGGCTGGGCGGAGGGCGCCGGCGTCCTCGCCCTGAGGCGCCTCTCCGACGCGCAGCGGGACGGCAATCCGATCCTGGCCTTGATCCGCGGCTCGGCGATCAACCAGGACGGCGCCTCCAACGGCCTCACCGCGCCCAACGGGCCCTCGCAGGAACGGGTGATCCGCCAGGCCCTCGCCAACGCCGGCGTCTCGTCCCAGGAGGTCGACGCGGTCGAGGCCCACGGCACCGGCACCACCCTCGGCGACCCGATCGAGGCCGGCGCCCTGCTCGCCACCTACGGCCAGGATCGCGAGCTGCCGCTGAAGCTCGGCTCGATCAAGTCCAATATCGGCCACACCCAGGCGGCGGCGGGCGTCGCCGGCGTGATCAAGATGGCGCTGGCGATGCGCGAGGGAGCGCTGCCGAGGACCCTTCACATCGACGAGCCCTCCTCGAAGATCGACTGGGAGGCGGGCAAGGTCGCGCTGCTGACCGAGGCCGAGCCCTGGCAGCCCAACGGTCGCCCGCGCCGCGCCGGCATCTCCTCCTTCGGCATCAGCGGCACCAACGCCCACCTGATCCTCGAGGAAGCGCCGCCCGCCGAGCCGCTGGCCGGCGCCGGGGAGGCGGAGGCCCCCGCGCAGTCGCGCTCCCTGCCCGGCCCGATCCCACTGGCGATCTCGGCCAAGAGCGAGCCGGCCCTGCGGGCGCAGGCCGAGCGCCTCGCCGCCAGCCTCGAGCGGAGCCCCGGGCTCGATCCGATTGACGTCGCCTACTCCCTCACCGCCACCCGCACCAGCTTCGAGCGCCGGGCGGTGGCGCTGGGAGGTTCGCGCGAGGAGCTGCTCGAGGCGCTCGGCTCGCTCGCCGGCGGCGCGCGGTCGGCGCGCGCCGTGACGGGCAGGGCAGCGCCCGGGGCCAAGCTCGCCTACCTCTTCACCGGCCAGGGCTCGCAGCGGGTCGGCATGGGCAAAGGGCTCCACCGGGCCTACCCCGCCTACGCCGAGGCCTTCGCCGCCACCTGCGAGCTGCTCGACGCCGAGCTGGCCGAGCCACTCGAGGGGATCGTCTTCGGCGCCCACCCCGAAGCCGAGGAGCTGCTCGACCACACCAGCTACGCCCAGCCGGCCCTCTTCGCCACCGAGGTGGCCCTGTACCGGCTGCTGGAGGGCATGGGGTTGAAGCCCGACCTGCTCGCCGGCCACTCGATCGGGGAGATCAGCGCCGCCCACCTCGCCGGCGTCCTCTCCCTCGCCGACGCCGCCAAGCTCGTCGCCGCCAGGGGCAGGCTGATGGGCGCCCTGCCCGAGGGCGGGGCGATGGTGGCGATCGAGGCCACGGAGGCCGAGCTGGCCGGCGCGATCGCCGGCAGGGAGGCGGAGCTGTCGATCGCCGCGATCAACTCGCCGACCTCGGTGGTGCTCTCCGGCGAGCAGTCGGCGGCGGCGGAGGTGGCGGCGGTGCTTGCCGAGCAGGGCCGCAGGACCAAGCGGCTCGCCGTCTCCCACGCCTTCCACTCGCCGCTGATGGAGCCGATGCTGGAGGACTTCGCCGCGGTGGCGAAGGGCCTTGCCTACGGCGAGCCGACGATCCCGATCGTCTCCAACGCCAGCGGCGGGACCCTCAGCCCGGAGCAGGCCACCGATCCGGCCTACTGGGTCGCCCAGGTGCGCGGGACGGTGCGTTTCGCTGACGCCGTCGCGACCCTGCGCGAGCTCGGCGCCGGCGCCTTCGTCGAGATCGGCCCCGACGCGGTGCTGAGCGCGATGGCCGCCGAGTGCCTGGAGGCGGAGGAGGCCGACCCGGCGCCGACCTTCGTCCCCGCCCTGCGCCGCGACCGCGACGAGGCCGAGACCCTCGCCACGGCGCTGGCCAGCGCCCACGTCGCGGGCGCCAGGCTCGACTGGAACGCCTTCTTCGCCGGCGCGGCAGCCGTGCGCGTGCCGCTGCCGACCTACGCCTTCCAGCGGCGAGCGCTTCTGGCTCGACTCCCCGGCCGAGGCCGCCGACCCGGGCTCGATCGGCCAGAGCGACCGCCGAGCACCCGCTGCTCGGCGCCGCGGTCGAGGACCCGCGCAGCGGGCGGCCTGGTCCTCACCGGCCGCCTCTCCCTCGCCAGCCATCCCTGGCTGGCCGACCACGCCGTCGCCGGCTCCGTGCTCCTGCCCGGCGCCGCCTTCCTCGACCTGGCCCTGCCGCGCCGGCGCCCGGCTCGGCTGCCCGGCGGTGGAGGAGCTGACCCTGCAGGCGCCGCTGCTGCTGCCCGAGCAGGGCGCCGTCGCCCTGCGGGTATCGGTTGCCGGCCCCGACGATCAGGGCCGGCGCGAGATCGCGATCCACTCCCGGGCCGAGGACGGTGGCGGGGAGCCGGGCGAGGATCGCGAGTGGGCCCAGAACGCCGCCGGCGCCCTCGCCGCCGAGGCCCCGGCGGCGCTCGAGCCGCTCGGCCAGTGGCCCCCAGAGGGCGCCGAGCCGCTCGACGTCGACGCCCTCTACCAGCGCCTCGACGACCTCGGCTTCGAATACGGCCCCGCCTTTCAGGGCCTCTCCGCCGCCTGGCGCAAGGACGAGCAGATCTACGTCGAGGCCTCGCTGCCCGACGAGCAAGCCGAGCAGGCGGAGCACTTCGCCCTCCACCCGGCGCTGCTCGACGCCACCATGCACGGCGTCGGCTTCTCCATCGCCGCCGACTCGACCGAGCTGCAGCTGCCCTTCTCCTGGGGCGACGTCTCGATCCAGGGCGCCGGCGCCGGCGAGCTGCGGGCCAGGCTCGCTCCCTGCGCCGAGGGGGTCTCGCTCCTCCTCGCCGACGGCGACGGCGCCCCGGTCGCCAGCATCGGCACGCTGGCGATGCGCAGCGTCGACCCCGCCCAGCTCCGCGCCGCGCAGCAGGGTCGCGAGGGGCTCTTGGCGGTCGAGTGGAGGGAGGTGTCGCCAGGGGATCCCGTTGCCTTCGAGGAGGTTCGAGGCCCAGCGGACCTCGCCCCCGAGCCCGGGGTCGAGCCGCCCGAGGTCGCGCTCTGGCGCCTGCAGCCCGGCGCCGCGCGCGACGACGACGCCGCGGCTGCCGCCGGCGCCGCCGAGGCGGCGCTGGAGCTGGTCCAGGGCTGGCTCAAGGCGGAGCACCTGGCCGGCACCCGGCTCGTCTTGCTCAGCGAGGGCGCGGTCGCCAGCGAGCGGGGACGCTCACCCGATCTCGCCGCCGCCGCGCTCTGGGGCCTGCTGCGCTCCGCCCAGTCCGAGCATCCCGGCCGCTTCGCCCTGGTCGACAGCGACGGCTCCGACGCCTCGCTCAAAGCCCTGCCCGCGGCCCTCGGCGTCGAGGACGAGCCCCAGCTCGCCCTGCGCGAGGGCGTGGCGCTGGCGCCACGGGTGACCCGCCTTGCCGCCCCCTCCGCGGGGACGGGCGAGGACGGCAGCCTCGCCTTCGACCCCGAGAGGACAACGTCCTGATCACCGGCGGCACCGGCGGCCTCGGCGCCCTCCTCGCCCGCCACCTGGTCGCCGAGCACGGCGCCCGCCAGCTGCTGCTGGTCAGCCGCGGCGGCGAGCGGGCGCCCGGCGCCGCCGAGCTCGTCGCCGAGCTGGTCGGCCTCGGCGCCGAGGTCGACGATCGCGGCCTGCGACGTCTCCCAGCGTTCTCAGCTGCGGGAGCTGCTCGCCTCGATCCCGTCCGAGCACCCCCTTGGCGCGGTCGTCCACGCCGCCGGCACGATCGACGACGGCACGATCGAGTCGCTCGACCGCGAGCGCCTGCAGCGCGTCTTCGCCCCCAAGGCCGATGCCGCCTGGCACCTGCACGAGCTGACCGCCGGGCTCGACCTCTCCGCCTTCGTCCTCTTCTCCGCCACCGCCGGCGTGATCGGCGCGCCGGGGCAGGGCAACTACGCCGCCGCCAACTCCTTCCTCGACGCCCTCGCCCAGCGCCGCGACGCCGAGGGCCTGCCGGCGACCTCGATCGCCTGGGGCCTGTGGGAGCACGAGAGCGCGATGACGGCAAAGCTGGGCGAGGCGGAGCTGGCGCGGATGCGCCGTTCCGGCATCCGCCCTCACCGACGAGCGCGGCCTCGCCCTCTTCGAGGCGGCGCTCGCCGCCGGTCGCCCCGACGTGCTTGCCGCCGCGATCGATCGTGCCGGCCTGCGTGCCCAGGCCTCGGTCGGGATGCTGCCGGCGATCCTGCGCGGGCTGGCGCCGGCGCCGGCGCACCGCCAGCCTCCCGCCGTCTCGATCGAGGCGAGGCTCGCCGCCCTGCCCGAGGCGGAGCGCGAGCCCTTCCTGCTCGACCTGGTTCGGGGCGAGGTGGCAGCGGCGCTGGGGCACAGCTCGGCCGAGGCGATCGATCCCGACAAGGCCTTCAAAGACCTTGGCTTCGACTCGCTCGCCGCGGTCGACGTGCGCAACCGGCTGGGCCTGGCAAGCGGCCTGCGGCTGCCGCCGACCCTGGTCTTCGACTACCCGACGTCGGCCGCCCTGGCCGGCTACCTGCACGAGGAGATCGACCCCAGCGAGAAGGCGGCCGCCGGGGCCGAGCTCGAGCAGCTCGAGCGGGCGCTGGCGTCGATTCCCGCCGGCGATCCCAGCCGGGTGAGCTTCGCCACCCACCTTCGCGCCCTGGCGGCTGATCTCGAAGGCGGCGGCCGGCCAGAGGAGCTCGCCGCCGACATCGACCGGCTCGAGTCGGCGTCGGACCAGGAGCTTTTGGATTTCATCGATAAACAGGTAGGTTCGCTTGAAGGGGACTGAGCGAGTCATTCGAGAGGCAAGGGGGGGTCGGAATGGCTGATGAGCAGCAGCTGCGCAGCTATCTCAAACGCGTCACGATCGAGCTCGCGGAGGAGCGCAAGAGGCTGCACTCCTACCGCCACGAGCCGGTCGCGATCGTCGGCATGTCCTGCCGCTATCCGGGGGGCGTCGGCTCGCCGCGGGAGCTCTGGGAGCTGGTCGCCGAGGGCCGCGACGGCATCGGCGACTTCCCCACCGACCGCGGTTGGGACACCGAGCGCCTCTACGACCCCGACCCCGACCAGCCGGGCACCCTCTACGTCCGCGAGGGCGGCTTCATCGACGACCCGGGGCAGTTCGACGCCGGCTTCTTCGAGATCGGCCCGCGCGAGGCGCTGGCGATGGACCCCCAGCAGCGGCTCTTGCTCGAAGTCTGCTGGGAGGCGCTGGAGGACGCCGGCCTGGACCCGACCTCGCTGCGCTCGTCGCCGACCGGCGTCTTCGCCGGGGTGATGTACCAGGACTACGCGACCGGCGTGACCCGCATCCCCGACGGCCTCGAGGGCCACCTGATCGCCGGCACGACGGGCAGCGTCGTCTCCGGCCGCATCGCCTACGCGCTCGGCCTCGAGGGGCCGGCGATCACCCTCGACACGGCCTGCTCGTCCTCGCTGGTCGCGATGCACCTCGCCGCCCAGGCGCTGCGCCGGGGCGAGTGTCTCCCTGGCGCTGGCGGGCGGCGTCACCGTGCTCTCCAGCCCCAACGTCTTCATCGGCCTCAGCCGCCAGCGCGGCCTCTCTCTCGACGGCCGCTGCAAGGCCTTCTCCGACAGCGCCGACGGCGTCGGCTGGGCCGAGGGCGTCGGCATGCTGGCGCTCGAGCGCCTCTCCGACGCCGAGCGCAACGGCCACACCGTGCTCGCCACGATCCGCGGCTCCGCCGTCAACCAGGACGGCGCCTCCAACGGCCTCACCGCCCCCAACGGCCCCTCGCAGGAGCGGGTGATCCGCGAGGCGCTGGCGAACGCCCGCCTGACGCCGCAGGACATCGACGCGGTCGAGGCCCACGGCACCGGCACCACCCTCGGCGACCCGATCGAGGCCGGGGCGCTGCTGGCGACTTACGGCCAGGAGCGCGAGGCGCCGCTGAAGCTGGGCTCGATCAAGTCGAACATCGGCCACACCCAGGCCGCCGCCGGGGTTGCCGGCGTGATCAAGACGGTGCTGGCGATGCGCGAAGGGGTGCTGCCGAAGACGCTCCACGTCGAGCGGCCCTCGTCCAACGTCGACTGGTCGGCCGGGAAGATCGAGCTGCTGACCGAGGCCGAGGCCTGGGAGCCAAACGGCAATCCCCGCCGCGCCGCCGTCTCCTCCTTCGGCATCAGCGGCACCAACGCCCACCTGATCCTCGAGCAGGCCCCCGTCGCCGAGCCGGTCTCCAGGGACGGGGCGAAGGGGGGAGAGGGCGCGGTCGGGGCGCAGCCCCTGCCCGGCCAGGCCCCATTGGTCCTCTCGGCAAAATCGGAGGCGGCGCTGCGTGGGGCAGCTGGACACCTCGCTTCCCGGTTCGAGAGCGATCCGGAGCTCGATCCGGCGGACGTCGCCTACTCGCTTGCCACCACCCGCAGCGCCTTCGAGCGACGCGCCGTCGTCGCCGGCTCGGGGCGCGAGGAGCTTCTCGCTGGCCTCAGGGCGCTGCAGCAGGGCCAGTCCCATGAGGGAGTGTTCGAGGGCCAGGTCAAGGCGCCCAGCGGGGTCGCCTTCGTCTTCCCCGGCCAGGGCTCTCAGTGGCAGGGGATGGGGCTCGAGCTGGCCGAGCGCTCTCCCTTCTTCGCCGAGCGCCTGGGCGAGTGCGAAGCGGCGCTCGCCCCCCACATCGACTTCTCGCCGCGCGAGGTCCTGGCCGGCGCCGAGGGGCCCCTCGATCGATCGGATCGAGGTCGTACAGCCGGTCCTCTTCGCCGTGATGGTCGCCCTCGCCGAGCTCTGGCGCGCCTGCGGCGTCGCCCCGGCGGCGGTGGTCGGACACTCCCAGGGGGAGATCGCCGCCGCCCACCTCGCCGGTGGCCTCTCGCTCGAGGACGCGGCGATGCTGGCGGCGGTCCGCAGCCGGATCATCTCCAGGCTCGCCGGCCAGGGCGGGATGGTCTCGGTCGCCCTGCCCGCCGAGCTGTTGGCTTCGCGCCTGGAGCGCTGGCAGGGGCGGATCGAGGTCGGCGGCTCAAAACGGCCCCCTCTCGACGATCGCCTCCGGCGATCGCGAGGCCCTGGACGAGCTGCTCGCGCAGTGCGAGGAGCAGGACGTGCGGGCGCGCGAGATCCCCGCCGCGATCGCCTCCCACTCCGCCCACGTCGAGGGCCTGCGCGAGGAGCTGCTGGAGGCGCTGGCGCCGATCTCACCGCGCTCGGGCGAGGTTCCCTTCTACTCCACGGTGACCGGTGAGCTGCTCGACACGCGCGAGCTCGACGCCGAGTACTGGTACCGCAACCTGCGCGAGCGGGTGCGCTTCGAGGGGGTCACCAGGGCGCTCCTGGGGCGCGGCCTGCGGACACTGATCGAGGTCAGCCCCCATCCGGTCTTCGCGCTCGCCGTGCGCGAGACCGTCGACGATGCGCTGTCCGATCCGGCCGAGGCCACCGTGCTCGGCACCCTGCGCCGCGATGACGGCGGGCCGGGGCGCTTCGCCGCCTCGCTTGCCCAGGCCCACGCCGCCGGCGCCGAGCTCGACTGGGAGGCGCTCTTCGCCGGCGCCGCGAAGCCGGTCCCGCTGCCGACCTATCGCTTCCAGCGCGAGCGCTACTGGCTTGGTTCGAGCGGTGGCGGCGCGGCGGACCCGACGGCGATCGGGCAGGCTCCGGCCGAGCACCCGCTGCTGGCGGCGACGATCGAGGATCCCGCCGCCGACGGCCTCACCTTCACCGGCCGCCTCTCGCTCGCCACCCATCCCTGGATCGCCGACCACGCCGTCGGCGGCACCGTTCTGCTGCCCGGCACCGCCTTCGTCGAGATGGCGCTCCGGGCCGGCGCCGAGCTGGACTGCCAGACGCTCGAGGAGCTCACCCTGCAGGCGCCCATGCTCGTCTCCGAGCGGGACGCGGTCCAGCTGCAGATCTCCGTCGGCGAGGCCAACGACGACGGCGAGCGGCCACTCGCGATCCACTCCCGCCCCCAGGGCAGCCCGGGAGAGGAGGCGACGGAGTGGACCTGCCACGCCGAGGGAGTCCTCGGCACGCGGGCGGTCAGCGAGCCCGAGCCGCTGGGCGCCTGGCCCCCCGAGGGCGCCGAGCCGATCGATGCCGAGGGCCTCTACGAGCGCCTCGCCGAGGCGAGCTTCAACTACGGCCCCGCCTTCCAGGGCGTGGTCGCAGCCTGGCGGCGCGGGGAGGAAGTCTTCGCCGAGGTTGCCTTGCCCGCCGCCGAGGTCCAGGACGCCCAGCGCTTCGGCCTGCACCCGGCGCTGCTCGACTGCGCCTTCCACGCCGGCATCGACCTCGCCCTCTCGGCCGGTGAAAGGGAGATGCGGCCGATGCTGCCCTTCGCCTGGCGCGGCGTTCGCATCGCTTCCCCCGGGGCGACCTCGCTGCGGGTGCGCCTCTCGCCGCAGGAGGACGCCAGCGGCAGCACCGCAACCGACGCCAGCGGCCTCACCGCCTTCGACCCGTCAGGGGCCCCGGTCGTCGCCGTCGAGTCGGTCCTCGCGCGCACGATCGATCCCGATCAGCTGCGCGCCGCCTCGCGCGGACGGTCGCTCTTTCGCATGGCCTGGTCGGAGACCGAAGGGGATCTGGAGGGCGCCGCGGCGCTGCCTGCGCTGGCGATCCTCGGCGAGGCGCCGCTCGCCGGCATCGAGGCCGATCTCCATCCCGGCCTGTCGTCCCTGCTCGAGGCGGTTGGCGAGGCTGAGGCCCCCGGCCTCGTCCTCGCCGATTTCCGCGCCCACGGCGAGGGCGAGCTGCCCACGGTGGCCCGTGAGGAGACCCTCGCCGCCCTCGACTTGGTCCAGCAATGGCTCGCCGCCGAGCCGCTTGCCGAGACCACCCTCGTCCTGCTCACCCAGGGCGCCGTCTCCGCCGGCGCCGGCGACGATCCCGACCTGGCGAGCGCGCCGATCTGCGGCCTGCTGCGCTCCGCCCACTCCGAGCACCCCGGTCGCTTCCGCCTCCTCGACGTCGATGGGACGCCGGCTTCGCTGGCGGCGATCCCGGCGGCGCTGGCGATCGAGCGCGACCCCCAGCTCGCCCTGCGCGAGGGCAAGGTGCTCGCCCCCCGCCTGGTCTCGGTCGGGACCGATGCCCGCGAGGCGACCAGCGAGCCGATCGACCCCGACTCGACGGTCCTGATCACGGGGGGCACCAGCGGCCTCGGCGCCCGCGTCGCCCGCCACCTGGTCAAGAACCACGGCGTCCGCCACCTGCTGCTGCTCAGTCGCCGCGGCCCCGAGGCGCCGGCGGCAGCGGCGATCGTCGCCGAGCTCGCCGAGCTCGGCGCCACCGCCACCGTCGCCGCCTGCGACGTCTCCGACCGCGCCCAGCTGGAGCCGGTGATCGCCGCGATCCCCGCGCAGAACCCCCTCGGCGCGGTGGTCCATTCCGCCGCGGTCCTCGATGACGGGGTGCTCGAGTCACTCGACGCCGAGCGCCTCGAGCGGGTCTTCGCCCCCAAGGCCGAGGCCGCCTGGCACCTGCACGACCTGACCAGGGAGCTGGAGCTCTCCCAGTTCATCGTCTTCTCCTCGTCGGCGGGCCTGCTGGGCGGCGCCGCCCAGGCCAACTACGCCGCCGCCAACGCCTTCCTCGACGCCCTCGCCGCCCACCGCCGCGCCCAGGGCCTCGCGGGGACGGCGCTGGCCTGGGGGATGTGGGCCCAGCGCACCGACGCGACCCTGACCAACCTCGACGACGCCGAACTGGAACGGATGGCCAGCCAGGTCCGGCTGCGCCTCGGCTTCTCGCCGATGTCGCCGGAGCTCGGCCTCGAACTGTTCGACGCCGGCCGCTCGCTGGAGGAGCCGCTGCTGGCGGCGGCGACCTTCGACACCGCCGCCCTGCGGGCGCAGGCGAAGAACGGGACCCTGCAGGCGATCCTGCGCGGCCTGGTGCCGGCGCCGGCTCGTCGCGAGGGGGAAGCGAGCTCGCTCGAAGCGGAGCTCGCCCCGATGTCGGAGGCGGCGCGGCGCGAGCGTTTGCTCGAGGTCGTCCGCACCCACGCCGCCGCCGTGCTGGGCCACGCCTCGGCGGGCGCGGTCGAGCCCGATCGCCCCTTCAAGGAGCTGGGCTTCGATTCGCTCGGCGCGGTCGAGCTGCGCAACCGCCTCAGCGGCGCGACCGGGTTGCGCCTGGCGCCGGCCCTCGTCTTCGACTACCCGACCGCGGTCGAGCTGGCCGGGTACCTGGCCGGGGAGATGGGCGAGGGCGCCGGCGCCAAGCAGGTCGTCGTCAAGGCCCAGGCCAGCGAGGAGCCGATCGCGATCGTCGGCATCAGCTGCCGCTACCCGGGTGGGGTCAACTCGCCGCAGCAGCTCTGGGGGCTGCTGGCGCAGGGCGGCGATGCCGTCTCCGCCTTCCCCTCCGACCGGGAGTGGGACCTGGAGGGCCTCTATCACCCCGACCCCGACAACCCCGGCACCAGCTACGCCCGCGGCGGCGGTTTCCTCGACGACGCCCCCGGCTTCGATCGTGGCTTCTTCGGCATCGGTCCGCAGGAAGCGCTGGCGATGGATCCTCAGCAACGCCTCCTGCTCGAATCCTCCTGGGAGACGCTGGAAGACGCCGGCATCGACCCGCGCTCGCTGCGCGGCAGCCAGACCGGCGTCTTCGCGGGGGTCATGTACCAGGACTACGGTGACATCAGGTACGGGCTGGCTCCCGGCATGTCGGCCGGCGCCGTCACCGGCCGCGTCGCCTACACCCTCGGCCTCGAGGGGCCGACGATGACCGTCGACACCGCCTGCTCCTCCTCGCTGGTCGCCCTGCACCTCGCTTCGCAGGCGCTGCGCGCCGGCGAGTGCTCGCTGGCCCTCGCCGGCGGGGTCACCGTCTTCTCGACGCCGGGGATGCTGGTCTTCTTCAGCCATCAGCGCGGCCTCTCCGCCGACGGGCGCTGCAAGGCCTTCGCCGAGTCGGCCGACGGAGTCGGGCTGGCCGAGGGCGTCGGCATGCTGGCGCTCGAGCGCCTCTCCGACGCCGAGCGCAACGGCCACACCGTGCTCGCCACGATCCGCGGCTCCGCCGTCAACCAGGACGGCGCCTCCAACGGCCTCACCGCGCCCAACGGCCCCTCGCAGGAGCGGGTGATCCGCCAGGCCCTCGCAAATGCCCGGCTCGAGCCGCAGGACGTCGACGCGGTCGAGGCCCACGGCACCGGCACCACCCTCGGCGACCCGATCGAGGCGGGGGCGCTGCTCGCCACCTACGGCCAGGAGCGCGAGGCGCCGCTGAGGCTGGGCTCGCTGAAGTCGAACATCGGCCACGCCCAGGCGGCGGCGGGAGTGGGAGGCGTGATCAAGATGGTCCTGGCGATGCGCGAAGGCGTCCTGCCGAAGACGCTTCACATCGACAGCCCCTCCTCCAAGATCGACTGGGAGGCGGGCGAGATCGAGCTGCTGACCGAGGCGCAGCCGTGGGAGCCCAACGGTCGCCCCCGGCGGGCCGGGGTCTCCTCCTTCGGCGCCAGCGGCACCAATGCCCACGCGATCCTGGAAGAGGCGCCCGCGCCGAAGCCGGCGGCGACCGACGGCGAGGCGGCCCGGCCCGGCCCGGCCCCGATCTCCCTCGCCCTCTCGGCCCGCTCGCAGCCTGCCCTGCGCGAGGTCGCCTCTCGCCTGCTCGCCCACCTGCGCGCCAACCCCGAGCTCGACCTCACCGACGTCGCCTGGTCCCTGCTCAACACCCGCAGCACTTTCGAGCACCGCGCGGTGGCCCTGGGCGAGGACCGCGAGCAGCTGCTCGGCGCCCTGGAGAGCATCGCCAGGGGCGAGCCCAGCGCCGACGCGGTCGAGGCCAGGGCCGGGGAAGGAAAGCTCGCCTACCTCTTCACCGGCCAGGGCTCCCAGCGAGCCGGCATGGGCAGGGAGCTCTACGAGTCCCACCCCGCCTTCGCGGCAGCCCTGGACGAGGTCCTGGCAGAGCTCGACCCGCACCTCGACCGCCCCCTCAAGGAGCTGCTCTTCGCCGAGCCGGGCTCCCCCGAGGCGGAGCTGCTCGACCACACCACCTACGCCCAGCCCGCCCTCTTCGCCCTCCAGGTAGCCCTCTTCGAGGCCCTGCGCTCTCAGGGACTGAAGCCCGACCTGCTCGCCGGACACTCGATCGGGGAGATCTCCGCCGCCCACCTCGCCGGCGTCTTCTCCCTCGCCGACGCGGCAAAGCTCGTCGCCGCCCGCGGCAGGCTGATGGGCGCCCTGCCCGAGGGCGGGGCGATGGTGGCGATCGAGGCCACAGAGGCCGAGGCAAGGGAGGCGATCGCCGGCAAAGAGGGGGAGCTATCGATCGCCGCGATCAACGCCCCCAGGGCGGTCGTCGTCTCCGGCGAGCAGGAGCCGGCGGAGGACGTCGCCGCCCGCTTCGGCGAGCAGGGACGAAAGACCAAGCGCCTCAGCGTCTCCCACGCCTTCCACTCGCCGCTGATGGAGCCGATGCTGGAGCACTTCGCCGAGGTCGCAAGCAGCCTCGCCTACGGCGAGCCGCAGATCCCGATCGTCTCCAACACCAGCGGCGAGCTGCTCAGCCCAGAGCAGGCCACCGACCCCGCCTACTGGGTCGCCCACGTGCGCCAGCCGGTGCGCTTCGCCGACGCCCTCGCCAGCCTCGGGGCCCAGGGCGCGAGCGCCTACCTAGAGCTGGGCCCCGACCCGGTGCTGAGCGCGATGGCGGCCGAGTGCCTGGAGGCGGGCGAGGAGCGCGAGCGCCCGGCGACCCTGGTCCCCACCCTGCGCGAGGGGCGCCCGGAGGCGAGGGCGCTGGCCACGGCGCTCGCCGAGGCCCACGCCTGCGGCGCCAAGCTCGACTGGGATGCCTTCTTCGCGGGCGCCGGCGCCAAGCGCGTGGCCCTGCCCACCTACCCCTTCCAGCGCCAGCGCTACTGGCTCGACTCGAGCGCCGGGGCGGCGGACCTGGCCGCCGCCGGGCAGGCCTCGGCCGACCACCCGCTGCTGGGAGCCGCGCTCTCGCTGGCAAGCGGCGAGGAGCTGGCTGCTCACCGGCCGGCTCTCGCTGCAGACCCACCCCTGGCTGGCCGACCACACGATCGCCGGCGCCGTGCTGCTGCCCGGCACCGCCTTCATCGAGCTGGCGCTGGCGGCCGGCGAGCGGGCCGGGGCCGAGACGATCGAGGAGCTGGCCCTGCAGGCGCCGCTCTTCCTGCCCGAGCGCGGAGCGGCGCAGGTTCAGGTCAAGGTCTCCGAGCCGGACGAGCAGGGCCGGCGCGAGATCGCGATTCACTCCCGCCCCGAGGAAGTCGAAGCCCGCGAGTGGACCGCCCACGCCACCGGCATCCTCGCCCCGCGGGCGCCCGAGGCGGAGGCGGAGGCGGCGCCGGCCTGGCCCCCCGCGGGCGCCGAGCCGATCGAGGTCGAGGGCCTCTACGAGCGCCTCGCCGACGCCGGCTTCGACTACGGGCCGGCCTTCCAGGGCCTGACCGCCGCCTGGCGACTGGGGGAGGAGGTCGCCGCCGAGGTCTCCCTCGACCCCGAGCACGCCGAGGAAGCAGGGGGGTTCGCCATCCACCCGGCGTTGCTGGACTCGGTCGCCCACGCCGCGATCGCCGTCGCCCTGGAGCAGGCCGGGGAAGAGGGAGATTCGGGCCTCTACCTGCCCTTTGCCTGGCGTGGCGTGCGCGTCTCCTCCAAGGGCGCGTCGGCGCTGCGGGTGCGGGCCGCCCTGACCGACAACGGCGTGGTCGCGCTCGACCAGGCCGGGGCGCCGGTGCTCTCGATCGACTCCGTCCTCGGTCGCCAGGTCGAGCCGAGCAAGCTGCAGGGCGCCGTCCACCGCGACCGCTCGCTCTACCGGGTCGAGTGGCCCGAGCTCCAGCCCGGCTCGCCAGCGGACTCCCCGCCCCGCGTCGCGGTCCTCGGTGAGGGCGTCGAGCCTGCCCTGGAGGGCGAGCGCTACGCCGACCTGTCGGCGCTGCTGGAGGCGCTCGAGGCGGGGGCGCCGGTCCCCGAGATCGTCGTCAGCGCCGACCGTCGCCAGGGCGAGGGCGAGGGCGATGGCCCGCTCGAGGAGCTCCACGCCAGCGCCGCGCGGGCCCTGGCCCTGGCCCAGGAGTGGGTCGCCGCCGAGAGCCTGGGGGAGGCGCGCCTCGTCCTGCTCACCGAGGGTGCCGTGGTCGTCGCCGAGGGCGAGCAGCCGGACTTGGTCACCGCCCCGATCTGGGGCCTGCTGCGCTCGGCTCAAACCGAGCACCCGGACAGGTTCATGTTGATCGACGTCGACGGCTCCGAGGCGTCTTCGCGGGCGCTTGCCGCGGCATTCAACGCCGCTGGCGCCGAGCCGCAGCTGGCAATTCGCCAGGGCAAGCTGCTGACTCCGCGCCTGGACTGGATCAATGCGGCCGAGGAGGCGCCGGGGGCCAAGCCGATCGACCCCGACTCGACCGTGCTGATCACCGGCGGCACCGGCGGCATCGGCGCTCTGATCGCACGGCACCTCGCCTCCCACCACGGCGTCCGCCAGCTGCTGCTGCTGAGCCGCCGCGGCGAGGAGGCCGATGGCGCGGCCGAGCTGCAGGCCGAGCTCGCCGAGCTCGGGGCGGAGGCGGCGATCGTCGCCTGCGACGTCGGTGATCGGCAAGCGCTCGAGGCGGCGATCGACTCGATCCCGGCAGAGCACCCGCTCGGCGCCGTCTACCACCTCGCCGGCGTGATCGACGACGGCGTCCTCGAGTCGCTCGACGCCGAGCGCCTGCAGCGCGTCTTCGGCCCCAAGGCCGATGCCGCCTGGCACCTGCACGAGCTGACCGCGGACCTCGACCTCTCGCAGTTCGTGCTCTTCTCCTCGGCCGCCGGCACCATCGGCAACCCCGCCCAGGCGAACTACGCCGCGGCAAACGCCTTCCTCAACGCGCTCGCGGTCCATCGCCGCGCCCGCAAGCTGCCCGCCAACGCGCTGGTCTGGGGCGGCTGGGCGATCAGGATGGCGCTGCACAGCGAGCTCGACGAGCTCGACCTGAACCGGCACGTGCGCCTCGGCTACGCGCTGATGCCCGCCGAGCGGGGCCTCGAGCTCTTCGAGGCGGCGATGGCCCTCGACGAGGCTCAGCCGGTGCCGCTGGAGTTCGACCGGCCGGGGCTGCGGGCGATGGCCGCCGACGGCATGCTGCCCTCGATCCTGCGCGGGCTGGTGCGGGCGCCGGCGAGCCGTGAGCGCGAGAGCGGCTCGCTGGCTCGGCAGCTGGCCGGGGTGCCGGCGGGCGAGCGCGAAGCGGTCGTGCTCGAGCTGGTGCGCTCCCATGCGGCGACGGCGCTCGGCCTCGACTCCGCCGAGGCGGTGGAGCCAGAACGGGCCTTCCAGGAGCTCGGCTTCGACTCGCTCGGCGCGGTCGAGCTGCGCAACCGCCTCGGCGCCGCGACCGGCCTGCGCCTGCCGCCGACGCTGATCTTCGACTACCCCTCGGCGGCGGCGCTGGCGCGCCACCTGCTGGCCGAGGTCGGGCCGGGAGACGGAGCGGAGGAGGTCGATCCGGCCGAGGCCGAGTTCCGCCAGGCGCTGGCCGGCGTTCCCCTCGAGCGCCTGCGCAAGGCGGGCCTGATGGAGGCCCTGATGGAAGTCGTCGGGGTCGAGGGTGGCGCCCCGGGCGCGGCCGAGGAGGAAGACTCGATCGAGCGCATCGACGAGATGGACATCGAGGACCTGGTCGAGCAGGCCCTCGAGCATCAGGGCGCCGGTTCGGGAGACGACGAGGAATGAGCACCTCCCCCGAGAAGCTCGCCGAGGCGCTGCGCGTCTCGCTGAAGGAAGCGGAGCGGCTGCGGCGGCGCAACCGCCTGCTGCGCGAGGCCTCGACCGAGCCGATCGCGATCGTCGGCATGGCCTGCCGCTACCCCGCCGGGGTGAGCACCCCCGACGATCTCTGGCGGCTGGTCGCGGCGGGCGTCGACGGCATCTCGGAGTTCCCGATCGATCGGGGCTGGGACATCGACCGCATCTACGACCCCGACCCCGGGCACCCCGGCACCAGCTACACCCGCGAGGGCGGCTTCGTCGACGACGTCGCCGGCTTCGACCCCGGCTTCTTCGGGATCAGCCCCCGCGAGGCGGTGTACGCCGACCCCCAGCAGCGGATGCTGCTGGAAGTCTGCTGGGAGGCGCTGGAAGACGCCGGCCTCGATCCCGCCTCGCTGCGCGGCAGCCAGACCGGCGTCTTCGCCGGGTCGATGTACCAGGACTACGGCGAGATCGCCGGCATGACCTCGAGCATCGTCACCGGCCGCGTCTCCTACACGCTCGGGCTCGAGGGCCCGGCGGTGACGGTAGACACCGCCTGCTCCTCCTCGCTGATCGCGATGCACCTGGCCGCTCAGGCCCTGCGCGGCGGCGAGTGCACGCTGGCCCTGGCGGGCGGGGTGACGGTGCTCTCCAGGCCCGACGTCTTCGTCGAGTTCAGCCGCCAGCGCGGCCTTTCCCCGGACGGCCGCTGCAAGTCGTTTGCCGAGGCCGCCGACGGCACCGGCTGGGCGGAGGGCAGCGGCGTGCTCGTCTTGGAGCGCCTCTCGGAGGCGCAGCGAAACGGGCACTCGATCCACGCCGTGATCCGCGGCTCCGCGGTCAACCAGGACGGCGCCTCCAACGGCCTCACCGCCCCCAACGGGCCGGCGCAGGAGCGGGTGATCCGCCAGGCCCTGGCCGCCGCCGACCTCACCCCGCAGGACGTCGACGCGGTCGAGGCCCACGGCACCGGCACCGTCCTCGGCGACCCGATCGAGGCCGGCGCGATCATCGCCACCTACGGCCAGGACAGGGAGAAGCCGCTGAAGCTCGGCTCGCTGAAGTCCAACATCGGCCACACCCAAGCTGCAGCCGGCGTCGGCGGCGTGATCAAGATGGCGCTGGCGATGCGCGAAGGGGCCCTGCCCAGGACCCTGCACCTGGGCGAGCCCTCGACCAAGATCGATTGGGAGGCGGGCGCGGTCGAGCTGCTCAAAGAGATGGAGCCGTGGGAGGCGGGAGACCGCCCCCGCCGCGCCGCCGTCTCCTCGTTCGGCGCAACCGGCACCAACGCCCACCTGATCCTCGAGGAGCCCCCGGCCGCTCAAGGCCAGGGGGAAGGGCAAGGCGGGGGAAAGGCAGCGACCGAGGACGGTTCGACCACACCCCTCCCCGGCCCAACCCCCCTCACCCTCTCGGCCAAGACCGAGCCCGCCCTGCAAGAGGCCGCAGCGCGCCTCGCCGCCCAGCTGCGAGCCGACCCCCAGCTGGAGCCCCTGGACGTCGCCTACTCCCTCGCCACCACCCGCAGCGCCTTCGAGCACCGCGCGGTGGCCCTCGGTGAGGACCGCGAGCAGCTGCTCGCGGTCCTCACCTCCCTCTCTGAGGGCGCCGATCACCCGGCCCTGCTCAAGGGCAGGGCAAAGGCCGAGCAGCGCCCCGTCTTCCTCTTCGCCGGCCAGGGCGCCCAGCACGCCCAGATGGCCCTGGGCCTGCTCGATTCCTCACCAAGCTTCGCCCGCCACATCGAGCAGTGCGAGCAGGCACTCTCCCCCCACGTCGAGTGGTCCCTGGGAGAGGTCCTGCGCGAAGAGCAGGGCAGCTGGCTTGATCGCCTCGACGTCGTTCAGCCCGCCCTCTTCGCGGTGATGGTCTCCCTCGCCGGCCTTTGGCGCCAGCTGGGAGTGCAGCCCGCAGCGGTGCTCGGCCACTCCCAGGGGGAGATCGCCGCCGCCCACGTCTGCGGAGCGCTATCGCTCCAAGACGCAGCCAGGGTGATCGCCCTGCGCGCCAAGGCGATGACCAAGCTCGCCGGGCTGGGCGGCATGCTCTCGGTCTCCCTGCCAGTCACGGAGGCCAAAGAGCTCCTGGAGCCCTATGGAGACCGGGTCTCCCTGGCGGCGATCAACGGCCCCGCCTCCCAGGTCCTCTCCGGCGAGCCCGAGGCCCTGGGGGAGATCCTCGCCGCCTGTGAGAGAGACGGCGTCCGCGCCCAGAGGATCGCCGTCGACTACGCCGCCCACTCGGCCCAGATCGACCAGCTGCGAGAGGAGCTGGGGGAGGCCTTCGCCCCGATCGAGCCCCAGAGCGCAACGATCCCCTTCCACTCCACGGTCACCGGCGAGCCGATCGACACCGAAGAGCTGGGAGCGGAGTACTGGTATCGCAACCTGCGCCAGACCGTCCTCTTTGAGCCCGTGCTCGGCTCCCTGCTGGCGCAGGGGCGCCGGGCCTTCATCGAGGTCGGCCCCCATCCGGTGCTGAGCTTTGGCGCCGAGGAGACGATCGAGGCCGCCCCCGAGGCCGAGGGAGCATCGGTGATCGGCACCCTGCGCCGCGACCAGGGCGGCCCCGAGCGCTTCGCCCTCTCCCTCGCCCAGGCCCACGCAGCCGGGGTCAAGGTCGACTGGGAGGCCTTCTTCAAGGGCACCGGGGCAAAGCGCGTCGCCCTGCCCACCTACCCCTTCCAGAGAAAGCGCTACTGGCTGGGCCCGAGCGATGGGCCCGGCGACCTCGCCGCCGCCGGACAGTCCTCGGCCGACCACCCGCTGCTGGGAGCCGCGCTCTCGCTGGCAAGCGGCGAGGAGTGGCTGCTCACCGGCCGCCTCTCGCTGCAGACCCACCCCTGGCTGGCCGACCACGCGGTGGCGGGGACCGTGCTCTTCCCCGGCACCGGCTTCGTCGAGCTGGCGCTGCGGGCTGGATCGCTGGTCGGCTGTGAGACGCTTGAGGAGCTCACCCTGCAGGCCCCGCTGGTCCTTGCCGGGGAGGGCGCGACGCAGGTCCAGCTCTCCGTCGCCGCGCCCGATCAGCGCGGCTGCCGCGAGGTCGCGATCTACTCGCGCCCTGAAGCAGGGAAGGGGGACCTCGGCGGCGCCCCCGAGTGGACCTGCCACGCCCAGGGGATCCTCTCCCCGGAGCCGATCGAGGTCGGCGGGGGGGCGCCGGAGAGCTGGCCACCGGCGGGCGCCGAGCCGATCGAGACCGACGGCCTCTACCAGCGCCTCGCCGAGGTTGGCTTCGAATATGGCCCGGCCTTCCAGGGAGTGGTGTCGGCATGGCAAGGCGGCGATGCGGTCTTCGCCGAGCTCGCTCTGCCCGAGGAGCAGGCGCGGGAGGCGCAGCGCTACGGCATTCACCCCGCCCTGCTCGACTCCGCCGCCCACGCTGTCGTCGACCTTGCCCTCGCCGCCTCCCGGCAGGAGGGGGCAGAGGCCGGTGCTCCGGTGGTGCCTTTCGCCTGGCGGGGGGTGCGCGTTGCCTCCAAGGGGGCCTCCGTCCTGCGGGCGAGGATCGACATGGATGGTGGCGGCCTTGCCTTCTTCGACGACTCGGGTGAGCCACTGGCCTCGGTTGGCTCTCTCGAGGTGCGCTCGATCGACCCGGGCCAGCTGCGCGCCGCCAGTCGCCAGCGCTCGCTCTACCGCCTGCAGTGGTCCGAGGCCGGCTCCCCGGCCGGCCCGCCGCCCTCCCTGGCGATCCTCGGCGACGCCGGCATCGACGGCATCGAGGCCGAGTCGTATCCCGATCTCGCCTCGCTGCTGGCCGCGGTCGCCGAGGGCGACGCGCCCGCGGTCGTGCTCGCCGACTTCCGCCAGGGCGAGGAGGGGGGAGACCTGCCGGCGCTGGCGGGGGCGAACACCGCGGCCGCCCTGGAGCTGCTCAAGTCCTGGATCGGGCACGAGCGGCTCGAAGGCACCCGCCTCGCCCTGCTCACCGAAGGCGCGATCGCCGCCGGCGAGGACGAGGATCCGGACCTCGCCACGGCGCCGCTCTGCGGCCTGCTCCGCGCGGCGAGCTCCGAGCATCCGGGCCGCTTCTGCCTGCTTGACACCGACGGCTCACGGGCCTCCCTGCAGGCGCTCCCCGCGGCCCTCGCGGTCGAGGCCGAGCCTGAGCTCGCCCTGCGCGAGGGTGCCGCGCTGGCCCCCCGCCTGACGCGGGTTCGCGCCGATGCCGATGAGCCCGTCTGTGACCCGGTCGACCCCGGCTCAACCGTCCTGATCACCGGCGGCACCAGCGGCCTCGGCGCCCTCGTCGCCCGCCACCTCGCCGCCGAGCACGGCGCCCGCAACCTGCTCCTGGTCAGCCGCCGCGGGGCAGATGCGCCGGGCGCCGCCGACCTGGCCGCCGAGATCGAGGGGCTGGGCGCCGCGGTGAGGATCGCCTCCTGCGACGTCTCCGATCGCGACCAGCTCGCCGCCCTGATCGACTCGATCCCGGCCGAGCACCCGCTCGGCGCCGTCGTCCACTCCGCCGCCGTGCTCGACGACGGCGTGCTGGCCTCCCTCGACGCCGAGCGCCTGCAGCGCGTCTTCGCCCCCAAGGCCGACGCCGCCTGGCACCTGCACGAGCTGACCAAGGACATCGAGCTCTCCCGGTTCGTCGTCTTCTCCTCGGTGGGTGGCCTGCTTGGCAACGCCGGCCAGGCCAACTACGCCGCCGCCAACGCCTTCCTCGACGCCCTGGCACAGCACCGTCACGCCCAAGGGCTGCCGGCCACCGCCCTGGCCTGGGGTGGTTGGGCCGACGGCAGCGAGATCGTCGGCGAACTGAGCGAGGCCGATCAGGCCCGGCTCGGGCGCATGGGCTTCGCGCCGATGTCCTCCCCCCAGGTGCTCGAGCTGCTCGATGCCACCGCCTCGCTCCCGCAGCCGCTGCTGGCGCCGGTTGCCTTCGACGCCCCCGGCCTGGAAGCCCAGGCGAAGGCCGGCGTGCTGCCGGCGATGCTGCGGGGCCTGGTCCACGCCCCGGCGCCGTCGGTGAGCGGCGCTTCGCTCGCCGCCGGTCTCGCCTCGATCCCCGAGGCGGACCGCGAGGCCTTCGCGCTGGAGCTGGTCCGCACCCAGGTCGCCACCGTTCTCGGTCACGCCTCCGCCAGCGCGATCGAACCCGACCGGGCCTTCCAGGAGCTCGGCTTCGACTCGCTCGGAGCGGTCGAGCTGCGCAACCGGCTCAGCACCGCGACCGGCCTGCGCCTGCCGCCGACGCTGGTCTTCGACTACCCCTCGGCGGCGGCCCTGGCGGCCTTCCTGCGCGACGAGGCCGAAGGCCAGGAGCAGAGCGTGGCGATCGTGCGCACCGCGGTCTCGGCCGAAGAGCCGATCGCGATCATCGGCATGAGCTGCCGCTATCCCGGTGGGATCGGCTCCCCCGCCGAGCTCTGGGAGCTGGTCGCCGAGGGCCGCGACGGGGTCGAGGAGTTCCCGCCCGATCGCGGCTGGGACCTGGAGCGCCTTTACGACCCGGAGCCCGGCGTTGCCGGCGCCAGCTACACGCGCCAAGGCGGCTTCGTCGAGGAAGTCGCCGGCTTTGACTCGGGGTTTTTCGGGATCAGCCCGCGCGAGGCGGTGGCAACGGATCCACAGCAGCGGCTGCTGCTGGAAGCCTGCTGGGAGACGCTCGAGGACGCCGGGGTCGATCCCGGCGCCTTGCGGGGGTCGCCGACCGGGGTCTTCGCGGGGGTGATGTACCAGGACTACGGGAACGCCGACTACGGCCTCAGCCCCGGCATGACCTCGAGCCTCGTCTCCGGCCGCATCGCCTACAGCCTCGGGCTGCAGGGCCCGGCGATCACGATCGACACCGCCTGCTCCTCCTCGCTGGTGGCGATGCACCTCGCCGCGCAGGCGCTGAGGCAGGGAGAGTGTGAGCTTGCCCTGGCGGGCGGGGTGACCGTGCTGTCGACGCCGAGCGCCTTCGTCTTCTTCAGCCACCAGCGCGGCCTCGCCGCCGATGGCCGCAGCAAGTCCTTCGCCGAGGCGGCCGACGGCACCGGCATCTCCGAGGGCGTCGGCGTGCTCGCGCTCGAGCGCCTCTCCGACGCCGAGCGCAACGGCCATCCGGTCCTCGCGGTGATCAAAGGCAGCGCCGTCAACCAGGACGGCGCCTCCAACGGCATCACCGCCCCCAACGGCCCCTCGCAGGAGCGGGTGATCCGCCAGGCGCTGGCCAACGCCGGGCTCGCCCCGCGGGACGTCGACCTGGTCGAGGCCCACGGCACCGGCACCACCCTCGGCGACCCGATCGAGGCCGGCGCCCTGCTCGCCACCTACGGCCAGGACAGGGAGGCGCCGCTGAAGCTGGGCTCGATCAAGTCGAACATCGGCCACGCCCAGGCCGCGGCCGGCGTCGGCGGGGTGATCAAGGCCGTGATGGCAATGCGCGAAGGGGTGCTGCCGAAGACGCTCCACGTCGATGCGCCCTCGTCCAAGGTCGACTGGGAGGCGGGCAAGGTCGAGCTGTTGCGGGAGGCCGAGCCCTGGCGGCCGGACGGCAATCCGCGCCGCGCCGGCGTCTCCTCCTTCGGCATCAGCGGCACCAACGCCCACGTGATCCTGGAGCAGGCGCCCGCGTCGAGCGCGGGTGAGGAAGAGGCGCCCGCGTCGCCGAGCGCGGAGGGCGGGAAGGCGCCCGAGTCAAGCGAGCGCAGCCAAGGGGAGGCGCCCGAGCAGGGCCCACTCCGGCCGAGATTCCTCCCCGGCCCAACCCCCCTGGCGATCTCGGCCAAGTCAGAGCCCGCCCTGCGCGCCCAGGCCGAGCGCCTCGCCGCCCACCTCGAGGCCAACCCCGAGCTTGGCCTCACCGACGTCGCCTACTCCCTCGCCACCACCCGCAGCGCCTTCGAGCACAGAGCGGTGGCGTTGGGAGACAACCGCGAGCAGCTGCTCGGCGCCCTGCAGAGCATCGCCAAGGAAGAGCCCTCCGCCGATGCGATCAAGGCCAGGGCCACGGAAGGCAAGCTCGCCTACCTCTTCACCGGCCAGGGCTCTCAGCGAGCCGGCATGGGCAAGGAGCTCTACGAGGCGAACCCCGCCTTCAAAGAGGCGCTCGATCGGGTCCTCGAGGAGCTCGATCCAAACCTCGACCGCCCCCTCAAGGAGCTGCTCTTCTCCGAGCCGGGCTCCCCCGAGGCGGAGCTGCTCGACCACACCACCTACGCCCAGCCCGCCCTCTTCGCCCTCCAGGTAGCGCTCTATGAGGCCCTGGGCTCCCAGGGCCTCACCCCAGACCTGCTCACCGGCCACTCGATCGGGGAGATCTCCGCCGCCCAGCTCGCCGGCGTGCTCTCCCTGAGCGATGCGGCAAAGCTGGTCGCCGCCAGGGGCAGGCTGATGGGTGAGCTGCCGCAGGGCGGGGCGATGGTCGCGATCGAGGCCACCGAGGCCGAGGCTAAGGAGGCGATCGCAGGCAAAGAAGCGGAGCTCTCGATCGCGGCGATCAACGCCCCCCGGGCGATCGTCCTCTCCGGTCAAGAGCAAGCGCTCAAAGACCTCGCCGCCCGCTTCTCTGAGCAGGGACGAAAGACCAAGGAGCTGAGCGTCTCCCACGCCTTCCACTCAGCCCTGATGGAGCCGATGCTGGAGGACTTCGCCGAGGTCGCAAAGAGCCTCACCTACAACCAACCGCAGATCCCGCTCGTCTCCAACACGACGGGAGAGATCCTCAGCCCAGAGCAGGCCACCGACCCCGCCTACTGGGTCGCCCACGTGCGCCAGGCGGTGCGCTTTGCCGACGCAGTCGCAACCCTGCAGGCCCAGGGGGCGAGCGCCTACCTCGAGCTGGGGCCCGACGCGGTGCTCACCGCGATGGCCTCCTCCTGCCTCGAGCAAAGCGAGAAGCCCGCGGCGCTGATCCCCAGCCTGCGCGAGGGGCGCCCGGAGCCAAGGGCGCTCGCCGGCGCCCTCGCCGAGGCCCACGCCTCAGGCGCCAAGCTCGACTGGGAGGCCTTCTTCGTGGGCGCCGGCGCCAGGCGGGTGGCGCTGCCGACCTACGCCTTCCAGCGCCAGCGCTACTGGCTTGGCCCCTCGAGCGGCGCCGTCGACGCCAGCGCGATCGGCCAGAGCGACCCCGAGCACCCGCTGCTCGGGGCCTCGATCGAGGAGGCCGAAGGCGGTGGCTTCACCCTCACCGGGCGGATCTCCCTCGCCACCCATGCCTGGCTCGCCGATCACGCCGTTGCCGGCGCCGTGCTGCTGCCCGGCGCCGCTTTCCTCGAGCTGGCGCTGCAGGCCTCGCGGATCGCCGGCGCCGAGCGGGTCGCCGAGCTGACCGTTGAGGCGCCCCTGGTCATCCCCGGGGACGGGGCGGTGCAGCTGCAGATCTCGGTTGGCGGGCCAGGCGAAGGCGGCGAGCGCCAGATCGCCATCCACTCCCGTCCCCAGCCGGGCGCCGGGGAGGAGGCGGAGGGGTGGACCCGCCACGCGGGAGGGACCCTCGACCAGGAGGGCGCTCCGGCCCCCGAGCCAATCGAGGCCTGGCCGCCGGCGGGGGCTGAGGCCCTGGGGGCGGAGCTCCTCTACGCCCGCATCGCCGCAGCGGGCGTCGACTACGGTCCCGCCTTCGCCAGCCTCGGCGAGGCCTGGCAGCGCGGCGAAGAGATCTTCGTCGAGGTTGGCCTCGAGGAGGCCCAGGCGCACGAGGCGGCGCGCTTCGGCCTGCACCCGGCCCTGCTGGATCCAGCTGTCCTCTTCGCCTGCCTGGGCGGATCGGACGGGCAGCCGGCGCAGCTGGGCGAGTGGCGCGGCGCCCGCCTTCACGCCGCCGCCGGGTCATCGCTTCGCCTTCACCTCTCGCCCGCCGGCGAGGCCTGGTCCATTGCCGTATTCGACGGCAGCGGCGCCGCCGTCGCCGCCGTCGACGAGGTCCTCTCCCGCCCGGTCGATGCAAGCCAGCTGCGCGCCGCCGGTCTGCAGCGGTTGCTCTACGGCCTGCAGTGGTCTCAGCTCGACCCGCCGGGCGCGTCGTCTCCTTCTCTGGCGATCCTCGGCGACGCCGGCATCGACGGCATCGAGGCCGAGCCGTATCCCGATCTCGCCTCGCTGCTGGCCGCGGTCGCCGAGGGCGACGCGCCCGAGGTCGTGCTCGCCGACTTCCGCCGCAGCGAGGACGGGGGAGACCTGCCGGCGCTGGCGGGGGCGAACACCGCGGCCGCCCTGGAGCTGCTCAAGGCCTGGATCGGGCACGAGCGGCTCGAAGGCACCCGCCTCGCCCTGCTCACCGAAGGCGCGATCGCCGCCGGCGAGGACGAGGACCCGGACCTCGCCACGGCGCCGCTCTGCGGCCTGCTTCGCTCCGCTCACTCCGAACACCCCGGCCGCTTCTGCCTGCTTGACACCGACGGCTCACGGGCCTCCCTGCAGGCGCTCCCCGCGGCCCTCTCGATCGAGGCCGAGCCCGAGCTCGCCCTGCGCGAGGGGGTCGCGCTGGCCCCCCGCCTGACCCAGCTGGGGGCGGATGCCGCGGAGCCTCCCGGCCGGCCGATCGACCCCGGCTCCACCGTCCTGATCACCGGCGGCACCAGCGGCCTCGGCGCCCTCGTCGCCCGCCACCTCGCCACCGAGCACGGTGCCCGCAACCTGCTCCTGGTCAGCCGCCGCGGGCCCGAGGCGCCGGCAGCGGCGGAGCTGGTCGCCGAGCTGGAGGAGCTCGGGGCGAGCCCGCGCATCGTCGCCTGCGACGTCTCCGATCGCGATCAGCTCGCCGCCCTGATCGACTCGATCCCGGCCGAGCACCCGCTCGGCGCCGTCGTCCACTCCGCCGCCGTGCTCGACGACGGCGTGCTGGCCTCCCTCGACGCCGAGCGCCTGCAGCGCGTCTTCGCCCCCAAGGCCGACGCCGCCTGGCACCTGCACGAGCTGACCAAGGGGCTGGAGCTGTCCCAGTTCCTCGTCTTCTCCTCGACCGCTGGCCTGCTGGGCGGCGCCGCCCAGGCCAGCTACGCCGCCGCCAACGCCTTCCTCGACGCCCTCGCCCAGCATCGCCACGCCCACGGGCTGCCGGCCACCTCCCTGGCCTGGGGCCTGTGGGGGCAGCGCAGCGACCTGGGCGCCTTGGCGAGCCAGCTGGGCGAGGCCGAGCTGGCCCGGATCGCCCAGCAGATTCGCCTGCGCCTGGGCTTCGCCCCGATTCCCGCCGAGCAGGGCCTCGAGCTCTTCGACGCCGTTCGCGCTCGCGGCCGGCCGCTGCTGGCACCGGTCGCCTTCGACAGCGCCGCCCTGCGCGCCCAGGCCGAGGCGGGCACGCTGCCGGCGGTCCTGCGCAAGCTGGTCCGCGCCCCGCTCGCTCGCGGCGCGGAGGCCTCGCTGGCCACGCGCCTCGCCCAGCTGCCCGAGGCGGAGCGCGGCGACTTCGTCCTCGAGTTCGTCCGCGGCCACGTCGCCACCGTGCTCGGCCACTCCTCCCCCCGCGAGGTGGAGGCCGACAAGGCCTTCCAGGAGCTCGGCTTCGACTCGCTCGGCGCGGTCGAGCTGCGCAACCGCCTCAGCACCGCGACGGGCCTGCGCCTGCCGCCGACGCTGGTCTTCGACTACCCCTCGGTGGAAGCGGTGGCGAGGTATCTGCTGGCCGAGGCGACCGGGGCCGGCGCCGCCCGGCGGCAGGTGGTGAGGGCCCAGGCGAGCGAGGAGCCGATCGCGATCGTTGGCATGGCCTGCCGCTATCCCGGTGGCGTCGACTCCCCCGCCGAGCTCTGGGACCTGGTCGCCGCCGGCGCCGATGCGGTCTCCGGCTTTCCCGCGGACCGCGGCTGGGACCTGGAGGGCCTCTACCACCCCGATCCCGAGCACCCGGGGACCTGTTACGCCCGCGGCGGCGGCTTCCTCGATGACGCCGCCGACTTCGACCCGGGCTTCTTCGGCATCAGCCCACGCGAGGCGCTGGGGATGGACCCGCAGCAGCGCCTGCTGCTCGAAGCCAGCTGGCAGGCGCTGGAAGACGCCGGCGTCGACCCGGCCTCGCTGCGCGGCAGCCAGACCGGCGTCTTCGCGGGCGCGAGCTCCACCGACTACGGCCTCGGCGCGCTCCAGGAGCTGGGAGAGAACGCGAGCACCGGCATGCTGCCGAGCGCGATCTCGGGCCGCGTCGCCTACACCTTCGGCCTCGAGGGGCCGGCGTTGACGGTCGACACGGCCTGCTCCTCCTCGCTGGTCGCGATGCACCTCGCGGCTCAGGCGCTGCGCCAGGGCGAGTGCAGCCTGGCGCTGGCGGGCGGGGTGGTCGTGCTGTCCACCCCGATCCCGCTCCTCGCCTTCTCCCGCCAGCGTGGCCTCGCCGCCGACGGGCGCTGCAAGTCCTTCGCCGAGGCAGCCGACGGGACCAGCTTCGCCGAGGGCGTTGGCGTGCTGGCGCTCGAGCGCCTCTCCGACGCCGAGCGCAACGGCCACACCGTGCTCGCCACGATCCGCGGCTCCGCCGTCAACCAGGACGGCGCCTCCAACGGCCTCACCGCCCCCAACGGCCCCTCGCAGGAGCGGGTGATCCGCCAGGCCCTCGCCAACGCCCGGCTCGAGCCGCGGGACGTCGACGTGGTCGAGGCCCACGGCACCGGCACGGTTCTCGGCGACCCGATCGAGGCCGGCGCCCTGCTCGCCACCTACGGCCAGGATCGCGAGGCGCCGCTGAAGCTGGGCTCGATCAAGTCGAACATCGGCCACACCCAGGCCGCGGCCGGGGTCGCTGGGGTGATCAAGTCGGTGATGGCGATGCGCGAAGGGGTCATGCCGAAGACGCTGCACGTCGACGCTCCCTCCTCCAACGTCGACTGGGAGGCGGGCAAGATCGAGCTCTTGAGCGAAGGCGTCGAGTGGACGCGCAACGGCCGCCCGCGCCGCGCCGGGGTCTCCTCGTTCGGGGTCAGCGGCACCAATGCCCACTTGATCCTGGAGCGGGCGCCCGAGCCGCAGCCGGCGCGGCCCGGGGAGGGCGAGACGCGGGAGCAGGGCGATGGGGCGGCGCAGCCAGCCCTTGCGCCGCGCCCGCTTCCCCTTGCCCTCTCGGCCAAATCCGAGCCGGCGCTGCGAGCCCAGGCCGAGCGCCTCGCGGCTCACATGCGCGAGGACCCCGAGCTCGATCCCGCTGACCTCGCCTACTCGCTCGCCACCACCCGCCCGGCCTTCGAGCGCCGCGCAGTGGTGGTGGGTGGCAGCCGCGACGAGCTGCTGGCGGTGCTCGACGCGCTCGGGCGGGGGGAGGGGGCACGCGGCGCCGTGATCGGCCGCGCCGTCCCGGGCGCCAAGCTCGCCTACCTCTTCACCGGCCAGGGCTCGCAGCGAGCCGGCATGGGCAGGGAGCTCCAGGCCTCCAACCCCGTCTTCGCCGCGGCGATGGACGCTGCCCTGGCCGAGCTCGACCCCCACCTGGACCGGCCGCTGCGGGAGCTGCTCTTCGCCGAGCCGGGCTCGCCCGAGGCGGAGCTGCTCGATCACACCACCTACGCCCAGCCCGCCCTCTTCGCCCTGCAGGTGGCGCTCTTCGCGGCGCTGCGCGCCCAGGGACTGGCGCCCGACTTCCTCGCCGGCCACTCGGTGGGTGAGATCTCGGCAGCCCACGTGGCGGGCGTCCTCTCACTGCCCGACGCGGCCAAGCTGATCGCGGCCAGGGGTCGCCTGATGGGGCAGCAGCCGGGGGGCGGGGCGATGGTGGCGATCGAGGCCACGGAGGCCGAGGCGGCCGCGGCGATCGCCGGCCACGAGGGCGAGCTCTCGATCGCCGCGATCAACTCCCCCGCCTCGGTGGTCATCTCGGGCGCGCGGGCGCCACTCGAGCAGCTCGCCGCCCGCTTCGGCGAGCAGGGCAGGAAGACCAAGGCGCTCGCCGTCTCCCACGCCTTCCACTCGCCGCTGATGGAGCCGATGCTGGAGGACTTCGCCGAGGTCGCAAGCGGCCTCGCCTACAGCGAGCCGCAGGTCCCGATCGTCTCCAACGTCAGCGGCGAGCTGCTCACTCCCGAGCAGGCCACCGACCCCGCCTACTGGGTCGCCCACGTGCGCGCGCCGGTGCGCTTTGCCGCCGCGGTCGCCGCCCTTGACGAGGGGGGCGTCGGTGCTTACCTCGAGCTCGGCCCCGACGGCGTGCTGAGCGCGATGGCGGCGCAGTGCCTGGCTGGGCAGGAGCCCCTGCCCGCCCTGGTTCCCGCCCTGCGCGCCGAGCGCCCCGAGGCGGAGACCCTGGCGCTCTGTCCGGCAGCCGCCCACGCCAGCGGAATCCGGCTCGACTGGGAGGCGCTCTTCGCCGGCACCGGCGCCGGCCGCGTCGCCCTGCCCACCTACCCCTTTCAGCGCCGCCGCTTTTGGCTCTCGGCAACTCCCGCCGCCGACGCCAGCGCGATCGGCCAAGGCGATCCCGGCCACCCGCTGCTCGGCGCGGTTGTCGAGGACCCCCAGGGGGAGGGCCTCACCCTGACCGGCAGCCTCTCGCTGCGGGCCCAGCCCTGGCTCGCCGATCACGCCGTCGCCGGCACGCCCCTGCTCCCCGGCTCGGTCTTCGTCGAGCTGGCCCTGCGCGCGGGCGCCGAGCTCGGCGTCGAGGAGCTCGCCGAGCTCGGCCTGGAGGCGCCGCTGACCCTGCCCGAGCAGGGGGCGGTTGCCCTGCAGGTGCGGGTCGAGGCGGCGGGGGGCGATGGCTCCCGGCCCGTCGCGGTGTACTCGCGTGCCGAGGGCGACGCCGGCGATGCCGCCGGGTGGGTCCGCAACGCATCGGGCCTGCTCGCGGCCGGCGCCGCCGATGAGGGCGCCCCGGTCCCCGAGCCCGTCGAGGGGCCGTGGCCGCCGCCGGGGGCGGAGCCGCTCGATACCGAGCTCCTCCACGACCGGCTCGCCGGCCTCGGGCTCGACTGCGGGCCCGCCTTCGGGGGCCTGCGGGCCGCCTGGCGAAAGGGGCGCGAGCTCTTCGCCGAGGTCCAGCTGGCCGAGGGCTCCGCCGCGAGCGCGGACCGCTTCGGGCTGCACCCGATCCTGCTCGACGTCGCCTCCCAGGCGGATCTGCTCCTGCTCGGCGGCGACGGCGAGCGTGACGAGCTGCTGATGCCCGCCAGCTGGGGCGGCGTGCGCCTGCACGCCCCCGGCGCCAGCTCCCTGCGCGTGCGAGTGGCCGACACCGAGGCGGGGCGAGCGCTCAGCGCCTTCGACGCCGGCGGCGCCCCCGTCGCCTCGATCGCCTCGATCGCCGGCCGGCCGCTGGAGCCCACGGCACTCCACGCCGCCCGCCGTCACCGCTCCTTCTTTCAGCTGCGCTGGCCCCAGCTCGGCTCCGCTCAGGTCCCGGCGAGCCGCAGCCGGGTCGCGGTCCTCGGCGAGGCGCGAGCCGCAGCGGTCGAGGCTGAGCGATTCCCCGACCTCGCCGCGCTGCTCGCCTCGATCGCCGCTGGCGGCGCGGTCCCGGACGCGGTCGTGACCGAGGTCCGCGTCGAGGGCGCGGTCGTCGAGTCCGGCTGCCGTGCCGCCGCCGAGGCCCTCGAGCTGGCCGAGAGCTGGCTCGCCGCCGAGCCGCTGGCCGGCGCCCGCCTCGTCTTCGTCACCGAGAGGGCCGTGTCCGTCTCCGGCAAGGAGGAGGAGGGGCTGGACCTCGCCGCGGCCGCGGCCTGGGGCGCCGTGCGCTCGGTGCAGGCCGGGCATCGTGACCGCTTCGGCCTGCTCGACACCGACCGCGCCGAGGCCTCCGAGGCGGCCCTCCCGGTCGCGATCGCGCAGGGGCAGGAGCCCGAGCTCGCCCTGCGCGAGGGCTCCCTTCAGGCGCTGCGGCTGGCCCGGGTCGAGACCGGGGAGGAGGAGCAGCAGGTGGGGGGGCAGCCGTTCGACCCGGAGCGAACCGTCCTCCTCAGCGGCTCCTCCGGGCCCCTGATCGCCCGCCACCTCGTCGAGCGCCACGGCGCGCGACGGCTGCTCCTGGTCAACTGCGGCGGCGAGGGAGGGCGGGCAAGCGAGGCCGAAGCCGAGCTGGCGGCGCTGGGAGCGACCGTCAGCGCCGCCTCCTGCGAGATCGCCGATCGCGGTCAGCTGCAGGCCCTGCTCGCGACCATCCCCGCCGCGCACTCGCTGGGCGCGGTGATCCACGGCGCCGACGGCGACGGGATGCCGGCAGCGCTCGCGGGCGAGCGTCGGGCGGAATCGCTGCGCGCCAGGCTCGATGCCGCCCTCAACCTGCACGAGCTGACCGCGGAGATGGAGCTGCGGCAGTTCCTCCTCTTCTCCTCGGCGGCGGGCATCCTCGGCGCCGCCGCCGACTCCGGCGTCGCCGACGCCTTCGTCGAGGGCCTAGCGGCCCAGCGCCGCGGCCGCGGCCTGCCCGCGATCTCGCTGGCCTGGGGGCCTTCGGCCCTCGACGGCGATGGGGGCGATCTCGAAGGCGCCGCGCCGGACCACCTCCAGGGCGTCGTCTCGATCACCGCCGCGCTCGGGCTCGAGCTGCTCGACCTTGCGCTGCCCCAGGGCGAGGCGCCGCTGGTGGCGGCGGAGCTGGATCGCGCCGCGCTGCGGGCGCGAGCGCGCGCCGGGACGCTGCCGGCGGCGCTGGGCGACGTCGTCGGCGACCTCGGTGGCGGCGCCGAGGAGCCACTCGACCCGCTGCCGGTCCGCCTCGCCAGGGCCAGCGCGCGGCAGCGCGAGCCGCTTGTCATCGAGCACGTTCGCTCCCAAATCGCCGAGGTCCTCGGCCACGCCTCGGCGAGCGAAGTGGAGCCCGACCGGGCCCTGCAGGAGATGGGCTTCGACTCGCTCGGGGTGGTCGAGCTGCGCAACCGGCTCGCCGCCTCCACCGGGCTCGAGATCGCCGTCATGGCGCTGCTTGACAACCCCACGCCCGCAGCGATCGCCCGCCACCTGCTGGCGAGGCTGGCCGAGCCCGGCGCCGGCGCCCCCGGTTCGGCCGCTGGCGCCGCTGGCATCGAGGCTTCCTCGTCCGCGGCGGAGTCGAGCACGGCGTTCGTCTCGCTGCTCGGCGCGGCGCGCCGCAACGACCAGATCGATGACTTCCTGCAGCTGATCGCCGACGCCGCCAGGTTCCGGCCGGCGTTCGAGTCGCTCGCCCCCGGCGCCCACCGTCCCGCCCCCGTTCGCCTCGCCGAGGGCGCCGAGGCGCCACGGCTGATCATGCTGCCCTCGGCCGGGGCGATGTCGGGGCCGCACGAGTACGTGAGGCTGGCGCGCGAGTTCCAGGGCCGGCGCGGCGTCAGCTCCCTGCCGCTGCCGGGGTTCGGCGCCGGCGAACCGCTGCCGGGCAGCATGCGCGCGCTGGTTCAGGCACAGGCCGACCAGGTCCTGGAAGAGGTCGGCGGCGATGACTTCGCCCTGGTCGGTCACTCCTCCGGGGGGTGGATCGCGCAGGCGCTGGCAGTCCACCTCGAGGGTCTCGGTTCTTCCCCGCTGGCGGTTTTCCTGATCGACACCTTTTCACCTGAGCCAGGGGCGCTGCGCGACGTGATGCCGGCGCTGATGGCGGCCATCGACGACGCGGCGAGCAACGGCATGGGCATCGACGACACCCGCCTGACCGCGATGGGCGCCTACCGGACCATCTTCGATCAGTGGGCACCCGCCGATTCAACCAGTCCGACCGTGTTGATTCGGGGCACCGGCTCGAGTCACCCCACCCGTTCGGATTCGGTCGGTGAGTGGGGCGCGTCATGGAAGTTCTCCGGCCTGGCCTTCGACGTGCCAGGTGATCATTTCAGCATGATGACCGAGCATGCCGTGAGCACCGCCAGCGCAATCGAGGAGGCTCTCGCCGAGCTTCCCATAGGTGAAAAACAAGTGAGTTCTTAAGTGATAGCGTTGACACACTCTGGAATCAGCCGACACACCTGCAAACCAGGCTTGGGGGAACGCGATGGATGAGGCCGAGACAATGGTCAAGGAGTCGGACCCCGCCTACGCGGGTCAGGCTCATTACACACCCGAGTCACTGCGTTTGTATGACTTCCGGGTGTTCCGCGTTAACTATCCATTTTTGTATCGGTGCTCCTCGAAGCGACTCGTCGAGCTTTATGACAGGTACGCATCGAAGCGCCATCTCGACATCGGCGTCGGGTCCGGGTACCTGATCGATCACGGCCGTTTTCCCACCCCCGAGCCGCAGATCACGCTGATGGACCTGAACCTGAGCTCGATTGCCTTCGCAACCGAGCGCCTGCGGCGCTACGCCCCCAGGACCCACCAGGCGAACGTGCTGACGCCCTGGGGGCTGCCCGCGCGGTCCTTTGACTCGGTCGGGATGCTCAACCTCCTGCACTGCCTGCCGGGGACGATGGTGGAGAAGGCGGTGGCCTTCGACCACGCCCGGGACGTCCTGGCGCCGGGCGGATGCCTCTTCGGCGCCACCGTCCTCGGCAAGGGGGTCAAGCAGGGCCCGCTTTCGAGGCGCTGGGTGAGCTTCCTCAACTCCCGCGGGATGTTTGACAACCAGGAGGATGGCGCTGAGGACCTCGACGCGGCGCTCGCGCGCAGCTTCGATTCACACGAGGTCACCGTCGAGGGTTGCGTCGCCATCTTCTCGGCCCGGGTCGAAGGCTGAAGGGGGGCTGGCAATGGAGCTGAAGACGCGTCGTTGGGGAGCCGCCGCTTCGAACGCGGTCGTCTGCGTCCACGGCGTGGCGATGCACAGCGCCGTGTTCGAGCAGCTGGGCGAGCGCCTCGCCGCCGCCGGCCTCTCGGTCCTGGCGGTCGACCTGCGCGGGCACGGTGATTCGGGCAGGGAGCCGCCCTGGAATGCCGACACCCACGTCGACGATCTGCTCGCGACCGTCGCTGCGGCCGGGATCGAGCGGGTCAGCTGGGTCGGCCACAGCTTCGGCGGTCGCCTTGCGGCGGCGGCAGCGGCGCGGGCCGGCGAGCGCACGGAGCGCCTCGTCCTGCTTGACCCGGCGCTGGAAGTGCCCGCCGGGCACGCCCTGCGCAGCGCCGAAATCGAACGGCTCGACTGGAGCTTCGCCACCGCCGACGGCGCCGTCAACGCGATGATGTCCAGCGAAGCGATGCTGGCGCCGCCGCGCGAGGTGGTCTCGGCGTTTGTGCGGGACGACGTCAGGAAGGGCCCCGACGGCCGTTTTCGCTTCAGCTTCTGCCCGAGCGCGGTCGTCGTCGCCTGGAGCGAGATGACCCTGCCGGCGCCGCCGATCGCCGCGGTGCCGACCCTCGTCGTGCGCCCGCAGTCGCCGTTGTTTGCCGGCGACGCGCAGCGCTCTCGCTACAGCGACGCCCTCGGCGACCTGCTCTCGGAGACGGCGGTGCCCAACGGGCACAACGTGCTCTGGGAAGCCCCGGCCGAGACGATCGCGGCGATCGAGCCGTTCCTCGCCGCCGCCGGCCCCGCCGGTGAGGCGCTCGCGGGGGAGTCGGGCGTCGGCCCGGCGTAGCCCGGCGTCGGGTCAGCGGCGCGGGCCGGCCTCGCAGCCGTGCGACTGGCCGGCGTCGGGCCCACCGTCGCAGTAGTCGAAGCCGTCGCCGCCGTAGAGCTGGTCGGTGTTGGCCCCGCCGTAGAGGCGGTCGTCGCCGGCTTCGCCGTGGCAGCCGTCCTGCCCCGCCCCCATCAGGCAGGTGTCGTCTCCCGGCCCGCCCCAGCAGCCGTCGCTGCCGCTGCCGGTCTTGCAGTAGTCGTCGCCCGAGTCGCCGACGCAGTCGGTGTTGACCGGGCCGGAGATGCAGATGTCGTCGCCAGCGCCGCCGATGCAGCGGTTGCGAGCGCTGCCCTGGGGGTAACAGCTGTCGGGCTCGGCGTTGCCGATCAGCTTGTCCGACCCTGCCCCGAGGTAGGCGGTGAGCGGAACCGGCAGCGGGTCAAGCACCTCGACCTTGTCGTTGGCGGCGCCCGTTTCGATCACCACCGAGCCCGCTTCCGCCAGCCCGCAGGTGGCGGCGCTGTAGCCGCGGGTGAGGCGGCAGCCGGTTGGCCTGGCGCTGGCGAGGTGGCCGTTGACGAGGAGCTGGGAGCCGCTGACGGTCAGGCGCAGGTGGGACCCCGAGCTGGCGGTGCGGATCACGATGCCGCTCTGCGAGGTCGCCGAGCTGGCGCTGAAGAGGAGCAGGGAGAGCGCCGCGATGACGAGGGTGGGAAGGGCTCGGCGCACGCCTAGCGACGCAACCCGGCGAGCGCTGCCTCGCGACTGGGGTGCGTTGGGATCGCGGAGTCGAGGCCGGTGATGTCGAGCACTCGCTCCACCTGGTTGCCGACTCCGCAGAGGGCGAAGCGCCCCTCGCCGTCGCGCTGTTGCCAGGACCTGACGATCAGGGCGATGCCGGTCGAGTCGATGAACTCGCAGCCGCTGAGGTCGATCAGCAGCGACGACTCCGGGTCCGCCAGCGGTGCCTCGAGCTCGCGCTCGAGCTGGGCCGCGGTGTTCATGTCCAGCTCGCCCTCGACGAGGATCACGAACGCGCCCCCCTCCTGCTCGCTGCGAACTTTGAACGGAGCTGGATTCACTCCCCCGCGATGCTACTGGAGCTATTCGCCGAGGAGCCGATCGAAGCGCAGGGCGGCCCGGCTGGGCAGGACGAGCGACTCGCTGCGATGCAGGAGGCCGGCGCCGACGAGGTCGTGCACGGCTCGCTCGACCGCGTCGCTGTGGGCGAAGGACCCACCGTCCGGGGTCAGCTCGCGGACCAGCTCGTCGACGGTGACCGCCGTCGGGTGGAGGGCGAGCAGATGCTGCAGGACGGCCGACTCGACGACCCTGTCCTGCTCGGCGCTGCTGCGGATGTGGTCCCCCTCCTGCACGGTCTACCTAGATAAGAGAGCCGTCAGTCTTTCTCTTCCCCCCGAGCGCGATCTTTCTTTGGCGGGTCCTCGGTTGCCGCCAGTGCCGTGCGCGCCCACGCCGCCTTGATCGTGGGGCGGTAGAAGTGCTGGGTCGAGCCGCGGACCTTCTTCGTCCGCACCAGCTCGACCGCCTCGCATTCGGCGAGCACCCTGACGTGGTAGCTGAGCGCGCTGAGCGGCTGGTCGAGCTTGGCGGCAAGCTCGCGCGGGCTGATCTCGCCTTTTTCGCGCAGCATCAGGCGCAGGATCTGCCGCCGCACGGGTTGCCCGAGGGCGGTGAAGAGATCGTTTTCCCTGGGTCCGCTTCTGGTCGCCATCTGGCGGGCAATATAGAGCAAACGAAATCTATTGTCTGGCAAGGTTTTGTCTTCAAGCATGAGATTCTGCAGGGCGCGCTCGCCGGGCCCGCGAACCGGGGTTTCGCCGCTCCCCTCAGGCGTCCTCGCGGACGCCGCCCATCTCGGTGAAGACGGCGGTCGGGCCGCCGTCGCTCGCGCTGCTCGTCGGCGATCACGTGCGAGACGGCGTTGATCAGCGCCAGGTGGGTGAAGGCCTGGGGGAAGTTGCCGAGGTGGCGCCCGCTCGGCGCGTCGAGCTCCTCGGCGTAGAGGTCGAGCCAGCCAGCCGCCTCCAGCAGCCGCTCGCAGAGCGCCCGCGCGCGGGCCCGCTCGCCGATCTCCGAGAGGGCCGAGACGAGCCAGAAGGAGCAGATCAGGAAGGTGCCCTCCTCGCCGCTGAGCCCGTCGTCGGTCTCCTCGACCTTGTAGCGCAGGACGAGGCCGTGCTCGGTCAGCTCGTCGGCGATCGCCTCGACCGTGGCGCGCACCCGCGGGTCGTCGGGGGGGAGGAAGCGCAGCAGCGGGATCAGCAGGGTCGAGGCGTCGAGCGCGTCGGTGTCGTAGTGCTGGCGGAAGACCCCGTCGCGAACGCCGCGCTCGAGGATCTCCTCGCGGAACTCCTCGGCCGTCGCCTCCCACTCCGCGGCGACCTCCTCGAAGCCGAGGCTGCGGGCGAGGCGGGCGCCGCGGTCGACCGCGACCCAGATCATCAGCTTCGAGGAGACGTAGTGCTGGGGCTCGCCGCGCGACTCCCAGATCCCCTGGTCGGGATTGGGCCAGGCGGCGATCGCCGCTTCGACCTGGTGGCGGATCAGCTGGCGGTCGGTCGGCGTGCCGGTTCCCCGCAGCGCCTTTTCGTGCAGGTAGATCGAGTCGAGCAGGGCCCCCCAGACGTCGTTCTGGCGCTGGTCGAAGGCGCCGTTGCCGATCCTCACCGGGCCGGCGCCGCCGTAGCCGCTGAGGTGGTCGAGCGTGCTCTCGGTCAGGTCCTTCTCGCCGCCGATCCCGTACATGATCTGCAGGTCCGGGTCCTCGCGGCAGACGTTGACGATGAAGCGCATGAAGTCGCGCGCCTCCTGGTCGAAGCCGAGCGTGTGCAGGGCCCAGAGGCTGAAGGTCGAGTCGCGGATCCAGCTGTAGCGGTAGTCCCAGTTGCGTTCGCCGCCGGGGGTCTCCGGCAGCGAGGTCGTCGGCGCGGCGACGATCGCCCCGGTCGGCGTGTAGGTCAGCCCCTTCAGCACCAGCGCCGAGCGCTGCAGGTGGATGCGCCAGGGGTGGTCGGGGAAGTTGCCGTCGCGCAGCCAGTCGCGCCAGAACTCTTCGGTCGAGTCGAGCCGCTCGAGCGCCTCGGGGGCGCTGCGCGGCCCGCCGAGGCTGCTCTCGCCCCAGGTGATCGCGCAGAAGCCGGTCTCGTCCTCGCGCAGGCTCAGCCTGCCGCGGGCGGCGCCGTCGGCGAGCGAGAGCTCCATGTCGCTGGTCAGGCGCAGCTCGCAGCCGTCGCCGCCGCGGGCGACCGCTTCGCCCAGCTCGCCGCCGCTCCAGCTCGCCGCCTCGGCGCCGTAGGCGAAGCGCGGCAGGCACTCCATCTCCATCTCGACCTCGCCGTCGATGCAGGTCATCGTCCGCAGCAGCGAGCTGTCGGACTCGTGGGCGGTGTCCGGCCGGCTGCCCTTGCCGTCTTCGTCGCCCACTCGGCGATCGTCAGCAGGTCGTGGACGACGACCCAGCCGGTGTCGGTGACCCAGGTCGTCTCGATCACCAGCGTGCCCGGCTCGTAGCGGCGGCTGATCGGCACGATGACGCCGCGCGGCGCCAGCTGGAAGTGGCCGGCGCCGCGGTCGAGCAGGGCGGCGAAGGCGCTGGGCGAGTCGAAGCGCGGCAGGCAGAGCCACTCGACCGAGCCGTCGTAGGAGACCAGGGCGCTGGTGTGGCAGTCGGAGAGGAAGCCGTAGCCGCCGATCGGCGGGAAGCGGTTGTCGCTCACGGGCGTCGCCAAGCTAGCAGCGGCCGCGGGCGGCGGCAGCGCAAACTGCGGCGCTACGCTGATTTCCTTGAGCCCGTCGCTCGCCCACGTCAGCGGCGCCTTCGCCCCGATCGAGGTCTTCCCGCTGACGATCGCCGCGGTCCTCTACTGGGCCCGGGCGAGGACGCTTTCCTGGGACGGCCGCCCGGTCCCGCTCTGGCGCCAGCTCTGCTTCGGCGCCGGCCTGGCGCTGATCGCGATCGCCCTCTTCAGCCCGATCGGCCACATCGCCGAGGAGCTGGTCATCGCCCACATGGTCGAGCACCTGCTGATCGGCGACGTCGCCTCGCTGCTGCTGGTCCTCGGCCTGACCAAGTCGCTGCTGCAGCCGGTCCTCGCGATCCGCGTCTTCAACCGGCTCCAGGTCCTCACCCACCCCGCCGTCGCCTTCCCGCTCTGGGCGCTCAACTTCTACCTCTGGCACCTGCCGGCGCTCTACGACGCCGCCTACGGCACGGCGCCGCTGCACGCGCTCGAGCACGCGACCTTCCTCTTCTTCGGCTGCCTGATGTGGATGCCGATCTTCGGCCCGCTGCCCAAGCCGCAGTGGTTCAGCGCCGGCTGGAAGGTCGCCTACGTGATCGCCGTCCGCTTCACCGGCGCGATCCTCGGCAACGTGCTGATGTGGTCGGGCACGGTCCTCTACCCGATCTACCGGCCGGGAGAGCGCTACTGGGGCATCTCGCCGCTGGCCGACCAGAGCACCGCCGGCGTGATCATGATGGTCGAGGGCACCTTCCTCGCCCTCGGCGTGCTCGCCTGGATCTTCCTCGAGGTCGCCCGCGAAGGGACCGAGAAGCAGCGCCTGCTCGACCTCGCCCACGACCGCGGCTTCGCCCTCGACGAGCGCCGCGCCCAGCGCGCCGTCGCGGCCGGCCATGGGGCGCTGCTGGAAGAACGGATGCCGGCGCCGGCGAATGAGCCCGGCCCCGGCTGAGCGGCCGCTGCTCCTGGCGGCCCTGGTCTTCGTCGTCGGGGCCGCCAGCCTCGGCGCCGAGATCGCCGCCGCGCGCCTGCTGGCGCCCTATTTCGGCGCCTCGACCGATCGTCTGGGCGAACACGATCGGGGTCGTCCTCGTCGCCCTCTCGGTCGGCTACTGGTTCGGCGGCCGCTTCGCCGATCGCCACCCGCACATGCGCGGGCTCTGCCTGCTCGTCCTCTGTCGCGGCGCTGCTGATCGCCGCCGTGCCCTTCGCCTCGCGTCCCTTCCTCGGCTTCTCGGTCGACGCCTTCGACAGCGTCTCGCTGGGCGGCTTCGCCGGCTCCCTCTTCGGCGTGCTGGTCCTGGTCGCGGTGCCGGTCACGCTGCTCGGCGCCGCCGCTCCCTGGGCGGTGCGCCTCGCCGCCCCCGAGGTCGGCCACTCCGGCGAGGTGGTCGGGCGCCTCTACGCGACCTCGACCGCCGGCTCGCTGGTCGGGACGATGCTGGCGGCCCTGCTGCTGATCCCGCTGCTGGGCACGCAGCGCACCTTCCTCGCCTTCGCCGTCGTGCTCGCCCTCGTCGCCGCGGCCGGGCTCGGCTGGCGCTTCGCGGCCGTTCCCGCCGCCCTTGCGCTGGCGCTCGCGCTGCCGGTCGGCACGATCAAGGCCGCCGACACCGGCCGCGTGCTCTACGAGGCCGAGACCGCCTACGAGTACGCCAGGGTGGTCGAACGCCCCGATGGCGCCCGCGTGCTGGAGCTCAACGAGGGCCAGGCGGTGCACTCGCTCTACCGCCCGGGCAGCTACCTGACCGGCGACTACTGGGACGGCCACCTGGTCCTGCCCTTCGCCGCCGCGGCGCGGGCGCCGCGGCGGATCGCGATCCTCGGCAACGGCGCCGGCACCGTGGCGCGCGCCTTCGGCTCACTTCTTTCCCGCCACCGCCGTCGACGCGGTCGAGATCGACCCCGAGCTGACCGAGCTGGGCCGGCGCTACTTCGACCTGCGCAACCCCCGCATGCGGACCTTCGCCGAGGACGCCCGGCCCTGGCTGCGGCGCTCGCCGGGCGGCTACGACGCGATCATGATCGACGCCTACCGCCAGCCCTACATCCCCTTCTACCTGGCGACCCGCGAGTTCTTCGAGCTCGCCCGCGAGCGCCTCGACCGCGGCGGCGTCGTCTTCGCTCAACGTCGGCCATCCCGGCGGGCAGCGAGGAGCTGGAGCGGGTGCTCGGGACGACGATGGCGGCCGCCTTCCCCAGCGTTCTGCGCTATCCGATCGAGCCGACCAACACCCTGCTGTCGCCGGCGAGGAGCCGCTCTCGGCGGCGCGGCTGCGGTCGCAGCTGCCGCTGCGCTGCCGCCGCGGCTTGCGCTCGCTCGCGCTCGAGCGCCGCCGCGGCCCTCGCGCCCCGGCTCCCCGGCGGCGAGGTCTACACCGACGATCGCGCCCCGGTCGAGTGGCTGGTCGACTCCTCCCTGCTGGAATACGCAAATGGCGAGTAACCGCTTCGACGCCGCGTCGATCAGGGCCAGGGCCTGGCTCGTCACCGGCCCGCTCGGTCGCGGCCTCGCCTTCGCGATCGACTTCGGCGTCGCGATGCGCACCGGCCTCGGCCAGCGCCGCCGCTAGCCGCGGCGGAGCCGATTCCTCTAGGGTCCCGCGCTCGATGAAGACCGATGTCACAGAGCTGCCCGACTCGCGCGTGCGGGTCGAGGTGGAGGTTCCCGCCGAGCTGGTCGACCGCGGCATGCAGCGCGCCGCCCGCAGCCTCGCCCGCGAGATGCGGATGCCGGGCTTCCGCAAGGGCAAGGCGCCGCCGTCGCTGGTGATCCAGCGGCTCGGCTTCGGCGCCGTGATGCAGGAGGCGGTCCGCGACTCGCTGCCCGAGTGGTACGAGCAGGGCCTGCTGCGCTCCGGCGATCAGCCCGGTCGGCGATCCCGAGATCGAGATCGTCTCCTCGCCCCGAGGCCGAGGGCGAGGCGCTCAGCTTCAAATTCGAGATCGGCGTCCGCCCCAAGGCCAAGCTGGGCGAGTACAAGGGCATCGAGGTCGGCCGGGCCGAGGCCGAGCCGACCGACGAGATCGTCGATCGCGAGGTCGAGCGGATCCGCGAAGGCTTCGCCAAGCTGGAGCCGGTCGAGCGCGCCGCCGCCGAGGGCGACGTGCTGCTGATCGACTTCGAGGGCCTCGCTCGACGGCAAGGCCTTCGAGGGCGGCAAGGCCGCCGACTACCTGCTCGAGCTGGGCAGCGGCCAGCTGATCGAGGGCTTCGAGGAGCAGCTGACCGGCGCCAGCGCCGGCGAGCGAGCGCGAGGTCAAGGTCACCTTCCCCGAGGACTACCAGGCCGAGGACCTCGCCGGCCAGGACGCGGTCTTCACGGTCGAGGTCAAAGAGGTGCGGGAAAAGGTCCTGCCCGAGCTCGATGACGACTTCGCCTCGGAGGCCTCCGAGTTCGACACGCCTCGACGAGCTGCGCGCCGATATCGGCAAACGCGTCGGCGAGGCGGTCGACGAGCGCGCCGAGCAGGACTTCAGGGTCGCCGCCGTCGATGCCGCCGCCGCGGCGGCGACGGTCGAGATCCCCGACGACCTCGTCGCCGCCCGCGCCGCCGAGCGCTGGGAGCGGGTCGAACGCCAGCTCGCCGGCCGCGGGATGAGCCCCGACTCCTTCCTGCAGATGCAGGGCAAAACCCGCGAGGAGGTGCTGGAGGAGTCGAAGCCCGACGCCGAGCGCGAGCTGAGGCGCGAGGCGGTCCTGGCGGCGATCGCCGAGGCCGAGGCGATCGAGGTCTCCGAGGAGGAGATGGTCGAGGCGCTCGCCCACACCGCCGAGCACGAGCGCACGACGCCGGAGAAGCTGCTCGAGCGCCTGCGCGAGAACGGCCGCGACGCGATGGTCCGCGAGGACATCCAGGTGCGCAAGGCGATCGACCTGGTCGCCGACTCGGCGGTGCCGATCCCGCTCGAGCAGGCCGAGGCGCGCGAGAAGATCTGGACGCCGGAGAAAGAGAAGAGGAGGAGAAAGGCGAGCTGTGGACGCCGGGCTCCGACGCCTGATGGTACCGTCCTTGCAGCGCCGACCGCCTGGCCACGGGTCCGGCACGGCCCTTCTATAGAGTGCCGCCCATGAGCCCTCTGGTTCCGATGGTGGTCGAGCAGACCTCGCGCGGCGAGCGCGCCTTCGACATCTACTCGCGCCTGCTGGGCGAGCGGATCGTCTTCCTCGGCACGCCGGTCACCGAGGACATCGCCAACCTGATCGTGGCCCAGCTCCTGCACCTGGAGTCCGAGGACCCCGACAAGGACATCAGCCTCTACGTCAACTCGCCCGGCGGCTCCGTCTACGCCGGCCTGGCGATCTACGACACGATGCAGTTCATCAAGCCCGACGTGCAGACGATCTGCGTCGGCATCGCGATGAGCATGGGCGCGCTGCTGCTGGCCGGTGGCGCCGCCGGCAAGCGGATGTCGCTGCCCAACTCGAAGATCCTCATCCACCAGGTCTCATCCAGCTTCCAGGGCCAGGCGACCGACATCGAGATCCACGCCAAGGAGATCATCGACGTCCGCAAACGCCTCGACGAGATCCTCGCCAAGCACACCGGCCAGCCCTTCGAGAAGGTCGCCAACGACACCGATCGCGACTACTTCATGAGCGCGGAGGAGGCGAAGGAGTACAACCTCGTCGACCGCGTGATCGAACACCACTGAAGCGCCCGCTCCTTCTCGCGCTCCTCCTGCTCGCGGCCCTCGCCGCTCCCGCCTCCGCCCGGATCGATTCCCGCGACGGCGGCCTTCCCTACTACGACCACGTCTTCCCGGTCCAAGGCCCGCACGGCACGCGCGGCGACATCGGCGAATTCGGCGCCCCGCGCAGCGGCGGCCGCACCCACGAGGGCTTCGACATCGTCGCCGCCTGCGGCACGCCGCTGGTCGCCGTGCGAGGCGGCCGCGTGCTGCGCAGCGGCTACGACCCGGTCCTCTACGGCAACTACCTGCTGATCCACGGCGAAGGCGAGGACCGCAGCTACTTCTACGCCCACATGCCCCGCCCGGCCCTGGTCCACAAGGGCGAGCGCGTCTGGACCGGCGAGCGGGTCGGCGCCGTGGGGGAGACCGGCAACGCAATCACGATCGGCTGCCACCTCCACTTCGAGATCCACGCCACGGCCACCCGATCGACCCCGAGCCGTCCCTGCAGCGCTGGGACGCCTACAGCTAACCCTTCCCCCAGCCACTGCGAATCAAGTTCTCCATGAAATAGCTGGAGAACTTGATTCGCGTGAGCTAAAGGGACAGCTCGTACTCGATCCAGGTGCTGCGCTTGGCGCCGGTTGAGTCGTAGAGGCGCTGGGCGGTCTCGTTGTCGGCGGCCGTCATCCACTCGAGGCGGTGGGCGCCGCGCTCGCGGGCGACGGCGGCGCTGGCCTCGATCAGGGCGCGGCCGATGCCCTCGCCACGCGTCGGCCGGGATCGACGTAGAGGTCGTTCATCAGCACCGTCTCGGCCGGGACGATCGAGGTGAAGCTCCAGTAGAGGCAGGCGTAGCCGAGCAGCTCGCCGTCGCGCCAGGCGCCGAGCAGCATGCCGTCCTCGCTGGGGGCGAGGAAGCGGGAGAAGAAGGCGCGGTTGCGCTCGTCGTCGATCGCCTCGGCCTCGTAGAAGCGCTGGTAGGCGGCGATCAGCGGCAGCAGCGCCTCCATCTGCTGGCCGGTGATCGGCTCGATTTGAGGCGCGCCGGGCATGCGCCCAAGGTACCGCGGCGGCGCAAGGCTGCAGTCACGGGCAGGGACGGCTGCTCCGGCGCAGTAAACGACCGCACTGACAGGGCCGGCTTGCAGCCCCCTCTAAGCTTTGGGGCGCGAGCCGGTAGGCAACCCATTGCCCCGCAAGGAGGGGATTCCGCTGGCACGGCCCACAGACTCGAACGAGCAGCTCCTCTGCAGCTTCTGCGGCAAGTCGCAGCGCCAGGTCAAGAAGTTGATCGCCGGCCCCGGCGTCTACATCTGCGACGAGTGCATCGACCTCTGCAACGAGATCATCGACGAGGAGCTGACGCCCGCGGCGGCCGCGGTCGAGCTCGAGAACCTGCCCAAGCCGCGCGAGATCCACGACGTCCTGCAGGAGTACGTGGTCGGCCAGGACGCCGCCAAGCGCGCCCTCTCCGTCGCCGTCTACAACCACTACAAGCGCGTCCAGATCAGCCAGGGCGAGGACGCCGAGGTCGAGCTGCAGAAGTCGAACATCATGCTGCTGGGCCCGACCGGCTGCGGCAAGACGCTGCTCGCCCAGACCCTCGCCCGCATCCTCAACGTCCCCTTCGCGATCGCCGACGCGACGGCGCTGACCGAGGCCGGCTACGTCGGCGAGGACGTCGAGAACATCCTGCTTGAAGCTGATCCAGGCCGCCGACTACGACGTCAAAAAGGCCGAAACGGGAATCATCTACATCGACGAGATCGACAAGATCGCGCGCAAGGCCGACAACCCGTCGATCACCCGCGACGTCTCCGGCGAAGGCGTGCAGCAGGCGCTGCTGAAGATCCTCGAGGGGACCACCGCCTCGGTGCCGCCGCAGGGCGGGCGCAAGCACCCCCACCAGGAGTTCCTGACGATCGACACGACCAACATCCTCTTCGTCTGCGGCGGCTCCTTCGCCGAGCTCGACAAGGTGATCGAGAACCGCGTCGGCGACCGCGGGGTCGGCTTCGGCGCCGCGATCTCCTCGCGCGAGAAGCAAGGACACCGGCGAGTGGTTCGAGCAGGTGCTGCCCGAGGACCTGATGGAATACGGCCTGATCCCCGAGTTCATCGGCCGCCTGCCGGTCGTCGCCGCGATCCACCAGCTCAGCCGCGACGACCTGATCACGATCCTGACCGAGCCGCGCCACGCCCTGACCAAGCAGTTCCAGCGCTTCTTCGAGTTCGACGACATCGAGCTGGTCTTCGCCGAGGACAGCCTCGAGGCGATCGCCAACAAAGCGCTCGAACGCGAGACCGGCGCCCGCGGCCTGCGCTCGATCCTCGAGGAGACCCTGCTCGACGTCCAGTTCGAGCTGCCCTCGCGCCGCGACGTGACCAAGTGCGTGGTGACCAAGGAGACGATCGAGCAGGGTCGGCGCCCGACGCTGGTCACCGAGGCGGCGCCGCAGGACATCAGTGGGGTCAGCGACGAACTGAGCGAGGAAACCGCGTAGTGGGGGAGGGGTCGGGCACCCCTCCTCAAAACGCTCGGCAGGAGCCTCGCTTGAGTGTTTTGAGGAGGGGCACCCGACCCCTCCGTCACACGCGATGTCCTCTTGGGCTTCAGCTTGAGGCCGGCTGAGGTGGCATCTATCTAGACTCGGCGCGTGGACGACGCGCGGCGACAAAAGCTGGAGGAGAAGACCCGTTACGACCCGACTGAGGTCGAGGGTCGGATCTTTGCCGAATGGCTTGAGGCGGGCTATTTCCATCCCGCTGCCGAGGGCACGCCGGAGGAGAACTTCTCGGTTGCTATTCCGCCGCCGAACGTGACCGGGGCGCTGCATATGGGGCACGCGCTGAACGGGTCGATGCAGGACGCGCTGGTGCGGATGAACCGGATGCGGGGGCGCAACGCGCTCTGGATCCTGGGCACCGACCACGCCGGCATCGCCACCCAGTCGGTGGTCGAGAAAATGCTGCGGGCCGAAGGCGTCTCGCGCCACGACCTCGGCCGCGAGGAGTTCGTCAAGCGGGTCTGGGAGTGGAAGCGGGAGTACGGCTCGCGGATCGTCGAGCAGTACAAGCGCCTCGGCGCCTCCTGCGACTACGAGCGCGAGCGCTTCACCCTCGACGAGGACTACGTCAGCGCCGTCTACCGCGTCTTCAAGCAGCTCTTCGACAAGGGCTACATCTACCGCGACAACTACATGGTCAACTGGGACCCGGGCTCGCACTCGGCGATCTCCGACCTCGAGGTCGAGAACCGCGAGGTCGAGGACACGCTCTACTCGATCGACTACCCGGTCGAGGGCTCCGACCGGGTGCTGACCGTCGCCACCGTGCGCCCGGAGACGATGCTGGCCGACACCGCCGTCGCGGTGAACCCGGGCGACGAGCGCTACGGCGACCTGGTCGGCCAGCACTGCGTCCTGCCGCTGGTCGGCCGCCGCCTGCCGATCATCGCCGACGAGCACGTCGACCCCGAGTTCGGCACCGGGGCGCTGAAGATCACCCCCGGCCACGACCCCAACGACTTCGAGATCGGCCGCGAGCACGGGCTCGAGGAGATCGTCGCGATCGGCCCCGACGGCCGCCTCACCGAGGAGGCGGGGGAGAGGTTCGCCGGGATGACCGCGGCCGAGGCCCAGGAGGCCGTGGTCGCCGCGCTGCGCGAGGAGGGCGTCGCTCCGCGCCGAGGAGCCCTACACCCACTCGGTCCCCTTCTCGCACCGCTCCGGCGAGCGGATCGAGCCGCTGATCTCGCTGCAGTGGTTCTGCCGCATGGACGAGCTGGCGGCGCCGGCGATCGAGGCGGTCGAAAGCGATCGAGGTGCGGATCGCGCCGGCGCAGTGGAAGCGCGTCTACCTCGACTGGATGAGGGAGATCCGCCCCTGGTGCATCTCGCGCCAGCTCTGGTGGGGGCACCGGATCCCGGTCTGGTACTGCGACCCCTGCGAGGAGATCTATCGTCGCCGAGGACGCTGGCGCCCGAGCGCTGCGGCGCCTGCGGCGGCGAGCTGCGCCAGGAGGAGGACGTGCTCGACACCTGGTTCAGCTCGGCGATCTGGCCCTTCGCCACGCTCGGCTGGCCCGACGACACACCCGAGCTGCGCGCCTTCTACCCGACCAGCTTCCTCACCACCGCGCGCGAGATCCTCTTCCTCTGGGTGGCGCGGATGATCATGACCGGGCTCGAGTTCGCCGGCGACGTCCCCTTCAAGGACGTCTACGTGCACTCGGTGATCCAGGCCCGCGACGGGCGGCGGATGTCGAAGAGCCTCGGCACCGGGATCGACCCGCTGGACGAGATCGACGTCCACGGCGCCGACGCCCTGCGCTTCGGCCTGCTGGCGATGTCCTCGACCCAGGACGTGCGCTACTCCGACGCCAAGGTCCAGCAGGGCCGCGACCTCGCCAACAAGCTCTGGAACGCGTAGCCGCGCTGATCTCTGCTCAATCGCCACAGCGCCGCAGGGCCTCCGAGCGGCGATAGGGACGGGCGCGGCTCGACGACCGCATCGCGGGTCGAGGACCGCTGGATCCTCTCGCGGCTGGAGCGGACGATCGCCTCGGTCACCGCAGAAGCTCGACGGCTACGACTTCGCCCACGCCGCCCAGGAGGCCTACGCCTTCTTCTGGTCGGAGCTCTGCGACTGGTACCTGGAGATCGCCAAGCCGCGGCTCTACGAGGGCGAGGCCGAGGTCTCGGCCAACCTGCTCTGGGTGCTGGAGCGCACGCTCGCCCTGCTGCACCCGATCATGCCCTTCGTCACCGAGGAGGTCTGGTCCTACCACCCGTCCCGCGAGGGCCACCTCGCCGTCCATCCCTTCCCGCAGGCCGACGAGTCGCTCTTCGACGCTGAGGCGGAGGCCGAGGTCGAGCGCGGGATCGAGCTGACCCGCCGCCTGCGCGCCTGGCGCGACATGGTCGAGGCGCCGGCGGCCAGCCAGCTCTCGGCCCGGGTCGAGGGAGAGCAGCCGCAGGAGTTCGTCGGCCGCCTCGCCCGCTTCGAGTTCACCGAGGACGGCGGAGACCCGATCGCCGCGGTCGGCCCGGTCAGGGTGCTCGCCTCGGCCGAGATCGACGCCGAGGCCGTCGCCGCGCGGCTCGAGAAGCGGCGCGAGGAGCTGCGCTCCGAGGTCGCCCGCGCCGAGGGCAAGCTCGCCAACGAGAAGTTCGTCGCCAGGGCGCCGGCCGAGCTGGTCGAGGAGGAGCGGGCCAAGCTCGAGCGCCACCGGGCCGAGCTCGAGGAGCTCGGCGGAATAGACCCGCAGGCCTACCTCGACTCGCTGGAGCCGGTCGGCTGGAAGCTCGGCCTGGAGCGGATGCACCGGCTCAGCACCGCGCTCGGCCTGCCCCAGCACCGCTTCGCCTCGATCCACGTCGTCGGCACCAACGGCAAGTCCTCGGTGACGCGGATGATCGCGGCGCTGCTCGAGGCGCATGGGGTCAGCGCCGGCGCCTGCGTCTCGCCGCACGCCGCTGCGCTGGTCCGAACGGGTGCTGATCCACGGCGAGGAGATCGGCGCCGGCCGAGTTCGCCGCCGCGGTCGAGCGCACCGCGCAGGCCGCCGAGACCGTCAACCGCAGCCTCGAGCAGGGCGAGGCGGTGACCCAGTTCGAGGTCGCGACCGCGGCGGCCTTCGTCGCCTTCGCCGCCGCCCGGGTGCGAGGTCGCGGTGGTCGAGGCCGGGCTTGGGGGGCAGGCTCGACGCGACCAACACGATCCCCTCGCGGGTCACCGTGCTGACCTCGATCGGGCTCGACCACACCGAGTGGCTGGGCGAGACCGAGCTCGAGATCGCCGCCGAGAAGCTGGCGGTGCTGCGCGATCACACGACCCTGGTCCTCGGCCGGGTCAGCCCCGAGGTCGCGGCGCTGGCCGAGCGGACCGCCGCCGAGACGGGGCGCGAAGCTGATCGTCGCCCCCGAGGACCCCGGCGAGGCAGATCGAGCTGCGCGCCGCCGGGCCGCTTCCAGCGCCGCAACTTCGCCCTCGCCCGCGCCGCCGCCGAGGCCTTCCTCGGCGAGCTCGACGCCGCCCGGGTCGCCGAGGTGGCGGCGACGCCTCACCGTTCCCGGTCGCCTCGAGCGGGTCGCCGAGGACCCGCCGACCCTGCTCGACGCCGCCCACAACCCCGACGGCGCCGCCGCGCTCGCCGAGGGCCTGGCGGAAGTCGCCGCCGGCCGCCCCGTCGTCGCCTGCCTCGCGCTGCTCGGCGACAAGGACGCGGCGGCGATGGTCCGCGCCCTGGCGCCGGCCCTGGAGCCGAGCGCGTCTGCACCGAGCTCGAGCCCGGCGGCGCTGGAAGCGCGCGGCCTGCCCGGCGTCGGCTCTCACAGCGCCGCCAAACTCGCGCAGCGCCTGCGCGGAGGTCGGGCTGGCGGCCGAGCAGGAGCCGGATTTCGCCGCGGCGGTGCGGCGGGGCCGGAGCTGGCCTCGGAGCTGCCCGGGGCATCCTCCTGATCACCGGCTCCCACTACGTGCTGGCGCCCGCCCGCGCCGCCCTGCGCCTGTGCGAGGATTCGGCCGATGGACACCGGGCACTAAAAGCGCCAGCTCGGAACTGCTCTCGATGATGGCGCTGGTCGCCGGCGTCGTCGCCGCGGTGATCCTGGTCTTCTTCGGCCTCGGCTACCTCTTCGGGAGCCTCTTCCTCTGAGCCGCGAACGCGCATCCGATTTCGACCACAGCCGGGCGGGGCAATCTCGGATGCGAGGGTTCGTGGGCCCGCGGCGAAGTAGACTGCCCGCCCCCCTTCCGGCGGGCGCCCAGCCATGGCACTAGCGATCTTCGGCATCAGCAACGACGGCCTCAATCTGGCCGCCACCCTCTTCATCTTGATGATCGTTGTCGTCTGGCTTGCCCTGATCGTCTACACCTACTTCGACGCCAAGCGCCGCATCGCCGACCCCTTCCTGGTCGCCTGCGCGACGATCGGCTCCTTCTTCCCCTACATCGGCACCGCGGTCTACGCGATCGTGCGCCCGCCGGAGTTCCTCGAGGACGCCCACGAACGCGAGCTGGAGATCAGGGCGGCCGAGCTGAAGGTGCGCCAGCTGACCGAGGCCTCCTGCCCCAACTGCGAATACCCGGTCGAGAAGAACTACCTGCGCTGCCCGAAGTGCCAGCACCGCCTCAAGGACCCCTGCCCGAGCTGCGGCAAGCCGGTCGACCCGCGCTGGGCGCTCTGCCCCTACTGCGAAAACGCGCTGGGCGGCGCGGCACGCGCCAGAGACCGCAAGGCCGAAGGCCGTCGCGAGCCGCGCGCCGAGCGCCCGGCGCCGAGGAGCGCTCGCGCAGGAGCGCCAGCCGCGCGAGGAGCGCCCGGCGCCCAAGCGGCGCCCCGCGGCGCGAGCCAAGGAGGCTCCGCGGCCGCGCCGGAGAAGGCCAAGGACGACGAGACTGCCCGACCCCAAACGAACCCCAAAGGAGCCCCGCACGTGAGCCGGACGCTGATCCTCGTAAAGCCTGACGCCTTCGAGCGCGCCCTGACCGGCGAGGTGATCGCCCGCTTCGAGCGCAAGGGACTGCGGATCGCGGCGCTGAAGACGATGCGGGCCGACGAGCCGATCGCCAACAAGCACTACGAAGAGCACACCGAGAAGCCCTTCTTCGGCGAGCTGGTCTCCTTCATCACCGGCGGCACCCTGGTGGCGATGGTGCTCGAGGGGCACGAAGCGGTTGCGGCGGCGCGCCAGCTGATCGGGGCGACCAACCCGGTCGAGGCCGCGCCCGGCTCGATTCGCGGCGATTTCGCGCTCGAGGTGACCTTCAACATGGTCCACGGCTCGGACTCGGATGAGTCGGCCGAGCGCGAGATCGAGATCTGGTTCCCAGAGCTGGCGTAGTGGGGCCGGGCGCGGGCAGGGGGTTCCACTTAACTTTTTCGATCGAGAGCGGGATTGCTGGCGCCGCGAGCTCGGCGCCGAAAAAGTACAAGACGTTCCACCCCCTGCCCGCGCCCGGCCCTGACCTTGCAGCTGACGCTGGCTTCCGGATCGCCTCAGAGGGCGAGATCCTGCGCAAGCTTGGGGTGGAGTTCGAGGTCGTCGTCTCCGGAGTCGACGAGCTCAGCGGGGGCGATCCGGAGGTCGAGGTGCTCGAGAACGCTCGGCTGAAGGCTCGGGCGGTGGCGCGCGATGGGATGGTGATCGCCTGCGACACCGATGTCGTGCTCGACGGCAAGGCGCTTGGGAAGCCTGCCGATGCCGCCGAGGCGCGGAGCTATCTGGACCGGATGTCGGGGCGGGCGCACGAGGTGCTGAGCGGGCTGGTGGTCTTTGTCGATGGCGAGGAGCGCAGTGGACTCGAGCGCACGACTGTGGTCTTCAAGGAGCTGAGCGAGGCGGAGAAGGAGCGCTACGTGCGGTTTGGCGAGTGGGAGGGGCGCTCCGGCGGTTACGCGATCCAGACGCTCGGCTCGACCCTGGTCGAGCGGCTCGAGGGCAGCGTCTCCAACGTGGTCGGGCTGCCGGTCGGGCTGCTGATCGAGCTCGCGCCGGAACTTTTCGACCAGGGCTGACTCCAAATCGACGCCGCTTTGGCGCGTTTGGGATGATTTCCCCTGGAAGTTCTCCGAAACCAAGCATGGGCGTATTCAGCTACCTCAGAGGGCTCGGCGGCCGCGACATGGCCGTCGACCTGGGCACGGCCAACACCCTCGTCTACGTGCGCGGGCGCGGCATCGTCCTCTCCGAGCCCTCGGTCGTGGCGATCGACTCCCACAACGGCCAGGTCCACGCGGTCGGCGTCGAGGCGAAGCGGATGCTCGGCCGCACGCCGGGCAACATCACCGCGATCCGCCCGCTCAAGGACGGGGTGATCGCCGACTTCGACGTCACCGAGCAGATGCTGCGCCACTTCATCAAACAGGTGCACTCCAACCGCTTCGCCCACCCGCGCGTCGTCGTCTGCGTCCCCTCCGGCGTGACCGGGGTCGAGAAGCGCGCGGTCGAGGAGGCCTGCCTCTCGGCCGGCGCCCGCCAGGCCTACCTGATCGAGGAGCCGATGGCGGCGGCGATCGGCGCCGGCCTGCCGGTCGCCGAGCCGACCGGCTCGATGGTCGTCGACGTCGGCGGCGGCACCACCGAGGTGGCGGTGATCTCGCTCGGCGGGATCGTCGTCTCGCAGTCGATCCGGGTCGGCGGCGACGAGCTCGACGAGGCGATCGTCAACCACTGCAAGCACGCCTACAAGCTGGCGATCGGCACCCAGACCGCGGAGGAGGTCAAGCTCGAGGCCGGCTCGGCCTCGCCGCTGGCCGAGGAGGTGCGGGCCGAGATCCGCGGCCGCGACCTCGTCTCCGGCCTGCCGAAGACGATCACGCTCGGCTCCGAGGAGGTGCGCGAGGCGCTCGAGGAACCGGTCGGCCACATCGTCGAGGCGGTCAAGGACACGCTCGACCGCACGCCCGCCGGAGCTGGCGGGTGACATCATGGACCGCGGCATCACCCTCGCCGGCGGCGGCGCGCTGCTGCAAGGACTCGAACAGCGCCTGCGCGACGAGTGCCAGATGCCCTGCCAGCTGGCAGAGTCACCGCTGACGTGCGTGGCGGTGGGCTCGGGCATCTCGCTGGAGGAGTTCGAGGCCATGCACCGCGCCAGCAAGCAGAATTCGGGAGCTAGGCACTTTGCTTAGCTCCTCTTCATCTCAAGCCACAAACTTAGGTCTTCACTCGTGTATCGAAAGCAAGTACGCCGCCGTAGGGCGGTGCTCGCCCTGCTGATCGTCGGCTCCTTTGTGCTGCTCACGCTCACCTACCAGGGCTCGCGCGGCCTGCAGCGCGGCGTCAGCACGATCTTCAGCCCGGTCCAGTCGGTCGCCGACCGCGCCCTGAAGCCCGCCCGCGACCTGGTCGACTGGTTCGACAAGACCTTCGACGCGCGCGGCGAAAACAGCCGCCTCAAGTCGCAGCTGGTCAAGGCCCGCGAGCAGGCCGTGGCCGGCCAGGAGGCGCTGCAGGAGAACGCGCAGCTGCGCAAGCTGGTGGAACTCGACCGCGGCCCGGCGCTTGCCTCCTCGCCCTACGAGAAGGTGACCGGCCGCGTGATCGCCCGCTCGCCGACGGTCTGGCGCTCGAGCGTCACGCATCGACGTCGGCAGCGGCGACGGCGTTCACGTCGACGACCCGGTGATCAGCGGCGACGGCCTGGTCGGCCGCATCGCCTCGGCCGAGTCCGGGTTCTTCACAGGTGATGCTGCTCACCGATCACGCAAGCGCGATCTCGGCCAAGGTCGTGCCGGCCGGCGTGCAGGGCGTGGTCAAGCCCGAAGTCGGCAACCCCGAAGACCTGATCCTCGACTTCATCGACTCGACCAAGGACGTGCACGGCGGCATGGCCGTCGTCACCGCCGGCTGGCGCGCCCAGGGCCTCTGCTCGCTGTTTCCGCCGGGCCTGCCGCTCGGCGAAGTGACCCAGGCCTCGATCGTCGAACAGGAGGCCAAAGAACAGGTCCACGTGCGCCCCTATGCCGATCTGCGCGACCTCGACCTGGTCCAGGTGCTGACCGGGGGCTCGCGCGGATGATCGTCACCCCGAAGATCCTCGCCCGCATCGTCGCGATCGGCCTGCTCGGCGTGCTCCTGCAGCTCTCCTTCTTCTCCGAGGTCGAACTCTTCCACGTCAGCCCCGACGTGCTGCCGGCGCTGGTCGTCTGCCTCGGCCTGCTCGGCGGCAGCATGACCGGCGCCGTCAGCGGCTTCGCGATCGGCTTCTTCATCGACTGCCTGCTGGTCGAGGCGCTTGGCATCACCTCGCTGGTGCTGCTCGGGATCGGCTACCTGGCCGGCCTCTTCCGCGAGCGCTTCGAGATCCACAGCTCGCTGGTGCCGGCGTTGCTCTGCATGGGCCTGACCCTGGTCGCCGAGCTCGGCTTCGGCGTGATCCAGCTGCTGCTCGGGCTCGACGCCCCGCTCAGCACCCTGATCATCCGCGACCTGCTGCTGAAGAGCGTCTACGCCTTCTTCCTCGCCTGGCCGATCTACCTCGGCGTGCGACGGGCCCTGCGCCCGGCGCTGGTCGAGGAGCCGAAGGTGCAACGGCGCCGTCAGCCGACGGTGCTGGGGGCCTAGGTGAGCGTGGTGGCGGGTGCGCCTCTGCGGGAATTGACATCCCAAGAGCTTTGCTCTTGGGATGAACGAGGTGCGCGGCTTCGCCGCGCGGATATCGGATTGCATTTCCGCCGCTTCGCGACATTCCCGCAGAGGCGCACCCGCCACCACGCTCGAAGCTCCCCAAGCTTCGGGCGAAGGCGCGGGCCCTTTTATTCGCTCGAAGCTTCAAGGCTCCCCGGGCCCGCCACTGCTTTCGAAGCTTGTGGTTCTCGGGGCGTTTCGGGAGGGGTCTGGCCGCCCTCCAGGCGAATGTCGCGAAGCGGCGGAAATGCAATCCGTCTTTTGCGCGGCGAAGCCGCGCTCCTCATCCACCCCAAGAGCAGAGCTCTTGGGGTGTCAATTCGCCTGGAGGGCGGCCAGACCCCTCTCCCTACCCCCAGAGAGCCGGGAATCGACCACCCAGGGAGCCCCTGATGTACCTTCGTTCCGACGAGCGCGGCCCGGCGATGAGCAACCGGCTGGCGCTGCGGATCGCGATCTTCGGCGGCGTCGCCGTCGTGCTTTTCGCCGTGCTCTTCTTTCGGCTCTGGCTGCTGCAGGTGCTCGACGGCGAAAAGTACCTGGCCGAAGCGAAGAACAACCGCACCCGCTCCTACCGGGTCAGTCGCCCCGCGCGGCGAAATCCTCGACCGCAACGGCAAAGTGCTGGTCGCCAACCGCACCAGCCTGGCGCTGCAGGTCAACCCGCGCAAACTGCCGGCTGATCCGGCCGAGCGCCGGGCCGAGCTTTCGCGCCTGGCCGACCTCACCCACAGCACCCTGCGCCACGTGCGCCAAACGATGCACGAAGAGCTGAAGCTGGCCCCGGCGGCGCCGGTGACCCTGCGCCGCGACGTCGGCCACTACCTCGTCTACTACCTGCAGGAGAACCAGGACCGCTTCCCCGGGGTCGAGATGCAGCGGGTCTTCGTCCGCGACTACCCGGACGGGACCCTGGCCGCCCACATCCTCGGCAACGTCGGCGAGATCGACGAAGAAGAGCTGAAGGAGCCGCGCTACCGCGGCCTGCAGCCGGGCGACGAGATCGGCCAGGACGGGGTCGAGGACACCTACGACCGCTTCCTGCGCGGGCAGCCGGGCCTGACCAGGGTCCAGGTCGACGCGCTTCGGCGAGCCGACCCCGAACGGCCGCCTCGTCGCCAAGCCCCCGTCGCCGGGCGACAGCCTCAAGCTCTCGATCGACGCCGACGTGCAGGCGGCGGGCGAGGCGGCGCTGGCGGAAAACGGCCTGCCGGGCGGTTTCATCACGATGGACGTGCACACCGGCGAAATCCTCGGCCTCGGCTCGTTCCCGACCTTCGAACCGGCGCTCTTCACCCGGCCGCTGACCCAGAAGCAGGTCGACGAGACCTACCGCAATCCGCTGGCGCCGCTCGCCGACCGGGCGATCGCCGGCCTCTATCCAACCGGCTCGACCTTCAAGCTCATAACCGCGATCGCGGCGCTCGAAAGCGGCAACCTGCAGCTCAGCGAAGCGATCGACGACCCCGGCGAGCTGGAAGTCGGCGGCCAGGAATTCAAAAACGCCGGCGAAGCGGCCAACGGCACGGTCAGCCTCGTCACCGCGCTGGAAGTGTCCTCGGACGTCTTCTTCTACACGCTCGGTCTGCGCATGTGGGACAGCGGCGAGCTGCAGCACTGGGCGCACGCGCTCGGCATCGGGCGGCCCACCGGCATCGACCTGCCCGGCGCCGAAGAAGGCCTGCTGCCCTCGCAGCACTGGCGCAACCAGCTCTACAAGGAAGGCGAAACCGATCGGCCCTGGTCCGCCGGCGACAACATCCAGCTCGCCACCGGGCAGGGTGACCTGCAGACCAACCCGCTGCAGATGGCGATTGCCTACGCGACGCTCGCCAACGGCGGCACCGTCGTCACGCCGCACGTCGGCAAGGAAATCGACGATGCGGCCGGCCGGGTGCTGAAGGAATTCGATCCCAAGCCGCGCCGCCACGTCCGCATCGACCCGGAATACCGGGCCGCGATCCTGGAAGGGCTGCACGACGCCGCGCAGAACGGCGGCGGCACCTCGTTCGACGTCTTCGGCAGCTTCCCGATCCCGGTCGCCGGCAAGACCGGCACCGCCCAGCGCCCGCCGCACGCGGACCAGTCCTGGTACGGCGTCCTCGCTCCGTATCCGAATCCGCGTATCGTCACCTTCGTGACCATGGAGGAAGGTGGCTTCGGGGCCGAATCGGCGGCGCCCGCGGCGAAGAAGATTCTCGAAGCGTATTTCGCCGGCCGACTCGCCAAAGAAGCGAGCCCAGAAGGTGGCGAAGGCTGATGTACGCGACCCGCGCGCGCCAGGTCCGGCCGGAGCCGTTCGCGGTCCATCCCGGCATCGCCGAGCGCCTCGGCCTGCCCTACATGGACGGCCCGCTGGCGCTCTCCGCGATCGCCATCGCCGTCCTCAGCGTCTTCACGCTGGCCCAGGCGACCAAGCACGACGTGCCCGGCAGCCCCTATTACTTCGTCGACCGGCAGGCCATCTACGCTGGCCTCGGCATCGTCGGCATGTACCTCCTCACCCGCATCGACTACTCGCGCTTCCGCGAGCTGCGGGTCGGCATCTACACTTTCCTATGCGTCAGCATCTCGCTCGTCTTCGTTTTCGGCTTTGCGGCGCGAGGATCACGACGCTCTTTTGAACTCCCCTTCTTCAGTTTCCAGCCATCTGAGCTCGGCAAGCTCCTGCTAGTGCTTGCGCTTGCCGGGTTCGTCATCGATGGCGCCAGGAACGGGTCGGATTGGCAGCGCACGGTGCGCTACCTCTGCCTCGGCCTGGCACCGGCTGCGCTCGTATTCCTGCAGCCGGACCTCGGCACCGCCCTGGTGTTCGGGGCGATCACCCTCGCCGTGATGTACGTGGGGGGCGTCCGCTGGACGCACTTCGCGGTGATCGGCGCGGCCCTCGTCGCAGTGACAGCGATCGTCCTCGTGGCGGCGCCCGCAGTTGGGACGCCGATCCTCAAGGGCTATCAGGCTGAGAGGCTCACCTCTTTCCTGAACCCCAGCGCGGACCCAAGCGACGCGGGCTATCAGCAAAACCAGGCCAAGATCGCAATCGGATCCGGTGAGAAGACCGGCCGGGGCGATCGGGCCACCCAAACGCGGCTCGACTTCGTCCCTGAGCGGCACACCGACTTCATCTTCGCGGTGATCGGTGAGCGCTACGGATTTACGGGAGCCGCGTTGGTCCTATCCCTATACGCCCTGCTGATCTGGCGGGCGCTGCGGATTGTGACGCTCTCGAAGAACTCCTACGGGACCCTGGTGGCAGGTGGCATCGCCGCCATGCTGCTCTTCCAGGTTTTCGTCAACGTGGGGATGAACCTGGGGATCATGCCGATCACCGGGATTCCCCTGCCGCTGATGAGCTACGGGGGGTCGTCTGTACTGGCGACCTTCCTGGCGATCGGGGTGCTTCAGAGCATCCACATGCAAGCGCGCCTCAGCCAGAAAGGCAGGTTCGCCTGGTGACCCCAGCGATGACCGGCCCAACAACCCTGCACCCCTGGATGACACGCGTGGCACTGCGCATCTCGGCGTCCTCGGGCTTGCCTTTGGCACCACCAAAGGCTGCGCCCTGCGTCCTTGATCTGCTTGACCACGCGCGTCCCCAGTCGCACAGGGTTGTTCGGCCGGTCATCGAAGGGGGCCGGACGTGCGTACCTACTCTGAACTGAGCTGAATCAATTGAAAAAGACAATTTTGGTCTCCGCCGATCGTGGCGAGACCCGTGTGGCCGTCCTCGAGTCAAAGACGAAAGGCGGCAAACGCGACGTTGCGGAGCTCTACATCGAGCGCCGCGGCCGGCGCTCGATCGTCGGCAACATCTACAAGGGCAAGGTCGACAACGTCCTGCCCGGCATGGAGGCCGCCTTCGTCGACATCGGCCTCGAGCGCAACGGCTTCCTGCACGTTGACGAGATCGTCCTGCCCAACGGCGAACAGGCGCCCAAGCGCGGCCGCGGCAAAGGCCGCCGCATCGACGAGCTGATCAAGCCCGGCCAGGAGATCGTCGTCCAGGTGGTCAAGGACCCGCTCAAGACCAAGGGCGCGCGGCTTTCGATGAACGTCTCGATCGCCGGCCGCTACCTGGTCTACGCGGCGCAGGGCAGCGGCGTCGGCGTCAGCCGGCGGCTCTCGGACTCCGAGCGCGACCGCCTGCGCAAGATGGTCGACCGCACCTACAAAGGGCCGGGCGGGCTGATCGTCCGCACCGCCGCCCACGGGGCGAAAAAGGCCGACTTCGTGCGTGAGATCGGATACCTGCACAAGCTTAACGACGTGCTCGACCGGCGCATCGAGCAGACGGTGGCGCCGGACCTGGTCTTCCAGGAGGCAGACCTGCCGGTGCGGGTCCTGCGCGACGTCTTCCTCAGCGATTTCGAGAAGGCGATCATCGACTCGCCGAAGCAGTTCGAACGCGTCACCAGCTTCTTCCAGCGCACCGCGCCGGAGCTGGTCGAGGGGGTCGAGCTCTACGAGGAGAAAAAGCCGCTCTTCGAGAAGTGGGGGATCGACAAAGAAATCCAGTCGACCCTCGGCCGCCGCGCCGACCTGCCCTCGGGCGGCTACCTGATCATCGACTACACCGAGGCGCTGACCGTGATCGACGTCAACAGCGGCAGCTTCACCGGCCGCGGCAAAGGCGGTCTCGAGGAGACGATCACCCGGGTCAACACCGAGGCGGCCGACGAGGCGGTGCGGCAGCTGCGGCTGCGCGACATCGGCGGCATCATCGTCATCGACTTCATCGACATGGCGCGGGCCCGCAACCGCGACAAAGTGCTGAAAACGCTGCGCAAAGCGCTCGACACCGACAAGTCGAAGAGCTACGTGGTCGAGGTCTCGCCGCTCGGCCTGGTCGAGATGACGCGCCAGAACGTCACCGACGGCGTGCGCGAGATCCTCACCGCGCCCTGCCCCACCTGCGAGGGCGAAGGCGTCGTGCTCTCGGCCGAGACGGTGGCGCTCGACGCGATGCGCCGCCTGCCGGACATCGCCACCGGGGCCAAGGACGCCGAGGCGCTGCTGCTGCGGGTCCATCCCAAAGTCGCGGCGGTGCTGATCGACCCCGAGAGCGGGCTCGCCGCGCTCGAGGCCGAGACCGGCAAGCAGTTCCACTTCGAAGGCGGCGACGCCCTGCCGATCGACAGCTTCAGCCTGATCGAGACCGGGTCGCGGGCCGAGATCGAGGAGCGGGCGCTGCCCTTCAAGGTCGGCGAGGAGGTGCTGGTCAAAATCGACGAGCCGCACATGTACAACGCCGACGACGCCGTCGCCCGGGTCGATTCCTACATCGTCAGCGTCACCGGTGGCGGTCGCTTCGTCGGCGAGCGCAAACTGGTGCGGATCGAGCGGGTCGAGCGGGCTGCCGCGGTGGCCTCGCTGCCCGGCGTCGAGGCGACCAACGGGGCCGGAGGCGGCGAGAACGGCTCCGAGCTAGAATCCTCCGCCTCGCGCAGTAGCCGTCGTGGCCGCAGGGGCGGTCGGGGTCGGTCAAGCTCAACCCAGAGCAAGGACGAATGAACACGTACGCAGTCATAGAGAGCGGTGGCAAGCAATACAGGGTCGAGAAGGGAACTTCCCTCCTCGTCGATCGACTCAGCGCCAAAGAGGGCGACAAGGTCACCCTGCGCCCGGTGATGTTCCGCGACAAGGAAATCGTCGCCGGGGCCCAGGAGCTGGAGAAGGTCAAGGTCGAGGCGACCGTCGCCGAGCATCTGCGCGGCGAGAAGATCAAGGTCTTCAAATACAAGCCGAAGAAGGGCTACCGCCGCCGCGCCGGCCACCGCTCCGAGCTGACCAAGCTCGAGGTGACCGAGGTCAAACTGCTGACCCGCAAACCGGCGGCGGCGAAAGCGCAGCCGGCGGAGGAGAAACCGGCTGCGGCGAAACCGGCGGTTGAGAAAAAAGAGCCGGCGAAAAAACCCGCCGCCAAACCTGCGGCCAAAAAACCGGCCGAGAAAAAAGAGCCGGCGAAAAAGACCGAGGCGAAAAAAGCCGCGGAGAAAAAACCTGCTGCGAAAGCGAAAAAAGCCCCAGCCAAGAAACCGGCTGCTAAAAAGGATTCTGACGATGGCGCATAAGAAGGGACTCGGCTCAAGCCGCAACGGACGCGAATCCAACCCCAACATGCTTGGGGTCAAGGTCTTCGCCGGCCAGAAGGTCTACGGCGGCGAGATCATCGTGCGCCAGCGTGGCACGCGGTTCTGGCCCGGTGACGGCACCGGGCTTGGGCGCGATCACACGATCTTCGCCAAGCGGGAGGGCGTGGTCGAGTTCAAGTCGGCTCGCAAGGGCCGCACGATCTCGGTTCTTCAGGAGTCCTGAGGCTTCAGCGGGGGGGAGGCCCGGGTGCCCCCTCCCAAAACGAGCGGCTGACGCCGCTCTTGAGTGTTTTGGGAGGGGGCACCCGGCCCTCTTCTCAGCTCCAAACGTCATTTGCACCTGGCGGCTCCGGAGCAGCTTTTCAGCTGCTTGGCGATTTACCCGTCCTATAGCCCCGGAAAGTCGCCAATACCCTTCAGATTCGATGTACGACAAGGCGAAGATCTGGGTTGAGGGTGGGGCCGGGGGGAACGGGTGTATCTCGTTTCGCCGTGAGGCCCATGTGCCTCGGGGCGGACCCGACGGTGGGGACGGTGGCCATGGCGGGGACGTGGTGCTGGTTTGCGATGCCTCGAAGCGGGACTTGGGCGCGCTGAAGGGGAGCAAGCACTTTCGGGGCGGTCGGGGGAAGCATGGCGAAGGGTCCAATCGGCACGGTGGGCGCGGCGAGGCCCGCGAGATCCTGGTCCCGGCCGGCACTCAGGCTGAAACCGTCGATGGCAGCTGGGTCGACCTGGTCGAGGTCGGGCAGCGGGCCGTGGTGGCCCATGCCGGGCGCGGGGGGCACGGGAACAAGCGCTTCGCCACCTCGACCCGGCAGGCGCCCCGGTTCGCCGAGAACGGGACCAGCGGCGAGGAGGGCTGGATCGAGCTGCGCCTGAAGCTGTTGGCTGACGTCGGGCTGATCGGCCTGCCCAACGCGGGCAAGTCCTCGCTGCTGGGGCGGCTGACGCGGGCGGCGCCGAAAGTCGCCGACTACCCCTTCACGACGCTCTCGCCGGTGCTGGGCACGATCGAAGGCGAGGATCGCCAGGCGATCGTCGCCGACATTCCCGGGCTGATCGAAGGCGCCGCCGAGGGCGCCGGCCTCGGCCACGAGTTCCTCGCTCACGTCGAGCGCTGCGCGATGCTGGTCCACCTGGTCGAGCTGATGCCGCTCGAGGGCGATCCAGCGGCGAACTACGAAGCGGTGCGGGCAGAGCTGTCGTCCTACGGGGCGGGGCTCGAAGGGTTGCCGGAGTTGGTCCTGCTCTCGAAGCGTGACCTGCTTCCCGGCGAGGACGTCGAGTCGGCCCTCACCGAGTGGCGGCAGCGGCTTGGGGAGGACGGCCTCGGCGTGCTGGCTGCCTCCTCGGCAACCGGCGAGGGCCTCGACGAGCTGCGCGAACGCATCCTCTCCTCGCTGCCGGAGACGGTGGTCGCTCGGCCCGAGCGAGGTCCCGAGCAGGCGGCTGAATTCGAGGCCGAGCACCGGGTCTATCGCCCGGCGGGCGAGGGCGGCTACGCGGTCGAGCGCGAGGACGACGGCGCCTACCGCGTCACCGGTCGCGGCGTCGAGCTGCTCTTCGAGCGCCATGACGTCAAAAACGAAGAGGCGCTCGCTTACCTCGAGCAGCGGCTCAACGAGATCGGCGTCATCGCGGCCCTGCGCGCCGCCGGCTTCGAGCCCGGCGACGAGGTCCGCGTCGGCGAGCACGAGTTCGAGCTGTATCCGTGAGAGGGGCCGGGTGCCCCCTCCCAAAACGAGCGGCAGGCGCCGCTCTTGAGTGTTTTGGGAGGGGGCACCCGGCCCCTCTTTGGACGTGAGCTTTCAGCGGGTAGCTGAGCGCACAGAATGTGCGATCAGCCGCGTGTAGACACCGGCGCCTCCTGGGGTGAGGTGGATGCCGTCCCAGAGCAGGTTTTCGTGTGCCGCCGCGACCGGGGCCCAGTTGATCAGGGTCGTGTGCGGCCAGGTGGCGTCGGCCTCGGCGAGCGCGTGGTTTGCCTCGTCCTGCCAGGAGACCGGGGCGTGATCGTTGATCAGGAAGAGCTCGCCGACGTTTGAGGTCGCCTTGCGCAGGTCCTCCATCTCATCGCCGTAGAGCGGGCCGTTGTTGCCCATCTGGATGATCAGGGCGTCGATGTGGCCAGCGCGACGCTTCAGCCTCCGGGCGAGGTCGACGAATTCATCAGCCTGGCGGCCGACCTTGGCGTTCATCGAGAAGCGCGAGCCAAGGCGTGCCGCCAGCTTGTCCTTGGCGCCGATCATCACTGAGTCGCCGAAGGCGACGACGCGCGGCGGCTTGTCGTGTCGCCGATCCCCCTCGTGGTGCGACGCCCTGCGTCCGCCATCAGGTCCTCCGCCGCGCTGCGCCAGCGGCTCGACCGTCACCTTGGCGAATTCAGCCGTGGAGGCCGCCGCGACGCCCGCTTCAAGGTGGCGGCTGCCGCTGGAGAAGATGCCGCTCCAGCCGATCAGGACGACGATCGCGACCACGGCGAAGGCCAGCGCCGGGCGCCCGACCCGCAGCCAGTTCTCGGGCAGCGCCGGCAGCTTGCGCTTGCCGCGGAAGGGCAGCTCGACGAAGCGGTAGGAGAGGTCGGCGAGGGCGAGCACGATGAGCAGCTGCAGCGGGATCAGCAGGCCGCGCGGCAGCGAGACGTCGAGGCCGGGCCGGGTCAGGGCCAGGACCGGCCAGTGCCAGAGGTAGAAGCTGTAGCTGCGCAACCCCAGCCAGACCAGCGGCGGGCGCGCCAGCAGCCCGCCCAGCCTCGCCGCGGGATGCGCCATGACGGCGAGCACCGCGGCGGTCGCCAGCGCCAGCCAGAGGTAGCCGCCGTGGAAGAGGGCGAGGTCGTAGTCGTGCACCCGCAGGAAGCTGAGCGCCACGTAGGCGAGGCCGACGACGCCGATGACGTCGAGCAGCGGGCCGCACCAGCGGCCCGACCTGGCGCGGCGCAGCTGCAGCGGGCTCCAGGCCAGGGCCAGGGCGACGCCGATCAGGAGGCCGACCGCGTGGGTGTCGGTGCCGTAGTAGGCCCGCGAGCTGTCGCCGGGGTCGAAGAGGATCCACATCAGCGCCAGCGAGGCGACCGCCCCGGCAAGCACGCCGAGCAGCAGGCGCTTGCGCCCCAGCAGCGACATCCCGGCGGCGAAGGCGAGGGGCCAGAAGAGGTAGAACTGCTCCTCGACCGAGAGCGACCAGAGGTGGCGGAAGAGCGAGGGGCGCTGGAACTGGTCGAAGTAGGACTGGTGGGAGAAGGCGAAGTTCCAGTTGGCGACGTAGGCGAGCGAGGAGATCGCGTCGCCGCGCAGCTCGGTCAGGCGGTCGGGCTCGATGATCGCGGCGATGACCATCGTCACCGCGATCAGCACGCCGACGGCGGGCAGGAGGCGCCGTGCCCGCCTCAGCCAGAAGCGGCCGAGCCGGACGTGGCCGCCACGCCGGTACTCGCTGAGCAGCAAGGAGGTGATCAGGTAGCCGCTGATCGTGAAGAAGACGTCGACGCCGAGGAAGCCGCCCGGCATCCAGCCGACGCCGGCGTGGTAGAGGAAGACGGCGAGCACGGCGATCGCGCGCAGGGCGTCGATGCCGGGCAGGTAGGGCAGGCGACTGTCCTGCGGACGGCTCATTGCTTGATCTTCGGCAGTTTCGCAGTGCGTCCTTGAGCGTGAGGGGCGGCGCGCGGCAGCGCCACCGACGGCTCATACACTTGAGCGGCAATGACCCTCGTCGTCAAGCTCGGATCATCGATCGTCGCCGCCGACGACGGCTCCCTGCGCGCCGACGTGCTCGATTCGGTCTGCGAGCAGGTTGCCGCCCTGGAGCAGGGCGGCGAGCGGGTCGTGATGGTCACCTCGGGCGCGATCGCGCGTGGCATGCGGTTGATGGAGCTGCCGCTGCGCCCGCGCGCGATGGACGAGCTGCAGGCGGCGTCCGCGGTCGGCCAGGGCGACCTCTTCCGCGCCTATGAGAGCCGGCTCGCCAAGCATGGCGCCCGCGCCGCCCAGGTGCTGCTGACCGCGGCCGACATCGCCGCCCGTACCAATTACCTCAACGCGCGCCAGACGCTGCGGCGGCTGATCGAGTGGGGGGTGGTGCCGGTGATCAACGAGAACGACACCACCGCCACCGACGAGATCAGCTTCGGCGACAACGACTTCCTCGCCGCCCAGGTCGCGATCCTGCTCGACGCGCGGCTGCTGGTCCTGCTGACCAACACCGACGGCGTTTTCACCGCCGACCCGACGCTCAACCCCGAGGCGAAGCTGGTCGCGGGGATCACCGACTTCGCCGAGCTGGAGGGCATGGAGATCGGCGATCGCACTTCGGCCTTTGGCTCCGGTGGCATGCGCAGCAAGGTGGCCGCGGCGGAGATGGCGAGCGAGGCCGGGATTGCGGCGGCGATCTGCAACGGGACCAGCGCCGGCACCCTGGCCGCGGCGGCCGCCGGCGATTCGGTCGGCACCAGGTTTGCCGCGCAGGGCTCGAAGGCGTCGAGCTTCAAGCTCTGGCTCAAGTACGCCAAGCCGGCGCACGGGCAGGTTGCCGTTGACGACGGCGCGGCACGGGTGCTGCGCGAGAGCGGTTCGAGCCTGCTTCCGGTGGGGATCACCGCCGTCGAGGGTGACTTCGACGCCGGTGACGCGGTCGAGGTCGTCACCGACGGCCTGATCGTCGGCAAGGGCATCGTCGACTACTCGGCGCTGGAGCTTTCGCGGGTGATCGGGATGAAGAGCGCGGAGGTGCGCGAGCTGTTGCCGCATGCTGCCGACGAGGTCATCCACCGAGACAGATTCGTCTTGGTCTGAGTCCGGAGGGTGGGGGCCGGCTGGGGTGCCTCGCCGGGCAGCTGCCTTTTTCGCCGGGCGCGCTGCCTCTCTCGCTGATGGGTCTGGGCGAAAAAGAGACCGCCGCCGCCCGGCGAGGCACCCCAGCCGGCCAGCTACCCTTAGCCGCGTGACTGTGACGACTACAAGCGTGGGGGAGATTTGCCGGGCCGCTCGGCGGGTTGCTAGTGAGCTTGGGAGTGCATCGACCGCGGGCAAGGATGCGGCGCTCGAGGCGACCGCGCGGTTGTTGGGCGAGCGGACGGCGGAGATTCTCGAGGCCAATGCTGCCGATTTGGCCGATGAGCGGGCTGCTGGGCTGACCGAGGCGCTGCGGGATCGGCTGACGCTGAGCGCGGATCGGGTGGCGGCGATGGCCGCGGGCGTGCGGGCCGTGGCGGCGCTCGAGGACCCGATCGGCGAGCAGCTCGAACGGAAATCGCTGGACAGCGGGCTCGATCTGCGCAAGCTGCGGGTGCCGCTGGGGGTGGTGGCCGTGGTCTACGAGGCGCGGCCCAACGTGACGATCGACTGCGCGGCGCTGACGATCAAGAGCGGCAACGCGATCGTGCTGCGCGGGTCCCACTACGCGGAGCGCTCGAATGCGGCGCTGGCGGCGGTGGCGCGCGAGGCGCTCGCCGAGGCCGGGCTGCCGGAAGACGCGGTGCTGCTGCTGCCTGTTGGCGAGGGGCACGGTGACCTGGCGGAGCTTGCGACCCAGGACGGCGTCGTCGATCTGCTGATCCCGCGTGGCGGGGAGGGGCTGAAGAGGGCTTTGAAGGACGTGGCGACGGTGCCGGTGATCTACGCCGCCGCCGGCAACTGCCACGTCTACGTGCACTCCGAGGCGGACCTTGAGATGGCGCGGCGGATCGTGGTCAACGCGAAGACGCAGCGGCCCGGCGTCTGCAACGCGGCGGAGACGCTGCTGGTCGATACCGCCGTCGCCGCCGACTTCCTGCCGGGAGCCCTTGCCCATCTGCGTCAGGCCGGGGTCGAGCTGGTCGGCGACCAGCGGGTGCGCGAGCTGGCTGGCGATCTCGAGGTCGGCGCAGCTACCGAGGAGGATTGGGACGCCGAGTACCTCGACCTCGAGCTCGCGGTCGCCGTCGTCGACTCGCTCGACGAGGCGATCGAGCACGTCAACGCCCACGGCACCGGCCACTCCGAGGCGATCGTCAGCGCCTCCCGGGACGCCCGCGAGCGCTTCGTCGCCGCGGTCGACGCCGCCGTCGTCTACGCCAACGCCTCGACTCGCTTCACCGACGGCTTCGAGTTCGGCATGGGCGCCGAGATCGGCAACTCGACCCAGAAGCTGCACGCGCGCGGGCCGATCGGGCTGCGCGAGCTGACGACCTACAAGTACGTCGTCCACGGCGACGGCCAGGTACGTGAGTAAGGCGCCCGCGGCCGGCATCGGGGTCCTCGGCTCGGCATTCAACCCGCCGCACCTCGGCCATCTGGCGCTCGCGCAGGAGGCGCTCTGGCAGCTCAACCTCGAGGAGGTGATCCTCGTCCCCACCGGCGAAGCCCCTCACAAGCGGATCGCCGACGACCCCGGCCGCGAGCTGCGCTTGGCGATGACGCGGCTCGCCGCCGCCGATGACTCCCGTTTCTCGGTCTCGACCCTGGAGGTCGAGCGCGAGGGGCCGTCCTACACGTATGAGACTTTGGAGCTACTTGCAAAGGACAGGGCTGACAGTGAGCTGGTCTTCGTGATGGGGGCCGATGCCGCGGTCGGGCTGGAGAGCTGGCGCGAGCCGCGGCGGGTGACCGAGCTGGCCCGCCTGGCGGTGGCTCGGCGCGCGGGCATCTCCGAGGCCGACGTCGCCGCCGTGCTGCGCAGCCTCGGCGCCGGCGGCAAGGCGACGATGCTGGAGATGCCGCAGTTCGGCGTCTCCTCCTCAGCCGTGCGCGAGCGCGCCGCCGCGGGTCGGCCGCTGCGCTACCTGACGCCCGAGTCGGTGGCGCGATTCATCGAAGAGAAGGGGATCTACCGGTGAGCGCCGAGCGGAGGGCCGAGCGATCGGAGGCGCTGGCGCGGCGCTTGGCCGACCTGGCCGACTCGAAATCGGCGACCGAGATCGTCGTCCTCAACATGCGCGACCTCGTCTCCTACACCGACTTCCTGGCGATCTGCACGGCGCGCAACGAGCGCCAGGCGCGGGCGATCGCCGACGAGGTGAAGCTGAAGCTGAAGCAGGAGGAGCAGATCCTGCCGGCCGGCGCGGAGGCGGCCGAGGCGGCTGGCTGGATCGTCCTCGACTACCTCGATTGCGTCCTGCACGTCTTCACCGAGGAGGCGCGGCAGCGCTACCAGCTGGAGGATCTCTGGCGCGAGGCGCCGCGACTCGAGCTGCAGCCATCCGAGGATGGCGTCCGAGGGCACCTTTACGGTGCCGCGCATGGGTAGCTTCAAGAGGGCTTTCTTCGGCTACCGCCGCTCCGACGTGGACGCGGCGCTTGCAGCGCGAGACGCACGACAGTGGGCTTTGCAGCGCGACGCTGACGAGGCGCTGTCGCGCTGTCGCGAGTCCGCCGATGCGGCCGCCGGCGCCGAGCAGGAGCTTGCCTCGCTCTCGGCGATGGTGATCGAGCGCGAGCGCGAGATTCGCGGCCTCAACGAGCGGCTGCTCGAGGCCAACGAGCGCCACGATCGCAACGTCGCTTCGCTCGAGTCGGTTTCCGCCCGTCTCGAGGAGATCCAGGCCCAGGCCCGTGGCCAGGCGACGCGGATCAGGATGAAGGCGCTGCGCGAGGCGGTCGAGGTCGGCCGCCGTGCGCAGGAGCTGACCGAGGCCCAGTCGGGCGCGAGCCGCGCAATCCCGAGCGAGAACGGCAACGGCAACGGCCAGGTCGAGCATGCGGCTCAAGGCCTCTTCGAGGGCCTGGTCAAAGTAGAGATCGGCCCCCTCGATGACTTCTCCCAGCTGGTCGGCTTCGAGGACGCCGCCGGCCAGATCGGCGCCACCTCGGAAATCTCGGTCGAGCGCTTCTCCGAGGGTCGGGCGACGATCTCGATGCGGCTCAACGAGCCGGTTGAGCTGCTGCGTGAGCTGGAGCAGCTCTCCCCGGTTGATTTCCGCGTCCGCCGCACCGCGGCCGACAACCTGATCCTCGACATCGACGAGGACCCGGGTCCCGAGCAGCGCGCCGCTTAGCCCCGTCGCTTGCTGGTTGACACGCGGGCTGTCCGTATAGGGAGATCTCGCGAGTGCTTCTATTGCAAAGTCACTCTTGACTAATTGATGGAAAGTGACTATGAATTGGGTATGCGCAAGCTCGCACTCGTGTCCCTTTCCGTTCTGGCGCTATCGATGGCGGTCGTTGGCCAGGCAAGTGCGTCAGACTGGATGGTGGGCGGAACAACACTTTCGAAACTCGGTAAAAACGAAACGATCGAAGGTGCGGGATCGATGCACCTCGTTGTTCAGAGCGGGTTCGACCTTGAATGTAAAACCGAAACTAAAGGCACGCTGTTCCCCGGAGGCTCGGGCGAACTCTCGGTTAAATTCAACGGATGCCACAACGGCGTCTGTGCTTTGGAACCGTTTACCGTGCCAATGAAATTGACACTAAGCGGAATCTACGTTCAGGCGGTGCCGCCATCCGGCACGACATTTACGTCGGTCATCTTCGACAAAAAAGAAGAAGAATGCGGCTTCATCCCGGGGATCTCCTGGCCATTGACCGGTAAAACGGCGGCCGAAACGGACGAACCCGGCCTGGAATCGGTCGAATACCCTCTTGCCTTCTCGTCGAAGATCAGTGGTCTTAACAAAACAAGCATGCTTCTCTTTACGACGAAAATAACCAACTTCGAAGGTGCTCTGAGGCTGGCGCTGACCGGCGCCAACAAAGGAAAAACGTGGGGAGTGGAAGCAACGCCAACGACGAAGCTGTGCAAATCTCAATTCGGATCCTGCGAACCGTACAAACTCGGCTCGATCTTCTCGGCGGGCCTTGAAGAAGGGACCAAAGAAGGGGTTAAGTTCGTCTATACCTACAAAGGCGAAAAACTGGAACCGGCATGCGTTGTTTCAAGCCTAAAAGGATCCAATACCAACCAGGGCACTCCTCAACTGGGTCAGGTTACGGCACTCGAATTCAGCGAATGCGGCGGCGGTCTCTGCACGATCTTGGCACAGGGCCTCCCCTGGAGCTGGAGCGTCGAAGCCTCAACTGAAGGCAACGGGACAATGAGCTGGACGCCTACATTCAAAATCAAATGTCTGGGCATGGCCGAAGAATGCATTTACAGCGCTGAAAAAGCGATGACCTTTGCTCTGGCCGGTGGCACGCCGGCAAAACTTTCGAGCCCAAGCATGGGCCTGAAAGCCGCCGGCGGCGGAAAAGAATGCGGAGTTTCGGGTGCGAAATGGGAAGGCGTGGTCGCCGCCGGGGGGATCATCAAGTACAAACTGGCGTCTCCAAGCCCTCTGTTCGTCAGGGTCTTGTAGGCAGGCTCGAAGCGGCACCTATCGCCCACGGCTTGGTCGGTTCATCGGGGGGCGCGTAGGCAACGAATAGATGCCCGTGCTCGCCTGCCTGCGGCCGGTTCGATTTCGGTGGTCCGCCTTTGGTCTTGGATGCCCGGGCTGGCTCCTCCTCAGAGGTAAAGTTGGCTCCATGCGATCGATCTGTTTCTCTTGATTAATCAAGAGAAATATGAAAGACTGCTTCGTCTGGAGAGAGCCTGGAAGGATCGGGTGAGAAGAAAGGTGAGTATGAGTATGCGCGTACGCACATACGGTGGCCTGCTGGTCACCGCGCTCCTCTTCTTGCTTGCCCTTGGACAGTCGTCGGCCCGAGCGGAAGGCAACTTCAAGGTAGAAGGCGTAAACATCGCTGGAACAACCGCGTTGCAGTCAGAAGTGGACGGTGACGCCAAATTCTTAGTGACGGTCGCCTTCGTCACCGTCGCAGAAGTCTTATGCAAAAAAAATATGATCAGCGAAGGATCGCTCTTCGTGGGTGGAACCAGCTTAATGACATTGGAATTTGCTGAATGCACGACCTTCGTCAAAAAAGTGGAAAGCCCAGCTTGCAAAGCAGTCGAACCAATTCGACTCAAAGCCAAAAGGGAAACTCATTTTAAACGGTGGTAAAACTTATGAGTTAATGGAACCGGATGCAGGCTCGAGCTTTGGTGTGTTGAAATTTGGGGAAGAATGCGCACTTGGAACAAGTATGGAAATCAAAGGTTCTTTTGTTTTTGAAGACTGCAGCTTTCTCGGCTTTCTCGAAGTTGAAGCTGTTAAACATTTACTGAGTATCGCTCCGAGCATAGGGACGGATGTATTTGGCGCTGTCAGCCTGGATTTCAGCTTGTGGTTCAAGTTGGGAGGTGAAAAAGCGGGAAAGAAATGGAGTGGTTTGGCCTAGGCCCTTCACCCCATGCGGCCGGTCAAATCCCGCAGTTGGTGATCGACAGGAAAGGGTGCTTTTCTGTCTTGAGAGGATGCAGGGAGCGCCACTCGGTGGCAAGGGGGCGCATCGCCGAGGAGCGGAGAGCTCAGCCCGATCGCGCTTGGGACCTCCTCCGCCGGCGCCGGCGCAGCCTCGACTCCCGATGAGGCGAGCAACCGCGACGCCGGCACCGGGCGAGGGCGATGAGGTTTGCCCCCAAACGCCGCTACCCTTCATCCGCTCGGCGCCCTGGCGGAGTGGTTACGCAGCGGCCTGCAAAGCCGTTTACACCGGTTCGATTCCGGTGGGCGCCTTTCGCTCTAGCGAGCGACTCTCGGCTCGCCAGATTTAACAATTTTCCTGAGCGCGAGTCGAGGAACACGAACAGCTGGCTCACGCAAGTGAGACGGCGGCCTCGTGAGCTTCGGGGAGGGCCCCTATCTGTCTTGCCGGGTTGGTAGGAACGACTAGTGCTCAGCACCGCCGTCTCGATCCTCGCCGCAGTCGCCCTGCTCATGCCCGGCTTCATCATTGCCGAGCTTGGCGGTGGTCGCTCTCCTCGCTCTTCGCGCAGCGATCTTGAGCTTGCGCTGCGCGCGCTTGCTTTCACAATCGTTGTACAACTGATCTTTGGTTTTTGGACGGCCCATCTAGTCAAGACGATTGGCCCTTCCGGGCAATGGGCCGATCATTTTTGGGCGATTAGCGCCTACGTTGCCGTCGTCCTGCTTGCGGTGCCAATCGCTGCTGGCGTTCTTGTCAATGTCTATGTCGTGCGAGTTGAGGATCGAGATGGGCCGCCTGGTCGCATCGCGACATTCCTCGGTGCTGGCGAGGCTCGGGACGCGTTTGACTACGCATACCAGCGTTGGCGCGAGGAGGGTGGCTACGTGATCGTCGAGCTGATCGACCACTGCCCTGGGGCTCCCCGGCTCGTTGGTGGTGTCTACGGCAAGCGCTCTGCCGTCGGGCAGACCCCTCAAACCTCACGACATCTACCTCGAGGCTCTCTGCACTGTCGAGGAGGACTCAAACGGCATTCGAACCCTCGCCGAGCGGGTGGTGCCCGATCAGGGCGTCTACATTGCTGCGGACCAGGTCGCCCGCGTCGATCTGGTCTCCGCCGGACCCGATACCCTCTAGGCATGGGTGATTCAAGTAACAAGCGGCTTCAAGAGGGTGCATTGAGCGCTCTCAAGACTCCCGTCAATCCGCCGGCGCCCCCCAAGCTCGTGCCGCTGCACGAGCACTCAGGTTGCAACGGAGCGAAGCCCAAATGAGTCCACAGCGTCGACCGGCTGCGGCGCCACGCGCTCTTCCTCCGGCGGAAGGGCGTGCATCGCTGACGCCCCAGAGTTCGCATTGACTTAACCAGCGAAGTGTCAGCAGGCGCGCCTGCAAAGCCGTTACACCGGTTCGATTCCGGTGGGCGCCTCTGGTCTTGATGCCCGAGCTTTGCCACCCGCAGGTGCGAGGCTGGCTCATCGCACTTGGAACTTGCCCTCGGCGAGGTACGACTCCAGCAGGACGAGCGCCTGTCGCGACGGGGGGTCAAGCGGATTGGGCAGGCGATCGAGGTCGTAGAAGCGGACGTCGGTCGTCTCGTCCAGGTCCGCCCGGGGATCGCCGCGCCACTCCCTGGCCAGGAAGCAGATCGCGAAGCAGTGGGTCAGGTCGCCGTTCGGGTAGCTGATGGTGTGAAGCTCGGCCTCCGAGAGGCAGCCGAAGGGCACGAGGTCCGCTGGGGCAACCTCGACTCCGGTCTCCTCGGCAAGCTCGCTGACCGCCGTGGCGGCGAAGCTGCCGCTCTGCTCGGCCGCTCCCGCGGGCAGGCACCAAGCCCCGCTGTCCTCGCGCCTGGTGAGGAGGACCTGTCCGTCCCGGCGCTGCAGGGCGACCATCGCGCCGGGCATCAGCACCAGCTCGGAGCCGATCTTCTGTCGCAGGCGCCAGAGGTATGAGCCGACGAAGGGCAAGCAGCAAGGATTTCAGGCAATTCGCCGGGGCGCCGTTCTCACCCACCGGCAAACGCGGAGGTCGAAGAAGCTCAGACCTGCCAGGGGTTGTTCATCTGCAGGCGTCGCTTCTGCGATCGCTTGAACAGGTAGCAGCCGATCGCTCCGTTTCGCATCTCGGAGTGGATGAACTTCCCCGTGACCAGCTTCCAGCCCTCGACGGTCACCGAGTTGAGGACGTCGACCGGATCGGTGGTCTCCCGAGAGGGAGTGCCGGCCAGTCCCGGAATGACCAGTGGCCGCAGCTCGTTGATCGCGAGCTCGTACTGGAAAAGGCGATGCCCCCGTTTGTAGGCGAGGCGTGCCCTTCCCGCCGGCGTTTCGAAGAACGCTTCTTTCGCTGCCTCGATGGCCGCCAACTCGTTCTCCCGTTCCCTCTCTTGGGCGCGCTCTTCCCGCGCCGACCGATCGAGAAGGGGGACCCGCGTTGGCCTGCCGCGAAGCGAGGGGAGCCTGAAGTCCCAGCGTTTGTCCCGAGTGCCGTCTTCACCCGCGGCGCTTTGGCCTGGGTCCTCCGCCTGAACAGGCGGGAGTCTGACGAAGCTCCGCTGTTGCTGGTTTACCGCATCCACGTAAGACAAACGCATCGGAGGTCGAATGCCTTTTGCGGCGGCATTTGGAAAATCCGCGGCCGCGAGGCCAGGCGCCGGTTCTGCAAGGCTGAGCGTCGTGGCCGTCGAGATCGCAGAGGCGCCAGGTGGGGCGGGGGGCATCGCCCGGCCGCCCAGTCAGGTCATCGTGTTGTTTGGGGCGACTGGGGACCTGGCGAAGCGGAAGCTGTTGCCGGGGATCTTCCACCTTTTCGAGGCCGGGCTGATGCCGGAGCGGTTCGCGGTTATCGGGGCGGCGCGCGGCGCCCTCGGCAAAGGGGAGTTCGTCGAGCTGGTCCGGGACGCCGTCTGTGGCTCCGGGCGCCGGCCGGACCCGGGCGAGTCCTTGGATCGCTTTGTCGAGAGCCTGGGTTTCGCTTCGCTTGGCGATGGGTTCGAGGGCCTGGGGAGCGCTGTCGCCCGGGCCAGGGAGGAGCTCGCCGACGATGCCGAGCTCCTCCACTACCTCTCGCTGCCGCCGGTCGCCTATGCCGGCGTGATCGAGGGGCTTGGGCGGTTGGGACTGGGCCAGGGGGCGCGGGTGATCATGGAGAAGCCGTTCGGCCGTGACCTCGCCTCGGCGCGGGCGCTCGACGCGCTCGTCCACACGGTCTTCGCCGAGGAGCAGGTCTTCCGCATCGATCACTACCTCGGCCGGGAGGCGGTGCAGAACCTGCTGGCGCGTGCGCTTCGCCAACGGCATGTTCGAGCCGGTCTGGAACCGGACCATATCGACCACGTGCAGATCGACGTGCCGGAGACGCTCTCGATCGAGATGCGAGGCGACTTCTACGAGGAAACCGGCGCCTTCCGCGACATGATCGTCACCCACCTCTTCCAGGTGCTCAGCTTCGTCGCGATGGAGCCACCGACCTCACTCAGCGCCGAAATCGCTGATGGTCGAGCGGAGCAAGGTCTTCGACTCGATGGTGCCGCTGACGCCGGCGGACGTGGTTCGCGGCCAGTACGCCGGCTATCGCGACGAGGACGGGGTCGCCGTCGATTCCGACACCGAGACCTTCGTCGCGCTGCGCGCCTTCGTCGACAACTGGCGCTGGGAGGGCGTTCCCTTCTACCTGCGCTCGGGCAAGCGAATGGCCGAGACCCGGCACCTGCTCACGGTCGCTTTTTCCCAGCCCCCCCGCCGTATGTTCCCGCTCGACTGCACCCAGATGGCCGAGTCGTTCGGCCACGACCACCTGACCTTCGACCTCGGCGACCCGGGCAGCATCACGGCCTCCTTCCTCGCCAAGGTGCCGGGGCCGGCCATGCGGCTGGGCGAAGCTCACATGCGCTTCAACTACGCCGACGCTTCGGCGGGCATGAGCAGGCGCTCGACGCCTACGAGCGGCTGATCCACGACGTCATGGTCGGCGACCGCACCCTGTTCACCACCTCCGAGGCGATCGAGCGCCTCTGGGAGGTGGCCGACTCGGCAGTGGGGGATCCCTCGCCGGTCCAGATCTACGAGCCGGGCTCCTGGGGGCCGGAGGCGGCCAGTGCCCTGCTCGAGCCAAGGCACTGGCACCTCCCCAGCGGCCACGCCTGAGCGCCCTCGTCCCGCGGGCGCTCTCGGGTAGCTTGGTGGGATGGCCGTGCGGACCGCAGAGCTGCGCTTCTCGACCCGCGGCGACGGCGACGTCATCGACATCACGGCCGCCGTCCAAAGCAGCCTCGACGGGGCGGGGATCGTCGAGGGCCAGGCGACCGCGTTCGTGCGCGGCTCGACGGCGGCGATCACGACGATGGAGTACGAGCCCGGGGGAGTGCACGACCTGGGGGCGATGCTCGAGCGGCTGATCCCGGCGCGGGGCGACTACGAGCACAACCGGCTCAACCACGACACCAACTCGCACGCCCACCAGCGCGCCTCGATCATCGGACCGACCCAGACGGTGCCCGTCATCGACGCTCGCTTGGCGCTCGGCACCTGGCAGCAGATTGTCCTGCTCGACTTCGACGACCGCCCGCGCGAGCGCACCGTCGTCGTCCAGATCTCCAGCTGACCTTGCCTGGATTCCAGGTCCAGGTGCCCTGAAAGCGGCCCGTTGCCAGCGCCCGAAGGGGTGCGCGTGCCAGGGCGGTCGCCTCGCCCACGGAAAAGGGCCCCGTGAGGGGCCCTTGTTTTCCGAAGGACGTGCCACCAAGTGAGACTCTGTTTCCCCTGGCTCGTCGGTCCTGCCTTAATTCCTGCACCTAGAAACACCCCGTGGGCTGAATAGTTTCACCGCTTGCATCGACGCTTGCAGCTTGAGCTTTAGGCACCGTCGTTGCTGCGCCGCCGCCGCTGCTAGATTCAGGCACCCGGGGCGTTTAGCTCAGTTGGGAGAGCGCCAGCTCGACAAGCTGGAGGTCACTGGTTCGAGCCCAGTAACGCCCATCGGTTCCCGTATCGAACCTGCCTCAGCCCGGCTGGTCGAGGAAGCGCAGCACTGCCAGCACGCGGCGGTGGTCGTCGCGCGCTGGCGGCAGGTCGAGCTTGGTGAAGATGCTGCGTGACGTGCTTCTCGACGGCGCGCTCGCTGACCACGAGCTCGTCGGCGATCGCGGCGTTGGTGCGGCCCTCCGCCATCAGGCCCAGCACCTCGCGCTCGCGCGGGGTGAGGCCGTCGAGCGGGTCGTCGCGCGGCGCCGGCCGAGCAGCTGCGCGACGACCTCCGGGTCGAGCACGGTGCCGCCGCCGGCCACCCGCCGCACCGCGTCGACGAACCTCGACCTCGGCGACGCGGTCCTTGAGCAGGTAGCCGACGCCCTCGGCGCTGCTCGGCGAGCAGCTCGCGAGCGTAGGCGTCCTCGACGTACTGGGACAGCACGAGGACCGCCGACCTCGGGCAGCTCGGCGCGGATCTCGCGGGCCGCGCGCAGGCCCTCGTCGGTGTGGGTCGGCGGCATCCGCACGTCGACGACGGCGACGTCGGGCTTGTGGGCGCGCACCTTGCGCATCAGCTCCTCGGCGTCGCCGGCCTGGCCGACGACCTCGAGCCCGGCCTCCTCGAGCAGCCGCACGACCCCCTCGCGCAGCAGGGCCGAGTCGTCGGCGACGATCACCCGAGCGGGCCGCGGGCTGACCGCTTCATATATGGTCGAGTAGTGGGGAGAGCAGGGGATAGTGGGAGGCATTTGACCCGACGGCTGTTGGCGATCTGTGCGCTGGCCGCAATCGTCGGCTCCGTGCTTGGCTGTCCGCGTCGGCTCAAGGCGCGACGCTGGGCCCGCCGGGCGGCTTCACGGTGAAGGCGAGCAATGGGTACTCGCTGTTCGTCATCGGTGTGTTGGCACACAAGAAGAGGCCCGCCAATGTGACGCTGTTCGTCACCGGAAAAGCCAGCGGCGCCTTCTACTCTGCCCCGGCGACGGTCACCAAAAGCTCGATCCAGGCAAATCTCGGTGCGTTGGGAGAAATCTCGGTCTCGTTTCACCCTTCGGGCCAGCCCAAGACAGTCCGTTCAAAATGCGGCGGCAGGCCGGTTAGCTTTGACTCCGGCTCCTATGAAGGAACGATTGCCTTTCATGGCGAGGAGGGCTATGCCGACCTTGAAGCTGCCTCGGCACCCGGCGACCTTGGCTTCCTGCTCGACACCCTTTTCTGTTCCGGGAGCTTGGTAGGCGCCGACGGGCCGGGGGCGCTCGGGGCGCAGCTAACCGCTTACGCGGACGGGTCCCGCCAAGGCCCCGGCTTGCAGGTGGTGAAGAACGGACCGGCCGCTCGCGCCCATTTCGACGCTGGACTGTCCGAAAGGCGCAGTGGCATCTCGATCGTCAGGTTCGTCAACGCGATAGCCCCGGCTTCCACGTTCGAGTACGACCCCCAGGTGCAAGCCGCCGTCGTGCGCCCGCCGGCGCCATTCTCCGGCACGGCTAGTTTCAACCGCGGTGCGAAGCCGGCAAACCGCTGGACCGGCAACCTGACCGTCGACTTCCCCGGTCGGAGCGGAGTGAAGCTGACGGGGCCCGGCGCCCTTGCCACTCTCGCTCACGGCCATCGGGACCGGCATGGCGCCAGCGGTTCACGCTGACCCAGCTCACCCAAGCCTTAGGCAATCCATAGGTGGGCTAAAGGCCGGTCTCCTACCGTTGAGCCCATGGACAAACGAGACTCATATGCGCTGGTGCTCGACTCGATGACTGCCGAGGGGAGTCGAAGCGACCAGCCCCGGCAGGCCGCCGGCTCGCGGCCGCCGGCCTGCCGGGGCAGCGGGCTTCAGACCCCAGCCATCCTCACCTCGGCGAGGCGGATGTTGTTGCCGGAGGGGTCGCGGAAGCCCGAATCGATTCCGTAGGGCCGCTCCTCCGGCGCTTCGGTGAACTCGACCCCGCGGGCCCTCAGCTCTTCGTAGGAGGCCTGGCAGTCGTCGGTGGTGAGGAAGACCGTGCCGGCAAAGCCCTTGGCCATCAGCTCGCGCACCTGGCCACCCGTCTCCTCGTCCATCACCGGCGCCCCGGGGATGGCCATCAGCACGATCGAGACGTCCTCCTGGCCCGCCGGGCCGACCGTCAGCCAGCGGAAGTCGCCCATCTCGGCCAGGGTCACGTCGGCGCGCACCTCCATGCCGACCTTCTCGGTGTAGAAGGCGAGTGCCTCCTCCTGGTCGTGCACCCACAGCTGCGCGTTGGCGATCCTGATCATCGTCTGCTCCTTCGGTTGAACGGAAAGGTCGACGGCGATGCTAGGCGCGGGCCGGGGCGCTGTCTTCTCGAAACGTGCGGTGTTGCGGGCGGGCGTAGGCGCGGACCACGCAGCCGGGCACCAGGGCGCTCCGGGAGGCCGGCGGGTGGGCGGACCTGTACGCCGCCGGCGAGCGCCCGTAGGTACGGCTGAAGCTGGTCGTGAAGGAGCCGATGCTCTGCAGGCCGACCGAGAGGCAGACGTCGGCGATCGAGCGATCCGTGGTTCGCAGCAAAGCCGCCGCCCGCTCCAGCCGCCGGGTCAGCAGGTAGGCATGCGGCGACTCGCCGAAGGCACGCCGGAACTCGCGGCTGAAATGAGCGCGGGAAAGACCAGCGGCGCGGGCCAGGTCGTCGACGCTCAGCGGCTCGAAATAACGAGCGTCGACGAGGTCCCTGGCTCGCAGCAGGTGACGGGCTGGCGGAACGAACGCCATGCCCGCAGTCTAGGCTCGCGACCTCGTGATCGGGACCTATGCAGCCGTACTGGGCGTTTGCGCCGCCTCGCTGGCCACGGGCCAGGCGGCGATCACTTTCTGCGGGGTGCGGCGCTGGTCGTGGCTGGCGCCGCCGGTTGGGCTGGCGCTGCTCTGCGCGATCTGTTGGGGCACGGTGCGGCTGCCGGGACGGGGGGCGACCTCGGCTCTCGTCGCCCTGCTGCTTACGGCGGCGTCGGCTGCCTACCTGTGGCGGCGCTCGGACGCAGGGGGAGAGGCGCTCCGCGCGGGGGCGCCGGTTGCGATCCTCGCCCTGGCCGCGGCCTCGCTCCCCTTCGTCGCCGAAGGCCACTTCGGCATTCTCGGCACCAGCTTCAACCCGGACATGTCCCAGCACCTGCTGGCCGCGGACCGGCTGGCCCACGGCGAGGGCTCGCAGCTCCTGCACCAGGGCTACCCGCTCGGTCCCCACGCGATAGCCGTCGCCCTGACCAAGGGCCTGGGCGTCTCCATCGTCCAGGGCTTCACGGGCCTGACGGTCGCGGTGGCCGTCCTCGCGTCGCTAACCGCCCTAACGGCCTTTCGCGACCAGCCTGCCTATCTGCGCATCCCGGCTTCCCTGGTTGTCGGACTCACCTACATGGTCGCCTCCTACCTGGCCCAGGGCTCCTTCAAGGAGACGATGCAAGCCCTCTTCTTCCTAGCCTTCGTCCTCGCCCTGAGAGAGGCGACCAGTCCCGCTTGGCGCGAGCTCCCCTTGCGCTTCGTCCCGGCAGCCATCCTGGCAGCAGGCTCCATCTACACCTACAGCTTCCCGGGCCTGATCTGGCTGATCGGCGCCGCAGCAATCTATGCAGCAGTGCAATGGACCCGGGGCCGGTTCGGCAGCTCTGCGGGTGGCGTGGGGGTGGGGTGGACTCCGCCGCCCGGAGGCTCTGAGGGGGAAGACCTCATCCCTGGGGGCGATGTATCCCGGCCCCCGGAAGAGCGCGCAGGGCAAGGGGTGCACCCCACCCCCACGACAGGACCCGCAGCCTGGCGCCCCGTCCTGTGGGCGTCCCTTCTCTTCCTGGTCCTGATCGCCCCCGAGATCAACCGCATGCTCGACTTCCACTCGTTCGAGACCTTCGACCCCAATGGCCCCGGCCTCGGCAACCTCTTCGGCCAGATCTCGCCTTTCGAGGCGCTCGGGATCTGGCCCTCGGGCGATTTTCGCCTCACCCCAGGCGCCGGCGCCGTGCCCGCGCTCGGTTACTACCTCGGCGCCGCCTTCGCCTCGATCCTGCTCCTCTACGGGCTGGTCCTCTGCCGGCGCCGCCGCGAATCAGCCCTGATCGCCGGCCTCGCCGCGGCCGCCCTTGCCTACGCGGCCGCTCGCATCGGCGGCACGCCCTACACCGCCGCCAAGGCGATCGAGATCGGCGCCCCGGCTGCTGTCCTGGTCATCGTCCTGCCGCTGCTGCGCCGCCCGGTGGCCTGGCTCTACCTGCTGGTGGCGGGTGGCTGCTCGCTGCTGGCGCTCGCCAACGCGCCGGTCGGTCCCGCCTCCTACACGCCGGCGCTGACGGGGCTTCGATCCACGGTTGGCGAAGGCCCGACCCTTGTCATCGCATCGCGGCAATTGCTCGGCGAGGAGCATGGCGTGCCCTACATCACCTGGGAGCTGCGCGGTGGGCGGGTTTGCATCGATGCGGCCGGTGAAGCCGGTAGCAAGCCGCCCCCGGGGGTTCGCTTCGTGGTCGCGGAATCCGCACCCAGCCAGGCTCCGTTCCCTGGTCTGCGCGTGGTGCGCATTGCCCCGCCTTACGTCCTCTGGGAACGGACCACCCCGGTCCAGGGCCACAGCCCATGCCCGCTCATAGCCGTCCGCCAGGCCCGGCAAGGGGCGCCGCGCTGACTGACTTCGCCCTTCTTCGTCTGCAGGGCGAAAAAAGCGGAGTCAACCTCAAGCAGTGGCCGGCCGCACCGGGGGGGCTGTGCATCGGGTGGCCGTGGGTAGCATGGCCGGATCGAGGCTGCGACTCAAAAGATCACCGTCACGCTTCCCGACGGGACGCCGCTGGAGTTGACCAGTGGCGCCTCTGGGGCCGACGCTGCGGCCGCGATCGGGCCCGGGCTTGCGAAGGCGGCGCTGGCGATCCGCGTCGACGGCGACCTGCGCGACCTCTCGGCCGCGCTCCCCGACGGCGCCGAGATCGCGATCCTCACCGACCGCGACCCCGAGGCGCTGGCGCTGATCCGCCACGACGCCGCCCACGTCATGGCCGAGGCGGTGCAGGAGCTCTACCCGGGGACCAAGGTGACGATCGGGCCGGCGATCGAGAACGGCTTCTACTACGACTTCGACTTTCCCGAGGATGTGAAGGTCAGCGACGCCGACCTGGAGAAGATCGAGGCGGCGATGCGCGCCCACATCGAGGCCGACGAGGCCTTCGAGCGCCGCGACGTCCCGGTCGCCGAGGCGATCTCGATCTTCGAGGGCCAGGACGAGGGCTACAAGGTCGAGCTGATTCGCGACCTGATCGAGAAAGAAGGGGTCGAGACCGTCTCGCTCTACCGCAACGGGCCCTTCGAGGACCTCTGTCGCGGCCCGCACGGGCCCTCGACGGGGCGGATCAAGGCGATCAAGCTGAGCTCGCTCGCAGGGGCCTACTGGCGCGGTGACGAGAAGCGCCAGATGCTGACCCGGATCTACGGCACCGCCTTCTTCTCCAAGAAGGACCTGGGCAAGCACCTGGAGCTGATCGAGCAGGCGAAGAAGCGCGACCACCGCCGCCTCGGTCCCCAGCTCGGCATCTTCATGCTGCGCGAGGAGGCGCCGGGCATGCCCTTCTGGCTGCCCAATGGCACGACCCTGTTGCACCTGATCGAGGACCAGGTCCAGGCCCAGCTGCGCAAGCGCGGCTACAGGGAGATCGCCACCCCGCAGGTGCTCGACGAGGAGCTCTGGCACCGCTCCGGCCACTGGGAGAACTACCGCGACGACATGTACTTCATGCAGTCCGACGAGAAGCGGCTGGCGCTGCGGCCGATGAACTGCCCCGGTGCCTGCCTCGTCTTCGACTCCGAGCGCCACTCCTACCGCGAGCTGCCGCTGCGCCTGGCCGAGTTCGGCCGCGTCTCCCGCAACGAGCGCGAGGGCGTCCTGCACGGGCTGCTGCGGGTGCGCGCCTTCACCCAGGACGACGCCCACGTCTACTGCACCGAGGAGCAGATCGCCGACGAGGTCGCCGACATCTGCGCGGCGATCGACGAGCTCTACGCCCGCTTCGGCTTCGAGGACGTGCGGGTCGAGCTCTCGACCAGGCCGCAGAAGTCGATGGGCTCCGAGCAGCAGTGGGACAAGGCCGAGGCGGCGCTGACCGAGGCGCTCGACCGCCAGGGGCGCGAGTACGAGCTCAACCCCGGCGACGGCGCCTTCTACGGGCCGAAGATCGACTTCCACGTGACCGACGCGCTCGGCCGCTCCTGGCAGTGCGGCACCTGCCAGCTCGACTTCCAGATGCCCGAGCGCTTCGACCTCGCCTACGTCGGCGCCGACGATGCCAACCACCGCCCGGTGATGATCCACCGCGCCCTGCTCGGCTCGATGGAGCGCTTCGCCGGGATCCTGATCGAGCACTACGCCGGTCGCTTCCCGGTCTGGCTGGCGCCGGTGCAGGCGATCGTGCTGCCGGTCTCCGATCGCCACAACGAGTACGCGGCGCGCGCCGCCGCCGAGCTGCGCGAGGCCGGCGTGCGGATCGAGATCGACGATCGCTCGGAGTCGGTCGGCAGGAAGATCCGCGACGCCGAGCTCGGCCGCTACCCCTACATGCTGGTCGTCGGCGACCGCGAGCAGGAGGCCGGGGCGGTGGCCGTGCGCTCGCACGAGGACGGCGAGCTGGGGGCGATGCCGGCGACCGACTTCGCCGCCCGCGTGTGCGGCGAGAGCGAATCCCCCTGACCGAGCGGTTGCCAAGCCCCGTCTGCTGTCTATACTCCGGACACTTGATCGCAGGCACGCCAAACACCCCGCGCCGCTGAGCGTCCCGTGCCCCGGTCCCTACCTCTCGTCCTCTTGAAGCTCCACCTCTCGCTTAGATAGTGCCGGTCCCGCGTAGGTTCGATCGGCGCCCACCAGAGCGCGACACCACTCGGATCAACGAGCGCATCCGCGTTCCCAAGGTCCGCCTGATCGGGGCCGACGGCGAGCAGCTCGGAGTCGTCGAGATCAACGAGGCGCTGAAGCGCGCCCAGGACGCCGACCTCGATCTGGTCGAGGTCGCCCCCAACTCGAAGCCGCCGGTCACTCGCTTGCTCGATTACTCGAAGTACAAGTACGAGCAGGAGCAGAAGCAGAAGCAGGCGCGCAAGCACCAGCAGCAGGTCAACATCCGCGAGATCAAGCTGCGACCGAAGATCGCCAACCACGACTACGAGACGAAGAAGGGCCACGTCGAGCGCTTCCTCCGTCACCAGGACAAGGTCAAGGTGACGATCATGTTCCGGGGCCGTGAGCAGGCGCACCCGGAGCGGGGCAGGGCGCTGCTTCAGCGCCTCTTCGAGGACCTCGGAGAACTTGCCGTGATCGAGTCCCAGCCACTTCAGGAAGGCCGCAACATGAGCATGCTGCTGGCGCCCGGCAAAGAGGCGGCCAAAGTCGAGGCTGAGGGCGAGGCGAAGCCGAGCGACGAGGAGACGCCGGCTGCGGCTGAGAAGCCGGCCGCTGAGGAGACCCCTGCGGCTGAGGAGACCCCTGCGGCTGATGAGACTCCTGCGGCTGATGAGACTCCTGCGGCTGATGAGAAACCCGCCGCCGAGGACAGCTCTGACGACGCTGCGGCTGCTTGAGCCCTATCCCGGCAGGGGTTCCACTTAACTTTTTGGATCGAGACGTACCTGCTGACGCCGCAAGGTGGAACGACCAAAAAGTGCAAGACGTTCCACCCCTACCGGGATAGGCCCTAGCCCGCGACGATGTCGGCGATGCGCTCAGATGCGTGGCCGTCCCATAGGGGCGGTGGCTCGGGTCGCTCTTGGGAGCGCCGGGCGAGAGCTGCTGGGATCTGGGTGATTGCCGCGGGATCTAGGCCGAGCAGGGTGTTGGTTCCAGCTGTGATCGTGATTGGGCGCTCGGTGTTGTCGCGGAGCGTGAAGCAGGGGATGCCCAGGTAGGTCGTCTCCTCTTGGATGCCGCCTGAGTCGGTTAGGACGGCGCCGGCGTCTGCCAGCAGCGAGAGGAAGTCGATGTAGCCGAGCGGGTCGCAGAGCAGCAGGCCGGGGTGCTCGGAGTTGATCGCCTCCATCATCGAGCGGGTGCGGGGATGAACCGGGAAGACGACTGGCATCTCTTGGGCCAGTGCGGCGAGGCGCTCGATCGTCTCCCTCAGCAGTGGGCCATCGACCAGGGCGGGGCGGTGCAGGGTGACGAGGACGTACTCGCCTGGCTTGACGCCGAGGCGCCCGGCGCTGCCTGCCGCGCGAAAGCGCTCCTCCAGGACGACCAGCGTGTCGATCATCGTGTTGCCGACCAGGTGGATGCGCTCGGCGGGGACGCCTTCCGCGTGCAGGTTGTCGTTTGCCTCGGGGCTGTGGATGAAGAGCTGGTCGGAGAGCTGGTCGGCGACGATCCGGTTCAGCTCCTCGGGCATCGTGCGGTCGAAGCTGCGCAGGCCCGACTCGACGTGGGCGACGGGGATCTGCATCTTCGCCGCGGTCAGCGCCGCCGCCAGGGTCGAGTTGACGTCGCCCGGCACCATCACCAGGTCGGGCTGCTCCTCGATCAGCACGGGCTCCAGCCGCTCCATCACCCGCGCCGTCTGCTGGGCGTGGCTGCCCGAGCCGACCTCGAGCATGTAATCGGGCGCCGGCACGCCCAGCTCCTCGAGAAAGACCTCCGACATCAGCCGGTCGTAGTGCTGGCCGGTGTGGACGATGGCGTGGCGCCCCTGCGGCAGCCGCGCCCGCAGGGCGCCGATCACCGGGGCCGTCTTGACGAAGTTGGGCCGGGTTCCGAGGACGTAGACGATGCGCATCCGGCGCCACAGTACCTGCGCGCCGGCTTCCACCTGCAACAGAGCGAGCACTTGGAAGCTCCGGTCTGCTTCAATAGCGGACCCCGATGCCCAAGATGAAAACTCACTCCGGCGCCAAGAAGCGCTTCCGCAAGACCGCGACGGGCAAGCTGCGCGGTCGCCGTGCCTACTCGAGCCACATCCTCGAGAAGAAGTCCCCGAAGCGCAAGCGGCGGATGGCGCGGCCGGTCGAGATTGCCCCGTCCGACGTGAAGACGGTGCGGCACCTGCTCGGAGGCGGCAAGTGAGCCGGGTCAAACGGTCAGTCAACGCGCGCAAGAAGCGCCGCAAAGTACTGAAAGAAGCGAAAGGCTATTTCGGGCGCAAGCACTCGTCTTACCGCTTCGCCAAAGAGCAGGTGCAGCGGTCGGGGATGTACGCCTACCGCGACCGGCGCAATCGCAAGCGTGACTTTCGCCGGCTCTGGATCACCCGGATCAACGCCGCCGCGCGGCTCGAGGGCATGAGCTACTCGCAGCTGATCCACGGCCTCGGTGAGGCCGGGGTCGAGGTGAACCGCAAGATGCTCGCCGACATCGCGGTCAACGACCGCGAGGCGTTCCGCCGATTTGTGGAGCTAGCCCGGGAGGGTGCGGCCGCCTAAGCCGCACTCAGATACTCCACTTCCCGGGCGGGCCGTCTTCACGGCCCGCTTTTTCGTTCCAGGAGAAGAAAAGGCCGAACCGAACAAACACCAGGACCGCAACCAGATGATCGAAAGCCCCCAAAACGAGAAGCTGAAGCTGGTTCGCAAGCTGCGCGAGCGCAAGCAGCGCGAGCGCGAGGGCGCCTTCGTCACCGAGGGTGAGGACCTGGTCGAGGCGGGTCTCGCGGCCGGCGCTGAGCCACGCTTCCTGCTCACCGCCGCCGGCAGTGATCTGGGCGGCGAGGAGGTGGAGCCCGAGCTCCTGGCTGAAGTTTCGAACCTTGGCTCGGGGACGCGCGCGATCGCCGTCTGGCCGCAGCGCTGGGCCGAGCCGGGAGGCTCGCCCTGCCTTTACCTGCACGGCGTCGGTGACCCCGGCAACGTCGGCACGATCGTGCGCACCGCCCACGCCCTGCTCGACGGCACCGTCGTGCTTGGCCCCGGCTGCGCCGACCCCTTTTCGCCGAAGGCGGTGCGGGCGAGCATGGGCTCGATCTTCGGCCAGCCCGTTGCCCGGGCCGACGTCGGTGAGACGCCGGCGCCGCGGGCCGCGCTCCTCGCCCACGGGGGCGAGGGCCCGGCGAGGCTGGCGGGCGCGGCGACGCTCTGCCTCGGGGCGGAGCGCGAGGGGCTGCCGGATCGGGTGCTTGGGCAGTGCGAGGCGACGGTGACGATCCCGCTGCGGCCCGGTGGCGCCGAGTCGCTCAACGTCGCCGCCGTGGCTGCGATCGCCTGCGAGCGGATATCGTCGCTCGCCATGCCGGAGGCTGGTTCAGATGCCTGAGGGTCTAGAGCGGATCGAGCAGATCAGGGTCGAGGCTGCCGCGGCGATCGAGGCCGCGGCCGGTACCGCCGAGCTGGAGGAGCTGCGGGTCCGCTACCTCGGCCGCAAGGCGGAGCTGACGACGATCCTGCGCGGGATCGCCGAGTTGCCGGCGGAGGAACGGGGCAAGGTCGGCTCCGGCGCCAACCAGGCCCGCAAGGGGCTGGAGCAGCTGCTCGAGTCGCGCGCTGGCGTGCTTGACGCGGGCGAGCTGGAGTCGCGGCTTGCCGGTGACCGGATCGACGTCACCCTGCCCGGCGCCCCGCCGCGCCCGGTCGGCCACGCCCACCTGATCACCCGCACCACGCGCCAGATCGAGGACGTCATGGTCGGCCTCGGCTACAGGGTGATGGAGGGCCCCGAGGTCGAGCACGACTACTACAACTTCACCGCGCTCAACCACCCGCCGGGCCACCCGGCGCGGATGCTGCAGGACACCTTCTACGTGCAGTCCGACCCCGAGGTTCTGCTGCGCACGCATACGTCGCCGGTGCAGATCCGCAGCATGGAGGCCCAGCCGCCGCCGATCTTCATGATCGCCCCCGGCAAGGTCTACCGGCGCGACTCCGACGCCACCCACAGCCCGATGTTCCACCAGGTCGAGGGGCTGGCGATCGGCGAGGGGATCACCCTTGCCGACCTGCAGGGCACGCTCGACGAGATGCTGCGGGCGATCTTCGGCGGCGCCCGCAAGGCGCGGATGCGGCCGCACTTCTTCCCCTTCACCGAGCCCAGCGTCGAGTTCGACGTCTCCTGCTTCCAGTGCGAGGGGACCGGCACGCTGAGCGACGGTGGCCGCTGCAACCTCTGCAAGGGGATCGGCTGGATCGAGGTCGGCGGCGCCGGCATGGTCGACCCCAACGTGCTCGGCTTCGTCGAGTCAAACGGCTACGACCCCGAGGGCGTCCAGGGCTTTGCCTTCGGCATGGGGGTCGAGCGGATCGCGATGCTGCGCCACGGCGTGCCCGACCTGCGGCGCTTCTTCGACAACGACGTGCGGGTCCTGGGGCAGTTCTCGTGAGGGTGCCCTACTCGTGGCTGCGCGAGTACTGCGACCCGGGGGTCGAGCCCGCCGAGCTGGCTGAGCGGCTGGCGATGACCGGCACCGAGGTCGAGCGGGTCGGCGCGGTCGGCCCGCCCTCGGCCGAGGGCTTCGTCGTCGGCAGGGTGCTGAGCGCCGAGCCGCACCCCAACGCCGACCGCCTGCGCGTCTGCGCCGTCGACACCGGCGACGGCGAGCGCACGATCGTCTGCGGCGCCGCCAACGTCGCGGCCGGTCAGACCGTGCCGGTGGCGCTGCCGGGGGCGACGCTGCCCGGCGGTCACCAGATCGGCAAGGCGAAGCTGCGTGGGGTCGAGTCGCTGGGGATGATCTGCGCCGCCGCCGAGCTCGAGCTGGGCGAGGGGCCGCCCGGCATCCTCGTGCTCGAGGATGACGGCCTGCGCCCCGGCACGCCGCTCAGCGAGGTGCTGCCGATCGCCGAGCCGGTGCTGGAGCTGGAGCTGACGCCGAACCGGGTCGACTGCTTCGGCGTCTACGGCGTCGCCCGCGAGGTGCACGCGATCAGCGCCGCGCCGCTGGCGCCCGAGCCGTGGGCCGAGGACGCGGCTGCCGAGGGCGAGGGCGAGGTCGGCGACTACGCCTCGCTCGCGGTCGAGGTGCCGGACCTCTGCCCGCGCTTCACCGCCCGCGCTTTCACCGAGGTGACGATCGCGCCCTCGCCGGCCTGGCTGCAGGCGCGGCTGACCGCCGCCGGGCAGCGGCCGATCAACAACGTCGTCGACATCACCAACTACGTGATGCTGCTCACCGCCCAGCCGCTGCACGCTTTCGACCTCGACAAGGTGCCGGACGGGGCGCTGACCGTGCGGGCTGCAAGCGACGGCGAGAGGATGACGACGCTCGACGGCGTCGAGCGCAGCTTCGACGCCGAGACCGTGCTGGTCTGCGACCGCAACGGGCCTTCGGGGATCGCCGGGATCATGGGTGGGCAGGCCTCCGAGGTCTCCGAGGCGACGACAAGGGTCTTGCTCGAGGTCGCGACCTGGAGCGGGACCAACATCCTGCGCACCTCGCGCCTGCTCGGCCTGCGCTCCGAGGCCTCCTCGCGCTTCGAGAAGCAGCTGCACCCCGAGCTCTGCCTGCGGGCGCAGCGGATTGCCTCGCGGCTGATGGTCGAGCTCTGCGGCGCCAGGCTGGTGCCGGGGACGATCGACGTCGCCGCCGAGATCCCCGAGCCGCGGCGGCTGACCCTGCGCGGCGAGCGGGTCGAGGGCCTGCTGGGGATGCCGATCGCCCAGGCCGACCAGGTCGATTACCTGGAGCGGCTTGGGTTTGAGGTCGGGATCGCGGGCGCGGACCTCGAGGTCACGGTTCCGCCCGATCGCCACCACGACGTCACCCGCGAGGTCGACCTGATCGAGGAGGTCGGGCGCGTTCACGGCCTCGACCAGCACCTGCCGAGCACGCTGCCGGCGGTCGCCGGGCGGGTCGGCGGGCTCAGCCGCGAGCAGCGCCTGCGCCGCCGCGCCGAGGACGCGATGCGCGACCTCGGCTTCGACGAAGTCGTCGGCTGGAGCTTCACCGACCCGGGCGAGCCCGGGCGGCTGCGGATCGCGGCGGACGACCCTCGGGCAAACGGCGTCGTGCTCTCCAACCCCCTCTCCGAGGACCAGTCGGTGATGCGGACGACCCTGCTCGGCTCGCTGCTCGACATCGCCCAGAGCAACCTCGCCCGCAGCGCCGACCGCATCGCCCTCTTCGAGTCCGGGCGCGTTTATCTGCCCGCCGGCACCGGGGCGAAACCGCCAAAACCCGTCGATGACATCGAGAAAGGCGGTTTCGACGCTCTCGCCGGCGACTTTCCCGGGGAGCGGCCCGCGCCGGATCGCGAGCCGCACCGGATCGGCTCGATCGCGGTCGGTCCCCTGGTGGCCAAGTCCTGGCGCGGTGGCGGCGACGCTGCCGACTTCTTCGCGCTCAAGGGCAGGCTGGAAGGACTGGCCGGCCAGCTCGGCGTCGAGCTCTCGGCTGAGCCCGCCGAGCAGCCGTTCCTGCATCCCGGCCGCTCGGCCCGGGTCGACATCGCCGGCCGGCCCGCGGGCTGGATCGGCGAGCTGCACCCGCTCGTCTGCCGGGACTGGGACCTCGAGGCCGCGGTCGCGTTCGAAGTCGACCTGGCGGCGCTCGTCGCCGCGTCGCCGGCGGGCGACGAGGTCTTCGAGGACGTGACGACTTTCCCGGGCGTCTACCAAGACCTTGCGGTCGTCGTGCCAGCTGAGGTCGCGGCCGCGCGGCTACGCGAGACCGTCCTGACCGCGGGCGGCGAGCTGCTGCACGCCGCCGACGTCTTCGACCTCTACGAGGGCGAGCAGCTCGGCGAGGGCAAGAAGAGCCTCGCCCTGCGGCTCGAGTTCCGCGCCGCCGACCGCACCCTCACCGACGAAGAGGTCGTCGCACGGCGGGCCGCAATCGAGGCCGCGCTGACCGGGATCGGGGGGTCGCTCCGTGGCTGAGTTGACGGCACAGCCGCTCGATGGCGATCCCGCCGCGCGGGTCCTCGTCGCCGGCGCTTCCGGTTTCACCGGCGCCCTGGCCGCCCAGATCGTCTGGCGCCACCCGAAGCTGGAGCTGGTCGCGGTCACCTCGCGCAGCGATGCCGGCACCCGGCTCGACAGCCTCTACCCGCGCTACCGGGTGCCGCTGGAGCTGACCGAGCTCGACCTCGACCGGGTCGAGGGAATCGACGCGGCGATCGTCGCCTACCCGCACGGCGCCGCGGCGCCGACCGTTGCGGCCCTCCGCGGCAAGGGCATCCTGGTCGTCGATCTCTCCGCCGACTTCCGCCTGTGCGATCTGCCCACCTACGAGCGCTGGTACGGCGACCATGGCGCGCCCGAGCTCTTCGGCGAGGGCGTCTACGGGCTGACCGAGATCTACCGCGACGAGCTGCGCGGGGCGAAGCTGGTGGCGACCCCGGGCTGCTACCCGACCGCGAGCGTGCTGGCGCTGGCGCCGCTGGCCGAAAAGGGCCTGCTCGCCGACGTCGTCATCGACGCCAAGCAGGGCGTCTCCGGCGCCGGCCGCGGCGGTGGCGACGCAATGCACTACGTCTCGATGGACGAGAACGCCTTCGCCTACAAGACCGAGGGACACCGCCACCGGCCCGAGATCGAGCAGGCGCTGGCGGCGCTGGGCAGCCCGGCCCCGGTCACCTTCGTGCCGCACCTGCTGCCGCTCGACCAGGGCGAGCTGACCAGCTGTTACGCCCAGACGAGCGAGCCGATCTCCAAGGACGCGGTGCAGGCGCTCTACCGTGAGCGTTACGCCGACGAGCCCTTCGTCCGCGTCGTCGACGGCCCGCCCGGGCTGCGCGACGTGCGCGACAGCAACGAGTGCCACGTCTACGTCACGGTCGAGGAGCGGGGGAGAGTGCTGGCCTTCTCGGCGATCGACAACCTCTGGAAGGGCGCTTCCGGCCAGGGCGTGCAGAACCTCAACCTGATGCTCGGCCTCGACGAGGCGATGGGGTTGAGATGAGCGCCCGGGCCGCGGACGCGCAGCCGAGCAGGCCCGTTGGCGGCTTCTTCAAGTCGCGCTGGGTCGACCCTCCCGCTGGAGTGGAGGAGCTCGATCCCGCCCAGCTTGCGCCGGGCTTTCGAGCCGGCGGCGCTCACTGCGGCCTCAAGGGCGGCGGCAAGACCGACATCGGCTTGATCGTCTGCGACGCCGAGGAGGTTTCCTCGGCGGTCCTGCTCACCCGCAACGCCTCGGCCGCGGCCCCCGTGCGGGTGATCCGCAAGCGCTGCGAACAGGGCTCGATCCGCGCTGCCGTTGTCAACGCCGGCAACGCCAACGCCGAGACCGGCGAGCAGGGCTACGCCGACGCGGTGGCGATGTGCGACGAGGCGGCGGCCCAGCTGGGCCTGCGGCCCGAGACCGTCGCCGTCGGCGAGACCGGCGTGATCGGCGTGCCGCTGCCGATCGAGGCCGTCCTGACCGGAATCGGCGAGGCCGCCGCAGCGCTGTCGGAGACGGGTGGCATCACTTTCTCCGACGCGATCCTCACCACCGACCGCTGGGCCAAGCGCTGCACCCTGCGAGCCGGTGGCGTGACGATCTCCGCCCAGGCCAAGGGCGGCGGGATGATCCAGCCGAACATGGCGACGATGCTCTGCTTCGTCCAGACCGACGCGGTCATCGACGATCCCGACGCGGCTCTGCGCGCCGCCAGCGACGCCTCCTTCGAGCGGATCACCGTCGACGGACAGATGAGCACCAACGACACCGTGCTGCTGCAGGCCACCGGTGCGGCTGGAGCGCCGCTGCCCCCCGGCCTGCTCGAGGCCGTCCTGCTGCAGCTGGCGATCGAGGTCGTCGCCGACGGCGAGGGCTCCTCGCGGGTCGGCCGGGTGCAGGTCGACGGCGCCGCCTCGGCCGCCGAGGCCGAGCGGGTCTCCCGCGCGATCGCCAACTCGCCCCTGGTCAAGACGGCGCTCTTCGGCCGCGACCCCAACTGGGGCCGGATCGCCCAGGCCGCCGGCATGGCGCTGGCCGGCGAGGACCTGGAGGAGATCGGTGCCGAGAACATCGACAATGCCGAGCTTGCCGAGGACATCCCGGAGGCCGAGATCGGGCTGCGGCTCGACCGCGGCGAGCATTCCGCCCACGTCTGGTTCTCCGACCTCGGCTACGAGTACGTGCGGATCAACGCCGAGTACACAACGTGACTGATCAGATGACCGACGAAAGGGGGCAGCGATGACCGAGCAGGCGCCGCAATCGCGGGCGGCCGGAGTCAGCGTCGAGACGCTGATGGAGGCGCTGCCCTACATCCGCGAGTTCCACGGCCGCACCGTGGTGATCAAGTACGGCGGCGCGGCGATGCGCGAGGAGGAGCTGCGCGAGGCCTTCGCCACCGACGTCGTCCTGCTCAAGTACGTGGGGATGAACCCGATCGTCGTCCACGGTGGCGGCCCGGAGATCACCGACTACATGGACCGGCTCGGCATGGAGGTGCGCTTCCACGAGGGCCTGCGCGTCTCCGACGCGGAGACGGTCGAGGTGGCGAAGATGGTCCTGCTCGGCAAGCTCAACTCCGACATCGTGCAGCGGCTCAACCGCCACGGCCAGCAAGCGGTCGGGCTCTCCGGCGAGGATGGCGCGATGTTCGAGGTGACGCCGGTCGCCAACGCCGAGCAGGTCGGTTTCGTCGGCAAGATCGAGCGCGTCGACGTCGACGTGCTCAACCACATCGCCGTCGACTACATCCCCGTGATCGCCTCCTCGGCCTCGGACCGCGGCGGCCAGTCCTACAACGTCAACGCCGACGAGGCCGCGGGCAAGGTCGCCGCGGCGCTCGGCGCCCACAAGGCGATCTTCCTCACCGACGTCGAGGGCTGGCGCGCCGACGCCGCCGACGAGAACTCGCTGATCTCCCGCGCCACGGTCGAGGAGGTCGAGGAGCGGCTGCCGGCGATCGACGGCGGCATGCGGCCGAAGCTCGGCGCCTGCGTCGACGCAATCCGCGGCGGCGCCCAGTCGGCGCACATCATCGACGGCCGCAAGCCGCACTCGCTGCTGCTCGAGCTCTTCACCGACGCCGGCATCGGAACCATGGTGACTCCGTGAACCTGACCGACCTGCAGGCCCTCGAGGAGCGCTACCTGATGCGCACCTACAGGCGCGCCCCGGTCGAGTTCGTCCGCGGCGAGGGGGCTCTGCTCTGGGACGCGGAGGGCCGCGAGTACCTCGACTTCCTCGCCGGGATCTCGGTCTGCTCGGTCGGCCACTGCAACGCCGAGGTGGTCGAGGCCGTGCGCGAGCAGGCCGGTCGCCTGATGCACACCTCCAACCTCTTCTACACCGAGCCGATGGTGCGGCTTGCCGAGCGCCTTTCCGAGTCCAGCCTCGGCGGCCGCGTCTTCTTCTCCAACTCCGGCACCGAGGCCAACGAGTGCGCGATCAAGATCGCCCGCAAGCACGCCCACCGCCGCGGCATCGAGGCGCCGCAGATCATCAGCTTCGAGCGCGACTTCCACGGCCGCACCTACGGCGCCCTCTCGGCGACCCCGGCGCTTGCCGCCAACCCGGCCCTGGCGCCGATGCTTCCCGGCTTCCTCTCGGTGCCGCTGAACGACGCCGCGGCCCTGCGCGCCGCGGTCGGGGAGAGCACCGCCGCGGTGCTGATCGAGCCGATCCAGGGCGAGGCCGGCATCTACCCGGTCGGCGACGAGGCGCTGCTTGCGGCGCGCCAGGCCTGCGACGAGGTCGGCGCGCTGCTGATCTTCGACGAGATCCAGACCGGGATGGGGCGGACCGGGTCGCTCTGGGCCTACGAGCAGACCCCGGTCCGCCCGGACGTCCTGACCAGTGCCAAGGCGCTCGGCGGCGGCATGCCGATCGGCGCCTGCATCACCAGCCCTGAGGCCGGCGAGGTGCTGGAGCCGGGCGACCACGGCTCGACCTTCGCCGCCGGCCCGGTCGCCAGCGCCGCGGCCCTCGCCGTGCTCGGGATCGTCGATGACCCGGCGCTGCTGCGCAGCGTGCGCGAGCTCGGCACCCAGCTGCGCGAGGGCTTGCTTGCCCTCGACGGCGTGCGCGAGGTGCGCGGCCGCGGCCTGATGGCGGGGGTCGGGCTCGAGGACGGCATCGATGCCGCAGCGCTCGGCGCCAGCCTGCTGGAGCGCGGTCTGATCGTCAACGTGCCCGAGCCCGGCACGCTGCGCCTGCTGCCGCCGCTGACCGTCGATTCGGCCCAGATCGAGCGCGCCGTCGCGCTGATCGGAGACGGGCTCTCGGCCTCCGGGTCTTAGCGGTCTTCTTCGAAGAGCTGATCGGCGGCCCTGAGCAGTAGCGGCTTGATTGCCTCCCATCGTTCCTCTGCCTCCTCACGACCGGAGATCGGGATCGTCAGCAGCAGCCCCCGGATCAGCGAGATCGTGGCGTCGAGCAGTGCCACGTACTCAGGGGTCTCGAACTGATCTGGGAACAGGGTCGCGGAGGTGGCGGTGAGGAGTCCCTCGATCCGTCGCTCGAGATCGCCCAGCGCTTTCGCCAGCTCGGGCTCTGACCAGGCGGCGACCCAAAGTTGGGCTGCGGCCAGGGCCGAAGCAGACGTGAGCTGCTTCCAGGCCGCATCGAGCACAGCCTCGCGCTGCTCGGGCCCGGGAGGGGCCGAGAGGTCGATTTGGTCGAGGCTCGCCTCCGCCAGGCCCAGCACGATGTCGGTGACCGCCTCGATCAGGAGGTTCTCGCGGGTCGGGAAGTAATGCATCAGGGTGCTCTGAGCCACCCCTGCCTTTTCGGCGACGCGGCGCGTCGTCAGTCGCGCGTAGCCCTCCTCAACGAGGCACTCGGTCGTCGCCCGCAGGATCGCTTCGCGACTTGCCCGTCGCTGTTCGGCGCGGGTGGTGCGCTTGGGCTTCTCACGAAATTCATCGATCATTCGATCGATGAATGCTACTGTCGCGCAATCATCGATCAAGCGATCGATCAGATGCGAAAGGGGTGAAGCGGTGGCGGATGGTGAGATCACGGGCTCGCGAGTGAGGCGCGCCGCCTCGATGGCCGGTGTCGCCGCAGGGGTCGCGGCGCGGAAAGTCACCGCCAAGGCGGTGTCGGGTCGCTCCGAGGCCAGGCAGGCTGCGGCCGCGAACCAACAGCTCAAGTCGGCCGAAGCTTTGGTCAGGGTGCTGGGCGGCATGCGCGGAGCCGCGATGAAGGTCGGCCAAACGCTTTCGACGGTCGACATGGGTCTGGTCCCAGAGGAGGTCCGCCCCCGCTTCCAGGAGATCCTCGCCACCCTGCAGCAGGACGCCGAGCCGGTCAGCTTCAAGGCGTTGACCAAGGTGGTGACGGGAGACCTGGGAGGACGGCTCTCCGATCACTTCCGCGACTTCGCCGAAGAGCCGCTGGCATCCGCCTCGATCGGCCAGGTCCACCGGGCGACCACCCGCGAGGGCCGCGATGTCGCGGTCAAGGTCCAGTACCCCGGGATCGCCGAGGCGATCCACGCGGATCTCAAGAACCTGCGCCTGATCCTGAGGCTGCTCGACGTGGTCGCACCGGGAATCAATACGGGGGCGATCGCCGACGAGCTTCGCGAGCGGATCTCCGAGGAGCTCGACTACGAGCTCGAGGCCGCGAACCAGCGCGCGATGGCGCGCGCCTACCGCGACCACCCGTTCATCGTCGTGCCCGGGATCGTCGCCGAGCTCTGCCGCGAGCGGGTGATCGTCAGCGACTTCGTCGATGGCGAGCGCTTCGCCGAGGCCGCGAAACGCAGCCAGCCCGATCGCGACCGGCTCGGCGAGATACTCGTCCGCTTCTACGTCAACGGGCCCCTGCGCCACCGGTTGCTCAATGGCGACCCCCATCCTGGCAACGCCCTCTTCCTCGCCGACGGTCGGGTCGCTTTCCTCGACTTCGGCTTCTTCAAGCGACTCGCCAACCCGGAAGTCGAGAGCCTCATCGCCGCCTTCAGGGCGGTGCATGCTGATGACGCTGAGCGGCTGATGGAGGTGATGGTGGAAATCGGCACGCTGGAGCCAAACCCAGCCCTGGCCCAGCCGTTCTTCGAGGCGTATGAGGGGATCCTCGGCTGGGCTCTCGCCGACGGTGAGTTGCGGATCGATGGCAAGCGCACCGGCGAGATGATGCGTCGCTACAACGAGCTCAAGGGAGACGACAATTTCGATTCGATGACGATGCCGGCCGAGCACCTCGTCCTGATGCGCTCGCTGATGCTCTTGACCGGGCTGCTGGGGATGCTCGAGGCCTCGAATAATTGGCTGTCGATCTCCCGCGAGTGGCTCTTCGACGATCCTGCCGTGACCGAGCTCGGTCGCCTGGAAGCGGACTATCTGTCGCGCCGGGCGGGCGCCACCTCGGCTTGAGCCCGATCAGCGTGGCGAGGGTGGGCTAGCGGTTTCAGTCCGGCCTGGATCGATGCGGTCGAGTCTCAGCGCGCCCTAAGCTACGCGGCGATGAGTTCTGGAAAACGACCGCCGGAGCCACGCGCTCTGACCAGCAGCACGGCCGAGCGCTTGGCGGCGATCGTCGAGGCGGCGGAGCGGGCTGCCTCGAAGGTGATCGACGACGCCGAGGAGCAGGCCCGCCGCCAGCTGACTGAAGCGAGCGCCCGCGCCGACCGGATCGCCGCCGAACGCCTGCGCGCCCTCGCCGACGAGCTCGATCCACCCGTGGCGCTGCGTCGCGAGTCCCACCTGAGGCCAGTCGAGTTCGCGCCGGAGCCAGCGGCGCCCGGGCCACGCTCGGGCTCGGCGGGCGCCCGTCTGCTGGCCACGCAGATGGCCGTCTCCGGCGCCAGCCGGGCTGAGATCGAGCAGCGGCTGCGCAGCGGATTCGAGATCGAGGACACCAGCGAGATACTCGATGCGATACTCGGACCGGAGGGGTAGAGCCATGCACGAGGACCCGACCCGGATGATGCGCCAGCCCGATGACGGCGGCCAGCCCCGCGGCAACATGCGCCTTCTCGTCGCCGGCCTGATCGCCGTGATCGTCGGCCTGGTGATCGCGATCGCCGTGATCGCGAGCAGCGACGGCGGCAGCGATTCGACCACGACCTCGACCGTCTCCACCGTTCCCAGCGAAACCGGCTCGACCACCGAGACGACGACCGGCTCGACGACCGAGACGACGGAACCGACCACCACCGAAACGACGACGCCGACCGAACCGACCGAACCGACCACAACGACCACGCCGCCGACCGAAGCTGAAAACGGCAGCGGCGGAATTGGCGCTCCGTAGCGCCGTCGGCGCCGGGCGTGCGAGACTTCGCGCCCTTCCGTGACCCCGGACCCTCCCGCACAGACACGTACGGCCTCCTACGAGGCCGATCCCGCCGAGGTAAAGCGCGTCTTGCTGCTCTACTCGGGCGGCCTCGACACCAGCGTGATGCTGAAGTGGATTCAGGATTCCTACGCGGCCGAGGTCGTCTGCCTGACGGTCAACCTGGGCCAGCCCGGCGAGGACTACACGGTGATCGAGGACAAGGCGAAGCGGCTCGGCGCGCTCGAGTGCCACGTGGTCGACGCGCGCGAGGAGTTCGCCGCCTCCTACATCGCGCCGGCGATCAAGGCCAACGCCCTCTACGGCGGCGGTTACCCGCTCTTCACGGCGCTGGGCCGGCCGCTGATCGCCAAGCTCGCGGTTGACTACGCGCGGCGAAGCGGCTGCGACACGATCGCCCACGGCTGCACCGGCAAGGGCAACGACCAGGTGCGGATCGAGGCGACGGTGGCGACGCTGGCGCCGGAGCTGAAGACGATCGCGCCGGTTCGCGACTGGCAGATGGGCCGCGAGGAGGAGATCGCCTACGCCCGTGAGCACGGCATCCCGATCAAGGGCGGTGCCGAGGTGACGCCCTACTCGATCGACGACAACCTCTGGGGCCGCTCCTCGGAGGGGCGCTGGATCGAGGACCTCGACCACGCGCCCGAGGACGACGTCTTCCAGCTGGTCACGCGCCCGGAGGAGGCGCCGGACGAAGCCGAGGTGGTCGAGGTCGAGTTCGAGGCCGGCGTCCCCGTCGCCCTCAACGGCAAGCGGCTCGGGCTCGTCGAGCTGCTCGAAGGCGCCGCTGAGATCGGCTGCCGCCACGGCGTCGGCATCGTCGACCACATCGAGGATCGCATCGTCGGCCTCAAGGTGCGCGACATCTACGAGGCGCCGGCGGCGGCGATCCTGCTCACCGCCCATCAGGAGCTGGAGAAGCTGGTCGGCACGATCCACCAGAACCAGTTCAAGCCCGACGTCGACCGCAGGTGGGCCTACCTCGTCTACGCCGGGCTCTGGTGGGAGCCGCTGCGCAGCGACCTCGACGCCTACATGGACGCGGTCAACGCGCAGGTGACCGGCACGATCGGGATCAAGCTCTACAAGGGCAGTGCCCGGGTCGTCACCCGCTCCTCGCCCAACGCGGTCTACGACGCCGACCTCGCCTCCTTCGCCGAGTCGGGCGGCCTGTTCTCACAGACGGCCTCACCGGGATTCATCGAGATCTGGTCGCTGCAATCGCGGATGGCGCATCGGATACGTCAGCGCCGGGTAGGGGAGAGCGAGTGATCTACGAAACGATCGGGAAAATGGTGGTGCGGTCCGGCGTCTTCTACGTGCGTCACCGCTACCGCCGCCAGCTCCGCATCGGCCTCGGAGTCGCTGCGCTGGGAATCGGCGTCGCCGCCTACGTGGCGAGCCGCAACGTTCCCGAGGGCTGAGCCCGCTCGGCGGCCGCAAGTTTCATTGCGGATTATTGACAACAGATGAGTGTTCGCTAACAAAGTTCGCTAATCTCGCCGGCTTCGTGGCGCGATCTCTCGCGACAAAGGCAGGTGGCCGCGGCCGCCCTGCCGCACTCTGCTGCGCCTTGCTCGCCTTCGCGCTGTTGCCGGCGGCTTCCGCCGGTGCGGCGGGTCTCGGCTCGCTGCAGGAAAAGGTCACTTCCGCCCGCAGCGAGGCCGGCTCACTGCGGGCGCAGCTTCAGGCTGCCCAGGGCGAACTGGCCGCCGCGCAGGAGGAAGCGGCGGCGGCCAGCTCGCGCGAACGCCGGCTCACGGCGCTGCTGGCGACGGGAGAGGAGCGGGCGCAGCGGCTGGCCGGCAAGGTGCGAAGCACCCAGCGCCAGGTCGCTGCCGAGAAGAAGCGCCTGCGGCGGGCCCGCGGTGATCTGGCTCAGCGCCTCGTCGCGATCTACGAGAGTGGTTCGCCGAGCACCGCCAGCGTGATCCTCTCCTCCGGCAACTTCGACGAGCTGGCAACCCGCACCGAATACCTCGAGCGGATTGAGCAGTCCGACGCGGATCTGGCGCGCCGGGTCGCCCAGGTGCGCCGCGCCGTTGCCCGTCAGCTCGAGCTTGTCGCCGCGCTGAAGGCCCGGGTCGACTCCTACAACGAACGCCTCGCCAGCGCCCGCTCTGAAATCGCCAGCGTGCGCCAGGGCGCCGAGGCGGCGGCGGCGCAGCTGCACTCGGTCACGGCCGCCCGCGCCACCTCGCTCGCTGCGCTGCAGTCGAAGATCGGCGGCTGGGTCAGCGACATCGAGGCGGCGAAGGCGGCGGCGGCCGAACGGATCAGCGCCGCCGAAGCGGAAACCACGGTCGAACGCTGGCTTGGTGGTCCCTACTCGATCCCGTCCTACATCGTGATGTGCGAGTCGGGGGGCAACTACAGCGCCGTCAACCCCTCCAGCGGAGCTGGCGGCGCCTACCAGGTCCTGCCCTCCACCTGGCAGCTCTACGGCGGTGAGGGCGCCCCCGAGGACGCTCCCAAGCCAGAACAAGACCGCATCGCCGCCGAAATCTGGGCCGACTCCGGCTCGAGCGCCTGGGTCTGCGGCTAGGCGAGGGGAGCAGCGAACCCCGCAAGCCTCCGGCGCCCTCCCCGGCCCCGCGGGCGTGTCTGAGCTTAAGGGGCATATGGGGGGCTAAGGTCAGACACGGCCTTCGGGCGAGCTGAAATACAGACGCAAGGTGCGCGAAAGAAGCGCTGAATCGAGTCGGTCCATCTGGCCTGCTTGGCATGATCGCCAGCAGCCCGTGAGTAGCGCTTCCGCCGTCCATCTCCATGCCCACAGCGAGTACTCGCTGCTCGATGGCGCCTGCAAGATCGATGCGATGGCGGCGCGCGCCGCCGAGATGGGCCAGCCGGCCCTTGGCCTCACCGACCACGGCGTGATGAACGGCGCCGTCGACCTCTACAAGGCCTGTAAGAGGCACGGGATCAAGCCGATCGCCGGCTTCGAGGCCTACTTCGTCGACGACGTCAAGACGCTCAAGGAGAAACCGAAGTACGAGCGCAACCACTTGACGCTGCTGGCCGAGAGCGACACCGGCCTCGCCAACCTGGTCAAGCTCACCTCGGCCGGCTTCCTCGAAGGTTTCTCGCGCGGCAAGGCCAACGTCGACATCGAGATGCTCGCGGCCCACGCCGAGGGCGTGATCGCGCTCACCGGCTGCCTGCAGTCGCGCTTCTGCCGCCGCCTGATCGAGGAGCGCCCCGACGACGCCCGCGCCCACCTCGACGACCTGATCCAGGCCTTCGGGCCCGAGCAGGTCTACTTCGAGGTGCAGAAGAACGGCATCCCCGAGCAGGACAAGGCCAACGCGGGAATCGTCCGCTACGCCCGCGAGCTGGGCCGGCCGCTGGTCGGCACCGCCGACGTCCACTACCTGCGGCGCGAGGACTTCGACAACCACGCGGCGCTGCTCTGCGTGCAGACCAAGTCGACCCTGGAAGCGCCGAAGATGAGCTTCGACACCAACGAGTTCTACCTCAAGGACTCCGCCGAAATGGCGGAGTCCTTCGCCGAGTGGCCGGAGGCGGTGCCGACGACGCTGGAGATCGCCGAGCGCTGCAACGCCGAGATCGAGCTGGGCAAGCTGCTGCTGCCGCGCTACCCGACCGCGGACGGCGAGGAGCCCGAGGCGATGCTGCGGCGGATCGCCGGCGAGGGTTTGCGGGCGCGCTACGGCGACCCGCTGCCGGCCGAGGCGGTCGAGCGGATGGAGTTCGAGCTCGGCGTGATCGAAGAGATGGGCTTCCCGTCCTACTTCCTGATCGTCTGGGATTTTGTTCGATACGCGAAGGACAACGGCATCGCCGTCGGCCCGGGCCGCGGCTCGGCGGCGGGCTCGATCGTCGCCTATGCGCTGACGATCACCGACATCGACCCGCTCGCCAACGACCTGCTCTTCGAGCGCTTCCTCAACCCCGGGCGCAAATCGATGCCCGATATCGACATCGACTTCTCGGTCCGCGGCCGCGAGCGGATGATCCGCTACGTCGCCGAGAAGTACGGCCGCGAATCGGTCGCCCAGATCATCACCTTCGGCAAGATGGCCCCGCGCGCCGCGACCCGCGACGCCGCCCGCGTGCTCGGCTTCGACTACGGCACCGGCGACCGCCTGGCGAAGCAGATACCGGAGCCGATCATGGGCCGCAGCCCCTCCTTCGCCGAATGCCTCAAGTCGGGCCAGGAGCTGAAGAAGACCTACGACTCCGAGGCCGACGCGAAAAAGATCCTCGACGTCGCCCAGGGCCTCGAGGGGATCATCCGCAACAACTCGATCCACGCCGCCGCGGTGGTGATCGCGGACCGGCCGCTGCAGGAGGTGGTGCCGCTGCAGCTGGCCGAGGACAAGACCGCTCCCGCGGCCTCCAACGGCAGCGGCAACGGCGGTGGCAAGGCCGAGCGCCAGTACAAGATCGTGACCCAGTACTCGATGGGGCCGATCGAGGAGATCGGGCTGCTGAAGATGGACTTCCTCGGCCTCCGCAACCTCGACGTGATCGAGGACGCGATCGACATCATCCGCCGCTCGCGCGGCGAGGAGGTCGACATGGAAGCGATCCCGATCGACGACGCCAAGACCTACGAAATGCTCGCCCGGGGCGACTCGACCGGCGTCTTCCAGTTCGAGTCGGAGGGGATGCGCGACGCGCTGCGCAAGGTCGGGCCGACCGAGTTCGCCGACCTGGTCGCGCTCGGCGCCCTGTATCGGCCGGGGGCGATGGCCTACATCCCCGCCTACGCCAAGGGCAAGAAGGACCCCTCGACGGTGCGCTACCCGGATCCGCGCCTGCGCGCGATCACCGAGGAGACGCACGGCTGCGTCGTCTACCAGGAGCAGCTGATGGCGATCGCCCGCGAGATGGCCGGCTTCACCGGCGCCGAGGCGGACGATCTGCGCAAGGCGATCGGCAAGAAGAAGCGCGAGCTGATGGCGACGATGAAAGACAAATTCATGCAGGGATTGGCGGAATCGAACACCGCCCCGAACGTCGCCGCCGACCTCTGGAAGCTGAACGAAGCCGCCGCCGACTACTCCTTCAACAAGTCCCATGCCGCCTGCTACGGGCTGATCTCCTACCGCACCGCCTACCTCAAGGCCAACTACCCGGCCGAGTACATGGCGGCGGTGATCTCCTCGGTGATGAACACCAAGGACAAGGTGCCCTTCTTCGTCAACCGCTGCGAGGAGATGGGAATTGACGTGCTGCCGCCCGACGTCAACTCCTCCGATCACAGCTTCGTCGTCTCCGAGAAGGCGATTCGCTTCGGCCTCGACGCGGTCAAGAACGTCGGCCACGCCGCGGTCGAGGCGATCCTGCGGGCGCGGGAGGACAGCGCGATCGCCTCGATCTGGGACTTCTGCGAGCGGGTTGATTCGCGCGCGGTCAACAAACGCGCGATCGAATGTCTGATCAAGTGCGGCGCCCTCGACTCCACCGAGGCGACGCGCAAGGGCATGCTGGAGGCGCTGCCCGCCGCCCAGTCGGCCGGCCAGAAGGCGCAGGAGGACGCCCAGCTGGGCCAGGGCTCGATCTTCGACTTCGGCGAGGAGACCGGCGCCGGCGCCCACGCCACGCAGGCCCACCACCGCCCGCCGATCTCGGCCGAGGAGTTCGAGCGCGCCGAGTTGCTGGCCCTGGAGAAGGAGACGCTCGGCACCTACCTCTCCTCGCATCCGCTGACCGAGGTGCGGGGCGCGCTGCGGGCTCGCGTCGACTGCAGCCTGGCCGGCCTGGCGAACAAGCAGGACGGCTCCTGGGTGACGGTCGGCGGCATCGTCACCGACTGCAAGAAGATCCGCACCAAGAGCGGCAGTCAGATGATGTTCGCCACCCTCGACGACGTCGAGGGCCAGGTCGAGATGCTCGTCTTCAAGGCCGATCAGGCCGAGAGCGCCACCGTGATCGCACCCGACGCGATCGTCATCGTGCGCGGCCGCATCGACCACAAGGACCGCGGCGAGACGAAGCTGGTCGTGCAGGAGGCCGAGCGCTTCGAACCCGATGCCGATGAGATCGCCCGTGCCCCCGGGATCGCCAGCGCCCCGTCCGGCCCCTTCGAGGTGACGGTCGACGCCAGTCGCCTCAGCGATGCCTTCGTCGAGGAACTGAAGTCGGTGCTCGAGCACCACAAGGGCGAGGCGGAGGTTCACCTGGCGATCCGAAACGGCGCCGCTGAGCCGAAGCGCCTCCAGCTCGGCGAGGGCTACCGCGTGCGACCCTCGGGCCGGCTGCGGAGCGAGCTGGATCACGTCATCGGCGCCGAGGCCCTGGCTGCCTGACCGCTGCAAAACGGCGCATTTCGGAGTCCTCGGTCGCTTGCGTGCGGAGCACGCCACCCTCCCTGCGTCCGCCGAACTGCTTGTTTTTCGCGGTCAGGCGTCCGTAGACTTCTTTTATGCCTGCCATTCGCGAGAAGACCGGGGAGTGTCGCCAGTGTCGCTCCTTCTGCGACAAGATGGTCGAGCCGCGGGGCTGTGTGGAGATGCGCTGCCGCTACCTCTACAGCTTCGTCGACATGCTCAACGGCATCCAGTACGTCGGCTGCATGCAGGACGTCTTCGCCGCCAAGGTTGAGCTCGACGCCGTCCTGCAACCGGGCGGCTTCGGCGGCGTGAAGATGACCGGCGAGGCGCTGCCGCACTGCCAGTTCTCCGTTGAGCGGGCCTACGAGGGCTCGGGTGAGTCCTACGACTGCGTCAACCGGCGCTTCTTCGACTGTGCCGACGACAGCCCCGAGGCGATCAGGGCCTTCGACCTGCGCGACGTTTGAGCGCCGAGCCGGCGAGAGCGAGCTGGCTCGACTTTTTGGTCTGGCGAGTAGAGAAGATGAAGCAGCTGGGGAATCACGACATCATTCCGTGTACGATCTCGCGCCATGAGCGATACAGCGGCAGTGGCAGAGGCGGAGAAGCTGGTGGCTGAGGTCGCCGGAAACGACGACGGCGCTCCAGCCGAGGGGCCTAAGTTCACCCTCGAGCTGAACCAGGACCAAAAGGACATCCGCGAGTGGGTGCACGGGTTTGCCGAGAAGGTGGTCCGTCCCGCCGCCGAGGAATGGGACGAGCGCGAGGAGACGCCCTGGCCGGTGATCCAGGAGGCCGCCAAGATCGGTCTCTACGGCTTCGAAGCGCTGGGCCAGTTCTGGGCCGACGAGACCGGGCTGACGCTGCCGATCGCCAACGAGGAGCTCTTCTGGGGGGATGCCGGCATCGGCATGGCGATCATGGGCACCTCGCTCGCGGTCGCCGCGATCTTCGGGCAGGGAACGCCGGAGCAGATGGGCGAGTGGATCCCGCAGTGCTTCGGCACCGCCGACGACCCCAAGGTCGCCGCCTTCTGCTCCTCGGAGCCGGACGCCGGCTCCGACGTCTCGGCGATCCGCACCACCGCCAAGTACGACGAGGCAACCGACGAGTGGGTGCTGAACGGCCAGAAGGCCTGGGCGACCAACGGCGGCATCGCCGACGTCCACGTGGTCATCGCCACCGTCGACCGCGAGCTGCGCTCGCGCGGCCACGCCGCCTTCGTCATCCCGCCCGGGACCAAGGGCTGCGAGCAGGGCGCCAAGGTCAAGAAGCACGGCCTGCGCGCCTCGCACACCGCCGACGTCCACCTCGACGACTGCCGCATTCCGGGCTCCTGCCTGCTCGGCGGCAAGGAGAAGCTCGACGAGCGCCTGGCGCGGGTGCGCGAGGGCAAGCGCTCGAAGTCGCAGGCGGCGATGCAGACCTTCGAGGCAAGCCGGCCGACCGTCGGCGCGCAGGCGCTCGGCATCGCCCGCGCCGCCTACGAGTACGCCCTCGGCTACGCCAAAGAGCGCCAGCAGTTCGGCCGCGCGATCGTCGAGAACCAGTCGATCGCCTTCACCCTCGCCGACATGAAGCTGGAGATCGACGCCGCCCGCCTGCTCGTCTGGCGCGCCGCCTGGATGGGCCGCACCGGCCAGAAATTCGAGAACGCCGAGGGCTCGATGTCGAAGCTGAAGGCCGGCGAGGTCGCCGTCTGGTCGACCGAGCGGGCGATCCAGATCCTCGGCGGCAACGGCTACACCCGCGAGTTCCCGGTCGAGCGCATGTCCCGCGACGCGAAGATCTACACGATCTTCGAGGGCACATCGGAGATCCAGCGCCTGGTCATCTCACGCGCGATCTCCGGCGTTCACGTTCAGTAGCTGACCCAGATTTGACGGCGGGAGAGCGGGGGCTGCGCAAGCGGCCCCCGTCGCCTGCTCGGAAGCGGTGGGCGGGGAGGAGTCCGGTCGGTCTCTGGGCGAATTGACACCCCCGCGCTTTGCGCGGGGGTGAACCTGGAGCGCGGCTGCGCCGCGCAACAACCGGATTGCATTTCCGCCGCTTCGCGACATTCGCCCAGAGACCGACCGGGCTCCTCCCGTCGATCAGGTCGCGGGACGCCGAGGACCGGATGCTTGGCTTGGAAGCTTGTGGCTCAGGGCCGGAGAAAGGACGTTTGGCGGAAGGGCGGCCGGCCCTCCGTCCCTTAGCCCTCGCGCCGCTTGAGCCCCGTTTTTCTCAAACGCTTCGCAGCTGTCACTTCCTTGCGGTCGGCGCCTTTCTTGGCTGGTCCCGGCGTCTCCAAAGTCGCGGGTAGGCCCTCGAAGCGGGGCTCGGAGAGGAAGGCGGCCAGACCCTGTTTGCCCATCTCGCCCTTGCCGAGGTTGGCGTGGCGGTCGCGGCAGGAGCCGAGGGGGGCTGCGGCGTCGTTGACGTGGAGGCACTGCAGGCGGTCGAGGCCGACCTTGGAGTCCGCTTCGTCGACCACGGCCGCCAGGTACTCTTCGTCGGTGACGTCGTAGCCCTGCACGAAGAGGTGGCAGGAGTCGAGGCAGAGGCCGAGGCGCACGCCGCCGCCGGCCCCCTCGATCAGCTCGGCGGTCTGGTCGAAGTCGCGGCCGAGCAGGCCCTTGTGGCCGGCCGTCTGCTCGAGCAGCAGTGGGCAGTTCTCGCTGTCTTTCAGCGCCGCGGCAATCGTTTTCGCCGCACGCTTCATCGACGGCCCCAGTGGCTCTTTCACCTGCGCTCCTGGGTGGAGGACGACGCCGGCAGCGCCGATTTCATCGCCGATCCGCAGCGCGTGGGTGAGCGAGGCCTGCGACTTCTTCCGCAGCTCCTTGTCTTTGCTGGCGCAATTGATCAGGTAGACGGCGTGGATCACCACCGCTTCGATCGGCGAATTCGCCATCGCCTCTTTGAAGGCGACGAAGTCGTCTGGCCCGTATTTCGTCGGCCGCCACATGCGCGGGCTCTGGTTGAAGATCTGGATCGATTCGCAACCGCGCTCGCTGCCGCGCTCGATCGCCTTGTCGAGTCCGCCAGATGTGGAGACATGCGCGCCAATGAGCATGAGATCCGCATCCTATGGAGCCAATTGTGTGAAGTGCCGTAGGGCGGCGAATTCCAGGCATATCGTCGGCGCGTCCCCCCGTAGCTCAGCGGATAGAGCGCGCTCTTGACTAGAGACGAGGTCGCGGGTTCGAATCCTGCCGGGGGGATGGTTTTGACGGTGTCAGATGCCCTGCGCTACGCTCCTCATCTCTAGTCAAGGGCGTTGCTGACGCTGAGGCAGGATCGGTTTCACGACCGGGCTGCTTGCGGAGCAGCTTCTCTCACAACAGGCCCGCCTCGGTGGGCCTGTTGTGTGTTCGGAGACGAGCTGTGAGCCGGTCTCGATCCTTGTGGAAGTATGCGCCTCGGTCAAGACCGTGCCTGACGAATCTCAAATCCGCCTTCGATTCGCCCCTTCGCCAACCGGCGCCCTGCACATCGGCGGCGCTCGCACCGCTCTCTACAACTGGCTTGCCGCTCGCCACGACGGCGGCAAGCTGGTGCTGCGGATCGAGGACACCGACCGCGAGCGCTCCACCGAGGAGAACGTCGAGCAGATCCTCGACGCGCTGCGCTGGCTCGAGCTGGACTGGGACGAGGGGCCGATCTCCCAGGCCTCGCGGGCCGAGCGCCACGCGGAGGCGCTGCAGCGGCTGCTCGAGTCCGGCGCCGCCTACCGCGACTCTGCAACCGCCAAGGAGGTGGAGGCCTGGAAGACCGAGCACGGCGCCGGTCGCGGTTATCGAGGCGAGCCGGTCGATACGCCTGGCGCTGCGGTGCGACTGCGCGTGCCCGACGAGGGGGAGACGGTGGTCGAGGACCTGATCCGCGGCCCGGTCAGCTTTCCCAACCGCAGCTACGACGATTTCGTCATCGCCCGCGGCGACGACTCGGTCCTCTACAACTTCGCCGTCGCGGTCGACGACGCCGAGATGGGGATCACCGAGGTGGTGCGCGGTGACGACCATCTCTCCAACACGCCCAAGCAGCTGCTCGTCCTCGCCGCGTTGGGCCACGAGCCGCCTCGCTACGCGCACCTGCCGCTGCTGCACGGGCCCGACGGCAAGAAGCTCTCCAAGCGCCACGGCGCCGCCTCCGTGCAGGAGCTGCGCGAGGCCGGCTACCTGCCGGCGGCCGTGCGCAACTACCTGGCCCTGCTCGGCTGGGGCACGACCGACGACACCACCTTGATGTCGACGGAGGAGCTGGTGAAGCGCTTCCGGGTGCCGGACGTCGGCCGCTCGGCGGCGATCTTTGACGAGAAGAAGCTGCGCTGGGTCAACGGTCGTTTCATGCGCGAGCTCTCCCTTGACGAGTACACGGCCGCCGTCGCCCGTCACCTCGAGCGCGAGCCGGACGAGCGCCTGCGTGCCGCCTGTGCGATCGCCCAGGAGAAAGCCCAGACCCTGGACGAGGTCTGGGCCCTGATCCGCTTTCTCTTCGAGCCACCGGTCGACGACGAGAAGTCCTGGCGCAAGGTGATGGTCGATGGCGCTGGAGCGGCTCTGGAGGCCGCTCGAGCGGCGCTGGAGGCCGCGGAGGGATTCGACCCGGCAGCGGTCGAGGCGGCGCTCGACCCGCTTCCGGAGCGCCTTGGCGCCAAGCCGGGCAAGGTCTACCAGCCGATCCGGGTCGCGATCACGGGCACCTCGGTGTCGCCGGGGATCTTCGAGTCGCTCGCCGCGCTGGGGCGCGAGGAATCGCTCTCCCGCATCGACGCAGCGTTGGCGCGCCTGCAGTCCTGACGGACAAGCGCGGGCGCTCGGCCGCTCCTTATTGGACAGCCAAATACCAACTGCACCTTAATTTTGGGGATGCATGGGCTAAACCGTGCGTCCTCGGCTGCCGATGAGTCTTGCGGAGCGTCATTTCCGCATGGAGACGATCAAGCCACATACCAACGGCAAGGTGAAAGCGGACGCCACGCGTCGCAAGGGCAGCGGTAAACCCGCGCCCGGCGCCCGCCTCGCCGCCGCCTTCGAGGCGGTGGAGAAATTCCCTGTCCTGATGGAGTCCCGCGCCCGGGTGATGCACGCGGCGACGGCTGAGACGAGCCGCCTCGGTGATCTGATCGAAACGGTCTCCTCCGATGTCGGCCTGACGATCTCCGTCCTGCGCTTTGCCAACCGCAGCGGTGGCGCGGGCACGGTGGGCAGCGTGCCCGAGGCGATCGAGATCCTGCGGCCATCGGGGGTGCTGGCGATCGCCGGCACGGCACCCGTCTTCGACTTCTTCGAGACCAACGGCGGCCGCGAGATGCGGCCCGAGCGCTTCCGCGTCCACTCCCTCGCCACCCAGCAGGCAGCGGAGGAGATCGGCCGCGCGATTGGCTGGGAGGACCGCGATGAACTGGCCGTGGCCTCGCTGCTGCACGACGTCGGGCGCCTCGTCATCGCCAACCTCCATCCCGGCGATCGCGGCCACCTCGATGCGGTGGCAAAGACGCCCGAGCAGCGGCTGCGCGAGGAACGCGATCGGCTCGGCATCGATCACGCCCTGGTCGGCGGCGTGCTGGCGCGGCGCTGGAACCTGCCGCAGCGCATCGCGGTGGCGATCGAGCGCCACCACGCCGACGACGCCGAGGGCCTGGCCGCCGTGGTCGCAACGGCGGACATGGTCGCCCACTACGCCCAGGGAGAGGCGGTCGCCCCGGACCGGCTGCACGCCTCGGCCAAACGCTGCGGCTTCGCCCCCGAGGGCCTCCGCAGCCTCCTCTACGAGCTTCCCTACGCGGGCGGAGACGCCTCGCGAATCTCGGAGCCCTGCCCGCTCTCAGCCCGTGAGCTCGACGTCCTCCGCCATCTCTCCGAGGGCATGGTCTACAAGCAGATAGCGGGCGAAATGCAGCTCTCGGTCTCGACGATCCGCACCCATCTCCACAACGTGTACGGCAAGATCGGCGCCGTCGACCGCGCTCAGGCCGTTCTCACCGCCCGTGATCGGGGTTGGATCTAGCGTTTAGGCGCGGCGGGTCCTGTCACCGATCTGGCACCACCCTTCCGGTGCAGTAGCTCCTCAGGTTGGCCCTCAGATCGATGCCACCCCCGCGAGAACGGTGGTTCTACTCGATCAAGGACTCTCGAAGGGCAATGGCCACGGCGTGCGTCCTGTTTCTCGCTTCCAGCCGCGCCAGCGCGTTCTTGGTGTGGGTCTTGATCGTTTCTTCGCTGAGGTCCAGCTCGCGGGCTGCGACCGTGGTCGATTCGCCGTTGGCGAGGAGCTGGAGGATTTCTCGCTGGCGCTTGGTCAGCTTGCCGCGACTGCCCCGTGGGGGCACGGCGGGGTCGACGAAGCGCTCCTGGGCAAGGGCGGCGTGGGTCGCCCGCTGAAGTTCCTCGGTGCTGGCCGTGCGTGAGACGTAGGCGCTGGCGCCGGCCTGCAGGGCAGCGCTGGCGAGGTGGCGCTCGGCGCGCTCGCCATGGGCGACGATTCCGAGCCCGGGTTCGGTTTTGAGCAGCGCGCGAATCGTCTCGGTGGCGCCGATCGGTTCAGCGTGGGCGCCGCCGGTCCAGCGCCGCATGTCGACGATCGCCACGTCGAAGCTGCCGATGTCCCGGACCAGCTCGACGCCCTCGTAGCGGCTGGTCGCCTCCTGGATCTCGAAATGATCCTGGAGCGCCCTGCGCACGCCAAGCCGGACGATCGGGTGACCATCGATTACAAGGCACTGTGGACGCTCGCTCAGGACTGCTTCCCCATGTCTCGGGTTTCGCCGACGGCTCCATCGTCAGCCCTGGAGCCCAAGTCACCACGATCCTAACCCAGGCTGGTCCGGGCGGTGCGGTAGAAAGACATTTGTGATCTCGATCACCTCGAAGTCGCGCTACGCGGTCGTCGCGATGGCGGAGCTGGCTCGTTCCGGTGAGCGGCCGGTTCCGATCAAGGAGCTGGCCGAGCGCCGCGACATCCCGGAGCAGTTTCTCGAGCAGCTCTTCTCGACTCTGCGTCGCTCCGGCCTGCTGACCAGCCACCGCGGGATGAAAGGCGGCTACACCCTGTCCCGCCCGGCCGAGGAGATCAGCGTGCTCGAGGTCGTCCAGGCGCTCGACGGCAAGGTCGGCCAGGAGGCCGACGAGGCCGGCGGCATCTGGGCCGAGGGCGTCACCGCCCTGCGCAAGGTCTTCGGCCAGACCACGATCGCCGAAGTCGCCCGCCGCGAGGCCGAGGCCGCCGGCTCGGGCATGTACTTCATCTAGTCGGGCTGCACGCCACTGGCACCCGCTTGCTTAGGCGGCCCCGTCCGGCTGAATCCGGCTATTTCTGGTCTACCGAAGGCGCGACGCCGAAACGTTTCCGCCGCATCGGAGGCTACGGTCCTCAGCCGATGAAGGGGACGCTTAGTCAGAAGAAGGCGATCAAGCTGTTGAAGGAAAACGGCTGGACGCAAGCTCGCGGCGGCAAGCATCAGGTAAAGGTGACCAAGCCCGGCCGTCGCCCAATCACGCTCCCGCAGCACAAGGGGCGCGACTACCCAACCGGCCTAGCCCAGGCGATTCTGGAACTTCACTTATGGAGCTAACCGCGCGTATCCATATTGAGGACGGCAGCTACTGGGCGGACGTTCCAGAGTTGCCCGGCTGCTTTGCCTCCGGAGACACCCTTGACGAGCTTTTTGAATCGCTGCAAGAGGGAGTCGTGCTTTATCTCGCCGATGAGGGCGAGAAGAGCGGCCCGCTGCACGTCGCGACAGCTACGCTGACCGGATCGCCCGCTGACGCCCGCGTAAAGCCCAAAGGCAGTAATCGCGACGGCTGTGCGGTAACTCGGCAAGGTCGTCGGTTGGGAGCCTCCACTGCCTTGACTGCTCGCTGCTTAGACTCAATGCCATGACGGCCGAGGAAGCGGCGCAATTGTTCGCGGTGATCGCTAAGTCGATCGAGCAGAACCCCAACCAGTTCAATTTCCGGATCATGAACGTCGGCATGATGGCCGTAGGTGGGCCTGGAGCCGGACCAGGGGTGGTCGGCATCGCGCACGGCGGAGCCCCCGGCTCTCGAGCTGTCGGAATCCACGCCCGGGCAGGCGATGGCAATGTGAACATAGACGTTGACGCCGAGGCCGATGCAGAGGTTGCCGAGGGGCTCCGATCGCTCGCCGAGGCGACAGGGCAGGAAGACAAGGGCGCGATAAGGGCGGCCCTGAAACGACTTCAGGATGCATCTGCCACGCCGGCGATGATCGTCGGTCTCGCAAACTCGATCCTCACGCTCGCCCATCTTCTTTGAGGGCCACTTGTCCGACGTTGGCCCAAGCCCCGATCGGTGCCGTCCTCCGAAACTTCCTAGACGCGAGGTCACTGCCAGCGGCTACAACAGCCCTGGTCAATTCTTTAGCCCCGTGACCGGCGAAACGCCCGATCCCTCGAAGCTGACGAAGCGCGCCGACAAGGCTTGGCGAGATGCGGGGCTTAAGCGCATTACGCTGCACGAGTGCCGCCATACCTTCGCCTCACTGATGATCGCCGCCGGGGTCAATGCCAAGGCGCTACAGACCTTCATGGGCCACGCCAACATTTCGATCACGCTGGATCGCTATGGCCACTTGATGCCGGGGTCAGAGGCCGAGGGAGCGCGGCTGCTTGATGCCTACCTCAGCGCCCAGAGAGAGCGGGACGAAGAAGCCGCCCGCGCGGCTGGCGCGGTGCTTACTGGCGCACCAACTGGCGCATAACTGGCGCACGAAAACAGCAAACCGCTTGCCCATGCGGGATTGCGTCCCCCTGCTCGGCATGTACTTCATCTGATGAGGGTCGGGGCGGAGGCTTCGGCGGTTGTCGGCGATACGCCGCTGGTGGCGCTGCGCAGGCTCGGCGAGGGGCTGGGCGGGGAGATCTGCGTCAAGCTCGAGTACCTCAATCCCGGTGGCTCGGTCAAGGACCGGATCGGGATGGCGATGATCGACGCGGCCGAGCGGGACGGGCTGGTCAAGCCGGGGAAGTCGGTGATCGTCGAGCCGACCAGCGGCAACACCGGGATCGCCCTGGCGATGGTCTGCGCGGCGCGCGGCTACGAGCTGATCCTCACCCTGCCCGAGGGGATGAGCCGCGAGCGCTCGAAGCTGCTGCGGGCCTACGGGGCGGAAGTGCGGGAGACGCCGTCGTTGGGGGGGATGACCGAGGCGGTCGAGCTGGCCGAGGAGATCCGCGAGCAACGCAAGGGGTTCATGCCGCAGCAGTTCTCCAACCCCGCCAACCCGGAGGTGCACCGGCGCACGACCGCCGAGGAGATCTGGCGCGACACCGAGGGAGAGGTCGGCGCCTTCGTCGCCGGCGTCGGCACGGGCGGCACGATCACCGGCGTCGGGCGGATGCTGCGCGAGCGCAGCCCCGAGACCCTGATCGTCGCGGTCGAGCCGGCCAGCTCACCGGTGCTCTCCGGCGGCGTCCCCGGGCCGCACAAGATCCAGGGAATCGGCGCGGGCTTCGTTCCCCCCGTGCTCGATCGGTCCGTGATCGACGAGATCGTCTCGGTCTCCGACGAGGACGCGCTCGAGACCGCCCGCCTCGCCACCAAGCGCGAGGGGGTGCTGGCCGGCATCTCCGCCGGCGCCAACATCAAGGCCGCCCTGGAGATCGCGGCGCGGCCGGAGATGGCGGGAAAACGGGTGGTGACGGTCGTCTGCGACTCGGGCGAGCGCTACGTGTCCCTACCCTTCTTCTCACCGTGAATGCCTGGAAGCGCGTAATCGACGAGATCAAGGCGGACGTCGCCGCCGCGCGCGACCGCGATCCCGCCGCCCAGGGCGTCTCGGCCCTGGAGATCCTCACCAGCTGGGCCGGCGTGCAGGCCCTGCTTGCCCACCGCTTCGCCCACGCCCTCGACGAGGCCGGGGTTCCCCTGGCGCCGCGCCTGCTCGCCTATCTGACCCGAGCGGTCACCGGGGTCGAGATCCACCCGGCGGCGAAGATCGGTCGCGAGCTCTTCATCGACCACGGCTCCGGCGTCGTGATCGGCGAGACCGCCGAGATCGGCAGGCGGGTGACGCTCTACCAGGGGGTGACGCTGGGCGGCACCGGCTTCCAGCGCGGCAAGCGCCACCCGACCCTGGGCGACAACGTCACCGTCGGCTCCGGCGCCAAGCTGCTGGGCCCGATCGCCGTCGGCGACGGCGCTAAGATCGGCGCCAACACGGTCGTGGTCGAGGACGTGCCGCCTTACGCGACGGTGGTCGGCAATCCCGGCCACCCGGTCAAGGTCGACGGCAAGCGGGTCGAGGGCCCCGACGCCGACTGGATCCACCTGCCCGACCCGATCGCCGAGGCGATCAAGTCGCTCTCGCAGCGGATCGCGGAGCTCGAGGGGCGGCTGGCCGAGCTCGACGGCGCCGACTCTCCGGACCCGACCGCCGCGGAGCTGCACGAGCGCACCGGCCGCTCCTCTGCCGGCGGCTGAGGCGGGGCACCGCTCCGGTCCCGCCTCGCAGCGCCCGCCGCGCCCCTGGCTATGCTCGGATGGTGACGCTTCAGAGCGAGCTGGAGACCCCTGCGGAAGGAAACGAGGTGCCCGAGGGGGCGCCGACCGAGCCCGGCGCCGATCGCGCTGAGCGGCTGCTCGCCGGCCTCAACGATCCCCAGCGCGAGGCGGTCCGCTACGGCGAGGGCCCGCTGCTGGTCGTGGCCGGCGCCGGCTCCGGCAAGACCCGCGTCCTGACCCACCGCATCGCCTACCTGCTCGCGACCGGCGCCGCCCGCCCGGGTGAGATCCTGGCGATCACCTTCACCAACAAGGCGGCGAAGGAGATGCGCGAGCGGGTCGAGGCGCTGGTCGGCCGCTCCGCCCGGGCGATGTGGGTGACGACCTTCCACTCCGCCTGCGCGCGGATGCTGCGCGCCGACGCCGAGCGACTCGGTTATTCGCGCAGCTTCACGATCTACGACGAGTCCGACTCGCGGCGGATGCTCAAACGCTGCATGGCCGAGCTGGGCATCGACCCCAAACGCTACCCACCGCGCTCGATCCGCAGCCAGATCTCCGGCGCCAAGAACAATCTGCTCGACGCGGCCGCCTTCGCCCAGGCCCAGGGCAGCGTCTTCGAGGAAACGGCGGCGGCGGCCTACGAGCTCTATGAAAAGCGGATGCTGGCGGCCAACGCGATGGACTTCGACGACCTGCTGGTCCGCACGGTCAACGCCCTCGAGCTCTTCGAGGAGGTGCGGGAACGCTGGCGCCGCACCTTCCGCTACCTCCTCGTCGACGAGTACCAGGACACCAATCACGCCCAGTACCGGCTCCTGCAGCTGCTCACCGCCGAGCACGGCAACCTGATGGTCGTCGGCGACGAGGACCAGTCGATCTACGGCTTCAGGCACGCCGACATTCGCAACATCCTCGACTTCGAGCGCGATTTCCCCGAGGCCGAGGTGGTCAAGCTCGAGCAGAACTACCGCTCGACCCAGACCATCCTCTCCTCCGCCAACGCCGTGGTCGAACGCAACCGCGAGCGGCGGCCGAAGCGGCTCTGGACCGAGATCGTCGGCGGCGAGCCGGTGCAGCTCTCCGAGCTCTCCGACGAGCACGAGGAGGCGCGCTGGGTGGCGGGAGAGATCGAGCGGCTTGGGGAGCAGGAGGGCCTCAAGCGCGAGGAGGTTGCCGTCTTCTACCGGACCAACGCGATGAGCCGGGTGCTCGAGGACACGCTGGTGCGCTTCGAGCTGCCCTACCAGGTGATTGGCGGCACCAAGTTCTACGAGCGGGCCGAGGTCAAGGACGCGGTCGCCTACCTCAGCCTCCTGGTCAACCCCTCCGACCAGGTCTCCTTCGCCCGCATCGTCAACTCGCCGCGGCGCGGGATCGGCAACACCAGCCAGGGCCGGCTGGCCGCCCACGCGAACACCACCGGCCTGCCGATCTGGGAGGTGGCCGGCCAGGTCGAGGACGTGCCCGGCCTCAGCGGCGCCGCGATCAAGGCGGTCTCGCGCTTCCACGAGATGATGGAAGGGTTGCGGGCGCGGGCGGACGAGGCGCCGGTGGCGGAGCTGCTGGAGGCGGTCCTGCGCGAGAGCGGCTACCTCGACGGGCTCGCTGCCGAGCGGACGATCGAGGCCGAGGGCCGGGCCGAGAACCTCGAGGAGCTGGTCGGCGTCGCCGCCGAGTTCGATGCCAACCACGAGATCGAGGGCGAGGGCGAGGCCTCGCCGCTGGAGGAGTTCCTGCAGCAGATCTCCCTCTACACCGAGCAGGACGGGCTGAGCCAGGAGGAGTCGCTGATCACGCTGATGACCCTGCACAACGCCAAGGGCCTGGAGTACGACACGGTCTTCATCGTCGGCTGCGAGGACGGCGCCTTCCCCCACATGCGCGCGCTGGAAGAGGGGGGAGAGGAGGAGGAGCGGCGCCTCTGCTACGTCGGCATCACCCGCGCCCGTCGCCGGCTCTACATGACCTGGGCGCGCGAACGGCGGCTCTTCGGCAGGGCCGAGCGCAACCTCCCCTCGCGCTTCATCGACGAGCTGCCGGCGGAGCTGACCGAGCGCCACTCGAGCGCCCCGGGCCACGCTGGGGGCCTCGGCTGGGAGTCGGCCTCGACCGACGCGGCGGGGTTGCCGGTCGATCCCGGCCCGACCTTGGAGCTTCGCACCGGCGACGACGTCGTCCACGCCAGCTTCGGCGACGGCGTCGTCACCGCGGTCGAGCCGGGCGGCATCGTCGTCGTGCGCTTCGCCGGCGAGGGCGCCGAGCGCAAGCTGATGGCCGACTACGCCCCGATCAGGAGGCGGTAGCGGTGGCGGCGCGGATCATCGACGGCAAGGCGGTGGCGGCGGGCGTGCGAAGCCGGGTCGCCGGCGAAGTCGCCGCCTTCGAGGCCGAGCACGGCCGCACGCCGGTCCTCGTCACCGTGATCGTCGGCGACGACCCGGCCTCCGAGGTCTACGTCGGTGGCAAGCACCGCGCCTGCGAGGAGGTCGGGATGCGCTCCGTGCATCACGGCCTGCCCGCCGAGACGAGCGAGGAGGAGCTGCTGGAGCTGGTCGCGGAGCTGGGCCGGGATCCCGGCGTCGACGGCATCCTCGTCCAGCTCCCGGTCCCGGAGCACATCGACCCCGATCACGTGGTCGCCGCGATCGACCCCGGCAAGGACGTCGACGGGCTGACCCCGGTCAACGCCGGCCTGCTCGCCCATGGCATTCCGGGCCTCGTCCCCTGCACGCCGGCCGGAGTGATGGAGCTGCTCGATCACGAGGGCGTCGGGCTGGAGGGCCTCGAGGTCGTCGTCGTCGGGCGCTCGAAGCTGGTCGGCGTGCCGGTCGCCCGCCTGCTGCTGGCGGCAAACGCCACCGTGACCGTCTGCCACTCGCGCACCCGCGACCTGGCGGCGGTGTGTCGCCGCGCCGACGTGCTGATCGCGGCCGTCGGGGTTCCCGGCCTGCTTGGCGCCGAGGCGGTCAAGCCCGGGGCGGTCGTGATCGACGTCGGCATCAACCGCACCGAGGATGGGCTGCGCGGAGACGTCGACTTCGCGGCCGCGAAGGAGGTGGCCGCGGCGATCACGCCGGTGCCGGGTGGGGTCGGGCCGATGACGATTGCGATGCTGCTCGTCAATACGCTGGCTGCCGCCCGAGCGCGGGTGTAGGGTCGGCCCGACCCCTAGCCCCGGAGGACGTGCAGATGGATGTAGACAAGCTGAACACAGGCGAGAAGATCGCGGCGGTCTCGGCGATCCTGCTCTTCGTTTTCATGTTCTTCGACTGGTTCGGCGTCGAAGTTGCGGGTTTTGCCGGGGCAACGTACGGCGGCGGTGGCAACGCTTGGGACACGCTCGACTTCATCCCGATCGTGCTCCTGGGGACGATCATCGCGGCGCTGGTGATGGCCGGCCTCCGGCTCAGCGACTCGACCGCCGAGCCGATCGTTCCGATGAGCACAATCGTCACCGTCCTCGGCGCGATCTCGGTCCTGCTGATCCTCTTCCGCATCGTCGATACCCCGGATCTGGGCGGCCTGGATGGGGCCGTGGGCGTCGACGTCTCGCTCAGCATCGGCATCTTCCTCGGCCTGATCTCGGCCGGCGGCATCGCCTACGGTGGCTACAGCGCGATGCGCGAGGACGGGATCACCTTTGGCGACGCGGCCGACAGCCTTTCCAGCCGCGGCGGCACGACGCCTCCTCCACCCCCGCCGTCTTCCACACCACCCCCGCCGCCAGCACCACCGGCGCCGCCTGCCCAGGGCACGCCGCCACCCCCGCCGCCCCCGTCTTCAACACCTCCGCCCCCGCCGCCCCCGCCAAGCAGCTAAAGCGGGGGAGGAGCGGGCCCCAACCCAATGAGCCGGGTTGGGACGTGACGCGTGACCCTTCCCAAAACGGGAGCGGGTTGGGAGGGGGACGGCTAGCCCCTCTCAAAACACTCAAGAGCGGCTCCCGCCGCTCGTTTTGAGAGGGGCTAGCCGTCCCCCTCTTGCAAGAGCTGGCCGGAGATCCGCTTGGCGAAGGCGATCACCGTCATCATCGGGTTGACGCCGACCGAGGTTGGGAAGAGCGAGGCGTCGGCGACGTAGAGGTCGTTGATGCCGTTCACCGAACCGTTCGAGGCGCAGGCACCTTCGCCTTCGGCGGCAATCCTGGCGGTGCCCATCGGGTGGAAGGCCTCGAGCCGCAGCTCCGCGGGCTTGAAGCTTGTCGCCTCGAAGTCGGCCAGGTTCCTTTGCGTCAGCACCCCGGCGCGAGCGATGTTGGGGTAGACCTCGGTCGCGCCGGCGGCGAAGTGGATTTCGGCGGCGCGGGCGATGCCGAAGGTGAGGCGGCCGGCGTCGGCCTTGGTGAGCTTGTAGGCGGCGCGCAGCGAGCCGTCGCCCGCGAGCCGGATGCGGCCCGCTGACTCGTCGGAGAGGTGGACGCCGATCGAGCCGACGTGGCCGAACTCGAGCATCGCCCGCTGGTGCTCGCGCCCGGTCCCGCGCAGCCAGGCGCCGCCGAAGGCCAGCGGCGTGAAGGTCGCCTCGAGCAGCAGCCGTTGCGGCTCCCACTGGTCGACGTAGTAGCTCTGCATCACTCCGTCCCAGCCGCGCACCTCCTCCTCGTAGCGGGCGCCGACCCAGCAGGCGGGGTGGATGTGGAGGTTGCGCCCGACCTGGCGGCCGCCGAGCCCGGAGCGCAGCAGCAGCTCCGGCGTGCCCAGGGCGCCGCCGGCGATGATCGTCGCGCGCCGGGCGCGGACGGTGTAGGCGCGCTGCCGCCCGTTGCCTGCGCCGGCGTCGCCGGTGACGCAGCGCACCCCGGCCGCTCGCCCGCCTTCGACCAGGACGGCGCGCGCGTCGACGCCGGCCCGCAGGCGCGCCCCGGCGGCAACCGCACGGGGCAGGTAGCTGACGTGCATGCCGCGCTTGGCGTCGATCTCGCAGCCGAAGGGGCAGGAGCTGCACTGCACGCAGCTTCCGGCGTTGCGGGCGATCGGCCCGCCGGAGGCGCCCAGCGCCGCGGCGCCCTCCATCGCCAGCTGTCCGTTGCGCCCCATTCGCTCGGGGTCGAGCGGGGTGACGCGGAGGAACTCCTCGGCCGCGGCGAAATCGGCGCCGAGCTCGCCGGCCCACTCGACGCCGAAGCGGCGGCGCCAGTCCTCGAGCACCGGCTCGGGGGCGCGGAAGCAGGTCCCGGAGTTGACCACCGTCGTGCCGCCGACCGTGCGCCCCACCGGCAGCGGGATCTGCGGGCGACCCTCGGCGATCGTCAGGCCGCCGTCGCGGTAGAGCGAGGTGATCGCCTCGAGCGGGTCGCTCGGGTAGCTGTCGCGGTTGTAGCTCTCTCCCGCCTCGAGCACGATCACCTCGAGCCCCGCCTCGGCAAGGGTCGCCGCGGCGACCGCGCCGCCGGCCCCGGAGCCGACGACGACGACGTCGCATTCCTCGCCCTCTCCGACGGGGTCGACGTCCCCCAGCGGACCGCTTGGCTCGGGCAGGGAGCCGTCCGCCAGGCGACAGCTCACCCGCAAGCCGATCCGCTCTTCGACCTCCGGCGCAACCGCGTAGCCGAGGGTGGTGAAGACCTTCCCCATCAGCAGCAGCTCGTGGTGGAGGCTGAAGCGCGAGCCCTCCATGCGGCGCAGGAAGTCCTCGCGGGCGGCGAGGTCGAGGCGGCTGAAGCGCCAGGGGAAGGGCAGCAGCTCGAAGGCGCGCAGGCCGAGCTTGATCCGCGAGAGCGCCCTGGGCGAGAGCGAGCCGAGGAACCCGGCCACCGGGCCGGAGACGTCGACCTCGCGCTCAGCCGCGGGCAGGCCGTCGACGCCCGGCGCCATCGCCGCGCAGATCGCGCTCAGGGTGCGCTGCTCGGCGGACGAAAGCCCCGGCGGGCGCTGTCAGCCGGGGGCGCTGGCGCGGCCGACCCGGCCCACCAGGGTCCAGAGCCAGAGCGACAGCAGGGCCAGGAAGCCGTCGACGAGGAAGTTCAGCAGGTAGATGAAGACGTCCTGGTCGAAGAGGTAAAAACCGAGCGAGCCGAGCGAGGAGGCGGTCTTGCCCGCGGCCAAGAGCAGCAGCAGCGGCCGGTAGCGGACCACGTCGGCCTGGGCCACCAGGCAGATCCCGGTGATCAGGACCATGTAGGCGAAGGCGAGCGCCAGCCAGAGCTGCTCCTCGGTGTGCGGCGCGCGGGTGAAGCTGCCCAGTGAATCGCCGAGGTCGGAGATGACGTTGCCGACCCCGTTGGGGGTGGCGATGAAGAGGATGCCGACCACGGCGAAGCTGACGGCGAGGAGCCGCAGGCTGAGGACTACGAACTTCTCCGCCGTCTCTCCTCGCATCGGGCAGGACTCTATGGGCTGGAGGGGTGCGGGTAGGGGGTTCCGCTTAACTTTTTCGGTGGATCGGAACCTGCTGGCGCCGCTGGGTGGGCGCCGAAAAAGTACAAGACGCTCCACCCCCTACCCGCACCCCTAGAATCCGCCGCGTGATCGACCGGGAGCAGGTACTTCATGTCGCCAAGTTGGCCCGCCTCGGGCTTGATGAGGCTGAGGTCGAGACCATGGCCGGGGAGCTTTCGGGAATCCTCGAGCACGTTGATCGAATTGCCGCGCTGGACCTTGATGGCGTTGCGCCGACCTCGCACGTGGTCGAGCTCGAGAACGTGCTGCGGGAGGACGAGCCGCATCAGAGCTTGCCGAGGGATGTGGCGCTGGCCTCGGCGCCGGATCCGGTCGACGGGGCCTTCCGAGTCCCCTCGCCGCAGGCCGAGGGCTAGGTGGCGGACATGCTTGAGCTGACGGCCCTCGAGGCCCACCGGGCGATGTGCGATGGGGAGCTCTCGCCGGCTGAGTACGGCAAGGCCTGGAGCGAGGCGGCGGCGGGCGATGAGCTGAACGCGTACCTGTGGCGCGCCGACGGCGATGACGGCGCCGCGATCGCGGTGGAGCGCCCCTGCGTGGCCCCGATCGCGGTCAAGGACATCTTCTGCGCCGAGGGGGTGCCGACCACGGCCGGCTCGCGGATCCTCGAGGGATACCGGCCGCCGTACACCTCGACCGCGGTGCGCCGGCTGATCGAGGCGGGGGCGCCGATCCTCGGCAAGACCAACATGGACGAGTTCGCGATGGGGTCCTCGAACGAGAACTCGGCCTACGGGCCGGTGCTCAACCCATGGGATCGGACCCGGGTGCCCGGCGGCTCCTCAGGTGGCTCCGCGGCGGCGGTCGCCGGCGGCCTGGCGCCCTGGGCGATCGGCACCGACACCGGCGGCTCGATTCGCCAGCCGGCCGCCCTCTGCGGCATCGTCGGCCTGAAGCCGACCTACGGCGCGATCTCGCGCTACGGGATGATCGCCTTCGCCTCCTCGCTCGACCAGTGCGGTCCGTTGACCCGCGACGTCAGCGACGCCGCCCTGATGCTGGCGATCCTGCAGGGTGCCGACCCCTGCGACTCGACCTCGGTCGGCCTTGCCGAGGCGCCGCGGCTGCCCGACCGCGAGGACTTGACGGGCCTGCGGTTCGGCGTGCCGGCGGACCTGGCGCGCGACGCGATCGAGCCGGGCGTGCGCGAGGTGTTCGAGGCGACGCTGGCGACGATCGAGCGGCTTGGCGGCGAGATCACGGAGACCTCGCTGCCCCACGCCGAGCACGGCATCTCCGCCTACTACGTGATCGCCCCCGCCGAGGCATCGTCCAACCTCGCCCGCTACGACGGCGTCCGCTACGGGATGCGGGCCGAGACCGGCGGGCACCTGATCGAGATGTACGAGACGACCCGCGCCGAGGGCTTCGGGGCCGAGGTCAAGCGACGCATCATGCTCGGCACCTACGCGCTCTCCTCGGGCTACTACGACGCCTACTACGGCCAGGCTCAGAAGGTCCGCACGCGGATCGCCGAAGACTTCTCCGCCGCCTTCGCGGAGGTCGACTTCGTCGTCACCCCGACCTCGCCCTCGGTCGCCTTCGGCCTCGGCGAGAAGACCGCCGATCCGCTGGCGATGTACCTCAACGACTTCTTCACCGTGCCGATGAGCCTCGCCGGCATCCCGGCGATCTCGATCCCGGCGGGATTGGCCGAGCCCGCCGGGGGTGGCCCGAAGCTGCCGGTGGGCTTCCAGATCGCCGCCCCGGCTTTCGGCGAGCAGAAGCTGCTCGAGGCCTCGTACGCGCTGGAGCAGGCAATTGGCTTCGAGGCCCGGCCGGAAGGAGTCGGCGGTGGCTGAGCTGGAGGCGGTGATCGGGCTGGAGATCCACGTTCAGCTGGCGACCAGGACGAAGATGTTCTGCGGTTGCGAGCTCTCCTTCGGCGACGAGCCCAACGTCCACACCTGCCCGATCTGCCTCGCCCATCCCGGGGTTCTGCCGGTGACCAACGAGCAGGCGATTCTCTACGCGTTGCAGATTGCCGCGGCGCTGGAGTGCGAGGTCGCGCCACGCTCGATCTTCCACCGCAAGAACTACTTCTATCCCGACAGCCCCAAGGCCTACCAAATCAGCCAGTACGACATTCCGCTGGCGAGCAACGGCCGCCTTGGCGATATCCGCATCCACCGCGCCCACCTCGAGGAGGACGCGGCGAAGACGATTCACGTCGGCGACTCGGGCCGCATCCACGGCTCCAGCGCCTCGCTGGTCGACTTCAACCGCGGCGGCACGCCGCTGGTCGAGATCGTCACCGAGCCCGACCTGCGCAGCGCATCCGAGGCCGCTGCCTGGGCGCGGCTGCTGCGCGAGACGGTGCGCCAGCTCGGCGTCTCCGACGTCAACATGGAGGAGGGCAGCCTGCGCGTCGACGGCAACATCTCCGTGCGGCCGGCCGGCAGCGAGGAGCTGGGGACCAAGACCGAGCTGAAGAACATGAACAGCTTCCGCTTCCTCGAGCGCGGAATCGAAGCCGAGCTGGCGCGTCAGCGCGAGCTGATCGAGGCGGGGGGGACGGTGGCCCAGGAGACCCTGCACTTCAACCCGAGTGACGGCAGCCTGACCCCGCTGCGCTCGAAGGAGGAGGCGCACGACTACCGCTACTTCCCCGAGCCCGACCTGGTGCCGCTGGCGCCGAGCGAGGCGATGCTGCGCGAGGCGCGCGAGTCGCTGCCCGAGCTGCCGGCGGCGCGGGCCGAGCGCTACCGCGAGCAGATGGGCCTGGCCGAGGACGCCGCCGCTCTGCTGGCGGCGGACCCGGAGACCGCCGGCTACTTCGAGCAGGTGGCGAAGGGGGTGGGCGAGGGCGTCGAGCCGCGCGTCGTAGCCAACTGGGTGACCGGCGAGCTGGCGGCTGCGCTGCGCCAGGGGGACGACGAGGTCAGCGCCACGGAGTCAAAGGTCGAGCCCGCCGCGCTGGCGGCGCTGGTGGTGATGGTCCAGGGGAAGAAGATCTCCCACGGCAGCGGCAAGGCGGTGCTCGCCGGCCTGGTGGCCGAGGGTGGCGACCCCGCTGCGATCGTCGAGCGCGACGGCCTGGCCCAGATCTCAGACAGCGGCGAGCTCGAGGCGATAGTCGCGGCCGCGGTCGAGTCCAACCCCAAGGCCGCCGAGCAGGTCCGCTCCGGCAATGCCAAGGCGATCGGCGCCATCGTCGGCGCCGTGATGAAGGAGACCAAGGGCCGCGCCGACGGCGGCGAGGTCAACCGGTTGATTCGCGAGAAGTTGGGCCTGTAGGGCCCAGCCGGGGGGCGAACTTGCAGCGCCCGCTGCTTATTGGGGCGTGACCACAGAGACAGCGGTGGTCCTGTTGGCCTATGCAGGCGTCCTGCGGGCGCTGATCGCGCTCGCGACGAAGCTCGCGGGCCGCTAAGAAGGCACACCGCAAAGAAACGGCCCCGGGGCACACCCGGGGCCGTTCGATGTGAATACACAACCTGAGCGAAACCTTAGCGCTACATCCTGTCGCGTGCGGCAGAGATCGCGAAAGTGCTTTTCGACACGATTGTGTACTTGACACAGGGTGAGAATCCGTCGCCGCTCGCCCCTACCTTCGCCTGACATTGCAAACGGCCGGGGCGGCGCGCTAACGCCCCCCGGCCTGGCACCGAAAGGTCAGGCCTTCCGATGCAGGAAAAGAGTTCTCCGCAGGACGCTGAGCGCCTGCAACGAGCCGTACTCGCGCTTGCCCTTGATCGGCACCCCAAGCGCGTTCACCGCAAGGAGTTCAAGGCCGAGCTAGGCGATACCCCTGAGGTTGGGGCGGCAATCGGCCATCTCGTTCGTACTCGACTGCTTCGCTGGGAGGACGAAGAGCTTGCGCTGACTGTCCCCGCCCTCGTCTTCGAGAGGTTGGGGCTATGACGGTCGCCAAGCAGTTCGGGGACAACCTTCGTCGTATCCGCAAGCGAGCCGACATGTCGCAGGAGACGCTGGCCTGGGGCGCATCCCTTCATCGCACTGAGATCAGCCACTTGGAGCGCGGGCTACGAGTGGCGCGCGTGGATACGGTCGCCAAGCTCGCAGGGGCGCTCGAAATCGATCCCGGTGAGTTCTTCAAGGGAATCGCCTGGGAGCCAGGCGATGTTCGCTACGGGCGCTTCAAGCGAGCACCCTCAGACTGATACTGGCTCCTCGTCGGCAATCAACTCCGCGTAGGGAAGCGTCTCGCCCGCAATCATCCGAAGCAGCGTATCCCGGAACAGGAATGCGTTGTCGCGATTGTTGAACCGGAAAGCCATCTCGTCCAGGTAGGCCGGCAGGTGCTTCGCGGATAGCTGGTGGTAGCTGCCCACCACGCCGCGCTTGAAAAGGCTCCAGACGCCCTCAATGGTGTTCGTATGGACGATGCCGCGAACCCATTCTTCGCGGCGGTGATCGACTTTCTCGTGAGCCGTGTTGGAGTCGGTCATGTCGCCCCACGAGCTATCGGAATCCGTGAAGATCATTTCCGCCCTGCCGTCCACATGGGTTTTGACGAAGCTTTGGTAGGAGGCTTTGGACTCTTGGCCCGGGCCCTCGCGGACCTCCAGCCGGACCTCGCCACCACGGGCGACGGCGCCCAGGATCATCTTCTTGTGGTCCCGCCATTTACCGCCGGACCCTCTGCGACGGCCGCCGAGCCAGGTCTCGTCAACCTCCACGATCCCCTTGAGCGGGACCGGCGAGTCGTCCTCCATCGCGGAGCGCACCCGGTGGCCCAGGTACCAGGCGGTCTTGTAGGAGACGCCCAGGGTCCGCTGGAGCTGCTTGGCGCTGATGCCCTTCTTGGACTCCCCGATCAGGTAGATCGCGAGGAACCACTTCCAGAGAGGAAGATGGGAGTCGTGAAAGACCGTCCCCGCCGTGACCGAGAATTGGTAGCGACATGAAGGCTCGTTGCACTCCCACTGGTTGCGCTTCTCGATTTTCGAGACCGACGCGAAGCCGCAACGCGGGCAGCGCACCCCGTTGGGCCAGCGCAGGTCTTCGAGGTATTCCCGGCACTTATCCTCGGAGCGGAACTGCTCGATCAGATCAGGGAGGTTCATAGTGCCCCGACGCAAGAAGAAAGCCCGCGAGCTGACCGACGAGGAGACAATGAAGAAATTGTTCCCGAAAAAGGTCCGCGAAGCTGCGAAACAAACTGCTCTGGAGAGCCGTAAAGCATCCTCTAAATAGTATCTTGGCCATCGGATGCCCTGTAAGAAATAGATAGATTTATGCCTGGGAAACGGCGACTCGGTGCCGGGCGGCAGTAAGGCCGTCCAAACTGGCTTCCAATCGCCTTGCGGGGCCGCGGCGCATGTGGTTTGCGAAGGCGAGCATCTTCTCGGTGGTGGCACCCTTGCTCCCTCCCAAGGGGGGAGGCTCGACTGCCTGTTCGCGTTGCTTACGTAGCTGCGCTTCGAGTTCATTGCCATAGTCGGAGAGGAGGCCCGGATAGCGAGCGATGAAGAGATCGCGTATTCGCTGCTCGAAAGCTTCGACTTTCTCCCACCACTCTTCGGGTGCCCATTCGCCAGAGATCATGGTGTCGCCGTTCTTTGTCTCGGGCTTTACGGGAGTCCGCAGCTCAGCCAATAGATCGATCCCTTCCCGGTGAAGGTCATCAATCTTGTGGGGCAATGACTCCCTCTTTGCCTCCATCTCCATCCGGTTGCGGTGGAAGCTGTAGAAGGAAGCAACGACCAGGGCCAGGGAGGCGAAGCACAGCCACATCCAGAGGCTCGCTCCATCGACCACCTCGGTAAGTCCGACTGCGGTCGCGAGAACGCTCACTGCGCCAGACACCGCCCAGATGGGGCCTCGAAAGAAGAGCTTGGCGCTGCCAGCGAGCGGCACAAGGCGCAGTCTAGATTCGCCATCGGAGCTAGCCCTGCGTCAAAGGGATAGTCGTGCTTTTCGAAACTTTGTGACAGGTTGTTACAAAGTGCTAAGTTCAAGTAATGGCCTGGAACGTCGTCATCGCCGGTGGGGGATTTGGTGGGGCGATGGCCGCGCGGGAGCTGGAGCGCATCCTGCCGCGGCAGTCGACCCGGCTGGTCTTGGTCAACGACACCAACTTCATGCTCTACACGCCGTTCCTGCCCGAGGCCGCCGCGGGGACGCTGGAGCCGCGTCATGTGGTGACGCCGCTGCGCGAGATCCTCAGCCGCACCTACCTGCGGCTGGGCTCGATCATCGGCCACGACCCGGTGGCCAAGACGGTCGAGCTGCGCACCCGCGAAGGCGATGTCGAGCGGCTTCCCTACGACCAGCTCCTGCTCGCGCTGGGCTCGGTCTCCCGGGTGCTGCCGGTGCCCGGCCTCTCCGAGCACGCGATCGGCTTCAAGAGCCTCGCCGACGCGATCTGGCTGCGCAACCACGTGATCGAGACGCTCGAGGCGGCCAACGCGACCGACGATGCGGCCCGGCGCGAGGAGCTGCTCACCTACGTCTTCGTCGGCGGCGGCTACGCCGGCCTCGAGGCGCTCGCCGAGCTGCAGGACTTCGCTGCCGACGCGATCGAGAGCTACCCGCGGGCGCGCCTGCACGGGATGCGCTGGATGCTGGTCGAGGCCGCTGATCGCGTGCTGCCGGAGATCGACGCCGGGCTCGCCGACTACGCGCTGGGCGAGCTGCGCGGCCGCGGCATCGACATCCGCCTGGGCACGACGCTGGAGGAGGTGCGCGCCGACAGCGCCCGCATCGCCACCGGTGAGACGCTGCCGACCCGGACCGTGGTCTGGACCGCCGGTGTCTCCCCGCACCCGAGCCTGCGCCAGCTCGCGCTGCCGCTCGACGAGCGCGGTCGCGTCCCGGTCGACCGCAACCTGCGGGTCGAGGGCATGGACTCGGTCTGGGCGATCGGCGACTGCGCCGCCGCACCAGATCCGCGCGGCGGCCTCTGCCCGCCGACGGCCCAGCACGCCGTCAGGCAGGGCCCGGTCGCCGCTCGCAACATCGCCGCCGAGCTGGGGATCGGCAGCGCCCGTCCCTTCGAGTACCGCGGCAACGCCTCCTTCGTCAACCTCGGCCGCTACAAGGCGGTCGGCAAAGTCGGCGGTCGCACCTTCCGCGGCTTCCCCGCCTGGTGGATGGCCCGGACCTACCACATGAGCCAGATTCCGGGTGTCGCTCGCAAGACCCGGGCGGTGATCGACTGGACCGCGAGCCTGCCGTTTCGCCGCGACATCTCCGAGGTCGGCTCGATCGGACATCCCGAGCGCCTGGACGCGACAATGGGGCGATGGGATTCGAGTACCTCGTCATCGCCTTCTTCTTCGGCCTAGCCACGGCGATCATCGGCAGGGGCAAGGGCAGCTCGTTCTGGCTCTGGCTGGCGATCGGCACCGTGCTGCCGGGCCTCGGCCTCATCGCCGTCGTCCTCTACCGCTCCGAGAAGAACGAACCCGAACGCCAGTGCCCCAACTGCCACAAGACCGTCAAGCTCTACGTTCAGGTCTGCCCCCGCTGCGGCATGGATCTCTATCTGCCCGACCCGGCCGAAGTTCGGCATCCGGGGGTTGAGTAGTGGTTGAACGCGGGTAGTGACTGACCGCCGTCAACGAGGAGGTCGCGTGCGTCGTCTGATCTGGGTCGCAGTCTTCAGCGCCCTCGCCTGCGCCCAATGGAGCCCCACCGCGGCTGCCGTGGAGCTCCAGCCGCTGGGCAAATTCGACCAGCCGATCTCGATCAGCTCCGATCCGAGCGATTCCCAGCGCCTGCTCGTCGCCGAGCGCAAAGGCGTGGTGACGGAGCTGGGCCCGGGCGGAGCCAGGCAAATCGCCGATCTGAGCCCGCTGGTGAGCTGCTGCGAAAGCGAGCGGGGCCTGCTCTCGATCGTGCCGGCCCCGGATTACCACGGCACGGGACGCATCTACGTCACCTACACCGGGAAGCCGGCCGCCGGCGGCTCCGAAGGCGACGTTCACCTCGATTCCTTCCGCCCCGGCCCGCAAGGCGGGGCCCTGATCCGCGAGCCGATCCTCAGCGTCGCCCACTCGATCAACCCCAACCACAACGGCGGCCAGCTGCAGTTCGGCCCCGATGGTCACCTCTACGTCTCGCTCGGTGACGGCGGCGGTGGTGGCGACCCCCTCCACAGCGGCCAGGACACCGAAGTGCTGCTCGGCAAGATCCTGCGCATCGATCCCCGGCCGGGCCAGCAACCCGCGTACGCGATCCCGGCGGGGAACCCGTTCGACGGGATCGCCGGCCGCGACGAGGTCTGGGCCTACGGCCTGCGCAACCCGTGGCGCTTCTCCTTCGACCGCACGAGCGGCGACATGGTGATCGGCGACGTCGGCCAGGACGCCCGCGAGGAGGTCGACTACGCGCCCAGCCCGGGCGGCGGCGTGGTCTCCGGCGCCGGCGCCAACTACGGCTGGAGCTGTCGCGAGGGCACCATCGCCTATTCGGGTGCGCCCGCCGGCTGCGGCCCGGCCAGCAGTTTCAGCGAACCGGTATTCGACTATCCCCACGACGATCCTGAAGACGGCTCCACCTTCGGCTGCTCGATCATCGGCGGCTACGTCGTCCGCGATCCCAGCCTCGGCGATCTCTACGGCCGCTACGTCTACAGCGACTACTGCAGCCGCGAAGTCCGCTCGCTGGCATTGCCCACCGAGGCCACTGGCCTGGCCAGCGGCGATCGCTCCGAGGGCCTCACGGTCGCCAAGCCGACCTCCTTTGGCGAAGACTCCTGCGGGCGGCTCTACGTCGCCTCGGACGAAGGAGAGGTCTTCCGCCTGGTTGGCGCCGCGCCGGCGGATTGCCCTGCCGGCCCGCCTCCGGACGAAGAAGGCACGCCTCCGAACGAGGTTGGCCCGAGCGGGCCGGGACAACCGCCAAAAGGAGAGGAGGAGGCGCCGCCGCCGCCGAGGATTCATCACGGCAGTACCCACCTGGGCCTGCGCGCGCAGGGCGCGGGGTCGGGGACGGCGATCGTCGCCAAGGTCTCGCCCTGCGCCGGCCATGCCGGCGAGGTGGTGCAGCTCAACCGCGGTGGCGAGAGCTTCGCCAGGCGCCGGCTCGATCACCGTTGCATTGCCCGCTTCCACGCTGGCGCCGCCGAGGGCTCGACCTTCAGGGCGCTGCTTCCAGGCACTCCCCAAGTCCGCTCGCGGCGCCTCCTGGTCGGGTAGGCGCCCGCCTCAGGGCTCTAGCGCAGCCAGGTGCGGACGATCGCGTTGGCGAAGCCGAGGCCGTAGCGCACCACCGCGGGCTTCTTCGAGTGGCCGTGGAGGCGCCGCTCGACCGTGATCGGGACCTCGCGAGCCGGGATCCCCCGCTTGATCGCCTCGATCATGAACTCGGAGGTGTGGAACTGCTCCTGGCGCAGGACGAGCTGGGGCAGGACGGTGGTGCGCACGGCGCGGTAGCCGTTGGAGCAGTCGGTGACGTGGGTGCGGGTGATCGCCGAGACCACGCGGTTGAAGAAGACGATGCCGAGCTCGCGAGCGAAGTGGTTGCGATCGGCTTGGCCGAGCACGCGGGAGCCGTGGGCGACGTCGACCTCGCCGTCGAGGACCGGCTTGACCAGGCGCTCCATCTCCGACGGCAGGTGCTGTCCGTCGGCGTCGAGGGTGACGACGATCTCGGCTCCCGATTCGACCATCAGGCGGTAGCCGGTGCGCAGGGCGGCGCCACCGCCGCGGTTGGTGACGTGGCGGGCGACCGCGGCGCCGTGCTCGGCGGCGACGTCACCGGTGCCGTCGCGTGAGCCGTCGTCGACGACGAGCACCGCCGTCGGCACCCCGCAGACCTGGTCCGGCATCAGGTCGAGCACGTAGCCGATGTTCTCGGCCTCGTTGTAGGCGGGGACGAGGATCGCGATCCTGCCGCGGAAGCGCTCCGGCAGCTTTGCCTGGCGGAACTCCTCCCAGGCAAGGCCCTCGAGCGCGGCGGAGAGCTGGCGCGAGTTGCGAGCGCCCTGGGAGAGCGCCCGCAGGATCAGCAGGAAGAGGATGAAGATGGCGAAGACGGCGAGGCCGAGGATGCGGCCGCCGTTGCCCTTCTCGAAGGAGAAGGCGGAGAGCAGCTTGTCGGTGATTTCGGTGCCGGAGACGAGCGCCAGGCCGAGCCCGGCGGCGAGCAGGATCAGCACGTCGGCGTTGCGCAGCGAGCGGCGGCGGATCAGCGCGTAGGCGATCAGCGCGATGCCGAAGAGCAGCCCGGCGGCGCGCAGCGCCGTCAGCTCGGCGGGGAAGATGCCTGCCTGGGGGACCATTGACCGCTAGACAATAGGGCGGCCGTACCCCGCGAAAGCGCCGCAGCGGCAAGCGGAAAGATCAGCGTCATCAGCACCTCGTTGCGCCTCGGGGCGGCTAGCGTCGCGGCGCCGACGGCGGTGACCAGCGCCAGCGGGGTCGCCATCGCGAGCAGCTCCCACCACCAGCGGCGCCAGGCGAGAACGCCGAGGCCGGCCAGCGCCAGGGCCACGATCAGCGTCTGGACCAGCCGCCCTGCGGTGCTGCTCATCGCCTCGCCGACGCCGGCGCTCCACATCCGCCAGGCCTTGCGCGCGGTCATCGCCGCGTAGCCGACGGGGTCCTCGCCGAGGTAGTGAAAGAGGTTCTGCTTGCCGATCTTGCCCAGGGCCGAATCGCGGGGCAGGTCGGGGTAGCGCTCGGCGACGCGGTTGAAGAGCGGCGTCGGGTCGACATGGTCGAGCGCCTCGGAGTGGGGGTCCAGGTCGCGGTGCAGGTAGCGCCGCGCCAGCAGGGCCTTGACCCGCTGGTATTCGCCGTCGGCGGGGAGGAAGGTGCCGACGTAGAGCGCCTTGCCGCCACCGGTCGAGATCGGCACGGTGCGGTCGAGAGCGATCTGGTTGCGGATCGTCCAGGGGATGATCGGCAGCAGCAGGGCGGTGACCAGCAGCGCCGCCCCCGCCAGGCCGGGTCGCCAGCCGCGCTCGCGGCCGACCTTGACCAGGGCGAGCACGGCGAAGGCGGCGCCGACCAGCAGGTACTCGGGCCGGATCAGCGCGGTCAGGCCGAAGAGCAGGCCGGGGAGCAGCCAGGCCTGCAGGCGCTCCTGCTCTCCCGCCCAGAGGAAGGCGAGCACCGCCGCGGGCAGGGTGAGGATCGCCGGCGGCTCGCTGTAGAGGGCGCCGGCAGAGTGGATGAAGGGTGGGTAGACGGCGACGGCGAAGGCGGCGAGGAGCCCCGCGGGCCGGCAGGAGATCCGCCTGCCCAGCAGGTAGACGACGACGATCGCGGCCAGCCCCAGCAGCAGCTCGACGATCCGCGCGGTCCCTTCGCGGGCGCCGCCCGTGGCGTAGAAGCTGGCGGCGTAGAGCAGCGGCGCCCCCGGCGACCAGTCGCTGGAGTTTTCGAAGCTCGGCCCGCCAAAGCTGCCTTCGGTGTAGAGGGCCTTGGAGAGCGCGTAGTAGGCGTGGGCATCGTCACCGGCGCTCGGCAGCGGCTCGACCACCCGGTAAGTCCGCAGGCCGAAGCCGAGGACGAGGATCGCCGCCAGCAGGATCAGCGTCGTTCGCCCGTGGCGCTGGGGCAGGGCGCGGATGCGGTTGGCGAGCGCGGCCAAGGCGGCTCAGGCTATCCGGGCGTGAACGGTTTCGAGCGCCCGGCCGCACTAAGCTGCCGCACCCCGAATCTCGTCCCAGCCTCAGAAGGAGAACCGCAGAGATGAACCGCAGACCCCTCGCCCGTGCCGCAATCGTCGTTTCCGTCGGCGCGCTTGCGCTCCTCCTCCTGGTCACGACGGCGAGCGCGTCCGAGCTGAAGCTCAAGTGCGGCGGCAAGGGCCCGCGCAACGCCGACAGCGCCGGCACCGTCCTCTGCGCCGCCGCCCCCGGCAAGGCCAGGGCCGTGACCGGCACGGTCCGCAACGATTCAGGTCAACCGGTCGCGGCAAAGGTCACGGCCACCCTGATCTCCTGGACCCCTGCCGCGGACGGGTCCTTCCACCTGAAGCCCGAGTCGACCCAGACGATCGTCGCCGGCGCTGACGGCGCCTTCTCCCTGCCGGTCAAGACCACGACCCGCTTCAACGTCAAGTTCGAAACCGTCGCCGACGCCGCGCTCGGCGTTTCCGCGACGGTGGCCGAAGCCCAGGTATCGCTGCAGCTGGCGACGAAGCTGAAGAAGCTCGGCGGCGGCCGGGTTCGCATCACCGTCAAGGGAACCAGTCAGCCGCTGAAGATCTACGTCCTCGACTCCTACGGCTATGAGCTCTCCGGGGTCAAGCCGAGGAAGCCCGACAAAGGCGGCAACGCGACCTTCAACCTCGGCTCCTTGCGCGGCGAATTCTCCTATTACGTTGACGCGGGAGCCCTGTCCGACCTCTTCTGGGAAGGCGGCCGCCCGACCTTCAGGCTCTGAGCCCTCGCGCTCGGGCTGCGCACCAGGTCAGCCCGAGCCCGGCCAGGGCCGCGAGCTCGGGCAGGAGCAGCAGGGTGCGGCGGGGCGAGGCGATGAAGATCGCCTGGATCACCGTGACGAGGGCGATCAGGGCCGCGAAGACGATCGCCTCGAAGCTGCGCCGCGCCAGGCCGACGGCGAGCCCGATCGCGGCCGCGACGAGGAGCAGCAGCTGCATGCCGCGCCACAGCGGCAGCCGCATCACGCTGCGGGCGGGGTCGGTCCAGGCCAGCCAGGCCTTGCCGGCGAGGAAGCCGGCGAGGGTCAGGGGCTTTTCGGTGGCGGCGTCGAGGTAGGCGTCCACGGCCATCCCCTGCAGCGCCTTGTCGGTGTCCTCGCCGGGGTGGCGGCGGGCGGCGAGCAGCGCCACGGCCTGGCCGCGGTAGATCGGTCCGGGCTGCGGGCCCAGCTCGCGCCGGATCCACGGATAGCGGGCCAGCAGCACCGGCCCGATCCGTTCCGGATCGGGCCCGGCGGGTATGTAGCTGCCCTCGTAGAGGACCTGCCCGCCGCCGGTCGAGATCGGCACCAGGCGGTCGAAGAAGACGAAGTTGCGGATCGTCCAGGGCAGCACGACGAGGCAGGCGCAGGCCGCCATCAGGGCGGGCCGGGCCAGGGACCTCGGCTCGAAGCCCTTCCGGCCGCGCAGGCGCAGCAGCGCGATCGCCGGCAGCAGCGCGATCAGGACGACGTACTCGGGCCGCAGCATCACCAGCGCCCCGATCAGCAGGCCGGTGCACGCCCAGGGCCAGCGACGCGAATCGCCGCAGGCCCAGAGGAAGGCCAGGATCGTGCCGGCGAGCAGCGCCGACCCCAGCGGCTCCGCCATCAGCATGCCGCTGTACTCGAGCAGCGCCGGGTAGATCGCCGTCGGCGCCGCCGCGATCAGCCCAGCCGTCGGGCCGCCGAGGCGATTGCCGAGGAGGAAGGCGAAGGGGACGGCGAGCGAGCTGAGCAGGGCGAGGACGATCCGGGCCGCGGTTTCGTCGGCGCCGCCGCGAACCTCATAGAGGCCGCCGACCAGCAGCGGCAGGCCGGGGGAGTAGTTCGACGCCGACTGCAGGTGGCGGTAGCCGGGCCCGTCCCCCTGGGTGAAGCCCTCTCCCTTGTAGAGCGCGCGGGCGATGCGCGCGTAGGCGTCGGCGTCGTCGACCGGGTGCTGCGGAGCCTGGATCGCGAAGTCCAGGCGCAGCCCCAGGCCCAAAGCGAAGAGCGCGATCACGATCAGCGCCCGCCCGCGCCCCCCAAAGGCTCTCTGGAAGCGCTCTGTCACGGCGGCAGTGTATGTCCGCGGCGAGGCCCTCCAGGCCGGTGACTTCGGTACGCTGCCGCGACCTATGCGCGTCCTCATCCTTGGGGGCGACGGCTACCTGGGCTGGCCGACTGCTCTGAGGTTCTCGGCTCGCGGTCACGAGGTTGCGGTCGTCGACGACTTTTCCCGCCGCCGCTGGCACGAGGAGGCCGGCACCGGCTCGCTGACGCCGATCGCCGGCCTCGACCAGCGCATCGCCGCCTGGAAGGAGCTCTCGGGCGAGGAGATCCGCAGCTTCGTCGGGCCGGTCCAGGACGGTGACTTCCTCGACGGCGTCGTCGCCGAGATGCGCCCGGAAGCCGTCGTCCACTACGGCCAGCAGGCTTCCGCCCCTTACTCGATGGCCTCGCGCGAGAAGGCGGTCGAGACCCAGTACGCGAACGTGATCGGCAACCTCAACCTGCTCTTCGCGATCCGCGACCACGTCCCCGACTGCCACCTGGTCAAGCTCGGCACGATGGGCGAGTACGGCCAGCCCGAGATCGACATCGAGGAGGGCTACATCGAGATCGAGCACAAGGGGCGCAGGGACACGCTGCCTTTCCCGAAGCTGCCGGCCTCGCTGTACCACTGCTCGAAGGTCCACGACTCGACCAACATCCACTTCGCCTGCCGCACCTGGGGCCTGCGCGCCACCGACCTCAACCAGGGCGTCGTCTACGGGATCGAGACCGAGGAGAGCGGCCGCGACGAGCGCCTGATCACCCGCTTCGACTACGACGAGGTCTTTGGCACCGTGCTCAATCGCTTCTGCCTGCAGGCCGTGATCGGTCATCCGCTCACCGTCTATGGCGCCGGCACGCAGACGCGTGGCTTCCTCAACATCCGCGACACGCTCGCCTGCGTGGAACTGGCGATGACGAATCCGGCCGAGCGCAGCGAGTTCCGCGTCTTCAACCAGTTCACCGAGCAGTTCTCGGTGATCGAGCTGGCGGGCCTAGTCAAGCACGCGGCCGAGCACCTCGGCTACGCGGTCGAGGTCCAGCACGTCGAGAACCCGCGGGTCGAGAAGGAGCAGCACTACTACAACGCAATCCACACCAAGCTGCTCGACCTCGGCCTCGAGCCGACCCTGCTCGGCGAGGAGCTGGTCGAGTCGATGATCCACACGATCGAGCGCTACAAGGGGCGCGTGATCGAGGGTTCGATCGATCCGCGGACGCGCTGGGATCCTGGCGCGCCCGTGAAGTTGTAGGCGCGGCGGGTCCTGTCACCGATCTGGCACCACCACCCGCTGCGGGGGCGCCTGCGCCGCCTCCTCGGGGTGGTCCCCCAAATCCGCGCCACCCCCCGCGAGCAACGGATCTGGCGGGCCCTAAAACCCCCGGTCGGCAGGCATAGTCTCGCTGGTAGCATCGCCTCACGATGAGAGCAGCAGATGCATTGATGCAGAGCCTCAAGGCCGAGGGCGTGGAGCACGTCTTCGGGATTCCCGGTGGGGCGAATCTGCCTACCTATGACGCGCTTGTCGATGCGGACTTCCGCCATATCCAGGTGCGCCACGAGCAGGGCGGAGGACATGCCGCCGAGGGTTACGCCAAGGCGTCGGGCAAAGTCGGCGTCGCCTTTGCCACCTCCGGGCCCGGCGCGACCAACCTGGTCACGGCGATCGCCGACGCGATGCTGGACTCGGTGCCGACCGTCTTCATCACCGGCCAGGTGCGCACCGAGCTGATCGGCACCGACGGCTTCCAGGAGGCCGACATCCTCGGCGCGACGCTGCCCTTCGTCAAGCACTCCTTCCAGGCCACCGACCCGCGCCACATCCCCGAGTACGTCCACGAGGCCTTCCACGTCGCCTCGACCGGGCGCCCGGGGCCGGTGCTGCTCGACATCCCCCAGGACCTCTCGCGCGCCGACATCGACTACGCGCCGCGCACCGAGCCGGTCGAGCTGGCGGGCTACAAACCCCCGCACGGCGGCAACATCAAGCAGATCCGCATCGCCGCCAAGGCGATTGCCAATGCCCGCAAGCCGATCCTCTACAGCGGCGGCGGCGTGGTCAACGCCAACGCCTCCGAGGAGCTGCGCGAGCTGGTCGCCGCCGACCGCTTCCCGATCACCTCGACCCTGATGGGCCTCGGCGCCTACCCCGCGTCCGGCGATCAGTGGCTGGGCATGCTGGGCATGCACGGCACCCGCGCCGCCAACTACGCGATGGACGAGGCCGACCTGATCGTCGCGATCGGCGCCCGCTTCGACGATCGCATCACCGGCAAACTCTCCGAGTTCGCGCCGCACGCCAAGTTCATCCACATCGACGTCGACCCGGCGGAGATCTCCAAGAACGTCCCCGCTCACATCCCGATCGTCGGCGACGCCAAGCTGGTGCTGCCGGAGCTGACCCGCGAGTACCGCGCCCTGCAGACCGATTCCTCGCGGCTCGACGGTTGGTGGAAGCAGATCAAGGCCTGGCAGGACGAGTTCCCGCTGCGCTACGACGAGGGCGTGGACGGCGAGATCAAGCCCCAGTTCATGATCGAGGCGATGCACCGGGCGACCCAGGGCGACGCGATCATCACCTCCGACGTCGGCCAGCACCAGATGTGGGCGGCGCAGTACTACGGCTTCGAGAGGCCCCGCCGCTGGATCAATTCCGGCGGTCTCGGCACGATGGGCTTCGGCCTCCCGGCTGCGGTCGGCGCCAAGGTCGCCTGCCCCGACGAGGCGGTCGTCTGCCTCGCCGGCGACGGCAGCCTGATCATGAACTGCCAGGAGCTGGCGACCTGCGTCTCCCAGGACATCCCGGTCAAGGTCTTCCTGATGAACAACGGCTACATGGGCATGGTCCGCCAGTGGCAGGAGCTCTTCTGGGACCGCCGCTACAGCTCGGTCGAGATGGGCCCGAGCCCGGACTGGGTCAAGCTCGCCGAGGCCTTCGGCGCCACCGGCCTGCGCTGCGAGGACGCCGCCGACCTCGAAGAGACGATGACGACGGCGCTGGAGACCGACGGCCCGGTGCTGCTCGACGTGCGCGTCTCGCCCGAGGAGAACTGCTTCCCGATGATCCCGGCCGGCGCCGCCGCCAGGGACATGGTGGGCTGATGACGCGCGTGACACGGCGCATATCTTCGTCTTCGGTCGCTTGCGTGCAGAGCACGCGGCGCTCCCTGCATCCTCGATCTGCTTGGTCACGCACGCCATCGGCGGGGTGGAGCTGATGGAGGCAGGCACGCCCCAAGTCGTGAAACTCGAGGAGCTGCGGGTGCCGGGGCAGCTCAGCGGGCGCAAACACATCCTCTCGATCCTGGTCGAGAACAAGCCGGGCGTGCTGGCGCGGACGGCGGGCCTCTTCTCGCGGCGCGGCTTCAACATCGACACGCTCGCGGTCGGCCCGACCGACGATCCCAGCATCTCCCGCATCACCCTCACCCTCGACGGCGCCGTCCACCCGATCGACCAGGTGACCAAGCAGCTGCACAAGCTGGTCAACGTGCTGAAGATCCGCGACATGGAGCCGGAGGAGACGGTCGCCCGCGAGATGGCGATGTTCAAAGTCTCCTCGGCGGTCGAGAACCGGGCCGAGATCATCCAGTTCGCCGAGATCTTCCGGGCCAAGATCGTCGACGTCTCGCGCCGCTCGATGACGATCGAGGTGACCGGCTCCGCCGACAAGATCGAGGCCTTCGAGCGCATGATCCGCCCCCACGGCCTCATAGAGATGGTCCGCACGGGCGAGATCGCCATAGCCCGTGGTGCCGACTGAGTCCCTTCTCAGCAGGCTGAGCGAAAGCGTCGAGCGAGCCGCTGCTCGGGGGCGGCGAACGAAAGTCAGCGTTACTGCGCCCGTGGAGGGGATCGACCCCTGCGCGGCGATCTTCGCCTCGCGGCTGGCCTCGGACCGCTGGTTCTGCTGGGAGCAGCCCGACCGCGAGTTCGCGCTGGCCGCGCTTGGCGTCGCGCATGAGGCGAGCTCGCGTGGCCGGACTCGCTTTCGCGACGTCGCCGGCGAGTGCCTGGGCGGCGGCGAGGCGATCGTTGACGAGCCCCCCGGGCTCCCAGCGGGGGCGGGGGCAGTCTGGGTCGGTGGCTTCGCCTTTGACCCGGATGGCGGTGGCACCTCGGCCTGGGCCTCGCTTGCGCCGGCTTCGTTGGTGCTGCCGGAGCTCTCGATCTGCCGCAGCGGTGGGGACACTTTCCTCACCCTCAATGCCGTGGTTCGTCCCGGGGACGATCCCGAGGAGAAGGCCGCGGCCCTGGAGGCCCGGCTGGCCGGCCTGCGCACCGATCCGTTGCCGCTGCTCGACCCCCATCCGACCTCGCGGGTGGAGATAACCAGCGCCCGCCCGCCAGGCGCCTTCGAGCGCATGATCGCGGCCGCGACCGAGCGAATCGGCGCGGGGGAGATGTCGAAGGTGGTGCTGGCTCGCGAGGTGCTGGTCAGCGCCGGCGCCGCCCATGATCCCGCCGCTCTCTTCGGTGCAATGCGCGAGCAGTTCTCCTCCTGCTTCTGCTTTTGCTGCGGCACTCCCGAGGCCGCCTTCATCGGCGCCAGCCCCGAGCTGCTGCTGCGCCGCTCGGGGGCGAGCGTCTCCACCGTCGCCCTTGCCGGCTCGACCCGTCGCAGCTCCGACCCCGCCGTCGACGATCACCTGGGAGAGCAGCTTCTGCGCAGCGACAAGGACCGCCGCGAGCACGCGATCGTCGCCGAGCGCATCGCCCGCGCCCTGCGCCCGCACGCGGTTTGGGTCGAGGCGGGGGCCGAGCCGGAGATAGTCAAGGTGGCAAACATCCAGCACCTGGCGACGCCCGTGGTCGCCCAGCTGGCCGAGCCGCGCTCGGCGGTCGAGCTGGCCGGCATGCTGCACCCGACCCCGGCCGTTGGCGGCGAGCCCTGGCCGGCCGCGGGGGCGGCGATCGACGAGCTCGAGCAGATGGATCGGGGCTGGTATGCCGGCCCGGTCGGCTGGATGGACGCGACCGAGGACGGCGAGTTCTGCGTCGCCCTGCGCAGCGGCCTGCTCCGCGACCGCGAGGCTCGTCTCTACGCCGGGGTCGGCGTTGTCGCCGGCTCCGACCCGGCAGCGGAGCTGGCCGAGACCGAGATCAAGCTCGGGGCCCTGCTGCCACTGCTGGCCGAGTGACGCGCTTGCGAGATCGCTGCTCGGAGCGCGATCGTGGGCCATGGAGGACACGGCCGATCGCCGAGTGGCGGACGAAGGCGCCGTAGGCTGGGTAGACCAGGCTGAGGGTCGCGGCGATCAGCAGCGCGAAGCGGAGGCCGTCGGGGATGTTCAGGCCGAGGATCAGAGCTGCAAGGGCGGCCATCGGCAAGAGGTGGCTGAGGTAGATCCAATAGGAGGTGTCGGCCAGGTAGCGCAGCCTCGGGTTGTGCGCCTTGAGGAAGCGCCGGGAGATTCCCAGCAACCCGAGGGTCATCGACCAGGTGGCGACCGAAAGCAGCAGCAGAGCGAGGATGTGAAACCAGCGACCCTCGCCGATCGACGGCTCGCTTTGCATCAAGTAGAGCGCCAGGGCTGTCGGCAGCGCCAGCGCGGCGAGCGCCACGTACCGCCAGGGTTTCAGCTCGATCGAATCGCGCAGGCCCGGCGTGGCGAAGATCGTCCAGCCGCAGGCGAAGAAGACCGCGTAGTAGGCGAGCAGATCAGGGTCTGGCATGAAGCTGTCCGGTGGAGTGCCAGCCATCCAGGTCGGCTGCCGGTAGAGCAAGGCAGCGGTGGGTACCGCGAGCAGGACCGGTCCGATCCGGTGCGAGAGCAGCCATGCTCCGGCGCCGCGCAACGCCGCTATTGCGGCCCCCTGGCTTCCCACCATGCTCCTGAGCCCGAGCGCACCGGCATAGAGAAGCATCAGGTACCAGAGAAACCAGAGGTAGGAGGGTCGAGGGGCGGTGAAGGTGGAAAGCGCCGTCTCGTCCGGCCTGAAGGTCCCGCCGGAAGCCGCGTGCAGGCAGAGCGACAGCAGCGGTGCGACGGTGAGGACTCCGAGCACGAGCGGGACGCCGATCCGGATCGCACGGTTGCGGAGGAGGTCGGCGAGCCCCCGCGAGTCGAGGAGCAGGGCGGCAAAGAAGCCCGCGACGAGGAAGAAGAGCGGCAGTCGAAATACGTGGATCGCCCAGAACACAGACGCCTCCAGGTCGTTCCAGCCACCCCGCTGCAGGCTGATCAAGGTGAGGGCGTGGGCGGGCAGGATCAGGAACATCGTCAGCGCCCGCAGCGCGTCGAGGTGGTGGAGCCGCGACGCGCCTGGGCTCATCCGCTCGCGACCCGGCTGACGGCTTCGCTGAGGCGGCGACGGAGCGGGATCGCCTGCTGTCGGTCGACCTTGACCTCGATCAGGCCGCTGCCCGCAGCGAGCGCCCCGGGAAGCTGATCCAGGGCCCGAACCGAATGGTGCGGCAGGCCGAACAGCTTCGCCGCCGCCGCCAAGTCGACTCCCTGTGGAGTGCCGAGCAGCGCCTCGAACTCCTCGCTTGGCAGTGACTCGGCTTGGGGCAGGAAGCCGAAGATGCCGCCTCCGTCGTTGTTGATGACGACGATGCGGACCGGGGTGGAGGAATCGCGCAGGGCGGCGAGGCCGCCGACGTCGTGCAGCAGGCCGAGGTCCCCGGTGACGATCGTCGTTGGCCGACCACTTGCCCGGGCAGCGCCGATGCCCGATGAGACGAGGCCGTCGATTCCGTTGGCGCCGCGGTTGCAGAGGAAGAGGGCGTCGGTCTCGCTCGACGGGAGGAAGGCCTCCTGGTCGCGGATCGGCATGCTCGACGCTGTGTAGACGAGGTCGCCGTCAGCGTGAGCCTGGCCGAGCGCGCGATGGAGGCCTGGCTCGGTCAGCTCGTCCAGGGCATCCAGCTTGGCCGCCAGGGCCTCTAGTGACCTTGCCTCCGCTTCCAGCCAGCGCGATGGAGGCAGGCGCTCCTCGCTGCCCAGTCGCGCTGCCCAGCCAGCCGCGAGCTCTGTTGGATCGGCGCGCAGAAGCGCGGCGGCGCGGCGGCTCGGCTCGTTCCAGCCGCAGCGCGGGTCGATGACGATCTGGTCGGCGGCGGACTGCTCCAGCCAGGCGCGCAGCGGCTTGCTCGTCGGCATCTCTCCAAAACGCAGCACGAGGTCTGGCCTCGTGGCCTCGCGGAAGGGCTCGTCGCGCAGCAGATGGTCATAGGTGGTGACGACGTGCGAACGGTCGTGGGGGCCACAGCGGAGCTGCGAGGTCGGCTCGGCGAGGATCGGGAAGCCCGACGCCTTGGCGAGCTCGGCCAGGGGCTCGCGCAGCCCCGGGTCGGGCTGGCGACCGGCGATGATGACGCCGGAGCTGGCGTCGGCGATGTGGCCGGCGACCTCGTCGAGAAGGAAGGCGGATGGCTCCATGTCGATCGGGGGCACCGCGGTCAGCGGCCGCACGTCCCGCCCTCCCAGGGCCAGTGGGTCCGTTGCCGTGACCGCGCCCTCCACGGACACCGGCGACAGCGGCTCGCGCCAGGGCAGGTTGAGGTGGACTGGGCCGGGACGCGGCTCGCCGCGGGCGGCGGCAAGCGCGCGGCAGGCGACGGAGCGGTAGTGGAGCAGCCCGTCGTCATCGGCGGCATGCGTGCCGACCTCGCAGAACCAGCGCACCGAGGACCCGTAGAGCTTCAGCTGGTCGATCGTTTGGCCGGCGCCGATCCCGCGCAGCTCGGGGGGGCGATCGGCGCTCAGCGCGATCAGCGGTATCGCCGACTCGTCCGCCTCGCAGATCGCCGGGTGGTAGTTAGCCGCCGCCGTGCCGGAGGTGCAGAGCATCGCCACTGGCGCGCCCGTTGCCTGGGCGGCGCCGAGGGCGAAGAAGGCGGCGGAGCGCTCGTCGAGGATCACATTCACCTCGATCTCCGCCTGGCGCCAGAGGGCGACTGCAAGCGGGGTGGAGCGCGAACCGGGTGAGATCACCGCCAGCCGCACACCTCCCCGCGCCAGCTCCTCGACGAAGGCCGAGGCAAGGGCGGTATTGGCGTTGGTCAAGTCCATCGACTGGAGACTATTGGCGACTTACCCGTCTATTTGACGGGAAAGTCGCCAAGGGCAGCTCAGAGCCGGTGGGCAGCGAGTGCCGCTTCGTCGATCTCGACGCCGAGGCCCGGGCCGTCGGGCGGATGGAGCATCCCGTCGCGCAGCTCGCACTCAACGGTTGCGATGGTCGAGGCGAAGAGGCGCTGCGTGGCGAGGCCGTGGGCGAGCGCAGGGCTTCCGCCGCCGGCGGGGTCGAGCGTTTGCGCCACCTGCGCGGCCGCTGCAATTCCAACCGGCCCGTCGAGCGCGCTCGAAACGTAGGCGGGGAGCACCTCGGCGATCTCGATCGCGGCCTCCGGCCCGCCGACCTTGGAGAGCTTCAAGCCGGTCAACGCGCAAGCGTTCATCGCGACGGCACGCTCGGCGTCAGCCCGGCTCTCGATGCTCTCGTCGCCAGCGATCGGGATCGATGTCGACGCCGCAACCTCGGAGACTTCCTCGAGGGTCGCCACCGGCTGCTCGGCAAGCTCGATCTCGAGCGGCTCCAAGGCGCTGAGCGTCCGCTTCGCCGTCTCGACGTCCCAGGCGCCGTTGGCGTCGACGCGGATTCTGGCTCGAGGGCCGACCGCTTCGCGCACTGCGAGCACCTGGCCGAAATCTTCGCCACTGCCGATCTTCAGCTTGAAGGTGGTGAAGCCGTCGGCTGCCCATCGCGCCGCATCAGCGGCGACCGCTGCCGGCTCTCCGGCAACCAGGGTCGCGTTGCACTCGACCGGTCCAGCGTCGATTGCTCCGAGCGAGCCTTCGGCCGCCGCCCTGCGCCCGCGCAGGTCGAGCAGCGCGGTGAACGCCGCGCAGCGGCTGGGAGGGGAGAGGCCGAGCGCGTCGCCGCGCAGCGTTGCCTCGTCGAGCGAGGTGCGCTGGTCGAGCTGATTGAGCTCCTCAACCACCTGTGCCAACCCGGTCCCGCCCCGCATCGAGAGCGGCACCGCTTCTCCCAGTCCGACCAGGCCGTCGTCAGAGCGCAAGCGCAGCAACACCATCTCGCGCTGGTCAAGACGACCGCGCCCGGTCACGTACGGCTCTTTGAATGGGAGCGCGTATGGGACGACCTCGACCGAAGCGATCTTCACGCTCATAGCTTCCCATGGCACTTGGGCCGGTCGTCAAGCGAACTGGATCAACTTCTCCGCCCAGCGGACCGACGAGTTGATGCAGTTCGCCGCTAGCTGGCGAGCAGCAGGCCGGCCGAGACCAGCAGGCTGAAGACCGCGAGCAGCGCCCCGGTGGCGGCGAGGGCGCCGTTGAGGGCGGGGCCGTCGGTGCGGTTCGTCATCGCCCGCATCGGCCCGACCGCCATTGGCAGGGCCAGCAGGCCGATCAGGGGCAGCAGGCTGCCGCCGCCAGAGACGACGGCGACTGGCAGGACGACGAAGGCGCCGAGGACCAGCGAGCGGTAGAGCACGACCGCGTTGTGGCGACCCATCCGCACCGCCAGGGTCATCTTGCCGGCCCGGCGATCGGTCTCCAGGTCGCGGACGTTGTTGACGACGAGGATCGCCGTTGCGATGAAGCCAACCGCGATCGAGAGCCCCAGCGGCAGCGCGTCGAGCTGCTCGAGCTGCACGTAGTAGGAGCCGTTGACGGCGACGAGGCCGAAGAAGAGGAAGACGAAGACCTCACCCAGGCCGGCATAGCCGTAGGGCCGTGGCCCGCCCGTGTAGAGGACACCGGCCGCAATCGAGACGGCGCCGATCAAGAGGATCACGATTCCGGCGACCGTGGCCAGGTAGATCCCGCAGGCGATCGCCACCCCGAAGGCGACCCAGGTCGCGTTGAGGACCCGCTTTGGCGTCACCAGCCCGGCGGAGGTGACGCGCACCGGCCCCAGCCGATCGGCGGTATCGGCTCCCCGCCTGGCGTCGGAGTAGTCGTTCGCCAGGTTGGTCCCGATTTGAATGAAGATCGAGCCAACCAGGGCGGCGATGAAGGCGCCGACCCGGGGAAGCTTCCCGGCCCATTCCACCGCGGCCGCCGTGCCGACGAGCACCGGAGCGATCGCGGCCGGCAGCGTCCGCGGGCGCGCTGCCATCACCCAGATCCTCATGGTCGACGAGGGTACTTGGAGAAGTCCGGCTTGCGACCCTCCTGGTAGGCGTTGCGACCCTCCTGGCCCTCCTCGGACATGTAGAAGAGCAGCGTCGCGTCGTGCGAGAGCTGCTGCAGGCCGGTGAGGCCGTCCTCCTCGGCGTTGAAGCTCGACTTCAGCAGTCGCAGCGAGAGCGGGGAGAGGTGCAGCATCTCGCGGCACCAGGCGATCGTCTCCCGCTCCAGATCGTCGAGCGGCACGACCGTGTTGACCAGGCCCATCTCCAGCGCCTCCTCGGCGCCGTAGAGCCGGCAGAGGAACCAGACCTCCTTGGCCCGCTTGACCCCGATGTTGCGGGCCAGCAGGCTGGCGCCGAAGCCGCCGTCGAAGCTGCCGACCCGCGGCCCCGTCTGGCCGAACTTGGCGTTGTCGGCGGCAATGGTCAGATCGCAGACGAGGTGGAGGATGTGGCCGCCGCCGACGGCGTAGCCGGCGACCATCGCCACCACGGGCTTCGGCAGGCGGCGTATCTGGACGTGCAGGTCGCCGACGTCGAGCCGCCCGACGCCCTGCTGGGCGACCTCGTCGTCGCCGATGTAGCCGTCGTCGCCGCGGATCCTCTGGTCGCCCCCCGAGCAGAAGGCGTCCGGGCCCTCGCCGGTGAAGATGATCGCGCCGACTTCGAGGTCGTCGCGCGCCCGGTTGAAGGCATCGCGCAGCTCGGCCAGCGTTTGGGGGCGGAAGGCGTTGCGGACCTCGGGGCGGTTGATCGTGATCTTGGCGATTCCGTCCGCCTTCTCGTAGCGGATGTCCTCGTACGCGGCGGCGATTCGCCACTCGATCGGCGCGTAGAGGTCCTGTTCGGGCGGGGCTTCCTTATGGCGCTGGGGCAATCTCTTCCTCCGAGGTCCGGGCGTTGGGCGCGGCTCGCAACCATAGCCAGGGGACCCCGATCGGTGCGCTGTCTCGTAACGTAGGCCCGGGATGGCGCGATGAAACTCGACAACTGGCTTGCTCAACGATCCCAAAGCTGTCCCGAGCGCATCGCGCTCATTGCCGATGGCGCCGAGGTCACCTACGCCGAGCTCGAGGCGGAGGCGACCTGGGTCGCGCGCCGCCTTGCCGCCCACGGGGTCCGCCGTGGCTCGACCGCGGCGATGACGATGCACCCGCGCCGCGAGCAGGTCGTGCTCGTCCACGCCCTGATGAAGGCGGGGGCGGTGTTGCTGCCGCTCAGCCCGCACCTCTCCGCCGAGGAGCGAGCGGCGGTGATCGCCGGCGAGGAACCGGCGGTCGATCTCGACGACGCCGGCGAGCTGACCCAGACCGAGGCCGACCTGCCGCTGCTGGGCGAGCACGACATGGACGACCTCGCCTGCAACGTCCTGACCAGCGGCAGCACCGGCATCCCCAGTCAGATCGGCCTCACCTACGGCAACTTCCTCTGGAGCGGGGTGGCCTCCGCCTTCAACATCGGGGTCGAGCCCGAGGACCGCTGGCTCTGCTGCCTGCCGCTCAGCCACATCTCGGGCCTGGGGATCGTGATGCGCTCGGTGATCTACGGCACCACCGCGGTGATCCACGACGGCTTCGAGGTCGATCGGGTCGCCGCGGCGCTGGAGCGCGACGGGATCAGCGTGGTCTCGCTGGTGGCGACGATGCTGGCTCGCCTGCTCGATGCCGGCGCCGACCTCTCCGGGCCGCGCGCGATCCTGATCGGCGGCGGGCCGGTCCCCGAGGATCGGCTCGAGGAGGCGATCGGGCGCGGCGCCACCGTGGTCCAGACCTACGGCCTCACCGAGGCCTGCTCGCAGGTGACGACGCTGGCGCCCGCCGACGCCCAGCGCAAGCTCGGCTCGGCGGGGCGGCCGCTGTTGACCACCCACCTGCGCATCCAGGATGGCGAGATCCTCGTCCAGGGCCCGACCGTGGCGCCGGGGCGCGCCGACGCGGACGGTTGGTTGCACACCGGTGACCTCGGCCGCATCGACGAGGAAGGCTTCCTCTACGTCGAGGACCGCATCGACGACATGATCGTTACCGGCGGCGAGAACGTGATCCCGGCCGAAGTCGAGAAAGTCGCTGCTGCGCCACCCCGAGGTCGCCGACGCGGCGGTGGTCGGCCGCGAGGACCCGGAGTGGCAGCAGGCGGTGACTGCGATCGTCGTGCTCACCGAGGGCTCCGAGGCGACGCCCGACGAGCTGCGCCGGCACTGCGCCGAGTCGCTGGCCGGATTCAAAGTGCCGAAGCGGGTCGAGCTGGCGGCGGCGTTGCCGCGGACGCCCTCCGGCAAGCTGATGCGCAGGGCGCTCCGATAGCCTGCCGAGCCATGCCAGACGACACTAAGCAGGACATCTTCTACGACTCCGACGCCGACCTCTCGCTGCTCGAGGGCAAGACCGTCGCCATCCTCGGCTACGGCTCCCAGGGCCACGCGCACGCGCTCAACCTGAAGGACTCGGGCGTCGACGTGGTCGTCGGCCTGCGCCCCGATTCTTCGAGCCGCGCCAAAGCCGAAGCCGCCGGCCTCGAGGTGCTCGACATCGCCGAAGCCACCAGTCGCGGCGACGCGGTGATGATCCTGCTGCCCGACGAGAAGCAGGCGGAGATCTGGGAGTCGGACATCGCCGACGGGATCGCGCCGGGCAACCTGCTGCTCTTCGCCCACGGCTTCGCCATCCACTTCGATCAGATTCCGCCGCCGCCCGGCGTCGACGTCGGCATGGTCGCGCCCAAGGGCCCCGGTCACCTGGTTCGGCGCCAGTACGAGGAAGGCAACGGCGTTCCCTGCCTGATGGCCGTCCACCAGGACGCCACCGGCAACGCCCACGACCTCGTCCTCGCCTACGCCTCCGGCATCGGCGGCGGTCGTGCCGCGGTGATCGAGACGACCTTCAAGGACGAGTGCGAGACCGATCTCTTCGGTGAGCAGGCCGTCCTCTGCGGCGGCGCCAGCGAGCTGGTCCGGGCCGGGTTCGAGACCTTGGTCGAGGCCGGATACGACCCCCGCCTCGCCTATTTCGAGTGCCTGCACGAGCTCAAGCTGATCGCTGACCTGATGTACGAGAAGGGGATCCAGGGGATGCGCTACTCGATCTCCAACACCGCCGAGTACGGCGACATGACCCGTGGCAAACGGGTGATCGGCGAGGAGTCCCGCGCCGCGATGAAGGAGATCCTCGGCGAGATCCAGTCGGGCGAGTTCGCCCGCGAGTGGATCGCCGAGAACCGCGCCGGCGGCGAGAACCTCTCGCGCATGCGCGAGGAGGGCAAGGGTCACCAGGTCGAGAAGGTCGGCAAGGACCTGCGCGACATGATGCCCTGGGTCGATCAGGAGTTCTGAGGGTTTGCCGGGGAGGGCGGTGGTGGTCCTCTCCGGGAATTGACACCCCAAGAGCTTTGCTCTTGGGGTGAATGAGGAGCGCGGCCTGCGGCCGCGCAATAGCCGGATTGCATTTCCGCCGCTTCGCGACATTCCCGGAGAGGACCACCACCGCCCTCCTCACGAAGCGTTCAGATTCCCGATTTGAGCCGATGACGCTTGAGGCTTCGAAGCGAGTGAGCTTCAGTCGAAGCTGAGCTTGGCGGCGCTCCCTATCCGTTGGGCAGCTTCGAAGCTCTCGCCTTGGCTGTGAAGCTTGTTTGGCTTCGGATCTTGGTGCTGGGCTCATCCCGAGAAAGGAGCCTGGTCGGTCTCCAGGGGAATGTCGCGAAGCGGCGGAAATGCAATCCGGTGAATGCGTGGCGCAGCCACGCACCAAATTCACCCCACCGCCGCAGGCGGTGGGGTGTCAATTCCCCTGGAGACCGACCAGGCTCCTACCCCACCCGCGTTACGCAGCCCCAGGTGGCCCGTCGGCGCCGAATCGCGTCTCGCCCTCGGGCAGTTTCCCGTCCCGCCCCACGTAGCCGTCCTTGCCGCCGACGATCACGTAGACCGCGTCTTCGGAGTCGCTGAGGTTGTGCAGCTTGCGCACGGTCGAGGCGTCGACCCAGGCCAGGCCGCCCGGCTGCAGCTCGTGCTTGCTGCCGTCGCCGAACTCGATCGCCATCTGGCCGCTGTGGAGGAAGTAGAGCTCCTCCTGCTCGTCGTGGTAGTGGCCGCCGGTCGAGTAGGAAGGCGGCAGCACGATCGCGTTGACGCCGAACGCGGTGACGCCCAGCTCCTTGCGGATCTTGCGAAATCCCGGCCCATCGCCAAGGTCGCTGAGATTCGCGACGGCGTAGCCGTCGCCTTTCGTCACTGACTGCTCCGTCTTGTCGCTCATGCTGGGCAGTCTAAGCGGTGGGTTGCCGGGTGTTGCCGGCGATTTGGTCCGCTGCCTCGCGGATCTTGAAGGTGACCACGATCAGCTCGAGCCAGAGCCGCACGACGATCAGGTAGATGAGGGCGACCAGCGGCGCAAAGACAAGGACGAGGATTCCGGTGCTCGCTTTGTCCGTGAAGGCGGCGGCGATCGTGACCAGCGTGCCGATCGCAAGCACGACGATGCTGACCACGTAGAGGAACCGGATCAGCTTTGGAGTGATCAGGCTGTCGAACCGCGTGTCCATCAACGACTCGATGAAGCCTCGCTGTGACTCGTAGGGTGCACCTGGCTGTGTTGACGCCTCCATCTGTCCTCCGTCTCGATAGGGATTGACCCGATTTCGCCCACCCTAGTCAGCGCGATCAAGCCTGGCCAGCGTCGGCGCAGACCCCGGAGGGAGTCCACCCGCGCCGGTCAATAACCTAGGCCGCCGCGCCAACTGTCCACCTTGCACCTTGCACTTGGCGCTGGATACCAATGACCCAAGCAACGGACACCGCCCAAATCCCCGCCGAGCTCAAGCCTGCCGACGGGCGCTTTGGCTGCGGGCCGTCGAAGGTGCGGCCGGAGGCGCTCGCGCGGCTGGCCGAGCAGTCCGCCTTGATGGGCACCTCGCACCGCCAGAAGCCCGTCCGCGACCTGGTCGGCCGGGTGCGGGGCGGCCTTGCCGAGCTCTTCGGCCTGCCCGATGGCTACGAGGTGGCGCTCGGCAATGGCGGCACCACCGCCTTCTGGGACGCCGCCGCGGCCTGGCTGGTGCGCGATCGCTCCCTTCACCTCAGCTACGGCGAGTTCTCGCAGAAGTTCGCCAAGGTGACCGCCGCAGCGCCCTTCCTCGCCGACCCGATCGTGGTCGAGGCCGATCCCGGTGACGCTCCCGCGCCGAGCGCCGACCCCGCCGCCGACGCGATCGCCTGGGCCCACAACGAGACCTCGACCGGGGTGATGGTCGCGGTTGAGCGCCCTCAGGGTGCCGCTGACGCCCTCGTCCTCGTCGACGCCACCTCGGGCGCCGGCGGCCTGCCGGTCGACGTGGGCCAGACCGACGCCTACTACTTCGCGCCGCAGAAGGCGTTCGGCGCCGATGGCGGCATCTGGCTGGCCCTGCTCAGTCCGGCGGCGATCGCGCGGATCGAGCAGCTCGACGGCGCCGACGGCCGCTGGCAGCCCGCCTTCCTCTCGCTGCAGACCGCGCTCGAGAACTCGCGCAAGGAGCAGACCTACAACACGCCGGCGCTGGCGACCCTGCTGCTGCTCGCGGACCAGGTCGAGTGGATGTTCTCCCTCGGCGGCCTCGACGGCTGCGTGCAGCGCACCTCGGCCTCATCGAGCCACCTCTACGGCTGGGCCGAGCGCACTGCCTTCGCCTCGCCCTTCGTCGCCGACCCGGCCAAGCGCTCGCTGGTCGTTGGCACGATCGACTTCGACGATTCCGTCGACGCTGCCGCCGTTGCCGCGACGCTGCGGGCCAATGGCATCGTCGACGTCGAGCCGTACCGCAAGCTGGGGCGCAACCAGCTGCGGATCGGCATGTTCCCGGCGGTCGAGCCGGCTGATGTGGAAGCCCTGACCGCCTGCATCGATTGGGTGGTCGACAACGTGGGGGAGGCTCGAAGGTGAAGGTCTTGGTCAAGGAGAAGATCGCCGACTCGGGCGTCGAGCTGCTGCGGCAGAACTTCGACGTCGATCTCGGCCTCGAGATGTCCGACGAGGAGCTGGGCGAGGCGATCGGCGCCTACGACGCGATCCTGATTCGATCCGCGACCAAGCTGACCCCCGAGCTGATCGAGCGCGCCACCAACCTCAAGGTGATCGGCCGCGCCGGCACCGGCGTCGACAACGTCGACATTCCCGCCGCGACGCGCCGCGGCATCGTCGTCGCCAACGCGCCCGAATCGAACTCGGTCGCCGCCGCCGAGCACACCCTCGCCCTCGCCCTCGCCCTCTTCCGCAACGTCCCCCAGGCCCACGGGGCGCTCGTCGACGGTCGCTGGGACCGGGCTCGCTTCAAGGGCGCCGAGCTCTACGGCAAGACGATCGGCATCGTCGGCTTCGGCCGCATCGGCCAGCTCGTGGCCCGGCGAGCCCAGGCCTTCGAGATGGAGGTGATCGCCTTCGACAAGTTCGTCTCCGCCGAGCGCTTCCGCGAGCTGGCGGTCGACGGCGTCGACAGCCTCGAGGAGCTCTTCGGGCGCGCCGACGTGGTCACCGTCCACGTGCCGAAGACGCCGGAGACGACGAACCTGATCGATGCCGAGGCGATCGCCGCGATGAAGAGCGGCGTGCGCATCGTCAACTGCGCCCGCGGCGAGCTGGTCGACCTCGACGCGCTCACCGCCGGCCTCGAGTCGGGCAAGGTCGGCGGCGCCGCCCTTGACGTCTTCCCCGCCGAGCCCTTCACCGACCACCCGATCTTCGCCCGTGAGGACGTCGTCGTCACGCCCCATCTCGGCGCCTCGACGGCTGAGGCGCAGGATCGCGCCGGCATCGTCACCGCCGAGCAGGTGACCGCGGCGCTGACCGGCGGCGTCGTCACCAACGCGGTCAACATCGCCGCCGTGCGGCCCGAGGAAATGGAGGCCCTGGCGCCCTTCGTGCCGCTCTGCGAAAAGCTCGGGCGGCTTGCCGAGGGCTTGGTCGAGGGCTCGATCGACGGTGTCGCGGCCGAGTTCCGCGGCAAACTGGCCCAGCACGACACCCGCCTGCTTGGCGTTGCCGTCCTCGTCGGCATCCTCTCCGGCAACACCGAGGAGCCGGTCAACCTGGTCAACGCGCCGCAGATGGCGGAGGAGCGCGGGATCGAGCTGGTCGAGACCAAGGACGCGAGCTCCGAGGACTTCACCGAGCTGGTCACGGTTCGCCTCCGCGCCGGCGGCGAGGAGATCGAGGTCGCCGGCACCGGGGTCGGCCCGCGCAACGAGCCCTATCTCGTCTCCGCCCTCGGTGAGGGCTTCTACCTGCCCTTCGCCGAGCACCTGGCGGTCTTCCGCTACGCCGACCGGCCGGGGATGATCGGCCGGGTTGGCACGATGTTCGGCGAGGAGGGCGTCAACATCGCCTCCGCCGCGGTCGGTGCCGAGCCGGGAGGGGAGAGTGCGGTGATGGCGCTGACGACCGACGCCCCAGTCAACGACGAGACGATCGCCAAGATCCTCCAGCTCGACGGCTTCTCCGTCGGCCACTCGGTCGACCTCTAGCGCACCACCGGTCAAGTAGGCTTGCGCCGTGAAGGCGCTGGTGCAGACAGGAACGGGTGGGTACGAGGTGCTCCAGGTGCAGGAGCGGCCCGATCCGTCCGTCGGCCCGGGCGAGGTGCGGATCGCGGTCAAGGCGGCGGGGATCAACTTCGCCGACACGATGGCGCGGCTGGGCCTCTACCCCGATGCGCCAAAACCCCCCTGCGTGATGGGCTACGAGGTCGCCGGAACGGTCGAGTCGGTCGGCGAGGGGGTGAGCGCCTACGCGCTCGGCGACCGCGTCATGGCCGGCACCCGCTTCGGTGGTCAAGCCGAGCTGGTCACCGTTCCCGAGGCGCAGATACTGCCGCTGCCGGAGAAGCTCAGCTTTGAGCAGGGGGCGGCCTTCCCGGTCAACTACGGCACCGCCTACGCGGCGCTGATCATCATGGGCAGCCTGCGCGAGGGCGACCGCGTCCTGATTCACGCCGCGGCCGGGGGTGTCGGCATCGCCGCCACGCAGATCGCCCGCAACGCCGGCGCCGAGATCTACGGCACCGCATCACCCTCCAAGCACGACGCGATTCGGGCCCAGGGCGTCGCCCACCCGATCGACTACCGCAACCAGGACTTCGAGGCCGAGGCGATGCGCCTCAGCGGCGGCGAGGGCGTCGACCTGATCATCGACGCGCTCGGCCCGACCTCTTTCCGCAAGGACTACCGCCTGCTGCGCGCTGGCGGCCGCCTGGTCATGTACGGACTCTCCGAGGCCTCGAATGAAAGCGGTCGCGATCTCGCCGCCGCCGTGAAGAGCCTGATCAAGATGCCGTGGGCGACGATCCCCTGGTGGAAGAGCCTGGCCCTGATGAACGAGAACAAGGGCATCTTCGGCCTCAACATGCTCAAGTGGTGGGATCGCGAGGGCAGCCTCGACCGCCTCACCGAGCCGCTGCTGGCCGACCTGGAGGCCGGTCGCCTGGAACCGGTGGTCGCCGAGGCTTTCCCCTTCGAGCGCGCCGGCGACGCGCACAAATTCATCGCCGAGCGCCGCAACGTCGGCAAGGTCGTGTTGTTCCCAACATAGGTGCCCGCCCAGCTTCGGGCGGTGGCGGGGTGTTTGCGATGAAGAAGGCGATCCTGATCTTGCTGGCGATCCTGGCGGCCCAGACCGCAACGGCGGCGCGCGCCGAAAGCTCCACCTACACCGTGGTCCTGGCGGGGGGCACGGCGCAGAACATGATCCACATCTGGCTCACCCCCGATGGCTTCAGCTACGTGATCGACTCGGCCGTGCCGCTGGAAGTCGGCGGCACGGTTTGTGAAAACACCCCCGGCAACGCGAACGAGCTGGTCTGCAAAGCGCCGCTGGTAGCCGGCTTCGAGGTCAACGCCGGCAGTGGTGACGACTCGGTGGCGGTCTCCAGCGCCGTGGCGATTCCGGTGACGATGCGCGGCGGGCCGGGCCGCGACACGCTCGTCGGCGGCAGCGGCGCCGACAAGCTGCTCGGCGGCGAAGGCAACGACCACCTGGCCGGACGGGGCGGCAACGACGTCATCTTCGGCGGCCTGGGCAACGATTCGCTCTATGGCGGGTCGGGAGAAGACGCCCTGCGCGGCGGCCCCGGCAACGACCTGCTGAGCGGCGGGTCCGGCACCAACAACATCCGCCAGGATCTCCGTCCGCAGCTCTAGGAGGCCCTGGGCGAAACCCCGCACGCGTCCCTCTTATGCAGCGGCGCCTTCGCCCGCACGGCGGCCGATCAAGCGGCCGCCGACGAAGAAGAGCGCGACGAGGAAGCCAACCAGCGAGAGCGCCGCATCGAGCCTGAATGCGGCCTGAATCCCGTCGACGAACGAGGCCTGCGCGGAGAACACGGCTGTGGTCAGGCCGAGGCCGATCGAGCCGCCGGCGATCTGGAACATGTAGACGATGCCGCCGGCGAGGCTGGTCTGCGAGTCGTCAACCGAGGTCACGCCCGCAGTGGTGGCCGTCGGGTAGAAGCTGCCGATCCCGATCCCGAGCACGACCATGCCGACGATCAGCGAGCTGTAGTGCGAGTTGGTGCCGACCAGCGAGAAGACGAAGGGAGAGACGGTGATGCAGGCGGCGCCGACCGCCGCCAGGACCTTGGCGCCAAGCCGGTTGTAGAGCGGCCCGGCGACGAAAGAGACGCCTGCGAAGGTCGCCAGGAAGGGCAGCATCCCGAGGCCCGCCTCCAGCGGCGAATAGCCGAGCCGGGTCTGCATGAACTGCGGCAGGTAGAGCAGCGCGGCGAAGAAGGTCGCCGACATCAGCAGGATCGCCAGGCAGGAGGCGCGGAAGCTCTCGTTGGCCATCACCGCGCGCGGGACCAGGGCGTTGAGCCCGGCGCGGCGCTCGATCGGGACGAAGCAGGCGAGCAGGATCGCGGAGAGGATCAGCAGCCCGATCACCCGCGGATCGCCGAAGCCCCAGTCGTCAATCTGGTCGAGGGCGACGAGCAGCGAGACGAGGCCGATCGAGATCGTCGCGATCCCCGGATAGTCGATCCGCTGCTCGCCGGTGTTGGGCTCGGCAACTCTGACCAGGCGATAGGTGATCAGGACCGCGAAGGCGGAGATCGGCACGTTGACGAAGAAGATCCAGCGCCAGCTGAGCGCATCGGTGAGGACGCCGCCGATCAGCGGCCCGATCGCGTTGCCGAGACCGGCGGCGCCGATGATGATGCCGCCGGCCAGGCCCGCCTTGTCTTCGGGCAGCAGGGCGTAGGTCATGCCGAGGATCGCCGGCCACATCAGCGCCCCGCCGATCCCCATCAGGGTGCGAGTCGCGATCAGCCAGGTCTCGGTCTGCGCCGCCCCGCCCAGCGCCGACATCGAGGCGAAGATCGCGGTGCCGAGGAAGAAGGCGTTGCGGCGTCCGAACATGTCTGCCAGCCGGCCACCGGTGACGATCATCACGCCGAAGGTCAGGGCGTAGGCGTTGACCACCCACTGGATCGTGTTGATGTTGGTGTCGAAGTCCTTCTCCATCGTCGGCAGAGCGACGTTGATTGCGGAGAAGTCATTGGCGATCACCACCACTGCCATGCCCATCGCGAGCAGGGCAAACCAGGTTGAACGGGGGATCGACGTTGCCGAGCCTTCGTTGTCGATGGCGGCAGCCTACGCTAAGCTCAGGCGACCGAATGACGTACCGGAATCACAGCCTCGCGCTTCTCCTTCTCCTCCCCCCTCGGGGGGAATAGCGCTGGGCGGCGCGATAGCCGCGAGAGACAAGGTCATTCGAGCGAAGCAGAGAAGGAGGAGGACCCCGTGACACCCGCACCCGACGCAAACCGCGTCCACATCTTTGACACCACACTGCGCGACGGAGAGCAGTCGCCCGGGATTTCGCTGAACACGGCGGAGAAGGTGGAGATCGCCCAGCAGCTCGCTCGCCTCGGGGTCGACGTGATCGAGGCTGGCTTCCCGATTACGTCCCCCGGCGATTTCGAGGCGGTCGAGGCGATCGCCCGCGGGGTCGAGGGCCCGGTGGTCTGCGGCCTGGCTCGCACCCACAAGGCCGACATCGACGCCGCCTGGGGGGCGATCAAGGACGCGGCGCGACCGCGCATCCACACCTTCATCTCCACCTCCGACATCCACATCGAGCACCAGTTGCAGACCGACCGCGAGGACGTCAAGGGTCAGGCCCGCGCCGCCGTGACCATGGCCAAGTCCTACTGCGAGGACGTCGAGTTCTCGCCGATGGACGCAACCCGCGCCGAGATCGAGTTCACCGCCGAGGTCTGCGCGATCGCGGTTGAAGAGGGCGCGACCACGATCAACATCCCCGACACCGTGGGTTACACCACGCCCGAGGAGTACGCGGACTACTTCCGCCGTCTCTACGAGCTGGTGCCGGCGTTGCGCGAGGTCGAGATGTCGGTTCACTGCCACGACGACCTGGGCTTGGCCGTCGCCAACTCCTACGCGGGCGTGCTGGCGGGAGCCCGCCAGGTCGAGTGCGCCGTCAACGGCATTGGTGAGCGGGCCGGGAACTGCTCGCTGGAGGAGATCGTGATGCTGGTCCGCACCCGCGATGACGTGCACGGTCTGAACACCGGCGTCACTACGCGCGAGCTTGCCCGCACCAGCCGCATGGTCTCGCGCCTGACCGGCTACGCGATCCAGCCCAACAAGGCGATCGTCGGCCGCAACGCCTTCGCCCACGAGTCCGGGATCCACCAGGACGGCGTGCTGAAGGAGCGCACCACCTACGAGATCATGGACGCGACCGAGGTCGGCCTAGAGTCGAACTCGATCGTGCTGGGCAAGCACTCCGGCCGCCACGCCCTGCGCGACGCGCTGAACCAGCTGGGCTTCAAGGTCGAGGGCAACGCGCTCAACGCCGCCTTCAAGCGCTTCAAGGAGATCGCCGACCGCAAGAAGCAGGTGACGGCCCTGGACCTTGAGGCGATCGTCTCCGACGAGATGCGCGAGAAGGCCGATGCCCACGAGCTGGCCTGGTTCGAGGTCGAGGCGGGCTCGCGGCGCGAGCCGCTGGCCCGGGTCGCGGTGAAGATGCCCTCCGGCGAGGAGGCGGTGGGAGAGTCGAGCGGTGACGGCCCGGTCGACGCGATCTTCCACGCGATCCAGAAGGCGGCCGGAACCGAGTGCGATCTGCGCCAGTACACGGTGGAGGCGGTGACCGGGGGCGAGGACGCCCTCGGCCAGGTGACGGTGATGCTGCGCGCTGCCGGTCGCCTGGCCACGGGCCAGGGCGTGGCCACGGACATCCTCGAGGCATCTGCTCGCGCCTACGTCCGCGCCCTCTCCAATGCCCTGGAGGGCGCGGCGATCCGCGAGGCCGAGGCGGCCACCGCCGAGGCAGTGGTCGAGCGCACTCCCGGCCCATAGGCGTCACATATCCGTCAAACGCTGCGCGCCACGCGTGACGCCGCGAGTGCCACAGTCGTGGCATGCCCGTCGAAACCGTCTCAGCCCGCGATATAGGCGGGTTGAGACGGTTTCGCGGTGGTGCGGACGTGCTTGTGGCGGAATTGGCGGAGCGACAGCATGGGGTTGTTTCGCGGCGGCAGCTGTTGGGGCTGGGGTTGGGGGAGGACGCCGTGGATCACCGCCTTGCGGTTGGTCGCCTGCATGCCGTGAGCCACGGGGTCTATGCCGTCGGTCATCGAGTCGTTGCGCCGCGGGGGAGGTGGATGGCCGCGGTGCTCTCGTCGAGCCCGGACGCTGTTCTGAGTCACCGTTCCGCTGCGGCCCTCTGGGGCATTCGAGATTCGTCGTCGGGCCCGGCCGAGTGACCGTCTCACGCAAGAGCACGTCGTCGGGGCGCATCCGGCGCCACCAATCAGCGCTGTCCGACGACGAGGTGACCTTGCGTGAGGGGATCCCCGTCACCGCAGTTCCCCGGACAATCCTCGATCTAGCGGCCCGCTCATCGACCGATCGCGTGGAGAGCGCGATTCGCCAGGCCGAATATCGGCGACTCCATGACCGACTGTCGCTTGTCGACATGGTCGACCGCTACCCGGGCAGGCGTGGGGTGCGACGTCTGCGGATGGCCCTCTCCCGCATCGAAAGGCTGCCGACCGGCCGCGCCAGGAGCCAGCTGGAGGAGCGCTTCCTGTCATTTCTGCGACGCCGTCGGCTGCCTCGCCCGCGCCTCAACGATTGGATCGAGGTGGGGCAGAGGCGATTCCAGGTCGATTGCCACTGGCCGGGGACCGGACAGGTCGTCGAGCTCGATGGCTGGGAAGCGCACGGCACGCGTTCCGCCTTCAGGGAAGATCGCGCTCGCGACCGAATCCTCCGCACCGCCGGCTACGACGTCACTCGTATCTCCTGGGCTCAGCTGGAAGACGAACCGGAGGCCGTGGCGTCGGACCTGCGTGTGCTCCTCAGCGCCTCACATTACAAACGTATGTGATAGCGTACGGGAACAGTGTCCAGCGAGACGAAACAGGTTGCCGCGGCCCAAGGGCGAACAGCGCCCCCAGTCAATATGCCCGAGCCCCCCTCGGTCGGAGGTCGAGTTCACGCTCTCCGCGAGGCGATGGGACTCTCGCTGCGAGACCTCGGCGAGCGCTCGGGTGTCAGCGCGCCGATGCTCTCTCAGGTCGAGCGTGGGGAGACGAGCCCCACCTTGGCCGTCGCGGCGAAGATCGCGGCTGGTCTGGAACTGACGCTCTCCCAATTGCTGCGCCTCGACGAGGGCGAGCACGTTGCGGTCAGCCGCGCCGGCGAGCGCCGGCTGCTCGAGCGTGGCGGCCACCGCTTCGAGGAGCTGACCCCACCGTTGCCGGGGCAGCGCGCCGACGTCTCACTGCACGCGCTGGATGCGGGCGCGACGACCGGAGGGCGGGAGGACCCGCCGATGCACGAGCCCGGCAGCCGCGAGACCGCGGTCGTCCTCTCCGGCACCCTGGTCCTGATCGTCGAGGGCACCCGTCACGAGCTTGCCGAGGGCGACAGCGTTACCTTCGATGCCGATCTTCCCCACCATTTCGAGAACGAAGGCGAGGAGCCGACCCGCTTCCTCGCCGTGATCGCCGCCGGCCTCAGGCGCGGCTAGAAGGAGGCGCAGATGCCGCAAACCATGTTCGACAAGCTCTGGGAGGCCCACGAGGTCTCCGACGGTCTGATCTACATAGATCTGCACCTGGTCCACGAGGTCACCTCGCCGCAGGCATTCGACGGGCTGCGCCTGGCCGGCCGCGGTGTGCGCCGGCCCGACAAGACGATCGCCACCGCCGATCACAACGTCCCGACCGACGGCACGATGGCGGCGCGCCTGATCGCCGACGAGCTCTCCCGCGTCCAGGTCGAGACCCTGGAGCGCAACTGCGAGGAGTTCGGCATCCCGATCTACTCGCTGGGCTCCGAGCGACAGGGGATCGTGCACGTGATCGGCCCGGAGCTGGGCGTGACCCAGCCCGGGATGACGATCGTCTGCGGCGACAGCCACACGTCGACCCACGGCGCCTTCGGCTCCCTGGCCTTCGGCATTGGCACCTCCGAGGTCGAGCACGTGCTGGCGACCCAGTGCCTGGTGCAGAAGCGGCCGAAGACGATGCGGATCTCCTACGGCGGCGCGCTGGGAGCCGGCGTCACCCCCAAGGACCTGATCCTGGCAACGATCGGCCATCTCGGCACCGGCGGCATGGTCGGTCACGCGGTCGAGTACGCCGGCCCGGCGATCGAGTCGCTGTCGATGCCAGGCCGGATGACGGTCTGCAACATGACGATCGAGGGCGGCGGCCGGCGCCGGCATGATCGCCCCCGACGAGGCCACCTTCGAGTGGGTTCGGGGCCGTGCCGCGGCGCCTGAGGACTTCGACGCCGCGGTCGAGCGCTGGCGCCAGTTGCCCACCGAGGACGGCGCCAGCTTCGACACCGAGGTCGAGGTCGACGCCGCGGCGATCTCGCCGATGGTGACCTGGGGCACGAACCCCGGCATGGTGGTCGGGGTGACCGACGCGGTCCCCGATCCAGCGGCGATGGATTCACCGGCGGATCGCGAGTCGGCCGAGCGCGCCCTTTCCTACATGGGGCTGGAGCCGGGCACGCCGATGACCGAGGTGGCGCCGGAACGGGTCTTCATCGGGTCCTGCACGAACTCGCGGATCGAGGACCTGCGCGAGGCGGCCGCGGTCGTCGACGGTCGCAGGGTCGCGAGCTCAGTGCGGGCGATGGTCGTGCCCGGATCGCAGCAGGTGAAGGCCGACGCCGAAGCCGAGGGCCTGCACGAGGTCTTCCGCTCCGCCGGCTTCGAATGGCGCGAGGCGGGCTGCTCGATGTGCCTCGGCATGAACCCCGACATCCTGATCGAGGGCGAGCGCTGTGCCTCGACCTCGAACCGCAATTTCGAGGGCCGCCAGGGCAAGGGCGGCAGGACCCATCTGGTCAGCCCGAAGATGGCCGCGGCGGCGGCGATCGAGGGACATTTCGTCGACATCAGGGATTGGAGCTAGCGATGAGGCCGATAGACGTAATCGAAGGCAAGGTGTCGGTGCTTGACCGCGCCGACGTCGACACCGACCAGATCATCCCCAAGCAGTTCCTCAAGCGGGTCGAGCGGACCGGCTTCGGCGAGTTCCTCTTCTACGACTGGATCCGCGATGGCGAGATCGAGCTGGAACCGAACCCGATCCTGGTCGCCGGGCGCAACTTCGGCTGCGGCTCCTCGCGCGAGCACGCTCCCTGGGCGCTGGAGGACTTCGGCTTCGAGGCGATCGTCGCGCCCTCCTTCGCCGACATCTTCTATTCCAACTGCACCAAGATCGGCCTGCTGCCGGCGATCCTCGACGAGGAGCATTGCCGCGCCGTCGCCGAGGCGGGCGAGGCGCGGATCGACGTCGACGACGAGACGATCACCTGCGCCGCTGGCGTCTTCGAGTTCGCGGTTGAGCCAGACGTCAAGCACCGCCTGCTCAACGGGCTGGACGACATCGGCATCACCCTGGAGAACGCCGGGGCCATCGACGCCTTCGAGCAGTCCGGCGCCGCCGAGCGCGGTCCGGTGACGACGGCGCTCTGAGGTCGCGGCATGGCCGGCCCGATGAACACCGGTCCGCTTGAGTGGGACGCGAAGACCTACGACGCGATCTCCGACCCGCAGTTCAACTGGGGGATGGAGGTGCTCGGCCGGCTCGAGCTGCGCGGCGATGAGGTCGCACTCGACGCGGGCTGTGGCTCCGGCCGGGTGACGGAGCAGCTGCGCAAGCGCCTCCCCTGCGGGCGCCTGATCGCGGTCGACGGCTCCGAGGCGATGATCGCGGAGGCCCGCGGGCGCCTGGGCGAGGACGCCTCCTACCTGGTCGCCGACCTCTCCGAGCTGCAGATCGACGAACCGGTCGACCTCGTCTTCTCCACCGCGACCTTTCACTGGATCCTCGACCACGATCGTCTCTTCGGCCGCCTGCGCGCCGCGCTGCGCCCCGGCGGGCGCCTGGTCGCGCAGTGCGGGGGAGAGGGCAACGTCGCCGAGCACGCGAGGGCTATAGCGACGGTCGCCGCCCGGCCCGAGTTCGCCGGCCACCTCGACGAGGCGCGCGGGATCTGGAACTTCGCCTCGGCCGAGGACACGGAGCGCAGGCTCCGCAATGCGGGTTTCTCCGAGGTCCGCTGCTGGCTCGAACCGAGGCCGGTGCAGCCGGAGCACCCGCTCGAGTTCACCTCGACCGTCACCCTCGGGCCGCTGCTGGCGCAGCTTCCCGAGGAGCAGCGACGACCCTTCGCGGAGGCGATCCTGGAGCAGTCGGAGAAGCCGCTGGTGCTCGACTACGTCCGCCTCAACATCGAGGCCAGCGCGGCCTGACCCCAAGCCGCTCCCGCCGCTCTCGTCCCCTGGTCGGCCTCGCGGGGAGCAAGGCAGCGTTGAGTGCATAGAGTTCCGCCGCGTGAGTGCCAGCCCCCGCATAGTCCTGCTGCCCGGCGACGGCATCGGCCCCGAGATCGTCGCTGCCGCCCGCCGCCTGCTCGAGGCCCTGGGCGAGTTCGAGTTCGACCAGCGCCTGATGGGCGGCTGCTCGATCGACGCCAGCGGCACGGCGCTCACCGACGAGGTGCTGGAGGCCTGCCGGGCCGCGGATGCAGTCCTGCTCGGCGCCGTCGGCGGGCCGAAATGGGACACGACCGACCCCGACGCGCCGCGCCCCGAGCAGGGCCTGCTCGGCCTTCGCAAGGGCATGGGCCTCTACGCCAACCTGCGCCCGGTGCGGCCAAGTCCGGCCTTGGTCGACGCCAGCCCGCTGCGCCCGGAGCTGATTGCCGGCACCGACCTCCTGGTCGTCCGCGAGCTGACCGGCGGCATCTACTTCGGCGACAGCGGCCGCGCCGGCGACACCGCCCACGACACCTGCGAGTACTCGGCCGCCGAAATCGAGCGGATCGCCCGGGTTGGCTTCGAGGCGGCCCAGCGCCGCGCCGCTGGCTCTGCCCGGGCGCCCCGCGTCACATCCGTCGACAAGGCCAACGTGCTCGAGACCTCGCGCCTCTGGCGCGAGGTGGTCGGCCGCGTCGCCCCCGACTACCCCGACGTCGTCCTCGACCACCTGCTGGTCGACAACGCGGCGATGCAGCTGGTCTCCCGCCCGGCCGACTTCGACGTGATCGTCACCGAGAACCTCTTCGGCGACATCCTCAGCGACGAGTCGGCGATGCTCACCGGCTCACTGGGCATGCTGCCCTCGGCCAGCCTCGGCGCCGACGGCGAGCCGGGCCTCTTCGAGCCGGTCCACGGCTCGGCTCCCGACATCGCGGGCCAGGGCGTCGCCAATCCGCTCGCGACCTTCCTCTCGACGGCGATGATGCTGCGCCACGGCCTCGACCGAGCGGACGAGGCGGCGCGGATCGAGTCGGCGGTCGACGCGGTCCTCGACCGCGGCCTCCGCACCCCGGACCTGGCGGGCGAGGGGGAGACCGCGGTCGGCACCGACGAGGTGACCGAGGCGGTGCTGGCCGAGCTGAGCGCTTAGGGCGCGGTTACCGCCCACTGGCCGAGGGCGAAGAAGTCGCCTTCTTCCTTGGCCGTGGCGAACAGGCCAAAGCCGAGCCGGGTGTTGTTCTCAGCGGTGAGCCGCGATACGCCATTGAGGTTGGCTTCTTGAGTGACGTAGATGCAGAGATTGCCGGCGGTCGCCTGCGGCGTTTGCGAGCTACCGCCGCCGATCCCCGTGCAGTTGGCGCTGGTTTCGCCTGGCAGCAGGACGCTCACGGCTGGTTCTTTCAGCAGCGGGAATTGGAAACTGACTCCGCCGCGCGCAAGGTCGCCGGCTTCTTTGGCCGTGGCTCCAACGTCGAAGACCCCTCGCAGCGTCTGTCCGCTCTTCAGGGTCCCCAACAGCGGGCCGATTTCGTCGCTCAGCTTCGCCGCGGTCACGGAGCCTTTGTCGAGCTTGGCACTGGTGACGGATTCGTTGCCGAGCTTGGCGGTCGCGACCGATTCTTTGCCGAGCTTCGCTGCCGTCACCGCTTCGTTGTTCAGCTTGTTCGTCGTGATCACGCTGTTCTTGATCGTCGAGGCGATCACCGAGCTGGCGCCAAGCTTGGCCGTCGTAACGGCGCCGTTGCCGATGTTGCCGGGGCCGACCGAGTTGGGCCCGAGCTTGCCGCCGATCACGGACTTCGGCGCCAGCTTGGCGCTGGTCACGGCCTTGCGCTTGAGCTGCTTGGTGCCGACGCTGTTGCGGGGGAGCACCGTGGCGGCGACGGCGACGCCTCCGAGGGCGATGAACAGGGCCATCGTGGCGAGCACGTTCGAATAGGTCAATTTGCTGCGTACGGCGGCGATCATGCAGGTCTCCTTTTCGGTTTGCCGACTCTCTTCTCGGCTTGGCTCGAATGCCCTTGCGCTATCGGGCATACTTCTCCCAACATGGAGCAGGCAGAGTTGATTTGGCACAACGGCGAGTTCGTGCCCTGGGAGGACGCCAAAATTCACGTCCTCAGCCACGCGCTGCATTACGGCACGGGCGTTTTCGAGGGAATTCGCTGCTACGAGACCGAGCGCGGCCCGGCCGTATTCAGGCACGCCGATCACCTCGACCGGCTCGGCAAATCGGCCGAGCTCTACTACCTCGGCCTGCCCTACTCGACCGAGCAGATCGCCGAGGCGACGCGAGAGCTGATCCGCCGCAACGGGCTCGGCTCCTGCTACATCCGCCCGCTCGCCTTCCGCGGCTACGGCAGCCTCGGCCTCTACGCCACCGACGCTCCCGTCGACCTGATCATCGCCGCCTTCCCCTGGGGCGCCTACCTCGGCGAGGAGGGCCAGAAGCACGGCATCCGCGCCAAGGTCTCGAGCTGGCGCCGGATCGGCCCCGGTGGCCTGATCCCGCACGCCAAGGCCTCGGGCCAGTACCTCAACTCGATCCTGGCCAAGACCGAGTCGACCAACGCCGGCTACGAGGAGGCGATCCTGCTCGACGAGCGCGGCTTCGTCTGCGAGGGCTCCGGCGAGAACATCTTCCTCGTCCGCGACGGTCAGCTGGTCACGCCGCCGCACGTCGCCTCGATCCTCGACGGGATCAACCGCAAGTCGGTGATCCAGATCGCCCGCGACCTCGGCTACACCGTGGTCGAGCGCGACATCGCCCGCGCCGAGCTCTACCTGGCCGAGGAGATCTTCCTCACCGGCACCGCAGCCGAGCTGGTCCCGGTGCGCGAGATCGACGACCACCCGATCGGCGAGCCGGGCGAGATCACCCGCCACGTGCAGGCAAAGTTCGTCGACGCCCTGCACGGTCGCGCCGAGGAGTACCTCGAGTGGCTCGACTTCGTCGGGGCGCCGAGCGGAGTCGACGAGCCGAGTAAGGTCAGTTCCTGATGCAGCACCGTTTCGAGGCAATCGGGCGAATTACCGCAGCCGCCTAGCGGCTGGTGCGGCGATGCCGTGCGCTTGGGCCCAAGGGCCCGCTCCCCGATCTCTCGAATCGAAAGGCATCAGATGGAACAGGTAAGGCTCTACGACACCACCCTTCGCGACGGCATGGGCGGCCAGGGCATGTCGCTCTCGGTCGGCGAGAAGCTCAAGGTCGTGCAGGCGCTTGACGCGCTCGGCGTCCACTTCATCGAGGCCGGCTTCCCCAGCTCCAACCCGAAGGAGGCCGAGCTCTTCGAGCTGCTCGCCGAGCAGCAGCTGGAGCGGGCGACGATCGCCGCCTTCGGCATGACCCGGCGCCGCGGCCTCGCCGCGGCCGATGACGAGGCGCTCGCCGTGCTCGTCTCCTCCTTCGCCCCTGTCGTCTGCCTGGTCGGCAAGAGCTGGCGCCTGCACCTGGAGAAGGTGACCAAGGTCTCCGACGAGGAAAACCTGGCGATGATCGCCGACTCGTTCGCCTTCTGTAGCGAGCAGGGCAAGCGCTCCGTCTTCGACGCCGAGCACTTCTTCGACGGCTATCGCGACGACCCGGCCTACGCGCTCGAATGCGTCCGCGCCGCCGCCGAGGCGGGGGTCGAGAACGTCACCCTCTGCGACACCAACGGCGGCAGCCTGCCCGCCTTCGTCGCCGCGACCACCGCGGCGGTGGTCGCCGACCTCGACGGCGCGGTCGAGGTCGGCATCCACACCCACAACGACGCCGAGTGCGCCGTCGCCAACTCGCTCGCCGCGGTCGGCGCCGGGGCGCGGCTGGTTCAGGGCTGCGTCAACGGCTACGGCGAGCGCTGCGGCAACGCCAACCTCGCCTCGATCCTGCCGGCGCTGCAGCTGAAGATGGGCTTCGACGTGGTCAGCGAGGCGCAGCTGGCGAGCCTGACCCCGACCTCTCACTACCTCGACGACCTCTGCAACATGACGCCGAACCCCGACCGCGCCTACGTCGGCCGCAACGCCTTCGCCCACAAGGCGGGGATGCACGCGGCTGGCGTGGCGGCCGACGCCAGCACCTTCGAGCACCTCGACCCGGCCGCGGTCGGCAACGAGCGCGACATCCTCGCCTCCGAGCTCTCCGGCAAGGCGACGATCCGCAGCCAGGCCGAGCGCGCCGGCCTCGAGCTCGACGACGCCACCGCCGCGGCGGCGATCGAGCGGCTGAAGCAGCGCGAGCACCGCGGCTACCACTACGAGGCGGCGCAGGCGTCGTTCGAGCTGCTGCTGCGGCGCGAGGGGGGCGTCTACGAGCCGCTCTTCGAGCTGGAGAGCTTCCGCGTCACCACCGAGAAGCGCGAGGGTCGCCGGGTCGAAACCGAGGCGACGGTCAAGGTCGTCGTCGACGGCCAGCGCTACGTCGAGGTCGCCGAGGGCAACGGCCCGGTCAACGCCCTCGACACCGCGCTGCGGGCGGCGATCGGCGCCCGCCACCCGCACCTGGCGGAGATCGAGTTGACCAACTACAAGGTGCGCATCCTCGACGAGGCCCACGGCACCGGCGCCGTCACCAGGGTGCTGCTCGACTCCACCGACGGCAAGCGCGAGTGGGGCACGATCGGGGTCTCGGAGAACATCATCGAGGCCTCCTGGGAGGCGCTGGTCGACTCGCTGGCCTACGCCTTCCAGCCGCGCGGCGACGACAGCGTCGCCGAGTAGGGTCCGGCCGCGATGGCTGGCCCGCCTGACACCGAACCGATCCCGCTGGCGCGTCCCGAGATCGGCGCCCGCGAGGAGGAGCTGGCGCTGGAGGTCCTGCGCTCGGGCCGGCTCTCGCTGGGACCGATGGGGGAGCGCTTCGAGCGCGAGTTCGCCGCCTGGCTCGGGGTCGAGGACGCGGTCGCCGTCTCCAGCGGCACGACCGCGCTGCATCTCGGCGTGCGAGCGCTCGGCTGGGGCCCCGGCGACGAGATCCTGACCAGCCCCTTCACCTTCGTCGCCTCGGCCAACTGCCTGCTCTACGAGGGCGCTCGCCCGGTCTTCTGCGACGTCGACCCCGAGACGCTCAACCTCGACCCGGACGCGGCCGCCGCGGCGGCCGGCGAGCGCACCAAGGGGATCCTGCCAATCCACATCTTCGGCTACCCGGCGGCGATGCCCGCGCTGGAGGCGCTCGCCGCCAAGCACGGCCTCGGCCTGCTTGAGGATGCCTGTCAGGCCCTGGGCGCAGTGGACTCCGAGGGCCGCGGGGTTGGCGCCCGCGGCAACCTCGCCACCTTCGCCTTCTATGCCAACAAGCAGCTGACCACGGGGGAGGGGGGCATGATCGCCCCCCCCGACGCCGCCACCGCGGCCCGCCTGCGCAGCGAGCGCAATCAGGGCCGCGCCGAGGACATGGGCTGGCTCGACCACGACCGCCTCGGCTTCAACTACCGCCTCTCCGACCTCGCCGCCGCACTCGGCGTTGCCCAGCTGGAGAAGCTCGACGCGATGCTCGCCGGCCGCGCCCGCGTTGCCTCGCTCTACGGCGAGGGCCTGGCGGGCCTGGAGGGACTGCGCCGGCCGGTCGCCGGCCGCGGCGCCGAGCTGCGCAGCTGGTTCGTCTACACCGTCCAGCTCCCCGAGGGGGTCGACCGCGACGCCACGGTCGCTCGCCTCGCCGAGCTCGGCGTTGCCAGCAAGGCCTACCTGCCCTGCGTCCATCTCTTTCCGCATCTGCTTGAGCTTGGCTATCGCCAGGGCCAGTTCCCCGTCGCGGAAGCCGCCTCGGCTCGTTCCCTGGCCCTGCCCTTCTTCCCGGCGATGAGCGAGTCGCAGGTCAGCCGGGTATGCGAGGCTCTCGCCGAATCGATCAGCTGATGTCCCGCTTCCGCAAAGATCCCGACCCCCGCTTCTGGCGGATCAACCGCTCGATCGAGTTCGATTGGCGGCTCGCGCCCTACGACATCGACCAGTCGCAGGCACACGCTCGCGGCCTGCGAGGCATCGGCGTCCTCGACGATTCAGAGCTGGAGCAGATCGACGCCGGCCTAGAGCGCGTGCGCGCCCGCATGGGCGAGCACGGCTTCGAGTTCGCCGATGCCGACGAGGACATCCACATGGCGGTCGAGCGCCTGCTCGGCGAGGAGATCGGCCCGCTGGCGGGAAAGCTGCACACCGGCCGCTCGCGCAACGACCAGGTCGCCACCGACGTGGCGATGGTCGTCCAGGCCCACTCGCTGCGGGCGATCGAGCTGGCCGGGGCGGCGATGGAGCGCCTGCTCGAGCTCGCCGAGCGCCACCGCGACTGGCCGATGCCCGGGTACACCCACCTGCAGCGTGCCCAGCCCGTCTACCTCGGCCACCACCTGCTCGCCTACTTCTGGATGCTCGCCCGCGACGTGCTGCGCTTCCAGTTCGCCCTCGACAGCGCCTCGGTGATGCCGCTCGGCTCCGGCGCCCTGGCCGGGGTCAACTGGGAGATCGACCGCAACGCGGTCGCCGGCGACCTCGGCTTCGAGCACGTCAGCCACAACTCGATCGATGGCGCCTCCAACCGCGACTTCGTCCTCGACTACCTGGCGGCCGCCTCGGCCTGCGCGATGCACCTCTCGCGGCTCGGCTCGGAAATCGTCATCTGGTCGAGCACCGAGTTCGGCTTCTGCCAGCTCGACGAGTCCTTCTCCTCGGGCTCGTCGATCATGCCGCAGAAGGTGAACCCCGATTCGGCCGAGCTGCTGCGGGCGAAGAGCCCGCGGGTCGCCGCCTCCTACGCGACGTTGCTGGGCACGATGCACGCGCTGCCGCTGACCTACGGCAAGGACATGCAGGAGGACAAGGAGCCGCTCTTCGACGCGATCGACACGATCGAGTCCTGCCTCGACGCCAGCGAGGGCATGCTGGCCGGGATCGAGTTCGATCGCGAGCGGCTCGAGCAGGCATCGGGCGACGAGATGCTCGCCGCCACCGAGGTCGCCGATCTGCTCGTCCGTCGCGGCGTGCCCTTCCGCGAGGCGCACGGCATCGTCGGCGGCCTGGTCCGCGACGCGGTCGAGCAGGGCAAGTCGCTCTCCGAGTTGAGCCAGGAGGAGCTCAGCGCTCGCTCCGAGCGGCTCGACGAGTCCTTCTACGAGGTCCTGGAGCGCAGCAGCTGGCTCGAGTCGAAGCGGATCGAGGGCGGCACCGGCTCGGCGGCCCTGGCGGTGCAGATCGGCCAGGCGAAGGACGCCCTCGCCGCGGTCAAGGCAAGGGCGCTCGAAGAGCGCCAATGAGCGCCCTGGTCGCCGCGGTGACCTCCGCGTGCTCGAATCCGTGGCGATTGGAACGCGGACCTTGACCTCGGGCGAGGGGACCGCGACCGAGAGCCGCCTCACGGCTGGCTTCTTCGATCGCTCCGTGCACGCCGTCGCCCGCGATCTGATCGGCTGCCGGCTCTTCTACGACGGCTGCGGCGGCGTCATCGTCGAGACCGAGAGCTACGAGCGCGACGACCCCGCCTGCCACGCCTACGTCGGCTTGACCGCGCGCACCGAGGTGCTCTTCGGCCCTCCCGGCCGCGCCTACGTCTACCTCTCCTACGGGATCCACAGCCTGCTCAACTTCGTCGCCGAACCCGAGGGCGAGGCGGCCGCGGTGCTGATCAGGGCACTGGAGCCGACCACGGAGCTCGAGGCAATGCTGGCACGGCGGGGCGATCGGCCCGAGCGCGAGCTCTGCTCCGGACCGGGCAAGCTGACCGAGGCGCTCGGCCTCGACCTCTCCCAAAACGGCGCCGACCTCGCGCGTGATCCCTTCCTGCTGCTGCCGCGAGAGGACGGTTGGCAGGGTGAGGTGGTCACCGGGCCGAGGGTCGGGATCAGCAAAGCGGTGGAGCGGCCCTGGCGCTTTGGCCTCGCCGGCAGCCCCCACGTGTCAAGGCCGCCTATCCGGCGGTAACGCCGCCGCCGCTGGACGGCGCGGCTGGTTCGCTCGGTTCGGGGGTCGCCGGTTCTGCGGCTTCCGCCGCTTCGGGCGCTTCTTCGGCTCGGTTCGCTCGTTTCCGGCGCTTCCGTTTCGACTTCGGCTTCGCCGCTGCTTTCCGGCGCCGTGTAGGTCGAGCCCGGGGATGAAGGGGAGGTGCCGGAGCCGTCCTTGCTCGCCTTGTCTTCCTTGGCTTCCGCCGCCCGTTCCGCCTTGATCTCTTCCCAGGCCGAGACCACGCTGGCCCAGATCAGCGCCGGAAAGGTGCCGCCCATCACCGGGCCGCCGTTGTAGAGCGTCGTCATCGGCGTCACCGTGTCGGCGTAGCCGACCCAGACGCAGGCGGTGACTTCTTCGGTTGCCCCGCAGAACCAGGCGTCGCCGTTTTCCTCGGTGGTGCCCGTCTTGCCCCACTGGCCGGAGGCGCCGATGTTGGCGTTGACGCCGGTGCCGCTGCTGACCACGGTTTCGAGGATGCTCTTCGCTTCGCTGGCGACGCCTTCGGGGACCACCTGGGTGTGGATCGAGTCGTTGTCGCCGTCCCTGATCGTGTGGCCGTCCTGGTCCGTCACCTGGGTGTAGGCGACGGGGCTGTCGCCCGGTCGCGCCGCCAGCGTGCCGCTGACCCGGTCCCCGTCGTTGGCAAGGGTGGTGTACGCGTAGGTCCAGCCCAGCGGGGTCACGCCGGGGTCGATCCCACCGAGGACCATCGCCGGGTTGGTCGAGATCGGATCTGCGTAGCCCATCTTGTGGATCGTCCCGGCGATCGACCGTGTCCGATCCTCGACCGTCTTGCCTTTCAGCCCTTCCAGCGCCAGCTGGGCGTAGACCGAGTTGTCGGAGTTGGTCGTCGCCGAGACGATGTCGCTGACACCGGCGTAGGCGCCCTCGTCGTTGGTGACGACGAACGTTTCCTGCCCGTTCTTGCCGTAGCTGAATTCCTGTTCCGCCGATTCATAGGTGGTGTAGGGAGAGATCCCCTCCTCCAGCGCGGTCAGCAGGATGAAGGGCTTGATCGAGGAGCCCGGCTGGCGGTGGCCCTGGGTGGCGAGGTTGAAGGGCTTGGTTTCGAAGTTGGGACCGCCGACCATCGCCTTGACCCCGGCGTTCTTGTTGTCGAGCACGACCACCGAGGCGGTTGCCGGCGAGTAGCCGAGGTAGGAGTTGACCGCTTCTTCAGCGGCTTCCTGGAGGCGCAGGTCGAGCGTCGCCTTCACCTTCAGGCCGCCGAAGAAGGCCTTCGAGGCGCCGTAGCGTTCGACCAGCTGCTGGCGCAGCCAGGCGGTGAAGTACGGGGCCTTCGAGTCGAGCTTGGGAGGCTCGATGTCGTCGGGGGAGGGGAGCGCCTGTTGGCTGCCTTCGTCGAACTGCTCGTGCGTTATGTAGCCCTGTTCGTACATCTTTTCCAGCACCAGATTGCGCCGCCCGAGCGAGTTTTCCGGGTAGACCTTGGGGTCGTAGGCCGAGGGCGAGGCGATGATCGCCGCCAGCGTCGCCGCCTCCCAGGGCTCGAGCACCGAAGCGCAGGGCTCGGTCGGGGTGCCGCAGCCCGGATGGGCCTTGCCGAAGTAGGTGCGCGCCGCCGCCTCGATCCCGTAGGCGCCCTCGCCGAAGTAGATCGTGTTGAGGTACTCGGTGAGGATTTTGTCCTTGGTCCAGTGGCGCTCGAGCCGGTAGGCGAGGGCCGCCTCGCGGAACTTCTCGAAGACCGTGCGGCTGCCTTCCGCTTCGAGCGCGTTCTTGACGAACTGCTCGGTGATCGTCGAGGCGCCCTGGGCGGCGCTCTGGCTGAGGATGTCCTTGACCAGCGCGCGGCCGATGCCCTGGAAGTCGACGCCGTTGTGTTCGTAGAAGCGCGAATCCTCGATCGAGACCACCGCGTTCTTGATGTTGGGGGAGATCTGCCCCGAGGTGAGCAGGATCTTGTTCTGGTCGCTGGTCAGGGTCCCGATCGGTTCCCCGGAGGCGTCGAATACCTCGCTGTTTTTCGAGGCCTTGTACTGGGCGAAGTTGTAGATCGCGGGCAGGTCCTGGGAGACGGCCGCCATCATCCCGAAGACCATCGAGACCAGGCCGAGCACGCCGAGGCCGAGCAGGACGAAGAGAAAGCGCAGCTTCTTCAGCCGCGGCTTGGCGCGCTCGGTGGGGGGAGTCGGCGGCGCTGGCGGCGGAACTGCGCCACCCCGCCGGCGGGGCTTTAGTCCTAGGGCCGCCATCTAAGGTCGAGACTCGGCCGGGTGCTCGGCCCGCCGAGCGAGGCGGCAGTCTAGCATTGGCGCCATGGCGGACCTGACGCGTAACGCGGTCGACGTGCTGCCGGCGGCGATGCTGGCTGAGCAGCTTGGCGCCGGGCGGCCGCTGCGGGTCAAGCTCGGAATCGACCCGACCACGCCCGACATCCACCTCGGCCACACCGTCGTGCTGGAGAAGCTGCGCGAGTTCCAGCAGGCGGGGCATCAGGTCGTCTTGATCATCGGCGACTTCACCGCCCGGGTCGGCGATCCCAGCGGCCGCTCCGCCCAGCGGCCGATGCCGTCGGCGGAGGAGATCGAGGCCAATGCGGCCACCTATCAGGCGCAGGCGTTCAAGCTGCTCGACCGCGAGCGCACCGAGGTCCGCTTCAACAGCGAGTGGCTGCGGATGGCGCCGGAGGAGCTGCTCGGCTTGCTCGCCCAAACCACCGTCGCCCGCCTGATCGAGCGCGACGACTTCCAGAAGCGCCTCGCCGCCGGGGCGCCGATCGCGGCCCTCGAGCTGCTCTACCCGCTGCTGCAGGGATACGACTCGGTCGCGGTCGAGGCCGACGTCGAGCTGGGGGGGACCGACCAGAAGTTCAACCTGCTCTTTGGCCGCGACATCCAGTCCTCCTACGGGCAGCCACCGCAGTCGATCATGACGATGCCGATCCTGGTCGGGACCGACGGCGTGAAGAAGATGAGCAAGTCGCTCGGCAACTACATCGGCGTCACCGAGGCGCCGGAGGAGATGTTCGGCAAGACGATGCGGGTGCCCGACGAGGCGATGCCCGAGTACTTCCGGCTCGTGCTCGGCGCCGAGCCGCCCGCCGGCGCGCCCGCCAACGAGGCCAAGCGGGCGCTGGCGCGTGGGATCGTCGAGCGCTTCCACGATGCGGGCGCGGCGGCGATGGCCGAGGAGCACTTCAACCGCCTTTTCGTGCAGCGCGAGGCGCCAGACGAGATCGATGAGCTCGCGCTCGGGCCCTACCTGGGCGACGACGGCGGGCCGGTGCACATCCCCCAGCTGATGGCCGGGGCTTTCGAGATCAGCTCCAGCGAGGCCCGGCGCCTGATCCAGCAGGGGGGCGTAAAGCTCGATGGCGAGCCGATCCCGGCCGATAGTCTCGACCTCGATGCGGCCCAGCTCGAGGGCCGGGTGCTGCAGGTCGGCAAGCGCCGCTTTCGGCGCCTTCGAGCCCCGGGCTAGGCAAACCGCCGCCGCAGCGCTATACTCCCGCGTCCTTCTGGGCAAGGCCTGGTGCCTGGCCCGTGCGTGAAGGGCGGCGAGTCCCGCCGTCAAGGCGCAGCGGTCTTTGAAAACTGAGCAGCGTGCACCCCGCGGACATTCGTGTCTGTGGGGATGTTTGAGCCCGATCCACTCGGTGCGCCAGCGCGCCGGGTGGTCTGATTTACCCGTCATGCCGGTCGCCGAGTATGTGTACCCGGCGACTTTGCAATTGCCAGGCATGACAGCTCTCTGTAAGAAGTACCTTTCACGGAGAGTTTGATCCTGGCTCAGGACGAACGCTGGCGGCGTGCTTAACACATGCAAGTGGTGCGACGAACCAGGGCTTGCCCTGGGGCAAAGCCGCGAACGGGTGAGTAACACGTGAGTAATCTGCCCCGATGACCGGGACAACCCGAGGAAACTCGGGCTAATACCGGATGTGGTGCACAGGCATAAGCTTGTGTACTAAAGGAAGCTTCGGCCTCCGCATTGGGAGGGGCTCGCGGCCCATTAGCTAGTTGGTGGGGTAAAGGCCTACCAAGGCAACGATGGGTAGCTGGTCTGAGAGGACGATCAGCCACACTGGGACTGAGACACGGCCCAGACTCCTACGGGAGGCAGCAGTGGGGAATCTTGCGCAATGCGCGAAAGCGTGACGCAGCAACGCCGCGTGGGGGAAGACGGCCTTCGGGTTGTAAACCCCTTTCAGGAGGGACGAAGGTTCACCGGTGAATAGCCGTGTGGATTGACGGTACCTCCAGAAGAAGCTCCGGCTAACTACGTGCCAGCAGCCGCGGTAATACGTAGGGAGCAAGCGTTGTCCGGAATCATTGGGCGTAAAGCGCGCGTAGGCGGCCCTGTAAGTCCGTTGTGAAAGTCAAAGGCTCAACCTTTGAAAGCCGATGGATACTGCAGGGCTAGAGTCCGGAAGAGGCGAGTGGAATTCCTGGTGTAGCGGTGGAATGCGCAGATATCAGGAGGAACACCAATAGCGAAGGCAGCTCGCTGGGACGGTACTGACGCTAAGGCGCGAAAGCGTGGGGAGCGAACAGGATTAGATACCCTGGTAGTCCACGCCGTAAACGATGGGCACTAGGTGTGGGAGGTGTCGACTCCTCCCGTGCCGTCGCTAACGCACTAAGTGCCCCGCCTGGGGAGTACGGCCGCAAGGCTAAAACTCAAAGGAATTGACGGGGGCCCGCACAAGCAGCGGAGCATGTGGTTTAATTCGACGCAACGCGAAGAACCTTACCTGGGCTTGACATGTTGGTGACCGCCGTGGAAACACGGTTTTCCTTCGGGACACCATCACAGGTGGTGCATGGCTGTCGTCAGCTCGTGTCGTGAGATGTTGGGTTAAGTCCCGCAACGAGCGCAACCCCTGTCCTATGTTGCCATCATTAAGTTGGGGACTCATAGGAGACTGCCGGTGACAAACCGGAGGAAGGTGGGGATGACGTCAAGTCATCATGCCCCTTATGTCCAGGGCTACACACGTGCTACATTGGCGCATACAAAGGGCAGCAATACCGCGAGGTGGAGCGAATCCCATAAAGTGCGTCTCGGTTCGGATTGGAGGCTGAAATTCGCCTCCATGAAGGTGGAGTTGCTAGTAATCGCGGATCAGCAATGCCGCGGTGAATACGTTCCCGGGCCTTGTACACACCGCCCGTCACACCACGAAAGCAGGTAACACCCGAAGCCGGTGGCCTAACCTTTTGGAGGGAGCCGTCGAAGGTGGGACTTGTGATTGGGGTGAAGTCGTAACAAGGTAGCCGTAGCGGAAGCTGCGGCTGGATCACCTCCTTTCTAGGGAGATTTCTCTAGAACGTCGACCGGGCTCCCCAGTGGCTATATGTCACTGGGTACGCTGCTCAGTTTTGAGAGACCGCCAGCGGCAGTCAGCCGTTGTGTGCGCCTCGGTGGACCTTGAAAACTGCACAAGGCCAATAATCGAGAATCACATTTATGTGGTTTTTGAGGGTATTTAATTAACGACCTGTACACATTGTGTACGGGTCGCTCACCGTCAAGATATTAAGGGCTTACGGTGGATGCCTTGGCACCAGGAGTCGATGAAGGACGTGGACGGCTGCGATAAGCCGCGGTGAGGCGCTGAACAGCCTTTGACCCGCGGATCTCCGAATGGGAAAACCCAGCACCGGTAATGCGGTGTTATCTCGTGATGAATACATAGTCACGGGAAGGAAACCGGGGGAACTGAAACATCTAAGTACCCCGAGGAAAAGAAATCAACCGAGACTCCCTTAGTAGTGGCGAGCGAAAAGGGATCAGCCTAAACCTGACAGGTGTAAGCGGGCACGCGTTGCCTGTCGGGGGTTGTAGGGCGTTATGCCCGAGCCGTGCCTGGCTCGGCAGCAGTTACAAAATCAGGTGTTAGCCGAAGCGAGTGGAACCTCGCACCACAGAGGGCAATCGTCCCGTAGGTGAAAACACACTGATCTGCTGATTGACGTTCCTGAGTAAGACCGCACCCGTGAAACGCGGTCTGAATCTGGGGGGACCACCCTCCAAGGCTAAGTACTACCTGGTGACCGATAGTGAACTAGTACCGTGAGGGAAAGGTGAAAAGCACCCCTGAAGGGGAGTGAAATAGTACCTGAAACCGTAAGCCTACAAGTGGTCGGAGCACCTTCGGGTGTGACGGCGTGCTTTTTGCATCACGAGCCGACGAGTTACTCGTCTGTGGCAAGGTTAAGCGATGAGCGGAGCCGTAGCGAAAGCGAGTCTGAATAGGGCGACACAGTCATAGGCGGTAGACCCGAAACTGAGCGAGCTATCCATGGGCAGGCTGAAGCGGGGGTAAGACCTCGTGGAGGGCCGAACCGACCTAGGTTGAAAACTGGGCGGATGACCTGTGGATCGGAGTGAAAGGCTAATCAAGCTCAGAGATATCTGGTTCTCTCCGAAATATATTTAGGTATAGCGTCGAGTGTTTGCGTTGCGGCCGTAGAGCACTGTTTGGACTAGGGGCCCTACCAGGTTACCGACTTCAGGCAAACTCCGAAGACCGTTACGGTTAGCTCGGCAGTCAGTGTGCGGGGGATAAACTTCGTACGCAAAAGGGAAACAACCCAGACCGTCAGCTAAGGTCCCCAAGTACTAGCTAAGTGGTGAACGATGTCCGAGTGCATAGACAACCAAGAGGTTGGCTTAGAAGCAGCCATCCTTGAAAGAGTGCGTAACAGCTCACTGGTCAAGTGTTCGGGCGCGGAGAATTCAACGGGGCTCAAGCTAGTCACCGAAGCTACGGGTGTGTAGGCCTGCGGGCTCTACACGCGGTAGGAGAGCGTTCCAGTTGCGAGAAGCGGATGCGTAAGCCTCCGTGGAGCGGCTGGAAGTGAGAATGTCGGCATGAGTAACGAAAGAGGGGTGAGACTCCCCTCCACCGATTGTCCAAGGTTTCCTGAGTAAAGTTCGTCTGCTCAGGGTTAGTCGGGACCTAAGGCGAGGCCGAAAGGCGTAGCCGATGGCCAACAGGTTGATATTCCTGTACCACGTCGTTTCCGTTATGACCGATGGGGGGACGGGGAAGGGTAAGGGATCCCAGGCGATGGTCGTCCTGGGGCAAGCACGTAGCCAGTCGCTGTAGGGAAATCCGCAGCGGCGTTTTGACGCGAGGTGCGATGCCAGCTGGCTTGATCGCCGGCGAGTCCCCGATCCCATGCCTCCGAGAAAATCCTCTAGGCAGGATTCGCGTGCCCGTACCGATAACCGACACAGGTGGACAAGTAGAACATACTGAGGTGAGCGAGCTAACTCTCGTTAAGGAACTCGGCAAAATCGCCCCGTAACTTCGGGAGAAGGGGCGCCCCGTTAGGGTGAACTCCGTACGGAGGGAGCCTGAGGGGGCCGCAGTGAATTGGTCCAAGCGACTGTTTACCAAAAACACAGGCCTCTGCTAAGTCGTAAGACGACGTATAGGGGCTGACGCCTGCCCGGTGCCGGAAGGTTACGCGGACTTGTTAGCACTTCGGTGCGAAGCAGCGAAGCTAAGCCCCGGTAAACGGCGGCCGTAACTATAACGGTCCTAAGGTAGCGAAATTCCTTGTCGGGTAAGTTCCGACCTGCACGAATGGCGTAACGACTTGGACGCTGTCTCAACGAGAGGCTCGGTGAAATTAAAGTCTCGGTGAAGATGCCGAGTACCCGCAGCTAGACGGAAAGACCCCGTGAACCTTTACTGCAACTTGATATTGGAGTCTGGGGTATCTCGCTCAGGATAGGTGGGAGACAGTGAACCAGTGGCTTTGGCTGCTGGGGAGTCACCCTTGAGATACCACCCTTGGTAGTCTGGGCTTCTAACACCATGCCGTAATCCGGGTGGTGAACAGTGTCAGGTGGGCAGTTTGACTGGGGCGGTCGCCTCCTAAAATGTAACGGAGGCGCCCAAAGGTTCCCTCAGCACGGTTGGAAATCGTGCGTAGAGTGTAAAGGCAACAAGGGAGCTTGACTGCGAGACCGACGGGTCGAGCAGGAACGAAAGTTGGGCTTAGTGATCCGGCGGTAGCAAGTGGAAGCGCCGTCGCTCAACGGATAAAAGGTACTCCGGGGATAACAGGCTTATCGTTTCCAAGAGTCCACATCGACGAAACGGTTTGGCACCTCGATGTCGGCTCGTCGCATCCTGGGGCTGGAGTAGGTCCCAAGGGTTGGGCTGTTCGCCCATTAAAGCGGTACGCGAGCTGGGTTCAGAACGTCGTGAGACAGTTCGGTCCCTATCTGCTGTGGGCGTTGGAGAGTTGAGAGGAGTCATCCCTAGTACGAGAGGACCGGGATGAACGTGCCGCTGGTGTATCTGTTGTCCTGCCAAGGGCATCGCAGGTTAGCTACGCACGGAACGGATAACCGCTGAAGGCATCTAAGCGGGAAGCCGTCCTCGAGATGAGCTCTCCCATCCCTTCGAGGGAGTAAGACCCCTGGTAGACCACCAGGTTGATAGGCCGGCGGTGCAAGCGCAGTGATGTGCTCAGCCGACCGGTACTAATGGGTCGAGGGCTTGACGGATGTTTTTAATTACTTACTTTGAGGCCTTGTGCGGTTTTCAAGCTCCACCGGGGCGGTTGTCTCGCAAAATTCCGGTGGCGCATAGCGAAAGGGAGACACCTCTTCCCATTCCGAACAGAGCAGTTAAGCCTTTCAGCGCCGATGGTACTTGGGGGGCAACCCCCTGGGAGAGTAGGTCGCCGCCGGTTCTTCCTTCCTCGAGCCCGACCCACGCGGTCGGGCTCGTTGTTTTTCCGGGGTCAAGCCCCTAACCCATTCCACCGTGCATTCAGGTGTTCGCCCTTCAGGCTCAGGCTGACGCTGCCGTCGATCGTCGCCGCGTTGCCTCCGTATTTCAGCGCGGTTAAGGACCCTTCGACGAGCGTATGAGCTTCTTCTTGTGCTTCGAGTTTGCCGCTGTTGTCTTTGGCGTAGAAGACGCCCGAAACTTCGACTTCTTCACCGAAAGCACATTCAGGGCCCAATTTGACAGTCGTAAAGGTTTTGCCTTCGACGGGTTCGAAGCGGTCATAGGCGACGCCTTCGTGTAAGAGGAGCTGGCCTTTGACTTTGGCCGTGATCGGTTCGGCGGGTTTGCAGACTGCGATCACTTTGCCGTTGGCCAAGAACTGACAGCTGCTCGCTAAGACGGTGCCGGAGCTCTTGCCTTCGGCTTCGAGCAGGCCTTTGTCGAGCACCAGTTTTTCGCAGGAGATTTGGATTGGGGTGGCGCCCGATTTGCTTAAGAGGACGAGCGCTTTTTCGGCTTTTGCTTCGACTTCGACAACTACGCCGGGGCCAGGTTCTTCGCTGGCGGGGATCATCCAGCCGGGAAGCGCCTGGGCTCGGTTGGCGGCATAAGAGGCAACGGCGATAGTGGCTATGAAGCAGAAAACGAGAGTCTTCAGGCGCCACTCGAGGCTGGTCATTGCTGATCCTTTCGCCGTCAGGGGAGAGTGGGCGAAGAGTCTTTCACGCACTGGGCAAATAGTCAAAAAAACTAGAGTGTGGAACCCTGGCAGCGCCGAGTGCAATTTCCACCCGCGGTCGGTGTCCGTCGATCACTACCTTCAGCGGGGGATGGTCGCCGCCGGTTCTTCCTTCCTCGAGCCAGACCCACGCGGTCGGGCTCGACTTGCTTTAGGCGTGATTTTCAGGAGAAAGCGGCGCAGGTGCCCGTTGTAGCGATGGGGAGATACGTTCCAGCTCTGCGTGTGTCCGGCTTTTGGCACCCTGTAGTAGGTGACCCTGGAGCCAAGCTCGCGGGCGAAGTCGTCGCTGGTGGATATGGGCACGACGCGATCTTCGGTGCCGTGGAAGAGCAGGATGGGCAGGTGGAAGTCGCTGGGGTGTTGAAGCGCATCGAGGCTGTCCCAGTCGGGCGCGGTGCGTACGTCGATCGCCCACTCGACGGGGAGGGCGAGGAAGCCCGGCAGTCCCATGCGTTCGGCGTTGAATTCGAGGATCGCTTTCCAGTCGAGCGCGGGCGCGTCGAGCACGAGCGCCGCCACGCGGTCGGCCAGCCGCGAGCGCTCGATGAACTGGGTGATCAGCGCACCCCCCATCGAGTAGCCATCGAGGACCAGCCTGCGGGCTCCGTGCGCCAGCGCGTAGCGGGCGGCCGCGGCTAGGTCGTGCCACTCCGTTTCGCCCTGGTGATGGTGGGCGTCGGGGCTGCTGGGCGCCCCGAGATCATCGCGGTAGGAGATCAAGAGGGTGGGAAGGCCGGCTCGATGCAGGGTCGGGGCTATGCGAAGGCCGACCTGGCGGTCGTCGTTGATGCCGTGCACGACTATCGCCCAGACATGGCTCGCTCCGGGGATCAGCCAGGCCGGCATCGGCCCGAGCTCGTCGGGGACGTTGACGGATCTGAAGCGAAGGCCGCGGGCTTCGCGCGGGTTGCCGGAGTAGACGCTGCTGTCGAATCCAGCCTCAAGGCCGGGCTCCAGGTAGCCACGGACGTGGCTCAGGCGCCGCCTGACGCTGTCATCGGTTTGGCTCAGAATCGGGCCGACGATCGCGTGCCCCCCTTGCCAGACGAGGCCGTAGTAACCCGGCCTCGACGTCGCTTCACTGCGGGCGAGCTCTATTCGGCTGGGCGAGACCGCTTCGACGTCGACCTTTTCGGACCAGGGGGAGTGGTCCGGTATGAGGACCAGCGAGGAGAAGTGCCAGGTGGCGGCAATGCCCGCCGCGACCAGGACCAGCAGCACCAAGCCGGCGACCCCAACCGCACGCAGGTGGCGGCGCAGCCAGGTCAGCGCGGCCACCGCCTAGTTGCGGAAGGCGAAGCTGCGCTCGACGGTCCGCCGAGCGGTCGGCTGAGCGGGGTGCGGGCGACGGCGAGACTGGCAACCCGGAGCCGGCCTTGCGGCGAGCTCCAGGCCGTACTCGCCGAGCGTGGCGAAGTCGATCAGCAGGTCGACGGCGTCGGCCAGGCGGGCGCTTAGGTTTGTCTTTGAATCGAACATAGGTTCGTAACCTAGGGGCGCTTCCGGACGCCATGCTGAGTCTGCAAACGGTCTTGCACGACGCGGTCCGGCGGCGGCGGGGCAATCGGCTTCGGAGGGGCAAATGCGAGGACCAGGGCGGCGGTCTGCGCCGGTTTCTCGACGTTGGGCGAGTGCCCGGAGCCGGCGATCAGCTTGGTCTTGGCGCCGGGGACGTTCGCCCGGTATTCGGCCAGCCGCTTGGCCGGTTCGTCGATTATCTGCTCCTCGGCGCCCATGATCACCAGTAGTGGCTTACCCGTTTCCGCCATGCGCCGATCCAGGGGCTCTTCCTTGGTGTAGTCGTCGAAGCCGCTGGGAGAGTCGTCGTAGGCGTTGAAGGTCATCCGGTCGACGTCCTCGACGAAGGCGTCGGGAACGTCGAATCCGGGCGCGAAGGCCACCTCGAGGCCCTTCTTGACGGCGAAATCGGGCTTGATCCGCCAGAACGCCTCGCCGATCACCGGGGCGAAGCCGAGCTTGGCGACGAGGCCGAGGTCGCCCTCTTCGTGGGTCGGCGGCGTGTCGACGATGACCACGCGGTTGACGAGCTGGGGCGATTGCTGGGCAAGTGCCACCGCCACGGCGCCGCCCAGCGAGTGGCCCACCACCTCGGCGTCGCTGACGTCGAGCTTGTCCAGGGCGCTGGCGACCAGGTCGGCTTGGTTGGGGACCGAGTAGCCGGACTTGGGCTTTTCCGAGCCGCCGTGGCCGAGCAGGTCGATTGCGATCACGCGGTGGCCGCGGGCGAGCCGCGGGGTCATCGCGTCCCAGTAGTTGATCGCGCAGGTGAAGCAGTGGATGAGGACGATCGGGTTGGCGTACCTGGGCCCGTGTTCGACCACCTCGAGATCGCCCCCGGGGAGGTCGAGGATCTTCCCGCTCGGTTCGGTCACCGCGGCCGACTTGGTTTCGTGGTCGACGCTGAGCGCGTTGAGGATCAGCAGCACGACGAGGACCGCCACGACGCCGATCAGGATCTTCCAGCCTCTCCGCATGCCGGTCGTTACCCTAGCCGGAACCGATGGAGAAATTCGTCATCCAAGGCGGAGCTCAGCTCTCTGGGGAGCTGACGGTTGCCGGTAACAAGAACGCGGCCCTGCCGATCCTCGCCGCCTGCCTGCTCACCGAGGAGGAGTTGCTGCTGCACCGGGTGCCGCGAATTCGCGATACCGAGGCGCAGATCGCCTTGCTGGAGCGGCTTGGGGTCGAGGTTGCCTGGGTCGCCGACAACAGCGTCCGCCTCCGCGCCGCCGGCGTCACCGACGTCGCCGTCGACGAGGACCTCTCGAAGCAGATCCGCGCCTCCTTCCTGCTCGCCGGGCCGCTGCTTGCCCGCTTCGGCGAGGCGCGGATGCCACCACCGGGCGGCGATTTCATCGGCCGTCGCCGCCTCGACGCCCACCTCGACGCCTTCAAGGACCTCGGCGCCCGGGTCGACGGCGACCGCTGGATCGAGCTCAGCGCGCCCTCCGGCGGCCTCTGCCCCTGCCGCATCTTCATGGACGAGCCCTCGGTGATGGGGACCGAGAACGCGCTGATGGCGGCGGCGCTGACGCCGGGGCCGACGACGATCGAAAACGCTGCCTCCGAGCCGCACGTTCAGGACCTCGCCCGCCTGCTCTGCGCGATGGGCGCTCAGGTTGACGGCATCGGCTCCAACGTGATGACGGTGCACGGCCGCGACAAGCTCGGCGGCGCCGAGCACACGATCTGCGCCGACCACATCGAGGTCGGCAGCTTCATGGCCCTCGCCGCCGCCACCGGTGGCGAGGTGCGCATCCGCGACGTCGAGCCCGCCGATCTGCTCATGGTCCGTCGCCAGTTCCGCCGGCTCGGCCTGCGCTCGGAGATCGAGGGCAAGGACATGATTGTTCCGCCCGGCCAGCGCCTGCGCGTCCAGTCCGACCTCGGCGACGCGATCCCGAAGATCGAGGACGGGCCCTGGCCGGCCTTCCCGGCCGATCTCACCTCGATCGCCCTCGCCCTCGCCACCCAGGCGGACGGCGAGATCCTGATCTTCGAGAAGATGTTCGAGAACCGCCTCTTCTTCGTCGACAAGCTGGTCGCCATGGGCGCTCGGATCACGCTGTGCGATCCCCACAGGGCGATCGTCAGCGGTCCGAGCCGGCTTCATGGGGAACGGGTGGAGAGCCCCGACATCCGTGCCGGGATGGCGATGCTCATCGCTGCCCTCGCCGCCGAGGGGACCTCGGAGATCGGCAACATCCGCCAGATCGACCGTGGCTACGAGCAGATCGACGAGCGCCTGCGCGGGCTCGGCGCCCGGATTGAACGGGTCTCGTCAGAGGTCCCTGCCTAGCAGGGCTTTCGCGCCCGCTCTCGTAAGGTCCGGCGGATGATCCATCCGATCCCACCAGGAACGCGCGACGTGCTGCCCGACGAGATGCGGGAGCTGCGGCGCCTGCACCTGGCGCTGATCGACGTCTTCGAGGGGCGCGGCTACGGCGAGGTGTCGACGCCGGCGATCGAGTACGACGAGGTGCTGGCCCGCGGCGACGGGCGCACCGCTGACTCCGCCTACCGCTTCTTCGACGAGCGCGGCGACCTGCTCGCCCTGCGCTCCGACATGACCGTGCCGATCGCCCGGCTCGTCGCCAGCCGCTACGCCGGCGCCGAGCCACCGCTGCGGCTCTGCTACCTGGCCAACGCCTTCCGGGCGGTGCGCCCCCAGCGCGGTCAGATGCGCGAGTTCGCTCAGGCCGGAGTGGAGCTGATCGGCGCCCCGGCGCCGGAGGGGACCGTGGAGGTGATCGAGGTGCTCGAGGCGGCCCTTGGCGCCGCCGGGCTCGACCGGGCCGTGATCGGCCTCGGCGACGCCGATCTCTACCGTCAGCTGCTGGCCGAGTTCGGAATCGACGGCGAGGCGCGCGACTCGCTCCTCGGCCGCCTCGCCGCCCACGACCTGGTTGGACTCGAGACCGAGCTGTCCGAGCTGGATCGGGTCAGCGACGAGCAGGTCGCCACCTGCATGGCCCTCTCGCAGCTGCGCGGCGGCCGCGAGGTGCTGGAGCAGGCGCGCTCGATGGGCGGCGCCGCGGTCAAACGGGCAACGGCCAGGCTGGGGGAGACCTTCGAGGCGCTGGAGGCGCGGGGAGCCGCCGATCGGGTCCAGATCGACCTCGGCCTGCTGCGCGACCTCGGCTACTACAGCGGCGCCATCCTCGAGGTCTACGACCCGGCGCTTGGCCACGTCCTCGGTGGCGGCGGCCGCTATGACGGGCTGCTGAAGCGCTTCGGCGTCGACCTGCCCGCGGCGGGATTCGCCCTCTATCTGGAGCGGGTCCACGTCGCCCAGATGGAGGAGGAGCCGCGCCGAGGTGAGCGCCCGTGAGCGTTGAGGTCGCCGGCATGGGCCGGGCCAAGGCCGACGGTCCGCTGAAGATCGCCGTGCCGCGCGGCGCCCTGCTCGGTGAGACGCTCGACGTGCTCGACGGGATTGGAATCGACACCAGCGCGGTGCGCGGCGAGTCGCGCTCGCTGATCTTCGAGGGCGAGGAGATCACCCTGGTCACGATGCGGCCCTCCGACGTGCCCACCTACGTCGAGGCCGGCGCCGCCGACGTCGGCATCACCGGCAAGGACGTGCTGCTGGAGCAGCACGACCGGGTCGTCTACGAGCTGCTCGACCTCGGCTTCGGCCGCTGCCGCATGGTCCTCGCCGGGCGGGTTGGCGACGAGCGCCTGGGCGAGTCCGAGCGCCGCCTGGGGATGATGCGGATCGCGACCAAGTACCCGCGCATCGCCGAACGCCACTTCGAGCGCACCGGCCGCCAGGTCGAGGTGATCGAGGTCAAGGGCTCGGTCGAGCTGGCGCCGTTGATCGGCCTCGCCGACGGCATCGTCGATCTGGTCGCGACCGGCCGCACCCTGGAAGAGAACGACCTCGAGGTGCGCGAGGAGATCCTCGAGTGCACCGCCCGTTTCGTCGCCAACCGCGTTGCCCACAAGCTGCGAGCACGGGAGGTCGACGGGCTGACGGCGAAACTGCGCCAGGGCCTCGGAGGATGAGGCGTCGGGACTTCGAGTGGGAGGGAGCCGCCGGGACCGCGGCGGCGATCCGCCGCTGGACGGCGGAGTCGGCGCCGCAGGTCGACGTCGCCGCGATTGAGCGCGAAGTTCGCGAGGGCGGCGACGAGGCGCTGCTGCGACTGACGGCGCGCTTCGATGCGACCGAGAGCGCGCCGGCCTCGCTGCGGGTCGATTCCGCGGCGCTGACCGCGGCCCTCGCGGGCTTGGACCCGCAGTTGCGCGAGTCGCTGGAATTGGCGGCGGCCAATATTGGCGCTGTCGCCGAGGCCCAGATCGACGCGGCGCCTCGCGACGTCGAGCTGGAGCAGGGACAGAGCGTCACGGTGCGCGAGGTCGCGGTTGGCGCCGCCGGCCTCTACGCGCCGGGCGGCCGCGCCGCCTACCCGTCGAGCGTGCTGATGTGCGCGATTCCAGCGCGGGTCGCGGGGGTCGAGCGGCTCGTGCTCGCCACGCCGCCCGGGCCCGACGGCACCGTCGCCCCGCTGGTCCTTGCTGCGGCGGCGCTCTGCGGGGTCGATGAGGTCTACGCGATTGGCGGCGCTCAGGCGATCTTCGCCCTCGCCTTCGGCACCGAGACGATCTCCGCCGTCGACGTGGTCGCCGGGCCCGGCAACGCCTGGGTGCGCGAGGCGAAGCGGGCGGTGTCCGGCGCCGTCGGGATCGACTCGCTCGCCGGTCCCTCCGAGCTGATGCTGGTCGCCGGCGACGGCACCGATCCCGAGTGGGCGGCGCTCGATCTCTGCGCCCAGGCCGAGCACGGCGCCGAGGGGCCGCTGGTCGCGGTCGCGGTCGAGGAGGCCGTGTTGGAGGCGGTGGCGACGGCGACGGAGCGCGCCGCTGCCGAGCGCCCAGGGGTCGGCGACGCGCCGCTGGCACTGGTTCAGGTGCCCGACCTGAGCGACGCGATCGACCTTGCCAACGCCTTCGCGCCCGAGCACCTGGAGCTGTTCGAGGAGGATGCGGCGCTGCTCGCCGAGCGGGTCACCACCGCTGGCTGCGTCTTCGCCGGCCGCCACGGTGCCACCGCCTTTGGCGACTACGTCGCCGGCTCCAACCACGTCCTTCCGACCGCTGGCGCCGGCCGCTTCTCGGGCCCGCTCGGGCCCGCTGCCTTCCGCCGCAAGATCGCCACCGTGGAGGTTCCCGCTGAGGCGGCGTCGAAGCTTGCCCCACACGTCGACCGCCTGGCCCGCGCCGAGGGATTCCCCGTTCACGGCGAGTCAGCGATGATTAGGACCAAGCCATGAGCCGCACAGCCAGCAGAGAGCGCAGCACCGCCGAGACGCAGATCAAGCTCGCGCTCGACCTCGACGGGGGGGAGTCGAGCGCGGCCACCGGCGTCGGCTTCCTCGACCACATGCTCGACCTGCTCGCCCGCCACGGGCACCTCGGCCTCAGGGTCGAGGCGAACGGCGATCTCGAGACCGGCGCCCACCACACGGTCGAGGACGTCGGCATCGTGCTCGGCCAGGCGCTCGACGAGGCGCTCGGTGACCGGGCGGGGATCAGGCGCTACGGCTCAGCCGTGGTGCCGATGGACGAGTCGCTGGCGGAGTGCGCGATCGACATCTCCGGCCGGCCCCTGTGCGTCTTCAAGGCCGAGCTGCCGACGACGTCGATCGCCGGCTTCGACACCGAGCTGGCCGAGGAGTTCTTCCGCGCCGTCGCCAACAGCGCCAAGCTCACCCTGCACGTCTCGGTCCGCTACGGGACCAACGCCCACCACATGATCGAGGGCTGCTTCAAGGCCTTCGCCCGCGCCCTGCGCGTGGCGGTCTCGGTCGACCCCGAGGAGAGCGGTGTGCCTTCGACCAAGGGAACTTTGAGCGATATGACCACCAGGATTTGCATCCTCGATTACGGCATGGGCAACCTGCGCTCGGTCGAGAAGGCGCTCGAGCACGTCGGCGCGACGGCGACGATCGCCAACGACGCGGCGACGGTCCGCGCTGCCGATGGCCTGATCCTGCCGGGGGTGGGCGCCTTCCCCAGGGCAATGGAGGGCGTGCGTGAGCTGGGCCTCGATGAGCTGATCGCTGAGCGCCGCGATGCCGGAGCGCCGATCCTCGGCATCTGCCTCGGCCTGCAGCTGCTCTTCGACTCGACCACCGAGCTGGGCGGCGCCGCGGGCCTCGGCCTGCTTCGGCGGCGAGGTCGACATCCTCAATGCGCCCGGCTTGAAGATCCCGCACATCGGTTGGGCGCCGGTGCGCTGGGAGAAGCAGTCACGCCTGACCGAGGGCCTGGATTCCGAGACGCCCTTCTACCTGTCCACTCATTCGCCCCGCAGCCCGAAGCGACGACTTGCTTGGCACGGCCACCTACGGCGCCCGCTTCGCCTGCGCGGCTGAGCGCGACAACGTCTTCGGCGTCCAGTTCCACCCCGAGAAGTCGAGCGCCGCCGGCCTGCGGCTGCTCTCCAACTTCGCCGGAATCTGCGCAGCCGTCCCGGCGTGATCCTCTACCCGGCAATCGACATCCGCGGCGGCCAGGCGGTGCGGCTGCTGCAAGGCGACTACGAGCGCGAGCGGCCTACGACGCCGATCCGGTCGATGCGGCGAAGCGCTGGGCCGGAGAAGGCGCGGAGTTTCTGCATGTGGTCGATCTGGACGGGGCGAAGGCGGGGGCGCCACAGAACCTCGACGTGGTGCGAAGGATCGCCGCCGCTGTCGATTGCCCGATCCAGGTCGGCGGCGGGCTGCGCGACGCGGAGTCGGTTGCCGCGGTTCTGGATGCTGGGGCGGAGCGTGTCGTGATCGGCACGGCGGCGCTGCGCGACCCGGCCTTCCTGGCGCAGGCGCTCGATCAGCACGGCGAGCGCGTCGTGGTCTCGGTTGACGCCCGCGACGGCAAGGTGTCGCTGGCGGGCTGGACGGAAGTGGGTGAGGAGGGGGTGGTCGAGGCCGTCGCGGAGCTCAGCTCCCGAGGTGTCGCAAGATTCCTTTGCACCGCGATCGAGGTTGACGGCACGATGGAGGGCCCCGCGCTCGATGAGCTCAACCAGATCGCAGCCGCAACCCAAGCTCAGGTAATCGCGTCGGGCGGTGTCGGTGACCTTTCGCACCTTGAAGCCATGGCCCGGGATGCCGCCCCGAATATCGAGGGCGCCATCGTCGGCCGCGCCCTCTACGAGCGCCGCTTCACCGTCAGCGAGGCGATTACCGCGCTCAAGAGCCGATCCCGGAGGGGTGAGCTTTTTGGGCGTCCACCTTCGGGCGCCAGCAGTCTCGGTTCCACAAAAGTGCGGAGCGACGGGATCGGCTCTAGGCTCTAACCATGGTCCTGAAGCGTGTAATCCCCTGCCTGGACGTCGACGCTGGCCGCGTCGTCAAGGGCACCAACTTCGTCGGGCTGCGCGATGCGGGCGATCCCGTGGAGCTGGCCGAGCGCTACGACGCCGAGGGGGCCGATGAGCTGGTCTTCCTCGACATCACCGCTTCGCACGAGAAGCGCGAGACGATCGTCGAGCTGGCGCGGCGCACCGCTGACAACGTCTTCATCCCCTTCACGATCGGCGGTGGCATCCGCTCGGTCGAGGATGCCCAGGCGGTGCTGGATGCGGGGGCCGACAAGGTCTCGGTCAACTCCTCGGCGCTGGCCCGCCCCGAGCTGCTGACCGAGCTCGCCGACCACTTCGGTGCCCAGTGCGTGGTCATCGCCATCGACGCCAAGCGGGCGCTGGCCGACGCGGCCTCGCCGGTGGGGGCGCCGGGGCTGTTTTGGCGACGGCTCTGGGACGTCTACGTCAACGGCGGCCGCAAGAGGGTCGAGGACCGCGACGCGGTCTCCTGGGCGCGCGAGGCGGTCGAGCGCGGCGCCGGCGAGGTCCTCTTGACCAGCATGGACCGCGACGGGACAAACGACGGCTACGACATCGAGCTGACGCGGGCGGTCGCCGACGCCGTCTCGGTCCCGGTGATCGCCTCGGGCGGGGCGGGAACGCTCGAGCACCTCAGCGAAGCGATCACGGACGGCAACGCGGACGCGGTCCTCTGCGCCTCGATCTTCCACTACGGCGCCTTCACGGTCCGAGAAGCGAAGGAGCGGATGGCGGCTGCCGGCATCCCGGTTCGACGTTAGGACAAGTGCCTCGGGTGTCCCTCGAACGGACGGATACTCAAAACGCCGGCCTAATTAGGCCGGCGTTTGTTCGGGCGAGGGGCACCCGAGGCACCCTCAGCCAAGGTCTTCGGCCAAGCCGGAGACGCCGGTTGAGCCCAGGATCTCGAAGCGGCTCAGCTCGTAAGGCTTCTGCCGTTCGGCGTCCCCTGGGATCTCGGTGGTTGCGCCGGTATAGCCAGCGGCTTCGACGGCGGCGATCACGGTGTTGTCGAACTGGCCGGCCGGGTAGCAGAAGTTGGCGACCGGGACGCCGTATTCGCGCTGCAGGATCTGGCCTGAGCCGGCGACTTCTTCCTGCAGCTGGGCGGCGTCGAGCGTGGTCAGGTCGAGGTGGTGGATCGTGTGCGCGGCCAGCTCCCAGCCGGCGTCGATCATCGCTTCGACGTTGCTGGTGTAGAGGTCGGAGCCCTCGGCCTTGAGGTTGAGCAGGCCGGGCCAGCCGTGCTTGCGCAGCTCCGGCAGGGCGAAGGTGAACTGCGGCCGGTAGCCGTCGTCGAAGGAGAGGACGACCGGCTTGGCCGGCAGGGTGCCGCCGTTGTACCAGGCGTCCTCGACCGTTTCCAGGGTCACCGCCTCGTAGCCGTGATCGTCGAGCCAGCCGATCTGCCGGTGGAAGTCGGGGCGGGTGACGTAGAGCTGCGGATAGGCGGCGTCGGCGGGCGCCGCCCCGAGCACGTGGTACTCGAGGATCGGCACCGGGCCGGTGTGCGGTTTCCAGTCGGGTTGAGGCGTGGCGTTGCGAACCGGGCGCGGAGATTGGCTGACCCCTGCCGCTTTGCCCTTGACCGCGCCGACCCGTGCCGCGCCCACCATGACGGAGCTTTGCGAACCGCTGCTGCTCGTGCCGACGATGCCGACCAGCGCCGCCACCGCAACGGCAACCGTGAGCAGCGCCGCGACGGCCCACAGGCGGCGGCGCCTGGTCTGTCGCCGCTGCAGCTCACGGCGGGCGAGGCGGTCGGCCTGCCCGCCATCGAAGCGGTCGCTGTCGGGCTGCTCGGCCATCCGGAGAAGCGATCATGGTAGGCAACCGACTGATGCCGACTACCGAAGAGCCGATCGAGAGCCTCGCCGAGGCGCTGTGGCGCGTCCATCCGGAGCTGGCGCCCGTGCGCGAGCTCGCCGAGGAGCCCGTCTACCTGGTCGGTGGCGCCGTGCGTGACCTCCTGCTCGGCCGCGGCCGAGCCGACATCGACCTCGTCATCGAGGGCGACGCCGCGGCGCTCGCCTCCCGGCTCGGCGCCGACGTCATCTCCCACGAGCGCTTCGCCACCGCCAAGGTGGGCCTCGACGGTCACGAGGTCGACGTCGCCGCGGCGCGCTCGGAGAGCTACCCGCGCCCCGGCGCCTTGCCCGTGGTGGCGCCGGCCGCCGGCATCGAGGCGGATCTCGCTCGCCGTGACTTCACCATCAACGCGATGGCGATTCCGTTGCACGACGAGCCGCGCCTGATCGATCCCCACGACGGCCGCGCCGATCTGGCCGCCGGCCTGCTGCGCGTCCTGCATCGCCGTTCCTTCGCCGACGATCCGACCCGCGCCCTGCGCGCCGCCCGTTACGCCGCTCGCTTTGGCTTCCGGCTGGAGGGGGAGACGGAGGCGCTGCTGCTCGAGGCGGACCTGGGCACGGTCTCGGCCGACCGCCGCGAGGCTGAGCTGCTGCGCTTGGCCGCCGAGGCGGGGGCGCCAGGCGCGTTCGCCCTGCTTGCCGAGTGGGGGCTGGTCGAGCTGCGCGACGGCGGCGTCGAGATGGCCAGCCGCGTCGCCGAGCTGCTTGCCTCCGCTCCCTGGGCGCAGCTGGTCAGCCGTGACCGCGCCCTGCTTGCCGCGGCCCTGAGGCCCTTGAGTGGGGAGGAGGCTCTGTCCAGTGCCCAGCCCGACCTCCCTTCGGAGGCGGTGGCCCTGGCGGCCCGCCGCGATCCGGTTGAGCTCGTGCTGGCCCGTGCCGACGGGGCCGAGTGGCTCGATCGCTACCTGAGCGAGTGGCGCGACGTCGCCCTGGAGATCGACGGCCAGGATTTGATCGCGGCCGGCGTGCCCGAGGGCCCGGCGATCGGCCGCGGCCTGCAGGAGGCGCTGCGCCGCAAGCTCGATGGTGAGATCGCTGGCCGCGACGAGGAGCTGGCCGCGGCGCTGGAGGCGGCGAGGAGCGGCGATGGAATGGCGTGAGCGGGAAGGCGTGCGCTGGCTGCAAGCGCGGCTGCCCGGTGCGACGGCCGCGTTTTCGACCCGCCGGGGCGGAGTCAGTGAGCCGCCGTTCGACCGCCTCAACCTCGGCGCCTTGACCGAGGACGATGGCGACGCGGTCGCCGAGAACCGCCGCCGCCTCGCCGCCGCGCTCGGCTTCGCGCCGGAGCAGATCGCCGTCGCCCACCAGGTTCACGGCGCCGACCTTGTCGCCCACGACGGTCCCCGGGGTCCCAGCCCGTTTGCCGACCCCGGCAGCCCGATCCCCAAGGCGGACGGTCACGTCATCGCCGAATCGGCAATGGCCGGCCTCGTTCTCGTCGCCGACTGCGTCCCGATCGCCCTGGCTGGCCCGGGGGGAGCGGCGATCCTCCACTGCGGCTGGCGCGGCCTCGCCTCCAGCGGCCGCGCTTCTCGCCGCACGGCGGAGGACGGCGCGGGATCGGGGTTGATCGAACGGGGGGTGACGGCCGTGGGTGCGACCGCGGCGGCGGTCGGGCCTTCGATCGGCCCCTGCTGCTACGAGGTGGGGGACGAGGTGCTGGAGGCCTTTGACGGCCTCGACGGCGTGGCGAGCGGCCGCATGCTCGACCTGCCGGCGGTTGCCGGCGCCCTGCTGCGGGCAGCGGGCGTCGAGCGGGTCGAGGCCAGCGGGCTCTGCACGAGCTGCGAGGCCGAGCTCTTCTTCTCCCACCGCCGCGATGCCGGCAGGACGGGGCGCCAGGCGGGGTTGGTCTGGCGCCACCGGGAGGACGACCGATGCCCGGGCTGATCCACGGCCTCGACCCGGCGAGGATCGCCGCCAACCTGGAGCGGGCGCGCGAGCTCGCCGGCCCCGGGGTCGAGATCCTCGCTGCGACCAAGTACGTGCCGCTCGAGGAGATGGGCGCCCTCGCCGAGGCCGGCGTCACCCTGGTCGGCGAGAACCGCCAGCAGGAGCTGCTCGCCAAGCGCGAGCGCTGGGGCGACGCCTTCGAGTGGGACTTCATCGGCAACCTGCAGAGCCGCAAGGTGAAGCAGCTGCTGCCGGCCTGTCGCCTGATCCACTCGGTCGCCAGCGAGTCGGCCCTGGCCCAGCTCGGCCAACGCGGTGGCCCCGACACCGAGGTCCTGGTCGAGGTCAACGTCGCCGCTGAGGAGGGCAAGGGGGGCGTCGCGCCGGGCCAGCTCGGCGCCTTCATAGCGCGCAGTCCGGTGCGCGTCGGCGGCCTGATGACGATGCCCCCCTTCAGCCAGGACCCGGAGGCCTCGCGCCCCCATTTCGCCCGGCTGGCGGAGCTTGCGGCCGAGCACGGCCTCGGGCGCCTCTCGATGGGAACGTCGCAGGATTGGCGGATCGCGATTGAGGAGGGGGCGACGATCGTCCGCCTCGGCACGGCGCTGTACGTGTGAATCGGCGCCGGCTGGTCATAATTCCGTAAAGGAGTCGGCCTGCGAAGGCCGAAACACGCGATTAACCATGGCCCTACGCGATACCTGGCATCGAGCGCTGGTCTACTTCGGTCTTGCCGAGGACCACGACTACGGCCCCGAGTTCGAGGACGAATTCGAGCCGGAGGCCGGCTCCGAAGAGGCCTTCGAGGGTCGCCGCGAGTCGGCGCAGGTGCGCCGCCTGCCGAGCGCCCGGCGCTCGCGCCGCGATGAGATCGACGACATCTTCGCCGACGACGAGCCGATCGCGGCGTCGCGCACGCGCACGCTGCGCCCCGTCGGCAACGGCGATTCCGACGTCCAGGTCCACCTCGTCATACCCCGCAACTTCAACGACGCCCAGCAGGTCGCCGACCAGTTCAAGCGTCAGGTGCCGGTCATCCTCAACCTGCAGACCACCGATCACGAGCTCTCGAAGCGGATGATCGACTTCTGCTCGGGGCTGACCTACTCGCTCGACGGCGGCATGCAGCGCATCGCCGAGAAGATCTTCCTGCTCACCCCGCGCAACGTCGAGGTCTCGGCCGAGGAGAAGGCCCGCCTCCTCGACAAAGGCTTCTTCAACCAGTCCTAGCCCGCCCGGCGCGGCCACAGGATCTTCACCGGTTGGCCACCGCCTGGCCACATCGGCCCCGGCGCCTGCTCCTAGGTTGCGAATCGTGTCGCTCGATTCCAACCAAGGAGGACAGATGAAGCGCAAGCGTCTCGCCGTTGCGCTCGCCGCATCGCTGACCGTCGCCGTCCTCGGCGCGGGTACGGCAGCTGCGACGGGCGTTTTTGCCCACCACCAGGACAGCACCCGGCGTGCTTTCACCGAGGCCCTCTACGACCACCATCCCCAGAACGTCATCTTCTTCCTCGGTGACGGCATGGGCACCCAGGAGATCACTGCGGCCCGCTACTACCAGGGCGTGCACAGCTCGCTCAACGTCGACCGGATGCCCTTCACCGGCTTCGACACCACCTGGTCGGTGAAGCCCGGCGCCGGGCCCAGCTACCTGCCCGACTACGACCCCGACTCGGCGTCCACCGGGACGATGTGGGCAACTGGCCAGAAGACGATTGACGAGCGGATCTCGCAGGGCCCGAGCAGCGGCGAAAGCGTTCCTGGCCAGAACCTGAAAACGGTGCTGGAGCTGGCTCAGAAGCGCGGCATGAAGGTTGGCGACGTCTCGACCGCGGAGATCACCGACGCGACCCCGGCGGTGCTTGCCTCGCACATCTCGCTGCGCGGCTGTCAGGGCCCGGCCAACATGGCGGCCTGCCCGACCGAGGCCAAGGCCACGGGCGGCCTCGGCTCGATCGCCGAGCAGGAGGTTGATCACAAGGTCGACGTGCTCCTCGGTGGCGGTCGCGGCCGCTTCGAACAGAAAATCACGGGCGGCGCCGACAGCGGCAAGACCGTGATCGAATCGGCTCAGGCCAAGGGCTACCGCTACGTCAGCGATGCGGCTGGGTTGAGCGCGGTTGCGAGCACCGGCAAACCGCTGCTCGGTCTCTTCAACAGCGGCAACATGTCGCTCGAGTGGAGCGGTCCCGCGGCCTCCCTGGGCAAGGGCAATGCGCCGGCGTCCTGCAGCGAGAACCAGCGCCCGGCCAACGAGCCGAGCCTCTCGGCGATGACCGGCAAGGCGATCGGCCTGCTCGAGAATCGCAAGGGGTTCTTCCTCCAGGTCGAGGGCGCCTCGATCGACAAGCAGGATCACGCGACCAACGCCTGTGGGCAGATCGGCGAGACGGTTGCCTTCGACAACGCGATCGGCGTCGCCCTGGACTACCAGCGGCGGCACCCGGACACCATGATCGTGGTCACCGCCGATCACGCTCACACGAGCCAGATCGTCGCTGAGGATTCGAGTGGCGCCGGCGTGCCGACCGGCTACTCGACCAACCTCATGACCAAGGACGGGCAGACGATGAGCCTGACCTATGGGACCGCGGGCTACGGCGGGCCGGGCGTGGCCGCGGTCGCCGCGCCGCCCAGCCAGCAGCACACCGGTGCTGCGGTTCCGGTCTGGGGTAGCGGGCCGGGCTCGCTGGACATCCTCGGGACCAACGACCACACGGACCTGTTCGACGTGTTGGGCGGCTAGGACCGAGCGAGGTGACCCGGTCGGGCGCCTCGCCCGCGCGCTGGCTTTTTCGCCTTGGACTCAGCGGTACTCGCTGAGTGGTCTGTACGAAAAAGATGACGCCGCGCGCGGGCGAGGCACCCGACCGGGTCTTGCAGGGCGCGGTTAGTCTGCCCTCCATGATCGTTGGCTTCGTCGGCGCGGGGAGCATGGCTCGGGCCATGGCGCACGGGCTTGTCGGCGCCGTCGATTCGATGCTCTTCACGGATTCTGGATCCGGTAGGGCCGCGAAGCTCGCGGTTGAGCTTGGGGGCGAGGCGGTTGCCTCCAATGCCGAGCTGGCCGAGCGGGCCGATGTCGTCGTGCTTGCCGTGAAGCCGGCGCGGCTCGACGAGGCGGCGGCGGAGCTTGGCGGAGCGAAGGTGGTCGTCTCCCTCCTGGGGGCTACTTCGCTGGCGCGGGTCCAGGGCGCTTTTCCAGGCTCGGCGGTGGTTCGAGTGATGCCGAACGTGGGGGTGGAGGTTCGCAAGGGCGTCCTCTGCCTGGCCGGTGAGGCCGACGCTGATCTTCGCCAGGTGCTTGACGTCCTGGGGCACGTGGTTGAGCTGCCGGACTCTCAGTTCGACGCCGCTACCGCGGTGATGGGCTGCGCGCCGGCTTACCTGGCGCTGGCGGTCGAGGCGATCGCCGAGGCCGGGGCCGTGGATGGGCTCGATGCCGGGCTGGCGCGGGAGCTGGTGGTCGAGACGACCGCGGGGACGGCGGAGCTCCTGCGGGTTCGTCACCCAGCCGAGGTGCGGAGGGCCGTGGCCTCGCCGGGCGGCAGCACCGAGGCCGGGCTGGAGGCCCTCGATCGCGAGGGCGCGCGCGAGGCGTTTGCGGCCGCCGTGCGGGCCTCGCTGGAGAGGATGCGCGGATGACCCTCCTGCTCGCCCTCACCCGCTACGACGTCGCCGACTACGTCAGCGCGCTCTTCCTCGTCTACATAATCCTCATCTTCCTCAACGTGCTCAGCTCCTGGATCCCGCGCATGCCCTACAACCGGGTGCTGCGGGCATCGCTCGACTTCGTCAAAGAGACGACCGATCCGTACCTGAACCTCTTTCGGCGCCTGCTGCCGCCGATTGGCGGTGGCGGGTTCGCAATCGACCTCGGGCCGATCCTCGGCGTGATCGCGCTCTTCGTCCTGCGCGCCGTGGTCGTCGGCCTGATCGAAGGGTGAGCGGCGACGGCGCCAGGGGGCGCGCCTGGCGCCTCGCGGGCGCCCTCTGCGGCCTCGTCGTGATCCTCGACCAGGCCGCCAAGGCGCTGATCGAAGACCACCTCGTCCCCGGCCAGGACGTCGACCTGATCGGTCCCGTTGGCCTCACCCTCTCGCACAACAGCGGCGTCGCCTTCGGCCTCGCCAGTGGCGGCGGGACGCGGCTGGTGCTGCTCACGGTCCTGGCGCTGGCGGTGGTCGGCTACGTCTTCTCCCGCGACCCGACCCGACCCGGCGTCTGGGTCGCGGCGGGGCTGCTCGCCGGCGGGGCGCTGGGGAACCTCGCCGACCGCATCCGCGCCGACGCCGTCACCGACTACATCGCGATCGGCAGCTGGCCGGCCTTCAACCTCGCCGACGTCGCCGTAACCGCCGGCGTCCTGCTGCTCGCGCTCTCCTACATGCGCGAGCCGTCGCGATGAGCGATCAGCTGCGCATCGTCCACGTCGACGAGGGGCTTGCGGTCGTCGACAAGCCGGCCGGGATGGTCGTTCACCCGGCGCCCTCCCACCAGGGGCCGACGCTGGTCGACGAGCTCGGCGATCTGCTCGGCGGTGGCGCCGACCCCGAGCGCCCCGGCATCGTCCATCGCCTCGACAAGGGCACCAGCGGCCTGCTCGTCGTCGCCCGCAGCGACGAGGTCCACGCGGCGCTGCAGGCTCAGGTCCAGCGCCGCGAGGTCGAACGCGTCTACCTGGCGCTGGCGCGGGGGCGGCTTGCCTCGCGCACCGGCACGATCGACGCGCCGATCGGCCGCGCCTCACGGCAGCGACACCGGATGGCGGTCTCCGGCGCCGCCTCGCGGCAGGCGCGCACCCATTTCGAGGTCCTCGAGCTGCTCGGCGCCGAGAGTTACCTCGAGGTGCGCCTCGAGACCGGCCGCACCCACCAGATCCGCGCCCACTTCGCCGCGATCGGCCATCCACTGGCCGGCGACGTCACCTACGGCGGTGAGCGCAAGTACGGCCTCGAGCGCCAATTCCTCCACGCTCATCGCCTCGCCTTCGTTCATCCCGTCTCGGCGGAGCCGCTCAGCTTCAGCTCCGAGCCCCCCGCCGACCTCGCCGCAGCGCTGCGGGCCGCCCGCGACGCCTAGGCTCGCCCGGCCCCTCTACAATCCGTCGGCTCGGAAACCAACCCCCGTCAGCACCGACTCGGATCCTGACCGGCATCGCGCCGGATCCCGGCTAGGGCGGTGGGGAAAGCATCGTCAAAACAAGGAGCTTCACCATGCCAGAGGCAGGCCTAAAAGAGCTGCTGGAGGCCGGAGTCCACTTCGGCCATCAGACCCGTCGCTGGAACCCGAACATGCGCCGCTACATCTTCGGCGAGCTGGACGGGATCCACATCATCGATTTGATCCAGACCGAGGCGCTGCTGGAGAACGCCCGCCGCTTCGCCGGCGAGCTGGCCAGCGGTGGCGGCACGGTGCTCTTCGTCGGCACCAAGAAGCAGGCTCGCGGCCCGGTCGAAGAATGGGCCGGTCGCTGCAGGATGCCCTTCGTCAACCAGCGCTGGCTGGGCGGCCTGCTGACCAACTTCAACACGATGTCGGCGCGGATCGCCCGCCTGCACGAGCTGATCGGTTGGCGCGAGGAGGGCAAGCTGGAGCTGCTGCCGACCAAGGAGCGGATGAAGCTGCTGGCCGAACTCGCCAAGCTCGAGTTCAACCTCGGTGGCGTGCGCGACATGGATCGCCTCCCGGACGCCGTTTTCGTCACCGACCTCAAAACCGAGGAGATCGCGGTGCGCGAGGCCGCGCGGCTGCGGATCCCGATCATCGCCCTGGTCGACACCAACTGCGACCCGACCCCGATCGACTACGTGATTCCCGGCAACGACGACGCGATCCGCTCCTGTCAGCTGGTGATCGGCACGATCGGCGGCGCGATCGACGAGGGCGCCGGGGCCTGGCGGGTGCAGGAGGAGCGCCGCATCGCCGAGGAAATGGAGCGGCGCAAGAAGGACGAGGAAGAGCGCAAGAAGCGCGAGGAGGAAGAGAAAATTCGGGTCGAGGCGGAGGAGGCGGCGAAAAAGGCCGCCGCCGAAGCTGAGGTCGCCAAGCAGGCCGCCGCGCAGGCGGCCCAGGCCAAGGCGCCGGCCGCACCGGCCCAGGGTTCACAGCGCCCTGCTGCGCCCGCTCAGGGTCAGGCCGCGCCGGCTGCGGGTCCTGTCGCGGGGCAGGGCGCCTCGTCCTCGCAAGCTGCGGGCGAGGCTCCCAACCCCACGCCACCCGCAGGAGAGGCGCCTAAAGCAAAAGCCGAGGCGCCCGCAGCGGCTGAGAAGGCTCCAGCCGCGAAGCCGCCTGAGGTAAAGGCTGAGGCGCCGGCGGCTGAGGAGAAAGCTCCGGCGGAGCCAGCAGCGGCTGGGAAAGCAGCTGAGGTAAAAGCAGAGGAGCCCGTCGCGGCTGAGAAAGCTGCTGAGGAGAAAGCACCAGAGGCTTCGGCCGAGGCCGGCAAAGAGGAGGAGAAGTCGTGAGCGTTACGGCTGCTGACGTGAAGGCGCTGCGGGATCGGACCGGGGCGGCGATGATGGACTGCAAGTCTGCCCTGACCGAGTCCGACGGCGACGTCGACCGGGCGATCGAGATCCTGCGGGTCAAGGGCCAGGCCTCCGCCGCCAAGCGCGAAGGCAAGGGCACCAACGAGGGTGTCGTCTCCTCCTACATCCACGCCAACGACAAGGTCGGGGCGATGGTCGAAGTGCAGTGCGAGACCGACTTCGTCGCTCGCAACGAGGACTTCCGGGCGTTCGCCTACGAGGTCGCCCTGCACATCGCCGCGACCGCGCCCCAGTACGTGACGATCGAGGAGATTCCCGAGCAGGAGCGCGAGGCCGAAAAGCGGGTCTTCGAAGAGAAGGCGCGCGAGGACGGCAAGCCCGGCAACGTGGTCGAGAAGATCGTCGAGGGGCAGTTGGTCAAGTGGGGCAAGGAAGTCGCCCTGCTCGACCAGTCCCATGTCAATGCCGAGAAGCACGATTCGAAGTCGATCGAGGAGCTGCGCCAGGAGATGGCGGCCAAGACCGGCGAGAACGTCCGCATCGCCCGCTTCGCCTACTTCCGCGTCGGCGAGTAAGCGAATCGGCCCGCGTGCGCCGGTAGGCTCTCCGCGACGCGGAGCGAAGCCGCGAACCTCGATGGAGCCAAAACCCCAGTTCAAACGCATCCTGCTCAAGCTCTCGGGCGAGGCCCTGATGGGCGCTCTCGACTACGGCACCGATGCGACCGAGGTGCAGCGGATCGCCGAGCAGGTCTCCGCGATCCGCGCCCGCGGGGTGGAAGTGGCGATCGTCGTCGGCGCCGGCAACATCTACCGCGGCCTCTCGGCCGCGGCCAAAGGCATGGACCGGGCGACCGGCGATTACATGGGGATGATGGCGACAGTGCTCAACGCGCTCACCCTTCAGGACGCCCTGGAGAAGGCGGGCGAGCACACTCGGGTGATGTCGGCGATTGACGTCAAGGAGGTCGCCGAGCCCTATATCCGCCGCCGCGCGATGCGCCACCTGGAGAAGGAGCGGGTCGTGATCTTCGCCGCCGGCACCGGCAACCCGTTCTTCACCACCGACACGGCGGCGGCGCTGCGCGCCCTGGAGATCCACGCCGAAGCGATCCTGATGGCCAAGAACGGGGTGGAGGGCGTCTACGACTCCGACCCGGCAACCAACCCCGACGCCAAGTTCATCGCCGCGATCACCCACCGCGAAGCGATCGAGCGCGGGCTCAAGGTGATGGACTCGACGGCGCTGTCGCTCTGCATGGACAACGACCTGCCGATCTACGTCTTCAACATGGGAGACGAAGGCAACATAGATAGGATCGTCAGCGGCGAGAGGGTGGGCACGCTGGTTTCCAACGTGCCCGCGGGATGACGAGAACGGGGGCCCAGTGGAGCTGATCGACGAAATGCTCGAGGACGCCAAAGGCCGCATGGACAAGTCGGTCGAATCGAGTCGTGGCGAACTCGCCACGGTGCGCACCGGGCGCGCCTCGCCGCACCTGCTCGACCGCATCGTCGTCGACTACTACGGCGCTCAAACGCCCTTGAAGCAGCTTGCCAACGTGGCGACCTCGGACGCTCGCCTGCTCACCGTCACCCCCTTCGACAAGTCCTCGATCGGGACGATCGAGAAGGCGATCCAGGAGTCCGACATCGGCTTGACGCCGAGCAACGACGGCAACGTGATCCGCCTTCAGGTTCCCGAGCTGACCGAGGAGCGCCGGCGCGAGATGGTCAAGGTCGTGCACGGGGTGGCCGAGGAGGGGCGGGTGGCGATCCGCAACATCCGCCGCGACACGATGCACGACCTGCGCGAGCTGAAGAAAGAGGGCGAAGCCGGCGAGGACGACGAGCGCCGCGCCGAGGCCGCCCTGCAGAAGCAGACCGACGGCGCCATCGCCGAGATCGACGCTCTGCTCAAGGGGAAGGAAGAGGAGATCCTGGAGGTGTGAGACGGCTGCAAACCGGCGCATCTCGGGGTCTTCGGTCGGTCGTATCGGTCACGCACAACAAGTGCGCTCCCTCAACGACCTCCCTGCATCCCCCGACCTGCTCGGTTTTCGCCGTCTCAGGGTTTCCTGACTCTCTGTGACCGGGCCTAAGTACGTCGCGATCATCACCGACGGCAACGGGCGCTGGGCGCAGAAGCAGGGGTTGCCGGTGGTCGAGGGGCACCGGGCCGGTGCCGATGCGGTGAAGGCGCGCCTGCGCGACGCGGTCGAGCTCGGGATCGAGGAGCTGACCGTCTTCTCCTTCTCGACCGAGAACTGGTCACGACCGGCGGAGGAGGTCGCCGGCCTGATGGCGATGTTCGACGAGCGGATCGCGACGGAGACGCCGGAGCTGCACGCCGAGGGGGTGAGGATGCGCTTCGTCGGCCGCCGCGAGGGGGTGGCTCCGGGGCTGGTCGAGCGCATGGCCTGGGCGGAGGAAGTGACCGCTGCCAACGAGCGGATCACGCTCTTCGTCGCCTTCAACTACGGCGGCAGGGCGGAGATCGTCGACGCGGCGCGAAGCTTCAAGGGGGACTCGGAGGAGGAGTTCCGCAGCCACCTCTACGCACCCGAGATGCACGATCCCGACCTCCTGATCCGGACCAGCGGCGAGCAGCGCCTCTCCAACTACCTGCTCTGGCAGTGCGCCTACTCGGAGCTCGTCTTTCGCGATGAGCTCTGGCCGGACTTCGACCGCGAGGCCCTCGAGGCGTGCCTGCGCGAGTTCGAGGAGCGGCAGCGGCGCTTCGGGGCGAGGGTCTAGATGCAGGACCTCTTCGACGACGACATGTTCGATGAGGAGCCGCCGCCCAAACGGGCGCCGCGGCCACCGCGCCAGCGCCGCAGGGGGGGCAGCGCCCGCGGTGAGACCGTCAAGCGCATCCTCTTCGCGATCCCCTGGATGATCTTCGCGATCGCGATCGCGGTCGCCGGCGGGCTGGTCTTCACGGTGGCGATGATCGGCATCGGCGTGCTCTGCCTGCGTGAGTACCTGGCGATGACCGAGGCCGTGCGGCCGATCGAGCGGGCGGCGTACATCACGGTCCCGGCGCTGATCCTGGCGGCCCACTTCGGCACTTCCTTCAACGTCCTGCTCGTCCTCGCCGCCTCCTTTCCCGTCCTCTTCTTCTTCGGCGCCGACCGCAAGCACCGGGACGGGATCACGATGTCGATGGGCGTCACCCTGCTCGGGATCATCTGGATCGGAATTCCCCTGGTCCACGCCGTCCTGCTGCGCGACCTGCCGGATCACGGCGCGGCGCTGCTGGTCGACGTCCTCGTCGGCACCTTCGTCACCGACACCGGCGCCTACGCCACCGGACGCATGTTCGGCTCGCACAAGATCGCCCCCAGCCTCTCGCCGAACAAGACCCTCGAGGGCCTGATCGGCGGCTTCCTGATCGGCACCATGGCCTTCTGGTTCGCCGGCCTCTACCAGGACTGGCTCTCCGGGGTGGACGCCCTGATCATCGGCGCCGCGGTCGCCGCGGTTGCCCCGATCGGGGACCTCTTCGAGTCGATGCTGAAGCGCGACCTCGGCAAGAAGGACACGGGCACCCTCTTCGGCCCCCACGGCGGCATTCTCGACCGCCTCGACGCGGTCTTCTTCACGATCGTCGTCGGCTACTACCTGGCCGTCCAGCTCGTCTACTGAGCCCCGGCTGGAATTCCGCCAGGCCTGGCTTGGCGCGTTGACGGTCCTTGGGCAGGCCCCATAGAGTCACGCCGGCTACCGTCCAGAATCACGCACAGGAGGTTGACCGCAAGATGACCAGGGGGGCTGGAAGGCCGATCGCGACGCTCGTAAAGGTGCTCTTTTCCGGCCTGCTGACGGCGCTGACGCTGGGCGCCGGCGCCGGCGATGCCTCGGCGGCTGCTTGCGACACCTCTTGGATCGCGGCCGACGGTGACTGGACGAAAGCAGCCAACTGGTCCAACGGGCTTCCCGGCGCCAACGGCCCCAACGTCTGCATCACGGCGCCCGGCACCTACACGGTCCACGTGACCGCGCGGAACGGCGACTTCAACAACTCGATCGCCACCGCGCCCAACCTGATCCTCGGCGGGCCCTCCGGGCAGCAGACGATCGCGGTCACCGGCACCTTCACCGATCAGACGGCCAGCGCCAGCCTCTCGGTTGCGGGCGGTGCGGTCGGGCCCAACGGGCGGATCGTCTTCGACAGCAACGATCCCAACCACGTCGCCGGGGCGAGCCTCTGCGCCGGTGACAGCCCGGCGCTCGTCAACGAAGGGGTGATCAGCTTCGAAGCCGGCACCGGCGGCGGGCGCACGATCCAGGGCACGCTGGAAAACAAGGGCACCCTCGACTTCAACGGCGACGCCGAAATCCCCAACGTGGCTACCTGCGGCGCCAATCACCTGAACAACGCCGGTGGCACGATCGACGTCGCCGCCACCAAGACCCTGACGGTGAAAGGGAAATTCACCCAAGGCGCCGGCACGACCGACGTCAACGGCTCGATGACCGCCGTCGGCAACTTCACGCTCAGCGGCGGTTCCTTCACCGGCAGCGCCCCGGTGCTCAGCAACCCGATGATCTTCAGCCCCTCGGGCGGCAGCGGCACCTTTGTCGTCCACGGCTCGGTCGATTTCGGCTCCAGCGTCGGCCCGGGCGTCACCGTGATCGACGAAGCGACCGCCGGCGAAGACGCTCTGCTCAGCTTTCGCGCCGAAACCAATCCGGCGACCAACGCCGGCACGATCAAGCTGACCAGCGGCGAGGCGGGCCATAGGGCGACGCTCCAGGGCCCCGAAGGGAATCCGGCCGCGCTGACCAACACGGGCACGATCGAAACCCTGCCGGGTGCCGGCGGCGGCCGCACGCTTGGCAGCGGTCTTACCAACGCTGCTGTCGGGACGATCACGATCGGCGCCGACACCGACGGCTCCTGCTGCTCGTCTTCGCTGCGGCTGATCAACAAAGGCGCGATCACGATCGGCGCTGGCAAAGAATTCTCACTCGGCGGCGCGCCGTTCACCCAGACCAGCGGCACCACGGCGGTGAACGGGAAACTGACCGGCGCCGGCAACTCGACCTTCGCGGTCGAAGGCGGCAGCTTCACCGGCAACGCCCCGATTCTTACCGGCAAGTTCCTCAAGCCGACGGGTGGCAGCGGCACCTTCGTGATCCACGGCGGCACCGACTTCATCTCCGACATCGGCGCCGGCATCACCCTCGTCGTCGAGGGTGTGCTCGGCGAAAACGCCCGCCTCAACGAGCGCGCCGAAGCGAACCACTCGACCAACAAGGGCACGATCAGGCTGACCAGCGCCGGCTCCGGCGGCTACGCGGAGCTTGCCGCCGCCGACGCCAACCCCGACTCGCTCTTCAATGAGGGGACCGTCGAAGTCCTGCCGGGCGCCGGCGGCGAACGCTGGTTGAGCCAGGCGATCACCAACAAAGGCTCGGGCACGATCGCCGTCAGCGCCGATACCCAGGGCTCCTTCCTCAGGGTCGCCAACGCCGGCACGCTCAGCGTAGCCTCCGGCAAGACGCTCTCCTTCGGCGAGCCGCTGACCCAGACCGCCGGAGCGATGGTCGTCAACGGCGCCCTGACCACAAACCAGGCGGTGACGATTCAGGGCGGGGCACTGCGCGGCGCAGGCACCGTGACCGCCTCGACCGTCAGCAACAGCGGCGGCACCGTGCACCCCGGGAACTCGCCGGGCGTCCTGACGATCAGCGGCAACTACACGCAGGGCGCCGGGGGAACGCTGGCGGCCGAGATCGCCGGCAGCGCCCCCGGCAGCGGCTACTCGCAGCTGGCGGTGAGCGGCAGCGCCAGCCTCGACGGCACGCTCGACGTCAGCAACGGGTTTGCCACAACGACCGGCCAGGCCTTCCAGATCCTCACCGCCGGCGGTACCCGCAATGGCGCCTTTGCGACGACCACGATCCACGGCGAGCCGGGCTACGACGTCGAGTACAACCCGAAAGACGTGACCCTGGTCGCGCACGCCCTGCCCCTGCCGCCGGCGCCGCCGGCTGGCGGCGGCTCGTCGACGCCGCCCGTTGTCGCGCCGCTGCCGGCGCCCAAGAAGCCGCTGACTTGCAAGCGGGGCTTCAAGAAGAAGAAGGTCAAGGGCAAGGCCAAGTGCGTGAAGGTCAAGCCGAAGAAGAAAGGGCACCGGCGCTGAAGGCGGCGGCCCGGCGGGGCCGCTACCTAAACTGCTGGGGATGAAGAAGCTCCTCATCCTCGGCAGCACCGGCTCGATCGGGACGCAGGCGCTGGAGATCGTCGCCGCCTCGGAGGCACTGGAGGTGGTCGGCCTCGCCGCGGGCTCGCAGTGGGAGCGGGTGCTGGCCCAGGCGACCGAGCACGGCGCCGGCACGGTCGCCCTCGCCGACGCCGAGGCGGCCGAGGCCGCCGGCCGCGCCTGGGACGGCCGGGTCCTGTCCGGGGAGGAGGGCATCCGCGAGCTGATCGTCTCCTCGGGGGCCGACCTCGTCCTCAACGGGATCGTCGGAGCGGCCGGGCTGGGGCCGACGATCGTCGCCCTCGGCGAGGGCATCGACGTCGCCCTGGCCAACAAGGAGAGCCTGGTGATCGGCGGCGAGCTGACGATGGCGCTGGCCGAGGCGACGCAAGCAAAGCTGCTGCCGGTCGATTCCGAGCACTCGGCGCTGTTCCAGCTGGTCGGGGCGGAGGCGCCGGGAACGGTCGACAGGCTCGTGCTGACCGCCTCGGGCGGGCCGTTCCGCGGCCGCACCGACCTCGCCGGCGTCACCGTGCCCGAGGCCCTCGCCCATCCGACCTGGAGCATGGGCGGGCGGATCACGATTGACTCGGCGACCCTGATGAACAAGGGCTTCGAGGCGATCGAGGCGCATCACCTCTTCGGCGTTCCCTTCGAGCGGATCGAGGTCGTCGTCCACCCGCAGTCGATCGTCCACTCGCTGATCGACCTCAACGACGGGGCGACGATGGCCCACCTCGGCTACCCCGACATGCGGGTGCCGATCTCCTACGCCCTGCACCATCCCGAGCGCGCCGACGTCGACGTCGCGCGGCTCGATCTCGCCGCGGTTGGGGAGCTGAGCTTCGAGCCGGCGGATTTCGAGACCTTTTCCTGCCTGCGGCTCGCCCTCGAGGCGGGCCGGGCGGGGGGGACCGCGCCCTGCGTGCTCAACGCCGCCGACGAGGTCGCGGTTGCAGCCTTCCTCGCCGGGAAGATCGGCTTCACCGCGATCGCCGAGGCGATCGAGCGGGTGCTCGAGGCGATGCCGGCGCAGCAGCCGACCCACTTCGAAGACCTCTTCGCCGTCGACGCGGAGGCCCGCCGCCGCACCGATGAGCAGGTCGGGGGGTTGACCAGGGTATGAGCTGGCTGCTGGTCTTCCTCGGCTTCTCGCTGCTGATCATCCTCCACGAGGGTGGGCACTACGTCGCCGCCAAGGCGACCGGCATGCGGGTCGAGAAGTTCTTCCTCTTCTTCGGGCCCAAGCTCGTCTCGTTCAAGCGCGGCGAGACCGAGTACGGGATCGCCGCGATCCCGCTCGGGGGTTTCGTGAAAATCAGCGGCATGAACCCGGAGGAGGAGCTTCCTCCGGAGGTCGAGCACCGCGCCTACTACCGGCAGCCGGTCTGGAAGCGGATCGTCGTGATCGGCGCTGGCCCCGCGGTCAACATCGCCCTCGCCTTCGCGATCTTCTCCTTCGTCTACTTCCTCAACGCCCAGCAGGTAACGCAGTCGGTGGGTGAGATCCGCAGCGGCTCGCCGGCGGCAAAGGTGCTGCGGCCCGGCGACAGGATCGTCGCCGTCGACGGCCACGCCTACCCTGGCCTGGATCGCGAAGCGCGGCTTGAACGATTCGGCAAGCAGGTGGGCTCGCACAGGTGCGCCGGCAAGCAGGTCGAGGGTTGTCTGGCGACCACGCCCGTGCAGCTTCGGATCAGCCGCGATGGCAGCGTTCAGACGGTCTCGGTGCGGCCGCGGTACGACAGCGCCAGCGGCCGTGCCCTGGTCGGCTTCTCCTACGGTGCGGTGGCCGAGCAGATCAGCCTCGGCGCCGCCGTTGGCCGTGCCTGGGATTCGGTCTGGCTGGTCGCCGGCGAAACGACGCGGGTCTTCTCCCGCATCTTCGAATCAGAGCAGCGGAAGCAGATCTCCGGCATCGTCGGCGTCAGCGACGTCGCCCACCAGACGATCGAGGTCGGCGTCTACCCGTCGCTGATATTGCTCGCCCTGGTCAGCCTCTCGCTGGGGCTGATCAATCTGCTGCCGATCCTGCCGCTCGACGGCGGTCACATCTTCTGGAGCCTGGTCGAGAAGCTGCGCGGCAAGCCGGTTTCACTGCGGGTGATCGAACGCGCCACCGTCGTCGGCTTCGCCCTCGTCGCGGTGCTGATGTTCATCGGCCTCAGCAATGACATCGGCCGTCTCGGCGGCGAAGGCTTCAACGTCCGCTAGTCCCTCCTAGGACGGCTGTTTAGTCAGCGAGTATTGGTGCTTGACCCCGCTAGCATTGGCGGGCTTGGCGGCTGACCCCTCGGCGCCGGGCGGGGACGAATGGGGACGCCAAGACACTTCCTGAGCCGATCGCTGGCCGCGCTCGCGGCCTGCCTGTTTCTGCTTGCCGCCGCCGCGTCCACTCGGGCGATGGCGGCTCCGCTGTCCACCTTTGTCCACGCCCCTCGAGAGCGCCCGGATCGTTTCTGGACGCCGGAGCGGATGAGGCGGGCCCGGCCGTTGCCAATCCGGCCGCCCGCAATGCCTGGCGCCGGGCACGCCGGCACTTCCGCCCCGGGGGCGCCGGGAGCAGAAGCCGTGATTCCCACCGAAACGGTCGCCGACCCCACGGCCCCGGGCGTCAGGCAGAACGGCGCGATCTTCGTCGTCGGGCCCTTTGGGACCCTCGGTCGCTGCTCGGGAACGTCGGTCAACGCGCCCAACCTGAGCCTCGTGATCACGGCGGGGCACTGCGTCCACGAGGGCCGGCACTGGCTCGGCCAGAAGTGGGTCTTCGTCCCCGGCTACCGCTTTGGCGAACGCCCCTTCGGCACCTTCGCCGCCAAGTGGCTCGGCTCCACGCCGGGCTGGCTTGGCTCGGAAAACCCCAACTTCGACGTCGGCGCCGCGGTCGTCTCCCGCAACGAACGGGGGCAGCGCCTCGCCGATGTCGTGGGCGCTGACGAGATCGCCTGGAACCTCTCGCCCAACCAGGTCTTCGACGTCTACGGCTACCCGGTGGCGCCGCCGTTCGACGGCGCCAGCTTGGAGCACTGCGCGCAGACGCCGTTCGAGGGCCACGCCTTCTTCTCGTTCCTGACGCCTGGGCCGCTCAATCTCGCGGTGCAGTGCGAAATCAGCCCCGGCGCCTCGGGCGGTGGCTGGGTCATCGGCGGCGACACCCTCAACGGCGTCACCACCGATGGCTATCCCGAAGACAACACCGATTACGGGCCGTACTTCGGCGACGCGGTGGCGAAGCTGTTCGCGCGGGCTGCGAGGATCAAGTGAGGGGGCCGGCGCACCGCCGCGGCACCCTCGGCGCGCTGCTCGTTCTCGTCGCCCTGCTGGCGGCGCCTGCGGCCGCAGCGGCGGCGTCGGGCCTCGACCTCAGCTTCCAGCTCGAGGCCAGCAACGGCTACGAGGTCACCGTCGGTGGCTACGACGCCACCGCGTTCGTCAAGGCGTCTAGGTCCGGCCATTCCCCTCGGCGCTCCGCCTGGAGCACCTACGTGGCGCGCGGGAAGGTCAGCCCGACCTCGATTCGGGCCAGCTTCGGCCGCCTCGGCAGCGCCGCGATGCGCTTCCGGCCGTCGGGGAGGGTCACCCACAGCAGGCGCCATCGGGGATGCATCGGCCCTGACCGCTACACGATTCGCCTCGGCATCTTCGTCGGCTCGGTCCACTTCCGCGGCGAGGGCGGCTACACCGCGGCGAGCGCGCATCGAGTCAAGGGGAAGGTCATCACCCCGCGCCTGCTTTTCTGCCGCGACACCTTCTTCGACCTGAGCCGGCAGGAAAGCCGAACCCACGCCGCCGGCAAGCCCGCCAAGGTGACGCGGTTCGAAGCCTACTTTCGCTCGGGCCTGACGGCGATGCTCTTCGCCGCCGCCAAGAGGCCGGGGAAGGCCGGCTTCCTCGCCGAGACCGAGCAGAGCCTGGGCTCGCTCGCCGTCTTCCGCGGGGCCTTCGTGCGGGCCTCGCCGGAGACCTTCTCGTTCGACAGCCGGCTCGGCTCGGCGGGGGTGACGCCGCCGGCGCCGTTCAGCGGCTCGGCCGCCTTCCAGCGCGGGCCAACCGGCGCCAAGAGCTGGACGGGATCCCTGGCGGTCTCCTTCCCCGGCGCCCCGAACGTGTCCCTCACCGATCCGCGGTTCAAGACGCAGCTGACCCGCAGCTGGTAGCTACTGGGGGGAGCCCTTGGCGATCAGGCTGAACGCGTATGAGGCGGGGGAGGGGTCAAGCAGGTTGGTCCCGTCGCGCGCCCGCACCTTGAAGATGTGACTTCCGAGGGCGAGCCTCACCGTCGTGAAGGGTGAGCGGCAGGCCCGGAAGGGCCGGCGGTCGAGCTTGCACTGGAAGCTCGAGCCCCGCTCGTCGGCGCCGAAGCGGAAGGTCGGGGTGCGGTCGCGAGTCCTGCGGGGCGGCCTGCCCTTGAGGCTCGTTTGCGGTGGACCTGGCTTTCCCGGTCCACCCTGGCCGTTGGCTCCCCCCGCCTGGCCGCCGCCGCTCGGGCAGGCGTGCTCGCTGGGCGCGGCCGAGTTGGGCCGGGGACTGGGAAAGACCGCAGAGAAGTCGGCGGCGCTGTTGTCGTGATCGTCGGTCGGCTCGAGCTCGGTGGCGCAGCCCGGCGAGATCGTGCGTCGCAGGGCCATCCCATCGGGAATTCCAGCCGGCGCCGCGGGCGAGCCCGCCGGGCTCGGCAGCGAGCCGCTGAAGCTGCCCCAGGAGACGCAGTCGAGCGCCTCCCAGCAGACGGCGCCGCCGCTGGGGGAGAGCTGGCCAGCGGCGAGCGGCGCGTCGGCCACGACGCCGAACTCCGCTTCAGCCGCTGGGGTCGCGAGCAGGATCGTGCTCTGGTTGGCGCCCGCGGGCACCATGTCGCGAATGAGGCAGTGCCGGTGGGCGCCCCGTTTGCGTTGTAGGTCCTCAGGGAGTGGCCGGCGACGAAGTTCTGACCCGGCGACCACATCTGCAGCTCGACGTACTCGGAGTCGGCCTGGGCGAGTGAGCCGGGGTAGACCTCGCGGATCGAGATCTCGTGGAAGGTCGCCGAGGCAGGGGCCGCGAGCGTCAGGCTGGCGGCGAGTACCAGGCAGGCGATCGCAGGGCCGAGGCCGCGATTCACCGCGCCGATCATCGTCTTCTGATGACCTTGAAGCTGAGCTTGGCGGGGCTGGGATCGGTGGCGCCGGCGAGAACGGCGCGGACCTGCAGGACGTGCTGGCCGTAGGTGAGCTTCTTCGTCGTCAGCGGAGAGTGGCAGGGCGCGAATGGCCGCCGTCCAGCTTGCACTGGAAGCTGGCGCCCCGGCCTTGCTCGAGCTGAAGCGGAAGGTGGGCGTGCGATCCGGCGTTCTCGCGCCCTGTTTCGCGATCTTCGTCTTGGGCGCGGCCGTTTTGCCGGGGCGCCCGGTTGGCGCCGGGGCTGACGCCGCTGCCCGGCGGCGGGGCGGCCGTCAACGCGATCACGAAGCTGTAGCCGGCCGGAGAGGGGTCGACGTTGTTGCTGGCGTCGATCGCCCGCACCTGGAAGACGTGGGGGCCGTTGGCCAGGCCGGAATAGGAGATGCCGGTCGGCCGGGCAGCTGCTGAAGTTCCGCCCCGTCCAGCTTGCACTGGAAGCTCGAGCCCGGCTCGTTGGAGCTGTAGGTGAAGGTGGCGATCGGGCTGGGGCTGGGGTCCGGTGGCCGCGAGACGATCGCCGTCTCGGGCGGGGTGGTGTCGACGAGGGAGTTGTCAACCGTCCACTGGAAGGCGGTCGGCGCCGGCTGGACGTTGCCGGCTGCGTCGATCGCGCGCACCTTGAATTGATAGTCGCCGTCGGCCAGGCTCGCGTAGGTCTTGGGCTGGGTGTCGCAGGGAGCGAAGGCGGCTTCCGTTGGGGTCAGCCTGCATTCGAATTTCGAGGCGCCCTCGCTGGAGCTGTACCGGAACGACGCCGATTTGCCGGGGCTGGGATCGAGCGGGTGGCCGGAGATGCTGGCCGTCGGGGGCGTCAGGTCAACGACCCAGCTGTAGGTCGAGGGGGCGCCGATCCCGTTGGCGTTGGAGGCTCGAACGCGGAAGTTGTGAATCCCCTCGGGGAGCGGTCCGTCGTAGGTGGCCGTGCCGGAATCGCAGGCGACGAACGCGGTCCGATCCAGCCTGCATTCGAGGTCTGCCCCGACGGGGTTGGAGTGAAAGGCGAAGGTCGCTTTGGTCGAGGTGGTGGCGCTCGCCGGCCTGGTGTCGATGACCATGGTCGGCGTCGGGGCGGGCGGCACGCAGGTCATCGGCGGGGGCACGGTGGCGTAGCTGTGCGGGCTCGGCGCCGCGTTGGCGAAGTCACCGTCGCTGTCGTTGGTGTCGTCGGCCGCGTCGAGGAGGTTCCCGCAGGGGCCGCCGGCGATCCTTCGCGAGATCGCCGATCCATCGGGGATGCCGGCTGGATCGACGGGGACGCCGCTGGAGGGTGAGGTCGACCCGGCGCGAAGTCCCCCCACGACACGCAGTCGAGCGTGTCCCAGCAGGCGGCGCCCCCCGAGGCGGACAGGTTGAAGCCGGCGTCGACGAGATCGGGCGTGACTCCGAAGGCGGCCTGAACCCCGTCATCGCCCACCAGCATCGTCTGCTGGTTGCTGCCGTTGCCGGGGAGGCTCGATGCAAAGACGAAGGTGTCGATTAGAGCGCCGGTCGAGTCGTAGAGGGTGACCGGGTGACCGCCGACGAAGTTCTGGTCCCCCTCGTACATCTGCAGCTCGAGATAGCTGGCCTCGGGCTGGGCCGCGGACCCCGGGAAGATCTCGCTGACCGAGACGAGGTGAAAGGTCGCGAGGGCCGGCTGGGCGGGGATGAGGAAGGTGAAGCAGGCGAGCAGCGAGACGCTGAGGATTCCGCATCTGATCAATATTTTGGAGTTCTTGATCTTTCCAAAATATTCAGCCATTACTTCAATATGTATACGGCATGCCAGGCAGCAGGGTGCGGGCGGTCCAGGGGAGCCCTGCCGCTACGCTTGCCGCATGGCTTCCAAGCGCCAGATATTCGTCGGCGGCGTGCCGATCGGCGGCGGCGCGCCGGTCGTCGTGCAGACGATGACCAAGACCGAGACCGCCAACCTGGCGGCGACGATGGAGCAGATCCGCAAGGTCGCCGACGCCGGCGCCGACATCGTGCGCGTGGCGGTGCCGCGCGACGACGACGTCGAGGCGCTGAAGACGATCGTGCGCGAGTCGCCGATCCCGGTGATCGCCGACATCCACTTCAACCACACGCTGGCGCTGAAGGCGATCGACGCCGGCGCCCACTGCATCCGCCTCAACCCCGGCAACATCGGCGGCCGCGACAAGGTCGCCGAGGTGGCGGAGCGAGCGACGGCGGCCGGGGTGCCGATGCGGATCGGGGTCAACTCCGGCTCGCTGCCCAAGCACCTGCACGCGCTCGAGCGCGAGAGCCCGGTCGAGGCGCTGGTCGCCGCCGCGATCGAGTTCGTCGAGCTGATGGAGGGCCTCGACTTCGAGAACTTCAAGGTCTCGATCAAGTCGACCAACGTGCCCAACACGATCGCCGCCAACCGCCTGCTCGCGGAGAAGATTCCCTACCCGCTGCACCTCGGCATCACCGAGGCGGGGACCAAGTGGTCGGGCTCGCTCAAGTCCTCGGTCGGCCTTGGCACGCTGCTCGCCGACGGGATCGGCGACACGATCCGGATCAGCCTCTCGACCTTCCACGCCGAGGAGGAGGTCAAGGTCGCCTGGGAGATCCTCAAGGCGCTGCAGCTGCGCGAGCGCGGCCCGGTGCTGATCGCCTGTCCGACCTGCGGCCGCCTCCAGTTCGACATGGACTCCGTCGTCGCTGAAATCGAGCAGCGACTGGAAGGCTATGCCGAGCCGATCGAGGTGGCCGTGCTCGGCTGCGCGGTGAACGGCATCGGCGAGGCGTCAGCCACGCCGACTTCGGCATCGCCGGCGCCAAGAACGAGGGCCTGATCTACGCCCACGGCAAGCCGCTGCGCAAGGTCGCCGCAGGAGAGCCTGGTCGACACGCTCTTCGAGGAGATCGACAAGTCGCTCGATCGCGGCGGGGTCGAGTTCGACGAGGACGAGTCGCGCGAGGGCGCCGCCTGGCTGGCCAAGATCGAGGAGGAAAACGCCGGCGAACTGACGCCGGAGAAGATCGCCAAGATGGAGCACGAAGCGGCCGAAAAGGGCGAGTCGGACAGCGTGCTGCTCGATGAGGAGGTGTCTCCTACCGCGGGACGCCGGTTCACCCGAGCCTGAGCGCTCGGCGGGCGGGTGGCGGGATAGGTTTCCCCGGTGACCCGCTTTAGCCAGAGCTTCATTCCCACCTTGAAGGACGCGCCTGCGGATGCGGAGGCGTTGTCCCACAAGCTGATGGTTAGGGCTGGGTTGATTCGTCAGGTGGGGGCGGGATTGTGGTCATACCTTCCGGCGGGGTGGCGGGTTGAGCGCAAGGTCGAGGGGATCTTTCGGGAGGAGATGGAGGCGATCGGCTGCCAGGAGATGCTGATGCCGGTGCTGCAGCCCTCTGAGGCCTGGCGAGAAGACCGGGCGCTACTCGATCGATGAGCTGTTCAAGCTGGAGGACCGCAAGGGCTCGCCGATGGTGCTGGCGATGACGCACGAGGAGTGCGTAACCGCATCACGTGGCGCGCGAGGTGCGCTCCTACCGCGACCTGCCCTTGATGCTCTTCCACATCCAGACCAAGGAGCGCGATGAGCCGCGGCCGCGGGCGGGGGTGCTGCGCACGCGCGAGTTCACGATGAAGGACGCCTACTCCTTCGATCGCGACGAGGAGGGCCTGGCGCGGTCCTATGAGCTGCAGAGCGAGCGCCTACGAGCGCATCTTCGACCGCTGCGGGCTGCGCTGGTACCGGGTTGAGTCCGACGTCGGGATGATGGGCGGCTCCGGCGCCCACGAGTACATGGCGCCTTGTCCCGCCGGCGAGAACGAGGTGGCGCTCGCGCCCGGCTACGCCGCCAACGTCGAGATCGCCTCGGCCGAAGCGCAGCCGGTCGAGCTGCCGCCCGCCCTGGACGCGCCCGAGCCGTTCTCCACTCCCGGCCTGGCCAAGGTCGAGGAGGTCTCGGCAGCGCTTGGGCTGCCCGCGGGCGCCCTGATCAAGGCGCTGCCGGTGCTGGTCGAGGGTCGCGGCATGGTGCTCGTCCTCCTGCGCGGCGACCACCGCCTCAATGAGGTCAAGCTGCGCAACGCCCTCGGCGCCGACTTCCGCCAGGCGCGGCCGGAGGAGATCGAGGCCGAGCTCGGGCCCGGTCGGCTTCATCGGCCCCGTCGGGGCCAGGGTTCCCGTGGTCAAGGACGCGGCGATCGTCGGCGATTCCTTTGTCAGCGGCGCCAACGAGCCCGATACCCACCTGCGGGGCGTTCAGCCCCGAGCCGCGACTTCCAGTTCGAAGAGCTCGACCTGCGCACGGTCGAGGCCGGCGACATCGCCCCGGGCGGCGGCACGATCGAGATCGAGCCGGCAATCGAGGTCGGCAACATCTTCAAGCTGGGCACCCGTTACTCCGAGCCGCTGGGCGCGACCTTCCTCGACGACGCCGGGGAGCGAGCGGCCGATCGTGATGGGCAGCTACGGGATCGGCCCGGCGCGGATCGTCGCCGCGGCGATCGAGCAGGGCGCCGATGAGCGCGGCATCGTCTGGCCGCGCGGCGATCGCTCCCTGGCAGGTCCACCTGGTCTCGCTCGCCAAGGCGGGAGAGGACGAGCGTGCCGCCGCCGACGGTCTCTACGACGAGCTGCGGGCCGCCGGCGTCGAGGTGCTCTACGACGAGCGCGACGCCGGCGCCGGGCGAGAAGCTGACCGACGCCGAGCTGCTCGGCTGCCCGCTGCGCATCGTCGTCGGCCGCCGCGGCCTCGCCGAGGGCGTGGTCGAGGCCAGCGAGCGCGCGCTCCGGCGCCGAGCACAAGCTGCCCGTGGGAGAGGCGGCCAGCCAGGCCCGCGCGCTCCTCCAGGGCAGCGATGGCTGACACCGCCCCCTTCGGCCGCGGCCGCGTGCGCCGCCTCTTCGGCCTCGACCGCAGCGGCCCGCCGCCGCGCCAGGCTCCGCAAGGGCGAGCCGCTCAACCCCTGGACGCTGCCCAACCTGGTCGGCTACGTTCGCCTCGCCGCGCTGCCGCTCTTCCTCTGGCTCGCCTTTGAATCCGGCGACGGCCGCAGCGCCCCCGCCGCGATCGTCTTCTGGCTGATCGCCGCCGGCGACTACCTCGACGGCTTCCTCGCTCGCGTCACCGGTCAGTACAGCCGCCTGGGGTCGATGCTCGACCCGCTCGTCGACCGCCTGACGATCCTCTCCGGCGCGGTCGTCTGCTGGCACTTCGAGCTGCTGCCGCGCTGGGCCCTGGCCCTGCTCGCCGCCCGCGAGGTGGCGATGCTGCTGCTCGCCCAGTACGGCTTGCGCCACGGGGTCGAGATCCGCGTCAACTGGCCGGGCCGGATCTCGGTCTTCCCGATCATGGGCGGCATCTTCTTCGCCATGGTCTTCGCCGGCTGGGTCCCGGCGGCGCTCCTGATCATCGGCCTGGTCCTGGCGATCGTCGCCACCGTCCTCTACGCACGCGTTAATTCGCGAATCAGCGGAAGCCCGCCGCCCCGCAAGGCTGACTTCGCCCTTTTTGTCGTCACGGATGGGCGACAAAGGGCGAAGTCAGCGCTTGCAAGAGCCCGGCCAAGCTGCAGAAACCTTCAACCTTCAGTTGACCCTTTGGCCGATCGCCTCCTATAATCGTGCTGACGCGGTCGAACGGTAGGCCATAACCAGCGAAGAAGGAGCGAGATGGAGGACACATTTCCCGATCTCGGTTCCCTCAGCGATGAAGAGCTGAAGGACCTGATCGACAAGCTCACGCAGGAGGAGAACGAGATCTCCTACAAACGTCGCGTCCTGCACGGCAAGATCGACATCCTCCGCGCGGAGCTGGTCAACCGGCTGCGCCAGAAGCGCGAGCGGGGCGACACGCTCTTCTCCGGTGATGACGTCACGCAGCTGACCGAAATCCTCGCCGGCAAGGCTCAGCCCGCCGAGGACGAGCCCGCCGCCTGAGCGAGGAGATTCTATGGCCGTCCACTGTCCCGAATGCGGATTCGCCAACCCCGAGGGCGCCAACTACTGCCAGAAGTGCGGCGCCTACGTCGGCGGGCCAGCCGAGGGCAGCAGCAGCGAGGACCCGACGACGATGACCTACAAGGTCGACGACACCGGCGAGATGCAGCCGGTCGACATCGACGAGACGGTCGAGCGCAGTGGCGCCGCCCTCGTCATCCGCGCCGGCGGCGGCCGGGCGGGGGAGAGCTTTGCCCTCGACGAGGACCGGGTCAGCATCGGCCGCAGCCCCGATGCCGGCGTCTTCCTCGACGACGTCACCGTCTCACGCAACCACGCGCTGCTGGTGCGCCGTCGCGACGGCCTCTACATCGACGACCTCGGCTCGCTCAACGGCACCTACGTCAACCGGCGCCGGATCGAGTCGCACAGGCTCGCCGACGGCGACGAGATCCAGGTCGGCAAGTACAAGCTCAGCTACCTGGAGAAGTAGGGGGCAGACGATGGCCGTCTCCGAGCAGCAGGCCCGCCAGCGCGACTCGCGCGCCGCGCAAGGCGCTGACGATCGGCGCCGTCTGCAAGATCCTGCAGAGCGAGTTCGACGACGTCTCGATCTCCAAGATCCGCTACCTCGAGGATCAGAAGCTGCTGACGCCGCGGCGCACCTCAGGCGGCTACCGCCTCTACAGCCAGTCCGACGTCGAACGACTGCGCACGATCCTGCGCCTGCAGCGCGACGAGTTCCTGCCGCTGCGGGTGATCCGCCAGGAGCTCGCCGCGGGCGGCGACATAGTGCCGGCGGGCGGCGGCTCGGACAAGCGGCAGTCGGGCGGGGCCGTGCGGCGGGCGATCCTGGTCAACACCTCGCGCGCCTACCTCACCCTGGACGAGGTGGTCGAGGAGACCGGCGCCCGCGAGGAGCTGATCGCCGAGCTCGAGAACTTCGGCATCGTGCAGTCCGAGAAACGCGAGGGCAAGACCGTCTACGACGAGACCGACCGCGAAGTGGTGCGCGCCGCCAACGAGCTCTCTCGCTTCGGCGTCGCCGCCCGCAACCTGCGCGTCTTTCGCTCTTCGGCCGACCGCGAGGCGAACCTGCTCGAAGCCCTGCTCGGGCCCTCGCTGCGCTCGCGCAACCCGGACCGCCGCAAGGAGGCGCTGGAAAGCCTCGAGAGCCTGGCGGCGACGGTCAGCCACCTCAAGCATTTGCTGTTGGTCAGAGACCTCAGGCGACTTGCCGGTGACTAGGGGCCTATCCCGGCAGGGGTTCCACTTTACTTTTTCGGTGTACGGATGCTGCTGACGCCCCTAACGCAGCGACGAAAAAGTACAAGACGTTCCACCCCTGCCGGGATAGGCCCTGGGGCGTCGCGATGCCACGGGTAACCCGCCGGCGCAAGGTCGACGCGCCGACCGCAGCGGTCTGGGAGCTGGTTTCCGATCCCTACAACCTGCCGCGCTGGTGGCCGCGGACGCTGCGCGCCGAGGGCGTCGAGGGTGAGGGCGTCGGTGCGCAGTGGACGAGCGTGCTGGGCACTGCCGAGGGCCGGGGCGTGAGGGCCGACTTTCGCTGCAGCGAGGCGGTTGCGGACGAGTGCTTCGCCTGGGAGCAGGAGATTGCCGGCACCCCGTTTGAGCGCCACCTGCGCCGCTACGCGGTCAGGGTCTCGATCGCCGGCACCGGCGCCGCGACAGACGTGACCCTCGCCGCGACCCAGACCCTGCGGGGCCTCTCGCGGCTTGGCTCGCCGATGATGCGGCGCGGCCAGGGAGCCCTTCTGGACGAAGCCCTGGACGGGCTCGAGCGGGCGCTGACGTGAGGGCGCCGCGGCGTGATTCGAAGTGGTGGGGCTGGGGCGACCCGGCGGTCGCCCCCGAGCTCGACGAGGCGGCGCTGGCGACCCTGCGCGAGCGGGTCGGCGAGCTGCGCCCGTCGCCCCGGGCCAGCGAACTCGATCGCTTTCAGCTGCCAGCGCCCGAGCCGCTGCCGGCGGCGCTGGTCGAGATGGTCGGCGAGGAGAACGTCTTCATCGGCGTCGAGGACCGGGTTCGGCACGCGACCGGGTGTGGCTACGTCGATCTCGCCCGACTGCGTTCGGGCCGGCTCGAGGCCGCCCCCGACGCCGTTGTGCTTCCCGGCGATGCCGAGGCGGTGAAACGAGTTCTCCAGGTCTGCGCGACGGAGGGCGTCGCGGTGGTTCCGTTCGGTGGCGGCACCAGCGTGGTCGGTGGTGTCGAGCCGCTGCGCGGGGCGCACGATCGTCTGATCAGCCTCGACCTGGCGCGGCTCCAGGGCGCCGAGGTCGACGCTCGCTCGCTGACCGCCCGCCTCGGCGCCGGCCTGCGGGGGCCGGAGGCCGAAGCGGCGCTGGCGAAGCACGGCGTCGTGCTCGGCCATTACCCGCAGTCCTTCGAGTACGCGACGATCGGCGGCTTCGCCGCGACGCGCTCGGCCGGCCAGGCTTCGAGCGGCTACGGACGCTTCGATTCCCTGGTCAGCTCGGTGCGGCTGATCGCCCCGAGCGGCGACCTGCAAACCCTCGAGACCCCACACACGGCGGCCGGGCCGGCCCTGCGTGAGGTCGTCGTTGGCTCAGAGGGCGCCTTCGGCGTCATCCCCGAGGTCACCGTCCGCGTGCGCCCCGCCCCGCGACAGCGTCGCTATGAGGCCTGGATGGCGGAGGGCTTCGAGGCCGGCGCCGAGATCGTCCGTGGCTTGGCTCAGGGGCCCGGGCTGCCGGACGTGATTCGCGTCTCCGACCAGGAGGAGACCGAGGTCTCGCTGGCGCTGTCGGGGCCCCGCGGCCTCGCCGCCAGCCTCTTCGGCGGCTACCTCGGCCTGCGCCGGCGCCGCAGCGGCTCGCTGATCGTGGTCGGCTTCGAGGGCGAGGAGGAGTCGGTCTCGAGGCGCCGGGCGCTGGCTGTGCGCGAGCTGCACAGAGGCGGCGCCGTCTACCTCGGCCAGTCCGCCGGGCGATCCTGGGAGCACGGCCGCTACCAGGGCCCCTACCTGCGCGACACGCTGATCGAGATCGGCGCGATGGTGGAGACGCTGGAGACGGCGCATACCTGGAGGGGGCTGGGCGGGCTGCACGCGGCGGTTGCCGCGGCGATTCGCGGCTCGCTCTCCGCCCAGGGCACCCCCGCGCTCGTCCTCTGTCATCTCTCCCACGCCTATGCCGACGGCGCCTCGCTCTACTTCACCTTCATCTCCCGCGCCCGCCAGGGCGAGGAAGTCGAGCAGTGGCGCCAGGTCAAGCGGGCCGCCTCGGAGGCGATCGTCGCCGGCGGCGGCACGATCAGCCACCACCACGCCGTCGGTCGCGATCACGCCCCCTTCATGGAGGCCGAGGTGGGGAAGACGGGGCTGGAGGTGCTGCGCGCCGTCAAGGAGCAGCTGGATCCAGCGGCGATCATGAACCCCGGCAAGCTGCTGCCGTAGCTACTGCTGCTTGATCGCCGGTCCGGTGATGTCGCCGCGGAGCACGCTTTCGCCGGTGTAGGCCGGCAGCGTTCCTTTCGCCCTTTGCCTTGGCCATCGCCGCTTGGTAGGTGGCGGTATCGGTGAGCGCGACGTCAACTTGGTCGAAGGCGCCGTTGGCGACGTAGGCCAGGAGCTGGGGCGGGATCTGGAACTGGGCGGCGATCTTGCCCGGCGCGCCAACCGGGACGGAGCCGATCTGCAGGGCGATCTTCGGCGAGTGGGAGAGCCAGATCGTGTAGGTCTGGCCCGACGGCGAAGGGTCGAGGCCTTCGGCCGTGACCTGCAGCAGGACGTTCTTCTTGTAGCGGCCGAAGAGCGCCGCGCCGCTTGATTCGCCGCCGTTGACCGGCGAGAGCACCGCCTGGGTCAGGTTTTCGGATTTCCGGCCGCCGCGGTGGTTGTTTCGCCGCTGCCGCTTCGGCCGAAGCGTGGTCGTCGAGCCCGAGTCCGAGCTGCCGCCATCGCCGGCGACGATGAGGACGATGACGAAGATCAGCGACGACGAGCGCCCCGGCGCCGAGCCCGATCAGGGCGCCGCGATCCTTCGGCAGTTTGGGCAGCGGAGGCCGTGGCTGTCGCTTGCGCGAGCCCGGCCCAGCGCCTTTGCGATCGGCGCCTGCGGCTCCGGCGGGGGCGCCGGCACGACTGGGTCGGCGAGCTTGGCCGGCTCCTCGGCCTTGGGCTCGACTGCTGAAGGCGAGGGCGGCGGGGAAGCGGGAGCGGGGGTTGGCGCGGGCGCCTGCTCAGCCGGCAGTTCGGACTCGTCCGCCTCGTCCACCTCGGCAAGCGCCTCCTTGACCCGCTCGCGCACCTCCTCGACGCTGATGCCCATCAGGGCGGCCATGTCCTCATAGCCCTCCTCGCGCTGGGCGAGGAGCCGCAGCATCGCCTTCTGGTCGTCGGTCAGCGCCACGGATCGGAAGCCTATGCCAGCCGCCCGCGGAAGGGGCGTGTCTGAGGTTAAGGGGCCATATCGACCCGTAAGCTCAGACACGCCCCTGGCGTAGTGTCCCGGCGCGATGGCCGACGATCCGCGCGGACTGCTGTCCCACTTCGATGCTCTGCTGGGCACCGAGTGGCTCGACGACGACCCCGAGCACGCCCGCGTGCGGGTGGCGATGCGCGACGAGCTGCGCCAGCCGGTCGGCCTCCTGCACGGCGGCGTGATGTCGAGCCTGGTCGAGAGCGTCTGCTCGCGAGCGACCGCGCTCGCGGTCATGGGCGACGGGATGATGGCGATGGGCCAGTCGATCAGCGTCAACTTCATCCGCCCGGTCACCGAGGGCCACGCCGAAGTCCGCGCCAAAGGCCCGCCACCGCGGCCGCACCACCTGGGTCTGGGACGCTGAGGTCAAGATGCGGACGGGAGACTCTGCGCCCTCGCCCAAATGACCATCGCGGTCAGACCCTTCCAGCCAAGCCTCCCAAGAGGGAGCGCACTTCTTCGCGTGAGCGGCCGAGGCACGTTCACGTCAAGCGCCCTATCGGAACGGCCTAACCCCCGAAGCGGTTCGTGATCGGCAGGCGCCGGTCGCGGCCGAAGGCCTTCGGCGTGATCCGGATCCCCGGTGCGGCCTGGCGGCGCTTGTACTCGGAGCGGTCGACCATCCGCACCACCTCGTCGACCACGTCGGCGGGCAGGCCGGCGGCGATCATCTCCTCGCGGCCCTGGTCGCGCTCGACGTAGGACTCGAGGATCTGGTCGAGCAGCTCGTAGGGCGGCAGCGAGTCGCTGTCGAGCTGATCGGGGCGCAGCTCGGCGGAGGGCGCCCGCTCCAGCACCGAGGCCGGGACCAGCTCGCGCCCGGCGCTCTCGTTGCGGTGGCGGACCAGCTCGTAGACGAGCGTCTTCGGCACGTCCTTGATCGCCGCGAAGCCGCCCGCCATGTCGCCGTAGAGGGTCGCGTAGCCGACCGACATCTCGCTCTTGTTGCCGGTGGTGAGGACCAGCCAGCCGTGCTTGTTGGAGAGCGCCATCATCATGTTGCCCCTGATCCGCGCCTGGATGTTCTCGGCGGCGAGGTCGGGCTCGGAGGGCCTGGTCGGGTCGCGCGGCAGCGGCTCGCCGGCCGACTCCTCGTCGCCGTCGGCCGCCGAAGGCCGCGGACAGGGCGCTCTCGTACTCGGCCATCGCCGCCGCGATCGGGATCTCGATCAGCTCGGCGCCCGAGGTTTGCGGCGATATTCCGCGCGTCCTGCCTGTGTTTCAAGGCTCGAATGCGGCGAGGGCATGACCACACAGCTGACGTGCTCGGGGCCGAGCGCGTCGACGGCGAGCAGGGCGACGAGGGCGGAGTCGATCCCGCCCGAGAGCGCGACGCCGACGTGGCGGAAGCCGTTCTTGCGCGACGTAGTCGCGCAGGCCGAGGATCAGCGCCGCGTAGACCTCGGCCAGGTCGGCCAGCGGCTCGGCGAGCCGGCCCGGGGCGGGGGAGGGGATCTCGCAGAGCAGCAGCTCCTCCTCGAACTGCGCCGCGCGGGCGATCACTGCGCCCTCCGGGTCGACGACGAAGCTGTGCCCGTCGAAGACCAGCTCGTCCTGGCCGCCGACGAGGTTGCAGAAGGCGAAGCTGAGCGCCGTAGGCGCGGGCGCGCTCGGCCAGCATCGCTTCGCGCTCGCGTCCCTTGCCGCGGTGGTAGGGCGAGCCCGAGGGGTTGGCGATCAGGCTCGGCGCCGGCCGCCGCCTCGCTCGAGGCCGGCGGGCCCGGCGCTCCAGACGTCCTCGCAGACCGTCAGGCCGACCTGCTGACCGGCGACCTCGATCGGTCGCCGGCTCTCGCCCGGGATGAAGTAGCGCTGCTCGTCGAAGACGGCGTAGTTGGGCAGCCGGTTCTTGCGGTAGATGGTCTCGAACGGCGCCGTCGGCGAGCACGGCGAGCGAGTTGTGGGCGTGGCGGCCCTCGCCGTCCGCCGGCGGCGGGCTCGGCGAAGCCGACCAGGGCGACGATCCCCTCGACGCCCCGCGCCAGCTCCTCGACCGCGCGCCGGTTGGCCTCGACGAAATGGCGCTTCAGGTAGAGGTCCTCGGCCGGGTAGCCGGGGACGCAGAGCTCGGGGAAGATCACCAGCTCGGCGCCCTCGGCGCGGGCGCGGCCGATCCACTCGGCGATCTTCGCCGCGTTGCCGTCGATGTCGCCGACGGTCGGGTCGATCTGAGCCAGGGCTACGCGCAAGCGGGTTCCTCGAGTCGGCCGCAGTATCGCCGTCCCAGGCTGACTTCGTCTTTTCTCGCGACTGCGCCGACGAAAGGCGAACTCATCGACGGGCCGCGCCGACTGGCCTGTAGATTGCCGCGGGTGCGGGCGCGCTGGAGGTTGATAGGGGGTATCGCTCGCGTCGATCGCTTTGCTGGCGTGGTTCCAGCCGTCGCCACCGCCGGCGACCAGTGGGTCTTCCGCGCCCCGGCCGCGCGGCCGACCGACCATCCCGACCCAAACCGCAACGCCTACACGGTCCCCGAGGCGCCGAAGTCCCCTGCCTGCGGGCGGCATTTCTGCGTCCACTGGGTCGCCGAGGGCATCGACGCGCCCGACCCGGTGGACACCGACGGCGACGGGGTGCCCGACTACGTCGAGCGGGTGCAGGCGGTCGCGGAACACGTCTACTCGATCGAGAACGAAAAGCTCGGCTGGCGGGACCCCAAGTCCGACGGGCGCAAAGGTGGCGGGCGCGGCAAGACCGACATCTACCTCGACCAGATCGGCGGCGCCCTCTTCGGCTACGCCGCGCCCGATCGGGGGCAGGCGACGAAGGCGCACCGGCTGCCCCGCCACCTGCACGGCTACCTCGTCCTCGACAACGACTACGACCCGCGCGAGTTCCCGGGGACGACGCCGGAGCACGACCTCGAGGTCACGATCGCCCACGAGTACAACCACATCCTCCAGTTTGGCTACGACGCCTACCAGGACGCCTGGTTCGCCGAGTCGAGCGCGGTCTGGATGGAGGATCAGGTCTACAACGGCATCGACGACTACCTGCGTTACGTGCGCCGCTGGGTCAAGCGCTACGACACGCCGCTGACCGCGAACTCGATCAAGGAGTACGGCTCGGCGGTCTGGAACAAGTGGCTGGCGCGTCGCTATGGCCGCTCGATCGTGCGCCGCGCCTGGGCCCGCGCCGTGCACACCAAGCCGGGCGGCTTCTCGGTCTCCGCCTACAACTCGGCGATCGAAGCGGCGGGCGGCTCGGACTTCAGCCGCGATTTCGCCCACTTCGCCAGCGACCTGCCCGAGTGGCGCAACGATGCCGTCTTCCCCGAGGGCGACCTCTACCCCGACGTCTCGCGCCAGGGCACGCCTGCCGACCAGCGGCCGAAGGCTCGAGCGCCAGCTCAACCACACGACCTTCCAGCTGCTGCGCGTCCACGCTGGCCGCGGGCGCGCGGTGGTCGTCTCGGCCACCGCCCCCCGCGGCAACGCCGCCGGGCTTGCCCTGGTCGGGCGGATCGGCAGCGAGCGCCATGGGCACGTCGTCGACGTGCAGGTGTTCAAGCCAGGCGGCGGGAAGATGACCGTGCGGCTGCGACGGCCGGGTCGCTTCAGCCGCATCACCGCGGTTCTCGTCAACGCCGATACCAGCGCCTCGGGCTTCAGCGCCCGCCGGCTGGACTGGGCCTACTTGACCGACAGCGCGCCGTTTGAGCTCTCGGCGCGGCTGGTTCGCTGAGACTTGCCGCCGGCCACCGCCGGCTCGCCGACCAGTTCGGCGATCGCCGCTTCGAGGTCGAGGCCGAAGCTGTCGAGGTCGGCCATCGCGTCGTAGTCGCCGATCAGGCCGAAGTTGACCTGGCCGTTGTAGGACATGATCCCGACGCAGAGCGCCTGGCGGCGGGCCAGCGGCACCATCGGGAAGATCGACTCCATCTGGCGGCCCAGCACGTAGAGCGGGAACTGCGGCCCCGGCACGTTGGTGACGACGAGGTTGAAGAAGCGCTGGGCTGGCTGCAGGCGGGCCGCCTGCGAGGCGATCGTGGTCGGGGCGAAGTCGACGACGCGGGTGAGGATCTCGGCGCCGACCGCCTGTCCGGAGCCCTTCAGGTCACCCATCGTCTCGGTGATCAGGTGCAGCCGCTCGACCGGGTCCTCGCACCAGACCGGCAGCGGCGCCATCATCGCCGAGATGCGGTTGCCGAGCGCGCCGCGCTCCTCCTCGGCGCGGACGCTGACCGGCACCATCGCCCGCATCTCCAGGCCCTCGGTGTCGTGGCCGCGGGCGCGCAGGTAGTTGCCGATCGCGCCGGCGACGACCGAGAGCACGACGTCGTTGACGGTGCCCCCGTGCTCGTTCTTGACCTGCTTGAGGGCATCGAGGTCGGTGCGGACGAAGGCGAGGCGGCGGTGCGGCCCGATCTCGACGTTGAACGGCGTCGTCGGCGCGGACATGCCGGCGCCGATCATCTTGCTGGTGGCGCCGACGCCGCGCAGGACCTGGCGCGGGCCGCGCAGGGCTGCGCGCATGCCGCGGACGATCTCGCGCGGGCTGGTGGCGCGCTCGTGCAGGGCGTCGGCGAGCAGCTTGATGTCGGTCGGCTCGGGGCGCGGCGCCCACTTGGGCGGCAGCGCCGGTGGGTTCTCGGGCTCCCGCTCGACGTCGAAGAGGACGGTGGTGATGTCGACGCCGGAGATGCCGTCGACGAGCGCGTGGTGGCTCTTGCCGATGATCGCGAAGCGCTCGTCGTCGAGGCCCTCGACCAGCCACATCTCCCAGAGCGGCTTGCTGCGGTCGAGCTGCTGGGAGAAGATCCGCGCCGCCAGGTTGCGCAGCTGCTCCTCGGAGCCCGGCGCCGGCAGCGCGGTCTGGCGCACGTGGTAATCGAGGTTGAGGTGAGGGTCGTCGACCCAGACCGGCCGGCCCTGGCCGAAGGGGATGAAACGCAGCTTCTGGCGGAAGCGGGGGACCAGGTGCAGGCGCGAGGAGATGTGATCGCGGAACTCGGAGTGGCTCGGCGCCGGCCCCTCGAAGATGCTGGTCGAGGCGACGTGCATGTGTGCGCCGGCCCTCTCCATGTGGAGAAAAGACGAATCGAGCCCAGTCAGCCGGTCTGCACTCACGCAGCCAATCTTTGCAGACGCTCGCCGAGGGTCAATCGGCAACGCCGAGGCGCAGCTGGTCCTGTGCCTGATCGGCCTCGGCGGGGAGCTCCTCGGCGTCCTGCGCGAAGCCGGCGAGGCGGACGCCGAGCAGGCGAACCGGTCGCTGCGGGTCGTAAGCGCGCAGCAGGTCGAGCGCGACCGGGCCGACGACGGCGTGATCGTTGGTCGGGCACTCGACCGTGTGCGAGCGGCTGACGTTGGTCCAGTCGTCGAGGCGGACCTTGATCCCGATCGTGCGGCCCTCCAGATCGCGCTTGCGAAGCCGCCGGCAGAGCTCCTCGGAGAGCTGGGCCAGGTGCGCCTCCAGCTCGGCGCGATCGTGCACGTCGACGTCGAAGGTGATCTCCGTCGACTGCGACTTGGTCTCGCGGATGACGGTGATCGGCGTCTCGTCCTCGAGCCGGGCGCGGAGGTGGAGCCACTGTCCCTGGCGAGGGCCGAAGGCTTGCTGGAGCGCAGCCGAGTCGCGGGCGCGCAGCTGCGCCAGCGTGCGGATCCCCATCGCCTCCAGCTTGGCGACGGTCTTCGGCCCGACGCCGGGGATCAGGCCGGGGGAGTCGCCGGAGAAACGCTCCAGCGCCTCCTCCCGCGAGAGGACGACCAGGCCGGCGGGCTTGCCCAGCTCGCTGGTGATCTTCGCCAGCATGCGGCTCTCGGAGATCCCGACCGAGCAGGTCAACCCGGTCTGCTCACGGATCTCCGCCGCGATCCGCCGCATCGTCGCCTTCGGCGAGAAGAGCCCGGTCAGATCGACGTAGGCCTCATCGAGCCCGACCACCTCGACCGTCTCCGCGTTGCGCTGCAGCACCGCCATCACCTCTCCCGACGCCTCGCGATAGGCAGCAAAGTCAGGCTGCAGGTAGACCGCGTCGGGCAAGCGCCGCCGCGCGACCGCGGCGGGCATCGCCGAGTGGATCCCCGCCAGCCGCCGCGCCTCGTAGCTGGCGGTGGTCACGACCGCACGGGGCCCCGACCCACAGACGACGACCGGCTTCCCCCGCAGCTCCGGTCGCCGCCGCAGCTCGACCGACGCGTAGAAGGCGTCCATGTCGAGATGCGCCACGGTCCTCGAAGCGGCCACGCCTCGATGTTAGGACCACCCCGGGACGGACCAATGCCTGGGATCGGGCCGCCCGGCCGTTAGCGATCGAGGTCCGCTGGGTAGCATCGGGCCATGGCCGACGTGACGCATGTCGAGGTCGACGAGCTCGACGCCATCGAGGGTTTCTTCGAGGGGATCAAGTTCCACAAGGCCGCTGCCGGCCTCGGCGTCAGCTCCTTTGGCATCTCGATCATCGATCTTGCGCCGGGCGCCGACGAATACCCCGAGCACGACCACTCCGAGCAGGGCATCGGCGGTCAGATGTTTGCCAAGCGCCCCCAGCAGCTGGGCCAGGAGGAGGTCTACGTCGCCCTGCGCGGCTCCGGCACGCTTGAAGCCGATGGCGAGCGGTACGCGATCGACCAGGACCACATCGTCCGCATCGGCCCCGCGGTCAAGCGCAAGATCGTCCCCGGCCCCGACGGCATCCGCCTCTTGGCGCTGGGTGCGACGCCGGGCGAGGCGTACGACTCGGGCGGGACGTTGTAAGTCTCGCCCGCGCGTCCCTAGACTTCGAGCCGATGGCGTCCCCGGAGGCAAAGAACCTCGAGGCGATCTCCAAGGCGATCGACCAGCACAACTCGAACTGCCCCTTTCCGGCGGCCGAGGTGCGCATGAACCCGTTCGAGGTCGAACGCCTGGGCTGGGATCACATTCGCGGCCTGCCGCTGGTGCCGGACGCCGAGATCGGCACGGGGCGGTTCCGGATCGTCTGCTCGCAGGACCTGGACGGCGGTGGGCTCGAGGAGGTCGAGGCCGTCGGCCAAGAGCTCGAGACCGTCGCTCCCGTGAGCAACTAGCTCAGATCGAGTTCCAGAAGTCGAGGCCCTGGCCCGAGAGCCAGCGCTGGGCTTCGGCGTTGAGCTGGGTCAGCTCGTTCGTCCAGATCAAGATCCCCATCGCGATCAGGATCAGGCCGCCGCTGGCGACTATCGCCTGGTAGTGGCGCTTGACCACGGTAAAGGCCGTGGTCATGCGGGAGAAGGCGATCGCGGTGAGCAGGAAGGGGATCGCCAGGCCGGCTGAGTAGACGGTGAGCAGGAAGGCGCCGTGGGCGGCTGAGCCGGAGAGCGAGGCAGCCGTGAGGATCGCGCCGAGGGTGGGCCCGATGCAGGGCGTCCAGGCGATCGCGAAGGCAGCGCCGGCGACGATCGGGCCGCCGCGGCCGGCGCGCTCGAGCAGCGCGTCGACGTGCCACTCGCGGTTCAGCCTGGCGACGAAGAGGGAGGCGACGAAGAGCACGCCCATGGCGATGATCAGCGCCGCGGAGACCTTGGTCAGCAGCTGCTCGTGGTCCTGCAGGGCGGAGCCGACGCGGGTGGCGCTGAGGCCGAGCAGGATGAAGATCGTCGAGAAGCTGGCGACGAAGAGCAGGCTGGGGCCGAGGATGCGCCGCCAGCCGGCGCTCTCCAGCTCGGCCGCGGAGACGCCGCTGACCGCGGAGAGGTAGCCGGGGACGAGCGGCAGCACGCAGGGGGAGAGGAAGGAGACGAGCCCGGCGGCCAGGGCGGCGAATACACCCACTCCAGCGGCGGGATCGGTGCTCAGCGCGGCGACGATCACGACCTCTCAGGGTACTTGGGCCAGGCTCGTCCATCCGTTTGAAGCACGGGGACGGCAACGGGGAACCTCACGGATCGACGCTGGCGATGCTTCCGACGGGGCCGGGAGACTGCAGCGCGTGGAACTCTTCGACGCCAGCGGCGCGGCGCGCCGTCTGCGGGCTTCGCCGCTGTTCGCGATCGGGCCAAGCGAGCCCGGCCCGGCGCTGCGGCGTGGTGCCCTGGTCGCGGTTCCGGTAGGCCTTGCGCTGCTGCTCGAGCTGGGGCTGAGCAGCGCCACCAAGGGCGCGATCGGGACCGGCGCCCTGCTTGCCGGTTTCCCCGGCCTCGACGCGCCGGCGCGAACCAGGGCGGCATGGCAGGCCGCGACCGCGCCGCTGATCGGCCTCGCGGCCGCGGTCGGCGTCCTCACCGGCTCCAGCGCATTCCTCGCGGTCGCGGCGATGGCGGTGGTCGGCGCTGCGGCCGGCTATTGCTTCGCGGTCTCGTTGCGCCTCTCGATTGCCGGCCTCTCGATTGCCCTCTCGCTGCTGATCACCCAGGGCTTGCCGCTCGACGCGGCGGACACGATCCCGGCCCTCCTCCTCGCCACCGCGGGAGGCCTGCTTCAAGCCGCCTTCTCGCTCTGCGTCTGGGCGGCGGGGGATCGAAAGGAGGAGGGAGGGGAGAGCGCCTGGAGCACCGCCGCCGCCCTTCGCACCCTCGGCGCCAACTTGAGCCTGGACTCGATCAGCTTCCGCCACGGGCTGCGCTTCGGCGCCGCGCTCGGCGCCGGCGTCGCCGTCTACTGGCTGCTGGGGATGAGCGAACACGGCTTCTGGATCCCGCTGACGATCCTCTTCGTCCTGCGCCCCGAGCGGGACGAGACCTTCCACCGCCTGATCCTGCGGGCGGTCGGCACCGTTGCCGGCCTGGTGGTCGCGACGGCCCTGGCCGAGTGGCTGCGCGGCGACGGCGTCGCGATCGCCGTGGCGCTGACCGTCGCCACCGCCTTCGCCTACGGGCTGCTCACCGTCCAGTACGCGCTCTTCACGGCGGCGATCACGACCTACGCCGTGCTGCTGGCCGACTCGATCGGCGAGCCGGCGCTGCACGCCGCCGGCCAGCGAGGGCTGGCGACCGCGATCGGGATCGCGATCGCCGGCGCCTCCTTCCTGCTCTGGCCCAATCCGGAGCGTGAGCACCGGGGGACCGGCCGCCGCTCGCGATCGGGATCCACCGGCTACGTGTAAGAACCAGCCACGTTGTTCAACTCGGCAAGCCGAGTCCCCGGGCGGCTTGCGAGCGAGGGAACCGTGCGGTCTGCGCCAGTTGTAGAAGTCCAGCCAGCCGGGTAGCGCCGCGGTGCGTTGGGCGGAGTCGCGGTGGATCGCGCCGTAGGCCCAGCCCCCGAGCATCGTGCGGATGAAGCGCTCGGCCTTGCCGCTGGTCTGAGGCCGATAGGGCCGGGTGCGAACGTGGCGGATCCCAAGCGTCCGGCAGGCGATCGCATGGGCGGTCGAGACATAGGCCGGGCCGTTGTCGGTCATCAGTCGCTCGACGGCGATCCCCTGGGCTGCGTAGAAGGCAAGGACGCGGCGCAAGAACCCCGATCGCGGTCGTGGCTCTCTCATTGGCCAGGGCCTCGACGTAGGCGAGCCGGGTGGCGTCGTGGATACAGACGTGGACGAACTCCCGCCCGGCCCCTTCGGCCTGCCAGGTGCGCTTGCCGGTCACCCGGTGCCCGGCGCCGCGCTTGATCCGCACCAGCCGCTTGACGTCGATGTGATCAGCTTGCCTGGGCGGGCTCGTTCGTAGCGGTTGGTGGCTCCAGGGGCTTCAGGCGGCAGGCCGATCCTCTTCAAGACCACCGAGACCGTCGAGGGCGCCATCCCCAGGCACTCGGCGATCTCAGGACCGGCCATCCGCACTCGCCGCAGGGCGGCGATCGCCTCGACGCGATCCTCAGGGGTGCCGTGGGGGACCGAGCGCGGCTCAGAGCTCCGATCCCAGATACAGCGCGAAACCGTCTCAACCCGCGAATAAGGCGGGTCAGGACGGTTTCGGGGTAACGAGGGTGGCACTCCGAACACCTCAGGGACACCAGCAGGCATTCGGCGCCCGCAAAGAGTGAGCCTGGCCCTAGCAGGAGGACTAGCAAAACCCCGCACGCGTCCGGCGGCGGCGGACACGGCGCGGCGTCCTCAGTCGCCCAAATGGCGCTGCCATTCGGGCTCCCTGCGTCCTGCTCCGCTTGGTCCGGCGCTCGCCGGCCCGCGCACCCGGGTTTCGCTAGTCCCTCCTAGCCGACTTCCAGCGCCTGTCCCGCGTGCGGCCCGGTTGCTTCCGTGCTGAAGAAGGCGTTCCATTCGATCGCCATGCCGAGGGCCCTGAGTTCGGTGCCGGTGGCTTTGAAGGACGGCGGGCTGAAGCTGATGGTGGAGTTGAGGTTGTCGAAGGCTCCGCCCGCCGATCCGGTGATCGTCACCACGGTTTCACCCAGGGGACATTCTTCTCCGGCGTAGGCGATGGTGACTTTGACCTGTTCGACGACGACGTAGTTGCTGGTAGCCGCTTTCGTCAGGTGCAGGGGCCAGGGAAGGTTTTTCGCCGCGATTGATTCGACCGAGCACGCCGGGCTGTTCGTCGAGCAGTTTTTGAAGCTCAGTTCGGTGATTTCGCCTTTGCCGGTACTGCCGCCGTTCGAGATTTTCATTTTGTAGAGAAGCTGTTCGCATTTCGTCGTCAGGCCGGGGAACGTCATGGCGCTTTCGATCGCGGCGCCAGAGATCGTTTCCGTGCCTTCCAGCGTTTTGACGCCGAACTTCCAGGCCGGGGCCGCCGAGGCAGCGCCGCCGAAGGCAGCGCTGACCAGCAGCAGGGCTGCGGTCAGGCCCCCGAAGAGAGCGGCTCCCGCTCGGCGACGCCTTTTCGTGCTCGATTCCTTCGGCATTGAGTTACGGCCGGCCCCAGCGTCGACGATTGATCGGGGAAAGTCAAGTATTTAGCCCATCCATAGGAAGTTGGCTGCTCTCGCCTCAGCTCATGAAACGGTCAGGATCTGGCCGCTGTGGGCGCCGGTGGCTTCCGCCGTGTAGGTGCCTTTCCACTCGGTGGAGCCACCCAGCGAGGACATCGTCGCGCTGGAGTTCGCCAGGTTGAAGGTGAAGCTCGACGTCGGGTTGTCGAACAGGGCCCCGGCCGATCCCGCGATCGTGACCACGGTCCCGTCGAGAGCGCATTCCGCACCGGCGTAGAGGATGTCGATTTCAATTTTTTCGAGGACGATGTAGTTGCCGGTGCTGACTTTGACTTTGGTCAGGTGCAGCGGCCACGGCAGGCCTTTGGCGCCGATCGAGGCGACGGTGCACGCTTTCGTGCTCGTGGTGCAGGTGGAGAAGGACAGCGCGGTGAGTTCTCCCACGCCCGTCCCGGCGCTGTTGGAGATCGTCATTTTGTGGGCGGATGCCTGGCATTTGGTCGTCAGGCCGGGGAAGCTGAAGCTGACCGCGCTCGAGCCTCCGGCGATGGTTTCCGCGCCAACCAGGGTGGTGCCGTTGAACTTCCAGACTGGACTGGCTGCAGCGGTGCCGCCGAAGGCGGCGCTGCACACAAGCAATGCGATCAAGCCGGGCAGAAAACGGCCTATTGACCTGCGGTTCATCGACATCTCTTCGATCCCTTCGTCCGTGAGTTGCGGTTCCGTGCGGTGGGTCAAGCGCGGCCTGAGCCGCGAAGGCCTGGCGCGATCAGATTTCAAGCGCTTGCCCCGCGTGCCCTCCGGTCGCTTCCGTGGTGAAATCCCCGGTCCATTCGATCGCCGAGCCGAAGCCTTTGAGCGCGGTTTTCGTGGCGCTGAAGCTCGCCGCGTCGAGGCTGAAGATTTCCGTTGGGTTGTCGTATCGCGCCCCGGCCGAGCCGGTGATGGTGAGCAGGATGCCTTCCAGCACGCATTCGGGGCCGTCGAAGAGGAGGCTGATTTTGACTCCTTCGAAGACGACGTAGTTGTTTGCGCTCACCGTTGACAGGTGTGCCGGCCAGGGCAGTTTTTCGGCGGCGGCGGAGTCGACGGTGCAGTGTTGGTCGCTTGTCGAGCAGTTGTTGAGGGCGAGGTTGGTGAGGCTTCCATTGCCAACTCCGGCGCTGTTGAAGATGGTCATGCCGTAGGTCATGGTTTTGCACGTGATCGTGAATTCGGGGATGCTGAAACGGCTTTTGACGGCAAGGCCGGTGATCGTTTCCGAGCCGGTCAGTTCTTCGCCTTCGAACTTCCAGGTTGGTTTGGCGCTGGCGGCGCCGGCAAAAGCGGCGCTGACGAGCAGGGCCGCGAGCATGCTTCCGAGCAGGATGCTCCCCACCCTGTGGTGCTTCGCCATCGTTCTCAGCTCCCTTCCTCTGTGGTCACGGTTACGGGCAGCGTCGACGGATGCTCAGGAAAAGTCAAGTATTGCCCCGGGCCGGGACAGGATTGGGCCGACCGCGAGGGCCGGAATCGGCGTCGCGTTCAGCCAGGCGGTAGATTTACTGGCTACGCAGCCAAACGCCGCGGAAGCGCGGGGAGACCACAGGAGCAGACTTTGAGCAACCGCACGTTCGTGATCGGGGTCGGCATGACCAAGTTCGAGAAGCCCGGCAGCAAGGAGGGCGACTACCCCGACTGGGCAAAGGAGGCGGGGGAGAAGGCGCTCGCCGACGCCGGCATTCCCTACGAGGACGTCGAGCAGGCCTTCGCCGGCTACTGCTACGGCGACTCGACCTACGGCCAGCGGGCGCTCTACCAGCTCGGCCTCACCGGAATCCCGGTCGTCAACGTCAACAACAACTGCTCGACCGGCTCCTCGGCGCTCTTCCTCGCCCGCCAGGCGGTCAAGGGCGGTCTCGTCGACTGCGCGCTGGCGCTCGGCTTCGAGAAGATGGAGCCGGGCTCGCTCGGCGTCAAGTACACCGATCGCACCAACGCGCTCGACAAGCACGCGATGCGGATGTTCGAGATCCGCGATCCGGAGCAGTCGCCGCCGGCGCCGCAGATGTTCGGCAACGCCGGCCGTGACCACATGCAGAAGTACGGCTCCAACCCCGACCACTACGCCTGGATCGGCTGGAAGAACCACAAGCACTCGGTCAACAACCCCTACGCCCAGTTCCAGGATGAGTACACGATCGAGGACATCAAGGCGGCGAAGATGATCCACGACCCGCTGACCAAGCTGCAGTGCTCGCCGACCTCCGACGGCTCGGCCTGCGCGATCGTCGCCTCCGAGCGCTACGTCGAAGAGCACGGCCTCGGTGACCAGGCGATCGAGATCGCCGGCCAGTCGATGGTCACCGACCTCTCCTCGACCTTCGCCGAGGACACCGACTGCATGAAGATCGTCGGCTCGGACATGTCGAAGCAGGCGGCCAGCGAGGCCTACGCCGAGGCCGGGGTCGAGGCGGCTGAAATCGACGTCTGCGAGCTGCACGACTGCTTCAGCGCCAACGAGCTCATCACCTACGAAGCGCTCGGCTTCGCGGCCGAGGGCGAGGCGCACAAGCTGGTCGAGGAAGAGGCGACCACCTACGGCGGCAAGGTCGTCGTCAACCCGTCGGGCGGGCTGATCTCCAAGGGGCACCCGCTGGGGGCGACCGGGCTGGCGCAGTGCTCCGAACTGACCTGGCAGCTGCGCGGCACCGCCGACAAGCGCCAGGTCGACGGCGCCAAGCTGGCCCTGCAGCACAACATCGGCCTCGGCGGCGCCGCCGTGGTCACCGTCTACAAGCCGGCGGCCTAGAACCGCCGGAGGAGGAGGGCACGATGGCGAAGCAGCGGCAGAACCTCAGCGGCAAGGTCGTGGCGATCACCGGCGGTGCGCGCGGGATCGGCAAGGCGACCGCGACCGCGCTGGTCCGCAAGGGCTGCCGCGTCGCGATCGGCGACCTCGACCTCAATTTGGCCGAAGAGACGGCCGCGGGCCTGGGCGGGGGCACGATCGCCCTGCCGCTCGACGTCACCGATCGCGGCTCCTTCGCCGCCTTCCTCGACGCCGCCGAGCGTGAGCTCGGCCCGCTCGACGTCGTCGTCAACAACGCCGGGATCATGCCGGTGACGCCGTTCGCCGAGGAGTCCGACGACTCGCTCAAGCGCCAGCTCGACATCAACGTCTACGGCGTCATCGTCGGCATGCAGCTGGCGATCGAGCGCTTTCAGCCGCGCGGCCACGGCCACATCGTCAACCTCGCCTCGCAGGCGGGCAAGGGCGGCTTCCCGGGCATCGCCACCTACTCGGGCACCAAGCACGCCGTGGTCGGCATCAGCGAGGCGGTGCGGGCCGAGCTGCGCGGCAGCGGGGTCGAGGTCGCCTGCGTGATGCCGACCGTGGTCAACACCGAGCTGACCGCCGGCGTCGGCCAGCGGCTGATCAAACCGGTCGAGGCCTCCGACGTCGCCAACGAGATCGTCGACGCGCTGGAAGTGCCGCGCTTCGACGTCTGGGTGCCGCGGGCGAACGGCGCCCTGTTCAAGCTGATCGCCAACCTGCCGCGCGGCATGCGCGAGGGCCTCGGGCGGCTGATGAAAGTCGACAAGCTGATGACCGAAGTCGACCACGGCGCCCGCCGTCGCTACGAGGAGCGGGCCGCCTCCAGTCGCGCCGAAGGTGTCGAGAAGCCGGAGGACGACGCCGCGCAGCCGAGCCCCGAGCGCGAAGCCGCCTGAGCGCCCGGGGGCGGAAGTACATTCCCCGGGGTCTCGATCCCGCCGGCCAACCTGGAGGTCCCGCGTGCGTCCCAAGCTCACCTACGCAAACGTCATAGCTTCGCTCGCCCTGTTCATCGCCCTCGGAGGAACCTCTTACGCGGCTATCGAGCTCGGCAAGAACAGCGTCAAGTCCGAGAACATCGGCAAGGAACAGGTCAAGGCCGCCGATATCGCCAGGAACGCGGTCAGTTCGGCCAAGGTGAAGGACGCCTCGCTGCTGGCTCAGGACTTCAAGGCCGGGGAGCTGCCGGCCGGGCCCGTGGGACCCAAAGGGGAGAGAGGGCCGACTGGGTTCCAAGGGGAGAGAGGGCCGACTGGGCTCAAAGGCGAGCAGGGAGACCCCGGTGGTCTGAGCGGTTTGGAACAGGTCTATGAGATCAGCGTGGACAGCGCCGAGTCTCCCAAGCTCATCGTCGCGCACTGCGCCGCGGGAAAGGCGGCGATCAGCGGCGGTTACGACATCGCCGGCGGCAAGGAAGGCGTGGCGCCAAGCGGGCTCGCCAACGTGATTGCGGACGTCGTCGAACCGAGCGCGCCCACGACCGTTCCCGGCAACGTCTATGTCGAAGCCTGGGAGGAGGAGCCGACGGCGATCCCATGGAGCATCAGCGTGATTGCGATGTGCGCGAACGTGGCGCCGTAGGGACCGCGGCATGGGCCGTATCTACGACGCGACATGGGGGAGGGGCTTCGCGGCGATCTACGACCGCGGCCTGAAGGCGACCGAGGAGGCCGGCCTGCGCGAGATGCGGCGCGGGGTGCTGGCCGAGGCAAGCGGCAGGACGATCGACCTCGGCGCCGGCACCGGCGTCAACATCGGTCTCTTTCCGGCAGCGGTGACGGAGCTGGTGCTGGCTGAGCCCGATCCGCACATGGCACGCAGGCTGCGACCCAAGCTGCGCGAGTCCGGGGTTGAGGCGGAGACGATCGAAGCGCCGGCGGAACGGCTCCCGTTCGAGTCCTCGAGCTTCGACACCGCAGTCTTCACCCTCGTCCTCTGCACGGTGCCCGACCCGGTGGCGGCCCTGGCTGAGGCCGCGAGGGTGCTGCGACCCGGCGGCAAGCTGCTCTTCGTCGAGCACGTTCGCTCCCGCGACCCGGGCCTGGCGCGCTGGCAGGACCGCCTCGAGAAGCCCTGGCGCTTCCTCGCCGACGGTTGCCACTGCAACCGCGACACCGTCGCAATGATCGAAGCCTCGCGGTTCGAGCTGCAGCAGGTCGAGCACGACCGCCTGCCTAAGGCCGCGCCAATCGTCAGGCCGCTGGCCCGTGGCAGCGCGACCCTCGTGGCCCGTGCCTGAGTCAGGAATCTGTTTGCGCCCGACGGTCGAGCAGCCGGTTGACCGCCTCCGAGGCCGAAACGCCGAGGAACGCACCGGCGAGCACGTCTGCGGGAAAATGAACTCCGGTATGGACCCGCGAGTATCCGACCAGCGTCGCCGCGGCCCGCAGGGGGGCCGAGAGCCCGGGGGAGACGTGGCCTGCGGCAGTGGCGAAGGCAAAGGCCGAGGCGGCGTGACCGGACGGGAAGGAGCTGGAGCGGGGCATCGGCACATGTCGGCGAGCCAGCTCTTCGCGTTCCTCGCGCTGCGGTCGGGAGCGCACCGTGAGCGGCTTCGCGACCAGGTTTGCAAGGGCCGATGCGGCGCCGAGGGCGAGCAGGCCGCGGCCTGCCGCACGGCGACCCCTCGTCCCACCGACCAGGGCGAGGCCGGCCGCGGTCGCGAACCAGAGCTTGCTGTGGTCGGCCGCCCGCGTGAGGCCCCGCATCGCCGCGTCCAGCGACGGCGTCTCGGAGCGGGCAATCGCCGCGTACACGGCCGCGTCGGCGGCCTTCGCCTCATCGAGCCACTCGGGCATCGGGTGATGATATGAGCCGGCGACTGGGCGCCCTCGCCGCAATCGCCGGTGGGGCGGTGGCCTTGGCGATCTCCACCTACGTCTTCGTGGCCGACTTCCCGCGCGGCCTGGTGGTCTTCGCCTGCGTTCTCGGCGCGCTCGCGGTGGCCTGGCTGGGAATCTTGCGGCGCGGCGGGCGCCGCCTGCTCGGGATCGCCGTCGCGGCGTTGCTGATCGGAATCGCGATCGGGATGATGCTCTCCGGCGGCAACGGCCTGGCCCTGATCGGCGTCGTCGCCTTCTTCACCCTGGGCGTCGGTGGCGCCCGCCAGGCCTTCCGCGCCGAACGGTCGCTGCCACACGCGGCGCCGCCCAGCCATCCCGTTCTCTTCGTCAACCCGCGCTCGGGCGACGGCAAGGCGGCCAAGCTGAATCTGGTCGAGCGGGCGCGGGAGCGGGGGATCGAGACGAGGGAGCTGGGGCCGGACGATGATCTCGAGCGGATCGTGCGAGAGGCCGTTGGCCGGGGCGCCAACGGGCTGGCGATGGCGGGGGGCGACGGTTCGCAGGCCCTGGTCGCCTCGATCGCCGCCGAGCACGATCTGCCGTACGCCTGCATCCCGTCGGGAACGCGCAACCACTTCGCCCTCGACCTCGGCGTTGACCGCGAAGACGTCGTCGGGGCGCTCGACGCCTTCCGCGACGGCGGAGAGAGGCTGGTCGACCTGGGTGAGGTCAACGGCCGCGTCTTCGTCAACAACGTCTCGCTCGGCGTCTACGCCGAGGCCGTGAGCCAGGATCGCTACCGGGCGGCCAAGCTGCGAACGCTGCTCGACACGCTCTCCGCCACGCTCGGGCCCGAAGCCGAGGCGAAGGAGCTGCGCTGGCGCGGCCCCGATGGGGCCGAGCGGCGCAGCAGGGCGCTGATCCTGGTCTCCAACAACGCCTACCGGTTGGGAGCGACGCTGGGCTCCGGCACTCGGCCGAGCCTCGATCGGGGCTCACTGGGCATCGTCGACTTCGATCCGCCGACCAGCGGCCCCGGAGCGAGCGCTGCCCGCTGGCGGGAGCTGATCGCCCCCGAGCTCGAGATCGAGGCCGACGGGCCGGTTCCGGTCGGCGTCGACGGCGAGGCGCTGAGGCTCGATCCGCCGCTCCGCTTCCGCATCCGTCCCCGGGCCTTGCGGGTGCGCATTGCTCACCAGCATCCCGGCGCCTCGCCGTCCGAGGGCCTTCCCAAGAACCTGCCGGAAATCCTCGCCGCGTTGATCCGGATCGCGGCTCAGGGCGCCTGAGCGCCGTTCAGCCACGCCGAGGGGCGCTCAGCCAGCGTCGGCGTCGCTGAAGCGGTGCGCCAGCAGTGGCTGGAGGATCAGGCAGCCGGCGAGGATCGTCAGGCTGACGATCACGAAGGAGAGCCCGAGGTCATCGAGCGAGTTGGCGTGGCCGGCGCTGCGGTGCTCGACGCCAAGCAGGGCGACGGCGATCGCGAGCAGCCCGGCGATGCCGCAGCCGACGACGAAGCCAAGCCATTCTTCGAATTCTTCGCCGCGACCCAGGCGCGGAACCATCCAGACGACCTCAACCACGTATGCCGGCACGAAGATCGCCCCGATCGTCGCCAGGCTCTGCAGCAGCTCCGGCGAGGCCGGCGGGATCGCGCCGAGGAAGAAAGCGCCGCCGATGCTGGCGACGGCGACGGAGAAAAGCGCCAGCAGGATTCCCTTGGTCGTCGGCTCGAGGATGGGGAGCTGGGGCTTCATCGCCGCAAGTCTATGCCGGCCGGCACCGCCTCGTCACCTCGATTCAACGCACGATAATGGTGGTTATGTATACCTAGAGACGTGGAACGGCCGTTTGGCTCGCGGCGTCGGCCGGATTCAGCCCGCCGCCCCTTCCACTGCCGATTCGAGGCTGGCCGTGGAGGCCGGTGTCTCCAGCGCTTCCAGGCCCGTGGTTGCGGGGCCTTCGACGGCAAACGACGGCGTGCCGGTGAAGTCGAGCCGTTCCGCCTGCGCCGTGCTCTCGGCGACTTCCGCGAGGACGCCCTTGCTCCTGCGGTCGGCGTTCCACCTGGCGATGCTCGGCACGCCGGCGCCCTTGGCGATCGCGGTCAGGAAGGCGTCGTCGGCGTAGCCCGACTCCTCAGCGCCCTGGTTGCGGTAGAAGAGCTCGATGAAGTTCCAGGCCCGGCCCTGCTCGCCGGCGGCGATCGCGGCGGCGCCGGCCGTCGTCGACTGCGCCCCGATGATCGTGAAGTTGCGGAAGTCGAGCTTGGCCTCGCCGCTGCGGACCTGGTTTTCGATCAGCTCCGGCAGCACTTCTTCGGCGTAGCCCTTGCAGGCCGTGCACTGGAGGTCGCCGAACTCGAGCAGCCGCACCTTGGCGCCCGGCTCGCCGAGGGCCATGCCCTGCTGTGCGATGCCGCTGAGCTGCTGGCTCACCTCGGCGACGCCGACGATGTCGCTGCTGTCGCCGCCGCTGGTCTCGCTGCCGTTGACGACGATCAGGACCGCGACGGCGGCCAGGACCAGGAAGGCGGCGGCGCTGGCGAGCTTGATCAGGAGCTGGCGGCGCTCGGCCGCCCCGGCTTGCTCGTCTTCGCGCAGCCGCTCCTGATGGCGCTCCTCGCGGTCGCGCCGGCCGCTCATGGCTCGGAGCCGACGTAGGCGAGCATGCGCGCCGCGTTGGTGACGAAGAGCAGGGTCATCAGCACGGCGCTGGCGACGCACCACTGGCAGATCGCGTCGATCGTGAAGAGCTCGAGGTAGGTCAGGTAGAGGCTGTAGCCGAAGCCGACCAGCGCGACCAGGAAGCCGCTCATGCGGGCCCCGTCGCCGCGCAGGATGGCCGCGCCGATCAGCAGCGCGTAGCCGACGATGCCGAAGATCGCCACGTTGACGCCGAGCAGGTGCGAGTAGGAGCTTTCGGCCACGGTCTGGCAGCCGTGCCCACCCGCTATGCAGACCGGTGAGCCGCCGCCGGAGTCGGCGATCGCGATGTAAGTGGCGACGCCGATGCCGAAGGTCGCGAGGAACGTCGCAGCACCTCGCAATGTCCCCTCCGCGGGCGGCTTCATCGACCGGAAAGCTAGTGCAAGCGCCTTTGGCGAACCTAAGCCGCGGCGAAGGTGGCGATCTCGCGCGAGAGTCGGCCCCCTTGCCAGGCCAGCGGCGACTGGCCCTCGGCCTCGCTGATCAGGCGCCCCCGGGGCAGCTGCGCGGCGTAGGCGCGCGCCACCTCGTAGGGATGGCCGGGGTCGGCGCCGTCGTGGCTCGCGACCACCAGCGCCGGCACGGCGAGGCCGCACAGCTCCTCGATCCGCTCGAAGGGCCTGGAGCGCGGCACCTCGCGCAGGGCGTCGACGACGGCATCGAGGTGGCGGTGGCGGAGCATCCGCTCGCGGGTGAAGCGCAGAACCGAATCGCGCCAGGCCGGATCGATCCCCTGGACGCGGTCGATGTAGTCGACGAAGCCGTCGATGCCGTCGCCCTCCAGCGCCGCGGCGAGGCCGTCCCAGTAGTCGAGCGAACCGGCGCTGATCTCGCCCCGGTAGCTCGGCCCGATCACGACCAGGCCGGCCAGGCGCTGCGGATGGCGCAGCGCGTATGCGAGCGCGGCGTGAGCGCCCATCGAGTGTCCCCCGAGCACGAACGGGCCCTCGCCCACCTGGCTGGCGACCACCGACTCCAGGTCCGACGACCAGCTGCGGGTATCCATAACCCTCCCCCACCGGGGCGGGGTCGGACTCGCCGTGCCCGCGCGCGTCGTAGGTGATCACGGTGTGGCCGGCACGCTCCAGTGCCCGCGAGCCGTGGATGACCGAGCCGCGGGTGGCGGTGATCCCGTGGCAGAGGACGATTGGCGGCCCCTCCCCCGCCCGGGCGCCGCGGATCGCGATCCCGCCCCCCGCCGTGAACGGCGTCGGGTCGGCCGCCATCAGCTCAGTGCGGCGACTGCCTGCTCGAGGTCATCGACCGTCTGGAAGGTGCTTCCGGTGCGCGAGACGTGGCGGTAGCGGACGATTCCATCGCCGTCGATGACGAAGATCGCTCGCTGGATGTAGCGACCGCCGGGAGCGTCCTCGAGCTCGGTGAACCGAGCCAGGGGGCCGAGCCAGCCGGTCACCCCGTAGCGCTTGCTGACCGCGAGGTCCTCGTCGGCAAGCAGCGGCACGTTGAGCTGCTTCTCCTGGGTCCAGCGCTCGTGCGAGTCGACCGACTGCGGTGAGATGCCAACCACCTCGGCGTCGAGCTGGTCGAGCCGGTCGCTGTTGTCGCGGTAGGAGCAGAACTGGGCGGTGCAGACGGTTGTCGCGTCGCCCGGGTAGAAGGCGAGGACGACGTTCTTCCCGCGCTGGTCGGAGAGCTTGTAGGTCTCGCCACCGGTGCCCGGCAGCTCGAAATCCGGCGCTGCGTCCCCTACGTCGACCTTGGCCATGGCTGCAGCCTAGAGTAGCCAGGAGGGATTAGCGAAACCCCGGTGCGCGGGCCGGCGAGCGCCGGACCAAGCGGGGCAAGGACGCAGGGAGGCCGAATAGCAGCTGCTATTTGGCCGACTGAGGACGCCGCACCGCGCAGCGTCCGCCGCCGCCGGACGCGTGCGGGGGTTTCGCTAATCCCTCCCAGGAGGTCTAGCCTTTCTCGATCGTGATCTTTTCGATCAGGACCGTCCTGCTTCGGCGCCGCCTCCTTCCGGCGTGCCGAGCTTCTCGATCCGAGTGACGACGTCGTAGCCCTTGTCGACCTTGCCGACCAGGGCGTATTCGGGCGGCAGGCCGGCGTCCGCCGCGGTGACGACGTAGAACTGGCTGCCCGAGCGCCCCGGCGGCTCGGCTGCGGTCTTCGCCATCGCCACGACGCCCCTGGTGTAGGAGAGGTTGGCCGGGGGTTTCTCGTCGACGCTGTAGCCGGGACCGCCGGCCCCGTTGCCGAGTGGATCGCCCCCCTGGATCACGAATTCCGGCACCACCCGGTGGAAGGTGAGGTCGTCGTAGAAGCCTTCTTCGGCGAGGTAGGCGAACGAGTTCGTCGTCTTCGGCGCCCGCGTCGTGTCGAGGGCGATCTCGAAGGTCCCGCAGCTGGTCTCGACCACCGCGGTCAGCTTTTCGCCCGGCTTGACCGTCTGCTTCGGCGCCTTGAGGCTGATCTGCTTCGGCTCCGGCGCTTCGACCTGCCGTGCAGCCGCCGGCGCTCTGCCGTGGTCGTCGTCGAGTCGCTGCCGCTGCTGTCGCCGCCACCGCCGCAGCCGACCAGGATCGCGGCCAGCGCGCCGAGCGCGGCCAGCGCGAAGACGGCTAGGACGGTCGGGCGATGGTCGTTCCCCTGCTGCACCGGCCAGAAAGCTAGGGCATCGCCGGGCGGCGCAGTTGCGATGATCGACCGGTGCGCGCTCCTCCTCTGACGCCACTGGCCGCCGCCCTCCTCCAGGTTCCGGTTCCCGAGCGTGCCCTGGTGATCGGCGCCGGCGACGACGGCGAGGCGGCGCTGCTGCTCGCTCGCGAGTTCCCGGCGGCGAGGGTGCGCGGCGTCGAGCCCTCGCCGGCGCTGGTGCGAGCGGCAAGCGCCCGGGTCGGCCTCGACCCCGAGGGGCGGGTTGCCTTCAAGCTCGGCAAGCCGAGCAGCCTTCCCTACCCTGACGGCTTCTTCGACCTGGTCGCTCGGCTCGACGGCGCCGCGGCCGCCGCCGAGATCGTCCGGGTGCTGCGACCGGGGGCCCACCTGATCCTGGCCCGGTCGAGTCCCCCAGGCTTGGTCGAGGCGGCTCCGCGAGCGCTTGCTTCACCGCCGCCTGGCTCGCCGCGGAATCGTCGCCGGTGCAGGCGGCGAGCGCCGGAAACGGCAACTTCTTCGTCGGCCGGCTCGGCGAGCAGCGACTGACTCGCGCCTGCCGACTTAGGCTCCGGGCCGGATGGAGATCGAGGGCATGCCGCTCACGCTGCTGGTCAATCCGGCGTCCGCGCACGGGCGCACCCTGAAGCTGCTGCCGCGGGTCGAGCAGGAGCTCGACGCCGCCGCGCATCCCCTTCCGGGTCGAGCGCACCCGCGGGCTCGAGGACGGCGTCGATCGGGCGCTGCGTGCGGTCGAAGCGGGCGAGGTCCCGGTGGTGATCAGCGGCGACGGCCTGGTCGGCGCCGTCGGCGGCGCGATGGCCGGCTCCGACACCCCCTTGGGCATAGTCCCCGGCGGTCGCGGCAACGACCTCGCCCGGGTGCTCGGCATCCCCGACGACCCGTCCCAGGCGGTCGCCGTCCTGCTTGCCGGCGAGACCCGCCGGATCGACGTCGGCGAGGCCAACGGCAAGCGCTTCCTCGGCATCGTCAGCGTCGGCTTCGACTCCGAAGCCAACCGCCTCGCCAACGAGACCAGCCTTCTGCGCGGCAACCTGGTCTACGCCTACGCCGCCCTGCGCACGCTGCTGGGCTGGAAGCCGGGCCGCTTCACCGTGCGCGTCGGCGAGCAGCGCATCCGCTTCAGCGGCTACTCGGTCTCCGTCGCCAACAACCGCGCCTTCGGCGGCGGCATGTACGTGGCCCCGGACGCCGAGCTCGACGACGGCGAGTTCGACATCGTCACCGTCGGCGAGGTCGGCAAGCTGCGCTTCGTGGGTAACCTGCCGAAGGTGTTCAAGGGCACCCATGTCGAGGAGGACGAGGTGCGCGTCTTCCGCGCCGCGCAGCTCGAGCTGACCGCCAGCCGCCCCTTCCCCGTCTACGCCGACGGCGAGCATCTGACCGAGCTTCCCGCCTCGCTCCGCGTCCTGCCCCGCGCGCTCAGCATCCTCGCGCCGCCCGCAGCCGGGGCTTGACGGCCTTGGCTCCGTCGGAGCCCCGGCGTCGATCCCCGACGGGAGCGCTCTTTGGCGCCAAGCTCGCCGTCGCCCGGGCGGTTGGCGCCGCCAGCCGGGCCAGCGGCCGCGGCGGTGGCACGACGCTGCCGGGCCGGCTGCTGCTGCGACTGGAGCCCGGCGCCCTCGGCCGCCTCGGGTCGAGGCTGCGGCGCGGCACGACGCTCGTCAGCGCCACCAACGGCAAGACGACGACGGCGGGAATGATCGCCACCGCCCTGGAGGCCGACGGGCGCGAGCGCGGTCCACAACCGCGCCGGGTCGAACATGACCTGGGGCGTTGCCACGGCGCTGCTCGAGCAGCGCGGCAGCGAGGGCCTCTTCGAGGTCGACGAGGCTTGGCTGGCGCAGGTCTCGGCGCAGCTCGACCCCTCGCTGATCGTCCTCGGCAACCTCTTCCGCGACCAGCTCGATCGCTACGGCGAGATCGAGCTGCTGGCGGAGGACTGGGCGAGGACGGTCGCCTCGCGGTCGGGACGGACGCGCTTCGTCCTCAACGCCGACGACCCGACGATCGCCGACCTCGGTCGCGACGCCGACGGGGAGCCGCGCGAGGGCGTCACCTACTTCGGCATCGAGGACGCCTCGCAGGCGCTGCCCGAGCTCCAGCACGCCTTCGACGCCAAGCACTGCCGACGCTGCGGCCACCCCTACGCCTACGAGCGCGCCTTCGTCGGCCACCTCGGCCACTACTCCTGCGCCAGCTGCGGCAGTCGCCGGCCCGCGCCCGCGGTTGCGGCGACCGCGATCGAGCTGCGCGGCATGGAGGGCTCGCGGGTGACGCTGCGCACCCCCGCCGGGGAGATGCGGCTGGAGCTTCCCCTGCCCGGGCTCTACAACGTCTACAACGCCCTCGCCGCGGTGGCCGCGGCGATCGAGCTCGGCGTCGCGCCGGAGCGCATCGCCTCCTCGCTCGCCGCGATGAGGGCCGCGTTCGGGCGGGTGGAGACGATCGAGATCGCCGAGCGGCAGCTCTCGATCCTGCTGATCAAGAACCCCGCCGGCGCCAACGAGGTGCTGCGCACGCTGCTGCTCGAGAGCCGGCGCCGACGGCCTCGACCTCTGGATCGCGCTCAACGACCGGATCGCCGACGGGCGCGACGTCTCCTGGATCTGGGACGCCGATTTCGAGCTGCTGGCGGGGGCCGTGCGCCGCGTCGTCTGCAGCGGCACCAGGGCGCCCGAGATGGCGCTGCGGCTGAAGTACGCTGGCTGGCCAGTGGAGGCGATCGAGGTTGATGCCCGGGATCGAGCGCTCGCTCGACCTGGCGGTTTCGCCGCGCCGCCGGCCGCCTCTTCGCCCTGCCCACCTACACGGCGCTGCTGGAGCTGCGCAAGCTGCTCGCCGACCGTGGCCTCGCCGAGGAGTTCTGGCGTTGAGCGAGCTGATCTGGCACGAAGTCGAGTGCGGCGGCTACACCGCCGACCTGCCCCTCTGGGAGGAGCTCGCCGACGCGCTCGGCGAGGAGGAGGCGATCATGGAGCTCGGCTGCGGGACCGGGCGGGTGACGCTTCACCTGGCGCGAGCGCGGCGCCCACCTCGTGATTGGCGTCGAGCAGGACCGGGAGCTGGTCGAAGCCGTCTGGGACAGGGGGCACGGGAACCAGCGGCGACGCCGAGCACACCGACGTTCGCGACCTCGATTTCCTCTCCACCCAGTTTGGCCTGATCCTGGCGCCGATGCAGCTGATCCAGCTGCTCGAGGACAGCGAGGAGCGGATCGCCTGCCTCGCCTGCGTGCTCGACAGCATGAGCCCCGGCGGGCGCGCCGCCTTCGCGATCGTCGAGGAGCTGCCCGCGGCGCTCGCCCGAAGGCGCCGCGCCGCCGCTGCCCGACGTCCGCCAGATCGAAGGCTGGATCTACTCGAGCCTGCCGCTGGAGCCGGTCGCCGACGCCGGCTCGATCGTGCTGCGCCGGCTGCGCCAGACGGTCGATCCCGACGGCAACATGAGCGAGGAGCTGAACGAGATCGAGCTCTGCGTCCTCACCGCCGAGATGCTCGAACGGGAGGCGCTCGAAGTCGGCCTGCGGCCGGCCGGCCGCCGCCGCATCCCGGCAACCGAGATCCACGTTGGCTCGACCGTCGTCATGCTCGAGAAGGAGCGCTGATGGAGCTTCGCCTGCTTGCGCTCTACCCCGAGCAGATGAACATCTACGCCGACCGCGGCAACATCGTCTTGCTGCGGCGTCGCTGCGAGTGGAGGGGGATCGGCTTCGAGTACGCGGCGGCTGGTCCCGGCGATCGCTTCGACCCCGGCGCCGCACGACTTCCTCTACCTCGGCGGCGGCCAGGACCGCGACCAGCGCGCCGTCGCCGCCGACATGGTCGAGAGCAAGGGCGAGGCGCTGACCGGCGCCGCCGAGGACGGCGCCGTCGTGCTCGCCGTCTGCGGCGGCTACCAGCTGCTCGGCCACAGCTACCAGCTCGGCGACGAGCGCCTGCCCGGGCTCGGCCTCGTCGACCTCGAGACCGTGCGCAAGCCGGGCCCTCGCCTGATCGGCAACGTCGCGATCGAGGTCGACCTGGGCTCCGGCCCGCAGACCGTCGCCGGCTTCGAGAACCACGGCGGCCGCACCTACCTCGGCGCCGCCGCCCAGCCCCTCGGCCGCGTGATCAAGGGCTTTGGCAACAACGGCGAGGACGGCTTCGAGGGGGTGCGGCGCCAGAACACGATCGGCACCTACCTGCACGGCCCGCTGCTGCCCAAGAACTCCTGGCTCGCCGACCACCTGATCGCCCTCGCCCTCGAGCGCCGCTACGGAACGCGACCGGATCTGCAGCCCCTCGACGACGCCTTCGAGCGCGCCGCCCACGAAAGCGCCCGCGCCGTCGCCACTCGCTGAAGCTGCTGGTTCCGGTTACTCCGGAGGTGCTTCAGCGCCCGCTGGAGCCAAAGCCACCTTCGCCGCGGGCGGACTCGGCCAGCGCCTCGGCCTCAACCGGCTCGGCCAGGGCGATCGGCGTGATCACCAGCTGGGCGATGCGATCGCCGGGCTCGACCCGGAACGTGTCCGCCGGGTCGGTGTTCAGCAAGAGCACCCGCAGCTCGCCGCGGTAGCCGGAGTCGATCAGCCCGGGAGCGTTGACCAGGGAGATGCCATGCTTCTTCGCCAGCCCCGAGCGCGGCAGCACCAGCCCGGCGTGCCGGTGCGGAATCTCGACCGCCACCCCGGTGCCGACGCTCCAGCGCTCGCCGGGGCCGATGTGCGCCGCCTCGCAGGCGTAGAGGTCCAGCCCGGCGTCGCCGTCGTGTGCGCGCGTGGGCAGGATCGCCGCCTCGTTCAGCTTGGTGACCGGAAGCTCCACGGCCGCGAAGCCTAGACCACGGCGAGATCGTCGAAGCGATGCAGCTCGGCCGCCGGGACCCTGGCGCGGACGAGGACGCCGTCGTCGCGATCGGTGCGATCGAGGTCACCGGCGACCTCGTGCAGTTCGTGCAGCCGCCCGCCCTCGGAATACGGGATCAGCAGCTCGACCTCGGTCAGGGTGTCTTCGAAGGCCGTCTCGATCCGCTCCCGCAGCTGGTCCAGCCCCTCGCCGGTGAGCGCCGAGACGAGGATGGCGCCGGGGTGGCTCAGCGGCACCTCGAGGCGCTCGTCGCCGTCGAGCAGGTCGGCCTTGTTGAGCACGAGCAGGCGCGGCTTGTCACCGGCGCCGATCTCCTCCAGCACCTCGTCGACGGCCCGCATGTCAGCAAGCCGACGTCCCTCCGGCGCTGCCGCGTCGACGACGTGGAGGACGAGGTCGGCGAGGACGGTCTCCTCGAGGGTCGCCTTGAAGGCCTCGACCAGCTGGTGCGGGAGCTTCTCGATGAAGCCGACCGTGTCGGTCAGCAGGTAGTCGCGGCCGGAAAGCTCGACGCTGCGGGTGGTCGGGTCGAGCGTGTGGAAGAGCCTGTTCCCGACCCCGACCTCGGCGCCGGTCAGCGCGTTCAGCAGCGTCGACTTGCCGGCGTTGGTGTAGCCGGCGAGGGCGACCCGGGGCAGCGAGGAGCGATCGCGCTGCGCCCGCATCACGCCGCGGTTGCGCTCGAGGCGGGTGAGGCGGCGGCGCAGCGCCGCGATCCGGTCGCGCGCCAGGCGGCGGTCGGTCTCGATCTGGCTCTCCCCCGGGCCCCTGGTGCCGATGCCGCCGCCGAGCCGCTCGAGGTGGGTCCAGAGGCCCCTCATTCGGGCCAGGTTGTACTCGAGCTGGGCCAGCTCGACCTGCAGCTTGCCCTCGGCGGAGTGGGCGTGGTCGGCGAAGATGTCGAGGATCACCGCGGTGCGGTCGATCACCGGGACGCCGAGCGCCGCCTCGAGGTTGCGCTCCTGGCGCGGCGCCAGCTCGTCGTCGCAGGCGACGAGGTTGGCGTCGCAGGCGGCGATCTCGGCCTTCAGCTCTTCCAGCTTGCCGCGGCCGACGTAGCGGTCGGGGTCGGGCTTCTCGCGCTGCTGCACGGCCTCGCCGGCGGTGGCGACGCCGGCGGTGCGCAGCAGCTCCTTCAGCTCGGCGAGCGGGTCGCCCTCCTCGCTGCCGTTGGTGATGCCGATCGCCAGCGCCCGCTGGCGCGCCCGCGGGTTGGAGACGCCGGCGCCTTTGGCGGCGTAGCGCGTCTCCGCCTTGCGTCCGTTTCTCGATCGCTGCACTCGACCTGATTGTAGGTGGATGCCCGGTCCGGCTAGGCTTACGGGCCGTGAGGGTCTTCGTGACGGGAGGGACGGGCTTCATCGGCGGCGAGGCCGTGCGGCAGCTGCGCGCCCGCGGCGACGACGTGGTCTGCCTGGTGCGCAGCCCCGAGAAGGCCACGAAGCTGACCGAGCTCGGCTGCGAGACAGTCGCCGGCGACCTCGGCGACACGGAGGCGCTGCGCAAGGGCATGGAGGGCTGCGACGCCGTCATCCACGCGGCGGCGATGTACGAGGTCGGCATCCCCGCCAAGCAGCACCCGGCGATGTACGCGGCCAACGTCGACGGCACCGAGCACGTGCTGCGCGCTGCGCTCGAGGCCAAGGTCCCCAAGGTCGTCTACGTCTCCACCGTCGGCATCTTCGGCAACACCCACGGCGAGACCGTCGACGAGGCCTACGAGCACCCGGGCAAGGAATTCACCTCCTACTACGAGGAGACCAAGCTCGAGGCGCACAAGATCGCGAAGCGGATGATCGGCGAGCAGAGCCTGCCCGCGGTGATCGTCCAGCCGGGCGGTGTCTACGGGCCCGGCGACAGCTCCCAGATCGCCGATCTGCTCAGTGAATTCTTCGCTGGCCGGCTCTTCCTGCTGCCTTTCCCCGACCTCGGCATCTGCATGACCCACGTCGAAGACATCGCCGGCGGGATCCTGCTGGCGCTCGACAAGGGCAAGGTCGGCGAGACCTACGTGCTCAGCGGCCCGGCGACGACGATGCGCAACGCGATCGAGACCGTGGCCAGCACGAGCGGCCGCAAGGCTCCCAAGCGGGACCTCCCGACGCCGGTGATGAAGGCCCTGACTCCGGTCGGCCCGCTGGTCGGCAAGCTGATGGGCCAGCCCCCGAACCTGCGCGAGCTGATCTCCTCGGCGGACGGGGTCACCTTCTGGGCCAGTTACGAGAAGGCCGGCCGCGAGCTCGGCTACGCGCCGCGCGGCTTGGAGCAGGGCATTCGCCAGACGCTGGAAGCTGACGAGCGCTTTCCCGACCCCGTGGCCTGAGCCGCATCGGGCCCATGCGCGTCATCGACGTCAACCACCTCGGGCGCCCGCACGTGATCGGCTGCTGGGAGGTCGACGGCCTCCTCGTCGACCCCGGGCCGCAGTCCTCGATGGACACCCTGCTGGCGGCGCTCGGCGACGAGCAGCCGCGGGCGCTCCTGCTGACCCACATCCACCTCGACCACGCGGCGGCGACCGGCGCCCTGGTGCGCCGCTGGCCCGGGATCGAGGTCTACGTCCACGAGCGCGGCGCCCCCCACCTGATCGACCCCTCGAAGCTGCTGGCAAGCGCCGAGCGCCTCTACGGCGACCAGATGGAGCGCCTCTGGGGTGAGATCGTGCCGGTGCCCGAGGCCAACGTCAAGGCCCTCGCCGGCGGCGAGGACGCGCTCGGCATGCGCGTCGCCTACTCGCCCGGCCACGCGTCCCACCACGTCTGTTACCTGCACCAGGAGAGCGGCACCGCCTTCGTCGGCGACGTCGCCGCCGTCCGCATCCCATCCACTGACCTGGTCGTGCCGCCGACGCCGCCGCCGGACATCGACGTCGAGACCTGGCTCGACTCGATCGCCCTGGTCGAGTCCTGGCGGCCCGAGCGCCTCGCCCTCACCCACTTCGGCGCAGGTCGACGACCCGATCGAGCACCTCGAGGTCGTCCGCAAGCGCCTGCGAGAAGAGGCCGACCTCGCCCGCGAATTCTCCGAGCAGGACTACGAGCGCCACCACCGCGCCATGGTCGCCGAGAGCCTTGAGCCAGAGGCCGCTGAGGAGCTGCTCCAAGCGGTTCCGCCCCAATACCAGTGGCGCGGATTGGATCGCTATTGGAAGAAGCTCCATGGTGGGGAACTATCCCGGTAGGGGTGAAGCGTCTTGTACTTTTTCGGCGCGCGCTAGCGGCGCCAGCATTTGCGTCCCCACCGAAAAAGTTAAGCGGAACCCCTACCGGGATAGTTCCTACGTCAGGTACTCGCGCATCCGCTCGACCGCCTCGCTGATGCGGTCGTCAGGGGTGGTCAGCGAGATGCGGAAGAAGCCCTCGCCGCTGGGGCCGTACATCGAGCCCGGCGAGACGACGACGGCCGCGTCTTCGAGCACCAGCTCGGAGAAGGAGGTCGAGGTGTGGCCCTCGGGCACCGGCGCCCAGACGTAGATCGTGCCCTTCGGGGCGCTGACCTCGACGCCGATCTCGCGCAGGGCGCCGACGACCAGGTCGCGGCGGCGGACGTAGGTCTCGTTCATCCGCTGCAGCGGGCCGCTGGGGCCCTGCAGGGCGGCGACCCCGGCCATCTGCACCGCCTCGAAGAGGCCCGAGTCGACGTTGGTCTTCAGCCGCCAGTAGGTCTGCACGGCATCGGCGTTGCCGAGGATCGCGGCGCAGCGCCAGCCGGTCATGTTGAAGCCCTTGGAGAGCGAGAAGACCTCGACCCCGACCTCCTTGGCGCCGGGCGTGGCGAGGAAGCTCGGCGCGACGTAGCCGTCGTAGGTCGTCTCCGAGTAGGCGTTGTCGTGGACGACGAGGATCTCGTGCTCGCGGGCGAAGGAGACGACCATCTCGAAGAAGCCCTCGGGGACGACGGCGCCGGTCGGGTTGTTGGGGAAGTTGATGAACATCAGCCGCGCCTTGGCCGCGACGTCGGCGGGAACCGCGCTGAGGTCGGGAGCGAAGCCAAGCTCGGGCACCAGCGGCAGCAGCTCCGGGGTCGCGCCGGCGAGGATCGGGCCGCCGGTGTAGACCGGGTAGCCGGGGTCGGAGGCGAGGGCGACGCCGCCGGGATCGAGGAAGGCGAAGCAGAGGTTGTAGATGCACTCCTTGGCGCCGATCGCCGGGATCACCTCGCTTTCGGGGTCGATCTCGACCCCGAAGCGGCGGTCGTAGAACTCGGCGAAGGCCTGGCGGAACTCCTCGCGGCCGCGGTTGCTCGGGTACTTCTGGTTGCCGTTCTCGGCGACCGCCTCCTGCATCGCCGAGACGACGTGCGGGTAGGTCGGTTCGTCGGGGTCGCCGATGCCGAGGCTGATCACGTCGATGCCGGCGGCGCGCTTGTCGGCGATGCGCCGCTCCAGCTCCTGGAACATGTAGGGAGGCATCGCCTCCAGCCGCTTGGACGGATCCGAGATCCCCATGGGCGCGGAAATCTAGCCGTCCAGCTCGGCGAGCGCGCTGAGCAGCTCGGCCGAGAGCTCACCGGAGCAGATCGGCTCGGCCCAGCCGCTCAGGCGTCACGTCGAGATCGGCGGAGATCTCGACTTCGAGCTCACCGCCATCGAGCTCGACCGTGATCGGGCTGGGCGCGCCGCGCAGGAAGGCGGTCACGGCGGCGCCGCTGGCGCCGGTGCCCGAGGAGAGCGTCTCCCCCACGCCACGCTCGAAGATCCGCGCCCGCACGCGGCTGCCGTCGACCGAGAAGAAGGAGACGTTGGTCCGATTGGGGAACAGCTCGTGGCCTTCGATCGGCGGCCCGATCGCGCCGAGGTCCAGGTCCTCCGAGCTCGGCGCCGACCTCGATCGCGCATTGTGGGTTGCCGATCGAGACGTGCTGGAAGGACCACTCGCGGCCGGCGGCGGCGAGTGTCCCGGCGCCGTCGGGCGGCGCCCGACGGAAAGTCCTTCGAGGTCGTCGAGGCCCGCCCCATCGCGACCGAGCAGGTCCGCTCCGAGGTGATCGTCGGCGTGATCGGGCCGGCGACGGTGCTGATCGAGAACGTCGTCCTCGGCCGGTCCAGCCGTTGCGGCGCAGGTAGAGGATCGCCTCGCGGGCGCCGTTTCCCGAGAGCTCGGCCTCGGAGCCGTCGGGGTTGAAGATCCGCAGCGCAGCGACGAAAGCCGGATCGTCGCTGCGCGAGAGCAGCAGCACCCCATCGGCGCCGATGCCGAAATGCGGATCGCAGAGCCGCTGGGCCCGCGCCGCGCGTCAGCGCCCAGGGGAGCCCCTCCGCCTCGACGATCAAATAGTCGTTCCCAAGCGCCTGCCACTTCTCGAATCTCATCCGCGGCAGCCTATTGACCAGCCCTTGCCGCTGACTTCGTCTTTGTTCGCCCATGGGGCGAAGAAGTGCGAAGTCAGCGGAGTTGATTGGCGATTTCGGTTGCTACGGCGGTGTCGGTGCGGTCGGCGCGGTCGATCCAGTGCAGGTTGGGGATCTTGCGCATCCAGGTGAGCTGGCGGCGGGCGTAGTTGCGCGAGCGCTTCTGCATCAGCTCGAGGTCGCCGTTGAGCACTTCGTCGAAGCCCAGCGCCTTGCGGGCGGTTCGCGACGGTCCCGCTTCTTCGGCGCGGACCACCTCGTCCTTCGCCCCGGCTGGCGACGATCGCCTCGGTGCGCGCATCGATCCGCTCGTAGAGCGTCGCCGCGGTCCATGTCGAGCCCGAAGATCGTCGTCGGGTGCCGTGTCTCGGGTGACCAGAGCTCTGAATCCTCGGCTTCGGGCGGCGCCTTGACCAGCGAAAGCTCCGCCAGCGCCGCGCGCAGATAGAGGCCGGTCCCCCCGACGACGATCGGCCGCCGCCCCGCCGCCAGCGCCGCGTCGATCTCGGCGTGGGCGAGGGGCATGTAGTTCCCGACCGTTGAAGGTCTCGGTCGATCGGCACGAACCCGACCAGCCTGTGCTCCAGCTTCCGCCTGCTCGGCCGCGGTCGCAACCCCGGTCAGGCTTACCGAGAGCCCTCGTAAACCTGGAGCGCGTCGCAGGAGATCGCCACCGGATCCTCGCCGCGCTCGCGCAGCTTCTCGGCAAGCTCGATCGCGACGCCAGTCTTGCCGACCCCGGTGGGGCCGAATATCGCGACTACCGACACCTCAGAGCGAGCGGCTGAGCAGCCTCTCGGTGCCCATCAGCGTCTGCGACGTGGCCCCGGCGATCTCGACCTCGCACGAGCTCGCCGGGCTCGCGGTGCCCTCGAAGTTCACCGCCTTGTTGTGCCTGGTCTCGCCCCCGCAGTCGCGTCTCGTCGGTCCGGCTGGTCCCTTCGACCAGCACCTCGACCTCGCGCCCGACGAACCGCTGTGCCCGTTCCGTCGCCCGCGCCTGGACCAGCTCGACCAGCCGCTCCATCCGCTCCGCCTTTACCGGGTGCGGCACCTGCTGCGTCCGATCTCCGCCGCCTCGGTTTCGCGCCGCGGCGAGAAGACGAAGGTGAAGGCGCTGTCGTAGCCGACCTCGTCGACCACTTCCAGCGTCTGCTCGAAGTCGGCCTCGCTCTCGCCGGGGAAGCCGACGATGATGTCGGTGGTGATCGCGCAGTCGGGGACGTGCTCGCGGATCAGCGAGACCCGGTCCATGTAGCGCTGGCGGTCGTAGGTGCGGCGCATCCGTTTGAGCACGGCGCTGGAGCCCGACTGCAGCGGCAGGTGGATGTGCTCGCAGACGCGCCGGCAGCTCGGCGTGGGCTCGGATCACGTCCTCCTTCATGTCCTTCGGGTGCGGGCTGGTGTAGCGGATGCGGTCGATGCCCTCGATCGCGTCGACCCGGGCCAGCAGCTCGGCGAAGCCGATTCGGCCTGGCTTTCGGCAGGTCGCGCCCGTAGCTGTTGACGTTTTGGCCCAGCAGGGTGATCTCGCGCACGCCGTCGGCGGCGAGGGCTTCCGCCTCGGCGATCAGCTCGGCCGGGTCGCGACTGACCTCGCGCCCGCGGGTCGAGGGCACGATGCAGTAGGCGCAGTTGCAGTTGCAGCCCTGGGAGACCTGCAGCCAGCCCTGGAACTCGCGCACCCGGCGGGTCGGCAGGTGGCCGGAGAAGTCCTCGAACTCGAAGTAGCCCTGGGCGCTGAGCGAGTCCGAGTTGAGGAACTCGGCCAGCTTGTGGATCTGGCCCGGGCCGAAGGCGACGTCGACGAAGGGAAAGCGCTGGAAGACCTCGTCCTTGACCGACTGCGCCCAGCAGCCCCCGACGCCCACCACCCGCTCGGGGTCCTCGCGCTTCAGCCGCTTCGCCTCGCCGAGGCGGGCGATGAAGCGGTTGTCCGCCGACTCGCGGATCGAGCAGGTGTTGAAGAGGATCAGATCGGCCTCGTCGGGCGTCGGCGCCTCCTCGTATCCCAGCGACTCGAGCATCCCCTGCATCCGCTCGGAGTCGTGCACGTTCATCTGACAACCGAACGTGGTGACGTGGTACCGCTTCCCCATCCTCCGAGGGTACTGACGGTGTGAGAGGCAAGCAGTTCGGGGGAAGCAGGAAGCGACGCGTGCTCTGCACGCAAGCGACCGATGACCCGAGATGCGCCGCCTATCGCACCGTCAGTGTGCCTTCCATGCCGGCTTCGGCATGCCCCGGCACGGTGCAGAGGAAGGTGTAGGTGCCGGGAGCGAGGTCGGCGCTGACCGAGGTCTTGCCTTTGGCGATCGTTGCCGAGGTGGCGATCTCTTTGCCGTCCTGCTCGATCGCGACGTTGTGTTCGAGCGCCGCCGGGTTGTCGAAGTCGATCGTGACCTTGCCCGGCTTGCTGCTCAGGCTCGTCGTGTCGAAGGCGAGGTCGGTCGGCGAAGCGGCGAGCTCGAGGGTGCCGCCGGGACCCTTCGCGGCCGGCTTGGGCTTTGGCGCCGGCGCCTTCTTCGCTTTCATCTTCGACCGGAGAAGCCTCCTCTTTGGTGATCTCTTCGCTCGCCTCGGCGAGCTCCGCCGCCTTTGCCTCTTCCTCGTCCTGGGCGTGAAGCACCGCGAAGGTCGTGGTGGCGCCGATCAGGGCGACGAAGCCAGAGCGCCACGATCGGCCCGGCTCTGCCCGGGAAGCTTCTTCATGCGCAGCCCGATGAAGCTGACCAGCACCGCGGAAACCGCGAGCGCGATGCCGCAGACGTAAAAGAGGTCGCCGTTGCTCATTGCGGCCGGAATCCTATCCACTGAGACGCAGGCGCCGTCAGGCAGCCTGCGCCTCCACAACCGGCGCTGCCTCGGCCTCTGCCGGCACCTCAGCGCCGATGCCGAGGGCAGTCCTGATCTTGGCCTCGATCTCGCTGGCGATCTCCGGGTTCTCGACCAGGAACTGCTTGGCGTTGTTGCGCCCCTGACCGAGCCGGGTCTCGCCGTAGGAGAAGAAGGCGCCCGACTTGCTGCACGATGTCGTGCTCGATGCCGAAGTCGAGCAGCTCGCCTTCGCGCGAGATCCCGACTGGCCGTACTCGATCTCGAATTCGGCCTGGCGGAAGGGCGCCGCCACCTTGTTCTTGACGACTTTGACCCGCACCCGGTTGCCGACCGCCTCGGTGCCCGTCCTTGAGGGTCTCGATGCGGCGGATGTCGAGCCGCTGCGAGGCGTAGAACTTCAGCGCGCGACCGCCTGGCTGGGTCTCCGGCGAGCCGAACTGGACGCCGACCTTTTCGCGGATCTGGTTGGTGAAGAGGCAGACCGTGTTGGTGCGGTTGAGGTTGCCGGCCAGCTTGCGCATCGCCTGCGACATCAGGCGGGCCTGCAGGCCGACGGTCGTGTCGCCGATCTGGCCGTCGAGCTCGGCCTTCGGCGTCAGCGCCGCGACCGAGTCGATCGCGACCACGTCGATCGCGGCGGAGGCGATCAGGCGGTCGGCGATCTGCAGCGCCTGCTCGCCGTAGTCGGGCTGGGAGACCAGCAGCTCGTCGGTGTCGACGCCGATCGCCCGCGCGTAGATCGGGTCCATCGCGTGCTCGGTGTCGATGAAGACGCAGACCCCGCCCCTTGCCTGGGCCTCGGCGATGACGTGGTAGATCAGCGTCGTCTTTCCCGAGGACTCGGGGCCGAAGATCTCGACGATCCGCCCGCGTGGCACGCCGCCGATGCCGAGCGCCAGGTCGAGCGCGAGGGCGCCGGTCGGGATCGCTTCCACCGGCAGCGCGCTGTCGGCGCCGAGCCGCATCAGCGCGCCCTGGCCGAAATCGCGCTCGATCTGGGTTACCGCGGCCTCGAGGGCCGCGTCCTTGGCCTTGGCTTCCTTCGCCGAGACCTCCTTCAAAGCCGCTTTCTTGTCTGCCATCTGTTGTCTCACCTCACTGCCGCCCGCCTTGGGACAGCTCGACTTGGGCCAGCGGCGTGTAGCGCGCACCCATGGGATTAAGTTCGGAACGGTAGAGCGTCAACTCGGACGCCTAGAATCGGGCGATAAGAGCGCGCTGGGCAGCGCTCCCGGGGCTCTCGACCAGCGGCCGCGGGCGCCTGGAGCCTCGTCCTGCGGACTTGACCCTGGCCACGGTGACGTGGGGCCAGAAGGCTCGCTTCTCCGGCTTTGTAGAGGCGTGCGCAGCCAGGCTCTCCTCCAGCTCGGCCTTGCAGGGCAACGGTCCCGGAGACTCGACCGGCAGCGCGAAGAGCCGCGCCCGCCTCAGCGAGGGCTTGGCCACCGGATCGCCGAGCGCAGATCGTCGGCGCCGGTCGCTTCGAGGCCGCCGACGATCTCCGCCAGGCGCTCGATCTCCCGCTCGGGCAGGTAGCCGAGGAAGGCGAGCGTGATGTGCAGCGACTCCGCGCGGCACCGCCCGCAGCGCCGGGTCGCTCAGCTCGCTCCTGCCCCAGGCCACGATCCCGTCGCGCGTCGCGTCCGGTAGGTCCAGCGCGACGAACAGGCGCGCCCGTGGGCTCTTCAGTCTCTCCTTCGCCATCGGCCGACCACGCTAAGGGCCGCGGCGCGCACGCGACAACGCCCGGGTGTGCCGAAAGCGCGCCGGGGGCGCCTAGAGAGGCGCCTCCTCGCCGCTGAGCAGGATGCGGAGCAGGTGCATGCCGACCAGGGCCGAGCGTTCGCGGATGTCGGCGCGGCCGCCGGGGATGACCGGGTCGCGGGCGAGGGCGGTGCCGTCGGCGAGGCGGGCGTTGAAGCAGACGTAGCCGACCGGCTTCTCCTCGCTGCCGCCGTCGGGGCCGGCGATGCCGGTGATCGAGACGGCGACGTCGGCCTCGAAGCGCTCCAGCGCGCCCAGCGCCATCGCCTCCGCCACCTCTGGCGAAACGGCGCCCTTGGCCTCGATCAGCGCGGGGTCGACGCCGAGCAGCTCGGCCTTGGCCTCGTTGGAGTAGGAGACGACGCCGCCCGCCATGTAGGCCGAGGCGCCCGGCAGGTCGGTGATCCGCGCCGCCATCAGGCCGCCGCTGCAGGACTCGGCCAGGCCCAGGCGATGCCCCGCCAGCAGCCGCGCCACCTGCGAGTCGATCGTCTCCCCGTCGAGGCTGAAGAGGTGCTGGCTGTGGCGCTCGGCCAGCCCGGCCCGCACCGCTTCGGCGGTCGCCACCGCCTCGTCGCGGTAGCGCACGTCGATCTCGATCTCGCCGCGGCGCAGGCAGGTGGTGATCTCCACCTCCGGCAGCGCGATGCCCTCGGCCTCGATCTCGCGCAGGCTCTTGGCGATCTCGGACTCCGGGATGCCGAACATGCGCAGGGTGTAGCCGTGCAGCGGCGTGGCTCGCTGCAGCAGCTCCCGCATCGGCTCTGTCGCGAGCGCGGCGGGCCACATCGGCTGCAGCTCGCGCGGCGGGCCGGGCAGGACGACGACCAGCGCTGCCGTCGGCGGGCACGACCAGGCCGGGCGCCGTGCCGACGGGGTCGAGCGGCGATCGCGCCCTCGGGCACCATCGCCTGCTTGCGGTTGGCCTCCCGCACCGCCTCTTCGTCGAAGTTGAAGCTGCGGGCGAAGTTGCGCAGGATCGCCGCGATCTTCTCCTCCACCTCGTCGTCCAGCACCAGCTCGCGGCCGGCGAAGCTGGCGACCACCTCGGCGGTCAGGTCGTCGGCGGTCGGGCCGAGGCCACCCGAGGTGACGATCAGGTCCATCCCCTCGGCGGCCATGAAGCGCAGCGCCGCCTCGAGGTCGTCGGGGCGGTCGCCGACGACGAGGATGTGGGCGACGTCGACGCCGAGCTCGGCCAGCTGCTCGGAGAGCCACGGCCCGTTGCGGTCGGCGATCCGCCCGGTCAGGACCTCGGTCCCGGTGACGACTATCCCCGCCCGCACCTCGCTCATGTGCAGGTGGGCCGTTCGGCTTCGGCGAGCTCGGTCAGCCGCCCGGAGGAGTCGATCGAGTACCCGATCGGGCTGGACGTCGCTGGAATTTCCGCTTCCTCTGCCATCGATGAGCATCGAGACCTCCCCGTTGCCGAATGAGACCGTGAAGCTACCGGAGCGGAACGGGCCCTCTTCGGCTCCCGCTTCGAGGATCTGGCCGTTGACCAGGTGCTTGCCCTTGGCGTCGAGCACGCAGACCCAGACTTCGGCGCTGGCCGCCAGCCGCACCGAGACCCCGCGAGCCGCGCGGTCGGCTCACCGCCGGCCCGCGATCGCGGCTCTCCCGCCGGAGCTTTTCTTCGAGGGCGGACTGCCGGGCTGGCGTCGTCCCCGCCGCCGACGGGAAGCGCGACGATCGCGAGCGCGGCGACGAGGACGACCGCTGCGACCACCAACCAGCCCGCGCGCGGCGCCGCCCGCCGGGGCCGCTGCGGGCCACCCGTCGCAGCTGGCGCCAGATCTGACTCTGATCCCCGCTCGCCGCTCGTGCCTTCGACGCTCGCGGCGGTATTCATCGGCGAGTCGCTCGCCGTCCAGCCCCAGGAACGAGGCATAGGTGCGGATGAAGCCGCGCGTGTAGACGCCTCCGGGCAGGACATCCCACTCGCTCGTTCTCGATCGCCCGCAGGTAGCGGACCCGGATCCGGGTCGCGGCCTCGACCTCTGAAAGGTCGATTTTGCGCCGGTTTCGCGCCTCGCGAAGGATCGCTGCCGATGCGGCTGTCCATCGGCCCATTGTCCTACCTCAAACCTGCGCTGTGCGCCGGAAGGGAGAGACAGGCGCTACTCGGGCACGGCGGTGGGCGCCTCGGCCTCGACCGGCTCCGGCTCGACCGAGCCGCCGGTCAGCCGCGCCATGTCGGCCTGGCCGACCAGGACCTGACGGGGCTTGGAGCCTTCGTAGCCGGAGATCACGCCGCGCCGCTCGAGCATGTCGATCAGGCGGCCCGCCCGGGTGTAGCCGACGCGAAGGCGGCGCTGGATCATCGAGACCGAGGCGGTTTCGGTCTCGACCACGACCCGGATCGCCTCGTCGAGCAGGTCGTCGCTGTCGGGGTCGTAGTCACCGTCGGTTTCGACCCCCTTCTCCTCGACGACCTCGAGCAGCTCGGCCTCGAATTCGGGTTCGCCCTGCTTGGCCCAGTGGCCGGTGACCCTGGCGATCTCGTCCTCGGTGACGAAGGCGCCCTGGATGCGCTGCAGCTTCGAGGTGCCGGCGCCGCGGAAGAGCATGTCGCCCTGGCCCAGCAGCGCCTCGGCCCCACCCTGGTCGAGGATCACCCGCGAGTCGGTCTGCGAGGAGACGGCAAAGGCGATCCGGGCCGGGATGTTGACCTTGATCGTGCCGGTGATGATGTCGGTCGACGGCCGCTGCGTCGCCAGCACCAGGTGGATGCCGGTGGCGCGCGACTTCTGCGCCAGCCGGATGATCGAGTCCTCGACCTCGGCCGGGGAGACCATCATCAGGTCGGCGAGCTCGTCGATTACGCAGAGGATGTGAGGCAGGGGCGCTTCTCCCGCCTTGGCGCGAGCGCGGTTGAGCTCGGCCAGGTTGCGAGCAGCGCGCTTGGCCCATGATCCCGTAGCGACTCTCCATCTCGCCGATCAGGTTGGCGAGCACGTTGGCCGCCAGGCGCGGCGAGGTGACCACCGGGGTCAGCAGGTGCGGCACGTTCTCGTAGTGATTGAGCTCGACCTGCTTGGGGTCGACCAGGACCAGGCGCACCTCGTTGGGTGAGGCCGCATCAGGATCGAGGACAGGATCGCGTTGACGCAGCCCGACTTGCCCGAGCCGGTGGTGCCGGCGACGAGCACGTGCGGCATCTTCGCCAGGTCGGTCCAGACCGGGTTGCCGTCGATGCCCTTGCCGAGCCAGGCGACCAGCGGCGAGGTCTTCTCCGGGCGGCCGGAGTAGATGTCGCCGAGGCGGACGATGCGGCGGCGCGTGTTCGGCACCTCGACCCCCACCGCCTGCTTGCCCGGGATCGGGGCGAGGATGCGGATGTCGGTGGAGGCGAGCGCGTAGGCGAGGTCGTTGGAGAGCTCGGTGACCTTCTTCACCTTGATGCCCGGCGCCAGGCGCAATTCGTAGCGGGAGACGTGCGGCCCGCTGACGACGCCGACGATCTTCGCCTCGACCCCGAAGTGACCGAGCGTCTCGACCAGCTTGCGGCCGACGATTTCCTGGTCGCGCGGATCGAGCCCCTTGTCGCCTTTGCCCCGTTCGAGGGCCTTGGCGGGCGGCGGTCGGTAGTCGACCTCCTCGGACATGGTGACGCCGCGCTTGTTGCCCTGCGGGGTGAGCGCGATCTGCTCGGGCTCCGCCACCGGGTCGACCGCCGCCGCGTCTTCTTCGGACTCGATCGAGGCCAGCTCGTCGTCAAAGCTCTCGGTGACCGGCTCCTCGACGACCTCCTCGGGCTCCTCGATCAGGGCGACGGTGGGCTCGTCCATCTCGTCCTCGTCGGGATAAGCGCTCATCACGTCGGTCGGCCCGACCTGCGTCTCGAAGGCTTCGGTCCTGTCCTCACGCCGCGCTTCGCGGCTCTGGATCACCGTGTCGGCGACGCCACGGCTGCCGAGGAAGACGCGGCGCAGCCCGCGCCCGATCCCCTGAAACAAGGTTGAAATCGAAGTTCCCGTGACGAGCAGCCCGCCGATGACCAGCATCAAGACGGTGAAGATCCGCGCTCCGACTCCGCCAAACAGGTACTTGAGCCCGGTTTCCAGCCCATAGCCAACCTTGCCGCCATCCCAGCCGAAGAAGAGGACAAAGCTCAGATAGACCCCGGCGGCGATCAGGAGCAGCCCGATCAGATCGAGGTGCCGCTGCTCCAGCGCCTGGGGCAGATGAAGCCTGCCTCCCCCCCGGACCTTGGCTTTTGCTTTTCCTTTGGGCTTTCGCCGCGCGGCATTCCCGCGCTTCTTGTTACGCACGAACATGCAGCCGGCTTCGACGTCGGCGCTCCCTCCCCTGCGCGCCGCGCGGCCTAAATCCGCGCTAAATCTCTCGGTCCAACGCTGTTTGCGCCTTTAACATCGATGGCGATGCTGACCACCGACCCAGAGATCCCCGGCGGCCGCGTCCTGGTCGTGGAGGACGACGCCGAGATCGCCGACGTGCTGCGCCGCTCGCTGCGACAGGAGGGCTACGAGGTTCGCACCTCCGCCGACGGCGTCGACGCGCTCGACGTCGCAAGCGGATTCGTCCCCGACCTCGTCGTCCTCGACCTCGGCCTGCCGCGGCTCGACGGGGTCGAGGTCTGCCGCCGCCTGCGCGCCGAGGGCGACGTGCCGATCCTGATGCTGACCGCGCGGGCCGAGACCGAGGACCGGGTCGATGGCCTCGACAGCGGCGCCGACGACTACCTGGTCAAGCCCTTCGAGCGGACCGAGCTGCTGGCGCGGATCCGGGCGCTGCTGCGGCGCCGGCCGCCTCGCGGGGCCGCCTCGCTCGCCGTCGGCGACCTGACGCTCAATCCGGACACCCGCGAGGTCAAACGCGGCGAGCGCGAGCTCGAGCTGACCAACCGCGAGTTCGAGCTGCTCGAGTACCTGATGCGCAACGAGCGCCTCGTCGTCTCCCGCGAGCGACTGCTCGATGACGTCTGGGGCTACGACCCGACCGCCGCGACCAACACGATCGACGTCTTCATCTCCAACCTGCGTCGCAAGCTCGAGGCCGGCGAGGAGTCCCGCCTCCTGCACACCAAACGCGGCGCCGGCTACGTTTTGAAGGAGTAATGACGGGGTTCGGGCGCCGCCAGGCAAGGACGCGGGGACCCCGAACGGGGGCGCTGTTCGGGCGACCGAGGACGCCGCGCGGCGGCGGTCAGGGACCGTCACCGTGGGCGGCGAAGCTGCGTCCCAGCAGCTGGCCGGTGCGATGGCGCCTCGCCGCTGTCTCCGCCGGGCTGACCCTGGTCATCCTGGTCGTCTTCGGCGCCGTGATCGGCCAGGTGGCGACGAGCCGCATCCGCGATGACTTCAACCGCCAGGTGAGCAGCGCCGCGCAGACCCTGGCGGCCGAAAGCCGCATCTTCAGCACCCCCCTGCTGACCACGTTTCACGGTCCGGAGCTCGACGACTTCGTCCGGCCGGACGGGGCCTCGGCGCGGGTCTTCAGCGCCAGCAACGGAACCCTCAGCCTGATCAAGGAAAGCAGCGGAGCGGAGGCGCTCGGCGCACCGACGGCCGGCCTCTCCAACTACCGCACGATGCGGGTCGCCACGGCGCGGATCACCGGCGACACCGGCGAAGTCACCGGTTTCGTCCAGTACGGCCGCAGCCTCGCCCACGTCGACTCGACGATCGACCGGCTCTGGCTCTTCATCGGCGCCGGCATCCTCGGCGGCACCCTGCTCGCCAGCCTTGGCGGCGTGGCGATCGCGGCGCGGGCGATGCGGCCGATCTCGGCGCTGACCGCCACCGCGCGAAAGATCGCCGCGACCGGCGATCCGTCCCGCCGCATGCCGGCCCCCAAGGTCGACGACGAGGTCGGCGAGCTGGCCCGCACCCTGGAGCAGATGCTGCGCTCGCTCGACGCGGCCAGGACCGAGCGCGAGGCGGCGCTGAAGAAGCAGCGCGAGTTCGTCGCCGACGCCTCGCACGAGCTGCGCACCCCGCTGACCAGCGTCCTCGCCAACCTCGAGCTGCTGCAGGCGTCGCTGCTCGGCCCTCGCCAGGACGAGGATCGGGCGATGGTCGATTCGGCCCTGCGCTCGTCGCGGCGGATGAGTCGCCTGGTCGGCGACCTGCTGCTGCTTGCCCGCTCCGATGCCGGGCGCGCCAGCAAGCACCGTCCCTGCGACCTCGCCGAGGTCGCGGGCAACGCCGCGGCCGAGGTGGTGCCGGTGCTCGGCGACCGCTCGCTCGAGATCGAGAACGACCGCTCGCTGGCGGTCGACGGCAACCCGGACGAGCTGCACCGGATGGTCCTCAATCTGCTCGACAACGCCGGCCGCCACACCCCTCCCGGCGCGCGGATCGAGCTGCGCCTGCACCGCGACGGTGGCGATGCCGTGGTCGAAGTGGCCGACGACGGGCCCGGCATCCCCGCCCAGATCCGCCCCCAGATCTTCGACCGCTTCGTCCGCGGCGAAGGCCCGGCCGACACCGCGGTCGGCCCCGGCAGCGGCCTCGGCCTGGCGATCGTTCGCGCCGTCGCCGCCTCCCACGGTGGCTCGGTCGAAGTCGCCGAGGCCAACGGTGGCGGCGCCCTCTTCCGCGTCCGCCTGCCGCTGAATGGGTCTGAGCAGGGAATTAAGACCGCTTTAGAACCCCTTTAGCGGCCCGGCGTAGTTTTCCCCGTGGACGAGACACAGGACCCGCCGGGCTCTCCCCAACGTTCCCGGCGGGTCCTTTTTTTTCAAACAAACTGCACAGGTGTCGCTGGCCCGCGGGTCCTGTCGCCGAAGGGACCCCCCACCCCCTGCGGTCGCTAAAGCGTCCTCGGGGGCGGGTCCCCCTACGGCGCCACCCGCGGGAGAACGCCACAGAAAGCTCCCTAACAAACGCTACTCGCGGGGGGGTGGCATGGATTTGGGGGACCAGCCCGAGGAAGCTTTAGCTACCGCAGGGCTGGTGGCACCGAATCCGTGACAGGACCCGCCGCGCCAGCAGCGCTTGCGTCAAACCTCGACGACGACCGGGATGATCATCGGGCGCCGCCGCAGCTTCTCGTAGACGAGCCCCGCCACCGCGTCGTGCAGGTCTTCCTGGATCAGGTGCAGCTCGCGGGTGCCGGCTTTGGCGGCGTCCTCGAGCGAGTCCTCGACCACGTCCTTGAGCTCCTCGACCAGGGCGTCGGCCTCCTCCAGGAAGGCGACGCCGCGGAAGAGCACTTCGGGATCGGCGACGACCTGGCCGTCCTCGGAGGAGATCGTCGCGACGACGATGAATATCCCGTCGGCCGAGATCTCGCGGCGGTCGCGCAGGGCGACGTCATCCGGCTCGCCGACGTTGACGCCATCGACGTAGATCACGCCGGCGTGGATGTCCTCGCCGAAGCTCGCCCCGTTGGCGTCGATCTCCAGCGGCAGGCCGTTGCGGCCCTGGAAGACGTTCTCGGGGGCGATGCCGACGGAGTGGGCAAGTTCGGAGTGCAGGCGCAGGCGTTTGTGGTCGCCGTGCACCGGCAGCACGTAGCGCGGTTTGGTCAGGTTGAGCATCAGCTTCAGCTCCTCCTGCCAGCCGTGGCCGGAAGCGTGGATCGGGGCGTCCTTGGCGGTGACGACGGAGGCGCCGATCTCGTAGATGCGGTCGATCGTCTCGTTGACGGCGCGCTCGTTGCCGGGCACCGGCGTCGCCGAGAAGACGACGGTGTCGCCCGAGTGCAGCTCGACGTCGCGGTGGTCGTTGTTGGCCATCCGCCGCAGCGCCGAGAGCGGCTCGCCCTGGCTGCCGGTCGAGATCACGACGACTTTCTCGTCCGGGAAGTTCTCGATCTCGCGCGGCTGGATGAAGAGCCCCTGAGGGGCTTTGGCGATGCCGAGGTTGGAGGCGATGTTGAAGTTTTTACGCATCGAGCGGCCGACGAGGGCGACCTTGCGGTCGAGCTTGACCGCGGCGTCGATCACCTGCTGGACGCGGTGGATGTTGGAGGCGAAGGAGGTGACGATGATGCGCCCCTCGCAGCCGGAGAAGGTCTCGAGCAGCGCCGGCCCCACGCTCGACTCCGACGGCGCGACCCCCGGCCGGTCGGCGTTGGTCGAGTCGCCGCAGAGCAGCAGCAGGCCGTCGCGGCCGACTTCGGCGAGGCGCGAGATGTCGGCGGGCCGGCCGTCGACCGGGGTCTGGTCGAACTTGTAGTCGCCGGTCATCAGCATTGAGCCCAGCTCGGTGGTGAGCAGGACGCCGCAGGCGTCGGGGATCGAGTGCGAGAGGTGGATCATCTCCAGCTCGAAGGGGCCGAGCCGCACGGTCTTGCCCACCGGCAGCTCCTCCAGCGGCGCGTCCTTGAGCTTGTGCTCGTCGAGCTTGGAGCGGACCATGCCGATCGTCAGCAGGCCGCCGTAGATCACCGGCGGCGAGCCGATCTCGCGCAGCACGTAGGGCAGCGCCCCGACGTGGTCCTCGTGGCCGTGGGTGAGGACGATCGCCTCGATGTCGTCGGCGCGGTCGCGCAGGTAGGAGAAGTCCGGCAGGACGAGGTCGATCCCCAGCATCTCGGCGGTCGGGAACATCAGCCCGGTGTCGACGACGACGATGCGGCCGTCGTACTCGATCACGGTCATGTTCTTGCCGATCTCGCCCAGTCCCCCGAGCGGCAGCACGCGAAGCTTGCCGGCGGGCACTAGGGATTCACCGGAGTGAGGCCGACGCTCTCGAGCGCCGCCTTCACGGTCGCGCTCTGCCCAGCATCGGCGGGCACCAGGGGAAGTCGAAGCGCTCCGGACGGGATCAGGCCCGTCATCGCCAGCGCCGCCTTGACCGGAATCGGGTTGGTGGTGACGCCAATCGAGGCGTAGAGCTGGCCCAGCCCGGCGTCGATCTCGCGGGCGCGATCCAGTTCGCCGGCCTGCGCCGCGTCCCAGATCTCGCGCATCTGCGGGCCGACCAGGTGCGAGGCGACGAGTATGCCTCCGGCGCCGCCGATTTCAAGCGTCTTGAGGAAGATCTCATCGTTGCCGGCGAGGATCTCGAGCCCCTCGATTGGCTGCAGATCGTCGTTGTTGGCCTGCTTCACCGCGACGACGCTGTCGATCTTGGCGATCTCGGCAAGCTGGTCGGGCGGCACGTTGACCACCACCCGCGAGGGGATGTTGTAGGCGATGATCGGCATCGCCGGGATCGCCGCGGCGATCGCCTCGAAGTGGGCCAAGATTCCAGCCGGATTCGGCTTGTTGTAGTAAGGGGTGACGATCAGGGCGGCGTCGGCGCCCGCCTCGGCGGCGCCCTTGGTCAGCTCGATCGAGTGCTGGGTGTAGTTGGTGCCGGTGCCGCAGATCAGCAGCGTCTCCTCGCCGACCTCGCGACGGATCGCGCGGAGCAGCTGCAGCGCCTCCTCATCGGTCAGCGTCGGCGCCTCGCCGGTCGAGCCCGAGATGACGAGGCCGTGCGAGCCGTGCTCGAGCAGGTAGGTGGCCAGCTTCAGCGCCGCCGCCTCGTCGACCGCCCCTGCCTCGTCGAAAGGGGTTGCCATCGCTGTGATTACGCCGCGGATCTCCTTCACGAGGCCAGGGTATCGAGGTCGGTCTTCACAGGAGCTTCTCCAGCCCGACGGTGAAGCGGTCGTCCAGCCCGCCCACCTTGCGCACGGCGAGCAGCACGCCGGGCATGAAGGAGCGCCGGTCGATCGAGTCGTGGCGGACGCTGAGGGTTTGGCCCTCGCCGCCGAAGATGACTTCCTGATGGGCGACGAGGCCGGGCAGCCGCACCGAGTGGATCGGCTCGTGGACGTTGCCGCCGGCGCCGGAGATCAGCTCCGCGGTGCGCTTCGCGGTGCCCGAGGGGGCGTCGAGCTTGCGGTCGTGGTGCAGCTCGACGATCTCGCACTCGGGCATGTGGGCCGCGATCGTCTGCGATACCTCCATCAGCAGCACGGCGCCGATCGCGAAGTTGGGGGCGACGAAGCAGTTGGCGCCGGAGGACTCGGCCGCATCGCGCAGGGCATCGAGGTCGAAGCCGGTGGTGCCGACGACGACGTGGACGCCTGCCCCGAGGCAGGCCTTGGCATTGGCCAGCGCCGTGTCGGGGGTGGTGAAGTCGACGACGACGTCGGCCTCGCCGAGCACGTCGGCGAGCTCAACCCCAAGCGTCGGGTCGGCCTTCGCCGTGAGCTCGGTGTCCGCCGCCCCCTCGACGGCCTCGCAGACCGCCTCGCCCATGCGTCCGGCGGCGCCGGAGACGGCAACTCGGATCATGCGGCGACCAGGGCCTCGCTGACGGGGCCGAGCGCATTGCGGAAACGCCCCTCGTCGCGTCCGATGCAGGCAGCGGAGAGGTGCTCCGGGCCATACAGCTCAGCCGCCAGCGCGGTCAGATCGTCGACGCTGACGGCATCGACTTTGGCCAGCATCTCGTCGAGGCTGTCGATCGGCAGGCCGAAGAGGGTGGCGCGGGAGATCCGCGACATTCGCGCCGCGGTCGACTCCGAGGAGAGCACGAGGCGACCCTTGACGCTCTCCTTGGCGCGGGCCAGCTCGGCGTCGGAAACCGGCTCGCTGCGCAGCCGGGCCAGCTCCGTGCCGATGATCGAGCAGGCCTCCTCGACGTTCTCCTCGCGGGTGCCGACGTAGGTCGCGACCATTCCCGCGTCGGTGTACTGCTCGTTGTAGGAGCCGACCGAGTAGGCCAGCCCGCGCTTCTCCCGCACCTCGCGGAAGAGCCGTGAAGAGCTGGAGCCGCCGAAGATCGAGTCGAGCACGGCGAGCGCGTAGCGGCGCTCGTCGGAGCGCACGATGCCGGGCGCGCCAAAGCAGATGTGGTACTGCTCGGTGTCCTTGGCGTAGAAGCGCAGCCTGGCTTCTTCGTCGGTCCCCACGGTGGCCTGGCCGCCCCCCTCGCCGGCGCCCGGGGAGACCAGGCGCTCGCTCAGCGCGGCGATGCGGGCGTGGTCGACGTGGCCAGCGGCGCCGACGACGATGTTGGCGCCGGTGTAGCGAGCGCTGCGGTAAGCCTCGATCTGCGGCACCGGGACCGAGCTGATCACCTCGGCCTCGCCCAGCACCCGGCGGCCGAGCGGGTGCTCGCCGAAGACCGCCTCGGCGAGGATGTCGTGGACGCGGTCCTGCGGCTCGTCCTCGTACATCGCGATCTCCTCCAGCACGACCTCGCGCTCGGAGTCGACTTCGGGGTAGGTCGGCGCCAGCAGCATCTCCGCCAGCAGGTCGAAGACCTCCTCGGTGTGCTCGTCGAGGAAGCGCGCGTGCAGGTGCGTGGTCTCCTTGCCGGTGGCGGCGTTGACCGAGGCGCCGAGGCCGTCGAGCTTCTCGGCGATCTCGATTGCCGAGAAGCGCTCCGTCCCCTTGAACAGCAGGTGCTCGAGGAAGTGCGAGACCCCCGCCTGCGGCACGGTCTCGTTGCGCGAGCCGGTGCGCACCCAGAGCCCCAGCGCCACGGATCGCACCGAGGGAACCTCCTCGGTGACGACCCGGACGCCGGTGCCCTGCGTTGTTGTTTCAGCTCCGTTCAATGAGTGTCGATCCCGGTGGGGGTGGAACGTCTTGTACTTTTTCGTCGACGACCTTGAGGCGTCAGCGGCATTGGTTTCACCGAAAAAGTTAAGTGGAACCCCTGCCGGGATCGACCTCAGCGGCCGCGCTCGCGGTCGCCGCCACGGGGACGGCGTCCCTCGCGACCACCACGGCCGCCGCGGTCGCCGCCGTTGCGGCTCGAGCCGCCACCGCCGGAGCCGACGGCCGCCAGCTCCTCGGGGCTCTTGCCGGCAACCGAGGGGTCGTCGGAGAGGCGCAGGCCGATGCGGCCACGCTCGCGGTCGACCTCGACCACGGTGACGTCGATCTCCTCGCCGGCGGTGAGCACGTCGTCGACTGAATCGACCCGCTCCCCCGGCTTGACGTTGGAGATGTGCAGCAGGCCGTCTGTGCCCTTGACCAGCTCGACGAAGGCGCCGAAGGTCGTCGTCTTGACCACCTTGGCGGCGTTGTAGCGATCGCCGACTTCGGCCTCCTTGGTCATCGACTCGATCCGGGCGACGCAGGCTTCGACCAGCGAGCCGGTCGGTGCGTAGATCCGGATCGTGCCGTCGTCCTCGACGTCGATTTCGGCTTCGAACTCCTCGCAGAGGGCGCGGATGGTTTCGCCACCCTTGCCGATCACGGCGCCGATCTTCTCCTGATCGATCTTGATCGCTTCGATCCGCGGCGCGTGCTGGGAGAGCTGCTCGCGCGGCCCGTCGATCGCCTCGGCCATCTTGCCGAGGATGAACTGGCGGCCCTTGTTGGCCTGCTCCAGCGCGTCGGTGAGGATCTCGAAGGTGACGCCGGTGATCTTGATGTCCATCTGCAGGGCGGTGATCCCGTCCGCGGTGCCGGCGACCTTGAAGTCCATGTCGCCGAGGTGGTCCTCGACGCCGGCGATGTCGGTGAGGACGATGTAGTCGTCACCCTCCTTGATCAGGCCCATGGCGACGCCGGCGACCGGTGCGGTGACCGGCACGCCCGCGGCCTGCAGCGCCATCGAGGAGGCGCAGACCGAGCCCATCGAGGAGGAGCCGTTGGACTCGAGCGTCTCGGAGACGACCCGGATCACGTAGGGGAAGTCCTCTTCGTTGGGGATGGTCGCCACCAGCGCCCGCTCGGCGAGGGCGCCGTGACCGATGTCGCGGCGCTTGGGGCCGCGCATGAAGCCGGCCTCCCCGACCGAGAAGGGCGGGAAGTTGTAGTGGTGCCAGAACTTCTTCGAGGTCTCCAGCCCGAGCGTGTCGAGGCGCATGTCCATGCGCGTCGTGCCCAGCGCGGCGTTGGAGAGGATCTGCGTCTCACCGCGGGTGAAGAGGGCGGAGCCGTGCACGCGCGGGGAGATGTCGACCTCGCACTCGATCGGCCGGATCTCGTCCTGGGCGCGGCCGTCGGGGCGCTTCTTGTCGACGGCGATCGCCTTGCGGATCGTGTCCTTCTCGATCGAGCCGAAGGCTGCCTTGGCTTCGGCCACCTGCTTCTCGTCGGCCTCTCCGTCGGCGGACTCGGGGGCGTACTTGGCGACCACCTCGTCCTTGACCTTGTCGATCGCCTCGTAGCGCTCGAGCTTGCCCTCGGTGGCGATCGCGTCGACCAGGGCCTGGCCGTGGGAGGAGCGGATGTCGCTGATCAGGCCCTCGTCGATCTTGGGGGCCTCGACCTCGATCTTCTCCTTGCCGGCCTTCTGCTGCAGCTCCTCCATCGCGGCGCAGAGCTTCTTGATCTCGCCGTGGGCGATGTCGAGGGCGTCGAGGATCTCCTGCTCGGTGACGCCGTTGGCGCCGGCCTCGACCATCAGGATCGCCTCGTCGGTGCCGGCGACGATCAGGTCGAGATCGAGCTCGGCGTGGTCCTCCTCGGAGGGGTTGACGACGAAGTCGCCGTCGAGCTTGCCGATTCGCACCGCGCCGACGTGGGCGGCGACCGGGACCGGTGAGATCGCCAGCGCGGCGGAGGCGCCGTTCATCGCCAGGACGTCGTACGGGTTGACCTGGTCAACCGACATCGGGATCGCGACGAGCTGGGTCTCGTAGTGCCAGCCCTTGGGGAAGAGCGGCCGGATCGGCCGGTCGATCATGCGCGCGGTCAGCGTCGCCTTCTCGCTGGATTTGCCCTCGCGACGGAAGAACGAGCCGGGGATCTTGCCCGCGGCGTACATCCGCTCCTCGATGTCGACGGTGAGGGGAAGGAAGTCCACGTCGCGAAGGTTGCCGACGGTTGCGGTGCAGAGCACCATCGTGTCGCCGGCCTGAACCACGACCGCGCCACCCGCCTGCTTCGCGAGCTTTCCGGTCTCGAAGGAAATCTGGCCATCGCCGATGTCCGCCGAAACGCGGGTTACGTCAAACATGCTCATTTAGTTGTCCTACCTCCGGCCACCCGGATGGTGGCCATCTGCTTTCAGAACTCGCGTTCTCTTTCGAAAAAGAGGGTACACACAGGGCCATCTCCGAGCTTGCACCCCACTGCTGAGCGTCCGCTAGCAGCGAAACCGTCTCAGCCCGCCATATTGCCGGGTTGAGACGGTTTCGCGCTATCCGGGGAAGAGCGCCGGGGTGCTGGTGACACCGGCTCGGATTCCCGACTCGAAGTCGCGACGGACGCGGGCCGCGACCGCTGCGGAGCGGCGATCGGCCTCGAAGCGCTCGAGCTCGAGGCCGAGGCGCTCGGCCCGCTGCCAGAGATGCGGGTCGTCGACGTGGCCGCGATCGGCGTAGAGCGAGTCGACCAGCTCGAAGAAGCGCCCCTGCAGGCCGGCGGCCTCGGCGGCGGCGTGCAGGGCGGGCGAGCGTGGGTGCTTGCTGGCGACCGGGAAGTGGCGAAAGACGATCGTCGCCTCGCGCTCGCCGATCTCGGCCCAGGCGGATGCGCAGTGCGGGCAGCCGAGGTCGGCGTAGACGATCAGCTCCGCCCCCTCCCCCTGCGGTGATCCGCCGGCCCGGCCGGCGGCACCGCGGCGCTGGTCAGCTCAGGCGTCAGCGTTCAGCGCGTCGAAGATCAGGTTGGCGCCGGGGATCTCCAGCGGGGTCGGCGACTCGTGGACCCACTCGACCGTGCCCTCCTCGTCGACGAGGACGAGCGAGCGGTTGGCGTGGCCGACCCGCTCGATGTAGGCACCGTAGGCGCGCGCGACCTCGCCCTTGGGCTCGAAGTCGGCCAGCAGCGGCGTGTCGATGCCTAGCTTCTCCTGGAAGGCCTTGTGGGCGAAGCCGCTGTCGACGCTGATCCCGACCATCGTTACGCCCTTGGCCTCGATCTCCGGCTTGACCTCCTGGTAGATCGAGAGCTGATCACCGCAGACCGGGCTGAAGTCGAGCGGATAGAAGACGAGCAGGACTTTGCCGCCGCGGAAGTCAGCGAGCGAAACCTTCTCGCCGTCCTGGTTGCGGAGGGTGAAATCGGGCGCCGGTTCCCCGGCCGAGATCATCGACGCAGGCCGAGTTCGGCGACCAGGGCGCGGTAGCGCTCGAGGTCGTGGCGCTCGAGGTAGCGCAGCATGCGGCGGCGCTTGCCGACCAGCATCAGCAGGCCGCGGCGCGAGTGATGGTCCTTGGTGTGCGTGCGCAGGTGCTCGGTGAGTTCGTTGATCCGCTCGGTGAGCAGCGCGACCTGAACCTCGGCTGAGCCGGTATCGCCATCGGCGCGACCGAACTTGCCGATCAGCTCCTCTTTTTTTTCCTTGGTCAGGCTCATCTTTGTTTTGTCCTAAAAAAGCCGTGCAACTGCCGGGTCACGGCCCGCCGCAAGCTAGCACAGACGTCGCACGAGGCTACGGCGCGGTTACGGCCCAGGTTCCGAAGTCCTCGTAGTTTTCACCCGGTTCGGCTTCGAAGAAGAGGAGAAATCCGCGATGGCCGGCATCTGGGACGTTTTCGAGCGACAATCCGACGTCTTCCCGACCCCCATATAGACAGAGGTAGCCAGGCGCCGCCGCCGGTTTTTCTACGCTGCCCGGGCAGTTTGCGGTCGGTGGTTCACCGGATTCGACGATCTCGACGTTCGGCGTGAACGACACCGGGATCGGATAGGAAACCTGTATCCCCGGCGTGTAGGGGTTGCCGTTTTCCTGGCGAGTACCCGCGAAGCCATAGGATCCGGTCTCGGTCTTCCTCGAGGGGAGGGTCTGGAGCAGGGGCCCAGGATCTCCCTGTGGCCCACTCGCTCCCCTCGGCCCTGTCGGCCCCGTGGGCCCCTTGAGCTGGGAGAGTTGAGAGGGCTTAAAGTCCGTGACGTCCAGTGAGCCGTTCTTGATCTTTGAGGAGTTGACGGCACTCGGCTTGATCTGCTTGGCGCCGACGCTGTTCTTCGGCAGCTGGATGGCCGCATAGCTGGCACCGCCCAGAGCGACGAAGAGGGCAATGCAGGAAACGACGTTCGCGAAGCTGAGACGGCGTCGGATGCTCGACACGTGAACCTCCCGGACTGGACGGACAGAGTGGTACGGCACCGGCAGTCTCGCATCCCTCCTGTGCCGGTGCAAATTCCCCTACCGAGGCCCCTGAGCAGCGGGTCACCGCGAAGGGAGCGGGCTCAGTCGGACGGCGATGACACGAAGCCAGCGCAGACCCGCTTCGCGTCCTCGACATCGACCCGCATCTGGGCGATCAGCTCCTCCACTCCCGGGAAGCGCTTCTCGCCACGCAGGCGGGCGACGAAGGCGACGCGGAGGTCGGTCCCGTAGAGGTCGCCCTCGAAGTCGATCAGGTAGGTCTCGATCAGAACGCCGCGCCCGCTCTCGAAGGTGGGCCGCACGCCGACGTTGACGGCGGCGGGAACGCCGTTGGCAAAGGCCGCGTAGACGCCGTGGCCGGGAATCGCCAGGCGGTCATCAGGCACCAGATTCGCCGTTGGGAAGCCAAGCTCGCGGCCGCGCTGGTCGCCGCTGACGACTTCGCCCTCGACCATGAAGGGGGCGCCGAGGCAGTGCCGGGCGCCCTCCATGTCGCCGGCCGCGACCAGCGCCCTGATCCGGGTCGAGGAGACCGTCTCGCCGTCGACCTCGACCAGGGGGACGACGCGCGTCCCGAACTCCGCGTGCTGCGCCAGCATCGCCGGATCGCCTTTGGCCTTGGCGCCGAAGCGGAAGTTCTCCCCGACCGAGACGCGCTCGGCGCCGAGTCGTTCAACCAGCACCCCCTCGACGAATTCCTCGGCGCTGCGCTGGGCGAACTCGCGGTCGAAGGGGATGACGACCAGCTCGCGCACGCCCAGCCCCTCGATCACGTCGCGCTTGACGCCGAAGGGCATGATCAGCTTCGGCAGCGCCGCCGGGTGCAGGACCTCTAGCGGGTGGGGATCGAAGGTGAGCACCGTGTCGGCACTGTCGATCACCGCCTGGTGACCGCGGTGGACGCCGTCGAAGGTGCCGATCGCGACGTGCCGCGGCCGCGGCGCCGCGTCGGGCAGCGAGGTGACTTCGATGTTCGGCATCAGCGCAGCGCCTCCTTGACGGCGGGAACCAGCTCCGCGACCCGATCCACGCTCAGCTCCTCGCCGGCGCCATCGACGCGAAAGGGCCCAATTGCGGTCCGGCGCAGCTGCGCGCAGTAGGCGTCGTCGAGCGTCTCGACCAGGGTGCGGATGTAGGTGCCCTTCGAGCATTCGATCTCATAGGTCGCGCTTCCCTCGTCATGCTCGAGCAGATCGGCTCTGTGGACCTCGACATCGCGTTCCGGAGTTTCGACGATCTCGCCCCGGTGGGCCTTGCGGTAGAGGCGCTCGCCGCCGACTCGCACCGCCGAGGTCATCGGCAGGCGCTGCCGAACCGTCCCGGTGGGGAGCTGCAGCGAGGCCGGCAGGCGGCCGGTTTTGCGCAGCTCGCCATCGGGGTCGCCGGTGCTGGAGCGCCAGCCAAGCCGGGCCGTCGCGACGTAGGTCTTCGGCAGGCCGACCAGGTGCCGCTGCAGGCGGGTGGCGCGGCCGAGCAGCATCAGCAGGAGGCCGGTCGCGAAGGGATCCAGGGTGCCGGCGTGACCGACTTTGCAGCGGCGCTCGCGTCGTACCCGGGCGACCATGTCGTGCGAGGTTATCCCCGCCGGCTTGTCGCAGAGCAGCACCGCGCCAGGGGACTGGTCTCGGGGCACGCTCAGGGGCCGAGCTGGGCTTTTACCTCGCCGCAGAGGAAGCTGACCAGCTCGTCGAGCTCGAGGTCGGTGGAGAAGCCGGCGGCGCGCTTGTGCCCCCCTCCCCCGTGCTTGCGGGCAATCGCCGAGACGTCGAGGTCGCCGCCGCTGGAGCGCAGGCTGACCTTGCGGGCGGCGCGGCCTCGATCGCCTTGGTCGCGGATCAGCGCCGCCACCTTCGAGCCTTCGACCGAGCGCAGGTGGTCGATGATCCCCTCGGTCATCTCCTCGCCGGCGCCGCTTGCCTCGTAGTCGGCGGCGGCGATGTAGGTGGTGACGAGGCGCCCGTCGCAGTTGCGTTCGATGCCGTCGAGGGCCCGCGAGAGCAGCCGCAGCTTCTCGATCGGCACGTGCTCGTAGAGCCGGCGGTAGGTCTCGTCGACCTCGACCCCGGCGTCGATCAGCTCGGCGGCGATCCGGTGCGTGCCGGCGTCGGTGTTCTCGTACATGAACTTGCCGGTGTCGGTGACCAGGCCGACGTAGAGCGCCGAGGCGATCTCCGGCGTGATCTCGACCCCGAGCAGGACGGCCAGCTTGTAGACGATCTCGGCGGTCGAGGAAGCGCGCGTTTCGACCAGGTTGGCGTCGCCGAAGAGGGTGTTGTCGTGATGGTGGTCGATGTTGATCGTGAAGTTGTCGCCGGCGGTGAGGAAGTCGACCGGCATGCGGTCGACGTTGCCGCAGTCGAGGAAGACCACGGTGCGGTCCGCCATGTCCGCCGGCGCCTCGTGGAAGACCTCCTCGAGCGGCAGGAAGCGGTACTCGATCGGCAGCGGGAACTCCTTTGCCGCCATGAACATCACCGAGTCCTTGCCGAGCTGGGTGAGCAGGTGGTGCATGCCGAGCAGGGAGCCGAGCGCGTCGCCGTCGGGGCCCTCGTGGGCGGTCAGCAGGAAGCGCTCGCGCTGGCGCAGCTCGCCCGCCACCTCCTCGATGCCGGCGCTTGCCACCCCGGCCGCCTCGCTCACGGTTCCTCCTCCTCGAGCAGGCGCGAGATCCGCATGCCCTGCGCGACGGTCTCGTCGTAGTGGAAGGAGAGCGTCGGGGTGCGCTTCATCCGCGTCTCGGCGGCGATCTTCGACTGCAGCACCCCGTGCGAGGAGGTCAGCCCGGTCATCGTGTCGGCCCGCTCCTGCTCGGATCCGAGCACGCTGACGTGCACCTTGGCGGCGCGCAGGTCCGGGCTTGTCTCCACCGAAGTCACGGTTACGAAACCGATGCGTGGGTCGCTCAACTCGGCAATCGCCGCGCCGACGACCTCACGAAGCACCTCGTTGATGCGGCGCATGCGAGGGGTCGCCATCCTACTCCAGCGTCTGCTCGACCTGCTTTGTCTTGAAGAACTCGAGCATGTCCCCCTCCTTGACGTCAGCGTAGCCGTCGAGGACGACGCCGCACTCCTGGCCCTCCTCGACTTCCTGCACGTTGTCTTTGAAGCGGCGCAGGGAGCCGAGTTTGCCGTTCCAGATCACCGTGCCCTCGCGAACGAGGCGGACGCTGGCGTCGCGGGCGACCTTGCCTTCGGTGACGATGCAGCCGGCGATGCGGCCGACCTTGGAGGCCTTGAAGGTCTGTTTGATTTCGGCCTCGCCGAGCGTCTCCTCGACCTCGACCGCCTCCAGCAGGCCCTCCATCGCGTTGCGCAGGTCCTCGGTGATTTTGTAGATGACCGAGTAGGTGCGGACGTCGACGCCCTCGCGCTCGGAGGCGCGGCGAGCGTCGGCCAGCGGCCGCACGTTGAAGCCGATGATGATCGCTTCCGAGGCCGAGGCCAGCATCACGTCGGACTCGTTGATGCCGCCCGTCTGCGAGTGGATGATGTTGATCGCGACGCGTTCCTGGGGGACCTTGGCGATCTCGTCCTGGAGCGCCTCCAGCGAGCCGGCGACGTCGGCCTTGAGGACGATGTTGAGCTCCTTGATCTCGCCCTCCTGGACCCGCGAGAAGACCTCCTCGAGGCTGACCTTGCGCGCCTGGCGGCGGGCCAGCTGCTCGGTCTTGAGCCGGTTGCCGCGCTCCTGGGCGAGCTGGCGGGCGCGGCGATCGTTCTCGACCGCGTGGACGAACTCGCCGGCGTCGGCAACGCCATCGAATCCGAGCACCTCGACCGGCATCCCCGGCCCGGCGCTCTGCACCCGCTTGCCGGTGAAGTCGTGCATCGCCCGCACCCTGCCCCACTGCGGTCCGGCGACCAGCGAGTCGCCGACGCTGAGCGTGCCGCGCTGGACCAGGATCGTGACCACGGGGCCACGGCCGGGGTCGAGCTGGGACTCGACCACGGTGCCCGAGGCGGGCGCGTCGGGGTTGGCGCCAAGTTCCTCCAGCTCGGTGACGAGCAGGATCATCTCGAGCAGCTTGTCGAGGCCTTCGTGGGTCTTGGCCGAGACGTCGACGTAGACCGTTTCGCCGCCCCAGTCCTCCGGGGTGAGGCCGTCGGCGGCGAGCTCGTTGCGGACGCGGTCCGGCTGGGCGCCCTCCTTGTCGATCTTGTTGACCGCGATCAGGATCGGCACGTCGGCGGCGCGGGCGTGGTCGATCGCCTCTTTGGTCTGCGGCATCACGCCGTCATCGGCGGCGACGACGACGACGGCGATGTCGGTGACCTTGGCGCCGCGGGCGCGCATCGCGGTAAAGGCGGCGTGGCCGGGGGTGTCGAGGAAGGTGATCGTCTTCTCGGCGTGGTGGACCTGGTAGGCGCCGATGTGCTGGGTGATGCCGCCGGCCTCTCCAGCAGCAACCTCGGTCTCGCGGATCGCGTCGAGCAGCGAGGTCTTGCCGTGGTCGACGTGGCCCATGATCGTGACCACCGGCGGCCGGTCAGCCAGCTCCTCGTCGGTGTCCTCGAACGCGGGTTCCTCGGGCTCCTCGTCGGCGGTCGTGACGATCTCCAGCTTGCGGTCGTACTCGTCGGCGATCGCCGAGATCGACTCGTCGGTGAGGGTCTGCGTCAGGGTCGCCATCTCCCCCATCGTCATCAGCTTCTTGATCACCTCGGCGCTGCCGAGGCCGAGCAGCTCGGCCACCTCGCGCACGGTCGCCCCCGAGGGGACCTTGGTCGCCTCGGGCTCCGCCGCCTCGGTTTTGGGCGGTGGCTCCTCGAGCAGCGGCCGGCGCCGCCTTCCCCCGCGCCTGCGCGGCGGGCGCTGCGGCGGCGGCCCGCCCATCTGATCGCGCCGGGCGGCCTGAGAATCGATCACGACGCGGCGCTTTTTGCCCGCGGCACCCGCGGCGGCTTTGGCGGCGGGACGCACCGGGCCTTTGGAAGTCGGAGCCGGCTTCGCCGCGGGCTTGGCGGCCTCCGCGGCTTTCTGCGGCGCAGCGGCTTGAGGCGCGGGCTTGGTCGCCGTGGCGGCCCCGCCGTCCCCCTTGGCCGCCTGGATCGCCTTCAGCGCATCGGCCTCCTCAACGCTGGAGGCAGCGGCTTTTGCCTCAACGCCGGCGCCCTTCAGCGCCGCCAAGAGGTCCTTGCTGCTGAGCCCTTGCTCTTTTGCGATCTCGTGAACCCGTTTTTTTGCCACTAGGACTGCTCTGCCTCCTCGGCCACGGGCTCCGGTGCCGCCTCGGGCTCATCCTGCTCAGCTTCCGCAGGCGCTTCACCCTGCTCCTGCTCAGCCTCAGAGGCGGCAGCTGGTTCTCCCGCGGCATCATCCTGAGGCAGTTCCTCTGACGCCTCTTCTGCGGGTGGCGTGGATGAGGGGACGTCGCCCGCAGCTTGCGAGGACGACGGGTCCTCATCGGCGACAGGACCCGCAGCCGATTCCTCTGAGCCCTCGGCGTCAACCTGCTCGGCCTCGGCGGCCTCAGCCGCCGCCTCGTCGAATTCCGCTTCGGCCTTGTCGACGATCTGCGACACCTGGCCTTCGTCAGCGTCGGGATCGGCGAGGATTTCCACTTCGGCCTCGGGCACCGAGGCGAGCACCGCCATCTGGTTGGTCTGGAAGCGGCTCAGCGCCTGATGCTGGGGAAGCCCGCAGTAGGTGGACTCGGCGATCGCCGCGTTGGGGCAGCGGCGGCCGTTGGAGAGCACCGCCATGCAGCGGCCGTCGGACTGCTCCTCGCCGGCGTACTCGATCTCCTCGTCGTCCTGGGCGAACTCGGTCTCGGACTTGATGTCGACTCGCCAGCCGGTCAGGCGGGCGGCGAGGCGGGCGTTCTGGCCGTCGCGGCCGATCGCCAGCGAGAGCTGGTCGTCCGGCACGATCACGGTCGCCTGGCGCTCGTCGTCGTCGACGATCACCTCGCGCACCCGCGCCGGCGAGAGCGCCTTGGCGACGAAGCGAGCGGGCTCGTCGTTGTGGGGAATGATGTCGATCTTCTCGCCGCGCAGCTCGGAGACGACCATCCGCACCCGCGAGCCGCGGGGGCCGACGCAGGCGCCGACCGGGTCGACGCCGTCGGCGTGGGAGATCACCGCGATCTTCGAGCGGTAGCCCGGCTCGCGGGCGACGCCGACGATCTCGACCAGCTTGTCGGAGATCTCGGGAACCTCTAGTTCGAAGAGCTTCTTGATCAGCTCCGAGCTGCGCCTGGAGACGACGATCGCCGGCCCTTTGGTCGAGTCGGAGACGTCGGTGATCACGGCCTTGACCCGCATGCCGTGGTCGTAGCGCTCGTTGTAGACCTGCTCGGACTTGGGCAGCAGCGCCTCGACCCGCTCGCGCAGCTGGACCAGCGTGTAGCGCTTGTCGGACTGCTGGATGATGCCGGTGATCAGCTCGCCAACGCGGTCCTGGTACTCGTCGAACATCATCATCCGTTCGGCCTCGCGGATCCGCTGCAGGATTACCTGCTTGGCGGTCTGGGCGGCGATGCGGCCGAAGTCTTCGGGGGTGACGTCGCGGGTGGTGATCTGATCTTCGTAGGGGGCGATCATCTCCGGGTCCAGCTCGGGGTCCTCGGGCTCACGCAGCTCCCCGGTTTCGGGGTCGATTTCGCGCTCTTCCTCCTCCTGGGCCTCGGCGGCCTCGGCGAGCAGCTTCTCCTCCAGCTCCGGCGGCAGGATCAGTTCGAAGACGAGGAAGTCACCGGTTTCGTGATCGAGGTCGACGCGGGCGTATTTGGCCGCCCCCGGCGTCTTCTTGTAGGCGGAGAGGAGCGCGTCCTCGAGCGCGTCCATCAGCTTGTCGGCCGCAATCCCCTTCTCCTGCTCCAGTGCCTTGACTGCTTCGACGATCTCCTTGCTCACTGGGGCTCCTTGTGATTGCTGTACTTGGGACCGGGCGAGGAGACCTCCAGCGCGTACTCGGCCCGCAGATTGTTGAGATGCCTCGTCACCTTCTCGCAGAGGGCGAGGTCAACGCCGCCGGGGTGATCGATGAAGAGGCGCAGCGCTTCCTTGCCTGGCTGCTCGATCGCGACCAGGTCGAGCTCGGAGTCGAGCTCTTGAAGCTGCTCTTGGATGTCTTGCTGGAGGTCTTTCATTTGGCTTGAGGCGTAAAAAAAGTGGGCCAGGCCCACTTCCGGGTACATCGGGACGAACAAAAGCTTGGGGCGAGTATAGCTCGCGAAAGGCATCGGGCCGGCGGGTCCGGCGCCGCGGGTCCTGTCACCGAATGGGTCCCACCAGCCCTGCGGTGCAGTAGCTCCTCAGGCTGGTCCCCCCATTCGATGCCACCCCCGGCGAGCGGCGATCAGGCGGGACAACCGATTCGCGCCCTATTTTTGAGCGGGAGAGCTTGTCTTGCTTCTTAGCTGGTCGACTCTCTCGAGGATTTGTTCGGCCACTATGTCCTTTGAGGCTTGGGGGACGGGGTATGCGCTCGCTGAGTCGATCAGGGTTACTGCGTTTTCTTGGCTCTCGAAGCCGATTGCTGGGTTCGAGATGTCGTTGAGGACGATCAGGTCCGCCTTCTTACGCGCAAGCTTTTGCTTTGCCCGCTCGATGTTCTCTCCGGCTTCGGCGGCGAAGGCCACGACGGTTTGGTCGTTGGTTCGGTTGGCGGAGAGGCCGGCGAGGATGTCCTCGGTGGGCTCCAGGTGGAGATCGAGGGAGTCGTCGCGGGTCAGCTTGCCGGCTGCAACCTCGCTTGCTCGGAAGTCGGCCGGGGCCGCCGCCATCAAGAGGACATGGGCCTGCGGGAACTCGGCTTGGGCCGCCTTGGCGAGTTGCTCGCCGGTCTCGACGTCGATGCGACGGACGCCCGGGGGCTCCGGGAGGGAGACGTTGGCGGCGATCAGGGTCACGTCCGCCCCGCGCCGGGCCGCCGCGGCGGCGAGGGCTAGGCCCATGCGGCCGCTGGAGCGGTTGCCCAGGTAGCGGACCGAGTCGATCGGCTCGCGGGTCCCCCCCGCCGTGACCAGAACGCGCAGGCCGTCCCACGGCCGCTCGCCCGTGGGGAGCTCGGATTCCAGCCGGGCCAGCAGCCGGGCCGGATCGGGGAGCCTGCCCTTGCCGTGCTCGCCGCGCGAGGCCAGGGCGCCCTGCTCGGGCTCGATCACTCCGACGCCGCGCTCGCGCAGCGTCGCCAGGTTGGCCTGGGTCGCCGCGTCGGCGTACATGCGGTCGTTCATCGCCGGTGCGACCAGGCGCGGTGCGGTGCAGGCGAGGAACGAGGTGGTGACCATCGAGTCGGCGATTCCGGCGGCCAGCTTGGCCAGCGTGTTGGCCGAGGCCGGGGCGACCAGGTAGGCGTCGCAGTTGGCGACCAGCTCGAGGTGGCCGATCGGGTCGTGCTCGGGAGTTGGGTCGCCGGGGAAGGCGCCGCGCAGCGGATCGCGCTCGAACTCGGAGCTCAGCACCGGCGCGCCGACGATTCCCTCGAAGGAGGCCGCGCCGATGAAGCGCGTCGCCCCCGTGGTCATCAGCACCCGCACGCCGTGGCCGGCCTTGGTTGCCAGGCGCGCCAACTCGAGCCCCTTATAGGCGGCAATGCCTCCGCTTACGCCAAGCAGGATTCTGGCCATGAGCTTTGATTCGACGTAGCCACGCCGAAGCCGGGGCTACGTGCGGTACTCGTATTTGAGCTTGCCCGCAGCGACCTCTTCGAGCGCGATCGACAGGTAGTTCCTGTCGGCGGGAATATCGACCATCGGCGGCGGATACTCGCCAAAGCTTCCCTCGCCGAGGCTGTGGAAGTAGCTGTTTATCTGCCGTGCCCGCTTGGCGGCAACGACTACGGCCGCGTAGTGGGAGTCGGTGTGGTCAAGAAGCTTGTCAACGCGTGGTTTGATCATCGGCCTCGCAGTCTAGAGGTATGCCGAGCTCGGCGCGCACGATTCGCTCCAGCTCGCCGGCGGCGTGCTCGAGCTCGTCGTTGACGACCAGGTGGGCGAACTCGTCCTGGGCGGCCAGCTCCTGCTCCGCCACCTCGAGCCGGGCGTCGATCGCCTCGAGGCTGTCGGTGCCGCGCGACTCGAGTCGTCGCCGCAGCGAGGCCGGGTCGGGCGGGGCGATGAAGACCTGGACCGACTCGCGCATCGCCGCCCGCACCTGGCGGGCGCCCTGGACCTCGATCTCGAGCACGACCGAGTGGCCCTCGTCTAGGCGATTGCGGACCTCGGAACGCAGCGTGCCGTAGCGGTTGCCGCTGTAGGTGGCGAACTCGATGAAGTCTTCGGCGGCGATCCGGCCGTCGAACTCCTCGGCCGAGAGGAAGTGGTAATCGCGCCCGTTCGCCTCCCCCTCGCGCGGCTCGCGGGTGGTGGCCGAAATCGAGAGCTCGAGGTCGGGCACGCGTTCGAGCAGTCGGCTGATCAGGGTTCCCTTGCCGACCCCGGATGGACCTGTGATTACGAAGACCTTGGACATAGAACGGCCGCGAAAACCAAGCAGATCGGTCGGACGCAGGGAGCGTGGCGTGCTCTGCACGCGAGCGACCGAGTCCGCCGATATGCGCCGGTTTGCAGCGGCCGCTATCGACGGAGCTGTGACACGAGCTCGGCGCGCTGTCGCTCGGAGAGGCCGCCGATCGTCTTCGAAGGCGAGATCCTGCACTGGTTGAGGATCCTGTTGGTCTTTACCCGGCCGTACTTGGGCACCGCCAGGAGCATGTCGAAGACCTTCGCCGTCAGCACGTAGTCGGGCGGGTCGAGCAGCAGCGTGTGGATGTTCGCCTTGCCGGCTTTCAGGTCCTTCTTCAGCTTCGCCCGCGCGGTGCGGATGTCGTTGGCGCGTTTGAGCGCATCCATCCGTTGGTCCAGCGATCTCTCGGGAGCGGCGGCAGAAGTCTTGACCGGGGCGGGCATCTGGGCGGCGAGTATAGCCGCGGGTCGCAGGCGCGCAAGGCCATCCAGGCCATTTCCCCGTAAATTCACCTTGAACCTCGAGTCGAGGTTCAGGCTATGGGCTGGACCGGAGCGCCACCTCGACCCCGCTCGAGTGCTCCGGCAATCTCGCCAGCGACTCTCTCCCCCGCTCTCGGGTCACGGAAGTTCTCGGTGCCGACCGCGACCAAGGTCGCCCCGGCGGCGAGGAATTCCAGCCCATCGGCGCCGCTCGAGACGCCCCCCATGCCGATGATCGGCAGGCTCACCGCCGCCGCCACGGCGCGCACCTGGGCGACCGCAACCGGTCGCACCGCCGGCCCCGAGAGACCGCCGTGGCCGGCGGCTATCCCCGGCTCTCCGCTGGCCGGGTCGATCGCGCTCGCCTTCAGCGTGTTGATCAGCGAGACGGCGTCGGCGCCCCCCCGCTCCGCTGCGCCCGCAACCGCGGCGGGGTCGGCCACGTTTGGCGTCAGCTTGACGATCAGCGGCTTCTCGGTCAGCGCTCGCAGCGCTTTGAGCAGCGCCTCGGTCTCAGCTGGCTGCTCACCGACGATCAGCCCGGAATGCACGTTGGGGCAGGACACGTTGAGCTCGATCGGCGGCAACCTCGTCCCTCTCCCCCAGCGCCTGTGACCAGGCCGCGCGAACTCCTCGTGCCCCGTGGCCATCACCGAGACGATCAGCGGCACCGGCAGCTCGGCGAGCTGGGGCAGATCCTCGCGGCCAGGAACCCCTCCAGCCCCTTGTTCGGCAGCCCGATCGAGTTGATCATCCCGGCCGGCGTCTCCCAGATCCGCTGTGGCTGATTGCCGACCCGCGGCTCCGGCGTGATCGTCTTCGAGACGAAGGCCGCAAAGGGGAAGCCCTCGAGCAGCGCGTCGCCGTACACGCGCCGCGCCGCGATCGCGTCGAAGGTTCCGGACGCGTTGATGACTGGGTGGGCCAGCTCGATACCGCAGAATTAGTCGATCGGCTCCAGAGCCGGCGGGCCCTGTCACCGATCTGGCGCCATCACCCCTTCCGGTGCGGTAGCTCCTCAGGCTGGTCCCCCCGACGACGCCACCCCCCGGCAGAGGCCGCACCACCGGACCATCCACGCATAGCCGCAGCATAACCGCCGCCGGCCTTTGGCACCGCGCAGCCGAAACAGGCGCCATAGCCGCAGGCCATTGGCGACTCCATCGCAAGCTGACAGCCAACCCCCTTCTCGCCGCAGATCCGCTCAACTGCATCGAGCATCGGAGGGGGACCGCAGGCATAGACGACTCCGCTGGCTGCGTCGTTGCCATCGAGCATGACGCGCAGAAGGTCCGTGACGTAGCCAGCATGCCCGACGTGCCCGTCCTCGCTCGCAAGTTTCACCTCGCAGCAGGAGAAGAGGTCGTCGAGGCCGCCCGAGTGGGTTTCGTCGCGGAAGCCGAGGAGGACGCGGGTGGGGATGTTTTCGCGCCGCGAAGCTGCGGCGCAGCAGGGCGAGGGGCGCAATGCCGATGCCGCCGCCGACGAGGATCGCGCCAGCGGCGCCGGGCGAGAGGTCCCGGGGCTGCGAGAACGAGTTTCCAAGCGGGCCGTTGACCCAGACCCGCTCCCCCGGCTCGAGCTCGCAGAGCCGATCCGTGCCCGGGCCGATGCCCTCGATCAGGAAGTCGAGGCGCACGCCGGCGGCCGCCGGGCCGGTCGCGGCCACCGAGAGGGCACGCGGCAGGAAGGGGCGCTGGGCGCTCTGCTCCCAGTGCTCCTCCGTGGCCAGCATGTAGAACTGGCCCGCCAGCGGCTCTGGGCCGTCCCTGTCCAGCAGCGAGAAGAGGCGGTAGCCGCCCGAGGGCCGGCTCTCGGTGACCTCGCAGAGGCGGCGCCCGAAGGGGGCGGTCATCGCGGTTGCTTCGCCCTCTCGAGGCCGTGAATCTCCTGCAGGGAGCGGACCTCGGCATTGCCTTCGATCCTGGCGGCGATCGCCCTTACCGCCGCCGTCGCACCGGTCATCGTCGTCACGCAGGGGATGCCGTGGCGAACCGCCGCGGTGCGGATCTCGTAGCCGTCGGCGCGAGCCCCGGAGCCGGTTGGGGTGTTGATCACCAGGGCGCAGCGTCGCTCCTCGATCAGGTCGACCACGTGCGGTGAGCCCTCGGCGATCTTGTTGATCGGCGTCACCCGCACGCCCATCGCCGAGATCGCCTGCGCGGTGCCGCCGGTGGCGATCAGCTCGAAGCCGAGGTCGTGGAGCTGGGCGGCGAGCTGGGTCGCGGCCGGCTTGTCGGTGTCGGTGACGGTGATGAAGACCGATCCCTCGGTGGGCAGGGAGACGCCCGCCGCCGCCTGCGCCTTGCCGAAGGCGGTGGGAAAGTCGGCGGCGATCCCCATCACCTCGCCGGTGCTCTTCATCTCCGGCCCGAGGACCGAGTCGGCGCCGGCGAAGCGGGCGAAGGGCAGCACCGCCTCCTTGACGCTGACCATGCCCGTGGGGGGCTCGCGCAGCTCCTGGTCGGCGAGCCTCTCGCCCAGCATCAGCCGCGCCGCGATCTTGGCCACGGGCACGCCGGTGGCCTTGGAGACGAAGGGCACGGTGCGAGAGGCGCGCGGGTTGGCCTCGATCACGTAGAGCTCACCGCCGGCGACCGCGTACTGGATGTTGATCAGGCCGATCACGCCCAGCTCGAGGGCGATCCGCTCCGTCGTCGCCCGGATCTCCTCCAGCATCTCGACGCCGAGGCTCATCGGCGGGATCACGCAGGCGGAGTCGCCGGAGTGGACGCCGGCCTCCTCGACGTGCTGCATGATCCCGGCGACGTGGACGCTCTCGTCGTCGGCAAGCGCGTCGACGTCGACCTCGATCGCGTTCTCGAGGAAGCGATCGAGCAGCAGCGGGTGCTCCTGGTCGGCCTTTACGTGGGCCGCTAGATAGGCGTTGAGGTCCTCGGTCGAATAACAGATCTCCATCGCCCGGCCGCCGAGCACGTAGGAGGGTCGGACCAGCAGCGGAAAGCCGACCTCTTCGGCGATCACCGTTGCTTCAGCGGCGGAGAGCGCGGTGCCGTACGGCGGGTGCTTGATGCCGAGGCGGCGCAGCAGGGCGCCGAAGCGGCCGCGGTCCTCGGCGAGGTCGATCGCGTCGACCGGGGTTCCCAGCAGCGGCACGCCCGCCTCCTCCAGGGCGCGGGCCAGCTTCAGCGGCGTCTGGCCGCCGAACTGGACGATCACGCCCTCGGGACGCTCCCGCTCGCAGACGGCAAGCACGTCCTCCGCCGTCAAAGGCTCGAAGTAGAGGCGATCGGAGGTGTCGTAGTCGGTCGAGACCGTCTCCGGGTTGCAGTTGATCATCACCGCATCGCGGTCGAGCTCGCGAGCGGTCATCGCTGCGTGCACGCAGCAGTAGTCGAACTCGATCCCCTGGCCGATGCGGTTGGGGCCGGCACCGAGGATGACGACCGAGTCGCGCTCGCCGCGGCGAATCTCCGAGGCTGCCGTGCCGGCCGAGGGCCGCTCGTAGGCCGAGTAGTAGTAGGGCGTTGCCGCCTCGAACTCGGCCGCGCAGGTATCGACCGCCTTGTAGGTGCGGACGAGGCCCTCGGTGCCGTCGCCCTCGGTGGCCAGTGCCTGCAGCTCGCGCAGGAACCAGCGGTCGACGAGCGAGCGCTCGTGCACCGCCTCAATCTCGATGCCGCGCTCGAAGGCGGCCAGGATCAGGTCGAAGCGCTCCGCGCAGGGCTTCTCGAGCAGGTCGAGCAGGGCGCCATCGTCGCCGGGGACCTCGGCCTCGGAGTCGAGCTCGCGCGAGCGCAGCGCCTTGGCGAAGGACTCGCGGAAGGTGCGGCCGATCGCCATCACCTCGCCGACGCTCTGCATGTGGGTCGAGAGCCGGCCCTCGGCGCCGGGGAACTTCTCGAAGGCGAAGCGGGGGATCTTCGTCACCACGTAGTCGATCGTCGGCTCGAATGAGGCCGGCGTCGCCTGCGTGATGTCGTTGGGGATCTCCTCGAGCGCATAGCCGACGGCCAGCTTCGCCGCCATCTTGGCGATCGGGAAGCCGGTCGCCTTCGAGGCCAGGGCCGAGGAGCGCGAGACGCGCGGGTTCATCTCGATCACGACGATCTCGCCGTCTCGCGGGTTGACCCCGAACTGGACGTTGGAGCCGCCGGTCTCGACGCCGACGGCGCGGATCACCCGGATCGCCTGGTCGCGCAGCTCCTGGTAGAGCGCGTCGGTGAGGGTCTGGGCCGGCGCCACGGTGACCGAGTCACCGGTGTGGACTCCCATCGGGTCGACGTTCTCGATCGAGCAGATGATCACGACGTTGTCGTTGTGGTCGCGCATCACCTCGAGCTCGAACTCGCCCCAGCCCAGAACCGACTCCTCGACCAGGACCTGGTTGATCGGGCTGGCGGCCAGGCCCTCGGAGACGACCTGGCGCAGCTCGGTCTCGGTCTTGCCGACGCCGCCGCCCTGGCCGCCCATGGTGAAGGCCGGGCGGACGATCGCCGGCAGGCTGATGCGGCCGTCGGCCAGCGCCGCCTCGACCTCGCCGAGGCTCTCGACCGTGATCGACCAGGGAATGCGCAGGCCCGCCTCGTTCATCGTCTGGCGGAACTCCTCGCGGTCCTCGGCGCGGCGGATCGCGGCGGCGTCGGCGCCGATCAGCTCGACCCCGCAGCGCTCCAGGGTGCCGTCCTCGTGCAGCGCCATCGCCAGGTTGAGGGCGGTCTGCCCGCCCAGGGTCGGCAGCAGCGCGTCGGGGCGCTCCTTTTCGATGATCTTGGTCACCGGGCCCGGCAGCAGCGGCTCGATGTAGGTGGCGGTGGCGAACTCGGGGTCGGTCATGATCGTCGCCGGGTTGGAGTTGACCAGCACGACTTCGTAGCCCTCCTCGAGCAGCACCTTGCAGGCCTGCACGCCGGAGTAGTCGAACTCGGCCGCCTGGCCGATCACGATCGGGCCGGAGCCGATCAGCAGGATCTTCTCGATGTCGGTGCGCTTAGGCATGGGCAAGCTCCAGGAACGAGTCGAAGAGATGGCGGGCGTCGTGGGGGCCGGGGCCGGCCTCCGGGTGGTACTGGACCGTCGCCGCCTTGACGTCCTTGAGCACGAGGCCCTCGACCGTGCGGTCGTAGAGGTTGAGATGGGAGAGCTCGGCGGCGCCGAAGTCGGTTTCCCAGCGCACCGGCTCGTCGGCCTCGATCCGCGCCTCGCCGCCCGGCCCCTGCACGGCGAAGCCGTGGTTCTGCGAGGTGATGTCGATCCTCCCGCTGGCCAGCTCCTTGACCGGGTGGTTGGCGCCGCGGTGCCCGAAGGGCAGCTTGAAGGTCTCGAGGCCGACCGCGCGGCAGAGCAGCTGGTGGCCGAGGCAGATGCCGAAGAGCGGGCGCACCCCGACCAGCTCGCGGACGGTGTCGACGACGTAGCCGAGGGCGGCGGGGTCGCCGGGGCCGTTGGCGAGGAAGACCAGGTCGGGACTCTCGGCGAGCACCTGCTCGGCCGAGGAGGTGCAGGGCAGCAGCGTCACCCTGCAGCCGCGCTCGCGCAGCTGGCGCACGATGTTCAGCTTCACCCCGGTGTCGATGCCGACCACGTGCGGGCCATCGCCCTCGAAGCGGACCGGCTCGGGTGGCGTCACCGTGCGAGCGAGGTCGGCGCCGTCCATCGAGGGCTCGGCCGCGACCCGCTCGCGCGCCTCCGCCTCGGAGGTGCCGGCGGGGAAGATCCCGCCGCGCATCGCCCCGGCGTCGCGAATGTGGCGCACGACGGCGCGGGTGTCGACGCCGCCGATCGCGGCCACGCCGCAGTCGGCGAGCCAGTCGAGCCAGCCGCCCTCGGCGGTGGCGACGTCCTCGCCGTTCTTGGGGTCGCGCATGACCACGCCGCGGGCGTGGATCCGGTCGGACTCCATCGCCGCGGCGGAGACGCCGTAGTTGCCGATCAGCGGATAGGTGAAGACGATGATCTGGCCGGCATAGGAGGGGTCGGTGACCGACTCCTGGTAGCCGGTCATCGCGGTGTTGAAGACGACCTCGCCGGTCACCGGCTCGGCCTGGCCGCAGGGCACGCCGTCGAAGCGGGCGCCGTCCTCGAGCAGCAGAAAGCCCTCGCTCATGCCGCGACTCCGAGGCTGAAGCTGCGCAGCCGGTAGGCGATCTGGCCGCCGGCGATCGTCATCTGCACCCGCCCGGTCAGCTTGCGGCCCGCGCACCAGGAGTTCGCCGAGCGGCTCTCGTAGCCCTCCTCGCCGACGGTCCACTCGGCGCCGAGGTCACAGAGCGCGACGTTGGCTTCGCTGCCGACGGCCAGGGTCGGCCGCTGCACCTCGAAGGGCTCCGCCCCACCTGCCAGCCGCTCGATCAGCAGGCCGAGGTCGATCACGCCGGGCACCACCAGCTCGGTGTGCAGCGCCGCGAACGCCGTCTCCAGCCCGGTCACACCCATCGCCGCCTGCTCGAAGGGGACCTCCTTTTCCTCCGGGGCATGCGGGGCGTGGTCGGTGGCGACGCAGTCGATGGTGCCATCGCGCAGCCCCTCGATCAGCGCCTGGCGGTCGGCCTCAGAGCGCAACGGCGGGTTCATCTTGAAGCGCCGCGGGTCGAGGCTGCGAACCTCCTCGTCGGTGAGGCAGAGGTGGTGCGGCGATGCCTCGCAGCTGATCTGCACCCCCGCCGCCTTGGCGGCGCGCACGGCTTCGACCGACTCGGCGGCGGAGAGGTGCTGGACGTGGATGCGCCCGCCCTCGTAGCCGGCGAGGGCGGCATCGCGGGCGATCATCGTCGACTCCGAGACCGAGGGGATCCCCTCCAGCCCCAGCACCGCCGAGACCGGCCCCTCGTGCATGACCCCGGCGCCGGAGAGCTCGGGGTCCTCCTCGTGCAGGGCGATCGCGCCGCCGCAGAGGCGCTGGTACTGGAGCGCCCGCCGCAGCAGGTTGGCGCTGCGGATCGGCAGGCCGTCGTCGCTGAAGCCGACCGCGCCCGCGTCGCGCAGCGAGGCCATCTCGGTCAGCTCCTCGCCTTCCATCCCCCGCGTCACCGTGGCGAGGAAGCCAACCCGGACCGAGGCCGCGGTGCGGGCGTCCTGGCGCAGCGCCTCGACGTCGGCGGGGGTGGAGACGGTCGGCTCGGTGTTGGCCATCGCCAGCGTGCCGCAATAGCCGCCGGCGGCGGCCGAGCGCGTGCCAGTCTCGATGTCCTCCTTGTGCTCCTGGCCGGGGGTGCGGAGGTGGACGTGGGGGTCGAAGAAAGCCGGGAACGCGTGCAGGCCAGTGGCATCGATCTCCTCGAGGCCGTCGCCGTCGGCGGCGCCCGGGGCGGTCAGCTCGGCGATCCTCCCGGCCCGAATGACGACGTCGTGCCTGGCGTCGATCCCGGCCACCGGGTCGAGCACCGCGGCGCCCCGCAGGACCACGTCCGCGCTCTTCCCGGCGCGGATCTCCAGCTGCGCGGCGCTCACGCCGGCTGCCCTATCGAGGTCGCTCGGGCGGCGCCGTTGCCGACGGCCGGCGCCGGCTGCTCGTCGTTTGCTGCCAGCAGCTCGTAGAGGATCGCCATCCTCACCACCAGCCCGGAGGCGACCTGCTCGGTGATCAGGGACTGCGGCGAGTCGATCACCTCTCCGGAGAGCTCGACGCCGCGGTTGACCGGGCCCGGGTGCATCAGCAGCTGGCGGGCTCCGAGGCGCCGCGAGTCGATCTGGAAGTGGGCCGCGTACTCGCGGATCGAGGGCACGAAGCTCTCCTGCATCCGCTCCCGCTGCAGGCGCAGCGCGTAGACGACGTCGGCCTCCCCGAGCCGCTCCAGCGAGTGCTCGACCTCGCAGCCAAGCTGCTCCAGCCCACGCGGGATCAGCGCCGGCGGGCCGCAGACGGTCAGCTCGGCCCCCATCGCCTTGAAGGCGATCAGGTTGGAGCGGGCGACGCGGCTGTGCAGGACGTCGCCGACGATCCAGATCCTCTTGCCCTCCAGCGAGCCGAGCCGGCGGCGCAGGGCGTAGACGTCGAGCAGCGCCTGGCTGGGGTGCTCGTGCTTGCCGTCGCCGGCGTTGACCACGGCGGCATCGGCCCACTCGGCGACCAGCTGGGCGGCGCCCGCGTGCGGGTGGCGGAGCACGATTGCCGCCGGTTCGTAAGCCGAGAGCGTCGCGACGGTGTCCTTCAGCGACTCGCCCTTGTCGACCGAGGAGCCGGCCGCCTTGACCGAGACCAGGTCAGCGGAGAGGCGCTTCGCCGCCAGTTCGAAGGAGGAGCTGGTGCGGGTGCTGGCCTCGTAGAAGAGGGTGACCACGGTGCGCCCGCGCAGGGTCGGCACCTTCTTGATGTCGCGACGGCCGACCTCGGCGAAGCTCTCGGCCCGGTCGAGGATCGCCTCGATCTCGGCTTTGGAGAGATCGTCGATCGAGAGCAGGTGCCTCACGCGCCCGCCCCCGCCGGCTGGGGCGCCGAGATCGTCACTTCGTCGGCGCCGTCGAGCTCCTCCAGGCGCACGTTGACCCGCTCCTCGCGCGCCGTGGGCAGGTTCTTGCCGATGTAGTCGGGCCGGATCGGCAGCTCGCGGTGACCGCGATCGCAGAGGACGGCAAGCTGGACCCGCCGCGGCCGGCCGTAGTCGAAGAGGGCGTCGATCGCGGCGCGCACCGTGCGGCCGGTGAAGAGAACGTCGTCGACGAGGACGACGGTGCGGTCGGCGAGGTCGAAATCGATGTGGGAGGCGTGCACGACCGGCTGCGAAGCGGGCGGGGTCGTCCCCACGTCGTCGCGGTAGAAGGAGATGTCGACGTCGCCGATTGGCGCCTCGGCACCGGTCAGCTCGGCAAGCAGGGTGTGCAGGCGGCGGGCAAGCAGGGCGCCGCGGGTGTGAATGCCAACGATCGCCAGGGCGGCGGGATCGGGATTCTTCTCGGCGATCTCATGGGCGATACGCCGCAGCGTGCGCCTCAGATCGTCGTGCTCGAGCACGACCTTCTCGCTGACTGAACTCATCACACCTTCCTGGCCTCACAGGGCCTGGTTAAAGGACGGCCTCAGAGTAGCAGCGGTGGGTGACGATGGAGGAGGTGTCTCGGGGAGTGCCTAAACCCCGCCAAAAGGCGGGGTTGATGAGCTGCCCCTTCGGGGCGAGAATCACTCCGCGGTGCCGGAGGGAGGCATCCCCGAGACACCTCCTCCATCGTCCTTGACCGTCCCAAGCTCTTCGCTGGCGAGCTTGTCGTCCGAGCCGTTGCTGGGGTCGCGGGCTCCGTTTGGGACCAGCTTGGGCTCTCCGCGCTCCGGGAAGGGAATTTCTATGACGTCGAAGTCCCGGGGGGCGAAGCTTGGCTCGAAGACGTCGCGGGCCTCATCGAGGACCGTGCCGACGTGGTAGCGGGAGGAGATGTGGACCAGGGCGAGCATTTTCACGTGGGCCTCGCGGGCGACCGCGGCCGCTTGGCCGACCGTCGAGTGGCCCGTGTCGGCGGCCCGCTGCACCTCCTCCTCGGAGAAGCTCGCGTCGTGGATCAGCAGCTCGGCATCGGCGGCCGCCTGCACCGTCGAGTGACAGGGGGCGGTGTCGCCGGTGATCGCCACGCTGCGCCCGGGCCTCGACTTGCCCATAACCTGCTCGGGGCCGACAGAGCCGCCCTTGCCCTCAACCTGCTCGCCGCTCTGCAGGGCGGCGAATGCCGGGCCTTCGGCGACGCCGAGGCGCTTGGCGGCGTCGGGGTCGAAGCGACCCGGCCTCTCCTCCTCGATCAGGGCGTAGCCGTTGGCCCGCACGCTGTGCTCGACCGCAAAGGCCTCGACCCTGGCGCCGTCGTGGGCGACGGTTTCGCCCGGCTCCAGTTCAACCAGGTCGAGGTCGTAGTCGGTACGGCCGATCAGCCGGCCCAGGGTCTTGAACAGGTCGTGCAGCCCCCGTGGCCCGTAGATCGTCAGCGGCTCTTCGCGGGCGGTCAGGTCGTAGGTCTTGAGCAGGCCCGGCAGGCCGAGGATGTGATCGGCGTGAAAGTGGGTGAGGTAGATCTCGTTGACCTGGGCCAGCCCCAGCGAGCGCTGCAGCTGGCGCTGCGTTCCTTCGCCGCAGTCGAACATCAACCGTTTGCCGCCCCGGGTCAGCATCACGCTGGCGGTCGAGCGCCGCGCCGAGGGCACCGAGCCGCCGGTGCCGAGAAAGATCGCCGAGAGATCCATCGAGCCTGCGAGCCTACGCGAAGGAACCGCTCGGCTACGCGAGGCTAGACTGGCCCCTGAGCGCCCGTAGCTCAGCTGGATAGAGCGCCGCCCTCCGGAGGCGGAGGCCACAGGTTCGAATCCTGTCGGGCGCGTCTCAGCGCAGGCCGATCAGGCGGTCCTGAACCTCGCCCGCCACTCGTCACGGTTGAAGCTCGCGGGCTCACTCTCCGCGAGGAAGCGCTCGAGGACGGCGATGAAGTGGCCTGGCTGCTCCACCTGGGGCATGTGGCCGACGCCGTCGAATATCTCCAGCCGGCTGCCCGGGAGCGCCCGCAACGCGTCTTCGCCGTGGCGCACCGGGATGATCGGGTCGCGGGCGCCCCAGACGATCAGCAGCGGAACCGCCTCCGCCAGATAGAGGCGGTCGGAAGCGGCGATGCGCTGACCCTCGGTCCCGACGACCGAGCGCAAGGTGGAGAGGAAGGCCTTGCGATGGCCCGCATCGGCGAGCGAGGCATAGCCACGGGCAACCTCGGCCATATCGGGGCCCGGCCTCATCCCGACGGCCGCCAGCCCCCTGCCGATCGCGCCGCCCACCCTCTCGCCCACGCCGGCGGTCGCCGCGATGAAGAGGTCGGCGCCGGGCAGGGCCGCGGCGCGCAGGACCGGGCTCACCTCGGGCCCGAGACCGCCGCTCGATACCAGCACGAGGCGTTCGACCAGCTCCGGGAACTGGTAGGTGAACTGCATCGCGATGCCGCCCCCGAGCGAGTGCCCCACCAGCGTGGCCCGCTCGTGACCCAACGACATCAGCAGGTCGCGCAGGCCGCTCGCGAGGCCGCCGAGCGAGTAGTCGCCGGGCCCCGCCGCCGACTCCCCGTGGCCGGGGAGATCGGGGGCGATAACGGTGTTCCGTCGCGCCAGCGGCTCAATCACGTCGCGCCAGTTCTCCGAACTGCCGGCCATGCCGTGAATCATCAGCAGCACCGGCCCCTCACCGCCGACGAGATAGCCGGCCTCGCGACCGTGGAGCGTCACCGTCTCAAAGCTGACCTCGGCCGGAGAAACCGGCGTTGCGCGCTTGGCCACGCCCACACGGTAGCTTGCGGCCCAGCCGTGGCCGACGAGAAGAAGAACCGACCGCCGCGCGGCGCGCTGATCGTGGTCGCGATCGGGCTCATCGCCTGCGTCGCCGCCGCCCTGCTCTCAACCGACGAGGCGAGCGGCGAAGCGGCCCAGCTCGAATGGGTGAGGAAGGTGCCGATGGCCGATTCCAAGCCGGTGCCACTGCCGGGGGGCGGCACGATGCAGCTGACCGAAGGGGCGATCCGCACGACGGGCGCCAACGTCAGCGGCTACTCGCTCTTTCGCGTCTCCTCACAGGTTCGGATCGACGCCGGCGCCTCGGTGGGCGGTGGCCGCATTCTCTGTGCCACGAGTGGGGACGGGCGGGCGGAAATCGCCCAGACCCGGGGTGGCCTGCGTGCCACCTACCCGCGCTCCAGCACCGGTCTCTACACCCAGGAAGTGCCGGAAGTGATCCTCCTCTTCTTCAACTCGCACGGGACGGAACTCGCGGTGGTCGAACTCGACGGACTGCCGGAACACTTCAGCACCGAGAAAGGCGTCAAGCTCGAATGGCCCAAGTACCAGCCCGGCATCGAGAATCTCGAATACTTCCTCCCCGCGGGCAAGCCGAAGCAAGACCTCGTGCTCCCCTTCGAGACGATCTGGCGAGCAACCTCCCCCCCGGGCGCGAAAGTCGCCTGCACGCTGACCACCAGCGCCGGCAAGACGACCGCCAGCACCGCCGGAGCGCTTCAGAGCGTCGCGCCGCCGATCGACGAAGAAGCGGAAGAAGAAAACCAGGAGGAACGCGAAGAAAGGGAAGCGGAAAAGGGCTGATCGCGACCTAGCTCTGCGGCGCGAGCAGCAGCTCGGGGCCTTCCTCGCTGCCTTTGCCGACCTTGTTCAGCTTCGGGTTGGCGGGGGCGCTGTCCATCCTCTCCGCCGGCAGCGGCGCCGCACATCGCCACCGCGTCCTCCAGCTCCAGGTCGGGGCGCAGCCAGGCCGCTTCGGCCTCTGGCGCCGGGCAGGATCGCCGGCATCCGGTCGTGGACCTTGGCCACCAGCTCGTTCGGCGTCGTGGTGACGATCGTGCAGCTGTAGAGCCAGCCGTCGTCGAAGCCGCGATCGTCGGGGTCCTCCCACTCCTTGCGGGTGCAGATCCCGGCGAAGGCGAAGGGCTCGCCGCCGTCGACGGTGAAGCGCCAGGGCTGGCGCGGCTGCTTCGGGTCCTCCGCCACCATCCACTCGTAGAAGCCGTCGGCGACGATCAGGCAGCGGTGGCGGAACTTGCCGATCAGGGGTGAGTAGGCGCGGCTGGACTGCAGGTTCTCGGCCTTGGCGTTGATCATCTTGTAGCCGACCTTGAGGTCCTTGGCCCAGCGCGGCACCAGGCCCCAGCGCATCAGCCGCGCCTCGCGCTCGCCCTGCGCCGCCTCCTTGGGGTCCGGCGAGGAGCGCACCGTCAGCACCTCCTGGGACGGCGCCACGTTGAAGCGGCCGAGCGCCGATTCCACCTTCTTCACTTGCTCGGCGGTCGGCGCCGGCGCCTTGCCGGCCGAGTTCCTCTCCAGCGCCCTCTCCAGCTCGACCTGGAACTTGTCGGCGATCTTCTTCGTGTCCTTGGCCGTGACCGTGAACCGTCCGCACATGGTCGGGAGGATGACAGTCCGCCGGGCAGGAGAAAGCTCAGCAGCGGGCGCCGGCGACGAAGAGCCGGCTCAACCCGAACTCTTCACGGCTGCCCGCCGCCGCAACGGCGCCGACGGCGGTCAGGTCACGGCCGGGCCCGGGTGCGATCGAGTAGGCGGTGGAGCGCCCGGCGCGCCCGAAGGGCATGACCAGCCGCGCGCTCTTCCGCCGGGCGCCATCGGAGCGCAGCCCGGCGACGGCGAAGACGTCGGCACCGCGGCTGGGTGACCCCCTGCCGGCGAGCTCGAAGTGCCCGCAGCGATCGCGGACGATCGCGAGCGGGAAGAGGTTCGGCATTGGCGCGAAGCCCCGCCTGCCGAAGCCGCGGTCGGCGCTCCCGTCGGCGCGATAGGCGATCACCGCGCCGATGTTCTCGGCGCCGTCCTTGCCCCCGGCGACGATGATGCCGCCCGCCTTGGTGATCGCCACCGCTGTTGCGACGACGCGTATGTCGGTGCGGTGCGGTTTGACCTTGGGGTCGATTGGAGTGGTGAAGACAGGGCTTTCGTCGAAGCCCGCCCGCCCGAACGAGCTGTCCCTCTCGCCGTCCGAGTTGAGCCGGATGACGAGGAGCTTTCCGGTTCCGCCACCGACCGCGACGATCTTGCCGTCAGCCTGCAGCGCCACCGCGCGCAGTTCCTCGCGCGCCCGTCCCGGCGCATCGAAGGCGACCCAGCCTTCACGGAAGGCGGGGTCGAGCTCTCCGCTCGGCAGGTAGCGAGCGATCGCGATCCCGCGGTTCTCGCCGCAGCGGATCGAGCCGACGGCGACGATGCGCCCGTCCGGCTGTATCGCCAGGTCGTTCACCGTCGCGGCCGCCGGCTCGGGGCAGAACTCGGTGTGGACGACGCCGCCGTTGCCGAAAGAGGGATCGAGGCTGCCGTCCGGCAGGTAGCGGGCGAGGCCGAACTTGCCGCCCCGGGCCTCGCCGCCAACCCCGGTCGCCCCGACCACGCCGGCGGCGACGATCGCGCCGTCGGCTTGGATCGCAACCGCGTTGGCCTCGCTCAGCCCGCTCGCCGTGCCGGTGACGACGCCGCCCACGCCGAAGGAGGGGTCGAGGCCGCCGCCGATGTCGTAGCGGACGATCGAGCCGTACTCGCACCAGGGCCCGAGACAGCGGGAGGTGCCGACCACGATCGCGCTGCCGTCGACCTGGATCGCGACGTCCCTTGCGCTGCCGAGGCTCGGTTCGGCACTCGGGATGTCCGTGGTCAAGACATCGCCCGCGGTGAGCGGGCCGGCCGCAGCGGACCATCCCGGCCAGGCGCTGCCGAGGGCGGCGCAGGCGATGAGCAGGCCAGCCGCCAGCCGCCCGGGGCGAGTCAAGGCCGTGCCTCCGAATGGGTTCGATACCACTCGAGGGTGCGCTCGAGGCCGGTCGACAGCTCGACCCGAGGGCGCCAGCCGGTCAGCTCGCGCAGCTTGGTCGAGTCGACGTACTGGCGGTCGATCTCGCCGTCGAGGGTGCCGGTTCCCCGGTACTCGGGCTCGCCGCCCGTGCCGGCTGCCGCGGTGATCAGCTCGACCACCTCGCGCACCGCGTGAGGTCGCTCGCCGCCGGCGTTGAATGCCTCTCCCCCTGCCGCGCCCTCGTCCAGCGCCCCGGCAATCGCCAGATACGCGGAGACGGCATCGTCAACGTGGAGAAAGTCCCGCTCGGGGCTGCCGTCGGAGCGAATCAGCGGCGGCCGGCCGTCGAGCACGGCGATCACGGTCTCGGGGACCAGGCGCGAGAAGTTGAGATCGCCACCGCCGTAGATGTTGGCGAAGCGGGTGACCGCCAGCGGCACGCCGTAGGCGTGGGCGTAGCTGCGGGCGATGATGTCGGCGGCGGCCTTGCTGGCGTCATAGGGGTAGGAGGCGCGCAGGGGGAAGTCCTCGCGGTAGGGAAGCTCGGGGCTCGAGCCGTAGGCCTTGTCGGAGGAGGCGAAGACGACCCGCGCCACCCCGTGCTCGCGGCAGGCGTCGAAGACGTTCCAGGCGCCGCGCACGTTGACCTCGAAGGTCTCGGTTGGCGCCTCGCGGGCAACGCCGACGATCGTCTGGGCGGCGAGGTGGAAGACCGCGTCGCAGCCGGCGACCGCCGCCGCGACGGCGTCGGCGTCGCGCAGATCCCCCTCGGCCAGCTCGACCTCCGCGCGCAGGCCAAGCAGGTCGAGGGCCGAGCGGCGCGGCCCGCCAAGGTCGGCGAGGCGCGGATCGGGACGGTCCAACACCCGCACCTCGTCACCGCGCTCGAGCAGCGCGCGCGCCAGGTGCGAGGCAACGAAGCCGTGCGCTCCAGTGACCAGCGCGGTCACAGGACCCCCCGATGCGAAGCCGACTGCTCCATTGACCTCGCCATAGGGGGGTCAATGGAGCAGTCGGCGGAGAACGACGGCCAGGGGGCTTGGCCTGAGGCCCAGAGGTCGTTGAGCTCGACCGCGTCCTTGTAAGTGTCCATGCAGTCCCAGAAGCCCTCGTGGCGGAATGCGGCGAGCTGCTTGTCGCCTGCCAGGCGCTCCAGCGGCTTGCGCTCGAGCACGCTGTCCTCGTCGATGTAGTCGAGCGCGCCCGGCTCGAAGCAGAAGAAGCCGCCGTTGATCCAGTGCTCGCTGCGCGGCTTCTCGACGAAGCCCTCGACCTTGCCCTCATCGCCGAGCTTCACCACCCCCCACTGGAGGTGGGGCTGGACTACGGTCACGCTGCCGAGCAGGTCGCGAGTCCAGTGGAACTCAAGCAGCGCATCGAGGTCAATGTCCGCGACGCCATCGGCATAGGTGGCACAGAAACTCTCACCACCAAGCTGCTCACCCAGGCGCGCAATCCGCCCGCCCGTAGGCGTATCGAGCCCAGTATCGACGCACTCGACCGCCACCCCTCCCGGCCAGCTCTCCTCCGCCACGAACTCCGCGACCATCTCGCCCAGGTATCCCGTCGCAAGCACAAACCGCTCGAAGCCCTGCGCCGCGTAGATCCCGATTACGTGCCAGAGGATCGGCCGCCCACCGATCTCCACCAGCGCCTTGGGCACCGTCTCAGTCCGCTCGCGCAGCCGCGTCCCACGCCCACCACAAAGAATCACAACAGGTGGCTTCATCGGTCGAGTGGTCAGTTGTGCCGGCTACGGGCGGCCTGAGTGACCACTCGGCGTTTAGCCACCGGCTACGGCTGGGAGGATTGTTACCTCGGCGCCGTCGTCTATCTGGGTCGCCAGTCCCTCTTGGAAGCGGATGTCCTCGCCGCTGACGTAGACGTTGACGAAGCGGCGCAGGTCGCCGTCCTGGGTGATGCGGTCGCGCAGGCCATCGTGGGCGTCGAAGACGGCGTCGAGGACCTCGCCGACGGTGGCGCCGGCAACCTCCACCTCCGCCTCTCCCCCGGTCGCGGCCCGCAGCTGGGTCGGGATCTTCACGGTGACTGGCATCAGACGGTTACCTCCTGGCGGAACTCGGATTCGAAGCTGTCGAGGTCGGGGTCGATCTCGTGCATGCGGAACCTATCGCGGGTCGCGTCAAGCGTCTTCAGCCCCTCGCCGGTGATGTAGACGACGACCCGCTCTCCGGCGCCGATCTCGCCGCGCTGCGCCAGCTTGGCGAGGACGCCGATGGTGACGCCGCCGGCGGTCTCGGTGAAGATCCCGGTCGTCTCGGCGAGCAGGCTGATCCCGTCGCGGATCTCGGCGTCGGTGACCGAGTCGATCGCGCCCTTGGTGCGGCGGGCGTGCTCGACCGCGTAGGGCCCGTCGGCGGGATCGCCGATCGCCAGGCTCTTGGCGATCGTCTCCGGGCGCTGCGGCTTGCAGACGTCCCAGCCTTCGGCGAAGGCGGTGGCGACGGGGCTGCAACCCTCGGCCTGGGCGCCGTTGAAGACCGGCAGCGAGCCCTCGACCAGGCCGAGGTCCAGCCACTCCTGGAAGCCACGGCCGACCTTGGTGAAGAGAGAGCCCGAAGCGATCGGGCAGACGACGCGGTCGGGAAGCTCCCAGCCGAGCTGCTCGGCCGTCTCGTAGGCGAGCGTCTTCGAGCCCTCGGCGTAGTAGGGGCGCAGGTTGACGTTGACGAAGGCCCAGGGCCGGGTTTCGGCCAGCTGCGTGCAGAGCCGGTTGACGTCGTCGTAGTTGCCGCGCACGCCGACCAGGTTGGTGCCGTAGATGCCGGTGGCGAGCAGCTTCTGCTCCTCGAGGTTGGCGGGGACGAAGACGTAGGAGCGCAGGCCGGCGGCGGCGGCGTGGGCGGCGACGGCGTTGGCGAGGTTGCCGGTCGAGGCGCAGGCGACGGTCTCAAAGCCCAGCTCCTGCGCCTTGGCGACGGCGACGGCGACGACGCGGTCCTTGAAGGAGTGGGTCGGGTTGGCGGCGTCGTTCTTGATCCAGAGCTCGGCGTCCAGCCCCAGTCGCTCGGCGAGGCGATCGGCCCGCAGCAGCGGCGTCAGGCCAGGCTCGAGCGGGTCCCCGGGGCGGCCCTCGAAGGGCAGGAAGTCGGCGTAGCGCCAGATTCCCTGCGAGCCGGCCTGGATCTTGCGCTTGGCCTCCGCCGGGTCCAGCCCGGAGTGGTCGTAGGCCACTTCCAGCGGGCCAAAGCAGTTCTCACACGCGAAGTGAGCGCCGAGGTCGTACGTCGCCCCGCACTCCTTGCACTTCAGATTCTCAATTGCCATCCGATCTTCCCTCTCGTTGCGTTACCGCCAACAAAAAAACCTCCGCCTTTTGTGGGGGAGGTCCGATCGGACATTCCCCACATCTTCCAGGCCTTTCACTTGACCTGCTGGAGTTGGCACCTGCCCTCAGACCGAATGGTCTGAGTTGGTTGCCGGGGCTTCACTGGGCCAGTCCCTCCACCCCTCTAGATGTGGCGCTTATGTGGGAAAAAGACTACCAGGGGCAGGCGAGGGGAAGTTTCGTTCAGGCCGATGGCGCCCGGCCCACGCCGGGAACGACGGCTAACCTAGTGCGGCTATGCCCGACGAGACGATGAGCGTGAACGATGCCGAACCTTCCGAAGCCGAGGCTGCGGCGGGCAGCCCGGCGCGGCGAGCTCATCTCCGCTGCGCCCCAGGCTGAGCCGCAGACGCCCAACGTCGAGCAGATCGATTCCAGCGGCCTGCGCTGGGTCAACATCGAGCGGCCGGGCGCCCTCGAGCGCACCTGGTTGGAGGAGAACTTCGACTTCCACGCGCTCGACCTCGAGGACGTGCTCTCGCGCAACCAGCGGCCGAAGATCGACGTCTACGACGACTACCTCTTCATCGTCCTCCACTTCCCCGTCTTCGACCCGGCGGCGGGACGGCTGGGCACCGGCGAGCTCGACCTCTTCGTCGGCCCCGGCTACGTGGTGACGATCCCCAACCAGCCGCTGCAGCCGGTCGAGTACCTGTTCGAGCGCTGCCGCGCCAAGGAGGAGCTGCGCGAACAGCTCTTCTCGCGCGGCTCGGGCTACCTGCTCTACCGCCTCGTCGACGACAGCTTCGACTACTGCTTCCCGATGCTGCGCAAGATCGGCAACAAGCTCGACGCGCTCGAGGACGACATCTTCGAGGGGCGCTCGGAGGAGGTCGTGCGCGACATCTCCAACGTCAAGCAGGAGATCATCAACTTCCGCAAGGTGATCCGGCCGCAGCGGCCGGTCCTGCGCGACCTCGAGAAGGTCAAGCAGCGCTACCTCGCCACCGACCTCGACCTGGAGATCTACTTCGACGACATCGTCGACGCCCACGAGCGGATCTGGGACATGCTGGAGAACTACAAGGAGGTGGTCGAGGCGCTGGCCGAGACCAACGAGTCGGTGATCTCCCACCGGGTCAACGACATCCTCCGCGTCCTCACCTCGATCACCGTCATCGTTCTGCCGCTGACGCTGATCGCCAGCGTCTTCGGGATGAACTCGTGGGTGCCGTTCGAGGGCAACGTGGGCGGATTTTTCGTCGTCCTCGGGGGCATGCTCGCGATCCTGGTCGCGATGGTCTTTTACTTCCGCCGGCGTGGCTGGCTGTAGCCTCCGGCGCCCGTGGCAAATTTCCGCATCTGGGCGCCCTGGCGCCTCGCCTACGTGAAGGACGCGTCAAAGGACATCGAGGAGGAGTGCATCTTCTGCGCCAAGCCGGCGGCGGAGGACGACGAGGCGAACCTGATCGTCCATCGCGGCGAGAGCTGCTTCGTCATCCTCAACCTCTTCCCCTACACGAACGGGCACCTGATGGTGGCGCCCTACGGGCACATCGGGCGGATCCAGGACCTGCCAGCGGCGACCGTGGCGGAGATGATGGCGATGGCGCAGCTGGCGATGAGCCGGCTCGAGGGCGTCTACGAGCCGCACGGCTTCAACGTCGGCTTCAACCAGGGCCGCATCGCCGGCGCCGGGGTCGAGCACCACATCCACATGCACGTCGTCCCGCGCTGGGCCGGCGACAACAACTTCATGCCGGTGATCGCCGACACCAAAGTGATGCCGCAGACGATCGAGCAGAGCTACGAGGCTTTGAAGGGAGCCTTTTGAGCGAGCAGTCGATTCTTGCCCCGCCGGGGATTTTCAAGGCGTACGACATCCGCGGGCTCTACGGCGACGAGATGGACGAGACGACCGCCCACGCGATCGGCCGCGCCTTCGCCCGCGTCCTGGCCAAGCTGCGTGGCAAGCAGCCCGGCGAGCTGCGCGTCGGCCTCGGCCGCGACATGCGACTGACCGCGCCGGCGATGGCGGCGGAGCTGCGCGACGGCCTGATCTTCGAGGGCGCGACCGTGCTCGACGCCGGCATGGTCGCCACCGAGATGCTCTACCACCTGGTCGGCTCGCGCGAGCTGGACGGCGGCGCGATGGTCACCGCCTCGCACAACCCCAAGGCCTACACCGGGGTCAAGCTGGTCCGCGAGGGCGCCCTGCCGCTCTCCGGTGACGCCGGCATCGGCGACGTCAGGGCGGAGATCGAGGCCGGGCTCGGCCACGCCCCCGGCGGCGGCCGCTTCGAGGAGGTCGACGTCTGGGAGGAGTTCCGCGCCCACGCGCTCTCCTTCATCGACCCGGCCAAGGTGGCGGCGATGAAGGTCGTCGTAGACGGCGGCAACGGCATGGCCGGGCCGATGGTCGGGCCGATCCTGCAGAAGCTCCCGCTCGAGCTCGAGGAGATGTACTTCGAGCCCGACGGCGAGTTCCCCGACCACGAGCCCAACCCGCTGCTCGAGAGAACCGGCAGATGATCATCGAGCGGGTGCGGGCCAGCGGCGCCGACCTCGGCATCGCCTGGGACGGCGACGCCGACCGCTGCTTCTTCATCGACGGCAACGGCGAGTTCTGCGACGGCGACTTCGTCTGCGCGCTGCTGGCACGCTCGGCGCTGGCCAAGAATCCCGGCGCGACGATCCTCTACGACCCGCGCTCCAGCCGCGCGGTCCCCGACCTGGTCGCGGCAGAGGGCGGCCGCTCGGCCCTCTCCCGCGTCGGCCACGCCTTCTTCAAGGCGCGGATGCGCGAGGAGGGCGCGGCCTTCGGCGGCGAGGTCTCCGGCCACTACTACTTCCGCGACTTCTGGTGCGCCGACTCGGGCACGATCCCGGCGCTGCTGATGCTGGAGCTGCTCTCGGCTCGACGGCCGCGGCCTCGGCGAGCTGATGGACGAGTTCCGCTCCAGCTACTTCATCTCCGGCGAGATCAACTCCGAGGTCGCCGACCCGGAGGCGAAGATGGCCGAGATCGCCGAGCGCTACGGCGACGGCGAGCAGACCCACCCTCGACGGCATCTCGGTCGACTATCCCGGACTGGCACTTCAACGTCCGCCCCTCCAACACCGAGCCGCTGCTGCGGCTCAACCTCGAGTCGCTGGTCTCCCGCGAGGACATGGAGGCCAAGCGCGACGAGGTCCTCGGGCTGATCCGGGCGTGACGCCTGACGCCCGAGCAGGCACTGGAGCAGGCGGCGCTGGCCGGGATCCACTGCCTGCGCATTCCCGACCCCCTTTGCGGTCGGGCGGGTCAACTGCTACCTGCTCGAGGACGAGCCGCTGACCCTGATCGACACCGGGCCCAACTCGGGCAAGGCGCTCGACGAGCTGCAGTCGCAGCTGGCGGCGCGCGGCCACTCGATCGACGACCTCGAGCTGGTGATCGTCACCCACCAGCACATCGACCACCTGGGCCTGGTCGAGATCATCGTCCAGCACTCCGGCGCCGAGGTCGCGGCGATCGGCGATCGCCGCCGAGCGGCTGGCCAACTTCGACGAGGACGCCGAGGCCGAGGACCGCTTCGCGGTCGAGCTGATGCTGCGCAACGGCATCCCCGAGGAGGTGACGGTGGCGCTGCGCAGCGTCTCGCGCAGCTTCCGCGGCTGGGGCTCGCACGTGGCGGTGACGAAGCCGCTTGCCGACGGCGAGGAGCTCGCTTTCCGGGACCGCACCCTGCAGGCGATCCACCGCCCCGGCCACAGCCCCTCCGACACGGTCTTCTGGGACGAGCAGCGCAGGATCCTGATCGCCGCCGACCACCTGATCGCCCACATCTCCTCCAACCCGCTGATCAGCCGCTCGCTCGACGGCTCGGCGGGGCGCCCGCAGGCCCTCGTCACCTACATCGAGTCGATGCGCAAGACGCGCGAGATGCCGGCCGAGATCGTCCTCTCCGGCCACGGCGAGCCGATCACGGATCACGCCGCCCTGATCGACGACCGCATCGCCAAGCACGAGCGGCGCAAGGAGAAGATCCACAAGCTGATCGCCGAGCAGCCGCGCAGCGGCTTCGAGCTGGCGCAGGCGATCTGGGGCAACGTTGCCGTCACCCAGGCCTTCCTCACCCTCTCCGAGGTGATCGGCCACGCCGACCTGCTGCTGAACGAGGGTCGCGTGCGCGAAGCCGACGACGGTGAGGTGATCCGCTACGAGGCCTGCTGAACGTGGGCGCGGCTGAGCTCGGCCGGAGAGGAGCAGCCGAGCAGCGCCAGCGCCAGCTCGAACTCCTCGCGCAGCAGCTCGAGCACCCGGAGTGCTCCCGCCTCGCCGCCGGCGGCGAGGCCCCAGAGCGCGGGCCTGCCGACTAGGACCGCTTCGGCGCCAAGCGCCAGCGCCACGGCGACGTCGGTGCCACGCCGGATGCCACCGTCGACGATGACGGCGCCGCGGCCGCTGACCGCGTCAACCACCTCCGGCAGGGCGTCTGCGGTGGCGAGCGAGCAGTCGAGCTGGCGACCACCGTGGTTGGAGACGATGACGCCGCCGGCTCCGTGCTCGACCGCGAGCGCCGCGTCCTCGCCGGTCAGGACCCCCTTGATCAGCACCGGCACGCTGCAGTCGGCGGCGAGCTTTTCGAGGTCTGCCCAGGTCAGCGCCGGTTCCATCAGGGCGAAGGTCTCCTCGATCGTCACCGCGCGCTGGGAGCCGAGCGCAACCTGCACCGCCGGCACGCCGAGACCTTCGGGAAGCTTGAAACCCGTGCGCAGGTCCCGTTCGCGACGCCCCCCGCGGGCGGCGTCGACCGTGACCACGATCGCCTCGAAACCGGAATCGACCGCCTCGTCCATCAGCGCTCGCGTCACCTTTTCGTCGCGAAAGGAGTAGAGCTGAAACCAGCGCCGGCCACCCGGGGCCGCGGCCGCGACCTCACTGGGCAGGGTGGTGGCCAGGGTCGAGAGGCACATGATGGTGCCGGCGGCAGCGGCCGCCCGCGCCATGCCGATCTCACCGCTCTCATCCACCAGCCGCTGGTAGGCCACCGGCGCAACGAGGATCGGACTGGCCAGCTCACCCCCCAGCACCGTCGTCTGAGTTCCCCACTCCTCGTATCCGGCCAGCACCCGTGGCCGCAGTCGCCGCCGGCGCCAGGCCAGCACGCTCTCCTCCAGCGTCACCTCGTCGCAGGCGCCGCCGAAGAAGTAGCCGGCCGCGGCGGCATCCAGCTTCTCGGCTGCCGCCCGTTCGAAGTCCGCTACGTTGATCAATTCCTCGACGCCCAAGGCGGGCGCGAGTCTAGTGGGCGTCGCGGAGAGCCCGCCAGGACCATCGTCTCGCTGCAGGGCCGCTGGCGCGGCGGCCAAGCGTGGGAGCCCGCGGACCCCGGTCGCGCAATACGCTGCACGGGTGCCGGACGTCGACGCTGCAGCAGCGAATGCGCACCAACTGGCGCATAAGCCCCGCATGACCAGCCGAATCCGCTCTCGAAAGCCACGCAAGTCCGCCAAGAAGCGGATGCTGATCATCGTCAACCCCTACGCGACGACGGTGTCGGATCGGCTGAAGAACCTCGTGGTCTACGCGCTTGCAGGGGCGCTTCGAGGTCGAAACGGTGACGACCGAGGCGCAGAACCACGCGACCGAGATCGGGCGGGAGGTGCGCGACCACGGTTATGACGTGGTCGTCGCCTTCGGCGGCGACGGGACGCTGAACGAGGTCGTCAACGGGCTTGCCGGCACCGACGTGCCGGTCTCGGTGCTGCCGGGCGGCTCGACCAACGTCGTCTGCCGCACCCTGGGAATTCCCAACGACGTGGTCGACGCAACCGAGCACCTGCTGGCGCTGGCCGATGACTGGCAACCCCGCCGGATCGACCTCGGCAAGGCCGATGGCCGCTACTTCGTCTTCTCCTGCGGGGTCGGCATCGACGCCACCGTGGTCAAGCGCGTCGACGCCCACCCGCGGCTGAAGTCGCGGGCCGGCCCCTATTACTACAGCTGGGCGGCGGTCTCGGCCTTCTACCGCTCCTACCTGCGCAACCCCGTGCGGCTCAAGATGGAGACGAGCGATGGCAGGGCAGCCGAGGGCGTCACCGCGCTGGCCCAGAACTCCGACCCGTTCACCTACTTCGCCAGCCGTCCGGTGCGCGTCTGCGAGGAAGTCGAGATCGACGACGGCAAGCTGGCGATCGGGGTGCTCAAGCGAGCCGCGCAGCGCGACATGCCGACCCTGATCAGTCGCCTCTTCAGCGAACGCGGGCCGGCCTGCCACCACCGCCAGATCGAGCACTTCGGCGCCGTCAGCGAGGCCGGCATCAGCTCGATCTCCGAGACCAAGGATGGGGTCATCCGACCCTTCCCGGTCCAGGTCGACGGTGACTACATCGGCGAGAGGACCCAGATCGAGCTGCGGCTCGACCCCAGCGTGCTCACCATCGTCGCCTGAGCCGAGTCAATACCTGCCGCTGCGACGTCTGTCGCTACCATGCCGCCGGTCATCGTCAGAGCGAGCTATCACGGGACATATCAGCAGTGAGCGGCGCGGCGCTTCAGCCTTCCGACCTGGCCCCCGGGCTGCTGCTCGGCGAAAACGTCGAGATTGGCGATGGCGTCTTGATCGGCGGCCACGTGGTGATCCACGCTGGGGTGCGGATTGGAGATGGCGCCCGAGTCGGCGATCACGCCCAGATCCGCGACGGGGCTGCGATCGGGGAGAGGGCGACGATCGGCAGCCTCAGCTCGGTCGACCCCGGCGTCATCGTCTCCGCCCGGGCGAGCGTGCAGGCGCGCTGCTACCTCTCCGCCGGCACGGTGGTCGAGGAGGACGTCTTCATCGGCCCCGGCGTGACCCTGGCAAACGACAACACGATGGATCGCCACTCCCCCGAGATGAAGCTCGAAGGGCCGCTGCTGCGGCGGGCCTGCCGGGTCGGCGCCGGCGTCGTCGTCTGCCCGGCGATTGAGATCGGCGCCGAGGCCTTCGTCGCCGCCGGCGCCGTGGTCGTCGCCGACGTCGCCGAGCGCAGCGTCGTCATGGGGGTGCCGGCGCGAGCCGTGCGCGAGGTCCCGGACGAGGATCTGCTCGAGCGCTGGCGCTGAGCGACCGCCCCGCCTGCCCCCAGGCGGAAGCTTTTGGCTTGTTCCGCCGTTGGACTTACATGGCGGTTCTCAGTGAGCCAGCTGACGGCACCCTCGCTCGCGAAAGCGGGCCCTGTGTCTATCTCAGCGCCGACCCCCCCGCGATGCGCAGCCGTATCGCGATCGCCCTGGGCGAACGCGATCTGCATACGTCGCTGATCGAGCTGGAGAACGCCGAGCAGCTTTTCGAGCTCGAGGACCTTGACGCCAACGCGATCGTCGTCCTCCTCTGCGACGTCGACCTGCCGCGCCAGATGGCCAACCTGCGCCGCCTGCGCCGCGAGATGCGCAAGCCGGCGATCATCGCGATCTCGCCGATAGCGACCGGCACCGGCGTGCGCCGCGCCCTTGACGCCGGCGCCGACGCCGTCGTCTTCGAGCCCGAGCTGGAGTCGACCCTCGTGGTCGCCGTCAGCGCCGTCGCCAGCGGCCAGTCGGTGGTCCCCCGCAAGCTGCGTGCCAGCGTCGAGCGCCCGGCCTTCTCGCACCGCGAGCGCCAGGTCCTCACCCTCGTCTCGCGCGGGTTGACCAACGCTCAGATCGCCGAGCGGCTCTTCCTCTCCGAGAGCACGATCAAGAGCCACCTCTCCTCCGCCTTCTCGAAGTTCGGTGTGCGCTCGCGCAAGGAGGCCGCCGCTCTCTTCATCGAGCTTGAACAGACAAACGGCGCGCTGCCGACCGAGCCGGAACAGGCCCTCGGCGCAGGCGCGCTGAAAGGGGCAACGACGTGAGCACCGCAACCCAGCCGAGTCCAGCGCTTCCGACCGCAGCCACGCAGGGTCGCCCGCGTGCCCTTCATCAGGCTTGACGCCGCTCACCCCGAGCTGCTCGAGGAGCTGCTCGAGGTGGTCGGGCGCGTGGCCCGTGACGCCGCCTTCACGCTTGGCCCGGAGGTCGAGAACTTCGAGCGCAGCTTCGCCGCCTATTGCGAGACCGAGCACGCCGTCGGCATCTCCTCCGGCACGCAGGCACTGGAACTGGCCCTGCGCGGGCTCGGCATCGGCCCCGGCGACGAGGTGATCGTCCCCACCTACACCTTCATTGCCACCGCCGAGGCGGTCAGCACGGTCGGCGCCACGCCGCGCCTGGTCGACGTCGACGCCGAGACGGCGGTGATCACCGCCGAGATCGTCGAAAGCGCGATCACCTCCGATACGCGTGCCGTGATCCCCGTTCACCTCTTCGGCCGCCCGGTCGACATGGACCCGATCGTTGAGCTCTGTCGCCAGCGTGGGATCGCCGTGATCGAGGACGCATGCCAGGCCCACGGCGCCCGCTACAAGGGCCGCCGCGTCGGCTCACTCGGCGACGCTGGCTGCTTCAGCTTCTACCCGACCAAGAACCTCGGTGGCTGGGGCGACGGTGGCGCCCTCGTCACCAGCGACCCCGAGCTGAACGCGAAGGTGCGGCTGCTGCGCTCGCATGGCGAGGGCACCCGCAACCACCACGAGCTGGTCACCGGCACCCACCGCCTTGACGCGCTGCAGGCGGCGATCCTCGAAGTCAAGCTGCGCCACCTGGACGAGTGGAACGAGGCGCGCCGCGCGGCGGCAGCCAATTACAGCGCGGCGCTGGCCGGCAGCAGCCTCGCCCTGCCCGAGCCGGCAGCGAGCCGACTGCGACAACGTCTTCCACCTCTACGTCGTCCGCTCGCAGGAGCGCGACGCCCTGCGCAGCCACCTCGATCGAGCATGGCGTGGCGAGCGGGATCCATTACCCGACGCCGGTTCACCTCCAGCCTGCCTACGCCGAGCTGGGACTGACCGCCGGCTCGCTTCCGGTCGCCGAGCGACTGGCGAGCCGAATGCTGCTCACTGCCGATCTTCCCGGCGATCGAGGACGCGCACATCGCGGAGACGGTCGCGGCGGTCCGGAGCTTTGGCGCAGCCAGCGACAGCTGAGCGCCCCGCGCTCAAGGGGCGCCGTGGGCTGCGAATCTGCATGGTCCACTACTCGGACTTCGTGGTCGACTCGCGCATTCAGCGCCAGGCGCGCGCGCTCGCCGAACGCGGCGACCACGTCGATTGCGTCTGCCTCAACGACGACGCCGAGATCGCCGTCGGCCCCGGGCGGATCACCCTGCACCGTGCCGCCGCCGGCAAGCCCCGCGGCGGCGCCCGGGCCTACCTCGAGGGCAACGCGCGCTTCCTCGCCGGCGCCACCCGCAAGGTCAGCGCCCTCGACCGTCGCGGCCGCTTCGACCTGGTCGAGATCCACAACATGCCCGACGCGCTCGTCTTCGCCGCGCTGCGGCCGAAGCTGCGCGGCACGCCGCTCGTGCTCAACTTCCACGACACCTTTCCGGAGCTCTTCGCGACCCTCTTCGACCGGCCTCCCCACCACCCCCTCGTTCGCCTGATTCGCGCCGAGGAGCGGATCAGCGCCTCGCTTGCCGACGGTCATATATTCGTCACCGACGAGGCCCGCGAGCTGCTGCGCGGACGTGGCATCAACGGCAAGCGCACCGCAGGTCGTCATGAACACGCCCGATGAGCGGGTTTTCGGCGAGCGGCGAGCGCCAACCGCCCCGCCGCTGCGACGGAGAGCTGCGCATCGTCTACCACGGTGGCCTTGCCGACCGCTTCGGCGTCGAAACCCTGGTCCGACGCCGTAGCCCTGCTGCGCGAACGCAACGAGCCAGTCGCGCTTGATGTCTACGGCTCCGACGCCGAGGCCGCGCGCCAGCTGGCGGCCGCGGCGGCGGAGATCGCCCCGCAGGGGGTGCGGATCGCCCCGCAGCCGACGCCGGTAGAGGAGATCCCCGCCCGCCTGGCCGAAGCCCACCTGGGCGTCGTGCCGACCCTGCGCGACGGTTTCACCGAGATGCTGTTGCCGGTCAAGCTGCTCGAGTACGTCCACATGGGCCTGCCGGTGGTCGCCTCGCGCCTGCCGGTGATCGAGCGCTACTTCGGCGACGACGTCCTGCTGGCCGAGCCGGGCGATCCGGCCTCGATCGCGGCCGCTATCGAAGGCGTGCGGGCGGACCCAACCGCAGCCCAGATGCGGGCCGAGCGCGCTTCGAGGCGGCTGGCCAAGATCGAGTGGCGCCAGCAGCGACAGGGCTACCTCGACCTCGTCGATGGCCTGGTCGAGGCCGCGAAGGGCGCCTGAATGTCGCGGCTGCTGCTGATCACCCCTGCCCGCGACGAGGCCGCCCACCTCGAGCGCACGATCCGCGCCGTCGCCGCACAGACCCGCCGCCCCGACCTCTGGCTGGTCGTCGACGACGGCTCCACCGACGCGACGCCGCGAATCCTCGACCGCTGGGCGGCCGAGCTGCCCTTCCTCCGCGTCGTCCAGGCGCCGACCGAGGGCGAGGATGGCGGCGCCGATCGACTCGCGCTTGCCGCCGAGGCCCGCGCCTTCAACTGGGCGCTGAACCGAGTCGACCTGGGCGAGTTCAGCCATCTCGGCAAGCTCGACGCCGATATCGAGCTGCCGCCCGAGTACTTCGAGCGCCTGCTCCAGAGCTTCGCGCGAGAGCCCGGGCTCGGCGTCGCCGGCGGCGGCCTGCTCGAGCAGGGACGCGGCGGCTGGTACCTGACCAAGGTGCCCGCCTACCACGTGCGCGGCGCCCTGAAGCTCTACAGCCGCGAGTGCTTCGAAGCGATCGGCGGGATCGAAGAGCGCCTCGGCTGGGACACGATCGACGAGACCTACGCCCGCATGAACGGCTTCGCCACCCGCTCGTTGCGCGGACCTCAACGCCCGCCACCACCGTCCGGTCGCCACCCGCGGCGGAACCCTGCGCGGCCGCGCCCGCCACGGCCAGTGCGCCTACATCCTTCGCTACAGCGCCTGGTGGGTGGCGCTGCGCTCGTTCAAGGTCGCCTGCTCGCGCCCGTTCGGGCTCTCCGGACTGGCCTTCTTCTACGGCTACGCGCGATCCGCGGCGAACGCCGCGAAGAGCGGGTCGAGGACGAGCGCTTCCGCCGCTTCGTCGCCCAGGAGCTGCGCTCCCGGGCGCGGCTCGGGAACGCAGTTGCTGCCCAAAATGCCGATCGCGGCGAGGACGCAAAAGTTCCTACGTTTTTCGTGCGTTCATAGTCAAATGGAGCCCGTACAAGTCCTCAGACAGCTCTCGCGCCGCAGGCTGCTGGTCGCGATCGTGGTCGTGGTCGCCGTCTTCGCCGCGATCCTCAGCGCCTACCGCATCAGCGTCAGCCCCCCGGGGCTGCAGAGTCGCGCGCTCCAGGTTGGCGCTGCCTCGAGCCAGATCCTCGTCGACTCGCCCAAATCGGCGCTGGTCGCCGGCGCCTCGCTGGGAACCTTCGAAGCGCTTTCGACCCGGGCGAAAATCTACGGCGAGTACCTGAGCAGCCTTGCGGCGAGAAAAGAGATCGCCAAGCTTGCCGACGTTCCGGCCAGCTCGATCTCGAGCAGCGGGCCGTTCAGCTCCGCCACCGGCCAGAACAACTACGAATCGCAGTCCTCCGAGGACCGCGCCAACGAAATCCTTCAGGAAGGCGCCCAGAGCCGGCTCGTCTTCACCGGCCAGGAAGGGGTCCCGATCCTGACCGTCGACGCCCAGGCGTCGACCGCCCCGCTGGCGGTCGAGCTGGCCAATGCATCGTTCACGACCCTGAGGCGGTACGTGAACAACCTCAGCGCCGACGGTGAAGACGTCAAACGCGGGGTCACCGTGCGCGAGCTCGGGGCGCCGGAGGGCGGCACGATCGGCAGCGGCAACGACGTCGTCCTGATGGCCCTTGCCTTCCTTGCCGTGCTGGTCCTCGGCTGCGCCGCAATCCTCGTCGTCCCCCGCTTCACCCAGCGCTGGCGGGCGCTGAGCCAGGTGGAAGACGAGGAGCTCAGACCGGGCCCGCCTGCCGGAGTTCCAAGACCCTTATGTGACTGACCCGCCCGCCCCGGCGCCGCATCGCCCCAAGGGCGGCGGCTTTGACCCGACGCCGCTGGTCAAAAGCGAGCATCAGGAGCCGGCAGCCCCGCACGCGGCCCGCCTGCGCTAATGGAAGCGACGACGGGGGTCGGCCCCTTCGTCGGGCAAAGCGACCCCACGGCAGCCAGCGCCACAGCGGATCGCTCGCTGGGAGCTGGATGCGACGACAGGCCGCTGACTGGCCCGATACCACGCGCCTGCTGCCCTGGGCCCTCTTTGGCTTCATGGCGATGCTCTGGGTGATTCCCTTCGACAGCATCATCCTGCCCTTCGGCGGCCCGGTCGACGTCACCCTCGACCGGCCGTTCCTGATCCTCCTGCTCGGGCTCTGGCTGCTCGGCGCCAACGCGATCCGCGAGAACAGGCCGATGCGGACCAGCCCGGTGCACTGGGCCTTCGGCATCTTCACCCTGATCGCCGTGCTCAGCGTTCTCGCCAACTCCGAGACGATGGTCCGCCTGGGCGAGTTCGATCTGGCGATCAAGCACCTGGCGCTGCTCGCCTCCTACGTCGTCTTCTTTGCCCTCGCGGCCTCGATCATCAGGCCGGCCGAGGTGCCGAAGCTGACCAAAGCGATGCTCGGCCTCGCCTGCCTCACCGCGATCGGCACGATCGTCGAGTTCCGCTTCGGCACCAACTTCTTCCACGAAACGATCGGGCCCCTATTCCCGGGTTACGTCCGCCCGGTGGGAATCGGCGCGATCGACTCGATCGGGCGCAAAGAAATCCTCGGCCCGAGCATCCAGCCCCTGGCGATCGCGGTGATGATGACGATGGCCCTGCCCTTTGCCTTCGCCTGGCTGCTCGAAGCGAAGGAGCGCCGCGAACGGCTGCTCTACATGCTGGTCGTCGTGCTGCTGATCGGCGGCGCGGTGGCGACCCAGAAGAAGACGAGCATGGTGGGGCCGGCGGTCTGCATCCTGGTCCTGATCGCCTACAGGCCCCGGGCGATGATGAAACTGGCGCCGCTTGGCATCGTCCTGCTCGGCGTCGTCCACTTCCTCGCCCCCGGCGCCCTTGGCGGCGTCATCGACCAGCTTGCGCCCAGCCAGGTCGACAAGGTGAACACGACCAAAGACCGGCTCAGCGACTACGAAGCGATCAGGCCCGACCTCGTCTCCCACCCCCTGCTCGGCCGCGGCTACGAAAGCTACGACCAGAAGAAGCACCGGATCCTCGACAACCAGTACCTGACCCTCGCGATCGGCGTCGGCCTGCTCGGCCTGCTCAGCTACGTCGCGATCTTCTTCACCGCCTTCCTCAGCGCCCATCGCGTGGCGCGGTCCGGCGACCCCGATCGAGCCCCCCCCGCGATGGCCGCGGCGGCGGCAATCGTGGCGGCCCTCGTCGCCAGCGCGCTGCTCGACTTTCTTGCCCTGCCGCAGATCCCCTACCTCTTCTGCTTTATTGCAGCGATGGCGGTCGTCCTCGGCAAGGAGCGCTTGGAGCGGCAAGCCGTGCGAGCGCCCGAACGACCAGCGGCGATCGCGGTGAGCAATCGATGAGCGCCCCGGCAGCCAGCGGCGAGACCGTGGCGGTAATCCGCTGCCCGGGCTGCGAGGCAGCTCACGACAGCGCCAAGGTCCTGCTCCGCGGTCGCGACCGGCTCACCGGCGCGCCGGGCGATTTCGAAGTCGTCGCCTGCTCGCAGTGCGGCTTGGCCTTCACCGAGCCGCGACTGCAGCCCGAGGACTTCGCCACCTACTACCCAGAGAGCTACAGCGCCTACGTGCCCCGCGCCCGCATGCGCGGGCTATCGCTGGGCGAGCGACTCGACGCGCTGCGGCTCGAGGTCATCGTGCGCTACGGCCCCTACCGCAAGGTCTTGCAGCGCCCACCCGGTCGCCTGCTCGACGTCGGCTGCGGCACCGGCGACCTCGCCGCCGTCTTCATGCGCCACGGCTGGCAGGTCGCCGGGATCGAGCCCTCCGAGCAGGCGGCGAAGTTCGCCCGCGACGCGGGGGTCGATGCGGTCAACGGAACCCTCGCCGACGCTCCCTGGGAGGACGGCCACTTCGACGCGATCGTCTTCAACCACTCGCTCGAGCACATCGACAAACCGGCCGAGGCGCTGGCGGACGCTGCCCGACTGCTGCGCCCCGGTGGGCTGCTGGCGGTCGCGGTGCCGAACTTCGGCAGTTGGCACCGGCGCCTCTTTGGCTCCGCCTGGTTCCAGCTCGATCTGCCGAGGCACCTCCAGCACTTCGACCGCGACTCGCTGGGCGGCCTGGTCGAGCGCAGCGGCTTGCGCCCGCTCGCCTTCGAGGCAATCTCGATGAGGCCCAGCCCGCTGGGCAGCCTTCAGTACGCGATCTTCGGCGAGATGCGCTCCGAAGGGCGCGCCTTCAGGGTCCTCGCCTGGCTGCTGGCGCCGCTGCTCTTCCTCAGCGACCAGATCGGCGAGGGCGACTGCCTGCACGTCATTGCGGAACGCTGACTGCTTCTGCCTCCGCCGTCGCGCGGCCGCGGCGCGTCATCGCCGAGGGCAGCACGCGGCTCGCCAGCGCCACCAGGTCGTGCCAGACGGCGGGGAAGAATTGGCGCACCACCAGGCAGTGGATCGACAGCCCGATCGATCCCGCCGCGGCGAGGATCACGATCGGCGGCGCCTCGATCCCACGCAGCAGGTGGACGAGCGGAAAGCAGACCGCCAGCAGGGCAAGGCTGCCGAGGACGGCGGGAGCCAGGTCGCTGACCATCTGGCTGACCGGAATGCCGACCACCCGGCGCAGCAGGACCGCGTAGACGACGACCAGCTGGGCGAGGTAGACCGCCACCACGGCGATCGCGACGGCGACGATCCCCCGCTCGACGGTGGCGAGCACGGCCCCCCCGTACACGGCCAGCAGCGCGACGTTGAAGTAGAGCAGCGCCCGCGGCTTGCCCGCGGCGAGCAGGACCTGGGGGAAGCCGGTGAGGATCGCGGCGATCATCCCGGCGACGGCGAGGATCTGGGTCGGCAGCACCGACGGGCCCCAGTCGCTGCCGAACAGCCAGGGGATCAGCACCGGCGCGGTGACGATCAGGATCGCCAGCAGCGGCACCACCGTCGCCGCGTGCACCCGCGTCGCCCGCTCGTGCAGACGGGTGAGCTCGGCGAGGTCGCGGGTGCGCGAGTAGACGGGGAAGGCCAGTCGCATCATGATCCCGCTGATCTTGTCCTGGTAGACGACGCCGAGCTGGAAGGCGCGCCAGTAGAAACCGACCTGCGCGGAGCTGAGGCGGGCGGCGAGGATCGTGTAGTCGACGTTGGTGATCGCCACGTGCAGCAGCCCGGCGCCGGAGGCCGGACCGCCGAAGCCGACGATCTCGCGCAGCTGGCGGCCGTGCCAGCGCGGCCAGCAGGGCCGCACGACGACCACGAACAGCAGGCTCGCGAGCAGTGCCGCCCGCCATCGCGCCGAGCACGATTGCCTCGCCTTCGAGCCCGGCGAGCGCGAGGCCGACGACGACCGTGGCGCCAAGCGCTACCGCGCCGGATTCGATCAGGCTGACGTTGCGGAACTCGAGCTCGCGCCAGAGCAGCGAGCGCGAGACCGCGCTGAAGCCGGCGATCAGGAACAGCGGCGAGGCGAGCTGGACCAAGCTCCGACGTCCGCTCTCCGAACATCGGCGCCGCAACCAAGCGGGGCGAGCGAGGAAGGTGAGCGCCGAGAGCGCCGACGCCGCCGAGCAGGCTGGCCAGCATCGCCGTCTCCAGGTGCCCCTGGTCGATCTCCTTGCGCTGGACGAGGGCGCTGCCGAAGCCCTCGAAGGTGAGGATCGCGGCCAGCGGGACCAGGATCAGGGCGATTGCGGCGTGGCCGAATTCAGCGGGGACGATCAGGCGGGCGAGGACCACGGCGGCGACCAGCTGGGCGCTTTCCCCAACCACCTTGGCGATCGCGATCCAGCGCACGCCGGCGACCGCCGCATCGCGCAGCCCCTCGGGGGTTGGCTCGGCTGCATCCATGGGCAAGGAATAAACGAGTCGCCGGCGAGACGACTTGCGGCGGCAAAAGCCGGGCGTGGCCCGCAGCGTTGATTTTGCGATGGCCACCTCCACGGCAAGCCTTCCCTCGCGGCTCGACGCGCCCGCCGACCCCGGTCGACGACGTGCTGCTGCTGCTTGGCTACACGTCTTGGGCCGGCGCCATTCGCCGCCGTCAGATCCACCCCGAAGACCAGCTCGCGGTCAAGCTGATCGAGTCCCCGCGGGTCTCCCGCCTGCTCGTCTGCAACCCCTTCCGCTCGCTGCCGGCAAAGCTGTTGCGGCCGGCGCTCGAGCCCCGCCGAGGGCCTCGTTCCCGGAATCGGCGAGCCGCCGTCTCTACGAGCCGCTGCGACTGCGGCGAACCGACTCGACCCGGATCGCCGCGATCGAGCGCAGCTGCGCCAGGTACGAGCGCAGCGTTCGCGCCGCGGCCGAGGAGTTTGGCCTGCAGCGGCCCGCAGTCATCACCGCCCATCCGCTGATCGCCGGCTTCGGCCACTTCGACTGGGCCGGGCCGGTCACCTACTACGCCAACGACGACCTCACCGCCCACCCGCCGCTCAGTCCCTGGTGGCCCGCCTACGAGGTCTCCTTTGCCCGCATGCGCGAGGCCGGCAGGAGGGCCGTCGGCCTCACTCCCAAGTCCTTGCAGAGCGTCGACCCTTCCGGCCCGGGCGCGGTCATCCCGACTGGGCTGATCCCGGCCGAGTGGAACGACCCGGCGCCGGCGCCGGGCTGGTTCCTCGAGCTTCCCGGACCGCGCATGGTCTACGTCGGCACGCTCGACGAGCGGATCGACCCGGCTGCCGTGCGAAGCCCTCGCCGCGGCGCACCCCGAGGGCTCCGTGGTCCTGATCGGTCGCGACGGTGATCGTGGCCCGGTGGCCAAGCTCGGCCGAGCTGCCCAACGTCCACATCAGGCCTCCGATTGCCAGGCAGGAGCTGATCGCCGTGGTGGCCGCTGCCGACCTCGGCCTCGTCCCCCACGTGCGCAGCGAGCAGACCAAGGCGATGAGCCCGCTGAAGCTCTTCGAGTACCTTGGCGCCGGGATCCCGGTTGCCGCAACCGACCTTCCCGGCATCGCCCCCGTCTGCCCGCCCCGGGTGAAGCTCGCGCAGGGTGGCGAGGACTTCGGCGCAGCCGCGAGCGCGGCCCTCGACCTCGGTCGCTGGGACGACGTTTCGCGCCGCCATTTCATCGACGAGAGCTCCTGGAGCAGGCGCTTCGACTCGCTCCTCGACCTTGCCCTTACCGACAGCCCAAACCTTCAACCCTCAACCTCAACTGGAAGGTGACAGTAGTGCGCCGAGCAAGTGGTCTGACCTTTTTTCACCCGGCGGGTACTCCCTCCTCCTGGAAGACTCGGAGCATGCGCGGTCTACGCCCAGAGGGGAGCCGCGCCGGCCTGATTGGCCCACGCGGCGTCGTCGCGCTGGCCCTTGGGCTCGGCCTGCTTCTCCTCTTCACTTGCTTCGGGCACGCCAAGGCGCAGGCCGAAGTCGCCTGCCCCAACTCGAACCCCGTCGTCAATGAGAACCAGTGCAAGACGGGCACCTCGGCCTGGCGCGGCACCGAAGAGGACAGCCCCGACCTCGGCGGCTTCACGACCCAGACCAGCGTCAACCTCGGCGAAGCGGTGACGCTCAAGATCGGCCGCAACGGCCCGGTCTCCCCGACCAAAACGGTGAGCATCGACGTCTACCGCATGGGCTACTACGAAGGGCTCGGCGGGCGGCTCGTCAACAGCGCCACCAAAGTCGCGATCAACAACACCTTCGCCTGCGAAGAAATGGACCCGACGACGGGCAAGGTCAGCTGCGCCAACTGGGCGCCGACCTACACGATCCCCGGCAGCGCCTTCCCGGCCTCCGGGGTCTACCTCGCCAAGGTCAGCGCCTCGACCGGCGAGCAGACGCAGGTCGTCTTCACCGTGCGCGACGACAAACGCACGCCCAAGTCGAAGATCCTCTACGTCCTGCCGATCGCCACCTACGAGGCCTACAACACCTTCGGCGGCAAGTCGCTCTACTTCGGCACCGAGGGCGAAAACACGGTCTCCGGCACCAGCCGCGCGGTCAAGGTCTCCTTCGACAGGCCCTTCAACCGTGCCGGCGCCTACCACGACTGGTTCTTCGGCCCCGACTTCGACCTGCTCTCCTGGCTGGAGCGGCAGGGCTACGACGTCTCCTACACCGACGACGTCCACCTCCAATCCACCCCGGCCGAACTGAAAGAACACGGCACGATCGTCGTCTCGGGGCACTCCGAGTACTGGTCCCTGGGGCAGTTCAACGGCTTCCTGGCGGCGCGCAACGCCGGCATCAACATCGCCTCCTTCAGCGCCAACACCGCCTACTGGAAGGTCCGCTACGAGGACGGCAACCGCACCCTCGTCTGTTACAAGACGGTCGAGGGCAACGGCTCCGAAGGCACCGGCACGGTCAGCGCCAACGACTGGGGCCCGGACGGGGTCAAAGGCACGGCGGACGATGCCCTCGGCCTCGACGGCATCGCCGGCACGCCCGACGACAACCCGCAGAACTCGACCACGACCTTCCGCGACAACGGCGCCCCCCCGGGCGACCCCAACGCGCCGCCCGGCGGCCGGGTCGGCCCCGACATGCCGGAGAACCAGCTCTTCGGGATCATGTACGTCGGCGACAACGACGAGCGCGACTTCCCGGTCACGGTGCCGCCCGGCAACAGCAGCGAAGAATTCGCCGCCAACCGGCTCTGGCGCAACACCGGCATCTCCGAGAACTCGACGACCAACATCGGCTCGTTTGATCGGCTGGGAGTGGGACACGGTCCCGACCCAGGCGCAGTACGTCTCGCGCCAGCCAAGCGGGGTCAAGCGACTTTCCTCAACCGACGTGCAGGTCGCCAACGACAACTCCTGGATCCAGGACGAGGGCCGGCTGCGCAACACCCAGCCGCCGCCGGGCCAGCCGGGGACGATCGGTGCGGTCACCTACACCGCGCCCAGCGGCGCAATGGTCTTCGCCGCCGGCACGATGCAGTGGTCCTACGGCCTCTCCAGCGACGTCGATCGAGCGGATCCAGCAGGTCGACCTACAACGTCTTCTCCGACATGGGCGTCCAGCCGCATCACGCCCGAAGACGTGACGCTCGACCCGGCGGATCGAACCGCCCCCGAACGGCGGCTTCACGATCTCCCCGAACCCGACCAAAACCGGCAAATCGGTCACCTTCAACGCCTCCGCCTCGATCGACCCCGACGGCACGATCGCCAAATACGAATGGGACCTCGACGGCGACGGCAGCTTCGAGACCAACTCGGGCTCGAGCCCGAAAGTCACCCACACCTACCCCGCCGAGGGCGAACTCGACGTCCGCCTGCGGGTGACCGACAACGAAGGCGCCACCGACCTGGCGGTGCAGACGATCAGGATCATCGACAACCAGCCGCCCGACGGCGAGCTTCACCATCACGCCGAACGTCAGCGTGATCGGCGAACGCGGTCGCCTTCAACGGCTCCGCCTCCGGTCGACCCCGACGGCACGATCGCCAAATACGAATGGGACCTCGACGGCAACGGCAGCTACGAGACCAACACGCGGCTCCACCCCGACGACGAGCCGCACCTACGCAAGCCAAAGGCGACCTTCAACATCGGCCTCGGGTGACCGACAACGGCGGCAAGACCGCGACCACGACCCTGCCGCTGACCGTCAACAAAGGCGGCGTCAGCAACTACAGCACCACCGTGCTGGGAACCCCTGGCCTGGCTCGACTACTGGCGCCTGGGCGAGACTTCGGGCACCACCTTCGCCGACAGCGTCGGCACCAGCCCGCCACCGCGGAAGGCGGCGTCACCATGGGCGTTCCCGGCGGCGTGCCGGAAGACCCCGACACGGCAGCGCACTTCGACGGCATCAACGACGCCGCCAGCGCTTCCGTCGACCTCTCCGGCACCCACGCGGTCACGGTCGAGTTCTGGATGAAGCGCACTTCGCCAACGACGACCACCTCGCGATGGAGCTGACCGGCAGCTACCACGACAACCCGCGGCGGCTTCCTGATCGATCCCAACGCGCCCCAGTTCGGCGGCAAGTTCGCCGTCGGCATCGGTCGCGGCGAATCGCGCAACACCGCCTACTTCGAACGGCCGAGCTCCGGCGCCTGGCACCACTACGCCTTCGTGCTCGACACCTCGGCCCCGGCGGAACAGCAGATCATCCCCTACGTCGACGGCGAACCGGTCCCCTTCACCAAGCCCGAGAACGGCACCGGGGCGGGCAACTTCGCCAACTCGACGCTCTACTTCATGTCGCGCGGAGCCGGATCCCTGTTCGGCGAAGGCGACCTCGACGAGGTCGCCGTCTACAACCGCGCCCTCAGCGCCGCGACGATCTCCGAACAGTTCAACAGCGACAGCACCAACCGCCGCCCAGTCGCCTCCTTCACAGCGCGCCCAGCCTCGGCCAAACCGGGCCAGCAGGTGAGCTTCGACGCCTCCGCCTCGAAAGACCCCGACGGCACGATCGCCAAATACGAATGGGACCTCGACGGCAACGGCAGCTACGAGACCAGCACCGGGACGACCCCGACGGTGAATCAGACCTACGCGACCGAAGGCAAAGTCGTCGTCGGCCTGCGGGTCACCGACAACGAAGGCGCCACCGGGACGACGACGCGAACGATCTCGATCGGCCAGAACCAGTCGCCGACGGCCAGCCTTCACCGCCTCCCCCAACCCGGCTGCGGTCGGTGAGCAGGTCAGCTTCGACGCCTCCGCCTCCAACGACCCCGACGGCACGATCGCCAAATACGAATGGGACCTCGACGGCAACGGCAGCTATGAGACCGACACGGGAGCGACGCCGACGACAAGCCGCAGCCTACTCGTCAGCAGCGGCGAAGTCACCGTCGGCCTGCGGGTCACCGACAACGGCGGCGCGACCGCGACGACGACGCGCACGCTGACCGTCAGCTCGGGCGGGCAGCTCAGCTACTCGCGACGCCGTCAGCGAAACCCCGGGCCTGCTCGACTACTGGCGCCTGGGCGACGCATCCGGCCCGACCTTGGCCGACAGCGCCGGCGCGCAGCCCCGCGACCGCCGACAGGCGGCGCCGACCTTCGCGGTGCCCGGCGGCGTTCGCAACGACCCCAACACCGCGGTGCGCTTCGACGGCAACGACGACGCCGCCAGCGCCGCCCTCGACCTCTCCGGCAAGAGCGCCGCTGACGCTCGAATTCTGGATGAAGTGGAACGCCTGGGCCAACGACGACGACCTCGCCTTCGAGTACACGCCCAACTTCAACGACGGCGACGGTGGCTTCCTGGTCGACCCCAACGGCGAGCTCGGCAGCTTCGCGGTCGCGCTCGGCGGCGGCGAATCGCGCAACGTCGCCTCTTCGCCCGGCCCAGCGCCGGCGCCTGGCACCACTACGCCTTCGTCCTCGACACCACGGCCCCGGCGACCCAGCAGATCGCTGCCCTACGTCGACGGCCAGGCCGGTCGCCTTCACAAAGCCGGCCAGCGGCACCGGAGCCGGCAACTTCGCCAACTCGACGCTCTACTTCATGTCGCGCAACGGCTCGGCGCTCTTCGGCGCCGGCGACCTCGACGAGGTCGCGCTCTACGGCCGGGCGCTGGACGCCGGGACGATCTGCCCAGCACTACCAGAGCTTCGGCGTCAACAAGCGACCCACCGCGTCCTTCCAGGCGCCCGGTTTCGCCCAGCCCGGCCAGCAGGTCAACTTCGACGCCTCGGCCTCCAAAGACCCCGACGGCACGATCGCCAAATACGAATGGGACCTCGACGGCAACGGCAGCTATGAGACCGACACGGGCACGACGCCGACGGTGAGTCAGACCTACGCGACCGAAGGCAAATACACGATCGGCCTGCGGGTCACCGACAACGAAGGCAGCACGGCGACGACGACGCGAGCGCTCACGGTTGCGAACAACCAGCCCCCCACGCGGCTCTTTCAACCAGTGCCCAATCCGGCGCACGGCCGGCCAGCAGGTCAGCTTCGACGCCTCGGCCTCCAGCGACCCCGACGGCACGATCGCCAAATACGAATGGGACCTCGACGGCAACGGCAGCTACGAGACCGACACCGGCGCGACGCCGACGGCGAGCAAGCTCCTACGCCGACCGCGGGCGACGTCACCGTCGGCCTGCGGGTCACCGACGACGCGGCGCCACCGCGACCACCACCCGGACCCTCACGGTCAACGCCGGCGAGCAGCCGGCTACGCCGCCGCCGTCAGCTCGACACGCCCGGCCTGCTCGACTACTGGCGCCTGGGCGAGATCGCGGCGTCGACCTTCGCCGATAGCGTCGGCCCCAGTCCGGCCACCGCCGACGGGCGGCGTCGACGATGGGCGTCGCCGGGCGCGATCCCGAACGACCCCGACACGGCGGCGAGCTTCGACGGCAACGACGACGCCGCCAGCGCCGCCCTCGACCTCTCCGGCACGAGCGCCGCTGACGCTCGAATTCTGGATGAACTGGAACGCCTACGCCAACGACGACCAGCCTCGCCTTCGAGTACACGCCCAACTTCAACGACGACGCCGGCGGCTTCCTGGTCGACCCCAACGCGGCGAGCTAGCGGCAGTTCGCGGTCGCGCTCGGCCGCGGCGCCTCGCGCAACGTCGCCTACTTCGCCCGCCCCAGCGCCGGCGCCTGGCACCACTACGCCTTCGTCCTCGACACCACGGCCCCGGCCGCACAGCAGATCGTTCCCTACGTCGACGGCCAGCCGGTCGCCTTCAACAAGACCGCCAGCGGCACCGGCGCCGGCAACTTCGCCAACTCGACGCTCTACTTCATGTCGCGCAACGCGCTCGGCGCTGTTCGGCGACGGCAACCTCGACGAGGTCGCGCTCTACGGCCGGGCGCTCGAGCGCCGGCGACGATCGCCGAGCACTACTTCGAGCCAGTCGCCAACAAAGCCGCCCGCCGCCTCCTTCACAGCCGCTCCCAACCCGGTCGCAGACGGCAATGCCGGTGAGCTTCGACGCCGCCGCCTCCGAGCGACCCCGACGGCACCGTCGCCAAATACGAGTGGGACCTCGACGGCAACGGCAGCTATGAGACCGACACCGGCGACGACCCCGACCGCGAGCCACGTCCTACGCGACCCAGGGCGGCGTGAACGTCGGCCTGCGGGTCACCGACAACCGGGGAACCGCGGCGACCACGACCCGCACCGTCACCGTGCAGAACAGCCCACCGACGGCCTCCTTCACGGCGCCGCCCGACCCGACGCCGACCGGCGACGCAGGTCAACTTCGACGCTTCGGCCTCCAGCTGATCCGGACGGCCCGATCGCCAAATACGAGTGGGACCTCGACGGCAACGGCAGCTACGAGACGAACACCGGTGCGACGGCGACCGCGAGCCAGAGCCTACGCCAATGCCGGCAATCGCACGGTCGGCCTGCGGGTCACCGACGGCGACGGGGCCACGGCGACGACGACCGCAGACCGTGACGGTCCAGAACCGGGCGCCGGCGGCATCCTTCACCGCCACGCCGAACCCGGCCGTGACCGGCGGAACCAGGTCACCTTCAACGCCTCGGCTTCCAGCGACCCCGACGGCACGTCGCCAAATACGAGTGGGACCTCGACGGCAACGGCAGCTACGAGACCAACACCGGCGACGACGGCGACGACGACCAAGACCTACGCCAGCGCCAGGGCAACGTCAGCGTCGGCCTGCGGGTCACCGACGACGATGGCGCCACGGCGACGACGACGCAGACCGTGACGATCCAGAACCACGCCCCCGCCGCCTCCTTCACCGCTACGCCCGAACCCGGCTGCCGACCGGCGCCACGGTCACCTTCAACGGCTCGGCTTCCAGCGACCCCGACGGCACCGTCGCCAAATACGAATGGGACCTCGACGGCAACGGCAGCTACGAGACCAACACCGGCGCGACGGCGACCACGAGTCAGCTCCTACGCAACCGCCGGCAGCCAGACGGTCGGGCTGCGGGTCACCGACAACCAGGGCGCCACCGCGACGACGACGCGGACGGTGACGATCCAGAACCGCGTACCCGCGGCCTCCTTCACGGCGACGCCGAGCCCGGCCCCGATCGGGCACGGCCGTCACCTTCAACGGCTCCGCCTCCAGCGACCCCGACGGCACGATCGCCAAATACGAATGGGACCTCGACGGCAACGGCAGCTACGAGACCAATACGGGCGCCACGGCGACTGCGAGCAAGACCTACGCCACCCCGGGCAACCGCACGGTCGGGCTGCGGGTCACCGACAACGAAGGCGCCACGGCGACGACGACGCGGACGGTGACGGTTCAGAACCGCGTCCCCGACAGCGTCCTTCACGGCGACGCCGAACCCCGTGGTCAGCGGCGCAAGCGTGACCTTCAACGGCTCCGCCTCCAGCGACCCCGACGGCACGATCGCCAAATACGAATGGGACCTCGACGGCAACGGCAGCTACGAGACCAACACCGGCGCCACGGCGACTGCGAGCACGGCCTTCGCCACCCCGGGCAACCGCACGGTCGGCCTGCGGGTGACCGACAACAGCGGCGGCACGGCGACCACAAGCGTTGCTCTGACCGTTCAGAATCGCGCTCCCACGGCGTCCTTCACCGCGACGCCCAACCCGGCCGACCGGTCAACGCGACGGTCAGCTTCAACGGCTCGGCCTCGAAAGACCCCGACGGCACGATCGCCAAATACGAATGGGACCTCGACGGCAACGGCAGCTACGAGACCAACACGGGCGCGACGGCGACGACGACCAAAACCTACGCCACCATCGGCGCCCGCACGATCGGCCTGCGGGTCACCGACAACATCGGCGCGACGGCGACGACGACGCAAACGGTGACGATCCAGAACCGCCCGCCGACCGCCTCCTTCACCGTCTCGCCCAACCCCGCAACGGCCGGCGCCACCGTCACCTTCAACGCCTCGGGCTCCACCGACCCCGACGGCACGGTCGCCAAATACGAATGGGACCTCGACGGCAACGGCAGCTACGAGACGAACACCGGCGCCACCGCCACGACCACGCGCTCCTTCACCGACTGCCGGCGACCCAGACGATCGGCCTGCGGGTCACCGACAACGACGGCGCCACCGCAACGACGACGCGCTCACTCACTGTCCGCGGCCCCTACAACGCGGCCGTCAGCACCACCTCCGGACCTGATCGACTACTGGCGCCTTGGCGAGGCCTCGGGCACCGACCTTGGCCGACAGCGTCGGCGGACGCAACGCGACCGCTCATGAACGGCGTCGACCCTCGGCGTGGCCAGCCCGCTGACGCTCGACCCCAACACCGCCGCCAGCTTCGACGGCAGCAACGACTCGCCGTCGGCCTCGCTCAACCTCTCCGGCACCCAACGCCTGACGGTCGAGTTCTGGCTCAACTGGACCACCTTCGCCAACGACGACAAGCTCGCCTTCGAGTTCACCGCGAACTCCAGCAACACCAACGGCGGCTTCCTCGATCAACCCCAACTCCAGCACTTCTGGTAGGCCGCTTCGAAGTCGCGCTCGGGCGCAACGGCTCGCGCAACAACGCCTACTTCACCAGGCCCTCGGCCGGCGCCTGGCACCACTACGCGATCGTCCTCAACACGGCGACCATCGTCCCCACCCAGGTGATCACCGTCTACGTCGACGGCAAAGCGGTCTCGGTCACCAAGGGCATCGAGCGGCACCGGCGCCGGCAACTTCGCCAACTCGACGCTCTACTTCATGTCGCGCAATGGCAACTCGCTGTTCGGCAAAGGCGCCCTCGACGAGGTCGCGATCTACGACGAAGCTCTGACCGCGACGCAGATTGCACAGCACTTCGCAGCCAGATAACATGTCAACCTGGTCGACGGTGAGTTGGCCAGGGAGGATATGAACCAGTTCTTGGCAGAGCGCCTTCACTGGAGGCTGGGAGTCGTTGTAGCTATCGTCACGACCGCCTCGCTGGGTGGTCTCGCGCTTGCGCGTGGCCCGGCTTTGGAGCAGGCGCCGCGGGTCGCTGTCGTCTGCGCCAAGACCGGTTTGATCAAGGGCCATGCGGCGGCGCCCGGCAATGTCTACGCGGTTGTAGTCCCTGCCAAGCCCCGGGCAGCGAGTCGTCCTGCCCTGGCGCCGCGACGCCAGCCATGTGGTCGTGGCGCCCTTCTGCGGGGGCTCTCCAGGCAGGTCGCCGTCGGCGGGTCAGCGCGACAGCAGGGCGATTCCCCGGGCGGCGATTCGGCCGCTGCGCCCGCTGGCGTGACGCCGATCGTCGTCACCTCGCGCCCGCCGAGCCCGAAGCCCCCGGCAGCCGTCGACACCACCCCGCCACAGACCTCGATCTCCGCTGGCCCTCCGGCGACCACGACCGCCACCACGGCCAGGTTCGTCTTCTCCTCCAGTGAGCTTGGATCGAGCTTCGAATGCAACCTCGACGGCGCCGGCTGGGCGCCCTGCGCCACGCCGGAGGCGTACTCCGTGGTCGCGGTCGGCCCTCACCAGCTCGCGGTGCGGGCGATCGACGGGGCTGAAAACGTCGACGCAACTCCGGCTGTCCGCACCTGGACGGTCGAAGAGCTGGTCGGCCCACCCCCGCCCCCAGACACCACCCCGCCGCAGACGTCGATCTCCAGCGGCCCGGCGGCAACGACGACCTCCACCTCGGCGAGCTTTGCCTTCGCCTCGAGCGAGGCGAGCTCGAGCTTCGAATGCAACCTCGACGGCGCCGGCTGGGGAATCTGCATCTCGCCAAGCGCTTACTCGGGCTTCGCCGTCGGCCCGCACCAGTTCTCCGTCCGCGCCATCGACACGGCCCTTAACGTCGACGCGACCCCGGCGACGCGGAGCTGGACGGTAGGGGAACCTCCCCCCCCGCCCCCTCCACCGCCACCGCCCGTCGAATGCTCAAGCGTGGTTACGAGCGTCACCGCAGCCGAGTCGGCCATCGCTGCCGCCGCTGCCGGGTCAGCCATCTGCCTCGCCGACGGCTCCTACGGTGGGGTATCCCTGTCAGCCTCGAAGTCAGCCGAGGTCACCCTGCAGGCGGAGCATCCCGGTCGGGCCACGATCGACGGCGCTTCACTTGACGGCAGCCACCTGACCCTGGCCCGCTTCGACATCACCAACGAAGTCACCGTGCAACCGGGGTCGGAAGCGATCGCGATCGAATACAACCGCATCAGCGGCGGCTACATGGGCATCAACGCCGGGCCGACGACCTCGACCTCGATCTCCGACACGACGATCCGCGGCAACCAGCTCGTCGGCCCCTTCGGCGAGGACGCGCTGCGAATCAACCGCTACCACGACAGCGCCGACCCGGACCCCTACGGGATCCTGATCGAAGCCAACGAGATCAGCGGCGTGCGCGAGAACGGCAACCACAGTGACTGCCTGCAATCGGTCTGGGGCGGTGACGCCCTCTACTTCCAGCGCAACTACCTGCACGACAACCGCTGCCAGGGCTTCTTCGTCAAGGACCAGCCCGACACGGTCGTCGGCATCACGGCCGAAGACAACCTCTTCCTTCGCAACAGCGAACCCTGCGAAGGCGCGTCCGGCTGTGGACAGCCTGCTTACTTCCAGGTCTTCGGGCCGTACCAAGACTTCACGATGCGCCGTAACACGATTTGGCAGGGCGAGGTCGTGGCGACCTTCCAAGAAGGAGCAGGACCCGGAACGTCGATGGAATCCAATGTCGTCGACCGTTTCTGGACCAATACGGACCTTTCTGGAATCACCTATGCCAATAACACACGCTGCCAGCGTGAAACCGCCGCAGGCGGCGCCTGGCCATCGCAGGCGCCCGGCGAGACGGTTGACTGCAGCCCCGCCTTCAACAACCCCGCTGCCGATGATTTCCGCCTGATCGGCTCTGACCGCGGGGTTGACTGGGCGCCGGCCGAACAGCATTTCGGGCCCTAGGAATCCGCGGGCCGGGGCGCCCGCCTCCTAACTTTTAGCTTCGGGCAGTTTCGACTCTCCGCCGCCATTTTCCGTGCCTCCGACGAGGCCCTGGATCAAAGTTTTGCCGCAATAAATGGTTCAGGGAGCCAGGGCCGGGTATCGAACATTCGTCGGGCATCAGGGGCCGACGCGCTTTTAGATCGGCCCAGATGCCGACCTATGCGGCAATGCCGCGAAAGGAGACTGAAATGCTGCCCACCAGTCGGAACGTGAAGTCACGGTCAACGCTGATGGGGGTAGCGGCAGTGCTTGTCGTCGCCTCGGTCGGTGTAACCGCCTCATTTGCTTTTGCCAGCGGGCCCTTGGCGCTCTTGGGAAGATCGACCAAGCCGACCAATAGCAAGGTCCAGCGTGGGACGCTCGGGCAGGCGGTGCTCGTCAGCCGCGCCCGTTACTTCCGCTTTCACCACCATTATCCCGGCACGCCTCCGACCCCCACTCCCCCTCCGACTGACACCACGGCTCCCCAGACCTCGATCACCAGCGGGCCGGCGGCAAAAACCACCTCGACCTCGGCCAGCTTCGCCTTCTCATCCAGCGAGGCGGGATCGAGCTTCGAATGCAAGCTCGACAGCGGCAGCTGGGCAGGCTGCACCACGCCCAAGGCCTACTCCGGCGTAGCGGTCGGCTCTCACCAGTTCTCGGTGCGGGCGATCGACGCGGCCAAAAACGTCGACGGCACTCCGGCCGCTCAGAGCTGGACGGTGGAAAGCGAAGTGGTCACCCCGCCACCCGCGGACACCACACCACCACAGACTTCGATCACCAGCGCACCCGCCGCCGTTACGACGTCCGAATCAGCGGACTTCTCGTTCAAATCCAGCGAGGCGGGTTCGACCTTCCAGTGCAAGCTCGACGCTGCCGGCTGGTCGTCCTGCGCGACACCGAAAGCCTACGCTGCCCTCGATGATGGCTCTCACCAATTCTCGGTCAGGGCAATTGACGCCGCCAAAAACGTCGATGCGACCCCGGCCACTCAGAGCTGGACGGTGGAGGAAGCTGAAACTCCCCCTCCCCCGACTGACACCACGGCTCCCCAGACCTCGATCACCAGCGGGCCGGCGGCAAAAACCACCTCGACCTCGGCCAGCTTCGCCTTCTCCTCCAGCGAGGCGGGATCGAGCTTCGAATGCAAGCTCGACAGTGGCAGCTGGGCAGGCTGCACCACGCCGAAGGCCTACTCCGGCGTAGCGGTCGGCTCTCACCAGTTCTCGGTGCGGGCGATCGACGCGGCCAAAAACGTCGACGGCACTCCGGCCGCTCAGAGCTGGACGGTGGAAAGCGAAGTGGTCACCCCGCCACCGCCGCCACCGCCCCCCAACGAGGAATGCACCTCGGTGGTCACGAGCACGTCGGCCGCCCAGTCGGCCGTCTCCTCGGCCTCGCCGGGCTCGGTCGTCTGCCTTGCCGACGGCAGCTACGGCTCACTCGCCCTCAACACGACCAAGGCGGCGCCCGGTGTGACCATGCGCGCCGAGCACCCGGGCAAAGCCACCCTCGGCAGCACGACGCTGAGCGGCGCCCGCTTGACGCTTGCCCGCTTCAACATCAACGGCGAGGTCACGATCGAGCCGGGCACCACCGGCATGGTCGTCGACCACAACCGGATCACCGGTGGCTACATGGGCGTCAACGCCGGGCCGACGTCGAGCACTCAGATCAACGACGCGGCGATCACCAACAACAAGCTCGTCGGGCCCTTCGGCGAGGACGCGATTCGACTCAACCGCTATCACGACGCCGATGGCAACGGGATCGGCATCCTGATCGAAGGCAACGAGATCAGCGGCGTGCGCGAGAACGGCAACCACAGCGACTGCCTGCAGGCGGTCTGGGTCGGCGATCATCTCGTTTACCGCAAGAACTACCTGCACGACAACCGCTGCCAGGGCTTCTTCGTCAAGGACCAGGCGAGCCCCGTCGTCGGCATCAACGTCGAAGACAACCTCTTCGTCCGCAACAACGAACCGTGCGAAGGGGCCTCTGGCTGCGGCCAGCCCGCCTACTTCCAGGTCTTCGGGCCCTACTCCGGCTTCGTTATGCGCCGCAACACCTTCTGGACCGGCGATCAGGTTGCCACCTTCCAGAACGGCACTGGCGCCGACACGAAGATCGAAAACAACGTGATCTACCGGCTCTGGAACAACACCAACATGTCCGCCATCACCTTCGCCAACAACACGCGCTGCAAGCGTGAAACAGCCGAAGGTGGCAGCTGGCCCTCCCAGACACCGGGCGAGACGGTCAATTGCGCCCCCGCATTCAACAACCCCGCCGCCGACGATCTGCGCCTGATCGGCTCGGACCGCGGCGTCGACTGGGCACCGGCCGAACAGCACTACGGGCCCTGACCGAGGCCTGAAGCGCCGACAGCGCTCGACCCGCCGGCAAAGGAACGGCGGGTCGGGCGCGTTGTTGTGTGATGGCTCGAACCCGCGGTTCTCGCATTCCGGTGATATTGGCCGTGGTTGGCCTGGTCGCCATTGGCGCCGTGCTCGTCCTGCTGCTCGGCTCCCGCGGTGACAAGGTCGAGGCGCTGGCGAGGGGCGGTGGTCATGCCGGGGGGTGCACCACCAGCGTCTCGAGCCTCTCGGCAGCGCAATCAGCGGCCGATGCCTCGGCCCCGGGGTCGATCGTCTGCCTGGCCGACGGGAGCTACGACGAGCTCAGGCTCGACGCCGACAAGGACCGGCCGGGCGTCACGGTGAGGGCCGAGAACCCCGGCAAGGCGAGGATCGCCGGAGCCAACCTGAGTGGCGCAAACCTGACCCTGGCGCGCTTCAACGTGGCCGGCGAAATCACCATCGAACCCGGTTCGCGCAGCATCTCGGTCCTCAACAACCGCATTGGCGGCGGCTATTTCGGGCTCAACGCCGGCCCCACGACCACCACCTCGATCGCCGACACGACGGTCCGCGGCAACCTCTTCGCCGGACCCTTCGGCGAGGACGCAATTCGACTCAACCGCTACCACGACAGCGCCGACCCCGACCCCTACGGGATCCTGATCGAAGCCAACGAGATCACCGGCGTGCGCGAGAACGGCAATCACAGTGACTGCCTGCAGTCGGTCTGGGGCGGCGACGGCCTCTACTTCCGGCGCAACTACCTGCACGACAACCGCTGTCAGGGCTTCTTCGTCAAGGACCAGCCGCAAGCGGTCTCCAACGTTGTCGTCACCGACAACCTGATGCTGCGCAATGCGGCGCCCTGCGACCCACCGGAGTCCGATTGCGGCCCGCCCTCGATCGTGCAGGTCTTCGGCCCGGCGCAGGGCCTGAGGCTGAGCCGCAACACGGTCTGGACCCCGGGCAACCGCTCTCCCCTGGTGCTCCGCGAAGGCCCGTTCGGCGCGGTCGTCGTCGCCGACAACGTGATCTACCGCGGCTGGAGCGACTGGACCGGCGGTTTCCCGAATTTCACCGAGACCGGCAACACGGTTTGCCAGTGGGAAGGAACCCTGCCCCGGCTCGGCTCGTCATCGAGGAGGGACTGCTCGCCCCAATTCGTCCGTCCCGTTGATGACGACTATCGCCTGCGCAGCGGCGACGCCGGAATCAACTGGTCGCCCGCCGACCGGCGCTACGGGCCCGGAGCCCGCTGAGAGCCTCAGAGCCGGGCCGGCGCCGTCTGCTCTGACTGCAGCAGCGCCAGCATCGCCTTGCGGTCGAACTTGCCGTTGGCGTTGAGTGGCAGCGCCTCCAGCAGCTCGAAGCGCCGCGGCACCATGTACTCGGGCAGGCGCTCGCTGAGAGCGCTGCGCAAGCGCTTGCAGGTCAATCTCGGGGTCGCCCAGGAAGGCCGCGATCCCCCCCGCGCCGCTCTCGGTCAGCGGCCAGCCGACGGCGATCGCGGCGTCGATGCCCGAGGCGTCCCTGCAGCGCGGCCTCGACCTCGCCGAGCTCGACCCGGTGGCCGAGCACCTTGATCTGGTGGTCCATCCTGCCGACGTAGGCCAGCGGCTCGCCGGGCTGCAGGGGGCGCCTGACCCGGTCGCCAGTCCGGTAGTGAGTCTCCTCCAGGCCGGGAGGGATGACGAAGGCGGCGGCGGTCTTCTCGGCGTCCTGCCAGTAGCCCGGGCGTCACCTGCGGACCCGCGACCAGCAGCTCGCCGTCACCGCCGGGGGCCACCTCGCGCAGATCTGGATCGACGACCAGCGTTCGAGTGGCGCCGATCGGCTCGCCGATCGGGACCACGCCGTTGTCGCCGCCGGCTTCCCCCGGCAGGAAGCGATGCAGGGTGCAGGCGATCGTCGCCTCGGTTGGCCCGTAGAGGTTCTCGACCACGGATGACGGCGCCGCCGCGGCCCATGCCCCGGCAAGCTCTGCCGGCAACGGCTCGCCGCAGAAGAGGCTCCAGCGCAGGCTCGGGTAGCTGCTCGGGCTTGAGCATGCGCAGCCGGCGCATCACCGCGCCCAGCGACGGCACCGAGAACCAGACGCGTCAGCTCGGAGTCCCGGATGAAGCGGCCCGGCGCCATCAGCTGGCGCTCGGACGGGCAGCAAACGCAGGCGCCGCGCTCCCAGGCCACGAACATGTCGAAGACCGAGAGGTCGAAGGTCATGTCGAAGGTCTGCGAGAAGCGGTCGTTCTCGTCGATCCCGTAGCGCTCGGCAACCGCCTCGACGAAGGAGACGACGTTCCGGTGGGCGACCCCGACGCCCTTCGGGCTGCCGGTGCTGCCGGAGGTGAAGAGCAGATACGCGATCGCGTCCTCGGAGGGGAAGACCGGCTCTGCCGTGGAGTCGAGTGCTCCGCCCTCTTCGTCCGGGGCGATCATCGCCGGCGGCTCGTCGATGCCCTCGAGCAGCTGATCGAGCCGCGCCGCCGAGGCCGGCGTCGACGACGAGAGTGCGGCAGCCGGAGCGCAGCAGCATGTCGCGACAGCGCTTCGCCGGGAAGGCGGGGTTGAGCGGGACGTAGCCGTGGCCAGCCCAGAGCGCGCCGAGGACACCGGCGAACGCCGCCGGGCTGCGCGAGGCAAAGACCGCGGTCAGGGGTGGTGCGCCATCCGGGCTGCGCTCGGCGATCGCGGCGCCGATGCCGGCGGCCCGCCGACCCAGCTCTCCATAGCTGAGCGTCTCGCCCGCGACCTCCAGGGCCGGCCGCTCGGCAAAGGCCCCTACCGAGCGCGCGAACCCCGAGAGCAAGGTCATTTTCGGCTGCGCCATCACTGCACAAACGCCGAGGCTCAAAAGATTCTTGTGCTCGTTGTCCACCGGCGGCAAAGTATTGAGCCGGTGCGGCCGTTAGTGAGGCATGAGCACCAGCACAGCCGTGCCCCCGGCGGCCCCTGCCGCCATTCCCCAGCCAGTTGACCACAAGGACGGGCTGCGTGAGAAGCACGCCCACGCCGGGCGTCGCGATGGCGATCGCGACCCTCGCCATGGGCGCCACCTCGGGCATCCAGGCGCTGCTCTACCTCAGCTCCTTCGGCATCGACGGTCGCACCGACGGCTTCTTCGTCGCCTTCGCCCTCTACACGAGCTTCGGCGTCTTCAGCCAGAGCATCCGGGTCACCTCGGCGCCGCTGCTGGTCGGCGACGAGGCCCGTCTCACGCCCGCGCGAGTTCGCCCTGGCGCTGCTCGCGATCGCGGTGCCGGTCGCGATCGCGACGATCCCGCTGGCGCGGCCGCTGGCCGCGCTGCTGGCGCCCGGGCTCGGCGATGCCGGGCGCGGCGTCACCGAATCGGCCCTGCCGATCCTCGGCCTCGCGATGATCCTGCAGCTCTGGGCCGCCGGCGCCGCAACCCTGCTCGCCGTGCGCGACCGCTTCGACCGGATCGCCTGCGCCTACATCGCCGGCGCCGCTCGCGGGCCTCGTCGTCTACCTGGCGGTGTCGGGCGCGGCCGGCGAGCTCTCGCTGGGCTGGTCGATGCTGGCGATGGCCGTCGTCACCTGCAGCGTCGATGCTCGACGGCGTCCGCAGCAGCCGCTCGGCCCCGTCGGCGCCGAAGCGAGCGGCGACGCTGACCTTTCGCCGCTTCGCCCGCTGCGCCTGGCTCGTCCTCGGCAGCACCATGATCTACCTCGCCTTCAACGGCCTCTACGTGGTCACGCTCGCCTTCGCCAGCAACTACAGCGCCGGCGACGCGACGGTGCTCTCCTACGCCTACCTCTTCGCCAGCTACCTCGTCGCGGCCACCGGCTTCGCCCTCGGCATGTCGCGGATCGCCGACATGCGCCGCGGCGCCCTCGCCGACTGGCGCGAGGTGATCGCCGACACCGTTCCGGCCGGCTTCCGCTACGCGATGCTGCTCGTCGCGCCCGGCGCTGGCGGCGCTGATCGCCGGTGGCGCGACGCTGATCGGCGACGTCCTGCCCTCCAGCTTCGACGCCTCGCAGGTCGACTCAGCTGCGGGTCTTCGCGGCGCTGCTCTGCGCCTGGACGGTGGCCGCGCTGCTGGTCAACCTGCTGCTGCCGGCGATGTTCGCGCTCGGCCGGGCGAAGCTGGTCAACGCTGCTGGCGATCCCGCGTCTTCGTCCTCCACGTCGCGATCACCGCGCTCGGCGGCGCCCTCTTCGGCGCCAACGGCGTGGTCGGCGCCTTCTTCATCGTCCCGCTCGCCTTCGCGGTCGTCCTGCTGGTCGTCGGCGCCGGCCGCGGCAGCGGCGCGATCGCCCGCGAGCTTGCCCGTGACGGGCTCCGCTTCGCCCTCTTCGCCGCGGCCTGCTTCGGCATCGGCGCCGCGATCGGCGAGGCGATCGGAACCGGCGTCGCGACGCCGCTGCTGACGGTCGGCATCGGCTCGATCCTCTACGGCGTGCGCTGGCCGCCCTGCGCCTCGCACCGGGCCAGATGCGCCTCCTCCTCGGAGCGGTGCGGCCCGCCTCGGCATGAGCGTTGCCGTTCGCACGCCGCCGCGGCGGGCCGTCCCGGACGCCCGAGCTCGGCGCCGCCTCCAAGGCACGGCGGATCAGCGCCAGCCCGGACGCGATCGCGATCGCCGGCCTCGCCCTCTTCTTCGCCCTGCTCGCGGCGCTGAGCTGGCGCAAGTGGGGCGTTCCCTCGGTCGACGCCGGGCACGAGCTGACCACGGCCGCCTCGATCGCCAGCGGCGGCGAGCCCTACCAGGACATCCGCTACTTCTACGGCCCGGTTGGCGTCTACGCCCTCGGCGGCAGCTTCGCCGTCTTCGGCACCAGCTTCACCACCGCCTTTGCCTTCGGGCTGGCGCAGACGGCGGCGATCCTCGCCGCCTTCTACGCGCTGGCCCGGCGCCTGCTCGCCGGTCGTGCCCGCCTCCCTCGCCACGGCGATCGTCGCCACGATCGGCTTCTCCGGCACCGCCCTCAACTTCGTCCTGCCCCACACCAACTCGGCCACCTTCGGCATCCTCTTCATGCTGCTGATGCTGCTCGCCCTCTCGCGCGAGCGCCTCGTCCTCGCCGGCTTCGCCGCCGGGCGTCGTCTGCCTGACCCGGCCCGAGTTCGCCGCCGTCGCCGCGCTCACCGCCGCCGCCTTCCTGGTCGGGCAGGCGCGCCAGGACAGGGATCCGCGCGGCCCTGCGCGGCGTGCCGCGGCTGGCGCTGCCGGCGCTGCTCGTCGCCGGCACCGTGCTGGGCGCTGCTCGCCGCCGACGCCGGCGCGGCGCACGCTCTTCACCGAGAACCTCTGGCCGGTCGACTTCCTGCGCATCGCCGGCTTCAGCTCGCAGAGCGCCTGGGCCCCGTTCGACCTCGAAAGCTTCGCCGCGACCCTGGCCCGCGCGCGGCGCTCTACCTGCGCCCTGCTCGGCGGCGTCGATCGCGCCGTGCAGTCTTCTCGCGGCGGCCGCGACGCCGCGGGCAGGTCGCGAGCGCTTTGGCCGCTCGCGGCGGCGCTCGGCGCCCTCCTGCTGATCGACGGCGCTGGCGGCGTGCTCGGCATCTGGGCCGGCGCCCGCGTCGGCGGTCCAGGATGAGTCGACCCACCTGCTGATCGGGATGAGCTGGCTGCCCGGCGCTCGGCTTCGCCGCCTGCGCGTGGTCGCCGGTGCGCCTGCTCCGCGGCGAGAACGGCGCCGATCTCGGGCTCCTGGGGCTTCGACCTGGCCCTGGTCGCCGCCGCCGCGGCGCTCGGCGCCCGCGCCTACAACGCCTTCACCGCCGAGGCCTCCTACGCGCCCTACTACGCGGCGCCGCTGGTCCTGCTGCTCGCCATCCTCCACGACCGCGTCGGCCGGCGCCGGCCGCAGGCGCGTACCGCCTCCTACGCTGCCCTCGCCGCTGTCGCGGTCGGGCTGACGGCTTACGC
>CAVPKH010000003.1:0-789450 GCA_963705635.1 uncultured Solirubrobacterales bacterium | reverse complement strand
AGTCCGGTGAGCCGCGCGGCGGCTTTCTTCGATCTGGACAAGACCCTTATGGCGGGGTCGTCGGGGATGCAGTTCGCCCGCGTCGCGACGCGGCATGGGCTGGTCAGCCTGCGCCAGCTCGCCAGCTGGGGCTTCGAGCACCTGCGCTACCGCCTGCGTGGCACCACCGACGAGCGCACTGAGGAGGTCCTGCGGGGTCGCCCGCGAGCTGATCGCCGGGGTGCCCGCGCGTAGCTTCGAAAGGATGAACCCCGAGGTGATGGCGGCGATTCTGCCTCGTGTCTACCCCCAGATGCTGGACGAGGTCTACGCCCACCAAGACGCTGGCCGTCCGACCTTCATCGTCAGCGCCGCCGGCAGCGGCGTGGTCGAGCCGCTGGCCACGGTGCTTGGCATGGACGGCGGCGTCGGCACCAGCTACGAAGTCGGCGAGGACGGCGCCCTCACCCGCCGCTTCGAGGGCCCCTTCGTCTACGGCAAGGGCAAGGTCGAGGCGATGCGGACATTCGCCGCCGAACACGACATCGACCTCGCCGTTTCCTATGCCTACTCCGACTCGATCTCCGACCTGCCGATGCTGCGCGCGGTCGGCAACCCGGTCGTGGTCAATCCCGACCCTCCGCTGGCCGAGATTGCCCGCGAGGAGGGCTGGCAGACGCTGCGCTTCGAGCGCCTCGGCCGCCGCCTGGTCGCGATCGCGATCACGCTGCTGGCTACCGTCGCCGGCTTCGGTGACTCCCGCATCGCCGCCCGCCGCAACAAGTCACCCCGTCGTTTTCTGCCCCGACGCCTGCGTGTAACGAGTTCCCGTGCATTGACGGAAAATGCGCCAAGCCCGGCAATCGATGGCCGCACCTAGACTCTGGGTCGATGGCGATCGAGCCGCGGGAGAAGCCCGAGTACAAAGAGCGCGAGGCCGAGTTCTCGACGATGTCGGGCCATCCGATCGAGCCGCTCTACAGGCCGGAGAACGCTCGCCGGCCGATCCCGAGGCGACGATCGGCTAGCCCGGGCGAGTACCCGTTCACCCGCGGGCCCACCCATCGATGTACCGCGGCCGGCTCTGGACGATGCGCCAGTTCGCCGGCTTCGGCACGGCCGAGGAGACCAACGAGCGCTTCCGCTACCTGCTCGACCACGGCCAGACCGGCCTCTCCACCGCCTTCGACTTGCCGACCCTGATGGGCTACGACTCCGACCACCCCGCGCAGCCTCGGCGAGGTCGGCCGCGAGGGCGTCGCCGTCGACACGCCTCGACGACATGGAGCAGCTGTTCGACGGCATCCCGCTCGGCGGCGTCACCACCTCGATGACGATCAACGCGCCGGCGGCGATCCTGCTCGCCTTCTACGTCCTCGTCGGCGAGGAGCAGGGCGTGCCGCCGGAGCAGCTCGGCGGCACGATCCAGAACGACATCCTCAAGGAGTACATCGCGCAGAACGAGTGGTGCTTCCCGCCCGAGCCGGCGATGCGCCTGGTCACCGACATGATCGAGTTGTGCGCGCGAGAACATGCCGCGCTGGCATCCGGTCTCGATCTCCGGCTACCACATCCGCGAGGCCGGCTCGACCGCGCAGCAGGAGCTCGCCTTCACGCTCGCGGACGGCTTCACCTACGTCGAGCGGGCCTCGAGCGCGGCCTCGACGTCGACGACTTCGCTCCCCGGCTCTCCTTCTTCTTCAACGCCCACAACGACTTCTTCGAGGAGATCGCCAAGTACCGGGCGGCGCGGCGGATCTGGGCGCGCGAGATGCGCGACACCTACGGCGCCAAGCGCGAGGAGTCGTGCGGCTGCGCTTCCACGCCCAGACCGCCGGCGTCTCGCTGACCGCCCAGCAGCCGCTCAACAACGTCGTCCGGACCTCGATCGAGGCCCTCGCCGCGGTGCTCGGCGGCACCCAGTCGCTGCACACCAACTCCTTCGACGAGACGCTTGCGCTGCCGACCGAGGAGGCCGTGAGGCTCGCGCTGCGCACACAGCAGATCATCGCCCACGAGACCGGCGTGACCAACACCGTCGACCCGCTGGGCGGCTCCTAGTTCGTCGAGAAGCTGACCGACGAGATGGAGCAGGCCGCCTACGGCTACTTCGCCCGCATCGACGAGCTGGGCGGGATGGTCGAGGCGATCCGCCGCAACTTCCCCCAGCGCGAGATCGCCGACGCCGCCTTCACCTACCAGCGCGAGGTCGACGAGCGCAAGCGGATCGTCGTCGGCGTCAACGACTTCACCCAGGAGGGCGAAGAGCCGACGCCGATCCTGCGCATCGACCCGGCGCTGGAGCGCAAGCAGGTAGACCGCCTGCAGGCGACCCGCGCCCGCCGCGACGGCGCCGCGGTCGAGCGCGCCCTCACCGAGCTCAAGCGTGCCGCCGCCACCGAGGAGAATTTGATGCCGCCGATCATCGCCGCCGCCCGCGCCCGGGCGACCGAGGGGGAGATGATCGCGGCGATGCAGGAGATCTTCGGGACCTACACAGAGTCGCCGGTGTTCTAGCCGCGGCGAGCTAGGAATAATCTTGTGCGATGGGACGTGCGCCGAGAATGCTGCTGCTCGTCCTCTTTTCCTTGGCACTGCAGCCGGGGACGGCATTCGGAGAAGTGGACGGCGACGGCGAAACGACGTTCACGGTTCCACTTCGGGCCAACCATGGCCTGTCCGCGAAGCTCGAAGCCGACGACGATGAAATCCAACTGACGGTGCGCAAGGGCCACTGGCAGGAGGTCGTCTATTCGACACCGGGCGAGGTGAGTGCCGAAGGCATCTCGGTGAATTTCGGCAGCCTGGGCGAATTCGTCGTCGCCTATCAGCCCTTTCGCACACTGGAGACACATGGGCCGAATCGCCATTGCGAAGGGGAGCCCGCGACGACGACGGAAGGCTACTTCCGGGGGACAATGCGTTTTCGTGGTGAAGGCGACTATGTCCGGATCGAAGCGAGCAGGGTGAAGGGGACGCTGGCCCTCCAGCCCGAATGGAATTGCGACTACGGCAGGGCCAGGGCGAGCCGAACGCTTACGAGAACGACGAACCAGGAAGCGACCCTGGTCGCAAGCTCACGCCGTGATGCGATCCGATTCGGAGTGCTGGCCTCACGGGGGGAGGACGATCGTCCTCAGACCTTCTTCTTCGCCGTCAATCAGGAGGTCCGGGAAAAGGTCGCCATCTCCCGCTTCACCTACGCCGGCACCCGCGCCGCCGCCGGCTTCAAGTTCAACAACCGTCGTGGTTCCGCCTTCGCCGACCCACCCGCCCCTTTCGCCGGCTTTGCCCGCTACCTGCGCCGACCCGACGCTGCCGATTCCTGGAAGGGTCCCCTGACGGTGCCGCTGCTGGGTCTCGGCCGCGTTCATCTCGCCGGCCCTGGCTTCCATGCCCGGATGGTGCCGCGCTTGCCTGAATTCGAGTGATCGTGGGGGCTGTGGTTTGGGCTCAGCGCTAGTGTTCCCGGCGCAATGGAGGCCGCAACAGCCCGCAAGATCCGCGTCGTCGTCGCCAAGCCCGGCCTGGACGGGCACGACCGCGGCGCCAAGATCATTGCCCGCGCTCTGCGCGATGCGGGGATGGAGGTGATCTACACCGGCCTGCACCAGACCCCGGAGCAGATCGCCGAGACGGTGATCCAGGAGGACGCCGACGCGGTCGGGCTCTCGATCCTCTCCGGCGCCCACATGACCCTCGTGCCGCGGGTGGTTCAGCTGCTCGCCGACCAGGGCGTCGATGACGTCCTGGTCACCGTCGGCGGCACGATTCCGGCCGAGGACATTCCCGAGCTGAAGAAGCTCGGCGTCGCCGCCGTTTTCACTCCTGGAGCGGGAACCGACGAGATCGTCGAGTTCATTCGCGAGGCCGCGACCGAGCGCCACGGGCGTGAGGAATCGCACGCTGAATAGCGCACCGCTCGATGTATATATAGACTGATTGACTGGTCAGTCAACCAGCTTGAACTCAGCCAAGGAGGCTTGAACTTTGAAGATCTGCGTCCTGGTCAAGGAGGTTCCGGACGCCGCCGTTCAGAAGCGCATCGACTCCAGCACGATGCGACTGGACCGCAGCGGCGAGAAGAACCTGAACCCCTTCGACACACATGCCATCGAGGCCGCCATGCAGATCAAGGAGGGTGGCGCGATCCCGGTCGAGGAAGTCATCGCAGTGACGATGGGCCCCGATTCCGCGGTCCGCGCCCTGCACAAGGCCGTCGCCCTCGGCGCCGACCGCTCCGTGCACCTCTCCGACGACGCTCTGGCGGGCTCGGACGTTTGCGCAACCGGCTACTCGCTGGCAAAGGTGCTTGAGGCGGAGAGCCCGGACCTGGTCCTGCTTGGCCAGCAGTCCGATGACGGCGAGTGCTACACGATCGGCGCCGTCGTCGCCGATCACCTGAAGATGCCCTCGCTGACCCAGGTGATCAAGATCGACGTCGCCGACGGCAAGCTGCGCTGCGAGCGCCAGGCCGAGTACGGCTACGACACGGTCGAGGTCGAGCTGCCCGCCGTGATCAGCGTCGGCGACGCGATCAACGAGCCGCGTTACCCGAGCCTGAAGGCGATCATGGGGGCGAAGAAGAAACCCCTCGACGCCAAGGCAACCGCCGACGTCGGCATCGATGGCGGCATGGTCGGCGCCGCCGGCTCCAAGACAGCGGTCCTTGCCCTCAACCCGCCGCCCGCCAAGCAGGCCGGCGAGATCATCGAGGACGAGGACACCAACGAGACGGTCGAAAAGATCGTCGCCTGGCTCGACGAGAGGAAGCTGATCTAGATGGCAGGCATCCTGGTTTACGCCCTCCACGACGACGAGGGCAACTTCAACAAGAACTCACTCGGGGCGATCTCCGAGGCGGCCAAGCTGGCCGGTGAAATCGGCGGCGAGGCAGCTGCGCTGGTCGTCGGCGACATCGCCGACGACGCTTGCGCCGGGCTCGGCAACTGGGGCGCGGCGAAGGTCTACCGCGCCAAGGACGTGCCCGAGGGCCTGGCTCAGCCGATCGTCGACGCGATGGCCAAGGTGATTCAGGACGAGGGCATCAGCTACGCCCTCTTCGGCGGCGGCCTGCTCGGTTTCGAGATCGGCGCCGGCCTCACCGCGCGCCTCAACGCCGGCGTGACGATGGAGGTCACCGAGGTCAAGGTGCAGGACGGCAAGCTGGTTTCAGAGCGCCCGATCCTGCAGGACTCGCAGATCGCCGACGTCGGTTACGTCTCCGAGCCGGGGATCATCATCAGCCGCCTCAACGCCTTCGACGCGAAGGAGAGCGGTGGCACGGCGGAGGTCGTCGACGTCCAGGTCGAGCTCTCGCCCTGGTCGACCAAGGCGAAGATGATCCAGCGCGGCGAGCAGCGGGGCGCCGACGTCAACATCGAGGACGCCGAGATCCTCGTCGGCGGTGGCCGTGGCCTCGGCGCCGCGGAGGGCTTCAAGCAGTGCGAGGAACTGGCCGAGGCGATGGGCGGGGCGGTTGCCGCCACCCGCGCCGTGGTCGACGCCGGCTGGTACCCCTACGCGGCCCAGATCGGCCAGACCGGCAAGACGGTCGCGCCGAAGCTCTACCTGGCCGCCGGCATCTCCGGCGCGATCCAGCACAAGGTCGGGATGCAGAGCTCGGAGAACATCCTCGCGATCAACAAGGACCAGAACGCGCCGATCTTCGAGTTCTCGGACCTCGGCGTGGTCGGCGATCTGCACAAGATCGTCCCCAAGCTGACCGAGGCAATCAAGGCGAAGAAGGGCTGACGTTGCCGGGGGGCTTCGGCCCCCCGGACGTTGTTCACCCGACGACGATTGGAGCAAAGCGATGCCGGCAATAGCACCGAGTGAGTTCCCGCCGCCGTTCGACGCGGCTGATGTGATTGGCCCGCCGACCGATGCCGAGGACGAGCGCATTGAGGTCGGTATCGCGATCGTCGGCGGTGGGCCCGCCGGGCTGGCCTGCGCCAACAAGGTCATGCAGCTGCTCGAGGACGAGCCGGAGCTGACCGAGAAGCTGGGCGAAGTCCCGGTCGCGGTGATCGAGAAGGGCAAGGTTGCCGGTGCCCACCTGCTCTCCGGCGCCAACATGAAGCCCTCGGCGATGGAAGAGCTGTTCCCCGATCTGCCCAAGGAGGAGTGGCCGGTCTTCCAGGAGGTGACCAAGGACGCGGTCTACCTGCTGACCTCGAAGGCGGCGCTGCCGCTGAAGCCGATGCCGCCCAACTTCCGCAACCACGGCAACTACGTCACCTCGGTCTCGAAGCTGGCCCGCTTCCTCTCCGAGAAAGCCGAGGAAGCCGGCGTCTACATCCTTTCCGAGACCGCAGCGACCAAGCTCCTGGTCGAGGACCGCGTGGTCAAGGGCATCCGCTCCGGCGACCGCGGCCGCGGCAAGGAGGGCGAAGAGCTGGGCAACTTCGAGCCCGGCTCCGACGTCGTCGCCAAGGCGACGGTGCTGGCCGAGGGGACCGTCGGCCACCTGACCTACGCGGCCTACGACTACTTCGACATGCACGGCGCTGACCCGATGCGCTGGGAGCTTGGGGTCAAGGAGGTCTGGGAGGTACCGAAGCCACTCGATCGCGTGATCCACACGATGGGCTGGCCGCTGCGCAAGTCGCCGAAGTACAACGAGTTCGGTGGCAGCTTCATCTACCCGATGGGCGAGGACAAGCTCTGCATCGGCCTCGTCGCCGGCCTCGACTACACCGACGCGACCTTCAGCGTTCACGACGCCCTGCAGCTGATGAAGACCCATCCCTTCATCAAGAACCTGCTCGAGGGCGGCAAGCGGGTCGCCTGGGGGGCGAAGACGATCCCCTCCGGCGGCTACTTCGCGATGCCCAAGCGCCTCGCCGTGCCCGGCATGGTCGTCGCCGGCGACGCCGCCAGCATGGTCAACGTGCCGACCCTGAAGGGCGTCCACTACGCGATGCACGCGGGGATGTACGCGGCGGAGACGATCGTCGAGTCGCTCAAGCAGGACTCGGTCAACTTCGAGGCCTACGACGAGAAGATCCACAAGTCGCAGATCGAGAAGGACCTCTACGAATCGCGCAACATGCGCCAGCCCTTCTCCAAAGGCTTCTTCATCGGCGGCGCCTTCGCCTCGGCGATGACCGTCACCAAAGGCAACTTCCCCGGTGGTCACTGGAAGCAGGAGCACGATTCCGAGGTCGAGATGGACCTGGGCAAGGCGGGCGACATGTACGTCAAGCCCGACAACGAGCTCACCTTCGCCAAGCTCGACTCCGTCTTCCTCTCCGGCAACGCGACCCGTGACGACGCGCCCAACCACGTCCGCATCCAGTCCAAGGTGCCGCGCGAGATCGCCCAGACCTGGGTCTCGATGTGCCCGGCCCAGGTTTACGAGATCCCCGACGAGCAGCTCGAGAACGGCGCCGCCGAGGTCGACGTTCACGTCACCGCCTCCAACTGCGTGCAGTGCGGCGCGATCACCGCCAAGGGCGGTCGCCTGACGCTGCCCGAGGGCGGCGACGGGCCGCTTTACCAGGAGACCTGATCCACAGAGATCGGCGGCGTGAGGTTCGGGCGGGAGCTATTCGTCGCAGTCGATTTTGATCGTTGAGGCCATTTCGCGGAAGGCGTCGGCGTACGTTTCAAAACTGCTCACGGTCGTTGACGCGCGCACGATGAAGCTGGTGCCGCATTCTTCGAAGAAGAACTCGATGGTTGACTCGTCCTTGGGGATATCAAAGGCCCACTGCACAACTGGTCGGCCGCCAAGCCTGATCCTCTTGAGGCCCCGTTCCCGGTAGCCGGGCAGCTGATAGGTCTGTATTTGCGCCAGTTCCGCGTTGGCAATTGGCGGCCCTGCTTCGTCCGACAACTGCGAATCGATCGCGATGACTGGTCCCAGCGGGTTGCGCCACTCGCTCTCGAGGTAGTTTCCGACATGCTTTTCGTCCTCTGTCTGTGGCCAGCCGTTGTGGATTTCGATGTCGTAGCGTGCCGGCCGAGAAGTCTCTCTGCTGTCGCCAGAGGAGAAACCCAGCGCTGCGGCTACCCCGATGGCGATCAGGGCCAGCACGCCTCCGGTGGCGATTCCCATCCGCCGTCGCCCCTTGCGCTCGGTGGGAGCGGCCTTTAGCACGACATCTTCTGTATTAGTCATAGATTTTCAAATAGTGACATCAATCCATAGTCAGCAGGAGACCGGGGCGCCGGCCAGGGTCGCAGTAGCTTCCTGGCTGTGGTGGCTCTCGGCATAGTCGCGGCGGTTGGAGCTTCCCTGCTCTACAACGCGTCGATTGCTTTTCAGGCGCTGGAGGCGCGGGAGGTGCCTGGGGAGTATTCGCTGCGGCCCTCGCTGATCGGGCGGTTGGTGCGGAACCGAAAATGGCTGGGGGCAACGGCGCTGGGGCTGATCGGCTGGCCGCTGGAGATCGGGGCGCTGCTGCTGGCGCCGCTTACGGTCGTGCAGCCCTGTTTGGCCAGTGGGCTGATTCTGCTGCTTTGGCTTGGGGTGAAGCGGTTGGGGGAGAGGCCTGGGCGGAGGGAGCTCTTGGCCGTGGGGGCGATCATCGCCGGGGTCGCCGGGGTGGCGCTGGCGGCGCCGGAGCGAACGACGAATCATGCCGGCGCGGGAGCGATAGCCCTCGCCCTGTGCCTCGTCGCGATCCCGATCGCCGCTCCCTACGCCCTGCGGGTGCGCATCCGTTCACCCAAACGGAGCGCGGTCAAAGTCGGCAGCGTTGCCGGCCTCGGCACGCTGGCTGTGATGAGCGCCGGCTGCGGCTACGCCTGGACGGCGATCGCCAGCAAGTTGCTCACCGACGAGCTGGCGGCCGGGGCGGTGATCGTGGCCGTTGCCTGGCTCGCCACGGCAGCGGCCTCGGAGGGGCTGGCTCTGCTCAGTGAGATGAGCGCTCTGCAGCAACGGCCCGCGACCCATGTGGCGCCGACGATGTTCGCCGTCCAAGTCCTGATTCCGGTCCTGCTCGCGCCGTTGATCTTCGGCGAGTCCTGGGGCTCGACGCCGCTGGGCGGCGCGGTGCTCGTCGCCTCGATGGCGGTGGCGGTCGCCGGCACGACGCTGCTGGCCGGCTCGCGCGCCGTTGGCGCTGTGATCGAAAGCGCTCATTCCGGCGACCCCAGCTGAATTCCAACCAATTCGGGTCCGCGTTCGCTGCTAGCCTTGCGGCGCCTTCCGCACTATGTCGTCAATTCGTCCTGCGGAAGGGATCCCCAGCCACACCACCTTCAAGGAGCCACCGTAGGGTCCGCAGAGACAATCCGGCCCGATGCGACGAAGTTCGCAATCGGGTTCGACCATCGTGACCGCGCCCGACTGTTCGAGCTGTGGAGCGAAGTCCTCGATTCCGAGCAGTGGTCGGAGGGGCGGATGCTGGACGCCTTCGAGCAGCGCTGGGGGGTTTGGAACGGGCTGCCCAGCGTCGGGCTCTCGAGCTGGGCCGGCGGCGCGCTGGCGGCGCTCGAGTTCGCCGGGGTGCGCGGCGAGACGGTGCTCTGTCCCTCCAATACCTTCATGGCGAGCCCGCTGGCAGCGATCAACGCCGGCGCCGAGGTCGAGTTCGTCGACTGCAACCGCAGCGACCTCTGCATGTCCTTCGACGATTTCGAGGCGAAGGCAGAGCGGCACCAGCCGAAGGCGGCGATCCTCGTCCACATCGGCGGTCACCTCGCTTTCGATGCCGAGCGCATCGCTGCCTACTGCCGCGAGAAGGGGATCTTCCTGCTCGAGGACTGTGCCCACGCCCACGGCGCCGAGTGGAACGGGAGCAAGCCCGGCGGCTTCGGCGACGCCGGCGTCTACTCCCTCTACGCGACCAAGACGGTCTCCACCGGCGAGGGCGGCGTGCTCGTCTCCTCGAACGAGGAGCTGATCGAGTTCGCGCGCAAGTTCCGCAACTACGGCAAGTTCGAGCACGAGGTCGATGGGCTCAACTTCCGCATGAGCGAGTTCACCGCCGCGCTTGGCCTCGTCCAGGCCGATCGCATGGAGGAGATCGTCGCCTGGAAGAACGACTACGCCCGCCGGCACCTCGACCCCCAGCACCAGGCCCGGCTCGAGCTGCCGCGGGGAATGACCTCGGGCTTCTACAAGTACATCGTCTTCGATCCGATCGAGAAGTCCACCGGCCGCGTCTACGAAGAGCCTTGCCATCGCATCATGGGGCGCTCCGACGACCTGCCGAACACCGACTGGGTGGCCGAGAACCATTGGTGCGTGCCGCTCTACTACCGACCGGAGAGCCGCGAGGCCGCTCTCGGCGAGGAGGCCTGAGTGCGGAGCGAGCGAACGAGATCTCCGGTGATGATTGGCGTGAGCGAGCGAAGCGCGAAAGGGGTTCTATGAGGGTCCTGGTAACTGGCGGCGGCGGCTTCATCGGCTCCCACGTGGTCGATCGCCTGCTCAACCGTGGCGTGACGCCGCGCATCTTCGATCTCAGCGCCTCGCCGTACCACTCGCCGCTGGAGGTCGAGACCTTCACCGGCAGCATCACCGACCCGGCCAACCTCGACCTGGCGATGCGCGACTGCGACGCCGTCATCCACCTCGCCGCGGTGGCCGACGTCGGCCACGTCCTCGCCGATCCGGTCCTCGCCGAGGAGGTCAACACCCGCGGCACCCTCAACGTGCTCGAGGCCGCCTGCCGGGCAAAGGTCGGCCGCGTCGTCTACGGCTCGACCACCTGGGTCTACAGCGACTGCGTCGAGCAGGACGTCAGCGAGGAGACGCCGATCCCGGCCCCGCGCCACCTCTACACGGCGACCAAGCTCGCCGGCGAGACCTACTGCGCCGGCTACGCCGAGCTCTACGACCTCGAGAGCACCATCCTGCGCTTCGGCATCCCCTACGGCCCACGCGCCCGCGCCGCCGGCGTCGTCGCCAAGTTCACCGACCTCGCCTTCGAAGGAAAGTCGCTGACGATCGCCGGCGACGGCAGCACGACGCGCAGCTTCATCTACGTCGAGGACCTCGCCGACGGGATCGTCGCGGCCCTGGCGCCCGAGGCGGCCGGCCGCACCTACAACCTCTCCGGCGACGAGGTCGTGACGATCCTCGAAATCGCCGAGCGGGTGCAGGAAAACACCGACAACTGCGAGATCGTCCACACCCCGCCCCGCCCCGGCGACTTTCCCGGCAAGGCGATATCCAACGAGCGGGCGCTCGAGGAGCTTGGCTGGAAAGCCGAGACCAGCTTCAAGGAAGGGGTCCGCAAGTACGTCGAATGGGTGCGCGGCAGCATCCGTCCCCCCGACCCCGTCCCCGGCAAGCAGCCCTCGATGAACGGCAACGAACACGCCGCGGGCGCCCTGCTGGCAGGCGCTTCGCGCTTTCAGGAGCGCGATCCTCGCGTCCTCGTCCTCACCGCCGACATCGGCGAGGGCCACGACCTGCCGGCCCGGATCATCAAGGCCGACCTGGAAGCCGAGGTCCCCGCCGCCGAGGTCGAGATCGCCAACGGCCTGGAGGCAATGGGTCGCCTGGTCTCATCGGTCGTGCGCGGCGGCTCGCGGGTGACCTTCCGCTGGATGCCATGGCTGTTCGACATCCAGTACTGGATGATCAGCAAGTTCGCGCCGACCCGTTGGCTCGCCCATCACCTCGGCTACGCGCTCGGGGCGCACGGGCTGTTGAAGCTGATCGAGAAGCACAATCCCGACGCGGTGATCTCGACCTATCCGGGCGTGACGGCCGTGCTCGGCATGCTGCGCGAGAACCGGCGCCTGCTGGTGCCGGTGCAATCGGCGATCACCGACCTGGCCGGCCTGCGCTACTGGGCGCACCCCGGTGTCGACATGCATTTCGTCACCCATCCCGAGTCGATCGAGGAAGTCGAGCGGCTGGCCGGGCCCGGCAGCGTCGAGTGGACGCGGCCGCCGATATCGCGGGAATTCCTGATGCCGCGCACTCGCATCGACGCTCGCAAGGCGCTTGACGTCCCCGTTCACGATCGGCTCGTGCTCGTCTCCGGCGGCGGCTGGGGCATCGGCGACCTCGAGGGGGCGATCGAGATCGGGCTCGCCGGCGACGACACGACGGTCGTCTGCATCACCGGGCGCAACGAGATCGCCCGCGAGAAGCTGGAGCAGCGCTTCGCCGGCAACGAGCGGGTCCGCATCCTCGGCTTCACCGAGCAGATGAGCGACTGGATGGCGGCCGCCGACGCGATGGTTCACTCCACCGCCGGCCTGACCGTGCTCGAGGCCCATATCCGCGGCTGCCCGGTGGTCTCCTTCGGCTTCTCAGCCGGGCACCTGCGCGCCAACAACGCCGCCTTCGAGCGCTTTGGCCTGGCCGAGGTGGCCCGCTCCGAGCACGAGCTCGAGTCGGTCCTGCGGCACGTCACCCGCGAGCGGCGCTCGCCGGATTCCTCCTTTGCCTCGCTGCCCTCGATCGCCTCGCGCGTGCTCACCGTGCGCCCGCGGGTGCGCCCGCAGCCGGTCTGGCGCCTGCGCATGGAGCGGGTCGCGACGGCGGTCAGCCTCGCTCTGATCGCGATCGTGATGCTGTTCACCGTGATCGACCGCGAAGCGCCCTACAAGGTGATCGCCAAGCCGCTGGAGGGACGCATCCACTTCGGCAAGGACAACGACACGCCCACGCCGCAGCCGTCCAACGCACCTCGCGGCAGCCGGCGCCGGCGCCTCACCAGGCCGGCCGCAAGCCGCGGCCATTGATCGGAGCGCTGCTCGGCGTCGGCGCCTCGGCCGCCGCGGTCCTGCACGCCGGCCCGGCCCTGGCGCCGGTCGTTCCGGGGCTCGGCCCGGCGCTCGGAATCGAGCTGCGCCAGGAGGGGGCCGAGGGCGTCGCGCTCACCTTCGACGACGGCCCGCACCCGCAGGGCACGCCGCCGTGCTCGAGATCCTGCGCGAGCACAGTGCCACCGCCACCTTCTTCCTCGCCGGCGAGCAGGTGGTGAGGCGGCCGGCGCTGGCGGCCGAGATCGTCGCCGCCGGCCACCGGGTCGAGCTGCACTGCCACCGCCACCGCAACCTGCTGCGCCTCGGCCCGCGCGCCAGTTCCTCGATGACGCCGAGCGGGCGCCGCGCCGCGATCGAGGAGGCGAGCGGTCAGGCGATCGCCGACTACCGCCCCCCCTACGGCATCTTCAGCGCCGCCACGCTGCGCGCCGTACGCCGCCGCGGCTGGCGGCCGGTGCTCTGGTCGCGCTGGGGGAGGGACTGGCTCGCCGCGCCACCGCGGAGTCGATCGCGCGTCGCTCGAGCTCCGGCATCGCGGGCCGGCGACATCGTCCTCCTGCACGACGCCGACTACTACAGCGCGCGCGGCTCCTGGGTGCGCACGGCGGCAGCGCTGCCGCTGATCCTCGCGGAGCTCGAGAGCCGCGGGCTGAAGACGGTCTCGCTGCGCCGCTGAGAGGGCGGCGCGAGGGTCCAATGCTCGCAGCCGGCGAACGCCTCGTCGAGGCGTCTGCGCCATCGTGCTCCTGGGCCGGTCCTGGTCGAAGATCTCCTTGGCCATGGCTCTCCGTCCTGTAGGGGGCGTTGTGGAAGCATGGCCCCTCCGGTCAGACGAAAAACATGCAAGTAGCGAAAAAGAACGCGCAGCTTGCGCGTTTTGCCTCAATTCGGCGCGACGAATGCCGGCGATCTCGTCGGCGAGGCGCTGCGGCTGATCGAGCGCGACGAAGGTCCTCGCGTCGGGGATCTGGACGATGCGCGCGTTCGGCGTCTCCCTTGCCAGCCGTTCGGCGTACGAGATCGGGAAGAGCTTGTCGCCGGGCGCCCAGGTGAGCAGGACCGGCAGCTCGGAGCTCGCTCAGCTTCTCGGCCGCCTCCAGCGTGTAGCGCTTGTTCATCCCGACCGTCACCTTCTTGGTGTCGCGCTTGACGCCGGGATCGCTGAGGCCCGGCGCCATCCAGGAGGCGACCAGCTCGTCGGGGATCTGCGTCTTGGCGAAGGGCTTGAAGGCGGCGCGGGCGAGGGCGCCGATGCGGAAGGGCGCCGAGAGCACCGTCATGCCGCCCGGCAGCTTGGCGAGCGGCGGCATCGCCTTGAAGATCCCCGGCGGGAAGTTCTCGTGGGTGTCGCAGTTGGTCAGCACGAGGCGGCCGATTCGCTCGCGGGTGGCGGGTGACGAGCACCTGCGACATCGCCCCGCCCGAGTCGTTGCCGACGATCGTCACGTCATCGAGGTCGAGCGCTGCGAGGAAGCTGTCGATCAGTCGCCGCGATGCCGGGAGGGGAGAGGTCGGCGTCGGGGCTCATCGCGATCTGCTGGGCGCCGATCGGCCAGTCGGGCGCGATGCAGCGGCAGCGATCGGAGAGCCGGTCGACGACGCCGTCCCAGAGGCGGCCGTCGACGAGGAAGCCGTGGACGAAGACGACGGGCTTGCCCTCGCCGGCTTCGCGGTAGCGGATCCGGCCGGCGGGTAGCTCGATCTCGTGGCGCTCGTCTGGCGTGGTCATACGATCCTCCTGGTCGTCGCTCCGAACTGCATCGACTTTCAATCTGCCGGTTGATGCAGTTCCCGGGTTGCAGCGTGCGGTAAGATACATACAGACAGTATGAATGTCAAACAGAACACAGGCGGAGCGCTCGGAGGCGACCCGGCGAGCGCCTGATCGCCGCCGCCCGCGGCCTCTTTGCCGAGCGCGGCTATGCCGGGGTCGGCACCGAGGAGATCGTGCGGGCGGCGGGGGTGACGCGGGGCGCGCTCTACCACCACTTCGACGGCAAGCGCGAGCTCTTCGAGGCGGTCTACGAGCAGATCGAGGCCGAGCTGGCCGAGCGCATCGCCGCCGGCGCGCTCGCCGCCAACGCCTCCTCGCCGCTGGAGGCGATGCGGGCCGGGGCCGAGATGTTCCTCGTCGCCTCCACCGAGCCCGAGACGCAGCGGATCGTCCTGCTCGACGGCCCCTCGGTGCTGGGCTGGGACCGCTGGCGCGAGATCGCCACCGAGCACGGCCTCGGGCCTGATCGAAGCCACCCTGCAGGCGGCGGTCGACGCCGGCGCGATCGAGCCGCAGCCGGTGCGCCCGCTCGCGCACGTGCTGATGGGCGCGCTCGACGAGGCGGCGATGCTGGTTGCCCGGGCCGAGGACCCGGAGGCGATGCGCGGGCCGAAGTGGGCCGGACCCTCGACTCCCTGCTCGCCGCGCTCAGCGCCGGGGCGCTCGAAGGCTCGGGGCGTAGAGGCCGCCGGCAGGTCGATCGGGCCGCCCTGGGCGACCCGCCGCGACTCCTTCTGCGCGTACATCCGCACGTCGGCGAGCTGCAGCGCCGAGGAGGGGTCGGCTGCCTCGCCGGGAATCGTCGCCGAGCCCCAGGACGCGCCGACCTCGACGCCGCGGTCGCTTGCGGTCAGCGCCTTCGCGGCGCTGCTTGGGCGACGGCGTCGAAGCGCTCCTCGCTCGCAGGTCAGCAGCAGGCAGAACTCGTCGCCGCCGATTCGGTAGGCGGTCCCGTCCTCGCCGACGCGCTCGCGCAGCGCGTGCCCCAGCCGGGTCAGCAGCTCGTCTCCCGCCGGGTGGCCGAAGGTGTCGTTGTAGCGCTTGAAGCCGTTGAGGTCGAAGAGGAAGAGCATCGCCGGCCGCTCCTCGCTCGCCCGCTCGCATTCGTCCTCGAGGTCCACCTGCATGCGGCCGCGGTTGCTGAGCCCGGTCAGCGGGTCGGTCCTGCACCTGCTCGAGCAGGTCCTTGTTCTCTTTGTCGCTCATCGCCAGGCGGACGATCACCGCGGTCATCGTCGCCGCCCAGAGGACGGTCGAGAGGCCCGCTGGTGGCGCTGAAGTACTGCATCGCGAAGAGCCCGATCATCACCCCGGCGAAGACCGCCGGGACGACGATCTCGCGACGGCGGTCGCCCCTTCTCGGGGAGGTGATCTCAGCCGCCTCGGCCGGCTGCCAGACCGCGGCGCCGAGGCAGACCGCGGCGATCAGGTAGATCGGGTTGATCCATTCGCCGCCGGGCAGGGTCCCTTCGGTCGACTGCAGGGTGAAGGCGATGTCGGCGATGACCAGCGCCGAGAGCCCCGCCAGCAGCAACGACCAAGTGCGGCCCGGGCGCCAGCCGGTCAGGGCGACGACCCCGACCACCATCGCGACCATGCGCGATGTCGCCGAGCGGGTAGGCGAGCGTGGTCATCACTTCCAGCGTCGTGCCGCGTCGCCTTCTCGGCGACGAAGTCGAAGACGAAGGCGGCGCCCAGGGCCGCGGTGCCGAGGGCGGCGATCGCGCCGTCCATCCAGAGACGCCAGTTGATCTCGTGGGCCCGGGCCCGGACCAGCATCGCCAGCCCGGCGTAGGCGAGCGGGTAGAAGACGAGGTAGCCGACGTCGGCCGGCGAGGGGTAGGGAGCCGACGGGTTGCCTTCGATGAAGGCGGTCCAGTAGATCTCGGCGGCGCCCCAGGAGAGGATCGCCAGGCCGATCAGGAGCCAGGCGCCCCGCTCGCGCCGGTAGTCGGAGGCCCTGATCAGGCAGGCGATGCCGGCCCCGAGCACGACCGCGTCGTAGAGCGCCCCGCCGATCGCGAAATGAAGCTGGCCGCCGACGCCGAGCCAGTCGTGGACCGCGACGACCGCGGTGCCGCCGAGCAGCAGGACCGCGAGGGCGCGGCGGAGGATGCGGGCGTGCTCAGCCGGCTGGCGATCGAGCTCGTGGTTTCCACTGATGAGCTATCGGCACCCGAGAGCAAATCCAAAACCCCTACGACGGGCTAAATTGCGCGCGTCATCTAGACTGGATGGACGATGAAAGCCGGAATACACCCCGAGTACACGCTGGCCAACGTGCATTGCTCGTGCGGGAACCAGTTCTACACCCGCTCGACCGAGTCGGATCTTCACGTCGAGCTCTGCTCGGAGTGCCACCCGTTCTACACCGGCAAGCAGAAGCTCGTCGACACGGGCGGCCGGGTCGAGCGCTTCCAGCGCCGCGCTGCCAAGCACGCCAAGGCCGGGAGGTAGTTCCGTGAGCCCAGAGGTGGGCTCACCGCAACTCCGAGGCCGTCTCCGTCCAGCAACGGGGCGGATCCGCTGCGCATGCCCGACGGCGCCCTGGTCGCCAAGCGCGACGCGCCGGTCGGCGGCCAGGCGGTGCTCGAGGGCGTGATGATGCGCGGCGTCTCGGTCTGGGCCGTGGCCGTGCGCCGTCCCGACGGCGAGGTCGAGATCAGCTCCGAGTCGATCAAGCCCTGGGCCCAGCGCCATCGCCTCTGGCGCCTGCCGGTGCTGCGCGGCGATCGTCGCCCTCGGCGAGTCGCTGAAGATCGGCTTCCGAGCGCTGGCGATCTCCGCCAACGCCCAGCTCGAGGACGGACGAGGACGGCGAGCCGGAAGAGATCGGCGGTTGGGTCTGGGGACTGACGATCGCCTTCTCGATGGTGCTCGCGGTCGGCCTCTTCTTCGTCGTCCCGGTCGGGCTGACCAGCCTGATCAAGGACCAGCTCGGCTCGTCCGCTTCTCTTCTGGCTGGTCGAGGGAGTGCTGCGCACGGCGATCTTCATCGGCTACATCGCCGCGATCAGTCGCCTGCGCGATCTGCGCCGCGTCTTCGAGTACCACGGCGCCGAGCACAAGACGATCTCCTGCTACGAGGCCGAAGACGAGCTGACCCCGGCCCGGGCCAAGCTCTACTCGCGCCTGCACCCGCGCTGCGGGACCAGCTTCCTGCTGATCGTGATGGTGCTGGCGATCTTCGTCTTCGCCCCGATTGGCCTGCCTGCCTGGTACTGGCTGCTGGCTTCGCGCATCCTCGGCATCCCGCTGATCGCCGGCCTCTCCTACGAGGTGATCAAGTGGGCGGGCAAAAACCGCCGCAAGCGCTGGGTGCGGGCGGTGATGTGGCCCGGGCCTGATGCTGCAGAACCTGACCACGCGCGAGCCCGACGAAGAGCAGCTCGCGGTGGCGATCGCCTCGCTGGAGAGCGGTGCTGGCCCGGGAGTCGCCCGGAGCAGGCGGCGGCCGGGCAGCAGATCGAGATCGTCGCTTAGCGGTAGGCGCGGCGGGTCCCGTCGTCGGGGTGGGGTGCCCTCGCCGGCCCTCCGTGCTGCTCCGGGCGCCGGGATGTTGCGCGCCAAAGGATGAAGCCTTGCCCTCCACAGCCTCCGGGTCCGGCGAGATCACCCCACCCCGGCGCCACCCGCCGCGACGTCGCGCTTGTAGCTGCTCAACCCTGGAGCAGCTGTTGTTCCAATGCCTCGGCGGCGGTCGTGGTGCCGCCGCTGGCCGCGAATGAGCGGGCGATTCTTGCTCTGCTCCTGAGCGGCGATTGCCATCGCCTCGCCGCACCTTCGTGCGCAGCCTGTCAGGATTCAGGCGCCAGGCGGGCAGGCTGGGCGCCGGCCTTGGCGTCACGACTCCAGGCGCCGGGCCACCTCGTGCTGGTCGCGACCGAACGGCACGGCGCAGACGGGGACGCCTTGGGCGAGCGCCTTCTGCGTGGCGCCCATGCCGCCGTGGGTGACGGCGCAGGCTGCGCGGGCCAGGATCGGGCCGTGCGGGAGGCAAGGGCACGACGGTTGCGTTCGCCGGCTGGCACTCACTCCGCCCATGCTTGCCGCCGGCAGCGTCGCCACCACGTGGACGGGCTCGTCGGCGAGCGCTTCGAGCGCGACGCCGGACCAGGCCGCTCGTCGTTTTGGATAGTCGGTCGACGTCGTCACGAGTATCGAACAGGCGCCTCGATCTCGTGCCGAGGCTCAGCCGGCGAGCTCCTGCGGCGGTGGGTCCCAGGCACAGGGCCCGACCATGACCACGTTCGCGGGCCAGTCCGCGCGCCGGTAGTCGAACCCCTCGCGAGGTCATCTGGAGCAGCAAGCGGCGGCCGCGTGAAGAGCATCGCGGTCGCGTGCGCGAGCAGCGGCGCAAGCCCAGTGCTCGCCCGCGCTTGCGTTGAGCCCAGCGCTCGGGCCAAGCCGTCGAAGCTGCGCTTCGACCAGCGGGCCCAGCCGAGGCCGTCGCGCAAGCTCGCCCGTAGCGGCCCACGGGCCGGCCGGCAGCCCGGGGCCAGTTGGGCGGCGACGTCGCGCGAGACGGCAGCCAGCAGCGGCAGGGGGCGAGAAGCACGCCCACGGTCCCGCCCCAGGCCTCCGCGGCCCCGAGCGCCCCCCAGGCGAGCGACGTCGACGAGCGACCAAGTCCGGGCGCTCCTCCTCGGATCGCGCGGCAGCAGGTCCCCGGCCGTCGTGTTCAGCTCGGTCGCAGAAGGTCCTCAAGGTCGTTGCGCTGGCGGACGCCGATCGGGCTTCGCGCCCTCCAGTCGTCCACGGCCAACGCCTCGACCTCGGCGAGCGATCGGCTTGGCGTTGAATCCGAGCGAGCGCAGCATCTCCGACCTCCGAGGCAGAGCGCGCGAAGCGCCGACCTCGTGGCCGCCGCCGGAGCAGCTGCTCGAGGATCGCCACCGCCGGGAACAGGTGCCCGCGCATCGGCGCCGTGTAGGCGAGGATGCGGCTCAGGCCGGAGCTTCTCCAGCAGCGGCTCGATCAGCTCCCACATCGCCAGCTTCGTCTGCTTGCCGCTGAGACCGCGGTCACGCCGCAGGATTTTCCAGGTGTAGATATCCGTGACCGCGACCAGTTGCGCGACGCGCCTGCTCGCGCGACGCCCCGCGGAGACCAGACCAGCGCCGGGCTGAACACCTTCTCGCACCAGCGCCGGTGGTAGCCGCGCCCGCTGCCACCATCATCTGGAGCGCCCGGTTGCCTTCCTCGGCCGCCAGCAGGCGCAGGATCCTGTCTCCGTACTGGTCGTAGTGGTCGACGAGGTTGTCGATGGCCGCCGGCCGGGTCCCCGGCCGGCGTTTCGCGGTCGCGGCCCATTCTCAGGGCGGTTCGTCCCAGCGTCGCGATCAGCAGGCCGTTGCGCGTGCCGAAGCGGCGCAAGATCGTTTGGACCGTGACGCCGGCCCCCTCGGCCACCGCGTTCAGCGTGAACTCGTCGATCGACCCCTGATCGAACACCGCGTCGGCGGCGTCGAGGATCCTCTCCCCGGTTGCCGCCGTGGCCTCCGCCCGCGCCCCCATCCGGTACGGCCGCTTGCCGGTCGACCCCGCCTTCGCTCACAGCCGACAAGATAGATGCCACGGATCAGAGCAGCGTCGCTGCGGACCGCAGCCCCAGGGGGCGACGAGCGCCAGCTTCCAGTGGTCTTCGATCCGCTTCAGGATGTGGGTGGGGCGAGCAGCTCTGCTCGAACCGCGACGCCTTCGGCCCGTCGATGTGGATCGTCCAGTGCTCGCGGGCGAGGGCGACGTCTCCGGCGACCAGCACGCTGCTCAGCTCGACCTCGATCCGCGTGCGGCGGGCGATCAGCTGCGCCAGCAGCGGGCGGATGTGCTCGCGGTCGTGGATCGCCGTTGCGTCCTGAGTGAGCAGGCAGGCGTCCCGGGCAAAGCAGGCCGCTGCCGCCTCCAGGTTGCCGGCGCTGAGCAGCTCGGTAAAGGAAAGGCAGCTCCAGCGCCGGCGCTGGAGGGTTACGGGAGTAGTAGCTTTCATGTTAATAAGCTTAATATGAAATCCCTGCGGATGGAATTGTGGACTGGTTAACTAGCACAGTCTTGGAAGCTGTACTAGTTAGATAGCACAATAACCCGGAGGGAGAAGTTCATGCTCAGAGCGAAGACGTCCAAGCGGTTGAGGCTGGCGCTGCTGTTTGCCGGCCTCGTCGCGCTTGCCTGCGCGGGCAATGCGGTTGCGACCCGCGTAGTGGCCGGCAACCTCGTGATCGACTTCGGCCTTGGCTCAGCCCCGAAGGCGCTTCCCAGCGGCCACGACGCGCCGATCAAGGTCTGGGGGCACAGCAACTTCAGCACCAGGGACGGCTCCGCCCCTCCTCCGGTCACCGCGGTGACCGTCGAATTCGACAAGTTCGGCCACCTCGAGACTCGTGGGCTGGCCCAGTGCAGCAAGGCAAGGCTGGTCGCGACGACGACGGCGCAGGCCCGCAAGCTGTGTCCGGGGGCAATCGTCGGGACCGGTTTCGGCGGCGCGATCGTGACCTTCCCCGAACAGGCGCCGATCAAGGCCGGCTCCCCGGTCACGTTCTTCAACGGCCCGGAGATCGAGGGAGACCCGTCGGTGATCGTCCACGCGCACCTGGACATCCCAGCGCCGACCACCTACCTGATCCCGGTGCGGATCGAACGGATACACAAGGGCGTCTACGGCTACCGCATCGAGGCAGAGGTGCCGCCGATCGCCGGCGGCTACGGGGCGCCGACCGATTTCCATTTCAAGGTCGGGCGCGACTGGAGATTCCAGGGGCAGGATTTGAGCTACGTCTACGCTCGCTGCCCCTCCAGCCGCATCCTGCGAGCGCGCATAGAGGCCCAGTTCGGCGATGTAGCCGTCCTCCATGGGACGTTCACGGACCCCTGCCGCATTCGCGAAGAGTGATCCCGCTCTATGTTGTGGGCGGTGATCGATTCGCTGGTCGAACAGATCGAGGCGCGCTTCGCCGAGCTCGAGTCGCAGATGGCCGATCCGGCGGTGATCGGCGACCGGGAGCGCTACGCGGAAGTGGGGCGCGAGTACCGTGAGCTGCAGCCAGCCCAGGCGCTGGCTGCCCGCTACCGGACCCTGAAGGACGATCTGGAAGGGGCGCGGGAGCTGCTGGCCGAAGATGGCGACGATCCCGAGCTGCGCAAGGTCGTCGACGAGGCGCCGCGGCAGCTCGAGGGGCTCGAAGAGGAGATCCGCCTGGCGATGGTCGAGCGCGACCCCAACGACTCCAAGAACGTCCTGGTCGAGATCCGGGCCGGGACCGGGGGGGACGAGGCGGCGCTCTTCGCCGGCGACCTCTACAAGATGCTGACCCGCTACGCGGAGGAGCGCGGCTTCGCCACCGAGGCGCTCTCGCAGTCCAGCGCCGAGGTCGGCGGCTTCAAGGAGGTGACCTTCGCGATCAAGGGCGAGGGCGCCTACTCGGTCTTCAAGTACGAGGGCGGCACGCACCGCGTGCAGCGGGTGCCGGAGACCGAGTCCCAGGGGCGCATCCACACCTCGACCGCGACGGTGGCGGTGCTGCCGGAGGCCGAGGAGGTCGAGGTCAAGGTCGACCCCAACGATCTCCAGGTCGACGTCTACCGCTCCTCGGGCCCGGGCGGGCAGTCGGTCAACACGACCGATTCGGCGGTGCGGATCACCCACAAGCCGACCGGGATCGTCGTCTCGATGCAGGACGAGAAGTCCCAGCTGCAGAACAAGGAGCGGGCGATGCGGGTGCTGCGGGCGCGCCTCTACGAGCGCGAGCTGGCCGAGCAGCAGGCGAAGATCGCCTCCGAGCGCAAGGCCCAGGTCGGCAGCGGCGAGCGCTCCGAGAAGGTGCGCACCTACAACTTCCCCCAGGGCCGGGTCACCGACCACCGGATCAAGCACACCTCGCACAACCTCGAAGGCGTTCTCGGCGGCGACCTCGCCGAGTTCACCGAGGCGCTGGCGGCCGAGGAGAAGCGGCAACGGCTAGAGACGGCCACGGTCGGGTGACGCGCGAAGCGCTGATGGCGTCGACGGACGCGCTGCGCGCCGCCGGGATCGACGAGCCGCGCCTCGACGCCGAACTGCTGCTGGCCGAGGCGACCGGCTGGGACCGGGCGCGGATGGCGGCCAATCCGGAGGCCGAGATCCCGCCGCCGGCGGCGCGGCGCTTCGGCGAGATGGTGCGGCGGCGGCTGCGGCGCGAGCCGGTCGCCTACATCCTCGGCCGCCGCGGCTTCCGCCATCTCGAGCTTGCGGTCGACCCGCGGGTGCTGATCCCGCGGCCGGAGACCGAGCTGCTGGTCGAGCTGGCGCTGGAGCTGCAGCCGCGCCGCGTGCTCGACCTCGGCACCGGCTCCGGCGCGATCGCGCTGGCGGTCGCGGCGGAGCTGCCCGGCTGCGAGGTGACCGCCAGCCGACACTTCTCCGGCGGCGCTCGAAGTCGCCCGCGCCAACGCCGAGCGACTCGGCCTCGCGGATCGGGTTGGCTGATCGAGGTCGATGCTGCCGGCGGACCGATCGGCTTCGATCTGGTCCTCGCCAACCTTCCCTACGTGAGCGAGGCGGACTGGGGAGCGCTGGAGCCGGAGGTGACCGAGTGGGAGCCGCGCGAGGCGCTGCTGGCGGGCCCCGACGGCCTCGACGTCCTGCGCGCTCGGCGATCCCGGCTCGTCGCCGGCGTCGCGCCGCCGGTGCGTGGCGCTCGAGGTCGGGGACGGGCAGGCGGCCGGCGGTGGGCGAGCTGCTGCGTGAGGCCGGCTTCGGCACGGTCGAGAGCCGGCCGACCTGGCCGGGATCGAGCGGGTCGTGATCGGCGCGAGGCGTCGCTTGACCGTGACCGTCTCGATCGAGCGCGACGGGACGGAGCGCGCCCGCACCGGCCTGGAGCTCTGCATCGCCGCGGGCGGCGTCGCCGTCTTTCCCGCCGACGGCCTCTACGGCCTCGCCTGCGACCCGCTCAACCCGGCGGCGATCGAGCGCATCCACCGGATCAAGGGCCGCGACGACGGCAAGCCCTCCGCGGTCCTCTACTTCTCGCCGCTGGCGATGCGCGAGCTGGTCGAGGGCCTCGGCGATCGCACGCGGGCGGCGGTTGGCGCCCTGCTGCCGGGCCCGGTCACCCTCGTGGTCGCCAACCCGCGGCATCGCTATCCGCTCGCCTGCCGCGAGGATCCCGAGCGGCTCGGGGTGCGCCTGATCGACGGCCCGCTTGCGGGGGCGATGTGCCCGGTCTTCCAGACCTCGGCCAATCGCAGCGGCGAGCCCGCCCCGGCCCTCTTCGCCGATGTGCCGCACCAGGTCGCTCGCCGCGGTTGACCTGGCGATCGATGGAGGCGCGCTGACCGGCCTTCCCTCTACAGTCGTCGACCTGACCGACTTTCGAGGAGAGCGGCGAGTGGGCGGTCTTGCGCGAGGGAGGCCTCGTCGGTTGGAGACCTTGCGGCGCAGCCTGGCGCAGATCTAAGTGCTGTCCTAGTTGACTGGGACACTTTCTTGGCGATACTGTGTGCACTGATGGCACAGCGAACCGCAGATCGCGAGGCCACGCCCTTCTCGACCGACCCCGCCGCTGAGCTGCCGGTCGGCGTTCAGCTCTCCTGGCGCCTGCGGGCGCTGATCGCCACCGGCCGGCTCGCGGCGGGAGAGCGCCTGCCGAGCTTTCGTCGCCTCGCCGAGTGGGCGGGGGTCAACGTCAACACCGTGCGGGCCGTCTACGCGGGGCTCGAGGAAGCCGGGCTGGTGGTCAGCCGCCAGGGCCAGGGAACCTTCGTCGCCGATGGGATCGAGGCCGCTCCCGAGCTGGAGGAGATCGCCGGCGAAGCCCTGCGACGGGTGCGCGAGGCGGGGCTCGACCCCTGCGACCTGGTCGTCGTCGCGACCGCCTGCGCGAGCATGGGCGAGCGAGGGTGAAGCCGCGATCGAGCCCGATCCCGACCTTCCCGACCTCGCCAAAGAGAGCGAGGCGATCGAGGTGCGCCACGAGCTGCGCCGCCAGATCGCCCGGCTCGAGGTCGAGCTCGCCGCCTACACCCGCGACCTGCCGGACGACATGCCGACCGCGGCGCGCTTCTCGAAAGCCCACGTCGCCGGCGTCGAGGAGCTGGAGCAGACGCGCGACACGCTGATCGCCCAGCTCTCCGAGGCGCAGCGGGCGGCTGAGGCGCGGGCCAGGCAGGTCGGCGAGGCCCGGGCCCGCCGTGAAGCGCAGCTCGACAAGGACGATGACGGCGTACGCGCGCAATCGGGCGGGGGCCCTCTAGGCAGGGCGATGAGCTGGTGGCAGGCGAAGTCCTGACGCGGGCCTTCCTGCCCGCCAAGTCCGCCTTCGAGCAGGTGGGCGAGATGATGATCCTCACCGCGAAGACGATCGTCTCGGCGGTGCGGCCGCCCTACCCCTATGGCGAGGAGCTGGTCTGGCAGTTCCTCTTCGTCCTGAAGCTCTCCTGGTTCCCGCTGCTGATCTCGACCTTCGCCCTCAACCTCGGCGCGCCCGGCCTGCAGGCGGCGGGCGCGCTCTCGATCTTCGGCGCGCTCGACCGGCTCGGCGGCTTCTTCGTGCTCACCGCGGTCCGCTGGATCGGGCCGCTGGTGACCGCGGTCGTCGTCGCCGGCGTCGCCGGCACCGCGATCACCGCCGACCTCGGCGCCCGCAAGATCCGCGAGGAGCTCGACGCCCTGCAGGTGCTCGGCGTCGACCCGGTCAAGAACCTGGTCGTGCCGCGCTTCCTGGCCCTGATGGTCGTCACCAGCCTGCTCGACATCTTCGCGATCGTCTTCGGCCTCAGCGCCGGCATCGCCGCCGAGCTGCTCTACAAGCAGCCGCTCGGCGGCTTCTTCGCCACCCTCTTCTCCAACGCCTCGGTCACCGACCTCTGGGGCTCGGTCCTGATGTGCATGATGTTCGGCGCGATCATCGCCGTCGTCTGCTCCTACAAGGGGATGTCCGCGTCGGGCGGCGCCGCGGGGGTCGGCCGCGCCGTCAACCAGGCGGTGGTCATCGCCCTCGTCGCGGTCTTCTTCTTCCAGTTCGTCTTCACCGCGATCCTGCTCGCCACCAATCCCGAACTGCAGACGATCCGATGATCGGCTGGCTCGACGCTCCCCGCGGCTGGCTCGACTCCTTCGGCGAGATCGCCCGCTTCGGCTCGCGCGTCGCCGGCCTCGTCTACTCGGGCCGCGTCCTGCGCTTCTTCGGCGAGAGCATGCGACAGGCGGGGATCCTGATCCTCGGCTCGGCGCTCGTGATCTGGGCCTTCGTCTTCATCCTCGGCCTCCAGTGCGGCCTGCAGGGCGCCTACTTCTTCCGCGCCCAGGGCGCCCCCGCCTACGCCGGCCTCTTCTCGGCCTGGTGTGACCTGCGCGAGGCGCTGCCCTACGCCTTCGGCTACATCCTCTCGGCCAAGGTCGGCACCGGGATCGTCGCCGAGCTGGGCGCGATGCGGATCTCCGACGAGATCGACGCGCTCGAGGTGATGGGCATCCCGCCGGTCACCTTCCTTGCCGCGACCCGCCTGCTCGCCGCCTGGATCGCCTTCCCGTTCATGTACCTGGTCGGGATCGGCGTCATGTACCTCGCCAGCTACCTCTCCGTGGTCCAGCAGGTCGGCGACGTCTCCTCAGGCGGCTTCCTGCTGATCTTCTGGATGTTCCAGAACCCCGGCGACCTGCTCTTCAGCTTGATCAAGGGGATGGTGATGGCGACCGCGATCGTGCTGGTCGGCTGCTACTACGGCTACACCGCCTCCGGCGGACCGGTCGGTGTCGGCACCGCGACGGCGCAGTCGATGGCGGTCAACATCGTCCTCGTCCACATCATCGGCATGCTCGGCACGATCGTCTTCTGGGGCTCGACCCCGCGAGCGCCGATCGGCGGCTGACTACGCCGCGATGGGCCTAAGGGGTGGCCCTATGTGTCCGCTGTTAGGCCGATCGATCCGGCGGTCGTTAGCAACCACTGCCACCACGGAAGGGGAGGTGGACCAGGCGGCGGGAGGTGTTGTCGCTCTCGTTCGACTCGTAGAGCAGGTCGTTGGGGTCGACCGTCATCACGAAGGCGAAGCAGCCGCGCAGGCCGCCGACGTTGATCCACTGCTTGTCGTAGTCGGCTGGGTAGATGTCCGACCAGCCGACCGAGGTGCCGAGCGTGACCCCGTCGCGGTAGGGGTCCTGGCTGCAGCCCGGGTAGTGGCGACGGCTCGGCGAGCGCCGGCCGGGGCGAGTGCGCTCGAGGTCGCGCAGGCAGTAGTTGAGCTTGGGGCCGGTGCGCACCCGGTGCAGGAGGCGGTGGTCGGCGTCGACCGACCAGAGCTCGAAGCGGGCGAGCTGGTGGACCTTCCAGTAGCCGCCGCCGAAGTAGTAGCCGACGTCGGTGAAGTGCAGCGTCGCCTGCGTTGGCACCTCGAGCCGCCCGCCGCCGCTGCGGTAGATCCGCTGCTCGACCCGCATCCTGTGCCAGCCGTCGCGGCTGCCGCGCAGCTCCATCGGGCCGCGGCCGCGGCTGCGCACGTCGCTGGTCGCGCGCAGCCGCGCGTGGCCGCCGCCGCCCTGCGACGGTAGAGGTCGGACGGCGGGCCGATCCGCAGATTGGGGCAGAGCAGCTGCGCCGCTTCCGGGCCTTCGCACGGGTTTTCAGCCGCGGAGGCTGGTGCGGCGCAGGCGGCCAGGGCCAGGACGAGCGTCGTGGCGACGAGAGCGGAAACGGCCGGTCACACGACCCCAGGCTATCCATGTCCGTTGGTATCGTCGCCTGACGTGAGCGAGCTGCCCGAGAACTTCCAGACCGCCCCGCTTGCCGAGGTCGATCCGGCGATCGCGGCGGTGCTCGAGGGCGAGCTGCGGCGCCAGCAGGCGACGCTGGAGATGATCGCCTCGGAGAACTTCGTGCCGCAGGCGGTGCTCGACGCGGTCGGCTCGGTGCTGACCAACAAGTACGCCGAGGGCTACCCCGGCCGCCGCTACTACGGCGGCTGCGAGGAGGTCGACGTCGCCGAGCAGTTGGCGATCGACCGCGCCAAGGAGCTTTTCGGCGCCGAGCACGCCAACGTCCAGCCCCACTCCGGAGCCCAGGCCAACAACGCCGTCTACATGGCGCTGCTCGAACCAGGCGACACCTTCCTCGGCCTTGCTCTCGACCATGGCGGTCACCTCAGTCACGGGATGAAGATCAACGTCTCCGGCACGCTCTACAACCCGGTCCCGTACCACGTCCGCAAAGACGATCTGCTGGTCGACATGGACGAGGTCGCCGCGCTTGCCGAGGAGCACAAGCCGAAGCTGATCGTCGCCGGCTGGTCCGCCTACCCGCGCCAGCTCGATTTCGCCGCTTTCCGCGCGATCGCCGACTCGGTCGGCGCCAAGCTGATGGTCGACATGGCCCACTTCGCCGGCCTCGTCGCCGCCGGCGAGCACCCGAATCCGGTGCCGCACGCGGACGTCGTCACGACGACGACCCACAAGACCCTCTGCGGCCCGCGCAGCGGCATGATCCTCTGCACAGAGGAGCACGCCAAGGCGATCGACAAGGCGACCTTCCCCGGCCAGCAGGGTGGGCCCCTGATGCACACGATCGCCGCCAAGGCGGTGGCGCTGTGGATCGCCGCCAGTGAGCAGTTCGCCGAGCGACAGCGACAGACGATCGCCAACGCGCAGGCGTTCGCAGCGGGGCTCGAAGACGGCGGAGTCCCGGTCCTCACCGGCGGCACCGACGTCCACCTGGTCTTCGTCGACCTGACCCCGACCGGCCTCGACGGCCAGACCGCGGAGGACCGCCTCGATGAGGTCGGCATCACCGTCAACCGCAACGCGATCCCCTTCGACCCGCGGCCGCCGATGAACCCCTCGGGCCTGCGCATCGGCACCCCGGCGTTGACCACCCGCGGCATGGTCGAGGACGACATGAGCGAGATCGCCAGCGTGATCGCCACGGCGCTCTCCGACGACTTCGAGGCACAGAAGGGCGTTCTTTTCGAGCGCACGCGCTCACTGATGGAGCGGTACCCGCTCTACCCGCAGCTCTCGCCCACCGCCGTCTGAGCGCTCCTTCAGCGGCTTGACCGCTCACCGGGGTGATGGGAGGCTGGGTGCTGCGCGGAAAGAGAGGACTTCCCGCGCAGCAAAACCGTAACCACTAGTTCAACAAGTGAGACATCGAAATGATTCACCGCAAGCACGCGCTCGCGTTGCCCTCGTTCTCCTCGAACCGGAAGCGGGCAAACAATTCGGCGTGATCAAATTCGAACCGGCATGCATCGACGGCAGCGGCAAAGTGTCGTTGCTCAGCCCTCACGCACTGTTCAAATGGAGCGGGAAACCCGCGTAGGGGCGTAGTTCCAGCAGCGCTGGGGGCGCCGTGCTTCGCTCGGCGCCCCCAGCGGTAGGGTCGCCGCATGCTGATCTGGGTCGATTGCACGGCGGCTGCGCACCCGCTTGTCCTGCGGCCAGTGATCGAGCGGCTCGAAGGCCGTGGGCACGAGGTCATGGTCACGGCCCGTGAGTACGGGCAGACGCTTGGGATCCTCGACCGGCTCGATATCTCCTACACGGCGGTGGGCAGCCACGGCGGCGCTTCGGCGCTGGGCAAGGGCCGGGCGCTGGCCGGCCGCTCCGCACGGCTCGCGCGCATCGTCTGGGAGCGGCGGCCGGAACTCGCGATAGCCCACGGCTCGGTCGACCTCGCCGTCGTCTCATCGCTCCTCCGCATCCCCTCGGCGCAGATGCAGGACTACGAGTTCGCCGGCTGGCAGCGCCAGATCGCCTTCCGGGCGGCGCGCAAGGTGCTCGTCCCCGACTCGATCCCGCTCGACCGGCTGAGGAGGATCGGCGCCAGGGAGCGCAAGCTCGTCCGCTATCCCGGGCTGAAGGAGGAGTACTACCTGGACGGCTTCGAGCCCGACCCCGCCGTGCTCGACGAGCTTGGGCTCGAGCGCGAGAAGGTGCTGGTCGTCGTCCGCCCGCCGCCGGAGACCTCCGAGTACCACGCCCGCAACGACGTCTACGGCGAGGCGATCCGCCACCTCGCCGAGGCAGATTCTGTCCAGGCCGTCGTGATCCCGCGCACCGAGCGACAGGGCGCCGAGGTGCGGGCGATGGCGGCCGCCAACTTGATCGTGCCCGAGCGGGCGATCGACGCCCAGAGCCTGATCGCGTTTGCCGACCTCGTCGTCAGCGCGGGGGGGACGATGAACCGCGAGGCGGTCGCCCTCGGCACTCCCGTCTTCACCACCTTCGCCGGGCGCATGGGCGGGGTCGACGAGGCGCTGATCGCCGACGGGCGGCTCCAGGTGCTCGCCAATCCCGCCGAGCTTCCCTTGCGCAAGCGCGAGACCCCGATCGGCGTGCTCAACCCTCGCGACCCCGAGCTTCTGGTCGAGGGCGTGCTAGCCGCTTGCGGGCTATCCCGGTAGGGGTGGAACGTCTTGTACTTTTTCCGCGAAGCGGTTCGCGGACGGTCACAACGGATCTTCGGAAAAAGTTAAGTGGAACCCCTACCGGGATAGCCCCGCGAAATGGCAGCGACAACTGACGCCGTCCTCGCTTTCCTCCTAGCCGCCGCGATCGCCTGGCTGCTGGTTCCCTACGCCGAGCGCCTCGCCTTCCGGATCGGCGCGATCGACGAGCCGAAGGAGCGTGGCCTGCACGACAAGCCGATGCCGCGGCTCTCGGGCCTGGCGATCTTCGTCGGCATCGAGGTGGCGGGATGGATCTGGCTCCCCAGCGATGGCGAAAGCCACGCGATTCTGCTCGGCGCCGCCGCGATCGCCGCCGTCGGCGTTGTCGACGACGTCTGGGAAATCCCGGCGCTGCCGAAGCTGCTCGGCCAGGTCGGCGCGACGCTGATCCCCGTCCTCGCCGGGGTCCGCGTCGACAACCTCACCCTGCCCTTCGTCGGCGGCTTCGAGCTCGGCTGGCTCGCCTACCCGCTGACCGTGCTCGGCATCGTCGCCGTGGTCAACGTGATCAACTTCATCGACGGGGTCGACGGCCTCGCTGCCGGCGTCTGCACGATCGCTGCGATCGCCCTGGCGGTGATCGCGCTCTCGCTCGAGCGCAACGCCGCCGGCGTGCTGGCGGCGCTGACCGCGGGCGGTGCGCTCGGCTTCCTCCGTCACGGCTTCCCGCCCGCCTCCAGCTTCATGGGGGACACCGGCTCCAACCTGCTCGGCTACCTGCTTGCCGTCGCCTCGGTCCAGGGGGCGCTGAAGACCAATGCCGTCGTCGCCCTCGCCTTCCCGCTGGTGATCCTCGCCGTGCCGATCCTCGACACCAGCTTCGTCGTCGCCAAGCGGCTCAAGTACCGCCAGCCGATCTACCAGGCCGACACCTGGCATTTCCATCACCGCATGGCCAACATCGGCTTCTCGCAGCGGCGCACGCTGGCCTACCTCTATGGCTGGACGCTGGCCCTCGCCGGTTTGGCGCTTGGCGCTGCGCTTCGTCCCTTACAGCGACGACCACGGCCACTTCGACGTCCTCTGGACTGCGGTGATCGTCGCCTTTGGCCTGATCGCACTCGCCTCCAGCGTCTACCTGATCTACGTCCTGGAGATCCTCAAGCTGCGGCGCGGCAGGGTCAACCCGGAAACCGGCGAATTCGAAGCGATCACGCTCGACGACTGACCACCGCTGAAGGGATTCACGCCGCTGGGGCGCGCACGCTCCACCACCGGCCCGCCGCGTCAAAGTTAGTAACAGGTTGTAACAAGCCTCACGAACTGGCTCTAGAAAGCGGATCGACGGGCCTTTCAGATATAGTCGCCGTCCGCCCGCCCCTTCAGAGACGGGCGTCTTTTATGTCTCCTCCCAAGTACGTCGACCTTCTGGTCCTTGCCGCCGCACTCGCCGTTTTCCTGCTCGGCGGTCTGCCCATGCTCGGATATGCCGTTGGAGCGGCCGCCTGGCTGGCGCAGCGCGGGATCCAGGCCCTGGCCACCCGCCGCGCCAACGACGAGCTGGCCGCGGGCAATCGCCAGAAAGCGATGGGGATCGTCGCCGCCACCACGCTCGGCCGCGTCTGGCTGATGGCGACGGTCGTGCTGCTCGCCGGCCTGGCCGAACGCGAGGCGGGCCTCTCCTCGGCGGTCTTGGTCCTCGTCCTCTTCACCGTCTCCTTCGCCGCCCAGGGCATTTCCCACCTCTTCAGCGAACCGGAGGCGGGCAAAGCATGACCACTCGCAGCAAGGTCCTGATCGGCCTCGGCGTCTACTTCGGGATCGCGATCCTGATGCTGCTGATCTTCGGCAGCTCCGGCAAACTCGAATCCTTCCAGCCGCAGAACGAGTTCAAGCTCGAACCGTGGATCTCGATCCACCTCGGCAGCCTCGACCTCAGCATCAACAAGGCGGTCCTCTACCTGGGCCTGGCGAGCGCGCTGACGATCTTCACGATGGTTTGGATTTCACGCCGGATGGCGCAGAAACCGAACCGGGTGCAGACCGCGATCGAGGTCGCCTTCGACCTGACCAAGAACAACATCACCGGCGGCAACCTCGACGGCGCCACCGCGGTGCGCTGGTTCCCCTTCCTCGCCGCCCTCTTCTTCTGGATCTGGTTCTCGAACATGATCGGCTTCATCCCGCTGCCGACCAACACCGAGCACACGGTCAGCATCTTCGGCCTGGAAATCCCCGCCTTCGCGCTCTACGCCGCGACCGCCAACATCTCGATCCCGCTGGTGCTGACCCTGGTCGTCTGGGTCTCCTACCACGTCGAAGGGATCCGCTCCAAGGGCTTCATTCCTTACTTCGCCAGCTGGCTGCCCCCGGGGCTGGAGGAGATGAACCCGATTGGCAAGGGGGCGATTTTCATCATCGAGGTGATCTCGCACTTCGTGCGGCTGATCTCGCTCTCAGTGCGTCTCTTCGCCAACATCCTCGCCGGCCACCTGCTGCTGCTCTTCATGGGTGGCGGGCTCGCCGTTCTGCTCGGCATCGCCGCTCTCGGGGCACTGACGTTCCCGATGGCGTTTGCGTTTTTCATCTTCGAGGTGGGTCTGGTCGCGACGCTTCAGGCGTTTATCTTCTCGACCCTCACCGCGATCTACATCGGCGGAGCCACCTCCGCAAGCCACTAGAAAAGGAGCGCTGTTTCAATGGATCTGTCCCCTGTAGCCGCTGCGATCTCCGACGAAGGGATCGAATCAGCCGGTAAGGCGATCGCCCTCGGCGTCGGCGCCGGCCTTGGCTCGATCGGCGCCGGCATCGGCATTGGCTTCATCTTCGGCAAGGAGATCGAGTCGGTCGCCCGCCAGCCCGAGATGAAAGACGAGCTGCAGAGCATCCGCTGGCTCGGCTTCGCCCTGACCGAGGCCGTGGCCTTCTACACCTTCATCTTCGGCCTAATCGCCTTCTTCCTCTAGGCCGATCGCGTGGAGCTCTTTGGCCACATAGTCGGCTTGATCCCACTCGCCGCCGAGGAGGCGTCTGAAGAAGGCGGCAGCTTCCTGGTATCGCCGGGCCTCGGCCTGATGATCTGGACGCTGGTCCTCTTCCTCTTCACGATGTGGGTGCTGAGCAAGGTCGCCTTCCCGAAGATCCAGGAGGCGCTCGACAAGCGCGCGAAGACGATCGCCGAGTCGATCGAGGCGGCGGAACGCCAGCGCAAGGAGTCCGATGAGCTGCTGGAGGAGTACCGCCAGCGCCTCACCGAGGCCCGTGAGCAGGCCGACGACATCATGGCCCGCGCCCGCAAGTCGGCCGAGACGGCCGAATCCGAGGCGACCGCGGCCGGCAAGGAGAAGCGCGAGGAGCTGGTCGCCGCGGCGACCCGCGACATCGAAGCCGAGACTCGCCGCTCGCTGCAGCAGATCCGCAAGGAGGTCGCCGACCTCACCGTGCTGGCGACCGAGAAGGTCACCCGCAAGTCGCTCAACGAGGACGATCAGCGCCGCCTCGTCGAGGAGGCGCTCAGCGAGGTCGACTTCTCGAGCCTCTCGGGGTCGGAGGAGTCGAGAACGTGCCGGAGGCAGCTCGCGTATACGCCGAGGCCCTCTTCGAGGTGGCCAAGGAGAAGGGCAAGCTCGATGCGGTCGTTGGCGAGCTGAGCCAGTTCGTCGACGCGCTCGACGGCGATCGCGAGCTGCAGGTCTTCTTCTTCAGCCCTTACTTCTCCTCGGCGGAGAAGGTGGCGGGGCTGGAGCGCGCCGTCAGCGACGCCGACCCGGAGCTGCTCAACTTCCTCGAGCTGCTGATCGAGAAGCAGCGGATGCCGGAGATCTTCCGCATCCGCCGCCAGCTCGACGAGCTCTGGAAGCTGGAGAACCGGCGCATCGACGTGACGGTCACCAGCGCGGTCGACCTCGACCGCGCGGTGGTGGAGAAGATCGGTGAGGAGATTGAGCGCCAGACCGGCCAAAAGGTCGAGCTGGCCAGCCGCGTCGACGGCGAGATCCTCGGCGGCATCGTCCTGCAGGTCGGCAACATGGTCCTCGACGCGAGCATCCGCAGTCGCTTGGAGAAACTTCGAAAGAGCGTCGCCCAGGCGGCGGCGTAAGGAGGCAGAACCGCAGTGGAGATCAAGCCCGACGAGATCGCATCAATCCTTCGCGAGAGGATCGAGGGACTTGACACCGGCAGTGCCGACCTCGCCGAGGTCGGCACGGTGCTGTCCGTAGCCGACGGGATCGCTCGCATCCACGGCCTCGACAACTGCATGGCGCTGGAGATGCTGGAGCTGCCGCACGGCGTCACCGGCCTCGCCCTCAACCTCGAGGCCGACAACGTCGGCGCCGTGCTCTTCGGCGAGTGGGACAAAGTCGTCGAGGGCGACACCGTCAAGCGCACCGGCCACCTGCTGCGGATTCCGGTCGGCGACGAGCTGCTCGGCCGCATGGTCGACCCGCTCGGCCGCCCGCTCGACGACAGGGGCGAGATCGCCACGACCCAGACCCGCCCGGCCGAGTTCAAGGCCCCCGGCGTGGTCCAGCGCCAGCCGGTGACCGAACCGGTGCAGACCGGGCTGATGTCGATCGACGGCATGATCCCGATCGGCCGCGGCCAGCGAGAGCTGATCATCGGCGACCGCCAGACCGGCAAGACGGCGATCGCGATCGACACGATCATCAACAACCGCGACAAGGACATGATCTGCATTTACGTCGCGATCGGGCAGAAGATGTCGACCGTCGTCCAGCTCAAGCAGGTGCTGGAGGAGAACGGCGCGATGGAGAACACGATCATCGTCGCCGCCCCCGCTGACGAGGCGGCGCCGATCAAGTTCATCGCCCCCTACGCCGGTTGCGCGATGGGCGAGCACTTCCTCTACAACGGCAAGGCCGCCCTCTGCGTCTACGACGACCTCACCAAGCACGCCTACGCCTACCGCCAGATGTCGCTGCTGCTGCGGCGCCCGCCGGGTCGCGAGGCCTACCCCGGTGACGTCTTCTACCTGCACTCTCGCCTGCTCGAGCGGGCGGTGAAGCTCAACGACGACCTCGGCGGCGGCTCGCTGACGGCGCTGCCGATCATCGAGACCCAGGCCTCCGACGTCTCCGCCTACATCCCGACCAACGTGATCTCGATCACCGACGGTCAGATCTTCCTCGAGTCCGACCTCTTCTACTCCGGCGTGCGGCCGGCGATCAACGTCGGCATCTCGGTCTCGCGGGTGGGCGGCAACGCGCAGACCAAGGCGATGAAGAAGGTCGCCGGCAAGCTGCGCCTCGACCTCTCGCAGTACCGCGACCTCGAGGCCTTCGCCCAGTTCGGCTCCGAGCTCGATCCCGAGACCCAGAAGACGCTGAACCGTGGTGAACGGCTGGTCGAGCTGCTCAAGCAGAAAGAGCGCGAGCCGCTCGGCGTCGCCGACCAGGTCGCGGCGATCTACTCCGGCACCGGTGGCTACCTCGACCGGATCAAGACCGAGCGGGTCGGCGAGTTCCTGCGTGACCTGCGCATCCGCCTGCGCTCGGAGAAGTCCGAGCTGCTCGATCGGATCACCGACAGCGGCAAGCTCGAGGAGGCCGACGAGGAGGAGCTGGGCAAGGCGATCGCCGAGTTCGTCGACGACTTCGGCGCCGACTTCGACCAGCACGGCGACCCGATCGAGGCGGGCGAGTCCGACCGGATCAAGTCCGAGGAGGAGCGCGCCAAGCCGAGCCGCGTCGAAGAGAGCGCCGCGGCCGAGCAGACCGAGAAGGAGGCGACCCCGGCCTAGTCGCCGGGTCCAGCCATGGCTTCTCAGAAGGACGTCAAGAATCGCATTGCGTCGATCAAGAACATCAACAAGATCACGCGGGCGATGGAGATGGTCGCGGCCGCGCGGCTGCGCCGGGCCGAACAGCGGATCGAGCAGCTGCGCCCCTACGCGCAGTCGATGCGCAAGCTGACCCGCCGCGCCGCCGAGCAGGCCGGCGGCATCCCGCGCGTGCCGGTGCTGGAAGAGCGCGAGCAGGAGAAGCGCGTCGGTGTCGTGCTCGTCACCGGCGATCGCGGCCTCGCCGGCGCCTTCAACAGCAACATCATCCGCGACGGCATGCGGCTCAAGGGCGAGCTGCAGGGCGACGGCAAGGAGGCGGTCTTCTCCGCCGTCGGCCGCAAGGGCGTCGGCGCGCTCAACTTCCGCAAGCTGGAGCCCCGCACCTCCTACGTCGGCTTCACCGATCGGCCCGGCTTCGCCAACGCGCGCGAGATCGGCGAGGAGCTGACCGCCCGCTACGTCGACGGCGAGCTCGACCGGGTCGAGCTCGTCTACAACCGCTTCGTCTCGCCGCTGACCCAGCACGTCTGGCGGCAGACCCTGCTGCCGATGCAGCAGGCCGACGTGATCGGCGAGGGCGCTGCCGAGGAGGAAGAGGCTTCCGAGGAGACCGAGATCGAGAAGGCGCACAGCAGGGCGCTTTGGGTCTATGAGCCCGAAGCCGAGGAGCTGCTCGCCCAACTGATCCCGGAGTACGTGAACATCTCCGTCTACCGGGCGCTGCTGGAGTCCGCCGCCTCTGAGCTGGGGGCGAGGATGACGGCGATGCGCAGCGCCGCGGAGAACGCGGAGACGATGATGGACGACCTCACCCTGGAGATGAACCGGGCGAGGCAGGCGGAGATCACCCAGGAGATCCTCGAGGTCGTCGGCGGCGCCGAGGCGCTTGGATAAAAGCTGAGCTGGAGCGCGGAACGAACAAGCGTGCATATCTGATTCTTCGCGCCGTGAGTGGAGCGCGAGACTGATTGACAGAAAAGGAACCAATGTCTGAGAGCAACGGAGCAAACGTAGGGCGAGTCGAGCAGGTCACCGGCGTGGTCGTCGACGCCGTCTTCCCCGACAAGCTGCCCGAGATCTACTCGGCGGTGAAGATCGAGATGGCCGGCGACGAGGACCGCGAGGCAACCGAACTGGTCTGCGAGGTTCAGCAGCACCTCGGCGACGACCGCGTGCGCACGGTGGCGATGGACGCCACCGACGGCCTGCAGCGCGGCGACAAGGTGATCGACACCGGTGGCCCGATCTCGGTCCCGGTCGGCGAGGCCACGCTCGGCCGCATCTTCAACCTGCTCGGTGACCCGATCGACCTCGGCGAGCCCGTGCAAGCCGAGGAGCGCTGGCCGATCCATCGCCCCGCGCCCCAGGCGTCCGAGCTCGCCCCGACCCAGGAGATCCTCGAGACCGGGATCAAGGTGATCGACCTGCTCGCTCCTTACGCCAAGGGCGGCAAGGTCGGGCTCTTCGGCGGTGCCGGCGTCGGCAAGACGGTGCTGATCCAGGAGCTGATCCGCTCGATCGGCGAGGAGCACGAAGGCCTCTCCGCCTTCTGCGGCGTCGGCGAGCGCTCGCGCGAGGGCAACGACCTCTGGCTCGAGATGAAGGAGTCCGGCGTCATCGACAAGACGATGCTGGTCTTCGGCCAGATGAACGAGCCTCCTGGAGCCCGTCTCCGCGTCGCCCTCTCGGGGCTGACGATGGCCGAATACTTCCGCGAGCAGGGTGGCCAGGACGTGCTGCTCTTCATCGACAACATCTTCCGCTTCGTCCAGGCGGGCTCCGAGGTCTCGGCGCTGCTCGGGCGCATGCCCTCGGCGGTCGGCTACCAGCCGACGCTGGAGACCGAGATGGGCGAACTGCAGGAGCGGATCACCTCGACCGAGCGCGGCTCGGTGACCTCGGTGCAGGCGATCTACGTCCCCGCCGACGACCTCACCGACCCGGCGCCGGCGTCGGTGTTCGCCCACCTCAACGCGACCACGACGCTCTCGCGGGCGATCTCCGAGAAGGGGATCTACCCGGCGGTCGACCCGCTCGACTCGACCTCGACGATCCTCAAGCCCGAGGTCGTCGGCGAGGAGCACTACCGCACGGCGACCGAGGTGCAGGAGGTGCTGCAGCGCTACAAGGAGCTGCAGGACATCATCGCCATCCTCGGCATCGACGAGCTCTCCGACGAGGACAAGCAGACGGTCTCGCGGGCGCGCAAGATCGAGCGCTTCCTCTCGCAGCCGTTCTTCGTCGCCGAGCAGTTCACCGGCCGCAGCGGCGAGTACGTGCCGGTGGGAGAGGCGGTGCGCGGCTTCCGCGAGATCCTCGACGGCGAGCACGACGACCTCTCCGAGGGCGCCTTCTACATGAAGGGCGGCATCGACCAGGTAACCGAGGGCGCCGCGGCGGCTGCGGCCTAGGTAAGACGCATGGCAGCCGAGCACATGGTCGACGTCGAAGTCCTCACCCCGGAGGGGGAGGTCTTCAATGGCGAAGTGCGCCAGGTCTCGACCCGCACCGCGGTCGGCGAGGTCGGCATCCTCGCCAACCACGCGCCGCTGCTGGCGGCGCTGCAGCCGGCCGAGCTGCGCCTGCACGTGAGCGATTCCGAGACGGTGCGCTACGCCCAGGCCCACGGTTGGCTGCAGGTCTTCGGCAACCGGGCCAAGCTCCTGCTCGAGGAGGCGGTGCCGCCCGACGAGCTCGACGCGGCGACCCTGAAAGAGCAGCTGGCTGACGCCGAGCAGCGGCTCAAAGAGTCCGAGGACGGCAGCGGCGCCGAGGCGCGGGCCCAGAAGGACCGCGATCGGGCCGAAGCATTTCTCCTGATAGCCCAGGGATGAGGGGCGAGGCGATATCCCTTCGCGGGAATTGATGTCACACGGCCCTGCGGGCCTTAGCTCCGGATCTCCTGCGCGGCCTGCGGCCGCTCAAACATCAGATTGCATATCGCCGCCTTCGGTGACATTCCCGCGAAGGGATATCGCCTCGCCCTGCTCAAAGCCCCAGGCGAATCAAGTTTTCGATGAAATAGCTGGAGAACTTGATTCGCATTGCGAGGGCTTGCGCGGAGAAGGGTCCAGATGAGCGACGAGCTCCTTGCTCTCGTTAAGAGGCTGGTGAGCTATGACAGCTCCGAAGCGGACGGGGTGCTGGAAGCCGCTGGGTTCATCGAAGGCTGGCTGGATTCCCGGGGAATCCAAGTGGAGAGTGACGAGGTGCGAGGGCTCCCTGTGCTCAGGGCTGAAGTTGGGCCGGAGGATGCGCCCACGGTGGTGCTGCACGGGCATATCGACGTCGTTCCGGGGCAGGTCGGGCAGTTCGAGCCGCGGGTCGAGGGGGATCGACTCTACGGGCGCGGTGCCTATGACATGAAGGGTGGCTTGGCGGCGATGCTGCTGACCACGGCGTCGATGCGTGATCAGGATCAGGTGCGGGTGCGACTGGGGATCGTTGGCGACGAGGAGTCCGAGGAGGAGGCGGAGCGGGGCAGCGACCATCTGGTCGACAGCGGCTTCACCGGCGACTTCGCGATCACCGGCGAGCCCACGGATCTGCACATCGGGGTCGAGGCAAAGGGGGTGCTGGCCCTGCGCGTCCAGGTCAGCGGCACCGCCGCCCACGGAGCGACCCCATGGTTGGGCGAAAACGCGGTGCTGAGGGCGATCGACGTTTTCCGCAGTATCGAGTCGCTACCGTTCGCCCGGCACAGCTCTGAGCTGTTCGACCGCCCCTCGATCAATCTCGGCCGGATCGTGGGCGGCGACGCGCTCAACAAGGTGCCCGACCGATGCGCCATCGACGTCGACATCCGCTACCTGCCCGATCAGGATCCCGCCACCGTGCTGGAGCAGGTCAAGGGCGTCGCGGCGGCCGAGGTCGAGCAGCTCTTCACCCGGCCGCCGGCCGTGGTCGACCGCGAGCTGCCCTACGTGCGGGCGCTGAGCGAGGCAACGGTGGCGCATCACGACGGCGAGCCGATGAGCGTCGGGCGCGATGGCGCCTCCGACGCGGTCTCCTTCCTGCGGGTGGGGGTGCCGGCGGTCGAGTTCGGCCCGCTCGGGGAAGGGCATCACGGCCCCGAAGAGTGGGTTTCCATTTCATCGCTGCAGACCTACCGACAGACGCTCGACACCTTCCTGCGCTCTCTCCCCGCCCAGCTCGACAGCTGACCGACCGTGGCTGAGACGGGATTCAGCAAGCCGCCGCCCTCGGGCGACCACGAGCCGCCGCCGAAGCCGAAGCGCTACTGGTGGCGCTTCACCCTCGGCTCGCTGGTGATCGTGCTCGCCATCGGCGCCGCCACCGCGACCAGCATCATTCTCTACGTCGACAGCATCGCCACGGCGCTGTCCCACCACAACATCTACAAGGACAAACTCGACCGCTACCTCTCGCAGGTCAACGGCGGCGAGCCGGAGAACATCCTCATCCTCGGCTCTGACAAGCGGGCCGGCCCGGGCGAAGAAGAAGCGGGGCGGTCGGACACGACGATCCTGCTGCGCCTCGATCCGGACCGTAACGCGATCGCGGTGATGTCGATCCCGCGTGACCTCAAGGTCGAAATCCCCGAAGTCGGCACCGACAAGTTCAATGCCGCCTACAGCTATGGCGGGCCAAAACTCGCCCTGCGCGTGGTCAAGGAACTGACCGGGCTGCCGATCAACCACGTCGTCAACGTCGACTTTCTCGGCTTCGTCCGCGCGGTTGACGCGATCGACTGCGTCTACGTCGACGTCGACCGTCGCTACTTCCACTCGAACCTCGGCGTGCCCGCCTCCGAACAGTATTCGGAAATCAACGTGCTGCCCGGGTATCAGCTGCTCTGCGGCAAGAAGGCGCTGCAGTACGTGCGCTACCGGCACACCGATACCGACATCGTTCGCGCCGCCCGCCAGCAGGACTTCCTCAGCGCCGCCCGCCAGCGCGTGCCGGTGGCCAAGCTGGCCTTTGGTCAGGACGACCTGATCGACATCTTCACCAAGTACACGACCTCCGACATCAGCGACGCGCCGACGATGCTGCAGGTGCTGAAGCTCTTCGTCGCCTCGCGCAACGCCGCGATCAAGGAGATCCATTTCCCGGCTGAACTTGGCCCGAGCTATGTCTACGCGTCGCCTTCGGCGATCGCTGGGGCGGTCAACAAGTTCCTCGGGATCGAAGCCAGCAGCGGCCCGCGCGGCTCGCTCGAAGACCATTCCGACAAGGCGAAGAAGAAGGGCAAGCACGGCGGCAAGGGCAAGTCCGGCAAGGAGAAGCCGCACCTGGCGCCACCCAAGCCGCCGGGCAGCGACGGCCTCGCGTCGGCCCACGAAGCGGGCGAGATGGAGGCAAAGTCGGTGGCGCGCAAGGTCAGCGCCGGCTTCCCGGTCTTCTACCCGACCAGGCTGCCGCCGGGCGCCTTTTACGTCGAAAGCAACTCCTACGAGCACGTGCAGGACCCGCGCGTCTACCACTTCAAGGACACCGACGGCAACCGGCACGGCGCCTACAGGATGGTCGCCGAGCTGCCCCTTGACGACGGCATCCATTACTTCGGGGTGCAGGGAATCCAGGGCTGGACGGATCCGCCGATCCTCAGCAATCCGAGCCTGACCAAGACGATTCACGGCCGCGAATACGAGATCTTCGTCGACGGCGACCGCTTGCCGATCGTCGCCTGGCACAGGGGGGACAACACCTACTGGGTTTCGAATGACCTGCTGAATACGCTGACCAACGACGAGATGATCGGGATCGCGCGTTCGGCCAACGTGATAATGCCCAACCCAAAGCCTAAGAAGGGGAAGCGAAGCGATGACGGGAGATAGAGAAGTGATCGGCGTTGTCGGCGTCGGCTGGGTCGGACTGGTGACCGCGGCCTGCTTCGCCGAGCTCGGCCACCAGGTGGTCGCGCGCGACATCCTGCCGGAGAAGGTCGAGGCGCTCTCGCGCGGCGAGATCACGATCCACGAGCCGGGACTGGGGGAGCTGCTGGCGCGGAACGCCGAGCGGCTGACCTTCACCACCGAGATGCCGGAGCTGCTCGAGGCGGCGCGCACCCTCTTCGTCTGCGTCGATACGCCGCCGACCGTCTCCGGTGACGCCGACCTTTCCAGGGTCCGCTCGGTCGTCGACGAGCTCGGCGGCGGCGGTGGCCACGCGCTGGTGATGAAGAGCACGGTGCCGGCCGGCACCGGCCAGTCGATCCGCCGCGACCTGCCCGGCGTGCCCTACGTCTCCTGCCCCGAGTTCCTCAAGGAGGGCTCGGCGGTCGAGGACTTCATGCACCCCGACCGCGTCGTGATCGGCGCCGACCCCGGCGACGAGGCTGCCAGCGACGCCGTCGCCCGCCTCTACGAGCCACTGGGCGGTGAGATCGTCCGCACCGACGTCTCCAGCGCCGAGATGATCAAGCTCGCCTCCAACGCCTTTCTGGCGACCAAGATCTCCTTCGTCAACGAGATCGCCAACGTCTGCGAGGAGGTTGGCGCCGACGTCACCGAGGTCGCCCGCGGCATGGGCTTGGACCAGCGCATCGGCCCGGCCTTCCTGCGGCCCGGGATCGGCTACGGCGGCTCCTGCTTCCCCAAGGACGTCAGCGCGCTGAAGATGCTGGCCGGCAACAGCGGCTACCACTTCCAGCTGCTCAACGCCGTGATCGAGGTCAACGAGCTGCAGAAGCGGCGCGTGGTGGGCAAGCTGCAAAAGCACCTGGGGTCGCTGATCGGCAAGCGGGTGGCGCTGCTCGGCCTCACCTTCAAGCCCCACACCGACGACATGCGCGAGGCTTCGAGCCTGGTGCTGGCGGCGCGGCTGCAGGGCGAGGGGGCAGAGGTTGCCGCCTATGACCCGGTGGCCGGGGAGGCCGCCCGCGACCTCTTCGACGCGGTCGAGTTCCGCGACTCGGCCCTCGCTGCGCTCGAGGGCGCCGATGCGGCGATCCTGGTCACCGAGTGGCCCGAGTTCGCCGAGCTGGACTGGGCCGACGCGGCGGCGCGGATGGCGCGGCCGCTGCTCGTCGACGGCCGCAACTTCCTCGACCCATCGCTGCTCAGGCGGTCGGGCTTCGATTACGAGGGCATCGGCCGGGCCGTTGAGGGCTCGGCGGCCCCCGCCGCAGCCGAGTAGATGCAGGCAATCGTCCTGGTCGGCGGGGAGGGGACGCGGCTGCGGCCGCTGACCGCCTCGGTGCCGAAGCCGGCGCTGACCCTCGTCGACCGGCCCTTTCTCGCCCACATGATCGAGTGGCTGGCCGGCCACGGCGTGACCGAGGTCGTGCTCGCCTGCGGCTTCCTGCCCGACGTCCTGCGCGAGGCGCTGGCCGGCGAGGAGGAGCGGGCGGGGCTGGGCATCCGCTACGTGGTCGAGCCCGAGCGGCGCGGCACCGCCGGCGCGATCCGCTACGCCGCCGATCAGCTGGGCGCCGACCTCGACGACCGCTTCCTGGCCCTGAACGGCGACGTCCTCACCGACCTCGACCTGAGCGCGCTGCTGGCGACGCACGAGCGGCGCCGGGCGCGGGCGACGCTTGGGCTGCACCCGGTCGAGGACTCCTCGGCCTACGGGCTGGTTCGCTGCGGTCCCAGCGGCGACGTGCTGGAGTTCACCGAGAAGACCGGGGAGGCGGTCCCGGGCGAGATCAACGCCGGGATGTACGTGCTCGAGCGCTCGGTCCTCGATCTGATCCCGCCCGATCAGGAGGTCTCGATCGAGCGCGACGTCTTCCCGCGCCTGGTCGGCGACGGCCTGCACGGGTTGCGCCTCGACGGCTACTGGATGGACATCGGCACGCCGCAGCGCTACCTGCAGGCCAGCTGGGACATCCTCGAGCGGCGGGTCGAGACGCGGGTCGAGCCAACCGCGCCCGGGATGCTCGTCGGCGCCGGGGCCGAGGTCGCCAGCGGGGCAACGATCGGTCCGCGGGCGGTGCTCGGCAGCGGCTGCACGATTGCCGACGGGGCCGAAGTTCGCGAATCGGTCGTGCTCGCCGGCTGCGCCGTGGGCGAGGGCGCCCGGGTGGTCGGGTCGATCCTCTCCGCCGGGGTCGAGGTCAGCTCCGGTGCAAGCCTCAATGATGCCGTCGTCGGTGCCGATGAGACCGTTCCAGCCTGATGCTCGACGACGTCCTCGCCATACCCGATCACCTGCGCGACGCCCTCTGGCGAGTCGAATCTGCGCGCCTGGAGCCGGCCGATGCCGCCGGCCTGATGGTCTGCGGCATGGGGGGGTCGGCGATCGGTGGCGACCTCGCCGCTGCGGCGCTCGGCGATCGCCTCGTCAAGCCGCTGGTCACGGTTCGCGGCTACGGGCTGCCGAGCTGGGCGACGCCGGAGTGGACGGTGCTCTGCTCCAGCTACTCGGGCAACACCGAGGAGACGCTCGCCTGCTTTGCGGCCGCCGGGGCCCTGGGCGCGCGGCGCCTCGTCGCCAGCACCGGGGGCGCCCTGGTCGAGGGAGCGCGCGATGCCGGCCTGCCGGTGATCGGCCTGCCGGGGCTGTTGCCAGCCCCCCGCACCGCCGTCGCCTACATGCTGGTCTGCGCCGCCGAGGTTGCCGCCCTCGCGGGCGTCGCCCCGCGCATCCACGCCGAGATCGACGCCGCGGCCGCCTTCATCGAGGATGAATCCGACAGCCTGCAGGAGCGCGCAAAAGAGATCGTCTCCCGGCTCGGCGACTCGGTCGCGGTGGTAACGGGGGCCGGCCTGACCGCGCCGGTAGCGAGGCGCTGGAAGACCCAGATCAACGAGAACGCCGAGCGCCCGGCCTTCTTCTCCGAGCTGCCGGAGGCTGATCACAACGAGCTCTGCGGCTGGTCCGGCGGGGAGCTCTCGGCGGTCCTGATCGAAGATCGCGACCAGCACCCACGCGAGCGCCGCCGCTTCGAGCTGACCGCCGAGCTGATCCGAGCCAGCGGGGCCGAAGCGGTGCGACTCGAGACCGCGGGGGAGACCCGGGTTGCCCGCCTGCTCTGGGCGGTGGTGCTCGGCGATCTCGTCTCGCTGGAGATGGCCGAGGCGCGCGGCGTCGACCCGCTCCCGGTTACCGCGATCGAGGGCCTCAAGGCTTCCTTGGCGGGTGAGGCTCGATGAGGGCGATGGTGCTCGCAGCCGGGCTCGGCACTCGCCTGCGCCCGATCACCTACGCGATGCCGAAGCCGATGGTGCCGGTGCTGAACCGGCCGGTGATGGAGCACATCGTGCGCCTGCTCGCCCGCCACGACTTCGGCGAGGCGATCGCCAACCTGCACTGGTTCCCGGAGACGATCGAGGGCCACTTCGGCGACGGCTCGCAGTTCGGCCTCGAGCTCTCCTACAGCCGCGAGGAGCAGCTGCTGGGCACCTCCGGCGGCGTCCGCAACGCGGCGGGCTTCCTCGGCGACTCCTTCCTGGTGATCTCCGGCGACGCCCTCTCTGACATCGACCTCGGCGCGATGCGCGCCTTTCACGAGTCCCACGACGGGATCGCCACGCTGGCGACCAAGCGGGTTCGCGACACCAGCCAGTTCGGCGTCGCGATAACCGGCGCCGACGGCCGCATCCAGGGCTTCCAGGAGAAGCCCGAGCCGGCCGAAGCGCTCTCGGACCTCGCCAACTGCGGCATCTACATGTTCCGCTCGGAGATCTTCGATTTCTTCCCGGCGCCGGGGACGAGCAAGGCCGCCGGGGCGGACGACCCGAGTGGCTTCGCCGACTGGGCGATGGACGTCTTCCCGGCGCTGCTGGCGAGCGACACGGCTTTCTACTCGCACGAGATCGACGCCTACTGGAACGACATCGGCAACCTCGACGAGCTGCGCCAGGGAAACCTCGACGCGCTGCTCGGCGAGGTCCAGGTCGCCCCCGGCGCCCCCGAGGTGGGGGAGGGGATCCGCTCCGCCAGCTCGCTGGAGGGCGCCGAGGTCGAGGGACCGGCGCTGATCGGCGCCGGGGTCGAGCTGGGGGCGGGCGCGCGCATCCAGGGCCCGGCGATCGTCGGCGACGGCTGCCGGATCGGCGAGGGAGCCTGGATCCGCGACTCGATCCTGCTCGCCGGCACCGAGCTGGCGCCGGCGGCGATGCTGGTCGGCGCCATCGCGGGTCAGGTAGCGAAGCCTTGACGCTTCTCTGACCTTCGACGCGCCACGGGCGCGTCGCGACCCCGCAGGATCGGGGCATGAAGGCACTGCAAGTCGTAGCCGCCGGGTTCGTTCCGTCGCTGTGTGCCGCCTGCGGACGCTCCTGCCGCCCCGGCGCCCTGCTCTGCACGCGTTGCGGCCGGCGGCTCGCCGGCGCCGCGCCGCTGGCCGGTCACGGCCCCTCGGGGCTCGACCAAGCCTGGTCCTCTGCCCCGCACGAGGGCGTGCCCCGGGACCTGGTCGCCGCACTCAAGTTCCGCCGCCTGCTCCCGGTCGCCGAGCTGATCGCCGAGCGGATCCACTGGCTGGCCCCGGCGAGCCTGCTGAGCGGCACGATCGTGCCGGCGCCGACCGCGAGGCTGCGCTCGCTGCAGCGCGGCTTCGACCCGGCGGCTGAGATCGCCGCGGCGCTGGCGCAGCAGAGCGACCTGCCCCTGAGCCATTGCCTGGAGCGGCGCGGCGGCGGTCGCCAGGTGGGCAGGCGCCGCGCCCAGCGCATCGGCCACCCGCCCCGTGTCCACCCGCGCGGCGAGGTGCCGCGCAGCGCCCTCCTCGTCGACGACGTGCTGACCACCGGCGCCACCCTCTCGGCCTGCGCCCGCGCCCTGCGTAGCGCCGGCGCGATCCGGGTAGCTGCGATCACCTTTACGCGGCGGTTGTGAGGGCGTAGCATCGAACGACCGACACCCAAGGAGGCAACATGCGGATTGAGATTCGTGGTCGCAACGTCGAGGTCACCGACGAGCTGCGGGAGCATGTCTTCAAGCGATTTCGCCGGGTCGGAAGGCAGGTGTCGGAGCTGGCAACGCTCGACATCGAGGTCTACGAGGAGCGCAACCCCTCGATCGAGGACAGCCAGGTCGCCGAGGCGACGCTGCGGCTGAAGGGCGTGACGCTGCGGGCCCGCGAGGCCTCGCCCGAGATCGCCCACACGATCCACGAGCTGGCCGAGGACGTCCGCCGTCAGGTCAAGAAGCACCGCGAGCTGCGCCGCAAGCGCACCCAGACGCGCAAGGCCGTCGCCCGCCTCCAAGGCCGTCCCGCAAGCTGAGCGAGGCCGTTCCGGCTGCGGGTCCTGTCGCGGGGGGAGGGGGGCCCTGCGGGCGGGCCACGGTCCGTCCTCGACCCCCCTCCCCCTACGCCACCCGCAGAGGAGCGGATTCGAATAGACAGCTACCCTAGGTGCCATGCCTGCCGCAAGAGACATGGTTTCGCGTGCGCTTCGAGTGGGAGAGGGGCGCAAATTCAAGGGCTACGAGAAGCGCGCCGAGGCGATCAACCGGATCGAGCCCGAGATGGAGCTGCTCGACGACTCCGAGCTGCGCGAGGAGGCCGACGCGCTGCGCAAGCGCGCGGCCGAGGGAGCCTCCCTCGACGACCTCCTGCCCGAGGCCTTCGCCCTGACCCGCGAGGCCGCCCGGCGAACGATCGGCCAGCGCCACTACGACGTGCAGCTGATCGGCGGCATGGTCCTGCACGACGGCTCGATCGCCGAGATGAAGACGGGCGAGGGCAAGACGCTGACCGCGACGCTGGCGGTCTTCCTCAACACGCTGGCCGGCGACAGCGTCCACCTCGTCACCGTCAACGACTATCTCGCCCGCCGCGACGCCGAATGGATGACGCCGGTCTACGAGGCCCTGGGGGTGAGCGTCGCCTCGATCCAGGAGGGCGACGACCACGCCACGCGGCAGACCAAGTACGCCTGCGACGTCGTTTACGGCACCAACTCGGAGTTCGGCTTCGACTACCTGCGCGACAACATGGCCGACGCGCTCGAGCATTGCGTGCAGCCCGGCCACGTCTTCGCGATCGTCGACGAGGTCGACAACATCCTGATCGACGAGGCGCGCACGCCGCTGATCATCTCCGGCGCCCCCGAGCAGGCGGCGCAGACCTACTACACCTTCGCTCGCCTCGCCAAACAGATGGAGGGGGTGCCGGCCAAGGACAAGCTGCGCTCGCTGGGCGAGTCCAAGGACACCTCCGAGGCTGACTACGACTACGAATTCGACGAGAAGCACAAGACCGTCTCGCCGACCGAGCGCGGGGTAAAACGGGCCGAGGAGTTCGTCGGCGTCGACAACCTTTACCTCGGTGAGCACGGCAGCCTCGTCAACCACCTCTCCCAGGCGCTGAAGGCGGAGTCGCTCTACAGGAAGGACAAGGACTACGCCGTGGTCGACGGTCAGGTGATGATCATCGACGAGTTCACCGGCCGCATCCTCGAGGGCCGGCGCTGGTCGGAGGGCCTGCACCAGGCGGTCGAGGCGAAGGAGGGGGTGGCGATCGGCGAGGAGAACCAGACGCTCGCCACGATCACCCTGCAGAACTACTTCCGCCTCTACGACAAGCTCTCCGGGATGACCGGCACGGCCCTCACCGAGGCCACCGAGTTCATGAAGATCTACAAAGTCCCGGTGGTCGAGGTCCCGACCCACCGCCAGATGGTCCGCGCCGACCACAACGACCAGATCTTCAAGACCAAGGACGGCAAGTGGAAGGCGGTGCTGGAGGAGATCGTCGCTCGCCACGAAAAGGGCCAGCCGATCCTCGTCGGCACCGTCTCGGTCGAGGTCTCGGAGATGATCTCCGGCGAGCTCAAGCGCCAGGGGGTCGAGCACGCGGTGCTCAACGCCAAGCCCGAGCACGCCGAGCGAGAGGGCGAGCGGATCGCCCAGGCCGGTCGCAAAGGCGCGGTGATGATCGCGACCAACATGGCCGGCCGCGGCGTCGACATCAAGCTCGGCGGTGACCCCGAGCAATCGGCGATCCACGAGCTCAAGAAGAAGGGGCTGACCCACGGCGACGAGGGCTACGAGGAGGCGCTCGCGGCCAAGGTCGCCGAGCTGGAGCCGCTCTGCGCCGCCGAGGCCGAGGAAGTGCGCGACCTCGGTGGGCTCTACATCTGCGGCACCGAGCGCCACGAGTCGCGCCGCATCGACAACCAGCTTCGCGGCCGCTCCGGCCGCCAGGGCGACCCCGGCGAGACCCGCTTCTTCCTCTCCGCCGAAGACGACGTGATCCGCCTCTTCGCCGGCGACCGCATCTACAAGATCCTCGACCGCCTTGGCCCGGTCGACGAGGACGGGGGCGAGATGCCGCTGGAGGCGGGGATGCTCTCGAAGACGGTCGAGAACGCCCAGAAGAAGGTCGAGGAGCAGAACTTCCTGATTCGCAAACGGGTGCTCGAGTACGACGACGTGATGAACGAGCAGCGCCGCATCGTCTACAAATACCGCCGCGAGATCCTCGAGGGCCGCGACATGTCGGAGATCGCCCGCGACGAGATGGAGGGCGTGATCGAGCGCATGGTCGACGAGTACACCCCCGGCGACGTGCTCGAGGACTGGGACATGGCGGAGATGGAGTCGCAGCTGCGCCAGATCTGGCCGGTCAGCCTCGACGTCGCCTCGATGCCGCCGGAGAAGCTCGACCGCGAGAAGCTCAAGGACGGCCTCGACGAAGACGCGATGAACGCCTACGACGAGCGTGAGCGGCAGTTCGGCGAGGAGCTGATGCGCTACCTGGAGCGGGCGATCCTGCTGCAGGTGATCGACAACCGCTGGCGCGAGCACCTCTTCGACATGGACTACCTGCGCGAGGGGATCCACCTGCGCGGCTTCGCCCAGATCGACCCCCTGGTCGCCTACAAGAACGAGGGCTTCGGCATGTTCGAGGAGCTGATGAACTCGATCTGGGAGGAGTTCAGCAAAGCGATCTTCCACGTCGAGGTCGAGATCGATCCCAACCGGGCCCAGGAAGCGTTTGCGCCCAACGGCGGTACCCAGCCGGCGGCGCTCGACTACTCCGGTGGTACCCAGGCCGGACAGCCGTCGGCGCTGCGCGAGGCCGCGGCAGGGGGGGCGGGGGGCGTGGCGGCAGCCGATATGGTCGCCGCGGGCGCCGGCGGCAACGGCGCGACCGAGGTGGTCGAGACCGTGGTCAAGGGCGAGCACGACAACGTCGGCCGCAACGACCCGTGTTGGTGCGGGTCGGGCAAGAAGTTCAAGAAGTGCCACGGTGCGTAAGGCCATCCCGGTAGGGGTTCCACTTAACTTTTTCGGTGGAACGGAGCCTGCTGTCGCCGCAGGGTGGACGCCGAAAAAGTACAAGACGTTCCACCCCTACCGGGATGGCCTTTCTTGATCCACGATCCCGTTCGTGAATTCATCCGTGCTTTCAACGAGCGCGATTTGGATGGGTTCGTTGCGGTACTCGATCCGGAGGTTGAGCTTCATTCGATGAAGGGACTTCGCCGGGGCCGCGATGCTGCGCGCGTGTGGGCTACTCGGGCTCCGGGCGGCGTGCAGCAGACGATCGAGTTGGAGGAGCTTTACGAGGACGGGACCGAGTCCGGCGGCGGTTCGGCGGTGGCTCTGATCAAGCGGACTTGGCGTTGGGACGAAGACGGCAAGGCGGCGGGCGAGGACGAGATGGCCTGGCTCTTCGAGCTGCGCGACCACCGCATTCGCAGCTGGCGTCCCTTCGAGGACCGCGCTGCGGCGCTTCGCGCTGGCGGCTTCCGCGCCTGACGAAGCCCAAAACCGGAGCTGGATCAAATTCCCTACCTTCGAGGATGGGAATTTGATCCAGTTCGGACGTATAGCCTGTCCGTATGGCCGACGCCGCGTCTACCGAATCGATTGCGCCGCGCCTCGCCTCTGTCCGCGAGCAGCTGTCCCTGCTCTCGGACTACCTTTGACCCCGCTGCGCTGGAGGCCGAGGCCGAGCGGCTCGAGGAGGAAATGCAGCGACCCGGGTTCTGGGACGACCAGGAATCCGCCGCCCGGACGTCGGCTGCGCACGCCCGCGCCCAGCGACGCCTGAAGACCTTTCGCGGGCTCGAGTCCGACGTCGACGATCTCGGCGACCTGGCCGAGATGGCGGCCGAGGACGAGGAGATGGCGGCCGAGCTGACCTCGCAGCTGGCCTCGGTCGAGCGCCGGCTGGCCGGGCTGGAAGAGGCGCGCCTGTTCAGCGGCGAGTACGACGCCGGCGACGCCGTCGTCACCGTCCACGCCGGGGCCGGCGGCACCGACTCGCAGGACTGGGCCGAGATGCTGCTGCGGATGTACCTGCGCTGGGCCGAGCGGCGCGGTTTTGAGGTCGAGATGAAGGAGGCCTCGCCGGGGGAGGAGGCCGGGCTCAAGTCGGCGACGTTCATCGCTCGCGGCGAGAACGCCTACGGCCTCTTCGCCGCCGAGCGCGGCGTTCACCGCCTGGTGCGGATCTCGCCCTTCGACTCCTCCGCCCGCCGCCACACCAGCTTCGCCCAGCTCGACGTCGGCCCGCTGGTCGACGAGGGGGTCGAGGTCGAGATCGACGACACCGACCTGCGCATCGACACCTATCGCGCTTCCGGGGCCGGCGGCCAGCACGTCAACAAGACCGACTCGGCGGTGCGGATCACCCACATTCCCAGCGGCGTCGTCGTCCAGTGCCAGAACGAGCGCTCGCAGACCCAGAACAAGGCGGTCGCGATGCAGTTCCTGCGCTCGAAGCTGATCGAGCTCGAGGAGCGCAAACGGGCGGAGCAGATGGCGAAGGTGCGCGGCGAGGTCAAGGACGTCGCCTGGGGCTCGCAGATCCGCAGCTACTTCCTGCATCCCGATCAGCGGGTCAAGGACCACCGCACCGGCCACGAGGCCGGCGACGCCCAGCGCGTCCTCGACGGCGACCTCGACGACTTCATCCGCGACTACCTGAACAAGACCGCGGCTGCGTCGGCCAGCTAGTGGAGCCGCTCGTCTATCGCGAGCGTTCGGCCGCCGCCGAGCCGAGCGGCTTGCTGGTGCTCCACCATGGCCGCGGGACCGACGAGCGGGACTTGCTTGCGCTGGCCGATGCGCTCGATCCGGATCGGCGGCTGCGGGTCGTCACGCCGCGGGCGCCGCTCGAGCTGGCGGGCTCGCCGGGCTACCACTGGTATCTGGTTCCCCGCGTCGGTTACCCGGACCACGACACTTTCCAGGCTTCCCGTGCGGCGCTGGCCGAGCTGCACGACCGGCTCTGGGAGCAGACCGGGATCGACCCTTCGCGCACCGTCCTGGGCGGCTTCTCGATGGGGACTGTGATGAGCCACGCGATGGCGCTGAGCGCCGATCGGCCGCCGGTCGCGGGGGTCCTCGCCTTCAGCGGCTTCGTGCCGGCCGTCGAGGACTGGGAGCCTCACTTCGAGGACCGCCGGGGAACCCGGGCCTTCATCGCCCATGGGCGCGGCGATCCGATCATCGAGATCGGCTTCGGCCGCCGTGCCAGGGACCTGCTGGAAGCGGGTGGGCTGGCGGTCGAGTACCACGAGTCCGAGGTCGGCCACCAGATTGACCCCGCCGATCTGCCCGCGGCGAGCCGCTGGCTGGACGCAGCCGTGCCGCCGGCTGGCTGAGCGAAGCCGAGGCTAGCCGGCTCGCGACCAGGTCGCCCGGTTGGCGGCCGCGTGCTTGACCGTCAGGCGCTGGGTCGCGTAGCGGCTGCAGTAGGCCGGCGCGGCCGGGATCTCGAGCTGGACGATGAAGGTGTGGGCCGCGCGCACCTTGGCCATCGCGTGATCGCTGAGCTGCTCGCTGTCGCGGAAGACTCCCCGCTGGGCAAAGCGCCGTTTGGCCTGCTCGAGCTGCAGCGAGCCCTTGCTGCCCTTCAGCCAGTAGTCGACGGTGACGTTGGTCGGCGTGGTCGAGGTGTAGTGGATGGTCAGGCTCACCGTGCCGTGGCTGATCGAGGCCGTTACCTGGGCTTCCGCGGTGCGCAACAGGCAGTCGGAGGGGAGAAGGAGGGGACCGTCGGTGCCGAATTCTTCGTCTTCGCTTTCGTCTTCGCCTTCTTCGCCGTCGAATTCTTCGCCTTCTTCCGATTCTTCTTCGGCTTGGATTTCTTCCTCTTCGACCGAGCCGCTGGCTGTCGCCTGCGCGGTGGCGGCGGCCGGAGCCGACGCGGGTGGCTGCATGAAGACCGCCGCCGACAGCAGCGCGATCGCGAGGACCACCCAGAGCGCCGAGAGCAAGCGCTCCCGGTCCCTCGGAGCTTGTGCCGGTTGGTCGTTTGGCTGCGTCATTCCGCTAAGGAATCGGCGCGCACCCGTCCTGACTTGAGCGCGGTGGGCAGAGATGCGGACGGCCCGCCGGTAGATTCACCTGCCATGCAGCAAAGCTCACCTCCCGAGCTGGACGGGGTCAGGCACCACTACGTCGATCTGGACGGCACGCGGCTGCACGTCGCTGAAGCGGGGGAGGGGCCGCCCGTGCTCCTGCTTCACGGCTGGCCGCAGCACTGGTGGACCTGGCGCAAGGTGATTCCGGCCCTTGCCGAGGACCGCCGTGTGATCTGTCCCGACCTACGTGGCTTCGGCTGGAGCGAGGCGCCCGCCGGCCGCTACGAGATGCAGGGCTTGGCCGACGACGTCCTGGCGCTGATCGACGAGCTGGGCCTGGAGCGGGTCGAGCTGATCGGGCACGACTGGGGCGGCTACGCGGGTTTCCTGCTCTGCCTGGGGGCGCCCGAGCGCATCCGTCACTACCTCGCGCTTGGGATGGTGCACCCCTGGTTTGAGCCGCCGAAGGTATCGCCGGCGTCGCTCAACCGGACCGCTTACATGTTCCTCCTCGCCAGTCCCGGCCTCGGCGCCGCAGCCCTCCGCCACGTCCCGGGCTTCGTCAAGCTGGTGCACAGGCGCGGCTCGCACCCCGAGATGAAGTGGACCGAGGAGGAGCTCGATTGCTACGCCGAGAGCTTCCGCTCGCGCGATCACGCCCTCGCCTCCTCCCACGTGTACCGGAGCTTCCTCCTGCGGGAGCTGCCGCGGTTGAAAAAGGGCTACTACCGCTCGCAACGCTCGAGCGTGCCGACCCGCATCCTCGTCGGCGATGCCGACCCCGTGATCAGGGCCGACATCCTCGCCGGCTTCGAGCCCTATGCCGACGAGATGAGCGTCGAGACGGTGGAGCGCTGCGGGCACTTCATCGCCGAGGAGCGGCCCGAGATCGTGGTCGAACGGGCGCGGGAGCTGTTCGGGCCCGCTGCTTCCGCTTAGCGGCTGCCCTCGAGCTTGAGCAGCGCTTCCTTCATCGGCAGGCCGCCGCCGTAGCCGCCGAGGGCGCCGCTGGTGCGCAGCACGCGGTGGCAGGGGACGACGATCGGGATAGGGTTGGCGCCGCAGGCGGTGCCGGCGGCGCGCACCGCGCGCTCGTTGCCGGCGCTGCGGGCGATCTCGGTGTAGCTGCGGGTCTTGCCGTAGGGGATGCGGTCGATCGCCCGCAGCGCCCGGCGGCGGAAGTCCCTGCTCAGCTGCCAGTCGAGCGCGAGGCCGAACTCGGTCAGCTTGCCCTCGAAGTAGAGATCGAGCTCGCGGCGCGCCTCGTCGAGGCGCGCCGGGGCCTCCAGCAGGCGCGGCGAGATCCGCGCGGCGAGGTCCTCGAGCGCCTCGTCGGGGTCGTGGCCGGGCAGGCTGACCTTGACCAGGCCGCGGGGCGTGGCGGCGAGCAGCAGCGGTCCAAAGGGGGAGTCGGACGTCGTGTAGGCGACGTCGACCAGGCCCTCCTCGTTGGCGCGATCGGCGAGTCGTTCGAGCGATGCCTTCATGCCAGCTCCTTTCTCAGTCGCTTCAGGCCCTCGTGCAGGCTGCGGCGCGCCGCCTCCGGCGAACAGCCAAGGGCGGCGGCGATCTCGGCGTGGGGGAGATCGCTGGCGTAGCGCAGGGAAACGGCGGCCCGCTGCTTTGGCGGCAGGGCGCCGACCGCTGCCCAGATCCCGTCCACGGGCTCGGGGTCGCTGACCCCGACCTCCGCCACCTCGGCGACCGGGAGCGGCCGCCGCCCGCGGGCGCGATGGTGATCGATCGCCTTGCGATGGGCGATCGTCAGCAGCCAGCCGCGCAGGTTGCTCGCGTCGTCGAGCTTCGGGTAGGCGCGCAGGGCGGCAATGAAGGTCTCCTGAAAGCAGTCGTCGGCGTCGCTGCGCCCTACCGCCCCACGCAGCACCGCCATCACCTCGGCGGCGTACTCGTCCAGCAGAGTTTGGAACGGAGGTAGTGCGGCCATCCACGGATTAAACGCTGTCGGGAGCTGGGACGTGAGAGAGACGGATCCGTCTCTCTCTGCCGCCTCTCCGTCGGCGTTAGGGTTCGCCGATGGACGATCTCAACGTGGTAGTGGCTCGGGCGCTTGCCGAGGATGTTGGGGCCGGAGATGTGACTTCGGAGGCAACTGTGCCTTCCGAGGCTCGGGGGCGGGCTCGGATCGTGCAGAAGCAGCCCGGCGTCGTTTTTGGGCTTGAGCTGGTTGCGGAGACGATGCGGCAGTGCGGTGTCGAGGACGTCGACAATCTGGTGGTCGAGGGGCAGTGGCGGGACGCGGTCCCCGCCGAGGTTCTGTTTGCAAGTGGGCCCGCCGTTGCTCTGCTCGCGGCAGAGAGGACCGCGCTCAACTTCCTTGGCCACCTCTCCGGGGTGGCGACGCTGACGGCGCGCTTCGTCGAGGCTGTCGCCGGCACCGGAGCGGCGATCCTCGACACGCGCAAGACCACGCCGGGATTGCGTCAGCTGGAGAAGGCGGCGGTCCTCGCCGGCGGCGGGCGCAACCACCGCATCGGCCTCTACGACGCGATCCTGATCAAGGAGAACCACATCGCCCTCGCCGGCAGCCTCGCCAAGGCGGTCCACGGCGCTCGCGCGATGCACCCCGAGCTGGCGGTCGAGGTCGAGTGCCGCAACCTCGACGAGGTCGCCTACGCGCTCGGCACCGGCGCCGACATCCTCCTGCTCGACAACATGGACACGGAGACGCTCGAAGGCGCCGTGAGGCTGCGCGACGAAAACACCGGCGACGGCAAAGGCCCCTCGCTCGAGGCTTCCGGCGGGGTGGACCTGCAGACGGTGCGCCCGATCGCCGAGACCGGCGTCGACTTCATAAGCGTCGGAGCCCTAACCCACTCAGCTCCGACGCTCGACTTCAGCCTGCTGATCGACCCGGCTTGAGGAGGGCCGGATGCCCCTCCAGAGGAACTTGTGAGCAACTAAGCCTTGGTCCCTCCAGTAGTGCGGGCGCGGGTTCCGCCGGAGGGGGCACCCGTCCCTCGCTGAACCTCACTTCAGCAGGCGGGAAAGGCGGCGGTCCTTGAGTACGCGCCCTTCGGTCTGCTCCTTCGGGCAGTAGTTGGTCTGGTGCTCGGAGAAGAAGACCGCCTCGATCGTGGTGCCGCAGCGCGGGCAGGGCTGGCCCTCGCGCTTGTGGACCTGCAATGGCATCGGCACCTTGTCGGGCAGCTGCTCGCCGATCGTCTCCTCGTAGTGGTCGATCGCGCGACCCAGCACGGCAAGCGCCAGGTGCAGTCGCTCGACCTCGTCCTCGTCCAGCTCCGAGCCCTTCTTGAAGGGCGAGAGGCGCGCCTCCCAGAGGATCTCGTCGACCCAGGAGCGGCCGATGCCGGCGATGTCACCCTGGTGGCGGAGCAGCGGGTGCAGGTGTCGAGGCCGGTCGATCAGGGCGGCGAACGTCTGCAGCGGCGGAGGGGGCCAGGCTTCGGGGCCCAGTCGGGCAACCGCCTCGTCCCGGTCGACGGCGTCCGCCGGCAACAGCTTTGCCCAGGCCCGCTGCTTCGTCCCGAACTCCCGCAGGCGCAGCTCGCGACCGCCCTCGAGCCGGACCAAGACCCGCGAGGCCCGGTCTTTCGGCGACGCGCGCTTGTCGAACAGCCGCAGCCTGCCCGCCGACATCAGGTGGATCAGCAGGGCGAGGTCGCCAAACTCGACCACCGGCATCTTGCCGATCCGCCGTACCGCGGTGACCTCCCGCCCCGCCAGCGCATCGAGCGGCGGATCGAAGGTCTTCATCACGTTCATCCCCGGCGCCACGACCGATTCGACCGAGGCCCCCGAGAGCGCGGTGCTCAACCGGCGCGCTGTGATCTCAACCTCTGGCAGCTCGGGCATATGACTAGACTTATACGTAGTTCATTCGACTGGTTCTGCGGCGCATGCCCTGCCAGCGAACATCACGGAAACGGAAGGCTCCAGATGCAGGAGTTGCCCACGATCCAACCCACGATGGCACCGGACCTCGCGCCGGATCAGATCCGTGCCCTGAGCGATGAGGTGCGGGCGCTCGCCGCTGAGCGCAACGCGGTGATCCTCGCCCACAACTACCAGCTGCCCGAGATCCAGGACGTCGCCGACCACATGGGCGACTCGCTGGGGCTCTCGCGGGAGGCGGCGGCGACCGACGCCGAGGCGATCGCCTTCTGCGGCGTCCACTTCATGGCCGAGACCGCTTCGATCCTCTCGCCGGAGAAGACCGTTTTGATCCCCGACCTCGACGCCGGCTGCTCGCTCGCCGACTCGATCGACGCCGACCAGCTGCGCGCCTGGAAGGCGGAGCACCCCGGCGCCCTCGTCGTCATGTACGTCAATACCTCGGCCGAGGTGAAGGCGGAGACCGACTACTGCTGCACCTCCTCCAACGCGGTCAAGGTCGTCGAGCACATCTGGGCCGAGCACGGCGCCGACACAGAGATCCTCTTCGGCCCCGACATGTGGCTCGGCGCCTTCGTCGAGCGCGAGACCGGATTGGCCGAGGAACCCGAGCGCCGCGGCCGTTTCCACATCTGGGACGGCGAGTGCCACGTCCACGCCGGCATCCGCCCCGAGGACATCGCCCAGACCCGCGCCGAGAACCCCGAGGCAGAGTTCCTGATCCACCCCGAGTGCGGCTGCTCGACCCAGGCGATGGAGTACGTCGCCGCCGGCGACATCGAGCCCGATGGGGTCCACATGCTCTCCACCTCGGGGATGCTGGAGCACGTCGAAGCGCACCCGGAGGGGAGCTTCGTCGTCGCCACCGAGAACGGCATGCTCTACCCGCTGCAGCAGGCGGCGCCGCGGGCCAACCTGATCGAGGCCAACCGGATGGCCACCTGCAAGTACATGAAGATGATCACGCTGCCGAAGCTGCGCGACAGCCTGCTCGAGATGAAGTTCGAGGTCAGCGTTCCGGCTGAGACAGCCGAGCCGGCGCGGCTGCCGATCGAGCGCATGGTCGCGATCGGCTAGCGCCCCCGGACGCGGGAGCGCGGGCGCGAGATCGCCGGGTGAGGAGGTCGCCCGCGCGGGAGCAGAGGAGGCGGCGCCCGTCAGCGATATTGTCCCGCCCCGTGCACGAGCTCGCCCAGCAGCTTCGAGTCGATTCGGTCCGCTCCAGCGCCGCGGCCAACTCCGGCCATCCGACCTCTTCGATGTCGGCTGCCGACCTGATGGCGGTGCTCTTCTCGAACTACCTTCGCTACGACTTCTCCGACCCGGAGAACAGCGCCAACGATCACCTCGTCTTCTCCAAGGGCCACGCCTCGCCGCTGCTCTACGCGCTCTACAAGGCGGCGGGCGCGATCGACGACGCGGAGATGCTGACCTTCCGCGAGTTCGGCTCGCGCATGCAGGGCCACCCGACGCCGGAACTGCCCTGGGTCGACGTCGCCACCGGCTCGCTCGGCCAGGGCCTGCCGATCTCGGTCGGGATCGCCCTCGCGGCCGCTCGCCTCGAGCACTCCGACCTGCGGGTCTGGGTGCTCTGCGGCGACTCCGAGCTGGCCGAGGGCTCGATGTGGGAGGCCTTCGAGCACGCCGGCCAGGCGCAGCTCGGCAACCTGATCGCGGTCGTCGACGTCAACCGGCTCGGCCAGCGCGGCGAAACCATGCACGGCTGGGACACCTCTTCGCTGGCGGCGCGCGCCGGCGCCTGCGGCTGGGATGTGCAGGAGATCGACGGCCACGACCTCGACGCGATCGACGCCGCCTACGCCCGGGCGCTGGAGGCCGATCGCCCCGCGGTGATCTTCGCCCGCACCAAGAAGGGCTCCGGCGTCGCCGCGGTCGAGGACATGGAGAACCAGCACGGCAAGCCGCTCGCCGATCCCGACGCCGCGATCGAGGAGCTGGGCGGAATTCGCTCGCTCAGCGTCGAGGTGCAGCCTCCGCCCGCGCCGAAGCCGTTCGAGGTCGAGCGGGCGCCGGTCGATCGGCCCACCTACGAGGTCGGCGAGAAGGTCGCCACCCGCGGCGCCTACGGCGACGCCCTGGCCTGGCTCGGCTCGATCGACGAGCGCGTCGTCGCGCTCGACGCCGAGGTTGGGAACTCGACCTACGCCGAACGCTTCGGCGCCGTGCACCCCGACCGCTTCTTCGAGATGTTCATCGCCGAGCAGCAGATGGTCGCCGCCGCCGTCGGCATGCAGGCGCGCGGCTGGAAGCCCTTCGCCTCGACCTTCGGCGCCTTCCTCAGCCGCGCCTACGACTTCGTCCGCATGGCGGCGATCTCCGACGCCGACCTGAAGCTCTGCGGCTCCCACGTCGGCGTCTCGATTGGCCCCGACGGGCCATCGCAGATGGCGCTGGAAGACATCGCCTCGCTGCGCGCCGTCTTCGGCAGCGTCGTCCTCTACCCGTCCGATCCGAACCAGACCGTGTGGCTGCTCGACGCGATGCGCGAGCACCGCGGGATCAGCTACATGCGCTCGACCCGGGGCGCATTGCCGACGCTCTACGAGGCCGACGAGGCCTTCCGCATCGGCGGCAGCCGCACGCTGCGCGCTGGTGAGGAGGACGCGATCACCCTGATCGGCGCCGGCATCACCCTGCACGAATGCCTCAAGGCCGCCGACGAGCTTGCCGGCCGTGGGATCTCCGCCCGGGTGATCGACCTCTACTCGGTCAAGCCCGTCGACGCCGAGACCCTGGTCAAGGCCGCCAAGGAGACGCGGGCGCTGGTCACCGTCGAGGACCACTGGGCGGAGGGCGGCATCGGCGAGACCGTCGCCACCGCCCTCGCCGATGCGGGCGCAAGCACCCGCCTGTCACGCCTTGCCGTCACTGAGCGCCCGGGCAGCGGCCCGCCGGAGTCGCTCCTCGCCGCCGCCGGGATCGACGCCGCACACATCGTCACCGCGGCCGAGAGCGCCCTGCAGGCCTCCTAGCACCATCCACACACGCCGAAACCGTCTCAACCCGCGAATAAGGCGGGTTGAGACGGTTTCGGCGCTGGTCCTCTCTCTTTTCTCGCTGAGGCTCTCGTGCACTGACACCGGTTCTGGTCTAAGAAAGTTCCGGTGGTACCTTGCTAATCACCTAGCCGTACCGTAAGAATGTGTGCGTGGCTGGGTTCAGGGAGACGGCGGCGGGGGCGATGCTTGCTTGCGCGATCCTGCTCGGCGCGCCGCTGGTTACGGGCGGTGTGGCCCACGCCGGAAGCGAAGAAATCGTCTGCGAAGGCGACAGCTGCCAGAGCCTTCCAGCGGAACCGGAAGATCCGAGCCCGGGGACGCTCGTTCCCAACCCGGGCAACCCGCCGTTGCACGTCTCCGAACCGAAGCGGAAACCCCGGCACCGGCGGCCTCATCGCAAAGACGGGCACGGCGGGCGAGAGCACGGGAAGGCCGGGCAGGCCAGGAGATCGACTTGGTGAAGTGCCTGGCGGCTCTCGTCGCAGTCCTTCTGGCCGCTGTCTTCGTTCCGGCAAGCGCCGCCGCTTTCGATTTCCTGCCGGAGCCAGAAGGCTTCGACGCGAACCTCTACGCGGGGGAAGGCGTACATGCGACGCAAGCAGGCTCGCACCCGGTGGCGATGACCTTCAGCGTCGACTTCCAGGCCGAAGCCACGGACGGACTGCGCGACCTCAGCCTCGAATTGCCGCCGGGCGTGGTCGAAAATCCGACCGCGACCAGGCAGGTCTACTGCAAGGCGAAAGAATTCTTCGAAACGCCGCGCAGCTCACCGTGGGAAGCGAGCCACTCGGGCGAGAGCTGCAAAGACAAGGCCCAGGTCGGCATCGTCACGGTGCGCTCCCCGACGCGGCCGACGCGGACCTTTGGCCTCTTCAACCTCGAGCCCGGTCGCGGCGAGCCGGCCGAGCTCGGCGCCAGTCCCTACGGCGAACCGATCGTCTTCGTGCCGTCCATCCGCCAGGCCGAAGGCGAATACGGCACCACCCTGAAGGCGACGAACGTCCCCCAGGGACTGCACGTCTCGGGCCTGACCGTGACGGTCTGGGGCGTTCCCTGGTCGGTGATCAACAACGACCAGCGCGGCAACTGCCTCAACGAGGTCGAACCGGGCTTCGGCTGGGCGAAATGCTCGGTTGGGCGCCCGGCCATTACTGAGTTCGCGCCGCTCGCCTACCTGACCATGCCGACCTCTTGCGAAGAGGTGATGGACTTCGCGGTGGCGGCCGATTCCTGGCAGCAGGCCGCGGAGGTGACCGGCCGCACATCCGGCAAAGGGGTGCTGAGCGGCTGCGACAAACTGGAATTCAACCCGGGGGCCTCGGCCCAGCTGAGCGACCCACGGACCTCGTCGCCGTCCGGCTACCTGTTTCACATCGAAGTCAACACGCAGGGGTTCACCGATCCCCGGGAAAACGCACCGACGCCGTTGCGCCGTGCCGCCGTTACCCTGCCGGAAGGAGTGACGATCAATCCCTCCGTCGGGTCCGGCCTTGGGGTCTGCACGCTGGCGCAGTACAGGGCGGAGACACCGACCTCACCGTTTGGCGCCGGTTGCCCGAGCCGATCGAAGATCGGCGACTTCCGGGTCAAGACGCCGATCGTCTCCGGGGCGTTCGAAGGGTCGATCTTCCTCGCCGCGCCCTACGAAAACCCCTTCGGCAACCTGATCACTGTCTATCTCGTCGCCAAGTCGATCAACCGGGGGATCCTGGTCAAGGTTGCGGGTGAGATGAGGCCCGATCCCAGCACGGGCAGCCTGACGGCGGTCTTCGACAAGCTGCCGCAACTTCCATATTCGGACCTCGAAATCCACTTCCGCGAAGGGCAGCGGAGCCCGCTCGCGACCCCGGCGGCTTGCGGCCCGGTCTCGACCAGCGCCGACCTCAGCCCCTGGCGCGACCCCAGCCTCGTCGTTCACAGGCTCTACCCCGACCGGATCACCGCCGGCGCCGGGGGCGGGCCCTGCCCGCTGGGCCTGGCGCCCTTCGCCCCCCGGGCGATCGGCGGCATGCTCAACTCGCGCGCCGGCGCTTACACGCCCTTCTACCTGCACCTGACGCGTGGGGCGACCGAGCAGGAGATCGTCTCCTACTCGGCCCAGTTTCCGCCCGGCCTGCTGGGCAAGGTCGCCGGCATCCCCTACTGCCCCGAGGCGGACATAGAGGCCGCCCGGCGGAAGTCCGGTGTCGCCGAGCGCGACCACCCGTCCTGCCCCGCGGCGAGCCTGATCGGCCACACCTACGCCGGCTACGGGGTCGGCTCGGTGCTCGCCTACGCGCCCGGCAACCTCTACCTCGCCGGTCCCTACCGGGGGTCCTCCTTCTCCGTCGTCGCGATCGACTCCGCCGTGGTTGGGCCCTTCGACCTCGGCGTCGTCATCGTGCGGTCCGCGGTTCGCATCGACCCGAAGACGGCGCGGGCATCGATCGACGCGACCGGTACCGACCCGATCCCCCACATCGTCAACGGCATCCCGATCCACCTGCGCGACATCCGCGCCTACATCGACCGGCCGAAGTTCACCGTCAACCCGACCAGCTGCGAACCGTTCGAGGTCGCCTCGGCCCTCAACGGCGCGGGCCAGCGGTTCGCCGATCGCTCCGACGACACGCTGGCGGTCGCCACCGCCCCCTTCCAGGCCTTCGACTGCGGCTCGCTCGGTTTCAAGCCGCGGATCGGCCTGAAGCTCGAGGGGGGGACGAAGCGGGGTGACTACCCATCGCTCCGCGTCGTCGTCCGGCCCCGCCCCGGCGACGCGAACATCGCCTCCGCGCGGGTGGCGCTGCCCGGCACCCTGTTCCTCGACCAGTCCCACATCAGGACCATCTGCACCAGGCCCCAGCTCGCTGCCCACCGCTGCCCGCCCGGTTCCGCCTACGGCCGTGTGCGGGCCTTCACGCCGCTGCTTGCGGCGCCGATGGAAGGCCCGGCCTACCTGGTCTCCTCCTCGCACACGCTTCCCGACCTCGTCTTCGCCCTGCGCGGCCAGGGCATCGAGGTCGACGTCGGCGGCCGCATCGATTCCTTCCACGGCGGTCTCCGCGGCACCTTTTCGACGATCCCCGACGCGCCGGTGAGCAAGTTCGTGCTTAGGATGAACGGAGGCAAGCGCGGCGTCCTCGTCGCTGCCGGCAACCTCTGCGGAAAGCGGCAGCTTGCGACCGCGAGGTTCGTCGGCCACGCCAACCGCGGCTGGCGCTTGCACCCCGAGATGAGGGCTGAATGCAAGGGGAAGCGGAAAGGCGGGAAGGGAAGATGAGGCTGCAGAGGATCACGGTGGTCATCCTTTGTTCGCTGCTCGGGGCGCTTGCCATCTCCGCCGCGAACGCCTCCGCATCTCGGCAGTCCATCAGGCACGAAGGCCACTCGAAAACTGAAGAAGAATGGCTGCTGACCAGCGAAGGCACGCCCCCGACCCCTTTCCAGGAAGGTGAGCTCGAAGGGGCCTGCGGCGTCGCCGTCTCGCCCATAGGTGGCGCCTATGTCTCCGATTACTACCGCCGCGCGGTCTACGGCTTCTCAGAAGAAAAACTCACCGGCTCCATCACGCTGGCTGGAGGCGACCCACGCCTGGAAGTCGACGTGCTCAATGCGATCTGCGGGCTTGCCTTCGCCCCTGACGGCGCCCTCTACGCCAACGAACTTCACAAAAGCGTGCTTCTGTTTCCAAGCGAAGAGGTCATCGACGCGAACGAATCGACCGGGGTCGCCGTCGACGGGGCCGGCAACCTCTATGTCGACGACCGCACCTACGTTGCCGTCTACGAAGCACCCGTGGCGTCGGGGGATGCGCCGGTGGAGAAAATCGGCCTCGGCAGCCTCGGGGACGGGTACGGCGTTGCCGTCGATCCCCAGGGCAAACGCGTCTACGTCGCCGATGCCTCTGACGACACGGTCAAGGTCTATGAACCGCTGGTCAAACTGGCTGAACCGACCGCGACGATCGCGGGCCCATCCGGATCAAGCTTCAACTCGCTGACCGATGCAACTCTGGTGGTGGATGGAAGCAGTGGCGAAGGACAGGGGCACCTGCTCGTCGCCGACAACCTCAAACCGGGCGCGGAGGACCCCGAAGCGGGGATCTATGAGTTCGATGCCTCCGGCAACTTCCTCGAACGGCTGCAGGGACGCATCTACGGACCCTTCAACGAAAGAACACACGGGCCGATCTTTGGGGAACCGTCGGGCATGGCTGTCGATCCGGTCACCGGCAGCCTCTATGTGACGACGGGCAACAGCGAACATGGCAACCTGCTCAAGTACGGCCCCTACACGTCTTTCGCCCCGGCTGGAGCCGCGTCGCCCGACGTTGGCGGTCCGGCCGGCAGCGCGATCGCAGCGCCCGCCGCTGCCTCGGCCACGCTGCGCGGCCGCCCGGGCGGGGGGAGGGGCCAGGCCGCCTCGAGCTCGCAGGTCATCCGCAAGGGGCCGGTGCAGGTCAGCTTCGACGGCAAGCTCACTCCCCACGCCCTGCCGCGGCACGGCACGGCGCCGGTGGGCATCGCGGTCGATGCCGGGATCTCGGCGACGCACGGTGGGACACCGCCGCAGCTGCGGCGGATCGAGATCGCGATCAATCGCAACGGCCACTTCACCCCGCAGGGCTTGCCGGTTTGCCGCCTACCCCAGATCCAGCCCTCGACCACTGCCGGCGCCCTCGCCAGCTGCCGCGCCTCGCTGGTCGGCGAAGGCCGCTTCTCGGCCAACGTGAAGCTGCCCGAGCAGTCCCCCTTTCCCTCGGCGGGCAAGGTCCTCGCCTTCAACGGCCGCCTCGAAGGGAAACCGGCGATCCTCGCCCACATCTACGGCACCGATCCGGCACCCACCTCCACGGTGCTCCCCTTCCTGATCAGGGACACCAGGGGCACCTACGGCACGATCCTCGAAACCTCGCTTCCTGAGGCGACGGGCGAATGGGGATTCGTCACCGGCCTGCGGATGACCCTTCACCGCAGCTTCAGCTATCGCGGCAAGCGCCGCAGCTACCTCAGCGCCGGCTGCCCCGCCCCCGCCGGCTTCCCCGGCGCCGTCTTTCGGCTGGCTCGAACCAGCTTCGATTTCGCCGGTGGCCCAAAGGTGGTTTCGGTTCTCAGCCGCAGCTGCAAGGCGAAGGGCTGAGTCTTATGAAGGATCGCTAACAATTCGCTAAGCTCTCACTCACTCTGGATGGGCGGGGAATTGCGCGCCCGAGGGCGCGCAGGAGTCACCCTGTATCTGCAGAAGGGACGCGGGCATGGCCAGATTGAGAAAGCGCAAGCAGGGCGGCGAAGAGCCGCGAGGACGGCGGCCGGGCGGCAAGCCGATCATCGAGCTGCGCGACGTGACCAAGGTCTACCCCGGTGGCCACATGGCGCTCGACCGGGTCTCGCTGGCGATCGACCGCGGCGAGTTCGCCTTTCTGGTCGGCCCGACCGGCTGCGGCAAGTCGACCCTGATCAAGATGCTGATCCGCGAGCTGGCCGCCACCGAGGGGGCGGTCCGCATCGCCGGCCGCGACATCGGCGCCCTGCCGGAGAAGAAGATCCCGCAGCTGCGGCGCAACATCGGCACCGTCTTCCAGGACTTCAAGCTGCTGCCCGACCGCACCGTCTACGACAACGTCGCTTACGCGCTGCAGGTGATCGGCGCCAGCCGCGCCGAGATCCGCGCCCAGGTGCCGGAGACGCTGCGCCTGGTCGGCCTCTCGACCAAGCTGCACAGCTACCCCGATCAGCTCTCCGGCGGCGAGCAGCAGCGCGTCTCGATCGCCCGCGCCTTCGTCAATCACCCGCCGCTGCTGCTCGCTGACGAGCCCAGCGGCAACCTCGACCCAGTCACCTCGATCGGCGTGATGCAGCTGCTCTACCGGATCAACAAGACCGGCACGACGGTCGTCGTCGTCACCCACGACCGCGAGATGGTCGACAACATGCAGCGCCGTGTGATCGAGCTCTACGAGGGCCGCGTCGTCCGCGACGAGGTCAGCGGCGGCTACACCGAGGAGTCGACGACCGAGTTCGGCGTGCGCATGCGGGCCGAGATGGGCGTCGCCCCCGAGGGCCAGACCAACGGCCACGACTCCCTCTTCTAGATGTCACGGCTCTTCTTCTTCATCCAGGAGGCATTGCGGGCGCTGCGCCGCAACGCGGCGCCGAGCATGGCGGCAATCGTCACCACGGTGACCACGGTGATCCTGCTCGGCGTCCTCATCCCCGTCTTCCAGACCACGCAGGCGAAGAGCGAGCAGATCCGCGACAGCCTCGAATTCCGCGTCTCCGTCTACGACGACGCGACCGCAGCCGAAGTCGCGGCGCTGCAGGGGAAGCTGGAAGCGATCCCGCACGTCGCCTCGGTGACCCTGATCTCCAAGGCGAAAGCGCTCGAGGAACTCGAAGGCACCCTGGGCACGAAGAAGAGCGAAAGCCTGCTCGAAGAGCTCCACACCAACCCGCTGCCGCGCAACTTCGCGGTCAAGGCCGACGACGCCGGCAATCTCGCCGCGGTGCGGGCGGCCGTCACGCCGCCGGGGCCGGACGGCAAGCCGCAGCCGATCTCGTCGATCATCCCGGCCAAGGACGGCGTCTGGGATCGGCAGGAAAAGTCGCAGAAGATCGAGCAGGTGACCAGCGCGCTGAAGATCGTGCTGACCGTGATCACGGCGCTGCTGATCATCGCCTCGCTGATGCTGGTCGGCAACACGATCCGGCTCTCGATCTACACCCGCCGCCGCGAGGTCGAGGTGATGCGGCTGGTCGGCGCCAGTCGCTGGTTCATCCGCTGGCCCTTCATGATCGAGGGCGTCGTCGTCGGCTTCACCGGCGGGCTGGTAGCCATACTGATCCTGTGGCTGGGCAAGATCACGATCGTCGACCCGCTGAGCAGCACCTTCTCCTTCCTCGCGGCGCAGAACAACAGCACACTCTCCTTCCCGGCCCTGGTGGCGATTCTCTTCGGCGCCGCGGTGCTGGTCTCCGCGGTCGGCTCGGGAGTCACCCTGCGCCGCTTCCTGAAGGTCTGAGGCCCGCGTGATCTACAAGTGGCTCGGGCCGGCCATGGCTGCCCTGGTCGTCGTTCTCTGCGCCGGCATCTGGCTCGGCGGCCACCCCGGCAAGCTGCCCGAATTCCTCCGCGACCACTTCGTCGACGACTCCGCCGGGCTCAACCTCGAAGCGACCGAACTGATCGAAGACAACTACTACCGCTCGGTCGGCAGCAAGGAGCTGACCAACGGCTCGCTGCAGGGCATGGTCCGCGAGCTGCGCAGGCGCCACCACGACCGCTTCTCCGACTACTTCTCCCCGGAAGCGCTGGAACGCTTCAACGAGGAGATCTCGGGCCGCTTCTCGGGGATCGGCCTGACCGTCTCGCAGGTCAAGCAGGGGTTGCGCGTGGCCAGTGTCTTCCACGGCTCGCCGGCGGAAAAGGCCGGGCTCGAGGCCGGTGACCTGATCGTCTCGGTCGATGGCGAATCGATCGCCGGCGAGAGCAGCGAAGCCTCCTCGGAGAAGATCAAGGGCCCGGAAGGGACCGAGGTGACGATCGGCGTGCGGGCGGCCCCTGACGCCAAGCTCCGCGAGCTGAAAGTCGAGCGCGCCCAGATCGCGGTGCCGGTGGTGACCAGCAAAGTCAAGGCCGTGGGCGGGCGCAAGCTCGGCTACGTGCGCCTGGTCTCGTTCAGCGAAGGCGCTCACGCGGCGCTGCGCAGGGCGGTGGAGAAGGTCGAGGACCAGGGCGCCGAAGGCATCGTGCTCGATCTGCGCGGCAACGGCGGCGGCCTGCTCGAGGAGGCGGTGCTGACCGCGAGCATCTTCCTGCCCAAGGACGAAGTCGTCGTCACCACCGACTCGCGCACCCAGGGCCACGCCGTCTACAAAACCGTCGGCGACGACCTGCCGGCGGTCCCGGTCGTCGTCCTGATCGATCGCAACACGGCTTCGGCGGCGGAGATCCTTACCGCGGCGCTGGCCGACGACGCCGACGCCAAGGTCGTCGGCGCGCGCTCCTACGGCAAGGGCGTCTTCCAGCAGGAGGTCGACCTCTCCAACGGCGGCGCCCTGAAGCTGACGATCGGCGAGTACTTCACCCCGGACGGCGTCAACCTCGCCGGGCGCGGCATCCACCCCGACGTGCAGGCGCGCGACCTGCCGCAGACGGTGCCCGACGAGGGCCTCGAACGCGCCCTGGGCGTGCTGGCGGCGGAACGATGAGCGCCCGCCACGCCTTTCCCCTGCCGGGCGCTGACGAGGAAGTGGGGAAGCGCCGTCATGAGTAAGCGCGATTGGCGCCACCACCGGGCGCGCCAGCGGTCGCGCGGTCGCGGTCGAGACCGCTCCGAGCCGAAGAACGCCCGCGATGCGATCGAAGCGCTCTTGAGCGAGCGGCTGGGCCGGCGTGGGTTTCGCGGCGTCGCTGGAGGTCGAAGCCGGGCGCGCCGCCGACGCCGCCGAGAGCAGCGGGCTGCGTCGCCGCGACCTCACTGAGCTGCCCACCTTCACCGTCGACCCGGCGACGGCCCGCGACTTCGACGACGCGGTTTCGGCCCGGCGCGAGGCGGACGGCCTGCGCCTCTGGATCCACATCGCCGACGTCGCCGCCCACGTGCTGCCGGGCTCGCCGCTCGACCTCGAGGCGCGCCGCCGCGCCAACAGCACCTACGTCCCGGGCGCCGTCGAGCCGATGCTGCCGCGGGCCCTGAGCGAGGGGGCCTGCAGCCTGGCCCCCGAGGTCGAGCGCCTGGCGGTCACCGCGGAGATCGAGCTCGGCCCCGGCGGCAGCCCGCGCGCCGCCAGCTTCTACCGCAGCCGCATTCGCTCCCGCGCCCGCCTCGACTACGACCAGCTCGACCTCGTTTTCGCCGGGCGCAGCGAGGCCCCCGAGGGCGTGGCCGAGCCGCTGGCGCTGGCGCGCGAGGCGGCGGCGGCGCTGGGGGATCGGCGCGGCGCGACCAGCCTCGGCGTCGAGTCCTCTGAGCCGGAGTTTCGCTTCGACGCGGCTGGCAACGTCGTCGGCGCCCGTTCGGTGGCGCAGACCGAGTCCCACCGCCTGATCGAGCGGCTGATGATCCTCGCCAACGAAGAGGTGGCCCAACTGCTCGAGCGCAAGCGCGTGCCCGCCGTCTACCGCGTCCACGCCCAGCCCGATCCAAGCCGCGTCGAGCGCCTGGTCGAGCAGCTGCACGCGCTCGGTGTGCCGACCCCGCCGCTGGGCCAGGGCCTGGCGCCGAGCCAGGCCGCGCGGGTCGCCGCCGAGGCCAGCCGCCTGGTGATCAAGGAGGCGGCGCGGCGCGGGCACGGCCGCGAGGCGTATACATCGCTCGTGCTCCGCTCCCTGATGCAGGCTTCCTACAGCGACCGCAACAGCGGCCATGCCGGCCTCGGCAGCCCCGCCTACTGCCACTTCACCTCGCCGATCCGCCGCTACCCCGACCTGCTCGTCCACCGGGCGCTGCTGGCGGCCCTGGGGGAGGGGGAGGGGGCGCCGCGGGCGGCGGATGCGCGCGAGGTGGCCTGGCACTGCAGCGAGCAGGAGCGCGAGTCGGCGCGGATCGAGCGCGACGCCGACGACGTCTGCGCCGCCTACCTGCTCGAGCGCGAGCTGGCGCAGCGCGGGGCGGAGGCCGTGTTCGAGGGCGAGGTGTCCGGCCTGATCCGCGCCGGCGCCTTCGTCGGCTTCGGCGGTGAGCTGGGCGACGTCTACGAGGGCTTCGTCCCCGCCCGCACGATCGGCGACGAGCGCTTCGAGCTGAACGAGACCGAGACGGCGCTGGTCGGCCGCGAGTCGGCGCGCGCCGTGCGGCTCGGCGATCCGATATCCGTCCGCGTGAGCGGGGTCGAAGCTCCCCGCGGGCGGGTCGATCTGGAGCTTGCCGATGGCTAAAAAGACGAAGAAGCAGCGCCTGCCGGCCTCGGGCGACGTCGCCACCAACCGCCGCGCCCGCCACAAATTCGAACCGATCGAGAAGATGGAGGCGGGCATCGTTCTGCGCGGCTCGGAGGTGAAGTCGCTGCGCAACGGCAAGGCTCAGATGACCGATGCTTACGCCGTCGTCGAAGCTGGCGAAGTTTGGCTCCGCAACCTCCATATTCCGCCTTACGAGCCGGCCAGCCGCGAGAACCACGAGCCCGAGCGGCCCCGCAAGCTGCTCCTGCACAAGGCCGAGATCGAACGGCTGATCGGCAAGACCGCGGAGAAAGGATTGACCCTGATCCCGCTGCGCATCTACTTCAAGGGCTCGCGGGCGAAGGTCGAGCTGGCCCTGGCGCGGGGCAAGGAGGGGCGCGACCGGCGCCGCCAGATCGCGGACCGCGACGTGCGCCGCGAAGTCGAGCGCGAATTCAAGGGCAGGATGAGGTAGCTTCGAGGGCAATGCGTTCCCGCTCTGCCCTGGTTCTGCCGCTTATGGCACTCGCGGTGGCCCTGGTCGCTCCCGCCCAGGCCAGCGCCGAATCCTTCCCGAGCAAGGCCGGCGACTTCGTCAGCGACAACATCCAGTACTTCGTCGCGGGCCTGGTTGCGGCGATTCTGCTGCTCCTGCTCGTGGTCAGCGTCACCCAGCGCCGCAGCAAGGAAAAAGCCAAGAAGAAGACCGCCGCCACGCCGGGAGGCCCATCGCCTGCGCCGCCGTCACAGCGCCGCTGCCGCGGCGCAGCAGACCGCTGAACTTCCCTCCACCCCGCCAGCGGCGGTTTCACCCGGCGCCTCGGTGCCACCGCCGACGGCCACGGGTAAGCCCCTCGACGCCAAGGAGAAGCGCAAGCAGGCGCGAGAGCAGCAGCGCGCCGCCCGGCTCGAGCACCGCAAGAACCGCCAGGCAGAGGCGAAGCGACGCAAGGAAGAGCGGGCGGCGAAGCGCTCGGGCCGCGGCTCGGCGAAGGGCGGCGGCCGCGCCGACGGCCGGCGAGCCCGGAAGGAAGCGGCGAAGGCGGAGCGCCAGCTCGCCGAAGCCCGCGCCGCGCACGAGCGCGAACAGCTTCAGCAGCAGGGCGGCGCGTTGGCCCAGCAGGCTCCGCCCCAGGCCCCCTTGCCCCAACAGCCGGCGCCCGCCCAGCAGGCCCCACCGGTACAGATGATGCCGCCGATCGCCCCGCTTCCCGCAGCACCGCAGCCGCCGCTCCCAGCCGCCGCCGTGCCTCAGCCCGGCGCGCCGCAGGGCTACGACGATCCGGCTGCCGCCGAACAGAGGGTCCGCGCCAAGGTGGAGGAGATCCAGCAGGAGGAGGCGAGGATTCGCGCCGAGGCCGACCGGCGCATCGCCGAGGCGGAGAGGCTGCAGCGCGAAGCGGACGAGCGGGTCGCTCGCGCCCAGGCGGGACAGGTGACCCAGAGCATGGGGGCGATTTCACCGCCCGCGTCAGCCGCTGCTCCCGCCGCGGCGCCGTTCCCCGCAACGCCTGCCCCAACGCCGGACCTGCAGACGGCGGAACATCGCCTGCAGCAGGAGCGCGAAGCGCAAGAGCGGGCGATGGTGGAGGCCCAGGATCGCCTGCGCCAGATCGAAGAGCGCACCAAGGAAGCGGAACGTCGCGCCGCCGAGGCGGAGCGGCTCGCCAAGCTGAAGTCCGAGGAGGACGAGCGCGAGCGGCGCTTGCAGGAGATCCGCGACAGCGTCGCCCAGGCCGAGGAGCGCGCTCGCGAGGCGGAGCGCCGCGCCTCCGAGGCCGAGCAGGCCGTGCTGCAGTCGGTTCAGCAGGCTGCGAGCGCCCCGCGCCCTGCTTCCCAACCGGCTCCACAGGCCGCCGCGCCCCAGCCGGTACCGCCGAGCCCGCCGCCGCCGGTGCCCCAGCCCCAGCCGACTCCAGCGCCCCAGCCGACGCCTCCGTCGCCCGCTCCCGCGCCGACGCCACCGCCCGCGCCGACGCCGCCACCGCCCGTGCCGCAGCCGCCCGCGCCGCCGGCACCTGAGCCCACGCCCACGCCCCCGCCGCCGGCGCCCGCGCCGCCGCCAGCGGCATCGCCGGGCGGCACGATCGACCTCAACTCGATCACCTTCGAGCAGCTTCGCGCCGAAAACCTCTCGGTCACCCAGGCCACCCGCCTGCTCGCCCACCGCGAGCGGCTTGGCCGCTTCGGCTCCGTTGACGAGCTGGACGAGGTGCCGGGCTTTCCCGACGACGTGCTGGCGGACCTGAAGCGGCGCTCGACGGTCTGAGCGGTCTCGGCAGGGGTTCCGCTTAACTTTTTGGATGTGGCGGAATTGGGCTGACGCCTCAAGGTTGGCGCCCAAAAAGTACAAGACGCTCCACCCCTGCCGAGACCGCTTTTACAGGCCGTAAGCCTCTAGGAGCTTTAGCCAGATCTCGCTGCGGCTTGGGTAGGCGGCGACGGCGTGGCGGAGCTTTGCGAGGGGGACTTCGCCGACGATCGCGACTGTCGCTGCGTGGAGGAAGTCGGCTGTCTCGAAGCCGGTGAAGGTGGCGCCGACGATTACCTTGCGGGACTCGTCGATGACCAGCCGGGAGGTGCCGCCGGTTTCCTTGCCCTGGAAGCTGGCGCCGGCGGTGCCGTCGGTTGGCACGTCGACCGCGCGGGCGTCGATCCCGGCTTCGCGGGCCTGCTCCAGGGTCTTGCCGACGGCGGCGACCTGGGGGTCGGTGAAGGTGACTCGCGGCGAGCCGATCGCTTCGGCGACGGCCTCGACCTCGCGCCCGAGCGCGTTCTCGGCCGCTGACCCAGGCCTGGTACTTGCCCATGTGGGTAAAGAGGGCGCGGCCGTTGACGTCGCCGACGGCGTAAAGCCAGTCGCGCCCGCCGACGCGCATGCGGTCGTCCGTCTCCAGAAAGCCGCCCTTGCCGGGCTCGACGCCGACGGAGTCGAGGCCCATGCCCGCGGTCCGCGGCTTGCGCCCGACGGCGATCAGGAGCTCGGCAGCTTCGATCGTGCCTCCAGCGGCGAGCTCCACCACGACCCCGGTTCCGCTCTTGTCCACCCGCTCGGCTTGGGCGCCGGTGCGCACGTCGACGCCGTGCTGATCGCGCAACGCTGCCTCCACCTGCTCGCCGGCGAACGCCTCCTCGCGTGAGAGCAGGCGCTCGCCGCCCTCGACCAGGGTGACCTTGGTGCCGAGGGTCGACCAGGCCTGCGCCAGCTCCGAGCCGACCGGGCCGCCGCCGAGGACGACCATGCTTGCCGGCACCTGCTTCGAGGTGGTGGCGTCGCGGTTGTTCCAGGCCCGCACCGAGTCGAGTCCCTCGATCGGCGGCATCGCGGCGCCGCTTCCGGTCGCCACAACCACGACTCGGCTTGCACTCAGGACCTCGTCGCCGACGCGCACCCGGCGCTCGCCGTCGAGCTTCCCCTCGCCGCGGAACAGCTCGATGCCGCGTTCTTCGAGCCAGGGCAGCTGGCCGCAGTCGTCGAGGTCGTGGATCACCTCGTCGCGGCGGTCGAGCACCGCCTGGGGATCGAGGTCGCCGGTCACGGCCCCGGCGACCCCCGGCACCCGGCGCGCCTCCTCGAGCAGGCCGGCGGGACGCAACAGCGCCTTCGAGGGCATGCAGGCGTAGTAGGAGCACTCGCCGCCGACCAGGTGCTGCTCGACGATCGCCACCGCGAGCCCGGCGTCGGCGAGGCGCCCGGCGCAGACCTCCCCCGGCGCCCCCGCGCCGAGCACGATTGCGTCGAAATGGCGCTCGCTCATGCAGGTATTCCTACCCGACTCCGTACAATCGATGTTGAAGTGCACGGGGGCGACAGGCTTCGACGTGGTCGGTCCGTGCGAACGGTTGCAGGTCGAGGTTGCCGGAGGCCTCGTTAAACCCCGGCACCAACCAATACGTGCGGACCATGAGTTCGCCCTCGCTGCCTAGCTAGAACCTAGGCGATGAGAGTCGGTCCTTCCTCGCCCGCAGGAAGGGCAGCCGGCTTCAGAATGCGGGCTTACCCAGGCGGATCGCCCCGTCTTCCAGGGGACATTTCAGAGGGCTTTATCTCCCGCAGTGCCGGCCGGCGCGGACCCCGGGAGACGAGACTAAAGCGCCGGCTATGCCTGTAGACACCATCGCGCTACGGCCTCGGACGCCGGTTCAATTCCGGCCGCCTCCATCATCGGGCCAGCGGCCGGGGAGGGTGGGAAGGACACCCACCCTCCCCGGCTCATAGGGTGGGTGGGTGGAGCGCTACGTCGCCTTCCTGCGCGGCATGAACATCGGCGGTCGCCGGATCAAGAACGACGAGCTGCGGCGGCGGTTCGAGCAGCTCGATCTGGCCGACGTCGCCTGCTTTCGCGCCAGCGGCAACGTGATCTTCGGCGCCGAGGAGAGCGATGAGGCAAAGCTGTCGGAGCGAGTCGAAGCCGGACTTGGCAAGTCGCTTGGCTACGAGGTGCCGGTTTTCCTGCGCGGCGCCGGCGAGCTGCGGGCGATCGCCGGCCACGACCCGTTTGATCCGAAGCGCGTCGAGGCGTCCGCCGGCAAGCTGCAGATCTCGTTGCTGTCGAGGAAGCCGCCGGCAAAGGCGCGCAAAGAGGTGCTGGCGATGGCGACCGACGAGGACCTGCTGGCGCTCGCGGGCCGCGAGCTCTACTGGCTGCCCAGCGGCGGCCTGCTGGAGTCCGAGCTCGAGCTGAAGACGATCGACTCGATCCTCGGAGCCTCGACGAGGCGGACCAAGGGCACGATCGACCAGATCGCCGCCAAGCACTTCGCCATTTGACGCCTATCGCTGGCCGAGTCGGCGGTTGATGTGAGGCTTGAGCGCCGTATAGGCCGCCGCCGTTGCCCAAGAGACGGGGATGAGCACTACCGATGGCGCGCCGAATCTGAGAATCGCAACGCCGGTTGCCACCGCCACGATGACGCTGAAGACTGAGGCTCCCCACGGTGGTTGAAGCAGCCTTGCCATCAGGTCCATGCCTCGATGATATAGGCGAGGATTGCCAGCGGCCAGCCTGCGGCGAAGCCTTCGCCAAGGCCTTCGTTGACCCGTTGGCTGAGGATGTCGGGAGGCTGACATTCGGCCATTGCCCGGGTTGCGGAGTAGCCGCTTTTGAACGCCATGACCCCACCCAGAATTGAAACCGCGGTTACAGCGGCTTCGAGCAGCTCACGGGCATCACCTGTGTCGAGTGGGAGCACGCCACGACGCTAGGTGGTCCGGACGCAACGATGGTGCGCACAGTGTCATTGGTCTGTTGAGATGTCCGCGCGGGGGAGGGCGGCGAGCTCGAAGTCGGCGCTGACCGCGCCGATCTCCTCGGGGAGGGCGGAGAGCTGGACGTTGGAGACGAACTCCAGGCGCTGCCCGAGGGGCCGGAAGAAGTTGTCGTAGTGGGTGGGGACGACGACGCGGGGTTCGAGCCGGGGGAGGATGCGCCGCCAGTAGTCCGCGGTGAAGCTGCGGCCGGCGACGCCGGCGAGGAAGACGTCGACGCCGCGCTCACGGATGGCGTCGTCGATCAGGTTGGCGCTGCCCTGGTGGTAGAAGCGGTGCCGGCGACCTCGATCGAGATCCCCCAGACCTGGCCACAGCGGTAAGCGCCCGGGGTGAGCGCGTCGAGGTGCTCGCAGGTGAGGTCGCCGTCGTAGGGGACGGCGAGGCCGAGCAGCAGCTTCGAGTGGACGCTCGGCGTGAAGCTGACCCTGAAGGGGCCGAGCTCGTAGGTGGCGTACGGCTCGACCTCGACGGTCTGCTCGGCGAGGCCGTGCAGTCCCATCAGCGTCACCAGCGAGTCCGAGCCGTAGGCCTTGCAGCTGAAGCGGCGGGCGATCGCCGGGGCGTCGACCGCGTGGTCGAAATGGGTATGGCCGACCAGGACTCCGACGACCTCGCCGGGCGCCTGGACGAAGCGGTCGAGCGCCGCCGGATCGGGCAGCGTCGGCCGGCGGCGCAGGATGTCACCAAAGGGCACGCGCGAGAGGTAGGGGTCGATGAACAGCGCCTGCCCCTCGAAGCTGATCCGGTAGCCGGAGACGCCAAGCCATTCGATCTCCAAGCCGGCGGGCAGCTCCAGCGACTTCGTCTCCAGCTCGCCCAGCGCCTCGCCGTCTGCGCGCGCCGACGCCTCGCGGGTCAGCCGCGCCTTCGCCAGCTCGCCAAGGTGTCGCAGCGGTCCGGCCATCCGCTGCGTCGTTAAGCGGCTGCGAGGGTCGTCGAAAGCTCGGGCGAGCCGGCGATGGTCTGGAAGACGACGCAGTAGCGCTCGGTCAGCTTCAGCAGGGTCTCGAGCTGCTCGGCGTCGGCGTCGGTGTCGAGCGCGAAGGAGAGGCGGATCGCCGCGAAGCCGACCGGCGTCTCGCGGTCGACGGCGAGGGTGCCGCGGAAGTCGAGGTCGCCCTCGGCCCGCACCTGCCCCGACCTGACCGCGATCCCCAGCGAGGTCGCCACCGCCCGCAGCGTCACCCCGGCGCAGGCGACCAGCGCCTCGAGCAGCATGTCGCCCGAGCAGAGCAGCGTGCCGTCGCCGCCCGAGGCCGGATGCAGGCCGGCCTCGGCGATCGCCCGCCCGCTCCGCACCGAGCAGGAGACGCCCTCGCCGAGCTCGCCACCGGCCGAGAGGGTCACCACGGCGGCGCCGGGGTCCTCTCGGTAGCGCTCCTTCAGCGGCGCCTGGGTTGCCTGCAGCTGTTCGCGGTCCACGCCGAGAGGTTACGCCCTGGCTCGCGCCGGCCGCGTAGTGTCAGGGGTCTCCCATGGCCATCGCAACAGCCACGACCATCGACCTCTACGCGGGCGGCAAGCTGCTCTTCGAGGAGGTCTCCTTCAAGCTCGAGCCGCGTGAGCGGATGACTCTGTCGGGCCGCAACGGCGCCGGCAAGTCGACCCTGCTGCGGGTGCTGGCGGGGGAGCGCCCGCCCGACTCGGGCAGCCTCACCCTGCAGAAAGGGGCGCGGGTGGCGCTGCACGACCAGCGCCCGCCGCGTGACACCGACGTCTCGCTCGGAGACTACGTCTTCTCCGGTCGCGCCGACATGGAGGAGACCGAGGCGGAGCTGGCGCGGCTGGAGGCGGCGATGGGGCAGGGGCCGGACGATGAGACGATGCGCGCTTACGCGGCCGCCCAGCAGCGGCTCGAAGCCGGCGGCGGCTACCGCTGGCGCGACGACGTCCTCGCCGTGCTCGGTGGCCTCGGCTTCGGCGAGGAGGCCGCCAAACGGAAGCTCTCGACCTTCTCCGGCGGCGAGCTGACCCGCGCCTCGCTCGCCCGGGCGCTGGCCACCCGGCCCGACCTGCTGCTGCTCGACGAGCCCACCAACCATCTCGACATCCCCTCCCTGGAGTGGCTGGAGCGCTACCTCGTCGACCTCGACGCCGCCGTCGTCCTCGTCGCCCACGACCGCTGGTTCCTCGAGGCGGTCGGCACCTCGGTGCTGGAGCTGGAGGCCCAGCGCGGCCGTTTCTTCGCCGGCCCCTGGCACGCCTGGCGCAAGGAGCAGGCGGCGCGCGAGATCGCCCGCGGCAAGGCGATCGAGCGCCAGCAGGAGGAGATCGAGCGGATGGAGCGCTTCGTCGAGCGCTTCCGCTACAAGGCGACCAAGGCGCGCCAGGCGCAGTCGCGGCTGAAGCAGATCGACAGGATCAAGCGCGACGGGGTCAAGGCCGAGCAGCGCGATCGCCGCAACCTGCGCTTCTCCTTCGTCACTCCGGAGCGCCCCGGGCGGATCGTGCTGAAGCTGGTCAACGGCAGGATCGAGGTGCCCGGTCGAACCCTGCTCGACGGCGCCAACCTCGAAATCGAGCGCGGCGAGCACGTCGTCCTGGTCGGCCCGAACGGGGCCGGCAAGACGACCCTGATCGAGACCCTCGCCGGGCAGAAGGAGCCCGCCTCCGGCTCGGTGCGGACCGGCCACAACGTCAAGCTCGGCTACCTCTCCCAGCACGCCGAGACGGCGGCGGGGGAGGGGACCGTGCTCGAAGCGGCCCAGCGCGAGACCGGCCTCAGCGGCCCCAAGGCGCGCAAGCTGCTCGGCGGCTTCCTCTTCTCCGGCGCCGACGCGGAGAAGGCGCTCGACGACATCTCCGGCGGCGAGCAGCGGCGCCTCTCGCTGGCGATCCTCGTCGCCTCCGGCGCCAACGTCCTCGTCCTCGACGAGCCGACCAACCACCTTGACATCGAGAGCCGCGAGGCGCTCGAGGACGCGCTCTCCGCTTTCGAAGGCGCGGTCATCCTCGTCTCCCACGACCGCGCCCTGCTCGAGGCGGTCGGCAGCCGCACCCTCGTCTGCGAGGACGGCGAGCTGCGCAGCTACGACAGCGGCTGGGCCACCTACCAGCACGATCGTGACGAAATGGCGGAAGTCGCCTCGGCGGCGGCCGCGGCGGCCAAGCGGGAGGGCAAGGGGGGCAAGCGCCAGAGCCCCGGCACCGTTTCGAAAAGGGCCGCCCGCAAGGCGAGCCGCCTGACCGAGAAGATCGAGGCGGCCGAGGCGGAGCTACGCCGGGTCGAGGAGGAGCTGGCCGATCCCGCTGCCTGGTCGAACCCGGCCAAGTCCCAGCAGGCGAGCGAGCGCCACGAGGCGGCCAAAGGCAAGCTCGCTGCTCTTTACGAGCAGTGGGAGGAGGCCGAGCAGGCGGTCAGTGCAGCGGGCGATCCAGCCTGACCATCGCGCCCTTGCGTGGGGCGAGGGAAATGGGGCTGAAGGGCTTGATCTTTTCCGGCTTCGGGTCGGGAGCGCTGAGGTCGGCGTGCTCGACGAACTCGCGCAGGATGATCCGCATCTCGTATTCGGCGAAGGCGGCGCCGATGCAGCGCCTGACGCCGCCGCCGAAGGGGATCCAGGCGTAGTTGTCGGCCTTTTCCTCGAGGAAGCGCTCGGGCCGGAACTCCTGTGGCTGGGGGAAGAGATCCTCGCGGTAGTGCATAGCGGCGATCGCCGCGATTACCGAGCAGCCGGCCTCGAGCTGGTAACCGGCGAGTTCGGTCGGCGCGGTCAGTTTGCGGGCGACGTCGACGATCACCGGCCGGACGCGCAGGGCCTCCTTCACGGTCGCGTCGATGTAGTCGTCATCGCCTGCGGCGAGCGACTCGCGCAGCTTGGCCAGGACGCGCGGGGTGCGCAGCAGTCGCTCCATCGCCCAGGCGAGTCCGGTTGCGATCGTCTCGTGACCAGCGGCCACGATGGTGATCAGCTCGTCGCGCAGCTCTTCGTCGCTCATCGGGCTGCCGTCGTCGTGGCGGGCCCCCAGCAGCAACGAGAGCACGTCGTCGTGTCCCTCCTCGCCGGCCTCGACCTCGGCCCGCCGCAGCCCCATCTCCTCGTAGATGAACTCGTCGAGGGCCTTGCGAGCACGGAGGAAACGGGTCCAGAGGCGCCAGGGCCCGATATCGCGACGCAGGAAGATGGTGGGCGGGTTGACGCGCTTGCTGAAGCCGTCGATCAAATGCTCGAGGCGAACCAGCCGCTCCTCGTCGTGGACGCCAAAGACGGCGCGCATGATGATCGTCAGGGTAATTCGCTGGGTGTGGGGCGTCAGCGCGAAGGGCTCGCCGAGCGGCCAGGACTCCATGTCGCGCCGGGTAACCTCGCGGATCAGCTCGCCGTAGCCGCGAACCCGCTCGCCGTGGAAGGGCGGCAGCAGCAGCTTGCGCTGCTGCATGTGGGGCGCGTCGTCGAGGGTGAGCACGGAGTTTGGCCCCAGGGCCGGCTCGAGCAGGGCGGCGTTCGCCTCGCCCGCATGAAAGAGGCTGGGGGAGCCGGTGAAAAGCGATTTGACCAACTCTGGGCTGGCGACGTAGACGGTCTGGCCGAAGTACGGGAGGGAAACCGTGAAGACATCGCCGAAACGACGCTGCAGGCCGATCAGGAAATTGAGCGGGTTGAGGCCGTAGCGCATCATCTGCACCGCGGCCGGCGCGCGAAGCCCCGGCGGCAACGCCCCGGAGGCCGTTGTGGCCGCCGGTCGCGGGATGGTCCCTTGCTCCATCGGACAAGACCTTACGGCATAAACAGGCCGGTTCCCAGGGCAGCCGTACCGGTGTCAATGCAGCGGTCGGTCCAGCCTGACTCGGGTGCCCCTGCCGGGGGCGAGGGTGATGTTGCGGACCTTGGCCTTCTCCGGCTTCGGGTCGGGGGCGCTGAGATCGGCGCCTTCGACGAACTCGCGCAGGATGGTCCGCATCTCGTATTCGGCGAAGGCGGCGCCGATGCAGCGCCTGACGCCGCCGCCGAAGGGGATCCAGGCGTAGTTGTCGGCCTTTTCCTCGAGGAAGCGCTCGGGCCGGAACTCCTCCGGCTGGGGGAAGAGGTCCTCGCGGTAGTGCAGGGCGGCGATCGCCGCCAGCACGAAACCGCCCTTGGGAAGCTCGTATCCGCCGATTTGGAGCGGCGCCGTGAGCTTGCGGCCGATGTCGACGATCACCGGTCGCGCCCGCAGCGCCTCTTTCACGGTTGCGTCGATGTAGTCGTCTTCGCCGGCGGCGAGCGACTCGCGCAGCTTGCTCAGAACGCGCGGCGTGCGCAGCAGCCGCTCCATCGCCCAGGCGAGGCCCGTCGCGGTCGTCTCGTGGCCGGCGCCGAGCACGGTGACGAGCTCGTCGCGCAGCTCTTCGTCGCTCATCGGGCTGCCGTCGTCGTGGCGTGCCTGCAGCAGCAGCGAGAGCACGTCGTCGTGCCCGTCCTCGTTGGCCTCGACCTCGGCTCGGCGCAGGCCGATCTCCTCGTAGATGAACTCGTCGAGCGCTTCGCGCGAGCGCAGGAAGCGCGGCCAGGGGCTCCAGGGCCCGAGGTTACGGCGCAGGGCGGGGACGGTGGTGATCAGGCCGACCCGCTTGCTGAAGTCGTCGATCAACCCCTCGAAACGAGCCAGGCGCTCCTCGTCGTGGACGCCGAAGACCGCCCGCATGATCACCGTCAGGGTGATCCTCTGGGTGTGGGGGCGCAGGGCGAACGGCTCCCCGACCGGCCAGGTCTCCATCTGCTTGCGGGTCGTCTCGCGGATCAGCTCGCCGTAGCCGCGGACCCGCTCGCCGTGGAAGGGCGGCAGCAGCAGCTTGCGCTGCTGCATGTGGGGCGCGTCGTCGAGGGTGAGCACGGAGTTCGGCCCCAGCGCTGGCTCGAGCACCGTGGCGTTGGCCTCGCCGGCATGGAGCACTTCGGGCGAGCCGGTGAACAGCGCCTTGACCAGCGCCGGGTCGGCGACGTAGACGAGGCGGCCGAAGAAGGGGAGGGAGAGGGTGAAGACGTCTCCGTAGCGGCGCTGCAGCTGGATCAGGAAGCCAAGTGGGTCGCGGGCGTAGCGGATTATCTGGACCAGGGAAGGCGCCCGCGAGCCCGGTGGCAGCCCTTGCCGGGTCGCTGCTGCGGGTGCCCTCGCAATCGTCGCCTGCTCCATCGGCATGGACCATAGTGCAAAAACTGGCTAGGCAGCCAATGACGGCAATGGGTGGCGCCAGGCAAGGACGCAGGGAGCGCAGCGTGCTCTGCGCGTAAGCGACCGAGGACGCAGCATGGGGTCACCTATTGCCGTCAGAAGACGATCGTCCGGGCGCCGTCGAGGAGGACGCGGTCGTCGATGTGCGCCTGGACCGCGCGGGCGAGGACGAGGCGCTCGATGTCGCGGCCGATCCGCTTCAGGTCCTCGACCTCGTCGCGGTGGCTGACCCTGGTCACGTCCTGGCCGATGATCGGGCCGGCGTCGAGCTCCTCGGTGACGTAATGGGCGGTGGCGCCGATCAGCTTGACCCCGCGCTCGTGGGCGCGGCGATAGGGATCGGCGCCGACGAAGGCGGGCAGGAAGCTGTGGTGGATGTTGATCGCGGGGGCGCCGAGCCGTTGCAGGAACTCAGCGGTGAGGACCTGCATGTAGCGGGCGAGGACGAGCAGATCGGCGCCGGTGAGCAGCTCCAGCGTTCGCGCCTCCGCCTGGTCCCTGGTCTCGGCGTCGACCGGCACGTGGTGGAAGGGCAGGCCGAGCGAGGCGACCTGCTCGCGGTGGTCGGCGTGGTTGGAGACGACGGCGACGACCTCGGCGCCGAGCTCGCCGCTGCGCCAGCGCCAGAGCAGGTCGGAGAGGCAGTGGTCTTCGCGCGAGACCATGATCGCGATCCGCTTGCGCTCGCTCGACTCGGCGAAGCGGTGCTCCATCCCTAACGGCGCCGCGACCTCCCGCTCGAAGCGCTTGTAGAGGGCGGCCCGTCCGGCCTCCGGCGCGGACTCGAAGGCCATCCGCATGAAGAGGCGGCCCTCGCCGCTGGAATGCTGATCGGCGTCGACGATGTTGAGCCCGGCGTCGGCGAGGAAGCCGCTGACCGCGGCGATCAAACCGGGCCGGTCGGGGCAGGCCAGCAGCAGGCGCGATGTCGAGGTCGGGGCGATGCGGGAATCATCGCCCGTCTTGCCCGCCAGCGCGTCGACTTTCTCGATTTGCGGACGAAGAACCGGAGGCGGAAGGGCGCAAATGGCCATTCATCGTCCCTTGCGGTCGGGCCGCTTTGTGCCTGGGCACGTATCAATTGCTACGCAGTGCGATCCCTGTGTGTGCGCGGTCACGTTCCGAGGCCGCAAATACCGCCACGGTTCCGCGCTTGCTCACAAAACGCACATATTTCATCCCTGTCCTGATCGCCTCCATCGCCTTCCCCGCGGCAGCCCTTGCGGCCGGCGGTGCGGCATCGTCGCCAGAGGCCGGCGTCTCCCAGGCAAAGCCGGCGCGGATCGGAGTCCTGCAACGGCCGGTGGTCCGCTTCCACAAGACGATCCGCCTGACGGTCGCCCAGATAGAAGCGGACCGCCGCGCCCGCCTGCGCCGCGAGCGCCGCGAGCTCTACGCCTCCCTGCCCGGCGGCGTCTCCAGGTCCACTCTCGACGCCATCGGCGCCTGCGAGTCCGGCGGCGACCCGACGGCCGTGTCTTCCGGCGGCACCTACCGCGGCAAGTACCAGTTCGACTACGGCACCTGGGAATCGGTCGGAGGCTCGGGCGACCCAGCGGCAGCTCCCGAGTCAGAGCAGGACTATCGCGCTGCGTTGCTCTATGCCGCTTCGGGCTCCAGCCCCTGGCCAGTTTGCGGCTGATCAGCCGCTGAGGGTTCGGGTACCCCTCCCGGCTCAACTTTTTCGGTGGATCGCGGTCGGCTGGCCGTGGCTGAATTGCCGAAAAAGTACAAGCCGCCGGGAGGGGCACCCGAACCCTTCCCTACGATTCCGGCGATGAACGGCGAGCGCGTTCCGACTCCCGACCCCCAGGGACCCAGCCGGAAGCCGCCACATGAGGCGATCGCCGAGGCGCGGGTGCGAGCGCCGACGCGAGGGAATAGGAAGCTTGAGGAGTTCCTGGGCGCCGTTAACGGGGACGAGCAGGTGCGGGCCTGGTGGTACATGACCCAGGTTCACGCCGAGCGACTGGGCATGTCGGACCACTCGTGGGTCCACATGCAGATCGTGCTCAACATCGCCCTGCGACTGCTGCGCCTGCTGGTCAAGGCCGGGGTCGAGCCCGCCGTCGTCGCCGACCACGGGATGTCGCCGCGCGATGCGGAGGTGGTCGTGGCCGGGGGCGCCCTGCTGCACGACGTGGGGATGTCGATCCATCGCCAGGACCACGAGGCCTACAGCCTGTTCCTGGCCAGCGGGGCGCTCGAACGACTGCTCGCCGATTCCTACCGGCAGCCGGAGCGAACGATCGTCGCCTCCGAGGTCCTGCACGCGATCATCGGCCACCGCCGCCGCGGCGAGCCCTACACGCTGGAGGCTGGCGTGGTCAGGGTCGCCGATGCCCTTGACATGGCCCAGGGGCGCACCCGGATTCCGATCGAAGCGGGCCAGGAGGGCATCCACTCGATCTCCGCGGCGGCGGTCGACGAGGTGCGGATCGAGGCGGGGGAGACCCGGCCGGTGCGGATCGAGATCGAGCTGAACAACTCGGCCGGCATCTTCCAGGTCGATGACCTCCTGGCGACGAAGATCCGCGACACGCCGCTCGAGGGCAAGGTGGAGGTCGTCGCCAAGATCGAGGGCGAGACCGAGAAGCGCCTGCTGAGCGGCTTCAGACTCGACTAGTTGTCGACTAGTTGAGGCGCTGCAGGTCGTACCGGCGCTGTTCTTTGCGCTTCTCGAGCTTGCCCTGAACGATCGAGAGGACGATTACGAGGATCGCGAAGAAGGCGATCACGCCGAAGCAGAAGAAGGTGACGGTCTGGTCCGTCGTCGGCCCGGCAAGCCCGACGCCGTTGTCGGCCAGGGCCAGCGGCGCGGCCAGCAGCAGCGAGAGCAGCGCGGCGCAGAATGCAGCAAAAGCTTTGGCTGGGCGAGAGGGGATCTTCACGTCCGCCAATCTAGCGCAAGGGACGGGCATCCCCTGCGAAAACCTTGGAGCCCACCCCGGCGAGGACCCCAGAGGCCGTTCCTATGCGGGTTTACGCAGGGGATGCCCGTCCCTTGCGGTCCATAGGATGCCCCGCGATGAGCAACCTCGAAGCCATCGTCCTCGGCCTCGTGCAGGGGCTGACCGAGTTCCTGCCGATCTCATCGAGTGGGCACCTGCGCATCGTGCCGGCGCTGCTCGGCTGGTCCGACCCGGGGGCCGGGTTCACCGCCGTGATCCAGCTCGGGACGATGGCCGCGGTGCTGATCTACTTCCGCGCTGACCTCTGGCGAATAGCGGCTGCCTGGCTGCGCGAGCTGCGGGTGCCGATCAGGCGGAGCAGCCAGGACGCGAGGCTGGGCTGGTTCATCGTGCTGGGGACGATCCCGATCTCGATCTTCGGCTTCATCTTCAAGGATCAGATCGAGTCCGGCGCGCGCAGCCTCTACCTGATCGGCTCGGCTCTGATCCTCTTCTCCTTCGTCATGGTCGCCGCCGAGCGGGTCGGTGCCCGACAGCGCGAGCTGGCCGAGATGAACGGGCGCGACGGCCTCTTCATCGGCGTCGCCCAGGCGCTCGCCCTCATCCCCGGCGTCTCGCGCTCGGGGGCGACGATCTCGGCCGGTCTCTTCCGCGGCTTCGACCGGGTCGCCGCGGCGCGCTACTCGTTCTTGCTCTCGGTGCCGGCCGTGGTCCTGAGCGGCCTCTTCGAGTTGCGCAAGGTCGGCGAAGCCGGCAGTCCCTCGGCGGGGGCGACGGCAATCGCCACGCTCGTCGCCTTCGTCTCCGGCTACCTGGCGATCGCCTGGCTGCTGCGCTACCTCAGCACCCACACGCTGGAGATCTTCGTCATCTACCGCATCGCCCTGGGCGCGCTGGTGCTGGTGCTGGCGGCGACGGGGGCGATCAGCTAATCCGGCCCAGAAATGGCGAACGGCCCGGGGCAGTGGGCCGTTCGCGGTGACGAGAGAGGAGTCTCGTGAGATCGAAGTGTGCCCCCTCGGCCCGCTTGTTCGGTGAACATTCGGAGGTCGTCCGGTGAACATTCGGAGAACCAGCTGGGCTCCTCGGGACCCTTCACCAGCTGACGAGAAAAGCACGGAAAGAGCAGGCACTCCGCGCCTGGCCTGTGAAAATCCTGTGAACGCAGGGGATTTTGAGCAGCCCTCCGCCGTCGAAGCTGCTTACAATCGAGCCGCCTCCGGGCACATCCTCGTCAGCAGCTCCGGCGCCCGCCACTTGACTTGAATCCACAGCAGACCATCAGGCTTGCGGTAATCGACGACGACAGTGGTTTCGTGACCGTGCTGTCGAAGCGCACCGGAACGGCGGGCTGGCAGCAGCGAACGCTGAGCAGCGCGATTCCGCCCGAGGAGCTGGTGGCGATGAAGCTCAACGCCCTGCTGCTCGACCTGGAGGTCCTGGGCGACGAAGCCTGGGACTACCTGGAGCGGGTCTGCGCGATGCTGCCCGACCTCGGCGTGGTCGTCTGCACCGGCCGCTCGACCGTGGCCCAGCGGGTCCGCGGCCTGCGGCTCGGGGTCGACGACTGGATCGGCAAGCCCTGTCACCCCGAGGAGGTGATGGCGCGGATCGAGGCGGTTTCCCGCCGTCGCCGCCGCAGCCGCCCCGGGATCGAGGCCGGCCCGCTCGTCGCCGGCGAGATGGAGATCCGCGCCGATCAGTTCCAGGCCTTCGTCGGTGGCGGCAGCCTCGACCTGACCCGGCGCGAGTTCGAGCTGCTGCAGCTGCTCGCCGACGCCAAGGGCCAGGTGCTCGAGCGCGAGGCGATCTACCAGCGGGTCTGGGGCTACGCGATGGCCCACGGCGACCGCTCGGTCGACGTCTTCATCCGCAAGCTGCGCCAGAAGCTGGAGAAGCGCTCACCCGGCTGGCGCTACATCCACACCCACTTCGGCGTCGGCTACCGCTTCGATCCTGAGTCCACGGCGAGCGCGACGGAGCTGGTCTCCAGCGCCGCGATGCCGGCCCTCGAGCCGGCGCAGGATTCACAAGTAGTTCACAGCAGCTTTACGGCCGCGTAACCGAGCGCCGGCCCGCCGCGGCGATCCTGGCTCGGGATGCTGGAGATTCGGCCCGAGGAGCACGCGGCGCTGGTCGACGGTCGGCCACTGAGCTTGACCATGCGCGAGCTGCAGCTGCTGACGACGCTGGCGGCCCATCCCCAGCGCATCCTCACCCGCGAGGAGCTCTACGCCGAGGTCTGGGGGCGCCAGCCCCGCCACGCCGACCGCTCGGTCGACGTCTACGTCAGCCGCCTGCGCTCGAAGCTGAGCGAGGCGCTGCCCGGCCGGCGCCTGATCCACACCCACAGCGGCATCGGCTACCGCTTCTCCCCGGACGGCTAGGCGGAATCCGCTCCGCAACAGGTCTTTTACATCTTTTTCACAACCTCGATACAGGCAGGTAACAAGCTGTCGGCAGGGCGCTGAGAGTGTGGCGGCGAGCGGCTTGCGAGCCGGCTCTTCTGTGCCAAACGACGAAAAGGAGTTCGCGTGAGTCCCTCTAGATGGTTGGCCATTTTCGCCTCATTGGCCGTCCTCGCCGTCGCCGTCTCAGCCTGCGGCGACAGCGAACAGCAGCACCAGCTCGTCCGGGAGCCTCTCCGGCCAGCTCGCCGGCGCCGGCGCCACCTCGCAGGAGGCGGCACAGGAAGCCTGGATCGCCGAATTCGAGAACGCAAACTCCGGCGTGACGATCTCCTACGACGCCGTCGGCTCGGGCGGTGGCCGCGAACAGTTCATCGCCGGCGGCGTCTCCTATGCCGGCAGTGACGCAGCGCTCGAAGAAGAAGAAGACGAGCTGAAAAAAGCTGCCGACCGCTGCAACCCCGGCAAGCTGGTCGAGATCCCGGCCTACGTCTCGCCGATCGCGATCATCTACAACCTCGAAGGCGTCGAATCGCTGCAGCTCGACCCGGAAACCCTGGCGAAGATCTTCAGCCAGGAAATCAGCACCTGGAACGACCCGGCGATCGCCAAGGACAACCCCGGCGTCGAACTGCCGGACACCCGCATTACCCCGGTCAATCGCGCCGATGAGTCGGGCACGACTGAGAACTTCACCGACTACCTTTCGCAGGTCGTCCCCAGCGTCTGGCAGTACGAAGTCAGCGGCGACTGGCCGGTCAAAGGTGGCGAGGCAGCCCAGGGCACGTCCGGCGTGGTCGAAGCCGTTACCGCCGGCGACGGCGCGATTGGCTACGCCGATGCCAGCCAGGCTGGAGAACTCGGCGTTGCCACGATCAAGGTGGGCAACGAATTTGTCGAACCGACCCCGGAGGCCGCGGCGAAGATCCTTGAGGAGTCGCCCGAAGCCAAGGACCTGGCCAAGACCCCGTACATGTTCCCCTTCGAACTCGATCGCAAGACCGAATCGCAGGGCACGTACCCGATCGTCCTGGTCTCCTACCTGATCGGCTGCACGCAGTATGGCTCGGCTGACGAAGCCGCCATCGTCAAGGGCTACTTCAACTACGTGATCAGCGGCGAAGGGCAGTCAATCGCCGCTGAAAACGCTGGTTCCGCCCCGCTGTCGGCGTCGCTGGCGAAGAAGATCCAGCCGGCCGTCGACGCAATCGAAAGCAGCTCCTAGGCAGGCGCCTTGGAGCTCTCGCACACATCCGGGCCCCGCCGCTTGCGGCGGGGCCTCGTGCGCTCCGGGCCCCTTTCCCGGCGGGGCCGGGGTTGAGCGTGGAGGCACACGCCGACACGACCACCAACGCCGGCCAGATCCTCGCCGCGGCCTCGGGTGGGCGGCGGCGCTGGGGCGATCGGGTCTTCTCCAACGTCGCGGTCGCCGCGGCGGTGACGATCCTCGCCCTGCTCGCCGGGGTGGCGGCGTTCCTGCTGATCCAGGCGATGCCGGCTGTCACCGCGAGCTCCTCGGAACTGCCGGGGGGCAGGAGCCTGATCGACTACATCGCCCCGCTCGCCTTCGGCACCGTGCTGGCGGCGACGATCGCGGTCGCCCTCGCCGTTCCGCTCGCGGTCGCCGTGGCGCTCTTCATCAGCCACATCGCGCCGCGGCGCCTGCTGCTGCCGCTTGGCTACATGGTTGACCTGCTTGCCGCCATACCCAGCATCGTCTACGGCCTCTGGGGCATCTTCGTGCTCGGCCCGGCCGCGGTGGGGCCGATGGAATGGCTCGAACAGAAGCTCGGCTTCATCCCCTTCTTCGCGGGACCGGCCTCGGTCACCGGCCGCACGATGCTGGTCGCCGGCCTGGTCCTGACCGTGATGATCCTGCCGATCGTCTCCGCCGTCGCCCGCGAGGTCTTCTCGCAGACGCCGCGCAAGCTGCAGGAAGGCGCCCTGGCGCTGGGCGCGACGCGCTGGGAGATGATCCGCATGACCGTCCTGCCCTTCGGCAAGTCCTCGATCGTCAGCGGCGCCATGCTCGGCCTCGGCCGGGCGCTGGGGGAGACGATGGCGGTGACGATCATCCTCTCCGTCTCCGGCATCGTCAGCTTCAACCTGATCAGCCAGGCGAACCCGTCGACGATCGCCGCCAACATCGCCCTCGACTTCCCCGAATCGACCGGCCTGGCGATCAACACGCTGATCGCCTCCGGCCTCGTGCTCTTCGCGATCACCCTCGTCACCAACCTCGCCGCGCGGGCGATCATCGCCCGTCAGAACATCCAGTGAACGCGGCGCTCGACACCGGCGTCCTGCCCGACTGGTCCCCCTACGGCGTGGTCGCCGGCTCGGCGGCGCTCGCCGCGGCGCTGCTGCTCGCCGCCGGCGCCTTCAGCCTCGCCCTCCTGCTCGTCGCCACGGTCTTCGTCGCCGCGATCGTCACCTACACCTGGTCGCGCCGGGTCGAGGGGCTCGCGCCGGGCCAAGGACCGGCTGGTCACCCTGGCCATCGTCGCCGCCTTCGGCCTGGCCCTGATCCCGCTGCTCTCGCTCGTCTTCGAGGTCGCCAAGCGCGGCATCCCCGGCCTCAGCCTCGAATTCCTCACCGAGTCGGCGCGGGGGCAGATCGGCGGCGGCGGCGCCGCCCACGCCCTGGTCGGCACCCTGGTGATCACCGGCGTCGCCGCATTGATCTCGATCCCGGTCGGCCTGATGGCGGCGATCTATCTGACCGAGTACGGCGGAGGGCGCCTGGGCCGGGCGCTGACCTTCTTCGTCGACGTGATGACCGGCATCCCCTCGATCGTCGCCGGCCTCTTCGCCTACGCGCTCTTCGCGCTCATCTTCGGCCCCGGAATCCGGCTCGGCGTGATGGGCTCGGTGGCGCTCTCGGTGCTGATGATCCCGATCGTGATCCGCACTTCCGAGGAGGTGCTGAAGATCGTCCCCAACCATTTGCGCGAGGCGTCCTACGCGCTGGGCACGCCGAAGTGGCGGACGATCACCAAGGTCGTCCTGCCGACCGCTTTCGCCGGGCTGATCACCGGCATGATGATCGCGGTGGCGCGGATCATCGGCGAGACGGCGCCGCTGCTGGTCACCACCGGCGTCGTCGACTCGATCAACAGCAACCCCTTCTCCGGCCGCATGCAGAACCTCGCGGTCTACGCCTACAGCGAGTACCGCACCCCCGGCGTCTTCAAGCAGGCCTCCTACGACAGGGCCTGGGCAGCCGCGCTGACCCTGATCGTTATCGTCATGGTCCTCAACCTCGTCGCTCGCCTGATCTACCGCCGGTACAGAACCGAGATCCGCTAAGTGGATGGAAGGAGAGCACGACGGATGGGAGCCCCAGGTGCAACCCGAGCCGAGACAGAGGTCGGCAAAGCCGAGATGAAGCCGCTGACGACAAGTACGCAGCCCGCTCCCGAGGCGACGACCGGCGCCCAGGGCCGGCCGGCGAAGACGCTCGAGGCGAAGGGGGTGAACCTCTACTACGGCGATTTCCACGCGGTCGAAAACGTGACGATGACGGTCGCGCCGAACAAGGTGACGGCTTTGATCGGCTCCTCCGGCTGCGGCAAGACGACTTTCCTGCGCTCGCTCAACCGCATGCACGAGCTGACCGCGAGCGCCCGGGTCGAGGGCGAGATCACGCTAGACGGGCAGGACATCTACGGGCCCAAGGTCGATCCGGTCCAGGTCCGCCGCCTCGTCGGCATGGTCTTCCAGTCACCCAACCCCTTCCCGACGATGTCGATCTACGACAACGTCGCCGCCGGGCTCAACCTCAACGCCGGCCGGGTGAAGAAGACCGAGAAGGACGGGATCGTCGAGCGCTCGCTGCGCGGCGCCCACCTCTGGAACGAGGTCAAGGACCGCCTCGACAAGCCCGGCTCCGGGCTCTCCGGCGGTCAGCAGCAGCGCCTCTGCATCGCCCGCGCGATCGCGGTCGAGCCCGAGGTGCTGTTGATGGACGAGCCCTGCTCGGCGCTCGACCCGGTCGCGACGCTGGCGATCGAGGATCTGATCGGCGAGCTGAAGAGCAAGTTCACGATCGCGATCGTCACCCACAACATGCAGCAGGCCTCGCGCGCCAGCGACATCACCGCCTTCTTCAACCTCGAGGAGACGGGCAAGCCGGGCCGCCTGGTCGAGATCGGCGCCACCGAGAAGATCTTCACCAGCCCCTCTCAGCAGGCGACCGAGGACTACGTCAGCGGGCGGTTTGGATGAGCCCCGGAGCAGTTGTCGATAGGGGGAGCTGAGCATGCCCGGGGGCATCAGGGTCGAATACCAGGAGGAGCTCGAACGGCTCGAGGCAAGCGCCCTCGATGGCCTCAACCTGGTCAGCGCCGCCCTCAACCGCACCCTGGAAGCGATTGAGCACCAGGACGTCGAGCTGGCGCAGCTGGTGGTCGCCGACGACGATCGCATCGACGGCCGCTACCTGGAGGTGCACCAGAGCCTGATCACGCTGCTCGCCACCCAATCGCCGGTGGCGACCGACCTGCGGCTGATATCGGCCCTCCTGCACGTGCTCAAGTGCGTCGAGAGGATGGGCGATCAGTGCGTGAACATCTGCAAGATGATCCCGCTCTCGGGCAACGAGCCGCCCTCCGACCAGGAGATGGTGAGGATGATCCTCGACATGGGCGGGCAGACGCGGACGCTGATCAGCCAGGCCAAGCGCGCCTTCGCCGATCGCGACGTCGAACTGGCCCGGGACCTGGTCCGCCAGGACGACGTCGTCGACAATCTCAATCGCGAATGCTTCCGCCTCGCCCTGGAGATCGGCGACGATGCCGACCGCCGCGAATGGGCGATGACGATGCTGCTCGCGGCGCGGGCGATCGAGCGAATTGCCGACAACGCCGTCGACATCGGCGAGCAGGTCGCCTTCGTGGTCACCGGGCTCTTTCGGGAGTTCGAGGACGCTTCGCATCCCGACGGAGTCGGGCGGCCGTAGGAGGCGCGGCGGGTCCTGTCACGGATTCGGCGCCACCACCCGCTGCGGGGGCGGCTGCGCCGCCTCCTCGGGGTGGTCCCCCAAATCCGTGCCACCCCCCGCGAGCGGCCGCCGCGGCACACGGTTGAGATCCGCGGCGTCTGGGAACATGCAAGAGAAGCCCGGGATGCTCTGCGCCGCCATAGATATCGGCTCGAATACGACACGCGTACTCGTGGCGGAGCCTGTCGACGGGCAGTTGAAGAAGGTGATGGAGCAGCGGGCCTACACGCGGATCAACAAGGCGCTTGACTCCAGCAGCGCGATCGTCGCCAGCAAGATCGATGAAGTCTGCGAGGTGGTCGCGACTCAGGTGCGGCTGGCGAAAGAGCTTGGCGCGGAGGAGATTCGCGCCGTCGCCACCGCCGCCGTGCGCGAGGCGTCGAACGGCGAGGCGGCGGCCGAGGCGATCGGCGAGGCCGCCGGGGTCCGGGTTGAGATCCTCAGCGACGAGGAGGAGGGGCGGCTCTCCTTCATCGGCGCGACGAAGACGCTCGGGCATCCGGTGGCGGGCAGGGTCGGCGTGGTCGACGTCGGCGGCGGTTCGACCGAGGTGATCCTCGGCACCGTGCCGGGCGGGGCCAGCGAGGTTCGCTCCTGGCGGGTCGGCTCCGGCGTGCTGGCGGATGAGCTGATCTCCTCCGACCCACCCTCGGCGGCCGAGATCCGCAAGGTCCGCGACCGCATCGACGACATCTTCGAGGGGGTCGATATTGAGCATCCGGCCCAGGCGGTGGCGGTCGGCGGCAGCGCCACCTCGCTTCGCCGACTGGTCGGCGCCGTGCTCGAGTACGAGACCCTGGAGCGGGGGATCCGCGTGCTCTGCGGCGACCCGGCGGCCGAGGTCGCGCGTCGCTTCGAGCTCGACCCGGAACGGGTCCGCATCCTCACCACCGGCGTGCTGCTGCTCGAGAAGGTCTCCGAGCTGCTCGGCCAGCCGCTGCAGATCGGCAAGGGCGGCCTGCGCGAGGGCGTCATCCTCGACCTGCTCAACGGCAGCGCCAACGGCTCCTCGCTGCGTTTGGTTGCCTAGTAGTCCTCCTCGGGCCGTCTGGACAGATCGAGGATGCCGGGTTCCTCCGTTGGGCTAGCCTGCGGCTGTGGCAGCTGCACGTAAGGTCGAGCTCGACTGCGAAGCGTCGTTTGCAGTTGCCGCGGCCCGCGTGGTCAAGGTTCGCTCGGCCGAGGTCTTCGAGCAGGCGGGCGGTGTCCTTGACCTGGCGCAGGTCGAGCGGGTGCACGACATGCGGGTGGCGACGCGGCGCCTGCGGGCGGCGCTCGAGGTATTTGAAGCCTGCTTTCCCGGCAAGCGCCACCGCAAGGCGCTGAAGAAGGTCAAGGCCCTCGCCGATGCCCTGGGCGAGCGTCGCGATGCCGACGTTGAGATCGCCCAGCTCGAAGGACTTGCCGAGGAGGCGGCGGAGGCCGACAAGGGTGCGCTGCTGGGCCTGATCGAGGAGCTGCGGGTTCGCCAGGGCGAGGCCAACGAGGCGCTTGGCCCCTACGTTGCGCCGAAGCGCCTGAAGAAGCTGCGGCGGCGCCTGAAGAAGCTCGCGAAGGCGGCAGGCTCGTGAAGGCGCGGGCGATCGAGGGGCTGGATCCGGACGGGCCCACGCTGCCCAGCGTCGCCCGGATCGTCGCCGTGCGGCTCGACGAGCTGTGTGGCTTCGCCGATCAGGCCCTCAGCCCCGATGCGAGCAGAGCCCAGCACGACATGCGGATCGCGGCGAAGCGGCTGCGTTACGTGCTCGAGATCTTCGCCTCCTGCCTGGGGGAGGAGGCGACGGCGGCGCACCAGGCCGCCAAGCGACTGCAGTCGGTTCTCGGTGACCTGCACGACTGCGACCTGATGCTGGCCAAGGTAGGGCAGATCGGTTCGGTGGCGGCTGTCCTGCGCCAGCGCCGCGGACGTCTTCGCCAGGAATTCTTCGAGCTCTGGCGGACCGAAGTCAGCAAGGGCACCTGGGCCGCGCTCGAAGCCAGTCTCTGAGCACGCGCCCCTTCGACCACCTGCTGAGGGGTGAAGGGGCGCCTCGATCACTCCTTGTTCACCTGAGGTTCTCCGCGCGTTCACAAATTTTCCCTGCTCGTGACGAACTCTGGAGCTGACAGAAACGACTAGAGCAGGGAGACGCCGATGACTTCCCGAGTAGACATGCACTGCCATTCCACCGCCTCGCAGCTTTCGCGGCTGGGGGTGCAGCGCTCGCTGGGCTTGCCCGAGTGCGCGACGCCGCCGCAAGAGGTCTACGAGCTGGCCAAGCGGCGGGGGATGGACTTCGTCACGATCACCGACCACGACACGATCGACGGCTGCCTCGAGCTCGCCGGCCGTCCCGACTGCTTCGTCTCCGAGGAGCTGACCGTTCGCTTCGCCGGCGAGCCCCAGGCGGTTCACGTCCTCTGTTACGGGATCACCCCCGGAGACCACGAGTGGCTGCAGGCACACGCCGGCGACGTCGAAGCCTGCGCCGCATACCTTGACCACAACGAGATCGCCTGCGCGCTCGCGCACCCGTTCTACAACGTCGACGCGCCGCTCACGCCCCGGCACCGGCGGCGCCTCGCCGAGCTCTTCCCGATCTGGGAGGTGCGCAACGGGTCGCGGGCCGCGGAGCTCAACATGCCGGCCGCGATCTACACCGAGACGCAGGGTGGGACCGGCATCGGCGGCTCAGACGATCACGCCGGCGTGGACATCGGCCGCACCTTCACCGGGGCGCCCGCGGCCGCCACGCCGGAAGAGTTTCTGCTTCACCTGCGTGAGGGCAGGGCCGAGGCCGGCGGGGAGCAGGGCAGCGCCGCCAAGTGGGCCCACGCGGCGATGGCGCTGGCGACCCGGGCGCTGGCGCTCGACGGCGAGGCTGGTGACGGGGCTGAGCCCGACCCGTCCGCGGTGCTCAAGATCGCCCAGCGGACGATCGGCGAGGGAGCCGCGCGGGAGGGCAAGGTCGCGGCCGACATCGGCCCCGACGATGCCCGCGCCCTGCTCGAGGCCTGGCTGCGCTCGATCGATCTCGAGCTGCGCGGCCGTGACCTGCTTGCCTACCTGCAGGCCGATGACTTCTCCCATGCCGACCTCTACCGCCGCGCCCGCCGCACCCACGAGCGGCGCCTGCGGGCGGCGGTTGCCGATGGCTCGGCCGCCGTCGCCCGCGGCGACGTCGGCGCCGCGCTCGGCGGGCTCTTCGACGCCCTGCTCCCCGCCGTGCCGTACGCCCCCGCAACGGCGTTCCTCGGCGCTGAGAAGGCGAAGCTGTCCAGCCGCCCGGGCGAGCGGCCGCGGGTGGCGCTGATCGCCGATGGGATCGACGCCATGCATGGCGTCACCGCGACGATCGAGAAGATCCGCGAGCTCGGCGTGCCCGGGTTCGAGCTCGAGGTGGTCGGCACCGACGCCGGGGTCGACAGGCGCCTGCCCGCCGCCGCCGAGCTCGAGGTTCCGCACTACGCGGGGATGAGCCTCGGCGTGCCCGGCCTCCCCGACCTGGTCGAGACGCTGGCCGAGGGCCGCTACGACGCGGTTCACGTCACCGCTCCCGGCCCGGCGGGGGTTGCGGCGACGCTGCTCAACCGGATCGCCGGCACGCCGCTGATCGCCAGCTACCACACCGAGCTCGCCGCCTACGCGGGGCTGCGCAGCGGCGATCACGAGCTCGAGTCGACGGCGCGAATGGCGCTCGGCGCCTTCTACGGGGCGCCCTCGCTGGTGCTCTCGCCCAGCCCCGCGGCGGACCGCTCGCTGCTCGCCCTCGGCGTCGATTCGGCGCGGCTGGGGCGCTGGGAGCGCGGCGTCGACGTCTCCCGCTTCGATCCGGCCAAGTCCGCCCGCGAGGACTATCCGGGCGAGGTCAAGGTCCTCTACGCGGGCCGCCTCACCCGCGAGAAGGGCGTCGACCTGCTCGCCGAGAGCTTCCTGCGCGCGCAGGAAGCCGACCCTCGGCTGCACCTGCTGCTGGCGGGAGGTGGGCCCGAGGAGGACGAGCTGCGGGCGCGGCTCGGTGAGCGGGCGACCTTCCTCGGCTGGCTCGAGGGGGAGGACCTGGCCCGCGCTTACGCCAGCGCCGACGTCTTCCTCTTCTGCTCGACCACCGATACCTACGGCCAGGTCGTGCTCGAGGCCGGCGCCAGCGGCCTGCCGGTCGTCGCCGTCGCCGAGGGCGGGCCGGCCTCGCTGGTCGAGAACCGCCACACCGGGATGCTCTGCCAGCCCGACGCCGATCACGTCGCCGGCACCGTCCTGCAGCTCGCTGCCTCGCCGCTGCTGCGCCGCCACCTCGGCGCCTCGGCCGCCCGCGCCGCCCGCGATCGCTCCTGGGGTCGCGCGATGGAGCAGCTCGCCGCCGGCTACCGTCGCGCCCTCAGCCCCGATCCCGCCGCCGCACAAACCCCCGCCCACGCCGCCTAATCGCGCTGACTGCGGATCTGACCCCCCGGTGGCGAGGTCAAATGCGCAGTCAGCGGCGGGGGGCCGGCAGTACGATGATCCGATCGACGATCCCGCTCTCTATTTCAACCGCGAGCTCTCCTGGCTCGACTTCAACCAGCGGGTGCTGGAACTGGCCGAGGACCCCGAGGTGCCCCTGCTGGAGCAGATCCGCTTCTGCGCGATCTACGCCTCCAACCTCGACGAGTTCTTCATGGTCCGGGTCGCCGGCCTGTTCGATCAGATCGACGCCGGGATCGATGCGCGCGGGCCGGACGGCCTTGCCCCCGGCGCCCAGATCGACGCGATCCAGGCGCGGACGCTGGAGCTCGATCAGCGCCTGCACAACTGCTTCAACGGCACCCTGCGCCCGGCCCTGGAGGAGCAGGGGATCCGCATCGTCTCGCTCGACTCGGCGAGCGAGGAGGAGCGGCGCGAAATCGACACCCGCTTCCACGAGCAGGTCTTTCCGGCGCTGACGCCGCTGGTGATCGGCCTCGGTCGCCCCTTTCCCTACATCTCCAACCTCTCGCTCAGCCTCGGCGTGCTGCTGCGCGACCCCGAGAGCGGCACCGAGATCATCGCCCGCGTCAAGGTGCCGAAGGAGCTGCTCGGGCGCTTCCTCCCGGTCGGCGACGGCGGCAAGGCCTTCGTCCCCCTGGAGGAGGCGATCGCGGCCAACCTCGACGCCCTCTTCCCCGGCACCGAGGTCGTCGACCACGGCTACTTCCGCGTCACCCGCGACGCCGATTTCACCATCTCCGACGAGGCCGACGACCTCCTGCAGGCGGTTCAGGACGAGATCCGCCGCCGCCGCTTCGGCGAGGTCGTGCGGCTGGAGATCGCCGCCGGGATGAACCCGAAGCTGCGCCAGCAGCTGATCGACGCGCTGCGACTCGAGGACCGCGAGGTCTACGACGTCGACGGCCTGATCGACCTCGCCGACCTCACCGACGTCGCCGACGTTCCCGGTCACGCCGAGCTGCGCTACTCGCCCTGGACGCCGGTGACGCAGCCGCGCCTGCAGGGCGAGGACGACGAGCAGGTCGACATGTTCGCGGCGATCCGCCACGAGGACATCGTCGTCCACCATCCCTATGACTCCTTCGCCACCTCGGTCGAGCGCTTCGTCGAGCAGGCGGTCGCCGACCCCGACGTGCTGGCGATCAAGCAGACGGTGTACCGGACCAGCGACAACTCGGCCCTGGTCCCATCGCTGATCCGCGCTTCCGAACGCGGCAAGCAGGCGGTCTGCATGGTCGAGCTGAAGGCCCGCTTCGACGAGGAGGCCAACATCCACTGGGCCAAGTCGCTGGAGGAGTCCGGGGTCCACGTCGTCTACGGGATTCCGGGCCTGAAGACCCACGTCAAGGCGATCGTCGTCGCCCGCCGCGAGGGCGACCGGGTGCGCGAGTACGTCCACATCGGTACCGGCAACTACCACCCCAAGACCGCTCGCCTCTACACCGACTTCGGCCTCTTCACCGCTGACCCCGAGATCGGCGCCGACGTCGCCGAGATGTTCAACTTCCTCACCGGCTACGGGCGCCCGGCCGAGTACCGCAAAGTGCTGGTCTCGCCGACGACGATGCGCGACCGCATCATCGAGGAGATCGAGACGACGGTTGCGGCGCACCGCGCCGGCAAGGAGGCGCGGATCGCGCTGAAGATGAACTCCCTGGTCGACGCCGCCTGCATCAGGGCGCTGTACGAGGCTTCGCGGGCGGGGGTGCGGGTCGACCTCAACGTGCGCGGCATCTGCTGCCTGCGCCCCGGCGTTCCCGGGGTCTCGGAGAACATCCGCGTCGTCTCGATCGTCGGCCGCTTCCTCGAGCACTCGCGCGTCTACACCTTCCAGCGGGGCGAGGAGACGCGGGTGCTGATGGGCTCCGCCGACCTGATGCCGCGCAACCTGGACAGCCGGGTCGAGCTGGTGACCCCGGTCGAGCATCCGAGGCTGCGGGCCGAGCTGCTCGACGTGCTGGAGCGCTGCTTTGCCGAGAACGCCAACGCCTGGGAGCTCGACTCCGACGGCGCCTGGGCCCGGCTGCAGCCGGCCGACGGGCAGCGGCGCAGCGTCCAGGAGGAGCTGCGCGAGCGCCACGCCGCCCGCGCCGCCGAGCAGCTCGCCGCCACGGCGAGCTGAGCTGAGCTGGGGCCGGCGCAGTCACTAGGATTGCGCCGTAGTGCGCCTCTCCCTCCTGCCTCGCGATAGCACCTTCTTCGACCTCTTCAGCGAGGCAGGGCAGAACAACGTCCGGGCCGCCACCCTGCTCGATCGGATGATGGGCTCCTGGCCCGACGACGGCGGCCTCAAAAAAGAGATCTTCGACGCCGAGCAGGAGGGTGACCGGATCACCCACGAAATCATCAAGCGGCTCAATTCCACCTTCGTGACGCCAATCGACCGCGAGGACATCTACGGCTTGGCGACCCAGATGGACGACATCGTCGATTACACCGAGGAAGCCGCCGACCTGCTCGGCCTCTACAAGATCGAAGCGCCGATGGCTCAGGCCCAGGCGCTGACCAAAGTGCTCGTGCAGGCTTGCGAGCAGCTCGCCGAGGGGCTTGCGCACCTGCGCGAGTTCAAGGGGCTCGACCGCTACTGGATCGAGATCCACCGGCTCGAGAACGAGGGCGACAGGATCTCCCGCGACGCCGTCGCCTCGCTCTTCTCCAACGGGATCGACCCGATGGTCGTGATCCGCTGGAAGGACATGTTCGCGGTGCTCGAGAACGCGATTGACGCGACCGAGACCGCCGCCCAGATTCTCGAGGGCATAGTCATCAAGAACTCATGAGGGGCTCGAGACGCCGCCATGCTGCGTCCTCGGTCGCTCGCGTGCGGAGCACGCCACGCTCCCTGCGTCCTTGCCTGGCGACCCCTCGAACCCCTCATCCCAGCTTGGATTTCGTCGGTGGCCGGCCGTGAGCTCGGACGTGATTCTCGTCATCGTCGTGGGCACGGCGCTGGCCTTTGACTTCACCAACGGCTTTCACGACACGGCCAACGTCGTCGCCACCTCGATCTCGACCGGGGCGGCGCGGCCGCAGGTTGCGATTGGCGCCGCCTCGCTGCTCAACTTCCTCGGCGCCTTCATCTCGATCTCGGTTGCGGCGACGGTCGCCAATGACGTCGTCAACTCGGCGGTGGTGACGCCGACGGTCGTCTTCGCCGGCCTGATCGGGGCGATCGCCTGGAACCTGATCACCTGGTCGTTTGGCCTGCCGTCGAGCTCCTCCCATGCCCTGATCGGCGGCGTGGTCGGCTCGGCGGTCGCGGCCGCTGGCTTCGACGCCGTGCTGGCTGATGGCCTGGTCGGCAAGGTCCTGATCCCCGCCGTGATTGCGCCGATCCTCGCCTTCCTCGTCGCCGGGATCGCGATCGCGCTGGTCTACAGGGTCGTCGGCCGGCAGCGACCGGGGACGGTGACGCGCGGCTTCCGCTATGGCCAGATCGTCTCCGGCGGGCTGCTGGCGCTGGCCCACGGCACCAACGACGCGCAGAAGACGATGGGCATCATCACCCTGGCCCTGGTCGCCAACGGCACGCTGGGCGCCGACGCCGACCCGCCGCTGTGGGTGATCGCCTCCTCCGCCCTGGCGATCGCGCTCGGCACCTACAGCGGTGGCTGGCGGATCATCCGCACCACCGGAACCCGGATCATCAAGATGGACGCGGCGCAGGGCTTCTCCTCCCAGGGGGCGGGCGCCGCGGTGATCCTCGCCTCGACCCACTTCGGCTTCCCGCTCTCGACCACGCACGTGATCAACGGCGGCGTGATGGGCGCCGGGGCGGCCAAGCGAGTCTCGGCGGTGCGCTGGGGGGTGGCCGGCAACATCGTCACCGCCTGGCTGCTGACGCTGCCGGCGGCCGCGGCGATCGGGGCGCTCGCCTACGGCGCCACCGCGATCTTCGGCGATGGCGCGCTCGGCCCGGTCCTGGTGACGCTGATGTCGCTTTCGCTGATCGTCGCCGTCTTCGCCCGGCGCTCGCAGCAGGGCGCTCCGGTCCCGGCGAGCTGACCGTGATCGCGGTCGTGGTCGAGACCAAGGAGCTGCTGGAGACGGTGGTCGCGTCGCTGGTCGCCGGGGTCGGGATGACGGTCGTCTTCTCGGTCGCGATCTGGGGCGTGGCCCGCTTTGCCGACCTCAGCCGCAACGAGCGACGGCTGGCGGCGGGGGCTGCGGCGACGCTGGCTGGCCTGGCGCTGGCGGTGACCGTGGCGGGCGTCGTCTTCGGCATCATCGTGATGACGAGCAAGTAGTGGTTGCTCGATTGCCACCGGCGCGTAGAATTTTTCCGATGCGCACCCTGCGCAACGTCGCGATCATCATGGCCATGGCGCTGGCCGTCGCCTTTGCCCCCTCCGGCGGCAACGTCGCCGAAGCGATCCTGACCGCGATCACGATGGGCTTCTTGGCGGCGATCGCCTGGATGCTGTTCGTGCTCGGCCGCCAGAACCAGCTGACGCTGGCGACGCTGAGCGATGCCCGCCGCGGGATTCTCTACGGGGCGCTGGGGATGATCGCGCTGCTGGTCGCCGGCAGCGACAAGCTCTTCTCGACTGGCGGCGGCACCCTGGTCTGGATCGTCCTGCTGGGCGCCTCGATTGCGGCGATCTGGCGGATCTGGATCGACGCCAACACCTACTGACGCATCACTCTTGGCGCTGAACCGTTTGATTTGACGCACCACGCATGAATCGGGCCCTGGCAGCGTCGGGGCCGTGCCGTCACCGACCGTCAGCAGCGCAGGCCACAGGGAGGAGGGGACCGCTGCGGTCGAGCTGATCGCGGTGGTCCCATTCCTGCTGCTGGCGGTTCTGGTGGCGGCACAGCTTGGCCTCGCCGGCCAGGCCCTGTGGTCGGCCGGGGTGGCGGCACGGGCTGGAGCTCGGGCCGCCCTGGTCGGCGGCGACCCGGCAGCCGTGGCGCGGCGAGCGCTGCCGCCGTCGCTGCGCTCGGGCGCCGAGGTGAGCGGCGCCGGCACCGTCTCCGTGCGGGTGCCGATCCCGCGCCTGCTGCCGGGCCTGCCGCGGTTGACGGTGGCGGCGAAGACGGGGCTGGGCGATGGATAGGGAGGGCGGTCAGGCGACGGTTGAAATGGTGGCCTCGATCCCGCTCTTGCTGCTCGCCGGGCTGGTGGCCTTGCAGCTGCTCGCCAGCGGCTACGCGCTGACCCTTGCCGATGGCGCCGCCGAGGCGGGAGCGCTGGCGCTGGCCGCGGGACGGCCGCCGATGGACGCGGCACGCGGGGCGCTGCCCGGCTGGGCCGAAGCGGACGCCGAGGTCTCGGTGCGCGGGGGAGAGGTGACGGTGCGGCTGCGTCCGCCGTCGGCATTCCCGGCCCTCGCCGATCGGCTCGCCATGACCAGCAGCGCCTTCGCCAGGCCGGCCGGGCGATGAGCGGGCGGGTGGTCCTGGCAGCCGCCGTCGGCGGCGCCAGCGGCGCCAAGGCGGCTGCCGCGGCCCTGGCCTGCGCCGGGTCCGACCCCGACAGCCCCGGCCTCCTGGTCGAGATCGGTGGCCGCCCGCCCCGTCCGACCCTGGTCGCCTCGGCGGGCGCGCGCGAGCTGGAGGAGCGGCTCACCATCCACCTGCCGCAGCTGCGCGCCGCTTCGCGCGGTCAGACCTGCCACCTCGCCATTGCCGACGACGCGGACGCCTGCCAGCGCCTCAGCGCAGCGCTGCCGCTGGTCCGCGGCGCGGTTGCCGTCGTCCACCTGCCGCCCGCTCGCTTTCAGGCCGCCCTGGCCGATCCGGGCCTGCTGGTGACGGGCGTCTTGCTCCGCGCTGACCTCGCTTCGGACCGTTCGCTTACGGCCCTCGCCGCACGGGGGCCGATCGAGAGGGGGCTCGTCCTTCGAGTCCTCAAGCGCCCGCTCGGTTGGGTACCCGCCCGTCGCGCTTTGTTCGGCGTCCTGCCGCCCGAAGCGGCGGGCGGCTTGCCCTCCCACCTGTGGAAAAGCCTTTTGGGAAGCCAAATTTCAGCGGAGCACCCGTGCTACGATGGATCGGATGACGCGGAAGCTGACCCAGCGCGAACTGCGCAACGACAGCGGCGAGGTGATGAGGGCGCTCGACGGGGGCGAAGACTTCATCGTCACCCGCAACGGAACGCCGGTCGGTGAGTTGCGCCCGTACCTTCGCCGCCAGTTCGTACCGACGAAGCAAATCGTCGCTGCCTTCAAGAACGTTCCGAGCATCGACTACGAGGAGCTTCGGGCGGACCTCGACGCCGTTGTCGATCAGGACCCTACGCCTCGCTTCTGACTTGTCGGGGGATCGCGGGCTGCTCGATACGTCGGTTGCGGTGGAACTGGGCTCTATCGATACCGCCCGGTTCCCACCTGAGATTGCGATTTCGGCCCTGACCTTGGCTGAGCTGACCGCTGGCCCGCATGCGGCCAGCGACGAGCTTACGCGCGCACGCCGTCAGCTCCAGCTTCAGCAGGTGGAGGCTGACTTCGAAACCGTGCCTTTTGATCCCCGCTGCGCTCGTGCCTATGGCCGGATCTATTCGGCCGTTGACAATGCCGGGCGCAAGCCACGTGGAGCTCGGGCGGTCGACCTGATGATCGCCGCCACGGCACTGGCCCACGACCTCCCTCTGTACACCCGCAACGCCAAGGACCTGTACGGCCTCGAGGGCACAATCGAGATCGTCGACGTCAGCGCCTGATTCGCATTCGCCTTGCAGCGGCGTCGGCCGCCCGCCGCCGCGCCCCGCATTGCGAGAAAATCGCCGCATGCTGACGGTTGCGGTCACCGGCCCCACGGGTGAGATCGGCAGGGCCTTCATCTCCGCCCTGGAGCGGCTGCCCGAGGTCGATCGGGTGATCGGCATGGCGCGACGCCCCTTCGACCTCGCCGGGCAGGGCTGGGAGAAGACCGAGTACCGGCGCGGCGACGTCCTCGACCGCAAGGCGGTCGGGGAGCTGGTCGACGGCGCCGACGTCGTCGTTCACCTCGCCTTCGCCATCGTCGCCGGCGACAGCGACAGCCGCGAGGTCAACCTGACCGGCTCGCGCAACGTCTTCGAGGCGACCGCTGCCGCCGGCGTCAAGCGGCTCGTCTACACCTCTTCGGTTGCCGCCTACGGCTTCGATCGCGGCATGCCGGCCTTGCTCGAGGAGGACGAGCCGGTGCGGGGAGCCTCGCGCCATCCCTACTCAGCCCACAAGGCCGAGGTCGAGGCAGAGCTGGTCGAGGCCCTGGACGGCTCGGACACCGAGGCCTACGTCTTCCGCCCCTGCATAGTCGCCGGCCCGGAAGCGACGCTGCTGCTCGACCTGATCCCGCTGCTCGCGATCGGCCAGCGGATCCCCGGCCCCCTGCGCTGGGCGCTCGGCAAGGTGCCCGAGCTGCGGCCGGTGCTGCCCGACCCCGGGGTCTCGTTCCAGCTGGTGCATCACGACGACGTCGCCGCCGCCCTCTGCGCCGCGGTCGTCGGCCACGGCGAGCCCGGCACCTACAACCTCGCCGGGCCGGGAGAGCTGACGATCACCGACCTCGCCCACGCGCTGGGCTGGCACGCCGTGCCGGCGCCGCAGATCGCGGTCGGCGTCGCCGCCGAGGCCGTGGCGATGATGCCGTTCCTGCCCGACGAGGCTGCCTGGATCGAGGCCATCCGCCGTCCCGTGCTGATGGACACCGCGCGCGCCCGTCGCAAGCTGCACTGGATGCCCCACCACGACGCGCGCCAGACGCTGGCGCAGACGATCGAGGCCGTTCGCTCCAGATGATCGGCGCCCCGGCGCGGGACCGATGGTGGGCTGGGGGCTCCACCACCGGTCCCGGCAGCGCTACGGCCGCGGCTCGATGTTCTGGTTGACCCGGAAGAGGTTGTCCGGGGTCGTATTTGGCCTTGATGCTGCGCCAGGCGGTCGTAGTTGTCGCCGTAGCTGGCGCGCACCCGCTCCTGGCCCTCGTCCATCATCATGTTGACGTAGGCGCCGCCCGCCGAGTAGGGGTGGAGCGCTTCGAAGTAGTCGACGCTCCAGTCGACGGATGCTCGTCCGCGTTCGGCGGGGTCGGGGTCGACGCCGGCGAAGACCGAGCCCCAGTTCGCGTCGCGGTAGGCCCAGGGGGTGTCGGCTGGGCCGACGTCGTGCGCCGCGCCGTCGATCGGGTAGAGGTGCATCGTCGACTGCAGGTCGGCATCTCGGCGCCGAACCTGGCGTGGACAGCGACCGCCTCGTCGGGGATCTCCTTGACGAAGTCGGCTCGCCAGTACCACTGGTCCCCCGCCGGGTAGATGCCGTCGAAGGCGCTCTGCAGGGCCGGGTGCGGCATCGCGTGGGGGCCGTGCAGCAGCGGCTCCGGCAGGGCGTCGAGCAGCGGAGCCATCGCCTCGGCGGCATCCTCGGCGCCGCCCGACGTAGCACCAGACGACCCCGCAGACCTTGCGCAGGTGGAGCTCCTCGGGGAAGGGCGGCCCCGGGGGCACGGTGGTGAAGGCGAAGAAGCCGTTCAGCTCGCGCGGCGCGTTGGGCAGGAACTCGCGGTACGCAGCCAGCACCTCGGCGCCCTGCTCGACCGGCCAGAAGGTCGGCCCGCCGATCGACGTCGCCGACCTCGTGCAGGCGGAAGAGGAAGGAGGTGACGACGCCGAAGTTGCCGCCGCCGCCGCGGAGCGCCCAGAAGAGGTCGGGGTTCTCGTCGGCCGCGGCGCGGACCCGCTCGCCGCTGGCGAGCACGACGTCGGCCTCGAGCAGGTTGTCGATCGTCAGGCCGCACTTGCGGGTCAGGTGGCCCATGCCGCCGCCCAGGGTCAGGCCACCCACGCCGGTGGTCGAGATGATCCCGCTCGGGGTCGCCAGGCCGTGCTCGTTGGTGGCGGCATCGACTTCACCCCAGGTGCAGCCGCCGCCGACCCGGGCCGTGCGGGCTGCCGGGATCGACCTCGATCCCCTTCAGCCGCGAGAGGTCGATGACGACGCCGCCGTCGCAGGTGCCGAGGCCGGCGCCGTTGTGGCCGCCGCCGCGCACCGCCAGCAGCACGCCTTTGTCGCGAGCGAAGGAGACGACCTTGGCGACGTCGTCGGGGCCGGCGCAGTTCGCCACCAGGGCCGGTCGGCGATCGATCATCGCGTTGTAGACCTTGCGGGCCTCGCCGTAGGCGCTGTCATCGGGGCCGATCAGCTGTCCCTGGAACCCGGGGAGATCTGCGGCGCTGGGCGTGCTCATCTTCGCTGCTCCTTCCGCTTGAGAATATTCATCCTGGAACCAGGCTAGGCCGGGGAGGGCTCCCTGTCATGACTCGAGCTGACCCACTTTTGGGGCGGCGATCGCGGCAGGCGCGATCACCATGGTCAGACCTGACTATCTTGTCCATGTGAGCGACGGAACGCATGACCTTCCGGGTTCGCTTCGTTTCAACTCGGCCTTTCCGTTCGTCGGGCGCTCGGATGAGCTGGGCAGGCTGCGCGGACTGCTGCCGGGGGAGGGGGAGGGGCGCCGCGTCGTGCTGCTCTCGGGCGAGCCGGGCGGGGGCAAGAGCCGCCTGGCGCGCGAGTTCGCCGGGTCGGCGGCGGCGCGCGGCGCGCTGGTGCTCTACGGCGCCTCCGATGCGGTGGTGCGGACTCCGTACGGCCCCTTCGTCGAGGCGCTCGATCGGCTGACGCGGGTGGTCGATGCGGCGGCGCTGCGGGCGGCGCTCGGCGGCGGTGGTGGAGAGCTGATGCGGCTCTTGCCCGACCTGCCCGCTCGGGTGGGGGAGCTGCCGGCGCCGGTCGGCGCCGATCCGGACACGGAGCGCCACCGGCTGCACACGGCCTTCACCGAGCTTCTCTCCGGCGTCAGTCGCGATCGGCCGCTGCTGCTCGTGCTCGAGGATTGCCACTGGGCCGACACCCCGACGCTGTTGCTGCTGCGCCACCTGGCGCGCTCGGCCTGGGACGCTCGCCTGCTGCTCCTCGCCACCTTTCGCGATACCGAGGCCGACGTGCCGGAGCCGCTCTCCGAAGCGCTCGCGGACCTGCGCCGTTCGGATGACGTCGTGCGCCTGCGCCTCGCCGGTCTCTCCGCTGCGGAGGTCGCCGAGTTCGTCCGCGGGGCTTCCGGGCTCGACCCCGGCCCGGGGCTCGACGAGCTGGCGAGGACGATTCACGGCCTCACCGAGGGCAACGCCTTCCTCGTCTCCGAGCTGTGGCGGGCGCTAGAGGAGGACGGGATCGCCGACGGCGACGGGACCGGGGCCAGGCTGGCCCGGTCGCTGACCGAGCGCGCCGCCCCGGAGGGCGTTCGCGAGGTGGTCGGACGCCGCCTCGCCCGCCTCGCCCCGGAGGCGGTCGAGCTGCTCGAGCTGGCGGCGACGGCGGGGTCGGAGCTCGAGCTCGACGTGCTCGGCCGCGCTTCCGGGCTCGCCGAGGCCGAGCTGCTCGCCGTCCTCGCGCAGGCGCTCGCCAGCGGCATGGTCGAGGAGCTGCCCTCGCAGGCGCTGGCCTGCCGCTTTACCCACGAGCTCACCCGGCGCGCGGTCTACGACGGCCTGTCGCGGACGCGACAGGCCGAGCTGCACCTCCGCGTCGGAGAGGCGCTGGCCGTCCGCGAGGACGAGTCGGCGCGGACCCTGGCCGATCTCGCCCACCACTTTGCCGCCGCGGCCCCCCTGGGCGGGACGGAGCGCGCGGTCGGGTACAACCTCCGCGCCGCGCTGGCCGCCAGCTCCGCGCTCGCCTTCGAGGAGGCGGTGCTGCGCTTGCGCACCGCGATCGACCTCGGCGTCGGCGACCCCCGCGAGCGAGCCGGGGTCTTCCTCGAGCTCGGCATGGCCAGCTACCGGGCCGGCAAGGAGCCCGACGCCCTCGACGCGTTTGCCGCGGCGGCGGAGATCGCCCGCGAACAGGGCAGCGCCGAGCTGCTGGCCCGTGCCGCGATCGGCTACGAGGACGTCTGCTGGCGGCCCGGGATCACCAACCAGGAGACGGTCGATCTGCTCGAGGAGGCGCTGCGGGCGCTCGGCGAGGACAGCCCGGAGCTGAGGGTCGGCTTGCTTTCCGGCCTCGCCCGGATGCTCGATCGCCGCGGCGAGCGCGAGCTGGCCCGGGTTCGCGGCGCGAGCGCGATCGAGCTGGCCCGCCGCATCGGGGACCGGGCCGGCCTCGCCCGGGTCCTGACCCGCTCGTACTGGGCTCGCGGCACGACTTCGCCGGAGGAGATCCTCACGATGCTGACCGAGGCGAAGCAGATCGGCGAGGAGCTGGGCGACATCGAGATCCGCGCTGAGGCGATGGGCTGGCGCGTGCCGACCTTCGTCGCCATCTGCGATCTCGCTCCGGCGCGGCGGGAGGCCGAGGCGCTGCTGGTGACCGCCGAGCAGACGGCGCAGCCGTTCATGCTCCACATAACCGAGCAGTACCGCGCCGCGATCGCCCTTTGCGACGGCCGCCTGGGCGAGGCCGAAGCGATGGCTGGGCGGTCGAGCGAATGGAGCCGGCTGCTGACCGGGCGCGACGCCTCGGCCACGTACGGGATCCAGATGTTCAGCATCCGCCGCGAGCAGGGCCGCTTGGCCGAGCTGGCGCCGGCGGTGCGGATCCTCTCCGGCGATTCCGGGCGCGATGGCCCGTGGCGGCCGGGGCTGATCGCGCTGCTCGCCGAGCTGGGGATGGAGAGCGAGGCGAAGCGGGAACTCGCCAGGCTCGGGGCTGAGGGCATCGACAGCTTCCGCGACTCGCTCTGGCTCGCCACGCTCGCCTACCTGACCGACGCCTGCTCGCTGCTCGGCGACGAGGTGACCGCCGCCGCCGTCTATCCGGAGCTGGAGCCGCTGGCGGGCGCCAACGTGATCGTCGGCCACCTGGTTGCCTGCTACGGCGCTGCCGACCGCTACCTCGGCATGCTCGCGGCCACGCTGGGTGAGCCGCGCCGCGCCGTCGAGCACTTCGAGGCTGCGCTCGAGCTGAACCGGCGGATGGCGATGCCGACCTGGGTGGCGCGCACGGCCTACGAGTACGGTCGCTTCCTGCTCGGGCGCGGGCCCGGCGAGCGCGCGCGGGCCCAGGCGCTGCTCGGCGAGGCGGCGGCGCTGGCCGAGCGGATCGGCATGGCTGGGCTGCTGGCCAAGGTCCGCGCCCTGGGGATCGCCGACCCCGACGGCGGCCTTCCCGACGGGCTCTCCCCGCGCGAGGCGCAGATCCTCGACCTGGTCGCAAAGGGGCTGAGCAACCGCGAGATCGGCGAGGCGCTCTCGATCAGCGGCCACACGGCGGCCAACCACATCCGCAGCATCCTGCGCAAGACCGGCTGCGCCAACCGCACCGAGGCCGCCTCCTACGCCCACCGGCACGGGCTCGCCTCGGCTTGAGTCGCCCCACGGGCCTCGCCGGCGGCGTGATGGGATTCCCATCCGGGCCGATTTCCCCGCTACGATCGGGCAATGGGCCTTTACGTGATCGAGCGCAGCTTCGCCGAGCAGCTCGACCTCAGCGACAACGACGTCAGCCTGATCGAGGAGATCAACGTCGACGAGGGGGTGCGCTGGGTCTTCTCCTTTCTCAGCGCCGACAAACGGCGCACCTACTGCCTCTACGAGGCGCCCTCGCCCGAGGCGATCCGCGCCGCCGCCGGCAGGGCCGAGATCCCGGCTGATCAGATCGTCGAGGTGAGCTCGGCGACGCCGCAGTTCTCAGACCGGCTGCGCGAGCTGGCCGACACGATCGGCTGAGGCGCCGCCCGGCGCGGCGGATCGTCGCGCCGATCTATTTGCGAAGGTCGCGCTCGTCGTCGCTTTGACCTTGAGCTTGCGGGCTTGGCGATGGGCGCGAGGCCACCGCCAGGGGGCCCCGCGGCCCCGGCCGGTTTAGTAGGGGGGCTGGTAGGGAGGGGGAGATTCGGCGGGCGGCTGCGGTTCGGGCGCGGGCTGGGGCTTGGAAACGGTCGCCGCGTGCCAGGTCCCGACGTCCTTGATCCCCTCGCCGTTTGCTTCGCCGGCTTTGGCGTCGGCCGCGAAGCGATAGAGCGGGCGACCGCGGTAGGTGACCTGTACGCCGCCTTCGGGCCTCGCGATCGTGCCCAGCTTGACCGGGCCGGTCGGCTTGACCCCGGCCGGGACGGTCAGCGGATGCCAGGTGGAGAGGCAGGGGCCGGTGCAGATGAACTTGCCGTTCCTCTCGACGCTGAGGCTGTAGAGGGTGCGGCCCTTGGTGGTTGTGAGGACCGTCTTGCCGAGCGCCTGATTCCGCGCCTCCGCGGCCACGCGCTTGCTCGAGGCCGCGGTCGCGCCGGCAGCCCCGAGGGCGGCCAGCAGGGCGATCGCGAGGATCGCCAGCCCGGCGGCGCGGATCGTCGGCTTGGAAGTGCGGGGCGTGGCGGAACGCGGCATCGGGGCCTCCTGGCTCGGTGTGTGGCTGGTCAGGTCTACGGACGGGACGGCGAAATGGTTCGGTGGCGCAATTGGCGCAGTGTCGCTTGCTTGAGCGCACCACCCGTGCGCCGCGGCTCGGCAGGGTGCGGGCATGGGCGGGAGGAACGACGACGGGCAGGTGCTGCCGCTGGCGCTCGGCGGCGCCCTTGCCCTGGTCGCGGCGGCGCTGGCGCTGGTCGCGATCGCCGGCGCGATGACCGGCAAGGGGCGGGCTCAGCGGGCCGCGGACCTGGCCGCGATCTCGGCGGCTCGCTCGATGCGCGACGATCTGCCGCGGCTGCTCTCGCCGCCGACTTTGCCGGGCGGACTGGCGAACCCGCGCCACCTGGAGAAGGCCCTCTACCTCGACCGCGCGCGAGCGGCGGCATTCGGTGCAGCGCGGGCGAACGGCGTCGGGGCGACGCACCTGCGCCTCTCCTTCCCGGACGAGGACTCGTTCGCGCCGGTGCGCGCCAGGGCAACCGTGGTCGGCGATCTCGATCTCGGCGATCGCCGCGCCAAGGCCGAGGCGTCGGCGCTTGCCGAAGCCGGTGCTTCGGCAAGCTCCCCCGCTGGGTCGATGCCGCAGGTGGCGACGGGCGGGGGCTACGGCGGGCCGCTCGCCTACAGGCAAGGGCAGGCGATGAGGCCGGACGTGGCCGCCGCCTTCGACCGCATGGCCGCCGCCGCTCTCCAGGCCGGCCTTGCGCTCGTCGTCAACTCAGCTTTTCGCTCCGACGCCGAACAGGCGGCGCTCTTTGCGGCCCACCCCGACCCGAAGTGGGTGGCGCCGCCAGGGCAGTCGCTGCATCGCTGCGCCACCGAGCTCGACCTCGGGCCGGCAACTGCCTACGGCTGGTTGGCCGCCCACGCCGATCGGTTCGGCTTCGTCCAGCGCTACAGCTGGGAGGCCTGGCACTACGGCTTCGAGGCCGGCCCACCGCCCTGCTCGGAGGCGGGCAACGTGGTCGCCGCGAACGGCGGTCTCGGCGCGGCGGGCGGGGGAGACGGCTCCTTCTCCGGCGGCGAGGGCCTGCCCGCCTTCGTCCCGGCTCGCTTTCGGGCGCCGCTGCTGAGCGCCGCGGCCCACTGGAACGTCTCGGCCGCCCTGCTCGCGGCGCAGCTGATGGCGGAGTCGAACTTCAACCCCTTCGCAAGCTCGCCTGCCGGCGCCCAGGGCATCGCCCAGTTCATCCCCTCGACCGCAGCCGCCTACGGCCTCGCCGACCCCTTCGACCCGCTTGCCGCGATCGAGGCCCAGGCCCACCTGATGGCGGACCTGATCCACCAGCTCGGCTCCCCGCAGCTGGCCCTGGCCGCCTACAACGCCGGCCCCGCCCCGGTCGAAGCTTGCAGTTGCGTCCCCCCGATCCCCGAGACCACCGCCTACGTGAGTCGAATCCTCACTCTGCTCGGCGGCGCCGGCGCGCTGATCGTGCCGGGATTCGAAGTGAGGTTGGTGGCATGAGTAATGTACCTGGTCAAGATCAATGGGTACCGATTAATGACCGCACAAGATGGTATCTTGACCATCGCGCTAGGCAGTATCTGTCTAGCTCAAGACATAGCCAGCTAGGGCCGGGCGGTCCTAGCCGAATCTCAAGCGGCGGTTACGTCCCTTGGGGAAAGCGAGGCACTATGAGCACGCGAGAAGCGCGCATGTCTGTGACGCCGATGGAGGCGTCTGGAATCCAGCACCACGTCGAGCGGGTCTACCGCGAGGGCGGCGAGCATCAATGGGTTCGAGAGACCTTGATTAACTCTCTTGAGGCGGGTGCGAAGCGCATTGATTTTGGCATCGAGTGGCAAGCAGTCCAAGAGCTCGGGATCTACCGTCGCCTGATTGCGGACGACGGGAGGGGCATGACGCCGGAGCAGCTAGTCGGCTTTTTTAACGTGTGGGGTGGTGGCGGCAAGCCCATCGGTGGACTGCACGAGAATTTTGGCATTGGTGCGAAGTCGTCGCTGCTTCCATGGAATCGTTACGGGCTGGTAGTTATCTCTTGGGTAGATGGGGACGCAGCGATGATCTGGGTTATGGCAGATCCGATCACGGGAGAGTTCGGGTTGCGTAATTTCGAAGCAGTCGATCCTGATACTGGTGAGGTCCGGATTGACGAAGTCGTGACGCCGTTTGCTGACAGCGATCACGGCTGCGACTGGGCATCGATTAAGCCGGATTGGGTCGGAGATCACGGTACCGTGATCGTTCTGCTCGGCGACGATCGAAACGCCAGCACGGTTGTTGGCGACTCAAATCGCCCCAACGAGTCTGACATTAAGGGCATCTCCACCTACCTAAATCGGCGTATCTGGGAGGTCGATACTGAGACCCAAATTACCGTCGACGAGCTTCGCAGTTCGGACGCAAAGACATGGCCTGTCTCAGAAGAGATGGCACATGCCACTGGCGGTGCGGATCGCCGGACAAATCGACGGACGATCGAAGGGGCCAAGTACTACATTGAGTATCCAGTGGCCTCCTTTAAGAAGGGAGGCCTCAAGGCGTCTGGCAGTGAGCCAGTAGGCGGCGGAACATATGTTGATTGGCATCTCTGGGACGGCGATCGACCCGGAATCCAGTCATATGCCGCCCAAGGCGGCTACATTGCCGCTCTCTATGAGCGTGAGCTCTACGACGTAACCAACCACCACTCTACCTATCGGTCGTTCGGTGTTCTGGAGGGAGCGGTGCGGTCCAAGCTTTGGCTGATTTTGCGCCCCCCCGTTTTCGACGAGAAGGATGGCAAGCATGGTGTGTACCCTCGCGGCGATCGAAACTCTCTTCTCATCATGGGAGGTCCACACGCTGGAGATCAGTTGCCGATGAATGATTGGGGTGCCGAGTTTGCGGAAAACATGCCCGATCCGATCCGGGCGGCAATTCGTGACGCACGCGCTGGCGGCAGTGGGACGGTTAAGGACGAAGCGTGGAAGGAGCGTCTCGCTGAGCGTTTCGGTTCGCGTTGGCGCATGTTCAAGCTCCGCGCGCGGAAGGGCGGCAAGCTGAAAGTCGATCCTTCACAGGCTGGGTCGATGCCGCGGGCGATTAAGCGATCCAAGGTGGGGGAGGGGAGTAGTGGGAGTGGCGAAGAGGCGGGTGGAACGAGTGGTGCGCGCAACACCGGTTCTTCGCCGGGGGCAGTAGCGGCTACCCGCTCACGTGTCGCTGGTGGCATTCCCACCTGGACCTCCGTGCGAGCCGGAGATGTCGGTGAAGGCATGCTTGCCGCGTGGGCGCCCAATCACCCCGACTACCCTGAGGGAGCTGTCCTGATCAACATCGAGCACCCCGTCATGGAGGAGGAGGTCGCTCATTGGCAGGCGCAGTACGGCGATCATCTTGCCGATCAGATTGCGGAGGAGGTGATCGCTACCTATGGCGAGATCGCTGTGGCGAAGGTCGCGCATAGCGAGCATCTGAAGTCAGTTCTGCCCAGTAGCACGGTAGAGCGCGAGCTCCGGTCGGAAGCAGCGCTCACTATGGCTCTGCTAGGTCTGATCGGCGAGGAGGCCGTAATCGCGCCACGGATCGGCGGAAAGTTTGGCCGTCGTGCCGCGTAGCGCGAAGAGGACCGATTCACGCCCTCGGTTTGGCGGTGGCGTGTACCGGCGTTCGTGCAGCTACCATTGGACTGTGGCGACTGCGGTTAAGAAGCTCGACCTGACGGTCGGCGAGTTCGTTGAGATCGCTGGCCGTCGCTACGAGGTTGTGCCGGATCGTGAGGGTGGCGTGACGATTGAGCCGCCAATCACTCCGGCAGCCGATCTTCACGCTGAGCGGGGAACTAAACCCGCGTCCGCTGAGGATTTCGAGCGTCTTGCGGCAGGCGACGCCATTGATGGCGAGGGCTAAGCGATGCCAAAGATCCCGAGGGGGGCTCTGCCGTCCGCTTCGATCGAGTTTGGCTTGGTCGAGTGGCAGCAGGAGGTTGAGCGCTATGACCGCCGTTCCTCAGCTCGTATCCACGCTCAAAACGCACGCAAGGAAATCGAAGCTGGCCTGGCAGGGCTCATTTGGCACCGTTGTGAAGCAGATGGCCCTGCGAGAACAAAACTGCCTGGCTGCCGCAAGCTCTATGTCCCACTTGGCAGATCAGGCGCGTCGGAAGCACCATTCGGCTTTGTATTTCAGCTAATTCAGGCACCTGATGGGGGTCTGGCTTGGAACATGATCGCCTTTGGTGAGCGCCATCCCGATGACCGGAAAACGCGGACTGTGTACGAGCGGGCTCATAAGCGCCTTCATGGCCACTATCCCGACTGAGGCTCGTTACTGCGCTAACGCAGCTCGAAGCACTACGGCTTCGAGGCCGGCCCGCCGCCCTGCTCGGAGGCGGGCAACGTGGTCGCCGCGAACGGCGGTCTCGGCGAGGCGGCTGGGGGAGACGGCTCCTTCTCCGGCGGCGAGGGCCTGCCCGCCTACAACGCCGGCCCCGCCCCGGTCGAAGCTTGCAGTTGCGTCCCCCCGATCCCCGAGACCACCGCCTACGTGAGTCGAATCCTCGCTCTGCTCGGCGGCGCCGGCGCGCTGATCGTGCCGGGATTCGAAGTGAGGCTGGTGAAATGAGCTCTTGTGTAGCAATACACCCTGAGGTGTATCGTGGGGATATGGCGAGAACGAACATCGAGATCGATGATCTGCTGATTGACCGCGCGATGCGTCTCTATCGATTGCGCAGCAAGCGCGAGGCCGTGGATCTGGCCCTGCGCAGGCTCGTCGGCGAGCCGATGAGCCGTGAGGAAGTCCTCGCAACCGAGGGGTCAGGCTGGGGCGGCGACCTCGCCGAGGTTCGCGCCGGGGAAGAGATCCCGGGGTCGTGATCCTCGTTGACAGCTCCGCCTGGGTGGAGTTCCTGCGCGGCACCGAAAGCCCGACCCACCTGCATCTGCGCTCCTTGCTGCAGGAGGGGGTCGAGCTGGCTTGCACCGACGTGATCGTGATGGAGATCCTCGCCGGCGCCCGCGACGACGCCGATCGCGACCGGCTGCGGCGCCTGCTCTACGGCCTGGAGTTCCTGGCGGTCGATGGCCCGACCGACTACGAGCACGCCGCCGAGCTCTACCGGCTGTGCCGTGGCCGGGGCGAGACCCCGCGCAAGCTCAGCGACTGCCTGATCGCCACGGTGGCGATTCGCAACGAGGCGGAGCTGCTCTGCGAAGGCGCCGACTTCCTCGCGATCGCGCGCCATGCGCCGCTGCGCCTTGCGGCCCGCTAGTCAAACCGCGGCTGCTGAGTAGGTGAAGCTCGGCCCCCGGCCAATCGATAGCGATGCTCTGCTGGCCACGGCAGTTGGCGAGGACCGCATCGGAGAGCGGCGATCGGGTATCCACATAGTGGATGCCAATGCGACGCCTATCCCAGTGCGCGATCAGTGCGGCGCTGCTGCTGGCTGCCGTTTTGCCGGCGGGGCAGGCGGCGGGGGCCGAGCGCGCCGCGCCGAGTTGCGCCGAAGGCCCCGCGAGAGCAGGCGACGCGATCCTGGGGACGCCGTGTGACGACGTGATCGTCGCGCCGCCCGGGGTCGCCGCGGTCAACGGGGGAGGCGGCGATGACGTGATCGTTCCCGGGCCGATCACCGCCCTCCTGCCCTGCTCTCCCAGCGAATGCCTCGGCATCGGCAGCCAGACCTTCGAAGGCGGGCCCGGCAACGACATGGTCTACGGCGAGCGCGGCAACGATCGCCTCAACGGGGGCGCGGGCGATGACCGGCTCTTCGGCGGCATCGGCGACGACCTGCTGAAAGGGGGCCCCGGGAACGATCGGCTCTCGGGTGGCTTCGGCGCCGACTCGATCGACGGCGAAGGCGATGACGACTACGTCCGTGGCGACGGCACGATCGACACGATCCTCGATAGCGGCGGCGGCAGCGATACGTTGAGCTACTCGACCGGAATCGCGCCGGGGTTCTTCGACAATCACAGCTTCGACTCCGCCGCGGCCAAAGGCCTGCCGCCACTGGATGACGAGCGCGGTGTCTACCTCGACCTCGGCGGCACCGTCGGCGACAACGGCGTCGCGCCGGCTGGGGGCGGCGTCGACAAAGTCGAAGGCTCGGCGTTCGAGACCGTGATCGGCACCCCCTTCTCCGACTACATCGTCGGCACCGACGCCGAGGAGACGATCTACGGCGGCGGCGGCGCCGACGCGATTCTCGGCAGGGGCGGCAACGACACCCTGCGCGGCGGCGCCGACGGTGATCATCTCGACGGCGGCGAAGGCGAAGACCTCCTCGACGGCGGCGCCGGCAGCGACCACTGCCAGAGCGGCGCCACCGAGACCGCCTGCGATGCGGCGAACACCGGTGGGGTGGTCCTGCGCGACCCGAGCAGGATCAGCGTCGGCGCGATGGCGCCCGAGAACGCGAGCTACGTCCAGCTCTACCTGTCCGGCAGCAGCGGCGCCGACGCCGTCACCGCCACCTACTCGCCGGCAAGCGTCAGCTTTGAGCTCGGGTCGGCCGCGGTCGATGTGGGTTCCGGCTGCGAACCGCCGAGCGGCGGCAAAGTCGTCTGCCCGCTGGGCCGGCCGCTCGACTCGATCGTGATCGCCGGCTTCGGCGGCGATGACGCGCTGCAGGCGAGTGGGTTTCCCGCTTCGGTTGGGGTCGTGATCGCCGGCGGCAAGGGCGGCGATTCACTCGGCGGCGGCGAGGAAAGCGAGGACGTTCTCGCCGATGGCTCGGATTCCGGCGACGACGTCCTCAACGCCCTCGGTCGCGACGACGCCCTGCTCAACAACGGCGGCGCCGACCAGCTCTTCGGCGGCGCCGGCAACGACCTCTTCCTCTCCAACTCGATCTGCGAAGGCGACCTGCTGAGCGGCGGCGCCGATCGCGACAATGCCTCCTGGGCCAAATTCACCAAATCGGGGGTGGAGGCCCGGCTCGACCTCGGCAGGGCCGGAAAACCGGGTGGCGGCGCGCCCAGCTGCGGCAGCGGCGGCGAGACGCTCGACAGCCTGGAAGGCATCGAGGACCTCGAGGGCACCGTCCTCGGCGACGTCTTTTACGGTGACTCGGAAGACAACCAGCTGCTCGGCTGGGACGGCGAAGACACCTACGTCAGCGGCGCCGGCAGCGACCGCATCCTCGCCAACTCAGGGGACCACGATCTGCCGATCGATTGCGGCGAAGGCAATGACACGGCGCTGATCGACCACCCGGAATTCGGCGACGTGGCTGGAGCGAGCTGCGAGGACGTGCACGAGGGCGACCCCAACAGCTTCCGGATCGAAACGCAGCTGCCGCCGCCCGACCCGGTTTCCCCCGAGCCCCCGCTGGAGGAAAGCCCTCCCCAGCCGGAAAAAGGCACACCGAAACCGCCGGTTGTTCGCCCCCAGGCAAGCCCTTGCCTAGCCCGGTCCAAGGGGGCGGCGACGCGGTGCGCCGAACGGCCGCACCGCATCGGCATCGGCGCGCTCGGGCTGGTCAATCGGATCCACTGGCAAGGCTGGCGCTCCCCGCCCGCGATCGGCTTCGGTCACCTGACCGTCTCGGGCGGTTGCTGCCACTCCGGCCTCAGCGCCCGCGCCAAGGTGAAGGCCAGCCGGCTCGAATCCTGCGGCTCGCGGCGCTGGTACACGCGCCTCACCGTCACCTACGGCCGCGGCTTCGACAAGACCTACGTCCGCAGCTTCACCAGCCCCACGCCCTGCAGCTAGACTGCTCGCCGATGGCAAGCGTTGACGTCCAGGGCGTCGAGGGCATGCAGTCGCTGCTCGGCCAGGAGATCGGCCCGAGCGAGTGGCGCACGGTCACCCAGGAGGACATCGATGCCTTCGCCGCGCTCTCCGGCGACGATCAGTGGATCCACGTCGACGTCGAGCGGGCCAAGTCGGAGAGCCCATTCGGCACCACGATCGCCCACGGCAACCTCACCCTCTCGCTGGTCGACGGCTTCCGCAAGCAGCTGATCAGCTCCAGCGGCTTCACCCTCGGCGTCAACTACGGCTGGGACAAGATCCGCTTCCCGGCTCCGGTGCCGGTCGACTCACGGGTCCGCGGCCGCGCCGAGGTCGTGACCGTCGACGAGAAGGGCGGCGGCTGGTGGCAGGTCGTCACCCGCTTCACCCTCGAGGTCGAGGGCAACGAGAAGCCCTGCTTCGTGGGGGACTCGGTGACGCGCGTGATGGCGCCCGTCGCCTGAGCCCGAGTGCAAGGCCGACGGTGGTGGAAGGAGCCTTGGTGAGGGGAATCCGTTCAAGGTATGGAGCCCGTGCCGCCATGCTCGCCCTCTCTCTGCTGACCCTTGGCGGCGCCGGTGGCGCGGTCCCGACGGCGGGCGCGAGCACGCGCGGCGCGACGCTGCACCTCGATGAATTCCTCTCGCCCGGCGGCAAGGTCTGGTGTGCGATCAGCGAGGAAGAGCGCTACGTCTTCTGCGGCAACATGCCGCTGCGGGGACTGGCCGAGATCCACGGTGACGATGCCGCCACGATCTGTGCCGCCGGCTGCATCCAGAACTGGAACGACGGGGCGCCCGTCCTCGGCTACGGGCAGCAGACCGAGGTGAACGGCTTCCGCTGCGCCTCGGAGAGGAAGGGGGTCACCTGCACGGCGCTGGCCACCGGCAGCGGTTTCCTGATCGGCGAAGCGGGGGCCGTGCAGGTGACCGCGACGAGCCCGATCGACCCCTGCCTGGTCGGGACCTGGAAGGAGATCTCGGAGTCGGACCTCACCTCCTTCAACGGCAGCGTCTTCCCGATCAGGGGGAACGCCGGGCGGATCCTCACCTTCTCCCCGACCGGCCGCGAGCTGGTCGACTACAGGCACGCCGCGCCGCTGCGCGGGAAGCTCAACGGAGCCGCCTTTGTCGAGCAGTTTCACGGATTGGTCACCTACCGGGACCACTCGAGCGGGCAGACCCTGAGCTTCACCCACGGCGACTTCTCGAAGTTCTGGGTGACCGGCACATACGGTGGCTCCCCGCTCAGGTTCAGCAGGAGCTTCCGCAACTCACCCCCGGTGAAGTTCACCTGCTCGGCGACGAGGCATACGCAGTCGACGACGGGCTACTCGGCCAGATTCGTTCGGGTTGGCTGAGGCAGGGCCAGCTCGACCGCGGCCCGCTGCGCTGCGGGGAGGGTTCGCGCCGCGGCCGGTCCGATGATTCGGCGCCACAGCGGTGAGAGCGCGCCCTCGATGTAGATCGTGTTGGTGAGGCGGCTGCCGCCAGTGGCCGTTGGCTCGACCAGGTGGCGGTGGCCCATGCGGGCGCCGGGGAGGCGGGACTCGTCGGTGAAGAGGCGGCCCTGCTCGTGCTCGACCACTTCGAAGCGCAGGCGCAGGCCGCTGCGGAAGACGATGCGGGCGGTGGCGCCGAGGGCGAGGGGCCGGTCGAGGCTGGCGCGCCTGATCTCGGCGTTCCACCTTGGCCAGGCATCGCTGTCGGCGTAGGCCCGCTGCCAGACGGCGGCGGGGGCGACGCCGGCCTCGAGGGTGCTCGTGGTCTCCCAGCGACTCACCGGTAGAGCCCTCCCTCGAGCAGCTCGGTGTTGGCCCTGACCCAGCGCTCGAGGTTGTCGCCGTCGAGCAGCGATCCGCCCAGCGCCTCCTGCTCGAGCAGGGGCTGGAAGCTGAGCGGCGCCCAGATCAGGAAGAAGTGCTGGAGCGTTGCCCAGAGGCGGTCGGCGTCGTTGCGCAGGGCGCCCCTCTCGGCGAGCGCGTCGATCTCGGCCCGCCCTCCTTCGATCATCAGCCGAAAGAGGCGAGCGGCCCCGGGGGTGCCCTCGACCAGGGCCTTGCCGAGATAGGCGCAGACCTGGGGCTGCTCGCGCATCACGCGAGCGGTCTGCTCGGCGCGCTGACGCAGGAGCGCGGGCGCCTCGGCTGGCTCGGCCGATTCGTAGGCGGCGCCGAACGCCCGCAGGGCGGCCTCGTCGGCGGCCTCGACCAGGCCGCCCTTGCCACTGAAGTGGTGGACGATCAGGGCGGGGGATACCCCTGCCGCCCTGGCCACCTCGCGCAGCGAGGTGGCGTCGATCCCCCGCTCTCCAAAGAGCTGGAGGGCTCGCCGGACGATCAGCTCACGGGTCGGCTCGTCATTGGCTGAACGCATGTTCAGCGCTGACTGTACAGGTGTTCAACTGAGCCTGCGGGGGCGCCCTCCGGGTCGAGGGCGCCCGGGCCCCGCCGCCTATTCGACGGTCAGGACGCCTTCCATGCCGGCTTCGCGGTGGCCGGGAACGGTGCAGAAGAAGTGGTATTTGCCCGGTTTCAGGTCAACCGTGGTCGAGTCGGAGCCGCTGGCGATCAGTTCGGTCGCGCCCACTTCTTCGCCGCTGGAGTCTTCGATCGCGACGTCGTGGGTCAGCGCCTGCGGGTTTTTGAAGTCGATCGTCACATTGCCGGCCTTTGCCGACGCCGTGGTGGTCGTGTAGGCGAGTTCTCCGTTGGGATCGGCTTCGAACTTGATGCTCGAGCCTCCACCGCCGGCTTCTTCCTGGCCACCGCCGGCCGCGGCGCCGCTGGTGGATTCACCACCGCCGCTCGTGCTCGGGGTCGATGAGCTCGAGTCGCCGCTGCTGCCACAGGCGACTAGGGCGAGCTGATGTGAGGGCAAGGGCGAGAAGCGCCGCGACCTTCTTCATGGCTGGGAATCCTTTCCTGGGGGAAACGCTCAATGGGACTGTAGCTGCATACGGCGGATCTGCGGGGCCGGTTCAACGCCCGCTGAACTCGGGCTTCTCGCCGCCGAAGAACGCCTCGACGCCGTCACGCAGGTCCTCGGTCGCCATGCTGTCGGCGATCCCGTGGCGCTCCAGCTGCAGGTGCTCGGTGAGGCTGTTCTCGATGCTCTGGCCGCAGAGCCGCTTCGCCATCCGCACGTAGTGCGGGCGCCTTCGCCGCCAGCTTCTCGGCCTTCGCCCGGCCCGCTCGCATCAGCTCCTCGGCGGCGACGACCTCGGAGACGAGGCCGCTCGGCGAGCGCGTCCTGCGGCGGTCATGTTCGGGTCCTCGAGCAGGATCTCCAGCGCCCGGCTGGGGCCGACGACGCGGGGCAGGAAGTAGGTCATGCCGCCGTCGGGCGAGGCGCCGATGCGACCGTAGGCGCAGGCGAAGAAAGCGTCCTCGGAGGCGATCCGGATGTCGCAGGCGAGGGCCAGCGAGAAGCCGGCGCCGGCGGCCGGCCCGTTGACCGCGGCGATCACCGGGTAGGGGATCCGGCGCAGGTCGACGATCGCCTGGTGCAGGACCTCGGCGCCGCGGCGCACGTCGGAAGGCAGGTCGATCTCCTCCGCCTCGACCCCTCGCTGGAACCAGTTGACGTCGCCGCCGGCGCAGAACGCCTTGCCGGCGCCGGTGACGATCAGCGCCCGCAGCGGCGCGCGGTCGGCGAGCCAGGCGAAGGCGACGGTCAGCTCGCCGATCATCTCCGGGCTCATCGCGTTGAAGGCGTCGGGCCGGTCGAGGGTGAGGGTGCCGATCTCGCCGTCGATCTCGATCCGCAGGGTCTCAGCTCGGGCGGGCTTCAGGGTCTCGGTCGTCATCTCGCTCTCCGTCTCTCGCGTGTCGGCCGTGCCGGAGCCTCTAGCGAGGCCGTGGCCAGGAGCCTACTCTTTGACCGGTGGCCGAAGAGCGCAGCGGACACGACAAGGACGGTCTCGCGGGCGGAGCGGGTCGCCCAGCAGCGGCGCGAGCTGCCCGACTCGCCCGGCGTCTACCTCTTCCACGACGCGCGCCGGCGAGCTGATCTACGTCGGCAAGGCGCGCTCGATCCGCAAGCGCGTCGCCTCCCACTTCTCCGGCGGCGACACCCGCCTCACCTCGCCGCGTCGATCGCATCGAGTTCCTGGTCACCGCGACCGAGGCCGAGGCGCTGCTCGCCGAGCAGAGCTTCATCAAGCGCCACCGGCCGCGCTTCAACATCCGCCTGCGCGACGACAAGTCCTATCCCTACGTCGGCGTCAGCCTCGACGAGGACTATCCGCGCGTCTACTTCACCCGCGAGAGGCACCGCGCCGGCCGCGCCTACTTCGGCCCCTTCTCGAGCGCCAAGCGGGTGCGCGAGACGCTCGACCTGCTCGGCAAGCTCTTCCAGTACCGCACCTGCGAGGGCGCCGAGCCCGGCCGCCGCTCCGGCAGCCCCTGCCTCGACTACTTCATCAAGCGCTGCGGGGCGCCCTGCGTCGGCTACGTCAGCCGCGAGGAGTACCGGCGCAACATCGACGCGATCGTCGACTTCCTCTCCGGCCGCTACCGCCAGGTCGAGGCCGAGGAGCAGCGCAAGATGGAGGAGGCCGCCGCGGCGCGCGAGTTCGAGCGCGCCGCCGCTCCACCGCGACCGGCTGAAGGCGATCAGGTCGCTGTTCGAGCGCCAGCGGGTCGCCGGCGGCTCGGTCGGCACCGCCGACCTGATCGGCGTCGCCGCCGAGGGCGCCGACGCCAACGCCCAGGTCTTCCAGGTCCGCGACGGCATCCTCGCCGAGCGCCAGAGCTTCTACCTCGACAACCAGGCCGAGCGCGACCTCGCCGAGGTCGCCGAGGAGTTCATCGGCCAGTACTACTCGGCGTCGCCTGCGATGCCGCGGACGATCGTCGTCGGCCCCTACCTGCGCGAGCGCGCCGAGCTGCTCGCCGAGGCGCTCAGCGAGCGCCGCGGCGCCGCGGTCGAGGTGCGGGTCGCCGAGCGCGGCGACAAGCGCCGCCTGCGCGAGCTGGCCGAGCGCAACGCCCGCCTCGCCCTCGACCAGGACCGGCTGCGCCGCGAGCACCGGCGCCAGCGCCGGGTCGAGTCGCTCGCCGACGCTGCGGAGGCGCTCGGGATGGAGGAGCTGCCGGTGCGGATCGAGGGCTTCGACATCTCCAACCTCGGCGGCGAGCACACCGTCGCCTCGATGGTCGTGTTCGAGGGGGGAGCGACGAAGAAGGCCGACTACCGGCGGTTCCGGGTACGCGGCGAGCGGCACGGCGGGACGGGCCCCGATGACTTCGCCTCGATGGAGGAGGTGCTCGGCCGGCGGATCAACCGCTACCTCGAGCAGGCCGACCTCTCGCCGCACGACGGCAAGCGCGACGAGAGCTTCGCCTCGCTGCCCTCGCTGATCATGATCGACGGCGGCAAGGGCCAGCTGGCGGCGGGGATGCGGGCGCTGCGACCCGTTCACCGATCGCGGCGTCACCGTGATCAGCCTCGCCAAGCGGCTCGAGGAGGTCTACGTCCCGGGCCGCTCGGCGCCGATCGACCTGCCCGCCGACTCCGAGGCCTCGAAGCTGCTGCAGCGGGTCCGCGACGAGGCCCACCGCTTCGCGATCGAGCACCACCGCGGCCGCCGCGACCGGGCGATGACCGGCTCGGTGCTCGACGAGCTGAAGGGCGTCGGCCCGGTGCGCAAGCGCGCGCTGCTGCAGCATTTCGGCTCCCCCGAGCGCTTCCTCGCCGCCAGCCGCGAGGAGCTCGAAGCGGTGCCCGGCGTGCCTGGCAAGGTCGCCCGCGAGATCCACGAGCAACTGAACAGGACGGGCTGACGCGGCGCGGGACAAGTGGTACGGAGACGGGCGGGACGGCGGGAGCGAGGTGACCTGGTCGTGATCACCGGCCACTCCGGGGCCGGCAAGTCGGAGGCGATCGCCGCCTTCGAGGACGGCGGCTACTTCTGCGTCGACAACCTGCCGCCGCGGATGATCGGCGCCTCGGCGAGCTCTTCCGCCACGACGGCAGCGGCGTCGAGCGCGCGGCGGTCGTCTCCGACGTGCGCGGCGGCGACTACTTCGACGAGCTGATGCAGGTGCTCGACGACCTCGAGGGCGACGGGCTGCCCGAGGTCCTCTTCCTCGAGGCCGACGAGGAGACGCTGCGTCGACCGCTACAAGGAGACCCGCCGCCGCCATCCGCTGGCCCCGGAGGGGCGGATCGTCGAGGGGATCCGGGCCGAGCGCGAGCTGCTGGCGCCGCTGCGCGAGCGCGCCGACGTGGTCATGGACACCAGCGACCTGACCGGCGGCGAGCTGCGGCGCCGGATCGCCGAGGAGATGCTCGGCCGACCCCGGCGCGGCAAGCTGGCGCTCACCCTGCTCACCTTCGGCTTCAAGAACGGCCCGCCGCGCGACGCCGACCTCACCCTCGACGTCCGCTTCCTGCCCAACCCGCACTACGTCGACGAGCTGCGGCCGCTGACCGGGCTCGACGAGCGGGTCCGCGAGTACGTCGAGTCGGGCACGCAGGCGGGCGAGTTCTACGGCCGCCTGCTGCCGCTGCTCGAGTTCCTCGTCCCCGCCTACGTGGCCGAGGGCAAGAGCCACCTGACGATCGCGGTCGGCTGCACCGGCGGCCGCCACCGCTCGATCACCGTTGCCGATCGCATCCGCCGCGACCTCGCGGGGCGCGAGGACGTGATCGTCCACGTCAAGCACCGCGACGTCGAGCTCGGCGCTGAGCCCGTCGGCCTCCTAGACATCGCCCCGCCTTGGCGCGATCCCGTCATCTCGATCCGCGGCCTGCGCAAGTGCCTATGGCGATTTCGAGGCGGTGCGCGGGATCGACCTCGAGGTCGAGGCCGGGCGAGATCTTCGCCTTCCTCGGGCCGAACGGCGCGGGCAAGACGACCACGGTCGAGATCCTCGAGGGCTACCGCAAGCGCAGCGGCGGAGAGGTCGCGGTGCTGGGCGAGGACCCGCAGCGCGGCGGCCGCGCTGGCGCGAGCGGATCGGCATCGTCCTGCAGAGCTGCCGGCTCGACCCCTACCTGACCGTGCGCGAGTCGCTCGAGCTCTACGCCGGCTACTACCGCGCCCCGCGGCCGGTCGACGAGGTGATCGAGCTGGTCGGGCTCGCCGACAAGGCCGATGCGCGCGCTGAGCAGGCTCTCCGGCGGCCAGCAGCGCCGCCTCGACGTCGGCATGGCGCTGGTCGGCGACCCCGAGCTGCTCTTCCTCGACGAGCCGACCACCGGCTTCGACCCCTCGGCGCGGCGCCAGGCCTGGGACATGATCGCCGGCCTGCGCGACCTCGGCAAGACGGTCTTCCTCACCACCCACTACATGGACGAGGCGCAGCGCCTCGCCGACCGGGTGACGATCATCGCGCGCGGCCAGGTCGTCGCCAGCGGCACGCCCGACGACCTCGGCAACCGCGAGAACCTGCCGACGAGGATCAGCTACCGCCTCGGCGGCGAGGAGGTCTCGGTCGAGACGACGAGCCCGGTGGCGGACCTGCACGAGCTGACCGGGCGCGCGGTCGAGCGGGGCCTCGAGCTGGAGGGGCTGGAAGTGACCCGGCCCAACCTCGAGGACGTCTACCTCTCGTCACCGAGGGGGGCGAGTGAGGCGCCGATTGTCACGGTGCCGCCGGCCGTTCGAGTCGGTGGCGATCAGCGCCCGACATGGGGCGCCCAGTGAGCGGCCTGGCCCTCTTCGCCCACCAGTTCCGCTACGACCAGAAGGCCTTCTGGCGCAACCCGGCCGCGGTCTTCTTCACCGTCATGTTCCCGGTCATCCTGCTGCTGATCTTCGCCACGGTTTTCGGCGGCAAGACCGTGGACGTGCGCGGCGGGATCAAGACCACGGCCTATTACGTGCCGGCGATCATCACCCTCTCGGTGATCTCGGCGACGATGCAGTCGCTGGCGATGTCGCTGGTGATCGCGCGTGAGGACGGGCGGCTGAAGCGCGGCCGCGGCACGCCGATGCCGGCCTGGGTCTTCATCGCCGGCCGCATCGGCAACTCGGCCGTGGTGGCCCTGATCATGCTGGCGCTGATCGCCTCGATCGGCCGCCTGCTCTACGGCGTCGGCGATTCCCTGGAGCAGCCTGCCGCAGATCGTCGTCACCCTGCTGATCGGCGCCGCCTGCCTTCTGCTGCCTCGGCATCGCCCTCACCGCGGCGATCCCCTCGCAGGATGCGGCGGCGCCGATCGTCAACGCCCTGCTGCTGCCGCTCTACTTCCTCTCCGGCGTCTTCATCCCCGACGACCAGCTGCCCAGCGGCGTCATCCACTTCGCCGACGCCTTCCCGATCCGCCACTTCTTCGAGGCTTTCTTCGACGTCTACGACCCGGGCGGCGCCGGGGCCAGCCTGCAGTGGGGCAACCTGGCCGTCGTCGCGGTCTGGGGCGTGGCCGGCCTGCTGCTGGCGATCCGCTTCTTCCGCTGGACCCCGCGCGGTGGCTAACGCCGCCGACGGGCCGCAAACGTCCGATATACGGACGGTTCCGGCCGCTCGGCGGCTGGGCGGGGGGCATTACGCGGCTGGCCCGTATAGCCTCCAGTCCCGATGCTTCATCACGTTCTTCTGGAGGTCTCGGACCTTGAGCGGAGCGCGTCGTTCTACGACTCGCTGCTCGCGCCCCTTGGCTGGCGGCGCCATTTCGAGGAGGACGAAACGATCGGCTGGGGCATCGCCAAACCGGTCTTCTTCATCGCCTCCCACCACGAGCCCAAGGCCGGCTTCGGCCTGCTCAGCTTCTCCGGCGCTCGGGATCGTCGCCGTCAAGGCGGCCTGGGAAGGCGGCATGAGCGCCGGCGGCACCAAGGTCTCCGAGCCCGGCGAGCGCCGCTCCTACGGCTCCGGCTCCTACTCGGCTTTCGTCAAGGACCCCGACGGGTACGAGATAGAGATCACGATCGGGACCGACTAGCCGGGTGCAATGACCGCCCGGCGGCGTTGCTCCATAACATCGGACATCTCCCCAAACAACTCCCAGGAGGGTTGACTCAATGGCTGTGAAGGTCGGCATCAACGGTTTCGGGCGGATCGGGCGCAACGTCTTCCGGGCGGCGCACGCTGCCGGAGCCGACATCGAGTTCGTCGCGGTCAACGACCTCACCGATCCGGAGACCCTCGCCCATCTGCTCAAGTACGACTCGAGCGTGGGCCGCTTCCCCGGCGAGGTTGGCGTCGAAGGGGACACGATCTCGGTTGACGGCAAGCCATTCAAGGTGCTCTCCGAGCGCGACCCGGCGGCGCTGCCCTGGGGCGACCTCGGCGTCGACGTCGTGATCGAGTCGACCGGCTTCTTCACCGCCCGCGACGACGCCGCCAAGCACCTCTCGGCCGGCGCCCAGAAGGTGATCATCTCGGCTCCCGCCAAGGAACCGGACGTGACCGTCGCCCTCGGCGTCAACTTCGACAGCGACTACGACCGCGACAACCACCACGTCATCTCCAACGCCTCCTGCACGACCAACTGCCTGGCCCCCTTCGCCAAGGTGCTGAACGACGCCTTCGGCATCGAGCACGGCCTGATGACGACGATCCACGCCTACACCTCCGACCAGCGCCTGCAGGACATGCCGCACAAGGACCTGCGCCGGGCGCGCGCCGCCGCCGTCAACCTGATCCCGACGACGACCGGTGCGGCGAAGGCGGTGGGCCTCGTCCTGCCGGAGCTGAACGGCAAGCTCAACGGCCTCGCGGTGCGGGCCCCGGTGATCACCGGCTCGGTCGTCGACCTCGTCTTCACTCCCTCGACGCCAACCGACCCGGCCGCCGTCAATGCCGCGATCAAGGAGGCCGCCGAGGGTCCAATGAAGGGGATCCTCAGCTACACCGAGGACGAGATCGTCTCGACGGACATCGTCGGCGATCCGCACTCCTCGATCTTCGACGCCGGCCAGACGATGGCGATTGGCGAAGGCAAGCTGATCAAGGCGGTCTCCTGGTACGACAACGAGTGGGGCTACTCCAACCGCTGCGTCGAGCTGGCCGGCAAGGTCCTCTGATCCGCGCCTCCTCGGAGCCGTGAGCTTCTCCAAGGCAAGCGTCCGCGACGCCGAGGTCGCCGGCCGGCGGGTGCTGGTCCGCGTGGATTTCAACGTTCCGCTGGCCGACGGCAAGGTCGCCGACGACACCCGCATCCGCGCCGCCCTGCCGACGATCGAGCTGCTGCGGGAGCGCGGGGCCGCGGTGGTGCTGGTCTCGCACCTCGGCCGTCCCAAGGGCCAGGTCGATCCAGCGCTGTCGATGCGGCCGGTGGGCGAGCGCCTCGCCGAGCTGCTCGGCGCCAAGGTGCACCAGGCGGGGGCGGTCGTCGGCGGCGGCGTCGAGACGATGGCCGCCGGCCTCGGGTCGGGAGAAGTGCTGTTGCTGGAGAACGTTCGCTTCGAGCCGGGGGAGACCGAGAACGACCCCGCCCTCGCCGAAGCCCTCGCCGCTCTGGCCGACCTCTACGTCAACGACGCTTTCGGCACCGCCCACCGCGCCCATGCCAGCACCGCGGGCGTCGCCGGCCTGCTGCCGGGCTATGCCGGCCTGCTGCTCGAGCGCGAGGTGACCGAGCTGACCAGCGTGGTCGATTCGCCGCGGCGGCCGCTCGTCGTCGTCCTCGGCGGCGCCAAGGTCACCGACAAGGTCGGCGTGATCGAGCGCTTCCTCGAGGTCGCCGACGAGATCCTGATCGGCGGCGCGATGTGCTTCAGCTTCTTTCGCGCCCAGGGGATCGAGACCGGCGACTCGCTGGTCGAGGAGGAGGGCGTGAAGCTGGCGGCCGAGGCGCTGGGGCGGGCGGAGGGTTCCGACTGCGAACTGAAGCTGCCGGTGGACCTGGTGCTTGGCGAGCGCTTCTCCGCCGCTGCCGAGCCGCGCGAGTGCGACGGGGTCGAGGTGCCCGAAGGCTGGATGGGCCTCGACATCGGTCCGCGCAGCGCCCGCCGCTACGCCGAGGCGATCGCCGCCGCCGGCACCGTGCTCTGGAACGGCCCGATGGGCGCCTTCGAGCTCGCGCCCTTCGCCGCCGGCACCCGTACCGTCGCCGAGGCCGTCGCCGAGGCGCCCGGAACGACGGTGATCGGCGGTGGCGACTCGGTCGCCGCGCTGCAGCAGTTCGGGCTCGGTGAGAAAGTGGACTGGCTCTCGACCGGAGGAGGAGCATCGTTGGAGCTGCTTGAGGGAAAGAAGCTGCCCGGGGTGGAGGCGCTGATCGATGCCTGAGCGCACCCCCTACATCGCCGCCAACTGGAAGATGCACAAGACGGTCGCCGAGGCGGCCGAGTTCGTCGACGCGCTGCTGCCGCAGATCGCGGCGACGCAGAGCGACGTGGTGATCTGCCCGCCCTTCACCGCCTTGAGCGCCGTGGTCGAGCGCCGCTACGGCACCGCCGTCAAGGTCGCCGCCCAGAACATGCACGAGGAGGATTCGGGCGCCTGCACCGGCGAGGTCTCGGCGCCGATGCTGGTCGAGCTCGACGTCGAGGCGGTGGTCCTCGGTCACTCCGAGCGCCGCCAGCTCTTCGGCGAGAGCGACGAGGCGCTGGCCCGCAAGGTGCCGGCCGCGCTCGCCGCCGGGTTGGAGCCGATCCTCTGCGTCGGTGAGACCGAGGAGGCGCGCGACGCCGGGCAGACCGAGGCGGTGCTGGAGCGCCAGCTGCAGGCCGACCTGGCCGCGGTCGAGGGAGCCGAGCTGAGCAGGGTCGTCGTCGCCTACGAGCCGATCTGGGCGATCGGCACCGGCCGCACGGCGACGCAGGAGCAGGCGCAGGAGACGATCGCCTTCATCCGCGATCTGCTGCGCGAGCGCGGCGCTGCGGCCGACGAGCTGCGGATCCTCTACGGCGGCTCGGTCAAGCCCGCCAACGCGGCCGAGCTGCTGGCGCAGCCAGACATCGACGGGGCGCTGGTCGGCGGCGCCAGCCTCGACGCGAGCGACTTCGCCGCGATCGTCAAGGCGGCCGGTTGATGACGACCCCAGATCACCGCCATACGGCGTCCCCAGTCGGCCAAATAGCGCTGCTATTCGGCCTCCCTGCGTCCTTGTCTGGCGGCGCCTGGGCCCCGTCATGACCGTTCCGGTGCCTTCGCTGGCGCTGGTCATCCTCGACGGCTGGGGCCTCGCCGAGCCTGGTCCCGGCAACGCGATCTCGCTCGCCCAGACGCCCGTCTTCGACCGCCTCTGGGAGGGCTTTCCGCACACCCAGCTCTCGGCCCAGGGCCGCGACGTCGGCCTGCCGGAGGGGCAGATGGGCAACTCCGAGGTCGGCCACCTCAACCTCGGCGCCGGCGCGATCGTCAAGCAGGACCTGGCCCGCATCGATGACGCGATTGCCGACGGCAGCTTCTTCGACAACGAGGCGCTGCTCGCCGCCTGCGAGCGCGCCCGCAACAGCCCGCGCGGGCGCCTGCACCTGCTCGGGCTCGTCTCCGACGGCGGCGTCCACTCCGGCTGGGAGCACATCGAGGCGACGATCGAGCTGGCCTCGCACGAGGGCGTGCCCGACGTCGTCTTCCACGCCTTCACCGACGGTCGCGACACGCTGCCGCACGGCGGTCGCGGTTACGCGCACGAGCTCGAGCGCTGGCTGCGCCACGCCGGTCGCGTCGCCACGGTCAGCGGCCGCTATTACGCGATGGACCGCGACACCCGCTGGGAGCGGATTAAGCTCGCCTACGACGCGATCGTCCACGCCGAGGGCCAGCGCGCGGTGAGCGTCGAGGCGGCGATCGCGGCCTCCTACGAGCACGGGGAGACCGACGAGTTCGTCAAGCCGACCGTGATCGGCGACTACGACGGCGTCGCCGAGGGCGACATCGGGATCTTTGTCAACTTTCGTCCCGACCGGGCGCGGGAGATGACCCGCGCCCTGGCCGAGCCCGGCTTCGAGGAGTTCTCGCGCGGCGCGCCGCTGCTCGACCTGACGACGATGACCGCCTACCGCAAAGGCTGGCCCTACCCGGTGGCCTTTCCCGAGCAGCGGCCAAAGACGACCCTGGCGGAGACGATCTCAGAGGCGGGCGGGCGCCAGCTCCACGTCGCCGAGACCGAGAAGTACGCCCACGTCACCTACTTCTTCAACGGCGGTCGCGAGCAGGAGTGGGAGGGGGAGGAGCGCCACCTGGTTGACTCGCCGCGCGACGTGCCGACCTACGACCAGAAGCCGGAGATGAGCGCCCGCGCCGCCGCCGACACCTTCGTCAGTCACTGGACCGAGGGCGACTACCGCTTCGGCATCATCAACTTCGCCAACCCCGACATGGTCGGCCATACGGGCGTGATCCCGGCCGCGGTCGCCGCGGTCGAGGAGGTTGACGGCTGCCTCGCTGACGTGGTCGGGGCGGTGACCGCCAAGGGCGGCGCCTGCATCGTCACCGCCGACCACGGCAACTGCGACCACATGCTCGAGCCCGACGGCTCTCCCAATACCGCCCACTCGCTGAACCCGGTGCCGCTGATCGTGACGGCCGAGGGATTGACCCTGCGCGACGGCGGCATCCTCGCCGACGTAGCCCCAACCGCCCTAGAGCTCCTAGGCATCCCCCAGCCCCCGCCAATGACCGGCCGCTCCCTAATCGGACAGCCGAGTGGTCACTAGCGCCGGCCATAGGCGGCACAAGTGACCACTCGACCGCGATGAGGGACGGGTTGGGGTTTGAGGTTGGGGGGCGGGATGGGGCGGCCCGTACCGGGACTTTGCGGACGGGGCATGGGCCGGTCGCTACGCCCGCCTTCATTCCGCTCGCTACTAAAGGGACCGTGCGGGGGCTGGAATCGCGCGAGGTGGCTGCGCTGGGCTACGAGATGGTGCTGGGGAACACCTACCACCTGTTCGTCTCGCCAGGTCCGGAGCGAATCGCGGCTGCTGGCGGGCAGCACGGGTTCATGGGCTGGGAGCGGGCGCTGATCACCGATTCCGGCGGATTCCAGGTCTTCTCGCTGGCGCACGGCGGCGTCGCCAACGAGGTCAAGGGAAGCGGACGGCCGGGAGGAGACCACGGCTCGGTCGTCTCGATCGACGAGGAGGGGGTGCGGTTCCGCTCCTACCGCGACGGCACCTCGCTGTTCATCTCGCCCGAGGTCTCGATGCAGGTGCAGGCGGCGCTGGGGTCGGACATCGCGCTGGTCTTCGACGAGTGCACGCCGTTCCACGCCGACCGCGACTACACCGCACGCTCGACCGAGCGCACGCACCGCTGGCTCGACCGCTGCCTCGAGTGGCACGAGCGCGAGGGGCCGGCGCGCCAGGCCGTTTTCGGGATCGTCCAGGGCGGGGTGCACGAGGATCTGCGGCGCGAATCGGCCGAGTACGTCGCGGCGGCCGGCGTCGACGGCCTCGCCATTGGCGGCACCCTTGGCCGTGACAAGGAGGAGATGCGCGAGGTGCTGGCGATGACCGTGCCGCACCTGCCCGAGGAGGCGCCCAAGCACCTGCTCGGGATCGGCGAGGTCGACGACCTGCTGGCCGGCATCGCCCTCGGCCTCGATGTCTTCGACTGCGCCGTGCCGACCCGCCTCGCCCGCCACGGCGTCGCCCTCGTCCCCGATCCGGACAACCGCTTCCGGCTCGACCTGCGCAAGGCCGGCCACGCGGGCGACCGCAGCCCGATCGCCGAGGGCTGCCCCTGCCCTGCCTGCCAGCACCACGACCGCGACTACGTCAGCTACCTCTCCCGCGCCGAGGAGCTGACCGCCGTCCGCCTCCTCTGCCTCCACAACCTCACCTACCTGCAGGAGCTGATGGTCCATGCCCGTACCGCCATCGGCGCCGGGGCCTTCGCCGGCTACTCAGCCGCCGTGATGCAGGGCGCCGCGCCCTGGGCCGCTATTCGGTGTTCTTCTTGACGGCGTCTTTGAATTCTTCGACGACCTTGTGGATCGTGTCGCCCGCTATTTCCGTCGCCTTGACGCCGGTTGCTTTGTCGGTCATGTAGATCACCGCGGCGGCCACCGCGGCGGCGATCAGGACCAGGGCCACGAGGGCCATGACGAAGCGGGCGAAGCGCGAGAAGGCGCTGCGCTTCTGCTGGGCCTGGATCGGCGGCGGCGGGGGAGGCGGGGCCACGGGCGGCGGCAGCGGAGCGCGGGCCGCCGGGCGGCGGGTCGGCGAGGGGGCGGGGCGGTACTCGGTCTGTTCGGTGCGGTCGAGGCGCCGGGTCGCCGCCTCGCCGCCGAGGACGCGGGTCGGAGTCGAGCCTTCGCCCAGCGGCAGGGTCACGTCCTCGCCCTGCAGGCCGAGCTGCAGGCCGCCTGCCAGCTCGCTGGCGCTGGCGTAGCGGCGTGCCGGGTCGCCCTCCAGGGCGCGCAGCACCGCGGTCCCCAGCGTCTCCGGCACTTCGTCGTTGTAGGTGCTGGGCGGCAGCGGTCGCTCGTTCTGCTGGCGCACCGCCAGCTCGGCCAGGGTCGAGCCCTCGTACGGCAGCCGCCCGGTGAGGAACTGGTAGAGGACGACGCCGAGCGCGTAGACGTCGGTGGCCGGCGTCGCCTCCTCGCCCCGCACCTGCTCGGGCGAGAGGTAGGCGGCGGTGCCGACGACCGAGCCGACCTGGGTGATCCGGGTCTGTTCGACCGCGCGGGCGATGCCGAAGTCGGTCAGCTTCACCGTCATCTCGCCGCCGCCGACCGGGCCGCCGACGACCATCAGGTTGCCGGGCTTGACGTCGCGGTGGATGATCCCGCGCCGGTGGGCGTAGTCGAGCCCGGCGCAGGCCTGGGCGCCGATCTCGGCGGTCGTCTCGCCGTCGAGCGGGCCCTGGCGCTGCAGGATCTGCGCCCCGGAGCGCCCCTGTACGTACTCCATGACGATGTAATGGCGCCCCTCGTCGATGCCGGTGTCGTAGACCTGGACGATGTTGGGGTGGATCAGCTTGGCGACCGCGAGCGCCTCGCGGCGGAAGCGTTCGACGAAGCGCTCGTCGTCGGAGAGGTGCTCGGCGAGGATCTTGACCGCGACCGTGCGCTCGAGGATCAGGTCGGTCGCCTGGTGGACGCTCGACATGCCGCCGGAGCCGAGCCGGTCGCCGATCTCGTAGCGGCCCGAGAGGATTCCGCTCGCCATTATTCCCCTCCGGGAGCCACGGGCGCGCCCGGGCCGACGCCGCCCGGCGCGCCGGTGCCGCCGCCTTCGCTCGCTGGCGGTTCGGTGGACGGCGGTTCGGCCGGGGTGGTTTCGGCCGGGGTTGTCGGCGGGCCGGGAGGCGCTTCCTTCTCTTCCTTTTTCTTCTTCCTTTTCCAGCGCCTTTTCTTCCTTTTCGCGTTCCTTTTCTTCCTTCTTCTCCTTCCGTTCCTGGCTTGACGGCAGGCTTTCTTCGGTCGTCGGGGCTTCGTCGGCCGGGGCCACGTCTTCCGTTTCGGCTATTCGTCGCAGGTTGCGACCACTTCGTCCAGCTTGGTGGCCCCGCGCTGCAGCGCCTGCTTCAGCTTCGGGTCGACCCCATTGAGCGCTTCCACTTGGGCGCTGACTTCCTGGGCCGCGTTTGCCGCGCCGATGCATTCGCCTTCGCCGGCGAGCTGTTCGACCGCGTCGAGGTTTTCGGTGATTTCCTGCGCGGTCGCGCCCGGCAGCAGCTTCGCGTCTTCGCCGCCACCGCAGGAGACGAGCGCGACCGCAGCGACGGCGCCGAGGGCGAAGACGAGCGTGAAGGTGGCCAGCTGACGCACCGTTGCGAGTCTAGAGAACGCCCTGCGGCGCAGATTTTCCCTGCAATTGAGCGTCACTGGCCGGTGTAGAGGCGGTCGGCGAGGCGGTTCGGCAGCCCGGCGGCGGCGATTGGCGCGGCGGCCCGCGCGATCTCATAGCTGACGCGATGGAAGCAGGCCGTCTGCGCTTCCGTGTCGAGCTCCAGCCAGGCCGCGCGCGGGTCGCCGTCGCGGGGTTGGCCGACGCTGCCCGGATTGACCAGCCAGCCGCCCCGCCCGAGGTCGAGCAAGGCGCCGTCGCTGGCCTGGGCGCCGCGGGTCTCACCTTCGTTGCCTCCGTCCGGCCCGGAGAAGAAGAGGGCGACGTGGGAGTGACCGATCAGCCCGATCCGCTGCGGATTTGCGTCCATTCCCGCGTCGGCCTGCTCGCCGGAGAGCACGTACTCCCAGACCGGATCGCGCGGAGAGGCGTGGAAGAGGCCGATGCCGGCGCGCTCGCCGCTTGGCTCCAGCTCGCGCAGGAACTCGAGCGTGCGCGTCGGCGACGTTGGCGCGGGTCCACTCGACCGCCACCGCGGCCGCCTCGGAGAAGGAGGAGATGTCGAGGGCGCCCAGCACCGCGAGGTCGTGGTTGCCGACCAGGCAGACGTCGCAGCGCTCGCGCACGAGGTCGGCGCAGGCGTCCGGCTCGACCCCGTAGCCGAGCACGTCGCCGAGGCACCAGATCTCCTCGACGCCGGCGGCCTCGATCTGCTTCGAGCACCGCTTCGAGCGCCGGCAGGTTGGCGTGGATGTCGGTTATTGCGGCAACGCGCACGCGGCCAGCGTACTTCGGCGCCCTCCCCTACATACGATGAGCGCGATGATGGCACCACCGACCCGATCGCCGAGCTGCGCTCCGCAGTCGACCGCGCCGCGCTGGCGCTGCGCGACGGCGAGCCGACCGGCCCCGAGCCGACGCTGGAGCGCCCGCCCAAGGCCGAGCTGGGCGACTACAGCTCCAACGCGGCGATGCTGCTCGCCGCGCCGCTGGGCGAAAACCCGCGCGACGTCGCCGGCCGCCTCGCCGCCGAGCTGGGCGAGCAGCTCGGGCGAGGGCACGTCGAGCGGATCGAGGTCGCCGGCCCCGGCTTCGTCAACCTCTTCCTCGCCGACGACTGGTACCGGCGCGCGATGGCGAGCCTCGCCGCGGCGGCGGGGCGCTCGGCCCGGCGCCGGCCGACTCGCCGGAGCGAATCCTGGTCGAGTTCGTCTCCGCCAACCCGACCGGCCCGCTGCACGTCGGCGGCGGCCGCCACGCCGCCTACGGCGACTCCCTGGTCCGCCTGCTCGAGGCGGTCGGGCACGAGGTCGAGCGCGAGTTCTACGTCAACGACGCCGGCGGCCAGATCGATCGCTTTGCCGCCTCGATCGCCGCCCGCATGCTCGGCGAGCAGATTGCCCGAGGATGGCTACGAAGGCGCCTACGTCGGTGAGCTGGGCGAGCGGATCGAGGCCGAGGGCATCGACGCCGGCGACCTCGAGGCGATCGGCAACCGCGGCGATCGAGCTGATGCTGGAGGGGGTGCGGGGCACGCTCGATCGCTTCGGCGTCCGCTTCGACAACTGGTTCTCCGAGCGCGACCTCTACAGCCGCGGCGAGGTCGACGCGGCCCTCGCCCAGCTCGAGCGGGAGGGGCACACCTACCGCAGCGAAGAGGCGCTCTGGCTGCGCACGACGACCTTCGGCGACGACAAGGACCGGGTGCTGATCCGCGCCAACGGCGAACCGACCTACCTCGCCGCCGACGTCGCCTACCACTGGGACAAGCTCGAGCGGGGCTTCGAGCGGCTGATCGACATGCTCGGCGCCGACCACCATGGCTACGTCGCCCGGCTGCGCGCGGCGATCGCCGGCCTCGGCGCCGACCCCGAGCGCTTCGAGGCGCTGATCATGCGCCTCGTCCACATCGTCGAACAGCGGCGAGCGGGCGCAGATGTCGAAGCGCAGCGGCGACTTCGTCTCGCTCGACGAGCTGCTCGACGACATCGGCGTCGACGCGACGCGCTGGTTCATGCTCTGGCGCAGCCACGACACCACCGTCGACCTCGACCTCGAGCTGGCCCGGCGCCAGTCCAACGACAACCCCGTCTACTACGTGCAGTACGCGCACGCTCGCATCGCCAGCATCCTGCGCAAGGCGGAGCGCGAGCCGCGAGCAGGTCGCCGCCGGCGGCCGGAGCCGCGCACGCCCGGAACCTCGCTGGAGCCGACCGAGCGAGAGCTGATCAAGCGCCTGCTCGAATTCCCCGGCGAGGTGCGCGAGGCCGCCGGGCGCCGCGCGCCGCACCGCGATCTGCACCTACTCGACCGCGGTTGCCGCCGACTTCCACGGCTTCTACCGCGACTGCCAGGTCGTCGGCGCCGAGGGCGAGGGGGTCGAGCGGTCGCGGCTGGCGCTCGCCCTGCTGACCAAGCGGACGATCGCGGGGGCGCTCGGCCTGCTCGGCATCTCCGCCCCCGAGCGGATGTGATGCTGGGCCGGCGGAGCAAGCACCCGGTGCTGGCGGAGGTCCGCGCGCCGGACGGGCGCCGCTTCGCGGCCCGGGGCCCTCGGGCGCGGCGAGCTCGATGCCTACTCGGGCCTGGCTGCGGCGCTGGCCGGCTCGCGAGCCGTGTTGGCCACCGGCCCGGCGAAGTCGGAGGTCGCGCTCGGCCTTGCCGCTGCGCCGACCGCCGAGGGCCGCCGCGTCGCCCTGCTCGAGTGCGACCTCGCCTCGCCGGCGCTGGCCGGCATACTCGGCCTCTCGCCGCGTCCGGGACTGCACGAGTACCTGCGCGAGGAAGCCGAGGCGGCGCAGATCCTGCAGCCCCTGGTCCTCGCCGGCCCGGCCTCGGGCCGGGCGACCGAGCCGCTCGCCTGCATCGTCGCCGGAGAGCCGACGCCGACGCCGGTGGCGCCTGCTCGACTCCGATCGCTGCGATCACGCGACCGAGAAGCTGCGCCGCGCCTACGACCTGCTTGTCATCGACGGGCCGCCGCTGAGCGAAGACCCGGACCGCTGCGGGCGCTTGCCGAACACGCCGACGACGACGATCGTCTGCGGCAGGCGGGCGCGATCCCGAAGCGCCTGCCGCTGCCGGTCACCGGCCTCGTCCTGTCGACTGAGCCCTCGGGGGAAGCGGCGCTCTTGCTTAGTTCGCCGGTCGCGCGCGGTCCTAGAGGTCGTAGCGGCTGAGGTCGGCCTCGAGCCGCTCGGCGTCCTCGCCCTGCGGCCCGTGCGCGGAGCTTTCCGGGGCGGCGAGCGCCCTGCCGTCGCGGCGCCAGCGGGCGACGCTGAAGGCCAGCGCCACCGCCGCGAGGAGAATCGCGACGATCGGGACCAGGTAGGCGGAGAGGTCGAACCCGGACGCCTTCGGCAGGGCCAGGACCGCCGGCCCGTACTGGGCGACGAGCGCGTCCTTGATCTCGGCCTTGGTCTTGCCTTCGGCGACCAGCTTGGCGACGAAGACCTTCTCGCGCTCGGCCTGCGGCGAGTCGGCCAGCTCGAGCAGGGTGCCGCAGATCGGGCACATCACCTCGTCTTCGACGTCGTGGACGGTCGTCTGGGGGGCCGGCGCCGCGCCGGCGCCGGTGGCCAGCGATCAGCAAGGCGACGAGCGCCGCGAGCGCTGCCGCGCGCCTCACTCCTAGCCCTCGATCAGCGGGACGACCCGCTCCCGCAGGAAGCGGTCGTCGACCGGCCCGCGCCAGATCAGCGCCAGCCTGCCCGCGCGGGTCGACGAGGAAGTTCTCCGGCACGCCGGTCGAGCCGAAGGCGGAGCTGCGCTCGTCGCCGACCGAGCGCAGCTGCGGGTAGGTGGTCGGGTGGTCGCGCAGGAAGGCGACGGCGTCGTCGCGGTTGTCCTGCACGTTGATGCCGACCACGGTCGTGTCGCGAGCGCGGTGGCGGCGGTAGAAGCGCTCCAGCACCGGCGCCTCCTCCCGGCAGGGGATGCACCAGGAGGCCCAGAGGTTGACCAGCACCCATTCGCCGCGATGCTCGGCGATCGAGCCGTGGCCCGGCCCCGGCAGGGCGGGCAGCGCCCGGTCGGGGACCGGATCGCCGACGGCGATCTTCGTCGCGCCCTTGCTGAGCAGGCCGAAGGCGAGCAGGCCGACGACGGCCAGCACGGCGAGGAAGGCGAGGAACGATCGCGTGCCCACGGCGGCGAAGGTTAGTTCGCGCTCGCTCCCGGCAACCGCGTTGCCATCGCGGCCGCCGCCCGTGGCGGTTGGGCTCAGCCGTCGCTTGGCGGCAGATAGCCGCCGGGGGGCCGTCCCGGCCGGCTGCGATCGAAGCCCATCATCACGGCGATCCTCTGGACGCCGATCTCGCCGGATTCGGCGAGGCGGGTGGCGGCCCTGGCTTCGATGTCCACCAGGCGACCGAGTGACTCGGCTTGCTCTTCGGCGACTTCCCGCCGCCCTTCCGCATCGAGGTTCATCGATCGCCAGCACATGCGAATGTCGTCGTCGGAGTCCATCTTCCCGGCGCGAAGGGAGGCGAGGCCCTCGGCGGCGATCGCCTGGAGGATGAGGGCGGAGAATTCACGTTTGGCCTCGGGCGGCAGCTCGCGTGCTTCCTCGTCGCTGATGAAGGGCTGCTCGATCGCCCGGTAGAAGTGCTCGGTCGCGCCCCGCACCTGCTCGGTCCCGGCGGCTTCGATGCAGCCGGAATCATGCAGTTCTTTGATGTGGTGGCCGACCAGGCTGACGCCGACACCGAGGATCTTGGCGATTTCGTTGGGGCTGGCGCGGCCCTCGTTGAGGATCGCCAGCGCGTCGATCCTGATCCGATGCCCTACGGCGTAGGCAACCGCCTCCTCGATGGTCCTTTTCTGCCCCCGCTTGGTCGTGGTCGCCAACGATCGTCTCCTCTAGTCAATGTAATTCGGGTGGTCAAGGGCGGTGGAGCATAAGTGGTTTAAGGACCCCCGTCCTCAGACGTTCAGCGGCTTTTTAATACTTTAACAATCCTTACTATTTGCCTCCCGTCCGGCAGCCGCCGGCGGCGACCGGAGGGAGGTGAGTAAGGATGACGATCACAAAAGTGAGCCCTGTGGCGCCCAGCGTGCAGATTTTCAAGCATCGCTAGGGCATGGTGGGCCGGTCTCCGGCTGCTGGCGGAGGGCAGGGGATCGGCCTCTAGAAATGCGATCGGCGCGGACGTAGCTCAACTGGTAGAGCGCGAGCTCCCCGAGCTCGAGAACGGGACCCCGGGGTGAAGGGAGGCTAAATCGCCTCATTGGCATTTGACTTGCCAGAGCCAAGCCGCCACCCGAGAGATACGGGGAGCTCGCCATCCTCGCTGCTGGCGAGCGGCGATGGCGAAAGTGATCCCGGGATTGGGAAGAAATTCTCAGGTTTCTCAAGATGCGCTCCCGGTTAGTCGATAGCGACCCATGAAACGGCAGCAGAGAGCGAAATATCGCGGGCGCTCCAAGCAGGCCCGATGAGATTTGTTGCTAACAAATCGCTATGTTTCTTGGGGAGTCGAACGTTGCCTGGGCAGCGGGACAGGGATATTCGGTCAGCGTCAGACCGACCGCAGCTCAGGGGAGGTGGATCGAGCGGCAACTAGATCCAGGGCCATGTCAGTTACCCGACCCCAGATTCACGGCAGGTCGATAGTTCTCGGATCCGAGAAGTTGCACGTGCGCGGGGCAACCTACGGCACGTTCCGCTCGACCGACGGCTGGTCGCTGCCCCCGCCCCAGCAGGTGAGCGCCGATTTCGAGGCGATGGCCGCGGCCGGGATCAACTCGCTGCGCACCTACGAGCCGCCGCCGGCTGTGGCTGCTGGACTTGGCGCAGGCCCACGGCCTGAAGGTGATGGTGGGGCTGGCCTGGGAGCAGCACGTCGCCTTCCTCGACGACCCGGGCAGGGCCGACGCGATCGTCGCCAGGGTGGCCGCCCAGGTGCGGGCCTGCGAGGCGCACCCGGCGATCCTCTGCTATGCGGTGGGCAACGAGATTCCGGCCGCGATCGTGCGCTGGCACGGCAAGCGCGAGATCGAGCGCTTTCTCGAGCGCCTCTACTGGGAGGCCAAGGCCGAGGACCCCGAGGGCCTCTTCACCTACGTCAACTACCCCTCCACCGAGTACCTCGAGCTGCCCTTCCTCGATCTCACCTGCTTCAACGTCTTCCTCGAGGACGAGCGCACCTTCGAGTCCTACCTGGCGCGCCTGCAGAACCTCTCCGGGGACCGGCCGCTGCTGATCACCGAGGTCGGCATCGACAGCCGCCGCAACGGCGAGGCGGCTCAGGCAAAGGCGCTGGAGTGGCAGGTGCGCCACGCCTTCGGCACCGGCGCCGCGGGCGTCTTCGTCTTCTCCTGGACCGACGAGTGGCATCGCGGCGGCCACGACGTCACCGACTGGGATTTCGGCCTGGTCGACCGGCAGCGGCAGCCGAAGCCCGCGCTCGCGGCGATTCGCGACGCCTTCGCCGGGGCGCCATTCTCCGCCGCCAGGCCCTTGGCCGCGGGTCTCGGTGGTCGTCTGCACCCACAACGGCCAGAGCACGCTGACCGAGTGCCTGGCGCGGCTGGTGCACGCTCACCTACCCGGACTTCGAGGTGATCGTCGTCAACGACGGCTCCAGCGACGCCTCGGCCGAGATCGCCAGGAGCCACGGCGCGCCGCCTGGTCGAGACCGAGCATCGCGGCCTCAGCCACGCCCGCAACGTCGGCATCGCCAACGCGACCGGGGAGATCGTCGCCTTCCTCGACGACGACGCCTATCCCGACCATGACTGGCTCTATTACATAGCCGCGTCGCTGCGCGCAAACGGCCACGCCGGGATCGGCGGGCCGAACATCGCCCCCGACGACGACGGCCTCGTCGCCGAATGCGTCGCCGCCGCGCCCGGCGGCCCGATCCACGTGCTCATCTCCGATCGCGAGGCCGAGCACGTGCCGGGCTGCAACATGGCCTTCCGCAAATCGGCCCTGGAGGAGATCGGCGGCTTCGACGAGCGCTTCCGGGTCGCCGGCGACGACGTCGACGTCTGCTGGCGCCTGCAGGAATCGGGCCGCACGCTCGGCTTCAGCGCCGGTGCGGTGGTGATGCACCGCCGCCGCGACTCGGTCCGCCGCTACCTCGGCAGCAGTACGGATACGGCGAGGCGGAGGCGCTGCTGGAGCGCAAGTGGCCGAGCCGCTACAACCGGGCCGGCTCCTCGCGCTGGTCGGGCCGGATCTACGACTCGCCCGCGACGGGCCCCTCGCGGCGGCGGCCGATGATTCGCTACGGGACCTGGGGCGGTGGCCTCTTCCAGTCGATCTACGAGCCCGCCCCCGGCACGTTCTCGAGCTTTCTGCTGGCTCCCGAGTGCCTGTTGCTGATCGGCGCTCTCGGGCTCGTCTCGGCGCTGGGCACGCTCTGGTCGCCGCTGCTCCTCGCCCTACCGGGCTTCTGCGTCGGCGCCATCGCGGTCTCCTCGGCGGGCGTTCTTCGTTCGGCTGGGCGGCAAACCCGGCGATGCCGGGCCGCTCGGCCTGGAGACGCTCCAGCGCCGCGACCTGACCGCGCTGCTCTTCTTCCTGCAGCCGGTGGCGCGCCTGGCCGGCCGGCTGCGACGGCGGGCTCTCGCCCTGGCGCCGACGCCTGCGGCCCGGCGCAGCCTGGCCGCGGCCGCGCACGGTCGAGGTCTGGAGTGAGAGCTGGCAGGCGCCCCAGGCCCGCCTCCAGCAGCTTCAGGACTCGCTGGCGGCAAGGGGTGGCCTGGTCCGCAGCGGCGGCCCCTTCGACCGCTGGGACCTCGAGCTCCGCGCCGGCCCGCTCGGCGGGGTCAAGATCCGCACCGCGGTCGAGGAGCACGGCTCCGGCAGGCAGCTGCTGCGGGCGAGGATCTGGCCGCGGGCGACCGGCCGGGGGCTGGCGGCGGTGATCGTGCTCGCCGTCCTCACCGTGTACGCGCTACTGGAAGGCCAGCTTGGCATTGGCGTCACGCTCGCGATCGCGCTGATCGCGCTGGTTTCCTTCGGGATCGAGGGGACCGGGACGGCGCTGAGCCTGGCGGTCTCGCAACTGCGCCGGATGGAGGATGAGGAAGAGCCGGGACAGGGCGGCGGGGAGCAGGCGGCCACGCCACTGCCCGCGCCGAAACCGCTTGCCGAGGAATGGCCCGCAGCGCGGGGGCCGGCCGAGGCGGCAGTCTGATCCGCCAGGCAGCGGCCCTGCCCGGACGAGGGGACGCGCCGCGATGAGTCCGAGCATGGGGCCCGTGCGGATGCGGAGTAGACGGAAGGACAAGAAGCCTTCCGAAGCCAAGCAGAACGCCTGGGAGCTCTGGAAGGCCCTGCCGAGGATCAAGCCCTACCTCGCGCCCTATCGTCGGACTCTGATCTGGGTCCTCGTCCTCACCTTCCTCGCCGCGCGTTGGGTCTCGCCGAGCCGTGGCCGCTGGCGGTGATCCTCAACAACGTCCTGCACGACGAAACCCGAGCGGGTTCGTCGAGTCGGTCTTCGGGCCGAACCCGACGATGTGGGTGGTCCTGGTCTCGATGCTGTTGCTCCGCTTCCTGATCGTCGTGATCGGCAACGGCTTCACGGTGCTCAACCACTACCTCGGCGCGAAGACCGAGCAGAACATGGTCCTCGACCTCCGCAGCGACCTCTTCCGCCACGTGCAGCGGCTCTCGCTCACCTTCCACGACCAGCAAGCAGACCGGCGCGCTGATGAGCCAGATCAACCTCCAGGCGGCGGCGGTCGGCAACATCGTCATGGTCATCCCGCCGATCATGGAGGCGACCGTGACGCTCGTCGGGATGCTGGTGATCGCCTCGCTGATCGACTGGCAGCTCGCGCTCGCTCTCGCTGGTCGTGGTGCCGCTGCTCTACTGGTCCTTCGGCGTCTACGGCCGGCGGATCGTGCCGCGGATCCAGGAGGTGCAGCGGCTCGAGTGGCGCTCGCTCTCGATCGTCCACGAGGCGATGGCGATGCTGCGGGTGATCGTCTCCTTCGGCCGCGAGGACTACGAGCACCAGCCGCTTCCGCGAGCAGGGGCAGGCGGCGGTCGACGAGCGGGTCAAGCTGACCGTCAGCCAGAGCCTCTACACGCTCGGCGTGCAGACGGCGACCGCCGCCGGCGGCTCGCTGGTCCTCGGCGTTCGGCGCCTGGCACGTGATGCAGGGCAAGCTCTCGATCGGCGAGCTGATCGTGCTCCTCACCTACATCGCCTCGGTGTACCAGCCGCTGGAGCAGATCAGCACGACGGTCGGCATCGATCCACGAGCAGCTCGTCCAGTTCAACGCCTCGCTGGACCTGCTCGACACCGAGCCGGAGGTGAAGGAGAAGCCCGATGCGGTGGACCTCGGGCGGGCGCAGCGGCTGGGTCAGCGCCGAGGACGTCAGCTTCGCCTACCCGAGCCGCAAGCGAAACGCTGTCGGAGACATCTCGTTCGACGCCCAACCGGGCGAACGGGTCGCGATCGTCGGCCACACCGGCGCCGGCAAGAGCACCCTGATGAGCCTGCTGATCCGCTTCTACGACCCGAAGGCAGGGCGCGATCGCGATCGACGGGGTCGACCTGCGCGACCTGCAGCTCGACTCGCTGCGCGACCAGATCAGCGTCGTCCTCCAGGAGCCGCTGCTGTTCTCCGGCACGATCGCCGACAACATCCGCTACGGCAGGCTCGACGCGAGCCGACGAGCAGGTCGAGGCGGCCGCCCGGGCGGCGAACGCCCACGACTTCATCGAGCGGCCTCCCCGACGGCTACGACACCGTCCTCGGCGAGCGGGGGGCGCAGATCTCCGGCGGCGAGCGCCAGCGCATCTGCGTCGCCCGCGCCTTCCTCAAGGACGCGCCGATCCTGATCCTCGACGAGCCGACCTCCTCGATCGACTCGAAGACCGAGGCGTGATCCTCGACGCGCTCGACGACCTGATGGAGGGCCGCACCTCGTTCATGATCGCCCACCGCCTCTCGACCGTCCGCCACGCCGACCAGATCCTCGTCCTCGAGCAGGCGGCCGGATCGTCGAGCGGGGCACGCACGAGGAGCTGGTGGCGGCGGATGGCGTCTATCAGCCAGCTGCTACCAGGCCCAGACGCGAGAGCGCGAAAGCGGCGCGCCGCCGCAGGAGCCGAGGTCAACGGCGGCAACGGCGACGGCAACGGCGGCGGCTCCCGAGCCGGTGCAGCGGAGCACGATCAGCTGGCGCCAGGTCAGGGGAGGGCCCGTGGCGCAGCGCGCATGAGTCGCGCCCAAGGTCGTCCTGCTCGGGATGATGACCAAGATGCCGGTGGCCGGGCGTCGTCTGGCAGAACCTCCACTACCTGCTCGGCTTCGAGCGGCTCGGCTTCGAGGCCTACTACGTCGAGACCCACGCCCGCACGCCCTCGATGCTGATGACGCGACGAGGACGACGACAGCTCGGCGCTGGCGGCCGAGTTCATCGCCGCGATCATGCGCCGCTTCGGCCTCGCCGACCGCTGGGCCTTCCGGGCGCTGCACGACGACGGCCGCTGCTTCGGGATGAGCGAGCCGCAGCTCGAACGCCTCTACGGCTCGGCCGACCTGCTGATCAACCTGCACGGCGGCACCGCAGCCGCTGCCCGAGCTGGCCGCCACCGGCCGGCTCGTCTACCTCGAGACCGACCCGGTCCAGCTGCAGCTCGAGCTGCACCACGGGCGTGCAGGAGACGCTCGACTTCCTCGAGCCGCACTGCGCCTTCTTCACCTTCGCCGAGAACTGGGGCAAGCCCGGACTGCGGGCTGCCGCGTCAGCGACCGCTTCGCGCTTCCTGCCGACCCGCCAGCCGGTGGTGCTCGACCTCTGGCCGGACCGCTCGCCGCAGCCGGCCGATCGTCTTCACGACGATCGGCAACTGGCGCCAGGACTGGCGCGACGTCACCTTCGAGGGCGAGCGCTACACCTGGAGCAAGCACCACGAGTTCCTCAAGTACCTCGACCTGCCGCGAGCGCACCGGCGCAGGCCTTCGAGCTGGCGCTGAGCAGCTGCGAGCAGCTCGGAACGCGAGATGCTGCGGCAGCGCGGCTGGCGGGTCCGCGACGGGCTCGAGGTCTCGCGCGGGATCGATCGCTACCGCGACTACATCGGCGCCTCGCGCGGCGAGTTCACGGTCGCCAAGGACCAGAACGTGCGCCTGCGCACCGGCTGGTTCAGCGACCGCAGCGCCACCTACCTCGCCTCCGGCCGCCCGGTGATCACCCAGGACACCGGCTTCGGCAACGTCCTGCCGACGCGGCGAGGGCCTGTTCGCCTTCGACTCGCTCGGACGAGGCCGCTGGCGGCGGTCGAGGCGATCGACGCCGACTACGCGCGCCACGCCCGCGCCGCGCGCGAGATCGGCCGCGAGTACTTCAGCCACGAGGTGGTGCTGCGGCCGCTGCTCGACGACCTCGGCGTGCGCTCGGCGCAGCGCGCGGCGCGCGGCGGCGCGTCCACCGGTCTTCCCGGCCGAGATCGCCGCTCGAGCCGGTCTCGCGGCGGCCGACGGTGCTGCCGCGGGCGACGGTCGAGGCGGCGCAGCGCCAGCCGACCGTCGCGCCATCACGAGGCCGCCGGCGATGCGGCGCGGGCAGCGCCAGCATCGTCGTCGTCACCTACGACAACCTCCCCTTCACCCGCCTCTGCCTGGAGAGCGTGCTCGCCAACACGGAGGCGAGGTCGAGTTCGAGCTGATCGTCGTCGACAACGGCTCCGAGCGACGGCACCCCCGCGTACCTCGCCCGGCTCGCCGAGCGCGACGCCCGGGTCCGGGTCCTCCTCAACGGCCGCAACGCCGGTTTCGCGCGCGGCCTGCAACCAGGGCCTCGGCCTCGCCGGCGGCGATCATCTCGTCCTGCTCAACAACGACACGCATGGTGCCGCCGGGCTGGCTCGCCGCGGCTGGTGCGCCACCTGCGCAACCCGGAGGTCGGCCTCGTCGGCCCGGTCACCAACCGGATCGGCAACGAGGCCGAGATCGACGACCGACTACCGGACCTGGGGCGAGTTCCTCGAGTTCGCCGCCCGCCGCGCCGAGCGAGCACGCCGGCGACTGGCTCGAGATGCGGCACGCCGGCGATGTTCTGCCTGGCGATGCGCCGCCAGACCTATCCTCCGCCTCGGCGCCGCTCGACGAGCGCTACGAGGTCGGGCTGCTCGAGGACGACGACTACGCCGACCGCGCCCGGCGCGGCCGGTTACGAGCTGCGCTGCGCCGAGGACGTCGTCGTCCACCACTTCGGCGAGGCCTCCTTCGGGCGAGCTCGTCGCCGACGGCGAGTACCGCGCGCATCCTCGCGGCCAACCAGCAGCGCTACGCGGAGAAGTGGGGCCAGCCCTGGCAGCCCTACGGGCGGCGCCCGAACCCGCGCTACGAGCGCGAGGCCGAGCAGCTGCGCGAAGCGGTCTGCGCGACCGTGCCGGCGGACGCGACCGTGCTGGTCGTCAGCCGCGGCGACGAGGCGCTGCTGGAGCTCGAACGGCCGCGCGCGCCCAGCACTTCCCGCAGGCCGAGGACGGCGGCTGGGCGGGCCACCATCCCGCCGACAGCGAGGAGGCGATCGGCCACCTCGAGGCGCTGCGCGAGCAGCGGCGCCGAGCTCCTGGTCGTGCCGCCGACCTACCGCTGGTGGCTGAGCCACTACGAGGGCCTGCGCGAGCACCTCGAAGCGCGCTACCGAGCCGTCGTCTCCGACGAGCGAGCCGGCGCGATCTTCCTGCTCGAGGAGGAGGCCCGGCGATGAGCGCGCGACCTCGATCGTGATCCCGGTCCACGACCGCGCGGCGCTGACCGGGCGCTGCCTCGACGCCTGCTCGCCGACCTGCCGCGAGACTGCGAGGTGATCGTCGTCGACGACGCCTCGAGCGACGAGACGCCGGAGCTGCTGCGCCGGCTTACGGCGACCGCGATCCAGCCGCTGCGCGCTGGCGCGAGAACGTCGGCTTCGCGCGGCGCCTGCAACGACGGCGCCGCGGCCGCGAGCGGCGAGCTGCTGGTCTTCCTCAACAACGACACCGAGCCGCGGCCGGGCTGGCTCGAGGCGCTCGTCGGCTACGCCGACGGCGCACCCCGAGGCCGCGGTGGTCGGCGCGAAGCTGCTCTACCCGACCGGCACCGTCCAGCACGCCGGCGTCGTCTTCGGCCAGGACGGCTACCCGCACAACCTCTACGCCGGCTTCCCGGCCGACCACCCGGCGGTCGACACGCTCGCGCCGGCTGCAGGCGGTCACCGGCGCCTGCATGCTGGTCCGCCGCGCCGCCTTCGAGCGGGTCGGGCGGCTTCGACAGCGGCTTCCTCAACTCGCTCGAGGACGTCGACCTCTGCCTGCGGCATCGGCGAGGCCGGGGGCGAGGTCCACTACTGCCACGAGGCGGTCGTCGTCCACCTGGAGTCGGCCTCGCGCGGTCGCCGCGACCGCTTCGAGCGCAGCGTCGCCCTCTACCGGCGAGCGCTGGCGCGAGCGCGTCCGCCGCGACGACCTCGCCGTCTACGCCGAGGACGGCCTGATCGAGGTCGAGTACCCGGACGCCTACCCGCTGCGGCTCTCGGTCTCGCCGCTGCTGGCGAGCGTCGCCGCCGGATCGCGAGGTCGAGCTCGAGCGGCTGCTGCGAGTCCTACGCCGGCCAGGTCGCCGACCTGCTCGCCGAGGTGGTGCGGCTGACGCGCGCTGGCCGGATCGCAGCCCCGCCAGCTCGGCGAAGCAGCGGCCGCGCCGGTCGACCACCGGGCGTTGCTGGCCGAGGCGCATCGGCTCGAAGCCGAGGCGCGCGCGCTACAGGAGCGGTTTGCCGTCGCCGGCGGAGGGGCTCGGTTATCGCCAGCATGGTCGAGCAGGTCCGGGCCGCGGTCGCCGAGCGGGTGCCCGGCGGGGCGACGGTGCTCGTCGTCAGCCGCGGCGACCGCGAGCTGGTCGACCTCGGCGACCGTCGACGCCGGCCACTTCCCCCAGGACGCCGACGGGTCGCTACCTGGGTCACCATCCCAGCGACGGCGAGGACGCGATCGCCCAGCTGGAGGAGCTGCGGGCAGCGCGGCGCCGACTACCTGGTCCTGCCGGCGACCGCCTACTGGTGGCTCGACCACTACGCGGAGCTTGCCGCGCACCTGCGCGATCGCTACGCCGGCCGACGGAGCTCGGCGTCTGCACGATCTACGAGCTCGGCGCGCCCTGCGCCAGGACGTCGTCCGGGAGGAGGTCGGATGAGCGCGAACGGACGGCTCGGGGCAGGCCGAGTACGCGCGAGCTGGTCGGCCGCATTCAGGCCGCTGTCGACTCAGCACCGTGCCGCCGGGGTCCTCGGTGCTGGTCGTCAGCAAGGGCGACGCGGCGCTGGTCGAGCTGCCCGGCATGCGCGGCCGCCCACTTCCCGCAGGACGCTGCCGGCGGCTACGCCGGCCACCACCCGCTCGACAGCGCCACGGCGATCGGCCGAGCTGGAGGAGCTGCGGCGGCGGCGGCGCCGAATACCTGGTGCTGCCCGCGACCGCCCGCTGGTGGCTCGACTTCTACGCGGGCTTGGCGACGCACCTCGCCAGCCACGGCGAGCTGGTCGCCGACGTCCGAGGACGCCTGCCTGATCTACGGGCTCGGCGCCGGCAGCCTCAGCGCGCGTCCCGGCTCGCCGGTCGATCGACGCGGCCGCGGGCCTCGGTCGAGCAGCTCCGCGACTTCCTCGAGGGGCTCGTCGACGAGCGGCACGGCGGCTGGTCGGTGCTCGAGGTCGAGGACGGCGTGGCGCCGGCACTGGCGCCGCTGCGGACCGACGCGCCTGCTGGTCGGCGAGACTCGCCGGAGGGGACGCCCTGCCGCAGCTGCGCCGCGCGGCTGCTGGCGGGAGCCGAGTACCTGGTCGTGCCGCGCGACGCTCTGACGAATGGCTCGCCGAGCACCGGCGCAGTCGCCGCCGAGATCGAAGAGAACTGCCGGAACGTCGCGGACCAGCGCCACCTGTGCCGCGTCTTCGAGCTGAACGAGCGGGAGGAGCGATACATGAAGTAGGAGAGGGAGGCGCATGAGCGATCTGCGCGTTCTCTACGTCGTCCCACAACCACCCGACGCTGCACCCGGGCGGGGCCGAGGCCTACGCGCTGGAGCTGTACGAGGCGATGCGCGAGACAGCCGGGGGTCGAGCCGTCCTGCTGGCGCGGATCGGCTCCAACGTCGCCCGCCGGCGGGTCGCCCACCCGGGCACGCCGTTCAGCGTCGGTCAACGGCGACCCGAACCAGTACTTCGTCTTCACCGAGACCGAGCACTTCGACTTCTTCACCCTCGACCTCGCGCGACAAGGCGCTCTACTCCCGCCACCTCACCGACTTCCTGCTCGCGCAGCGGCCCGACGTCGTCCACCTCCAGCACACCCACTTCATCGGCCTCGACCTGCTCAGCCAGATCCGCCGCGTGCTGCCCGACGCGGCGATCGTCTACACGCTGCACGAGTTCCTGCCGATCTGCCACCGCCACGGCCAGATGGTGCGCACCTTCAGCGACGAGCTCTGCGGCGAAGCCTCGCCGCGGCGCTGCCACGAATGCTTCCCGGAGATCAGCCCGCAGTCGTTCTTCCTGCGCGAGCGCTTCGTCAAGGGCCATTTCGAGAACGTCGACCGCTTCCTCGCCCCGAGCGCGCAGCTGATGGACAAGTACCTGCGCTGGGGGATCGAGCCGGAGCGGATCGAGGTCGAGGAGTACGGCCGGCTCGCGCCCGACCGGCGCGCGCCCGACCCGCGACAGACGAAGTCGCCCGCCAACATCGGCTTCTTCGGCCAGCTCAGCCACTTCAAGGGAGCGAAGGTGATGCTGGAGGCGATGGCGCTGCTCGACGACGACGTCGACGCGCACCTCTGGCTGCACGGCGCCAACCTCGAGCTGCAGACCGCAGGAGTTCCAGGAGGAATTCGCCGCAGCTGCTCGAGGCAGCTGCGGGACAGCGTCACCTTCCGCGGCCCCTACGACCACGCACGAGCTGCCGAACCTGATGGCGGACCTGCACTGGGTCCTCGTCCCGTCGATCTGGTGGGAGAACTCGCCGCTGGTGATCCAGGAGGCCTTCTTCCACCGGCGGCCGGTCATCTGCAGCGACGTCGGCGGCATGGCGGAGAAGGTCCGCGACGGCGTCGACGGGCTCCACTTCCGCGTCGGCGACGCCCTACAGCCTGGCGCGGACGATCGAGCAGGCGACCGCGAACCCGCGGCTGTGGCGCTCGCTGCGCGACGGCATCCGCGAGCCGTACTCGATGGACGCCCACGTTGCGCGGCTGCTGGACTTGTACGGCGAGCTGCTCGAGCAGCCGAGAGGAGGTGGCGGTCAATGCCTGAGACGATCAGCGGAGCAGGACCGGCGACGCGGCGGTCGCGGCGCTCGGAGTGCGAAGCGTTGCCCGGCTTGCCGCCGAGGTCGCAGCTGGTCGGTCGAGACGGGAGCCCGCGTCGAGCTGCGGCCGCGGCCGCGAGCGCTCCGACGCAGCGGGCTGAGGTCGGGCGAGCTGAAGGCGCTGCTCCGCGAGGAGCTGGCCGGCCTCGACGCCGCGCGCCGCGACGCGAGATCGCTCGAGCGACCTCGCCTCCTCGACCGCTACTGGAAGAGCTCGGTTCGCTCGAGCTCAGCAGCTCCCTCTACGAGATCCGCGAGGTCCTGCGCGAGCGGCTGCCCGCGCTGCGCGGTCGAGGCGCGTGCAGCCGGTCGGCCTCGCCGTCGAACAGATCCTCGCCGTCGACGAGCGCTCGTTCTGGGTCAACGGCTGGATGCACGACGAGGACGGCGCGGGCGAGGTCACGCTTCGTCTCGCCTGAGGGAGCACGGGTCGCGGTCACCGACGATCGCCTTCCGGCTACGAGCGGCCCGATGTCGTCCAGTTCTACGCCGGCCTGCAGCGGCAACCGCACGCCAGGACCACGGCTTCACGGCGTTAATCGAGCTGCCGGCGCCGAGCCTGCTCGCGAGCGGCTGGATAGCCGAGCTGCGGACCTCGCGACGGGATCGCAGGTCGAGGTCCGCTGCCCGGACCCGGTCGTCGACCCGCAGGCGGTGCGAGCGACGATCCTCGGCGAGCTCGGACAGCCGCGGGCCCGTCGGCGGCGAGCTGGCGGCACGACACGGACGTCACGCCCTGACCCGCCTGCAGGAGCGGATCGTCGGCGAATCGGAAGTCGACTCGATCGACCTCTACGGCGAGCCGCCGACGGCGCCGGCGGTCTCGATCGTCGTCCCCCTCTACAAGCGGCTCGACTTCATCGAGCACCAGCTGCTCCAGTTCTCGACCGACCCCGACTTCGCCGAAGCCGAGCTGATCTACGTGCTCGACTCGGCCGAGCAGAAGGAAGAGCTGGCGGAGAAGGCGCGGCGAACTCTTCGCCCTCTACCGGCTTGCCGTTCCAGGTCGTCAACCTGACCGCGGGCGCCGGGTTCGCCGGGGCCAACAACCACGGCATCGAGGCCTCGCGAGGCGAAGCTGCTGCTGCTGCTCAACTCCGACGTGATCCCCGACCGCCCGGGTTGGCTCGGCGACGATGCGCGACCTTCTACGAGTCCGACGGAGAAGATCGGCGCGCTCGGCCCGAAGCTGCTCTACGAGGACGACTCGCTGCAGCACGCCGGCCTCTACTTCCATCGCGGCACCGGCGGCGAGCTCTGGGAGAACGCCCACTGCTTCAAGGGCCTGCACCGGGACTTCCCGGCAGCCAACGTCGCCCGCGCCGGTGCCCGCGGTGACGGCGGCCTGCATGATGGTCGACCGCGAGCTCTACGACGAGGTGGGCGGCCTGCCGCTCCACTACGTGCAGGGCGACTACGAGGACTCCGAGCTGTGCCTGCGGCTGGCCGAGGCCGGGCACGAGAACTGGTACCTGCCGATCGGTCGAGCTCTACCACCTCGAGGGCCAGTCCTACGTCGCCGACGCCCGCCGGGTTCCCAGCGAGTACAACATGTGGCTCCACAGCGAGATCTGGGGCGAGCGCATCGAAGCGCTGATGGCCGAGTTCGACCCATTCGACGGTTCCACTGCGGCTTGAAGACACCGATTCCAGTGGCGGCCTCGATTGCTCAGCGACCCGGCTACGGCGGCCATGCCTGCGCCTTCCTGCAGTTCGCCTGGGGGCTGGCCCAGATCGGATACCAGCCGGTCCTGATCGACAGGTTGAGCGACGAGATGGCCCTGGGTGAAGATGGGCGGCCGTCGAGCAGCGCGAAGCAGGCCTCGATCCGCTGGTTCGTCGAGGTCATGGGCACCGCCGGTCTCGACGGGTCTTATTGCCTGTTGCTGGATGGAGGCGAGACCGTGGGGATGGGTCGCGCTCAGGTCAAGGCGTCGATCGCCGCCGCCCCCGTTCTGATCAACGTCATGGGCTTTCTCGAGGAGGAAGACTTGCTGGAGGCCGCGGGCCAGCGGCTGTTCCTCGACGTCGATCCCGGCTTCCCTCACATCTGGAGCGAGCTGGGCCTGGCCAACCCGTTTGCCAACCACGACCGCTTCGCCACCGTCGGCGGCAACGTCGGCGAGGCGGGGTGCTCTGTGCCCACCTGCGGGCTCGATTGGATTCCGATCCGGCCTCCGGTCTGCCTCGAGCGCTGGCCCGTGGCGCAAGACCCCGCGGGGGCGGCCTTCCGCAGCGTTGGCAGCTGGCGGGGCCCGTATGACCCGGTCGAATACGAAGATCGCGTGATGGGCCTGCGCGTGCACGAGTTCCGCAAGTTCTTCGCGCTGCCGGAACGGGTCCAAGCGCCGTTCGAGCTGGCCCTCGACATCGATCCCGCCGATTCGGCCGACATCGAGCAACTGCAGCAGCACGGGTGGCGGTTGGCCGACCCGGAGACAGCGGCGGGCTCCTTCGCCAGCTACCAGCGGTTCGTGCGGGAGGCCGCGGCGGAGATCGGGATCGCGAAGAACATCTACGTCGAGACGGCCAGTGGCTGGTTCAGCGATCGCAGCGCCTGCTTTCTCGCCAGCGGCAGGCCAGTCCTGGCCCAGGACACCGGGTTCGGGAAGCACCTGCCGGTAGGCGCGGGGTTGATCTCGTTCGCTTCGATTGACGAGGCGGTCGGCGGCGCCGAGGCGATCCTCGAAGACCACGGGCGCCACTCGCGGGAGGCGCGGGCCTTGGCTGAGGAGTTCTTCGATGCGAAGAAGGTGCTGGGCGGGCTGCTCGAGGAGCTGAGATGCAGCCTGAACAGCCCACGGTCCGCAGGCTCAACTGGGGGTGCGGGAGCCACATCGCCCCCGGTTGGATCAACACGGACATCAAGAAGAACGAGGGGGTCGACCTGGTCGCCGACATCCGCGACGGCCTGCCGATCGCCTCGGGGGCGCTCGACTACGCGGTCAGCATCCACGCCCTGCCGGAGCTGGCCCTGCCCGAACAGGTCCCGGCGCTGCAGGAGCTGCTGCGGGTGCTGCGGCCGGGAGGGATGCTGCGCTTGGCCCTGCCCGATCTCGGCAAGGGGATCGACGCCTACCTGCGGGGCGATCGCGCCTACTTCAAGGTCGAGGATTCCGCCGCCTCGAGCATGGGTGGACGCTTCATCACCCACATGCTCTGGTACGGCTATTCCCGCTCTCTGTTCACCCCCGATTTTGCCGCCGAGCTGCTGGCGAAGGCGGGCTTCGTGGACGTGGCGGAGCGCCCGTTCGGCGAGACGGGAAGCGAGTTCCCGGAGATCGTCGAGCTGGACAACCGCGAGCAGGAGAGCTTCTACATCGAGGGGAGCCGGCCCCGAGATGTCGCCGGCGGTGCATACAATCCGCCGATGCCGCAGCCGTCCGGCGTGAAGATCCTCGAGGTCGTGCATTCGACCCCGAACGAGTTTCTGCGGGGGCATTTCCGGGTCGAGGACTCCGAGGAAGGCCTGAAGCTGATCGGCTGGGCGCTGGGGACGGAGCACCCGGTCTCACAGGTGGAGATACTCGCCGGTGGCAGCACCGTGGCGAGCGCGCCGGTCGCGATCGAGCGGCCTGACATCGCCGAGAAATTCCCCCAGGTGGCGGAGGCGAAGACTGCCGGCTTCCAGATGGTGATCGCTCCCAGCGGCAAGGGAGAGAGCCTGCTGCGGATCGAGGCGGCGCTCGAGAACGGCGAGCGCGCCCCGCTCGGCGAGGTCCACGTCGTCAGCGATCAGCCCACCCGGCGCGGGCGAAGAGGACTCTTCGGCCGGATTCGATGAACGGCGCCCCGCCGCTCGAAGTCGCGGTCGTCATCCCCTGTTTCAACCAGGCGCATTATCTGGCGGAGGCGATCGAGAGTGCCTTGGCGCAGACCCTGTCGCCGGTGGAGATCGTCGTCGTCGACGACGGCTCCGAGGACAACTGCCACGAGGTCGCGGGTCGTTACGAGCAGGTGAGGCGGTTGCGCCAGCGCAACCGCGGCGTCGCTGCCGCACGCAACGCGGGCCTGCGGGCGACGAGCGGCGATCGCGTCGTCTTCCTCGACGCCGACGACCGCCTGCTGCCGAGCGCGCTCGAGGTCGGGGCGGCCGCTCTCGAGCGACGGCCTCAGGTGGCCTTCGTCTCCGGCGTCTCCCGGGACATCGGCGACGACGGGGCGGTTCTGCCAGGAAAGCGTCAGCCCCTGGTCACCCAGGACCACTATCTGCGACTGCTCGAAGACTGCTTCATCTGGTCGGGCTCTTCGATCGTCCACCGCCGCACGGCGCTGGAGGCGGTCGGCGGCTTCGACGAGAGCCTCAGCGCCGGCGACGACTACGACCTCTACCTGCGGCTGGCCCGCCGCTTCCCGGTCTTCTGCCACGAGACGGTGGTGACCGAGTACCGGCGGCATGGCACCAACACCACCCGCGACCCCGGCGTGGTCCTCGACTCGCAGCTCGAGGTCCTGCGCCGGCAGCGCTCCAGCGTCCGCGACCGGCGCGAGCGCGAGGCGCGGCGGCGCGGCATCCGCAAGACCCGCCGGCGAGCACGGTCGCGCCCTCGCCGAGCGGATCGCCGAGGACTGGGCTCGGCGCCGCCGGCGCGGCGGGCGCTGCGCGGGATGGGGACGCTGGTCCGGCGCGACCCGCAGGCGGTCGCCTACCTCCTGGGGGCGGCATGAGCGAGCCGACGCCCCTCGTCAGCGTCGTCCTGCGCACCTACGGCCATGCGCGCGTTCGTCGCCCAGGCGATCGAGAGCGTGCTGATCCAGCAAGACCGACTTCCCGTTCGAGCTGGTGATCGGCGAGGACTGCTCGACCGACGGCACCCGCGAGATCGTCGAGGCCTACGGCGAGCGCTATCCGGACATCATCCGGCTGGTGCTGCCGGAGCGCAACGTCGGCCACGGCGAGATGCTGCGCCAGGCGCTGGCGGCGACGCGGGGCGAGCTGATCGCCTACCTCGACGGCGACGATTACTGGACCTCGCCGGGGAAGCTGGCGAAACAGGTCGCCTTCCTGGAAGCCAACCCGGACTGCCACGACTGCTTCCACGACGTCAGCCTCGTCTACGACGAGGCGGGCATGCCCTCGGGGACGTCTCAGCCCGCGGCTTCGCGGAGGAGCGCTTCGGCTCGAGCAGATCGTCATGGAGTGCTTCGTCGCCCGCGCCCTCGATGATGTTCCGCCGCGGGGTCGCCGAGGAGCTCGAGCGACTGGGTCGTTCGACTCGGCCTGGATCGACTGGCTGATCCACATCCAGGCCGGCCGAGCTCGGACCGCTCGGCTACCTCCCGGAGCCGCTGGCCGCCTACCGGGTCCACCGCGGCGGCATGTTCTCCGCCCTGGACCGGGTCAGCCAGCTCGAGGAGGACGTACGACTTCTACGCGCGGCTCCTGCCCGAGCTGCCCGACGCAGCGTGGAGCTGATCGAGCGCTGCCTGGCCCACCGCCGGGCGCAGCTGGCGATCGAGCGGCTGGGGGTGCCGTTCGAGGCCTGCGTGGTCCTCGTCGAACCGCGGCACGAGCTGCGCCCCTACTTCAACGGCCGGCATGCCCGCACCCTGCCTCGCCGCGAGGGCAGCGAGGTGACCGAGCTGCGAGGCGATTCGCGAAGCCGCCGCCGACCCTGGCGCCGGCGGTGCGGACTACGGCCCGGGATCCCGTCCCGCCGAAGGGCCGCGGGGGTGCTTCGTCGTCGTGCCCGCCCCTGCCCGCGCCTGGCTCGAGGAGCCACGCAGGACTTCCGCGACTACCTGGCGAGGGAAGGCCGGGTCGCCTGGGAGGACGAGTGGGTGGCGGTCCATGAGCTGGAGCCGTTGGCGGCGGATGGCGGACGAGGCGGCGCGCGCGAGGTGCGGCGCGCGAGCCTGCGAGACGCTGCGGGGAATCTCGCCCGCGGAGCTCCCCGCGGCCTTCTTCGAGGCGCCGGCGGACGGCGCGCTGCTGCCCGCCCATGCGGTCATCGGTCGCGGGCTGGGTGGTCGGCGACGACGGTCTCGCCGCCGCGATCGAGTTCGAGCACGCCGGGGAGGTCGTCTGGCGGACCCCGGTGAGCGGCGAGCGCTCGGACGTCGTGGCGGCCTTTCCCGACGCCGAGGTCGGCCGGCCGGGCTTCCAGACCACCCTGAACGCGCTGCGATCTGCCGCCGGAGGCAGAGGTCGGGGTCTTCGCGCTCTTCGCCGACGGCAGGCGGGTCGCGATCGCGGACCTGACTCTCGGCGAGCCGGATCGAGGGCGTCGAGGCCGGCGGCGATGGCTGAGGCGCCCAAGGCGAGCGTCTTCGTCCTCACCCACGACCACGTCGACTGGATCGGTCAGGCGCTCGACAGCGCCCTCGCGCAGCAGGCCCCGTTCGAGTTCGAGCTCCTCGTCGCCGACGACTTCTCCACCGACGGGACCCGGGAGATGGTGCTCGAGTACGCGGCGCGACACCCCGAGCCGGATCCGCACCTTCCTGCCCGACCGCAACCTCGGCGTCGCCGGTATCTGGCTGCAGGCGGCGCGTGCGTGCCGGGGCGAGTACGTGGCGATCCTCGAGGGCGACGACTACTGGACCTCGCCCGACAAGCTCGCCAAGCAGGTCGAGCCTGCTCGACGCGCAACCCCGGCTGGAGCAGCTGCTTCCACCGCGCCACCCTCTTCTTCGACGACGGCAGCCGGCCGGCGCGGCCGGCGACCCCGGCCTTCTCGAAGCGACGTCTTCGACCTCGACGACCTCCTTCGCAGCTGCTTCATCCCCTTCCTGACCGTGATCTTCCGGCGCGATGTCCTGGCGACGGTGCCGGAGTGGCTCTTCGGCTATCGCTGGTTCGACTGGCTCTTTCACATCTGGTGCGCGCAGCCGGGGGCGATCGGCTTCCTCGACGAGGACATGGCCGCCTACCGCGTGCATGCCGGCGGCAACTGGTCGGCGCGGAGCAGCGTCACCCAGCTGGAGGAAGACCTCAACGTCTACGGGCGCCTGGCGGCGGAGATCCCGGACCGGCGCGCGCTGATCGAGCGCTGCGCCGAGAACCGCCGCTGCCAGCTGGCGGTCGAGGCGGCCGGCGTGGCGCCGTCGACCCCGGTGGCGCTGGTCGAGCCGGCGCGAGCGGAGGAAGAGCAGCTCGTCTACTTCAACGGCCGCGAGGCGGTCGCTCTGCGTGCCGGCGGCGGCCGATCCCGGAGGCGGAGCTCGCGGTCCTGCGCGGCCCGGGCGGGCGGAGGCCGAAGGGCAGCTGCACTACCCCGGTCCCGAAGGCGGAGCGGCGCGCCGCCGGACCCTGCGCTGCGCGGTCGTGGCGCCGCGCTCGGTCGGGCTTCCGCCGGGCGCCGCCGCTTGCCTTCTCTGCTGGCGGGAGAGCCGATTTGGAGCGACGAGTGGTGCCGGATCTGGGAGGTCGCTGTAGATTCCGGCGCTTCCGGCGATCGGCGAGAGGAAGCGGCGGGAGACATGGGCGCGCTGGTTGAAATCGGTGAGGTGTCGCGGCTCGAGCCGCTGCCCGCAGCGCCTGCGCGGCGCCTTCGTCGACGAGCCCAAGGCGGGGGCCGTGCTCGACGCGCAAGGCCGTCGACGTGCTCGGCTGGGCGATCGGCTCCGAGCGGACCGGCGGTCGCAGTCGAGTTCTCTGATCGACGGCGAGCCGTTCTGGCGGGCGGCCGTGCGGGCCGAGCGGCCGGACCTGGCCGAGGCTTTCCCGGAGCGCGACGAGGCCTGCGCGGGCGGGGTTCCGCACGACCCTGAACCTGCTCGGCACCGCCGCCGGAGTTCGAGGTCGAGGTGGCGGCGGTGCTCAAGGGCCAGCGACGGGTTCCGTTCGGGACGATCCGCGGCCGCCACAGCTGGCGCCGCGATCGCTCGCCCGCCTTCGCCGAGCTGGTCTCGGTCGTGATCCCCTGCTACGGGCAGGCCCAGTACCTGGGCGAGGCGATCGAGAGCGTGCTCGCCCAGACCTACCCGCACCTGGAGATCGTCGTCGTCGACGACGGCTCGGGCGACAACGCCTCGGCGCGATCGCCTCCCGCTACCCGGGCGTGCGCTGCGTCCGCGAGCGCGAATTCGGGCGTGGCGGCGGCCCGCAACGTCGGCATCCGCAACACCAACGGCGACTTCCTCGTCTTCCTCGACGCCGATGACCGGCTGCTGCCGGACGGCGATCGAGGCCGGCCTGCGAGCGCTCGAGGCAGCAGGCCCGAGTGCGCGGCGGCGGTCGGGACCTTCCGCCGCACCGCCTACGACAACCGGCCGCTCGAGACCCACGAGCAGCCGGTCGTCCGACGCGACCAGTACGAGGCAGCTGATGCGAAGCAACTGGGCCGGCTTCCCCGCTCGCGCGATCTACCGGCGCTCGCTGTTCGAGCACGTCGCGCGGCTTCGACCCGAGCTCGAAGCGGCCGCCGACTTCGGCTTCAACCTCGCGATCGCCCGGCGAGTTCCCGATCTGCAGCCACGCGGCCCTGGTCGCCGAGCACCGCGAACACGGCGGACAACTCCAGCGGCGACGCCGGCAAGATGCTGGAGCAGACGCTGGCCGCGATGCGCAAGCAGAAGCCCTACCTCGCGGGGCGACCGGGAGCGCAAGCGCGCCTACCGCGAAGGGCATGCGGAACTGGAAGCGCTACTACGGCGACCTGCTGGCGGTGCAGGCGGCGCGAGTCGCGGCGCGAGGGGCGCTGGGGCGAGGCGCTGCGCGAGGCCGCCATGCTGGCTGCGGTACCGCCCCGGCGCGCTGCCGCGGATCTTCGGCTCCGACGACGCGGCAGCGGCCTGAGCCGGGCGTGGCCGTCGCGATCGTCGCCGGGGCGCTCGCCAACAAGCCGCGCAACGGCGGCGAGGCCTGGGTCCGGCTCTCCTGGGTCCTCGGCCTGCGGCGGCTCGGCTTCGACGTGCACTTCGTCGAGCGGCTGCCCGCGCGCGGACCCGCGTCGGGCGGCGGTACTTCGAGGAGGTGGTGGGGGCGCTTCGGCCTTGAGGGGCGGGCGGCCCTGCTCGGCGGGGAGGGAGAGGCGCTGTTCGGGATCGGCGAGGCGGAGCTGGCCGCGATCGCCGAAGAGGCCGAGGTCCTCTTCAACGTCAGCGGCCACCTCGACGGCGGGCCGATCCTCGCCGCCGCCCGCCGCCGGGTCTACGTCGACCTCGACCCGGGCTTCACCCAGACCTGGCACGCGGACCCCGTCGTTGCCGTTCGAGGTCGGCGGGCACGACCGCTACGTGACGGTCGGCCTGAACATCGGCAAGGCGGGCTGCCCGGTCCCCAGAGGCGGGATCGAGTGGATCCCGACGCTTCCGCCGGTGGTGCTCGAGGAGTGGCCGGCCACGCCGCCGCCGGCCGGACCGCTCCGCTTCACCACCGTGGCCACCTGGCGCAGCCCCTATGGGCAGCTGCCGGTCGCGGGCCGCCTCGCCGGGCTGAAGCACCACCAGTTCCGCCGGGTCCTCGAGCTGCCGGAAAGGGTGCCCGCGGCGCGCTTCGAGCTCGCGCTCGACATCCACGCGGGCGACGGGCGGACCTCGAGGCGCTGCGCGACGCACGGCTGGGGCTCGTCGATCCGCCGTTCGAGGTCGCCGCCGGCCCGGAGGCGTTCCGCGCCTACCTGCGGGGCTCCGGCGCCGAGTTCTCGGTCGCCCAGGGCGTCTACGTGGAGGCGGCGACCGGCTGGTTCAGCGACCGCACCGCCGCCTACCTGGCGAGCGGCCGGCCGGCGCTGGTCCAGGACACCGGGGCCGGCAGCGAGCTTCCCTGGGGCGAGGGGCTGCTCTCCTTCTCCAACCACGCAGGAGGCGGCGGCGCAGGCCCGCCGCATCGCCGCGGACCCGGAGCGGCACGCCGCGCGCGGCGCGGGCGATCGCCGAGGAGCACCTGGATTCCGATCGGGTCCTGGGGCGGCTCCTGGAAGCCGTCGGCGTGGGGGCCTGAGTTGAAGCTGCCGCTGTCTCGCGCCCTCCTCGCCGGCCTCGGCGCGACGGCCCTCCTGGCGGGCGCCGCGAGCGCGAGGGAAGGCGCCGGTGCCGGCCCCTCCGAGGCGACGGTCCGGGTCGCCGGGCGGCCTCAGGTCGTCTTCGACCGGAGCCGCGAGGCCTGCGGGCAGGCGGAGGAGCCGGACCTGCCGGCGCGGGCGTTTCGCAACGCCGCGGCCAGGTGCAGCTCCTGCTGCTCGCACTACGAGAACTACCGGATGACCGGCCCGAGCTTGAATCGCCTCCGCTCCGTACTGCCGGCCGGTGATGACCTCGATCGAGGATCCGGACCCCCGCCGCTTCCAGGATCGCGCGCTGGGTCGCCTCTCCCTTCACCGCCGACGGGAGCCACGTATGGGCGCTGGTCCACGACGAGTACCAGGGCAACCGGCATCCCGGCCGCTGCCCCGAGCGCGGCTACTACCCCTGCTGGTACAACGCGATCACCCTCGCCCGCTCCTCCGACGGCGGCCGCATCTTACCGCCAGCCCCACCCGCCGCGGCACCTCGTCGCGGCCTCGCCCCGTCGCTATCGACCCGGACGTCGGCCCCAGCGGGGTTTTCGCGCCGAGCAACCTGGTGAAGCGCGGCGGCCGCTTCTATGCCCTGGTGCGCGTCCGCGAACCGGGTCGGCCTCGGGGGACTGCCTGATCCGCTCCGGCGACCTCCGGGCACCCGACTCCTGGCGCGCCTGGGACGGCGTCGTCCTTCGGCGCCGCCTTCAACGATCCCTACCGGGCCCACCCCGCCGCAAGCTCCAGGTGCCGGCCGATCGCCCCCGACCAGATCTCCGAAATGACCGAGAGCCTCACTTACAGCACGGCGCTGGATCGCTACCTCCTGGTCGGGATCGCGGGCCCGCCGAGCGCGGCGCCCCGGCAAGGAGCGCGGCGTCTACTTCTCCCTCTCCGCGGACCTGATCCATTGGTCACCGCGGCGGCTGATCTCTGCCGCGCCGCCACCCTGCACTCCTACAGGTGCGGGCAGCGCTCGCCGATCGCCTATCCGTCGGTGCTCGACCCGAGCAGCCGCTCGCGGACCTTCGACACCACCGGGCCCCGCCCGTATCCTCTACTTCACCAAGTTCCGCTACAGGGACTGCCGCAAGACCGCGAACGGGACCTGATGCGAATCAGGTCTCGAGTCTCCAGGTAGGTAGAGGATGCGGGAGCGGCTGAGGATCCTGCTCAGCGGCATGGTCGCGGGCAGACCCCGGTCAGGGCGGCGCCACCTGGGCGGTGCTGCAGTACTTCCACGGGCTGCGGGACCTGGGGCACGACGTCGCTCTGGTCGAGCCGCTCGGGGCATGGGGACAGGCGAGCGGACCGGATCCGCGTGCCGTCGACTACTTCTGCTCCCTGGCGTTGCCCGCGGACCGCGCGGCCCTCCTCCTGCCCGGCCTCGCAGGAGACGGTCGGAATGCCCTACGCGGAGATCGTCGACTTCGCCGCCGGGGCCGACCTGCTGCTCAACATCTCCGGGATGCTGGCGGACGAGAGGCTCCTCGAGCGGATACCGACCCGCGCCTTCCTCGACCTCGACCCGGGCTTCAACCAGGTCTGGCAGCCTCGGCGGGGAGGACATGGGGTTCGACCGCCACACCCACTTCGTCACCGTCGGGCAGCTGCTGGGCGGCCTCCGGGCTGCCGCGTGCCCGACCTGCGGGCTGCGACTGGATCCAGACCCTGCCGCCGGTGGCGCTCGACCATTGGCCCGACGCTCGCCGCGCCGGCCTCCGGACGCCTTCACCACGATCGGGCACTGGCGCAGCTACGGCTCGATCGAGCACGAGGGCGTCGAATACGGCCAGCGCGCCCACTCGCTGCGCGAGCTGGTCGAGCTGCCGCGAGCAGGCGCCGGCGACTTTCGAGCTCGCGCTCGGGATCCATCCCGACGAGAAGGACGACCTTCGAGGCGCTCCGCGCGCCACGGCTGGCTCCTCGTCGACCCAGATCGGGTCGCCGGGCACGCCGGACCTCTACGCGGCGCTACGTCCGCGGCTCGTTCGGCCGAGCTGGGAGTCGCCAAGAGCGGCTACGTCAACTCGCGCAGTGGCTGGTTCAGCGATCGCAGCGCCTGCTACCTGGCCAGCGGCCGCCCGGTCGTCGCCCAGGAGACCGGCTTCGGGGAGGTGCTGCCGGTAGGCGAGGGCCTGCTCTCCTTCGCGACCGTGGCCGAGGCGGCCGCCGCCGTCGAGGCGGTCAGGTCGCGCCCCGAGCGCCACCGGGCAAGCGCGCGAGAGCTCGCCGAGGACCTGCTCGACGCTCGCAAGGTGCTCTCGAAGCTCCTGGCCGAGCTTGCGTCCAGCCCGCCCGCCCCCTCCTGTCGTCCTCGCGATCTTCATAGACTGCAACGATGGTGATCGGGAAAGACTTCGCCTGGGCTCATCTCGCCAAGGCGGGTGGGGAAATGACCCACGCCCTGTTCCAGGTCTTCCCCGAGGTGATCGAGTTCTCCGATCCGGCGCAGACGGTCGAACAGCACACCGCTTTCCAGGATCGGCCGGACCAGGTCGGGGACAGGAAGCGCATCCTCAACATCAGGCGGCTCCCGTCCTGGATGCTCAGCTTCCACGTCTGGAAGTCGATGGTCGGGCTGCTGCCCGACTTCGAGAAGGCCCCGATGCGCTCGTCCGCACGAGATCGCGGAATCGAACGTGGCAGACGCCTTCCTGATGCGGTACATGTCGCCGGACCAGCCGAAGATCGACGTCTGGATCCGGACCGAGCACATGATCGACGACTTCCTCGCGTTCATCGGCGACTACGCGGACCTGACCCCCGAGAGAGCAGAGGAAGTTCGCAATCTGCCGCGGGTCAACGAGGTTTCCTATGACAAGCAGGTGGACCACTGGTTCACCGCCGCCCACATCAGTCTCATGTACGTCAGGAACCCGATTTGGGCCGCCGTGGAGCGAGCGGTCTACGGCAGCACCGCGGACGGGGCGAGCCGGTTGGGCCCGCCCCGGAGTGGCTGCGACCGCTCGAGGAGCTGGGCAAAGCGGCCGCGGCGTCCCGCTGACCGAGAGCTGCCTGGGGTGAGCAAGCCGATCCCCTTCAACCGGCCGTTTCTGGTCGGGCACAGAGCTGGACTACGTCCGCGGGCGGCCGAAGCGGGCGGACTCGAAAGCGGCGGCCCCTTCACCGCCCGCTGCGAGGCCTGGCTGGCGGATACGACCGGGGCCGAGCGGGCGCTGCTCTCGCACTCGGGCACCGGGGCGCTGGAGGCGGCGATGATGCTGGCCGGCCTCGGGCCCGGGCGACGAGGCGATCATGCCCTCCTTCGCCTACCCGACGATGGCGACGGCGGTGGTCAGGCAGGGCGCCACGCCGGTCTTCGTCGATGTCGATCCCGCGCACGCTCAACCTCGATCCGGCGCGAGGTGAAGAAAGCGGTCGGGCCGCGAACCAAGGCGATCGTCGCGGTCCACTACGGCGGCGTCGGCTGCGAGATGGACGAGCTGCTTGAAATCGCCGCCGCGGCCGGACTGCGTCGTGATCGAGGACGCCGCGCACTGCCTCCTCGCCAGCTACCGGGATCGCCCGCTCGGCACGCTCGGCGACCTCGGCACCTTCAGCTTCCACCACACCAAGAACGTCAGCAGCGGCGAGGGCGGCGCCCTCCTGGTCAACAACCCGGCGCTGCTCGAGCGGGCCGAGGTCGTCTGGGAGAAGGGGACCGACCGCACGCGCTTCGAGCGCGGCGAGGTCGATCGCTACACCTGGGTCGACATCGGCTCCTCCTTCGCCGCCAGCGAGCTCACCGCCGCCTTCCTCTGGGGCCAGCTGGAGGCGGCGGAGGAGATCACCCGCGCGCCGGCTCGAGATCTGGGATCGCTACCACGAGGCCTTCGCCGGGCTCGAGGCCGAGGGGCTGGTGCAGCGGCCGGTGGTACCCGACGGACACAGCCCACAACGGCCACCTCTACTACCTGATCCTTCCCACCGCGCCGGCGCGCGACGCCTTCATCGCGGCGATGCGCGCCGAGGGCATCGCCACCTCCTTTCACTACGTGCCGCTGCACAGCTCCCCGGCCGGTCGGCGGTTCGGCCGCTCGGTCGGCGATCTGGCCCAGACCGAGCAGCTCAGCCGGCGGCTGGTGCGCCTGCCCCTCTGGACCGGGCCTCGACCGCGAGTCCGTCGAGCGGGTCATCGACGCCGCCGCGCTCGGCGGCCAAGCGATGTCGCAGGCTCGCGGGCATAGCTCCGGGCTCGTGGCTGCGCCGGCCGAGCGACGCCGAGCTGCGCGAAGCGCTCGGAGCCGCTGCTGCGCGAGGCGGGCGTCGCCGCGCTCGCGCGCGATCCGCCGCCGCCCCTACGAATACCGCACCAGCTTCCCGCTCGAGGAGCTCGACCTCGAGCCTGGAGGACGGCAGCGAGCCTTCGGCTCGTCTTCAAGCAACTCGACTGGGAGGCGCTCGAGCGACGAGGCCCGGCTGGCCAAGCCGAGGTTCCTCCACGACCCGCCGCGCGAGCCCGCCGTCTACGGCTCGGTTCTCGCCTCCGCCGCCGCTCGGCGCCTCCTCGCTACTACGGCTCGGTGATCGACCCGGAGCGCGGCGCGGCACTGGCTCTTCATCGAGTGGGTCGACGGCCGCGAGCTCTTCCAGGTCGGCGAGCTGGAGCTGTGGGAGGCGGCGGCGGCTTGGCTCGGCGCGATGCACCGGCAGCTGGGCGACGAGCTCGACCGCCATCGCGCGAGCGGCCGCCTGCTCGACTACGACCGCGCCTACTACCGCCGCTGGATCGAGCGGGCGCGCGCAGTTCGCCCGAGCGCCGGGGCAACCGGAGTCGCGCGCGCAGTCGGTGGACTCGGCTGGCGGCGCGATACGAGCCGGTCGATCGAGGAGCTGCTGGCGATGCCGAGGACCGTGATCCACGGCGAGTTCTACGCCTCCAACGTGCTCGTCGCCGGCGACGCCGCCGACCCCCGCGTCTGCCCGGTCGACTGGGAGCTGGCGGCGGCGGCACCGGGCCTGATCGACCTCGCGGCGCTGGTCAGCGGCGGCTGGAGCGACGGAGACCGCGAGCGCGATCGTCGCCGCCTACCGCTCCGCGGTCGGCCCGGCGCCTTCTCGGCGAGGCAGCTCGACCTCGCGCGCCTGCAGCTCGCGGTCCAGTGGCTGGGCTGGGCCGAGCCGAGCTGGAGCCCGCCCGCGGGGCAGCGGCACGACTGGCTCGGCGAGGCCCTTGCCCTGGCGGAGAGGCTCGAGCTTTGAGCGGCGGAGCGCCTGCTGATCGTCAACGCCGACGACCTCGGCCTCTCGCCGGGCGTCAACGCCGGCATCGTCGAGGCGCACGAGCGCGGCATCGTCACCAGCGCCAGCCTGATGGTGCGCGCCCCGGCCGCGGCGCGAGGCGGTCGTCTCCGCGCGCGCCCATCCCCGCGCTCGCCGTCGGCCTGCACCTCGACATCGCCGAGTGGGAGTACGAGGACGGCGAATGGCGGGTCACCTACGAGCGCTGCCCGCCCGACGACGCCGCCGCGGTCGAGGCCGAGTGCCGCGGCCAGCTCGCCGCGTTCCGGGAGCTGGCCGGCCGCGACCCGACCCACCTCGACTCGCACCAGCACACCCACATGAGCGAGCCGGTCGCCGCGATCGCGGCGCGCCTGGCGGCCGAGCTCGGAGTCCCCCTGCGGGCGCGGGGAATTCGCTACGAGGGGGGCTTCTACGGGCAGACCGGCAAGGGCGAGCCGTATCCGGCCGGGATCGAGCCGGGGCACCTGGTCGAGCTGATCGAAGCCCTGCCGCCGGGCCGGACCGAGCTCGGCTGCCATCCCGGCATCGGCGACGACACGGAGTCGTCCTACGCGTCCGAGCGCGAGCGCGGAGCTGCGGGCGCTCTGCGACCCGCGGGTGAAGGCGGCGCTCGAGCGGGAGGAGATCAAGCTGTGCTCCTTTGCCCAGATCTCGAGCCCACCCGGTCGATGAAGACCGGTCGACCTGGGTGCCGGATCTAGCGGCAGGGCGGTGATGTGCTCGACGCCATGCCCCTTTCGGCTGTCCGAAGCCGACTTTGCGCGGCGGGCTCGCCTCTGCCCAGATCGCCTGCTGGATCAAGCCGAGCACCAGGCCGGCGAGGCCGGCGATCATCAGGATCAGCCCGATCGTGTTGATGCTGACGTGAGCGACGTGGACGTTGGCGGCGAAGTAGAGGATCGCCCCGACGGCGATCACGAATATCGAGGCCCCGATCGTCATTGCATTGAAAACGCTTGTCAATGGGGTTTTGTCAGGGCCTACTTGGATAGGCGCTGAGAGGCGCTGGCGGTCCGCCGTTTGGGAAATGAGCGAAAACACCCCTACCCTTGGACGGATGGCTCGGCGATGGGTGCAGCGAGATATGAGCAGGGCGGCGGTGGCGAGCGGTCTGCGCGCGGGCTCGGTGGCCGTCCGCGCAGCCTCCGACGAGAGCCTCGCGCTGCGAGCGGCCGGCGGGGACGAGCGGGCTTTCGCCGCGATCTTCGACCGCCACCACCAGGGCCTGTACCGCTACTGCCTGGTGGTGGTCGGCAACGCCCAGGACGCCCAGGATGCCCTGCAGAACACGATGCTCAAGGTGTTGCGGGCGCTGCCGGGAGAGGACCGGCGGATCGCGCTGAAGCCGTGGCTCTACCGGATCGCCCACAACGAGTCGATCGAGCTGCTGCGCCGCCGTCGTGAGACGCGGCCGCTGGACCCCGATCTGGCCGCCGGCGGGGTCCGGCCTGGCGGAGGCGGCGGCGACGAGGGAGCGGCTGCGGGTGCTGATCTCCGACCTGGACAAGCTTCCCGAGCGCCAGCGCGAGGCGCTGATCATGCGCGAGCTGGCCGGCCTCGAGCTTCGCCGAGATCGCGACCGCGCTCGGCACCTCGGCGGCGGTCGTCCGCCAGACCCTCTACGAGGCGCGGTTGAGCCTGCGGCAGATGGATCAGGGTCGGGAGATGAGCTGCGAGACGGTGACCAGGGCGCTCTCCGATGGCGACGGCCGCGTCGCCCGCCGCCGCGACCTTCGCAGCCACCTGCGCACCTGCGCCGAGCTGCCGCGGCTTCAGCGAGGAAATCGAGCTCCGCGAGCGGGATTTCGCCGCGCTGGCGCCGCTGCCGGCGGCCGCAGCGGCGGGTATGCTGCAGGGCCTGCTCGGCGGCCACGGCGCCAGCGGGCGGCGGCTTGCGCCAGCGCCTTCGGTGGCGGAGCGGCCAAATCGATCGGCGCCTCAGCGGCGCTCAAGGGTGTCGCGACCATGGCGGTCGTGGCCGCGCTTGGCGTCGGCGCGGCGGACCGGGGCGGCCTGGTCGATCTTGGCTTGCCTGGCGGCGGCCACCCGCAAGCGATTCGGGTTGAGCAGTCGGCCGCTGCCCGCTCATCGGGAACGAGATCGACTCGCTCTGGCGCCGTCGCCAGCCACCCCACAACGGGGTCGGTGGCGGGGGCGAAGGGAGTCAAGGATTCCGTTGCCCCGCAGGCGGCGAAGCCCGTCGCGGCGGCGAAGCCGGACAACGCCGGCTCGCCCGCCGAGAACGCGAAGCCGATCGAGCCCGCGGGCGCGGAGCCTGCGCCGAGCACCGGGGGTGGCAAGTCCAATGGCGAGCCGCCGCCCTCGAGTCCGGCGATCCAAGGCAGCTCAGATCCCCAAGGCGCCCCCGCCTCACCTCCCCACGGCAAAGGGCACGAGAAGCAGCTCCCCGCCGCCGCCGAACATGGACAGCAGACGGCTGCCAGCCACAAGCCCCCCAACCATGGCCAGGAAACAGCGGCAAGCCACAAAGCCGCCAATCACGGCCAGGAAACTGCCGCGAGCCACAAAGCTCACGGGAACGGAGCGGAAAGCCACCCTGACCATCCGGCCAACCCCGCCCAGTCCTCCGATCCCAGCGCTGAAGAAGAACCCTCACCGCCCCCGGCCAGCCCCGCCGTGTCCGAATCGAATGGCAACGCAAAAGGCAAAGGCAACGGCAAAGGGAGCTCGCCGGCTGCCAGCGGCGAAGAATCCCCTCCGCTGCACGAAACCGGCAAAAAGCGGTAGGTCCGCCGAACTCTAGAATCAGGAATTCAGTACGCGGACGTAGCTCAGTTGGTAGAGCGCGAGCTTCCCAAGCTCGAGGTCGCCGGTTCGAGACCGGTCGTCCGCTTTTGATCGCCGTCGCGTCCACCCCAGTCGAATTGCCGGCAAACACCGTTGCGATCGTTTCGGAGGTTCCCCGCAAGCGGGGGACGATCACCAAGGTGGAGTTCCATCGCGCCCTCGCGCAGGCGGCGGCTCAGGCCGGCCGGAAGTCGACGCCCGGACCGGGAAGGGGTGGCTACGGGAAGCTGAAGGAAGCAGCGGTCGATGAACTGCTTGACGCGGTTTGGATCAGAGGTCAGGCAATGGAAATGGGCATTGCCGTCACGCAGGGGAGGATCACGCGCGCACTGGTGCGGCTGAGGAAGCAGGCATTCAAAAGCACGGCCGAATACCGCCGGTTCTTGAGGGAAGCTCATCTCACCCGTCGCGACGTGCGCGAACGGGTCGAGCTGCAGTTGCTCGTGACGGAGATTCAGCGGCGCGTCGTCGGCAAAGTCGGTAAAGGGCCCTCCGGCCAGAAAGCGTTCGGCGAATTTGTCAACGCGTATGAGGAGCGATGGCGGGCGCGGACCGTCTGCGCGCCGGAATACATGCTCGCCTCTCGCTGCTCAAACGCCCCTTCCTCTTCTCGCAGTTCGGCGTAGCGCCCTCGCGATCTACTTCGCCAGGGCGGCTCTGCTGCGCATTCGCGGCGCCCTCTTGCGCCTGTGGCCGTTGCGGGAGCCGCCGTTTTCGCTGGGCTTCGTGCCCTTTGCTCTCGCGGTAGAAGTGCTCGGTGGCGCCGCGCACGGGCGTTCGCTGACCAGTTTCGACGAGGCCGGTGCGGTGCAGCTCGGTGACGTGGTAGTTGACGTTGCTGAGTGGGGTCCGCAGCTCGTAGCTGAGGTCGCTGGGGGAGAGGGTGCGGCCGCCGTCGATGGCAAGCACCTCCAGGATTGAGATCCGCAGCGGATGGGTATTGGCCCGAGCCAGGAGCTGCCAATTCATGAGATTCCTCCGTCTAGTTCGATTGGTTAGTACCAACTTGTAGGGCAATTGATACCAAAAAATGATGGTGTAAATCCACAAAATCGGGTACTCTCGTCCATATGGACTTTGGGAAGGGGAATCGAATGGGTGCAGGAGCAGGGGTTTTTAGGTCTTTTGCGGGAGTTGCCGCGGTCGCCGCCATGGCGCTGGTCTTCGCGGTCCCGCGCATCCGCCGCGCCCGAAATCATCGCCCCGCAGCACCATCCTCCGCAGGCCGATGACGGCTGGCAGGCGGGGACCTGCTTCTCGGATCCCTGTTCGGTTGACACGCCATCCCTCTTCTTTGAACAGGCTGCCGGTCACCCGCAAGATGGCTTCACCCAGTTCATCGTCAAGCACACGACGACCGAACCTGTCCCGCCGATCAAACTCGAAGAACCTGTCGGCGACGTCAGGACGGTCCGCGTCGACCTGCCGACCGGGCTCAGCGTCAACCCGCAGGCGACGCCACAGTGCCCGCAGGCGACCTTCGAGTCCAACCCGGCGCTGTGCCCCGCTGGGTCGAACGTGGGCACGAGCCTGGCTACCGCCGCCCTGGCGGGCATCGTCTCTCCTCAACTACCGGCGACCGTCTACAACATCGTCCCGCCGGGCCCCCCAACGCCGAGCCGGCTCGCTTCGGCTTCAACCTGCTCGGCAACAACGTCTACCTGAGGGCGGGCGTCGCCTGGGAAGGCAACTATCACGAGTTCTTCACGATCGACGCGCCGACGTCGCCGGTCGGTCACGTGTTGAAGAACCGCCTCACCTTCGAAGGCCGCGCCGGCAACGGGACCTTCATCACCACCCCGACCACCTGCTTCGATTGGACCCAACCGCAGTTCAAGGGCGTCTACTCGACCTTCCTGCGCGCCGACGGCCACGGTGAATTCGAAGACCCCAGCTTCCCCAACGGTTCGCCCTTCATCGAGTCCGAACTGCCGCCCAACACGAGCCCCAAGGAATGCGACAGCATCCCCTTCAAACCGTCGGTCGCGGTCGGCCCGGCACGGCGCAGACGGATTCTCCGTCCGGCGCGGGGGTCACGGTAAAAGTCCCCTTCGAAGTGCCGTCGGCGGGCGAACTGCTGCTGCCGAAACACCAAGCAGGCGAGCTCGCAGCTGCGAACCGCCAAGGTCGCCTTGCCGGCCGGCATGGGCCTAAACCCCTCGGCGGCCAATGGCCTCCAGGCCTGCAGCGACGCGCAGTTCGGCAAGGGCACGCGGAACCCGATCGCCTGCCCGGCGGCATCGATCATCGGCACCGTGGCAATCGACACGCCGCCGCTGCCCGATGGTTCGCTCAGCGGCAACGTCTACGTCGGCCAGCAGCTCAGTCGCGACCCGGCCTCCGGCCAGGAGTACCGGATCTTCGTCGACGCCAAGTCCGCCCCGCTACGACGTCGACGGCGAGGCTGATCGGCAACGTCAGCGCCGATCCGCAGACCGGGCAGCTGACCACGACCTTCGCTGAAAATCCGCAGGTCCCGTTCAGCTCTTTCAGCCTCAAGTTCAAGGCGGGCCCGGGGCTCCCCTGACCAGCCCGCCCACCTGCGGCCCGAACAACGCGACCTCGCAGATGACCCCGTGGTCCGGCAACCCGGCGGCGACGCCCGGCGCTGACTTCACCCTGACCAACGCCCCCGGCGGCGGTCCCTGCGCGAAAACCCTGGCGGCGCGGCCGTTCGCGCCGGGCTTCAGCACCAAATCGACCAACCCGAAGGGCGGCGCATTCACCCAGTTCGTCGATCGAACGCCACCCGCAACGACGGCAACCAGGAGCTGAAGGGCGTCGACGTCACCCTGCCGCCAGGCCTGACCGCGAAGTTGGCCGGCGTCCGCTACTGCCCGCCGGCGACGATCGCCGCCGCAGCGGCCAACAGCGGCGCGGCCGAGGCCGCCGATCCGAGCTGCCCGAGCTCGAGCCTGGTCGGCAGCGCCGCGATCATCGCCGGCAGCGGCTCGATCCCGATCCACCTCACCGGCAAGGCCTTCCTCGCAGGGCGCTATCGAGGCGCCCCCCTTTCCCTGGCAGTGATCACCCCCGCCACGGCCGGGCCGTTCGATCTCGGAACGGTCGTGGTGAGGGTGGCGCTGTTCGTCGATCCCGGAAACGGCCCAGGTGCACGCGGTCTCCGACCCGATCCCGCATGTGTTCGGCGGCGCCCTGCTCGACATCCGCTCGATCTCGGTCAAGCTCGATCGGCCGAAATTCTCCCTCAATCCCGACCAACTGCTCGGCGATGGCGTTCGCCGGCGCGCTGCGCGGCGGCGGCGCCAACCCGCTCGACCCGGCGGCCTTCAGCTCCGTGCCCGGTCTCGTCAGCCGTTCAAGGTCAACGGCTGCGAGAACCTCGACTTCAAACCGAAGCTGTTCATGCGGATCTTCGGCGGCACGCGGCGGGCGAAGAGCCCGAAGCTGCGCGCCGTCCTCATCGCCCGCGACGGCGACGCCAACATCGGTCGCGCCTCGGTGAAGCTGCCGAAGCCGCTGATCCTCGAACAGGCGAGCCTGGCCAATGTCTGCACGCGCGTGCAGTTCGCCGCCGAGCGACTGTCCCAAGGACTCGATCTACGGCTTCGCCGAAGCGACCACGCCGCTGCTCGACGGGCCGCTCAAAGGCCCGGTCTACCTGCGCTCCTCCAGCCACGAACTGCCGGACATGGTCGCCGCTCTGAACGGCCAGGTCGACGTCGTCCTCGACGGCCGCATCGACAGCGTCAAGGGCCGCCTGCGCACCACCTTCGATGCCGTGTCCCGACGTGCCGGTCTCGAAGTTCGCCGTCACCATCCGCGGCGGCAAGAAGCGCGGCCTGCTGGTCAACTCGAGCAACCTCTGCGCGAAGAAGTACAAGGTCATCGCCCGCTTCACCGGCCAGAACGGCAAGAAGGCGAACCAGAAGCCGAAGCTGCGCACCCCCTGCAAGAAGCACAAGGGGAAGCACCACAAGACAGCGCTGGAAAACGCTCAGATCGGCTGGCTGGTGGGGCGGATCAGGATCTCGTTGACGTCGACGCCGGGGCGCTGTTCGAGGGCGTAGAGCACCGCTTTGGCGATGTCGTCGTCCTGCAGCGCCCACTCGCCGGGGCGGTTGTCGAAGAAGGGCGTGTCGGTCATCCCGGGCTCGATCAGGGTGACGCGGATGTCGCGGTTCTCGTGGATCTGGCGCAGCTCGGCCCGCAGCGCCTCGCCGATCGCCGTCGCCGCCCACTTGGTCGCCGAGTAGAGCGAGCCGGGCAGTGCCCGCCGCCCCGCGACCGAGCTGGTGATGACGAAGTGGCCGTCGCCGCGCTCGAGCAGGTGGGGGAGGGTGGCGCGGATCGTCAGCGCCACCCCGTAGACGTTGGTCAGGACCATCGAGCGCCAGTGCTCGGGCGACTCCTCGAGGAAGCCGCGCGAGGCGCCGAAGCCGGCGTTGGCGAAGACGACGTCGATGCGGCCGAAGCGCTCGAGCGCCGCAGCGGCCATCGCCTCCACCTGATCCCACTCGGTGACGTCGCAGCGCACCGCCAGCGCCCGCTCCTCACCACCAAGCTCCTCAACAAGCTCCTCCAGCGGCTCCAACCGCCGCGCCGCAAGGACCAGCCGGTACGGCCGGCGCGCAGCTCGAGCGGTCGCCGCACCGATACCGCTCGAAGCTCCGGTAATAAGCAGAACTGGATCGCTTGCGCTGGCCTCCATCGGCCGATTCTCGCAGCTTCGGCTTGTCGAGAGCGAGCGCGCGGGGGGTCTGCGGACACTCAAGCGCGAAGCGCGTCCGCAGACCCCCCGCGCGCTCGCCCCCCAACCCACCTTGCGATAATCACCCCGTGGATCCCCAGCGCAAGCGGAAGATCCGGCTCGTGGTCGCCCTCAGCGTTGCCGTCCTCCTGGCGGCGGCGCTCGTCTACACGTCCTTCAGCGCCGCCAGCGAGGCGAAGGAGCCCTCGCAGCTGCTCAGCGCCGCGCCCGGAACCAGCTACGACCTCACCGGCAAGGTCGTGCCGGGCTCGATCCGCCACGAGGCGAGGAGCTGCGCTTCCGCGTCGTCGACCGCGAAGGCGGCGGTCGAGAGCCTCCCGGTCACCTACAGCGGCACCGTCCCCGATCCCTTCCGCGGTGGACGCGAGATCGTCCTCACCGGCGAAGTCGATCACGGCACCTTCATCGGCGAACCCGACACCCTGGTGACCAAGTGCCCGTCGAAGTTCACCACCTCGGAATGACAGCCAGCTTCGGCAGCGCCGCCCTGGTCGCTGGCCTTTCTGACGCTGGTCTTCGCCGTTGTCGCCGCCCTGATCGGCCGCAACGGAGACGAGCGCTGGGTCGCTCTTCTCGCGGCGGGCCGTCTACGGGGCCTGCGCGCTGCTCACCCTCTGCGTCGTCCTGATCGAGATCGCCTTCGCCGGCGACGACTTCTCCTTCAACATCGTCCAGCAGCACTCCTCGATCGAGACGCCGACCTTCTACAAGATGGCGGCGATGTGGTCGAGCCAGGAAGGCTCGCTGCTGCTCTGGGCCTGGGTGCTCTCGATCGCCTCCTCGCTGGCGCTCTACGCGACCCGCAACAAGCTGCGCGAGATCGTCCCTTACGCAACCGCGGTGATGGCCGGGATCGCCAGCTTCTTCACCGGCCTGATGCTGTTCGCCGGCGGCGTCAACCCCTTCGCCAAGCTGAGCCCGGTGCCGGCCGACGGCATCGGCCTCAACCCGCTGCTGCAGCACCCGAGCATGATGATCCACCCGCCGATGCTCTACTCGGGGTACGTCGCCTTCACGATCCCCTTCGCCTTCGCGATCGGCGCCCTGATCACCCGCCGCCTCGACGCCTCCTGGATCCGCGCCACCCGCCGCTTCGCCCTGATCGCCTGGGCCTTCCTCGGCTTCGGCCTGCTGCTCGGCGCCCGCTGGTCCTACACCGAGCTCGGCTGGGGCGGCTACTGGGCCTGGGACCCGGTCGAGAACGCGGCGCTGATGCCGTGGCTGATCGGCACCGCCTTCCTGCACTCGGTCATGGTCCAGGAGAAGCGCGGCATGCTCAAGGTCTGGAACGCCTGCCTGATCGTCGCCACCTTCTCGCTGGCGCTGCTCGGCACCTTCCTCGTCCGCTCCGGCGTGCTGCAGTCGATCCACGCCTTCGGCGACAGCACCGTCGGCCCCTACATCCTCGGCCTGATCGCGGTCGTCCTGATCGGCTCGACGGCGCTGATCGTCTCCCGCCTCGACGACCTGCGCTCGGAGAAGCGGATCGACTCGCTCGCCTCGCGCGAGGCCGTCTTCGTCGTCAACAACCTGCTCCTGGTGGCGCTCTGCGCGACGATCTTCTGGGGCACCTTCTTCCCGCTGATCTCCGAACTGTTCACCGGCACCAAGTCCTCGCTGGCGGCGCCCTGGTTCGACCGCTACACGACGCCGCTGGCGATCGGGCTCGTCCTCTTCACCGGGATCGGCCCGCTGCTCGCCTGGCGCCGGGTCAGCTGGACCACCGCCAAACGGGTCTTCCTCGTGCCGTGCGCTGGTCGCGGCCGCCGCCGGCGTCGTCCTGGCGCTGTTCACCGACGCCGCCCACAAGCCCTGGGCGTTTGCCCTCTTCGTCTTCGCCACCTTTGCCCTGGTCGGCCTGCTGCAGGAGTTCTGGCGCGGCGCCGCGGCGCGGCGCTCGCTCAAGGGCGGCTCGATGCCGGCGGCGCTGGTCGGCGTCGTCTCGCGCAACCGCCGCCGCTACGGCGGCTACATCGTCCACATGGGCATCGCCGTGCTGCTGATCGGGATCGCCGCCTCCTCCAGCTTCCAGACCAACCGCGACGTCGACCTCAAGCCGGGCGAGAGCGCCGTCGATCGACGGTTACAACGTCACCTACCTGCGACCCACCGCCAGCGTCGATCGCCTCGCCTTCACCGCCGGCGCGGTGCTGCGGTCGAGAAGGACGGCAAGACGTTCACCCTGCAGCCCGACCGCCGCTTCTACCGGCCGACCGGCGAGCTCGGGGCGCGACGATCTCCAACTACTTCGGCGGTGAATCGGACAGCGAGATCGGCCTCAAGGCGGGTGTCCTGCGCGACTTCTGGACCGCGATCCAGCCCGAGCATCACCGGCGTGCAGGCGGCGGCACGCGCGGCCGACGAAGGCTTCGAAGCCTGCGTCGGCGGCGGGCCGGGCGCGCCGCCGCAGTGCCGGGCGGTGGCGGCGATGATGCGGGCGGCCGCCGCCAACCCGCGCCTGCGTCCGGCGGCTCTGGGCTCAGATCGAAGCGCTGCAGGTGGCGACGGCGAAGCAGATCGCCAAGCGCTACGTCGCCGAAGGCGCGCCCGGCCACCTTCCGCGTCATCGTCAACCCGCTCGTCACCTGGATGTGGATCGGCGGCCTGATCGCCCTTGCCGGTGCCCTGATCGGGCTCTGGCCGACGCGCAGGCACCCGCCGCGCCCTCGTCGCCGACTCCGAGCTGGAGGCGCTGAAGGAAGCCAAGTACCGCGAGATCCGCGACGCCGAGCTGGACCACGCGGCCGGCAAGCTCTCCGACGAGGACTTCGCCCTGCTCGACGCCGAGCTGCGCAACGAGGCGGTCGAGATCCTCGACCCGCCAACGGCCGCGGCTCCAACGGCGTCGAGCCGCGGAGGAGGATCGGGCCGCGCAGCCGACCGGAGCTCGGGCTAGATCTTCAGCAGGACGATCGTGTTGAGCACGAAGAGGATCGCGAAGAAGATCGTCGCCCGGTCGAGGTTGCGCTCGACCATCGAGCCGCCGCCGAAGGAGCTGCCACCGCCGCCGATGCCGAAGGCGCCGGAGAGGCCGGTGTCTTTTCCGGAGTGCAGCAGGATCAGGAAGATCAGCACGCCGGAGATGATCACTTGCAGGAAGCCGAGGAAGGTTTCCACGCGGCGGATGGTAGCGGCCCGAATGCGCGGGCGCGTCGTCCGACCAATCTGGAACATTACGGTGTGCCTGTTGCGCTAGTTGACAAAAATCGCTATCTTGTCAATCAAGAAGACGCTCTCGGGTTATTTGACAAGGAGGAGTGCCGCGATGGAGGCCGCAACGCACAGCCACGACCACGGGCCGGCGATCGAGCTCAACCCGGCCACCTGGAAGGACGCCAAGCGCTACGCCTGGCTGCTCGGCCTGGTCATTCCCTTCGCTCCCTTCATCGCCTGGGCCAGCGTCGAGGTCACCGGCTTCGAGGCCTTCTGGTTCTTCGGGCCGCTGCTCGTCTTCGTCGCCTTCCCGCTGCTCGACATCGCGATCGGGGTCGACCCGAGCAACCCGCCCGACAGCATCCTCAAGTGGCTCGAGCAGGACCGCTACTACCGCTGGTGCACCTACCTCTTCATCCCGGTCCAGTACGCCGGCCTCGTCTTCGCCTGCTGGCTCTGGTCGAGCGGCGACCTCTCGGTCCTGGAGAGCCTCGGCCTGGCGGTGACGATGGGGGTGGTCGGCGGGATCGCGATCAACACCGCCCACGAGCTCGGCCACAAGCGCGAGAACTCCGAGCGCTGGCTGAGCCGGGTGGCGTTGGCGCAGACCGGCTACGGCCACTTCTTCATCGAGCACAACCGCGGCCACCACGTCCGCGTCGCCACCCCCGAGGACCCGGCGAGCTCGCGGCTGGGGGAGAGCTTCTGGGCCTTCCTGCCGCGCACCGTCGCCGGCAGCCTGCGCTCGGCCTGGGGGATCGAGGCCGCCCGCCTCGATCGCCTGGGCAAGTCGCACTGGACCCTGCGCAACGACGTGCTCGGCGCCTGGGCGATGACGGTGGGGCTGTTCGCGGCGCTGGCGATCGTCTTCGGCCCGGTCGTCCTGCCCTACCTGCTGCTCCAGGCGGTGCTCGGCTTCTCCCTGCTGGAGGTCGTCAACTACCTCGAGCACTACGGCCTGCTGCGCCAGAAGCAAGCGAGGACGGCCGCTACGAGCGCTGCCTCCCCGAGCACAGCTGGAACAGCAACAACGTCGCCTCCAACGTGCTGCTCTACCACCTGCAGCGCCACAGCGATCACCACGCCAACCCGACCCGGCGCTACCAGGCGCTGCGCCACGTCGACGAGGCGCCGCAGCTGCCCACCGGCTACGCCGGGATGATCGTGCTCGCCTGGGTGCCGCCGCTGTGGCGGCGGGTGATGGACCCGCGCCTGGTCGAGCACTTCGACGGCGACGTCACCCGGGCCAACATCCAGCCGCGCAAGCGCGACCGCATCCTCGCCCGCTACGGGGCCTCGGCGTGAGCCGCTGGCGCTGCCCCTCCTGCGGCTACGTCTACGACGAGCAGGCGGGCCACCCGCGCGAGGGCTTCCCGGCCGGGACGCCGTGGAGCGAGGTTCCCGACGACTGGGCCTGCCCCGACTGCGGCGTCCGCGACAAGGTCGATTTCGAGCCCGACGAGGGGGGCGAGGGCGAGTGACCGCTTCCGCTGAGACGATTCCGGCGGTGGCCACCGCCCGCACGCCATACCCGCAGGCCGCGCGCGAGCTGCTGCGCGAGACGCTCTTCGGCGCCGCCCGCGACGAGCTGCAGAGCCGCGCCTGGTCGGAGATCACGATGTCCGACATCGCCAGCGCCGCCGGCGTCAGCCGCCAGACCCTCTACAAGGAGTTCGGCAGCCGCGACGAGTTCGGCCAGGCCTTCGTCATCCACGAGGGCGAACGCTTCCTCGACGACGTCGACGCGGCCGTGCGCCAGCACCTCGACGACCCCCGCGCCGCGGTCGGCGCCGCGCTCGAGGCCTTTCTGCGCACGCGCCGGTGAGGACCCGCTCGTCCGCATCCTGCTCAGCGACGACGGCACCGGCGGCATGCTCCCCTTCGTCACCACCCAGGGCATGCCCGTGGTCCAGTGGGCCACCGCCCGCCTCACGGCGACGATCGAGGACGGCTGGCCCGCAGGCCCCCGCTCGACAAGGTCCTGCTCCTCGCCGAGTCCCTGGTCCGCCTCGCGATCAGCTACATCACCGCCCCCAGCGGCGCGCCCGAGACCACCGCCACCCAGGCCGGCGAGCTGCTCGGCCCGTTCATCGACAAGGCGCTGGGCAGCTGAGCCGCTCGCCCGTCTCCCTTCGCGCTTCAGATTTCTCACTCCTCGTCACTTTTGGAGCGCCACGCGTGACGTCGGCTCCGGTCAGGCTTGAGTTCCCGCCCAAGGAAAGGATTGGGATGACCGAATCGCAAGCCGCAGGTATCGTTGCCCACATGCCCGAGTTCGACTTGACGATCCTCTACGACCAAGGTGAGGACGGCTGGATCGTCGCCTCAATCCCCGCTGTGCCGGGGGCATTGAGCCAGGGGCGCCCCGTGCCGAGGCCCGAGAGAACGTTCTCGATGCCTTGGCGCTGATGCTTTCCCCCGAGCCGATTGAGGCCGATGACGAGCGCGAGCGAGAGTTGCTGCACCTGATTACCGCGTGAAGAGGCGCAAGCTCGAGCAGCACCTGCGCCAGCATGGCTGTTGCGATTTGGACCAAGGCGGAAATCACACGCGTTGGATCGGCCCTGGCGGAGCCCGGTCTGCGGTGCCGCGTCATCGGGAGATCGATCATCGTCTCGCGCGCACTATCTGCCGGCAGCTTGAGATCCCCGCGCCGAGCGGCTCCCGTTGAGCCGGCGGTTACTGCGGCTTCAAGGGCGGGCCGGGGGACTTGCCGTAGTAGACGGCGAAGCGCTGGCTGAATCCCTGGCGCTCGTAGAAGCGCTGGGCGTCGACGTTGGTCACCGTGGTGGTGATCGCCATGTCTTCCACGCCCAGCTCGGCGAGGCGCTTCCAGACGGCGTCGAGCAGGGCGGCGCCGATGCCCTTGCCGCGCTGGTCCGCCAGGACCGAGAGCGTCTCCAGCTCGGCGAGGCGATCGCCCGTCGCCCAGCCGGCGTAGGGCAGGCCGATCGTGACGCAGGCGTAGCCGACCGGCTCGCCGTCGGCCTCGGCGATGACGAAGAAGGTGTCGGGGTCGCCCAGCCAGCGCTCGTACTTCGAGCGGCGGATCCGCCAGGCGTCGGGCGGGGCGCGCTTCGGGGTGCGCGGGGCCGAGGTCCGGGCGTGATCTCGGAGTGGTGCGCCTGCAGGGCGTTCCAGACCGGCTCCAGGGCGGCGAGCTCCTCGACCGCGTTGGCGTAGCGCAGCGATAGGCCCCGGCCCGGGTCCGGCGCCGCCGCCGGTCGCCCGCCGCGGGCCAGGCGCCGTTCCAGGTTGGCCTTGACCTCGGGCCACTCGGAGTCGATCACGCTGAAGTAGGCGGAGTCGCGCAGGCCGACGTCGGGCACGGTCATGTGGTTGCGCAGGACCCCCTCGAACTTGGCGGGGAGGGCGGAGAGCGCGGCGCGCGAGCGCTCGTTGCGGGCGTCGGTCTTGAACTCGACCCGGACGCAGCCGAGCGTCTCGAAGGCGTGGCTCATCATCAGCAGCTTGGCCTCGACGTTGGCGCCGCTGCGCCAGGCGCTCGGGTTGAGCCAGGTCCAGCCGATCTCGACCACCCGGTCGGCGGGGCGGACATTGAGGTAGCGGCTGCTGCCGATGACGCGGCCGCTGCCGACGTCGCGGGTGACGAAGGTGCCCTCCCCGCCCGACGGCGCGGCTTCGGGGTCAGCTCGATCCACAGGTCGAAGGTCTCGCGCTCGTCAGATTGGCGAGCCAGGTCCAGATCTCGGCGCGCCTGCGCTGCCTCCCAGAGCCCCTCGACGTGCTCCTCGCCGAACGGCTCGAGCATGACGATCGACCCTTCGAGGCGCTTGGTCAGGTTCTCCACGGCGGCCATTCTGGCAAGGGCTCCGATCGGCGTAGAGCCCAGCCGGAAGACGCAGCCGCTCGTGGCCGCTCTCGTCGGTTCTCGTCGCGCTCGGGCACGCGCCTGTAGCCGAGCGATTCGTAGAGGCGGTGGGCGGCCTCCTGGTAGCGGCGGCTCCAGAGCGCGATCGCGCTCCACCCGGCCGTCCTGGCCAGCTGTGGCAGTGACAGCACCAGCGCCCGGCCCGATTCCCGGGCCGCGCGCCGAAGCGGAGACGACGAGCCGCGAGAGCTCCGCCTCCTCGGCCTGCGCGACCGCACGCCCGGGTGCCCCCGGCGCCGCCAGCGCGACGACCCCGACCACCCTGCGCCTCTTGCTCGGCGACGGTCGAGCTGCGCCCGTTGCCGTTCGCCTCGACGAAGTCGCTCTCCGAGTACGGGGCAGCTCCGCCCGCCGCTCGCCTTCCGTCACGTAGGCCGCGGTCCAGAGCTCGGCGATCGCTGCCGGCATCGCCGCTCGTCTCGCTGCGCGAGGAGCAGCCGGCTCGCTCAAAGCTCGGCCCGGACCAGGCGCAGGCCGACGTCGAGCTCGGACTGCGTGCGCAGGTGGCCGTATTGCTCGTCCCAGGCCCGCCCTCGAGGTCCGCGCGCAGTCGCTCCAGGCCGCGCTCGGTGGCCCCGTCCGGCAGTCGGTGCCAGGTCGAGCTGGCGCGCGGAACTCGGGGTCGAGCAGCAGCTCGGGCCGGCCCCAAAGGGGATCATGAATCCGTCGAGGCAGCGGCTCGGCACCGGCAGGGTCTCGATCTCGACGCCGGGAAGCTTGGCCTCAGCGCCGCCATCGTCGGCATCACTTCGCGCTCCAGCCCGCCGGCCTCGGGGAAGTACTCGCTGGTGATCCAGGTCTTCGGCGTTCTCCTCGGCGTCGATCGTCAGCAGCACGATCCGGCGCCGGGCGACGCGCCGCATCTCGGCCATGCCGGCGTCGAGGTCGGCCAGTGGTGGATCGTCAGCACGCCCATCGCGGCGTCGACGCTCTTGTCCGCCGAGCGGCAGCGACTTCGGCGACCCCTTCGATCACCGGCGCCGCATCGGCGGCCGCTGGGCGATCATCACCGGCGAGGGCTCGACCGCGATCACCTCCCGATCGGCGGCTCGTAGGAGCCGCTGCCGGCGCCGACGTTGACGACGCTGCGCGCATCGCCGAGGGCCTGCCCAGATCGCCGCCTCGATCCGCGGATCAGGCGACGGTAGTCGCTGTAGTTGGCCCCATGCGGTTGTAGGCCGGGCGCTCATCGGGCTTCGATCGGCCCCCTTTTGGCGGTCGCCGACGCTGGTCTGCGATCCGCTGTGCTCACGCAGCAGGCCGACCAGCAGTTCGACGAAGTCCCCGTAGGCGTCCTCGCGCACGTCGCTTCGGGGCTGACCAGCGCTTCCACCGCGAGGCCGATGCCGAGCGCTCGCAGCACCAGGCCAGTTCGCGGGCGTCAGCTCCGCCTCGATCCCTTCGCGCTCTTGGTAGTGGCCGATGTAGGCCGGCGATCGCCTCGCGCAGGGCGGCGGAGCGGGTGCCGAACCGTTCGGCCAGCTCGGGGTCGCGCCCGGCATGGGCGATGAACTCCATGTGCAGGAGGAAGGACTCGCGGTCCTTGGCGAAGCGCGCCATCCACTGGTCGGCGAGCGCGCGGGCGCGGAGCTCGATCGGCGCCTCCTCGGCGAGCCCGATCTGGGTCGTGGCAAGCTCGCGCGCCCGCTCCGCCATGTACTCCTCGAGCACGGCGAGGAAGAGGTCGGCCTTGCCGGCGAAGTTCGAGTAGACGGCGCCGTGCGAGTAGCCGGCCTCCTCGGCGATCTCCTCGACCGAGGCGCCGTTGTAGCCGCGCCGGGCGAAGACCTTGGCGGCGGTGGCGAGCAGCTCGGCCCGCGTGCGCGCCTGCTTCTCGGCGCGCGTCTCCCTTTTCGACCTCGTCTTTCATTCAGATTATGAATTGTAACTTGAATTATGATACCAATCTCATATGCGATCGGATACGACGACCGGCTGTCCCGTGGCGCGGCCTCTCCGCCGCGCCTCTTCGTCTGGGCCGGCAAGCCGCGCATGCTCTGGGCGCTCGCCGCGATGACCTGATCTCCGGCGCCGCGATGCTGCCGGCGATCAGCACGATGAGCGACCACGGCGCCTCGCTGATCGCCTTCGAGGACGCCGGGACGCGTGCCCGCAGCGAGGAGATCCTCGCCGCTTGGGGCGATCCGGGGAAGGCCGCGGCTTGGTGGCAGCTGGCTCTCGACACTCCCTTCCTGGTGGCTACGGCCTCTTCGCCGCGGGGCCTGCGCTGCGGTCGCGCGTCGCGCCGCCGGGGTCGGCAAGCCCCGCCTCGTGCGGGCCGCGGCCTTGGTCGCTTGGTGCGGTCCGCTCGCCGCGGGGGCTGATTTCCTGCAGAACGTCTCCTCGCGCTGATCCTCTCGGGGCGTGTGGCGCAGCCCTGGCCGCGCATCGCCGCGGTCTGTGGACCGCGACCACGACCCTGATGGCGGTCGCCCTGCTCTTTGCGCTTGCGGGAGCGACTCGTGACCCGGGAGCGCGGGGCTACTCGAGGTGCCACGTGCGGTGATCGGATGCCTGACCCGCTTGAAGTCCTTGGTCGCTGGCTCGATCAGGCGCGCGACGCAGGGGACGCCGGCGCCCGGCGCGATGACTTTCGTGACGGCGACGCCGGATGGGACGCCTTCGGCCCGCGTGGTCACGCTCAAGCGCTTGGAGGCCAGCGCACTCGTCTTCACCACCGCGCTCTGGACCCGCAAGGCCGAGGAGTTGCGCGCCAACCCACGCGTCGCCGCGGTGTTCTACTGGCCCGCCCTGGGGCGCCAGGCGCGGATCGAGGGCCGCGGTGAGGTCGCCGAGCGCGAGCTTGCCGAGGAGCTCTTTGCCGGCCGCCCCCGCGAGCGCCAGCTGCAGGCACTGGTCTCGCGCCAGGGCGAGACGATCGAGGCGCTCGAGCCGCTGCGCGAGCGCCTCGATCAGCTGCGGGCCGAGACCGCCGACCGCCCGATCGAGTGTCCACCCGACTGGGGCGCCATCCGCATCGTCCCCAACCGGATCGAGCTCTGGGAGGAAGCCGCCGACCGCCTCCATGAGCGCCGCCTGTACGAGGCCACCGGTGGCGAGTGGCGCCACTCGCGCCTCGCGCCGTAGTGCCACCCGGCTCGTAGCGAACTGCATCAAATTCCGGTCCAGCAGGCAGGAAATTTGATCCAGTTCAGGTCTCCAGCATCAGGGTGACCGGGCCGTCGTTGACGAGGGCCACGCCCATGCAGGCGCCGAAGACGCCCTTGGCCGCGCCGAGGCGCTCGCAGAAGCGGTCGTAGAGCGGCTCGGCCTCTTCGCCCGGGGCGGCGTCCATGTAGCTGGGACGGTTGCCCTTGCGGGCGTCGCCGTAGAGGGTGAACTGGCTGACGCAGAGGATTTCGCGCTCGCCCAGCGGCTCGTTCATCCGCCCCTCGGCGTCGTCGAAGATCCGCAGCGCCCGCACCTTGTCGGCGAGCCGGTCGGCGTCCGCGCCCGTGTCTCCTCGCCGCACGCCGAGGAGGATCAGCATCCCCGGCCCGATCTGGGCCACCCGCTCGCCCTCGACCTCAACCGCGGCCTGGCTGACCCGCTGGACCAGCGCCTTCAACTCCGCCCCCCGTGCATCGCCGCAAGGTACACGGTGGGGCCGCGGAGAAAATAAAAATGGATCTCATTTTGATTTAATCCGACCCTTGCTCGAGCCCTTTCAGCTGCCCTTCGTCCAGCGCGGCCTGATCGAGCTCCTGATCCTCGCCGTGCCGGCCGGCCTGCTCGGCACCTGGATCGTCCTGCGCGGGCTCGCCTTCTTCTCGCACGCGGTCGGCACCGCGGCCTTCCCAGGGCTGGTGCTGGCCGACGGGCTGGGCTTCGCCGCGCCGCTGGGGGCTTTCGGCGCGGCGGTCGTCTTCAGCCTCGGCGCCTCGCTGCTCAGCCGCGGCGACGAGGAGGGGCGCGACAGCGCCGTCGCCATCGTCCTCGTCGGCTGCCTCGCCGCCGGGGTGATCCTCGCCAGCGACGTCTTCGGCTCCGGCGCCAACGTCGAGACCCTGCTTTTCGGCAGCCTGCTGCTGGTCGACGGCGGTGACGTCGCGCTCGCCGCGATCGCCGCCGGGGCAACCGTTGCCGCCTCGTTGCTGCTCGGCCATCGCTGGCTCGCCGTCGGCTTCGACCCCGGCGCAGCCGGCTCCCCGCGGGCGGGGGATCGCGCCCTCGACATCACCCTGCTGGGCCTGATCGCGCTCGCCACCACGGCGGCGCTCTCGGTGGTCGGGGCGCTGCTGGTCACGGCGCTCTTCGTCGTGCCGGCGCTGACCGTGCGCCTCTTCGTCGAGCGGATGCGGACCTGGCAGCTCGCCAGCGTCGCCCTCGTCGCCGTCGAGGGGACGGTCGGGCTCTGGCTCTCGGTCAAGACCGACGCCCCGCCGGGGGCGACGATCGCGGTCGTCGCGGGGGCGGTCTTTGCGCTCTCCGCCGTGGCGCGGGCGCTGGCACGGGCGGCCCGCCCGCCGGTCCTCGTCGCGGCGACCGTGGCGCTGGCCGCCCTGCTCGCCGCGGGCTGTGGTGGTGGCTCGGGCGGCAACGGCGGCCAGCTCGAGGTGGTGGCGACGACGACCCAGATCGGCGACTGGGTGCGTCAGGTCGGCGGCGAGGCGGTCGCGGTCGACCAGATCCTGCAGCCGAACACCGACCCCCACGAATACGAGCCGCGCCCCAGTGACGTCGCCGGCGCCGCGGAAGCGAAGCTCGTCTTCGCCAGCGGCGACGACCTCGATGGCTGGATCGACCAGGTCGTCTCCGACGGCGGCAGCGACGCCCAGGTCGTCGACCTGGGCGCGACCGTGCCGGTGCGGCTGCCGGGAGAGTCGAGCGGCGCCGAGGCGTCGAAGTACGACCCGCACTGGTGGCACGACCCGCGCAACGCCGAGTTCGCCGTGCGCGAGATCGCCCGCCGGCTCTCGATTGCCGACCCTGGCCACAAAGCCGAGTTCACCCGCAACGCCGGCGCCTACCTCGCCAAGCTGCTCTTCCTCGATGGCGAAATCGCTCGCTGCATGGAGTCGGTGCCCGCCTCGCGGCGCAAGCTCGTCACCGACCACGACGCCTTCGGCTACTTCGCCGCTCGCTACGGGATCGAAGTCGTCGGCGCCGTCATTCCCTCCCAGACCACGCAGGCGCAGCCCTCGGCGAAGGACCTCAGCGCCCTCGCCGACCTGATCGAAGCGCGAGGGCGTCGAAGCGATCTTCCCCGAGAGCTCCCTGAGCCCGAAGGTGGCCGAGGCGATCGCCGACCAGACCGGCGCCTCGGCCGACTACACGCTCTACGGCGACACGCTCGGCCCGGAGGACTCCGACGGCGTCCACCTACCTGCAGATGGAGGCGGCCAACGCGGACTCGATGGTCCGCGGCTTCACCGGCGGGAGGCGCGGATGCGATCTCAGCCCCTGATCGAGGCGGCCGGATTCGGCGCCGGCTACGACGGCTCGCTGGCGATCTCCGACGTCAGCTTCAGCCTCTCCGCCGGCCAGACCCTGGCCCTGCTCGGCCCCAACGGCGGTGGCAAGACGACGCTGCTGCGCGCGGTGCTGGGCGAGCTGCGCCCCGCTGCCGGGGCGCTTCGCGTCGCGGCCACCTGCGGCACCGTGCCGCAGACCGAGCGCTCGCGCCTCGACTACCCCGTCTCCGCCCTCGACGTGGCGACGATGGGCACGCTCTCGCGCCTGCCCTGGTGGCGGCGCCCGGGCCGCCGCGAGCGCGCCGCCGCGGCGGCTGCGCTCGCTCGGGTCGGGCTGCGCTCGCTCGCCGAGGAGACCTTCGGGCGGCTCTCGGGCGGTCAGCGCCAGCGCGTCCTGATCGCCCGCGCCCTGGTCCAGGACGCCGGCGTGCTGCTGCTCGACGAGCCCTTCTCCGGCCTCGACCGTGCCAGCGCCGAGGCGCTTGAAGATCTGATCGGCGAGCTGGCGGGGGAGGGGAGGGGAGTCGTGATCGCCACCCACGACCTCGAGCAGGCGCGCAACTGCGACCTCGTCCTCTGCATCAACAAGCGCCAGGTCGCCTGCGGGCATCCCGGCGACGTCCTCGACGACGTCGCCGTCCTGGAAGCGACCTACGGCGGCGCCATTGTCGAGATCCCGGGCACCGGTGGCCGGGCGATCCTGCCACCGCACCATCACCACCACTGAGCGATGCTCGAGCCCCTGCAAGAACCGTTCATGCAGCGCGCCCTCGCCGAGATCGTCCTCGTCGGCGTCGCCGGCGGCGCGCTCGGCTGCTGGGTCGTCTTCTACGGCCTCTCCTACGCGGCCGAGTCGCTCGCCCACTCGATCTTCCCCGGGCTGGTCCTCGCCGCGCTCGCCGGCATCCCGCTGCTGCTTGGCGCCGCGCCGGCGATCGTCGTCGCCGCGCTTGCGATCGCGCTCTGCGCGCGGATCGGGGGACTGGGCAGGGAGGCCGCGGTCGCCGTCGTGGTGACGACGATGTTCGGGCTGGGGGTGCTGCTGGCGCTCTCGCCGCAGTCGCCGCCCGGGGTCGAGGCGCTGCTCTTCGGCGACGTCTTCGGCGTCACCGACACCGACCTGGCGCTCGCCGCCGCTCTTGCGGCGCTCGTGCTCTTCGCGCTGCGCCTGCTGCACGGCCGGCTCCTGATCGCCGGCTTCGATCGCGGCGCGGCGCGCTCGCTCGGCGCCTCGCCGGCCTTCGCTGACGCCGCCCTGCTGGTCCTGCTGGCTGCCGGGATCGTCGTCGCCGTGCAGGGCCTCGGCAACCTGCTCGTCGTCGCCGTCTTCGTCGGCCCGGCGGCGGCGGCGCGCCAGCTCAGCGAGCGCATGCTGCCGATGATGCTGCTCGCCGCGGCCCTCGCCGTCCTCGCCGGCGTCGGCGGTCTCTACCTCTCCTACTACGCGGGCACCGCGGGCGGCGCCTCGGTGGCGCTGGCGATCGTCGCCGTCTACCTGCTCGCCCTGCCGCTGGGCCGGCTGCGCGCATCGCGGCGCCGGGCGCCCGTCCAGGCTGAGGTTAGGATCGCCTGAGGATGGCGACGAAGACAGACAGCGCCTGGGCCGACCACGCTCTCTCCGCCCTGCACGGGGCCGGCTACCGGCGCGGTGGCGCTCGCACCGCGGTGGTCGAGGCGCTGTCTCGCCACGACTGCGCCGTCACCGCCCTGGAGCTGGACGACGAGCTGCGCCGTCGCAAGCCGGCGGTCGGCCGCGCCAGCGTCTACCGGGCGCTCGAGCAGCTCGAGCAGCTCGGCCTGGTGCAGCGCCTCGAGGTGACACGGGGCACCGCAAGCTACGAGCGGGTCGAGCCCGATGGCGAGCACCATCACCATGCGATCTGTCGCCAGTGCGGCCGCATGGTCCCCTTCGAGGACTCCTCGCTGGAGCGCGCGATCAGCAAGCTCTCCGACTCGATCAGCTTTGAGGTCACCGACCACGACGTGGTCCTGCGCGGCCTCTGCGAGCGCTGTCGGTGAGCGACCTCGGTTCGATCATCGGGCTGGCCCTGCTGGCGATGCTCAACCCGACCCTGCTCGCCGCGGTCACCCTGATGCTGCTCCTGCCGAGCCCGAAGAAGCTGATGCTCGGCTACCTGCTCGGGGCCTACACGACCAGCATCAGCGTCGGCCTGGTCATCGTCTTCGCCCTGCACGACTCCAACGCCATCGGCGGCAAGCACACGGTCGGCCCGATCGAGGACATAGTCGTCGGCTCGCTGCTGCTGCTCGTTGCCTTCGTCCTCGGGACCGACCGGGACCGTTCCCTGCGCGAGCGCAGGGAACAGCGCAAGAACGCCAAGCTGACGAAGAACGGGGAGGAAAAGCAGGCGCTGCCGATCCGCCTGCTCGGCCGCGGCTCGCCGCGAATCTCCTTCGTCGTCGGCCTCCTGCTCAGCTTTCCCGGCGTCTCCTACCTGGTCGCGCTCGGCCGCATCGACGGGCTCGATGCCGCCGCCGCCCCGACCGCGCTGCTGGTGATCGTCTTCTGCCTGATCCAGCAGACCCTGCTCGAGGTTCCGCTGATCGGCTACGCCCTGGCCCCGCAGCGGACCCAGCTCGCCGTCGACGGCTTTCGCGCTTGGCTTGCGCGCAGCGGTCGTCAGGCAGGGATAATCGCTGCCGCCGTGATTGGAGCCCTCGCCATCGTCCATGGAATCCTCGGCGTGGTGAGCTAGCCATGGGCAAGTGGGGAGTGCTCGTCGTCCTCGGCGCCGCCCAGTTCCTGATGGTGCTCGACCAGGCAGTGATGAACGTCGCGATCTCGCAACTGGTCGAAGACTTCGACACCACCGTCACCACGATCCAGGCGGTGATCGCCTTCTACGCGCTGGTGATGGCGGGGCTGATGCTGACCGGCGGCAAGCTCGGCGACATCTGGGGGACGGCGCCGCGCCTTCACGATCGGCACTCTGCATCTACGCCGTCGGCTCCGGCCTCACCGCCGCTTCCTGGAGCGTGCCCTCGCTGATGCTCGGCTGGTCGATCCTCGAGGGCATCGGCGCCGCGCTCGTCATCCCGGCCCTGATCGCCCTCGTCGCCGGCAACTACAAGGGCAACGACCGCGCGATCGCCTACGGGGTGCTGGGGGGAGTGGCCGGCGCCGGCATCGCCGTCGGCCCGATCCTCGGCGGCTGGGCGACGACCGAGCTGAGCTGGCGGGTCGTCTTCATCGGCGAGGTCGTCGTCGCGATCGGGATCCTGGCCGGCACGCGGCTGATCAAGGAGCCCGAGCGGGAGAGGAAGCGTGCCGGTGCTCGACTGGGTCGGCAGCGTGCTCTCGGCCGCGGGCCTGGCGGTCCTCGTCTTCGGCGTCCTGCAGGCGAGCAACTGGGGCTGGCTGGTGCCGCGCAGCTCGCCGCTCGAGCCCTTTGGCTTCTCGCTGACCCCGTTCGTGATCGCGGCCGGGGGGCTGATCCTGGCCGGCTTCGTCGCCTGGGAGCGCCGCCGCGAAGAGCAGGGCCTCGAACCGCTCGTCCACCTGCCGCTGCTGCGCATCGCCCAGCTGCGCGGCGGGGTCGCGATGTTCCTCGCCCAGAACCTGATTCTGATGGGCGTCTTCTTCACCATCCCGCTCTTCCTGCAGATCGTCCAAGGGCTCGACGCGCTCGAAACCGGGGTGCGGATGCTGCCGGCCTCCGCCGGCCTCTTCTTCGCCGCCCTCGCCGGCTCGGCGCTGGCCAAGCGCTTCGCCCCGCGGCCGCTGGTCCGGACCGGGCTGGGGATCGTCTTCGTCTCGATCCTGATGTTGATGGCGACGATCGAGCCTGAGCTGGACAACGGCTCCTTCCTGGTCGCGATGGGGGTGCTCGGGATCGGCATGGGCCTGATCGTTTCCCAGCTCGGCAACGTCGTCCAGTCGGCCGTCGGCGACGAGGACCGCAGTGAGGCCGGCGGGCTGCAGAGCACCGCCCAGCAACTCGGCTCCTCGCTTGGCACGGCGCTGCTCGGCGCGATCGTGATCACCGGTCTGATTGCGGCCTTCACCGCCAACGTCGCCGGCGACGCCCGGATCTCCAGCGACGTGCAGGGCCAGCTCGAAACCAAGTTGAGCGCCGGGGGGAGCTTCGTCTCCTCGGATGAGGTTCGGGCCAGCGCCAGCGCCGCGGGCGTCGACGCCGCCACCACCGAGGCGCTGGTCAGCCACTACGAAGACGCACAGCTGAGCGCGCTGAAGACGGCCTTCCTCTTCGCCGCCCTGCTCACGCTAGTCTCGTTCTGCAGCACCGGGCGCCTGCCGACTCAGCGCTTCGACCAGCTCGAGGCCGGCCCCGATCCGCCGCGGCTCGACCCCGAGCCCTCGCCCGCCTGATGGCCGACCCCCTGCACAGCTCCAAATCTCCCGCCGAGCGCGCCGCCGCCGGCAAAGCCGCCCGCAGCGAGGCGCCGCGATCGAGCCATGGCGAGTGGGCGCCGGCCGCCGATCGGCCCGACCCGGTCGAGCTGCTCGAGGCCCAGGCGACCTCGCGGGTCGGCCAGCTGGTGCCGCTGCGCTACGGGCGGATGCTGGTCTCGCCGTTCACCTTCTACCGCGGCGCCGCAGCGGTGATGGCGGCCGACCTCGCGGGCACCGCGCGCAGCGGCTTCGACGTGCAGCTCTGCGGCGACGCCCACCTCTCCAACTTCGGTGCCTACGCCTCGCCCGACCGCGAGCTCGTCTTCGACGTCAACGACTTCGACGAGACCCTGCCGGGGCCGTGGGAGTGGGACGTGATGCGGCTTGCGGCGAGCTTCTCCGTCGCCGGCCGCGAGCGCGGCTTCAAGCGCCGCCAGCGAGTCGAGATCGTCGCCGCGATGGCCGCCGAGTACCGCCAGGCGATGCAGCGCATGGCCGGCCTCGGCAACCTCGAGGTCTGGTACACGAAGATGGACATCGAGACGGTCGCCAAGGGCTGGGAGGCCGCGGCCGGCGAGAAGGAGGCCGCCACCTTCCGCCGCAACCTGGCCAAGACCCGCGCCAAGGACCGCATGCGGGCCCTCTCCAAGTTGACCCGCGAAGTCGACGGCAAGCTGCGGATCGTCAGCGAACCGCCGCTGATCGTGCCGCTTGACGAGCTCGTCGACGAGGACGCGAACATCGAAGCGGTGGTGCTGAAGATCATCGCCGAATACCGCGAGACGCTCCCCGAGGACCGCCGCGTCCTGCTCGACGGCTACCGCTTCGTCGACGCGGCGCTCAAGGTGGTCGGCGTCGGCAGCGTCGGCACCCGCGCCTTCATCGTCTTGATGGTGGGGCGCGACGGCGGCGATCCGCTCTTCCTGCAAGCCAAGGAAGCGCAGCGCTCCGTGCTCGAGCCCTACGCCGAGCCGAGCGCCTTCGAGAACCAGGGCGAGCGCGTCGTCCAGGGCCAGCGCCTGACCCAGGCCGCCAGCGACATCCTGCTCGGCTGGGTCAAGGTAAGGGGCATCGACGGCGAGCAGCGCGACTTCTACGTGCGCCAGCTCTGGGACCAGAAGGGCTCGGCCAAGGTCGAGAACATGGACACCCGCGGCCTCACCGCCTACGCCGAGATCTGCGGCACCACCCTGGCCCACGCCCACGCCCGCAGCGGTGACCGCATCGCGATCGCCGCCTACCTGGGCAAGAGCGACACCTTCGACAAGGCGATCGCCAGCTTCGCCGAGGCCTACGCGGATCAGAACGAAAGCGATTACGCAGCCCTCGAGGCCGCCGCCGAGGAAGGTCGCATCGAGGTCGAGAAGCCGCCCGCGTAGCAGTGGCCGACGTCCTGCCCGACATCCTCGCGCCCGAGCTGCGGATCGTCTTCTGCGGCACCGCCGCTGGCACCGCTTCGGCCCGGGCCGGCGCCTACTACGCCGGTCCCGGCAATTCCTTCTGGACGACGCTGCACGAGATCGGGCTGACCCCGGTCGAGCTGTCGCCCAAGGAATTCGCCCGGCTGCCGGAGTTCGGCATCGGCCTCACGGACATCTGCAAGCTGCTGCACGGCTCCGACGAGGAAGTCGGCACCGTCGAGTTCGACGTATCCGGCCTGCAATCCCGGATCGCCGAGGCCGAACCCGCCAACCTCGCCTTCAACGGCAAGAACGCCGCCCGCGGCGCGCTCGAACGCGACGTCACCTACGGCCTCCAGGAGGAGCAGCTCGGCGGCGCCGCGGTCTGGGTCCTGCCATCGACATCCGGTCGCGCCCGGCGGTTCTGGAAGATCGAGCCCTGGCGGGAGCTGGCGCAGGAGCAGGCGGAGGCCCGCTCGATGCACTGCGAATGAACGGCAACCGAGGCGAGTGGGTGGCTCGATGGGGGACAAGGGGCGCGCATCGCCTCGCCTGCGCTCGGGCCTAGGAGGGACTGGCTGTAGTTCCTCTAGAGGTTGCGAACTCGCCGGCCGATCTCCTGATCCACTGGATAACCGGCGGACTCCCAGAACCCTCCCGCCATCTCGTCGTCAAAGGCGACCAGGGCAGTCACGCGACTGACTCCGCACTGGCGCAAATACTCCTCGCCGGCGCGCGTCAGCGCAATTCCGATCCCCTGCCGGCGGTGCCCGTCCCGCACCGCGAGCCGGTACATGTTCCCCCGCCAGCCGTCCCAGGCGGCGATCAGGGCCCCGACGATCTCTCCGTCAAGCTCAGCCACCAAGAGCGCGGCCGGGGAGTCGGCAATCAGGCGTTCCACATCATCGACGCGGTCAGCCCTGCTCGCATGCTCGCTCCGAGCCAGCTCCCAAAGTGCCAACACCCCCGGCACGTCGCCCCGCTCACAGCGGCGTATTTTGGCTTCCCCGACCCTCAAGGCGGAAGCATAACCAGCGCACCGCTTGGCGCACCGATGCGTTCGGCCATCCCGGACTGACTGCCCCACGCGAAACCCCGACTTGCGGGGGCTTCCGAGTGCGCTGAATGGAGTCGAACCATCACGTCCCGTTAGGGACACAAGGCCCTCAAGCTGCCCAGGCACCGCTTGCTAGAGCGGAAAGCGGCCTGTAGAACCAAATCACTTCCGGCTGTCTCCGACTTAATCCGGCTATTTCGGGGGCCGACTGGCGCACCACTGGGCACGAAGTCCGCACATAGTGCAGCCAAGCTAGGTTTCGCGCGAAACCTATCCAGTTACCCAAAAAAACTTGACTTAAACCTATTGTCCCTTATGTTGGGAGACGCCTCTACAGCGGAGGCCCGAAATCCTCGATTACCAGTCAAGGAACGAACTTCGGGCAACCCTAGAACGGAGGAGGGGCGTGTCTCGCGCATACAACGCAAGGCGTAAGGCGAAGCGGCAACAGGCCCGAGTCGCGGCTGAACCTCCACAGCGTCAAAGTCCGAAAGACTCACGGCGGACAGCGATCTTGCTCCCGGCTCTTGCCATAGCCGCGATCCTCGCCGCAACAGCGATTCTGGGATTCGGAGCCGGCGGCAGCCCCAGCCAAAAGCAGATAGATCAAGAAGTCACCGCTCTGCTCGCCGGCATTCCTCAGCGCGGTGCCATCCTGGGATCGTCGAATGCACCGGTGACCATTCAGATGTTTGCCGACCTGGAGTGCCCGACGGTAAAGCACTTCGTCGAGTCACATCTGCCTTTGATCATCAGCGATTGGGTGCGTACCGGCGCCGTAAAGATCGAATATCGCTCGCTCAGGACAGACACGATAAATGAACAGACCTTTTTTAGCCAAGAAGAGGCGGCTCGAGCCGCTGGTAGGCAAGAAAAAATGTGGAATTTTGTCTTGACGTTCGTGCACCAGCAGGGCCAGCATTTCACCGAATACGCAAACGACGCATTTTTTGCTCACATCGCATCTCAAGTCCCAGAACTAAATATGCGGCAGTGGAATCGAGATCGCAAAGATATATCGCTATTTGCGCCCATTGCGTCGAGTGTTCACTTCGCTCATGTCCAGGGTTTGTATTCCACCCCTTCGTTTGAATTGACTGGCCGCCCCGACGCGTCGACGGTTCTAGATGAAGTCCAAGATTCATTGGAAAGAGCCGTTCAAGCTTTGCAGAGAGAAGCTGTCAGAGATGTCCCAGTTCTCAAAATCAGTTGACCTAGGAAAGACAGCTTGGATTGAGCAGAGAATGAGTACGTAACTCAATGAGGAGACAAGCCAATGTTTTCACGATTACATAGGTTCATAACATGCATAGTTGCGATCTGCGCGAGTTCCAGCTTTACGGTGCTGGTGTTCTGTGCAGGCATTGCTGCAGCCTGCAGCGGCGGCGGTGGGGGTGGATGTGGAGCGCCATCGGTTACGACTACGGCAGCTTCAGGCATCTCTTATACCTCGGCTCACCTGAACGGTCAGGTGAAAACGAACGGCTGTGAAACAACGAGCTACCAATTCGAAATTAAAAAAAGCGGGGGCCCTAGCTGGACAGAAAACGGAACGCACTACGTTCTAAGCGAATCAGTATCGGAATTCGAACCGTTTCTGCAGCCAAATACTGCTTACGAATATCGTCTAAAAGCGTCAAATGCCGGCGGCTCGAATACGGGAGCCACGGTGAAATTTTCAACGCTTGCAGAACCGCCGCCTGGTAAAAAACCGTCGGTTACAACCGAAGCGGCCACCGGGATCACGAGTAGCGGCGCGACGTTGAACGGGTTCGTAAACCCAGAAAAACTTTCTACGACCTACAAGTTTGAATATGGCACTGCAAAAGAATCGCTCACTAAATCTACGACGCCGGTAAACATTGGCACTGAAAGTAAAAAAGTGAAAGCGGAAGTGAGCCTTGAACCAGGGACCCTGTATTACTTCCGTATATCTGCCTCGAACTCCATTGGTACGACTCCCGGCAGCGAATTGTCCTTCACGACGTCGACTACGCTTTGGAAAATCAAGGAAACTCTGAACACCAAAGGAGCGAGCGACAGTAATCTCTACGACGTCAGCTGCAACCCAAGCACGAAAGCCTGCACTGCGGTTGGAAAGAGCACTACCTCGAGTGTGGATAGCCCGATGGTCCAGCGCTGGAACGGAACCTCTTGGTCGGAACAGACCCCTGCGAAAAAGTCCGGCTCCGTCCAGAACCGCCTGTTCGGCGTCGACTGTCCTTCGGAAACTCGGTGTCTAGCGGTAGGCAGCTATCAAAACTCCGAAGCCAGTCCAGCGACTCTCGGGGAGCTCTGGAACGAAGGCAAATGGGCGGTCCAGACGACGCCGGTGCCATCAGAAGCGACGTCGAGCGAATTGGTGGCGGTTGGGTGCAACAATACGGCGGAATGCGCGGCGGCCGGCTCAGCGGTCGTCAAAGGCGTCAAAACGGCCATCGTGGCGGAATGGAATAGTCCTACGTGGACTTTGAGCACGGTGCCAATTCCCAAAGAAGCCAGTTCAAGCCAGTTCGATGGCGTTGATTGCCTATGGTCGAACTTCTGCGTCGCCGTGGGCCGCTACACGACCAGTGGCGGCTCAATCAAAAGCCTAGTCGAGTTCTGGAACGGCACCGAATGGAAAATCCAGACTGTGACGGATCCTGAAGGAGCCGCCCAAAGCACCCTGCTCGATGTCGCCTGCACGCCCTCGCCGAACCGCTGCACGGCGGTGGGGGGTTGGAAGAACAGTGAATTCGAACAGTTCACGCTGGCCTACCGTTTCGATGGGACGTCGACCTGGACGTTGCAGAGCACGCCCAATCCTGCCGGGAGCATCGCAAGTGTCTTCCAGGAGGCCTCCTGTGCTACCGAAACGGCCTGCACGGCGGCCGGGAGCTGGGTCAGCGGCAGCGGCGGATCGAATCAGACTCTTGCCGAGGTATGGAACGGCACCAGTTGGTCGATTCAGGGTACCCCGAATCCCGCCGGGGCGACCTTCAGCGCTTTCTTCGGTGCTTCGTGTCTGGAAAGCAGCTGCTTCGGGGTCGGATGGAGTACGGACTCCTTGGGAGTCGACACCACCCTGGCGGAGTTCCGAGAATGAATCGCTCGTAAAACCGCTGCCAGCCTCACCACGAAAATCCCGCAATTGCGGGATTTTCGTGGTGAGCCAAAGACCGGCAGGGCGCGGACTGGGCGCACGAACGCTTCCCCGACGGCCCCGACCGTGCAGGCCGGCAAACGCCTCATTCGAGAGGATTTCATGCGGCGGAGAGGAGTCGAACCTCCACGCCCCGTTAGGGGCACAAGGCTCTTTCGCTGAGGAGGCTATGCCGCGTGGTGGAGCGGAAAATCGTCTCCAGGGCAAAATCAATTCCGGCTGTGTCCGACTCAATCCGGCTGTTTCGGAGGCTGGCTGGCGCACCACTGGCGCACAAAGCGCGCTAGCGATTCCCGCGCCGGCCGCCCTACAACGCAGAAACCCCCGATTTGCGGGGGCTTCCGAGTGCGGCTGAATGGAGTCGAACCATCACGTCCCGTTAGGGACACAAGGCCCTCAAACTTGCGCTTGGGGGTGATTTCTGCTCCATCAGCCGCTTTAAGGCGATCTGAAGTGCTCTGAGGTGACGCAGGTTACCGATTTCGAGGTCCATAAAAAGTCCACACTTTTCGGGGCATCTACGTTAGGTCCGAAGGCCGGCCGGGGGAGGGGGAGGCTCGGGAACCCGGCGGGGCGCCGAGACGGGCTCGGCGCCGCGAACGCCGTCCTTGTCGCGGAAGAGGCAAAGCACCCTGCCTTTGGGCAGCGCGGCGCTTGGCGCGAGAAGACCGGGCCACCCTTCGCCGTGGAGCCGCTCTCCGACTTTCTGGAAGGCAGGCCACGAGCGGCGCCCCGGCACCGGCAAGGGCAGTCCCGCCGCGGTGAGTCGCTCCGCGGTTGAGAGATCCGCGACCTCGATATCTATCTCCCAGGTCCAGAGCTCGCGCGGCATCTGGGCGAGCGGTGGAATGGCCCGCTCGGCCAGGTGCCGATACCACTCCGCCCACACCGTGTCCTCGCTGTCGCCGAGGTAGAGAGCATCGACGACGTCGCCTCGCTGCCAGCGATTTTCTGGCGGCGGCTCGCGCTCTGGCAGGGAAAGGGATCCCGGGTAGGTGTGCTTGAACCAATGGCCGCGAACGGCGACCGCAGCGACGTCGCCGGCCACCTCAGACGGCGCCGGGGTCCTCGAGACCTGAGATCAGCCGCGCCACCGAACGGTAGTCGCCACCGGCGATCCGCTCGATCGGCTTGTCGTCATCGAGCAGTTCCACCGGCTTGTGGAGCCACACCGGGATGTAGGTGGGGCGGATGACTCGAGAGAGGCGCTCGACGATCGAGGAAAGCTCGACCAGGCGCTCTGCGCGCGATCCGCTGGGAGCGCTGCGGCCGGTCAGCCATTCCCGCACCGTGCTCGGCGCCGCGCCGGTAGCGTCGGCGATGTCGCGGTCGGACAGATGCCCGGTGTCGTGGACGTGGATCGCCTCTTCTGCGTAGGCGGTGCTCATGGGGGGGAGTGTAGCGCTCCGGCGCTATTCCGACAAGATTCCGCCGAAAATTGAAGATCCGCACCGACGCTCGCACTCTCGCGGCCCTACGGCCTCTGTCGGCTCTACTGTTTCGCACGATGGAGCTCACTCTCGGCGACGGTGTTAGAACCTGGGCGCGACTCGATCCCGAGGCAGTCCACGGGAGGGGCGCGGTCTCCCCGCGCCTCGCATTCCAGTTCAAGGCGCGCACCTCTCGCGAAAAGATGGAGGTGCAGATCCACTTCATGCATGGAGAGCTCCTGCTCGGCGAAGAGCGCCTGGGCCAGGGAACCCTGACCGGAGCGCATCTTGCGCCAACCGAGTACCAGCTTGAGCTTGAGGTCCCGGTATCCAGAGCCGCCCTCGAGTACATCGACGGTGCCCTAACCGGGAGCGCGATCGACATCTCCCTGCGGCTCTCTGGATGGCTGCGAGCTCGTGACCTCAACGAGGACGGCCCTGGCTTCTCCAGCGAACCCCAGCCGAGGGAGTGGGTGTTTGAAAATTTCGGCCAGGCGCGAAGACACGCAGCTGCGCTTTCAGGTCGCCCGCAGTGAGTGGTTTACGAAGGTCCTGGAACCGATCGGCACCACCGAGTACCTCTGCACCGAGGTCGCGATCCCTCGCGGCGACCATCCTTTGCGCCAGGCCGCCAACCACGTTCGCTCAGCGGAGCGAGCTCTCCGAGAAGGCCAAGACCCCCAGGTCTTTCTTGCCTGCAGGGCAGCGATCGAAGCCCTGCCCGGCGCGCCGAAGGCGATTTTTGCCAGCCTCGAGTACGCGCGCGAGCGCGACACGCTTGACGCCTTGGTCTTGGCGGCGGGCAACTATCTCCATCTTGGGCGGCACGCAGCTGACGAAGGGCCGCAGCAGGGGGAGTTCCCGGTTGACCACGGCGACGCTGCCTTCGCGCTCAACCTCTCCAAGCTGCTGTTGGCTCATACTGCTCGGGTGTTTAGCCGGCCGTCCCGTTAAGCCCGGCGCCGGTGGCGACGAGACGCTGAGTAGATGGCGATGCTGCCGGTGCCCGCAGAAAGCGTGTTGCAGCAGAAGAAGCCGGGGATTGGCTCCGTCGGGGTCGCTACCTTCAAGGTCGATGGGCGCTCCGGATCTGACTAGCTTTCCCGGCTCGATTGCGAGCGCTTCGCTGCGCGGCGTCAAACGGTGGCGTCGCCGAGATCCAGCCCGCAATTTGTTGCGTGTGCTTAGGAAGGAGTTTCGTCTTTCGACGGTCGTGGAAGGCGATCGGGCGACTCGCGACTCCGTCTGTAGGCAGATCAGAGGCCAGCTCGTTGACCCTCAGTTTCGCAGCGCCTTCCGTGGCTTCGCCATGGATGGTGACCCAGCGGCCCTGACGAGGATTCGGAGTCACCTTGGTAGCTGGCTCGACGCTGATGGCCTCGGCGCAGGTCGGGGCGAAGTCGTCGAAGAGATCGCCACCATCCTGGCGCGAAATGTAGGCGGGGCGCAGGTTGATACCTCCACTGCGGTTGACGTACAGGCAACCCAGGTCCGCGAGGACCTCGGCAATCAGGTGGAGGGTGTCAGCGACCAAGTCGCTGCGCTTGCCGAGCAGAGCAACGCGATCCTGAATGCGGTGGGCGCGGAGGGCCGAGCCGAGGCTGGGCTGCGCCTGCTGGCCGTAGATTGGGCGCCGAGCGGTGCCCACAAGGCGCTCACCGCGCTGGGCAAGAGCTCGCCGGAGCTGCTGGAGAAGCTTCAACAGGAGGTGGGCGAGCCAGTTGACCCGCACCGGGTCGCAGCCGTGATCGACGCCTGGCCAAGGTGGCTCGCCACCGGGCCCGCAGAGCTCTTGAAAGGCGTGGCTCGGCTGGCCGAGCAGCACGGCGACTGGGCGCGATCGATGGTGGTCTGGGAGCGGGCCGCCCTCACGGTTGAGGCAGGCTCACGAGTCGACTTCTATGTCCGCGCCGCGGTTGCTGCCGGCGTCGCCGGAGACGAGGATCGCCGCAAGCGCCTGCTCGAGGAGGCGCGGGGGCTTGACCCGGCGCACCCAAGGCTCTTGTTGGAGGACGTCGCCGATGCGCCTTCGCTCACGGATCAGATGGCGCTGCTCGACGGGATTAAGACCGACGATCCGGAACTGCTTGCCCTCGCGTCGTTGCAGCGCTCGGTCGCCTACCTGATCCGAGAGGAAGTGCCACAGGCACGGCGAGCCGTCGAGGAGGCCAGGGCGAGGGCGCCCGACATGGTCCAGGTGCGCCTCTGTCAGCTCAACGTGGTTGTCCATGACGCGCGGATTGCGGTCGGGCGTGACCGTGCATACAGCGCGCCGGAGCTGGAGGTTGCAGGCGAGGAAGCACGCGAGCTGCGCGTCGACTTTCTAGAGCAGCGGCGCTTCGAAGAGGCGGGCAGGTTGCTGATGCTGAGGATCGACAGTTTTCTGCTCCTCGCGGAGAGCGAGGCGGCCGGCGAGTTGGTTGAGGAGGCCACAGAGAACGAGCTCGAGGCGCCGATGGGGGCCGAGATATTGGCCGAAGCTGCCCTGCGTGCCGATCACCCCGAGGACGCGCTGAGCTTCATCGCGAAGGCGAGGACGGACATGGCGGCGGCCGAGCGAATCCGCCAATACGCGACCGGCCTCGCTCGCCACGGCGACGAATCTGCTGAGGCCGCCAAAGCGCTCGAGCGCATCGCGAAAGAGGGGGGACCCGAGGCTGTGAAGGCGGCGATCAACCGGTCGATGCTCGCCGTGGAGAAGCCGCGACTCGGGTGGAGTGAGAGCGCTGAGAGGGTGCTCAAGGAGGCCGGGCTGGCGAAGGTTTGGGTGGGGGGAAGGGCGATCTACCTGGCAAAGTGCCAAGACCCGCGTGCTGCGATGGAGCTGCTGGAAGAGCACGGCGAGGAGCGCTGGGCCCTTGAGGCCATGGTTCGGATCACGAAGATCTGGGGCAATCGCAAACAGCGGGCGCGTGCCGCCGAACGGCTTCTCGCCCGCGGCCCCGACCAGCCGATGGCGCTTGAATGCGGACAGGCCTTGGCCGCAGACGAGAAGTTCGAGCAAGCGCGCCAGGTCTTGGTCTCCCTCGCGGGCGATCGCAGTGCGGCGAGGTCGATACGGGGGAACGCCTTCATGTTTTCGATGCTGGTCGTCGGGCGCGAGCTGGGGGATTGGACTCAGGCGGCCGAGCTGCTCGAGCAGTGGCGCGAGGTCGATCCGAGCGATTCGAGGATCTCCTCCTGGCAGGTCGCGGTCGCGGCGAACCGCTGAACCACTGCGGATAGGGTCCAACCATATGCAGGCGGAGACCCGCAACCTCACGCAGCTCTTTCAGCTTGACGTCCGCTACGTGATCCCGCTGTATCAGCGGCCCTACGTGTGGACGTGTGAGCAGCAGTGGGAGCCCCTTTGGGAAGACATCTTGACCGTCGTCGAGCACGTGCTTGACGGTGGCGCTTCGAGTGGCTCGCCGAGTCACTTCCTCGGGGCGATCGTCATCCAGCAGGAGGACAATCCGCCCGGGACCCCGCAGCGATTCCTGGTTATCGACGGACAGCAGCGCTTGACGACGCTGCAGCTATTCCTCTGCGCGGCAGCACGTTGCGCCGACGCTTTGGGCTGCGGGGATCAGGCGCAACTCGTTCGTCGCCTCGTCTACAACGATCCTTTGCTGGCCGAGGGGATCGAGCGCTTCAAGGTCTGGCCGACCAATGCGAACCGAAGCGCATTCGAGGCGGCTATGGCGGCCGACAGCGACCCAGGCGAGGCAGAGGACGATCCGGGCAACGAGATCCAAGAGGCGGCCGCCTATTTCCGCGAGCGCATCGAAGAGTGGGCGACAGAAGATGCCGAGCCTGGTCGACGGCTCGAGGCTCTTCGGGTAACGGCGACGGATCTGTTGAAGCTGGTGGCCATCCGGCTGGAGGACAGTGACAACCCGCAGGTGATCTTCGAGACCTTGAACGCACGGGGAACGCCTCTGATCGCCCTCGATCTGTTGAAGAACTCTGTGTTCCTGACCGCCAGCGAGGAATCTGCGGACGCCGATCGGCTCTACGAAGATTTCTGGGCGCCCGAGCTCGACCGCGAATACTGGCGCGAAGACCGGCGCCAGGGTCGCCTTTTCACCAAGAACGGGGATCTGTTCCTGATGCACTGGCTGGTCGTCGAGCTCGGCCGCCCGGTCCCGGCCACCGAGCTGTTCAAGACCTTCCAAGCCGGCGTCTTGGCGCGGGCGGAGGCGCCAGCGATGGCGGAGTTGATCCCTCGGCTCTGCTCGGACGCGGCCATCGTGCGCTCCTTCGACGAGATGCCGGAGGGCAGTCCCGAGCGACGCTTCTTCGACCTCCTGGAGCTGCTCGACACGACGACCATGATCCCGGTCGCTCTGCTGCTCTTTCGGGAGCCTGATGTGGAGGAGGGCCGCCGGCGCCGGGTCCTTGCGATCCTCGAGGACTTCATCGTGCGACGCATGATCTGCGGCGTGACGACCAAGAACTACAACCGCCTTGCGGCCGAACTGGTGGCGGTCCTCAAGGGGAGGCTGGCAGACGTTGACATGGCGGCGGAGGAATTCCTCGCCGGGCAGGAAGCTCCGGTGAATCGCTGGCCGACCGATGCGGAAGTGAGGGAGACGATCGTCGAGAAGCAGCTCTATGGGTTTCGGCGGCAGGACCGGTTGGTCATGGTTCTCTGGGAGATCGAGGCGCGTCTGCGGACGCAGGATCCACGGACCGAGCAGGGCCTGGCGAGACCGGAGAACCTGACCCTCGAGCATGTGCTTCCTCAGTCTTGGGAGGCGCATTGGTCGCTTGATGAGTCGGTCGAGGACCCCCGCCAATGGCGCGAGCAGCATCTCCATCGCCTCGGCAACCTCACGCTGATCACGGGCGAGCTGAACTCCAGCTTGAGCCACGGGCCCTGGCACGCGCCGGAGGTCGCTAATGACAAGCGCCGCGGGTTGGCGAGACACAGCTTGCTCCTGCTCAATACTCGCCTGTCTGATCAGCATCCGGAGGCGTTTACCGAGCGGGATATCGACCGGCGGGGCGAGTTCCTGGCCGATGAGTTCTGCCGGATCTGGTCTGGCCCACGAGCCTGAACAGGCAGAAGGCTGGGAGGGTCATGGCGCCTCGGGGAATTGGGTACGGTCCCGGTCTCATGTGGCGGACTTACGGAATGCTCGCAACTGTCGTGACTGCAATCCTGCAGCGCTCGGTGGGTGCGGAGACTCCGGCCCAGAGGGGGTTCACGAAAGGACGACGTGAGTAAGGCAGAGGACCAGATCTCCTCAGCCGCCGATGATCTCAAGGCGCTGATCGAGGCACACGAGGGCACGCGGTCGACCAAGCGCTATGAGGATGCCGAGATCCATCTGGACCGGCTCGTACAGGACTTTGCCGTGGGCCTGCGCTCAAGCTGGCTTGCCTTCTCGCGCTATCCGCAGAGCGAAGAGTGGATTCTTCAGCGCTCGATGGACGATCTGCTGGAGTCCGTCGTCGCGCTTCGCATGCTGAGCCGAGAAGGGGCTTTCAACGCGGCCCGACGCGAGCTGCGCTATCTGCTCGAGTCAGCTGTGAAGTACGTGTATGTAGATCAGCAGTTGGCCGGGGACGCGTCGCTTGAGGAGCGGATCCGCTTCCTTGGCGACAACTCCAAAGTCCCCCGCTCCTCGGTCTCGCTGATCGGTGACGTAGTACTGCGGATGATCGAGGACAAAGAGGAGCTCCGGAAAGCTGTTGGTCAGTCGTTCAGCGCCTTGAGTGGATTCGTACATCCATCGCGACGAGCGAGCGAGGAACGGCTTGCCCGCGTCGTGCGGGGGGAATTCGCGGGGTTCGAGGGACCAAAGGTGCTCGAAGCCTTCACTCGGCTGGCTTCCCAGACCCTGGACCTCGTATTGGCCTTGGTCTTCGAGGGGATCGGCCCAGATTTCTCCGGCGACCTCTTTGTCTCTCTGCTCGATGATGCGCCCAGGTGGAAGTTCCACAGGACAAGGTTCGTCTCGCAGGTGTCTGAGTTTTTCGATTACAAGGTTGAGCGGGCTTCGTAGGGGCGTAGTACCGATGTCGAAGTACTGGGACCCCGCTTGGGCCAAAGAGACGGTTGTCGTCAAGGGCAATGCCGATCCGGTGGCGCTGCAGCAACGGATTGAGCTCGGAGAAGCGCTCGGCTACCCTCGGCTGCCTCAGGAGCAGCAGGAGCCCTGCATCAACGAACAGGGCATATATCGGATGGCCATTGTCGGGCCGGACTGGACCGGCCTCGTGCGAGGACCTGAACGGCGGTCCGCCGCTGAGCTGCAGGAGGAGGTCGGCCGCCTAGCCTTCTATTTCATCTGCTCGCGACCGTCGGTCAAGGCCATTGAGGACGCAACGAAGATCCTCGACGGCAAACTGAGTCTTTCCCTGAAGATTGTCGATGACGACGGGAGCGAGGAAGTGTATCGGCACACCGCCAGCCTCCCCGAGGGGATAACCGATGTCTCGTTGCGGTCCGGTGGCAGGACGATTGTGATGAAAGGCGAGGATCAGGAACTCAGCTTTGACCTCGGTCTCGTTGCGCAGCTGAACCTTGTCCCAGATCCCTATGCACCCTCGCTTTTCGATCTAAAGGTTCACTACATCGGTCGCGCTCGTGGCGAGCTTCGGGAGTCTTGCGCGCTTGACCGACTCGACTCCCATAGCCGGTACCAGGAAATCGTCGAGGACACGATGGAGAACCATCCCAATCGCGATGTCTGGATTGTTCTTGGGGCGGGGACAACGATTGAAACCATTGGAGGCGCGAAACCCGGCGTCGAGATCAGCGAAGAGGCGATGCAGAGTGCCGACAGCAGGGCTCGAGAGATTCTGCGCGAGCGTGATCGCATCGATCTCACCGAGGCACTGTTGATCAACTACTTCAAGCCGGAGTGCAACACCCTCCACAAGGATCGCCTGAACCTGGGCACCAAATTGATGAAGCGCTGTTACGAGGCAGGATTCACCGGAATATTTTTTGGTTTATAGCTCAATGCACCTTGGCGTCGCAACCTACACGGAGGCAAGCGGACGGAGTCTCTTTCACTCCAGTCGTTACTTGCCTATAGTCGATCTGAACCTGAGTCCTCAAGGCTCGGCAGCGGAGGACGTCGGCTTCGTCTTGAAATCGCACTCGGGCAATTGAGCGCTTCGAATCGTTGTCGCCGCTGCTGATAAGCAGCAATCCCGAGATCGCCTTCGTGCTCGAGAGGTCACAGATCTTGCTGCCGTCGGGGTCGATGAACGCTTCGGGGAATCGTTCGCTCGATTCGACCACCGCCGCCCCGGAGCCGCGCTTTTGGCGCTGTCGCCGCACGCAATGAGCCCGAGCCCGACCACAAGCGCAGCGAAGGCGATGAGCGAGCCGGCGGAAAGCCTTTCGTCACGTTGGGCTGCTCGGCGCGCACTCCATCATTTCTTGCCGGCGTCTTTGCTTGCCCGCTTATGGCGCTTCTTCACGCAGGTCTGTTTGCCCTGTTTGGTGGCCTTCCGCTTGCCTTTGGGGCAATGCAAGCTCTGCTTCTTTGACGATGGAGCCGGCGTCGCAGGCGTGCTTGCGGCGGACGGAACCACTGGAGCCGCTGGGGCGAGCGTCAGGATGGCGCCACCGGCGGTTTCGGAGAAGATGAATTTTTCAGGCTGGCAGGGCGGCTGCGGTTCGTGGAAGAATTCTTCGAAGACTTTTCGCTGCGATTCACAGACCGGGCTTGTGTGTTCGTTTTGGCCGAAGACTTCTAGGCAGAGCCTCTGACCAACGACTCGGTTGAGGATAGGCACGTCGGTGACCGTGGCCGAGTAGGTCGTGTTCGTCGTAAACGCCGGCCCCAGCCAAGCCTGCTGCGTGTTCGGATCCGAGTCGGCCCACTCCTGCTGCTTGCAGTTGTAGGAGGGCAGGTTGGGCTGGGCCATGACGATCGGACGCCATTCGCAGAAGCCGCTCAGGCAAGGAGTGCCCGTCACCGAGAGGTTGAAACTCGCTTTCGTCCAGTCTGAGTTGGCGTAGGCGTTGGTGAGGGAGCCGGAGCTATAGGCACCCGCTTGCGCCACCGGGAGGATCAGCACGATCCCAGCCACTGCCAAGAACAGGCAACTGCATCTCCTCATCATTCCTCCTGTCGTTGCTAGACGAAACCTGAGTTGCGAAAGGAAGCAGAGTTTTTGGTCAGCCCCACAACCACTGCTAGGAAATAGAACGGCATGACGCAGTCCCTAACTTTTGCTCTGCGCAGTCACGGCTTGTTTCTTCCAACCCGTGACCAAAGGGTCCCCGCCGAGTCCCGCGTACCCGATTCCAACTCGATGGATTCCCTGGGATAGGCTGCGAGCAATGCGCTCGGAGTCGCTCAGCTCGGTCAGCCGACTCGCCGTGGCAATCGCTTTGTTGTCGATGGCCCAGCTGGCGCTTGGGGCCACATCGAGCAATGCGACCGCCGCGGTGCCCTGTCATTCGGTGACGGTCGAAGGTGCGAAGATCCGCGTTGCCGCGGTTCGCGCCTCGTGCAAGACCGGCCGGGAAGTGGCGGGCGGATACTTCGAACGAGTCCTTGGCGGTGATCATTTCGACGGGAAGACCGGCGACGGTTCGATCTACTACGACGTTGACGGCTTTCGCTGCCTGACGGGGCTGGGTGGAAGCCAGATGTACTGCCATCGCCGCAACCGCTGGGTCTACGGGTCGAGCAGGCCCGAAGACCACCCCTCGACCTGGGGCCGCCGTGGCCGTTCCAGTTCCGCCGAGGCGAGCTCGCGCCGGGTCTACTTCGTGATCGGCTGCTCGGGCTCGATCTATGAACCCAACGAAATCGCCCTGACCTGCGCCGACGGGAAGGTCCGCTTCCTCGCCGACCGAGGCTGGGAAGAATGGGGGTCGAGCCGGGCATCGACGCACGGCACCCTTCGCTTTCCCTCCTGCTCGCCGGATGTGCCGCTCGTCGCCTGTCGGGACTACGCCGAAGACGAAGCGCTCCTGCGCCTCTGGCGGCCGATCTACTGCCCGACGGTCGGCCACTGGCAGTTCTCACGACTCTCCGTCGAGGATCTCGAGGGACCTGGCCCTGAAGGCTTCGACCAGCCGATTCCCTATCCATGCGAGCGCTTCAAGCCCGAGCCCGTCCACCGCCTCGGCGGCTATGCGGCTCGCAACTACATGCGTTCGGTCCTCAGCCGGTTCAGCTACGAAGCCCGTGCCGGCGGCAGCATCAAATGCAATCGACGCGTCTCGGCGACACGGGTCGGCTGCAAGATGAGCTGGGTGATCGGCGACACCGGCTATGTCGGGCGAGGGCAGATCTGGCTGACCTTCCCGCATCACGAAAAGCGGGCTCACTTCTCCTACCGACTGACCCGCGTCGACGAATACTGCGTTTTCGTCACCCACGAAGGCGACTGCACGAAGAAGCTGCGCGACAGCGGAGCGATTTTCGGGTAGTCGGCGATGCCCTCTTCGTCCTCGACGCTTCAGGACCTCGTGTTCGATGCCATTCGGTGCTCTAGGACCGGGTCGGCGCTTGTGGCAGGAGCCCCGGTCGCGATGCTGCGGATATCGGCTAGCGAGCGTTATGCGTAAGCCTTGGCCGCTGGACCTGGGACGCAGTCGAGTTGGAGTTGGACTGCATTGCCGGGCGTCCGCCCCGCCCGCACATCGACGAGCTCGTGCCATTGAAGCCGCGCGACCGTTCGGTCCAGGCTGTCAATCGGGGTAGAGGACGTTTTCAGTTCCATTCAGTGCCTTCAGGCGACCTGAAGTGCTCTGAGGTGATGCAGGTTACCGATTTCGAGGTCCGCAAGGTCCACGGTTGAGCGCCGAAACCGAGCAGAAACTTTCCAGTATTTAATAGATACGGATGATTCATTAGTATTCGCCGCCTTGACAGACGGGACTAGATCGCTCACGGGGTTGAGACGGCGCAGGGTTCGCGCGCGTCGATGGGCAGCAGTCGCTGCTTTCGCGCTATTCGTAGCCTTGCTTCTGCCTGCTGGTGCCTGCGCTATTTCGGCTCCAATTCACATCGCCAATACCAGTGGAGAAGGGGTCTTTATCCGCCCCGAACCAAATACGTCGCGTCCCCCGGTTGGCTGGATGCCGGAAGGGGCGAGCCCCGATTTTCATTGCTTCGCGTGGGGGCAGAACATCAATGGCGTTCCGATTTGGTTCAACGTGACCTACGGCGGCGTCACGGGCTTCTACGCCTCTTACTACGACGACAGCAGCTATCACTCCAACGAAGAACTGACGGCCAAGTACGGGGTTCCGCTTTGCGGAGCAGGATCAGCCCCGGCCCCACCCGGCGCCGCCCCGGTGCCGAGTCCCGTTCCGGCTGCAGGGGGATCTGTCTATTCGATCGTCGATGCCGACGGGGGTGTCTACTTTCGCAGCTCGCCTCATTGGGGAGATACCCCTAGGACTCCCGGTGTCGGCGTCTACACCGGGGATCGGGTCCAGGTGATCTGCGGTTCTGTTGGCGATCCGGTCGGCCCCTACGCCAATACCTGGTGGAGCTATGTGGAAAACCTCAGCCGCCCGAGCGCAGGCAGGGGTTGGGTCAACGCCCACTTCATCGACGATGGGGTTGCCGCCGGACAGCCTTCTCCCGGGGAGGGGGCCTGTCCACTTGGGACTGCCGGAATCGAAGCCAAGGAAAGCGCTCCCAAGTCGGGTTTGAACTCGGTCTTCTTCTCGCCAAACGAATACCCCAATGGCCTTGGTGATGGAACTGGAATTGCCTTCCACGAACTACGCAAGCGCGACTGGCAGCACGGGTGCGACGTCGAACCGTCTGCTCGCTACGTCGCCTCTCTCGGTTCCAACGTGGGGACGTTGGCAGGCTGGAGCCTCGGACGGTTGGGGCCGATTTTCGCTCTTCTCTCACCCTCGGTGCGAGCTAACGTGCATCGAGTGGTTCTTTTCGATCCGGGGGGCGGCGATGAAATCAATGGCTCTTGTGATGATCAGGGATATGTGAACTCGTTGCTCGCTGGCTGGGTCAAGTCGAACCCCGTCAACCGGCTGGTGATCATGGCTGGGGGAGCGACGGAGGCACGAACTGGTGGCCGCGGCAGTCGTCCGACCTTCTCCGGCATCTGGCACTACTACCTGGCACAGATCTGGAATCAGCCTTTTGCCGGTCAGGTGACAGTTTGTGACTACGAAGAAATGGACCACCACGAGATCCTGCGCGAATTCGCCTGGATTGTGGAAACGCCGACGACCTATTGCCCGACGACGTCGTGGACTCCACCTCTGACTGAATGGCATCCGTGAGGCCACGGGCGATCTTGGCTGTGGCGGTTGGGTTGACGCTCATCCTTGCTATCGGCATCGTTGCGACTACCGCTAGTGCGCGGATCGTCCCGGGACGAGGTATCGCAGGCGTCCAAATCGGAGAGCGCGCAAGCTCCGTTCGCAAGTCTCTCGGTAGGCCGGCTCGCGTCGTGCCGCCTGACTGGTTCTACGGGGCTCCGCTGGCGGGCTGGGTGGGGCTCACGGGGCACCGAGTCGATGACGTGTGGACGCACTCCCACCGGCAACACACAAGAAGAGGCATAGGCCCGGGGTCGACGCTTCGAGCGACCAAGCGCGCCTATCCGAAGGCCCACTGCCACCGTCGATCAGGAAGGTGGGATGCACTCTGCGTTCTCACCTTCCGAGGGAAACATCGCAGTGTCGACACTGACTTCCTGTTCAAGGGCCGACGCTTGGCCGTAGTAGATATGTTCCGGGTCCGGCGACCCAAGAAGCGAGGACCGTTCTAGCACCGTTGCCTCGTTTGCGAATCAAGGGCCGATCCCTGTATCTCCATAAGACGGGGTTATCGGGCGTTGGCCGGCTTTCGGCTCAGGGCCCTTGGGGGGTTGGGTCAACCACGGAATGGGGATGCTCCCAAGGCATTCGATGGCCCGCGACGGGTCGTAGTCGCATTCCATTCCAAAAGGGTAGTTTCCCAACCTCACCTTTTGCAGGTTTCTGGTTATCCCTCTGATGTTCGACCTTAGCGAGCTAAAAGCGAAGCTTCCCGATGGCCTCGAGATCAGCGAGCAGATCTACGACGGCGGTCAACGGAAGGTCTACCGTGCCACGAGCGTGGGAGAAAAGGTTGTCGTCAAGCTGATGCCTGACGAGGCTCGCGAGCGCGCTGAACGGGAGATTTCGATCGGCTCTACCTTTAATCACCCCAACCTCGCGCGGATACTCGACGAGGACGTCAATGAGATCGAGCTAGCTGGCCGCAGCTATGTCTGGTTTTGCGAGGAGTTCATCGAGGGCGAGACGCTCGACAAGCGCGCCGATCGCTACGACCCCTGCCAGGCTCTTGCCCTAGCCGCCGATCTCACTACTGCTGTCGCCTACCTCTGGGGGGAGCATCAGGTCGTCCACCGGGACATTAAGCCGCTCAACATAATTCGCCGTCCCGATGGCGGCTTTATCCTCCTCGATGTTGGCATCGGGCGCCACCAGGGAGATACCTCGATTACCTCTGGTGTCCTTGGCCCCGGTACCCGCGGTCACATCGCTCCCGAGCAGATCACCCCCAATAAAGGCCGGACGCTCGATGGTCGCACTGACCTTTTCTTGGTCGGCATCGTTGTTTTCGAGGTCCTCTGCGGCCAGTTGCCCTTCCGCTCCAACCAGTCCGACTATAAGACCAAGTTGCTCGCGTGTGAGTGGCCACGCCCCCAGGGCTTGCCAGTTCAGCTCACCGATATTCTCGAGCGCTTCCTTTCCCGCCATCCTCACCAGCGCCCTTCGCTTGGTCAGGCGGCGGAAATGATCGACAGGGCAAAAGAAGAGCTCAAGTGTTCCTGATTCAGGGCGGCCACCACAGCTCCACCCACATCGCTCAAGGGATCCCGGCAGGTCGCGCCGACGGCGTTATCTGGAGCCCGGCTGACGAGACTCCTGATCACCTCGCCGAGCGGATTGCCCAGGCTGCCGAGCACGATGTCCTCCAGGCGCTCGATCCTCAGCTCTACGTTGCTTCGCTCGAAGATCCCAATCCCAAGCGCCTTCGCGACCATGATCTCTTTCCGATTCCGATGCGCGGCCGCGCCTTCTCGGCGAGGCGCATGATCAGGATGGTGGAGCGCGTCATCGATTATCAGGCTGGCCTGCCGCTGACCCACCTCATCTCGCCGACCGTCGCTGTTTCCACCATGACTGACCGCTCTGCTCAGATTGCCCTCAACCTTGCCGAGACTACCCTCGAACTCTGCGAAGAACGCCGTGAGGGGGGTCATCCTATTCGGCCTCTTCTCCTTTCCGCCGCGATCGAGCGCGGCGTCCTTGGCGACAGCGAGTCGGTCAACTCGCTGCTTGACGAGCTGACCGCCCACGAAGCTCAGGGCTTCTATCTCCTATTTGAAATCGACCCAAATCTCGACGGCACTCGACAGGCAGCCTTCCTAGCCGAAGCGCTTTACATCGTCTATACCCTTGCCGTCACCCAAGGCACAGAGGTTTGGGTTGGTTACTCGGGCCTCTCCGGCTACCTGTACCGCGCTGTCGGGGCCAAGGCCTTTGCTGCCGGTTGGTTCCAAAAGCAACAATGGTGGAGTCCCGGGCACTGGAGCGGCTCGGGGCAGGGGGGTGGCCGCCCACCCCGCAACCGCATCTTTCTCGACACGATCCTTGGCAGCCTCCTCGTCGATACCGAGCTGCCCACAATTCGTACCCAGCGCCGAGATGCCGGTCTAGGTGAAGACCTTCTCGATGGTGCGGGCACCCTGGTGGACTCCTACCGTGAAGGAGGCGGTCCGGCGACACTTGATCGTGCAGTTTGCGCGGCCCAGCTTTTCGAGGTCTGTGCGGAGCTTGATAGCCGCATCGGCGATGATCTCCATGCCAACCTGACTCAGGTTCGCGAGGATCTGCGTGCGGCGAAAGAAATCTTTGGGCGGATCGAGGCTGCCGGCGTCGAGCTTGAGGGCCGTAGCTCGGTGGCGCAGGTTCGCGTCTGGGAGGCGGCTCTCGAGGCTTTCCTCTTGCGCGCTGGGATTGAGCTTGCCGGATAGAACTTAGGCTGACGCGACCACGGCTCGCGGTGTCCGCCGCCGATCCCTTGGGCTCCAGTTCTGCTTGGTGCTAGCAAGCGCCTCCGTTCGCCACCGAGCGTAGAGATGCTCTTCAAGTAGCGCTCTGGAATAGGTTCGACCGACCGTTAGTCGCGGGCGGCGCACAATCTGCGCGCCTTCCTCGTCAACGATGGCGATCCCCATGCTGCGCAGGGCCTCGCGCTGGCGCGGGACGTGGGGCAGATAGGAGCTGGGGAAGACCAACCAGGCGCCATTTAGATAGGGCCGCCACATCTGCACCTGCCGCACTGCCTTGCGCCAGCGACCGACCTTGGCCTCGACCCCTACTCCGCGCGCTTCTGCTGGCATCCATGCCTCGCTCAGCGCCACCGTGCCTCCTTCTTGACGCACCTGGCCCCGCTCGGCCAGCTCGGCCAGTCCACGCAAGATCCGGCGACGCTCACCGAGCTGGCGTGCAGGTGCGCAGAGCCGCTCGATTGAACTCGTTCCACCTAGTCGTCGCAACTCGTGGGCGATGGCCAGGGGATAGGGGGCGGTGCAGGCCTCGATCCCTGCCTCTGCTCGACGACAGAATTGCTCGTCGTCGAAGCACCCGATCCACAAATCGGGCCGCATCCCGCAGACCTCGAGCTCGGGAATGACCATCAGGCGCTCGCAGCCCGGCGGCGCCAGGATCGCCGCTGCCGCAACAGCTGCCTCGTGCAGCGGCGCCTCGGCGCTCGGGATTCCGCGCTGGGTCGGACTGTACGTACGAGGAGCTAGCTCTGTGATCTCGACCGCCATATCGACCACCTCAAAGCTACCGATTCGCCCCGCCGCCTCCAATCCTTACTGCCTAGCCGGGCAGGCTGGGAGGGCCCGCCATCCCGGTCGCTGCCGGAGGCGGCCAGTCGTCCGGGGGGAAGGACACCGCGACCGGAAATCTCAGGTATTCGGGAAAGGCAGCCCGAACGTGATCGCGGAAGTCCGGAATCACCTTCTCTGGGTCCACGTTGTCGATGAAGACCCGCAGCGGCCGCCCGATCGATCCGGCGATCTGCGCGAAGCGCCACTGCTTCATTTCCTCCGTCGCGACCGTCCGGGCGTAAGTGATGTGGGCGACTTCCTTGCCGACCCGAGTCGAGAGCGGATCGAGCGTCGTCTCCTTTGGCGGGCACAGCCCCCGCCAGGCTTTCGGCGCGAAGTAGTCGACGGCGAGCCCGTCGCCTTCCCTGGCGCCGCGGTGCTCTCGGTCTCGGAAGATGAAGTGCTCTAGGGCCCGGGCGTGCAGGACGAATGCCTCGAGGTAGGTCATCGATGTGAGCCAGGGCAGCTCGGAGCCCAGGGTGGTGGTGTGAACCTCGAGCGCCTCGGCGGTGCCAAAAAGAACTTGGATCTCGTAGAGGACGTGGCGTGAGAGCTTTTTGAGTTCGTCCTCCGTTCGCGTCATAGAGGAAAAATAGATGCTGGCCGATAAAGCTGTGGGTTGTCAGCATCCCGAGCGGCGTAGGTCGGCTGCTAGCTGTATCCGCGCTGATGCTCTACGATGATGCGCATGACCCGCACCACGGTTGATGTAGATGAGCGCGCCTTGGACGCTGCTCGCCGAGAGCTGGGCACTGACGGTCTCAGCGAGACGGTTAACGCCGCCCTTCGCGACGCCGCGCGACGCCGGGTCCTTAAAGGATTCGACGTGGTCCGCGATGTCGATGGCACCCCGCAGGAAGTCGCCGCGGGTCGCGAGCGTTCCTGAGCACTGTGGCTGATCCGCAGCTGTTGCAACTCGATCGACCGGCGCTATTCGACACCGGCGCTTGGACTTGGGTGCGCGATCGTCGCTTTCCTGGGCTCGCGAGTTGGTTCAACGTAGCCGTGGAAGCGGGCCTTGTCCTGGTATGTGACCTGATCGTCCTTGAGTTGACGCGACTTGCGCCCAATGAGCACCGTGCCCATGAGGTAGCCGACCGCCTCGCCGCCTTCGAGGCGATTCCGATGCCGAGCGAGCTCTGGTCCCGGGCGAGACGAACTCAACTGGCATTGGCAGCGAATGGCGATCACCGTCGTGTTCCGCCCTCGGACCTCCTCCTCGCCGGCGCGGCCGAAGAGGCCGGCGTAGCCTTGATCCACTATGACCGCGACTATGAGCGGATCGCGGCGGTGAGTGGGCTTCGCCATCAGTGGCTGGTGGCGGACGGAATGCTGGCTTGACACCGGACGGCTCTTGCACGGCGACGCCAACTTACGTCGGCTGCTCGTCGAGGCGTTGGACACCTTCGTCGAAGTGGGCTGGCCGTGGGCGCGCCGGTTCACCTGGGACTGCATGAGGTGTTCCGGTGAGCCTTGAGCCCGGCGAGGATCGTTCTCGGCCTCCAGGGAAGCCGCCTGTCCCGAAGACGATCGGGCTCGCGGAGACTCGGCTATGGCTGGCCGCGCTCTATGGCGCGACGATGATCGCGGTCCAGCGACTCGAGTTTTCGGTCTCCTTTCTCTATCTGATCGGAAACTACGACCCATCGAAGAGCTCGGGCAGCGCTCAAAGGCAGCTGCGCAAGGCGCTGGCCAGGTTGTGGGAGTCGCTCAACAAGGGCACTGCGCCGATGAAGCTGAACGACGCGAAGAAGGGAGTCGGCGATCAGCTCGATGAGGAGACAAGGGCAGAGCTGGGGCAGTTCCTCGAGGGGCCTCGGAACCGCCTCGCACATCGGTTCCTGATTCAGGCCATGCCCGCGCTCGGCGACGGGGGCGTAGTAGCGATGGCTCCGCATGTGATCGAGCTGATCGAATTCACCCAAGTAGCCGGTGTCCTTGCTGACAAGGTCTGGGCGCGAGCGATGGAACTGGTCGAGGGGCGGCCCGATGTCGGGCCGCCCCCCGTATGGGTGCAGGAGCGGCTCGAGAAGCTCGTCGAAGCGGTCTCCTTGGGCGACATGAGTCCCGAGTCGTTTGCTGGTGACTCTGCGGAGGGGTCATAGTCCGGCGTCAATGCCCTTGGCTGTTAGTTCTGTCGAGTAACAAAGAATCTCCGCAATCGCGACAGGCGTCGGCCGGCGTGAGGCAGCGCTCGCTCTTTCCGCGTGGTCGCAGGCTTGTCCGAGAAGGCGGCGTCCACGAGACTGCTCTCCTCGTCTCCAGGTTCGTAATCGGCGTAGATGAGGGTGGTCCGGTAGTCGCGATGACCCATCCACTCCTGCAGGACTCGCATCGGTACGCCGGCGGCGGCGATCCTGGTGCCGAATGTATGGCGCAGATCGTGGAAGCGGATCGTGCGCACTCCGGCCGCCTTCAGTGCCTTCTTGAGGCGACGCACGAGCGGACCATGGGGGAGCACTTCGCCACTGAGTGGATTGGCGAAGACGAGGTCATCCTCGCCGCAGAAGCGAGAGCGCCCAAGGTGGATTCTCAGCTCGTCTTCGACTCTTCCCGAAAGGGGTATCGCGTTCGCCGCTGCGCGACTTCGGCGTTGACCAGTAACCGCGGGTGTAGTTGCGTCGCACCCGAATCCGTTTCGCTTCCCAGTCGACATCGCGCCAGCGCAATGCGAGTAGCTCGCCTTGGCGCATCCCGGTCATGGCCGCGGTCAGAAAGATCGCTCTATCGGTAGCTCCGAAGGGCTTGTCGAAGACGTCGACGGCGGCGATCAGTGCATCGAGCTCTTGCTGGTTGAGAAACCGGATCTCCGAGCATTCCCGCACCTGCGGCCGCCGCACGGAGCGGCACGGGTTCTGCTCGCACCAGTCATGACGCAGGGCGAAGGTGAAGACTTGGGAGAGGAGCTTGAAGATGCCTGAGCGCGTCCGCGCTGCCTTGCCGGCCTCGGTCAGTGTCGCCATGAACGCTTCGATTTCGCTCCTCTTGACTTGGCTGACGGCGACTTCGCCAAATCTAGGAAGAAGATGCGAGCGAAGGATCGACCGGTAGTTGTCGAGGGTGGTCGGCTTGCGGCCGAGGGCCTCGAGGTCGCGGAGCATCAGCTCTGCGGTGCTCGCGAACGAGACGCTCGAGCCAGCAGCGGGGGGTCGTTCGCGAACCATCAGCTGCCGTAGCTTGGCCTCCGCTTGGGTGCGGTTGAGGCCCTCATCGGTTCCACGTCGGCGCTGGGGTCCCAGACAGCGGTTTGGCCGCCGTCCGCCAAGATGCCAGCGCCCGTACCAGACCTCCTGACCGTTGGCCCTCTCTTTGAAATACAGAGTGCCGGTCCCATGCGCGCGGCGGGTGCTCGTCTTTGGATTCATCTTTCCTCTTTTCCGTCCCATCGAGGGATGGTTCGAGGCTCCAAACAGCCGCATTGGTAGGTCCTTCGGCACAAAACCGGCGAACTTCCCCTGCGTGAGGAAACGTCTCGCTCACGCCTGGGCACTCTCGTAGTTCGGCAGAGGTATGCGGCGTTGCTGCCAAAACGGTCCGCAATGGACCGTAAGGCAGCAGCGCCGAAATTCGTGGTTTTGATTTGAAATGCTCCATTTGCAGGAGCTTTTAATGCGGCTGAATGGAGTCGAACCATCACGGGCCGTTAGGCCCACAAGGCCCTCAACCTTGCGCGTCTACCAGTTCCGCCACAGCCGCTTGAGGGGGCGACGATTCTAGATGTTTGGGCTTTGGGGCGGGTTTGGTTGCGGGTATCCGGCTCTCGCGGTACAGTTGCGAACAAGTGTTCGAAGGATTTGATACCCGGCAAGTGGCTGCAGAGGGAGAGAGAGCGTGGAGCTGGATCTGACCAAAAGGCAGAAGGAGATCTTCGACTTCATCGGCAAGTACGCCGCGAAGACCGGCTACCCGCCCACGGTGCGTGAGATTGGCAAAGCGGTGGGGCTGCACTCGTCCTCGACCGTGCATGCGCATCTGGCAAACCTGGAGAAGATCGGGCTGCTGCGTCGCGATCCCTCCAAGCCGCGGGCGATCGAGCTGCTCTTCGACAAGGCAAAGCGGACGATCCGGCCGGGCAACGGCCTGCCGCTCGTCGGTCAGGTCGCCGCCGGCGCGCCGGTCGTCGCCGAAGAGAACATCGAGGAGTACATCGAAGTCCCCGACATCATCGGCGGCGAGGACGGCGACTACATCCTCAACGTGCGCGGCGAAAGCATGGTCGAAGCCGGCATCTTCGAGGGCGACTACGTGATCGTGCGCCCGGCTGACGACGCCGCCAACGGCGAGATCGTCGTCGCCCTGGTCGGTGAGGAAGAGGCGACGGTCAAGCGCTTCTTCCGCGAGGCCGACCACATCCGGCTGCAGCCGGAGAACGAGACGATGGAGCCGATCCGCACCACCGAGGCAAAGGTCCTCGGCAAGGTGATCGGCGTCTTCCGCAAGGTCTGATCAGGTGAGCCCAGACGCCGCCATGCGGCGTCCTCGGTCATTCACGTGCAGAGCACGCTTCGCCCCTGCGTCCTTGCCTGGCAACGTCTGGGCCCACTTCATTTAGGCCACTTGCCGGCTTCGATCAGCTTCTTGTAACGCCGCTGCTTGCGCCTGGCGTCGCGCATCACCCAGGGCAGCAGGCGCAGGGCCAGCCTGGGGGAGAGGTCGAAGAGGCGCAGCATCGGGCCGCGCCAGCGGGGCAGGATGAGGACGGGGCGGGGGCGTTCGGTGAGCTTGCCGATCGCTGTCGCCACCCGGTCGGGCGTGAGTAGATGGCCGGAGAAGGAGCCGGCCGCCTCGGGATCGTCGAGCTTGTCTTCGAGCATCGGCGTCCAGATGCCGTCGGGGCAGACGGCGGAGAGCTCGACGCCATTGATCCCCGAGCGCCGCAGGTCGAAGAGCGTGCCGAGGGTGAAGGCCATCGCGGCGTGCTTGCTCGCCGAGTAGTTGACCTCCCCCGGCGCGGCGACGATGCCGGCCAGCGAGATCACGTTGATCACGTGGCCGCGGCCGGCGGCGATCATCGAGTCCAGTGCGGCGACGGTGCCGTTCATCGTCCCCAGCGCGTTGACCTCGAGCATCGTCCGCCGGGTCGCCTCGTCCTGGGCCCACGACGGGCCTGTGACCAGCACGCCGGCGTTGTTGACCCAGACGTCGAGCGAGCCTCCGCGCGTCGCCGCTTCGGCCGCAAGCGCCCGGCAGGCCTCGCCGTCGCGCACGTCGAGGCTGGCTGAGCGAGCCCCGGCGCCGATCTCCGCCGCGGTGCGCGCGGCAGCGTCGGGGTCGAGGTCGGTCGCGTGCACCAGGAAGCCCCTGCCCCCCAGCTCGAGCGCAATCGCGCGGCCGAGGCCACCACCTGCTCCGGTAACGACGGCGACCGGCATCGCCGCGCAGGATATTCGATGCATTTGTCTCAAGCGCGACGGCTCGCGATACCATCGGGGGGCGGGCTGAGCGACCGCGGGGGGGAGAGAAAACCCCCTCGAGGAAAGTCCGGACACCAGAGGGCATGGCGGTGGGTAACGCCCACCCGGGGAAACCCGCGGGACAGTGCCACAGAAATACACAGCCGATGGCGCGGCCACACGTGAGTCGCGTACAGGCAAAGGTGAAATGGTGCGGTAAGAGCGCACCGGCGCCGCGGTGACGCGGCGGCCAGGCAAACCCCGCCAGGTGCAAGGCCAAGCAGGACCGTCGACCCTGCCCGGCGAGGTCCAGGTAGGCCGCAGGGCCGCCTCGGTGGCCCCCCGGGACTTCGGTCCCGGTGAGACAGATGGCCGCTCAAGACAGGATCCGGCTTACAGGCCCGCTAACGGAAAGGCCCCCAAATGGGGGCCTTTCCCATTCTGCAATTTTTCTGTCTTAGCGTTTGCTAATCTGCCGCCAACTTCCGCTGAATCTTCGCCTACATATCGCGAAGAGCGGGGGACCCAATTGTTGGGGCGAATCGCCGGCATCTGCCGCGTAGCGCAGCTCTTTCAGCGCGAGCCCGTCAGCTAACCCCGTAAGCGTCGTAAAAGAGCAATGACGGCAGGCAGAAACCGCTACGGGCGGAAAGATCATTCAGGCTGCGGGCGCGCGATCGGCGAGCGCCTCTCGCGACGCCTGCGCTGGGCCGGTCTGGCCGCCGCGCTGTCCTCCCTGGCGCTCGGAGCCCTCCCCGCCCAGGCGGGCACCGGCGGCGCCGGAGTCGCCACCTCCGACGGAACTGTCCCCGGCGGCCAGGGCGTCGTCTTCAGCAGCCCGATGCGCGCCGCCGGCGCCACCTGGTACGGGCCGGGCCTCTACGGCAACCACACCGCCTGCGGCCAGACCCTGCTGGCGGACACCGTCGGCGTCGCCCACCGCACGCTTCCCTGTGGCACCACGATCAAGCTCGCCTACCACGGCCACTACCTGATCACCCAGGTGATCGACCGGGGCCCCTATACGCCCGGCAACGACTTTGACCTCACCAACGGCGCCCGCCGCGCCCTCGGCTTCAACGGCGCCGGGCAGCTGCGCTACGCGGTCGCCGTCCAGTTCGCCCGCAGCCGCTGACAAGCAGGACCGGCCGCTCCGATGGCTAATCTGCCCGCAAGGGCAGGTTTTCAACGAGAGGAGCATGGGCATGTCGAGGTCTTCGCACGGAGCTGTCAACGCTGGGATGGCCGGAGTGCGCGGTCGGCTGGCGCTGGTTGTCGCGCTTGCGGGCTGCCTTGGGCTCCTCGTCGCGGTGGTCGCGAGCGCCGGGGCGGCGACAGCTTCCAAAACGCCCAAAACGACGGTGGTCCTGGGCAGCACGGCGAGCACCCCGGACCCTTCCTGCCCGGAGTCGCCCTGCCAGGCAATCGGCAGCGTCACCGGCTTTCAGGTCAGCACCGCCCAGGGGCAACTGCCCTTCAGCGTGCGCAAGAGCGGCAAGATCGAATCCTGGACGCTGACCCTCTCGCAGCCGACCAGCAGCCAGCGCTCCTTCTTCAACGGCTTCTTCGGCACCCCGCCTGAGGCCCGCCTGGCGATCCTGCGCCGCGTGCCCGGGACGAACCCGCCGACCTACAACCTGCGCGCCCAGGGCTCGATCAAGGTGCTCAGCCCCTATCTGGGGCAGACGGTCAAATTCGGCGCCGCGCTGCCGGTGGAAAAGGGCGACATCGTCGGCATCACGGTGCCGACCTGGGCCCCGGCTTTTGCCCAGGGCCAGCCGGCCAGCAGCGCCTGGCGGGCCAGCCGCGAACCCGGCAAATGCACCAACTCGACCGACGTCCGCCAGGGAGAACCACAGCTCAAAGTCGGCTCCCGCGCGGTCTACGGCTGCCGCTACTCCACCGCCCGCCTGCTCTACACAGTCACCGTCGTAGAGGACTGACCCGCCGCGCCTGGCACGGCGCATCCCGGCGTCCTCGCTCGCTCGCTCGCGTGCTTCCGCACGCCACGCTCCCTGTGTCCTTGGTCTGCTTGCGCCATGCGCGGCAGGGTCGTATGACTGCTTTAGGTGATGAGAGAGGTCCGGGCGCCCCTCCCAAAACACTCAAGCGCGGCTCTGCCGCGCGTTTTGGGAGGGGCGCCCGGACCCGCAAGCCCCGCTTGTCGCTTTAGGCGACTGAGGGAAGGACCCGCGGGCCCGACTGATCTTTTGGCAGCTCGGCAGCACCGGCGATCAGGCTCTGGAACTCGTTCAGCACCAGGTGGGCGACTGCCTCCAGCAGCTCCTCATCGCTCCAGCCGATCTCCCGCGCCTCCTCGTGCAGGTGAAGGGGCGGGTGGCTGTTGGCCTCGAGCGCTCCGTGCAGGTACTCGAGCAACGCCGCCTCCTTGGGGTCGGCCGAGCTGAAGCTGCGGGCTCGGGAGACCTCATCGAGGCCAAGGCCGGCGCCGCGCGCCGACTTCGCGTGCTGGGCGATGCTGTAGCTGTCCTCGCGGTACTCGGCCACCGCCAGGGCGATCCGCTCGCGCGTCGCACGCGGCAGGACGCCACTGCGCAGCTCGGAGCGCATCCGGGTGTAGGCGCGCAATACGGCAGGCGCGCCGGCGAGCACGCCGACGAACTTGGTCACTGCGCCACCCGTTGCCTGGATCGTTTTGATCAGGGGGGCGCTCTCGTCGGGAGCCGTCAACTCGTCGTGGATCTGGAACCTGCTCACGTCTGTTTTTACTGTCACGTCGCATCCGCCTCCGGCTCCGATTTGGGCAAATTTCGCTTTACAGAGCCTTTATATGGCCTTTACTTTACTTTCAGCCGTTTACTTACGTCTGGTAAGTTATACCGTCTTTCCCGATCTCGTGCAAGCCGCCCCGAGAAGCTCCGCCGTCTGCCCGGGCTGGTTTGCGCCCCGCCCCTGAGCATTTGCCTTTTACCCGGATACGACGATCTCTACCCGGTCGGTTCACTTCGCCTATCGTTGCGGCCTCCAAGCGGACAAGCGCGAGCCCCAGGAGGCAGGAATGGCAGATCAACCCAAGAGTGCCGCTGACGTCGCCCAGATCGTCAAGGAAAACGACGTCCGTTTCGTCCGCCTCTGGTTCACCGACGTGCTCGGGCAGCTGAAGAGCTTCTCGATCAACGCCGCCGAGCTCGATGACGCCTTCGACGGCGGCATGGGCTTCGACGGTTCCTCGATCACCGGCTTCAACCCGATCGAGGAGTCGGACATGATCGCGATGCCCGACCCCTCGACCTTCGCCCTGATCCCCTGGCGGCCCGAGGGCGAGAACGCCGTGGCGCGGATGTTCTGCGACATCCAGGTGCCGGGCGGCGATGCCTACGAGGGCGACCCGCGCTGGATCATGAAGCGCGCCCTCAAACGAGCCGCGGAGATGGGCTTCGACGCCTTCAACATCGGCCCCGAGCTCGAGTTCTTCTACTTCCGCTCGGCCAAGCCCGAGGGCGGCGTGCCGGAAGTGCTCGACGAGGGCGGCTACTTCGACCTGACCACGCTCGACGCCGGTTCCGACGTGCGCCGCGACACCGTCCTGGCGCTGGAGAAGATGGGCATCCACGTCGAGTACACCCACCACGAGGTCGGCCCCTCCCAGCACGAGGTCGACATGCGCTACAAGAACGCGCTGGCGATGGCCGACGACTGCATGACCTACCGCATCGTGGTCAAGGAGTACGCGATGAAGTACGGCTGGCACGCGACCTTCATGCCGAAGCCGCTCTTCGGCGAGAACGGCTCCGGGATGCACGTCCACCAGTCACTTGAAAAAGACGGGGTGAACGCCTTCTTCGACGCCGACGACCAGTACTTCCTCTCGCCGACGGCGAAGGCCTTCATCGCCGGCCAGCTCAAGCACGCGCGCGAGATCTCACCGCTCTTCGCCCAGTGGGTCAACTCCTACAAGCGGCTCGTCCCCGGCTACGAGGCGCCGGTCTACCTCGCCTGGTCGCGCCGCAACCGCTCGGCGCTGATCCGGGTGCCGCTCTATCACCCCGGCAAGGAGAGCGCGACCCGGGTCGAGCTGCGCTGCCCCGACCCCGCTTGCAATCCCTACCTCTGCTTCGCCGGCATGCTGCAGGCCGGCCTGGAAGGGATCGAGAAGGGCTACGAGCTGCCCGAGCCGATGGAGCAGAACCTCTACCACCTCTCACCCGAGGAGCTCTCGCATCAGGGGATCGAGCAGCTGCCGGCGACGCTCGGCGAGGCGATCGAGGTCGCCGCCGATTCCGAGCTGGTGCTGCGGACGCTCGGGGAGCACACGTTCCGGCGCTTCGTCGAGATCAAGCGGCAGGAGTGGGACGACTACCGGGTGCAGGTCACTCCTTACGAGATCGAGCAGTTTCTGCCGGTTCTGTAGCGGGCGCGGGAGGGGTGCGCCGGGGGTCCTCGCCAGGGCGCTGGGTTTTTCGCCTGGCGCGTGCTTGCCCTCGCTAAGTGGTCTCTGCGAAAAACAGGACGCCGCGTCCCTGGCGAGGACCCCCGGCGCACCCTGCGCGACCGGTTGCAGACGGCGTTAAAGGACCGGCTGCAGAAGGCGCTAGGGGACCGGCTGCAGAAGGCCTAAAGGCTGGTGGCCTCTTGCGCGGTTCCGACGGGAGCCGCGGTGTCGTCCTTTGGCCTCGAGAGGGCTGAGGGCCACCAGAATTTGTCGCCGGTGGTCAGGGCTAGGGCGGGGACGAGGACGCTGCGGACGAGGAAGGTGTCGAGGAGGACGCCGAAGGCGACGACGAAGCCGAGCTCGGTGAGGAAGGTGAGGGGGAGGACGGCGAGGACGGAGAAGGTTCCGGCGAGGACGATGCCGGCGCTGGTGATGACGGCGCCGGTCACGGCGAGGGCGCGCAGGATGCCCTCTTTGGAGCCGTGTTTGATCGTCTCCTCGCGGGCACGGGCGATCAGGAAGATGTTGTAGTCGACCCCGAGCGCGACCAGGAAGACGAAGGCGAAGAGCGGCAGCGAGGGGTCGGAGCCGGGGAAGTCGAAGATGACGTGGAAGGCGAAATAGCCGACGCCGAGCGCCGCCAGGAAGCTGAGGATCACCGTGCCGATCAGGATCAGCGGCGCGACCACGGCGCGCAGCAGGCCGATCAGGATGAGGAAGACGACGAGCAGGATCAACGGCGGGATCACGATCGAGTCCCGCGCGGCCGCGTCGCGGACGTCGAATTCGACCGCGGTCGGCCCGCCGACCAGGGCGTCGGGCGCGGCCGAGTGAGCCGCGCTGCGGATCGGGTCGACGAGGTCGAAGGCGTCGGTCGAGTAGGGGTTCGGTTCCAGGGTCGCCTGGACCAGCACCCCGGGCTTCCCCTCGGCCACTGGCCCCGAGACTTCCTCGACGCCTTCCACCGCCGCCACCGCGCTGCGCACGGCCGGGACTTCGGAGCGGTTCGGCACGACGATGTCGGTGAGCGCGGTCGCCCCCGATGGGAAGCTCTTGTCGAGCAGGTGCTGGCCTTCGACCGATTCGACTTCGGTGCGGTAGCTGTCTTCGCTGGTCAGGTCGGTGGAGAAGAAGGCGAAGCCGGCGCAGAGGATCAGCAGGACGGCGGTTGACCCGAGAGCGATGCGGCGCGGCGAGATGGCGATCCGGTTGCCGAGCCTGGCCCAGAAGCCGTGGGTGGCGTCGGCCGCGTGCTCGAGCCGGGTGCGCCGCGCCTCGTAGGGCGTGAACACCGCGCGGTCCAGTGGCCCGACGATCAGCGAGGGGATCCTGCGGCCGCTGAGGATGCGAAACAGCCAGTTGAGCAGGACCAGGGGCAGCAGGATGAGGACGAGCAGGCTGGCGAGGACGACCCTGACGGCCGCGCCGAACACGCCGCCCTCGACGATCCTCCGTCGTGCTCGCTCGGAGACCTGGCCGCCATCGGGTGCCGTCTCGGGCGTGTGCGGGACGAAGGGCCAGAAGGCGCGGCGGCCGAAGATCGTCAGCAGCGCCGGCAGCAGGGTCAGCATCGAGAGCGCCGCGCAGGCAATGCCCATCGCCGCGATCGGGCCCAGGCCGGCGGTCCCGTTGACCTTGGCCAGGGTCAGGCAGAAGAGCGCCGCGATCACGGTTGCGGCCGATGCGAAGATCGCCGGGCCCGCCGAGGCGAGCGCGGTCCGCATTGCCACGTGCCTGTCGACCGTGTGGTGCAGCTCCTCGCGGTAGCGGGAGACGAGCAGCAGCGCGTAGTCGGTGCCGGCGCCGAGGACGAGGACCGACATGATCGAGCTCGACTGGCCGTTGACGGTGACGCCGAGCTCGGTCAGCCCGTAGCCGAGCGAGCGCGACAGCGTCTCGGCGAAGATCACCGCCACCAGCGGGATCAGGAAGAACATCGGCGAGCGGTAGATGACGATCAGCAGGAAGATCACCAGGCTGAGCGCGGCCAGCAGCAGCGTGCCGTTGATGCCTTCGAAGACTTCGATCGCGTCGGCCGAGAAGCCGGCGCCGCCGGTGATCTTGATTTCGAGGCCGCCGTCTTCGCTGGAGAGCTTGTCGCGCCAGTCCTTGACCGGGTCGACGATCCGTTCGCCCTCGCCGTTGCCCTTGATGTAAGCAGTGACGATCGCCGCCTTGCCGTCGGTCGAGCAGGTCGGACCGACGAACGGGGCGTAGTCGGCGGGCTGGCCGGGAACGGTGCTGGTCGATCCCGCGCAGCCGGGCGGCAGGCCCTTGGGCGCGGCCCCCGAGCTCGGCTTCGCCTGCGGCTTACCGCCGCCGGCAGCCGTCGCGCCGTCGGCGATGACCCCGGGGAAGCGCGTTTCGGCCAGCTTGCCGACGTCCTCGGTGATCCGCTGGCGATCGGCGGCAGTCAGGCCGGACTCGCGCCGGAAGACGATCACGGCGGGCGCGATTTCGCCTTTCTGCAGGGACTCGGTGGCGTTGAGGGCGTGGGTCGATTCGGCGTCGCCGGGCAGGTAGGAGGTCGCCTCGTTGCTTTCGGCGTCTTCGAACTTGCCGGGCAGATCGGCCGGGCCCGAGGCGATGAAGATCCCCACGAACCAGATCGCGAAGACGATCCACTTCGAGCGACGGCCGGCGGCGAAGGTGAAGAGTGAGCCTCGCACTGGGACGAATCTCTATCAGGTCAGAGCAGTCCGGCGAGGGCGTCGGCTTCGGTTACCGGCTGCTTGCAGGCGAAGCTCTCGCAGACGTAGGCTGCAGGACTTCCCTTGACCATGGGACGGTTGGCGAGGAGCGGCGGAAGATCGCTTCCCTCCGGGCCGCCTGCAAGGACCAAATGCGGGCGGAATTTTGTGCGGACCGTCCTGGCCAGCGGCGCCAAGTCCACCCCGATCAGCGCCACCTCCTTGGTGGGGGCGAGGTGGAAGTCGATCGCCCTGAGCAGGTGGGCGAAGGCCTCGGGGCGGGCGGCGGCGGGCTTGGCGAAGAGGCGGAAGACGGACTCCGCCTGCTGCTCGTAGCGCCGCTCTCCGCTCAGGGCGGCGAGGCGGAGCAGGCCCATGGCCGCGGCGGAGTTGCCGGAGGGGATCGGGTGGTCGCCGACGTCCTTGCGGCGGGCGATCAGCGCTTCGTGGTCGTCGGAGGTGGAGAAGAAGCCGCCCCGCCCTCGATCGCCGAAGCGGCTGATCATCGTCTCGGCGAGCGACTCGGCCGATTCGAACCAGCGCCGCTCGAAGGTCGCTTCGTAGAGGGTGAGCAGGGCCTCGAGCAGGAAGGCGTGGTCCTCGAGGTAGGCGTTGAGGCTGGCGCGGCCGTCCTTGAAGGTGCGCAGCAGGTTGCCGTCCGGGTCGCGCAGCTCGTCCCAGATGAAGCTCGCGCAGGCGCCGGCCGCGCCGAGGTAGTCGTCGCGTTCCAGCACGGCTCCGGCCTCCGCCAGGGCGGCGAGCACGAGGGCGTTCCAGGAGGTGAGCCGCTTGTCGTCGAGGCCGGGCCAGACGCGCTTGGAGCGCGCGTCGTAGAGGGCCTGGCGCATCGCATCCAGCCCTTCGGGCTCCAGCACATCGTGCCCCCCGGCAAGGTGCAGGATGTTCCGCCCCTCGAAGTTCCCCGCCTCGCTCACCCCGTAGAACTGCATCAAGTCCCCTATCTGCTGGGGCGGGAATTTGATGCAGCTCGCTGGGTCGGCGGTGGCGGTGGAGAGGGCGTCGCGGATCTCGTCGGGCGACCAGACGTAGAAGCGGCCCTCCTCGCCTTCCGAATCGGCGTCGAGGGCGGAGTAAAAGCCGCCCTCGGGGCCTCGCATCTCGCGCAGCGCCCAGTCGAGCGTCTCCACGCAGGCCCGCCGGTAGCGCTCGTGGCCAAGTACCTGCCAGCCGTGCAGGTAGGCGCGGGCGAGCAGGGCGTTGTCGTAGAGCATCTTCTCGAAGTGGGGGACGAGCCAGGCGGCGTCGACCGAGTAGCGGGCGAAGCCGCCGCCGATCTGGTCGTAGATGCCCCCGGCGAGCATCGCGTCGAGCGTGCGTTCGACCACCTCGTGATCACCGCGGGCGAGCAGCAGCTCCAGCGCCGAGGCGGGCGGGAACTTGGGCGCGCCGCCGAAGCCGCCGCGCTCGATGTCGGCGACGGCGCGGAGCTGCGCCGTCGCCTCGACCAGCATTGGCGCTGCCGGTGCGTCCGCCGCCGGCTCGACCTGGCTGATCGCGCCGAGCCGCGCCCTCATCTCCGGCGCCCGCTGGTGGATTTCGTCGCGCTTGTTCTCGAAGGCGTCGAGGACCGCTTCCATCACCATGCGGAAGCTCGGCATGCCGCGGCCGTCGTCGGGCGGGAAGTAGGTGCCGCCGTAGAAGGGCACCCCCTCGGGATCGAGGAAGACGGTCATCGGCCAGCCGCCCTGGCCGCTGATCGCCTGCACCGCCTCCATGTAGAGGGCGTCGACGTCGGGGCGCTCCTCGCGGTCGACCTTGACGTTGACGAAGTGCTCGTTCATGTAGGCGGCCGTCTCGGCGTCCTCGAAGGACTCGCGCTCCATCACGTGGCACCAGTGGCAGGCCGAGTAGCCGACCGAGAGCAGGATCGGGCGATCCTCGCCTTGGGCGCGGGAGAGCGCCTCCTTGCCCCAGGGGTACCAGTCGACTGGGTTGTCGCGGTGCTGGAGCAGGTACGGGCTGGTCTCCTGCGCCAGGCGGTTGGGCATTCGCCCACAGTACCCGCGGACGCATGGAGGCTCACTTTTGACTAGCGGGGGGTAGCTGAAATTTGGACGCATTCCCGGCTCCACGCCTGAGCCCCGATCCGATCCGCCTGCGAAGCGTCTACCTTCGTTGAGTGAGGAACGAAAAGCTCCCGACCCAGAGCGGCTCGGCGATCGAGGCGGTGCTCGCCAAGCTCGATCCCAAGGACCGCATGGTCATCGACGAAGCGCTCGCCAAGGCCGAGAAAACCGAGGCCCAGCTTCGCTACATCGCCGACCACGACTCGCTGACCGGGCTGCTCGACCGGCGTCGCTTCCGCGCCGAGCTGGACCAGTACGTCTCCTTCAGCGCCCGCTACGGGGGGCAGGGCGCGGTGATGATCATCGACATCGACGGCCTCAAGGCGATCAACGACTCGCTCGGCCATCACGCCGGCGACGTCCTGATTCGCCGCATCGCCGGGATCATGCGCGAGCGGGTGCGCACGACCGACATCGTCGCGCGCCTCTCCGGCGACGAGTTCGCCGTGCTGATGCCGCAGACCGACACGGCGGGCGCGCTGCAGCTGGGCGAGGACCTGCGCGCCCAGGTCGCCGAGAGCGCGCCGCCGGCGCCCGAGGCCGAGAGCGCCACGATCAGCGTCGGGATCACGATGTTCGGCGGTGAGCGCGAGGCTGGCGCCGAAGCGGTGCTGCTCGCCGCCGACCAGGCGATGTACCGCGCCAAGGAGGAGGGGCGCAACCAGATCGCCCTCTTCCGGGACCCGGGCGAGCCACAGCGCCGGCACGAGCGCCGTCAGACCACCTCGGCGCGGATCCGCGACGCGCTCACCCACGATCGCCTCAGCCTCCACACGCAGCCGATCCGCAGCCTCGCTTCGGGCGGGATCGAGCGCTACGAGCTGCTGCTGCGGATGACCGGCGACGACGGCGAGCTGCTTCCCGCGGCGTCCTTCATCGAGGTGGCGGAACGCTCGGGCATGGTCCAGGAGCTGGATCGCTGGGTCGTCGCCCAGGCGCTGGAGCTGCTTGCCGAGCGCGAGCAGGAGGGCCGGCCGGTCTCATTGCACGTCAACCTCTCCGGCGCCTCGGTCGCCGATCTCTCGGTGCTCGAGTTCATCGAACGGCGGCTCGACGAGGGCGAGGCCGACCCGACGCGATGCACCTTCGAGTTCACCGAAACGGCGCCGTCCCACGACTACGAGGCGGCCGGGAGCTTCGCCGATCGCCTCACCGAGTTCGGCTGCCAGGTTGCGATCGACGATTACGGCGCCGGCTTCGGCCCCTTCCATTACCTGAAGAGCATTCCCTTCGATCTGATCAAGATCGACGGCTCCTTCGTCCGCGACATGCCCAACAGCGACGCCGATCAGCTCACCGTGCAGGCGATCGTCCAGATCGCCCGCGGCCTCGGCAAGACGACGATCGCCGAGTACGTGCAGGACGACATCACGGCGCAGATGCTGCGCGAATACGGCGTCGACATGGCCCAGGGCTACCACCTCGGGCGCCCCGTGGACGTCGCCGAGGCGCTCTAGGAGGGGGTCTCTAGCTTGTAGTTCCTAGCCGTCGCTGAGGCGGACGACGAGCTTGCCGGTGTTGGCGCCGTCGAAGAGCATGTTGACGGCTCGCGGCAGCTCCTCGAAGTCCTCGACCACGGTCTCCAGGGGCTCGAGCTTCCCCTCCGCGATCAGGGCCGAAAGCCCGGCGACCGCCTCCGGCATGCGGTCGAAATGGTCGAGCACGATGAATCCCTGAACCAGGGCCCGCTTGACGAGCAGGTTGCTGAAGGTGGTGCGCGGTCGAGGCGGAGCCTCGCTGTCGTTGTAGTCGGAGATCAGCCCGCAGAGGGCGACCCGCGAGCGCAGGTCCGGTGCTTTCTCGGACGGCCGCCCCTGCTAACCGGTGGTGACGTCGCCGGCGAAGGCCTCGAAAGCGTCGAGGTAGCGCTGCAGGTCCTCGTCGGAGTGGGCGATCGAGAGCGTCCACTCCTCCTCGACTCCGGGGGTCATGAAGATGCCGTGGTTCATGTGGTAAAGCCAGGCCAGGGTCGAGAGGTCGTCGTCGACGTCCGAAAGGTAGTCGCGGTACTCGTGCATCCGCGTTGGCGAGAAGACGACGCAGCCCTTGGCGCCGATGCCCTCGGTGTAGGCGGGCAGGCCGTGGGAGTCGATGATCTGCTGACAGCCGTCGAGCAGGCGTCGATTGGTCGCTTCGAAATGCGCGTAGACGTCGTCGGTGAGGACTTCGGTCAGCGTCGCCTCGGCCGCCGCCATCACCAGCGGGTTGCCGTTGAAGGTGCCGTACTGCTTGACCGTGCCGTCGGCGACGATCGCCGCCAGCTCGGCGCTCATCCCGATCGCCCCGCCGGGGTAGCCGCCGCAGCTCGCCTTGGCCAGGGTGATCATGTCGGGGACGACGCCGAAGCGGGCGGTGGCGCCGCCGGCGGAGATCGTCGCGCCCGTCTTCACCTCGTCGAAGATCAGCTTGACGCCGTGCTTGGCGGTCAGCTCGCGGACCCTCTGCAGGTAGCCCTCGCGCGGCGGGATGATGTTGATGTTCATCATCGCCGGCTCCATGATCAGCCCGGCGACCTGCTCGCCGATCTTTTCCAGCACGCTCTCGAGGGCGTCGGCGTCGTTGAAGGGGACGGCGCGGGTCAGCTCGGTCAGCGCCCGCGGCGTGCCGCCGCCGTAGGGGACGCTGATCGGATCGTCGCGGGCGCCGAGCGCCTCCAGCGGCGGGTAGACCGAGACCATCACCGAGTCGTGGTGGCCGTGGTAGGAGCCCTCGATCTTGAGCAGCGTGTCGCGGCCGGTGGCGCCGCGGGCGAGGTGGACGGCGTCCATCGTCGCCTCGGTGCCGGAGTTGTTGAAGCGCCACTGGGGCAGGCCGAAGCGCCGGGTCAGCTCCTCGGCGACGGCGATCGAGCCGTCGGTCGGGGCGGCGAAGTGGGTGCCGTCGTCGATCCGCGCCTTCACCGCCGCGCCCACAATCGGGTTGGCGTGGCCGATGCACATGACGCCGAAGCCGTTGTGGAAATCGGTGTATTCGTTGCCGTCGACGTCCCAGACACGGCTGCCCTGACCGCGCTCGATGTAGATCGGCCAGGGGTCGTTCTCCTGGAAGGAGGAGGGGACGCCGTTCGGCATCACCTTGACCGCGCGCTCGAAGGTCTTCGCCGAGAGGCCGGTGTTGTTGCGGAAGCGCTCCTGCTGGGCCTCGGTCAAGGCGGCGATCCGCTTGCGGTCTATCTGCTCCAAGGCACCAGGTTAACCGCGCGGCGGCGCCAAGCTCAACGCCCGCGGTTGCGGACCAGCTCAGACAGGCGCGTCTTGAGGTTGAGGGCTGCGTACATCGCCTTTTCGGCGGGCGAGTCGGCAGGCGGTAGGGCGCCGAGCTGGCGGGCCATCTCCATTGCGTTCATATAGGCGTCGTTGCGGACGATGCGACCGTCGCGGACGGTCAGCACGTCGCAGCCCTGGATGTCGACCTTGCCGCCGTTGGGAAGCAGCCCTTCGAAGCGTGCCGTGCCGTTGAAGGTGCCGGTGGCGTGCCAGCGGACGGCCGCCTTCTCGCCAGTCGCCAGCACGTCGAGGACCTCGAAGCTGAAGTCGGGGAAGGAAGCGAAGAGGTCGCCGAACCAGACGCGGAGATCGTCCGGCACCGTCATGTCGACAATGCCGTGGATGACGTCGGCGGCGCCCGGCTGCCAGAACGACGCCATCGCCTCGACGTCGCGCCCTGCAACCGCTCCGAAGTAACCGCGGGCGATGGTCGCTGCGTCAGTTGCCTCGCTGTTGATCGCCACGAGCCAAGGTTACCCCCGCCGCAGCTGCGCTCGCTTGATCTTGCCGCTGGTCGTCTTCGGCAGCTCCTCGGCGAACTCGACGATGCGGGGGAACTTGTACGGGGCTGTTTCGCGTTTGCAGTGCTCCTGCAGCTCGCGGGCCAGCTCCTCGCTGGGCTCGCGTTCGCGCGGGACGACGATTGCCCTGACCACGGCGCCGCGCTCGGGGTCGGGGGCGGCGACGGCGGCCGCCTCGGCGACGGCCGGGTGGGCGAGCAGCGCCGACTCGACCTCGGTGGGGCCGATCCGGTAGCCGGAGGAGAGGATGATGTCGTCGTCGCGTCCCTCGAAGTAGAGGTGGCCCTCTTCGTCGGCGCGGACCAGGTCGCCGGTTGGCCACCACTCGCCCTCGAAGCGCTCGCCGTCGAGGTAGCGCGAGAAGAAGGTGGGGGAGGAGGCGGGGCGCAGCTGAAGTTCGCCGGCACCCGAGCCGTCGGCTCCGGCCTGCGCGGAGTCGACCAGGCGGACCTCCAGTCCCGGCAGCGGCTTGCCCATCGAGCCCCGCCGGACCGGTTCGCCGGCGAGGTTGCCACTGACGTGGCCGGTCTCGGTCTGGCCGTAGCCGTCGGCCGGCTCGAGGCCGAGCGCCTCGCCGAAGGCGGCGATCGTCTCCGGGTCCAGCGGCTCGCCGGCGGAGACCATGCGGCGCAGGGCGGGGAGGGGGCGAAGGGCGGCGCGCTTGGCGAGCATGCGGTACTCGGTCGGCGCCTGGCAGAGCACGTTGACGCCGAGCGCCTCGGCGAAGTCGAGCCGCTGCGCGGGGTCGAAGCGGCCATCGTGGATGACGGCCGCGGCGCCGGTCAGCCAGGGAGCGAGGAAGACGTTGCGGGCCGACTTCGACCATCCCGTCGCCGTCGTGCACCAGGCCAGCTCGCCCTTGCGCGAGCCGAACCAGTGCTCGGCCTGGGTTTGCTGGCCCTGCAGGTAGCGGTAGGCGTGAACGACGCCGCGTGGCTCGCCGGTGGTGCCGGAGGTGAAGACGATCAGCGCCGGGTCCTCGGCGCCCATCGCCTCGATCGCGGCCGGCGGCGCCTGCGGGCGGTCCTCGTCGAGGACGGTGGCAACCGCGGCCATCGTCATCGTCTCGACGTCGCCGGGCAGCTCCGCGAGCAGGCTCTCCTCGCCGACGCAGAGCCTCGGCGCTGCCGCTGCCACCCGCAGCGCGAGATCGTGGCGGCGCAGCTGGGTGCTGCAGGGCAGGGCAACGGCGCCCATCCGCCAGCAGGCAAGCAGCGAGAGCACCCACTCGATCCGGTTGCCGACCAGCATCATCACCACGTCACCGCGCCGCACTCCCCGCGCCGCAAACGCCCCCGAGAGCCCGGCCGATTGGGCGATCAGTTCGCCGAAGTGCCAGTCACGCCGCTTCCCCTCGCCGTCGACGGCGACGATCCCGAGCCGCGAAGCCGGCGACCGCTCCATCACATCTTCAATGAAGTTCACGCCGGGCAGTCTGCCTGAGAGCGGCCCCCGTCGACCGCGAAACCGTCTCAACCCGCGGATATGGCGGGTTGAGACGGTTTCGCGGATGCCCCGGCTACCTCAGTTCGCTGGAGCTCTTGCCGAGCAGCTGGCGGGCGACGATCAGCAGCTGGATCTGCTGCGTCCCCTCGAAGAGGTCGAGGATCTTGGCGTCGCGGGCCCACTTCTCGAGCAGGTCGTTCTCGCCGTAGCCGACGCTGCCGCAGAGCTCGACGCAGCCGAGGGCGACGTCGACGCAGGTGCGGCCGGCCTTCGCCTTGGCCATCGAGGCCTGCAGCGAGTTGGGCTTGCTGTTGTCCGCCATCCAGGCGGCCTGCAGGGTGAGCAGCCAGGCGGCCTCGTAGTCGGCCTCCATTTCGAGGAAGCGTGCCGCGGCGGCGTGCTGGGAGAGGGCGGGGGTGGAGTAATCGACCTCGACCCCGGCCTGCTTGAGGCGCTTGCGCGTCTCCTCCAGCGAGGCGCGGGCGACGCCGACCGCCATCGCCGCGACCAGCGGCCGGGTGTTGTCGAACGTTTCCATCACCCCGGCGAAGCCCTTCTCCTTGACGTCGGGGTCGCCGAGCAGCGCCTCCTTTGGCACCCGGCAGTCCTGCAGGGTGAAGTTGGCGGTGTCGGAGGCGCGGATGCCGAGCTTGTGCTCGAGCCGGTCCAACTTCAGGCCGGGGTTGTCGCGCTCGACGATGAACGACTTGATCGCCGCCCGTCCTTTGGAGCGATCGAGGGTCGCCCAGACCACGATCAGGTCGGCGCGGTCGCCCGAGGTGACGAAGATCTTCTCGCCGTTAAGCACGTACTCGTCGCCGTCGAGCTCGGCGGTGGTGCGGATCGCCGCCGAGTCCGAGCCGGCTTCCGGCTCGGTGATCGCCATCGCCGCCCACTTGCCGCCGTACTTTTCGAGCTGCTCCTCGGTCGCCACCGAGGCGATCGCCGAGTTGCCGAGGCCCTGGCGCGGCATCGAGAGCAGCAGGCCGACGTCGCCCCAGCAGAGCTCGATGATGCCGAGCACGGTCGAGAGGTTGGAGCCGTTGCGGTTCTCGCCGTCGTCGCTCTTCTCGCGGCGCACGCCAGCGGCGCCGGCGCCACCGATGTCTGAGCCCTCGTTCATGCCGTCGATCAGCGAGGCCAGCATGTCGAGCTCTTTCGGGTAGGAGTGCTCGGCCTCGTCGTACTTGCGCGAGATCGGCCGGAAGACCTCGGTCGCGACCTGGTTGGCCTGGGTCGCCAGCGGCTTGAACTTCTTGGGTATCTCGAGATTGATCATCGTTGCCTTTCGCTTCGAGTCTCGGCGGTCGCCTTAGACGAGCAGGGCGCCCTCCATCACGCCCGCTGCTCGCAGGTCTCGGTACCAGCGCTCGACCGGGTGCTCCTTGACGAAGCCGTGGCCGCCGAGCAGCTGCACTCCTTCGGAGCCGATCTGCATGCCCTTGACGGCGCAGAGCCGCCGCGCGATCGCCGCCTCGCGGGCGAATTTCTCGCCGCGATCGGCGCGGCTGGCAGCCCGGTAGGTGGCGAGCCGCATCCCTTCGCTCTCGATGCCGATGTCGGAGACCGCGAAGGCGACGCCCTGGCGGTTGGAGATCGGTTCGCCGAAGGCCTGGCGGTCGTTGACGTAGGGGATGACGTAGTCGAGCACGGCCTGCGAGGCGCCGGTTGCGAGCGCGCACCAGGCAATCCGCGAGCGGTCGATGCAGTCGACGTAGTCCTTTGCTTTCGCGTTGTCCTCGCCGAGTAGGGCGCTGGCCGGCAGCTTCACGTTCTCGATCAGCAGGCGGCCGGTGGCGGCGGGCCGCAGGCCCATCGCCGGCTCCGCTTCGACCGAGAGCCCTTTGGCGCCGGACTCGACCACGAACAGCGCCGGGCCGATGCCCTCGGCCTCGGCGGCGATCACGAAGAGCTCGCAGTCCTTGGCCCGGGCCAGCAGCGACTTGGCGCCCTTGAGGACCCACTCGCCGCCTTTTCTCTTGGCGGTGGTCTCGAGCTTCAGCGGGTCGAACAGCGGGCGTGGCTCGAGGATCGCCAGGGCGGCGGCGGGGACGTCCTCGCCGGTGAAGGCCGGCAGGTAGGTGGCCTCCTGCGCGGCGCTGCCCCAGTGGCCGATCGCGGTGGCGACGGCGCCGGGGGCGAGCGCCGCGTAGGCGATGCCCATGTCGCCGTGGGCGAGGGCCTCGCCGATCAGCACGCTGGTCACCGCGGCCTGCTCGTGCATGACGCCGCCGAGCTCCTCGGGGACGCCGAGCATGTTGACCCCGAGCTCGGCGGCTTCGCCCAGCAGCTCGGCCGGCGTCGCGCAGGCGTCGTCGGCGTCGTGGGCGGCGGGACGGATCTTCGCCGCGGCGAAGTCGCGGCCGGCCTCCTGGAACATCTGCTGCTCGTCGTCGGGGCCGAGGTCGAACAGGCCTTTTGATTTGCCCTTTTTCTGGCGCGCCGGTTTGCCCAGCTGCTGGGCCGCCTTGAAGGTGCGCCCGGCGGCGGTCGCCGAGCGGAAGCCGTTCTTGGTGCCCTGGAAGAGGGCGCGCTCGACCTGCTTGCGCAGGCGGATGCGGTCGAGCAGGTCGGAGCCGGCGAGGCGGTTGAGCTGGCGCAGGCCGAAGCCCATGCCGCGCTCGGCGACGCTCGCGTTCCGCTCGGTGTCGGTGCTGGTGGTCACTTGGACTTCCTCCCGGTCGTGGCTTTGGACTTGGGCTCGAGCGGCGTAACGCGGCCGTCGAGGTGAGGGGTCTGCCGCTTGGCGTCGCGCACGGCGAAGGCGATCTCATCGCCCTCGCTGGCGCTGGTGAACTCGACCCGCCCCGGCAGCAGGATCGGCTTGCGGAAGCGGACGTCGACGGCGAAGGCATCGGCCAGGCGGCTGTCGAGCGCCGCCAGGCAGCGCGCCTTGGTCCACATGCCGTGGGCGATCGCACCGGGGAAGCCGAGCGGCTTCGCGGTCAGCGAGTGCATATGGATCGGGTTGCGGTCACCCGAGACCGCGGCGTAGCGGCGGCCGAGGTCTCCCGGCAGCCTCCATTCGCCGCTCGCAGCAGGCCCCGGCTCCTCCTCGGAGGTCTTGCTCTTGGACGGCGGCTCGCCCTCACGGCGCAGCATCGTGCTGGTGCTTTCCCAGACCCCCTCGCCGTCGGCGCTAACGCTGGTGCGGAGCGCGAAGGTGCGACCGCGAGGGTGGCTCTCCAGCTTCGTCGGTTGCACCTGGATCGTCAGCTCCTCGTCGAAGCCGATCCGCCGCCGCTGTTCGATCCGATTCTCGATGTGGACCAGGCCGACGGCGCCGAAGGGGAAGCCGCCATCGGCCATCACCGCCATGTGCAGCGGGAAGGCGAGCAGGTGCGGGTAGGTGGGGGGGAGGTGATCGCGCAGGGCGAAGCCGCAGACCTTGGCGTAGGCGGCGACCTGCTCGGGCTTGGCCCGCACGCCCCCGAGCTCGAGCTCGAGCTCGGGGATCTCACCGCCGCCGCCCGGCACGAACGGCAGCAGCGAGGCGCCGGGGATCATCGGCGCCGCGGCGCGGGCGTAGAGCGGCAGGATGCTGGGCGAGCTGTCGAGGGTTCGGCTTGCCACCTCAGGCCCCCAGCAGGCTCTGGCCGCAGACGCGGACCGTGTTGCCGTTGACCCCGGTCGAGGCCGGGCTGGCGAACCAGGCGATCGTCTCGGCGACGTCAACCGGCAGGCCGCCCTGGGAGAGGCTGCTGAGCCGACGGCCGGCTTCGCGCGGGCCGATCGGCATCGCCCCGGTCATCTTCGTCTCGATGAAGCCGGGGGCGACGGCGTTGATCGTCGCCCTGCCCTTGGCCAGCTCGGGGGCGAGCGACTCGACCATCCCGATCACGCCGGCCTTGGAGGCGGCGTAGTTGGTCTGGCCGGAGTTGCCGGCGATCCCCGACATCGAGGAGACGCAGACGATCCGCCCGTTCGGATTCAGCCGTTTGCCGTCGAGCAGGGCGTCGTTGATGCGCTCCTCGCTGGAGAGGTTGATCTCCATCAGCTGCGCCCAGCGCTCTTCCGGCATCTTGGCGATCGTGCGGTCCTTGGTCACGCCGGCGTTGTGGACGACGACGTCGACGCCGCCGGCGAAGTGTGCGGCGACCTTCTCCGCGGCGTCATCGGCGGTGATGTCGAGCCCGAGGGCTTCGCCGCCGATCTCATCGGTCACGGTGCGCAGGCCGTCGACCGCCTGCGGCAGGTCGAGCCCGACCACCTTGGCGCCGTCGCGGGCCAGGGTGACGGCGATCGCGGCGCCGATGCCGCGTGAGGCGCCGGTGACCAGCGCCACCTTGCCCTCCAGCGGCCGGCCCCAGTCGATCTCGGGGGTTTTGGTCACGCCCTTGGCGACGCGCACGACCTGGCCGGAGACGTAGGCCGAGCGCGGCGAGAGCAGGAAGCGCAGGGTCGAGTCGAGCTCGCCCTCGGCGCCCTTGGCGACGTAGACCAGCTGCGCGGTCGCGCCCCTGCCGCCGATCTCCTTGGCCAGCGAGCGGGTGAAGCCCTCCAGCGCCCGCTGGGCGGTGTGAGCGCGGGCGGAGCCGGCCTCGGCCGGGGGGGTGCCGATGACGACGATGCGGCCGCTGCGCTGCAGGCGGCCGACCGCCGGGTAGAAGAAGCGCTGCAGCTCGACCAGCTCGGTCGAGTCGGCAATCCCGGTGGCATCGAAGACGAGCGCCTTCGCCTTGCCCTCGGCGCCGGCCCGTTCGGCCCTGATCGAGTCGAGGAAGGCCGGCAGGGCCTTGTCCAGCCGACCGCCGGGGGCGGCGCCGGTGAGGACGGGCCCGGTCACGACCGGGGCGCCCTCCTTGTAGCGGTCGAGGCTGGCCGGCTGCGGCAGGCCCAGCTGCTTGGCGATCGTGGAAACGACGGGTGCGTTGACCACCTGTGAGTAACGGTCACTCATCTCACACCTCCAAGTTCAGGTCCAAATCGCCAGGGAATCGAACCCCCGGAAATCACCGTGTCGATTTGGACGCTCACAGGGCACCTCCAGCGCTCTCGAGGATTGCGACGACGCCCTGGCCGCCGGCGGCGCAGATGCTGATCACGCCGCGCCCCTTGCCGTCTTCGTGCAGCTGCTTGGCGAGGCCGGCGACGATGCGGCCGCCGGTCGCGGCGAACGGGTGGGCGGCGGCCAGCGAGCCGCCGTTGACGTTGAGCTTCTTGCGGTCGACCTTGCCCAGCGGCTTGTCGCGGCCGAGCTTCTGCTTGCAGAAGTCCGCGTCCTCCCAGGCCTTCAGCGTGCAGAGCACCTGGGCGGCGAAGGCCTCGTGGATCTCGTAGTAGTCGAAGTCCTGCAGCTTCAGCCCAGCGCGGTCGAGCATCGTCGGCATCGCGTAGGCGGGCGCCATCAGCAGCCCTTCGCGCTTGTGGACGTGGTCGACCGCCGCCGTCTGGCCCTCGCTGAGGTAGGCGAGGATCGGCAGCCCGCGCTCCTTTGCCCACTCCTCGGAGGCCAGCAGCACCGCCGAGGCGCCGTCGCTGAGCGGGGTCGAGTTGGCCGCGGTCATCGTCCCCTCGGCGCCGCCGAAGACCGGCTTCAGCTTGGCCAGCTTCTCGAGGCTGGAGCCGGGACGCAGGTTCTGGTCGCGCTCGAGGCCGAGGTAGGGGGTGATCAGGTCATCGAGGAAGCCGCGCTCGTAGGCGGCGGCGAGGTTCTCGTGGCTGGCCAGGGTCAGCTCGTCCTGCTCGGTCCGGCCGATCTCCCATTCGGTGGCCATGATCGCGCAGTGCTCGCCCATCGAGAGCCCGGTGCGCGGCTCCTCGTTGCGCGGGATCGCGGGCACGATGTGCCCGGGGCGCACCCGGGTCAGCGTCCGCAGCTTGCCCACCGTCGAGCCCTGGCGGTTGGCCTCCAGCAGCGTCTCGCGCAGCTGCTCGTTGAGCGCGATCGGCGCGTCGGAGGTGGTGTCAGCGCCGCAGGCGATGCCCGAGTCGATCTGGCCGAGGGCGATCTTGTTGGCGACCAGGATCGTCGTCTCCAACCCGGTGCCGCAGGCCTGCTGCACGTCGTAGGCTGGGGTCTCCGGGGCGAGCCGGGTGCTGAGCACGCTCTCGCGGGCGAGGTCGCGGTCGCGGGAGTGCTTGAGCACGGCGCCACCGGCGACCTCGCCGAGCCGCTCGCCCTCGAGGCCGTAGCGGTCGATCAGCCCGTCGAGGGCAGCGGTCAGCATGTCCTGGTTGGACGCGTGGGCGTAAACGGAGTTCGAGCGCGCGAAGGGGATCCGGTTGCCGCCGACTACGGCGACCCGGCGTGGTTTATCGATCAACTGCGATCACCTTTCGGTTTGGGTCGGGAGGATTTGGCAGATGGGGTGGAGCGCAGGCGCAGGCCCGGCTCGATCGTCGCGATCAGCAGCTCGGCCGCCTCGGAGGCGGTGGTCGCCTCGGTCCGCAGCCACCAGCGCGCCAGCGCCTCGGCGGCGCCGAGCAGGGCGGCGGAGAGGGCCTCGACTTCGATCTGCGCGCTCGCGTGCCGCTTCGCCGGCAGGTCGGCGAGCAGGGATTCGGAGACGAGGGCGATCAGGCGGCCGCGGTACTCGGCGACCCGGTCGGCGACCTCGCCGCTGTGGGGCAGGGTCTCGTCGAAGAGCACGGCCCAGGCGGCGCGGTCAGCGTCGAGGAAGGCGAAGAAGGCGCGCAAGCCCTCGTTCAGCACCTCGCTGGGGCTGCTGGCGTCGCCGACCGTCTCGACGATCGTTTTGACCAGGGCATCGCCCGAGCGCTCCATGCAGGCGACGTAGAGGCGCTCCTTGTTGCCGAAGTAGTTGTAGAGCAGTGGCTTGGTGACGCCGACGGCCGCCGCGACCTCGTCCATGGTCACCGCGGCGTAACCGCGCTCGGCGAAGAGCGCGTGGGCGACGAGCAGCGTCTGCTCCATGCGGTCGCCGCGCGAGAGCCGGGATCGGGTCGATGATGCAGCCATCGATGTACACGTTACCCGGATATAAATTTATATATGCGTAATGTGATCGATCGCACCTAGGGTCAGGAGAGGAGCCCGGTCGCCCTTCAGTCGAATTGACATCCCAAGAGCTTTGCTCTTGGGATGAATGAGGAGCGCGGCCTGCGGCCGCGCAATGACCGGATTGCATTTCCGCCGCTTCGCGACATTCGACTGAAGGGCGACCGGGCTCCTCTCCATGCGCTCTGTAGATCTGAAGCTTCGAAGCGATAGCGCGGCGCCAGAAGCTTGAAGCCCTCAACGCTGCGAAACCTTGCTTCAAGGCTTCGAAGAGCTCCAGATGCCTGTGGGCGCTTTGAAGGGTTCACGAAGCTTCGTGTGCTTCGGAGGGGACGGCGGGTGCGCCTCTGTGGGAATGTCGCGAAGCGGCGGAAATGCAATCCGATTCCGCGCGGCGAAGCCGCGCTCCAAATTCACCCCAGCGCGAAGCGCTGGGGTGTCAATTCCCGCAGAGGCCCACCCGCCAGCCCCGCCCGCCGGCAGGGGGTATCGCCGGTCAGGCCTCAGAGATGCCGAGCCGCAGGTAGATGCGGCGCAGCGGTTTCGGCGCCCACCAGTTCCACTCGCCGAGCAGGCGCATCAGCGAGGGGACGAGCAGGGCGCGGACGATCGTCGCGTCGATCATCACGCCGAAGGCCATGCCGATCGCGATCTGCTTGACGAAGAAGACGGTGCTGACGCCGAAGGCGAGGAAGACGACGGCGATCGCCAGCGCCGCCGCGGTGATCACCCGGCCGGTGCGGCCGATGCCGACGGCGACCGCCTCCTCGTTGCTGTCGCCGAGGTCGTGGCGCTCCTTGATCCGCGCCATCACCAGCACCGCGTAGTCGGTGGCGAGGCCGAAGATGACGGCGAAGAGGAAGACCAGGCTGGTCACCTCGATCGCCGCCGGCCCGGTGTAATCGAGCGGGCTGTCGAGCCAGCCGTACTGGAAGGCGAGGACGATGATGCCCAGCGTCGCGCCCAGGGTCAGCGAGTTCATCAGCAGCGTCTTGATCGGCAGCAGCACCGAGCCGGTGAGCAGGAAGAGCAGGACGAGGGTGGTGAGGGCGATGATCGCCACCACCAGTGGCGCGTGCTCGATCAGGCTCTGCTTCTGGTCGATGAAGCGGGCGGTGTTGCCGGAGACGAGGGTGGTGGCCGATCCCGGGGGCCTGAGATCGCGAATCGCTTCCACCGAATCCTGGGAGGGGCCGCTGAGCGCGTGCCCGGCGAGGGCGAAGTTGGCGTAGGCGACGGTGCCGGAGGCGCGCACGAAGGGGGTGCCGCGGACGACCCCGTCGACCCCCTCGACCTGGCGCTGGAAGGTGGCGAGCTGCCCCCTGCTGGCGCCTCCGTCGACGGCGACGGTGACGGCCTCGGTGACGTCGCGCGGGTAGTGCGCTTCGACGTAGCGGTAGGCGTCGTAGGAGGGCTTGTTGGGCGGCACGGCTTCGGCGCTGGGGCCGGTCAGCGTCGTCCACAGCAGTGGCGCGGCCGCGGCCAGCAGCAGCGCCGAGCTGGCCAGGGCGACGGCGACCGGGCGCCGCATCACCCAGCGCGCCAGCCGGTACCAGCCGTCGGAGCCGTCCGAGACGGCAGCGCCGCGGCGAATCGAGAGGGCGTTGATGCGGGTGCCGAGCAGCCGCAGCAGCGAGGGCACGACGAGGATTGCGATCAGCGAGGAGAGCACCGCGACCGAGGCGCCGGCGACGGCCATTGAGTAGAGGAAGCGCTGCGGCATGAAGATCAGGGCGGCCATCGCCGAGGCGACGGTGAGGCCGGAGAAGACCGCCGTGCGGCCGGCGGTCTGCACGGTTTTGAGGTGCGCCTCACGCGTCGCGCCGCCACTGGCGATCTCCTCCCGATACCGCGAGACCATCAAGAGCGCATAGTCGACCGCGAGCCCGAGGCTGAGGCCGGTGGCGATGTTGAGCGCGAACAGCGAGGTGTCGACGAAGCCCGACATGATGCGCAGGATGAAGAGCGTGCCGACGATCGAGACGCCGCCGATCAGCAGCGGGATCGAGGCGGCGATGACGCCGCGGAAGACGAAGAGCAGCAGCAGGGCAAGGACCGGGAAGGCGATCAGCTCGGCCTTGGTCAGGTCCTTGCGGGTCTGGTCGTTGGTCTCGTTGAAGCCCTGGGCGAAGCCGCCCTCGGCGACGTCGAGCGGGCTCGAGGCGATCACCTTTTCGACCCCTTCGGCGGCGATCCCGCCCTTGTCCTCGATGTCGGCGGTCGAGAGCTGCCCGGCGATGACCAGCGAGCCGCGATCCTGGGCGATCAGCTCGGCGCCGGCGGGGTCGCGCAGCGGGTTGATCACGTGGCCGACGTACTCGACCTTCGCCATGCCGCCGGCGATGCGATCGACCTCGCGCCGCAGCGCCGGCGACCGCAGGTCGAGCCGCTCGCCGTCGGGGGAGCGCACGACCAACACGATCGCCGGGTTGGGGTCGTAGCCGAACGAGTCGCGCAGCAGGTTGGTCGCCCTCTCGCTCTCCGAGGAGGGGTCGGTGAAGCCGGCCGCCTTGAGGTGGTGTTCGACGTTGTGCCCGATCGCCACGGCGAGCAGGGCGAAGGCGCCGACGGCAGCGAGAACCAGCTTCGGGTGCTTCCAGGTGAGGTTGGCGACGCGGTTCATCGGCAGATCAACGCGCGGCCCGGCTGGAGCGTGAGAACGTCACGGCGCAGGACTGTACCAGAATTCAAAGCACCTACTTTGAATTTCAAATTACACTGGTACGATGGGGTCTATGTCGCGACGTCAATACGACCAGTCATGCAGCCTCGCCTGCGCGCTGGACCAGATCGGCGAGCGCTGGTCGATGCTGATCGTCCGCGAGCTTTCGCTGGGCCCGCTGCGTTTCGCCGAACTCGCCCGCGACGTCGGCGGCGCCCCCACCGACGTGCTCACCAGGCGGTTGCGCGACTTCGAGGGGGAGGGCGTCGTCCAGCGCCGCGACCTCGAGCCGCCGGTCTCGGCCATTGCCTACGAGCTGACCGAGCTCGGCCGCGGCCTCGAGCGGCCGATGCTCGAGCTCGCCCGCTGGGGCCTCAACTTCCAGGGCGTCGCCGACGTCGCTGGCCTCGCTCCCTCTTCGCTGCCCAACGGGCTGAGGACGATCCTGCAGCCGCCCCCCGACGTCCGGCTCACGGTCGGCCTCGGCTGCGAGGGGCGCTCCTTCACGCTGCGGGTCGAGGATGGCTGGATCGACGCCTCACGCGGCGAGGCCGGGGCCCCCGACCTCTCGCTCGCGGGAAAGGCGCCGATCGAAGTGATCGCCCCCGTCGTCGTTGCCGGCGAGGCCGCCGAAGCGGGGGTCGAGATCGAGGGCGACCGCGAGGCGCTGGAGGCGCTGCGCGAGATGGTCGTCCTGCCCGAGCGCCTGCGCAGCGAAGCGATCGCCCTGGCCGAGAGCGGCGAGCTCGCCGCTATTGCTCGTACAGCTTGACGACGCGCACGGCGCCGTCGGGCGCGGCGTCGACGCAGAGGTTGCAGAGGACGCACTCGTCGAGGTTCTTCTCGACGATCTCGACCCCGGCCTCGCTCGCCTTGAAGATGTCGACGGGGCAGACTTCCTCCAGCTTCTTCGCCAGCGCGGCGTCACTCGCGATCGAGGCGTCGACCTCGACGTCGATGAAGACCTTGCTCAACGACTCGGCCATCAGGCGGTCACTCCCAGCTTCTGCTTGACCACGTTGGGGATCTCGTCGATCCGCTCGACGACGCGGATCCCGGCCGCTTCAAGGCGGGCGATCTTCTCCGTCGCCGTGTCCTCGACGCCCTCGACGATCGTGCCGGCGTGGCCGAAGCTCATCCCCTTCATCTCCTCGTCGTCCATGAACTTGCCGGCCATGAAGGCGACGATCGGCAGGCGCGAGTCGTTCTCCTTGACCCACTCGGAGAGCTGCGCCTCCATGCGGCCACCGGGCTCGGTGTAGATCACGATCGCCTGCGTCTGCTCGTCGGCCTCGAAGTAGGGCATCAGCTCGGCGTAGGTGGAGCCGATGATCGCGTCGCCGCCGATCGAGACCGCGGTGGACACGCCCAGGCCAGCCTGGGTCAGGGAAGAGGAGATCTCGGTGGTCATGCCACCGGAGCGGCTCATCACGCCGACCGGGCCGGGCGCGTAGGCCTTGGCGGCGTCCTTTGCCGGGCCGCCGATGCCGCCCATCTTGCAGACCTCGGGGACGATCAGGCCGAGGCAGTTGGGGCCGATGATGCGGGCGCCCTCGATGTTGGCCAGCTCGACCATCTGGGCGACGTCGCGGCGCGGGATGCGCTCGGTGACGATCACGATCAGCTTGATCCCGTTGAGGATCGCCTCGAAGACGGCGTCCTTGGTGAAGGCGGGGGGGACGGTGACGACCGAGCCGTCGATCGGGCCGCCGTGGTTCTCGACCGCCTGGGCGACGGTGTCGAAGACCGGCACGCCGTGCACCTCGCGGCCCTTGCGGCCGGGGGTGACGCCGCCGACGACCTTGGAGCCGTAGTCGAGGCACTCGCGGGTCAGGTTGACCGCCTCGCGCCCGGTGATCCCCTGGACGATGAAGGTGGTCTCTTTGGAGAGCAGGATGCTCATCGACGCGCCCCCCTTGGCGAGTTATCCGTCAAATAGACGGGAAAGTCGCCAAGCCCCATCATGCCGACGCTCCCTGGATCTTGGCGACGGCGCGGCCGGCTGCCTCCCACATCGAGACCGAGCGGTCGCAGTACTCGACCCCGTAGCGCTCGAGGATCTTGAAGCCCTCGTCCTCCCAGGCGCCGGGGATGCGGAAGATCGCGATCGTCTCGCCGGGGTCCTTGCCGAGCTCGAGGCAGGCCTTGATCACGCCGCGGGCGACGATGTCGACGCGCGTGTTGGAGACGATCGACATCATCACCGCGATCTTCTCGACGCCGTCCTTTTCGAGCACCTCCTTGGCCAGGCCGCAGGCCTTGGCTACTGAGGGGTTGCCGCCGATCTCGGAGTAGTTGGCGGGCTTGCCGCCCTGGCTGCGCACGGCGTCCGTCAAGGTCAGCGAGCCGCCGCCGGCGCCGATCACGAGGCCGAGGTTGCCCTCGAAGCCGTGGTCCTTGCCCTGGATCACGCCGCGGTGGTCGGCGGCGTCGATCGCGGCGACGTGGCGCTCGAAGTCGGAGGGCTCGTAGGTCTCGCGGGTGTCCTCCTCGGCAATCTGCAGCGCCACCCGCAGCAGCTTTTTTTGTCGGCCGACCGCCTCGGCCTCCATCTCCATGTGGGCGTCGAGGGCGACGAAGCTGCCGTCGCTGAGCTCGGCCAGCGGGTTGATCTCCGCCAGGGTCATGTCGTTGTCGCGGAAGAGGCGGGCGAGCTTGGCCAGGATCGGCGTCGCCCGGTTGAGCTGCGAGCCGGTCACCCCGGTCGCGGCGATCACCTGCTTGGCCTCGAAGTCGGGGATCGGCATCAGGTTGGTGACGTGGCCGCGGCCGACGTGGTCGGGGTGGGCCTCGGCGACCTCCTCGATGTCGATGCCGCCCATGTCGCTGAACAGCATCAACGGCCGCTTCGCGGTGCCGTCCCAGACGACGCTGGCGTAGTACTCCTGCTTGACCTCGGCTTTGGGGTCGACGAGGACGCCGCGCGGCATGTGGCCGTTGATCTCCAGCTTGAGGATGTCCTCGGCGTAGGCGGCGGCTTCATCCGGCGTATCGGCGAACTTGACCCCGCCGGCCTTCATCCGCCCGCCGCTCAGCACCTGCGACTTGATCACCACCGGCCCGCCGATCTCCTCGGCGGCCTTGCGCGCCTGCTCGGCGGTCGTGCAGAAGCCGTATTGCGTGACGGGAATCCCCGCCAGCTCGACGATCTTTCTTGCCTCGTACTCGAAGAACCTCATCAGCGGCGGGGAACCCTATCCAACGAGCGGCCGGAGAGGCCGCGGCGCCCCTCCCGGCTCAACTTTTTCGGTGCGGCGCTGGCGGCTGGCCGTGGCTGGATCGACGAAAAAGTACAAGCCGCCGGGAGGGGCGCCGCGGCCTCTCTTGGGATACTTCAGCTGGTGACCCCGTTGAAAGGGAGAGGGATGAGCTTCTTCAAGCGCTCGGGCCTATTGCTTGGGCTGGTCGTGATCTTGGCGTTTGCCGTGGGCTGCGGCGACGCTGTGATCGACACGGCCAAGATCGAGGACACGCTCAAAGCGAACCTCTCGAATTCGCTGGAAGAGAAGGTTGTCTCGGTCGATTGTCCATCCGACCAAAAGGTTGAGGCCGGTGCGACGTTTACTTGCAGTGTGAAGCTGTCCAAGGGCAAGGAAGAGACAGCGACGTTGAAAATCCTCAACTCGGACGCTGACGTGAGCGTGATCAAACTCAGCGGATCCAATGAATAGAGTCCCAAAAATGAGCCAAACCATTGCGGCCGCAGCGCCGACCACGCACGCAAAGCTCCTCGACTGGGTCGGGGAGATCGCCGATTTGACCCAGCCGGACGCCATTCACTGGTGCGACGGCTCGGCGGAGGAGTACGACTCCCTCGCCCAGACCCTGATCGACGCGGGCACCTTCGAGCGTCTCTCCGACGCCAAGCGCCCCAACTCCTACCTCGCCCTCTCCGATCCCGCCGACGTGGCGCGGGTCGAAGACCGCACCTTCATCTGCTCCGAGGACGAGGCCGACGCTGGCCCGACCAACAACTGGTGCGACCCCGCCGCGATGCGCGAGACCCTCAACGGCCTCTTCGAGGGCTGCATGGCCGGTCGCACGATGTACGTCGTTCCCTTCTCGATGGGCCCGCTGGGCTCGCCGATCGCCCACATCGGCGTGCAGCTGACCGACTCGCCCTACGTCGCCGTCTCGATGCGGATCATGACCCGGATGGGCAAGGCCGCCCTCGACGTGCTCGGCGCCGACGGCGAGTTCGTCCCCTGCGTCCACTCGGTCGGCATGCCGCTGACCGGCGGCGTCGAAGACGTCCCCTGGCCCTGCAACGGGGACAACAAGTACATCGTCCATTACCCCGAGACGCGCGAAATCTGGTCCTTCGGCTCCGGCTACGGCGGCAACGCCCTGCTCGGCAAGAAGTGCTTCGCGCTGCGGATCGCCTCGGCGATGGCCCGCGACGAGGGCTGGCTGGCCGAGCACATGCTGATCCTCAAGCTGACCTCGCCCGAGGGCGGCGTCAAGTACGTCACCGGCGCCTTCCCGTCGGCCTGCGGCAAGACCAACCTGGCGATGCTGATCCCGACCCTGCCCGGCTGGAAGGTCGAGACGGTCGGCGACGACATCGCCTGGATGAAGTTCGGCGCTGACGGCCGCCTCTACGCGGTCAACCCCGAGGCCGGCTTCTTCGGCGTCGCGCCGGGCACCGGCGAGAGCACCAACCCCAACGCGATGCGGACGATCGAGAGCAACTCGATCTTCACCAACTGCGCCAAGACCGACGATGGCGACGTCTGGTGGGAGGGCATGACCTCAGAGCCGCCCGAGCACCTGATCGACTGGCACGGCAACGACTGGACGCCGGATTCCGAGACGCCTTCAGCGCACCCAAACGCCCGCTTCACGACGCCGGCGTCGCAGTGCCCGACCGCTGCGCCCGAGTGGGAGGACCCGGCCGGCGTGCCGATCGACGCCTTCCTCTTTGGCGGCCGCCGCGCCAGCGTCGTGCCCCTGGTCCACGAGGCCTTCGATTGGGAGCACGGCGTCTTCCTCGGCGCGACGATGTCCTCGGAGAAGACCGCCGCCGCCGCCGGCAACGTCGGCGAACTGCGCTTCGACCCGATGGCGATGCTGCCCTTCTGCGGCTACAACATGGCCGATTACTTCGCCCACTGGCTCAAGGCCGGCGAACGCGAGGGCGCCGAGCTGCCGCGGGTCTTCTACGTCAACTGGTTCCGCAAGGACGCCGACGGCAAGTTCCTCTGGCCCGGCTTCGGCGAGAACAGCCGCGTGCTCGAGTGGGTCTTCCGCCGCTGCGAGGGCACGGCAGAGGCGGTGGAGACCCCGATCGGCCTGCTCCCGACGGAGGGCGCAATCAACACCGAGGGCCTCAACGTCTCCGAGGGGGCGATGCAGGAGCTGCTCTCTGTCGACGAGGACCTGGTGCGCCAGCAGCTGCCGCAGATCAAGCAGCACCTGGCCAGCTTCGGCGACAAGCTGCCGGCGCAGCTCGCTGCGCAGCTTGAGGCGCTCGAACAGCGCCTGGCGTAGAGAAGCCTGGCCGGTCTCCAGGCGAATTGACACCCCAGGAGCTTTGCTCCTGGGGTGAATGAGGAGCGCGGCTGCGCCGCGCAATAGACAGATTGCATATCGCCGCTTCGCGACATTCGCCTGGAGACCGGCCAGGCTCCTCTCGACAGTCTCCGGTAAGTCCAAGCTGCGAAGCGCTGCTGAGGTTCCCAAGCTTCCTCATGAGGCGCTGCTAGCGCTCGTCGCTAAGTTGCTCAAGGCTGCGCAAGGCTGGCGAGGCATCTGAGCTTGTAGGAGCTTCAAGCCGGCTATCCGAACTTCCAGCCCGTGAGGCGCTTCGTATCGGAGCTTCGAGCTCGATGTGTTTTGAGTGGGGATGCTGGTGCCCCTCTCCGGGAATGTCGCGAAGCGGCGGAAATGCAATCCGGTTCCTGCGCGGCGCAGCCGCGCTCCAAATTCACCCCACGGCCGCAGGCCGTGGGGTGTCAATTCCCGGAGAGGGGCACCAGCATCCCCCACACCCGCCGCGGATCGCTAGGGCCAGTGAGGTGGCGAAATCGGGCTGTCGGTCGCGATGTCGCCGAATTCGTTTGGTCGGTAGACCGTGCGCTGGATTCCCTTGGCAAAGGCGTTGGCGGCCTTGCTCGAGCTCTCCAGCGGCCAGTGGGTGTTGCGGTCCTTGACGTCGAACCAGATCAGGGCGCGGACCTTGCGGTAGTTCTTGGGCACGACCTTGAGCATGTGCTTGATCCAGGCCGACTTGGAGCCGCCGATCTCGTTTGAGGCGACCTCGCCGAGGACCATCGGCTTGTGCGGAGCGATCTTCAGCACCCGCTTGTAGGTTTCGCGGAAGACCTGGTTGAAGCCCTGCCAGCCGGCCGAGTCGGTGCGCTTGCCCCAGTTGAAGCCGTCGAGGCAGGTCCAGTCAACGTAGGCCGACCCTGGGTAGACCTTGTTGAGCGGAATCAGCTTGCGGGTGAAGTCGACGTTGGGGCACCAGACCCAGGTTGCGTTGGTCGCGCCGACCGCGCTGAAGATGTCGTGGACGTGGCGCCAGGCGGTGACGTATTCGCCCGACTTGTTGCCGTTGACGCCTTCGGACCAAGGGAACCAGAAGCCGTTCATCTCCCAGTCGAAGCGCAGGAAGAACGGGTGCCCCCAGCTCTTGGCTGCTTCGGCGAACTGGCGGATGTAGGGGTCAAGCGTGCCGTTGTTGATGTTGGCAAGGCGGAAGTAGTGCTGGTGGGAGTCTTCGGGCGTCGCCGAGGAGCTCCAGCTGAAGAAGGGGATGGCGCCGTATTCGCGGGCGTTTTCCATCGGCGTCAGCGGGAAGTTGATGAAGGTGCACTGCGCGCCAGGGCATTCGGCAAAGGGCGAGGCGAAGGAGACCAGGGAGAGCGGCTTTTGAGCGGTCTGCTCGAAGAGGGAGAGGGCATGCATGTCCCAGGGGGCCGCTTCGCCGGTCAGCTGATCGCCGATCTGGGCGCCCCAGTAGAGCGGCCGCGGTGGCGGCTTCGCCTGCGCGGGCGCGGCGACGCCGAGGCAGAGGGCGACCAGCACCAGGCAGAAAGGGACGGCTGAGCGTTTCATATGCAATATCTAACCCCTGGTACGGGGCAATGCTTCTACGTGGATCAACCGGGGGGCCGGATCGGGCTCGCCACGACTGCCGCCTGGCCATTGGGCTTGAACCCTCGTTTGGCGATTCCCCTGGCGAAAGCGCGAGCGGCCTTTGGCGAAGTCTCCAGCGGCCAATCGACCCCGCGGTCGACTTGGTCGAACCAGATTAGACCGCGGATGCGCCGGAAGTTGGTCCGCAGTTCCTCGAACATGTCCCGGATCCAGTCGGCCTTGGCGCGTCCGTGGCCGGTCGAGGCCATCTCGGCGAGCACGACCGGCTTGCCCGGCGCTATCTGCTTGGTCAGCGTGCGGTAGGTCGGGCCGAAGATTTCTTTGAAGCCCTTCCAGCTATGCGGGTTGGTCGGGTTGCTGCCCCAGTTGAACCCGTCCATGCAGGTCCAGTCGACGTATTCGTCGCCGGGGTAGAGCGGGGCAAGGGGGGCGAAGTGGCGGTCGACCTCGGCGTAGGGGCACCAGGCCCAGGTCGCGTTGGTGGCGCCGACCGCGCTGAAGATGTCGTGCACGTGGCGCCAGGCGGCGACGTACTCGCCGGGGTTGTTTTCGTTGACGCTCTCCGACCAGGGGAACCAGTTGCCGTTCATCTCCCAGTTGAAGCGGAGGAAGAAGGGGTGTCCCCAGTCGCGAGCGCCTTCGGCGAATTCGCGGATGTAGGAATCGTAGGTGCCGGCGATCACGTCGGCGAGCTGGAAGTCCGGCATCACCGTGGCGCCGGCGGGATCGGACGAGGTCGCCTGCGAGGCCCAGTTGAAGAAGGGGATCGCGCCGTAGTTGTGGACGTTGTTCATCGCCGCCGTGGGGAATTCGTAGAACTTGCAGGGAGATGAGGTGCAATCGGCGAACGGAGACCCGAGCGCGACGAGGGACAGGCCCTTGCCGACCAGCCCTTCGAATCGCGAGATCGCCGACATGTCCCAGGGCGGCTCTTCGCCGGTCAGCTGGTCGCCGATCCAGGCGCCCCAGTAGAGCGGCCGCTGCTTCTTCTCCGCCGCCGGATGGCGATGGTGCTTTGCCGCCGGAGTGGTTGCAGGCAAGGCGAGGAGCAGCGTGGTGGCGAGCGCCAGCAGTGCCACCGCCGGGTTGAAGCTGATTCGTCGGATTCGCATTCTCATCTCCATCGGCCGCAAGGCCGGGAGAGTTTAGGCACGGGCACCGGTTGCCCCGACCGAATTCCGCCAAAGATCATTCTGGCGGCGCGATCGGTCCTTCACTCGTTTCGGGGTCCCCTTCGGTGACGTAGGCCGGGCTTTGAATCGCCTGGGCAAACGCTCCGGCCGAGCTCGCCGAAGTCTCGATCGGCCAGTCCATGCCGCTGTCGTAGGTGTCGAACCAAAGCAAGCCGCGGATCTTTGGGTAGTGGATCGGGATCGCGGTCAGCGCTTCGTCGATCCAGTTCGCCTTCGAGCCGCCCTGCTCGGTCGAGCCGATCTCTCCGATCAGCAGCGGCTTGTCGGGGGCGATCGCATCGGCGACCCGCTGGTAGGTGGTGCTGTAGAGATCGTTGAAGCTGCGCCAGCGATCTGGGTTGGCCGGGTTGAGCCCCCAGTTGTAGCCGTCGAGCCCGGTCCAGTCGACGTAGGCGTCGCCGGGATAGAGGTCGGCGAGGTTGGCGAAGATCCCGTCTGGGTCGACGTTCGGGCACCAGACCCAGGTGACGTTGTCGGCGCCCACCGCGGTGAAGATGTCGTGCACGTGGCGCCAGGCGGCGACGAACTCGCCCGGCTGGTTGCCGTTGACGCCCTCCGACCAGGGGAACCAGCGCCCGTTCATCTCCCAGTTGAAGCGCAGGAAGAAGGGATGCCCCCAGTCACGCGCGTCTTCGGCGAATTCGCGGATGTAGGAGTCGTAGGCGCCGGCGATCACGTCGGCGAGCTGGAAATCGGGCTCGTTGAGGCTGGAGGGAATCGATTGCGAGCTCCAGCTGAAGACCGGGATGGCGCCGTATTCGCGGATCTTTTCCATCGGCCCCGGCGGGAACTTGTAGAACGAGCAGGGCGAGGAAGCGCAGTTGGAAAAGGGCGAAAAGAAATTGATCAGCGAGACCTGCTTGCCGGCGATCTGCTCGAAACGGGTGACCGCCCCCATGTCCCAGGGCGCCTGCACACCGGTTAGCTGGTTGCCGATCGAGGCGCCCCAGTAAAGCGCCGAGGGAACGGCTGCCGCCGCCGGTGGTTGGACCGGCGCCGGGCCCGCGGCGGGCTTGGTCGGAATCGTCGCGCCGGGGAGCGTCGGCCGAGGAGCGGTCGTGTGGACCGGCGGCGCGGTCCCCCGAGGGCTCCTTGGCTTGCCGACGGTGACGGCAGCATCGACCCTCGTGGCCCCGGTGGCTGGGCGGGCGCGGGCCAATGACCGAGCGGCTCGGGCCAGGCGGCGGTGAGAGCTCAGCGCTCTGTGGCCCTCGACCCGTGGGTGGCGGGGGCGGACCAACAGCTCGTGCCTGGCGATGGCGGCGCCGTCGAGGTGCGGGCGCTGCTTTGTGTTCGTGCTCCCCGCGGTTAGCGCAACGCCCAGTAGGCAGAACGCGCAGACCGCGAGAAAGATGCCGGCGATCCCCCCTCGTGACCGTGAGCCCATGCCGTCCTCTCCTGCTCGGGAGAGGTCAGTCTAGGACAAACGTCCAGTCGGCTCAGCTGGGCGGCTGGATCGGGCCTGGGCCCAGATCGGCGTAGGCGTTGGTGCGGTAGGAGGCGTTCTGGATCCCGCTGGCAAAGGCGCTGCTGGAGCTGTCGGAGCTCTCAATCGGCCAGTCCATGCCGTCGTCGAAGGTGTCGAACCAGAGCATGCCGCGGATCTTGGGGTATTCGGAGGGGATCTCGGCGAGGGTTTCAGAGATCCAGCTTGCCTTCGAGCCACCGTTCTCGCTCGAGCCCATCTCACCGATCATCATCGGCTTGCTGGGGGCGATCGTGTCGGTGATCGCGTGGTAGGTGGAGCTGTAGAGGCTTTTGAAGCTGGTCCAGCCACCCTTTGCCGGTCCCCAGTTGTAGCCGTCGAGCCCGGTCCAGTCGACGTATTCGTCGCCCGGGTAGAGCGAGGCCAGGTCCCGCATTTTGTTGCCGGGGTCGACGTTCGGGCACCAGACCCAGGTGACGTTGGTGGCGCCGGCCGCGGTGAAGACGTCGTGCACGTGGCGCCAGGCGGCGACGGACTCGCCCGGCTGGTTGCCGTTGACGCCCTCCATCCAGGGGAACCAGTTGCCGTTCATCTCCCAGTTGAAGCGCAGGAAGAAGGGGTGGCCCCAGTCGCGAGCGCCTTCGGCGAATTCGCGGATGTAGGAGTCGTAGGTGCCGGCGATCACGTCGGCGAGCTGGAAATCGGGCTCGTTGACGCTGGAGGGAATCGACTGCGAGCTCCAGCTGAAGACTGGGATGGCGCCGTGCTCGCGGATATTTTCCATCGGGTCGACCGGGAACTTGTAGAAGGAGCACTTCGAGGAGCACTCGGCGAAGGGGGAGAAGAAGTTGACCAGGGAGAGCTTCTTGCCGGCCGTTTCCTCGAACTTCGAGACCGCGCCCATGTCCCACGGGGCCTGGTCGCCGGTGAGCTGGTCGCCGATCGTCGCCCCCCAGTAGATCGGCAGGCCGGGAGCGGTTGACTCGGTCGCGGCGCAGTTCTTGCGCAGCCGACGGCTCAGGTGCCGCCGCTGGGCTTTTCCGAGCCTGCTCGCCCTGGCCGCCGTGGCGCGCTTCGCGCAGCGGTTGGCTTTACCCAGATCGCGGGCGCCGCTGAGGCCGGTGCGGACGGTCGCTGGGCGCTGACCGCCGCGAGTGGCGGTGCCGTGACCGGCGGCGAGGGCAAGCGGCGAGGCGAGCAGGAAAGCGGCGAGAGCTGTCGCCAGGGTGGGGAGGAGATGCCGGTTAATGGTCACACCCCGCCATCGACTGGGTCCGCTGCCGGTTCAGCGCCGCATGGACAAACTGGACGTTTGTTCTAGTCGCCTTGACAAGCGAGTCTTTGCGCTGCTGGGCCGCTGGGGCCGAACCTCGCGGGCGTCGTTCGGCTGCCGCTCAGCTGGGCGGCAGGACAGGCCCGAAGCCGAGAGCGCCGTATTTGTTTTCGGCGTAGGCCGGGCTCTCGAGGCCTTCGGCGAAGGCGCTGATCGAGCTGGCCGAGGTCTCGATCGGCCAGTCCATGCCGTCGGCGTCGTCGACCTGCTCGAACCAGAGCAGCCCGTGGATCTTCGGGTAGCTGGCGGGAATTTTGGCCAGCATGTCTTTGATCCAGGCCGCCTTCGAGCCGCCGTGCTCGGTCGAGCCGATCTCGCTGATCATCAGCGGCTTGGAGGGCGCGATCGCGCCGGTGATCTCGCTATAGGTCGAGCTGTAGAGCTGGTCGAAGCTGCGCCAGCGGTCGGGCTTGGCCGAGCCAACGCCCCAGTTGTAGCCGTCGAGGCCGGTCCAGTCGACGTATTCGTCGCCCGGGTACTGGCCAGGGAGGTTGAGGAAGATCTTGTCGGGATCGATGTTCGGGCACCAGACCCAGCTGACGTTGGTTGCGCCGACCGCGGTGAAGATGTCGTGGACATGGCGCCAGGCGGTGACGTATTCGCCGGATTTGTTGCCGTTGACGCCCTCCGACCAGGGGAACCAGCGCCCGTTCATCTCCCAGTTGAAGCGCAGGTAGAAGGGGTGGCCCCAGGCCTTGGCGGCGGCGGCGAATTCGCGGATGTAGGAGTCGTAGGTGCCGGCGATCACGTCGGCGAGCTGGAAGTTCGGCTCGCTGGTGGTCGAGGGGATCGACTGCGAGGCCCAGCTGTAGAAGGGGATCGCGCCGTGCGAGCGGATCGAGTTCATCTCGTTGACCGGGAACTTGTAATAGCTGCAGGAGCCCGAGCTCGGGCACTTGGCAAAGGGGGCGGAGAAGTTGACGATCGAGAGCTTCTTGCCCGCCATTTCCTCGAACTTGGTGACGGCGGTCATGTCCCAGGGGGCCTGGCGGCCGGTCAGCTGCTTGCCGATCCAGCCGCCCCAGTAGATCGAGGGGCCGGTCGGCGCCGCCGCCGGGGCTGGTTGGGGAGTGGGCGCCGGGGGCGCCGGTGCGGGAGTGGGTTCGGGCGCCGGCGACGGATCAGGAGCGGGTTTGGAGGCCGGTGCTGGAGCCGGAGCAGGTTCGGGCGCCGGCGCTGGGCTGGGCGTCGGAATCGGTGTCGGCTCGGGAGCGGGCTGCGGCGCCGGCTTGGAGTGGTGACGGCGGGAGGTGTAGACCTGCTGCGCCCGTGAGGTCGAGGCGCGGCGGCAGGTCGGGCGGGGCGCCTTGGCGCTCTTGCAGGCAGAGGCCGCGGGAGCGGTCCGCGGTGCGGCAGCGGCGCTTGTGGCGGCGAGCGCGAGGGCGCCAAGCGCCGCCAGGAGGCAGGCGAGGAGAAGGCGGGAGAGCGCGCGGGGGGTGGGCATGCACAGGGTGTCGGCCCCTGTGCGAAGTACTCAATTGCCCGTGGACGGCGCTGGACGTTTGTCCCGGCGCCCTTTTCCTCAGGTCAAGGTGTTGTAAAGCCGCAACAGCTCGTCGGCGCACTCGTCCCACGAGGTCAGTTTGGGCCGCCGGGTCTGCGGCGGCTGCGCGAGCTCTTCGAGCGCGGCGCGGCCGACTCCCTCGGCGCTTTCGTCGAGCGGGATCGCCCGGGCGAAGCCGTCGGCGGCGAGCTCGGCGAGGCCGCTGGCGTCGGCGACCAGCAGGCGCCGGCCGGCGGCCGCCGACTCCAGCGCGACCAGGGGGTGGGTCTCGAAGTCGCTGAGCAGGACGACGAGCGAGACCCGCTGCAGCAGCTCCGCCATCGCCGTCGGCTGGTCCGGGCGGGGTGCTGGTGAACTCGACCTTTGCCTCGATCCCGAGCTTGGCCGCCTGCTGGCGAAGGTCGGGCTCGTAGGGGCCGGTGCCGACGATCAGCAACCGCGCCTCGGGCTCGCGCTCGAGCACGTAGGGGAAGGCGGCGATCACCCGGTGGTGGCCCTTGTAGCGCTCCAGCCTGCCGATCGAGGCGAGCACCGGCGGGCCCTCGGGCTTGCCGTTGGATGTGGCGGAGCCCGAGAAGGCAAGGTCGGTCCCGTTCGGGATCAGGGCGAACTTCTCCGGTGGCAGGTCGAGCTCGCCGCCGTACTCGTCGATCTCGAAACGGGCGACCGCGACCAGCCGCTGCGCCCGCTTGAGCAGCGGTCGCAGCAGCGCCCGCTGCAGGCCGCGGACCCTGTTGCGCGCCTCGGAGGAGTGGCCGCCGCCGTGGAAGGTGACCACGTAGGGGATGCCCAGGGTCAGCGCCCGCAGCATTGCCAGCGGGGCGACGAACGTGTGGTAGGACTGGACGTGGACGACGTCCCACTGCTGCCGCGACATCTCGCGCCAGATCCGCGGCGCCAGGCACCAGTCGCGGTCGGCGGGCCAGGCCCGCACGGTGCGGATCGTCACCCCGTCGCGCTGCTCCTCCTGCAGCGCCGGGCCGCCGGGCTCGGTGCAGAGGACCTCTGCCGTGGCGCCGGCGGCGACGATGCGGCGGCTCACTTCCATCACGTGGCGCTCGACCCCGCCCTGCGAGAGCGGGCTGCGCGGGGTGACCATCAGCACGCGCGGGCTGCCGGCCTGAGCGGCCGTCGCCTCGGACTGCTCGCGGCGGCGTTCGAGCCGGCGCCGCTCGCCGCGCGCCGAGACGTAGCCGCGGGTCGTGGTCAGCAGGCCGGTGACGATCATCGTCGCCCGGGCGATGCCGCCCCCATCACCGCGGAGGGTGTCGCCGATGCCGCGCAGGACGCCCAGCGGCAGGGTGCGCCGCACGTAGGAGCGCTCGGCTTCCAGCCCCGACTCGCTGCCGACGAGGCCGGCCAGCACCGCCTTCGAGCGGCCCTCGCCGCGGCAGCGCGCGCTGAAGTAGCTGCGCTCGCCACGGCTCGCCGGCACGAAGTGGTCGACCGCCGCCTCGGGGTCGTAGACGATCTGCGCCTCGGGCCAGCGCTTGCCGATGCGGATGCAGAGGTCGGTCTCCTCGCAGCCGGCGGGGATCGTGCCGACCCGGCCGAGCTCGTGGCGGAAGCCGCCGACCTCGTCGAGGGCCTGGCGCCGGAACGACATGTTGGCGCCGACCAGGTTGCGCACGGTGGCGCGCTGCCGGGGCATCCCGGAGTGGGTGCAGCCGACGACCCAGTCGAACTCGGGTGGGAACCAGCTCGGCTTGCCCTCGACCCAGGCCGGGTGCACGGCGCCGCCGACGCCGAGGACGGCCGGGTCGCGATAGGCCTCGCCGAGGCGGGCGAGCCAGTCCGGCGCGGCGACCGCGTCGTCGTCGAGGAAGGCGACCACCTCGCCGCGGCAGGCGGCGACGCCGCTGTTGCGGGCTCCGGAGAGCCCCTGCTCCTCGTCGTTCTCGACCAGGTTCACGTCCGGCCAGCGCCGCCCGCTCTCCGCCAGCAGCTCGGGCGAGTGATCGATCGTCAGCACGATCTCCAGCGCCGGCGCCGTTTGCGCCCGGACCGACTCGATCGCCTGCGAGAGGACGTCGAGCCGGTCGAGCGTGTAGGCGCAGATCAGGACGGAGATCGTCGGCGGGCTTGCAGCATTTGCGTTAATGGGGGCGGGGATCACGCGCCGATTCTGGCATGACGATGAGGACGCTACGATCAGCGGGAATGGGAGCCATCACGCTTGCGGGGCTGGCGGGCCGATGAGGATCCTGATGCTCGCCCAGTCCTACGCCCCGATCGTCGGCGGGGTCGAGCGGATCGTCGAGGACCTCAGCGCGGAGCTCGTCGGCCGCGGCCACGAGGTCGGGGTCGCGACCCTGCGCCAGCCTGGCAGCGAAAGCGAGCTGGCCGACAACGGGGTCGCGGTGCACCCGCTCGGCAGCTCTACCTACCGGCTGCCGGGGATCAGGCTCGACGACGAGCGCCGCCACGCGCCGCCTGCTCCCGACCCCGAGACGGTGCTGCGGCTTCGCCGCCTCGTGCGAGAGGTTCGGCCGGACGTCGTCCACGCCCACAACTGGCTGATCCACTCCTACCTGCCGATCGATCGGTCCTCCGGCCCGGCGCTGGCGCTCTCGATGCACGACTACGGCCTGATCTGCGCCACCAAGCGCTTCCTCAACCGCGGCGCGGCCTGCACCGGCCCGGAGATGCTGAAGTGCATTCGCTGCGCGGGCGACTACTACAGCCCCGCCAAGGGGCTCGGCGTCGCCATGCTCACCCGCCTCTCCGAGAAGAGGGTGCGGCGCCACGTTGACGTCTTCCTCCCGGTCAGCAACGCGGTTCGCGAACTCTGTGGCATCGGGGTCGGCGAGCGCTGTCGCGTCATCCCCAACTTCATCCGCGAGCTGCCGGCCGCTCCGCCGGCCGAGGACCCACGGCTGGCCGCGCTGCCGCGCGAGCCGTTCATCCTCTACTTCGGCGACGTCACCCTCGACAAGGGCGGCGGTCGCCTCGCCGAGGCCTACCGAGCGCTGGAGAACCCACCGCCGCTGGTGCTGGTCGGTCGCTGCTTCCTCGAGGAGGTCGCGAACCTGCCCGGCGTCGTCGCGCTCGGGCCGCTGCCCCATCCCTATGCAATCGAGGTCCTGCGTCGCTCCCTGTTCACGGTCGTGCCCTCGATCCTGCCCGAGACCTTTGGCATCGTCGCGCTGGAGACCGCCGCCACCGGCAAGCCGGTCGTCGCCTCCGACATCGGCGGTCTCAGCGACGTCGTGGTCGATGGCGAGACGGGGCTGCTGGCGCCCGCCGGCGATAGCGAGGCGCTGGCGGCCGCGATGGCGCGGCTGCTCGCCGACGCCGAGCTGCGCGGGCAGATGGGGGAGGCCGCTCGCCGTCGCGCCGCGGATTTCAGCCCCGACACCGTCGTGCCTCAGTTCGAGCAGGCCTATGAACTCGCCATCGAGGCACGGCGGGCGCGCGGGCGCTCCGCCGCCTGAGCGATGGCGGAAAGCACTGAATCGGTCTCCGCCGGACGGCTGCGGCTGCGCCAGCACCTCGCCGATCCGCTCTACCGCACCGGCTACTACCTGATCCTCGGCACCGGCATCACCAGCCTGCTCGGGGTCGGCTTCTGGGCCCTGGCCGCGCACTCCTACTCGGCCCGGGTGGTCGGCCTCAACGCGGCGGCGATCTCGGCGATGACCCTGGTCGCCGAAGCCTGCACCCTCGGCCTCTCGGCGGTGCTCGTCCGCTACCTGCCGGTGGCTGGCGGCTCGACCCGCAAGCTGGTCAGTCGCAGCTACGCGGTGACGGTCTCGCTGGCCCTCGTCGTCGCCCTGATCGCCGCGCTCAGCAGCGGCATCTGGTCGCCGAAGCTGAGCTTCCTCTCCAGCGGCGGCTGGCTGGCCGGCTTCGTCTTCGCCGCGGCCGCGACCACCGTCTTCACCCTCCAGGACAGCGTCCTCACCGGGCTGCGGGCGGCGAAGTGGATCCCGCTCGAGAACTCGCTCTACGCCGTGGCGAAGCTGTTGCTCTTGGTCGTCCTGGCGAGCTCGCTGACCGGCTCCGGCCCGTTCGTCGCCTGGACCGCGCCGCTGCTGGTCGCGGTCGTCGTCGTCAACTACCTGATCTTCACTCGGCTGATCCCGGCCTCCCCGTCGGAGGGCACGCTCGACCGCAGCAAGCTGCTCTCGATGGCGACCGGCAACTACGCCGGCAAGCTCTTCACCCTCGCCGGCAACCTCTACATGCCGATCCTCGTCGCCAATCGCGTCGGCGCCGCCGAGGCCGCCTACTTCTTCGTGCCCTGGATGGTCTCGCTGGCGATCGAGCTCGTCGCCCTCAACATGATGACCTCGCTCACCGTCGAGGCGGCGACCGACCTGCCGCAGCTGCGGCAGCTGACCCGGCGCGCCCTCGGCCAGGCGATGCGGCTGGTGATCCCGATCGCCGCCCTGGTCGCGATCGTCGCTCCCTGGGCGCTGCTGGTCTTCGGCAGCGACTACGCCGACGAAGGCGCCTCGCTGCTGCGCCTGCTGGCCCTGGGGATGGTGCCCAACGTGATCGTCACGCTCGGGATCACGATTGCCCGCATTCAGCACCGCGGTCGCATCGTCGTCGCCGTGCAGGGCGCCCACGCCGTCCTCGTCCTCGGCCTCAGCGCCCTGCTGCTGCCCAGCCTCGGCATCGACGCGGTCGGCTACGTCTGGACCGCCAGCCAAACCGCCCTCGCCCTGGTCCTCCTCGCAACCCTGCTCCGCCCGCTGCTCTTCCGCCAGGTCCGAACAGCCTGACGCGAATCAAGTTCTCCACGAAATAGCTGGAGAACTTGATTCGCGTCTGATGTTAGCCGGTGAGGCGGCGGTAGGCGACGGCGCCGCGGGCGGTTGCGCCGGGGCCGAGGAGGCCCAGCAGCAGGGTGATCCAGGCGGCTGGGGCCAGAGGCTTGCGGCGCAGTGCTCGCAGCGAGTAGCGGGCGCCGAGGCGGCGCTGGCCGAGTAGGAAGGACTGGGTGGCGGCAATCCGCAGCACGGTCACGTACTGGCCCGGGCCGTAGCGCTGCAGGGCCCCGCCGTGGCGCTCCAGCACCGTCTCCGCCATCCAGAGCATGTCGGGCGCCTCGTGGCGCAGGCGGGGGATCACGTCGGCCGACTTGACCGCGCGCAGCCAGCTGTTGTCGGCGTCGGCGTGCACCGCGGTGAGCACGTCCTCGGCGCAGACGCTGGTCTCGCGTTCGGCCAGGTTGAGCTCGAACAGCGTCTCCATCGCGCCGCGGCGGCCGTCTATATATGGGCTGGCGGCGAAGACCTCGCGCTTGAGGCAGCGGGCGGCGTCGGTGCCGCCCTCGGCCTCGGCCCAGCCGATGCGTCCCTCGTAGCCGTAGGGGCCGTCGGGGACGAAGCTCGGCGTGACGTGACCGTCGTCGTGGAGCTGGCGGCTGCGCAGCACCCGCACGCCCTGCGGCAGCTCGGCGATCAGCTCGCGCAGGCGCTGCAGCGCCCCCGGCAGCAGCTCGTCGTCGCTGTCGATCACGACCACCCACTCGCCTCGCGCGCTGGTGGCTCCGGTATGGCGCGACGGGTTGATGCCGCGGTTGGTCTCGTGGGCGACGATGCGCAGGCGGGGATCGTCGTAGTGCCCGGCCAGAACCGCGGCGGTGCCGTCGCTTGAGCCGTCGTCGACGACGACGAGCTCGAAGTCCTCGAACGACTGGGCGAGGCAGCTGTCGATGCAGCGCCGTACGATCCGCGCGCGGTTGTACGTCGTGATCACGATGCTGAAGGTGGGATGTGACATATGAGCTCGCGCGGGACCGCCAGCGGCCGGTCGCGGTTGCGCATTCTCGCCTACCACGCGATTGCCGACCTCGGCGGCGACCCGGTGATCTCCGAGTACGGCGTCTCGCCGGCGCTCTTCGCCGCGCAGCTCGACGCGCTCGCGGCCCATGGCTGGACCTTCGTCGACCTCGACGCCGTCCTCGCCGCCCTGGCCGGCGAGGGGTCCCTGCCGCGCCGCGCCATCCTGGTCAGCTTCGACGACGCCTACGTCGACCTGCTCGAGGTCGCCGCCCCGCTGCTGGCCGAGCGCGGCATCAAGGCCGTCGTCTTCGCCATCGCCGGCCATCTCGGCGGGGTCAACGACTGGGACCACCACAAGGGTGCCGCCAGCCTCAACCTGCTCGATCCCGCCGGTCTCAGTCAGCTTCCCGCAAAGGGGATCGAGGTCGGCGCGCACACGCTTACCCACCGCCCCCTGCCCGAGGTGCCGCCCGAGCAGGTCGACGCCGAGCTGACCGACGCCGCGGATCAGATCGAGGCAGCCGGAGTGCCGCGTCCGCGCGCGTTCTCCTATCCCTACGGCCGCTGGAGCCCTGAGCTGGCGGTCGCGGTTCGCGATGCCGGCTACGAGGTCGCCTTCACCACTGCCTGGGGAGATCCCCGCCCCGGCGAGGATCTGTTCAGCCTGCCGCGGATCGAGGTCCACGCCAGCGACACCCCGCGCAAGCTGCGTCAGAAGCTCGCCCTCGCCGGCTGGCCCGGCCTCCTGCGCGATTCGCTGCTCACCCTGCTCGGCGTGCGCCTCGATCCCTCCTCCAAGTAGTCGCGCCCAGCCAGGGGTGAGGGCTCCGGCGCAGAACTTCAGTCGGAGTAGCCTCGCGCCGATGGAGCAGCTGATGAACACCGAGACCGCCTCGCCGCCTGGCGAGCCCAGCTCGCCCGTCGAGACGATCCGCCTGCAGGCGACCAGTGGCTTCAGCCGCGTGCTCTCGCCGCGCGAGCTCTGGCGCTACCGCGACCTCGCCTTCCAGATCGCCGCTCGCGACGTCACCGTGCGCTACCGGCAGACCGCGCTCGGCGCCGCCTGGGCGATTCTGCAGCCGGTCGGCTTCATGGTCGTCTTCTCGCTCTTCTTCGGTCGCGTCGCGGGAATCTCCTCCGACGGCCTGCCCTACGCGCTCTTCAGCCTCGCCGCGCTGGTGCCCTGGACCTTCTTCGCCAACGCGATGCTGCTCGGCTCCGAAAGCCTGGTCAGCAACTCGGCCCTGGTCTCGAAAATCTACTTTCCGCGCATCTTCATGCCGGCCGGAGCGATCGCGGCCGGCCTGGTCGACCTCGGCATCTCCCTGGTCATCCTCTTTGCCGTCGTCTTGATCTATGGCCTGGTGCCGCCGCTGGCGGTGGTCGCGCTGCCGATGCTGATCGTGATCATGCTGGCGACCGTCGTCGGCGTCACGGCAGCGCTTTCGGCCCTCAACGTGCGCTATCGCGACGTCCGCTACGTGATCCCCTTCGCGATCCAGATGTGGCTGTTCATCTCCCCGGTTGCCTACCCGAGCAGCCTGATCTCCGAGCCCTGGCGGACCCTGTCGGCGATCAACCCGATGGTCGGCGTGATCGAAGGCTTCCGCTGGGCCGTGCTCGGCTCCCCCGCGCCGTGGGCGCTGATCGGTGTCTCGGCCGCATCGGCACTCGTCCTCCTCGTCGCCGGCCTCGCCTACTTCGACCGCGTCGAGCGCAGCTTCGCCGACTTCATCTAGCCATGGGCGACGTCGCGATCCAGACCAGCGAGCTCGGCAAGAGCTACAACCTCGGCCTCAGCCGCCGCGGCTACGGCACCCTGCGTGAGAGCGTCGTCGAAACCGCCAAGGGCTCGTTGGGGCGGCTCAGGGGCAGGCGCCCGCAGCAGCCCGAGGGCGACACGCTCTGGGCTCTGCGCGACCTCTCGCTGACCGTCAAGCAGGGCGAAGTCGTCGGCCTGATCGGCCACAACGGCGCCGGCAAGAGCACCCTCTTGAAAATCCTCTCGCGGATCGTCGAGCCGACCACCGGCTGGGCCGACGTGACCGGCCGCACCGGCTCACTGCTCGAGGTGGGGACGGGGTTTCACCCGGAGCTGACCGGCCGCGAGAACGTCTTCCTCAACGGCTCGATCCTCGGCATGCGTCGTTCGGAGATCCGCGCCCGCTTCGACGAAATCGTCGCCTTCGCCGAGATCGAGCGCTTTCTCGACACCCCGGTGAAGCGCTACTCGAGCGGCATGTCGGTGCGCCTCGCCTTCGCCGTCGCCGCCCACCTCGAGCCAGAGATCCTGCTCGTCGACGAGGTGCTCGCGGTCGGCGACGCGGCCTTCCAGCGCAAGTCGCTGGGCAAGATGAACGAGGTCGCCGAAGCGGGCAGGACGGTCATCTTCGTCTCCCACAATCTCGCCATTTTGCAGGCACTTTGCCAGCGTGGAATCCTTTTGGAACGCGGTCAGGTGCAGGCCGACGCCCCCGTCGCCGAGGCGATCGACCACTACCTGCGCCGGCTCGAGAAGGCTTCCTCGCAGGATCTGCTCGAGCGCGCCGACCGCGATACCAGCGGCTACCACGACACCATGCTCAAGGGGCTGGAAATCCGCGACCGGGTCGGCGGTCACACCGACGCCGTGGTGGCGGGCCGACCGGCGACGATCACGGTCGAGTTCACCGAGGTCGTGCCGATGATGGAGTGCCAGTTGACGATCGTCAACAGCCTTGGCCAGCCGGTCACCACCTTCGACAGCGAGAACTCGGCCCCGGCCGACGTTCGCGACAGCGAGCTGGGCACGCGGATCGAGTGCGAGGTCCCGTCGCTGCCGCTGCTGCCGGGCCGCTACCGGATCGACGTCGTGATCAAGGGCAAGCGGCAGATCCAGGACGGGCTGCAGGGTGCGACCTTCTTCGACGTCGAGCCGGGCGTCGTCGGCGAGCGGCCGATGGAAGCGACCAGCAGCGAAGGCAACGTCGTCCTGCCCCACGTGTGGCGCTTGCCGGCATGAGCGAAGGCGGGGATTTCCGGGCCGACTTTCTCGTCCCGGTGCCGGCCGCCCCGGTTGAGCCGCTCACGGTCGCGCCGAAGTTCTCGATCGTCATCCCTGCCTACCAGGCCGCCGAGACGATCGGCGAGGCACTCGAGTCGGCCCTCGCCCAGACCCGGCCCGCGCATGAGGTGATCGTCGTCGACGACGGCTCGACCGACGATCTCGCCGCCGCGCTGGCGCCGTATGAGGAGCGGATCGAGCTGGTCAGCAAGGCCAACGGCGGCGTCGCCTCGGCCCGCAATGCCGGCGTCGCGACGGCGAGCGGCGATTTCATGGCGGTCCTCGACGCCGACGACCGCTTTCACTCGCGGCGGCTCGAGGCGCTCGCCGCGCTGGCGCTGGCGCGACCGGACCTCGATCTGATCACGACCGATACCCGCTTCATCGTCGACCGGCAGCCCCAGGGGACCTTTCGCGAAGCGAATCCCTTCGCGGTCGAGAAGCAGCGCACGGCGATCTTCGACAGCTGCTTCGTCGGCGGCTGGCCGGCGGTGCGAATCGAGCGCTTGCGTGACATCGGCGGCTTCGATGAGGGGCTTTCGCAGGGCGAGGACTGGGACTGCTGGCTTCGCCTGATTCTCGACGGCTCGGGCGTGGGGCTCGTCGATCGGCCCTACTACGACTACGTCATCCGCCCTGGCAGCCTCACCTCCAACCGCGAGGCGAGCCTCTGGGCGCGGGTCGCGCTGCTCGAAAAGGCAGCCTCCGATCCCGCGCTCCAAAAGGCCGATCGGCCGGCGCTGAAGCGGGCTTACGGCGCCCACCGCGCCCGCGCGGTCGCCGCTGAGATAGACGTCGTCCTCGCCGGCGGCGGCAGCCGCGGAAGGCTGGCGCGCCTCGCAGCCTCGCCGGGCCTCGAGCCGCGCACTCGGGCGCTCGCCGGCCTCGCGGCGCTCGCCCCGGCCCTGGTCAGGCGCCTCCGGCCCAGAGCTTGATCGCGAAGCGCAGCAGGGAGTCGCCGGCGCGAACCTCGATCCGGGGGATCAGCAGCGGGTCGTCGTCGAGCCTCGCCAGGCGCGGCCTGACCGTGCAGGCGCCGACGTAGCCCGCCTCCCGTACGGCGGCGATGGCTCGGTCGTCGAGCCGGCCGTAGGGGTAGGCGAAGGTCCGCACCGGCTTGCTCAGGGCCTGCTCCAGATCCTCGCGCGAGCCGCGGATCTCGTTGCTCACCTGCTCATCGTCGGCGTCGGGCAGCGAGCAATGGTTGCGGGTGTGAGCGCCGAAGCGGACGCCGTCGGCGCCGAGCTGCCCGATTTCCTCCGCCGAGAGCAGCGGCCGGGCCTTCAGCGCTCCCTCGTCGGTCCAGTCGCAGCGACCACCGATCCGCCGGCTGACGAGGAAGATCGTCGCGGCGAAGCCGCGCTTGGCGAGGATCGGCTGGGCGACCTCGAGGTTATCCCTGTAGCCGTCGTCGATCGTGATCGCCAGGGCGCGGGCGGGGGGGAGATCCGAATTGCGCAGTGCCTGGGCGACCTGCTCGAAGGGGACGACGCGATAGCGCAGCAGGGCGAGCAGCCTCATCTGACGCGCCAGCGCTCGTCTGGGGACGACGTAGCGGTCGCCCTCGTCCTCCTTGCCGAAGGCGTGATACATCAGCACCGGGACGCCGTGGGTCGTCCGCACCCACCGTTCGCGGCTCATGCTCCTCCGCACCGCCCGCCAGAAGGCGAAGCGCGAGACGAAGTCGAACCAGATCTGCTTCCGCCCCTGGCTGGGGATCAGCCTCCCGGTCGCTGCGAGCAGCCCCGGGCTCGCCCGCAGCGCCAGCATCGCCCGGCGCAGCAGGACCTCGCGGGGAGTGGCCGCCGTGAACCAGCCGAGCAGGTGCGGCATCATCGCCGGTCTCTGCTCGGCGAGCTCGACGTAGCCGGAGCCCTGGCTCCTGGAGTCGGCCAGCAGCCGCCCGCGGCTCTTGTGGTCGACGTGGACGCCGTTTGCGTTCGGCAGATACCTCACCTCGCAGCCGTGCTCCTGGAGGCGGAAGCCAAGCTCGATGTCGTCGCCGGTCGGCAGCGTCGCGAAGCCGCCTACCTCGATCAGCGCGCTGCGCGGGGCCGAGAGGTTGCCGCCGTAGCAGGCGGTCCAGTTCGCGCCCTTCTCGGCAAGGCTGTCGTAGTGGCGGTTCCAGGTTGTCGCGAACATCTGGCTGTACCAATCGCGCTTCGAGGGCACCTCGTGGGTGATGCGGCCGATCGCGGCGATTTGCTCGCCGCCGGCGTGGGCGGCGATGTGCGCCGCGACGGTATCGGGGGCGACGATCACATCATCATCGAGAAACAGGCAGGCGTCCCCGCGCGCGGCCTCCGTGCCGGCGTTCCGCGCCTCGGCCGCACCGGCCTGCCGTAGCTCGAGCACGCTCAAGGGGAACGGCGCCTTCAGCCCCGCCAGCATCTCGAGCGTGCCGTCGGTGGAGCCGTCGACCGCGACGATGACCTCGAACTCGCCGGGGTCCGCGGTCTGAACGACGAGCGCGTCGAGGCAGCGGCGCAAGAGCTCGCGGCGGTTGTGGGTCGCGATGACGACGCTGAGCTTCATCTCGGGCCGGGCCTCATCCTGGGCGCCGGGTGCTGGCCAGCAGGGCATTTGGGTGGCCAAGGCGCAGGCCCAACCGCTCGAGGCGTGCGGCCGCGACCATGAAGGGGAAGGCGAGAGCGCGGATCACCAGGTTCGAGTTCTTGATCTTGTCGCGGATCTCCTGCGCGACCATCGTCGCGCCGTGAAACGTCGGCTCGATCTCAATCGCCTCGAAGCCGGCGTCGCCGAGGGCGCGGCCGAGCTCCGTCTGGTTGTAGCCGTGGCGGACCTCTTTGCGCCAGGTCCCGGCGCTGCCGGGGAGGATCGGCTTCCAGGACTCGCTCGGCACCTGGGCGACGAAGAGACCGCCGGGGACGAGCGCCGCCGCCATTGCGAGCAGGGCGGCCCGGTCGTCGGGGATCTCGGTCAGGCACTCGAGCGCCAGCACGACGTCGAATTTGCCATCGGGGAGCGTTCGGGTCAGGTCGGCGCCGACGAACTTGACGTTGTCCAGGGCCCGTGCTTGGCCGCGGGCGCGAGCGCCGGCGAGGAGGCTCGGGTCGATGTCCATGCCGACGACCGCCCACTCGGGGTGGGACTTGGCGAGGGCGAGCGCAAGCAGCCCGTCGCCGCAGCCAGCGTCGAGCACGCGGATGGCGCGGCCGCCCGCGTAGCGCTCGGTTGCGTCCTGCGCCAGGCCGAGTCGCAGCCGCCGTGATGGCGCCATCAGGGCGATCCGCTCCTCCAGGATCGCGGCGGGTTTTGCGAGAGCCGACATCGGTTCAGCCCAGCTCCGCTTCGACCAGGCCGAGGAAGGCGCTTCCCCGCAGTGCCTCGGGGCTGGGAGGCCCGGCCGCTGCCATCGTCAGGTGCCGGTGGTCGGAGCGGCTGTGGACGATCCAGCAGAGCAGGCGCAGGCGCGCGTAGGTGGCGGCGTCGATGCCGAGCCGATCGCGATATTCGGCGGCGCAGCGGGCCGCGACGGCGCCGTACGGAGTGGTCGGGTCGAGCAGGCGCTGGTAGCTCTCCCGGGTGCCGCCCGACTCCAGCGCCCGGTCGAGGACGAAGGCGCAGTTGGCGAGGAAGTAGGCGAGGTCGAGGCCGGGCAGACCGCGCGGCTCGGCCGACTCCCAGTCGAGCAGGCCCGGGGCGCCGTCCTCGGCGAGGACGACGTTCCAGGGCGAGCAGTCGCGGTGCTCGCAGGCCTCCGGCAGGTCGCCGAGGTCGTCGAGCAGGAGCCGCGCCCGGGCGACCGCCTGCTCGGCAACGGCGCCGAAGTTTCGCTCGAGCTCCGCCAGCGGCTCGCCGACCAGGCGCTGCCACCACTCCTCGCGTGGCCTCGGGGCGCCGGCCTCGACCAGGTCGACCAGCCACCTGCCCACCGGCATCGCCAGCCCGGCGAAGCTCTCCTCCGAGAGCACCGAGATCAGCGGCTTGCCGAAGACGGCGCTCTCGGCCAGCGCCCGCCGCCCCGCGCGGCGGCCCTGCGCCAGCAGCCGCGGCACCCCCGTCACCGCCGGCCGGTCGCGCTCGATCGCGCGCAGCACGCTCGCCTCGCGCTCGAGCGCCCGATCGGCCGCCGGCACCCGTGAGAACTTGACGATCGCCCCCGGCACGGCCACTTCTGCGGCGAAGGGGAGTCCGACCACCTTGTTGATGCTGCGCCCGCCGCCGGTCAGCAGCAGCTGGGCGCCGCCGCCGGGAAAGGCGGCCTCGATCTCGTCCGCCTCGGGCTCCCCCTCGCCGCCCGGCAGGCGACCGATCGCGCAGAGGGGGGAGAGCAGGCCGAGGCGCGCCGCCGCCCGCCAGAGCGGTCGCAGGGCCCTCTGCACGGCGGAGCCCGGTGGCCGCTGGGCGAGCAGGTGGGCGGCGGCGGCCGGGGCATCGAGCTGCAACCAGAACTGTGGCGAGTGGCGTGCCGCCGGTCCCGGCCAGAGCACGCGCACGTCGCTGAAGCCGGCGCGACGCAACCGCGCCGCCGCGCGCCTGCTGGCGCCGGGCCGCGGCAGGCGCCAGAGGCAGACGACCTCGCCGCCGAGGCGCAGCGCCTCGGTCGCGGCGCCCAGCGCCAGCTTGGTCGGGTAGCCGATCACCGCGACGTCCGCCGCTCCCGGCACCGGTTCTCCACGGCCGATCAGCCCGATCGCCTGCGAGTCGCCGCCGCTGGTCAGGTCGGCGATCCGCGGCGGCTCGGCCTGGCGCAGCAGGAAGCGCCAGTCGGCCCGGCGCAGCAGCTCGTTGAGCTGCGGCTCGGGCAGGGCCTCGGGCGCCGCCGCTTCAGCCACTGGCCAGCAGCTCCGCGTAGATCGCTTCGACCCGTCGCACCATCGCCGCCGGGGTGAAGTCGCGCTCGACCCGCGCTCGCGCCCGTGCCGCAAGCGAGTCGCCCAGCTCCGGGTCGCCGAGCAGGCGCCGCAGCGCCGCCGCCAGCGCCGCCGCGTCGCCGGGGGCGACGAGCAGCCCGTCGGCGCCGTCGTCGATCAGCTCGTCGGTGCCGCCGATCGCCGAGCTGACCACCGGCCGCCGCGCCGCCATCGCCTCCAGCACCGCCAGCGAGGAACCCTCGTAGAGGGAGGGCAGGGCGAAGGCGTCGCAGGCCGCGAGCAGCTGCGGGATGTCGCTGCGGTAGCCGAGGAAGTGGACCCGCTCGGCAACGCCCAGCTCCGCCGCCAGCGCTTCCAGCGAGTCACGTTCGGGGCCCTCGCCGGCAAGGACGAGCTCGACCTCGGGCAGCTCGGCCGCGGCGCGCAGGAGAACCGGGTGGCCCTTCTGCTCGTCGAGCCGAGCCGGGGTGAGGACGAGCGGGCGGTCCCGGCCGCCGCTCAGCTCCTCGCGCAGACCCGGCGGCGCCGGCTGCTCGAAGCGCTCGAGCCGCACCGCGTTGTAGCCGACGCTGACCTTCGACGCCGGGTAGCCGAAGCGCCCGACCAGCTCGTCGGCGACGTCGCGCGAGACCCCGATGTAGCGGCCGACGCCGGCGGCGAGCGCGCGCAGCTGCCAGTAGGAGGAGCGCTCCAGCTTGAACTCGGGGATGAGCTGGACCGTCGCCACGCTAGGAATGCGGGCGGCGACCGCGGCTGCAAGCGCCCACTTGGCCGCCAGCGGCCAGCTCAGGGTGGCGTGGAAGATCGCCGGGCGCTCGTCCCGCAGCAGGCGGGCGAGCCCGATCGCCCGCCTGCCGCCGGCGAGGCCGAGCGGCATCGGCGCGATCCGGCGCACGCGGGCGCCGATCGCCCCGGCGCGCTCGGCCAGCGTTGCCGACTCGGGGACGTCGTCGAGCAGCAGGGTCGGCTGCCAGCTCGGGTCAAGGCCCTCGATCAGCATCAGCAGGGCGAGCTCGGCGCCGCCGAGCTCACGGCTATCGGTGTAGAAGAAGATCGATCGGGCCACGGCGCAGATCCGTCGCGAGCTCTCCCAGCTCGCCCTCGGGGGTGGATTCGCTGAGCTCGGCATCGACACCTGCCCAGAAGGCGTAGTCGAGGACGGCCCGGTAGAAGAGCGGCCGGCGCCAGAGGCCGAGGCGCTCCAGAAGCGCGGCCTTGGCGACCACGATTCGCCTCATCGCGGTCAGCCGGCGCGTCATCGCGAGCAGGATCGAACGCGCCGCGAGCCAGGGCCGCGAGCCGTCCCACGGATTGGCCAGCCTCAGCATCGCGAAGACCCTGGGATGGGCGCGGGCCAGCTGGACCGTCGTGCGCCCCTTCGCGATCGTGTCGTCGGCGAGCGCGCCAAGGCCCTTGTCGTACTCCTGTCGCGCCAGGGCCTGGGGGTCGTAGCGCAGCTCGACGCCGGCCTCGCGCAGGCGCAGCGAGAGGTCGATGTCCTCGTTGCCGTAGACCGTGAACGACTCGCTGAAGCAGCCCACGGCGCGCATCGCCTCGGTCCGCAGCGAGGCGTTGCCCGAGTAGAAGTCGCGCGGCACGAACTCGTGGCCCGGCCTGGCGAGCTGGGCGAGGTGGGCGTTGAACTTGTCGCGCACGTAGCGGGCGGCGTGCGGGCTCGAGCCGTCGAGCTCGATCGGCACCGCGCCCATCACGCAGAGCCGGGAGCCCTCGGGGTGGTTGGCGAGGTGGCGCTCGACGAAGGCCGGCGCCGGTTGCATGTCGTCGTCGAGGACGATCAGGACCTCGCCCCGGGCCAGCTCGATCGCGGCGTTGCAGGCCGCGGCGCGGCCGCGGCAAGGCCCGGCGACGACGCGCAGGGCGTAGGGGGCGTCGAGGCTCGCGACCATCGCCTCACTGCCGTCGGTCGAGCCGTCGACCGAGACGATCACCTCGTAAGAGTCGGCCGCAGCCGTCTGATCCGAAAGCGCGACCAGGGCGCGGCGCAGCGCCTCGCGCCGCTGATGGGTAGGAATGACGACGCTGGCGAGCTGCATCAGATCTCCTGCCCGCCGGCGCGGAAATTTGATGCGGCTCGCGGTTCAGGCTGGAGCAGGTCGGTGGTGGTCATCCCTCGATCGCCTCCTCATACAGTCGCTCGAGCCGCAAGGCCCAGGCGTCCGGCGCGTAGTGGGCCTGGGCGAAGGCGCGCGCCCCCTGGGCGAGCTGCCGCCGTCGTTTGCCGTCGGTCAACAAGGATGCCGCTTCCGAGGCGAACTCCTCGGCGCCGTCGGCGACCGCCAGCGGCGGCGTGCCGAAGCAGTCGAATCCCTCGCTGCCACGGCTGGTCGTCACCACCGCCTTGCCGGCGCCGAGCGCCTGCAGCACCTTCATCCGCATGCCGCCGCCGGTGCGCACCGGGGCGACGACCACGGCCGCGGCCTCGATCAACGGCTCGACGACGGGCGCGTCTGAGATCACCTCGACGGCGCTGCCGGCGAGGGCGAGGATCTCAGCCGGCGCGTTGCTGCCGACGATCCGCAACCGCGCCTGCGGCCGGCGTGCCAGCACCGCCGGCACGATCTCCCGTGCCAGCCAGATCGCCGCGTCGCGGTTGGGCTGGTGGGTGAAGTTGCCGACGAAGAGCAGGCTGTCGGGCTGCTCAAGCGCGGGGTCGGCCGCGGGCGGCAGGCTGAGGCCAAAGGGGCTGACGCGGACCCGGGCCGCCAGCTCCGGCGCCAGCTCGGCGATCGCCGCCGCGTCGCGCTTGCCGAAGGCCAGAACGCGGTCGAAGCGGCGCCATGCGCCGCGCTGAAAAGGGGGTCGCTTGCGCCAGTCGAGCTCGGCGAAGGCCCAGCCCGGCCAGCGGCGAGGCGCGCCAGGATGCCAATCGACGGGCCGCGGCCGCAGCACCTCGTGCTCGGTCAGAACCGTCGGCACGGAGGGTGGCAAGCGGAATCCCGACATCGCGCTGTCCTCGACCACGGCGACGTCGAAGCTGTGGGTTTGCGCGAGCCGGTCGAGGATCGCCTGGATGCCGGGGTCGGCGAACCAGACCGCCCGCCAGGGTCGCCCGCCGAGCGACCAGGCCGCTGCCATTCGCGCCCGCCGCCGCCAGCGTTGCGCCGCCGCGCGCGGCTGGCGGCGCTCGGCGAAGCGGGCGTCGAGCCCGAGGCCGTCAAGGCGCTTCGCCGCCTTCGCTTCGCCCGGCTCTTCGCCGATGGCGCTGACGAAGGTCACATCGTTGCGCTCGCGCAGACCGGCCAGCTGGGCGTCGAGCAGGACCGGTATCGCCCCGCCACCGGCCGGTTGTGGCGGCATCGGCGCGACGATCAGGATCTTCATCCGGGCGTGTCGCCGCCGGCCGCGATCACGCTCCGGTAGGCCTCCTCGAAGCGTGGCAAGACGTTCTCGGCGCGGAAGGAGCGCGCACGCTCTGCCGCCGCGCGGCCCATCTCCTCGCGTCGCTGTGGATCGGCAATCAGCCCCTCCATTGCCTCACGCAGCGCGCCGACGTCGCCCTGCGGCACCAACACCCCGGCGGAGTCGGTGAGCATGTCGGCGTGGCCGCCGAGCTGGGTGCCGATCACGGGGCGGCCGCGGCTCATTCCCTCGGCCACGGTGGCGCCAAGCGGCTCCGGCCACAGCGACGGCATCACGCCGAACATCGCCTTGTCCCAGGCTGCCATCACGGCGGCGTTGGGCACGTCGGTGAGGACGACCGCCTCCGGCGGGAAGTTCGTCGGGGAGTCGCGCTCGTAGGTGCCCATCAGGACCAGCGGCGGCGGCGACTCGAGCTGCCGGTAGGCGGCGAACAGCGTCTCCAGTCCCTTCACCTTGCGGAAGGCGCCGACGAAGAGGATGAACGGCTGCGGGGGAAGCCGCGCCAGCCAGCCGTCGATATCGATCCCCTCACCCGAGGGCTGCTCCTGGAAGCTCGGGATCGTCACCTCGACCAAGTCGTCGCCCGCCGCTTTCATGTGTTCGATGGTGACGTCGTGGACGTAGGAGCTGACGCTGTGCAGGCCGGTCATCTTGCGCGCCAGCACCGGTTTGAAGACGGCGACGGCGGCGGCGGCCAGCCACCCCTTCGGCCGCCCGTAGTACTCACCGGCGCAGGCCAGGCACTTGGCCGGGGCGGGGCCGCTGCAGGGCGCCCCCTTGCGAAGCAGGGTCCGCGTCGCGCAGAAATAGCCGTAGTCGCGGGCTGAGACCAGCATCGGGATCCGCTTGTGGCCGAGCGCGACCGCGACCGAGAAGGCGAGCCAACCGTAGGCGTGGATGATCTCCGGCTCGAACTCCCCGATCAGCTTGCGCAGACCGGCGACGGTGACCGGATCGGGAAAGGGCGGCTGGTGGCGCTGGCGCTCGTCGCGGACGAGGGCCGGGATCGCGGTGCGGAGCTGGCGCATCCGGCGCACCTCGACGCCATCGTCCGCTTCGGCCAGGGGCAGGCCGCCGTGCCAGGGGGTGGCCACCGTGACCTCGTGCCCGCGCTCGACCATCGCCCGCGCGATCAGCTGGGCCTGGCGGTGGGCGCCGCCGATGAAGGGCGGGAAGTGGTCAGTTGCGATCAGGATCCGCATCTCAGGCCACCACCGCCGCGCTTGCGCTGCCGGAGCGCTGCAGCCGGCCCAAGAGGCCGTTGAGCGAACGGCGCCGCTCGGGGAACATGAACAGCTCGGCCAGGCGGCGGGCAAATCCGCGTGGCGCCGCCGCCATCGCCGCGAACCAGACGACGAAGATCGCCTTCATCGCCGGCGAGACCCCGTCGCGGCGCCGCGCCGCGGCGACCGCGTCGGCGAGTAGGCCGAGGGGGCGGTCGGCCGCGATCGGGTGCCGGGCGGGATCGAGCTTCAGCGAGGCCATCCGATTGGCGAGGTCGGCGATCGAGAGGATCCGCTCGGGACGGGCGAGCTCGAGCTCGTCAGCGAGGCGCAGCAGCTCGACGTGAGGTGCTGGCGGCGAAGCCGATTGCCTGGCGCAGGTGGTCGAGGTCAAGCCTTCCCGCGGCCAGTTCGTAGCTGTTGTCGCCGTGCACCCGGTAGCCGGCGCCGACCGTGTCGAGCGAGACGACGCGACCGAGCAGCGCCGTCAGGTGGACGAGGTACCAGTCGGCCCCCGTCACCGGGAACTGCTCGACCGGAATCGGCAGGATGCGCCGCACCGCCTCGGCGCGGAAGGCGTTGGCGCTGGTTGCCATCCAGACCAGGTCATAGGGATAGGCGAGCTCGGCCTCGCGCACGTCCCCGCTCGGCAGTGGCAGGTGCGCGGCGGGCTTCAGCTCTCCGGTCGGCTGCCCGTCGGCGTCGATCGTCTCCATCCGGAACTGCACCTTGCTCACGTCCGCATCGGCGGCGAAGGCGGCCGCCACTCGCGCCGCCGCTTCGGGCCGCAGCACGTCGTCGGCGTCGAGGAAGATCACCACGTCGCCTCGGCAGCGCTCCATGCCGGCGTTCAGCGCCGCCGCCTGGCCGCCGTTCTCCTGCATGATCAGGCCGATCCGGTCACCGTAGCGGGCGAGGATCTGGCGCGAGTCATCGGTCGAGCCATCGTCGACGGCAAGCACGTTTACCCGCTCGTGGGTCTGCCCGCAGGCGCTCTCGATCGCGCTCTCGAGGAATGCGCCGTAGTTGTGGTTGTTGATCACGATGTCGACCACGAGGTCGCCGGCACGAGGGCTCATCGCGACTCCCTGGGACGACCAGCGAGCCCTTGACCCGTCGGTAGACCTTGAAGGGGCGATTGTGGCGCAGCAGCGTTGCCACGACCGGCACGACGCCACTGCTGCCGGGAGGCGCCCGCAGCTTGACCAGCCGGGTCTCACCGGGGCGAGGCGGAAGCTGCGCCTGACCAGCCGATCGGCGCCGATCCGCACCCGCAGGTCGAAGTCAACCGAGCTCTGTTGCTGGCTGCGCACGCCGACCTCGGCTTCGCTGCCGCCCGAGCCGGCCGCGGGGAGGACCCAGAGCTGGGTGTAGCCGAGCGCGTCCCCGGCCGGCACCGCCGAGGAGCCGAGCACGAGCGCGACCACGGTCATCGCGACGGCGCCGAGCAGCATCGCCAGCTGCGGGCCGCGTGGCCGTCGCGGTCGCGGCCAGGCCGGGCCCTTGCCGGTCTTGCCGCGGCGCACCGCGGCGGTCCGGCAGGCGACGAGGACGACGAGGACGCAGCAGGATGGCCCAGGAAAGGGGATGGATGCCGCCGAGGTAGTTGAGCAGGAGGCTGCCGAGCACGAGCGTCGCCAGGCTGAGGGCGAGGCTGAGCAGCAGGAACTGCGGCCAGGGGAGGCGGCGGCGCGCGAACGCCGCCGCGGTGATCGCGTAGCCGGGCAGGATCAGGGCGAGCGGGACGGCGAAGACGAGGGCGATGCCGCTGGCCGGGATCAACAGCGCCAGGGCCGCGCAAAGCAGGGCCGTGGCGGCGACGAGGCGCAGCTCGCCGTGGCCCTTCATCGCTCCGGCCCGAGGTCGTAGACGGAGATGTCGCCGCTCGAGTAGATGCGCTTTGCGCCCGGCAGCTCGGCGAACTTGGTCACCGCCGCCATTGGCAACAGTTCCGCGGCGTCGCCGCGCATTGAGAAGGAGTAGCCACGAGTGGCGTCGGAGCTGATTTCACGGCGATCGGCGACGACGTAGCGGATGCCTTCCTTGCGCAGCAGCGGCAGCTCCCAGTCCGAGAGGGAGGTCTCCTCGAGGATGTCCTGTATATCGGGGGTCTTGCCGGCGAACGCCACGCGTTCCCCGGCGCCATCAGCATGCGCGCATCGGCGGTGCTGGCGCCAAAGCGCTCCTCGGTCGGGATGTTGTGCTCGGCCCACTCGGCGAGCGCCAGCGGCGCCGAGGAGATCGTGCCTCCCTCCGCGCTCGACCCGGATCGGCGAAGCGAGCTGCAGGTCCCAGGGCCAGCCCGCGATCGCGCCGCCGACGAGGACGACCCCGAGCGCGGCGGTGAGCGAGGCGCGGCCGAGCCAGGGCCGCTTGCGCGGGCGCCAGTCCTGCAGCCCGGAGAGCGCGGCGATGAAGGCAAGGCCGACGAAGAGGTACTCGCTGAGCCGGTTGCCGGTCTCCCAAGCGGCGGGAGCCAGGCGCAGAGCCAGGGTGCCGAAAAAGGCGATCGAGGCGGCGGCGAAGATCAGCGCGAAGGGCTCCTTGCGGTAACGCCGCCAGAAGGTCCGCAGGCCGAAGAAGACCCCGGCGGCGAGCAGCGCCACGGCGAGCAGAGCGATGCCGCGCGCCAGGATCGGCGTCGGGGGGATGCTCGAGCCCTTGCCTTGGAAGAGCCCCCGTGGCGGCGCGTCGCCGGAGGCGGTGTTGAAGATCGCTTCGAAGGCTTCGCCGATCACCGGTCCGAGATAGCCGAAGGTCGAGTTGGCGACGAGCACGAGCCAGCCGATCGCCAGCAGCGCGGCAAAGATCGCGTAGCGCCACGGGTTGGGCCAGCTCCAGTCGCGTCGCAGCGCCCAGTAGACGAGCGCGAGCACGGCGAGGAAGACCGCGACGGCGTAGGAGGTGAGGTGGTGGGTGACGATGATCGCGGCGATGCCGAGGACGATCGGCACGGCCCATTCGCGCGCCCACTGGCGCGGCGCGGCGTCGCGCTCGGCCACCGCCATCAAGAGGACGACGAAGAGCGGCAGGGCGATCGACTCGTAGGAGAACTGCGCCCCCCAGAAGAAGAAGTTGAAGTTGCCGGCGTAGATCGCGGCCGCGAGGCCCGCCGTGCGCGCCGAGCCGCTGATGCGGGTGAAGAGCAGGAAGAGGCCGATCATCATCGAGAGCCGGGCGGCGGCGACGATGACGATGCCGGCGCCATAGCTCGACAACCCGGTCAGTCCCATCAGCGCCGAGCTCGCGCCCTCGAGCCCGGGGTAGCTTGGCGTCACCGGCAGGATCGGGTTGAAGCGGAAGAGGTGGTGGTGGTTGACGATCTGCGTGGCGTTGAAGGCGTGCACGGGCTCGTCGGAGAAGCTGAAGATCGGCGCGTCGCGGACGACCTTGACCGCGTAGAGGGAGAGGCCGAGCAGGCAGACGAGGGCAAGCCGTTCGGCGGGCGAGGCCTGGCGTGAGGTCAGCCGCCAGAAGATCGGCAGGGCGATGACGAGGATCCCCGCCCAGTAGAGCAGCGACGGCTCCATGCCTTCGCGCGAAAGCGCGTTGGCAAAAGAGCAGAGGAGTAGGCCGGCGCCGCAGCAAAGGGCGATCGGCGCGATGTAGCCGGTCGGCGAGTTCGGGCGAGCCATGTGAGCTGCCCGGTACTCAAGCAGCAGTGGCGGCTGCCTTCGCCTTCTGCGCCTCGGCCTTCCGGCTCGGGCGCTCACGATGGATGCTGCGGTGACGACGTCCCTCGCTGAGGATCGTGCCGAGCACGCGGAAGCCGTCGCGGAAGGTGTTGAGGTTGCTCTCGCCGGAGATCCGGTCGGCCTCGTAGCTCGGCACCTCGGTGATCTTCATCCCGGCGGAGGCGATCCGCAGGTTGATCAGCGTCTCGACCTCGAAGCCGGGGACGTCGAGCGAGATGAAGGGCAGGCAGCGCGCCCAGAAGGCGTTGTAGCCGTAGCAGAGGTCGGTGAAGTGGGTTCCGTGCGTGAGGTTGGCGGCGCCGCTGAGGAAGGCGTTGCCGAGGCGGCGGGTGAAGGTGATGTCGGTGCTGCCGCCGCCTTCGAGGAAGCGTGAGCCCTTGGCGAAGTCGGCGCCGGCCTCCAGCGCTTCGACGAAGCGGGGGATCTCGGCCGGGTCGGCGGAGCCGTCGGCGTCGAGCATCACGACCAGGTTGCCGGTGACAGCGGCGAAGCCGGTGCGCAGGGCGTCGCCCTTGCCGCGCCCGTTCTGGACCAGGACGCGGATTCCGGGGTAGGCGCTGCGCGCGGCCTCGATCGTGTTGTCCTCGGAGTTGCCGTCGACCAGGATCACCTCGTGCAGGTCCTCGGGAAGTTCCTTCAGCACGACGCTGACGTTCTTTTCCTCGTTCATCGCCGGCACGACGACGCTGACCAGCGTCTTGCGCTCGCTGCGGCGGTCAGGGCCCGCGTAAGGAGTGGCGTCGCGGGTGGCAAGCGCCTCGACCTCGATCAGGGGGACGCCGCCGACGCGGCTGGGAGTCGCCGAAGGCGCCTCGAGCAGGTCGAGCGGTCGCGGCAGCATGCTGACCGGGACGCCGATCGACTTGAAGGCCCTGACCAGATCGAGCAGGCTCTCGTCGTCGGCCTTCTGCGAGCCGATCACGACGCGGTCGGCGTGGTAGCGGTCGACGATCTCGAGCGCGGCAACGCGGTCGGCCGGGTTCTTGCGGTCCTCGAAGGGGGCCACGGTGCAGACGACGGTCGCGTATTTGCGCAGCGGCTCATAGGCTTTGAGGCGATCGGCGGTCGCCTCGTCGCCAACCAGGACCCAGCGCTCGACTCGGTCGAGGCGGCCGAGCAGCGGGGCGCTCATCGCCCTGCCCGCGGTGTCGAGGACGACGAAGCCGAGCCAGAGGCCGAGCTGCGCGCCGCCGCCGAGCGGGATCAGCAGCGAAGCGGACCAGGCGAAGACGGCGGCGAGCAGCAGCCGGATCACCGGCCAGGCCATCCCGTCCTCGTTGCCGAGGCCGTTCTTGGAAGCGTTTGCGCCGTAGCTGCCAAGGACGCCGTTGAGGACGATGAGCAGCAGGGGCGCGACCGGCAGGGCCGGGAGGACGGCGACATCGGCAACGAGCGCGACGACTACAAGGGCGACCGAAGAAGAGACCAGATCGACGACGGGCGGCAGCCACCAGCTGAGGCTGCGGCGCGCACGGGGCAGGCTGCCCAGGGTGGGGCGATCCTGAACCAAGGCCGCGTGCCGTGGCACGCCGGTCGAAAAGGTGCGATCAAGGGGAAGGTCAGTCGAGCTGTGCATGGGAGGGAGGGTGCCTTTTTTAGGGAGATTTATTGACGAATTCCGCGACCAAAGAACGCCGATTCCTGTTCCTCCCCCCTATCGGCAGGCGCCCGGAATCACGTTAGCGGCTGAAGGAAACTGCATGGGGATTTGCTACGTCCCCTTATGGCTATAACGGTCCAAAAATAGAACTGTCAGGGTTCTTACGCCTTTTTGGCCTAAACAGTTCAGAGATCGTATGTTGCGGCCAGCTCCGGGTCCTTGGCCGCCAGCATCTCGGCCAGCTCGACCATCACCTTGCACTGCTTCCAGGTGGCGTCGTCCTGCATCTTGCCGTCGATCATGTGCACACCGCGGCCGTCCGGAATCGCCTCCAGCACTTTCTTGGCGAACTTGACCTCCTCCGCCGGCGGGCTGAAGACCTTCTTGGCGATGCCGATCTGCACCGGGTGCAGCGACCAGGCGCCGACGCAGCCCATCAGGAAGGCGGCGCGGAACTGGGTCTCGCAGCCGGCGGTGTCCTTGATGTCGCCGAAGGGGCCGTAGAAGGGCAGGATCCCGGTCGAGGCGCAGGCGTCGACCATGCGGGCGATCGAGTAGTGCCAGAGGTCCTGCTGGGCGCTGACCCGGTCGGCCTCGGGGTTCTCGGGGTCGGCGGGGTCCTCCATCACGCGGTAGCCGGGGTGGCCGCCGCCGACGCGGGTGGTCTTCATCCGCCGCGAGGCGGCAAGGTCGGCGGGGCCGAAGCTCATCCCCTGCATGCGCGGGCTGGCGGCGGCGATCTCCTCGACGTTGACGACTCCCTGCGCGGTCTCGAGCAGCGCGTGGATCAGGATCGGGCGATCGAGCCCCGCCTTGGCCTCGAGCTGGGCGAGCAGGCGGTCGACGTAGTGGATGTCCCAGGCGCCCTCGACCTTGGGCACCATCACGACCTCGAGCACGTCGCCGATCTCGGTGACGAGCGTGGTCAGGTCGTCGAGGATCCAGGGGCTCTCCAGCGAGTTGACCCTGGTCCAGAGCGAGGTCTGGCCGAAGTCGGACTGCTTGGCCGCTTGGACCAGGCCCTGGCGCGCGGCCTCCTTGCGGTCGACCGGGATCGCGTCCTCGAGGTTGCCGAGCAGGATGTCGGTCTTGGTCGCGATGTCGGCCGCCTTGGCGACCATCTTCTCGTTGGAGAAGTCGAGGAAGTGGATCATCCGCGAGGGCTTGACCGGGATCTCGCGCAGCGGCTCGGGGGCGCCGATCGCCTGCGGTTGGAAGAAGTCTCTGGGGTTTCTCACGCTGCTCCTCGCGGGTTCGTTCAGTCGGTTCGCTGGTCGCGCCGAAATCTATCGAACGCGCGTTCGTGGTGGCGCAGAGGACTTCGGGCCGCGCCGCCGTACCTTGAGGCGATGGATGGCGCCGCCCCCGACAGCACCCAGGACTGGCTGCTTCCAGACCAGGTGAGACCGCCGCTGATCGGCGAGCTCGAGCGGCGGGTCGATCTGGCCCTGGCGACCGCCCGAGCCTCCGAAGCCGCGGTGACCACGGTCGGCGAGGCTGCCCTTGACGCCGCCAAACAGGCGCGGCGCGCGGCCGAGCTGGCGGAGCGAGCCAGCGTCGCGGCCCTCGAGGCGGAGGAGCGGATGGCATCGACGCCGACTCCTTCGGCCCTCGAGAACGCGCCGGCGCCCGTGGACGCCAGCCTCAGCGACTTCAGCGAGCGAGCGGATCGCCTCGTTGCCCGGCTGCGACAACTGCAACGGATTCCCCTTGCGGCACCGGCAGCCAGCGGCGCCGCAGGCCAGCCGCAATCCGCCTACTGATCTCGCCCGCGGGGGGGAGGTCGACCCCGTCGAGCGCGCGGACCGGCTCGATGCCGCGCACAGAGCCGGAGAGGAACAGCTCTCCGCGGCGGAGGTCCTCCAGCGTCAGCCCCTGCTCGCGCCCCTCGAGCCCCTGCTCGCGGGCGACCTCGAGCACCTGACGGCGGGCGATGCTGGGCAGGATGCGGCCGTCCACCGCAGGGGTGGCGACGAATCCCTCGCCGGCGGTGAAGACGCTGCCGCGCGAGACCTCGAGCACGGCGCCATCGGCGTCGAGGAGGAGCGGCAGCTCGCCCGGGGAGGCGGCCGCGGCGCGTTCGAGCAAGCGGCGGTCGGCCCACTTGTGGGCGCCGAGGCCCCCCGTGACCACGGTGCTGCGCAGGGATACCCCCCGCTCCGGAGAGGGGAAGACGCTGGCGGGCTCGACCTCGACGGCGGAGACCCGGGTGTTCAGCGGTCCGCTGCCGGCGGGGGCGACGGTCAGCCGCAGTTTCCCGTGGCGGACGCCGTCGGCGCCCGCCGAGCACCGCCTCGCTCGCCGCGGCTGGCAGAGCGGCGCCGTAGAGCGCGGCGAGGCTGGTGGCGAGGCGCTCGAGGTGGGCGCCGAGCTCCACCGGTCGGCCGTCGAGGACGAGCATCGTCTCGAAGACGCCTTTGCTTGGATCGGGGCGGAGGCTGACGCGCACGCCGGGATATCTTGACGCGATGCCGGCGACAAGCGAGACAGAGGCTCCGCAGGGCGCCGCTCGCCTGCAGCTGCTGGTGCGCCGGCTGGAGGCGCTGCCCGACGCCGAGCGCGCCTTCGCGGCCCTCTATGGCTCGAGCGCAAGCGCCTTCTGGCTGGACAGCAGCGCCGCCGGTGAGCGCGCTCGCTTCTCCTTCATCGGCGACAGCGAGGGGCCGCTGGGCGCGGTCGTCACCTCCGAGGTCGATTCGGGCCAGGTGCGGGTCGAGCGGCGGGGTGGGGTCGAGGTCCACGACGAGTCGATCTTCGACTACCTCGACCGCGAGCTGGGCCGCCTGCGCCAGCTCTCCGGCGAGCTGCCCTTCGACTTCGATTGCGGCTTTGCCGGCTACCTTGGCTACGAGCTCAAGGCCGACAGCGGCGGCAGGGCGGCCCACAGCGCCGCCACCCCCGACGCCGCCTTCATCTTCGCCGACCGCCTGATCGGCTTCGACCACCAAGAGCGCCACACCTACCTCCTCGCCCTCGCCGAGCCCACCCCGCCCAACCCCCGCCCGAGCTGCATCAAATTCCCTCTCCGGCAGGCAGGGAATTTGATGTCGTTGGGTCGGTTGCCGCGGCGGAGCGCTGGCTTGGGGAGACGGAGCGGCGACTTGCCTCGTTGCCGCCGCCTGCCGAGCCGGAGATCGACGGGGCGCCGGTCGAGCTGCGCCCGCGTCGCTCGCCCGAGCGCTATCGCGACGACATCGCCACCTGCAAGCGCTACTTAACCGCGGGTCACAGCTACGAGATCTGCCTCACCAACAAGGTCGTCGCCGAGATCGCGCCCGAGCCGCTGGAGCTCTACCGCTCGCTGCGCCGGGCCAATCCCGCTCCCTTCTCCGCCTACCTGCGCCTCGGTGACCTCGCCGTGCTGAGCTCCTCACCGGAGCGCTTCCTCGCCGTCGACCGTGGGGGCTGGGCGGAAGCGCGGCCGATCAAGGGCACCAGCCGCCGTGGCTCGAGTCCGGGCGAGGATGCCCGCCTCGCTGCGGCGCTCTGTGCCGACGAGAAAAACCGGGCCGAGAACGTGACGATCGTCGACCTGCTGCGCAACGACCTCGGCCGGGTCTGCCGGGTCGGCAGCGTGGAGGTGCCCGAGCTGATGCGGGTCGAGACCTACGAGACGGTGCACCAGCTCGTCTCCAGCGTGCGTGGGCGCCTGCGCAACGGGGTCGGTGCGGCCGAGTGCGTCCGTGCCTGCTTCCCGCCCGGCTCGATGACCGGAGCGCCGAAGCTGCGCACGATGGAGATCATCGACGAGCTCGAGGGCGAGGCCCGGGGCATCTACTCGGGCGCGGTCGGTTACTTCGGCCTGGGAGGCGGCTGCGACCTCAGCGTCGCGATCAGGACGATCGTCCTCGACGGCTGCTCGGCGACGATCGGGGCCGGCGGCGCAATCGTCGTTCAGTCCGATCCCGAGGAGGAGCTGGCCGAGATGCTGCTCAAGGCCGCGGCCCCGGCCGCCGCTCTCGGCCCCGGCGCGTCTATATCCTTCGCCCCTGCTGCCGCGCCGGAGCGTTCCCGGCGCCGCCACCCGTCCCCGACACAGACGAGCTAGGAGCCATGGCCGTAGACACCGCCTTCCGTGAGCAGACCGACGAGCAGCAGGCGATCACCGAAATGGTGCGCCAGTTCGCCGACGAGAAGATCATTCCCCAAGCCGAGCACTACGACCACGAGGACTCCTACCCGGAATCGATCGTCGAGGAAATGAAGGAGCTCGGCCTCTTCGGGGTGACGATTCCCGAAGAGTACGGCGGCATGGGCCTCGATCTGACCACCTACGCGATGATCGTCGAAGAGCTCTCGCGCGGCTGGATCTCGATCTCCGGCGTCGTCAACACCCACTTCATCGGCTCCTACCTCTTGATGAAGTTCGGCACCGACGAGCAGAAGGACTACTTCCTGCCGAAGATGGCGACCGGCGAGATCCGCGCCGCCTTCTCGCTCTCCGAGCCAGAGGTCGGTTCCGACGTGCAGGGCATCAAGGCCACCGCCAAGAAGGGCGACGACGGCAAGTGGGAGCTCAACGGCCAGAAGATGTGGGTCACCAACGGCCTCGGCTCCAGCGTCGTCTTCGTGCTGATGAAGACCGATCCCAAGGCCGAACCGGCCTACAAGGGGATGACCTGCTTCATCACCGAGAAGGAGCCCTGGGCGGAAATCAACGAGGGCGACTTCAAGGGCCTCAACGTCCCGCCCAAGATCAAGAAGATGGGCTACAAGGGCGTCGAGTCGACCGAGCTCGTCTACGACGGCTACCGCTGCCCGTCCGAGCGCGTGCTCGGCGGCGAGGAGGAGGGCGTCGGCCAGGGCTTCGTGCAGATGATGGACGCGCTCGAGGTCGGCCGCGTCAACGTCGCCGCCCGCGGCGTCGGCATCGCCCAGCGCGCGCTCGAGCTCGCCCTGCGCTACTCGCAGGAGCGCAAGACCTTCGGCAAGCCGATCGCCCAGCACCAGGCGATCCAGTTCAAGCTGGCCGACATGGCGACCAAGATCGAGGCTGCTCGCCTCGTCACTCGCAAGGCGGCGCGGATGAAGGACGCCGGCGCGCGCTCCGACCTCGAGGCCGGGATGGCGAAGCTGCTCGCCTCGGAGACCGGCAAGGAGTGCGTCGAGGAGTGCTTCCGCATCCACGGCGGCTATGGCTATTCGAAGGAGTACGAGATCGAGCGGCTCTACCGCGACGCGCCGCTGCTGCTGATCGGCGAGGGCACCTCGGAGATCCAGCGCATGGTGATCGGCAAGAAGCTGCTGCAGAGGCACAAGATCTAGATGAGGAGCCACTGAACGCATGGCGTCGACCCCGGACCTGATCAAAACCGCTGTCGAGCGATTTCAGGCCGAGGTCCCGGCGCTGCAGAAACTGAAGCTGGTCTTCGGCCTGGAACTGAAGGCCAAACACGACATCCAGCTCTACCGGGTCGAGGTTCCGGGGCCGGTGATCAAGAAGGACCTCGCCCAGGACGAGCGGATCCTGGTTCAGATCGACCGCCCGCAGTTCAACGAGCTGGCCGAGAACGGCACCGTGAGGAGCTACCGCAAGGCCTATGAGACCGGCCACATCAAGGCCAGCGGCGACTCCAACGTGAAGAAGCTGATCGCCCAGGTAGTAGAACGCCACGAGGAACGCACCCGGCTCAAAAAGGCCCACTGAGCGGCTGTCCCGAACTTTCGCGCGCGGGTAGCATCCCGCGCCGTCCATAACCCAGAGGAGATTCCCGAACGATGAGCGAGCAGACTTACGAGCTGAGCACCAACCAGGCCGAGCGCGAGGCTTCCGGCGCGCACGCCTACGGCCGCTACCTCGAGGAGTTCGAGGTCGGCGCCGTCTACAAGCACTGGCCGGCGAAGACCGTGACCGAGTCGGACGATCACCTCTTCTGCCTGATCACGATGAACCACCACCCGCTCCACCTCAACGATGTCTACGCCGCGGGCTCTCAGCAGGGCAAAAACGTCGTCGTCGGCCCGCTCGTCTACTCGCTGGCGCTCGGCATGTCGGTTTCCGACGTCTCCGGCAAGGCGATCGCCAACCTGGCGACCGAGGATCTCAGCCACCCCAACCCTGTCTTCCACGGCGACACGCTCTTCTGCGAGACCGAGGTGCTCGACGTCAAGCCCTCCAAATCGAAGCCCGATCGCGGCGTGGTCAAGGTTCACACCCGCGTCCTCAACCAGGACGGCGTCCTCGTTGCCGAGTTCAAGCGCCTGGTTCTCGTCCCCCGCAAGACCCCGGGCGAGGCGCCAGCCCCCGAGGGCGACGTCGAGTAGCCCCGAATCCGCGCTTCCGCGCGGATTCGGTCGCATAGCCGCGCGCTAGCCCGCACCACCCGCGCGCTCCTCGGCGCCAGTCTCACCGCATGCCCCGAGGGAAAAGCCCGCATGCGAATCAAGTTCTCGATGAAATAGCTGGAGAACTTGATTCGCATTGGCGTGGTGGATTGGCGACGCGCATGCTGCGAGCGATCGTTGAAAGGCAGCATGGAGTGGTGGCCCATCGCCAGCTATCCGAGCTTGGGTTGGGAGACGGGCTGATCCAGGGCAGGATCGACAACGGAAGCCTCGTTTCGGTCCACCGCGGTGTCTTCGCGGTCGGTCACGAGGCGATCAGCAAGCGTGCGCGGTGGATGGCGGCTGTAATCGCCTGCGGGCCAAGCGCGGTGCTTTCCCACGGCAGCGCGGCCGCGCTCTGGGACATTCGCCGCGCCGGTCCGATGCCCGAGGTTACGAGACGCTCCGGGGGCACGCCGAGGTCTGGAATCCGCCTGCATCAAACGAGCCTGCTCGACGACGTCGAGATCGCCCGCATCGATGGAATCCCGGTCACTTCAATCGAGCGCACCCTGCTCGACCTTGCCCAGCGCCTCGACGACAAACAGATCGAGCGTACGTTGGTGGCGGCCGACCGCACCAGGGCCCTGCGATGGTCGGAGTTGAATCGCCTGATCGAGAGAACGCCCCGGCGCCAAGGGGTGGGTCGGCTGCGGAGGATCGCACTCCAAGTCGACCCCAACGCCGTCGACGCCGCTTCGCCCCTCGAGGTCGATTTTCTTGCTCTGTGCCGCAGGGCGGGTCTGCCCAGGCCACAGGTGAACGTCCTTCTCGCCGGCCGGGTGGTGGACTTCCTCTGGCCACGGCAGAAGGTCGTGGTCGAGACCGACGGCTATGCGTTCCACGCCGACCGCCCGGCTTTCGAGCGCGACCACACCGGGACCGCAACGCTGGAACGAATTGGGTATCGGGTGCATCGAGCCACTTACCGCATGCTCGCCGACAACCCAGCGCCGTTCATGGACCTGGTTCGCTCCTCGCTCGAGCGAGGAGCGGCCACCGACCCCTGATGCGAATCAAGTTCTCCAGCTATTTCATCGAGAACTTGATTCGCATCAGGGGAGGATGGTTAGTGGGCCTCGCCGCTGGCGTGGGCGGGGGGCCTTGACTCCTCCGCCAGGGAGGTGATCTCCAGCGGGCCCTGGGCGGCCTCTTCGAGCACGTCGGTGGCCTCTTCGGCCGAGCGGGCGTAGAGCTCGACCAGCATGTGGACGACGATCTGGTCGTCGTCGTGCTTGTGGAAGCGGACGTGGGCGAAGAACTCGCGCACGCCGGCGTCGCCGAAGGCGCCGTAGGTGAGGAACTCGGCCGCTTCGGGCCCGGAGCAGGTCTCGATCCGGTCCTGATCAACCCGGACCGTGCAGGAGGCGACCCAGGGGGTGCCGGCGACCATCCGCTCCCAGCGATCCTCGACCGGGACGACGTGGTTGTCCTGGAAGGTCAGGTGCGGCTGGTCGTGCATGCAGTCGACGCACTGGACCAGCGCCTCCTGCACCTCGTCGATGCCCTCGGCGAGGATGCCGCTGCCGGGGTCGACGCGGCGGATCGCGTCGTAGTGGATCTGGATCTCGAGGTTCTGGGACCAGCAGCGATAGCAGCGAAGCCAGGCCGTGCGGTCACCGTTGAGCTCGCTCATCGACCCATTGTCGCGCGGCCGGGCCCTCGGCGCTATGCGGCTCTGGCTCAGGCGGCTGCGCGGGCGGCGGCGCGGTCCGCGACCAGGTCGACGATCTCGCCCATGATCTTGTTGATGTCGAAGTCCTTCGGCGTGTAGACGCCGGCGACGCCGGCGGCGCGCAGGCGCTCGGCGTCGGCCGGGGGAATGATCCCGCCGGCGACGACCGGGACGTCGACTTCCTCCTCGCGCAGCCTGCGCACCACGTCGGGGACCAGCTCGAGGTGGGAGCCGGAGAGGATCGAGAGGCCGACCACGTCGACGTCCTCCTGCAGGGCGGACTCGGCGATCTCCTCTGGGGTGAGGCGGATGCCCTGGTAGATCACCTCCATGCCGGCGTCGCGGGCGCGCAGGGCGATCTGCTCGGAGCCGTTGGAGTGGCCGTCGAGGCCGGGCTTGCCGACGAGGATCTTGATCCGGTGGCCGATGCGCTCGGAGACCTCGTCGACGCGGCCGCGTATTTCCGCCAGCTGGTCGCGGTTGGCGGGCGGCGCGGCGCCGTCGACGCCGGTGGGGGCGCGGTAGGCGCCGAAGACCTTGCGCAGCACGGCGGCCCACTCGCCGGTGGTGGCGCCGGCCTTGGCGGCGGCGATCGTCGCCGGCATGATGTTCTCGTCATCGGCGCTGGCCACCCGCGCCAGCTCGTCGAGCGCCGCCCCGACGGCGTCCTCGTCGCGCTCGGCCTTCCAGCGCTCGAGCGCCTCGACCCGCTCGCGCTCGACCTCGGGGTCGGGGGTGAGGATGCCACCGTCGGCGCCAGCGGTGAGGGGGGACTCCTCGGTCTCGGTAAAGCTGTTCTGGCCGATCACTTTCAGCTCGCCGCGCTCGATCCTGGCGACGCGCTCGCGGTGGGACTCGACCAGCCGCGCCTTCATGTAGGGGACGGCGGCGACCGCGCCGCCGTGCTCCTCGACCACGGCCATCTCGGCGCGGGCGCCCTCGGTCAGCTCCTCGACCAGGCCGTCCATCACCAGCGAGCCCTCGAAGACGTCGGGGTACTCGAGCAGATCGGTCTCGTTCGCCAGCACCTGCTGGATGCGCAGGCTCCACTGCTGGTCCCAGGGGCGGGGGAGGCCCATCGCCTCGTTCCAGGCGGGAAGCTGGAGCGCCCGGGCGCGGGCATCGCGGCTCAGCGTCACCGCCAGCGCCTCGAGCACGATGCGCTGGATGTTGTTCTCCGGCTGCGCCTCAGTCAGGCCCAGTGAGTTGACCTGGACGCCGTAGCGGAAGCGCAGCATTTTCTCGTCGGTGACGCCGTAGCGCTCGCGGCCGATCTCGTTCCAGAGGTGGCCCATCGTGCGCAGCTTGGCGATCTCCTCGATCAGCCTGATGCCGGCGTTGACGAAGAAGGAGATGCGGCCGAAGACCTTGGGGAAGTCCGCCTCGGCGACCTGGCCGCGCGCCTTCACCTCGTCGAGCACGGCGATCCCGGTCGAGAGCGCGAAGGCGATCTCCTGCACCGGCGTCGCCCCGGCCTCCTGCAGGTGGTAGCTGCAGATGTTGGTCGGGTTCCAGCTCGGCACCTCGTTGACGGTGAAGGCGACCATGTCGGCGATCAACCTCATCGAGGGCTCGGGCGGGAAGGCGTAGGTGCCGCGCGAGAGGTACTCCTTGATGATGTCGTTCTGGGTCGTCCCGGTCAGCTTGGCGCGCTCGATCCCGTTCTCCTCGGCGACCGTGGCGTAGAGGCCGAGCAGCCAGGCCGCGGTCGCGTTGATCGTCATCGAGGTGTTCATCTCGTCGAGCGGGATGCCGTCGAAGAGCTGGTGCATGTCGCCCTTGTGGGCGACCGAGACGCCGACCTTGCCGACCTCGCCGCGGGCGAGGATGTGATCGGGGTCATAGCCGGTCTGGGTGGGCAGGTCGAAGGCGACCGAGAGGCCGGTCTGGCCCTTGGCCAGGTTGCCCCGGTAGAGCTCGTTTGAGCGCTTGGCGTCGGAGTGCCCGGCGTAGGTGCGCATCACCCAGGGGCGGTCGCGCTCGGGAAGTCGGTGCTCGCTCACGTTGCCAATGATATTTGGCCGGCCCCGAAATCCGCCGTTCATCGGTATCCGGGCCGCATCTTTCCCCCTTTCGGGTGTTTAGGCTGCGAGATCGTGAGATTGCTGCGCATAACCGCTGTCGCTTCGCTGCTCGCCGCCACGCTGGTATTCGCCAGTGGCGCTGGCGCCGATTTGATCGGCCTCTACCGCAACAACATGGATAGCGACGGGCTGCGCTCCCAGATCCTCAAGCTTTCGGGCGAACGCTGCGCTCGCGGCGGCTCCAGCACCGCCTTTCGGATCGTCGTCGGCAAGCAGACCAAGGAGTGCTCCTACCGCACGCCGGTGATCGGCCGCGACCTCGAGATCGCCGCCACCGCGCGCCTGCTCAGCGCGACCCCGAAGGCCGTGCAGCAGGGCGCCTACCTCGCGCTCGACCTGCGCTCCGGCGGCGGCGCCCGCTACCAGCTCGCGGTCTACCCGCTTCAGCGCAAGGCGCAGTTGCGCAAGATCCTCGCCGACGGCGGCATCGAATACCTCGAGATCGCGAAGGACGTGGTGGGCGTCGGCGGGGCAGACAAAGCCAACGAGCTCCGCCTCCGCGCCTTCAACGTGACCACCGGTGACGAAAAGGGCAACTGCCAGCTCCTGGCCTTCGTCGGCGGTGAGCTGGTCGCCGAAGTCACCGACGAAGGAGCGGGGGACCTCAGCGGCGGGGCGTCGGGATTCTCGGTCGGCTCCGCCAAGGTCGCCAAGGGAGCGCAGGCGAGCGTCGACAACGTCGTCGTCCGCGTTCCCGGTCCCTTCTAGCCTTTCTCCAGCGCTCGCTCCGTAACCCGGTAGACGTGTTCTACGGCTCCGCGTCGCTGGTGCGTCTCGGTCAGCTCGATGCAGTCGAGCTCGCGCAGCACGCGGACGTGGTAGGCGACGGTGCGGACGTCGAGGCCGAGGGCTTGGGCGATCGCTTTCGGGCTCGCCGTGCCCTTGGCGATCAGAGCCAGCGCTTGCGCCCGCAGCGAGCTGGAAAGGGCCTTGGCCAGGCGCTGGTCGATCGAAACTGGACGCGGTGCCATCGCGATCCGGTCCTCCGGATTGGTTTGCAATTGTACGAAAAGTCTAGGGCATAACTAACTTGAGTAGCTAAATGGACTTTGAAGCTCGACGGGGATATGAGCCCCGCAGATTGCCCGGCAAAAGGGGATTTCCGCATAATGCGTGGCGATGTCAACGACGACGGTCGAGAGGCCGCGCAGCGGGGGACCAGGCTCGGGACTGGGTGGTGACTGGCGGGTGATCGTCCGCAACGACAATCACAACACCTTCGACCACGTCGCCGAGACGCTGGCGCGCGTGCTGCCCGGGGTCAGCTTGGACCGCGGGCACCAGCTCGCCGAAGGCATCCACAACAGCGGCCAGGCGATCGTCTGGTCGGGGCCGCGCGAGCCGGCTGAGCACTACTGGGAGCAGCTCGAGGCTGCCGGCCTGACGATGGCCCCGCTCGAGCGCTCATGATCGGCTCAGCCGCTGCAGGGAAGATCATCTGGCGGTTGGCCGCAAGCCTCTGCCTGCTCGCAATAGGCCCGGCGGCGGCGCAAGGCGCACAGATGGAAGCAGCGGGCTTTCAAGACGAACCGGTGATCACCGGGCTCGAAGAACCGACCAACTTTCGCTTTTCGCCCGATGGCCGCGTCTTCGTCGCAGAGAAGACGGGAAAGATCCTCGTCTTCGACGACATCGAAGACGACACGCCGCAAGTCTTCGCCGACATGCGCACCAACGTCTACGACACCGGCGACCGGGGCATTCTCGGCCTTGCCCTCGATCCCAGCTTCCCGGCCAAGCCGTACGTCTACGTCCTCTACACCTACGATCACATCCTCGGCGACCTCGCGGCACCGCCGAGGTGGGGCGGCGAAGGCACCTCGGGCGACCCATGCCCGGAACTGCACGAATCCGATGCTTGCTTGGTTAGCGGCCGGGTCGTGCGGCTGACTGCGGCGGGGGACCAGGCCGCCGGCGGTGCGCTGACGCCGCTGGAACAGCCCCTCGTCGAAGGCTGGTGCCAGCAGTTCTCCTCGCACTCGATCGGCGACCTGCAGTTCGGTCCCGAAGGCGCGCTTTACGCCAGTGGCGGCGACGGAGCCAGCTTCAGCCACGTCGATCGCGGTCAACTGGGAGATCCCGAAAACCCCTGTGGCGACCCCCCGAACGAAGGCGGAGCGCTGCGCGCCCAGGACGTGCGCACGCCGGTCGACCCGACCGGCCTCAACGGCTCGGTGATCCGGATCGATCCCGAAACAGGCGCGGGCTGGCCCGGCAACCCGCTGGCTTCCAGCCCGGACCCGAACGCCCGGCGGATCGTCGCCTTCGGCTTGCGCAATCCGTTCCGCTTCGTGATCGACCCGACCACCCATGAGGTCTACGTCGGCAACGTCGGCTGGAACGACTACGAGGAGATCGATCGCTTCAACCCCTCCGCGGAAGCCCCTTATAACTCCGGCTGGCCCTGCTACGAAGGCCCCGAGCGCCAGCTCAACTACGAAAGCGCCCACCTGGGTCTCTGCGAAAGCCTCTACGCCAGCCCAGGCGCTGCATCGCAGCCGTTCTTCTCCTACCGCCATCGACAGGGCCTCACGGCCGGCGATCCTTGTCTTGACTTCAGGGGTTCGGCGGTCTCCGGCTTCGCCTTCTACGGCGAAGGCTCCTTTCCGCCCTCCTACGAAGGGGCGATGTTCTTCAGCGATTCGGTGCGGGGTTGCATCTACGCGATGTTCCCCGGAGGCGATGGCCGCCCCGATCCCTCGACGGTGACGACCTTCATGACCCACTCGGACCCCTACTCCGGGACCGACCTGGAGGTCGGTCCCGGCGGCGACCTGTACTACGCCAGCCTCTTCACCGAAAAGGAAGGCAACGAATTCGAACCGGGCGCGATCCACCGGATCGGTTATTTCTCGGGCAACAAGCCCCCGGTCGCGCGCCTGAGCGTCGATCACCAGTGGGGGCCGGAACACCTGGAATCGACCTTCGACGCCAGTGGCTCCAGCGACGCTGACAACGATCCGCTTGAATTCGAATGGGATTTGAACGGCGATGGCAACTACGCCGCCCCGACCACCGACAGCACCGCCACCGAGACCTTCGAAGACGATGAAAACCACACGGTCGCGGTCCGCGTCGTCGACCCGAGCGAAGCATCGAGCGTTGCTCGGCTGACGGTCTATCCGGGCGACACGCCACCGGAGCCGGAGATCGTCAGCCCGGCCCCGGCGTTCGAATGGAGCGTCGGCCAGCCGGTCGAGTTCGAAGGCTCGGCCGAAGACGCCGAGGACGGCGATCTGCCGGCCACCAGCTTCGACTGGGTCAGCCGCCTCTACCACTGCCCCCAGGCCTGCCATGCGCATCCGCTGCAGGCCTTTCCCTCGGTCTCCGTGGGCAGCTTCCTCGCCCCTGAGCACGACCTCCCTTCCCACATCGAACTGACCCTCACCGCGGTTGACTCGCGCGGCCTCTCGGCCCAAGCCAGGGTCGAGATCGAGCCGCGGATCGCCGATCTCGAAATCGTCTCGAGTCCCGTCGGGGTCCCCCTGAGCGCCGGTTTGCTCTCCCAGCCGGCGCCGTTCACCTTGCCGGTGATTGCGGGCACGAAGGTGCCGCTCTCGGCGCCGGCCAGCTTTCAGGTGGGTGGGATCACCTATGACTGGAAGCGCTGGTCAGACGGTGGCGCTCGCTTTCACGAAGCCGTGCCCGCCGGCGGCTCGATTCGCTACGAGGCCTTCTATGAAGGCCCGCCTCAGAGCTTGAGCCCTTCTGGGCTATTGCTTTCACCACAAGGGGCCGGGACGTCGCGCCCAAAGATCCGGATTGACAAGCACCCGCGCAAGCGCAGCCACAGCAGGACGGCGACCTTTGCCTTCTCGGCATCGCTGCCCGGCACGCGCTTTCGCTGCAAGGTCGACGGCGGGCATTTCGCACCATGTCGCTCTCCGCGGAGTTACATGCGCATGGGCCTCGGCAAGCACAGCTTCGAAGTGACCGCCGTCGATGCGACCGGCGCCGCGACCGGCAAGCCCCTGGTGTATCGCTGGAGGGTCGTTCGATGATCCGCGCGCTCTCGGTCGCTTGCCTCGGCCTGCTGGCCTTCGCCGCCACGGCCGCCGCCGAGCCGGCGCTGCCGCAGGGCTTCCAGGACACGGTCGTGTTCCCCGGCCTCGAACAGCCGACCAGCGTTCGCTTCGCCGCCGATGGCCGCGTCTTCGTCGCCGAGAAGCCGGGAAAGATCCTCGTCTTCGAAAACGTCGGCGACACGACGCCGGAAGTCTTCGCCGACCTGCGCACCGACGTCTACGACAGCGGCGATCGTGGCCTGCTGGGGCTCGAGCTCGACCCCAAATTCACCGAAGGCCGCCCCTACGTATACGCGCTCTACACCTACGATCACATCCTCGGCGACTCCAACCCTGCGCCGAAGTGGGGCAAAGCCAACACCACCGGCGATCCCTGCCCCGACCTCAACGGCGGCGACGCCTGCCTGGTCAGCGGCCGCCTGGTGCGGCTGACCGCCGCGCCGGCTGAAAATCACGCCCTGCCCTCAGCTGCGGCGCCGCAGCAGGACCAGCTAGCCGAGGGCTGGTGTCAGCAGTTCTCCTCGCACTCGATCGGCGACCTGCGATTTGGTCCTGAAGGAGCCCTCTACGCCAGCGGCGGCGACGGCGCCAGCTTCACCTCGGCCGACTACGGCCAGATGGGCACCTCGCCAAACCCCTGCGGAGACCCGCCGAGCCCAGCCGGAACCGCGCTCTCGCCGCCCGATGCCGAAGGCGGCTCCCTGCGCGCGCAGAACAACAGGGTCCTCAACGGCAAGATCATCCGCGTCGATCCCGACACCGGCAAAGGCTGGCCCGGCAACCCGCTGCTCGGCAGCGAAGCCAGCCCCCCCGGCACGGCAGCGGAAAACGAAGCACGGATCGTCGCCAAGGGCTTCCGCAACCCGTTCCGCTTTGCCTTCGATCCGGTGCACGGCGAGCTCTATACGGACAACGTCGGTTCCTCGGAGATCGAGGAGCTCGATCGCTTCGCGGTGCCGCCGGTGGCCCTCTTCAACTCCGGCTGGCCCTGTTACGAGGGGCCGGAGCGGCAGTTCCAGTTCGACGAGCTGGGCCTGGACGTCTGCGAACAGCTCTATGAAGACGAACCGGTATCGACCTCGCCACCGTTCTTCTATTACAGCCACGGTCAGTCGGTGGTGCCGAACGACGAATGCCCGGCCGAATACGGCTCGGCGCTCGGCGGCATCTCCTTCTACGGGGGCGATGCGTTCCCGGCCAAATACAAGGGCGCCCTCTTCTTCGCCGACGCCGTTCGCGGCTGCGTCTGGGTGATGTTCCCCGGCGCCGACGGCAAACCCGATCCGCTGATGACGGAACGGTTCATGCGCGAGAGCCGGATCTATCCCGGGATCGACATCGAGGAAGGGCCCGGCGAAGCCCTCTACTACACGGACCTCGTCGGCAGCGAGACGGGGGGAGGAAACGGCTCGATCCACCGGATCACCTACAGCCCCGGTGCGCCGACCGCCCGGCTCAAGGCAAACCCGCCGTATGGGGTCAGCCTGCCGCTCCAGATCACATTCGATGCCAGCGAATCGTCGGACCCCGATTCCGAACCGCTCGAGTACGACTGGGACATGAACGGCGATGGCAGCTTCGAGACGCCCGGTGGGGAAACGCAGAGCCTCGAATTCACGAAAGAAGAGCTCGAAGAAAAAGAAGAAAAAGACGAAAGCCTGAACGCGGTGGTGGCGGTGCGGGTGACGGATGGGGACGAACAAACGAGCGTCGCCCGGGTCACGGTCTACCCCGGTGATAGCCCGCCGCAGACGACGATCGATGAACCGCTGTCGACGCTCAAATGGGGAGTCGGCGACACGATCCATCTGCACGGATCGGCGCTGGACTCCGAAGGCCATCCCTTGGTCGAACCGCTCAACTACTACTGGACGACCCGGCTTCTGCACTGCCCAACCGGGCCGACGAACTGTCATGGCCATCCGCTCGAGATCTTCTCTGGAGTGCGGGACGGTGAATTCCTCGCCCCCGAACACGACTATCCCTCCTACATCGAAATCACCCTCAGGGTCGCCGACGATCGCGGTTTGACAGAAAGCGAGACGATCAAAATCGAACCGCGCGCGGTCAACCTCACGATCGCCTCCTCACCGCCGGGGATTCAGCTGACCGCGGGGCTCCTGCAGGGCCCGGCGCCCCTCGCGCTGACCGCGATCGAAGGCTCCCACGTCCTGCTCTCCGCTCCGGCAACGGCCGAAATCGGCGGGAAAACCTATACCTGGAAAAGCTGGTCGGACGAAGGTGAACGTGTCCATACCGTCACCGCCGCAAGCAGCGGCGAATACACGGCAGTCTTCGAAGCACCTGAAGAAGGCGGCGGTGAAGAAGAGCCCACGGGCGGTGGGCTTCCGCCGGGGACCGAGACTCCGACGCTCAATCCACTCGCTCCGGCCATCCTCGAACCGGCGCCGGTGGCGAGCATCGGCGCCCACCCGCCAAAGAGGACGCGCAGCGGCACGGCTCGCTTTGCGTTTTCCGCAAGTCGCCCCGGCGACGGCTTCAAGTGCAAGCTCGACAAGGGGAGCTACAGGACCTGTCGCTCACCCCAGACCTACAGGCACCTGCGTCCCGGGTCGCACAGCTTCAGCGTGGCGGCAGTCGCCGCCGGGGTGCAGGGCAAGCCGGCGAGGTTCAGCTGGAAGGTGCTGCCGAAAGGCTGAGCGGGACGGCTACTCGGCCACCAGCAAGGTGTGCCAGCTGGGCAACAGCGGGATGTCGTAGAGGTCGATGACGGCGGCGCGGGCCGTCTCGATCTCCTCCGAGAACCAGTAGCGCTCGAAGTCGGAGCGGCTCTCCCAGACCGAGGACTGGCGGAAGGAGAGGGGGTCGTCAACCGCGCGAGTCAGCGACCAGCTCTTGGCGCCGAAGGCGGGCATCCGCGCCGCCGCCGGCTCCCAGACGTCGAGCCAGCGGTCAGCTCGGAAGGGGGCGATGTGCCAGTCCAGCACGCATACCTCGCTCATCAGGCGCCCACCTCCGCCCGGATCGCGCCCGGGCCGTCCTCGTTCTTGCCCTCGCTCTCCGACTCGGCCCCGACCAGGATCGAGATCTTGCCGAGGTGCTTGTTTTCGTGCAGGAGCTGGTGCGCCTCGGCGACCCCGTCGAAGCCCATCGTCTGCCAGATGACCGGGCGAACCTTGCCCTCGGCCATCAGCTGGTTGGCCTTCATGCACTCGTAGGCGTTGGCGAAGTGCGAGCCGATGATCTGCTTCTGGCGCATCCACAGGTAGCGCACGTCGAAGTCGAGCTGGAAGCCCGAGGTGGCGCCGCAGATGACGACTTTGCCGAAGGGCTTGACGACGAAGACCGAGGTCGGGAAGGTCGCCTGGCCGACGTGCTCGAAGACGATGTCGGGGGCGTCGCCGAGGATCTCCTTGACCCGCTTGGCGAAGCCGCGCGAGGCCTTGAAGCGCTCCTTGTCCTTGGCCGGGTCGGTGAGGTTCTCCGGCGTCCGCATCATCTCGCCGAATTCGCCGCGGTTGATGTAGTCGACGGCGCCGAGCTGCTTGATCAGCTCGCCCTTCTCGTCGGAGGAGACGACGCCGACCGCATTGGCGCCCGCTGCCTTGCAGAGCTGCACGGCGAAGACCCCGAGGCCGCCGGCGGCACCCCAGATCAGCACGTTGTGGCCCGGCTGCAGCTTGCACTGGTCGATCAGCATGCGGTAGGCGGTGAAGTAGGTCAGCCCGTAGGAGGAGGCCTCGGCCCAGCTCATGTTCTGGGGGCGGGGGAGGAGCTGCTGCGCCTGCACCTTGGTGAACTGGGCGAAGGAGCCCCAGGTCGTCTCGTAGCCCCAGATCTTCTGGCTGGGGGCGGCGAGCGGGTCGAGGCCGTGGACCTCGACGTCCTCGTAGGAGGCCTGGTTGCAGTGGACGACGACCTCGTCGCCCGGCTTCCAGCGGGTGACGCCCTCGCCGACCTTCCAGACGATCCCAGAGGCGTCGGAGCCGCCGATGTGGTGGCCGTACTCGGGGTGGTCGCCGTAGGGGAAGACCGAGACCGGCTTGCCCAGTGCCGCCCAGACGTTGTTGAAGTTCACTCCCGCGGCCATGACGCGGACGATCACCTCGAAGGCGCCGGGCTCGGGCACCTCGATCTGCTCGAGCTGGAAGGCGTCGTTGGGCTCGCCCTGGCGCTCCTCGCGGATCACCCAGGCGGCCATCGTCTCGGGCAGGGTTCCGGGCTCGACGTCCAACTTCGCGACTGCGCTCGTGTCAACGGCCAACTGTGCTCCTCCGCGGGTTCGGGAACGGGCGCCGAATCCTAGCCCCAAGGCCGCCTGACGCGGCGCATGCCTGCGTCCTCCCTCGCTTGTGCGCAGTGCACACGGCGCTCGCTGCGTCCACGGCCTGCTTGGTCAGGCGGCCTTGGAGGTCTCGTCGGGACTCTCGCGCAGCTCCGGCGCCGTGATCGCCCGCACCGAGATCTCCACCGGTTCCGGCGGCTCGATCTCCTTGCCCGGGGCGACGCCGAGGCCCTCGACCTTGCGCAGCTGGGGCAGCAGCCTGCTCTCCATCGAGCCGACGGCGGAGTCGTAGGCGTTGGCGGCGGAGGTCAGGCCCTTGCCGACTTTGCTGAGGTCGGCGAGGAACTTGGCGAAGCGGGCGTGCAGGGTGCCGGCGGCCTCGGCGATCTCGGCGGCCTCGGCGACCATCCGCTCCTGGCGCCAGCCCAGCTCCATCGTCCGCAAGAGGCCGATCAGCGAGGTCGGGCTGACGACCAGCACATTGCGCTCTAGGGCGTAGTCGAAGAGGGTCGGGTCGGCGGCGAAGGCGGCGTGCAGGGCGGGCTCGTTGGGGACGAAGCAGATCACCAGGTCGGGCATCTCGCCGGGCTTGAACTGCCCCTGGTAGTCCTTGGAGCTGAGCGCGCGGATGTGCTCGCGGGCCTGGCGCGCGTGGCGCTCGAGCTCGATCAAGCGCTGCGACTCGACCTCGGCCTCCTGGGCGTCGAGGAAGGCGTCGAGCGGCACCTTGGAGTCGGCGACGAAGCTGCGCCCCTCGGGCAGCAGAAAGCGGGCGTCCGGGCGCAGCCGGCCGTCTTCGGTGTGGATCGTCTCCTGCAGCTCGAAGTCGACGTGCTCGGTCATGCCGGCGATCTCGACGCAGCGACGCAGCTGCAGCTCGCCCCACTGGCCGCGGGTCTGGGGCTGGCGCAGCGCCTTCTTCAGGCCGGCGGTCTCGGCGTTGAGGTTGCCGACGGTCTGGCCCATCTGCTCGAGCAGCGTGCGCGTCTGCAGGTCGGCCTCGCCGCGGCGGCGCACCTCGGTTTCGATCTTCTCCTGGCCCTTGGCGATGCGCTCGGTCAGCGCCTTGATCTCGGCCTGGCGCTTGTCCAGGGTCGCCTCGGCGGTCTGGGCGTCGAGCTTGCGCGACTCCTCGTTGACCCGCAGCAGGTCGGCGATCGCCTGCGAGGTCGCCTCCTGGATCGCCGGGCCCGGGTCGATCGCCGCCGGCTGCTCCTGCCGGCTGGCGACGACGTAGGCGAGCGCCGCGGCAAGCGCGAGGACGGCAATTGCAAGCACGATGGTCACCCGATCGATGGTGACGAAGGGGGCAGACGGACTCGCGCCGTCGGGAAGCCGCTATTTACGGCAGCAGCACGTCGTTCTGCGACGACGAGCGGAAGGAGCCGACCGCGAAGCGGACCGGCTTGGCGTTGGGGATGTCGGCGGCCCTGACCGTGTAGACGCCGGTCGGCAGCTTGGTTTGCAGCGAGCCGTTGCCGTTGGCGACGAGCAGTTGCGAGGTGGCGTTCGTCGCGCCGCGGATCTCCAGCTTCGAATCGAAGTCGGTCAGGTTGGCGGCGACGAAGACGAGGTCGAGCGGGGCTTTGGAGTGAACCTGTGGCTGGCCGGCGTGTTGGTTCTGGGGGATCTGCTGGCTCGGTTCGGGGCCGACCGCCACCCGCGGCGGCTGCACGGTTATTGCCCTCGGGGTGATCGTGACGCTGACCCGGGTCGGCGGCTGTGGCCGCGGCCCGTTGGCGTGTTCCTGGCTGCCACAGCCGGCGGCGACAAGCGCCAGCGCGCCAAGCACGCAGCCCGCAGCGATTCTGCCTCTCCCACGACCCATCGCGGCGGAATCTAACCGAAGGGCAAGTCGACTACTTGCGCCGTAACGCCATCTTCACCTACGGCCAACGTGGCGCCGGGCTCGGCCTCGCGGCGCAGGATCGCCAGCGCGATCGTTCCCTGGATCGGGGAGACGCAACTGCCGCCGATCCTGCCGACCTCCTTTTCGCCCGCCAGCAGCGTCGCCCCGGGCCGGGCGGGAGCGCTGAGGCGCAGGCCGCGCAGGTGTCGGTTGGGCTTGCCCCTGTAGTGGAGGCGGGCGACCGTCTCCTGGCCGATGTAGCAGCCCTTCTCGAAGTTGACCGCGATCCCGACGATGCCGGCCTCGGCGGGCATCGTCGAGGAATCCATCTCAGCGCCAAAGCGCGGCGTGCCCGCCTCGATGCGGAGGATCTCAACCGCATCGGCGCTGACCTCAACCGCGCCGGCCTCGGCCAGGGCGGTGCGGAGACGCTCGCGGTCCGCGGCTGGCGCGATCAGGTCGATGCCGAGCGCTGTGCCGATGGCGAGGCACTCGACCCCGTTGACGTCAAGCGGTTCGCAGGCGTGCTCGAGAAGCGGGGGAGCGCCGCAGAGCTCGGCGCTGCGCGGGCCGATCAGGGAGAGCAGGGCGCGCGCGTCGGTGACGTCCTCGAGCTCGACCTCGCGGCCGACCTTGTACATCTCGAGGTGGCGCCGGACGACCGCCAGCGCCTCGGCCTCGGTGTCGACCCAGACCTCGTCCGCGGCCAGGCGCAGTACCCGCATGTCGGCCTGCATATGGCCCTTGCGGTCGAGCAGCGCGGCGTAGCAACCCTCGCCCGGCTCGAGCGCCTCGATGTCGTTGGTCAGCTGCCCCTGCAGGTACTCGGCCGCTTCGCCCCCCTTGAGGAGCAGCTTGCCGCGAGCGGAGCGATCGAGCACCCCGCACTCTTCCCGCAGCTGCCTGTATTGAGCGTCGAGCTCGACTGTCACCGCTTCGGCCATGCCTCGATTCTAGGAAGCGGCCGTGATGGGCGACGGGGATGACCCCGAACGAGCCTCCACGCTGTTGCTCGGGCGGGGTCATCCCCGTCGCCCTACCCAAACGTCTTTTAGATGTGTCAAAATCTTTTAGACGTGTCTAAATCAGCGAGATCGGGCAGGTCGAGGTGAGCGCCAAGCTGAGCCGGCGCAAGATGCTGGGCGGGGCGCTGGCGGCGGGCGCCAGCCTGCCGGTCGTCCACGGGCTGCTGCCGCGAGGCTCGGGCGGTCCCCAGGGCGCCGGGGCGACAGCGGCGCACACCGGGCACGATGACTTCGTTCACGCCGGCTTCGCGCCGGGGGCCTCGGTCGACCACCGCGCCAACGGCTTCGATCCGACCGAGGTCCTGCGCGACTTCGACTACGGCAAGACCCGGCGCCTGGCCAGCGGGCGCGTCGTGCGCGAATGGGAGATCGTCGCCCAGGACAAGGAGATCGAAGTCGCGCCCGGGGTCAAGTACGAGGCCTGGACCTACAACGGCCGCGTCCCCGGGCCGACCCTGCGCGCCCGCGAGGGCGAGCGGCTGCGTGTGCGCCTGGTCAACGCCTCCGAGCACCCGCACACGATCCACTTCCACGGCATCCACACGGCGCTGATGGACGGCATGCCCGGCATCGGCGAAGGCCGCGGCGCCGGCGCGATCGCCCCCGGCGCCGAGTTCACCTACGAGTTCGACGCCGAGCCGTTCGGCGTGCACCTCTACCACTGCCACGTCTCGCCGCTCGCCAGCCACATCTCCCGTGGCCTCTACGGCGCCTTCATCATCGACCCCAAGCAGGGCCGGCCGGAAGCCGACGAGATGGTGATGGTGATGAACGGCTTCGACACCAACTTTGACCTCTCCAACGAGGTCTACGCGGTGAACACCGTCGGCTTCCATTACGTCAACGAGCCGATCCGCGTCGCCCGCGACGAGCTGCTCCGCGTCTACCTGGTCAACGTGCTCGAGTTCGACCCGATCAACTCCTTCCACGTCCACGCCAACTTCTTCCAGCACTACCCGACGGGAACCTCGCTGGAGCCGAGCGAGTACACCGACACCGTGATCCAGGGCCAGGGGCAGCGGGCGATCCTGGAGATGAAGTTCCCCTTCGACGGCGACTACATGTTCCACGCTCACGTCAGCGAGTTCGCCGAGCTCGGCTGGTCCGGCTTCTTCCGCGTCGGCGACCCAGCGCGGCTCCCCGCCGCGGCGGCAGCGGCCGCCTACTGCGAGCTGCCCTGGGGTGGCGCCGGGGCCAGGTCCTGATGGAGGCCTCGGCGCGAGTCGAGCGCCAGGCCGGTGGCGGCCTGCCGGCCTGGCTGCTGGGCCTGCTCCCGCTCGCCCTGATCGCGGCGGCGATCGGCGCCTTCGCCCTGCTCGGCGGCTCCGGCCTCGGCGAGCGCAGCGGCCCGCCGGTCGAGGAAGTCGCGGTCGAGCGCACCGTGTTGCGGCCGGGGACGATCGAGCTCACCCTGCGCAACGACGGCGCCGACCCGGTCGAGGTCGCCCAGGTGGCGGTCAACGACGCCTACGCGCCCTTCTCCGCCTCCGACGGCCGGGAGATCGGGCGGCTCGGCTCGACCACGTTGCGGGTCTCCTATCCCTGGGTCGAGGGCGAGGCATACGCGATCTCCGTCCTCACCGCTTCCGGGGGGACGGTCGACGCCGAGATCCCGGTCGCCACCGAAACCCCCGAGGCGGACCTCGGCTTTTTCGGCCTGATGGCGCTGCTGGGGATCTACGTCGGCGTGATCCCGGTCAGCCTCGGCATGCTCTGGCTCCCCTTCGTGCGGCGGGTCGACGCCCGCTGGATCGGTGCCCTGATCGCCTTCACCGTCGGCCTGCTCGCCCTGCTGGCGATCGACGCCACCCTGGAGGGCCTGGAGATCGCCGCCGAGGCGCCGAGCGCTTTCGGCGGCTCCGCCCTCGTCTTCGTCGGGGCGCTGATCGCCTACCTCGCCCTGGCCGGCGTCGACTCCTACCTCGCCGCTCGCCGCGACCGCGCCGGGGCCGTCTCCCAGGGCGGGCTCTACATGGCGCTGCTGGTCTCGATCGGGATCGGTCTGCACAACCTCGGCGAGGGCTTGGCGATCGGCTCGTCCTACGCGACCGGCGCGCTCGCCCTCGGCGCCTTCCTCGTCGTCGGCTTCGCGATCCACAACACGACCGAGGGATTGGCGATCGTCGCGCCGCTGCGCGGCGGCACTGGCGACGGCCCCCAGCCGCGCATCGCCCACCTCGCCATCTTCGGCCTGATCGCCGGCGCGCCGGCGATCCTCGGCGCCTGGATCGGCGCGGCCGCCTTCAATCCCAGCCTGGCGGCGCTGCTCTTCGGCGTCGGCGCAGGCGCGATCGCCAGGGTGATCGTGCAGATCGCGCCGGCGATGCGCGACGGCGAGGGCCGCATCCTCCACCCGCTCTCGGTCGCGGGGATCTTCGCCGGCATCGCCCTCCTCTACCTCACCGGCCTGCTGGTCTCGGTCTGATGGCGACGGCAGGCGCAAACCCGCGGCGGATGCCCGGGACCGAGGCGATCGAGGACTACGCGAAGGCGATCTACGCGCTCTCGAGCAAGCGCCCGGGCCCGGTCGCCAACGGCGAGCTGGCGAAGCGGCTGGGGGTGACGCCGGCAACGGCGACCTCGATGCTGAAGCGGCTCGCCGAGCTGGGCCTGGTCGACTACCTGCCTTACAAGGGGGCGACGCTGACCGCGGCCGGGGAGAAGGTTGCGCTGGAGGTGATCCGCCACCACCGCTTGATCGAGGCCTTCCTCTCGGAGGCGCTGGGGATGCCCGACGACCGCGTCCACGAGGAGGCCGAGGTGCTCGAGCACTACATCTCCGAGGACCTCGAGCTGCTGATCGCGGCCAAGCTCGGCGAACCCAGTCACGATCCTCACGGCACGCCGATCCCCGGCCCCGACCTGCGGCCGCCGGAGGAGGGCGGCAACGGGTGAAGCCGCCCGTTACCGCCGAGCGTCCGGCCCCGGATGCGGTGGCCGCCGAAGCCACGGTCGAGGACGTCCTTCCCGGCGAGGCCGCCGTCGCCCGCGCCGCGCGGCGCTCGCTCGACGGCCACGCCCGCGGCTTCGCCCGCCTTTGGCCCTTCCTCGGCCCGTCCTTCGTCGCCGCCGTCGCCTACATCGACCCCGGCAACTTCGCCACCAACATCGCCGGCGGCGCCAAGTTCGGCTACCTGCTGCTCTGGGTGATCCTCTCGGCCAACCTGATCGCGATGGTGGTCCAGACCCAGTCGGCGAAGCTGGGGATCGCGACCGGCAGGAACCTCGCCGAGCTCTGCCGCGAGACCTTCTCGCGGCGCACCTCGATCGGGCTCTGGCTGCAGGCCGAGGTGGTGGCGATGGCGACCGACATCGCCGAGGTGGTCGGCGCCGCGCTCGGCCTCAACCTGCTCTTCAGCATCCCGCTCTTCCCCGCCGGCCTGATCGCCGGCGCCGGCGCCTTCGCCATCCTCGGCCTGCAGCAGATGGGCTTCCGCCGCTTGGAGGCGGCGATCACCGCACTCGTCGGCGTCGTCGTCGCCTCCTTCGTCTTCGAGCTGATCCAGGCCAAGCCGGCCGGGGGGGAAGTCGCCAAGCACCTCTTCGTGCCCGGCTTCGCCGGTACCGAGAGCATCCTGCTCGCCACCGGGATCATCGGCGCGACGGTGATGCCACACGTGATCTACCTGCACTCGGCGCTGACCCAGCGGCGGATCGTCGGCCGCGACGCGGCGGAGAAAAAGCGCATCCTGCGCTTCGAGAAGATCGACGTCGTCATCGCGATGTCGCTGGCCGGCGTGATCAACCTCTCGATGATGATCGTCGCCGCCGCGCTCTTCCACGAAGGTGGCCTCGCCGGGATCGACTCGATCGAAGGCGCCTACGACGGGCTCGAGTCGCTGGTCTCGGTCAACGCGGCGACCGCCTTCGGCATCGCCCTGCTCGCCTCCGGCTTCGCCTCCTCCTCGGTCGGGACGATGGCCGGGCAGGTGGTGATGCAGGGCTTCATCCGCCGCCGCATCCCGATCTTCTTGCGCCGCGCGATCACCCTGGCGCCGGCGCTGGTCGTGCTCGGCATTGGCCTCAACCCGACCGACGCATTGGTTGGCAGCCAGGTCGTCCTCTCCTTCGGCATCCCCTTCGCCCTGGTGCCGCTGCTGATCATCGCCGCCAAGCGCGAGGTGATGGGCGAGCTGGTCAACCCGCGCTGGCTGACCGCCTTCGCTGGGGTCCTGGCAGCGATGATCATCGGCCTCAACGTCTTCCTCCTGCAGCAGGTGTTCTTCGCCTAGTGCGCAGGCGAGCCGAGATCCGCGTGGCCTCGCGCCTCTCCGCCAACGCGAGCTCCGTCTGGGAGCGCGCGATGAGCGAGGAGGGGATCAACGCCGAGCTCGGTCCGCTGCTGCGGATGACCGTTCCGCGCGGCGCCGAGAGCCTCGACCTCGACGCGGTCGAGCCCGGCCTGCTGGGGCGCAGCTGGATCCTCCTCTTCGGCCTGGTGCCGATCGACTACGACGAGATCGGCCTCGAGAGGATCGACCGCGGGCGCGGCTTCCTCGAGCGCTCGACGATGCTCTCCCAGCGGCTCTGGGAGCACGAACGGACGATCGAGCCGGGAGGGGAGGGCGCCTGCACGATCGTCGATCGCGTCGCCTGGGAGCCGCGGCTGCCGCTGCCCGGCCGCCTGCTCCGCCCGCTCTTCCGCGCCTTCTTCCGCCATCGCCACCGCCAGCTGCAGCGCCACTTCGGCGGCGAGGCGATCGAGCCGGCCGCAGCGGCTAGGCTTGCCTGACCGTGGCCCTGGCCGACGACTTCCAAGAGGTGCTCGAGGCGATGCCGTCCGACTGGACGGACCTCGAGCTGGATCTGCGCATCGACAACGAGAGCCAGTACATCGACACCGCGGTCGCGCTGAGCCAGGTCAACGCCCAGCCCTACTCGCAGGCCGACTGGCACTGGCGCCTGCTAGTCGCCCACAGCTTTGGGCACGCCGCCGCGGCGGAGACGGTGAAGGGCGTGCTGGCGAAGCTCGACGCGGATGGCGTCGTCGGCGAGATCGCCCTGCGCGAGGTGCGCGAGGGCCGCGCCGAGGTCGTGCAGATGTGGGGCCGGCCGGAGAGCGTTCGCGAGGAGTTCCGCGAACGCCGCTCGCTCTAGTGGCGCGGGTCCTCGCCGTCGTCTCGGACCTGATGCTGGCCAGCAGGGTGCAGGAGAGCCTGCGGGCAGCTGGCCACGACGTCGTCGTGGTCCCGGCCCTGCCGGACTCGGTCGACGCCGAGGCGATCGTCTGCGACCTCGACTGCGTCGACGCCGCCGCGGTGGCCGCCGCCGGGGTCCCGGCCCTCGGCTTCTACTCGCACGTCGACGTCGAGGCGAAGCGGCGGGCGGAGGCGGCCGGCCTCTCCGCGGCGGTGCCGCGGTCGCGGATGGCGCGCGAGCTCCCGGAGCTGGTCGAGCGGCTGCTCAGCGGCTGAGCTGGAAAGCCGCGTTGACGTCGAGCGGGCGTTCGAGCAGCCCGTGCTCGAGGTCCCAGTCCGCCCAGGCATGCAGCACGCTCGGATCGAACGGCGCCGGGTGGAGGTCGGGCAGGAGCGCCTTCAGCTGCGCCCCCTGTTCGGCTCGGTCGAGGCTGGGGACTTCGGCGAGGAGGTCGTCGAGCCCCTTCCGCGGGTGGCTCACGGTGAGCTCGTAACCCCGGGTCGTCGCGTTGACCAGAGAGCGGACCAGCTCCGGCTCGTGGTCGATCGTTTGGCGTGAGGCGACGAGGACCAGCTCGGGGTAGGGCGGGGCGCCGTAGCGGTCGACCTTGAAGGTGCGGATCGGGACCCCCTGTCGCCGCAGCGCCACTCCCTCGGCGTTCCAGAAGCCGGTCGCCGCGTCGACCTTGCCAGCGGCGAGGGAGGAGATCGCGTTGAAGCCGATCGTCACCCGCTTCGCCTTGGCCGGATCGGCCCCGTCGGCGCTCAGCTCCGAGTCGACCACGGCTTCGTCGGAGGGCAGCCCGGTCACCCCGATGGTGCGGCCCTCGAGGTCGCGTGGCCGCTTCACGCCGCTGTTCGCGCGGGCGATGACGGCGGCGAGCGGTCGCTGTACGAGCGGCATCGTGCCGACCAGGTCGAGGCCGCGCTCGCGGGCGATCCCGAGGTCGTGGATGTCGAGGATGGCGAAGTCGGTGCGGCCCGCCTCGAGCAGCTTCGGCGCATCGGTGGATTCGCCCGGCTGGCGGATCTTGAGGTCGATCCCGGCGTCGCCGTAGTAGCCCTCGCGCTGCGCCGCGTAAATGCCGGAGTGGACCGCGTTGGGGGTGAAGTCGAGCACCAGCGTCGCGCCGTCAGGCGCGCCCGGTTCCGCGCCGCTCCCGCCGCAGCCGGCGATGCCGGTGAGCAGCAGGGCGGCCGCCAGCAGCGCGACAACACCCTTCATCGAGCCGGCAACCTATTTCATTCGATCAATATGGGTAGACTGGCGCCGCCCCAGTCGAATTCAGGGATCTAGGAGGAGAGAGAGTGCAGGAACGAGGACTTGCGGCATACCTTGCCGAGCTGATCGGCACCTTCCTGCTGGTGTTCTTCATCACCAGCGTCGTCGTGCTTTTCCTTTCCACCGGCGAACAGGCGAGCTTCGGCACGGACTTCGCCGTCATAGGTCTCGTCCACGCCTTCCTGCTCTTCGGCCTCATCGTGATGTTCGGTGTGGTCAGTGGCGGGCACTTCAACCCCGCGGTGACGCTCGCGGCGTGGGTGATCAAACGGATCGGCTCTGTCGATGCGCTGATCTTCATGCTCGCCCAGCTTTCCGGCGGTGTGCTCGGCGCGCTGCTCTGCAAGGGGCTGCTGCTCGACGAGGGTCGAGCGACGCATTACGGCGCCGCGACCGTGAGCCCGATTCTCGGCAGCGACTTCCGTGGCTCGATCATCGAGGCGATCGGCACCTTCTGCCTCGTCCTGGTGATTCTCGCCGCGGTCTACTCGAAAAAGAGCATCAAGGACTGGGCGCCGCTGGCGATTGGCACCACCCTGGGCTTCATCGTCATGGTCGGCGGTCCGCTGACCGGCGGTGCCTTCAACCCGGCGCGCTGGTTCGGCCCCGCCCTGGTCGGCAACACCTGGGGCGGCGTCTGGCCTTACCTCGTCGGCCCGATCGTCGGCTCGCTGCTGGCGGCGGCCGTCTACAGGTTCGTGCTCGAGCCGGGTGGAAAGCCGCCCACCGAGGCGCCGGAGCGGATGAAACCCGCTTCGTCAGTCTCCTAGGAGTTTTCGTTCTGCCCGCACGCGCCGGGACCTAGACGGCGCGTGCGGTAGCGTCCTTGCGGTGCGCCGGGTCACCTTCTCGCGGAACTACACGCTCTCCCTCTCGCGCACCTGCCAGTGCTACTGCAAGTACTGCGCCTTCGCGACTCACCAGGCGCACATCCGCGCCCCTGACGAGGTCGAGGGGCTGCTCGACGAGGCGCTGAAGCGCAACGCCAAGGAGCTGCTGGTCCTCACCGGCGAGCGGCCCGAGGTCAACCCGGTCGTCGCCGCCAAGCTCGCCGAGTGGGGCCACGACGACTTCACCTCTTACGTCGTTTGGGCATGCGAGCGTGCGCTCGAGCGAGGCATGCTCCCGCACACCAATATCGGCGTCCTCGACCATGCCGATCTGGCACGACTGCGCGAGGTCACGGCTTCCCAGGGCCTGATGCTCGAGTCGGTCTCCGAGCGGCTGATGGACACGGTGCACGCTGGCTCTCCGACCAAGCACCCGGCGCGACGGCTGGCGACGATCGAGGCCGCCGGTGAGCTGAAGATTCCCTTTACCAGCGGCATCCTGGTTGGGATCGGTGAGACCGAGGAGGAGCAGGTCGAATCTCTCGAAGCTCTTGCCGATCTGCACAACCGCTACGGGCACATCCAAGAGGTGATCCTGCAGAACTTCGTTCCGCACCCGAAGTACTACGGGGCGGAAGTGGCCGACATTGCTGACGAGGCTGCTCGTGAGCGGTGGGGGGTCGAGCGGGACCCCTCTGCCGGGGCTCCCCCTTCGAACGGCGGGGGAGGGACAGAGGTTGGTGTGGGTCGCGAATTCCCGTCAGAGGGGTCCCGCTCGACCCTCGCCGTCTCTGAGAAGGCCACCGGGATGCCCCCTCCCGGAGCTTCCCAGGCTGTTGCTCCGGGAGGGGGCATCCCGGTGGCCCCCCCCGCTTGGGCAAGTGAGGTCTCTGTCGACGACATCAAGCGACTCATCCGCGAGTGCAAGAGGCTGATGCCGGACGTCGGGATTCAGGTGCCGCCGAATCTTTCCGATGCTTGGGGGGAGCTTGTCGCGGCCGGGGCCACTGACCTTGGCGGCCTGTCCGCAAACGGCGACCACATCTCGCCCGAGCATGCGTTTCCGAGCCCGCACGAGGTTCGGAAGTCGCTGGCGCCGAAGGGGTTTGCGCTGACCGAGAGGCTCTGCGTCTACCCGCAGTACATGGATGCGGAGTGGATGGAGCAAGGGGTCCTCGATGTGATCAAGCTCAAGTACTGGAGCTTCATTCCGCGGCGGGGGTCTGGGCGCCGGAGCGAAGAGGCAATCGACGGTGGGCTGGCGCCGGAAGCGATCGCCAAAGGGCGCGAGGGCAAGGAACTCTCCGAGGACGAGCTCACTGCGCTCTTTGCCGAGACGCGGCCTGGGGTGATCGAGGAGATGCGGGTCGCGGCGGATGAGCTTCGCGAGGAGCTCGCTGGGAACCGGGTTACGTTTGTCGTCAACCGCAACATCAACTTCACCAACATCTGCGTCGTCGGCTGCGCCTTCTGCGGGTTCGGGCAGGGGAAGCGCTCGCCGGATGCTTATGAGGTCTCGGAGGAGGACTTCGCGGCGCGGATTGAAGATGCGGTTGCGTTTGGCGCCACCGAGCTCTGCATGCAGGGCGGCATCCATCCAGACCTGACCCTCGAGGAGTACGGCAAGTGGCTGCGGCTGGCCAAGGACGTGGCGCCGCAGCTGCACCTGCACGCCTACTCGCCGATGGAGGTCCACTACATGTGCGAGCGCTCCGGCAAGGGGCCGGACGAGGTCTTCGAGTACCTGATCGAGTGCGGGCTGGGGTCGACGCCGGGGACCGCCGCCGAGGTGCTCGACGACGGCGTGCGGCAGCGGATCTCGCCGAACAAGCTGCCGGCCGATCGCTGGGTCGAGATCATCGAGGCCTCGCATCGGGCCGGGCTGCGCTCGACCTCGACCGTGATGTTCGGCCACATCGAGGAGCCACGCGAGCTGGCCCGCCACATGCGGGTGATTCGCGCCCTGCAGGAGCGCACCGGCGGCATCACCGAGTTCGTCCCGCTCAGCTTCATCCCCTTCAACACGATGCTCGGCCGCACCCACGGGATCGAGGAGATCTCCGACGCCGAGAACCTCAAGCACACTGCGGCCTTCCGCCTGGCCCTGGGCAAGACGATCCCCAACCTGCAGGCGAGCTGGGTGAAGATGGGGCTCGGCGCTGCCACTGAGGCGCTGCGCTGGGGCGTCAACGACCTCGGCGGCACCCTGATGGAGGAGAACATCTCGCGCATGGCCGGCTCCCAGCACGGCGTCCGCCTCGAGCCCGAGCAGCTGATCGACGCCGCCCGCGCCGGCGGCCGCGAGCCGGCCCAGCGCACGACCCTCTACGAGATCGTTGAGACCTACTGAATTAGCGGTATCGTCCGTTTATCGCTTCGCGTTCGTCAGTCGGGGATGGAGGGTTTCCGAGACTCGCAGTCTTTTCGCTGCTCGGCTTGATGCTGGTGCTTGGGGCGGTGGCGCTGGCTGGCCTGCGCCCCTGGGAGACCACCTCGGTCGAGCCGAGCCTGAGCATTGCCCCTGGGCTGGGGGCTGCCTTGGGCGACTCGGTTGAACTGGCTGCTCCTGCCGCTGGGCCGCCCGGCGCCGTCGCGGAGGCGCGAGTCGCCCCTGTCGCGCCTGCGGTGGTTGCGGCCGAGCCGGTGGCGGTCTCGGCGCCCTCGGGAGAGGGTCGTGCTGGCCCGGCCCTCGCGGTCTCTCCGGGCCACGTGGTGACCCAGGCCGTGCCCGCGCCAGCTCCGCCCGCGCCAGTCCCGCCACCGCCACCGACGTCGCCTCCAGCGGCGCAGCCGATCGCCACCGTGCCTGCGCCGGCGCCTCAACCTTCAGCCGTGCCGGTCGCGGTGCCCGTGCGTGGCGCTGGGGGCGAGAGCGGCGGCCCCGGCACCGCCTCCGGGGGCGTCGTCGACCCCGCTCCGAGCTGCGAAGGCGACGAATACGTCGTCACCGTCAGCTTCGCAAGCGTGGAAGAGGCCTACGGCGAGTCCGGGGCCGGCATCCTGATCCAGCGCTTCGCCAGCGACGGCAGCGAGAGTGAGATCGACCTCGAGGGCGACCTCAGCGCCGTCCGAGCCCTGATCGGCCTGCTCCTCTCCGAAGGCAACTGCGTGCAGGTGGGGGTCGAAGTCGAGCTGGTCGAAGATGGGGAATCGATCCCGGGGGCTGCGGAGCTCGGCATCGACCCGGCCGAGCTCGGCGCCGCGCAGGAACCCGTCCTGCCCTGACTCGATGCGGGCGATGGTCCTGGAGCGGCAGCGTCAGCCGCTGCGGCCTGCGGAGCTGTCCGACCCGCGACCCGACGCCGGGCAGATGCTGATCGCGGTCCACGCCTGCGGCGTCTGCCGCACCGACCTGCACATCGTCGACGGCGATCTCGAGCAGCCGAAGCTGCCGCTCGTCCCCGGCCACCAGATCGTCGGCGCCGTGGTCGAAGCGGGGGAGGGGGCGGAGCGCTTCGAGGTCGGGCAGCGGGTCGGGGTGCCGTGGCTCGGCTGGACCTGCGGCGAGTGCCGCTACTGCCGCAGCGGGCGCGAGAACCTCTGCGACCGCGCCCGTTTCACCGGCTACGACATCGACGGCGGCTACGCCGAGATGGCCGTGGCCGACGAGCGCTTCTGCTTCGCGATCCCGGAGGGCTACGCAGACGAGCAGGCGGCGCCGCTGCTCTGCGCCGGGTTGATCGGCTATCGGGCGCTGCGCCTGGTCGGCGACGCGGAGCGGATCGGCTTCTACGGTTTCGGCGCCGCGGCTCACATCCTCTGTCAGGTCGCGGTTCACCAGGGCCGGCGGGTCTTCGCCTTCACCCGCGAGGGTGATCGGGAGACGCAGGCGTTTGCGCGTGAGTTGGGGGCGGAGTGGGCCGGCTCCTCCGGGGAATCGCCGCCCGAGGAGATCGACGGCGCGATCGTCTTCGCCCCGGTCGGGCCCTTGATGACCACGGCACTGCGCGCGAGCGCCAAGGGCGCCCGGATCATCAGCGCCGGCATCCACATGAGCGAGATCCCCGCCTTCGCCTACGAGTCCCTCTGGGGCGAGCGCAGCCTCGGCTCGGTCGCCAACCTGACCCGGCGGGACGGCGCGGAGTTCATGGCGCTGGCGCCGCAGGTCCCGGTCGAGACCGAGGTCGAGGTCTTCCCGCTCGAGAAGGCCAACGAGGCTCTTGACGCGATCCGGGACGGCAGCCTCAGGGGGGCGGCTGTGCTTCGTGTCGCGAGCCGGGGCCCATCCCGGTAGGGGTTCCACTTAACTTCTTCGCTGGAGAGTGGGCTGCTGGCGCCGCGAGGTGGGCGCCGAAAAAGTACAAGACGCTCCACCCCTACCGGGATGGGCCCGACTTCAGCGGAAGAGGTCCTCCTCGGGCGGGCGGCGAAGGGCCGCGGCGCCGGGGCCGTCGTCGGCGGTGACGAAGCGATCCAAGCCGCGGACGATCACCGCGGGCACTCGACTGTCCTTGCTGCGAGCCAGATCGGCTGCTGCTGCGGCCTCGTCGGCGATCGCGATCTGGGTTGCTTCCAGCTCGCGGCCGTGCGCGTCGGCGCGGCCGCGCCAGTCGTCCAGGGGGACGAGGCCGGCACAGCCGATCGCGACCTCGGCTTGGCCGAGGCGCCAGGCGCGTCCGAAGCTGTCGGCGATCACCACTGCGATCGTGGGGAGGAGCCGGGGGTGGGCCTCCCCGGACAAAAGCGGGCAGTGTCCGGAGAGCCCCACCCCCGGCTCCTCAGAGATCGCGGCGGTGATTTCGGTCTTGAGCTTGCGAGCCGAGGCGTCGGGGTCCTCGGGCAGTAGGCAGACGGTGCCGTCCTCGGGCAGGTTGGAGGTGTCGATGCCGGCGTTGGCGCAGACGAGGCCATGGTGGGTTTCGGTGATCAGCACGTTGCGCTCGGCTCGCAGCACTTCTTTGCTCTCGTTGAGGATCAGCTGCACCAGCGCAGGGTCCTTGCCCAGTGCCGCGGCAAGGCGGCGCGCCTCGGCGCTGGGTATTGCCGACGAGAGGTGGATGACCCGGTCCTCGGCCTTGGAGACCGCCTTCTGGGCGATGACGACGACGTCGCCGTCGAGCAGCTCGGTGCGCGCCGTGATCAGCTCCCCCAGTCGTGCACCCTCCTCGATCTCGGGAAGCCCCTCGACCCCAATCGCCTCCACTTTCCTCATTCCGGTGCGCCTTGCCCCTGGTATTCGGGGATAAGGCGCACCGGAACGGAAGGGGGGCTCATATGCCGAGAGCCTTGGCCGTGCGCCTGGCCCGGCCGCCTCGCGCTGTCAGCTCGCGGGTGAGGGCGACGATGTCGGCCGGGGTATCGAGGTCGAGCGCCAGCGAGGGCAGCTCCTCGACTCCAAAGGGAATGCCCGCCTCTCGCGCCGCGGCGACGTGGCGGGCGCAGCTGCCCTCGCCGAAGGAAGGCTCGATCGCGTTGGGGGGTGCGAGCGCCAGGGCGTTGGTGCCGGTGCCGTGCCGGTCGGGGACGATCGCAACGTAGGGATCGGGCATTCCGGTGAGCAGGCGTTCGAGCTCGCGGGTCGCCAGCAGCGGGCAGTCGATGGGGAGGAGGACGACGCGGCCGGCGCCGAGCTCCCGTGCGCGGGCGATGCCGGCCAGGGCGGCGCCCGAGTGGCCGCCCTCGTCTGGATCGGGGAGCACCTCGGCGTTACCCGCCCTCGCCAGCTCGACCGCGCGCGGCTCGCTGGTGACGACGATCGTGCGCTCGATCGAGCGCGCCGCGCCGATTGCTTCAAGCGCGTCCTCCAGCATTGCCGCCGCCAGCTCCGCGCGGTGCGTGGCGCCGATGCCGGGCGCGAGCCGCTGCTTGGCCGCGGCAAAGCGCTTGACCGGCAGGACCGCAGTCGCCTTCAAGCTGCGATTGAGGGGGAGTCAGTCACCTTCGACGAGGCTAGCGGCGTAGTCGAGGACGATGCGCGCCACCCGCGCTCGTCCGGCCGCGCCCTCCATCAGGGTCGAGGCGGCAAGGGTCGGGATCTCCGCTGGCGGCGGGTCGGGGTCGCCCTCGTCGACGACCATCGCGTCGATCAGTCCGGTGTACAGCGAAGCGACGCCCGCCGCGGTCGAGGGGCGCCCGAGAGCCTGCATGAAGCGCTCGGTCGGGCCCTTGACGACCTGGCCGGCGACGAAGGGGCTGACGGCGATGACCGGGGAGCTCGAGGCGGAGATCGCGTCGGTCATGCCGGGAACGGCGAGGATCGGGCCGATGCTGATCACCGGATTGGAGGGCCCGATCACGATCGCCTCCGCCCAGCGCAGCGCCTCCAGCACCTCGGCGCTCGGCTCGGCCGCCTCGATTCCATCCAGCTCGACGCCGTGGACCTCGGGCTCGCCCTGGTCGACGATCAGGTACTCCTGCAGGGCGCGCACGCCGGCCGCGGTCCGCACCTTGGTCCGCACCGGCGCCTCGCACATCGGCAGCACCCGCGCCTCGACCCCGAGGCCGCGGCCGATCTGCGCCTGGGCATCGGTGAGGCTGCCGCCCTCGTCGAGGAACTGCCGCCGGTAGAGGCAGGCGGCGAGGTCGCGGTCGGAGAGGCCGAACCAGCTCGGCGCGCCGAGCTTGGTCAGGCGCTCGAAGGCGGTGAAGCTGTCGTCGCGCAGCCCCCAGCCACGCTCCTCGTCGATTTCGCCGCTGAGCCAGTAGGTGACGAGGTCGGGGTCGGGGGAGACGTGGACGCCGAGGGTCTCGATGTCGTCGCCGGTGTTGGCGATCACCGTCAGGTCGGAGCCGATCTCCTCCTGCATCCCGGCGGCGAGCTTGGCGCCACCGGTGCCGCCGGCGAGCAGGGCAACCCGCACGGCCTACGCCCAGTGGTCGGTATCGGGAAGGCCGGTGAGGCGGATCCCGGCGTGGGCCTTGTAGCGGGTGTTCACCGAGATCAGCATCGGCGTCAGCTGCTCGACGATCCGCGCCATCTCGAGGGCGCCGGCGTTGACCGCGCGCAGGCCCGGGATCAGCTCGATCAGCCGCGCCACCCGCGCCTTGTCGGCCTTGCGGTCGCCGCAGACCAGCACGTCCTCGCCCAGCTCGGCCTCGCCGTCGGCGAGCGTGGGCGCGCCCACGGTGTGCAGCGCCGCGACAACGGTGACCCCCTCCGGCACCATCTCCTGGGCCTGCTGGGCGGCGGAGCCCTGCCAGACGCCGAGCGAGCGCGTCGCCTTGCCGCTCACCGCGGCAGCCAGGGGGACGGTGCAGTCGACCAGGATCTGGCCCGGCTGCAGCGCCTCGCGCAGGTTGTTGAGGTTCTCCGACTGATTGCGGAAGGGGACGGTGAGGAAGACGACCTCGCCGCGCCGCGCCGCGTCCTCGTTGAGCAGGCCCTCGACCTGCGCGCCCGGCACCTTCTCGCGCAGCTTCGCCGCCGCTTCCTCGGCGCGCTCGGCTGAGCGGGAGCCAATCGCGATCGGCGCCCCCGCCTTGGCCCAGCGCAACGCCAGGCCGGCGCCGAGGGCGCCGGTGCCACCGACGATCGGGATGGTGGGCAGCTCGGCCACGAGCGCGCCAGTCTATGCTCCCGCCCGATGCGACTGGAGGGACGAAAGGCTCTGGTGACCGGCGGCGCCAGCGGGATCGGCGCCGCGATTGCCGCCCGGCTCGCCGCCGAGGGTGCTGAGGTCTGGGTCGGCGACGTCGACGTCGACGGCGCCGGAAAGGTCGCCGGAGAGATCAACGGCCACGCGCTCGAGCTCGATGTCACCGAGCTTTCCTCGGCCCAGGCCGCGGTTGAGGCGATCGGCACGCTCGACGTCCTCGTCAACAACGCCGGCACCGACGAGTTCGGCTTCTTCACCTACACGACGCCAGAGCAGTGGCAGCGGGTGCTGGCGATCAACCTGAACGGCGTCCTCAACTGCACCTTCGCCGCCCTGCCCGCGATGCAGCAGGCGAAGTACGGCCGCATTCTCAGCATCTCCTCCGAGGCGGGCCGGGTCGGCTCCAAGGGCTCGGCCGTCTACTCGGCCGCCAAGGGCGGCATCGTCGCCTTCATGAAGGCGATCGCCCGCGAGAACGCCCGCTACGGGATCACCGCCAACTCGATCGCCCCCGGCCCGATCGAGACGCCGTTGCTGATGGGCGCCAGGGAGTTTGGCGAGATCGGCGAAAAGGTGATCGAGACGATGAAGTCGGCAACCCAGATGGGCCGCCTCGGCCAGCCCGACGAGGTAGCAGCAGCAGCGGCCTTCCTGGTCTCCGACGACGCCACCTACATAACCGGCGAGACCCTAGGAGTAAGCGGCGGCCTAGGCATGGTCTAACCCCAGGGGGGAGAAAACGGGCGAGTGGTCACTTAGACCGGTGATGGCCGGTATAGATGACCACTCGGCGGCGGATCCCTGGGGGTTGGTGCGGCGGCAGCATGGGGTGGTGGCTCGCTGGCAGTTGGAGGAGATGGGGGTGGGGCGGCATGGGATCGCGCATCGCCTCGCCATTGGGCGGCTTCATCGGGTCGGGCGGGGGGTCTTTGCGGTCGGGCGGCCTGAGCTCACGCAGCAGGGTTGGTGGATGGCCGCGGTGCTTGCCTGCGGGCCGCGCGCGGTGCTCAGCCACGGAAGTGCGGCGGCGCTCTGGGGCATCGCGGCCGTGCGGCGGGGACGCATCGAGGTCTCGATGCCGCCTGCCTATCGATGCCGGCAGCCGGGGATCGTTGCTCACCGAAGGGGGTTGGCGGATTCGGACCTGGCGATTTGTGACGGGATTCCGCTGACCGGTGTCGTGCGCACGCTCGTCGATATGGCCTGTCGCCTTGATTCGGGCCCGCTCGAGCGGGCCGTCAACGAGGCTGATCGGCTCGATTTGGTCGATCCCGAGACGCTGCGGGCGGCGCTCGGGGCCTATCGGGGCCAGCGTGGGGTGGCTCGATTGCGCGAGCTGCTCGATCGGCGGACGTTCCGGTTGACCGACTCGGAACTGGAGCGATGGTTCCTGCCCCTGGTCGAAGATGCTGGCCTGCCGGTGCCGTTGACCGGTCGGCAGGTGAACGGCTTCAGGGTCGACTTCTTCTGGCCGGATCTGCGGCTTGTGGTTGAGACGGATGGGCTTCGGTATCACCGCACGCCGGCTCAGCAGGCGCGCGATCGGGTCCGCGATCAGGCTCATCTCGCTGCCGGCTTCGTCCCGCTGCGCTTCACGCATTGGCAAGTCCGCCATGAACGTGCCTACGTTCGCTCGACTCTGCTCGCGGTGGCAGGCCGGCTCGGGGCGCGAGGGGCCTAAGCTGCCGACCATGGCCTCCCTGCCCGAGCGCGTCCGCATCCGCGAGGTTGGGCCTCGCGACGGCTTCCAGAACGAGCCGGAGACGATTCCCACGGGGGAGAAGATCCGCCTGGTCGACATGCTCGCGGGGACCGGGCTGGAGCGGATCGAGGTGACCTCCTTCGTGCGGCCCGAGGTGATCCCACAGCTAGCCGATGCCGAGCAGGTGCTGGCGGGGGTGCAGCGGCGCGAGGGCGTCGCCTTCTCCGTCCTGATCCCGAACGAGCGCGGCCTCGAGCGGGCGCTGAAGCTCCGCGACCGCTTCGACGAGGTCAACGTCTTCGTCTCCGCTTCGGAGACCCACAACCGCAAGAACGTCAACCGCTCGATCGAGGAGTCGCTGGGCGGGCTGGAGCGAACCCTGGAGGGCGCACGCGAGGCGGGGCTGCGCTGTGAGGGGGTGATCTCGACCTCCTTCGGCTGCCCGTACGAGGGTGAGGTGCCGCCGGAGCGGGTTTTCGGGATCGCCGAGCGGCTGGCCGCGGCCGGTTGCGCCGAGGTCGGCTTCGGCGACACGACTGGGATGGCGAACCCCCGCCAGGTCGGTGAGTTCTTCGCCGCCGCGCGCGATCGCCTCGGCGGGGTCGAGCTGACCGCGCACTTCCACAACACCCGCGGCCAGGGCCTGGCCAACGTGCTGGCGGCGCTGGAGCAGGGCATCGATTCCTTCGAGTCGAGCTTCGGCGAGCTCGGCGGCTGCCCGGTGCCGCCCGGGGCGACCGGCAACGTCGCCAGCGAGGACGTGATCTCGATGCTGCACGAGATGGGGATCGAGACCGGGGTCGACCTGCCGGCGCTGGTCGAGGCCTCTCGCGCCGCCCAAGAGACGCTCGGCCGCCCCCTCGGCTCCCACGTGCTGAGGGCGGGCCCGGTCGACTGGCAGCGCTGAGCTGGATCGAATTCCCTATCTCGCGAAGAGGGAATTCGATCCAGCTCAGATCATGGGACGGGTCCGAATAGGCTCCCGGGCGTGACCGAGTTCGCGCAAGCGCTCGAGGCTGCCCTGGCGGGTGGGCCGCAGCGCCATCACGAGAAGACCGAGGAACAGGGCAAGCTGCCCGTGCGCGAGCGGGTCGAGCGCCTCGTCGACGCCGGCTCCTTCGCCGAGGAGGCCGCCCTGGCCAATTGGGAGGTGGAGGGCCTCGGCGCCGACGGGGTCGTCACCGGCCTTGCCACCATCGACGGCCGTCGCGTCGCCCTGATGGCAAATGACCCAACCGTCAAGGCCGGCTCCTGGGGGCCGAAGACGGTGGAGAAGATCCTCCGCATCCAAGAAAGGGCGTTGAGCCTGCAGCTGCCGATGGTTTACCTGGTCGACTCGGCGGGGGCGCGGATCACCGACCAGGTGCAGATGTTCCCCGGTCGCCGCGGCGCCGGGCGGATCTTCCACAACGAGGTGCGGCTCTCGGGTCAGGTGCCGCAGGTCTGCCTGCTGTTCGGGCCGAGCGCCGCCGGCGGCGCCTACATCCCGGCCTTCTGCGACGTCGTGATCATGCGTGACGGCAACGCCTCGATGTACCTCGGCTCGCCACGGATGGCGGAGATGGTGATCGGCGAAAAGGTGACGCTGGAGGAAATGGGCGGGGCCAAGATGCATACCGGCGTCTCCGGCTGCGGCCATTTCCTCGTCAAGTCCGACGAGGAGGCGATCGACCTGGCCAAGCGCTACCTCTCTTTCATGCCGGGCAACTGGCGCGAGCAACCGCCGGCCGCAGCGCCTTCGGCGCCGGCCTCCGAGACGCCGATCGCGGAGATCGTCCCCGCCGACGAGAACCGCCCCTTCGACATGCAGTTGCTGCTCGACTCGCTGCTCGACGCCGACAGCTTCCTGCCGGTCCACAAGCGCTGGGCGAAGGAGCTGATCGTCGGCTACGGCCGGCTCGACGGCCGCGCGATCGGCATCGTCGCCAACCAGCCCAAGCACACCGGCGGCGTCCTCTTCGTCGACTCCGCCGACAAGGCGGCCCGCTTCATCCAGACCTGCAACGCCTTCAACCTGCCGCTGCTCTTCCTCGCCGACGTGCCCGGCTTCATGATCGGCACCGGCGTCGAGCGCCAGGGGATCATTCGCCACGGCGCGAAGATGATCAGCGCCGTCTCCGAAGCGACCGTGCCGAAGATCTCCGTGGTCGTGCGCAAGGCCTACGGCGCTGGCCTCTACGCGATGGCCGGCCCGGCCTTCGAGCCCGACTGCTGCATCGCCCTGCCGAGCGCCTCGATCGCGGTGATGGGGCCGCAGGCAGCGATCAACGCCGTCTTCTACAACCAGATCCAGGCGATCGAGGACGGGGCCGAGCGCGAGGCGTTCGTGGCGCAGAAGCGCGAGGAATACGCCGAGGACATCGACCTCCTTCACCTCGCCTCGGAGCTGGTCGTCGACGCTGTGGTCGATCCCGCCGACCTGCGCCCCGATCTAATCAAGCGCTTCGCGATGGCCGCGAGCAAGGACCGTTCCTTTGCCGAGCGCCGCAATCCGGTGACCCCCGCCTAAAGGCGCCTCAAGGCTTCTCGCTACCGTTTCGCCGGTGGCCAGAAACGTAAAAGCCCCGCTCGCCGGGTGGTTCGCCTGCACGGCCGGGCTGATCGCGGTCGCCCTGCTCGCCTACGGGAGCGGCTCGGTGCAACGGCTCGACGCCTCCGTGCTGGCCAGGTTCGTCAACGGATCGGGGCCTCACTCCAACTCGCTGGCAAGCGCCATCACGGTCCTTGGCGACCCGCCGGCGCTGTTGCTGATGCTGTTGCTTGCCTGCGGAAGCGGCTGGGTGCGGGGGCGACCGCGAAGCATCGCCGCCGCGATTGCCGTCGTCGCCGGGGCGAACCTCACCACCCAGGTCTTCAAGCTGGCGCTCGCCCATCCCCACGCCCGCCAGCTGCTCGGCGCTGACCAGCTGGAATGGGACGGCTTCCCGAGTGGCCACGAGACCGCGGCGGTGTCGATCGCGATCGCCTTCGCCTTCGTCGTGCCGGCGCGGCTGCTTCCCGCCGTCGCCGCGATGGGCGCCTGCCTCGCCGCCGCGATGGGCTGGGCGGTGCTCGTGCTCAACTGGCACTACCCGAGCGACGTCGTCGGCGGGATCTGTGTCGCCGGCGCCTGGGGCTTCGCCGTGCTCGCCGCGATCAGGTTCGCGGCGAGCCTCGACTCCCGGCGCCCGGCTCAGCTGGACAGGCGCGCGGCCATCTCGCTGAAGTAATCCAGCGCCGCCGGGTTGGCCAGCGAGTCGCGGCTGGCCGCCTGCTCCGGCGGCGTGCCCATCAGGATCCGCTTGACCGGCACCTCGAGCACCTTGCCGCTCAACGTTCGGGGCACCGCGTCGATCGGGAAGACCTCGTCGGGAACGTGGCGCGGTGAGCAGCGCTCGCGGACGCGGCGGGCGATCTCCACGCGCAGCGCCTGGTCGAGCTCGGCGCCCTCGCGCAGGACGACGAAGAGCGGCATCCAGCCCTCGGTGCCGGGGCGGGGGACATCGACGACGAGGGCGTCGACGATCTCGTCGAGGCTGAGCACGGCGCGGTAGATCTCGCTCGTCCCCATGCGGATGCCGGAGCGGTTGATCGTCGAGTCCGAGCGGCCGTAGATGACGGCGGTGCCGCGCGAGGTGATTTCGATCCAGTCGCCGTGGCGCCAGGCGCCCGGGTACTGCTCGAAGTAGCTCGCCCGGTAGCGGCTGCCGTCGGGGTCGCCCCAGAAGTAGACCGGCATCGAGGGCATCGGCTCGCTGACGACCAGCTCGCCGACCTCGTCGATCACCGAGTTGCCGTCCTCGTCCCAGGCCTCGACCGCGGCGCCGAGGGCGCGTCCCTGCAGCTCGCCGCGGTAGACCGGGAGCAGGGCGACGCCGCCGACGAAGGCGGTGCAGAGGTCGGTGCCGCCGCTGGTCGAGAACAGCCAGGTGTCCTTGCCGAGGTGCCGGTAGATCCAGTCGAAGCCCTCGGGGGACAGGGGGGAGCCGGTCGAGCCGACCGCTTTGAGGCGACTGAGGTCGCGGCCGTCGCCGGGCTCTACCCCGTCCTTCATGCAGGCGGCGATGTAGGAGGCGCTGGTGCCGAACATCGTCACCCCGGCGCGCTCGGCGAGGTCCCAGAGCACGCCCATGTCGGGCTGGCCGGGGCTGCCGTCGTAGAGCACGATCGCGGCGCGGGTCAGCAGCCCGGAGACGAGGAAGTTCCACATCATCCAGCCGGTCGTGGTGAACCAGAAGAGGCGGTCGCCGGGGTGGGCGTCGACGTGGAGGTGGAGCTTCTTCAGGTGCTCGAGCAGGATGCCGCCCTGCCCCTGCACGATCGCCTTCGGCAGCCCGGTCGTGCCGGAGGAGTAGAGGACCCAGAGCGGATGGTCGAAGGGGACGCGCTCGAAGCTCAGCTCGGCGCCCTCGCCGGAGGCGAGCAGATCCGCCCACGGGACCGCGTCGCGCAGGGGAGAGAGGTCGGGCTCGGGGTCGAGGTAGGGCAGGACGACGGTGCGCTCGAGGGTCGGCATCGCCGCCTGCAGCTGGGCGAGCGTCTCGCGCCGGTCGAAGTCCTTGCCGCCGTAGCGGTAGCCGTCGACCGCGAAGAGCACCTTCGGCTCGATCTGGGCGAAGCGGTCGATCACGCTGGCCGGGCCGAAGTCCGGCGAGCAGCTCGACCAGATCGCGCCGATGCTGGCGCTGGCGAGGAAGGCGACGATCGCCTCGGGGACGTTCGGCATGTAGGCGACGACGCGATCGCCCCGCTCGACCCCGAGGGCGCGCAGGCCGGCGGCGGTCGCGGCGACCTGGGCGCGCAGCTCGCCCCAGCTCAGCTGCCCCAGCTCGCGCAGCTCGGAGGCGTGGAGGATCGCCGCCTCGGCGTCGTCCTTGCCCTCGAAGACGTGCTCGGCGTAGTTGAGGCTGGCGCCGGAGAACCACTCGGCGCCCGGCATCGCGCGCTCGCCGAGGACCCGCTCGTAGCCGCCGTCGGCCTGGACCCCGAAGAAGTCCCAGATCGAGGACCAGAATCCCTCGAGGTCGTCGACCGACCAGCGCCAGAGCTCGTCGTAGTCAGCGAAGGAGAGGCCGCGCTCGGCCTCGAGCCAGCCCATGTACTCGCGCAGGCGCGAGCGCTCGACCAGCTCGGCGGAGGGCTCCCAGAGCTTCTCGGGCGGGCCCGCGGTCACGCCGTCGCGGCGTCGGCGGAGCTCGCCTGTGCGAGGTCGAGCTCGTGCGGGTCGTGCGAGCAGACGAGCTGTATCTCCTCGCCGTGCCGGGCGACCAGCTCGCGCAGCCGCTCCTGGTTTGCCAGGCGCTGGCGGCGGTCGGCGTTGTTGAGGTTCTGGAAGAGGCGCAGGCCCGGTGGGCAGGAGGGGGGAGTGGCGATCTCGTCGTGGTGGAAGTAGGCGTCGCCGCAGTGCAGCAGCCAGCCCTCGCCGGTCTTGATCGCGACGCCGCTGTGGCCCAGCGAGTGGCCGGCCAGCGGGATCAGCAGCACCTCGCTACCGAGGTCGGGCAGGATCCGCACGCCGCCGAAGCCGAACCACTCGTCGCCTTCGCCGTCGTGGCGGACCCAGCGTGGGTTGTGCTTCCAGTGGACGGGGAGGTAACGGGGGCGGTCGCGCAGGCGCGGTTCCAGCGCCGCGTCGAGCTCACGCCCGAAGATGTGCACCTCGGCCTCGGGGAAGTCCGGCAGGCCGCCGGAGTGGTCGGGGTCGAGGTGGGTGGTGACGATCTGGCGCACGTCGCTTGCGGCGAAGCCGAGGCCCTCGACCTGCTTCAGCGCCGTCTCGCCGATCTCGGCCCGGGGGCGCATCAGCGCGAAGACCGGGCCGAGCTGGCGCGGGTTGCGCGTGTCCTCGGTGCCGAAGCCGGTGTCGAGCAGGACCAGCCCGTTATCCGTCTCGATCAGCAGGCAGTGGCAGACGACCCGGCCGGGGGCGAGCCAGCCTCCCTCGCCGTTGATCAGCCGCGCGCTATTGGGGCAGAGCGTTCCGCAGTTGAGGTGATGGATGCGCATGCCGCCGAGGCAGTCTATGCGGGCGGGGGGAGGCGGGCGAGCGTCACGAACAATCGGTCGCAATCCGTTTATCGTTCGCGCTGGGCCGGAGTGGCGGAATTGGTATACGCGATTGATTCAAAATCAATTGCCCGTAAGGGATTGTGGGTTCGAGTCCCACCTCCGGCATCGGACTCGAGCGGGCGTCCGCCAGCTCAGGCGGGCAACGGGGGCGCGTCGTCGGGCGTTGCGCCGGCGCCGTAGTCCTCGCCGGATCCGATCGCCCGCTCCTCCTCGACGTGCCAGTTCTGGTTGAAGGCGTAGAGGGCGACCGCGATCAGGACCAGCTGCAGGACGGCGAGGATCACGACCAAGAGGCCAATCAGCGGCACCGGGATCAGCGCGTCGGAAAAGCCGGTCTTGTCGCGGGCGAACCAGCTGTCGGCCCCGGTGGCGCAGAAGATCGCCAGGATCATCGAGAGGGCGGCGGCAACCGGCAGGATCCCGCGGTTCCAGCGGGCAACGAGGAAGGCGAAGAAGGCGTAGAGGATGGCGAAGATCGCGCAGACGATGCCCATGCCGCCTCCGCCGGTCATCAGCGAGAAGCCGGTGATCGTCACCAGCCCGGCGATCACCGCCGTCGCCGCGAGCAGGAAGACGAGCACGAACTTGGTCGTGATCGACTCAGCTTTTTCCCTGTTTGGCCGCCACAGCTCGTAGCCGGGCCTGACCTCTCCAACTGCCACGCCTCGATCATAGAATCTAAACGCGACGATGCGGCATTGGTCGCGCGTTAAGCCCATAATCAGAGCAGTCACGCGGGCGTGGCGGAATTGGCATACGCGCCAGGTTTAGGTCCTGGTGGGCTTCGGCCCGTGGGGGTTCAAGTCCCTCCGCCCGCATCGCGCTGTCCAGCCCGCCCGCCGGACCGCGAACCGCGCCTCGGCCCGGCTAGCATGGATTTCCTCGGGGCAGTGGCCCAACTGGCTAAGGCACCGGTCTCCAAAACCGGCGATTCCAGGTTCGAGTCCTGGCTGCCCCGCTCGAGCTCGGCCCCCGGGGCCGGGACGTGCCGACAAGGGGACCAGTGGTGAGGATTCAGCTTCTCAACGTCGGTTGGCTGACCGCGCCGGCCTCGCTCATGCGCAGGGGGGAGCCGGAGGGGGCGCCGCTCCGCTTCCCGATCCCCGCCTACCTGATCGAGACCGAGGACCAGCGGATCCTGGTCGACACCGGGCTGAATCCGGACGCGGTCGCCGACCCGGCCAGCTTCTACGCGGGGTCGGAGGTGATGGGCCTGTTCGGCTTCGAGCAGGAGCTGAGCGTCGCCGAGCAGGTCGACCTCGACACCGTCTCGATGGTCGTGATCACCCACCTGCACTGGGACCACGTCGGCGGCCTGTCGCTCCTGCCGCCGTCGGTGCCGCTGGTGGTCCAGCGCCGGGAATGGGCTGCCGGGCTCGATCGCGCCGCGGTCGAGCGCAATTTCTTCTTCCCCCGCGATTACGACGTTGAGGAGGGCCGCCTCGTTCTCGTCGAGGGCGATCACGATCTGCTCGGCGACGGCTCGATCGAGCTCCTGCACACGCCCGGGCACACGCCCGGCCACCAGTCGGTGCGGATCGGCGACCTCGTGCTCGGCGGCGACGTCGCCCACTTTGCCGCCGGCCTGGACGACCACCGCTTCCCCCTCTTCGGTGACGACCACGAGGAGCAGGGGCGCTCTGCGGATCGCCTGCGTGGCTTGCGCGACTCGGGCCTCACCGTGATGCCGGGCCATGACCCCGACGTTCTGCGCCCGGGGCCGGTGAGCGCCTGATCGGGGCCAGGCCTCGCTTGTCGGGCTCGCCGGCAAGGCCGATGGCGCGCACGGCGGCGTCCACTGCCGATGGCCCTTCGCAGGAAGAGCGGTGGCACGGTGGCCGTCGCTCCAGCCATTCCCTTGCTTACCTGCGCCGGTAGCGCAGGTTGCGATCACCCGGCCGCTACCCGTTCCTCGGGATCGTGATCCGCTCGCCCCGCCGCGCCGACTCGTGCCCGGGGCTGGCTACAGTGCCCTCATGTGCATGCAGTGCATGGCGACCGCGATGACGGCGGGGGCGGCGGCCACGGGCACGCGGGCGTGGGTCGCGGCGCACAGGCCGGCCTGGATCACGGGTCGTGGCCTGAAGCTGATCACGGCGGCGATCCTCGCTTTGGGCGTGCTCGCGTCCGGATCCCACCTGGCGCCGAACGGCACCGCCAAAGCCGCTTCTGGGGAGCGAACGGGGGCCTCGGCTGCCGGTACGGCCGCGGGCACGGGAACGGGGGCGATCTTCAATCCGGCGATTCTCCTCGCGCTCACGGCGGCGAAGGCCAGCGGCGCGCTCGAGGCGATCGAAGGCAGCCTGGTCTACCTGGGCGCGCAGTACGTCAGCGAGGAAAGGCGCAAAGCCGCCGCCGAAGCGCCTCCGCCGCCGGTTGAGGAAGAGGGTGTCGGCGACGCCTCGCCAATGCCGCCGGCCTCGGCCGGCACCAATGGGACGCCGATCCCTCCGCCACCGGGGATTGCCGGCTCGGTCGTTGCCCAGGCCCCGGAGCCGGCCGGCGACAACGCGGCCGACGCCACCGCCACCTTCGTCAGCGGGATCGCGCTTGCTCCCCCCGAAGCCCCCGAGCGGGTCGCCGGGGTGATCAACGCCGCCAACACGATTGTCGGCAGGCCCTATATCTGGGGCGGCGGCCACGGGTCCTGGTTCTCGCGGGGATACGACTGCTCCGGGGCCGTCAGCTTCGCCCTCGCCGGTGGTGGCTTCATCCCCAGGCCACTGACCTCGGGTGAGCTGGAGTCCTGGGGCGCCCCCGGGCCGGGGCGCTGGCTGACCGTCTACGCCAGCGCCTCCCATGCCTACGCGGTGATCGCCGGCCTGCGCTGGGACACGGTCGGGGACGCCAGGGGCACGGGGCCGCGGTGGCATCTCGCCGGCGCGGCTCCGGATGGCTTCGTCGTCCGGCACCCTCCCGGCTACTGACCGGCGACGGGTCCGCTGCCGGTCGGCTGCAGGCCGATCAGCTCGTAGTAGCCGATCAGGAAGAGGCGGCGGCCGTCGGAGACCATCGGCGTGTAGCCGGCCTGGCGCATCTGGAAGGTCCTGCGGTGGGTGCGGACGTCGATGCCAATCGCCTCGCGGGTCTTGAAGCTCGAGGTGTAGGCGGTGTGGCCGATCACGGTCGCGGTGCCGGGCACCGGCCCGCCGACGTCGTAGCGCCAGCGCTGCTTGCCGCTGAGCGCGTCGAGCGCGTAGAAGTGCTCGTCGTAGGAGCCGATGTAGACGGTCGGCGGGGTGCCGGGGACCTTGGCCACGGCCGGCGAGCCATAGACGTAGTTGCCGGTGGGGAAGGACCAGTCGACCTTGCCGCTCTCTTCGTCGAAGGCGAAGATCGTGCCGTCGTCGCGGCCGGCGTAGACGCGGCCGAAGGCGATCGCGGGGGAGGAGTAGAAGCCGCCCCGGCCGAAGGGCGGCGCCTGCGAGGTGTTCGTGCGCCAGATCAGCTTGCCGTCATCGGCGTCGAGGCAGAACACCCCGCTCTCGTAGTCGGCGACGTAGAGGCGGCCGTCGTGGAAGCTGGGGCTGGCTTTGATCGCGCCCGGCGAGTTGAACTGCCAGCGGATCGCGCCGTCGGAGGCGCGCACCGCGACCACGTTCGTCTTGTCCGTGCCGAGGTACAGCGTGCCGCCGACGGCCATCGGTGAGGATTCCAGGTGGCCGGCCAGCTTGCGACTCCAGGCCCGCTTGCCGGTGGCGGCATCGACCGCGACCAGGCTGCCGTCCACGTAGGCGAAGAAGACCTTGCCCTGGTGATAGACGGGCGCGGTCACGTCGGTCGGCGTGCCCGAGTCCTTGGGGTCGGTGACCCGTTCCCAGAGGATCTTGCGATCGCGCAGCCGCACCGCCTTGGCGTTGCCGTACTTGTTGACGACGTAGGCGACGCCGTCCGCGACCGCGGGCGGGAACTCGATCAGCGCATGGGTGTTGATCGACCAGGCTTCGCGCAGCGGTGGATCGAGCCGGCGCTGGTGGGAGGGCAGGTAGTGGGTCCGCTCGGGGACCCGCCCGAAGAGCGGCCAGTCGATCAGGCCGGATTCGCCCGCCGAGCTCTCGCTCTGGCTCCCGCTGGAGCCGCCGCAACCAGTGATCAACAGGGCGCCAGCCGTGACGGCAAGCGCCAGGGGCAGGTATCGCTTGAGCCGGCTTCGCATCGACGGCTTGCATCGACGGCTGCTGGCGGAACTTGAGCCGCCGGATCAGCGCCTGGGAGCTGCCCGAGCCGGAGCCGAGGAAAGAGCGGCGGACGAGAATCGAACTCGCGTCATCAGCTTGGAAGGCTGAGGCTCTACCGTTGAGCTACCGCCGCGCCAAGAGGGAGCCTAGCCGCAACCTCGAGGATTCGTCAGAATGCAAAGCAGCCACGGGGAGTGGCGCAGTCTGGTAGCGCACTCGGCTGGGGGCCGAGCGGTCGCAGGTTCAAATCCTGTCTCCCCGATGATCGAAAGCCCGCCTTGGAAGCGGGCTTTCGGCTTTAGGTACCGAATCCAGCAATCTTCCAGTGGCCGCGTGGTACCCAATTCGGTACCAGATGGGTGTCTCCCTGGCGAGACGGGAGTCCGTCGGCGCACTTAGGATCGGCGATGAAGCCGCGTTTTGGGAGCTTCAGGGGCTGATGTTGCCGCCGAGACGCGGTCAGACTGGCTATAGCGTGACCACTCCCACCCTCATCGATCAACTAGCTCTCGCCAGTCCAAACCACAGTCCCGAGCCGTGGAACGGTCGTTCTGGACTGGTCGTCGCTCCCGACGGCCTCCCCGCCCGGGAAGTAAAAGCGCACAACCGGGACAAGGCTCACGTCATCGAGGGCTACTCAGGCATCTTCACCCGCGCCATGAAGAAATGGAAGTACCGGTGCTACCTCGACCTCTATTGCGGCCCCGGCGTCTGCTGGGTCAAAGACACCGGGCGGTTCGTCCTCGGGTCGCCGCTGATCGCCTTGAACGTCGATCCGTCGTTCACGCACCTGGTGTTCAACGACCTCGACGGCGCATGCACCGATGCACTCCAGGCGCGCATGTCAGGAGCCGGTGCCGACGTCACCGTCCTGACCGCCGACGCCAACGACCCCGCCACCATCAACTCTGCACGGAAGGCGATCCCGGCGTGGAACGCCCTCTCTCTCGCCCTCCTCGATCCCCAGGGGATGGACCTGAACCTCGACACCATCCGGGACCTCTCCCAGGGGAAGCCGATGGATCTTCTCATCAACCTCCCGATCCACAACCTCTGGCGCTGCCTACGAAAGGGTGACTTCGCGGTCCTCAACCGCGTCCTCGGGAGCGGGTGGCCTCCTGAGACGACGGCCAACGACTGGAAGCCTGCCGCTCGGGACCACTTCCACAGCAAGCTCGACGCCCTCGGCTACGACAAACACGAGGGAAAGCAAATTTTCAGCACGGAGAAGAACTCGCCTCTGTACGACTTCATCCTCTACAGCAGAGTCGCGTTGGCGATGAAGTTCTTCAAGGCCGCCACCCGCACGGATGCGGCAGGGAACGAACCGTTCCCGATGTTTGCGAACTAAGCAGTCGCCGGGACCTGGCCTGGGTACTCGTCCCAGGTCCGGCCCTCAAGTTCCCGGCCGTTCGTCTTTGGTCGGTGACCGCCCCATTGCTTGAAGAAGAAGGCGACTCCCTCATCTTCGCAGCGGTCCCGTAGGTCGATGATCCAGTCTTCATCTACTCGCCGGTGACCGGGACCGGACTCGCCGCCGGCGATCAGCCAGTCGATGCTGTCGAGGTCGAGCCCTTCCAACGGACCCAGCAGTGGCTCGGCGGAAATGAATCGGACGGCAGCGGGGACCTCACGCAGTGAGTCGGCCCGGTGGACGAACCTGCGGTTCTCGATGCTGACCCCCATCCAGACGTTCGACGGCCACGGTAGGTCGGGGGCGAGTTCGACCATCCGGTCCTGCCGCTTGGTCAGGACCTGAAAGACGTGGTGATCGGCCTCCTCCATCACGTCGAAGACCTTGGCGACGTAGTCGTCGGGGATGTCCTCGTGAAACAGGTCCGACATGGAATTGACGAAAATCGTCCGGGGCCGCTTCCACTTCATTGGTTGGTCCAGCCGCTCGGGCCAGATCCGAAGTCCAAACCCCTGCTCATACGGGTGGCCGGGTACTCCCTTCCAGCGTTCAGCGAAGGTCTTGGCGTAGCAATGGGCGCAGCCCGGGGACACCTGATCGCAGCCTGTGACGGGATTCCAAGTTGCCTCGGTCCACTCGATTGTGCTCTTGTCAGACACGGCAACCGCTTCGACGGCCGGGCGTCGAACCATTGCCCTGCATGAAGGTCCCCATCAGCTACGCGGGTTCGGCGCGCAGGTTCCCGAACTGGCTCAGATTCGACCCCAGCGCGTCCCCGAACGCACGGGTCGCGTCGGCTGACGACTCTGCCTCGACCAACGCTTTGTGAACGCGCGCCCCAGCGGGCTGAGGCGGTCCAGCGTTCTCGTAGCCCTCGTAGAGAATCCCGGCGTCGTGCAATTGGGCCGAGTGGGGGTCCATGAAGACCCCTTGAAATGTGACGCGGAACATCGGCATGCCGACAGAGTAGCGCGCTTGACGAGGATGGGAACATACGTTCGTAGAGGCACCGCAGGCTCGCGCTGGCTCGGGTTTGATCGAACAGCGCCCGTCCCTGGACGAGCTCGCTTGGGCAACGACCCTCTTGAGCATCGCGGGCAAGGGCAAGCGCAGGACGACAAGGTAGTCGAAGTTCTGGGCGGTCTGCTCTGACTGGAGGTCATGGGTTCATCCCCGCCATCGGGTGGGTTTCGGTTCACCAATCGGAGGTCGCAACCGGCTCGTCCCCGTCGTCCCGCGTCCCCCGGAGTCCGCGGCACCGGACTAGGCGCGCTCGATCTCGCGCACAACTTCTTCAATCCAACGACCGCGGTCGCCTTCGGTGAAGCGAACTTCGTAGATGTGGGCGCGGCGCATAGCGACGCGATCGTTGAGTGCGAAAGCGTCGTCGACTGCCTGAAAATCGGGGCTCTCCTCCCCGACCACCTCGTACTTGTAGGCGTGGTGAGGCTGTCCCCGAATCGCCCGGACAAGAACGATCCTGATCGTCTCCGTCTGTCCCCTCATTGGGACCACCCGCGCTTCAGTCTGCCGGGGGCTTCGTTTCCGGGTCACCATCTTGGACGGACGGGCCACGCGCTGCGGCAGCAGTAGATCGGCGGCCTTCTTCGCCAGTTTGTCAGCGAGTTTGTTGTACGGATTCGTCTTGTGGGCCTCCACGTGCCTAAACTCGACGCGACCAGCTCGCCTTTTCAGCCGCACGAGCTCCTTCCACAGATCCGGATTCATCACAGGCTCGTTGTTCTGTTTCAGCCACTCGTTGCGTGGCCAGAGAGATTCGGCCGACGAGATCCCGTTTACGACGATGAGAGAGTCGGAGTAGATGACGACCTTCGAATACGTTTCCTCGGGGACTGGACAGTGGCGACCAGTCGCGAGCCGTAGGGCCTCGATTGCCGCCGTCAGCTCCATCTCCATGATGGTCGAGCCGAGCGAACCTGGGCCGCTGTATTCGTGGAGCTCCTCCTCTCCTCTTTCGTCTTCGCCAAGGAGGACGTAGGCGTAGCCACCCCTGCGTGGCTTCGGCTTACACGAACCATCGGTGTAGATAATTAGGGCGTTGTCGTCGTGCCGCTCCACTACTCAGATCGTGACCCGACCTGAAGACGTTAGACATCAGCAGCGCACTCGGTTCCCTCGTCTGAATTCGCAGGCGAGCGTCCCCTCGTCCCTCGTAAATCGCCAGCTATCTCAATACTCCGAGACCCTGAGGAATCCCAAGGGAAGCGCTCCCGTGGCCTCAGAGAGGTATCCCAATACGGGCGCGGCAGACGAGTGGGACTTCGGTGGAGTCGTGGAGCACGAACTGTCGTCCGAGCGGTCGCTGGTTCAAATCCAGTCGCCCGATATTTGAGAGCCCGCTTGGGAAGCGGGCTTACCGGCCGTCGCGGTTCATCGACCGGCTTCAAGAGCCGCGTAATACCAACTCTGGTACCGGGAGCGGCGGCGCGGCCGGCCGTCGACAGCAGCGTTTACGGGGCGGTGCGGTGCAGCCGCTCGGCGATCCGGTTCGTGAGGATCTGCTGCAGACGCTCACGGAGATCCGCGAGGTTAGTGCCAAAGACGGCGTTGATGATCGAGAAGACGGTGACGACGATGATCGCCAGGAAGGCGAATGCTGGCACCTTCGAAGTCAACGACTTCGGCAAGAGGATGTCGGAGGCGATGAAGCTGGCGATGCCGAACGCCGTTGCCGCCACGATGAAGAGGAACCAAGTGAGCCGCGAGGCGAGCCTGTCCGCTCGGTTGGCGATGCGTTCCTCGCGTTTGCGCTGTCCCTCTGCGATCTGGCCTTCGAGTGAGGAGCGCTTCGTGGCCTCCTCGGCGTGGGCGCGGCGCTCTGCGCCAAGGACCTCCTCGTCATGGGCAACTTGCTGGGCGCTGGCGGCCCGCTCCTGCTCCAATTCGCGACACAGCTCGGCGGTGATCTCCGCGCGCGCCGCAGCCAGGATCTCCGGCACGCTGCCCTCGGTGAACACGTCGGCGTCGCCGAGCGTCCGGTTTTGGAGCGCCCGCCTGGCCTCGATCGAGTAGCGCAGGATGTGGAAGTCCTCATCCGATACTTCCCCCTGCTCACGCAGACGGACGATCTGGCTCGTGTATCTGCGCCAAAGCTCCTCGGGCGGATTCAACGCAGCGAAGCTGTCGGCGATCACCTGCAGCCGCGGCAGGTCGGGGGCGGCCGTGGGAAGCTTGAGCCAGGCGATCCAGGTCAAGTCGTGGGCGTGGATCACCGGTGAGACGATCTTCTGGACGCCCTGACCGCGGAAGAATTCCGATCCGACACCGACCAGGGCACCGTTGGTGGTCACGAGGACGGCACCGCAGGTCTCGAGGTCATGGCTCGTCTCCCCGCGACGAAGGCGAGAGATCGCCGACAGTGAGTCGACGTCGAGGCGCCGCGCTCCCGGGCGCTGTTCAGGCAACTGCTCCTCTAGCTTCTTCTCAAGGCTGGCCTCGTCGATACCGAGATGCTTCTGGTAGGGAGGCTTGGCGACTACCTCTATCCCGAGCGTCGAGAGCTTGAGCGGCACCTTGGCGATGAACTCCTCAACGTCGCTTGCCGTCCAGCCCTCGCTGCGAAGGAATTCAGACGGCGGCGAGAGTGACAGCTGGCTGCCAGGGGCAAGGGCTCGGGCGCCGTAATCCAATACCGCCAGTGCCTCGTCGCGGCTGTGCTCGAACATCCGGAGCCGGACGCTCTGCTTCTCGAGGAGCGCCAATAGCTCCCGGGCGGGCGCGCTTGCCTCGGGGCTCGAATAGCCGATTGCCCGCAGGACGAACCCGGTGTCGAGGAAGAACTCCGTCTCGCCGAATTTCCGCTGGGCCCCGTCGAAGGTGCCAGGCAGATAAAGGACGTCTGCCAGCATGCTCCCCTTGACCAAGGTGAGCAGGAACTCAAAGGCATTTGGCTTCGACTCGGCGGCCTCGGCGACAAAGGCGTTGACGATCAGGCCCGAGTTGTCGACCGGCGGCGTCGAGTCGATTGCCCCGCCGTCCACCGCCGCCGTCAGAATCGCCGTTCCCCGCGTCGAGAGGTAGCCGAGGAGGGCCCGTTCGGCCTCGCCAACGCCCCAAGTTGATGCCATAGCCTTCTGTGGCGAACTCAGCGAGCTCCTTAAGTAGCGCCGTTTGCTGTCGCTTTACCCGCGAGCGGACTGAGCCAAGGTCGAGACCCGTCAGCTTGGTCGCGTTTCGCCGGTAGATGCCGCGCCCTTTCTCGACGTAGCCGAGCTTGCAGGTGCGGTGGAGGATCGTGTTCAGCGCGCCCTGAGGCATTTTCAAGGCAAACTCTTCGTGCACGCCCTTCTGCACCTGCGACAGCGAGATCTCATCCTGGGGCGCATCGCAGATCACCTGCGCGACGAAGGGAACGAAGTTCGAGATGTAGTCGCGGTTTTGGTCGTGGTTGACCTTCAGGATCGCCAAACTGGTGAGGGCGGACTCCTGGGTTGATCCGACAGTAGGCATAGACCTCTAACCATAAGCGGTGTGGCGGCGCCAAAAGCCACGCCGAAAATGGCGAATTTGCAGGTTTTGAGAGGCGAGATCGACCTGCGCGCCGGTGCGTGAGGGCTGCACTCGGTCCGTTGCCGAGTGGTCATGAGGTAGTCGCTACATCGCCGGAGACCGCTTCGGGAGCCGAGTCGAGCAGGCTGGATCGGATTCTGACGTTTTTCTTGGTACCAGCGGCGGTACCAACAGCTATTCCGAAGCGGCCTCTCGTCACCAAGAAGCGGCCCGCGCCGCGGCTTCCCGGTGAGCCTGCTTGTCCGGATGCCCGTACTGGTCGATCGTCGTCTGAATATCGGCGTGGCCGAGTTGCTGCTGGACGAAGTAGATCGACTCGCCCGCAGCCAGCCAGAGCGTCGCGGCGGTGTGGCGCAGATCGTGGAGGCGCACCTTAGAGGGAAGGCCAGCGTCCTTAAGCGCTGCGTCGTGGCCGCGGCGGCGAACGTTGTGGCGGTTCAGCATGAACCCTTCGGGACTGCGGAAGACGAGCTTTTCGAGCCCAGACGCGCTCGCCTTGCCTTTCCGGTGCTCGCGTAGGAGGTCGAGGAGGTAGGGGGCTACGAGCACCGTGGCTCACTTCGCCGTTCGGCAGCTTCTTGTGGGGGCGATGAATGACTTGTTCGCGACCCTTCACCTGCTGACACACGGCTACTTCTCCCCAGGCATACAACACCCTTCGCACTGGCTACGAGACCCTTGACCTCGTTGAGCTTCTAGCGACCGTGCAGGGGGAGGCGGAGCGCTGGGAAGAGACGGAGGAGGGGCGCAAGGAGTTCTCACCGAGCGCAGTACGCAAACGTCTCGGTCGGGAGTCTTTTGACGAGGTCTACGGTCACTTCAGCGAGTCAGGGCATCCCCGCTTCGCCGCCGCCAGGCTCGGTGCCTACGGGAAGCGAGAGGAGGGGAGCGAGGACATGTCAATCGTTATCCCCATTGGGCCGTTCCTACTTGATGAGTCGCCGGAGCAGTGGTTTCTCGCCATGTTCCTGACGTCACCATCGGCCTGCTGTCCTCGCGCATTGGTCGGCTCGGTGACCTCGGGGGGATCGAGCAGCCCGTCTGGGAAGCGGGCGCGATTGAAAACCAGCGAGCGCTCCATGAGATGACGAAGCTCATCGCTGTCCAGCTTGGGGGCTTTGGGCTTGACGCGAGCCACATCACCGACGAGTACGAGAACTTGCGATGCGCCCTCGAAGATGGGAGGCAGAGGGGGTCGAGACCCCTAGCTAGGGGCTTGGGCCACCCCTTGCGGGGGTGGTCGGCCTACCGTTCGTCGCCGGATCTGCTCATCTGAGGCACCGGCTCTGACCCAGCAAGGGCATCGGAGTCCGCTTCGTCGGCCCACTCCCGAAGTTCGGCAACGACGCTTTGCGTTCTGCTTGCCACGCCTCTCGACGGAACAAGGCGGCGGCATCCTCGCCGCTGCGCCCGCGCTGTTTGAGTTCTTGCCGCCTCATCGCAGACCTTGGAGCGGTGGCAGAGCAAGCACATTTTGTAAAGCGCCGAGATGTCTGACCCGCAGGAGATGCATTTCGTCCGACGCTCATCGAGGCACTCGCGGCACACGGTCCCTGCGGCCGACTTCGTGAGCAGAGATTCGCACTCGCTACAGCGACGTGGTTGCCAATGATCTAGGGCGCTGACGGGCAAACCCTTCGGCCGTGCTTAGGCAGGCATTTCCTCGCGGTATCGTGGGCAGCATCGCTGCACACGAAGATGAAGCGGGCGCAACGGCGCTTCGACCAGAAAGTCGCCACGCGCATCGTGAGCTTGAGAAGGCAGTTCATGAAGCGTGAACCGTGATATGAGAGTGATACTTCGGGCGAATGAAACCGCTCCAGCAAGCGATTCCTACCTTCCCGATATAGTCGCCGCCCAGTGGGTAAGGGGCTCCCGCTGAGAGCAAACTTCACTCGTCCTTAGGCGCATTAAAGCGAGAACTGCCACCCCGGCCGTAAGCGATTCGCCACGTTTCCGGGTTGCCTACATGCTGTTCAATCTGGGTACTTCCATCGCGCCTAATGAATGCATTTAGGGGTCGAAGTTCCTCGACCTCTAGGGATTGGGAAGCATCCTTCTTGGAGAGGATCACCCAGTCAACCAAGCTCCAGAGCCGACCCAGGGATTGATTCGCGGCGCTTTCGGATCTAGAGACATCGCGAGGTCCCAGTCTGGATGAGGCGTGGCTGATTTGGCCGCGGATCGACCTGAGATTCTCAAGCTCATTCAGGTCGAAGCCAAGTCTTTTGGCGGGACCGAATTCCGCGAGCAGTTTGGTGAGTTCCTTTCCTTCTGCTTGGAAAGCCAGTTCCAGCGTTCGCCAGAGATCCCTGAACGTTGCAGTAGCGCTGATGTCGTGGAGTGCCTCAGGATAGATCCGTACCGCTTGCCTGCGGGCGAGCTCTCTTACGAAATCTGCGTCTATATCGCCGCCCTCGAAAACCTCAACGCCGGTTCTGCCTAGCAGCGGCATTCTCGGCTGATCGCCCAAGCTCTTCAAGAGATCTTCGTCTTTTTTGCAGTCCGGTAGATATCGATTCGGGCAGTCCGGACTCATATGAGAACCGAACGGAAGAGCTATGCCAATCGCAAAGCCAATTGCTCCGAACAACAACCCCGCACCTTCTGTGAGTTCACCGATCTCAGGGCATGCGACTGCCATGGCAGGATGAGCAACCCCGCTTGAGTCTTCCCACTGCAATATGGGATCCTCCTCTAGCGTCAAGCCCGCAGGATCAACCTCTCGCTCAGCGACAATCACAACAAGATTGCGAATGGGGTCTGAATCAGAACCGGGGATCTTTTTCGTGCCTGCCCACGACCATTCTTCAATCTTGAACTTGCCGTAGGGATCGAGGTCGATCTCCATCGGCAATTGGAGGACCCCCATCCCCGATCCCCAAGCCCCATGGGTCGAAAATGTCATTTGCAGCCGCACCTGCGAGAGCCTAATGGGACGAGGCGGAGACGACTTGCTCTTGGAAGTAGCCCTATCGCCGACGTATTCAAGGAGCGCGGGGGCTACGATGCCTTTCATGACCAAGGCTGAGCTAATCGAGCAAGTTAAGGCGATGACCGAGGAGGAAGCGGCGGAGGCGAGGCTCATTTACGCGCCGGATTGGCCATCCAAGGCGACTTTGATTGAGGAGATCCGCAAACGAACGGGGACTACCCCGATGAGCCGCGAGGATTTCGACCGGCACTTCGGTTCGTTGCCGACCGACGGCGAGGGATAGCCGGCGGTGAGTGCGGGCGCGGGTCCGCGCTTCGAAGTCCGCGTGGTAGACGAGGTTCTTGCCGAGGGATCTCGTTCGTTGCACGAGGGCGGCGAGGGCCGCGATCGAGCCGGTGGTCGCAGAGATCAGACGCGACGGCGTGCCCCCTCGAGTGGCTGCGGCGCTGCGAAGAGGAAGGCCACGACGGGACTCGCCTTGGTGGCTGCGTGAAGTTCTACATTCTCCGCCCCGCCGGCAGTGGGGAGCCGTCCTGGCCGGTGACGAGGAAGCTGCGAAGCCAGCGCTCGTCCTCATCCGCCATCGGCGAGCGTCATCCCGCGCAGCAGTGGAGCCGAGCGTTTACGAGATCGCCCACCGTCGATTCAATCGGAGTCCGTGATACGCGGGTGATACGGACGGTGGGCCAGGACCGCTTCAGCAAGCGGTCCTGGCCCTACCTCCTCGATTCTCAAAGTGTCTGGGCCCTCGCCCCGCGTTGGATAGATTCGCCTGATGGATCGCCCTCGGACCCGGTACGCGCGCAGCGGCGAGCTGGCCATCGCCTATCAGGTGCACGGTTCGGGTGATCGCGACCTCGTGTTCAACAGCGGAGTCGCCTCGAACCTCGAGACGGTTTGGGGCATCCCTGAGGCCGCCCGATTCTTCGAGCGCCTCGGCGGGTTCGCGCGGGTGATCCGTTTTGATCGGCGGGACACCGGACTGTCCGATCCGATTCGGGACGACCTGACGCTCGAAGCCCACGCGGACGACGCGTTGGCGGTAATTGACGCAGCGGGCTCCGAGCAGCCCGTCTTGATGGGGAGCCTCGACGGCGCCCGCTCGCTCGCGTTGCTCGCCGCCACCCGACCGCAGCGTGTGGGTGGGCTGATCGCAATTTCCCCCTGGGCGAAAGGCCTCGCCACCACCACGGAGTTCGTCGTCGAGTCGTTGGAGCAGACCCTCGCCGAGCTCATCGATTACCCGAGCGCAGATCTCCTTCGCCTTTGGGCCCCCGACTGGGTGGATGACCCCATACGAATGGACCGCCTCAGACGCTACATGCAGACATCTGCCACGCCACGGCAGGCTGCTCGAATTCTGCGAATGCAGTTGATCACCGACATCCGCGATGTCCTGCCGCTCGTCCAGGCTCCCACCCTGGTCCTCCACCCGCCCGCCCTGCGGATGCTCCCTGTCGCCTCTGTCCGCGAGTTCGTCGAGCTGATCCCGGGAGCGAGGTATCGGGAGGTTTCCGGCAACTCAGCGAACGCCTTCGCGCTCGACACCGAGGAAATCGCGGGCATCATCGAGGAGTTCGTCACCGGGACCGCGCCCGCCTCGGCAACCAAGCGGATCCTGGCCACCGTTCTGTTCACAGACCTGGTCGACTCGACCAGGCATGCGGCGCGTAGCGGGGACCGAGCTTGGTCAGGCGTGCTTGACCGCCATTTCCGGGACACGAGGGCGGCCGTCACGGCCCTCGGCGGGGAGACGATCAAGACCACCGGCGATGGCGTTCTCGCCCTCTTCACCGGACCGGGTCAGGGCATTCGCTGTGCGGAACAAGTGATCGTCGACGCTCGCGGCATGGGCCTCGACGTCCGCGCCGGCCTGCACACCGGTGAAGTCGAGCGCAGCTCCGACGATGTCGCCGGGCTCGCCGTCCACCTCGCGGCTCGCATCATGAGCCGCGCCGAGGCGAGTGAGATCCTCGTCTCGGGCACCGTCCGCGACCTGGTGATCGGCAGCGATCTCACCTTCTCAGACCGCGGCGACCACGAGCTGAAGGGCATTCCGGGTCGCTGGTCCCTCTACGCAGCGGCCTGAGACGCGGGGGACGTATGGCACGCGTCCGGACGCACATGGCAGCCAAGTCCTCCGGCTGGGGGCCGAGCAGACGGAGCTCGAGGTTGTCACGGCTGCTGGCGATCGAGAAGCGGATCCTCGTGATTCGCTTCATGTTCCGGCTGACGAAAGCCGAGGCCGAGGCTTTGAGATCACAGTTTGTGATCTCGAGAAGCGGATCCTGGTCGTCCGAGGTCGCCAGGTGATGCTGGACGAGGATCTCGCCGATCTCTACGGAGTCGAAACTCGAGTGCTCGTGCAGCAGGTCCGGCGCAACGAAAAGCGCTTCCCGGCGGACTTCATGTTCCAGCTGTCGACTGAGGAGTTCGACAGCTTGAAATCACAATTTGTGATGTCAAGTGGCCTGGGACGGCTCACGCGCCCTGAAGGCACCTCAGGCCAAGAGGTCGAGCTGGCGGACGCCGGGCTCATCGCAGATGGGCCCTTTGATCGTCGTCAATCTGACCGCCTGATGAGCCTTCGAGAAGGCCGCGTATTTCTTGACGACCCTCCACGGGAGCCACCAGGCTTCTCGCAGCGCATAGTCGTACTCGAAGACGACAGCGACAACGACGTCGAACTGGCGATCCGCGAAGGTCGAGTCATGCACCCCTCGAAGCACGCCGAAGTTGCCGTAGGTGCCCGTCTTGCGCACTCGCCTTGACTTGACCTGGACCCGCGTTTGGTCCCGATCTGAGAGGCGCAAGTCGAATCCCTTGTAGGAGTTGGCCTGCAGTTCGACTCCGAAGTGCCGAGCGACCAGATGCTCGGCGTAGTCGCCGGTCGGCAGATTGTTGGAGCGAGTGATCTCGCGGTCCCGCAACTCGTCGAGGACGGCGACGTGGAGCGCGAGGAGATCGCTGTCGTCCTTTGGCAGTTGATGTCGCTTCATCCCGCTGCTCATCCAGTCAGCCTATGTCCTGCCATTCTTCATTACTCGACTGTGCCTGCGCCGATCTACAATTGAAATCAGGCATGGGCATCGGCGCAGGGGAGTTGTTGCTGTACCGCTTCAAGGGCCGTGCCTTGAAGCTGTGCGTACGCCTTGGTATTGCGATGTCCGTCCTCGCGTTTCTGCCGGCATTGGTCAGCACAGATGACCGAGGGCGGCGCCTTGCGGCAGTCGGTCTCCTCTTGGTCTGTTGGGTTGCGGCCGAGTACTACCGCAAGCGGGGCGGCTGGGTGCCGGATGTGCTCGAAGACCGACGCTGGGTACTGGCGGCTGCCGCATTCACGGTTCTGCCCTATGCAATCGATGGGCACGCGCAATCGGATGCTTTTATGGGCATCGCACCGTTGGCCGGCGTTGCCGCGGCCACCTGCCGTCGCCGCGAGGTGGTCGGCTTTGCCGCCATCTCCATCGCTGCCTATGTGGCTGGGGTGATGATCGGTGGGAACATTGGGGCTCTCGGCGAAGCCGAGTATCCATTCGACGTCGTTCAGCAGATTGCCGCGATCAGTGCTTGCTGTGGGCTCTTCGCGTTTGGCGTTCTCGGATTCCGCCGGTTTATCGAACAGATCCCCGTGGTGGCGGCAATGCCCGGCGACCAGGCCGCCGGGCTCGTTTCCGAAGCGGCTGAAGGTAGTGGCTGGGCTGAGAAATCTTCCAGATTGACCAATCGTGAGCGCGAAGTCCTCGAGCTTCTCGCGCAGGGTCAAACTCGTAAAGAGATCGCCGCGCGCTTCTTCATAGCCGGGGCGACGGTCAGGACCCACATCAACAATGCCAAGGCCAAGCTCGGCGTATCCAGCCAAGAGGAAGCTGTCGCGGTTTATTTGGAGAGGTCCATCGGCAATGGCTGATCGCTCTGGAATTGGAGTGCCCTACAGCGGCGAACAGCTTTGGAATCTCACCGAGGAACTGCGTCTGCTGATGTTCAAAGCGACACTGTTTCTCGCGGCATTGCTGGTACTCCCCGCCGTGTTGATGATCGTCGTCGTAGAGGATGAGCTCGGTATCCGTCTCGGCCTATTGGCAGTTGTCGGGACGCTTTGTGCTCTTGCTGCTGCCGAGGCCGGATGGTGCTACCGCCGCCTTCGTGAGCAGCAATGGTGGGTTCTTCTCCCGGCTCTCCTGGCGGCGAGCGTCCTCGTCATTGGCGGTGCGCGCCAGAACGCGACCTTCATCGTGATTGGAACCGCGATCGTCGGAACACCGACCGTGGTCGAGATCTTCAGCGCGATGACAGCGGGTTCGGTTGTCGTCGCCGGTTACGCGATCGGTCTCCTGGTTCGTCAACAGAGTCTCCTGTTCGACGGCTCAGCCGGGGACATCGCCGCGGTGATCTCGCTGATGGTGGCTATTTACGCCGCATACCGGACGGCCGAGCTGGTGACGATGGTCGTCGCTGACGTCAATCGTGACGCAAGGGCAGCGGCGCCGCCAAGGGAAGTCTCAGGGGCATCCGCGGGCACTCCCATGCCTTCGGTCTCTGCGCAGGTGATTGCCCAGGAAGCAACCGACCAGGTCCCAGATGACGCTTTCAGGCGATTGTCTGAATTCGGCCTCACGCCGGCCGAGCGAGAGGTGGCTTACCTCGCGGGAGACGGACGGTCGCAGAAGCTCATCGCCGAACGGCTGGAGAAGTCGCCGAAGACCGTCGGCAATCAGTTGCGTTCGATCAAGCAGAAGCTCGATGTGGAGACTCATGCTGCGCTTACGGCCGAGATACGGCGACTGCTGGCCCTGCCGGAGGCATAGGGCAATGGGGGGATTTTCAACGGAACTCCCCCCATTGCCCGATGACAACCTCATCGCCGCGCCAGATACTGCATCTCGTCAAGGGCAGCTGAGGCTCTTGGCGGTGGCCGGCGGGCAGCGCCCACCGGAAATGTCAGACGAAGGAGTGATGACATGGGTTTCTTTTCTCCTGATCCCCCTAAGCAACCATCGATTCCACCGCGACCTGAGCAGTCGCAGGTATCACCCGTGAGTCCCGATGCAGCGCCCTGGTTTCAGGCCGACCAGATCGCCAAAGGCCTGATGGAGGCGCCGGCGGAGGCACTCCGTCGTCGCCAGGAGGCGGGCGGCAACCCCGTACCGCCGCCACCGCCCGGCGAGTATCGCCCACGCTAGTAGCGACGAGCAGGTCCGAGCGCGGGGGTTGCCACTTCGGCGGCCCCCGCGCGGATCAATATGGCGACATGGCGATGAGGGTCTCGGCGAACCCGTGATGTCGTCAGCGGGGGCGGTACTTTTTGGTCGTGTCCACCCCCGTCCTTTTCGCCATCGACGAAGACGAGCGCTCGCTGCGCGCCGTCGAACGCGAGCTGATCGACCGCTATTCACGCAGCTACCGCGTCGTCTGCGCCTCCTCGGCAGAGGAGGCGATGGTGGAGCTCGAGGCGCTGGCAGCCGTGGGTGAAGACGTCGCGCTCGTCCTCGCCGCGCAGTGGCTCGGCCGGACGACGGGGGGCGAGCTGCTGGGCAAGGTGCGCGATCTCCACGCGCACGCTCAGCGGGGGCTGCTGATCGAGTGGGGCAGCTGGGGAGACGGCCGGACCGCCGAGGAGATCTTCGAGGCGATGGCGCGGCGGCAGATCGAGTACTACGTGATCAGACCGTCGCAGTCACCGGACGAGCTGTTCCACCAGTCGGTCTCGACCTTTCTGCTCGAGTGGGCCCACGCGCGGCGGGTCTCGCCGCATACCGTCCGCATCATCAGCGAGTCGTGGACGGGCAGGGCCCACGAGCTGAAAGAGGTGCTCGGCCGCTGCGCGGTGCCGCACGCGTTCCTGCTCGCCGATTCGCCCGACGGCCGCGCGCTGGTGGCGGAATCAGGCGACGGGGAGCCGCTGCCCCTCGTCGTCTTCCCGAACGGCACCGTCCTCGCCAACCCGACCAACCTGGAGCTGGCCAGCGCCGCCGGCGCCACCATCGACCCCGATCGGCGCGAGTACGACGTCGTCATCGTCGGCGGCGGCCCGGCCGGCCTCTCGGCAGCGGTCTACGGCGCCTCCGAGGGCTTCCGGACGCTGGTTGTCGACGACGGCGGTATCGGCGGCCAGGCGACCTCGAGCTCGCTGATCCGCAACTACCTGGGCTTCCCGCGCGGGGTCAGCGGTCGTCGGCTGGCGGAGAGCGCCTACGAGCAGGCCTGGGTCTTCGGCGCCAAGTTCGCCTTCATGCACGACGCGACCGCGATCCGGCGCGAGGGCGACCGCCTTCACGTCGCGCTCTCCGACGGCGGCGAGGTCAGCGCCGCCGCGGTCATCCTCGCCACCGGCGCCACCTACCGCCGGCTCGGCGTCCCCGAGCTCGAGGCCCTGGTCGGGGCCGGGGTCTTCTACGGCGGCCCCGCCTCAGAGGCGCCGACGACGGTCGACGAGGAGGTGTACGTCGTCGGCGGCGCCAACTCGGCTGGCCAGGCGGCGCTGCACCTGGCCGAATACGCCCGCCGGGTGACGCTGGTCGTGCGGGCCGAGTCGCTCGAAAAGGGCATGTCGCACTACCTGGTGAGGCAGGTCGAAGGCGCGCCCAACATCGATCTGCGCCTCGGGACCGAGGTCGTCGGCGGGGGCGGAGGCGGGGACGGCTGGCTCGAGCGCCTGGTCCTCCGTTCCCGCGCCGATGGCGCCACGGAGACGGTCGCAGCCGATGAGCTCTTCCTGATGATCGGCGCCCGCCCGAACACGGACTGGCTGCCGGCGGCGTGCACGCTGGGCGGCGGCGGGTTCATTCGCACCGGAGCGGATCTCGAGAGCGACGGGACCTGGCCGCTAGAGCGCAAGCCGTTCTCGCTCGAGACCAGCATGCCCGGCGTCTTCGCCGCCGGAGACGTCCGGCACGGCTCGATGAACCGCGTCGCCTCGGCGGTCGGCGAGGGCTCGATCGCGATCAAGCTGGTCCACGAGCTCTTCGCGGCCGAACGACTTCAGCTACGCGACCGGGCCTGACCTCGTCCGCCCGCCCTGGGACATTTCGGGGGTGAGAGAGGGGGAGGAAGGCCGCGGGTGATTGCCAGTTTTCTCGTCCAGCTCGCGTTCCCGTTTCGGATCGGGCTGCCCGCCGCGGTCACCGCGTTGGCGTTCGCGATCGGCCTGGCGCTGGGCGCCAGCTCAAGCGCTTACGAGGTGGCCTTCTACGAAGCCACGGCTCAGATCATTCCCGTCCTCTTGCTCGTGCTCGCGGTTGAGGCGCGCTTCTTCAGGATCGACCTCGTCCCGTTCAAGCAGGTGCGCGCTTCGTTCAAAGCCGAACTGAAGGAGGCGCTGGGCGAGCACCCGACTCCGGGGGACGTGGTCGGCGCCGCGAAGGCACTCCAGAGAGGACGGTCCTTCGCCTACGTCCAGCAGCGATTGTTGATGGTGCTGGCGCTGCTGGTGCTCGTCGCTGGCGAGGTGCTCTCGGTCCTCGTCCTCGGCCAGCCTGACCTGGAGTCGCGCTGGCTGCAGGGCTTGGTCCTGGGCGCGACGTTCGCCGGGCTGGGGGCCGTGACGGTCGCCGCCCTGACGGGCCCGATGGCCGCCTCCGAGCCATCGCTCCCGGGGGCCACGGGCACTGAGGAGGGGGAGGACGGCGCGCAGGAGCCCTGAGGCGCTCGGCCCTCGTGCCGCCACCCTCGCTGCTGCCCCTAGCCCCTGATCCCGAGAGCCCGCAGCTTTGCCTCGATAGCCGCGCGGTTGCGGGCGCCGGCCACGGTTTGGCTGAGTTCGAACCAGCTGAGGCCGTCGGCGCGTGCCTGGGCGGTCGCGGCCGCCGCGTCGCTTCCGAGGTCCGCCAGGCCGGTGACCGTGCCCACGCCGGGGATCAGGCCGAGGACGCTCATCACGCGACTTGTTGCCTCGAAGGTGCCGCGAACCTGTTCCGCCACCTGCTTCGATTCCATCGCGACCGCGATCGCCTCGTAGAAGTCGTGTTCCGACGCCGTTCCGGGGCTTGCGAGCGCCCGCTGAAAGCCTTGGGCGTACTCCCGCAACGGGGAAGCTTCCTTCAGGTCGACGAACTCGCGAATGCCATCGGTGCCAAAGGTGAGGCCGGTGACCTGGGCGTAGGAATCGACCATTTGGCCGGCGGCGTTCCCTCGCCTGAACTGGTCCACGATCTCCGGCTCGACCGGCACGACACCGAGCTCGATCAAGCGCTGAACCGTGGCCCGACGCCCATCCGAGCAGAGGACCGGGACTCGGTGCTCAGCCGCCAGCAGCGCGTCCGCGATCGCGTACATCAACTCCATGTGCACGTCTACTTCGTCTTTTCCCGCGAGCAGCTGTCCGAGGACGGGATCCTCCTGCCAGTACTCGTTGAGGGGAATGGTGAGTTTTTGCGCGATCTGAATCGGATCCCATTCGCTGACTTCCAGTCCAAGGTCGGCGGGGGAGTGGTGCTGCAGGTTTCCCAGGCCGGGATACGCGGCATCCGCCGCCGGGATGAGGAACTCCTCGTAGACGAGGGCAGAGGTCAGTGCGACGTCGAGGTGCCTGTCGACGTCGCCGAACAACGCCGCGTAGTAGGAGTGCTGCGGTGTCTTCGGAAGGGCAAACTCTCGCTCCTGGCCAAACCACCAGTAGAGGGCGCCGGAGTATGGATAGGAGATGATCACCTTCACAGCGGCTGAGGGTACCGTCGTCTTGGCCAGAGCCTCACGGTACGCTCGCGCCATGGAACGGCAGATTTCGATTGGCGTAATCGGCGACTTCGACCCTCGGTTCCCGCCCCATCCAGCGACGAACGAGGGCATCGGGCACGCCGCGTCGGAGCTTGGCGCGGAGGTGGACGTCCACTGGTTGGGGACGAGATCGCTCGAGGGCGCCGACCTCGCTCAGCTGGCCGTCGCTCACGATGCGCTTTGGTGTGCGCCGGGAAGCCCGTACAGGAGCCTCGACGGAGCCCTGCGCGCGATACGGCTCGCGCGTGAGTCGGGTCTGCCCTTCCTCGGGACCTGCGGCGGCTTTCAGCACGCGGTCATCGAGTACGCGCGCCACGTGCTCGGCTTCGAGGAGGCGCAGCACGCCGAGTACGACCCCTACGCCTCGGATCTGTTCATCTCCGAGCTTTCGTGCTCGCTCGCCGGCCAGACCATGGCGGTTCGGCTGGCGAGCGACTCGCGCGCCGCCCGCTGCTACGGGCGAACGGAGGCGATGGAGCGGTACTACTGCGACTTCGGCCTCAACCCAGAGCACCAACGCCGCCTGCACGAGGGTGGCCTGCGGATCGTCGGAGAAGATCAAGATGGCGAGGCCCGGGTCCTCGAGCTGCCCGACCACCGTTTCTACATCGCGACCCTGTTCGTGCCACAGCTGAGCTCGTCAGCGGGCTCTCCGCACCCGCTGATCAGCGGCTACCTGCGGGCGGCGATGCAGCCTGCCGACGGCCTCGCCGAGCGCTCGGCTCAAACACCGTCCGGTTAGCCGGAGCTCGGTCGACCTACTTTGGGACCTGCAGCCTGGAGGTCGCCGGGGTGGAGTCCTCGTTACCGGCGGCGTCCAGAGCGATGACTTCGAAGGTGTGCTGTCCCGCATGCAGGTGCCTGTAGGTCTTGGGGGATTTGCAGGCGGTGAAGGGACGGCCGTCGAGCCTGCATTGGAAGCTGCTGCCCGGCTCACTGGACCGGAATCCGAAGACGGCCTTTCGCTTCGGCGATGCCAGCCTGCGCTTGACGATCGTCGTCGCCGGTGGATTCGTGTCGGGCGCCGGGGGAAGGGGTGGGACGGACAGGCTCGGGAGGGGAGGGGGCGAGGGCAGCGGCATTGAGACCCGGACGACGAAGCTGCCCATCCGGGGCGCGCCGTCTCCCGGCTGGAAGGTCCCGTCGATGGCGATCAGGTAGGTCTCACCCGCGCTGGCGGGAAATGGTGGGAATTCAGATTCGGCGACCGTGGTGAGGCTGTCGACGGCGTCGCCGGCGTAGACGCCGACCCGTTCGGAGGCGAAGGAGCAGCACGCACTCAGGCTGGCCGTGCCGGACGCCGGGGCCGTCCACGAGTACCAGACCGAAGCGCCCCCCTGGTTGCCCCCGTGGTTTGGCTCGCCGGCCTCCTTGGTCGCGCCCCAGGTGTAACCCGGTGCTTCGGCGCGGTAGAAGCGGTCGGGCCCGGGTTCTCCGAAGGTCTCGCCTGCGAGGATCGTGGCGCCTTGGAAGTCGTCGTTGGGCGGGGGCGGCGTGGATTCGACCCGGAGCTTGAATTCGCCTTCGGTGGCGGGCGGCTCGATCGAGGGGTTGGTGTTGCCGTCGACCGCGATCGCATAGGTGGTGCCCGCAATCGCCTTGATCGTGAACTCCTGTTCGACCGATGGGCAGTTGGGCCCTTCGCTCGAGTGCTCGACGATTCCCACCCTCGCCACCTTCGAGAGGGATTCGAGGGTGGCCCCTTCGAAAATCGCGACGACGGGCGAGATCGCGCCCCGGCAGCTGCCAATCGTGGTCCATCCGCTGCTGGGCGCCTGCCATTTGAACCAGACCGAGTGGCCGGCGGCCGTGAAGCTTTCGAGCGACTCGCCCGCCTCTTTCGTCGCTCCCGCGTTTGACCGCGAAACCTCGATCGGGAGGCTGCCGCTGAGCGCCTCGCGGTCGGCGAAGTCGTCGTTGCCCGGAGCGACGGCAAGCGCGGTCGGCGCCCACAGCGCCAAATGGACGAGCAGCAGCCCAGCGGTCGCCAGCGATCCGGTGAGGCCTGGCTTCATCGAGTCCCTGCCCGCTCCATGTCAGGGGGAAGGATAGGCAGGTTCCGTCGAGCTGGCGCCTGACCTCGCGGCGGCATTTGACGGCCCAGCCATTTTGGGAGGCTGTGCGCCGATGGGGCGGCGCCCCATCGGCTGACTCACACCCGAAGGAGACCCCCGCGATGCCCGCTCGGCTCAAGCACGTCGACCCGACCAAGCCTCCCAGCCTGTTCAGCCGCGCCTTTGCCGCGCTCGCCAACACCCGTCTGGGGAGGTTCCTGTCGGTCAACCTCGTTTGGAAGGTCGATCCGTATCTGGTGCGGGCAACGCGGGGGCGTCTCGGCATCGGGCTGGTCATGCCCACTGCGCTGCTCGAAACCCGGGGGGGCGAAGAGCGGCGCGCTGCGGCGCAATGTGGTCATCTACTTCCACGACGGGGAGCGGGCCACGATCGTCGCCTCGAAGCTCGGCATGGAGAAGCACCCGGCCTGGTTTCACAACCTTCGAGCCGATCCGGACGTCAGGTTCGGTGGGGTCGCGATGCGGGCGACCGTGGTCGTCGACGAGGCTGAGCGCCAGAGGCTCTGGGCGCTCGCCGACGGGGTCTTCGCGCCCTACGCGGCGTACCGGCGGGAAGCGGCAAGGGCGAAGCGGACGATCCCGATCGTGCAGCTCACCCCGCGCGAGTCGGGCGGCCTCGAGTAGCGCTCGCACGGTGAATCGTCGTGGTCAGCTAGCCGATCGCGCGAGCCGATCGCCGCATCCTTGACGGCGAAGTCCTTAGGCGAGCGATGAGGCTGACTGAAGAAAAGACCGGCCCTGCGCCCGGGAGCGCAGGGCCGGTCGAACGGGTGGGATTACCTGAGCAGCTGCAGCACTTCCTGCTGCTGTTGGTCTATCTGCGACTGAACAAGCGACGGATTCGCCCAGTCGGTGTCGTGAGCGGCGCCGCTGAGGACCGTCCAGGCTCCGGCGGCCGCGGTCGGCCAGACGTGGTACTCGTTGTAGGGGCTGTTGGTGATCGTGCGGTCGGCGCCGAGCGGGGCGAGGTTCTGCTTGCGGGTTATGTCCCACCAGGAGTTCATGCTGGCGTCGAGCGCTTCGGTCGGCTGGCCGAGGAAGGTCGAGACGAAGCGCATCTCCGCGGTCCCCTCGAACCAGAGCACGTCCGGCGCCTTCTTGCCGATGTAGGGGCGGTAGCCGTTGAACGGCCCCTTGGCCTCGTAGGTCATGTTGTAGCTCGCCTTCTTGCTCGACAGGGCGATCGAGCGACCGTCGATGGCGAAGTTCTGCTGAGCGTACTCATAGACCTGCTTGGCGAGGTCGCCGTCGTTGCGGAACATGGCGTAGACGATGCCGAGCGCCTGGGTGTCGAGCGGGACGACTTCGTCGCCGACGCCCTGGCGGAAGTGGGCGAGCCCACCGTCGCGGACGATCAGCTGCGATTCGATGCCCTTGGCGATCCCCTCGGCGGCCTCGCGATAGACGGCCGCGCCGCCTTCGTCGCCCTGTTCCTGCAGCTGCTGGGAGAGGGTCATGAGCGCGATCAGGGTGAGGATGTTGTGCTGGGTCGAGACCCACCTGACGTCCGGGCCACCGCGCACGAGGCCTTCGTCGCTGCGCAGCGACAGCAGGTAGTCGGCGGCGCGGCGGGCGTTGTCGAGGTAGAGCGTGCTGCCGAAGGTCGAGTCGTAGTCGCTGAAGGCGATCGCGTCGAAGGCGACCGAGCCGGCGCGGACGGTGCCGCTGCTTTCGCCGGTCAGCACGTCATAGGCGAACTCGACCGAGCCGTCCTTGTGCTGCAGCGCCGCCAGCTGGTCGAGCAGGCGACCGGCCTGATCCTGCAGGCCGACCGAGGAGAAGGCGGTGGCGGCGACGGCCGAGTCGTAGGTCCAGGACCAGTTGAGCAGCCTTTCGTAGGACGGGTCGTCGACGGGGATGTCGAAGGAGCGGATCAGCTGCAACGACGAGATCCGGCGACCGGTGGAGAGGCGCAGCGCGACCTTCTCGGTCTGCGCGGACTTCGCGCCCGGCCTCGCGGCGGCGGCGCGCATCGCTACCGGCGCCACGGCCGAGGACGAGGCGCCCTTGCGGTGAGCGGCGACGCAGCGGGCACGGGCCTTGCCGGGGCGCTTCGAGCAGGCGACCGGCTTGCTCGGGCCCACCTGCAGCGCCAGCCAGCGGGCGATCGCGGTCTTGGGCCGGTGCGCCTTCTTCGCCGGCCAGGCGCGCCGCACGTTGGCGCTGGAGCGGCGAGCGCTCTCGCCGCCGTTTGCGTGGGCCGCGGATGGCGAGCTCGGCGCGGCGGCGGGCGCGGCAGCAGGGGCTGCGGCGATCGCGGCGAATGCAACGACGAGGATCAGAGGAGTCAGCAGGCGGCGAGAGCGACGGAGCATGGGAGTCCTTGCGTAGTGGGGCGAGAGAAAGGGCAAGGTGCTCATCGGACCATCGGGGCGCGGACTTGAGGCAGGGACCACCCGAGCCCGCTCGGCTTTAGTCGGATACCGGGAACGTCGATAGCCAGACAACGATGACTTCCCTGACTGGTCTCGTCGTGCTGGTGGGATCGAGCCTGTTGCTGTGGTTGGCACTCGTCGGTCTCGCCGTCACGCGCAAGTTGCGCCGCGATCGCCGCGAGCTGCGGTCGAGCGAGCGCCGCGCCCGCTATGAGGCGGCGCTGCGCGACGGCGACATCGCCGCGGTCGGCGCCCTCTTCGCCGGTGTGCGCAGCGTCGCCGCCCAGGTCGATCTCGCGGTCTCGATCGACGCCGCGTACCCGACGCTCTCGCCGACCAGGATCGGCGCGATCGGCCGTGCCATGGAGGAATCGCCGCTGTTCCCGAGTCTGAGCGCGGACCTCGGCTCCCGGCGCCCGATCACCCGCGCCCGCGCCGCGCTGCTGCTGACCCGGCCCGGCATCCCGGCCGTGGTCGAGCAGATCGTGCCGCTGCTGGGGGATGCGGACCCCGACGTGCGCCTCGTCGCCTGTTCGGGGCTCGCCCGCGCCGCCACCCCGCGCGCCGCCGAGATCCTGATCTGGGCCCTCGTCGCCCGCCTGCTGCCGCCGGAGCGGATCATCGAGCGGCTGGGGGCGCCCTGGGCCGTGGAGACGATCCTCCGCACGCTGCGCAACGGGCCCTCGCCGGTCTCCGGCGTTCTCGCCGGCATCGCCCCGAGCGGCCCCGAGGTCGAGCTCAGGGCGAGCCTCGCCCGGGCGCTGGGCATCGCCCGCGATCCGCGCGCCGCCGCCGCGCTCGCCGTCTTGCTGGACAGCGACTCGGTCGAGGTGCGGATCTCCGCCGCGCGCGCCCTCGGGCGGGTATGCGACGGGACCTGCGTGCCGGCCCTGGTGGCCGCGTTGGAATCGGAGGACTGGCCGGTCCGGGCCCAGGCGGCGAAGTCGCTCGGCGTGCTGCGTGCCGGCGACGCGCTGGAGCCGCTCGAGCGCAGCCTCTCCGACCGCGCCTGGTGGGTGCGGGCGAACGCGGCCCGGGCGCTGCGCGAGCTCGGCGAGCCCGGGCTCGAGGCGCTGCGGCGCACGCTCGAGCACGACGATCGCTATGCCGCCGACCGCGCCCGCGAGCAGCTGGCCCTGCACGCCGTGGTCGCGGAGCAGGTGACGGCATGACCGACCTCTTCGAGCAGGCGCTGCACGGCTTCAACGTCTTCACGCTCGGCTACTTCGTCGTCCTGCAGCTGACCTACACCGTGCTCGCGGTGATCGGCTGGCGGGCGATCGAGGACTACGTCGAGCGCCGGCCGATGCGCGATTACCAGGCCGTCGCCGAGTCGGAGATGAGCATGCCGGTTTCGATCCTGGTGCCGGCCTTCAACGAGGAGCGCTCGATCGTCGCCTCATTGCGGGCGCTGCTGACCTCGCAGTTCGTCGAGTACGAGATCGTCGTCATCAACGACGGCTCGACCGACGCGACCCTGGCGGAGCTGACCGAGGCCTTCGGCCTGGTCAAGGTCGGCCGGGTGCCGCGCTCGAACATCGCGACCCAGCTGGTCCGCGGCGTCTACACCAGCCCGCTCGAGCCGCGCGTCGTCGTCATCGACAAGGTCAACGGCGGCAAGGCCGACGCGCTCAATGCCGGCGTCAACCACGCGATCTACCCGCTCTTCTGCGCGATCGACGCCGACACGATGCTCGACGCCGGGGCGTTGCCGCGCCTCGTCTGGGAGTTCCAGGCAGCGCCGGAGACGGTCGCGGTCGGCGGCATCGTCCGCATCGTCAACGGCTCGGAGTTCGAAGACGGGCGCCTGCTCAACGTGCGCACGCCGCGCAACCTGCTCGCCAACCTGCAGATCATCGAGTACCTGCGGGCCTTCCTCGGCGGCCGCATCGGCTGGTCCAAGAGCGGCATGCTGATGATCATCTCCGGCGCCTTCGGGCTCTTCCGGCGCGACATCTGCGTCGAGGTCGGCGGCTACGACCCGACCACGGTGGGCGAGGACGCCGAGCTGGTGCTGCGGCTGCACCGCCACCAGCGCGAACGCAACGAGCCCTGCCGGATCACCTTCTTCCCCGACCCGATCTGCTGGACCGAGTGCCCGGAGGACCTGCGCACGCTGGTGCGCCAGCGCGACCGCTGGCAGCGCGGGCTGATCGAGATGATCGCCCGCCACCGGCAGATGCTGCTGCGGCCGCGCTTTGGCCGGATCGGCTGCTTCGCGATGCCGTACTTCGTCGTCTTCGAGCTGCTCGGCCCGACGATCGAGTGCCTCGGCTACGCGATGTTCGTGCTGGCCTTGGCCCTCGGGCTCGTCTCGCTCCCCTTCGCGCTCGCCTTCTTCGCCGTCTCGCTGACCTACAGCCTCGTCCTCAGCTTCCTCGTCATCCTGATGGAGGAGCGGGCGTTCCGACGCTACCCGGGCTGGAGCGACCTGATCCGCCTCACCCTCTGCGCCGTGGTCGAGAACGTCGGCTATCGCCAGCTGCTGGCGGTCGTCCGCATGCGCTCCTGGTACACGCTGGCTCGCCGCAAGCAGCACTGGGGCGACATGACCCGCAAGGGGTTCGGCCCGCTGCTGCCCGGCGGCGTCGGCGGCATCGCCGTCCCGGGCCTCGACCCGACGGCCGATCCCGTCCTCGCCGGCGAGGCGCCGGCGGAGCGCTAGCCCGCGCGCGCCGTCGATTCGATTCTGGGTTGTGGCGCTTCAGCCGAGCAGGAGCCGCACGATCGCGGTGGCGCCGACGACGACGATCAGGCCGCGCAGCGCGCCGGGGGGCAGCCGGCGCCCGTAGTGGGCGCCGAGCTGGCCGCCGACGATCGAGGCGCCGGCGATGATCGCCGCCGGCGCCCAGGCCACGTGCGCGGCAAAGGCGAAGAAGAGGCCGGCGACGCCGTTGACCAGGGCGGCGAGGACGTTCTTGAGCGCGTTGGTGCGCTGCAGGTCCTGAGGCAGGACGACGCCGAGGATCCCGAGCAGGAGGATTCCCTGGGCGGCGCCGAAGTAGCCGCCGTATATCCCCGTCGCGTAGATCGAGAGCGGGGCGAGGATTCCGCGCTCGTGCCAAGCGCCGATCTCGCGCTTGGCCAGCAGCCGGTTGAGGCGCGGCTGCAGGACGACCAGGATCAGCGCGATCGCGATGAAGGCCGGGACGATGGCCTTGAAGGCGGAGGCGGGCAGGACCAGCAGCAGCACCGCCCCGGTTAGCCCGCCGAGCATCGAGGCGATCCCGAGCCGCGTCGCCCGCTGGCGCTGGCCGGCGAGCTCGCGGCGATAGCCAACCGCCCCCGAGAGCGAGCCCGGGACCAGGCCGATGGTGTTGGACACGTTGGCCGTCACCGGCGCGTAGCCGAAGGCCAGCAGCACCGGGAAGGTGATCAGCGTGCCGCTGCCGACCACCGTGTTGACCGTTCCCGCTGCCAGTCCGGCGAGGGCGATGGCGAGGATCTCGCCAATGCCCATTCAGGCGCCTGCGGTGTGGCTCGGGCTCACGATCCCCGGACTCTATGGGCAGGGCCCAGAGAGCCCGGGGCGCTAGTCGGTCACTTCGTGCCGGCGCTCAGACCGGCTTGGCGGCCTGGTCCTGAACATCCCTGTGCTCGAGCTCGTCGGCGTCGAGCACGGCCCAGCCGACTCGCTCCACCAGCTGGCCCGAGAAGTGGTCTGAGTCGAAATCGCTGAGGCTGATCCGCTCGCGGTAGACGACGTCGCTGCTGCCGGCGTCGCCGTGGAGATCGGTGACTACGAGTATCTGCGGCATAGTTTCCTTCCGCTTGTGGTCGGATCACCAGGGTCCCCTCGGAGCCTTAGCCGCAGGTGAAAGTCGAGTAAAAATCGCGAAAGGAGATCCAGGTGGCATCAATCCACAAGGAGCGGGTGATCGAGGCGGCGCCGGATCAGGTCTGGGCGGCGCTGCGCGACTGGGGCGCGCTGCACGAGCGCCTCGTCCCCGGCTTCGTCGTCGAGACGAAGCTGGACGGCGACGATCGCATCGTCACCTTCTTCAACGGCGCGGTCGCCCGCGAGCGCCTGATCGACCTCAGCGAGGACGAGCGCCGGCTGGCCTGGTCGATCGTCGACGGCCCCTACACCCATCACAACGGCGTGGCACAGGTGCACGCCAACGACGACGGCACGACGCGGTTCGTCTGGGTCGCCGACCTCCTGCCGGACGACCTCGCCGAGGTGACCGGGGGACTGATGGAGCGGGGCGTCGAGACGATCAAGCAAACCCTGGAGGCCAGCGCTCCGATCCGCTGAGGCGCTGCGGCGCGGAAGGCCTCGGAGCGGGCGCCCACCCGCGGCGGCGACTCAGGCTTCGACCTCGGCCAGCGCCTCGCCGACGAGGCGGATGCTCTGCGCGATCGCCGGCTCGGGCAGGCTGGCGAAGCCGAGGACGAGGCCGGGCGGGCCGGTGGGCCTGAAGCGGTGCAGGGCGAGGCCCTCGAGGCCGACGCCGCGACTGGCGGCGGCGCTGACCAGCGCCGGCTCGTCGACGTCCTCGGGGAGGGTGGCCAGCTCGTAGAGGCCGGCGGCGCCCGCCTCGACGCGAGCCCGGGGGAGGTGCAGCGCCAGGGCCTCGATCAACGCCTCGCGGCGGCGCTGATAGCGCAGCCGCATGCGGCGGATGTGGCGGTCGAGCTCGCCGCGGGCGATGAAGTCGTTGAGGGCGAGCTGGCCGATCGCCTCCGAGCCGCGGTCCTCGATTGCCTTGACCGAGATCAGCGGCCAGCCCAGCCAAGATGGGGTCAGCATCCAGCCGAGGCGCATGCCCGGCACCAGGCGCTTGCTGGCGGAGCCGATGTAGGCGACGCGCTCCGGCGCCAGGCCCTGCAGCGCCCCGACCCCGGCCCGGTCGTAGCGCAGCTCCGAGTCGAAGTCGTCCTCGACGATCAGGCCCTCGCCCTCCTCCGCCCACTCGATCAGCGCCGCTCGCCGCTCGCTGCTCAGCACCCGCCCGGTGGGGAACTGGTGGGCGGGGGTGACGATCACGGCCGGCGCACCGCTGCTCTCCAGGACGTCCACCCGCAGTCCCTCGGCGTCGACCGGGATCGGCACCACGTCGAGCCCGGCCTGCTCGACGATCAGCCGCTGGCTGTGCCAGCCGGGATCCTCTAGCGCGATCCGCCCGACCCCGCGGCGGCGCAGCCAGCGGGCGATCAGCGACAGCGCCTGGCTGAAGCCGGTGCAGATCATCAGCTGCTCGGGGTCGGCGGCGGCGCCGCGGACGCGGCCCAGGTACTCGGCGAGCGTCTCGCGCAGGGCCGGCAGGCCGCGTGGGTCGGGGTAGTCGACGGCGTCGATCGGCGCCTCGCGCCAGGCGGCGCGCAGCGAGCGCAGCCAGCGGTCGCGGGGGAAGCCGGCGAGGTCGGGCAGGCCGGGATCGAGCCGGTAGGCGAAGTTGGGCTGGAGCGAGGGGGTGGGGGCGCGCGGCGCCGGCGTGCGAACCGTGCGCGCCACGCGCGTCGGCGCCCCCTGGCTGGCGAGCAGGTAGCCCTCGGCGGCGAGCTGGCCGTAAGCCTCGCTGACGACGCCGCGCGAGATCCCCAGCTCGGAGGCCAGGCCGCGCGTCGATGGCAGCCGAGCCCCGGCGGCGAGCCGGCCGGCCCGGATGTTCGACCGGATCGAGCGCTCGATCTGTTCGTGCAGCGGCGTCTCGCCGCCGCGCTCCAGCTCGATCAAGAGCCCTGGGCCAACTGGACCATCAGAACGCGTCATAGCTGGCACTGTAAAGCGATCCAGTCAGCCCCTACCATCGGCTTCACGATGAAGCTCCAGAGGCTGACTTCGCCTTTGGTCCCCCGGTAGGCAGACAAAAGGCGAAGTCAGTCGGGACGAAAGCGAGGCGCGCGATGGGTGGAGTGACGGTTGTTGGTGGCGGGCTCGCCGGCCTCACCGCTGCGATTGGCTGCGCTGAAGGCGGGGCGAGCGTTCAGCTGCTCGAGGCGAGCGACTCGCTCGGTGGCCGCGCCCGCAGCATGGGTGGTCCCTACAAGGCGAACCTCGGGCCCCACGTCATCTATAAGGACGGACCGCTCTGGGCCTGGCTGGCGGAGCGCGAGCTGTTGCCGCCCTACGCGGGCGTCCCCCTGGCCGGCATCCGCTTTCGCTGGCAGGGCGCGATCCGCCGCACGCCGCCGCTGGGCACGGTCCCGGCGGTGCTGCGGCTGCGTGGCCGCGAAGCTCCGGTCGATCAGGACTTCCGCGGCTGGGTCGCGAGCCACTCCGATCAGCGCACCGCGGCGATGCTCTCCGCCGCGGCTGGCGTCTACACCTTCCACCACGACCCGGGCGAGCTCTCGGCCGCCTTCATCTGGAGGCACTCGGTCCGGGTCCTGCTCAGCCCGCCGCCGACGGCCCGCTATCTGATCGGTGGCTGGAGCACGCTGATCGAGCGCCTGGAGGCGCGGGCGCGGCGCCTCGGGGTGAGGATCGAGACCGGCCGGCCGGTCGACGCCCTGCCCGAGCCGCCGGTGATCGTCGCCACCGAGCTGGGCCAGGCCGGCGAGCTGCTGGGCGACGACTCGCTCGCCTGGCTCAGTGGCCACGCCGTTTGCATCGACCTCGGGCTCGAGCACCGTCGCGGCGACCCCTTCGTCGTCTCCGACCTCGACGAGGCGGGCTGGATCGAGCGCTACACCGCGCCCGATCCCTCGCTCGCCCCTGACGGCGAGGAGCTGATCCAGGCGCAGGTGCCGGTGCGCCCGGGCGAGAGCGCGGACCAGGCGACCCTGCGGCTGGAGCGCCTGCTCGACGCCTCGCTGCCGCGGCGCAGCGAGCGCGAGACCTGGCGCCGCCGTCAGGTCATGCAGGGACGCACCGGGGCGCTGGACCTACCGGGGCAGACCTGGCGCGACCGCCCCGCCGTCGATCGCGGCGACGGTGTCTACCTGGCCGGTGACATGGTCGCCGCGCCCGGCCTGCTCTCCGAGGTCGCCTGGGCGAGCGGGGTGGAGGCGAGCCAGCTTGCCCTCGGGGCGAGCGGCATCGGCCGAGCCGAGCTGAGGCGAGTGGCTTAGCAGGGGGTTGGCGAAGCGCCGGGTTCGCTGACCGTCCTGGTCGGCTACCGTCCCCGGCGTGGTCGCGACCAGCGCTGGGATCCTGCTCTTCCGCCACGCCGGTGGGGCGACCGAGGCCGAGGTGCTGCTGGTCCACCCCGGCGGCCCCTTCTGGGCGAAGAAGGACCAGGGGGCCTGGTCGATCCCGAAGGGAGAGTTGGAGGAGGGGGAGGAGCCGCGCGAGTGCGCGCTGCGGGAGCTCGAGGAGGAGCTTGGCTCGCCGTTTGCCCTCGCGCCCGATGACCTGATCGAGCTGGGGACGGTGCGCCAGAAGAGCGGCAAGGTCGTTCACGGCTGGGCCGCGGAGGGTGACTTCGACCCGGCGACGCTGCGCAGCAACAGCTTCAGCCTCCAGTGGCCGCCGCGCTCAGGGGTCGAGCGCGAGTTCCCCGAGGTCGACCGGGCCGAGTGGCTCGGCCTCGACGAGGCGCGGCGGAAGATCATTCCCGCCCAGGCCGACTTTCTCGACCGCTTGCGCGCGGCTCGCTAGTCAGACCTATACTCGCCACGATGGTCGACGGACCCGATCAGCAGTCGACACCACCCGGCGACGGACCCTCCGGAAGGCCGCTGCCGCTCTCGGTCCGCCTGCTTGGCGCCGGTGTCCGCAGCGCCCGCAGCGTGACCAAGGCCGCCGGCATCGATCGCGCGGTCGAGACCGCCGCCGAGGAGGCGATGGTCGCCGCGATCGAGAGCGAGGCGGTCGAACGGGCGCTGTCGCGGGTGCTGCAGGGGCCCGCCGTCGAGGAGGCGATGAACTCGGCCCTGGAGAGCGACGCCGTCAAGCACGCCCTGGTCGAGGCGCTCGACAGTGAGCTCGTCGATGAGGTCTGGCGGCGACTGCTGGCCAGCGACGAGGCCCAGCGCCTGGTCGAGCGGATCGCCGAGGCGCCGGAGATACGCGCCGCGATCAGCGCCCAGAGCATGGGCATGCTCGAGGACGTTGGCCACACGATCGGCAACGGCACCCGTCGCCTCGACGCCGTCCTCGAGCGGTTCGTGCGGCGGATCTTCTTCCGGCGGCGGCGCTCCGAGCCGACCGATCGCGCCGGCGCCGCGACCCGCGGCCTCGCCTTCGGCATCGACGCGCTGATCGTCAACCTCGGCTTCTCCGGCATCGCCGCGGTGGCGGCGCTGATCGCCTCGGCCTTCACCAGCGACCCCAATGGCGTCTCCGGCTTCGCCCTGGCGATCGGCACGACCGCCTGGCTCACCCTCGGCTCCTTCTACCTGGTTGGCTTCTGGTCGCTGGCGGCGCAGACGCCGGGCATGCGCTTTGTCGGCATCAGGCTCAACGTCGAGGGTCGCGGGCTGCGCTTCGGTCGCTCGGTCCGGCGCCTGATCGGGATGGCGCTGGCGGTGATCCCCTTCGGCCTCGGCTTCCTCGGCATCTTCTTCGACCAGCGCCGCCGCGCCTGGGACGACCGCCTCAGCCGCGTCGACGTCGTCTACGAGGGCAACGAGCGGACGCCGGCTCCCTGGTCCCAGCTCGACTCGGTCGGTCCCGACCTCGCCGCCGCCCCCGCAACGACGAAGGCCCCGGAATCCCGGGGCCTTCGGCCGCAGCGCGTAGCCGGGTCCTCGCCTAGCTGACGGTCGCCTCGGGGCCCTCGGCGAGCTTGTAGACGATGATGATCGAGAGGGCGAAGATCGCCAGCGACCAGAACGGCCGGCCGGGGATCGTCAGCAGCGCGCCGATCGCGTTGAGCGAGGCGATGAAGATGCCGAACCAGCGGCCGAACTCACCTCCCGAGAAGAGCGAGAAGGCGGCGACGAGCTCGAGCACGCCGACGATCAGGATGATCCAGCCCCAGGTGTGCAGGCTGCTGAGGATGTAGGTGGCGTTCTCGGTGAAGAACTTCGAGTCGCCGATCGCGGCGATCCCGTAGATGATGTTCAGTACACCGGCGACGAGCAGCAGGACGCCGGCGAACACCCACCAACCGCTGAGTGTGCTCTCCTCGTTCATACGTAACCCTTTCTTCCACGCTTTGGGGTAGGACAAGACGTTCGGCCGGGTATTCCATGAACCGGCCGGATTTCCTGCTCTAGAGCGATATCTGCCGCTTTGACCAGGGAATCTTGATCATCTGGCCAGCCTGCCTGACCGGCCCCGGCGAGGGCTTCCTGCCGTAGGCTGCGCAGCCATGGACGTATTTCGCACGCCGGAGGAGAGCCTGCGGGGGCTGCACGATTTCCCCTTCGAGTCGAGCTACCGCGAGATCGACGGGCTGCGGCTGGCCTACCTCGACGAGGGCGAGGGCAAGCCGGTCGTCTTCTTCCACGGCGAGCCGACCTGGTCGTTCCTCTGGCGCAAGGTGATTCCGCCGGTGCGCGACGCCGGCTACCGCTGTATCGCCCCCGACTACGCGGGGTTCGGCCGCTCCGACAAGCCCACCGACGTCGGCTGGTACACCTACGACCGCCACGTCGAGCTGATCTCGGCCCTGCTGGAGGAGCTCGACCTGCGCGACGCCACCGCCGTCGTCCACGACTGGGGCGGCCCGATCGGCCTGCGGCTCGCGGTCGAGCACCCCGACCGCTTCTCCCGCATCGTGATCATGGAGACCGGGCCGTTCACCGGCCAGCAGCGGATGAGCGACGCTTGGCTCAGCTTCCGCGAGTTCGTCCGCGACAACGCTGACGTGCCGGTCGGCATGCTGATCCGCGGCGGCTGCAAGGAGGATCCCGGCGACGAGGTGGTCGCCGCCTACGAGGCGCCCTACCCGAGCCCCGAGTCGAAGGCGGGGGTGCGCGCCTTCCCGCTGATCCTGCCGACCGAGCCCGAGGCGCCCGGCGCCGCCGAGGGCAGGCGCGTCGCCGACGCCCTGCGCGAGGATGAGCGGCCGACGCTGGTGCTCTGGGCGGACTCGGACGTGGTCCTGCCCTTCTCAGTTGGCGAGCGAGTCTCCGAGCGGCTCAACTTCCCGGCGCCGCGCAAGATCGAGAACGCCTCCCACTTCCTCCAGGAGGACGCCGGGCCGGAGATCGGCCGGATCATCGCCGAGTGGCTCGCGGCCTAGGAGGGGTTGGGGAACTCTCCACGCCACGCTGCGAGCGGTTCGCTCGGGTGGTTGATTCACGGATACCTCGCCTGCTCGCGGAGACTGCCCCACTGCCCTGGAGTCGCTCCAACCAAATCGAGCGAAAGGCAGATCAGTGGCTACGAGGATCCTCGTCCCACACCCGAATGGCGACGAAGCTGCGCCGTGGGAGATCGACGAAGACTTTGAGACGGTGACGGAGAAGGTCAACGACGCCGTCAGGATCGGCGAAAAGTTCGTTGCCCTGAGGTAGAGGGGAAGGATCGCGCATTCATCGCGACCAAGATCTCCTCGATCATGGAGGTGTAGCGGGACGGCAGGTCTGCCGATCAACCCATGCGCCGACAAGGTCGAGCTGGCTGATATCGACCTCTCGCCGATGATCGTCATCCCCGCGAGTGGTCACCTAGGCCGGCTATCGCAGGCAAAAGTGACCACTCGGCGCTAGTAGCCGCGCGTTGCCGAAGCGGTGCGGGCGACGGTTGCCGCCAGCTCCTCGCGCGGGCGCTCGCGCAGCAGGTGCACCCGGCGCGGTGGCCCCTCGCCCTCGACCCAGGTGACCGTTCCCGGCCAGTAGGGCCCCGGTGGCGAGCCGGGGTGGTGGAAGGCATCGGCGAAGATCCAGCTGCCTGTGTTGTGGAGCCGGCCACCGCCCGGCAGCTGCCACTCGGCCTCGCCCTCTTCGGGGCCGCCGCGGTGGGTGTGGCCGGTGATCGTGTGGGCGGCTTCGATCCGCAGTCGTCGCGTCATCTCGGTGGCGCCGTTGATCCCGCTGCGGGTGATCGAGGTGAGCGAGAGGCTGGGGTCGAAGTCGGCGCGCAGGGCACGGTTGAGCAGCCAGACCCCGGTCGGGACGGCGGCGCCGATCACGGCCCGGTGGACATTGCCGCCGTTGCGGCGGCGGCCGGAGAGCGAGCGCCAGGCGCGTTCGGAGGGACGGGTGGCGCCGCGCGCGCGGCCCGCTTCGGCGAGCCCGTGGGCAAGGCCGTAGATCGGGCGCAGGACGCGCTCGTAGTCACCGGGCGTCGCCGGGTCGGGTGGTCGATTCCCGGTCCGCATCAGTACTGCCGCGGCGAGGCACTCCATCCGCGGCAGGGAGAGGTGGCAGTCCATGTAGTGGCCGTGGGTAGCGTAGACGTCGTCGCGCAGCCAGGCGCCGGGGTAAGCGATGCCGAGTTCGGCATCGCCGAGCCAGCCCGCCAGCCGCGTTGCCGCCTCGCCGCTCGGCAGTCCGCGGTGCTCGAGGCCGAGCGGGCCGCCGGCGAGCGCCACCTCCTCCAGCAGCGGCTCGGCCAGGTGGTGGTCGTGGTTGCCGGGGACGAGCACGACCCGGCGTCCCGCCATCGCCTCTCCCAGCTCCTCGAAGAACGGCCGCACGCTCGCCAACACCTCGGCCAGGGGCAGTTCGCGCAGCTCGAGCGCGTCGCCGAGCAGGACGAGGCGGTCGGCGGCGGCGATCTCCTCGAAGAGGATCCGGCGCAGCGCCGGGTCGCGAGCCAGGTCCTCGCCGGTGGCGCTGCCGAGGTGCAGGTCGGAGACGATCGCGGTCCGCATCAGTCAGGCCAACCTAGTGCCTCGCTCAGCCAGCGCTGCAAGGCGTTGACCATGGCTGGATGCGCGGCGCTTCGCGCCTCGCCTGGCTGCTCAGCCAAGCGCCTGGCTAGACTTCCGCCGGATGGCCGAGCTCAGCGAAGAGCGCCTGGCGCCGTGCAACGGCATCGAGATCGCCTACCAGGAGGTGGGCGACGCCGACGCTGAGCCGCTGCTGCTCGTGATGGGGCTGGGGACGCAGATGCTGGGCTGGCGCGAGGAGTTCTGCGAGCTGCTGGCCGAGCGCGGCTTCAGGGTGGTGCGGTTTGACAACCGCGACATCGGCCACTCGACGATGCTGGAAGCGGCTGGCGTGCCCGCTCGGCTGGACCTCTTCCTCGGCCGCCGCGGCAGCGCCGCCTACCTGTTGTCCGACATGGCGATCGACACGATCGGCCTGATGGACCACCTGGGCATTGAGTCGGCGCACGTGGTCGGCGCTTCGATGGGCGGGATGATCGGCCAGACGCTGGCGATCAATCATGCCGCGCGAGTGCGCTCGCTGGTCTCGATCATGTCGACGACCGGCAGCCGCCGGGTTGGGACGCCGACGCTGAAGGCGTTTGCGGCCCTGCTCGCCAAGGCGCCGCGCGGCCGCGATGCCTACGTCGAGCGCATCGTCAAGACCTTCAAGGTGATCGGCTCGCCCGCCTTCCCGATGGACGAGCCGGCGTTCAGGGAGATGGCGGGGAGGATTTACGACCGCTCGCACAATCCCAAGGGCGTCCTGCGTCAGATGCACGCGATCTCCGCTTCCGGGGATCGCACTGCGGAGCTGCGCAGGCTGAAGCTGCCGGTGACCGTGATCCACGGAAGCCGCGACCCGCTGGTTCGCCCCAGCGGCGGCCGCGCCACCGCTGGCGCCATCCCCAGCGCCCGCCTGCGCATGATCGAGGGCATGGGTCATGACCTCCCCCGGGACCTCTGGCCACTCTTCATCGACGAGGTCGCCGACACCGCCTCGCGGGCGGGCTGGCGGGCCCCGGCCAAGCAGCCGGCCTGAAAGAGCCCGTCCGGGGGCTCTCGGGCAGGCTTTCGATGCGGCTGAGAGGAGTCGAACCTCCACGGAGTTTCCTCCACACGGATCTGAACCGTGCGCGTCTACCAGTTCCGCCACAGCCGCGGGAGCAGGCAATTTACCGGTTTGCCGCCCAAGTCCCCGCCCACCCGTGACGACGACCCACCCGCCAAGCTCGCTAGAATGGCCAACCCGCGCCGCTATCGTCTAGGGGACTAGGACGCTGGCTTCTCATGCCAGAAACCGGGGTTCGAATCCCCGTAGCGGTATGGCCTTAACGGAGAGAACGGGGCTGCAAGTTGCAAGCATCTCCAATTTGGCCTAGGCCTTTGCCTCGCGAAAGCGCTGGACCCCCAGCGTCCCGCCGGGTCAGTCCTCGAACTACCTTGGCGGTGGTTGCTATTTAGCCGTCTGCGGCGCCGATAGTCTCTTGCATACGCGAAGAGTTTCGGTTGGGGATGTGATGGCTCAGAAAGGTCCACGCATGGACGGTGAAAAGGCGCAGTCGCTACTTACCGCTCTCGATTGGGCAGATCTCGGGGAGCAAATTCGGCTGCAGCAGCGCAACCGTGAGGTGCACACGCCGGCCATATCCACGTTTCGGTGGTGGGCACGCCGCTCCCACGCGTTGATTGGCGCCTTGCTGGACAGCGCCATGGGCGACTTTGGGGCCAGCTGTGTCGGGGACCCTTTTAGCGGCGGGGGAACGGTTGCGATCGAGGCGGCCCGGCGCGGCGCGGACGTCTTCGCGCAGGATCTCCACCCCTGGGTGATCGCCGGCCTTGGCACGACCCTGCGACCGGTCGATCCAGACGAGCTGGAAGAGGCCGCGCAAGGGCTCATGCAGCGGCTGGACCCGCTGCGGAGCGACCTCTACCGGGCCGACTGTCGTGATCACCCGGGCGAGTCGGAGGTTCTGACTGCCTTCTGGGTGCGGGTTGCGCACTGTCCAGACTGCTCCGAGAACGTCTACCTGTATCCGTACTCGCTGGTGACCCGCGCGAGCCGTGCCCGCGACGAGAGCCTGGCGTGGTGGGGCTGCGGCGCCTGCGGAACTGTCTCCCAGATCGCCGCCGGGTCTCCGCGGCTGTGCTCGGGCTGCGAGGCGGTGCTCGGGGACGGAGACGTGAGTCTGCTGCCCGGCCGTGAAGCCAGCTGCCCGCATCCTGGCTGCGGGACCGGGTTCCGACCGTTCGAGCAGTCGCCGGGATGGAAGTTGGTGCTCGTTCAGCGCCTGTGCACGATCCAGGGCCGCCAGGCGGTTCACTTCAGCGTCCCGACAGAAGCGGAGGCGATTGCTGCCGAAAGCGCGGAGAAGACGCCGGGCGTTTCGTCCGCGCTGGGTGAGCCGATCCCCTCCGGCATGGAGACCCGAGTATTGCGGCGCTGCGGTTTCCGCAACTGGTCCGATCTTTATGCGCCGCGGCAGCTCCGGGTCCTGACTGAGGCAAGCAAGGCGATCGACTCTGCCAACGTCAGCGCGGCGATTCGGGACCGATTGCGGTTGGCGCTGTGCGGATGTGCCGAGATGGCGGGCCACGTCAGCAGGTGGGATCGGTATTACCCAAAGGCGTTCGAGGCGATGGCAAACCACCGCTTCGCGGTTACCGGCTTCAGCTGCGAGACGAATCTGCTCGCGGAGCGCGGTCGCGGCACGTTGGCCCGGCGACTGGGTCATTCGGTCGACGCCGCTCGCTGGGCGCAGGAGGAAATTCCGCGACCAACCGACGTCAGCCGTCGCCGATCCAGCGCCGGAGCGCGTGTGAAGCCGGGCGGGGTGGTGCTCACGGAAGGGTCGAGTGAGCGTCAGCGAGCCTCGACGGGGTCGATCGATCTGATTCTCACCGATCCGCCCTACTTTGACGACATCCAGTACGCCGAGCTGGCCAGCGTCTTCCTCGCTTGGGCACGGGCCAGTGGTCTCGTGCCGGAGTCGGTCGAGCTAGACCTCGGCGCTGAGGCGGTTGCCAACCCTGAGCGCGGAGTTGACGCCGACCGCTACCGCGAGCTGCTGACCGCGATCCTGAGCGAGACGAACCGCACGATCTCCGCCGATGGCCGGATGGTTCTCACCTTCCACAACAGCGATCTGCGGGCTTGGTGGGCACTGGGATGGGCACTACGGGAGGCTGGCTTCGCGATCGCGGCGCTCGCGGTGATCCACTCGGAGAACGAGAAGGATCACGCCAAGCGCGGAAAGCTTGCCTTCACCCGCGACCTCGTGATCGAGTGTTTCGTGGACGACGGGTCTGGCGGAGGAAAGCGCGGCGAGCCGGTTCTCGCCTGGTATCCGAACGATGACGAGGCCAAGGAGCTGATCGCCGCCGGCCGGGCAATGGCAATGATCCCCCAGAAAGAGGAGTTCGCCTCCTTCCGCGAGCGCTTCTGCGGGTTGCGCGGTCCGCTCTCCTCGATGAGGATCTCACCACGTCAGAAGGTTGCCGCCCGATGACGGATCCGAAGCCGACCCGGATCGCCTTCCTGAAGCAGCGGCTGAAAGCCCGGGAAGGCAAGGACGGCCCGACCGACCGGGTGCCGTTCCGGCAGAAAGTCCTCGACCTGCCGCGGATCGAAGTTCCGATCGACTTTCCGCTCTACAACCTGCGCAGCGGGCGCAGCCACCGCGCCCAGTCTCGCTACGTCGAGAGGAACGAGTTCCCCTCCGACTTCTTCGAGGACCCCGAGAGCGAGGCCGCCCAGACCGCGCAGGGAAAGATCCTGTTGGAGATGATCGACCTTGAGAACCTGCGGGCCGATCTCGAAGACCGCAAACAGCGCCAGTCCCTGGTTCTCACCTACGACGGAGTCATTGTCGATGGCAACCGCCGCACGGCGGCGCTGCGGACAATTGGGGAGGCCGAGCAGCTCGCCGCCGTGGTGCTTCCCGAAGACGCTGAGGCGGCGGATATCTACGACACCGAGCTCGAGCTGCAGATGTCGAAAGAGACGAAAGCCGCCTACAACTGGGTCGACCAGGGACTGCACGTGCGACGCGGGATGATCGACCTAGGCGAGTCGAAAGAGGCCATCGCTCGTCGAATGAACGAGGAGGTCGACGAGGTCGATGCGATGGTCGACCGAATGGCACTCGTTGACCTCTACCTCTACTGGCTCGGGCAGGCGGGTCAGTACCACCGGGTCGGCAAAAAAGACGAGCAGTCGTTCGAGGAGCTGTGGCTGCGGACGCGGCGAGCCAACTTCAAGAATCTCGCCCGCGAGCATCAACAGGCTGTCCGCGGGGCCGTTTTTTCGCTCGTAAAGGATCAGCGCGGCTACAAGGAAGTGAGGGACGTAGCCGACTTCATGATCAAGAACCTGGGCAAGTTCGCCGACCGGGTCCGCGAGGAAGCCGCACCCGAGCTGGTTGAGCTCCTCGAGACGCCTGTCGACGCGGCGCCCAGCAGGGAGGGCTCCGGCGATCTGCTGGACGAGCTGGCCGAGTCGGGCGGGGACAATGAGCTGCCGGTGGCTGGGGCCGAGCTCGGAGGATTGGTCCGTGAACCGCCGGCGGGCAGTGAGGTCGCGACTGTCCTGACCGACGTTGCCAAGGACCTCAAGGACGAGGAGTCGGAGCAGAACAACCGCGACGCGCCCATGCGGATGGTGAAGCGGTCGCTGCAGGGACTGCAGCGTGTGCGACTCTCGGCCGAGACCCCGCGCCGCAACGAGATTGCTCGGATGCTCGACGAGCTGATCACCACGGCCGAGTTACTGGGCGAGCGCCTCGCGCAGCTCGAGTCCGAATCCGAGGGCTGAGATGGGCTTGATCCGGCTCAGCCTGCCTGAGGGCAGCGGTCGAGTTCAGGTCGAGCTTGTCGACATCGAGGTCGCACCGCCCGAACTGCAGTACCAGTTGCTGCAGTTGGGCGCCGAGCCGCACGCAGGCGGCTACTCGCTGCCCGCCGCGGACCTTCGTCGCGGTGCCATCGAGCTCGCCAAGCAGCTGCGCGAAGCGGGTGTCGATGTGCACCTTGATGAGGCGGTCGAGTCTCTGCTTCGGCTGCAGCTTGAAGAGATCCGCGAGCGTCCAACGCCGGCCGCCCCGGTCGAGCGGCTCGCGGACGACGACGTCCGAGCTCGGGTCGCCGCTTCGGGCCGCTTGCGTGCGGAGCCGAACCAGGCTCAGGTTGAAAACCTCGGGATGCTTCTGGCGATTCGTCATGGCGCCAACTTCTCCGTTCCCGGAGCGGGCAAGACCTTCACGCTGCTTGCTTTGCATGAGGCCCTGCGCGAGTGGAGCGAGGTCGAGCGGCTGCTTGTCGTCGCTCCGAAGAACGCGTTCATCTCCTGGGAAGACGAGGTGGCGCGGTGCTTCAAGGACGGAAGGAGGCCCGAGGTTGCTCGCCTGACCGGTGGCGCCCGCGGTGTCCGCGAAGTGCTTGCCAGAGATCCCGAGGTCGCCCTGATCTCCTATCACCTACTGCCTAGAGTGCTCGGGCAGATCCTCGACTGGACGGCGCTCTTCCGCGCCCACGTCGTGCTCGACGAGTCTCACCGGATCAAGAGTGGAGCGGCCGCGGTCACCGCCACGGCTGCGCTTGAGCTGAACCACGCGGCAGTCCGTCGCGACATCCTCAGCGGCACGCCGTTGCCCCACTCTCCGGAGGACCTCCGCGCTCAGCTCGAGTTCCTCTGGCCCGGCCAAGCGGTGTTGCCAGCCGGTCCGCTGGGGATTGAATCGCAAGCGCCGGTGCTCGAGGCGATCGAGGGTGCGATCTCACCGCTGTACGTTCGGACCACGAAGGCGGAGTTGGATCTCCCCGACCTCGTAGTCGAGCCGAAGGGCGTCACGCTTGGTCCGCTGCAGGAGGAGCTCTACGAACTGCTGCGCTCACAGGCTGCTCGTGCCTCCTCTGGCATGAATCCGCGGGACCAACGCTTCCTGCGATTGCTCGGCCGTCACGTGGTTCGGCTCCTCCAGGTAGCCGTGAACCCGATGCTGCTTACCGGCGGCGGGCTCGCCGACAAAGGCGGTCTCGGCCTCGAAGGCGAAGACCTGAGAGCTTGGGATCTCCTGCGAGAGCTCGCCGCGAGCGAACGTCCCGCGAAGCTCGCCGCTGCGATTTCCCTTGCCGAAGAGATCGTCGGGGAAGGAGACAAGGTTCTTATTTGGTCGCAGTTCGTGACCAACGTCCAGATCCTGGAGAAGGCCCTCTCCAGTCACGGGGCCGTCGTCATCTTCGGTGCGGTTCCGACCGGCGCCGATGACGACACCGACACCCGGGAGGGTCGGATTCGGTTGTTCGAGGAGGACAAGAACACGAAGGTGATGATCGCCAATCCAGCGGCAGCCGGGGAGGGAATCAGCCTCCACCGTGCCTGCCACCGCGCCATCTATCTCGACCGTAGCTTCAACGCTGCGCACTATCTACAGTCAGTTGATCGGATTCACCGTCTGGGCATGGACCCCGACGTCAAACCGCGCGTTGACGTTCTCGTCGCCACCGGCACAATCGACGACCGGGTCAATGAACGCCTCACGACCAAGCTCGACAATATGGAAGCGGTGCTCAACGACCACAGCCTTGGCGCGCTCGTCTATGACGCCGAAGACGTGGAAGAGGCCTTTCCGGCGGGTATCGAGGCCGCTGATGTCGACTTGATAGTGGGTCACATCCTTGGCGATCGGGAGGGATGAGAAGTGCTCGCGATGTCGATCAGCAGGGGCAAGCTAACTGCCCTATGGCTACTGTTGCGGACCCTCGACCAGCTTGGCGGGGAGGCGCCTGAGTCCGAACTGCTCAAGTTCGCCCAACGCAGCGGCCTGCGGGCAGGCGGGCTGCCGATCCGAGACGGGATTGTCCTTGCCCGTGCAGGCGGGTTCTTTGAGGAACGCAACGGCATGACCGTGCTGACCGAGCTCAGCAAGCACGCGCTGGAATTAAGTCATGAAGACGAGCCCAGCGCAGAGCTCGTGAGACTCTTTGTCTCGGCACTGTTTTTCAGAGAGCCACCGTCCTGGGTGGCATGGTGGCAAGGGTCACCCGATGATCTGGAGGTGGTGCTGCCGACAGAGGAACGGCGGATTCTGAAATCAGCTGGTTTGTTCCCGCCCCCCGACTCGAGCAATCCCGCCGGATGGGCTTGGTGGGAGGCACTTGGCAAAGCGCCGCGGTCTCAAGATACCTCGGCGGCGCGCAAGGCAGTCGGCAATGCTGGTGAGGAGCTGACAGTCGCGTATGAGCGTTCCCGCCTTGCTCGCCAAGGCTTCGTAGGCCTCGCCGACAGGGTGAGGTGGCTGGCCCGGGAGAGCGACGCCTATGGGTTCGACGTACTCAGCTACGCAGGCGGAGATTTCGCCGATCTGGCACCGGAGGAGCCGATTGCTATTGAGGTCAAGAGCACTTCGCTGCCGGACCTGGGCCGGTTCCCTCTCTTCTTGAGCGCACATGAGTGGAGCGTGGCCAGTGAGCTCGATCCTCGCTCGGTCCTGCACCTGTGGTCTGGTGTCAGCGCGGGTCCTCCAGCGAGTGCCGAGAGCACGCAGCCGATCGTCGTGCCCTCTTCGATGCTCGCCGGCCATCTGCCCGGCCCGGCGGCGTGCGGCGACTCCTGTCGCTGGCAGAGCGCTCGTCTTGTGCTGGCGACAGAGGAGCTCCGCTTCGTCGGGGCTGGGGTGGTTGGAACCAGTTCGTAGTCCGTATCCTGACCGGGTAGAAGATTAGTCTCGACACGCATCCTCTGAGCCGGGTTCAACAGTGTTGGCGGCTCCCACTCGCGAGCCAAATCAGCGCAGAACTCCAGCAGGCATGAATCAAATGCGAACGGCCTGTAGGAGGCTTGCTCGGTCCGGAACCGGGGTTCGAATCCCGTAGCGGCATTCCATCGACTGCCGATATGGTGGGCTGATGAACAGCGATCTCATTGCTTGGGTCGTCGGGATTACGCTTGGCATCGCCGTTGTCGGCCTGGGTTTGCGACGCAATCTCGCCGATGTCACGCGAAGCTGGCTGCCGCGGTTTGGGGAGGCCCCGGAGCCGGCGACCGCGACACCGGGGTCATCCGATGGTGGCCGAGGGCGTCGTCAGCTCTCACCCCGGCAAAGGCTGTTTGCCATTTGGGCCTATCTGCTGATGAGCGCCTGCAATGCGGCTTTTGCGATCCTGTGGGCCGACGACAGGCTGATGCACGCAGGCAGCGCTGCCCTATTTGCGATCGGCACCGTGGTGCTTATGCTGAAAAGGTCGCCATCTTCCTTGAGTGGATCTACTTCCTGACTCAATCGGTTTGGCCGTCTCGAGCTGAGGTCGTAGTAGTGAGGTTCAGTCCGCCCGCCGCACTTCAAGTGCACCGAGCGTCCACCTGAGGAGCTTTGTGCCCACGACCGAGAGGCCCGGGGCCGACGCGAACCCCAACCGCATTGGCGGTCGCGGCCTCGCGGGGAGGCGCGCTGGCGACTAACCCATGGGGGTGCAGGGCAGAGTGTGGGCCAGGCCCAGCTTCGTGCCGTCGGCGAACAGGACTTCCCCTTCGGTGTAGTAGCTCCCGGTTGGGCAGCTGGCGGTCAGGTAGCTCCTCCGCTTGCCCTTGTAGGTGAACTTGCGGCCTATCTTGAGCTTGAACTTGGTGACCGAGCCGGCGCCTCCGGCGATCGCCGGGATCTGCGCGTCCGCGCGCAGGCCGAAGTGGCCGCGGTGGATCTGGCTGATCTTGACCGGGACGATGACGGCGGTGGGCGCCGGGACGTCGACGTAGGTGTGGACGAGCAGCAGCGTGGTGTTGCCGCGGACGCCGCCGTTGAAGAGGGTGATCGGGCCCTTGGCGGCAAACGGCTTCTGTTCAGGGAAGGCGACCTCGACTTCCCCCTCTCCGGCGCCGACGATCGCATCGGCGCAGGCCCTCTTCGCGTCGACGGTGGCGCGCGCCACGAGCTGGCTTTGCTTGCAGGCGGGGAGGCCCTTGGCGTCCACGTGAATGGTCTTGTCGAAGTCGACGATCACGCTCTCGATCGCCGGAGGGTGGCTGCCGTCGACGGTTCCGATTTGGGCGTTGATGTAGCCCGAGATTGGCGCCGGCTTGCCCCTGGGCAGCTTGGACGGCAGGATTCCGCCGTCGTCCCTGAGGAAGAGGCTGCCCACCTGGGCCACCTCCGGCTCGGCCAAAGCACTCGCCGCCAGGATCAGCGCGAACCCGACCCCGATGGCCGTGGCGCGAATCAGCTGCTTCCCCATGCTTTCCCCTTGCCTCTTGAGATGGATCGGTCAAGCCAATCCTTTCCGCCTGGGGGCTGGTGTCGCTTCCCCAATATGGGGCTTTGCTGACCGGGGATTGAGCAAGCTGGGAAGGCGCGAGCCGTGACGGCGCTACGGGTCCGGGCACCCCGCGGGCGACCGCGATCGAGTCAGTCGCCCAGCTGCAGTGCGGTCTCCAGCTCCGTCGCGACGTCCTTGAGGGGGCGGCCGAAGAGATCCTCGATGGCGCGAATGCGATTGCTCACCGTGCGACGATCCACGCCCAGCACGGCGGCGGTCGAGGAGACATTCCGCTCCGCGGCGAAGTAGGCGCGCAGGGTCTCCCGCGCCATCTTGCCGCCGTCCCGCGCGTTTTCGAGTGGTTCCAGGTAGAGCTGGTGCAGCGAGGTGGCAACGAGATCGTCGCGGAGGACCGATGCCAGCAGGGCGACGTCGCCGTAGCGGAGGACGGGCTGCCCCCTGCGCTCGGCGATCGGCAGCGCCGCCTTGGCCTGGCGGTGGCTGAGCCGCCAGCCCGAGAGCCCCTCGCCGGGCTCGCCGACGGTCACGAGCACCCGATCCAGGGGGATTTCGCCAAGCGCTTGCAGGGCCTGCTCGGCCTCGAGCGGGCGCCTGCCTCCGAGCCAGCAGGCCCAGGTGGACTCCTCCTCGCGGCAGACGGCGAGCAGGTTGCGGTCGAGCCTCTCGGCCAACGCGCGCATTGCCTCCGGCGACCCGTCTCCCTTGGCGATCAGGGCGAGGTGGTGGGCGTCGAGGTCATATCCGAGCTCGGAGTGATCGACCAGCTCGCCGGCGAGCAGGCTCTTGACGCACTCGCGACGCCGCTCCGCGGCGCTGCTCGGCCAGCTCTTGGCCTCGCGGGCGTGCTCTTCGCTCACCGCCTCGAGCAGGCGATCGAAGAGCGTGGCCTGCCTGCGCAGCAGTCGGCGCAGGGCGGAGCTCGGCACCTCGGCCCGCTCCGCCTCGTCGACGAGGAAGTCGCCGAGCAGGGCATTGCCGGCGAAGTAGCGCCGCAGCACGGTGTCGAGGGCTACGCCAGCGCGAGCCGCCAGGCGCGCCTCGGCGAGCAGGGCCGGTGGGACGCCGGGGGCGCGGCGCTCGCCTAGCTCGATCGCGGTGAGGCCGTAGTCGAGGGCGGTGGTGAGGGCGGCGCGCAGGCTGGGTAGGTAGGCGGGGTCGGCGACCTCGCGGGGGTCCGAGATCGCGTAGACCCGGGTGGTGAGGGTCGCTTCCAGCTCCGGGAGGCGCTCGCGCAGGCGAGCTACGAGCGTGGAGCAGGCCTCGTCGAGGGAATGGATGGATGCCGATGCTCGGCGGGGTCGCCCCTTGACGGCGGCGAGGCGCGAGCTGTCGGCGAGTGGGTGCATGCCCCGCTTGCTCACGCGTTCACCTTAGGTGGTCGAGGGCCCGGGCGCAAAGGGCCCGGCGCTGCTCGGCGCAAATCGTGACCGGCAGAATCGAGCGCGGTCCGATGGTGACGGCACACAAGCATTCGCTCCCCGCCCGTCAATCCTGTTCGAGCTCCCTCGCGAGGAACTCGATGCGGTTGCCCCACGGGTCCCGGGAGTAGAAGCGGCGCTCCCCCGGCAGCGAGTCATCCCAGAGGACCTCGGCGCTGGCCGCGGCCAGGCGGCTTGCGAGCGCATCGAGGGTGGCGAGCGAAACTCGTATCGCTGGGTGGGCCTTGAGCGCGGGCGAGAACGGCGCCTCGACCCCGACGTGCAGCTGCTGCTCGCCGAGTGCGAACCAGACGCCGCCGCGCCCTCGCAGCGGCTCGGGCTTTGCCAGCTCTGGCAGGCCGATCAGGTCACCGAAGAACCGCCGCGCCGCCGCCTCGCAGTCGGGTGGTGCGGCGATCTGTACGTGGTCGAGTCGAATGGTGGTCACCCTGGTGGGGGAGCGTGGGGGCGAGACGCCCGCGGTCGCTCTCGGCTTCGGCAAGGTTGGCAGGCGAGCGGCCGCTCTGCGCTGGAGGGCGGGCCGTGCTGGCCGCCGGGTGCCCCGGGCTAGCGGCGCACCGCGCTGAGCAGCTCCAGGCTTCCCCAGGCCGTTCGCAGCCGATCGTGGCGCTCGACCGCGGAGAAGCCGGCGCCTTCGATGAAGAGCGGCAGGCGGCCGGCGGCATGATCGCGGATGCCGTCGAACCCGTCGATGATGGCGAGGGTGAAGAGGCAGGCCCGCATCAGCGGGTCCTGCGGCTTGCCCCAGTCGGCGATGTGGAGCCTGCCGCCGTCGCGGAGGACCCGCTGGGCCTCGGCGAGGGCGGCGCGCTTGCCGTCGGCGCCCAGGTGGTGCAGGAGGAGCGACATCACGACCCGGTCGCAGCTTCGATCGGCAAGCGGCAGCCCGTCCGCCAGTCCCGACTTCCACTCGACGCGGGCAGCGCCCGGCTTGGCCCGGGCGATTGCCAGCACCTGCGGATCTCCGTCGACGGCGACCACCTCCGCCGCGGCGGGCGCCGCGGCGAGGGCGATCGCCAAGGTGCCGGTCCCGGCGCCGACGTCGGCGATGCGGCCGCTCTGCGGCAGGCCCGCCAGGACCTGCTGGGCGAGGCGGCCGCGGAAGAGCCGCTCGCGCATCGTCAGCGCGATCGCGGAGTCGTAGAAACGGGTCATGCCGCGCAGCCCGGCGGCAGGTACGTAACGGCCCTCCGAGCTCATCGCGGCGATCCCGGCGACGCCGCCAGCAGTCCGTGCAGGGTCGGCTCGAGCGTCGCCCGCAGGGCCCGCTCGGGCGGCCAGCCATGCCCGGTTCGCAGGTGGACGTAGGTCCAGCCGACGAGGTTGAAGAGAACGGTGGCCATCTCGCGGGGGTCGTTCACCCGCAGCGAGCCGTCGGCGGCGCCGTCGCGCAGGAGCCGCTCGAGCGGCTCGGTAAAGACGTCGCGGGTCAGCGCCTCCTCTCCCTCCTCGTGAAAGACGCCATCGGCCTGGGCGCGCAGGGCGAGGAGCAGCCCCATGTGCTCCTCCGCCACGGCGCAGTGCGCTTCCAGCGCCCGGGTCAGCCGCTCGGCGCCGCAGCCCTCCGCGGTCAGCGCCGGCCACAGCGCCCGGCGGTAGTCCTCGGTCGCCCGCGAGACCAGCCCGGCGAGCAGGCCGTCCTTGCTGATGCCGCGACGATGCAGGGTCACGCGGGAGACGCCGGCCTCCGCGGCGATGCGCTCGACGGTGGCGCCGTTGTAGCCGTGGGCTGAGAGCGCCCGGCGGGCCGCCTCGAGGAACTCCGCTTGGGAAACGGACTCGGCGATCGAAGCACGGTATCTCTGTTGATGCAGATATGCAACAGCGCTGTTGCAGCACCTCTGAACGCGGCGCGCGGCCGATCCGTAGATTCTCGGCCCATGGCCGAGACCTTCGCGATCGGAACCCGCTACGAGCGCCCGCCGGCCGAGCCGCCCTCGTGGTTCCACGATGCCCTCGAGCGGGTTCGAGCCGAGCGCGATGACGGCATCCCGATCAGGATCGAGGCGACGACCGGCCACCGAGTCGACGGCCTGCTGACGGAGGGTGATCCGGCGATTTCCCCGGGGCCGCACGGCAAGGTGAGCCTCAACTCACACGGCGAGGACCTCGTCATCGGCTCGGAGATGATCGCTGCCTTCACGCTGCTGCCGGGGAAGCCGGTCAAACGCAGCGACGAGCTCAGCGGCTGAGGCTGCGCGCTACGGCCGCACCTCGGCGCTGCTCGCGGCAAGGTGCTCGGCCACGGCTTCGCCGCGGTAGTCGAAGATCCGCGCCAGGTCGCGGCGGACGAAGAGGCGGTGCGCGATCTCCCCGAGCGGCCCCAGCGGGATCTCGTAGCGGACGCGGTCCTGGCTGATGGTCGCGCCCTCGCCGTCGCGCTCGAACAGGTGGGTGTGCTCCCAGAGGGAGTAGGGGCCCCTGGCCTGGATGTCGACGAAGCGCGCCGGCGGTTCCCAGGTCTCGATCCGGGTTTGCCAGCGCACCGGCACCCCGTGCAGCTTCAGCCGGTAGTCGAGCAGCGTGCCGGCCCGCATCACGATCGGCCCCGGCGTCGTCACCCTGAAGTGGAGCCAGGGAGGGGTTAGCGGCTCCAGGTTGAGCGCGTCGCCATAGAAGGCGAAGGCCTGCTCGATCGGCAGCTCGATCCGCTGGCTCCGCTCGAGGACGTGTACGGGCACGGGCCGTAGCTTCGCAGCCCCAACGCGCCGGCCGAGTAGCTTGGGAAGATCGCGGCAAGCACCCTCATCGCCGGGGCAACGGGTTTCGTCGGCGGCCGGCTGGCGAAATCGATGCAGGGCTCGGGGTCACCGGTCAGGTGCCTGGTCCGCGATCGCTCCAAGGCGCCTTCGCTCGAGGCGGCGGGGCTGGACCTGCACGTCGGCGACGTCACCGAGGCGGTGAGCCTCGCGGGCGCGGCGGAGGGCGTCGAGGTCGCCTACTACCTCGTCCACGCGATGGGAGGGGGCGCGGGGTTTGCCGAGCGCGAGCGCCTCGGCGCCCTCAACTTCGCCCGGATGGCCAAGCGCGAAGGGGTCAGGCGGGTCGTCTACCTCGGCGGGCTCGGCGCCGAGGGTGAATCGGAGCACCTGCGCAGCCGTCACCAGACCGCGCGCGTCCTCGCCGCCGAGGGCCCTCCGCTGACCTACTTCCGGGCGGCGATGGTGGTCGGCGCCGGCAGCGAGTCCTACAGGACCCTGCGCTACCTGGTTGGGCGGCTGCCGCTGATGATCGCCCCCAGCTGGTTGCGCACGGACACGCAGCCGATCGGCATCGAGGCGACGGTCGAATACCTGCGGCGCGCTCCCGAGGTTGCCGAGTCCGAGGGCCGCGAGGTGCAGATCGGCGGCCCCGACGTGCTCTCCTACTCGGCGATGCTGGATCGGATGGCGATCGCGATGGGGAAGTCACCGCGGCGGAAGCTTCCGGTTCCCTTCATCACGCCCTGGCTGTCGGCGCTCTGGCTGGGCCTCGTCACGCCGGTCGACACGAGGGTGGCGCGCCCCCTGGTCGAGGGCCTGACCACGGCGACCATTGTCACCGACCCCTCCGGCGCGGAGCCGTTCGGGATCTCGCCGGAATCGTTCGACGAGGCGCTGCGGCGCGCCTTCGCCGAGGAAAGCGGCGGATCGTCAGCCGCCCTCGCCGCGGGCTGACTCGGCCGGGGCTGGACCCGCGGGCTACGCGGATCGCGGCGGCGCGGGCCTCTCGGCGCGTCGTTTGACCGCGCCGAGGAGGCGGCGCGTAACCAGGACGTGGCCGCGAGTGCCGACGACCATGGCGCGGTAGGCCCGACCCCTGAGGCCGGGGAAGCTGGCCCTGGTCTCGGCCCGGACCACGGTGCTCCCCCCGTCCCCCTCGCTCAAGCGGAAGATCAGGGCATAGTCGGAGAAGCGATGGCCGCCGGTGAGGGCGAGCTGCCCGGGCCGCTCCGACGCCTCGATTGCGAAGCCGGGAAGGGTGGAGCCGGCAGCGAGCGGTCGGGGCCCTGAGGCGTCGACCTCGGCGCAGCCCAGCAGGCGCGCGATTCGCGCGGTTGCGCGCGAGCCGAACGACCCCTCGACCACGCGCAGCAGCGCCTCCCAGGTCGCGTCGGCGCCGGCCCCGACGGCGAGCGAGTGCTCGTCGACGTGCGGCAGGCGGTCGCTTTGGACGGACATTGCAGGTTCGACCCTACCCGGCTAGGACCGGGCGCCCACTCGCGGCAATGGCTTGCTGGAGCCGATTTGCGGCCTCGACGCCATCGATCGATGGCGTCTGCGGGGGATCTGCGGGTTTCCCCCCTTGATTGCAGCGGGTATAGGCGAGTACCGTAATAGGCGCGGAAGGATTTAGCGCCATGCGCAGGGACTGGGTTACGTCCAATGCGAATGAGGAGAAATGAATGGCTAGGCGTCTGATCGCTTTCGTGGTGATGTCTGTGTGGCTTGTATTCGGGGTATCGGTTGCACAGGCCGATACCGGAGACATCATCGAAGAACAGCACACCCCTTCGACCGCCCTTGACGGCTGGCAAGCGGGGACCTGTACCGAAGACCTGATCACTGACCAGTGTCGGCCGGAATCGCCGATTTCGCAGTACTTCAGGACCGCGGCCGGTCATCCGCCGATCGGCTTCACGCAGTACATCGTCAAGCAGGAAGAATTTGACCCCGTCAATTTTCCAGGGGCAATGCGTCCAATCGGGCCGGTGAAGACGATCCACGTCGATCTTCCGCCTGGGTTGACCGTCAATCCACAGGCCACCCTGACTCGCTGCACGATGGCGGAATTCGAAACCCCGGCCCCACCGACCGAACTTCCGGGCTGCGCGGCTTCGAGCCAGGTCGGCGAAGAGCGACTGACCCTCAAGATCGAAGCCAACGGAGGCGAAGTTCCGCCCACCCAGTTCGTCACCAGGGTTCCCCTCTACAACCTCGTTCCGGACTTCGGCGAACCGGCCAAATTCGGTTTCAAAATCGGCAGCACACCCGCCAGCAAAAAAACAGTCTTCCTCAACACCGAAGTCGCCTGGGAGGGTGACTACCACGAGAGCTTCACCATCCACCTCCCCTCGCCCAACCCCGGCACCCGGAGCTGGAAGAGCCGCCTGGTCAACGTCGGCACCTCCGGTGACGGCACTTACATCACCAACCCGACCACCTGCTTCAGCTCTCAGCTGCCCCCTTACGAGGGCATCTACACGACGTTCCTGCGGGCGGAGTCGGTCGCGCTGCCGGAAGCGGACTTCCCCAACAGCGCGACCCCGTTCGAAGCGGACACGACCCTTCCCCAAGGCCTGACCCAGACCGGATGCGCCACCGTGCCCTTCGATCCGGGGCTCAACGTCGCCCCGGGGACGACCCAGGTCGACTCGCCGGCAACTCCGACGATCGAGACGACCCTGCCGTTCATCGAAGGTGGGGGAACGCAGAGCGAGTCCCATCTGCGCAACGCCCACGTAACCCTGCCGGAGGGCATGGGCCTGAACCCCTCGGCTGCCAACGGGCTGCAGTCGTGCAGCGACGCCCAGTTCGGCAAGGGCACGCGCAACCCGGTGGCCTGCCCGGCCGGGTCGAAGATCGGCACGGTTGAAGTCGAGACACCGCCGCTGCCGGCCGGGACCCTGAAGGGCAATGCCTACCTCGGCCAGCAGCTCAGCCGCGATCCGGAGTCGGGCGACGAGTTCCGCATCTTCGTCGTCGCCGAGTCGGCGGAATATGGGATCTCAGCACGGTTGATCGGCAACACGAAAGCGAACCCGAAAACCGGGCAGTTGACGGCGACGTTCGCCGAGACCCCACAGGTGCCGTTCACATCGGTCAAAGTGCACCTCGACGACGCCAAGGGGGTGCTGAGCAGCCCGCCAACCTGTTCGCCGGCAACCACGACCAGCGTGATGGAACCGTGGTCGACGCCGAAATCGACGAAGAACCCGTCGAGCGGCTTCACCCTCTCGACCGCCCCGGGTGGCGGCACCTGCCCGGCGACGCTGGCGGCCCGGCCGTTCAAACCCAGCTACACGGCTAAATCCGACAGCACCAAGGCCAATGCCTACAGCCCCTTCCGCGTCCACATCGGCCGCGGCGACGGAGAACAGGAGCTGAAGGGCGTCAACGTCACCCTGCCCAAGGGTCACGCGGGCAACCTGACCGGCATTCCCTACTGCCCCGAGGACGCCCTGGCGGCGGCTGCGGCAAGCAGCGGGGCGGCCGAGCTGGCCAGCCCGAGTTGTCCGACGGCAAGCGAGATCGGCACCACCACGACCGAATCGGGAACCGGCTCCGTTCCGCTGAAGATCGGCGGCAAGGCCTACCTGATGGGTCCCTACAAAGGTGCGCCGCTCTCGTTCGTGACGATCACCCCGGCGCTGGCCGGACCGTTCGACCTCGGCAACGTGGTTGTCCGGGTGGCTCTGTTCGTCGATCCGGTGACGGCGCAGGTCAACGCCGTCTCCGATCCGATTCCCGACGTCTACGGCGGGGTCAAGCTCGACCTGCGCGCGATCGACGTCAACGTCGACCGCAAGAAGTTCATGCACAACCCGACCAACTGCAACGCCGACTCGATCAGCGGCTTCCTCAACGGAGGCGGGTCCAATCCAACCGATCCGGCGGCTTTCAGCTCGTACCCGGTGTCGGTGCCCTTCCAGGCAACTGGCTGCAACAAGCTGGGCTTCAAGCCGACGCTGCACACGCGGCTGTTCGGCGGCAAGGGCGTAACCCAGAGGGCAAAGCACCCGAAGCTGCGGGCGATTCTCGAAACCCGCGGAAAGGACGCCAACGTCCTGCGCACGGCACTTGCCCTGCCGCACGCGCTGTTCCTGGACCAGTCGCACATCAAGACCGTTTGCACGAGGCCGCAGCTGGCCTCGCAGACCTGTCCCAAGGCCGCCATCTACGGGCACGCGCAGGCGCGCAGCCCGCTGCTCGGCAAGCCGCTGCGGGGCCCGGTCTACCTGGTCTCCTCCAAACATGAATTGCCCGACCTGGTCGCCGATCTGCGCGGTCAGGTGAACATCCAGCTGTACGGGGTGATCACCTCCAAGAACGGGGGGATCAAGACCGTGTTCAACAACATCCCCGACCAGCCGGTGAGCAAGTTCGTGCTGCGCATGGAAGGCGGCAAGAAGGGCCTCCTGGTCAACTCCAGGAACCTCTGCAAAGGCCGCCTCTCCTCGGTGCTGGGCATGAAAGCCCAGAACGGCAAGAAGGCGAACGACAAGCAGCTGCCGCTGCGGGTGCCCTGCGGCTAGCGGTCCCGGCAGCGACAACAACGACTCATGTTGCGGCGCGGCGAGCTTCGGCTCGCCGCGCCGCTACGTGGGCGCATCGGCGCAGGCGCCCGCCACAGCCGGATCGGGTGCGGGCGATCGGTGATGCAGCTCGTCGATCAGCCCGGGTCGGCGACGGTGACCGGGACGGGCCCGCCGTCCTCGGGGAAGACGAGGATCGCGCCCTCGCCGCTGACGTAGGCCTCCTCGCCGTGCTGGACGACGTCCATGCCGACCGCCTCGTCGTGCTCGCTCGCCCGCAGCGGCATCACCGCGCCGATCAGCTTCAGCAGCGCGAAGGTGACGGTGAAAGCGTAGACCGGGGCGGCGAGCGCGGCCAGGGCCTGGTCACCGAGCTGGGCGGCGTTGCCGTAGAAGAGGCCGTTGGAGACGCCGTTCCAGCCGATCTCGGCGAAGAAGCCGATGAAGAGGATGCCGAAGAAGCCGGCCATGCCGTGGGCGGCGAGCACGTCGAGCGTCTCGTCGACCCGGGTCCGCGTGCGCCAGACGATGATCGCGTAGCTGGGCAGGGCGGCGAGGGCGCCGAGCAGCATCGCCCAGCCGGGGCTGATGAAGCCGCCGGCCGGCGTGATCGCAACGCAGCCGACGATGATCGCGGTGGCGGCGCCGATCGCCGTCACCTTGCGGCCGCGCATCAGGTCGAGCGCGAACCAGACGATCAGGGTGCAGGCCGGCGTCAGCAGCGTGTTGGTGAAGGCGAGGACGCTGGGGTTGCCGGTCGAGAAGCCGCTGCCGCCGTTGAAGCCGAACCAGCCGAACCAGAGCAGGCCAGCGCCGAGCAGCACGTACATCGCGTTATGGGGGAGGAGCGCCTGGCGGCCGTAGTCCTTGCGGGCGCCGACGACCAGCGCCGCCGCCAGGGCCGAGAAGCCCGAGCCCATCTCGACCGGGACGCCGCCGGCGAAGTCGAGCGTGCCGCCCGCCATCAGCCAGCCGCCGCCGAAGGCCCAGTGGGCGAGCACTGAATAGACGCAGATCGACCACAGCGCGGCGAAGACGAGGAAGGCGCCGAAGCGCATCCGCTCGACCACGGCGCCGGAGACCAGGGCCACGGTGATGATGCAGAAGGTCGCCTGAAAGGCCATGAAGAGGAGGTGGGGGATCGTCGTCCCTTCGCGCGGGACGAAGTCGACGCCGTGCAGGCCGGCGTAGCCGAGGCCGCCGATCAGCGAGCCGCTGCCGTCGAAGGCGAGCGAGTAGCCGACGATCGCCCAGGTGACCATCGCGACGGCGATCGCCCCGACGCACATCATGAAGGTGTTGAGGGTGTTCTTCGAGCGCACCAGGCCGGCGTAGAAGAGGCCCAGCGCCGGCGTCATCATCAGCACCAGCGCCGTCGCGATCAGCATCCAGGCGGTATCGCCGGTGTCGACCTGGGCGACCGCGGTGAGGAGCGGCGCGCCGATCACTTGTCCACCGGGGTGACGGCGCCCATGTCGGTGTCGCCGGTGCGGATGCGCACGGCGTGGTCGAGCGGCAGGACGAAGATCTTGCCGTCGCCGACCTCGCCGGTGCGAGCGCCTTCACAGAGCGCGTTGACGGTGGCCTGGACGAAGTCGTCGGAGACCGCGATCTCGAAGCGGGCCTTCTCCGCCAGTCCCATCTTCACGGTCGTGCCGCGATAGGTCTCGACCCGCTCCAGCTCACCGCCATGGCCCTGCACGCGGCTGATCGACACCCCACGAACCTCCGCTCGGTAGAGCGCCTCAAGCACGTCGTTCGCCTTCTCCGGGCGCACGATCCCGATCACGAGTTTCACTCTCTCCCACTTCCTCTCCCGATTGAACGGGCGCGAAGCTACCGGCCGATGCGGACGGCAGGCGGGTCAGCCGCTTGGCTCGGCGCGACCGGACTCCTACACTTGACCGATGCCCTCAGGGTCAGAGGTCGACTCAACCTTCACTCTCTACCGTCGCGGCATCGAGCTGCTCGAGGAGGAGGACTTCGTCGAGGCAGCGGCGCCGCTGGAGGAGGCGGCGCGGCGGGCGCCGGAGAAGTCCTCCGTGCGCGAGGCGCTGGGCCGCGCCTATTTCCGCTCCGGCCGCTTCGCCGCCGCCGCGGTGGAGTTCAAGGCGGTGGTCGAGAAGCACCAGGTGAACGACTACGCCCACTTCTGCCTCGGCCGGGCGCTTGCCAAGACGGGGGAGACGGAGCGCGCCCGCCATCACCTCGCCCTCGCCTCCAACCTGCGCCCCGACCGCCGGGATTACAGCTTCTACCGAGCGATGCTGGGCGCCTGAGGCCTGAGACCGGCGCATCTCTGCGTCCTCGGGTCGCTCGCGTGCAGAAGCACGCCACGCTTCCTGCGTCCTTGATCTGCTTGGTCTCAGGCCCTCAGGCGGCTTTTTCGCTGCTGCGCTGGCGAGCGGGGAGGACGGCGACGATCGAGGTGCCCTCCCCGGGGGAGCTCTTCAGCTCCAGGGTCCCACCGGCGAGGCCGACGCGTTCGCGCATCGCCACCAGGCCGAAGCCGTCGCTGTCGGCGCCGGGGTCGAAGCCGCTGCCCTCGTCGGAGACGCTCACCCGCAGGGTCTCGTCACCCTCGCTCACCTCGACCCTGGCGAGGTCGGTATCGCCATGGTGCAGGGAGTTGTGGAGGGCCTCCTGGACCAGGCGGAAGACGGTGTCCTCGAGCTCACTGGCCAGCCGCCGCTCGCTGCGCCCGGAGTGGAAGGCGAGGTCGAGTTTCATCTCGACCTTGACGCCGCCCATCTCGGTGCGTTCTCCCAGCGCTTCCAGGGCGGCGCCGAGCCCCAGCTCGTCGAGCGTGGTCGGCCGCAGGTCGGCGATCAGGCGCCGCATCTCGGCGATCGCGTTGTCGACCTGCTCGAGCCCCTGCGAGAGCAGCCGGTCGGATTCCCCCTGGTCACCGCGCCGCGCCGCCGAGAGCAGCACGCGCAGGCCGGCCATGCTCTGCAGCGACTCGTCGTGCAGCTCGCGCGCCCAGCGGCCGCGCTCGCGCTCGGTTGCGGCGATGCGGTCACGGGTGCGATCCTGGGCGACCGACTGGGCCGTGGCGACCGCCGTCGCGGCGCTGGCGGCAAAGGAGACGAGCACCTGCTCGTCCTCGTCGCTGAAGCCCGTGTCGCGGCTGAGCGGGTCGAGCGCGACCAGGACGCCGAGCGCCTGGCCGCGGAAGACGAGCGGCACGAGCAGGGCGGTGACGCCCGCCTCCTGGCTGCCGGGGCGCGCCAGCAGGCTTGGGTCGAGGTCGTGGATGCGGCGCGGCGCCCGCGCCTCCAGCACCTGGCCGGGGACCGAGCCGTGGATTGGGACGCCAGCCTCCGCCGCCTCGGCGCCGCGCTCTCCCGCGGCCGAGACGGGCCTCAGCTCACCGCCGTCGCGAAGCAGGATCAGCAGCGAGCGAGCTTCGACCAGCGCCCGCCCGCGCTTGACCACGATCTCGAGGATTCGGTCGAGGTTGGTCTCGCCGCCAACCGCGCGGGCGATCTCGGTGGTCGCTTCGAGCCGGTGGACCGTTCGCTCCATCTCGTCGCGCTGGCTCTCGACGCTGCGGTAGAGGCCGGCGTTCTCGACCGCGATCGCCGCCCACTCGCCGAGGATCATCGCCGACTGCTCGTCGCCCTCGTCGAACTCGCCGCTGCGCTTCTCGGTGAGGTAGAGGTTGCCCCAGGCGCGGCCGCGAACCATCACCGGGACGCCGAGGAAGCTGGCCATCGGCGGGTGGCCGGGGGGAAGCCGTAGGAGCGCGGGTGATCGCCGACGTCGCCGAGCCGCAGGGGGCGCGGCTGCTCGATCAGCAGGCCGAGGACGCCGCGGCCGCGCGGCAGGTTGCCGATCGCCCGCCGCGCCTCATCGTCGATGCCGTGGGTGATGAAGCGCTCGAGCTCGTGGCGCTCGGCGTCGAGGACGCCGAGCGCGGCGTAGCGGGCGCCGGTCAGCTGGCAGGCCACCTCCAGCACCTGGCGAAAGACCGCCTCGGGGTCCAGCTCCGCCAGCAGGCGGCGCCCGACGTCGATCAGCTCCCGCAGACGAGGCTCGTCAAGAGCATCGCTGTTGTACCCCAGCGCCACTTCAGCCCTCACCTCCAGAGCAATTGGCCAAGTCGATCCTACCTGGCCCCAGCCTATGCTCAAAGTCAATGGATCAAACGAGGTTCGCGGGAAAACACCGATGTCGGCTCTCCGGTGGGCCGCTTATATGGAGTTATGAGCTCCACCTCCGGACCCGCGGGCGCGGGTAACCTGATGACCGTGCAAGCCGATGCGGGGCTTGATGACCAGGGGGAGATCGAGGCCACCACGATCGTCCTCGCCGACGACCACACCGTCATCCGCAGCGCCCTGCGGCTGCTGCTCGACGCCGAGCCGGGCTTCGAGGTCGTCGCCGAGGCCGGCGATGCCGACACCGCGGTCCGCTACGTGCGTGGCCACAAGCCCTCGGTGTTGATTCTCGACCTCAACATGCCGGGGCGCTCGAGCCTCGACGCGGTGCCGGACATCCGCGAGGCCTCGCCGGGAACCGAGGTCGTCGTGCTGACGATGCAAAACGAGCCCGCCTTCGCCCGTCGCGCCCTGCAGGCGGGGGTGCGTGGCTACGTGCTGAAGGAGGCGGCGGACGCCGAGCTGGTGCAGGCGGTGCGCAGCGCCGCGGCCGGCGACACCTACCTGCAGCCGGCGCTCGGCGCTCGCCTCGCCGCCGGCTCTGACTCCCAGGCGAGCGACGAGCTGAGCGAGCGCGAGCGCGACGTCCTGCGCCTGATCGCCCTCGGCCACACCAACGCCGAGGTCGCCGAGCAGCTCTTCATCAGCATCCGCACGGTGGAGAGCCACCGCGCCCACATCCAGCAGAAGCTGCGGCTCTCCAGCCGCGCCGAGCTGGTTCGCTACGCGCTCGAGCGCGGCCTGGTCGAGACCTGAGCGGCGGCGCCTTCGCTCGTCGTCACCTAAGGAGTGGGATCACGCAGCGAAATTTACGTGTGTTGGTTGAGGGGAACGAAGAAATTTCACCGGAAGCCGAAACAGTTACAACGCCATAGACCCCTGGGGATGAGACGACTGGAATGTCCCCCGACCACTCGCCACCGTTATCCAGGTTGACCCCCGGCACATGAGCGAAGGCCGCGAGCTGCAGCGCCTCCGGCAGCGTGCCGCCCTGCACGGCGCAGGAGGTGGCGGCGGCCGGCGCGTTGACCGCCGTTTCGCTCGACGAGCTCTGCCAGCAGGCGCCGGCGAAGGACTGGGTGCCGGGCAGGCAGCCGGCGCCGTGGCCGTTGACGGTGCTGGCGTTGATCGCGTTGACGGCGTTGAGCGCGGTCTGGGCGTCGACCGCGCTCTGGGCCCTGTCGGCCGTTTCGGCGTGGGCGGCCTCGGGCACCTGGCCGAGGCTGAGCTCGTTGATTTCGGCGCCCGTGATCTGGCCCTGCGGCTGGCCCTGGGCGAGGGCGCTGAGGGCGCCTGGCTTGAGCCGGTTTGCCGGCACCGAGCCGGGCTTGAGCCGGTTGCCCGGCAGCGATTTGACTTTGATCGCCTTGCCGTTGATCCGCAGTTTCTGCGCCGCGTAGACGCTGCCGCCGAGCGCCACGAACAGCGCCAGCGCGGAGATCGCCAGCGTTGGCGACAGCAGCCGTTTCCCCTGTCCCATCTTTCCCCCTTTGGTCCGACCAGCTTGCGGCGGCGAGCCTAGCCACGGCCGCGGCATGGGCAAAGACCGCTGGACGAAAATTCAGCGCTCGATCTCGATCAGCGGATGGTGGCGAGGCGCTGGTCGAGGTCGCGCGCTATCGCTATCAGCGCGTCGAGGTGGGCGCCCATCGCCTGCCCGACGGCGACGATCGTCTCGCTGTTCGGTTCGTCGGCGCCGCCGGCGGGCAGCGGCGCCAGGGCCAGGGACTCTTCGATCGGCTCGGGTTCGAGCACCTGCTCGGCGACGACGCGTTCGATCGCCGCGCGGTGCTCGGCCATCAGCTGGGCGATGCCGCGCACGAAGAGCTCGGGCGTCATCAGCGGCGGCCCGCACACCCTCGCCTCCAGCCAGGCCGGGATGCGCTTGACGGCATCCGGCATGCTCGCCTGCAGCTCCGCCCGCGTGCCGGGCACCATCGCCAGCTGGGCGATCACCACGCCGTGGCGCCGGACGATCTCGGTCGTGTTCTCGATGAAGATCTGCAGGTCGCTCATCGGCGGCTCGTCCTCGCCGCGTTCCTCTTCCCATACCTCGCGGGACCTGGCCGCTCCGGCGATGGATTTCACCACCACCATTTCCATGCTCTGCCGCGGCTCGTTGGACATCGACGCCTCCCCGGTTCCGATGTGTGCGGTCCGCGCGCTGGCTGGTCTCATCGGCAGGCGAACCAAGGCCGTTGAACGAAATAGCTTTTATCAAATAATCTTGGCCAAAGTGGGCCAGGAGGACGTTTGGCCGAGCCGCGGTCGCCGCCCTGGCGGCAAGCCAGCGGATAGACTCGCTCGCGCAATACGGTCGGTGGTCAAGGGAAGTCCGGTGAGAAGCCGGCGCGGTCCCGCCACTGTGACCGGGTCAAGGAGATCGCAGGCGCTGCGGCGCCAGCCACTGGGGAGGACACGGAGTCCCCGGGAAGGTGCGGCTGACGAACCCCGGGAGCCAGGAGACCTGTCCCCGACCAGCCATGACAACCCTCGAGGAAAGGGTGGCTTAAATGCCAAGACCCGTCTCATTCCGGCTGGCCGCTGCGTGCGCGCTGGCCCTCGTAGCTGTGCTCTCGACCGCCTCGCTCGCCGCTGCCAAGGCGCCGCGGGTCGAACTTCGCGTGGTCGGCAGCGGCGGCAAGGTGCTGACCGAACAGATCCTGGGCGCGAAGACGACCTCGATCAAGACCAGCCCGAAGGCGACCTGCCTCGGCGGCGGGACCGGCGGCAGCGGCAAATCGGTGCAGGTCCCGGGGCCGACCGCGCTTGGCGTGCTCGGGCAGGCGTCGAAGCTGACGCCCTCGCTGCGGCCGCTCCTCGTCACTGACCACTTCCTTTCCGAATTTGGGCTCGGCCTGTGCGGGATCGGCAAGTCCCAGACGACGAAGAAGCTCTCCTGGTACCTCAAGGTCAACCACAAGAACCCCAACAAGGGCGGCGAACTGGTCAAGCTGCACTCCGGGGACGAAGTGCTGTGGGCGCTCGAGCCGTACCCCTACCCCGACGAGCTGTCGCTGGTCGCGCCGCACGACGCGGAAGCGGGCAAGCCGTTCACGGTCAGCGTCTTCTCCTATGACGACAAGGGGAAGAAGACGCCGGCTGCCGGCGCCACGGTCACCGGCGCCAGCGCGCCGACCGGCGCCGACGGCACGACCACGGTGACGCTCGCGGCGCCGGGCACGCTGATCGCCACCGCCGGCAAGGACATCCCGTCCAACCAGGTCGCGGTCTGCCTCAGCGGGGCCTGCGCCGGAGGCTGATCCATGAGGGGCGCCGGCACGGCGGTCGCGATCGCGCTGCTCTTCGCAGCGCTCGCGGCCGCCGGCTGCGGCCTCGGCCCCGGCAAGGGGGTCGGCGACGTCGAGCTGACGGTAACGCGGGACTACGGGACCTTGCCCGTGCTTCACCGTGAGCTCGACGACGCCACCGAGTCCGACACCGTGATGCGGGTGCTCGAACGCAAGGCCGACATCACCACCCGCTACGGCGGTGGCTTCGTGCAGTCGATCGAGGGCCTGGAAGCACAGGAGGGCGTGGGCAGCTCGCTCGACTGGTTCTTCTACGTCGACGGGGTCGAGTCGACCGTGGGCGCGGCCGACTACGGCCTGCGCGGCGGCGAGTCGGTCTGGTGGGACTACCGCGACTGGAGCGCGGCGATGCGGGTGCCGGCCGTGGTCGGCTCCTGGCCGCAGCCCTTCCGCGGCGGCTACGAAGGACGCCGGCGTCCGGTCGCGGTCGAATGCCTGGGGGGCGGGGCCGCCTGCGCCACGGTGCGCGAACGGCTGGAAGGCGTCGGGGTGGCCATCGCCCCCAGTGCCCGGGAGGGGGCGATCCGGGTCCTGGTCGGCCCCTGGACGCGGCTGCGGCAGGACCCGGCAGCGGCGCAGGTCGAGGACGGGCCGCAGGCCAGCGGCGTCTTCGCCGGCTTCCGCCGGGTCGGCGGCGACTACAGGCTGCAGGGGCTTGGCGAGGACGGCAAGCCGGCGCGCGCCTTCGGCGCCGCCGCCGGCCTGGTCGCGGCGACGCGCCGCTACGACGGGCCGCCGGTCTGGATCGTCAGCGGCGCGAGCCCGGCCGGGGTCAGGGCCGCCGCCGGCCTGCTCGACGCGGATCACCTGCGCGACCACTACGCGGTCGCCGTCGAAGGGGGGAGGAGGCGCCGCTCCCGGTTCGATGAGATCGCCCTTCGCCTACACCCCGAGCTCGGCGCCGCTGCAGGCGGCGACGCCGGCTGCCGCTGTCGCCTACCTGGGCTCGCTGATCGCCGTCGCCTTCCTCTACTCGAGCCCGATCGTCCTCGCCGCGACCGGCGCCGCGCTGGTCCTGGCCGGCCGCCTCGCCGGCGCCCGCAGGGCGGTGCGCGCGGCGCTCCGGATGGGGCTGACCCTGGCGCTGCTGATCGTCGCCGTCAACGCCCTCGTCGTCAGCCGCGGCGCGACCGTGCTGGCGCGCCTGGGCGAGTGGCCGCTGCTGGGCCAGGTCGACGTCACCGCCGAGGCGATCGCCGCCGGCGCCGTGCTCGGCCTGCGCGCCGCGGTGGTGATGGTCGCCTTCGCCGTCTACTCGGCCTGCGTCGACCCCGACCGGGTCCTGCGCGCCCTGCGCCCGTTCGCCGGGCGCTCGGCGCTGACCGCGACCCTGGTCTCCCGGCTCGTCCCGGTCGCCGCCGCCGACGCGGCGCGGCTGCGCGACGCGGCGCGGCTGCGCGGGCCGGCCGCCGCGCCGGTGGGTCGCGGCCCGCTCGCCCGGCGCCTGCTGGCCGGGTCGCTCGACCGCGCCGTCGACGTGGCCGCGACGCTGGAGCTGCGCGGCTACTCGCTCGGCGCTCCAACGGCCAAGGGCCACCGCTCCCACTCCCGCTACGACCGCCGCTTCTACGCGATCGGCGCCAGCGTCCTCGCGGCCGCGATCGCCGGCAAGCTCCTCGGCGCCGACGCCTTCCACGAATACCCGGCGATCGAGGTCGGCGCCGGCCCGGCGACCCTCGCCCTCTCGGCGGTCCTCCTCCTCAGCGGCCTGGCGCCGCTGCGGGGCAGGTCCCGGCGGGCAGCGGTCGTGCTGCGCGGGTCCGATCGGCGCCATGCGGAGCAAGCGCGGGGGGCCTCCCGTGCCTGACCTGGCGAGCCCGACCCGGGCGCTCCCGGCCCTGGCGGTCGACGGCCTGACCTACGGCTACCCCAACGCGCTGCGGCCGGCCCTGCGCGACGTCTCCCTCGACCTGGCCTGCGGCGAGTTCGCCCTCCTGGCCGGTCGCTCCGCCTCCGGCAAGTCGACCCTCCTCCGCGCCGCCTGCGGCCTGGTCCCGCACTTCCACGGCGGCGAGATCGAGGGCGCCGTTGAGGTGGTGGGCATGGACGCGATCGCCTCGGGCCCGGGCGAGCTGGCCGCGGTCGTCGGCTACGTGGCCCAGGACCCCGAGACGCAGGTCGTCTCGACCACCGTCGCCGCCGAGATCGAGCTCCCGCTGGAGCTGCGCGGCGACGGGCCGAGCGCCCGCGCCAGGGCGGTCGAGGAGGTGGCCCTGGCCCTGGCCGTCCCGCACCTGCTCGAGCGGGCCGTCGACACCCTCTCCGGCGGCGAGCTGCAGCGCGTGGCCCTGGCCGCGGCGCTGGTCACCCGGCCAAGCCTGATCCTCCTCGACGAGCCCACCTCGCAGCTGGACCCGGTGGCAGGCGACGAGCTGATCTGGCTGCTGCGCCGCCTCAACGAGGAGTGGGGCGTGACCATCCTCCTCGCCGAGCACCGCCTCGAGCGCTGCCTTGCGGCAGCGGATCGCGTTGTCGCCATGAGCTCGAGCCAGATCGCCTTCGACGGCACCCCCGGCAACTTCCTCGCCTGGGCGCAGGAAGCTGACGAAGCTTTGGAGACTCCCGCCGCCAAGCTCTTCTCCCTCAGCGGCATCGAACCCCTCCCGACGGGAGTTCGCGAAGCGCGCCGAACCCTCGCCGCCGCTCCCGCGGCAACGCATCTCGGGCGGGTGGCGTCGGGGTGGGGTGATCTTCGCCGGGCGGAGGCTGTGAAGGGCAAGGCCTCAGCCCTGCGCGCGCTGCGTCCCGGCGCCCGGAGCAGCGCGCAGCCCAAGCGGAACACCCCACCCCGACGACAGGACCCGCCCGCCCTCAACGCCCGCGCCCTCTGGGTGGAGCTGACTCGGGGAGAGACCCCCCGCGACGTCCTGAAGGGCATCGACCTGAACCTCCACGGCGGCGAACGCGTCGCCCTGATGGGCCGCAACGGCGCCGGCAAGAGCACGCTGCTGAGAGCCGCCGCCGGCCTGCTCGATCCGGTCCGGGGCAGGATCGAGGTTCCCGGTGGCATCGCCCTCCTGACCCAGAACCCAAGTGACTTCCTCGTCCGCGAGCGGGTTGGCGACGAGCTGCCGGGCGAGGCGGGGCTGGCGGCGCTGCGGATCGTCGGCATGGAGCACGCGGTCGACGCCGATCCGCGCGATCTCTCCGGCGGCGAGCGCCAGCGCCTCGCCCTGGCGATCGCCCTCGCGGGTCGCACCGACGGCGAGGAGCTGCCCGGCCTGGTCGCCCTCGACGAGCCGACCCGCGGCATGGACCGCGCCCGCAAGGACGACCTGGTCGTCCTCATCGACGACCTCGCCGCGCGGGGCGCCGCCGTCCTCGTCGCCACCCATGACGTCGAGTTCGCCGCTGCCTTCGCCGAGCGCGTGGTCCTGCTCGGGGATGGCGTCGTCATCGCCGACGGCGCCGCCGCCGAGATCCTCTCCGGCGGCTGGTACTTCGCCACCGAGGTCGCCCGCGTCCTCGACCTGCCCGGCGTGATCACCCCCGCGCAGGGCGCCAGGGCACTCGGCCCAGCGGCTGAGCCCCCGCTTGATCGCCCTGCGCCCGAACGGGCTCGAGCTCATCCCGAGGGGGGCGGCTGATGTCCTGGCAGCTCGCCAGCTTTCTCATCCTCGCCGCCGTTCTGCTCGGCGGTTTCGCCTGGTATGAGCGCTCGCGGCCGCCGTCGCAGGTGGTCGCCCTGGTCGCCGCCCTGGCCGCCCTGGCGATCGCCGGCCGCATCGCCTTCGCCGCCTTCCCCAACGTCAAGCCGACCACCGACATCGTCGTCTTCGCCGGCTACGCGCTCGGGCCGGCGCCCGGCTTCGCCGTCGGCGCCCTCTCCGGCCTCGTCTCCAACTTCTGGTTTGGCCAGGGGCCGTGGACGCCATGGCAGATGGCCGGCTGGGGCCTTTGCGGCGTGATCGGGGCGGCGCTGGCCCTGGGCACGCGCAACGCCGGTCGCTTCACCCTCGCCGCGCTCTGCGGTTTTGCCGGGATCGCCTACGGTTTGCTGCTGAACTTCTCGCTGATGGCGACCTACGGTGGAGACCTCTCGATCCAGCGCTTCCTGGCGCTGGAGGCCCGTGCGATTCCCTTCGACGCGGCCCACGCGATCGGCAACGTCGCCTTTGCCCTGCTCGCCGGCCCGGCGATGGTGCGGATGCTGGTCCGCTTCCGCGAGCGCTTCGCCTGGCGCACGCCCGCCGTTGCGACCGCGCTGCTGGCGGCGCTGCTGCTGCCCGCGGTCGCGCCCAGCCCGGCGCAGGCGGCCGATACCGAGCGCGCCGTGAGCTGGCTCGAATCCGCCCAGAACGACGACGGCGGCTTTGGCTCCTCCCGGGGCGAGGACTCCAGCGCCGCAATCACCGGCTGGACGATGCTGGGCCTGGAGGCCGGCGGGCGCAATCCGCTCGACCTCGTCCGCGGCGGTCAGAGCCCGGTCGACTTTCTGCGCGCCAACCTCGGCGAAGTGAGCAGCAGCGGCGATCTCGCCCGCACGATCGTCGCCCTCGAGGGGGCGGGCGTCGACCCGCGCTCCTTCGCTGGCCGCAACCTCGTCGACGAGCTGCTCGAGCGCCGCGCCTCCAACGGCTCCTTCGCCGGCTGGCCGGGGACGACTGCCTTCAGCGTGATCGCTCTGCGCGTCTCCGGGGCCGGCCTCGACGGGACGCTCTCCTGGCTCGGCAAGGTCCAGAACGACGACGGCGGCTGGGGCGACGTTCCCGGCCAGCCGAGCAACGCCGACGTGACCGGCTCGGTGATGCAGGCGATGCCGAGCTCGCAGGCGGCCGGCCGCGGCCTCGACTACCTGCGCAAGCACCAGCGCTCCGACGGGGGCTTTGCCCTCGGCGGCTCGGGCGCGGTCAACTCGCAGTCGACCGCCTGGGCGCTGCAGGGAATGATCGCCGTTGGCACCGATCCCGCCTCGGTCACCGCCGGCGACAGGAGCGGGCTCGACTACCTCGCCACCCTGCAGGCGGCCGATGGCCACTACCGCTACTCCGCCGCCAGCGACCAGACCCCGGTCTGGGTCACGGCGCAGGTGCTCGTCGCGGTGGCCGGTGACTCGCTGCCGATCGCGCCGCCGGCGCGGGAAAAGCAGGTGACGACGGTGGCGCCGTCGACGCGGGTGCCGCCCGCGCCCGGCATCGGCAGCGCCGCTCCCGCGCCGCTCGCACCGCCCCCCGGCGAAGAAGCCCCGGCGGAAGCCGCGCCGGGGGTGGAAGCGGCGCCACCGCCCGCGACGAGTGGCGTGCCCTCGATCCCCACGCCGCAGGGAGAAAGCGCGCCCTCCGAAGCGGACCCGGCGACGGGCGCCCCCGGCTCCCCGTCGCTGCAGCTGCAACCCGTCAGCGCCAGCGGCAGCGCCCCCTCGCCCTGGGCTCCGATCGGCATCGGCCTGGCCACGGGTGCCCTGGCCCTGGGCGCCCCCTGGTGGCTTGGTCGTCGCTACGGCTGGTAGGCGACGAGGTCTACGTTTACCCCGTATAGCGTGGAAAACGCAGCCCTCGCCGTCCCGGGGTGGCTATGTTCCAGGCGTGGATGTCGAGACCGCGATCCGGACCCGCCGCACGCACAAGGCCTTTGGGCCCGAGCCGCTGCGGCGCGAGGAGATCCTCGAGCTGCTCGAGCTGGCGCGCTGGGCGCCGAACCATCACCTGACCGCGCCCTGGCGCTTCCGCGTCGTCGGCCCCGAAGCCCTCGCCCGCCTCAAGCGGGCTGCGGGCCCGGAGGGAGCGCTGAAGCTCGACCGCGCCCCCACCCTGATCGTCGTCTCCTCTGCGCTCGGCGCCGACCCGATCCAAAACGAGGAGGACCTCCACGCGACGGCAGTCGCCTCCTACATCGTTCTGCTCGGCGCCCACGCCCGTGGCCTGGCCGGCTACTGGCGCACCCCGGGCTTGCTGCGCTCCGCCGAGGGTCTCGAGGCGGTCGGCTTGCCAGGCGACGAGCGCTTCGTCGGCCTCCTGCACCTGGGGCAGCCGCGCCAGCAGAAGGAGCCCCCCCAACGTCCCGCGGTCGAGCGGGCGACCGTCTTCCTCGACTGATGATCACCCGCGCCACAGCGATCGAGGCGATCGCCGGACAGCGCTTCGAGGTCGTCGTCATCGGCGGCGGCATCACCGGCGCCGGGGTGGCGCTCGATGCCGCCTCGCGCGGCTACTCGGTGGCGCTGCTGGAGCGTGGCGACTACGCCGAAGGGACCTCCAGCCGCTCCTCGAAGATGGTCCACGGGGGCCTGCGCTACCTGCAGAACCTCGACCTGGGCCTGGTCCGCGAGGCGCTGCTCGAGCGCCAGCTGATGGTCCAGCTGGCGCCGCACCTCGTCTACCCGACCCCCTTCCTCGTTCCCGCCCTGGGCGAGGAGCGCCGCGACCGCAAGCTCGGCATCGGCCTCAACATGTACGACGTGATGGCGACGACGCGGGTCGGCCGCGGCCGCCGTGAGATGCGCTCCGCCAAGGAGGGGGACGAGGACTTCTACTGGTCGCCCGATCGCCATCGCACGATCGACCGCGACGAGCTGCTGGAGCTGACCCCGTCGCTGGCGCCGCGCGATCCCAAGAACGCCTACCTCTTCTACGACTGCCAGACCGACGACGTGCGCCTGGTGCTGACGATCCTCGGCGAGGCCGAGCGCTTCGGCGCGGTGATGCTGAACGGCGCCGAGGTGACCGAGGTGCTGGAGAAAAACGGCCGTGCGGCCGGCGTCGCCTTCGTCGAGGCCGGCGGCGGCGAGCGGATCGAGGTCGAGGCCGACAACGTGATCAACGCCACCGGGGTCTGGGCCGACCGCATCCGCCCCGAGGAGACGATCGAGGAGGAGGACGTGCCGCGGATCTCGCCGAGCCGCGGCACCCACGTGCTGATCGACCGCGCCGACCTCTCGACCGGCAGCGCCGCTTGCATCGTCCCGGCCGGCGAGGGGCGGGCGATCTTCGCCCTGCCCTGGTACGGCCGCACGCTGATCGGCACCACCGACAACGACTTCGAGGGCGACATCGACCATCCCCGCCCGGCCGGCGACGACATCGCCTACCTGCTCGATGCCGTCAACGAGTTCTTCGACGTCTCGCTCGGCGCGGCGGACCTGGTCGGCGCCTACGCCGGCGTGCGCCCGCTGCTGTCCACCGGTGATCCGAAGAAGTCGGTGGACATCTCGCGCAAGGCGGAGCTCTACGAGACCTCCTCGGCGATGCTGACGATCACCGGCGGCAAGCTGACCACCTGGCGGCGGATGGCGAAGCAGACGGTCGACCGCCTGGTTGAGCGCGAGGGTCGCGAGGCGCCCTGCCATACCGCCGAGATCCCGCTTGGGATGCAGGCGCGGGCGGAGGACCTCGATGCGCCGGCGGGCGTGGGGGAGGAGGCGATCGCCCAGCTCACCTTCCGCTACGGACACGCAGCGCGCAACGTCCTCGCCCTCGCCCGGGAGGACGCGAAGCTGGCGGCGCCGATCGTGCCCGGTCGCCCCGATCTGCTCGCCGAGGTCGTCGTCGCGGCCCGTCACGAGCAGGCGCGCAGCGTCGCCGACGTCCTGCTGCGCCGTACCCGCCTCGGGCTGCTCGCCGCTCCGCAGCTTCGCGATGCCGATTCGGTGCGAGCCGTCGCCACCGCGCTGGGGAGCGAGCTGGGCTGGTCCCGCCGCCAGGCAAAGCGCGAGGCCGAGGCCTGGCCGGCGGCGGCGGCGGAGGCCGGCGTCGACCCCGCCGGCTCACCCGTCTAGCCGCTGCAATAACCTGCTGCTTCCATGACTAAGGCCGAGCTGGACTCCAAGCACCTCGCCGAGCTGCACGCGCTTGCCGCCGAGGCCGGCGTGCCCCGTTACCGAATGCTGCGCCGCGACGAGCTGGTCGAGAAACTGCTGGGCGCAAAGCCGGCGAAAGCCGGGGGGGCCGAGAGGCCCGCGCCGAAACGGGAGCGGCCGCCGCGGCGACGGCGTGAGCGTCCCGCTCGGGGGCCCGCCTCCGCCGAGGACGCAGAGCCCAAGCCGGCCGCAGAGCCCGCCCCAGCGCCGACCGCCGCCGAGCCTGCCGCGGCAGCGGCCGCCGAGTCCAAGCCGGGCCGCCCGCGCCGCAGGCGCCGCCGCCGTTTCGGCCGCAAGGGCAAGGGCCTCCACGTCCAGGACCTGCTGCTGCCGCCCCCCGGCCGCCAGGCGCTCGTCTACGGCGAGAGCCGCGCCACCTGCACCGCGCTGCTGCGCGAGGTTGCCGCTGAGCTGTCGGGTGCCGCTGAGGGCCCCGACCCGATCGCCCTGCTGATCGACCCCAGCCCCGAGGAGCTGGCCGACTGGAAGCGCGAGGCGCCGAAGGCGGAGATCGTCGCCGCCGGCCAGGCCCGCCACGCCAGCGACGCCCTTGCGCAGGCCTCGCGCCGCGCCGAGGGTGGCGAAGACGTGATCCTCCTCGTCGACTCGCTGAGCCGGCTGGACGAGGCGTTCGACGACGCCGAGGCCGCCAAGAAGCTCTTCGACGCCGGGCTGAACCTCTCAACCAGCGGTTCCCTCACCGTCGTAGCCGCCCTAGAGCGCCAACAGCCCTAAAAGCTAAAGCTCAAATCCAAGGGACGCGCGCGGCATCGCACGCAACGCTCGGCACGGGACGTGGGCAGGGGTGGAGCGTCTTGTACTTTTTCGGCGCTAGCTTGAGGCGTTCAGCAGATTCGGTTCCACCGAAAAAGTTAAGCGGAACCCCTGCCCGCGTCCCGTGCCTACCGCCTGTAGGCAATACGGCGCCACGACGGCTCTTTGGAAAGCTCGATCAGCTCGGAGCTGCGGTCCGGCTGGATGTAGCCGAAGGTCTGGGTGCGCTCGTCGAAGACGATGTCGAGCTCGCCCTCCTTGACCCGCTGGTCGAGCCAGGCGCCGCGGAAGACGAGGCGGCGCAGCCAGTGGACGAGGCTGCGGTTGGCGGGGCCGACGAGGTCGTCCCAGTTCTCGTTGATGTGTTCGCCGAGGCGGGAGCTGGGCTCGGCGATCTCGCCGCTGACGGCGAGGTCGAGCAGGTCGTCGAGCTCCTCCTGGCTGAGGCCCTGGTCGACGAAGCCGAGTTTTACCGCGGCCTGCTCGACGCGCTGGCCGAAGTCCTGCTCGTTGAAGGCAAAGCGGAGCTCGCCGTACTCGAGCACGTAATCGGAGCCAGACTCGTAGTTCCCTCTTCGGGTCGTTTTCTTATCCATGAGTTGAAGCGATCTGCTCGCGCAAGCCCAGCGGGAGCAGGTGCTGGATCATGCCGATCATCGTAGTCCCATGCCCTTGCGTGGCCGGCGCTGAAACGAGCGTTTGCACCTGACCGCGCCTGATGCCCCGGCTACCCTCTGCCGGGTTCCCCGCCGTGATCGACCTGCACTGCCACATCCTCCCCGCGCTCGACGACGGCGCGCTCGACCCGCTCGACAGCCTCGAGATGGGGCGCCAGGCCGCCGGCGACGGCATCGAGGCGATCTGCGCGACGCCGCACATCCGCCACGACCACGACGTCCGCATCGAGCAGCTCGCCGATCGGGTCGAGGCGGTCAACGCAGCGCCTGCGCGAGGAGGGCGTGCCGGTGACGGTCCTGCAGGGGGGAGAGGTGGCCGAGACCGCGGTCGAGGATCTCGGCGAGGAGGAACTCAGCCGGGTCACGCTCGGCGAAGGCAGCTGGGTGCTGCTCGAGCCGGCGCCGGGTCCGCTGAGCGACAGCCTGCTCCGCCGGGTCGAGCACCTGGCCGAGCGCGGCCACCGCGCCCTGATCGCCCATCCCGAGCGCCACCTCTCGGCCGACATGTACGAGCGGATCGCGGCGCTGATCGCCGCCGGCGCCCTGGTCCAGGCGACGGCCGACTTCTTCCTGCGCGAGCGCACCGCCGGCGGCATGCGCTCGCTGGCCGAGGCGGGCCTGATCCACGTGCTCAGCAGCGATGCCCACTCCTCGCGCGGCGGCCGGCCGGTGCAGATGAGCGAGGCCTTCGCGCGGCTGACGCAGATCGAGTCGGTCGCGCCCCATGTTGAGTGGATGCGCGATGTCGGCGCCGCGAGCGATCGTCGAAGGTGAAGAGCTCTCTGTCCCGTTCGACGGTCGATCCCGGTAGGGGTGGAGCGTCTTGTACTTTTTCGGCGCGACCTTGCGGCGTCAGCAGGCCCCGTTCCACCGAAAAAGTTAAGCGGAACCCCTACCGGGATCGACCGTCACAGCGCCCGCAGCTCGACCCGGCGCGCCAGCTCCTCGACCACCGAGCGCGAGCCGCTGCCGAGGCCGTGGCGGAGGAAGTTGGCGGCGCCGGCGGCGGCGCCGATTCGCAGCGCCTCCTCCCACTCGAGGCCGGCGGCGATGCAGGCCGCGAGCCCGCCCATCATCGAGTCGCCGCAGCCCTCGCGCGAGCCGCGCTCGAAGCGCGGCGGGATCAGCTCCAGGCCTCCTCGCCGCGCAGGACCATCGCCGGCTCCTCGGCGCGGGTGATGATCACGGCCCCGGCCCCCGCGTCGAGCAGCCGCTGCGCCGCGGCGCGCATCCGCTCCTCGCTGTCGACCGGGCCCTCGATGTAGCTGGCCAGCTCCCAGTCGTTGATCTTGACCAGGTCGGGCCTGCCCTCCAGGGCGCTGTCCAGTCGCGGCGGGGAGAGGTCGACGATGACCGGCGTCCCGTTCGCCTTCACGTCGGCGACCAGGTTGCCGTAGATCTCCAGCGGCAGCGCCTCGCTGGGGTAGGGGCCGCAGAGCGCCAGCACGCCGGAGTCGAGCGCTGCCGCGACGGTGCTGGAGAAGAGCTCGTCGATCTCGTGCCGGGAGGGCGGCAGCGAGGCGCTCTGGGCGACCGGCTCGCGCTCGCCGCTGCGGCGGTCGTGGACGTAGGAGCCGCTCGCCTCGGCCGCTCTCGACCAGGCGCAGCTCGATCGGCATCTCCTCCAGCAGCGGCCGCAGCACCGTCCCCGCCTCGCCGCCGATGAAGCCGCAGAGGATTGGGCTGGCGCCCAGCTCCGCCGCCATCCGGGCCACCCAGACGCCCTGGCCCGCGGCGTGGACGTGGATGTCGTCGCCACCTTCGGCGGTCATCGCCTCGACCGTGATCGCAAGCAGCGGATGCGGCCCAAAAACAGTCACCTTGCCGCCCGGACCCATAGATAGAGGCTAGTCGCACCCCAAGATCAATCGGCCGCGTTCGCCTCGTGGAAGGCAAGAAGCGAACTTGGCGAATTGAGGGGGGCGAGATCAGTGTCCGCTGGGCTTGGGTGGGCATGGGTCGCCCGGTTGCACCTCGCCTGCGTCGCCTTCCCCCGGTTGTGGTCCTCGGTCGGGAGGTCCGGGTCGCGGTCGGTTTTCGCGCCCGCTTGCTGGGCCTCGCCCACCTCGACCGCGCCGAGGCAGGTCCCGGGCTCCTCATCCCGCGCTGCTCCAGCGTCCATACCTTCGGCATGCGCTTCGCCCTTGACGTCTATCTCCTCGACGAGAGCGGCGCGATCCTCGCGGCTCACCCTCGCCTGGGGCCGCGCCGCGCCGTCGTCATGCGGCGCGCCAGCGCGGTCCTGGAGATTCCCGCGGCGGAGGGGGGAGAGTTTTCCTCGCTGGGGACTTAGAGGGGCAGATGCTTCCCCAGCGACGAGAGATTGCGAGCTTGGTTGTCTGCGAGGACGACGCGACGACCCTGGAGCTGCTCTGCGACCACCTGGTGGCGGACCGGTTCGGGGTCCTGCCGGCGCCGAGCGCTTCCGACGCGCTGCGGCTCTGCCGCTTCAACCACCCCGATCTTCTGCTCCTTGACCTGACCCTCCCTGACGCCTCCGGGCTCGACGTGCTGCGCGAGATCCGCGACGCCGACGGGGTCACCTCGCGCTTCGACCCCAGCCTGCCGGTGATCATCCTCACCGGCCGCGGCGCCGATGCCGACCGCGTCCGCGGGCTCGAGTTCGGCGCTGACGACTACGTGGTCAAGCCCTTCAACTTTCACGAGCTGCGGGCGCGGATCGGGGCCGTGCTGCGGCGCGACCTGCGGGGGCGGGAAGGGCCCTGCCGGGCGGGTGACGTCGTCGTCGATCCGGCGCGGCGCAAGGCCTGGGTGGGCGAGCGCGAGGTCGCCCTCTCCAACAAGGAGTTCGGCCTGCTGCGGGTGCTGGCCAGCGATCCGTCGCGGGTCTTCACCAAGCGCGAGCTGCTCGAGGCGGTCTGGGGGTATCGCAGCCCCGCTCGCACTCGGACCCTCGATTCGCACGCCAGCCGACTGCGGCGCAAACTCGACCCCGAGCACGGGCGCTACGTCGTCAATGCCTGGGGTTACGGATATCGCCTGGTTGACGGATGATCGAGCTGGCGCAGATCGTCGCCGGCTGGCCACTGGCGCTCTCGATGGCGGCAGCCGTCGTCGCCCAGGGCCTGCGGGCCGGCAGGCGGCGCACGGCCCTCAACGAGGCGGTGCACGAGCTGCGCCGGCCGCTGCAGGCGGTCGCCCTCGCCTCGGGGCCGCAGCTGGCCGTTGCGGGCGCCGGTGAGAGCCCGATCGAGCTCGCCGCGGCGGCGCTGGAACGCCTCGACCGTGAGATCAACGGCGGGTCGCGCCCCCCGGCTTGGGGGCCGATCGACGGTCGCGCGCTGGTCCAGTCCGCGGTCGGGCGCTGGCAGGCGCGGGCGAAGCTCGGCGAAGGGTCCCTGGAGCTGCGCTGGAACGCCGGCAGGGCGATCCTCGGCGGCGATCGCTGCGCGCTTTCCCAGGCCCTCGACAACCTGATCGTCAACGCGATCGAGCACGGCGGCCCGACGATCGTCGTCGCCGCGCGCTTGCGGGAGCGGCGACTGCGGATCGCCGTCGTGGACTCGGGGCGCGCCTCGCGCCCGCGCCGCAATCGTCCCGCCGCGATGGTCTCGCGGTTCTCCGGGCGCAACCGCCACGGCCACGGCCTGGCTGTGGTGCGGCGGGTCGCCGGCGCCCACAGCGGCGATTTCGCCCTGCGCCGCGCCGCACGTGGCTCGCTTGCCGTGCTCGAGCTGCCGCTGGTCGAAGTCGACGGTGAGCCAGCGGCATGAGCAGGCGGGCGCGGGCCCTTGCCTTCCTCCTGCTCGCCCTCCTCGCGGCGGCGCTGGCGGCGGGCATTGCCGATGGCTACGGCTCCAGCGTCGCGCGCGGCTATGGGCCGCTGCGCTCCGTCGTGGTCACGGCGCGCGAGCTGGAGGCCGGCAAGCTGCTCGGGCCGGCAGAGGTGTCCTCAGCGTTGGAGCTGCGGCGCGTGCCGACCAGGTTCGTCCCTCCCGGCGCGCTGGAGGCGCCAGAGGGGGCGCTCGGCTTGGCCCCCCTCGCCGCGGTGCCGGCGGGCTCGTACCTGCTCGCCGCCCAGCTGCGCCCGCCCCGGCGGAGCGCTTCGGGTGAGGCGACCCTGCCAGGTCAGCGGCGGCCGGTGGAGATCTCGGTCAGCGGCGCCGAAGCGCTGCTTGCCGCCGGGGCGGCGCCGCGGGGAGCCAGGGTCGACGTGGTGGTGACGAGCGAGCCGAGCGGCGCCGGCCCGGGGCGGACCTATGTGGCCGCCGCCGGGGTGCCGCTGCTCGCCCTGGGGCCCGGCGCCGACGGTCCCGGCCCGGGCGGCGCCTCGGCGGCGACCCTGGGGCTGACCAAACGGCAGGCGCTGCGGCTGATCGCCGCCGAAAGCTTCGCCCGCAAGCTGACGCTGCTGCCGGAGGGCTGATCGGGTGGGGGCACGGGAGCGTCACGTCGAGGGTCTTGCCGCTGGGCTCCGCGAACGCCTGATCGAGCGCCGTCGGGGCGAGGCAGCGGCCGGTCGCTCGCCGGCGGTGGGGCTGCCCGAGGAGGTCCGTGGCCTGGTCGAGGGCGAGGCGGCGCTGCTCGGCGCCGAGGACCGGGCGGCGGTCGAGGCCCGCATCGTGCGCGACACCGTCGGCCTCGGCCCGCTCGAGGATCTGCTCGGTGACCCGTCGGTCGAGGAGGTGATGGTCAACGGTCCGAACAACGTCTACGTCGAGCGCGCGGGGCGGATCGAGGCCACCGGCGTCCGCTTCGCCGACGAGGAGGAGCTGCGCAACGCGGTCGAGCGCATCCTCGCCCCGCTGGGGCGGCGGATCGACGAGCTCAGCCCGATGGTCGACGCCCGCCTGGCCGATGGATCTCGCGTCAACGTGGTGATCCCGCCGCTGGCGATCGACGGGCCGGCGCTTTCGATCCGCCGCTTCGGCGCCGAGCGCCCGAGCCCGCGGCGGCTGGTCGAGCTGGGAACGCTGAGCACCGCTCAGTGCGAGCTGCTGGAGGCCGCCGTCGCCGGCCGGCGCAGCGTCCTGATCAGCGGTGGCACCGGCTCCGGCAAGACGACCCTGCTCAACGCCCTTTCCAGCTTCATCGCGGCGGGGGAGCGGGTGGTGACGATCGAGGACGCGGCCGAGCTGCGCCTGCAGCAGCCGCACGTGGTGCGGTTGGAGAGCCGGCCGCCGAGCGTCGAGGAAAGGGGGGAGGTGACCGTGCGGGACCTGCTGCGCAACGCGCTGCGGATGCGACCGGACCGGATCGTGATCGGCGAGGTGCGCGGCCCGGAGGCGCTCGACCTGTTGACCGCGCTCAACACGGGACACGACGGCGCGCTCTCCACGGTCCACGCCAACTCACCCATCGATGCCCTCGGCCGCCTCGAGACCCTGGCGCTGATGGCGGGCCTGGGCCTTCCCCACGAGGCGATCGCCGAGCAGGTGCAGCGGGGGATCGATCTGGTCGTTCACCTGGAGCGGGGCGCCGACGGCGCTCGCCGGGTGGTCGAGATCGCCGAGGTCGTGCGGGTGGCGGGAGCGACCGGGGTTCGAGCGCTCGACTGCTCGACCGAGCAGTGAAGTCCCGCCGCGGCGCGCCCCTTGCTCGTGCCGAGCGAGGGAAAGGCAGGGCCTCGCGGTGAGCGGCGGCCCGGGGCTGCTGCTAACCGCGGCCGGAGCGGCGGCCGGCGGCCTGGCCGCGATTGCGGCGCGCGAGGCGGTGCTCGCAACTCCGGCCCTCGCCGGCTGGCTGCGGTTTGCCCTCGAGCCCCTGGGCCGGGCCGGGCGCGAGGGCTACTCGCCCTCGGCCCTGGAGCGGCGCCGTATCGCCGCCCTCGGCAGCGCCGCCGCGATCGCCGCCGGCTGGTTCCTGGCCGGCGCGGCGGTGGCCGTGCCGCTGGCGATCGCCGGCCCCTCGTTGGCTGCCTGGGCCATCAACAGCCGTCGCAAGCGCTACCGGCGCGCGGTCGAGCGGGCGCTGTCCGACGTCGCGGTTGCCGTTTCCGACTCGCTCAGCGCCGGGCGCTCGCTGCGGGCTTCGCTGCCCGCCGCCGCGGCCTCGCTCGATGGACCGCCGGCAGTCGAGCTCGCCCGCCTCGGCGCCGAGCTCGACCTCGGCACCTCGATTGCGGCGGCGGTTGAGGCCTGGCGCCGCCGCATGCGCTCGCCGAGGATCGACGCTTTCGCCGCCGCGCTGCTAAGCCAGCGCCTGGCGGGCGGCGACCTCGCTGGGCTGTTGCGGCGCTTTGCCGAGGGGGCGGCGGAGCGCGACCGGGTCGCCGAGGACGCCAGGGCGGCGACCTCGCAGGCCCGCTTCACCGGCCTGCTCGTCGTCGCGATGCCAAGCGGCGGCGCCCTCTTCGCCGAGCTGCTGCAGCCGGGCTTCCTCGCCAAGGTCCTCGCTGGTCCGGCGTCGGCGGTCCTGCTCGTCCTGGCGGTGGCGCTGCAGGTTGTCGGCTTCGTCGCGATCCGCCGCTTCTCGCGAGTGGTCGAATGAGCCTCGCCGGCCTGCTCGCCGCGCTCGCCGCCCTGCTTGCCTGCGCCGGGGCGCGCGAGCTCGCCGCGATCCGCAGGCCGGCAACCGGGGAGCGGCTGGAGCAGGGCCCGGTCGATAGCGGCCGTGCCGCTGCGGCAGCGCTGCGCCTCGGCCTGCCCAAACGCCTTTCCCGGGCCGGTCTCGAGTCACGCGTCCCGCTCGCGGCGGTGCTGCTGGCGAAGCTGATCGGAGCGGTGGCCGGTGGGCTCGCCGCGCTAGGCGCCGCCCCGGCGGCGCCGGGGCGGATCGCCCTGCTCGTTGCGATTGGCATGCCTGCCGCGGGCTTCCTCATCCCCGACGCGCTGCTGGAGCGGCGGGCGCGCCTGCGCAGCCGACGCCTGTCGGCGGCCCTTCCCGACGCCCTCGACCTGCTCGCGGTCGGCGCCAGCTCCGGTCGCAGCCCCGCCGCCGGCTTCGCCGAGCTGGCGCGGGCCGGCTCTGGGCCCCTGGCGGACGAGTTGCGGGTGACCGTCGCCGAGCTCTCCTGCGGCAGGCCGCATGCGGAGGCGCTCCGCTCGCTGCGCTCCCGCGTCCCCGGCAGCGAGATCGCCTCCCTCTGCGCCGCGATCGAGCGTTCCCGCCGCTACGGCTCGCCCCTCGCCGACCAGCTTCGCCGCCAGTCCAGCGCCCTGCGTGGCGACCAGCGCCGTGCCGTCGAGGAGCGCGCCGCTCGCGCGGCGCCAAAGATCCAGCTGGTCGTCGCCCTCGTCCTCGTGCCCTCGGTCCTGTTGATGATCGCCGCCGCGCTGATCGCCAACGCCGACGTCTTGCTCAGCGGCTTCTGATCGACCGTTCGGCGTGGGCTACCCTCAATGCACCGATGCGCTGCTTCGATTCGAGTGCCACGCGGCGCAGAGCTCTCCGCCTCGCGGGCTTGGCGGGCCTCGCTCTGCTCCTGACTCTTCCGGCTCAGGCCGGCGCGACCGAGAGAGGGAGCGTTTCACTGGCGCCGGCGGCGAGCAGGGCGAGCGCCTCGAGCCGAGCCGCCGCAGCGGTTGCCCGCTACTGGACTCCGGCGCGGATGCGCAGCGCCCGGCCGCTGGACGCGATCGGTCACCGCCCCGACGGCGTGGCGCTGCCCGGTGAGCTCGCGAGCGCCAGCTTCGCCAGCGTTCCCGACGTGACCCAGCCGCCGTTCAGCGCCGTCGGCCGGGTCTTCCTCAAGGTCGGTGGCTACGCCGGCTTTTGCTCGGGGACCGCGATCGACAGCGCCAGCCGGCAGCTCGTCCTCACCGCCGGGCACTGCCTCTACAGCTTCCTCCCGGGCCATCGCCTGCCCACGCCGGCTCGCTACTTCGACTTCGTCCCCGCCTACTCGAACGGCCAGGCCCCGTTCGGTGAGTTCATCGGTCGCAGGGGGTACCTGCCGCGGCCCTGGCTGCGCAGCCTCAACGAGAACTTCGACATGGCGGCGGTGCTGACCGAGCCCAACGCCGCGGGTCAGAACGTGGCCGACGCGGTCGGGGGCGGCATACCGATCGCCATCGACCGACCCCGCGACCAGCAGTACCAGGTGCTCGGCTACCCGGGCGCCAACCGCAAGCGGATGCAGGAGTGCGACGCCAGCTTCTCCGGCGACGATCGGCTCACCTACCCGCTGGGGGGCCCTCCCTCCCTCGGCGTCGGCTGTTACATGGGCGAGGGAGCGAGCGGCGGGCCCTGGCTGATCAAAGGCGGCACCGAAGTGGGCGGGATAACCACCTATGGGCACATCAAGAACTTCACCCACACCTTCGGGCCCTACTTCTCGAGCCGCAACGCGGGAGCGCTGGTCAGGGGTCTCTAGCGGTTGGGCGGCATCGACTCCTGGGTCCAGCGGGCAGAGAAGTTGATGCGGTTACGCGGGGCGCTACTCCAGCGCCTCGTCGCGCAGGCGCTTTGCCACGGCGGCCGAGGCGGCGCGGACTGCGTCGAGGTCGGCGGCGCTCTTCTTGTGGCCGTTGACGTAGCAGCAGAGGGTGCCTTTCACAAGCTCGAAGGCGAACTTCTTCGGCGCTTCCTCGCCCAGCCAGACGACGAAGGTGGGGGAGAAGAACCGGCGCAGCCAGACCTGATCCTGCCCCTTGAGGGAGAAGATCTCGTAGCGCTCATCGAGCGCCTCGCTCTCCAGGCTGACCCGCTCTCTCGAGCCACGGAATGCGTCCTCGAGGCCGATCAGGGCGCGCAGGCCGAACTTGCGCTGGCAGAGAAGTTCGGGAACCCGGGCGGCGCACTCGGGCACCTCGACCAGGCCGATCGTGTAGTGGTAGTAGCTGGTCTGGGTCCCTTTGCCGGTGCTGGTCGTTTCCTCGTAGGTGTAGAAGGCCAGCAGGCCGTCGACGTCCTCGGCGAGGGGGCCGGTGAAGGTGTGCACGGCGTAGCGGGCGCTGCCCCTGCACAGCAATGGGGTTGCCGCCAGCACCTCGCCGTGGCCGGATAGGCGCATGCCGCGCTGGCGGGCGTAGACCGCGAAGAAGGCGGTTTCGGAGCGCCGGTCGGCGATCACCAAGACGATCAGCAGCGCCAGTAGGAAGACGCCGCCGGCCGCGGCGGCGCCGATCACCGGGCCCAGGTAGACGGCGCCGGCGACCCCGGCCGCGATGACGAAGATCGCCGTGACGATCCAGGTGAGCGGCCTGCCCAGCAGTCGCCTGAAGTGGAAGCCACGCAGGTCGTTGGCGTCGTCGGGCGCCTGCTCGGGGCCGGCGGGAGGCGCGCTGACTTGCTCCGTGCTCACGGCGAGCAACCTAACGCAGAGCAACCACCCGAACTGCGTCGACTTCTCGGTCTGGCGTGCGGGGAAGTCGGTGCGGCGCGGGTGGGCAGGGGTTGCAAATGGGCTTGCATTGTGGGGTCGTGTTGCAAAGTGGGAAGAAGTGGGGTACTGTGCCGCTCGAGTTGAAGCCCAGGACCGGGGTGGTGAGGTTCCTCCCACCTCATCACCTCGGTCCTAATTTCTTTTCCCAGGTCGCCCGCACTGAAAGGAACCGAACCGGTGGCATTTCGGGGCCTCTACGAGCACAGTCTCGATTCCAAGGATCGCCTCACCGTTCCCTCCAGGTTCCGGGCCGCCCTCTCCGATGGCGTTGTTCTGTCCAAGGGCTTCGACCCCTGCGTCTGGGTGCACACGACCGAGGAGTTCGAGCAGCTCTCCGACCGCTTCCTCTCGCCGCACAGCCCCTTTGGCCACGACGCGCGCCAGCTGCGGCGCCGCTTCCACGGTGGCTCCTTCGACGAGAAGCTCGATTCCGCCGGCCGCATCCGCGTGCCCAAGCCGCTGATCGATCACGCCGGCCTCGCCGGGCCGTGCGTCGTGATCGGGGCGGGGGAGTACCTCGAGATCTGGAACGCCGAGGCCTGGGCCAAGCAGGAGGAAGAGCTCGACGCCTCGGCGCCGGAGATCGCCGAGGGCCTGGCCGCCAACGGAGCGCCTGAGTGAGATGGCGGCCCGAGCGCAGCGAGCCGCCCTCGCCGACAGCCCGCGGGTAGACCGCGCAACCCTTGTCTATATGCCGACCGAGCACCAACCAGTCCTCGCGCCCGAGCTGACCGCGCTGCTGGCCCCCGAGCCCGGTCAGACCGCCGTCGACTGCACCTTCGGCGGCGGCGGCCACGCGCGCCGGATCGCCGCCGCGCTCGGCCCCACCGGGACGCTGATCTGCATTGACCGCGACCCGGCCGCGGAGGCCCGCTTCGAGGCCTTCGCCGACGGGGCCCCCTGCGCGACGCGCTTCCTTGGCGCCGACTTCTCGGCAGGGCTTCGCACGCTGGGCGGCGAAGGAATCCGTCCAGACATGGTCTACATGGACCTAGGGATGTCCTCGATGCAGGTTGACGCCTGGGAGCGGGGCTTCTCGTACTCCTACGACGCCCCCCTCGACATGCGCATGGACACCCGCCAGCAACTCAGTGCCGCCGACGTCGTCAACGAGTGGCCGGAGTCGCGGTTGGCGCAGGTGCTGCGCCGCTTCGGCGAGGAGCGCTACGCGGGGGGGATCGCCCGCGAGATCGCTCGCCGGCGCCCGCTTGCCACCACCTCCGAGCTGGTCGACGCGGCCAAGGCGGGGATGCCGGCCTCCGCCCGCTTCGGCGGCGGCCATCCCGCCAAGCGCACCTTCCAGGCGATCCGGATCGCCGTCAACGGCGAGCTCGACTCGCTCGACGACGCGCTGCCGACGGCCTGGGGCATGCTGCCGCTCGGCGGCCGCCTCGCCGCGATCTCCTTCCACTCGCTCGAGGACCGCCCGGTCAAGCGCTTCCTCGCCGAGCGCGCCCGCGGCTGCGTCTGCCCGCCGGAGCTGCCGGTCTGCGTCTGCGGCCGCGAGCCCGAAGCCGAGCTGCTGACCCGCCGCGCCGTCGCCCCCGGCCCGGACGAGATGGCCGCAAACCCGCGTTCGAAGTCCGCCCACCTGCGCGCCGCGGTGAAGGTCGGCGAGGGCACGGGGGTCGAGGCCTGATGGCGGCCGCCGCCACCGCCCGCAGGGCCGCCGCGCCAGCAAGGGCGCCGAGCCGCAAGGCCCCGGCTCGCAAAAAGCCCGCGGCGCTCAAAGTCGCCACAGCACGGACCGCCCCCGCGCGCAAGGTCGCCACGGCACGGACCGCCCCCGCCCGCAAGGCGCCGGCGCGCCGCAAAGCTCCCAGCCGCCGTCCCGGCGGCCAGTTGATCCCGATCGCGGTCGGCACCGCCACGGCGGTTCGCCACCTACCCGACTCCAGCCTGATGGTGCGGATGACCAGCGGCCGCCTCTGGATCGGCGTGCTCGGCGTGCTCCTCGCCGGGATCGTCGCCGTCAACGTGGTCACCCTCAGCATTGCCGCCTCCGCCGGCCACGTCGACCAGAACATCCAGGCGCTCGACCAGGAGAACTCGATCCTGCGCGGCCGCGACGCGCAGCGCTCCGGCTCGGCCCGGGTGCGTCACGATGCCGCTGCGCAGGGCCTCACCACCGCCACCACCAACGAGATCCGCTTCGTCCAGGCTGGCCCCCGCGACATCGCCGTCGCCGCCCAGCGCCTTGCCGCTGCCGGCTCGGGCTACTAGAGGCCGGCCGCGATGCGGGTGATCGAGCGAAGGATCGGCCTCCTCTTCGCCGGCTTCCTGCTCTGCTTCCTCCTCGTCGTCTGCCGCGCCTTCTGGCTGCAGGGCGTGCAGGGGGCGCAGCTCGCCTCCGAGGCGATCAGCCAGCAGACCGAATCGATCCCGCTGCCCAGCCTGCGCGGCAGCCTGCTCGACCGTCGCGGCAACGCGCTCGCCTCCTCCGAAGACGCGGCGACGATCTTCGCCGTGCCGCCCGAAGTGACCAAGCCGGTGCTCGCGGCGGAAAAGCTGGCGCCGATCCTCGACCTGCCGAAGAACAAGGTCCTGAGCGAGGTGACGGCGGAATCGACCTACTCGGTCCTCGCCCACAAAGTCGACCTGCCCACCGCGCAGCGGATCGCCCGGCTCGAGCTGCAGGGAATCGGCCAGGACCCCGACAGCAGGCGGACCTACCCGCAGGGGGAGGTTGCGGCGCAGGTGATCGGCGCCGTCGGCGCGGAAAACGAAGGGCTGACCGGGCTCGAGGCGGGCGAGGAATCGGTGCTGCACGGGACCGACGGCGAACGCCGGATCGTGATCGACGCCAAGGGCGAACCGATCCGGCTGGAAACGACGCAGGCTGCCGAGGACGGCAAGGACATCCAGCTGACCCTCGATCCGGCGATCGAGGCGAAGACCGAGGAAGTGCTGGCCGAAGTCGGCGAAACCTACGCGCCCAAGGGGGCGACGGCGATCGTCATGGACCCGCGCAGCTCGCAGGTCCTGGCGATGGCGAACTGGCCTCCGGTCGACCCGACCGACCTCTCCAGCGCCAGCGCCGAAGACCTGATGAACCGGGCGACGGGCTTCACCTACGAGCCGGGCTCGACCTTCAAGGCGTTCACCGTCTCGGCCGCCCTCGAGGAAAAGCTGGTGACGCCGGAAACGTCCTTCTACCTGCCGTCCCAGCTCCACGTCGCCGATCGGATCATCGAAGACGCCGAGGCGCGGCCACCCGTAACCCTGACGGTCGCTCAGATCCTCGCCGAGTCATCCAACGTCGGCGCCGTGACGATCGGGATGGAGCTCGGCAGCAAGCGCTTCAGCAAGTGGATCGACCGCTTTGGCTTCGGCCGGCCGACGGGCGTTCAGTTCCCGGCCGAGGAGCGCGGGATCGTGCCGAAGCTGGACGAATACTCCGGCTCGACGATCGGCAACCTGCCGATGGGGCAGGGCTTGGCGGTGACGCCGATGCAGATGATGGCCGGCTATGAGGCGATCGCCAACGGCGGCATCCTGCGGCGGCCGCAGCTGATCGAGAAGGTCGGTGACGAAACGGTGCCCGAGCCGAAGGGCCACCGCGTGATCGACGCGGGCGTTGCCGCGCAGGTGCGGGAAATGCTCGAAGGGGTGCTCGCCGCCGGCGGAACCGCATCCGAGGTCAGCGTCCCGGGGTACTCCCTGGCGGGAAAGACCGGAACGGCGCAGGTCGCCGAAAACGGGACCTACTCGGAGACGAAGTACGTCGCCTCCTTCATCGGCTTCGCGCCTGCGCAGGACCCGCAGCTGCTGGTCTCGGTGATCGTCGACCAGCCGCAGGGGGACATCTACGGCGGGTCGGTGGCGGCGCCGGCGTTCGGCAAGATCGCGGCCTTCGCCCTTCCGTATCTCGGCATTGCTCCCGAATAAGGACGAGGGACGGGGCGCTCGGCCGCGGGTCCTGTCGTCGGGGTGGGGTGCTCCGCTTGGGCTGCGCGCTGCTCCAGGGGCCGGGACATCGCGCTGGGAGGGCTGAAGCCTTCCCTTCCGCAGCCTTCGCCCGGCGCGGATCACCCCACCCCGACGCCACCCGCGGAAGAGTGGCTGGGCCTCTACCTAGAATCGAGCCGGTGAGATTGGAAGAGCTTGTCGCGGTGGCTCCTGGGGCCCGGATCGTTGGGGATTCCGCCGTTGAGGTGGGGTCGCTTGCATATGACAGCCGAAAGGTTGGGCCCGGGACGCTTTTCTTCTGCGTTCCGGGGGAGAAGGTCGATGGGCACGACTATGCCGCGGCCGCCGTGGAGGCTGGGGCCGTCGGCTTGGTCGTGGAGCGAGACATGAGCGCGAGCTTGGCAAGCTCGCGCTCCGCTGGCGACGTCGCCCAGGTGATCGTTGCGGACGCGCGGGCAGCCATGGCGCCCTTTGCGGCCCGGTTTTGGGGGGACCCGACGGCGGAGCTGCGGGTCGTCGGAATTACCGGCACCAACGGCAAGACGACTACGGCGTTCCTGGTTCGGGAGGTGCTGGAGGCGGCTGGGATCCAGTCCGGGATGCTGGGGACCGTGCGGCAGGTCGTCGGTGGGGCAAACGAGGAGGTTGAGCGGACGACGCCTGAGGCGATCGACCTTCAGGCGACCTTCCGGCGCATGCTGGAGGCAGGCGACCGAGCCTGCGTGATGGAGGTCTCCTCGCACGCGCTGGCGCTGCACCGGGCCGACGCGATCCACTTCGAGGTGGCGCTGTTCACCAACCTGACCCAGGATCACCTCGACTTCCACGGCGACATGGAGGACTACTTCCGCTCCAAGCGCAAGCTCTTCGAGATCGGGCCGAAGACCTCGATCGTCAACCTCGACGACCCCTATGGCCGGCGCCTGTCGGGCGAATTCAACTGCCTGACCTTCTCGGCCAAGGGCGCAAGCGCCGACCTCACCGCCGCCAACGCCAGCTTCGACACCGGCGGCGCCAAATTCACCGTGAGCTACCCGCCGGCGGGCATAAAACCCGCCGCGGGGGCGGGCAATCGGCCCCTCGGCGGGGGGGTCGAGGTGCGGACGGGGTTGCCGGGGGATTTCAACGTGGCGAATGCGCTGGGGGCGTTTGCGGCGGCCACCGCGCTTGGGGTCTCGGCGGAGGTCGCCGCCGGGGGGTTGGCTCGGGCAAAGCGAGTGCCGGGGCGGTTCGAGCCGATCGACGAGGGGCAGGGCTTTGCCGTGCTGGTCGACTACGCGCACACCCCGGACTCGCTGGAGAACGTGCTGCGGGCGGCGCGGCGGCTGACGGAGGGGCGGGTGATCGCCGTCTTCGGCGCCGGCGGCGACCGCGACCGCGACAAGCGGCCGCAGATGGGGCGGGCTGGCGCCGAGCTCGCCGATCTGGCGATCGTCACCTCGGACAACCCGCGCTCGGAGGAGCCGGAGGCGATCATCGGCGAGATCGTGGCTGGGATCGAGAATGCTGCCGCCGTTGAGGTGGAGGTCGACCGGCGGGCCGCGATCGCGCTGGCGCTCGGGCGCGCTCGGGCCGGCGACACGGTCGTCATCGCCGGCAAGGGCCACGAGCAGGGCCAGGAGCTCGAGGGTGCCCGCAAGGTCCCCTTCGACGACCGCGAGGTCGCCCGCGAGGAGCTGCGCCGGCTTTGAAGCTCGGTCCAGAGCAGATTGCCGAGGCCTGCGGGGCGGAGATCGTCGCGCGCGGCGAGGCCGGGGCACCGACCCGGGCGACGATCGGCTCCGCCGAGACCGGCCCCGGCGACCTCTTCTTCGGTCTGCGCGGGGAGCGCGCCAACGGCGGCGAGTTCGCCCCGGCCGCGATCAAGGCCGGCGCCTGGGGCGTCCTCGTCGACCCCGAGACGTCGCGGTTGCTGCCGCTGTCCGGCGAGAAGCACGACGGCAGGGCGGCCTGGGTCTTCGTCGCCGCTGATCCGCTCGCCGCGCTGCAGGCTCTGGCCCGGGGCTGGCGCCGTGCCCTCGGCGCCCGCGTCGTCGGCGTCACCGGCTCGGTCGGCAAGACCTCGGTCAAGGACATCGCGCGGGCGCTGCTTCCGGGCCGCGTCCACGCCAATCGCGAGAACCTCAACACCGAGATCGGATTGCCGCTGACCGTGCTCGAAGCCCCCGGTGACAGCGAGATCCTCGTGCTGGAGATGGCGATGCGCGGGGCGGGGCAGATCGCCGAGCTGGCGGCGATCGCCGAGCCCGAGGTGGCGGTGATCACCAACGTCGGCCCGGTCCACGTCGAGCTGCTGGGCTCGGTCGAGGCGATCGCGGCGGCGAAGGCGGAGGTGCTGGCGGCGCTGCCGCCGCGGGGCGTCGCGATCGCGCCGGTCGCCGCCGGCGAGCTCGAGCCGCACCTGGCGCGGGCGCCCAACCTGCTCCGCTTCGGCGACGGCGGCGACGTCCGCGCCGTCGAGAGCCGGGTCGAGAACGGCGTAACAGAGGCGCTGGTCGAGGCGCCGCAAGGGCGCCAGCTCTTCCATTTCCCCTTCACCGAGGCGCACAACCTGGACAACGCGCTGGCGGCGGTGGCGATCGGCGTCGCCCTGGGCGCGCCGCTCGCCGGGATGGCCGATCGCGCTGCCAGCATAGGCTTCTCCCGCTTCCGGGGCGAGCGCCTCGAGATCGGCGACGGAATCGTCCTAGTCAATGACTGCTACAACGCCAATCCAGTCTCGATGCGCGCCGCGCTGAGCCACCTCGCCTCCCTCGGCGAAGGGCGGCGGATCGCCGTGCTCGGGGAGATGGCCGAGCTCGGCCCCGGCGCCGCCGGCTACCACCGGGAGATCGGCGCCAGCGCCCGCAGCGAGGGCGTCGACCTGCTGGTGGGCGTCGGCGAGCCGGCCCGCGACTACGGCCCCGACGAGCTGGTCGGCGACCCGCAGGAGGCGGCGGAGCTGCTCGCTGCGCAGCTCGGGCGCGGCGACACGGTCCTGGTCAAGGGCTCGCGCTCCGCCGGCCTCGAGGCCGTAGCTGAAGCTCTCGAAGTGCTCATGGAAGAGGAAGCGGCCCCCGGACGCGGGAGTGGGGGCCAGTCGCAATCTGATTCTCCTGGCCCCCACGGGAGCAGAGGAGGCCGCGTTGGGTGAAGTATTGATTGCCGGCATGGCGGCGATGCTGATCTGCATCTTCCTCGGGCCGAAATTCATCGAGTACCTGCGGGTGAAGGAGTTCGGCCAGCACATCCGCGAGGACGGGCCGCAGGAGCACCATGCCAAGGCGGGCACGCCGACGATGGGCGGGCTGATCGTCTTCGCCTCGATCTGCGTGCCCTACCTGGTCCTCTCCGATCGCGACGCCCAGAGCCTGGCGGTCTTCGGCGTGGCGATGGGCTGCGCCGCGATCGGCTTCGCCGACGACTTCATCAAGATCGTCAAGCGCCGTTCGCTCGGCCTCTCCGCCCGCTGGAAGCTGCTCTTCCAGGTCTTCCTCGCCCTCGGCCTCTGGTGGGTGGCGCGCCACGAGGTCGGCCTCGAGCCGATCCTCTACTTCCGCATCGGCCACGCCAGCATCGACCTCGGGCCCGTCCTCTACTTCGTCCTCGTCTTCTTCGTCATCGCCGGCACCTCGAACGGGGTCAATCTCACCGACGGCCTCGACGGCCTCGCCGCCGGCTCCTGCGCGATCGTCCTGCTCGCCTACACGGCGATCGCCTTCGTCACCAACGAGCAGCAGAACCTGGCGCTGCTCTCGGCCTGCCTGGTCGGCGCCTGCATCGGCTTCCTCTGGTTCAACGCCTTCCCGGCCTCGATCTTCATGGGGGACACCGGCTCGCTCGGCCTTGGCGGCGCGATCGGCGCCCTGGCGATCATGACCCAGACCGAGGTGCTGTTGATCCTGATCGGCGGCATCTTCGTGATCGAGGCGCTCTCGGTCGCGATCCAGGTCTTCTCCTTCAAAACCTTCCGCCGCCGCGTCTTCCTGATGGCGCCGTTGCACCACCACTTCGAGATGATGGCCTGGTCGGAGACCAAGATCATGCTGCGCTTTTGGATCGTCGCCGCGGTCTGCTCGGGGATTGGATTCACGCTTTACCAGCAGAGCATCGGGCGGTAGGCGGTGGGTGGGGGATCGGGTGCCCCTCCCCAAAACGAGCAGCCTGGGGGCTGCTCTTGAGTGTTTTGGGGAGGGGCACCCGATCCCCCGGGCCAGCGCTGGAGACTCCTCGGCTTGAGCTTCGGCGTTGGCTTGAGAGGGACCGGGCGCCGTTCGCGGCGATGAATGCCGATCCGGAGGTGATGGAGTACTTCCCCGAGCCGCTCGATCGGCGCCAGAGCGATGAGCTGGTGGAGCGGATCGAGGCCGAGTTCGAGGCGAACGGATTCGGCCTCTGGGCGCTGGAGCTGCGGCAGAGCGGTGAGTTCATCGGCTTCACCGGCTTGGCGACCCCCGCCTTCGAAGCTCACTTCACGCCGGCGGTGGAGATCGGCTGGCGCCTGGCGCGCTCGGCCTGGGGGAGCGGCTACGCCACGGAGGCGGCGCGCGCGGCGCTCGGCTTTGGCTTCGAGCAGCGCGGGCTGACCGAGGTCGTCTCCTTCGCGACCGTCGCGAACGGGCGCTCGCGCGCGGTGATGGAGCGGATCGGGATGACCCGCGAGGCCGACGACGATTTCAACCATCCCGGCCTGCCACTGGGCCATCCGCTCAGCCGTCACGTCCTCTACCGGCTCAGGGCTCCGCAGGCGGCCCCCGGGATGTCCAGGGGCTGAGTCGCAGCCAGCTCGTCGGGGTCGCTTACAGGTTCGCCGTCGCCTGGATCGAAGATAGGAGGCGATGAGCACGCCACCGCCCAGGAAGCCTCGGCCGCAGCTTCCCAAGGGCCCCTATCTGGTCGTCGGCCTGGCTCGCTCGGGCCAGGCCGCGGCTCGGCTGCTCGCCGATCGGGGCGGGGCGGTCAAGGCGGTCGATTCCGGGCGCCCGGACGGGGTGGCAGGGCTTCGGGGGGTCGGTGTCGAAGTCGTGCTGGATGCAGATGGATTGGCGCTCCTCGATGGGGTGCGGACGGTGGTCAAGAGCCCGGGCGTGCCGCGGGAGGCGCCGGTGATCTCGGCGGCCCTGGAGCGTGGGATCGACGTCGTCGGAGAGCTGGAGCTGGCCTGGCGGGCGATGCCCAACCGGTTCGTCGCGGTGACCGGGACGAACGGCAAGACGACGACCGTTGAGCTGCTCGGCCACGTCTACCGCAGCGCCGGCGAGCCGGTGTCCGTCGCGGGCAACGTTGGCACACCGCTTTCCTCGCTGGTCGGCGAGATCGACGCCGGCGCAACCGTGATCTGCGAGGCATCGAGCTTCCAGCTCGAGGACAGCGTCGCCTTCGCCCCTGAGTGCGCCGTCTTCCTCAACCTCGCCCCCGATCACCTCGACCGCCACGGCGATCTCGAGGCCTACCTGGCGGCGAAGCTGCGGATCTTCGCCAATCAGGGCAATGACGACCTTGCGATCTACAACGCCGACGACCCGGCCTTGGCCGACGTCGACCTCGGCGGCTGCGCGCGCCGCATTGCCTTCTGCCGCGGCGCCGGGCCGGACTGCGAAGTCGCCCTCGCCGAAGGCACGATCTTCTACGACAGTGAGCCGCTGCTCGCCGTCGGCGAGCTCGGCCTGCTCGGCGAGCACAACGCCGCCAACGCGATGGCGGCGGCGGCCGCCGCGCTCTCGATGGGGATCGACCGCGATGCCGTGCGCGAGGGACTGCGCAGCTTCGCCGGCGTCCCGCACCGGCTGGAGCTGCTGGCCACCGAGCTCGACGGCGTGCGCTTCGTCAATGACTCCAAGGCGACCAACGTCGCCTCGGCCAGCGTCGGCCTGCGCGCCTTCGACGGCGGCGTCCACGCCATCCTCGGTGGCAGCGAGAAGGGCGAGCCGTACGCGCCGCTGCTCGATCCGGTCCGCGAGCGCTGCGTCGCCTGCTATCTGACCGGCGCTTCGGCCGCGCGGCTGGCCGAGGAGCTGGCGCCGGCGATTGCGGCCGGGGTTGCCCTGCATCGCTGCGAGGACCTCGAGGCGGCGGTGCGCCAGGCCGCCGCCGCGGCTGCTCCCGGCGAGACCGTCTTGCTCTCGCCGGCCTGCGCCAGCTTTGACGCCTTCGACAACTTCGAACGTCGCGGCGAGCGCTTCCGCGGGATCGTCGAGGCGCTCGCGTGAGCGCCCGCGCCATCTCCCTGGGCGGTTCCACCAGGGCCGCGAAGGCGAAGAAGAAGTCGAAGGCGAAGAAGAAGCGCGCTCGCGTCGCCGCCCCCTCGACCGAGTACAACCTCCTGCTCACCGCGACCCTCTGCCTGCTCGCCCTCGGCGCGGTGATGGTCTTCTCGGCCAGCTCGACCACCCAGGTGCTGAGCGATGGCGGCCTCTCCAACAGCGCCTTCTACCTGAAGCGAACGCTGATGTTCGGCGCCGTCGGCCTGCTCGTCATGCACCTGGCCGCGCGCCACGGCCTGGTCGCGATCCGCCGCCTCACCCCGGCCCTCCTCGTCGCCTCGCTCTTCCTCCTCTTCGTCGTCCTCATCGCCGGCTCCAGCGCCAACGGCGCCAGCCGCTGGCTCGGCCCCGGCTCGCTGCAGTTCCAGCCCTCGGAGCTGGCCAAGGTGGCGCTGATCCTCTACGGCGCCGACCTGCTGGCCCGCGAACCGAAACGGGTGCGGACGTTGCAGGGCCTGATGCCCTTCCTGCTCGTCGTCGGCACCGCCTGCCTGTTGATCATCGCCGAGCCCGACATGGGGACGACGATGGTCGTTGCCTTCTCCGTCGCCGCCACCCTGGTCGCGGCGGGGGCGCGCCTCGCCGACCTCGGCAAGATCGCCCTCTGCATCGGCGTCCTCGCCCTCCTGCTCACGGTGGTCGAGCCCTACCGCATGGCCCGCCTCACCGGCTTCCTGCATCCCGGCTCCGAAGCGGCCGGCGCCGGCTTCCAGGCGGCGCAGGCGAAGATCGCGCTCGGCTCCGGCGGCATCTTCGGCGTCGGCATCGGCCACGGTGTGCAGAAGGCCTTCTACCTGCCGGAGGCCCACACCGACATGATCTCGGCCGTGATCGGCGAGGAGCTGGGCATGCTCGGCATCCTCGGCGTCGTCGGCCTCTTCTCGCTGGTCGGCTACGCAGGCCTGCGCGTCGCCCAGCAGGCCAAGGACAACTACGGCAAGCTGCTCGTCGCCGGCCTCACCTCGCTGATCCTGGTCCAGGCGACGATCAACCTCTTCGCCGTGATGGGCCTGGCGCCGCTGACCGGGGTGCCGCTGCCCTTCGTCTCCTACGGCAACAGCAGCCTGCTGGTAACTCTCTTCGCCGTCGGCCTGATCCTCAACGTCGCCCGCGGGGGGACCGCCAGCGCTGGCAAACTGCGGGTCGTCGAGGGCGGGCGTTCGCCTGCTCGCAAAAGGAGCCAATCGAGCCGTGGAAAAAGTGCCCAGAGTCGTGGTGGCAGCGGGGGGAACCGCAGGCCACGTCGTGCCGGCAATAGCGGTCGCCGCCGAGCTTCGGGCTAGCGGCGCCGAGGTCTCCTTCCTCGGCACGCGCGAGCGGATCGAGGCGGAGCTGGCGCCGGCGGCGGGCTACGAGATCGACTTCCTCAAGGTGCGGGGGATCGACCGCCGCAACCCGCTGCGGGCCGCGGTCGCGGTCGCCGAGGCAATCGGTGCGGTCGGCGCCGCCCGCCGGGCGCTGCGACGGCGCGGCGCCGACGTCGTCGTCGGCGGTGGCGGCTTCGTCGCCGGCCCGGCGGGCCTGGCCGCGGTGCTCACGCGGACGCCACTGGTGCTGACCGAGGCCGACAGCCACCTGGGCCTCGCCAACCGCCTGCTGGCAGGGCGCGCTGAGCGCGTCTGCCTCGCCTTCCCGATCGCCGGCAGGGACGGGACGACCTACCTGCACACGGGGCGGCCCGTCCCCGATGCCGTCCTGCGCGGCAGCCGGGCGTCGGCGCGGGAGCGCTTCGGGATCGCCACCGCGGAGCGCTGCCTGCTGATCATGGGCGGCAGCCAGGGCGCCCGCTCGGTCAACCGGGCCGCGATCGAGGCTTTTGCCGAGGACGGCGGCGGTCGCGACTTCCACGTCATCCATCTCACCGGCCGCCGCGACCACGACGAGCTCGCGCAGCGCCTCGCCGCCGCGCCCCACGCCGACCGTTACGCCCTGCTCGCCTACGAGCCGGACCTCGGTGACGTGCTCGCCGCCTGCGACCTCGTCCTTTCCCGCTCCGGCGGCTCGATCTTCGAGGTCACCGCGGCCGGCCGGGCGGCGATCCTCGTCCCCTACCCCTACGCGACGGCGGGCCATCAGAGCACCAACGCCGCCTGGATGGCCGAGGCGGGGGCGGCGGAGGTCATCGAGGACGCCGCCCTCAGTGCCGGGCTGCTGGCCGAGCGGGTCGGCGCCCTGCTCGGGGACGCCGAGCGGCTGACGGCGATGTCGACCGCCTCCGCCGCCCTGGCCCGCCCCGACGCGGCGCGGCGAATCGCCGACGAGGTCTTGGCGGCGGTCCGGTGAGCTTGCCCTGCGCCTCTTCTCCGCGCCGCGTCGCCAAGGTCCCAGCGAGGGCTCCCGCGTGAGCGGCAAGCGCGATTGGGCTTCCCGCCGCCTGCACTTCATCGGCATCGGCGGCGCCGGGATGAGCGGCCTCGCCCTGGTCTGCGCCGAGCTGGGAGCGACGGTGACCGGCAGCGACCGTGCCGACTCCTCTTATATGGAGCGCCTGCGCGCCGCCGGCCTCGAGCCCACGGTTGGCCACGACGCCGCCAACCTGCCCGCGGGCGCCGAGGTCGTCGTCTCGACCGCGATCGGCGCTGACAACCCGGAGCTGGCGCTGGCCCGCGAACGGAACGTCGAGCCGATCCACCGCGGCGCCCTGCTGGCCGAGCTCTGCGCCGAGAAGCGCCTGATCGCCGTCGCCGGCACCCACGGCAAGACGACGACGACGGCGATGCTGGTCTGGGCGCTGCGGGCGATCGGCGCCGATCCCGCTTTCTTCGTCGGCGGTGAGGTGCCGGGGCTCGGCCCCGCGTCGTCCGCCGCCGCCAATGCCAGCTGGGGGAGCGGCGAGTGGGTGGTCGCCGAGGCCGACGAGAGCGACGCCAGCTTCCTCGAGCTGGAGCCCGAGATCGCCGTCGTCACCAACGTCGAGATGGACCACCACAGCCGCTGGGGCTCGCTGGCGGAGCTGCGCAAGGCCTTCCGCGAGTTCCTCTCCGTGGCTGACGGCGTCGCGATTCCGGCCGACGGCAGCCTCGACGAGCTCGCCCGGGCCAAGCGGGTCGAGGGGTTCGATGCGGCGAGCCCGGGGCCGGCCGAGCTGGCGCTCGCGGTCCCCGGCGCCCACAACCTGCTCAACGCCCGCGCCGCGCTCGCCGCGCTCAGCCTCGCCGGCTTCGACCTCAGCTCCCCGCCGACTTCGCCTTCCGTGGCGAACAGCGCGGCAAAAGGCGAAGCCAGCGGGGCGGTCGCGGCCCTCGGCGGCTTCCCCGGCGTGCGGCGGCGACTCGAGCTGAAGGGCTCGCGCAACGGCGCCCGCATATACGACGACTACGCCCACCACCCGACCGAGGTCCGGGCCGCGCTCTCGGCCCTGCGCGAGCTGGCGCCGGCGCGCCTGATCGCGGTCTTCCAGCCCCACCTCTACTCGCGCACCAAGTTCTTCGCCGAGGAATTCGGCGCCGCCCTGGCCCTGGCCGACGAAGCGGTCGTGCTCGACGTCTACCCGGCGCGCGAGGAGCCGGTCGGCGAGCTCGCCGGCGTCAGCGGACTGCGGGTCGCCCAGGCCGCGTCGGAGCGCATGGGGGGGAGGCGCGTCTGGTGGCTGCCGACGGCGGCTGCCGCGCGGGCGGCGCTGGAGCCCCGGCTCGGCTGCGGCGAGATCCTGGTCACGATCGGGGCTGGTGACGTCTTCAGGCTCGGCGAGGCCCTGGCTGACGGGGACGGGGGACGGGAGGGCGCCTCGCCATGAGCGCTGTCCCGGATCGAGTGCAGCGTGACTTCTCCCTGGCGCGGTTGACGACGGTGCGGACCGGCGGTGCGGCCGACTGGTTCGCCCGGCCCGGCAGCGAGGCGGAGCTGCTGGAGCTGCTGGCCTGGGCTGATGATCAGGGGCTGGCGCTGGGGGTGGTCGGCTCGGGATCGAACCTGCTGGTCGCCGACGACGGCTTTCGCGGGTTGGCGATCAAGCTCGACGGCGCCCTTGCCACGATCGAGCGCGAGGGCGAGCGGCTGCTCTGCGGCGGCGGCGCCCGGCTGCCCTCGGCCTCGGCCAAGGCGGCCGGCTGGGGGCTCGCCGGCCTCGAGTTCGGCGTCAACATCCCCGGCACCGCGGGAGGCGCGGTGAAGATGAACGCCAACGCCTACGGCGGCCAGCTCGCCGAGGTGCTGGACTGGGTCGAGGTCTGCTCCGCCGCCGGCCGCGAGCGCCGCGCGCCGGGCCAGCTCGGTTTCAGCTACCGCCGCTCCAACCTCGGCTCCGACGAGGTCGTCTCACGCGCCTCCTTCGGCTTGACGCCGGACGATCCGGCGCAGATCAGGGGCAGGCTCGAGGCGATGCGAGGCAAGCGCCGCGAAGCGCAGCCCTCGGGGATCAAGACCTTCGGCTCGACCTTCAAGAACCCCGAGGACGAGCGCGCCGCGGGGCGCAGCGCCGGCCAGTTGCTCGAGGCAGCCGGCTGCCGCGGCCTGCGCCAGGGCGGCGCCCGCTTTTCCGAGGTGCACGCCAACTTCGTCGAGAACGAGGGCGCGGCGACCACCGCCGACGTGCTGGAGCTGATGGCGGCGGGGCGCCGCCGCGTCCACGAGCGCTTCGGCGTCGTGCTGGAGCCCGAGGTCCAGGTGCTCGGGGAGGTCAGTTGGCCAAGCGGCTGGGATCTGTGAGGCGGCCACTGCTGCTGCTCGCTGCCGCGGTCCTCCTGGCCGCGGTCGCCTACCTGTTCCTGCTGCGCGGCACGACGGTCACCCCGCGCCTGGTCTCCTCCGAGCCGGTTGCGCTGCTTGGCAGCGGCTCCAGCGCCGTCGCCGTCGCCGCCGACGGCACGATCCTCGCCTGGCTGCCGCCGCCGGCGGAAGGCAGCCTGCCCAGGCTGCCGCTCGACAGCCCGCCCAAGCACCCCCGCCTGCAGGGACCGGCGCTGCAGCAGGTCCGCGTCCTCGGCGCCACCCCGGCGGCGCTTAGGCCCTACGTCGAAAGCAGCGCCTACGGCGAAAGCGGGGTGGACGTCAGCCTCACCTCGGGAATCGAACTGCGCTTCGGCGACGCGACCGACGCCGCTCGCAAGTGGCGCGCCGCCGCCGCGGTGCTCGCGGATCCCACGCTGACCGCGCTCGATTATGTAGACCTGCACGCGCCGAGCCACCCCGCCACAGGTGGCTCTGGGCATACGCTTCCGTCGATCCCCTAAACCCTCGACCATAGGGTTAGGTTGGCGAAACTCTCAACTAAGCATTCAGGGTTTTGCCTTGCAGGATGGCGCCCGGCGGTTTGACAGACCCCGTGAAATACCCTACGTTGAGCGCAATTTCCGCGGTTACAGCGTACCCTTGAACTCTCAAGCATTGCTGTAGCTTCGGACAGAACAGGCTCAACTCAAACGCCGACCCCCGAGGTTGGCGGCTGGAGAATTCGGGAGAATGGAATCCACATACCTCGCGGTCATCAAGGTCGTCGGCGCTGGCGGTGGCGGCACCAATGCCGTCAGTCGCATGGTCGACGCCGGCATTCGTGGCGTCGAGTTCGTCGCCGTCAACACGGATGCTCAGGCGCTGCAGGCGTGTGACGCCGACATCAAGCTCTCGATCGGCCAGGAGCTGACCCGCGGCCTCGGCGCCGGTGGTAATCCCGAGGTCGGAGCGGGCGCGGCGGCGGAGAGCCGCGACGAGATCAAGGAGGCGCTGAAGGGCGCCGACATGGTCTTCGTCACCGCCGGCGAGGGTGGCGGCACCGGCACCGGCTCGGCGCCGGTGATCGCCGAGATCGCCAAGGAAGAGATCGGCGCCCTCACGGTTGGCGCGGTCACCAAGCCCTTCGAGTTCGAGGGCAAACGGCGGATGCAGCAGGCGCTCGAGGGAATCGAGAAGCTGCGCAACAACGTCGACACCCTGATCATCGTCCCCAACGAGAAGCTGCTGCAGGCGGTCGAGCGGCGCACCAGCGTGCTCGAGGCCTTCCGTCAGGCCGACGACATCCTGCGCCAGGGCGTGCAGGGAATCACCGACCTGATCACGATCCCCGGCCTGATCAACCTCGACTTCGCCGACGTGCGCACGATCATGCGCGACGCCGGCTCGGCCCTGATGGGCGTCGGCTCCGCCTCCGGCGAGGCCCGCGCCCTCGACGCCGCCAAGGCGGCGATCACCTCGCCGCTGATCGAGGAGTCGATCAAGGGCGCCACGGGCATGCTGCTCAACATCACCGGCCCCGAGGACCTCGGGCTCTTCGAGGTCAACGAGGCGGCGCAGCTGGTCCAGGCCGAGGCCGACGACAACGCCAACATCATCTTCGGCTCGGTCGTCGACCAGTCGATGAAAGACGAGGTCCGGGTCACCGTGATCGCCACCGGCTTCGAGGGCTTCGAGCTGCTCGCCCGCTCACCGCAGCGGGTGCGGCGTCGTTACGAGAGCCGGCCGCGGATCTCGGCCGAGGACACCGACATTCGCAAACTGCGAGTCTCGGACGACGACATCGACGTGCCGGGGTTCCTCAAAGAGTAGGTCTGGGGTGGTGGTGGGAGGGCCATTGGCAGGCCCTTCTCCCGCCGCTTCGCGGGAGTTCGTGAGAAGGGCCTGCCAATGGCCCTCCATCGATGCGCCCAGGCTGCACGCTTGAGGTCGAGCTCGTCGTTGGGGTCGGCCTCGCTTAAAGCTTCAGTTGTCCCGCTGATTCAGAGGCCCCGCTTATGCCCCTGCTTCAGAGGTCGAGCTCGTAATAGAGCATTCTTGGGCCCTCGGGTGAGCCTTCGCGGTTGGTCATGCCGCTGCTCTCGTAGAGGGCTCGGGCGGCGGTGTCGGTTTCGCCCGTGGTCAGCTCGAAGTGGTTGGCGCCGGCCTTGCGGGCGACCTCCATTGCTCCCTCCAACAGGGCTCGGCCGATGCCGTGCCCGCGCTGCTCGGGGACCACGTAGAGCTCTTCGAGGTAGGCGTCGCCGGCCTTGGCCCAGAGCGAGGGGCGGATGCGGAAGAGGGCGAAGCCCGCGGGCGGGCTGCCCGCCAGGAGGACGGTGACGGTGCCGTCGGCCAATAGTTCCTGCAAGCGCTCGGCCAGCGCGGCGACGCCCGGCGTGTAGTCCTCGTATTCGCTGTTGAAGTCGTGCAGGAGCTGCGCGACGGCGGTGGCGTCGTCGATCGCGGCCCGGCGGATCTCGCTGCGCGGGGTCTCGGTCATCTCGGCGAGTGAGCTTGCCATAGCTCTCCAATACGCTGCCGCGCGTGGCTGACGCGGCGCTCCGACACACACCCCTCTACAGACAGCACGCTGAGCTCGGGGCGAAGCTCGTGCCCTTCGCCGGCTGGGAGATGCCGGTCACCTACGAGGGGATCCTCGAGGAGCACTCGGCGGTGCGGACCCACGCCGGGATGTTCGACGTCTCCCACATGGGCGAGGTCGAGGTCGAGGGCCCCGGGACGCTCGCCTTCCTGCAGCGGGTCCTCTCCAACGACGTTGCCGCGATTGCCCTCGCCGGCGCTCAGTACTCCTGCCTCTGCAACGAGGAGGGCGGCGTGCTCGACGACCTCTTCGCCTACCGCCTCGGCGGCGACCGCTACCTGATCGTCACAAACTCGGCCAACCACGCTGCCGACCTCGCCTGGCTGGGGCGCTGGAGCCGCCAGTTTGGCGACGTCACCGTCCGCGACGTCGCCGACCGCTACGCGATGCTGGCGGTGCAGGGGCCGCACGCCCGCGCCATCGTCAGCGGCGCCCTCGGCGTCGAGCTGCCGCCCCGCATGCGGGTGGCGACGGCGCGGATCGGCGGCCGCCCGGCGCTCGTCTGCGGCACCGGCTACACCGGCGAGGACGGGGTCGAGCTGCTGCTCGATCCCGAGGTGGCACCGCCGATCTGGGCCGAGCTGCTCGACGCCGGCGTCGTCCCCTGCGGCCTCGGCGCCCGCGACACGCTGCGGCTCGAGGCCTGCTTTCACCTGCACGGCAACGACCTGACGCCGCAGCGCAACCCGATCGAGGCCGGGCTCGGCTGGTGCTGCAAGGAGGCGACGGGATTCGTTGGCGCCGAGGCAGTCGCCCGCGCCCGCAGCGAGGGAACCGCCGAGGTGCTCGTGCCCTTCGAGATCGAGGGCGCCGGCATCGCCCGCCAGGGCAACCCGGTGCTGGCCGGCGGCGAGCCGGCCGGGATCGTCACCTCGGGCAGCTTCTCGCCCTCGCTCGAGATCGGCATCGGCATGGCCTACGTTCGCGCCGATCTGGCCGCGCCGGGGACCGCGGTCGAGATCGACGTGCGCGGCAAGCATCGCCCGGCCCGGGTAGCTTCCAAGCCCCTCTACTCGAAGGAGAAGTGACGGTGGCCGAAGCGACCTACCCCGACGATCTGCTCTACCACGACCAGCACGACTGGGTCAGGCTGGACGGGGACGACCATGCGGTCTTCGGAATCACCTGGTACGCCCAGGACAGCCTCGGCGAGGTCGTCTTCTACGACGCCCCCGAGGTCGGCGCGACGGTCGCCAAGGACGCCAGCTACGCCGAGGTCGAGTCGGTCAAGGCCGTCTCCGACGTGATTGCGCCGATGTCGGGCGAGATCGTAGAGGTCAATGACGCGCTTGAAGACACGCCGGAGAAAATCAACGAGGACCCCTACGGCGAGGGCTGGCTGGTCAGGGTGAAGCTGAGCCATCCGGCTGAGACCGATCAGCTGCTCAGCGCCGACCAATACCGCAAGATGCTGGAAAAGGGCTAGGAAGCCCCGCACCGGCTTCCGTAGCCTTACCTGCGTGACCCGCTACACCTCAGCCACCGACGCCGACCGCGAGGAAATGCTCGCCGCGATTGGCGCCGGCTCGGTCGACGAGCTCTTCGAGCAGATCCCCGAGCCGCTGCGGCTGGGCCGGCCGCTGGCGCTGCCCGCGGGGATGAGCGAGGCCGAGGTCTTCGAGCGCCTGGCGGCGCTTGCCGGCCGCAACGCCGACGCCGAAGAGCAGGTCTGCTTCGTCGGGGCGGGCATGTACGACCACTACGTGCCGGCGATCGTCGACGCGATCACCCAGCGCTCCGAGTTCCTCACCCCCTACACGCCCTACCAGCCGGAGATCTCCCAGGGCGGCCTGCAGGTGATGTTCGAGTTCCAGACCGCGATGTCGGAGCTGACCGGTCTGCCCGTCTCCAACGCCGGCCTCTACGAGGGCCCCTCCTCGGTCGCCTCCGCCGGCTACCTGGCGATGGGGGCGACCAAGCGCCGCCGCTTCGTCGTCTCCCGCGGCCTGCACCCGCACAGCCGCGAGACGCTCGCCACCTACTCCGTGGGCTACGGCGCCGAGCTGGTCGAGGTCGAGCTCGAGGACGGCCTCACCGACACCGCGGCGCTGGCCGCCGCGGTCGACGGCGAGACCGCCGCCGTCTTCCTGCAGAGCCCAAACTTCCTCGGCGCGGTCGAGGACGTCGAGGCGCTCGGCGCGACGGCGAAGCAGCACGGCGCGCTGCTGGTCGTCGCCTGCGACCCGATGACCCTCGGCATCCTCAAGCCACCCGGTGAGTGCGGCGCCGACATCGCCCTCGGCGAGGGTCAGCCGCTCGGCAACAGGCTCGACTTCGGCGGCCCCTCCTTCGGCTTCTTCTGCGCGACCGAGGAGCAGATCCGCCGCATGCCGGGGCGGATCGCCGGCGAAACCGACGACGTCGACGGCCGCCGCGGCTTCGTCCTCGCCCTGCAGACCCGCGAGCAGCACATCCGCCGCGAGAAGGCGACCAACAACATCTGCACGGCGCAGGCGCTCAACGCGCTGGCGGCGATGGTCCACCTCGCCTGGCTCGGCCGCGAGGGCTTTCGCGAGCTCGGCGAGCTGCTGGCCCAGCGCACCGCCTACGCCCGCGAGCGCCTGACCGCCGTCGCCGGCGTCGAGCCGCTGCACGGGGCGCCGGTCGTGCGCGAGCTCGCCCTGCGCCTCGACGCCCCCGTCGATCGGGTGCTGGCCAAGGTGGCCGCCGAGCGCGGCATCGCCGCCGGTTACCCGCTCGGCCGCGACTACCCCGAGCACGAGGACGGCCTGCTGGTGGCGATCACCGAGCGCCGCAGCAAGGCCCAGATCGACGAGCTGGCCGAGGCCCTCGGCGCCGCGATCGCGGCCGAGCATGGCGACTTTCCCGTCGATATGACGGATAAGTCGCCAGAGGGGGTCTCGTAATGGCGATGACCGAGACGCCGATGCAGCGCGAACGCGCTGAGACGATCTACGAGAAGTCGAAGGCCGGGCGCCGCGCCGCCGTCCTGCCCGCGGCCGAAGTGCCCGAGCGCCCGCTCGAGGAGCTGATCCCGGCGGCGCTGCTGCGGACCGCGCCGCCGCGCCTGCCCGAGGTTGCCGAGCCCGAGATCGTCCGCCACTACAACCGGCTCTCGCGGCGAAACTTCGACCTCGACAGCGGCTTCTACCCGCTCGGCTCCTGCACGATGAAGCACAACCCGCGGCTCAACGAGCGGGTGGCGGCGCTGCCCGGCCACGCTCGCCTGCACCCGGCGCAGGACCCCGTGCGCGCTCAGGGCGCATTGGAGCTGATGTACCTGCTGCAGGAGTCGCTGGGCGAGATCTGCGGCCTGCCGCACGTCAGCCTGCAGCCCTCCGCCGGCTCCCACGGCGAGCTCGCCGGCCTCTTGCTGACCCGCGCCTACCACGCCGATCGCGGCGAAGAGCGGACCAAGGTGCTGGCGCCGGACACCTCGCACGGCACCAACCCGGCCTCGGTGACGATGGCCGGCTACGAGGTGGTCAAGGTCGCCACCAACGAGCGCGGCGGGGTCGAGATCGACGATCTGCGGGCGAAGGTCGACGGCGAGGTCGCCTGCCTGATGCTGACCAACCCCAACACGCTCGGCCTCTTCGACGAGAACATCGCCGAGATCGCGGCGCTGATCCACGGGGTGGGGGGGACGCTTTACTACGACGGCGCCAACCTCAACGCGGTGATGGGCAAGTCGCGGCCGGGCGACATGGGCTTCGACATCGTCCACGTCAACCTGCACAAGTCCTTCAGCCAGCCGCACGGCGGCGGTGGCCCCGGGGCGGGCCCGATCGCCGTCTCGGAGCGGATCGAGCCCTACCTGCCGCGGCCGCAGGTGGTGCGCCGCGAGAGCGACAACGGCGGCGGCCCGAGCTTCGACCTCGACCACGAGCGGCCCAAGTCGATCGGCCGCCTGCGCGGCTTCCAGGGCAACTTCGGCGTCTTCGTCCGCTCCTACGCCTACATCCTCAGCCTCGGCGCCGACGGCCTCTCCGAGGCCTCGGAGACGGCGGTGCTGAACGCCAACTACCTGAAGGCGCGCCTCGCCGAGGGCCGCGCGGGCAAACGCCTGCCGATCGCCTTCGACCGCCACTGCATGCACGAGTTCGTCCTCTCCGGCAAGCCGATGAAGACCGAGCTCGGGCTCGCCACCCTCGACCTCGCCAAGCGCCTGCTCGACTACGGCTTTCACCCGCCGACCGTCTACTTCCCCCTTCTGGTCGACGAGGCGCTGATGATCGAGCCGACCGAGACCGAGGCCAAGGAGAGCCTCGACGCCTTCGCCGAGGCGATCGAGGCGATCCTCGCCGAGGCCGAGGGCGACCCCGAGATCGCCAAGAGCGCGCCGTACACCACCCCGGTCCGGCGGCTCGACGAGGTCAAGGCGACGCGCAAGCCGGTCGTCCGCCAGCCCTTCAGCTAGGCAGCACGGATGTCCCGTGTTATCTGCTACGGTTATCCGTACTGAATGGCACGGAAGATAGGTATTACAGGGAACCCCTTCGTCTTTGACCGGCCGTTGGCCCCCGAGGATCTCGTCGATCGCGAAGATGAGCTCGCGGTGCTGACTGAGCGAAGCCGCGACGGCGTCAACACGCGTCTGTCCAGTCCGCGGGACTACGGCAAGACGAGCCTGCTGCACCGAGCGATCGCCGATGCCCGCGCGGCAGAGGCGGGGGCCGTCCTTGTCGACCTCTACGGAGTCCGCACCGCCGGTCAGATGGCGGCGCAGATAGAGCGTGCATATGAGGCCCTACCGACCGGACCGCTGCGATCGGCGTGGAGCAATCTGCGCAGGCGCGGTGGCACGGTGGGGCTCCAGAGCCCGTTCGGGGGCGCCAGTCTGGCGATCGGAGCTGGAGAAGCCGGCGAGCGGGCTCTGCTCGACGCGCTCGACCTTCCACATCAGCTGCACGAAAAGACCGGTCGGCCGGTCTTGGTCGCCTTTGACGAGTTCCAGGTTGTTCTCAAGATGCAGCTGGATGCGCTCATTCGCAGCGTGGTCCAGCATCACGGCGCGGGTGTCACCTACGTCTTCTCCGGTTCGCATCCGGGCATGATGCTCTCTCTCTTCGCGGATCGGAAGCGCCCCTTCTACGGCCAGGCCGCACCGCTCGAACTGGACTGCCTGCCCCGCGTCGCCCTTGGCGAGTACATCGAGGATCGCTTTCGGCAGACACGACGCGATGTGGGAGAGGCGCTTGGCTGGCTGCTCGATCTGGTCGAGGGTCATCCGCAGCGGGCGATGCTCTTCGCCTATCTCCTCTGGCGTCACACGGAGACCGGCGCCGAAGCGGGGGAGGCCGCTTGGCTTGCCGCCTACGAGGAGGCTTGGGGCTATCTTCAGGGCGACTTCGAGGCCACCTGGGATTCCCTCTCTGCGGTGGAGGCCGGTGTCGTCGACGCGGTGGCCGCCGGCGTTCAGAGCCTGACCGGCAAGGCTGGTCGCGAGATCTTCGGCTTGCCGCCCGGCTCCTCGGCTCACGAAGCAGCCGCGCGCCTCGTCGCGCAGGGATTGCTCCTACGTTCTGGCAGCGGCCGCAATTCCGTTTTGAAGCTCGTCGATCCAGTCTTCGCCAGATGGGTCGTGGCCGGGCGTCGCTGGGCGCTCGAGTAGGCCCCCTAAAGCTGTGGAAGGGCCTGGCGCAGCTCCAGCACCGGCGCGAAAAGGTCGCCGTGCTCCTCGATTCGCTTGAGCACGTCCGCCGCTTCGAAGACCAGTGAGCTGGCGTCCTTCTTCTCGACCGCCCGTTCGACCTCGTCCCAGCTGACCGGGGTCGAGACGGTGGGCTGCTCGCGGGCGCGCAGCGAGTAGACCGCGATCGTCGTCTTGCGGCGGTGGTTCTGCGACCAGTCGACGAAGACCTTGCCCTTGCGCTCGACCTTTTTCATTTTCGAGACGACCAGGTCGGGGGTTTGCTTCTCGAGCAGCTGGGCGATCGCGCGGGCAAGCGGTTTGGTTCCGCCGCCGTTGTCGTCCCCCTCATAGGTGACCTCGTCGTTGTTGAGCGGCGCGTAGACCTGCAGGCCCTTCGAGCCCGAGGTCTTGGCGAAGCACTCGAGGCCGAAGTGGGCGAAGAGCTCGCGCAGCCGCAGCGCCACCCGGCAGCAGGAGAGCACTTCGGCGGGTGGGCCGGGGTCGAGGTCGAAGGCGAGCACCGTGGGACGGTCGTGCTCCGGTGCCAGCGAGAGCGACGGGTGCAGCTCGATCGCCGCCAGCTGCGCCATCCAGACCAGGGTCGGCAGGTCTTCGCAGACGCAGAAGTCGATTGTGCCGGTGCTGGCCGAGACCGGCGTCGTCTTGACCCAGTCGGGCCGGTGCTTGGGGCAGCGCTTCTCGAAGAAGGCGGCGTCGGTGTCGTCGACCCCTTCCGGGAAGCGGCGCAGGGTGACCGCCCGCCCGGCCAGGTGGGGGACCATCATCGGCGCCACCTTGGCGTAGTAGTCGACCACCTCGCCCTTGCTGAAGCCGGCCTTCGGGTAGAGCACCTTGTCGAGGTTGGTGAGCTTGAGCTCACGTCCCTCGACCTCGACTTGGCGGCTCTCGGGCACTTAGAGCCGATCCCGGTAGGGGTTCCGCTTAACTTTTTCGGTGGGACGCAGGCGGCTGGCCGCGGATGAATCGCCGAAAAAGTACAAGACGCTCCACCCCTACCGGGATCGGCTCTTGGGGGAAGGCTTGGCGGTCGAGGCCGGGCGTTTTTTCGCCGTAGCTTTCTTTGCTTTGGCCGCTCGCTTTTTCGCCGGCTTCTTCTTCGCAGCCTTGCCCTCGCGCTTGCCCTTCACGGCGGCGATGCTCTGCTCCAGCGCCGCCATCAGGTCCGGCGCCTTGGTCGCTTCGCGCTCCTCGCCCTCGGGCGCGGTGACGATCTCCTCGCCGGCGGCCTTGCGTTCGATCATCGCCAGCAGCTGCTCGCGGTACTCGTCGCGGTAGGCGCCGGGGTCGAAGCTGGTGGTCAGCGAGTCGATCAGCTGCTCGGCCATGTCGACCTCGCGCTTGGCGACTTTTGGCTGTTCGCTGGGCAGCACGTCGTCGAGCTCGGCCGGCGGCACCACCTCGTCGGCGAAGCGCATCGTGGTCAGGGTCAGCACGCCGTCGCCGGGGCGGATCGCCGCCAGGCGCTCCTTGCTGCGGAAGACGAAGCGGGCGATCGCCACCTTGCCCGACTCCTCCATCGCCTGGGCCAGCAGCGAGTAGGCCTTCTCGGCGCCCTCGGCCGGGCCCAGGTAATAGGGGCTGTCGAAGTAGATCGGGTCGATCTCGGCGATCTCGACGAAGTCCTGGACTTCGATCGCCCGTGACTTCTCCGGGTCGAGCGAGGCGAGCTCGTCCTTGGTGATCGGCACGTAGCGGTCCTTGGAGATCTCGAAGGCCTTGATGATCTTGTCGTAGGGGACCTCTTCGTCGGTCCCTTCGGCGACGCGGCGATGTTTGATGCGGGCGCTGTCGGACTCGCGGATCTCGCGCAGCGAGATGCCGCGGCGGGCCACCGCGCTGTACAGCTTCACGGGCACGTTGAGCAGCCCGAAACTGATCGAGCCGCTCCAGATCGCTCTAGCCATGGGGATTCACCTACCCCGATTGTTCCAGCCGCCCACCGCAGGCCGCAAACCCGGCCGCAGCGCGAGAGGCATCTTGCGCGCCGCTGGGCGTGTCTGACCTTAACCCCCATGGAGGGGGTCCAAGTCAGACATGTCTCAATCGGTCACGATGCCGCTGTGCTGTTCGAGTTGACCGAGGTCGGCCTGGCCCGTGGCGATCGCCGCGTCCTTGACTCGGTCAGCGCCGCGATCCCCGCTGGCGTGACCGCGGTCGTCGGGCCCTCCGGCGCCGGCAAGTCGACCTTGCTGCGGTTGCTCAACCGCCTCGCCGACCCGGAAACGGGGACGATCGCCTATCGGGGCAGGCCGCTGGGCGAGTACGAGCCGCTGGCTCTGCGCCGCGAGGTCTCGCTGGTGCCGCAGCTGCCGGCGCTGCTGGAGGGGACCGTGGAGTCGAACCTGCGCTACGCCGCCGGCCTTGCTGGCAAGGAGCTGGACGCCGAGCGCTGTCTGGGCCTCGCCGGGCTCGATCCGGACTTCGCCGCCCGCGACGTGGCCAAGCTCTCGGTCGGTGAGCAGCAGCGGGCCATGCTGGCGCGGGCGCTCGCCCAGGAGCCAGCGGTCCTGCTGCTCGACGAGCCCACCTCGGCCCTCGACGAGGCCGCCCGCGACGCGATCGAGGCCACGCTTGTCGAGCTGCGCCGGGCGCTCGACATCTCGATCGTCCTGGTCAGCCACGACCCCGGGCAGGCGCGCCGGCTGGGTGACTGGGTGGTCCGGCTCGAGGGCGGCCGCGCGATCGAGGCCGGCCCGATCGAGGAGATGATGGCTTGAGCACCTCGATCCACCTCGACCCCTGGCAGGTTGTGGCTTCGCTGGCGCTGGTCGCTCTCGCCGCCGCGATCTCCTTCTGGCAGAAGGCCGACCTCGAGCGCGACATCGCCGTTGCCACCGTGCGCTCCTTCGTCCAGCTGACCGCGATCGGCTACGCGATCAAGCTGATCTTCGAAGCCGACACGCTCTGGCTCGTCTTCGGCCTGCTGGCGGTGATGGTGGTCTTCGGCGCGCTCACCGCGCGCAGTCGGGCGAAGAAGGTGCCGGACGCCTTCTGGCCGCTGTTGATTGCGCTGGCGCTGGCCGGCGGCACCACGCTTGGCCTCGTCGTCGCCCTCGGCGTCTTCGAACCGACGGCGCGCTACCTGGTCCCGGTCGGCGGCATGGTGATCGGCAACGCGATGACGGCCTCGGCGGTGGCGCTCAACCGCCTCGGTGACGAGATGGCGGACTCACGGGCCAAGATCGAGGCGACCCTGGCGCTGGGGGCGACCGCCCAGGAGGCGGCGGCCCCCACCGTCCGCCGCGCCCTGCGCTCGGGGATGATCACCCTGGTCGACTCGACCAAGACGACGGGGCTGATCTTCTTCCCCGGCACGATGGTCGGCATGCTGCTCGCCGGCGCCAACCCGACCGACGCCGTGCGCCTGCAGCTGATCCTGCTCTACGCCCTGCTCGGCAGCGTCGCGATCGCCGCCCTGGTGGCCACCGCGCTCGCCTACCGCAACTTCTTCACCCCGGCCCAGCAGCTGCGCGAGCTGTAGCCCGGGCGGACCAAGCGCTCAGTCGCCGCCGCCGGGGGCAGGCGGGCAGCACCAACCCTCGATTCGCGGGAAGGGCGCTCGGCTGCCGCGTCCGGGTGAGAAGACGCCGGCCACGTCGGCGATCGCTCGCAGCTGGCCGCCCGGCTTGGTCGGGACGAAGAGCCACTGGTCGGCAGCCGGCCAGGCGAGCAGCAGGCGACGGCCGTCTGGGGACCAGGCGAGCTCGGTGAGCCGGCCGGAAACGGCGAAGATCCGCCGCGCGGGCCCGCCCGAGGGATCGATCAGGAGCGCTTCGCTGCGGAGGCCGGCCGCCGACCGGCGCTCCAGCAGGACAGCGGCCGTCCGGCCGCGGGGGGAGAAGGCGGCAGCGCGAATCGACGCGGTGGCTGGGAGGTCGAGACGGTCGGGCGCGCCGAGCTGGAAGGACCCCGCGAGCTTGCCGATCCGCACCTCCCGCAGCCATGCGCCCCGGCGGGCGATTTCGAGGATCTCGCCGCCGTCCCGCGACCAGCTCAGGCCGATCACGCCGGGGGAGGCGCCGGCCGCAGCGATCGTGCTGCCGCTGTCGGCTTCGGCGACGACCAGGCGGCGCGCGGCGTCGACGTAGGCCAGCAGGTGCAGCCCGGGCGGATACCAGGCGGGCGGCACCGCGGCACTCGCTGAGGCGAGGCGAGTGCCCGCGGTCCCGTCCGCCCGCTCCACCCGCAGCGACCTCCCCGCCCGGTAGGCGATGCGGAAGCCCGACGGCGACCAGCGCGGCTCGCCGATGCGGCCGGCGGCGGAGATCGACCAGCGCGGCGTGCCGTCGGGCTCGATCGCGCTCAGGGTGTGACCGCTTGCCGCGGCGACGAAGAGGCCATGGGGCGACCAGGTTGCCTCCTGGTAGCCGCCGAGCAGGCGGCGCGAGCCGTCGGGATGGACCACCCAGGGGCCGTGCTCGGATTGGACCAGCAGGCTGCCGCCACCCGGGACGTCGGTCAGCGCCGGCTCGGCGTCGTGGATCCCGGCGGTGAAGACGTCGCCGACCCAGTCCCGCACCGCGGCGCCGGCCGGGGAGAGGATCAGCGCCGCGAGCAGGGCGGCGACGGCGAGCGCGACGGCGAGCCGCGGCAGGCGCAGCGGCGGGCGCGCCGGGCGGCGCTCGGCGTAGGCGCGGTCGAGCAGGTCCAGCCCGCGGCGTTCGGCCTCGGCCGCGCCGGGGACCGGCTCCTCACGCAGCAGCGCGCCCAGGCGCTCCTCGTTCATCCCTCCACCTCGATCAGGTCGCGCAGGCGATCCAGCCCCCGTCGCAGGCGCGAGTTGACGGTGCCGCGCGGCAGCTCGAGCATGCGGCCGATCTCCCCCGGGGTGTACTCGAGCAGGTAGCGGAGCACGACTACGGCACGCTGCTCGGGCGGCAGCTGCGCGAGCGCCGGCATCAGCTCGCCCGCGGCGGGCTCGTCGGTCTCGACCGCTGCGGCGCGATCCTCGGGATCGCCGGCGCCGCTGCGCAGCGCCTCCCGCCGTCCCCAGTCGATCGCCCGGTTGACCACGATCCGGTGCAGCCACGGCGCGAACGGGCGACGCCGGTCGAAGCGATCGAGGCCGTCGACCGCGGCGAGGAACGCCTCCTGGGCGATGTCCTCGGCGGCCGCCGCATCGTGGACCACGAGGTAGGCGGCGCGCTGGGCGCGTTGCCAGTGCGCCGCGTAGAGCGCCGCGAGCGCCTCTCGCGACCCTCGCTGGGCCTCTCGAATGAGCTTTCGCTCGCTGCCCTCAGCGCCCAAGCCTCACCTCTGCGGCGCAGCATCTCAATCTTCGCCCACCTGCGCCTCCCAGCGCCCGACCCGGTCCAGGGCGTCGTCGAGCCGCCCGGCGAGACCTGGCGAGAGCGCTCCCCGCGGCAGCTCGACCACGTACGCCGCGCTGCCCGGGAAGCGGTGGTTCTGCCAGTTCGGGCCGGTCCCCGCCGGCCAGCGCAGGAGGCGGAAGGGGATATGGGCGAGGTGCGCGTAGAGCCGCCCCGCGGGGGCGCTGCCTCCCCAGGCCCTGACGTACGGCCCGCCGCTGTGGATCTGGTGGAACCAGATCGTCACCCGCGGGCGCAGCGCGCGGACGATGCGGGCGGCGAGACGGGTTTCGGGCTCCGAGAAGGGCCGGGCCCCGGAGTATTCCGGCGTGCCGGGCCGTCCGCTCCGCCTCCACCCGGCGGGGAAGTTGCGGTTGAGGTCGACGCCGCGCCCGTTCAACCTGGTCGCGGCGGCGAAGCCGTCCGGATCGAGGTTGGGGACGACGAGGACGTTGGCGCGCGGATCGGGGCAGCCGTTCCGCAGCGGCGCGACCCCGCGGGCTGCGCACTCGTCGCCGTGGATGCAGGCGAAGACCAGGACGCGGCCGCGGATTTGCGGGTCGCCGTACTGGCGGAGGCCGATCGGGCGCCCCTGCAGCGAGTGCCCTGCCGTGCCGACTCGCTCGACCAGGTTGCCGGGGCGGCGCGGGGTCCTGGCGAAGGCGAGGAACCGGCTTGCCGTCGCGGTGGGTGGCCTGCGCTCACGCGTCAGCCGTCCGACGTTCACCGATAGCAGTGGCTTGGCCTGCGGCGGCACGCGTCCCGACTGAGGGGAGCGGGGGAAGACGGCGAGGCGGCGGCCGGCGCCATCGAGGCGCAGCTTCAGCCGATAGGGATCGTCGGCCAGGCGCTCGAGGCCCGGCAGGTCGATGCGGATGAGGCGGCCGCTGACCGTGTGGAGGGCGAGCAGGAAGGGCAAGCGCCTGTCGCCGTCGTAGAGGGCGAAGGCCCAGTGCCCGTCCGGGCTCGCCGCCGCGCTGACCGGCAGCCCGGAGAGCGGGCGGGCGTCGTTGCTCGGCGCCAGCGGTTGCCGCCCGAGCCCTCCGTCGCGGGTGTCGAGGACGCGGACGCCGAAGTCGTCCGAGCCGGGGCCGTGCGTCCGGTAGCGCCTCAGGTAGAGCTTCGATCCGTTCGGCGAAATCGCCTGGAAGGTGAAGTAGCCCGGCAGGTCGAAGCGGCGGATCGCGTGCTGTGGCCGCTGCTGCCCCGGCCTGCGGGGGTGGCGGAGGTAGGCGTCGGTGTCGAGGATCGCCACCCGGGTTCGCCGCGGCGGGTAGGCGCGGGTGAACCGGACCAGCGCCAGCACGTTGCCGTTGGCCGAGAGCCCGCCGGCGCTGCCGTCGAAGGCGACCGCCGGGATCGCGTAGTTGCCCCGCAGATACCACCAGCGGTCGATCCGTCCGTCGCTGATGTCGATGCGCTCGACGATCGTCAGCGCCGGCTTGGTGCGCGGGCTGACCGTGACGTAGCGGTATGAGGTGCCGCCGCGTCCGCGCGCCGTCGCGATCACGCCCTGGGCGGCGCCCGCCGTCCCGAATTCCTTCGCAGCCGACGCTTCGGCGATGGCGAGGCTCGAGGCCAGGGCAAAGAGGACGAGGACCGGGAGCAATCTCGCTATCCGTCGTTGTGCGCTCACGTATGGAGTACGCGCGAATCGGGCTGGGAGGTCCCCCTCTTTCGCAAAAGGCCCGCCCAGGCGCCTGCCTACACTCATTTCGTGTCCCGCCAGCAGCGCCTGACCCTGGTCGCGACGATCCTCGGCTCCACGGTCGTCTTCCTCGACTCGACCGTGATCAACGTGGCGCTGCCCTCGATTGCCGACGGGCTCGACGCCGGGCTGGCAGGGCAGCAGTGGGTGGTCGAGGCCTACATGCTGACCCTGGTCTCGTTGCTGCTGGTCGGCGGCTCGCTCGGCGACCAGTTCGGCCGGCGGCGCATGTTCGTCCTTGGCCTGATCGCCTTCGGCGCGACCTCGCTGCTCTGCGCGGTCGCGCCCTCGGTCGAGTTCCTGATCGCTGCCCGCGCCCTGCAGGGGGTGGCCGGGGCGCTGCTGGTGCCGGGCTCGCTGGCGATCGTCGCCGCCACCTTCGAGGGCGCGGCGCGGGGCAAGGCGGTTGGCACCTGGACCGCCTGGACTGGCATTGCGACCGTGTTCGGGCCGGCGGGCGGCGGGGCGCTGGTCGAGGCGCTCTCCTGGCGGGCGATCTTCTGGGTCAACCTGCCGCTGATCGCGGCGACCGTGGCGCTGACCCTGCACGCGGTCGAAGAGAGCCGCGACCCCGACGCCTTCCGCGGCATCGACTGGACCGGCATCGGGCTCTCGGCGGCCGGGCTCGGCGGCCCGGTCTTCGCCCTGATCGAGCAGCCGACCCGCGGCTGGGGCAGCCCGGTCGTCTGGGCGCCGCTGATCGCCGGCGTCGTCTGCTTCGCCCTCTTCGCCGTCCACGAGGCCCGTGCCCGCCACCCGATGCTGGAGCTCTCGCTCTTCCGCATCCGCAACTTCTGGGTCGCCAACGTGACCACGTTCTCCGCCTACGCGGGCCTGATCGGCGGCCTCTTCTTCGTCGGCCTCTTCCTCCAGCAGGTCGCCGGCTACACGCCGATCGAGGCCGGCCTGGCGACGACGCCGATCTCGGTCATCCTCTTCCTGCTCTCGCCGCGCTGGGGCAAGCTCGCCTCCGGGACCGGGCCGCGGTTGCCGATGACGATCGGGCCGATCGTCGGCGGCATCGGCCTGCTGCTGCTCCTGCGGGTTGGAGCCAACGCCGACTACGCCACCGACGTGCTGCCGGCGATCCTGATCTTCGGCCTCGGCCTCTCGGCCACTGTGGCGCCGCTGACCGCGACCGTGCTCGACTCGGTCGAGGAACGCTACGTCGGCATCGCCTCAGGCGTCAACAACGGCGTCTCGCGCGTCGCCGGCCTGCTGGCGATCGCGATCCTCGGCGCCGTCATCTCGGCCTACTTCGGCTCGGCCCTCGACGGCAACCTCGGCAACCGCCCGCTCGGTCCCCGCGCCGAGCGGGCAGTCGCCGACGCCAAGGCGCAGCCGCTGGCCGTGCCGAAGACCGGCTCGCTGCCACCGGGGCGGGCGGCGCGGGTGAGCGCCGCCTCCGCCGACGCCTCGACCTCCGCCTTCCACCTCGGCATCGGCATAGCCGGCGTCCTGATGATCATCGGCGGCGCCGTCTCCGGCTTCGGAATCGAGAACCCCGGGAGCACGAGAGAAGCTGTCTCAAGCCGAGGATCCGCCACGGCCGGCGAGTGCGGCCACGGAGCCGAGGCTGACTGTGCGCCAGAGCCGGCCACCGAATCCGCTTGAGCGGGACACGGAAGGGGTGCCCCTCTCGAACGGGCGGATACTCAAAGTGCCGGCCTAATTAGGCCGGCACTTGGACGGGCGAGAGGGGCACCCCTTCCGTGTCCCCTGAACTAGGCTCTGCCGGATCTTGACCGCACCCATCGTCTTCTCGGGGATTCAACCCACCGGCCGCAAGCATCTAGGCAATTTCATTGGCGCGATCCGCCAGTACGTCGAGGGCCAGGAGCGCGGTGAGCCGGCGATCTTCTGCATCGTCGACCTGCACGCGATCTCGGTCGCCTTCGACCCGGTCGAGCTGCGCGAGCGCCTCTACGACACGACGGCGATCCTGCTCGCCGCCGGCCTCGACCCGGAGCGCTGCATCTTCTTCCGCCAGTCCGACGTGCGCGAGCACACCGAGCTGACCTGGCTGCTCTCCGCCGTCACCTCTCACGGTGACCTCAACCGCATGACCCAGTTCAAGGACAAGTCGGCGAAGCAGCGCGAGCTGGTCTCGGCGGCGCTCTTCACCTACCCGGTGCTGATGGCCGCCGACGTGCTCGCCTACAAGGCGACCGAGGTCCCGGTCGGCGACGACCAGCGCCAGCACGTCGAGCTGATGCGGGAGATCGCCCGCCGCTTCAACGAGCGCTTCGGTGAGACCCTGGTCGTGCCGGAGTACCGCATCCCCGAGGTCGGCGCCCGGATCATGGACCTGCAGGAGCCGCAGCGGAAGATGTCGACCACCGGCGGCACCGAGGCCGGCACCGTCCTCGTCCTCGACGAGCCCGCCGCGATCCGCAAGAAGCTCGGCAGCGCCGTCACCGACTCCGGCCGCGAGGTGCGCCGCGGCGAGGACAAGGCGGGGATCACCAACCTGATCGACGTCTACGCCGTCGCTCGCGGGGTCGGTCCCGACGCGGTCGAGCGCGAGTTCGAGGGCGCTGGCTACGGCGATTTCAAGGCGGCCGTCGCCGAGGCGGTCGTCGACTTCCTCGCCCCGGTCCGCGAGCGCTACGCCGCGCTGCGCCCCGACGAGGCGGCGCTCGAGGCGATCCTGGCCACCGGCGCCGAGCAGGCGCGCGCGATCGCCGCCGGCACCCTGGCCGAGGTTCGCGACCGCATGGGCTTCGGGCCGGCGTAGTCGCCATCCCTCCGGGGCGTTACGGTCCCACCTGTGACCGTCGCGGAGCTTGACCTCGACCTCGACGTCTTCGCCGGGCCATTCGACCTGCTGATAGCGGTCGTCCTGCGCGAGGAGGTGAGCCTGCTCGAGGTCGAGCTGGGCGAGATCGTCGTCGCCTACGTCGAGCACCTCGAGCTCGCCGAGGAGCTCGAGCTCGACGTCGCGACCGAGTTCCTCGTCCTGATCGCCTCGCTGCTGGAGCTGAAGTCGCGGCTGCTGCTGCCGGGCGAAGAGGAGGGGCTGGAGGACGTCACCCCCGAGGAGGCGGTCGAGGAGCTGCTGGCGCGGCTGCTCGAGTACCGCCGCTACCGCGACGCCGCCGCTTCGCTGGAGCAGCGCTTCGAGGCGGCGCGCGGCTACCTCTACCGCTCGGCGCCGCTGCCGCTCGAGCTGCGCAAGGTCGCGCTCGACGCGGCCACGGCCGTCTATGACCCCGATCGCCTCGGCGCCGCCCTCGGCGACCTGCTGGCGACGCCGCCGGAGCTGAATCTCGACCACATCCGCCCGACCGTCTCGCTGGAAAAGCGCCTGCGCGCCCTGCGCGACGCCCTCGGCGGCCGCTCCAGCATCGACTTCGACGAGCACTTCGGTGACGAGGACCGCCTGACCCAGGCGGTGACCCTGTTCGCCCTGCTGGAGCTTTACCGAAAAGGAGAGGTGACTTGGGAGCAGAGCAAGCCGTTCGGGCCGATCGAGATCCGCAAGCGGGAGGCGGGGGCGGAGTGAGCGACCTGCCCGCACGATCGAAGCCCTGCTCTTCCTCTCGCCGCAGCCGGTCGGCGCCCGCGACCTCGCCGAGGCGACCGAGGCGACCGAGGGCCAGGTCGGGAGGCGATCGAGCTGCTGCGCGAGGACCTTGCCGAGGGCAAGCGCGGCGTCGTGCTGCGCGAGGTCGCCGGTGGTTTCTCGCTGGCCAGCGACCCGGCGAGCGAGGCGCGCGGCGCGGCGCCTGCTGGCCAAGCCGCGCACGCCGCCGCTGACCCAGGCGCAGGCGGAGACGCTGGCGATCGTCGCCTACCTGCAGCCGGTGACCCGGCCGGAGGTGGCGCGGATCCGCGGCGTCACCTCGGAGTCGGCGGTGCAGACGCTGGCCGAGCGGGGCCTGATCGAGGAGTCGGGGCGGTCGCAGTTCGGGGCGGCGATCTTCAAGACGACGGAGCTGTTCGAGCGTCTCTTCGGGCTCTCCGGGCTCGACCAGCTGCCGGAGCCGTCGCAGTTCGATCCGACGCCTGAGGATGAGCGGGAGCTGCGCGAGCGGCTGCTCAAGGCTGGGGAGCAGCGATCCGAGCCTTGACCGTGGGGGAGGCCTCGGCGGGAGGTCCCGCCAGAGCAACAGCGGGGAGGCTCTGTCGGGACCTCCCCCGAGGCTCCCAGCGCCATGAGGCTTGCCAAGTTCCTTGCTCATGGAGGAGTCGCTTCTCGGCGTAAAGCTGAGGTGATCATTGGTCGGGGCAGGGTCACTGTTGGTGGTGAGGTGGTTACCGATCCGGCCAGGGACGTTGGAGCTGGCGATGACGTGCGGGTGGACGGGAGTCTGGTTGGCGAGGAGCCGCGGGAGGTTTGGGCGGTCAACAAGCCGGCGGGGGTGGTTTCGACCGCGCGGGAGCCGGGCAGTCGGCCGGCCGTGGTCGGGCTGGTCGATTCGGCCGCGCGGCTCTATCCGGTGGGCCGGCTCGACGCTGACTCGACTGGGTTGCTGCTTGCTGACCAACGACGGCGAGCTGGCCAACCGGCTCACCCATCCCCGCTATGGCGTCGCCAAGGCCTACCGGGCGGAGCTGCGGCGGCCGCCCTCCGACGCCGATCTGCGCCGGCTGGCGAGCGGGGTCGAGCTGGAGGACGGCCCGACCGCGCGGGCCGAGGTGCGCCGGCACGGCGAGCGGGAGATCGAGCTCATCCTGCGCGAGGGCCGCAACCGCCAGGTGCGCCGCATGGCCGAGGCGATCGACAACCGGGTGGTGGCGCTGCGCCGCGTCCGCTTCGGCCCGATCGAGCTTGGCTCGCTGTCGCAGGGGCAGGCGCGGCGGCTCGGCGAGGAGGAGATCGCCCGCCTCTGGGAAGATTCGAGCTCGATGAGCGAGGAGCGACTTTTCGCGGTCCGCGGCGCCGTCCAGGCCGAGGCCAACGAGGCCGAGGCGATCGTCGGCGCGACCGAGACCCTGATGCGCGAGCTGCTCGATCGCAACGAGCTGACCGCCGAGGCGATGGTCAGCTGCCTCTTCACCACCACCGGCGACCTCGACGCCGAGTTCCCGGCGGTCGCCGCGCGCCGCCTCGGGCTCGACTCGGTGCCGCTGATCTGCGCCCGCGAGATCGACGTGCCGGGCGCGATGCCGCAGGTGATCCGGGCGATGGTCCACTACTACGCGCCCGTCGGTCACAAGCCCGCCCACGTGTACTTAGGGGCGACGCAAGAGCTTCGAGCCGACCTCCACGCCGCTCAATAACGGCGCTGGACGCAGCGCGGGGCGGCGTCCTCAGTCGGCCAAATAGCGCTGCTATTTGGCCTCCCTGCGTCCTTGCCCCGCTTGGTCCGGGCACCGCTACCACCTATCGGGCAAACTCTTCCATGGCCGTCACCTTTGCCGAGAAGCTTGCCCGCATGCCGGGCTACCAGGCCGGTGTGCCGACCGGGCAGGCGCCCGAGGCGATCGCCGCTGGCGGTATCGCCCAGCTTGCCTCCAACGAGTCGCCGGCGCCGCCGCACCCGAAGGTGGTCGAGGCGATCGCCGCCGCCGCGGCGGCGATGAACCGCTACCCGGACCCCGACGCGACGCTGCTGCGCCGCCGCATCGCCGAGCGCTACGACACCGAGCCGGCCCGGGTCGCCGTCGGCAACGGCTCCTGCGAGATCCTGCTCGCCGCCGCCGAGGCGCTCTGCGAGCCCGGCGCCGAGATCCTCTACTCCTGGCCGGCCTTCTCGATGTACCCCTACCTGCCGGCGCTGACCGGGGCGCGCGAGGTCCGCGTGCCGCTCGCCGAGCGACGACGTCCACGACCTCGAGGCGATGGCGGCCGAGGTGACCGCGGCGACCCAGCTGGTCCTCGTCTGCAACCCCAACAATCCGACCGGCACCCACCTTCCCGCCGCCGAGGTCGCCGCCTTCTGCGAGCGGCTGCCGGCGCACGTCACGGTCATCCTCGACGAGGCCTACGTCGAGTTCCAGACCCACGACGACCCCGATGCGACCGTCGACCTGCTTCGCTGCGCTGCCCAACCTGGTCGTCCTGCGCACCTTCAGCAAGGTCTACGGCCTCGCCGGCCTGCGGGTCGGCTACGCGCTCGGCTCGCCCAAGTTCCGCGCCGCGATCGACGCCGTGCGCCAGCCCTTCAGCGTCAACGCGCTCGCCCAGGCGGCGGGCGCCGAGGCGATCCTGCACCAGGACGACGTCAGCCGCCGGGTCGAGAGCACGATCGCTGAGCGACTCCGCGTCGAGGAGGGCCTGCGCGACCTCGGCCTCGCCACCTCGGACACCCACGCCAACTTCTCCTGGATCGACCTCGGCGAGGCCGAGGAGGCCGACGTCGTCGAAGGCCTTGCCGAGCGCTCGATCGCGGTCCGTCCCGGCACCCCCCTCGGCGACCCGGGCCACATCCGCGTCTCCTACGGCACCGCCGCGGAGAACGCCCGCTTCCTCACCGGCCTCGGCGAAATCCTCGACTAGTCGCAGCTCACCTGCTACAAAGTCAGGGAAGGTGAAGCGGTCCGCTGACACGACGAGCCCCACCCGCGCCCCCGGCGCCGCGCTCGTCCCTGTCCGCTTCTCCTATTTCTGGCGATTTAGCTAGGCGTCCGGCCTCGCGGCTTTTGCCGCAACGAGATAAGCAGCTGGCCGGCCGCCGAACAGAGTCGTCCCGTCGCACTGCCTGTGCGTCGGGGAAACCGGAAGTAGGCTTGTGAACGTGGAGGAAGGTGAAGGCAAGATGATGATCGGGATGCAGGGCGGGACGCGGGACCGCGTGCGCGACCAGCGGATCGAACGGATCGAGGAGCTGGTCTCGCCGGCGCAAGCTGCTCGAAGAACTGCCGCTGGGCGAGGAGCGGGAGAAGGCCGTGGTGCGGGGACGCGGCGAAGTCGGCAACGTGCTCGACGGGACCGACGACCGGGTGCTGGTGGTGGTCGGCCCCTGCAGCGTCCACGACCCCGAGGCGGCCCTGGACTACGCCGGCCGCCTGGCCGAGCTCTCGCGCGAGCTGAGCAAGGACGTGCTGATCGCGATGCGGGTCTACTTCGAGAAGCCGCGGACGACGACCGGCTGGAAGGGGCTGATCAACGATCCGCACCTGGACGGCTCGCTCGACGTCAATACCGGGCTGCGGATGGCGCGGCAGCTGCTGCTGCAGGTGCTCGACCTCGGCCTGCCGGTCGGCACCGAGTTCCTCGACCCGATCACGCCGCAGTACATCGCCGACGCGATCTCCTGGGGGGCGATCGGCGCCCGCACGACGGAGAGCCAGATCCACCGCCAGCTCGGCTCCGGCCTCTCGATGCCGATCGGCTTCAAGAACCGCACCGACGGCGACGTCCAGGTCGCGGTCGACGCGGTGCGCGCGGCCGCCGCCCCGCACGCCTTCGCCGGAATCGACGACAGCGGCTCGCCGGCGATCCTCTACACCACCGGCAATCCCGACGGTCACGTGATCCTGCGCGGCGGCAAGGGCGCCCCCAACCACGACGCCGCCGGTGTCGGCGGGGCGCTCTCGAAGCTGCGCGCCGCCGGGCTGCCCGAGCGGGTCGTGGTCGACGCCTCGCACGACAACAGCGGCAAGGACCCCGCCAAGCAGATGCTCGTCGCCAGCCAGATCGCCGATCAGGTCGCCGGCGGCAACGCCGACATCGTCGGGGTCATGCTCGAGTCCTTCCTGGTCGAGGGCCGCCAGGACCTCGGCGACGGCGCCGAGCTCGTCTACGGGCAGTCGATCACCGATGCCTGCCTCGACTGGGAGGCGACGGTCTCGGCGCTGGGGCAGCTCGGCGACGCGGTGCGGGCGCGGCGCGGCGAATGAGGATCGCCGTCCTCGGCGTCGGCCTGATCGGTGGCTCGATCGGCCTCGCCGCCCGGCAGCGCACGGGAGCCGAGGTCGTCGGCTTCGATCCCGACCCGGCGACGACTCGGCCGCGCCGTCGAGGCCGGGGTCGATCGACGACGCGGCGCCGTCGGTCGCCGAGGCCTGCGACGGTGCCGAGGTCGTCTTCTGCGCGGCGCCGGTCGCCGGCCTTGTCGAGCTCGCCCGCGCCGCCCTCGACGCCTGCGGCCCCGAAACCGTCGTCACCGACGTCGGCTCGACCAAGCGCGACATCGTCGCCGCGCTCGGCGCCGACGAGCGCTTCATCGGCGGCCACCCGCTGGCCGGGGCCGAGACCTCGGGAGTCGAGAACGCCCGCGCCGACCTCTTCGAGGGCGCCCGCTGGTACCTGACGCCGAAAAGCGAGCGCTCCAGCGGCCTGCTCTACGACCGCCTGCAGCGGACCGTCGCCGGCCTCGGCGCCCGGGTGCAGGCGATCGACCCCGAGGCCCACGACCGCCTGATGGCGACGGTCAGCCACCTGCCGCACGTCGTCGCCAACGTTCTCGTCGGCCAGGCGGCGGCGGAGCTGACGCGCGACTCCGAGCGGATGCCGGAGGTCGGGCCGAGCTTCCGCGACACGACCCGCGTCGCCGGCGCCAACCCGGCGATCTGGGGGGACATCTTCGCCAGCAACCGCGAGGCGGTGGCCGAGGCCGTCGACGCGGTCGCCGGCCGCCTGCGCGACGCCGCCGAGCTGATCCGCGAGGGCGAGCGCGAGGCGGTCGCCGAGTGGCACGCCGCCGCCGCCGCGGACCGCCGCCGCCTGCTCGAGGCCGAGCTCGCCGGCGGCCCGCTGCGCGAGCTGCGCGTCGTCGTCACCAACCGGCCCGGCACGATCGCCGAGCTGGCCCTCGCGCTCGGCGAGGCCGGCGTCAACATCGAGGACATGGCGCTCTACCCGGCGCCCGACATGACCTCGGGCGCGGTCTCGCTCTGGGTCGTCGGCGACGACCAGGCCGCGCGCGCCGTCGCGCTGGTGCGCGAGCTGGGCCACACCGCCAGCGCCGTCGCGCGACGGCGAGTAGGCGTGGCGACCCGCTTCGACCCGGCCGGGCCGCTGCGCGGCAGCCTGCGGCCGCCGCCCGACAAGTCGATCTCCCACCGCGCCGCGCTGATCGCGGCGATGGGCGAGGGCGAGACGACGATCGAGGGCTACCTCGACGCGGCCGACACCCGCTCCACCCTGGCCGCGGTGCAGGCGCTCGGCGCCGAGGTCGAGGGCGTCGGCAGCGCCGGGGTCGAGCCGAGGATCCGGATCCGCGGCGTCGGCCTGCGCGGCGCCGAGCCCGGCGCGGATCGACGTCGGCAACGCCGGCACGCTGCTGCGGCTGCTGCCCGGCTGGCTGGCCGGGCAGCCCGAGGGCGCCTGGACGCTCGACGGCGACGACTCGATCCGGCGCCGGCCGGTCGACCGGATCGCCGCGCCGCTGGGCCGGATGGGCGCCAGGCTGAGCTGCCGCGAGGACCGCCTGCCGCCGCTGGAGATCGAGGGCGCGCGCGCTGAGCGGGATCGAGTACGAGCTGCCGGTGGCCAGCGCCCAGGTCAAGTCGTGCCTGCTCTTCGCCGGCCTGCTCGCCGAGGGCGAGACCTGGGTGCGGGAGCCGGCGCGCAGCCGCGACCACACCGAGCGGATGCTCTCCGCCGCCGGCGCCGACGTCGCCTGGCTGCGCGGCGGGGTCTCGGTGCGGCCGGCGAAGCGCCTCGAGCTGGGCGAGTTCGCCGTTCCCGCGGACTTCTCCTCGGCCGCCTTCTTCCTCGTCGCGGCGCTGCTCGTTCCCGGCAGCGAGGTCGCGCTGGAGGGCGTCGGCACCAACCCGACCCGGACCGGGCTGCTCGCGCATCCTCGAGCGGATGGGGGCCGAGATCGAGGTCGAGCCGGTAGGCGAGCGCGGCGGCGAGCCGATCGGGACGATCCGGCGCCCGCGCCTCCGCGCTGCGCGGCACCGAGGTCGGCGGCGAGGAGATCCCGCTGGCGATCGACGAGCTGCCGCTGGTCGCGCTCGCCGCCTGCTTCGCCGAGGGCGAGACGACGATCCGCGACGCCGCCGAGCTGCGCCGCAAGGAGTCCGACCGGGTCGCCACGACCTGCGAGGCGCTGACGCGCGCTCGGCGCCGCGGTCGAGCCGAGCGAGGACGGGATGCGGATCGAGGGCGGCGGCGGCCTGCGCGGCGGCGCGATCGCGTCCCACGGCGACCACCGGATCGCGATGCTGGGCGCGATCGCCGGCCTCGCCTCGCGCGAGGGCGTCGAGGTCGAGGGCATGGACGCCGCCGCGGTCAGCTACCCGGGCTTCGAGGCCGACCTCGCCTCGCTGCTCCGGCGCGCTGAGCGCCTCGAGCGCCTGACGGGACGCCCACTCCACCCTGACTGCACTGCAACGCTGCCGCTCATGGTCATCGCCATCGACGGGCCCGCCGGGGCCGGCAAGTCAACCGTCGCCCGCGCCGCTCGCGGAGCGGCTCGGCTTCACCTACCTCGACTCGGGGGCGATGTACCGCTGCGTGGCGCTGGCGGCGCTCGAGCGCGGCACCGACCTCGACGACGGCGAGGCGATGGGCGAGCTGGCGGGCTCGCTGGCGATCTGCGCTCGACGGCGAGCGGGTCGAGCTCGACGGGCGCGACGTCAGCGCGGCGATCCGCGAGCCGCGGGTGACCGAGGCCGCCTCGCGGGTCTCCGTCCACCCGGCGGTGCGCGAGGCGATGGTCGCCGGCCAGCGCGCAGCTGATCGCCGCCGGCCGCTACGTCGCCGAGGGTCGTGACATCGGCACCGTGGTCAGCCCCGATGCGCCGCTGAAGGTCTTCCTCACCGCCTCGGCCGAGGAGCGCGCCCGCCGCCGCGCCGCCGCAGACCGGCGAGGACCCGGCCGCGGTGCTTGCTGCGCAGCGCGAGCGCGACGCGCGCGACGAGACCCGCGAGCACAGCGCCCTGCGCGCCGCCGAGGACGCGATCGAGCTCGACACCACCGGCCTCGCGCTCGACGAGGTCGTCGCGATCGGCGTCGAGGGTCGACGCTCGGCCCGCGGAGCGGGGGTCTCGCGATGAGCGCGAGCCTGCCCACCGTCGCCGTCGTCGGCTTCCCCAACGTCGGCAAGAGCACCCTGGTCAACCGGCTCGCCGGCGGGCGCGAGGCGGTCACCCACGCCGAGCCCGGCGTCACCCGCGACCGCAAGCGGGTGCCCTGCGAGTGGAACGGGGTCGCCTTCGAGCTGCTCGACACCGGCGGCATCGACCTCGACGACGAGTCCGAGCTGGCCCGCGACGTCCAGCGCCAGGCGCGGCTCGGGATCGCCGAGGCCGACGTGGTGATGCTCGTCGTCGACGCCCGCGCCGGCGTGCGGGCCGGCGACGCCGAGCTGGCCAAGACCCTGCGCGGCGCCGACGTGCCCGGTGCTCGTCGTCGCCAACAAACTCGACCGGCCCGAGGACGAGCACATGACCGCCGAGCTGCACCAGCTCGGCCTCGGCGAGCCGCTGCCGGTCTCCGCCACCCACGGCCTCGGCAGCGGCGACCTGCTCGACCGCGTCGTCGAGCTGCTCGGCGAGCGCGCCCGCCCGCGCGAGGCCGCGACGAGGCGACCCGGGTCGCCGTGATCGGCCGCCCCAACGCCGGCAAGTCCTCGCTGGTCAACGCCTTCCTCGGCTCCGAGCGGGTGATCGTCTCCGACCGCGCCGGCACCACCCGCGACGCGATCGACACCGAGCTCGAGGTCGACGGGCGGCGCGGTGATCCTCGTCGACACCGCCGGCCTGCGCCGCCGCTCCAAGGTCGCCGGCACGGTCGACTACTACGCCCAGCTGCGCTCCGAACGCGCGGTCGAGCGGGCCGACGTGGCGCTGGTCGTCTGCGACGCCTCCGACGGGCGTCACCGCCGAGGACCTGCGCGTCGCGGAGATCGCGATGCGGGCCGGCTGCGCGACGCTGCTGGCGCTCAACAAGTGGGACATCACCCGCACCGACATCGACGACGCCCGCGCCCGGGTCGCGCGCAAGCCGCGCCTGCGCCCCGACGGTCGTCACCTGCTCGGCGACGCGCGGGCGCAACGTCGCCAACCTGCTGCCCAAGGCGCTGGAGCTCGCCGACCGGGCGGCCGAGCGGATCCCGACCCCCGAGCTGAACCGCTTCGTCGCCGACGTCGTCGCCAAGACCCCGCCGCCCTCGCGGCGCGGCCGCCGCCTGCGCCTCTACTACGCGGCGCAGGTGGGCGAGCGCCCGCCGCGGATCGCGATCCAGGTCAACGACCGCAAGCTGATCATCCGCGACTGGGCCTACCACCTGGAGAACCGCCTGCGCGAGACCTACGGGCTCGAGGGCGTGCCCCTCGTGATCGATTTCGTCCCCCACTCCGGCACGCGCCGAGGACGCTGAGCGACGCTCGACACCATTTAGGCTTCGCCCATGACCGATATCCAGCCGCTCGCCGAGGGCGAGTACCTCTTCACGTCCGAGTCCGTCACCGAGGGCCATCCCGACAAGGTCTGCGACGCGATCTCCGACGCCGTGCTCGACGCGGTGATGGCGGGCGATCCCGAGGGCCGCGTCGCCTGCGAGACCCTGGTCAACACCGGCATGGCGGTGGTCTCGGGCGAGATCTCGACCGACGTCCACCTCGACGTGCCCGAGCTCGTCCGCGAGACGATCCGCGAGATCGGCTACGACCACGGCGACTACGGCTACAACTGCGACCACATCTCGGTCCTGGTCTCGCTCGACAAGCAGTCGCCCGACATCGCCCAGGGCGTCGACGCGGCCTACGAGACGCGGACCGAGGACTCGGTCGACGACGAGCTGCTGATCGCCGGCGCGGGCGACCAGGGAATGATGTTCGGCTACGCGACCGACGAGACCGAGGCGCTGATGCCGATGCCGATCCACCTCGCCCACCGGCTCGCCGAGCGGCTCGCCGCGGTGCGCAAGGACGGCACGCTCGACTACCTCGGCCCCGACGGCAAGACCCAGGTCACCGTCCGCTACGCCGACGGCCGCCCGGTCAAGGTCGAGAAGCTGCTGATCTCGACCCAGCACGCCGAGGGCGTCGAGTCGGAGTCGAAGATCAAGCCCGACCTCTGGGAGCACGTGGTCCTGCCGGTGCTCGGCGCCGAGGCCGCCGGCCTCTTCGACGAGGCCGAGCTGCGCCAGCACTTCCTCGTCAACCCGACCGGCAAGTTCGTGATCGGCGGCCCGGTCGGCGACGCCGGCCTCACCGGCCGCAAGATCATCGTCGACACCTACGGCGGCATGGCCCGCCACGGCGGCGGCGCCTTCTCCGGCAAGGACCCCTCCAAGGTCGACCGCTCCGCCGCCTACGCGGCGCGCCACGTCGCCAAGAACGTCGTCGCCGCCGGCCTCGCCCAGCGCTGCGAGGTCCAGGTCGCCTACGCGATCGGCGTCGCCCGCCCGATCTCGCTGATGGTCGAGACCTTCGGCACCGGCAAGCTCCCCGACGCCGAGATCTCCCGCCTGGTCGAAGCCGAGTTCGACCTGCGCCCCGGCGCCTTCCGCGGCTACCTCGACCTGCACCGCCCGATCTTCCGCAAGACCGCCGCCTACGGCCACTTCGGCCGCGACGACGACGCCTTCACCTGGGAGCGGACGGACCGCGCCGAGGCGCTCAAGGCAGCCGCAGGACTCGAAGCAGCCCCCGCTTAGTCGTTGCAGGCGGACCCTCGTCACCTCGAAACCGTCTCAACCCGCGCATAAGGCGGGTTGAGACGGTTTCGCTGTTACTGAGGAGGCTGAGCTTCGCCGAGGCCGTGGCTGCCGGCGGCATTTGCCCCGGTTGCCTGGTCCACGCGGTGGACCACGTCGCCTGGGTCGGCCACGCCGGCGAAGATGAAGTTGTAGTCGTCGCCCGCGGCGGTGTCGAAGTCGACGTCGCCGATCTGCATCAGGCGCTGGTAGACCGACTGCTGGTAGTTGACGTTCTGGACCCGCTCGAGGCGGGTCTCCTGGATCTCGCGCGAGACGATCCCGCGTTTGATGTTGAGGCGGCGGTCGGTGATCGTGTAGGTCGTCGCGACCCGCTTGACGAAGCCGATCAGCACGGTCAGGCCGATGATGACGAGGACGATGAGGAAGACCGTGCTGCTGCTGGCGTCGAGCAGCCTGGCGATGACGCCGACGATCGCCGCGACCAGGATTCCCTTCAGGTAGAAGCCGAGGATCGCCCGCCACGAAGGGTGGCCCTGGAAGATCACCTGCTCTCCCGGACTGAGGTTGAGCCCCATCGCCGCGCAGCATACCCGCGCCGTCCGCATCCCTCCATACCGTGGCCAGGTGTCGATAGCGAAGGTCGAGCCGCTCACCACCGCCCGTGCCCTGCGCGGCCCCTTCGACTACCGGCTGCCGGCCGCGATGGCGGATCTGGAGGTGGGCAGCATCGTCCGCGTTCCCTTCGGCCGCCAGCGCCTGCTCGGCGTCGTCGTCGAGCTGGCGGATTCCTCCGAGGTGCCGCCCGAGCGCCTGGCCGAGCCGCTCGAGGCGCTCGAGGCCGGGACCCCGCCGGAGCTGGTCCGACTCGGCCTCTGGATCGCCCGCGAGTACTGCTCGACCCCGTCGCGCGGCCTGCAGCTGGTGCTGCCGCCCGGGACCGGCGCCGCGGGCCAGCGGGTGCGCTCGCGAATGGAGCTTCGGGCTGAGCTTGCCGCCCCCGGGGAGGCGGCGCTGAGCGGCGGCGAGCGCCTCGGGGTCAAGCAGCGCGCCGTGCTGGAGGCGCTGCGGGCGGGGGAGATGTCGGCGCCGGATCTGGCCGCCGCCGTGGCTCCGACCGGCAGTGCTGCGGCGGCTCGAGCAGCGCGGCCTGATCGCCACCCGCAGCTCGCGCGTGCGGCGCGGCTCCAGCCACCCGGAGGTCGGCGCCAGGGGCGGCCGCCCGCAGCTGCTCGCCGAGCAGGCGGCCGCGGTGCAGAGCATCGTCGCCGCGCTCGACGGCGACGCCGATGCTCCCCGCGAGCAGCTTCTGCACGGCGTCACCGGCTCGGGCAAGACCGAGGTCTACCTCGCCGCGGTCGAGGCGGCCCTGGCGCGCGGCAAGGGGGCGATCGTCCTCGTCCCCGAGATCGGCCTGGCGCCGCAGGCGGTGGCGCGCTTCCGTGCCCGCCTCGGCGACCGCGTCGCCGTCCTGCACTCGGCCCTCTCCGACGGCGAGCGCTACGACGAATGGCGGCGACTGCGCAGCGGCGAGGCGAGCGTCTGCGTCGGCCCCCGCTCGGCGGTCTTCGCGCCGCTGGGCGACCTCGGCCTGATCGTGATCGACGAGGAGCACGACGCCTCCTACAAGCAGGAGGGCGACCCCTGCTACGACGCCCGCGCGGTGGCCCGCCGCCGCGCCGCCGAGAGCGGCGCCGTGCTCGTCGCCGGCACGGCGACGCCGCGGCCGGAGACCTGGGTCGAGCTGCCGCGGCTGGAGCTGCCCCAGCGCGTCGACGGCCGGCCGATGCCGCCGGTGGCGGTGCTCGACATGCGCGAGGCCGACCCCCGTTCCGGCCCTCTGCATCCAGACACCTGGGCGGCGCTGGCAGGCCGTGCGCGCCAAGGGCGCGAAGGCGATCGTGATGGTCAACCGCCGCGGCTTCGCCCCCTGGCTCACCTGCCGCTCCTGCGGGCGCCACTGGAGCTGCCCCAACTGCGACGTCTCGCTGATCGTCCACCGCCATAACGGTCGCCTCGTCTGCCACCACTGCGCCCACTCCGAAGCCGCTGCCGCGCGCCTGCGGCGATTGCGGCTCGACCACGCTCTCGCGCTCGGGCGTCGGCACCGAGCAGGTCGAGGCGCTGCTGGCGGAGCGGCTGGCGCCGATGCCGGTCTTCCGCCTCGACGCCGACACGGCCGGCGCCCGTGGCGCCCATGCCCGCATCCTCGCCGCCTTCGGCGAGGCCGAGAGCGCGCGTCCTGGTCGGCACGCAGATGGTCGCCAAGGGGCACGATTTCCCCGAGGTCACCCTGAGCGCGATCCTCGACGCCGACGCGACCCTGCGCTTCCCCGACTTCCGCGCCGCCGAGCGCACCTTCGCCATGGTCGCCCAGCTCGCCGGCCGCAGCGGCCGCGGCGCCGCCGGCGGTGAGGTGATCGTCCAGACCCTGGCCCCGACCGCGCCCAGCATCGTCCACGCCGCCGGCCACGACGCCGCCGGCTTTCCTCGCCGAGGAGATCGAGCGACGCCGGGCGCTGCGCTACCCGCCCTTCTCCCACCTGACCCGGATCGTGCTCAAAGCCGAGTCCGAGCCGCGCCTCGAAAGGGTCGCCACCGACCTCGCCACCTCGCTCTCGCCGGCCCTTCCCGACGACACCGACCTGCTCGGCCCGGCGTCGATGTTCCGCGTTCGCAACCGCCACCGCCGCCGCCTGCTGCTCAAGGCCGCCGACCGCGAGGCGACGTCGCCGCGGTCCGCGACACGGTCGAGCGCCTCGCCGCCGACCGCTCGCTGAAGGACGTCGCGATCTCGGTCGACGTCGACCCCCAGTAGGCCGAGCTCGCCTTTGTCGAGCGAGACCACGGTAAAGGCGAGCTCGGCCGATGGCTCAGATCGTCCGGTCCATAGAATCGGTTTGTGAGCGAGGACACCGAGCAGGAGATCGATGAGCGCGGCGAGAGCGAGATCGAAGCCGAGCTGCTGCAGCGGCGCGAAGCGGCGCTGGCGCAGGTGGTCAAGTTCGGCGACCCGGTGCTGAAGAGCATGGCCTCTCCGATCCGTGACTTCGGCCCCGAGCTGCGGGCCGAGGTCGAGCGCATGATCGCGATCATGCGCGACGCGATGGGGGTCGGCCTCGCCGCTACCCAGGTCGGCATCCTGCGCCGCCTGCTCGTCTTCCAGGCCGGGCCCGACAGCGAGCCGACGGCGCTGGTCAATCCCGAGGTCGAGTGGCTCTCCGGCGAGGCCGTTGTCGCCGAGGAGGGCTGCCTCAGCCTGCCGCGGGTCTCGATGGACGTCGAGCGGCCGCTGCACGCCCGCTTCAGCGGCCTCGACGTCGACGGCGAGCCGGTGCGGATCGAGGCCTCCGGCCTGGAGGCGCGCGTGCTCCAGCACGAGCTCGACCACCTCGACGGGGTGCTGATCCTCGACCGCGCGCCACGGGCGCAGCGCAAGGGGGCCCTGCGGGCGCTGCGAGAGGGCGAGAGCTACAGCCCGCCGCTGCCCGAGGGGGACGCCACCGGCGACGAGGACGAGCACCGCGAGCCGGGGCAGACGACGTGAGCGCGTCAACCGCCACCGACTCGAACGCCAGGCGGCCATCGCGCCGATTGACGCGCCCACAGTGAGCCCTTGAGAACCGTCTACCTCGGCACGTCGGATTTCGCTGCGGCCGTGCTGCGCCGGCTGGCGGAGTCGGCGCACCGGCCGCTGCTCGTCGTCACGCCCCCCGACCGGCCCAAGGGCCGCGGCCGCCGCATGCTCTCGCCCGCCGTCGCCGAGGCGGCGCGCGAGCTGGAGCATCGACCTGCTGCAGGCCCAAGACGTCAACGACGGGGGGGCGCTGGAGCGGATCCGCGCCGCCAAGCCCGAAGCCCTCGCCGTCTGCGCCTTCGGCCAGCTGATCCGCGAGCCGCTGCTCTCCGAGTGGCCGATGCTCAACGTCCATCCCTCGCTGCTGCCGCGCTGGCGCGGGGCGGCCCCGATCGAGCGGGCGATCATGGCCGGCGAAGAGCGCACCGGGGTCTGCATCATGGGGCTGACGGCGGGGCTCGACTCAGGGCCGGTCGCCCTGCGCGAAGAGGTGGCGATCGGCTCCGAGGAGGACTTCGAGGCGCTCTCCGGGAAGCTCGCGGCGCTGGGCGGCGAGCTCCTGGTGGGGGCGTTCGACCAGCTGGCGCAGGCACGACTCGACTTCGCCGAGCAGGACGACGACGCGGCCACCTACGCCGAGAAGATCGCCCCCGAGGAGCGTCGCCTCGACCCTGGGCGCCCGGCGATCGAGCTGGCCCGGGTGGTCCGCGCCCTGACCCCGCACGTCGGCGCCTACCTGGAGACGAGCGGTGGCGAGCGGCTGGGAGTGCGTCGGGCGCGCGCGGTCGACGTTGGCGTCAAAGCCGGCGAGGTGCGCGCCGAGTGGGGCGCGCTGCTGCTCGGCTGCGGGCAGGGGGCGCTGCGCCTGGAGGTCGTGCAGCCCCGGCGGCAAGCCGATGGCGGCCGACGCCTACCTGCGCGGCCACCCGCTGCCCAAGCCCGCGCCGTGATCGCACCCGCGCGCGTCCTCGCCTTCGAGACGATCCAGGCGACCTTCGAGCAGGAAGCCCACACGGAGCTCGCTTTCCGCCAGGCCGCCGACGAGCGCGGCCTCGACGGCCGCGAGCGGGCTCAGGCCCAGCGACTCGCCTTCGGCGCGGTGCAGCGGCGGGGCACGATCGACGCGGCACTCTCGCGCCTCGTCGATCGGCCCCTGCGCGATCTCGACCCGCCACTGCGGGCCGCCCTGCGGCTGGGGATGTACGAGCTTCTCTTCGCCGACGGAACCCCCGACCATGCTGCCGTCGATCAGGCGGTCGAGCTGACCAAGCGGGCCGGCGCCGCGCACGCGTCGGGGCTGGTCAACGCCGTGCTGCGCCGCGCGATCCGCGAGCGCGATGCCCTGGTTGGCTCCCTGCTCGGTGACGACTCGACCCCCGAGGCCGCCGCCGCCGCGCATTCGGCGCCGCTCTGGCTGGCGCAGATGTGGTGGCAGGAGCTGGGCGCGGAGGGCGCCCGTCGGCTGCTCGCCGCCTGCAACGAGCCGGCCGAGCTGGCGGTTCGGGTCAACACCCTGACCAGCGACCGCGAGCGGGTGCTCGGCAAGTTGCGCGAGGCTGGGGTCGAGGCGGCCCCGGCCGCAGGGAGGTCGCCGTTGGCGTCGCCGGAGCAGATCGTGATCGCGGGGCGAACCGGAGCGGCGGTCCCCGAGCTGATCGCCGCCGGCGAGCTGACTCCGCAGAGCCGCGGCTCCGCCGCGGTGGTCGAGCTGCTCGACCCCCAGCCGGGCGAGCACGTCCTCGACCTCTGCGCCGGCCCGGGGATCAAGACCGGCCAGATCGCGGCGCGGATGGGTGACCGCGGCGAGGTGATCTCGGTCGAGAGCGATTCGGAGCGGGCGGCGGAAGTGGCGGAGCAGGCGCGGCGCCTCGGCCTGCGCAGCGTCACCGTGATCGAGGCCAACGCGGGCGACGCCGGCATGGCGCCCGGCTTCGACCGCGTCCTGCTCGACCCGCCCTGCTCCGACCTCGGCGCCCTCGCCTCGCGCCCCGACGCGCGCTGGCGCAAGTCACCGGCGACGATCGAGCGCCTCGCCGAGGAGCAGGGGCGGCTGCTGCGCCGCGGGCTCGAGGCGCTGCGCCCCGGCGGCACGCTCGTCTACTCGACCTGCACGGTCTCCCGCCGCGAGAACGAGGAGCGGATCGCCGCCCTGCTCGAGGCCGCCGCGGCGGGGGAGGCGCCGCGGGTCGCGGTTGACGACCTCGGCGCCGTCGCCCCCGACCTCGCCTCGGCGGCGGATTCGCGCTGCCTGCAGATCCGCCCCGACCGCGATCTCACCACCGGCTTCTTCATTTGTCGCCTGAGGCGGGATGATGCAGGCGATGAGTGAGGCCGGAGAAGGAGAGAGCGTCATGCGCCGCGCCGCCTGCCCCGGCTGCGGTGAGCCCTGGCTGCGCCCGACGCAGCTTCCGGGCCGCTTCCGCTGCGTGTACTGTCTGCGCCGCTTCGAGCTCGTCTCGCAGTGTCCCAACTGCGGCGAGCACCAGACCATCGCCCGAATGAGCACGACCGAGGACATGACCTGTCAAACCTGCGGCGACTCGATGATGAGGCCGGTCTAGCGGTCCAGCAATTCCATCTGGAACCCTGAGTGGTACCCAAAGGTTGTAGAACTCCGACGGGATGCCCCTCGACATCAGCGGACCAAATTCAATTGAGGTGGTCGGCGAGAGCTTCTACCGCGAGGCTCTGCGGCGAGCGAGCGCGGTGGCAGCAGCCGACGCAGGCCAGCGACTGGCAGCACTTGTGCCAGATCCCCACAACCCATACGACGGCAACGCCGTCAAGGTAGTTCTCGAGGGAGAGCATGTTGGCCACTTGCCTCGCGAGCTGGCAGCGCTTGTTGCGGCGCCGATAGCGGCACTTGCTAGCCAGCACGGAGGCGTCACGGCGGCGGCTGGGATCACGGGTTCAGGTCGTGGCGTCGTGCTCGAGCTCGATCTGGGGGCGCTAGGAGTCGTGACGGTCGACGAGGATGGCAATGCGGACGATCCACCTGGTGACCTCGCGCATCTCGATGTGCGTACGGGCGAGCCTGGTTCGATCGGGCGCCCACAAGTGGATAGTCATACAAGCGAGCCGGCCGCCGCCGAGGCTATGGAGCCCCAGCGTCGCGAGACGATCGAGCGCGCTGTGGAGCGCTGGAAGTCGGATTTGATCGATCTCACCGCTCGCAACCGGCTGTTGTACTTCCGCGACCTCCAAACCGGAACGTTGAGCCTGAACGATGCTAGCCCCGAGGCGATGATGAAGTTGATCGGCGGCAAGAGCATCGCGCTCTCAAAGCTCGTGCCACGCGCACTCAAAGCGAGCAGCCCGCTGGCGAAACTGACGCCCTTCGAAGATGCGGTCCGGCGAACCAGGGCTATCGCTCGCACGGCGCGCTCTTATGAGGAGGAGAGAGGTGTTCGCACCCTCTTTCTCGCTTGCGGCATGGCTACCTGGAAGAGTGATCGAGCAAGCCGGGCGCCGGCGGCGCCAGTCTTGCTGGTGCCGATTGCGATCCGGGCGAAGGGAGCCAGCCAGCTTGACTTTGAGTTGTCAACGGTCGGCGATTTGGAGGTCAATCCAACCCTGCTTCACTTGCTGCGCGTCGAGCACGGTCTCGAAGTTGATGAGGCGGAGCTCCTTGGGCACGCAGAAATGGATGGGGCGATTGACACCCCCGAGGAGCTTCGCCTTACCTTCAATTGGCTGAGTCAAAAATGTGCCGGTGTCGCGGGTTGGGCGATCGGCGAGCGCTATGTACTGGCGAACTTCTGGTACGCGAAGCTGCCAATGGTGCGCGACCTAGAAGCGTCGGTTGACATCCTCGGTGCGCATGATGTCGCGTCTGCCCTCGCCGGTGATGCCACGGCGCAGCAAGCCGTGCTGCTGAAAAGAAATCAAGGGAGCGCTGCCCGCGAGGACGTCGACCAGTTGGCGCCGGATCACGAGTTCAACGTCTTGGACTCCGATTCGAGCCAGAGCCTCGCTATCGCTCGCGCTCTCGGCGGCGAGAACCTCGTACTCAGGGGTCCGCCGGGCACCGGCAAGAGTCAGACGATCGCCAATCTGATCTGCGGCGCGATCGGCGAAGGCAAGCGCGTGCTCTTCGTTGCCGAGAAGCGCGCGGCGATCGACGCGGTCACCAAGCGCCTCAAACTCGCAGGGCTTGAGGACCTTGTGCTTGATCTGCATCATGGGGCGGAGTCCCGTAAATGGCTGGCTGCTCAACTTGGGATCTCCCTGGGCGCGATCGGTACGGCTACTGCGCCGGATCGCAGCGCCAGCCAGGCGCAGCTAACCCGAACTCGCGAGGTGCTGCGTGATCACGCCAGTGAGCTGCATCGGCTCCACGAGCCGTGGAAAACCTCCCTTTTCTCGGCCCAGGCCAAGCTTCTGGCGCTCGGGGTTCCCGGTGTGGCGACCAGGCTGAGGGGTAAAGACCTTGAGGAGCTAACGGACAAACGCTTCGCTGAGCTCCTCGATGCGCTGCGGGACCTGCTTTCCCTCGACGGTCTCTCGCTCACCGCCAGCGGATCGCCATGGGCGGCTGCGGATGTTCAAACGCCCGAGGTCGTCGCGGAGGTCACCCTATTGCTGGATTCCCTAAGCTCAGGCCTGCCTGGTCTGGAGGCGATGCTTGGCAGGGCTGCGCATGAAACAGGCTTGAGCGCACCCATGGGGCTGGCCGAAGCCGGGGCTCTGGTCGAGCTTTGGCAGGAGGCAGAGGCTTGCGCGGGCACCTTTGCGGGCTCAATCTTCGAGGCCGATCCCGGCGCCTTGGCGGAGCATTTGCAACCGCTCTGTGGATCGGCGCTGCAGCGGTTGTTGGCCAGCGTCAGCTCGAGTGATTACCGGTCTAGCTTGGCCTTGGTGCGCGGATCTCTGGCGGAGGGTGTCGCCACAGAGCCGAAGGAGCTCTACGCCAAGCTTCTCGCCACCGCCGAGTTGTGGCGGAGGTGGCAGGAAGCCGGCTCGCAATCGGCGCCGCGCGCGCCGCAGGACCTCCCCGCAATGCAAAGCGCCCTGGAGTTGCTTCGTGCGCAGGTCGACGAGCTTGGGAGTGTCATCGGTCGCGATTTCGCGCCGAGCTCTTTGGCGGAATTGAAAGAAGACGTGATTTCCCTGCAAGCAAGCGCGACGACATTGAGCAGTCTGCCGCGCCTGCATGGGGCGCGTGAGGAATTCAAGGTCGCAGGGCTCGCTGATTTTCTCGCTGAGCTCGAAGCCGAGCAGGACCTCTTGTCGGTGGCCGAAGCCGAGCTTGACCGCCTTCGCTGGCAATCTGTCGTCGATCAGCTGATGCTCTCGCCAGTGATTGCGCCGGCGCTCGCATCTTTTCGCGGTGAGCGCCATGATCAGGCGATTGCAACCTTCCGCGATTTGGACCGCGCGCACGTGCGGTCTTCGGCTCAGCAGGTGCGCCGCACCGCGGCCGAAGCGGCGGTGCGCAGCCAGGACACCTTCCCCGAGGAGGCGCAGTTGGTCCGAGCCCAGGCCAAGCGCAAACGTGGTCACCTGCCCGTCCGCGAGCTGTTTGCACAGGCCCCGCACGTCATGACCGCATTGCGTCCCTGCTGGGTGATGAGCCCGCTGATGGTCTCTCAGCTGATTCCTTCGCAAGGAGCCAGCTTCGACATCGTCGTCTTTGACGAGGCGAGCCAGGTGAGGCCGGTTGACGCGCTGACGTCGATGATCCGCGGGAGGCAGCTGGTGGTCGCCGGCGATGAGCACCAGTTGCCACCAACTGCGTTTTTCGACCTGGCGCCCACCAGTGACAGCAGCGATACCGAGAGCGGTGAGGAGGAGTCGTCTGAGATCGGTGATTACGAGTCGCTGCTCGACGTGCTGATCACCCTCTTCGACACCGAGATGCTGCGCTGGCACTATCGCAGCCGGGACGAGCGCCTGATCGGTTTCTCGAACGGCGAGATCTACGAAGACGCCCTGACCACCTTTCCCGGGAATGTCGACGGGGAGGTGCTGCGACATGTGCTGGTCGACGAGCCTGCGGCCGAGGGCGAGTCCAGGGTCAGCCCCAATGCCGAGGTGCAGAAAGTTGTGGACCTGGTGCTTGAGCACGCAAGGACTCGGCCCGAGGAGAGCCTTGGCGTGATCGCCCTGGGAATTCGGCACGCAGAAGCCATCGACGCAGGGCTGCTTGCCACGTTGCCCGAGCACCCCGAGCTCGAGGAGTTCTTCGCGGAGGAGCACGAAGAGCGATTCTTCGTGAAGAACCTCGAGCGGGTTCAGGGCGACGAGCGGGACGCGATCATCCTCGCCGTTGGCTATGGCAGGGAGCCGGATGGCTCGCTGCCACACCGCTTCGGGCCACTGAATAATGCTGGCGGTGAGCGGCGGCTGAACGTGGCCGTGACACGCGCCAAGAAGCGAATGACGGTCGTCTCGTCCTTCACCGCCGAAGAGATAGACCCGGGTCGCTCAAACGCGCGCGGGGTGCAGCTCCTCAAGGCTTTCCTCGACTACGCGGGAACCGGCGGTCCCATTGATGGTGACGCGGAGCATGGGCAACCAACGGTCCTGCACGAGTTGATTGTCGATGCGCTCTCGGCGGGAGGTTTCGAGTCCGTGTGCGCGCTCGGCTCCTCCGCCGACAGGATCGACGTTGTGGCCATAGATCCCGTGTCCAAAAAACCGACCGTCGCAATCGAGGTCGACGGTGAGACGTATGCGGGGCGACCCTCGGTCCGCGACCGTGATCGGTTGCGCGGAGAACAGCTCGAGCGGTTGGGTTGGAAATACGTGATGACCTGGAGTCAAGACTGGCACAGGGATCGCTCCGAGGCGGCCCGGCATTTGGTTGAGCAAGTCGCCGCCAAGCTTGACGGAAGCGACGAAGTCGTCGTGGTTGAAGCCAGCAATGCCGGGTCCACGGCCGAAGCGCGAGGGCCACGACCCCGCTTTGCCTCGGGTGGTCCCGCGATTACGGATTGGCGCCTCAATGACTTGGTGGAGCTGGCACGCTGGATTGAGTCCGACGGCCGTCTGCGCACGGGCGAGGAATTGCAGCGGGAGATGATGGGGGAGCTGGGGCTGGCGCGACGTGGCGCGCGGGTCGCCCGCGCTCTTGACGAGTCGCTTGCCGCGCTGCGTCGCTCCAATTTGGCCTAATCAGGATCACTCCGCTTCATCAACTAGGTTCCCGCTGTATGAGCGAGCGCATGAAGGAGGTCATCGCCGCGCCGCGGGTCGCGCCCTCGATCCTCTCGGCCGACTTCGCCAAGCTCGGCTCTGAGCTCGACGAGGTGATGGACGCCGGCGCGCGGGTGATCCACTTCGACGTGATGGATGGGCACTTCGTCCCGCCGATCACGATCGGACCGCTGGTCGCCAGCTCGATCGCCGATCGGGTCCACGCCGCGGGCGGGGTGATCGACGTCCACCTGATGATCGAGCAGCCGGAACGCCAGATCGAGGAATTCGCCGAAGCCGGCGCCGACTCGATCACCTTCCACATCGAGGCGGCGGCGCACGCCAACCGCGTCCTCAGCGCGATTCGAGATCTCGGCTGCCTGGCCGGCATCGCGCTCAATCCCGCCACCCCGGTCGAGGCGGTCGCCGAGCTGCGCGACTTCGCCGACGTCTTCCTCTGCATGACGATCAACCCCGGCTGGGGCGGCCAGTCCCTGATCCCCGGCACGCCGGACAAGGTCGCGCGCCTGGCGCCGCTGGTCGGCGAGGCGAAGATCGAGGTCGACGGCGGCATCAACGCCGCGACCGCCGGCTCCGTCGCCGCGGCCGGGGCCTCGCTGTTCGTAGCCGGCTCCGCCGTCTTCGGCGCCGATGATCCGGCCGCCGCCTACGGCGAGATCGTCGCAGCCGCTTCGGCCGCTTAACCGCGGGCGATGAGCGCGCCGATCACCTCCTGCCACCAGGCGCGCTCCGCTGGGTCGTCGCCGCTGCGCTCGGCGCGCCGCTCGCACCAGCCGGCAAGTGCGCGGCGGCTGCCGATGGCCACGGCAACCTCTGAGGTGAGCGCGTAGCGGCCGTCGGCGAGGGAGACGAGGGCGCTGGAGCGATCCCGTCGACTGCGCAGCACCGAGACGACAGCGATGCCGTTGACCGCGGTCGGCGCCGAGGGATCCTCGAGCTCGCCCCCGGGCCCGACCGAGAAGATCTGCGGCGTGCCGCGCGGCGGCAGCTTGGGCAGCACGGGCTCGCCGACCGGCCCCTCGTGCCAGCGCCGGGTCAGCTCCTCGACCTCCTCGCGCAGCTCGCCGCGGACGAGGACGTGGAGCTCGTCGCCCTCGCGCACCTCGGTCGAGCCGCGCGGCGGGATCGCGTGCCCGTCGCGGACGATCACGTTGACCAGCGCCTCGCGCGGCAGCCCCAGTTCGCGCACCATGTGCCCGGCGGCGGCGGCGCCGGGCCGCAGCCGGTAGGAGACGACGTCGCCGCCCATCCGGCGGATCCGGCCCGACTCGAGCAGGCGCCGCGGCAGCGCCGGCTCGTTGGTCGTCAGCCCCAGCCGGCTCGCCAGCGGCTCGAAGCTCGCCCCCTGGATCAGGGTCGAGGTGACGACGACGAAGAAGACGATCGAGAAGAGCTCTTCGCCGCTGCCGACCCCGGCGACGACGGGGAAGGTGGCGAGCCAGATCGGCGTCGCGCCGCGCAGCCCGGCCCAGCCCAGCATCGCCCGCTCGCGCAGGTCGAGCGGCGAGAAGGCGGTCGCGGCGAAGGCGGCAAGGGGACGGGCGAGCAGGATCAGCACGGCCGAGAGCGCCAGGCTCTCCCAGACGACGTCACCGAGCGCGCTGGGGAAGACGAGCAGGCCGAGCAGGATGAAGAGGCCGATCTGGGCGACCCAGCCGACCCCCTCGTGGAAGGCGACGATCGTGCGCCGCGCCGGGATGCGGGCCGCGCCGAGGGCGAGGGCGGTGAGGTAGACGGCGAGGAACCCCGAGCCGTGGGCGACCTCGGCCAGGCCGAAGGCGAGCCCGGCGATCGCGATCGTGGCAACCGGGTAGATCCCGTCGGTCGGCAGCCGCACGCGGTCGAGCGCGCTGGTCGCGAGCCAGCCCAGCGCCAGGCCGACCGCGGCGCCGATCGCCAGTTTGAGCGCCAGCAGGCCGACCATGTCGGCGAGGCCGAAGCCGGGCTGCTGGATCCATTCGATGAAGCCGATCACCAGCAGCAGGGCAACCGGGTCGTTCATCCCCGACTCGCCCTCCAGCGCCCGCGCCAGCCGCTTTTTCAGGGTCGAGCGGCGCAGCACGGCAAAGATCGCGGCCGAGTCGGTGGCGGCGATCGCGGCGCCGACGATCATCCCTTCGAGCACGCTGATGCCGAAGATCCAGTGGGCGGCGAGGCCCGCCGCGCAGGCGGTGATCCCGGTCCCGATCGTCGCCATCGAGGCGGCGGTGCCGAGCACCGGGCGGATCTCCGACCAGCCCGCCGTCAGGCCGCCCTCGAAGAGGATGAGGACGAGGGCGATCGTGCCCAGGGTCCGGGCCAGCTCGACGTTGTCGAACTCGATCCCGCCGATTCCCTCCGAGCCAGCCAGCATGCCCAGCCCGAGGAAGAGCAGCAGGCCCGGGATGCGGATGCGGTCGGCGAGCAGGGCGCCGAGGATGCCGGCGGCGAGCAGGGCACCGGCGACGAGAATCAGCTCGGCGTCGTGTCCACCCACCGGCTGACCCTAGGTGTTCTCGTCGACCGCGGCGAGGCGGAGCTCGAGTTCCTCGGGGGAGCCCGGCGCCGGCACGTCCTCGGCCCGCTCGTGGGGGCGGCGGTAGATCAGGTAGAGCAGGCCGAAGAGGACACCCGCGGTGAGCGCGAAGCCGATCTCGACCCGGCGGAACTCGTTGCTCACCAGGGGCACGAAGTTCCAGGCGATGAAGAGGGCGGCACAGGTGATCCAGCGAGCCGCCGCCCGCCGCACCTGGCCCTGGGCGACGCAGGCCTGGTTGACCGTGACCGAGGAGAGGTAGAGGCCGGTGCCGGCGGTGACCAGCAGCAGCCCGGCGCGGTCGTAGGTGAACTTGTTGCTGAAGGCGATCTGCATCAGCTTCGGCCCGGCGATCAGGACGACGATCGCCATGAAGGCGGTGAAGGCGGCGATGCCGAGCAGGACCATCCGCACCGAGCGCTGGAATTCGCGCTCGCTGTCAGGGGCGTCGCTGGTGTGCAGGCCGGTGAGGTGGGGCAGGATGCTGGTCGAGACCGCCTGGAAGAGCTGCAGCGGCGCCCGCGCGATCATCAGCACGTTGAAGATGAAGCCGGCCGCCGCCGCTCCCTGCAGGCCGCGCACGATCAGCGGCCCGGCGTTGAGGAATGCCTGTTCGCTGAACATGATCACCAGCACCGCCGCGGCGAAGCCGGTGCCGTGCGCCATCCCGACCGAGTCGCCCTCCTCCGCCTCCTGCGGCGCCGGCGCCGGCGCCGTCCTCGCCCGCCGGGCGAAGGCGAGGGGGACGACCATCAGGCTGAGCGCCGGCGCCGCGACGATGCCGATCGCCACCGCCGACTGGCCGCTGAGCAGGCTGACCGCGACCAGGACCGCGAAGAGGGTGCGGAAGACCGACTCGGAGAGGATCAGCGCGGTGAAGAGGCCGAAGCGCTTCTGGCCGGCGAGGAAGCCGCGGGCGAAGTAGCTCGCCGCGTAGAAGAGCACCGCCGAGAAGAAGACCCAGTAGAGGGTTTCGTTGCCCTCCAGCAGCCCGTTCTGCAGCGGCCCGCGCAGGGCCAGGGCGAGGACGGCGAAGAGCATCGCCAGGCCGATCTGGATCGTCGAGGCGGTGCGCATCGTGCCGTCGATCGGCTCGCCCTTGACTTCGTGTTCGGAGATGTGGCGGGAGAGCAGCTGTTCGACCGGCCGGTAGAGGGTCGAGATGGTGATGAAGACGGCCGACCAGAGCACCGTGATCTGGCCGTAGTCGGGCTTGGAGAGCACGTGCGAGGCGATGAAGAAGTAGACGTAGGTGATGACGCCGGTGAGGCCGACGCCGATCGCCAGGAAGCTCGCCGTTTTGCCGTAGTCGGCGGTTGCCGAGCTGCCGTTCGAGCCAGCGCCTACCTTGGCGCCCGACCCCTTGCGCAGCAGCGGCATCAGCGCTCGGCGCCGGGCTCGTAGTGGGACGGCGGCACGTCGAGCGCCAGCTCGACCCTTCGCACCCGCTCGAAGACCCGCTGCGTCATCACCCGCTGCCCGGCCAGCAGGTCGCCGATCACGCCCAGCGCGACCAGCTGTATCGCGGCGATGAAGAGGACGGCGCCGAGGATCAGCGACTGGACGTGGCCGTTGCTGTCGCCGTTGAGGACCCAGTCGAGGAGGAAGGGCAGCCAGGCGGCGAGGGCGAGGATCGCGACGAGGAGGCCGGCCGTGGCGAAGGCCCGCAGCGGCTCGTAGCGGGCGTAGATGCGCAGGATCGAGAGCGCGTTGCGGCGCACGTAGCCGCCGGTCGAGTCGAAGAGCCGCGACTCGCGCGTCTGCGGGTTGGTGCCGATCTCGACCTGATCGACGGCGACCAGCATCTTGCCGGCCTGGATCAGGCTCTCCAGCGTGTAGGTGAAGTCGTCGACGACGAGCAGGCCGAGGGCGGCCTCGCGGTTGTAGGCGCGGAAGCCGGAGGTGGTGTCGGCGATCTCGGTCCCGGCCAGGCGGCTGACCACCCAGCTGCCGAGCTTCTGCAGCGATTTCTTCGCGCCGGAGAAGTGCTCGATCTGGCTGGTGCGGCGATCGCCGACGACCATGTCGGCCTCGCCGGCGAGGATCGGCGCCAGCAGCTTCGGGATGTCGGCGCCGCGGTACTGGTTGTCGGCGTCGGTGTTGACGACGATGTCGGCGCCGAGCTTGAGGCAGGCGTCAAGCCCCGCCTGGAAGCCGGCCGCCAGGCCCTTGTTGTTGGTCAGGCGGACGATGTGCTCAACCCCGTGCTGGCGGGCGACCTCGACCGTGCGATCGGTCGAGCCGTCGTCGATGACCAGCAGCTCGACCGCGTCGACGCCCTCGATCTGGCGCGGGACGTCGGCGATCGTGGCTGGGAGGGTCGCCTCCTCGTTCAGGCACGGAATTTGGACAATTAGCTTCATAGGCGCGGGCTCAGGGTATCCACGGCTGGGGTCGGCGCGCGGGCCCTGCCGGTCGGCGCGCGGGTCCTGCCGTCGGGGTGGGGTGCCCTTCTTGCGCTGCGCGCTGTTCCGGGCGCCGGGACCGAGCGCGCGTCGGGCTGAAGCCTCGCCCTCCACAGCCTCCGCGCGGCGAAGATCACACCACCCCGACGCCACCCGCGCGAGAAGCCGCCTGGGAGAGCATCCCGACCCTGGCCGAGGGCGGAGTAAGCTTCTATTGATTGACTCGTCAATCGGTCTTATGAATTCGCAGCTGACAGGCACGGATCGGTCGCATCTTTCGCGGGCGCTTGAGCTTGCGGAGGGCGGGCGTGGTCGGGTCAGTCCCAATCCCCTTGTCGGAGCTGTCGTAGTGCGCGATGGCGCGGTGATTGGCGAGGGGCTTCACGCCGAGCTGGGGGATCTGCATGCCGAGCGGTCGGCTCTTGCCGACTGCCAGGAGAAGGGCTACGACCCTGCTGGGGCGACGATGTACGTGACCTTGGAGCCCTGTGCGCATACGGGCAGGCAGCCGCCTTGCACGGAGGCGATCTTGGAGGCTGGAATCGCCCGAGTCGTGATCGCTTCCGATGACCCGAGTGAGAAGGCCGCGGGACGCGGGCCGGGGATCCTGCGTGACGGCGGGGTCGAGGTCGAGTTTGCGGCTGGCGAGGAGGCGACCGCGGCGCGGTTGCTGAACCAGCCCTTTCGCAAGCACGCGCGAACCGGACTGCCGCTGGTCAGCCTGAAGCTGGCGATGTCGCTCGATGGCCGCACGACCACCGCAGCGGGCGCTTCCCCCTGGATCTCCAGCGAGCGCAGTCGCGCGCTGGTCCATCGCTGGCGAGCGGAATCTGACGCGATCGCGGTCGGCATCGGCACCGTCCTCGCCGACGACCCATTGCTCACCGCTCGCGGCGCCGACGCGCGCCAGCCGATTCGCGCCGTTTTCGACCGCCAAGCGCGCCTCCCCCTCGACTCCCAGCTGCTCGGCACCCTCGAGCGGTCCCCGGTCCTCGTCGTCGTCTCTCCCGACGCCGATTCGTCCCGCGCCGCTGCCCTCAAGGGCGTGGGCGCCGACGTCCTCGTCGCCGACGGCATCGAGGCCGCTTTGGCCGACCTCGGTCGCCGCGGCATCACCAGCCTCTTCCTCGAGGGCGGCCAGACCCTTGCCGCCGCGTTTGCCGACGTCAGTGAGATCGACGAGGCGCGAGTCTTCGTCGCCCCGATCCTGCTCAGCGGCTCGAAGCGGATCGAGGCCGCCGATCCGGGCGCCGAAGACACGCTGATCGAGACCCGGCTGAGGGAGTGGTGATGTTCACCGGACTGGTCGAAGACATCGGCAGCATCGAGACCGTCGAGTCTGGGCCCGCCGGGGCGCGGCTGCGGATTGGGACCCGCCTCGGCGGTGAGATCGCCAGCGGTGATTCGGTCGCCGTCAACGGCGTCTGCCTGACGGCGACGAGCGTCGGCGCCAGCGGCTTCGAGACCGAGGCGATGAACCAGACGCTGGAGGTGACCGCGCTTGGCGGCCTCGAGGCCGGCGCCAGGGTCAACCTGGAGCTGGCGATGAAGGCCTCCGACCGGCTCGGCGGCCACATCGTCCAGGGGCACGCCGATGGGGTGGGCGAGGTCGTCTCGATCGAGGACGATGGCTTTGCCCGTCGCCTCCGCGTCGGCCTCGCGCCCGAGCTGCTTCGCTACGTGGTCGAGAAGGGCTCGATCGCGCTCAGCGGGGTCAGCCTCACCGTCGCGACCCTGGGCGACGCCTGGGTCGAGGTCTCGCTGATCCCGGAGACCCTGGAGCGGACGAATCTTGCTGCGGTCGCCGCCGGCGACCGCTTGAACGTGGAGTGCGATGTGGTGGCGAAGTATGTTGAGCGATTGGCGGCGCCATTCGCCGGAGAGGAGCGCACGTGAGCCAGATGACCGAGACGCAGAAGACAGACGGGTTGGGCAGGGAGGCGGGGGAGAGCCCGTTCTCGACGATCGAGGAGGCGGTCGAGGAAATCCGCCGCGGCCGCATGATCGTGGTCTGCGACGGCGAAGATCGCGAGAACGAGGGAGACCTGGTGATGGCGGCGCAGTTCGCCACCCCCGAGGCGGTCAACTTCATGGCCAAGGAAGCGCGCGGGCTGATCTGCCTGGCGCTGACCGCCGAGCGCTGCGAGAAGCTCGGCCTCAACCTGATGGCGGCCAAGAACGAGGCGCCGCTGCAGACCGCCTTCACGGTCACGATCGAGGCGGCCGGCGGGGTCAGCACCGGCATCTCCGCCCACGACCGCGCCCACACGATCCAGGTCGCGATCGACCCCGGCTCCGGCCCCCGCGACATCGTCGTCCCCGGCCACATGTTCCCGCTGCGGGCCAAGGAGGGCGGCGTGCTCGAGCGCACCGGCCACACCGAGGCCAGCGTCGACCTCGCCCGCCTCGCCGGCCTGATCCCGGCCGGGGTGATCTGCGAGGTGATGAACGACGACGGCACGATGGCCCGCGTCCCCGACCTGATCCCCTACTGCCAGCGCCACGGCCTGAAGATGGTCACGGTTGCCGACCTGATCGCCTACCGTCGTCGCACCGAGAAGCTGGTCGAGCGGGTGGTCGACACGGCCCTGCCGACCGAGTTCGGCGACTTCACCGCGGTCGGCTACCGCTCGCTGGTTGACGACAAGCACCACGTGGCGATGGTCAAGGGCGACGTCGACGGCGCCGAGGACGTGCTCGTCCGCGTCCACAGCGAGTGCCTCACCGGCGACGTCTTCCACAGCATGCGCTGCGACTGTGGCGAGCAGCTGGTCGCGGCGATGACCCAGATCGAGCACGAGGGCCGCGGCGTCCTGCTCTACCTCTCCCAGGAGGGGCGGGGGATTGGCCTGCTCAACAAGCTGCGCGCCTACAAGCTGCAGGAGGAGGGCGCCGACACGGTCGAGGCCAACCTCAAGCTGGGCCTGCCGGCCGACCTGCGCGACTACGGGATCGGCGCCCAGATCCTCGGCGACCTCGGCCTGACCAGCATCCGCATCCTCACCAACAACCCGAAGAAGATCGTCGGGCTGGAGGGCTACGGGCTCTCGGTCAGCGAGCAGGTGGCGATCGAATCGGCTCCCAACACCCACAACGAGGCCTACCTGCGGGCCAAGCGCGACAAGATGGGCCACTCGCTGCACCATCAGGGCCTCGCCCTCGACGAGGAGATGATCCGCAACGAGGAGGAACGCGACGCCGCCGAGGAGAGCGGGCCGGCAGATGGCTGAGTCGACCGCCTTCCTCGAGAGCTTCAGCGCGGAGGAGAAGGAGGCCCTGGCCGAGCTGCGGTTCGCGGTCTGCGTCGGGCGCTTCTACGAGGATCTGGCGGAACGGCTGCTCGGCGGCGCCCGCGAAGGCTTCGAGCTCGCCGGCGTCCCAGCCTCTGCGGTCAGCGAAGTCTCGGTCCCGGGCGCCTACGAGCTGCCGTTCGCCGCCAAGCTGCACGCGACCAGCGAGCGTTTCTCCGGGGTCGCCTGCCTCGGCGTCGTCATCCGCGGCGAGACCGACCACTACGACTTCGTCTGCGCCGAGGCCGCCCGCGGCATCCAGGACGTGCAGCTGGCGACCGGCGTGCCCTGCGCCTTCGGCCTGATCACCTGCGACACGATGGAGCAGGCCCTCGCCCGGGCCGGCGGCGGCAAGCGCGACCAGGGCCGCAACGCCGCCCTCACCGTCGCCCGCATGGCCCTGTTGAAACGGGAGGTCAACCCGTATCGCTGGCAGAATCGCGACGGTTAGACGGCCGATATCAGCGAGACCGGATAACGGCGCAGAGCTCGGCCGACGGTGACGATGGTCAGCCCCTCGACCTGGGCCTGCGCGACGAGCATGCGGTCGAACGGATCGCGGTGATGGTGCGGCAGTGACTCGATCATTTGAGTGTGGCGGAGCGTGACCGGAAGAAGCGTGAAGCGCTTCTCAATCAGCTGTTTCTCGAGGTCGTCTGGCGGGTCCATGCGCCCGCGCGCTTTGGCAATCGCCATCTCCCAGGGGCTGACGATGCTGACGAAGACATCGGTGTCGTGCGCCTCAATGGCCTCAGCGGTGCGTCTTGACAGACGGTCCGGGGCAATCAGGGCCCACAGCAGGGCGTGGGTGTCAAGCAACAATCTCAATCGCCCGTCCAGAGGTCGTCGCCACTTGGGAAGATCTTGCTCTCCTCGAAGTCATCGGCGATTTCATCCTTGATTGCCCGCATCTCCGCCACCGTTGGCGCACGCATCTTGCCCTCCCAGCCACCGAGCTTGCGTGGGCCGAGCTCCTTTGGCACGGGCACCAGCTTCGCCGCCGGCCTGCCGGCGCGGGTGATCACGATCTGCTCGCCGCCCTCAACCCGGGCGACCAGCTTTGACAGGTGCGTCTTGGCCTCGTGCATGTTCACTGTCTCCAAGTCTTCAGCGGCCATTTCTCTCCCCCCTTTGGATCGAGTTGCTGAAATCCAGTCCAGTATTAGTCCACTTAGCTAACTAGCGATCAAGGTACCATGCACGACCCGATGGCCAAGGTATGCCACAGCTGCGGCAAGGGACCGGCGTTCGGCCAGTCCCGGAGCCACTCGATGGTCGCCACCAAGCGGCGCTTCGATCCGAACCTGCAGAAGGTGCGGATCCAGGAGGAAGGGCGCAAGCTGCGCGCCTACGTCTGCACGCGCTGCCTCAAGGCCAACAAGGTAGTCAAGGCCGCCTGACGCAACGGGTTGCGGTGAGGGGGCCTGGCCGGTCTCCAGGCGAATTGATGTCGCACGCGCTTCGCGCTTAGCGACGAACCTTCAGCGCGGCTGACGCCGCGCAATAGACAGATTGCATATCGCCGCCCTTCGGCGACATTCGCCTGGAGACCGGCCAGGCCCCCTTCGACACGGTCGCGAAGACGGCATAGCCCCCAAGCTCACAAGAAGAAGCGTGGCGGACTCGGGGCTGAGAGCTGTCTGGGTCTAAGCGGGATGGCGGGACCCGTCATCCCCGTCCGCCCGGAGGCGGTCAGTCAGTCTCGGGGAGCGGTTCAGCGGTCGTGTGCGGCTCTACTGAGATGCGGGGGAGGATGCGGGACAGCCAGCTGGGCACCCACCAGGCGCGGGCGCCGAAGAGCTGCATGATCGAGGGCACGAGGACGGTGCGGATCACCACCGCGTCGATCAGGACGGCCGCGGAGAGGCCGAGGCCGAAGAGCTTGATGATGCGGTCTTCGCCGATCATGAAGGAGGCGAAGACGGTGACCATGATCGCTGCCGCGGCGGTGATCACGCGGCCGGTCAGGGCGAGCCCCCTGGTCACTGCTCGCGTCGCCTCGTGGCTGTTCTCCCATTCCTCGTGGATGCGCGACATCAGGAAGACCTCGTAGTCCATCGAAAGGCCGAAGACGATGGCGAAGAGGAAGACCGGTAGGAAGGCCTCGATCGGCCCGGTTCCTTCGAGCCCGATCAAGCCACCGAGCCAGCCCCACTGGAAGACGGCGACGACGATGCCGAAGGAGGCGCCGATGCTGAGCAGGTTCATCAGCATCGCCTTCAACGGCACTAGGACCGAGCGGAAGACCGCCATCAGCAGCAGCGCCGAGAGCAGGACGACGACGCCGATGAAGAGCGGCAGCTTTTCGGTCAGGACGTTGCCGAAGTCCTCGAAGATCGCGGTGATCCCGCCGATGTAGACGTGCGCCCCGCTGCGCTGCGCCGCCGGCGGCACGACGTCCTCGCGCAGCCTTTCGAGCAGCTTCGTCGTCGCTTCGCTCTGCGGCGAGGTGGTCGGGTAGACGACGATGACGCCGACGTCCTTGGCCGGGTTGAGCGTCGGCGTTGTGACCGCGGCCACCCCCGGCTGGTCTTCGATTTCGCGGCGCAGCGAAACGAGGACCGCGTCGTCGCCGCGCTTGGGTAGTTCGGCGACGACCTGGAGGGACCCGTTGAACCCTTCGCCGAAGCCGTCGGCCAGCAGGTCGTAAGCCTTGCGGGTGGTCGTGCCGGCGGGGTCGCTGCCGGCGTCGCTGGAGCCGAGCCTGAGCGAGAGCACCGGGATGCAGAGGATCACCAGCAGGCTGCCGGAGAGCAGCATGGCGACGACCGGGTGGCGCTGGATCATCGCGCTCCAGCGGTACCAGCGGCCGAGTTCCATCTCGCTCATCGGCCGGCGCTTGCCCAGGCCCGGCAGGCGCAGCCGGTCGACCCGGCGCCCGGCGATCGCCAGCAGCGCCGGCAGCAGGGTCAGCGAGGCGATCATCGTCATCGTCACCGCGATCGCGGCCGCGATCGCGACGCCGTAGAGGAAGGTGACGCCGAGCAGCAGCATCCCCAGCAGCGAGATGATCACCGTGAGGCCAGCGAAGAGGACCGCGCGGCCGGCGGTGTCGACCGCTTTCACCACCGCCGGCTGGGGCTCCAGCCCTTCGTCGAGCCCGTTGCGGAAGCGGGTGAGGATGAACAGCGCGTAGTCGATGCCGACGCCGAGGCCGATCATCGCCGCCAGCTGGGTGGCGAAGTCGGCGGTGTCGAAGACGTGGGTGCCGAGGGTGACCAGGCTGATGCCGACCCCGAGGGCGAAAAGCGCGGTGAGCAGCGGCAGGCCCATGGCGACGACCGAGCCGAAGGTGAAGAGCAGGATCACGACCGCCGCCAGCAGGCCGATCATGAACGAGGTGTCGCCTTCTTCCTGGCGGACTTCCTCGATCGGCTGCCCGCCAAGCTCGACCTGGAGCCCGGGCGCCGCCGCGCCCTGGGCGAGGTCCATCACCTTTTCGACGTTCTCTTTGCCGATCTTCTTGCCCTGCTCGTCGAACTGGACGGTGGCGTAGGCGATCTTGCCGTCGTCGCTGACCGCGGCGGCGCCGGATCCCGCGTAGGGGTTCGAGACTTCGCTGACGTGCGGCACCTTCGCGATCGCGGCGAAGGCGGTCGACATCTTTTGCTTGACCGGGGGCGATTCGGCCCCGGCGGTCGCCCGGAAGACGATCGTCGCGGTTTCTCCGGATTGCGCCGGGAAGCGCTTTTCCAGGAGGTCGACGGCGCGCTGGGAGTCCGAAGAGGGCAGCTTGAAGTTTTCCGAGAAGGCTGAGCCGGCCGAGCCGGCGGCGATGCCGGCGCCGACCAGCGCCACGATCCAGGCGAGGATGACCATCGTGCGGTGGGTGGTGCACCAGTTGCCGAGGCGTCTCATCGACGCGTGACCGTAGCGAACTCGGCGGCTGGGCTCCGGGGCAGGGCATCCGCACCCGGCAGCTAGATTGCGACTGATGCCCGATCCCTCGATCGTGCGCTTCCGGCGCGTCGTCACCTCTGCTTACGCCCACCTGGAGGCTCGCCGCCAGGAGGTCAACGACCTCAATGTCTTCCCCGTCGCCGACGGCGACACCGGCGACAACATGGCGATGACGATGCGGGCGGTGATGGAGGAGCTCGACCGGCTCGACGATCTCGAGGTCGACGAGGTCGGCCGTGTTCAGCTGGTGCAGGCATTGGCGCGGGCGGCGCTGATGGGGGCGCGGGGCAACTCCGGCGTGATCCTCAGCCAGATCGTGCGCGGCGCCGCCGAGGAGCTGGCGAGCCGGCCGGGTGAGCTGATCGACCCGGTGCTGGTCGCCTCCGCCTTCGCCAGCGCCGCCGATGCCGCCTATGACTCGGTGCGGGAGCCGGCCGAGGGGACGATGCTGACCGTCTTCCGCGAGATGGCCCACTCGATCGCCCGCCAGCTCGCCCATCTCGATGCCGACAAACAGCGGCTCGACCGCGGCGTCGCCGATGAGCAGCAGGACGCCGTCCTCGCCGAGGTGCTGGAGAAAGCGATCGCCGACGGCCAGCGCGCGGTGGAGCGGACGCCCGAGCAGCTCGACGTGCTGCGCGAATCCGGCGTCGTCGATGCCGGTGGCTATGGCCTGGTGCTGATCCTCGCCGGGGTCGTCGCCGGGTTGCGGGGGGACGACGCGGCGGTGCCCGAGATCTCCCACCACGAGGCGCCGCGCCTCAGCCGTCCCCACCACGAGGACAGCCGCTTCAGCTACTGCACCAACTTCATCGTCTCCGGATCCGGCCTCAGCGGTCGCGACTTCCTGCCAAAGCTCGAGGGCCTGGGTGACTCGGTGCTCGTCGTCGGCGACGAGGTGACGCTCAAGGTCCACGTCCACACCGACGATCCCGAGGCTGCGGTGGCCCTCTTCGAGGACGCCGGCAAGGTCACCAACCTCGACGTCGCCGACATGCGCGAGCAGATCGCCGAGCGCCGAGCCCGCCTGCAGGGGGGGCGGACGGGGTGCTCGCGGTTGCGGCGGGCGATGGCCTCGAGCGCCTCTTCGCCGAGCTCGGCGCCCACGTCGTCCCCGGTGGCGAGACCCTCAATCCCTCGACCTACGAGCTGCTGGCCGGCATCCACGAGGTGCCGGCGGAGGAAGTTCTCGTCCTTCCCAGCTCCTCCAACGTGATCATGGCCGCCGAGCGCGCCTGCGAGCTCTCGGAGAAGCCGGCCCGCGTCGTCGCGGCGACCTCGCAGCAGGCGAGCCTGCTGGCGCTGGTCGAGCTCGACTCCGCGGCCTCGGCCGAGGAGAACGTCGGGCGCCTCGAGGCCGCGCTGGAGACCGTTGCCGCCGGCGGCGTCGCTCCCGCCGCCCGCGACGACGCGCAGGGCCGCTTTCGCAAGGGCGATGCGGTCGGCTTCGCCGGCGACGAGATCGTCGCCTGGGGGGGAGCGGGATCGACCCTGGCGGCGACGATCGAGCGGCTCGCGCGGGGGGCGGAGATCGTCACCGTGATCGCCGGCGACGGTGCGCCCATTGCGCTCGATGAGCTCGACACCCACGTCCCCGACGGAGTCGAGATCGAGACCCACGATGGCGGTCAGCCGAGCTGGTGGTGGCTGCTCGCCTCCCAGTAGTGCGCTCCTTCGCCGGGGCTTCCGAGCTGACCCGGGCGCAGTTGCGCGACGCCCCGGTCCACTGGCCGCGGCCCAGCGCCCTCGACGTCTCGATCCAGGCGCTGGGGGGGTGGGGCCGAAGCTCGCCGGTGCCGCCGCCGACGCAGGCCTCCTACCATCGGCGACCTTCTGCTCGCTTTCCGCATAGCCACCGCGATCGGCAGATCGTCGCCGTCGGCAGCCTCGAGCCGGGCCAGCAGGCAACCGTGGCGGTCGAGGTGCTCGGCCGACCCCGCGCCCCTTTCGGCGACCGCGGCCTGACTCATCCTCGGCGTCAAAGTCGGCGACGAGAGCGGCGACGATGCGCGCGACCTGGTTCAACCAGCCCTGGATCGCGCCGAAGCTGACCCCCGGCACCGCGCTCCTGCTCACCGGCTCGCTCGACAAAAGTGGTTTCCGCGTCTCCGAATACGAGTTCGGTGCCGCGGAGCCACGAAGGTCTGGCGCCCGTCCATCCGGCCACCGAGCAGCTGCAAACTCAGCGCCTGCGGCAGTGGGTGGAGCAGGCGATCCCCTCGGTCGCCAATGTGCTTGAGCCGCTGCCGGCCGGAGCTGCGGGTGCGGCGCGAGCTGGCCGCGGTCGGCCGACGCGATCAAGGCGGTCCACTTTCCCGAGAGCCGAGGAGGAGGTAGAGCAGGCGCGCGCGCCGCCTCGCTTCGAAGAGCTCTTTCTCTACCAGGCGATCCTCGCGACCCGCAAGCGCGCCCACCGGGTCGGCGCGGCCGGCGCCGAAGCTGGGCAAGCCGGGCGAGCCGGTGGGGCGCTGGATCGAGTCGCTGCCGTTCGAGCCGACCAGGGACCAGCTCAAGGCCTTCGACGAGATCGACGCGGGACCTCGACTCGGGCGAGCCGATGCAGCGGCTGCTGATGGGCGAGGTCGGGTCAGCGGCAAGACCGTGGTCGCCGTCTACTCGATGTTGCGGGCGCTGGAAGCCGGCTTCCAGGCGGTGCTGATGGCGCCGACCGAGACGCTGGCCGAGCAGCACGCGGTCACCCTGGGCAAGCTGCTGGCGGAAGCGGCGACGCCGTTCGCCCTGCTGACCGGGGCCACCCCGGCGGCCCGGCGCCGGGAGGCGCTCGAGCGGCTGGCGACCGGCGAGCTGGGGCTGATCGTGGGAACGCACGCCCTGATCGAGCCAGTCGGTCGAGTTCGCCCGCCTCGGCCTCAGCGTCGTCGACGAGCAGCATCGGTTCGGGGTCGAGCAGCGCAAGGCGCTCGACTCGAAGGGGGTCGAGGGGATGGCGCCGCACGTCCTGCACATGACCGCGACGCCGATCCCGCGAACGCTCTCGCTGACCGCCTACGGCGACCTCGATACGACCGCCCTCCACCAGCTGCCGTCCGGGCGCAAGCCGGTCCAGACCCGGATCGTCGGCGAGGCCGATCGTGGCGCCGCCTACGACTTCATCCGCGGGCAGCTGCGCGCGGGGCGCCAGGCCTTCGTCGTCTGCCCGCTGGTCGAAGAGTCGGAGAAGCTGCAGGGGCAGGCGGCCGAGGTCGAGGCGGAGCGGCTCGCCGCCGGCGAGCTGCGCGACTTCTCGGTCGGCGTCATCCACGGCCAGATGCCCTCGGCGCGCAAGGCGGAGGCGATGGAGGCCTTCGCCTCCGGCGCCTCCGACGTCCTCGTCGCGACCACCGTGATCGAGGTCGGGATCGACGTGCCGAACGCGACCGTGATGGCGATCGAGGGGGCCGAGCGCTACGGGGTCTCGCAGCTGCACCAGCTGCGCGGGCGGGTCGGCCGCGGCGCGCACGAGTCCCACTGCCTGCTCTTTCCCGAAGATGCGGGGGCGATGGCGCGGCGGCGCCTGAAGGCGGTCGAGCGCGAGAGCGACGGCTTCAAGCTGGCCGAGGTCGACCTCAGCCTGCGTGGCGAGGGGGAGGTGCTTGGCACCCGCCAGCACGGCCTGCCGCGCTTCGCCGTCGCCGAGCTGCCCGACGACACCCCGACCCTGGTCGCGGCCCGCGACGAGGTGCTCGCCCTGCTGCGCGAGCACGGCAGCCTCGATGCCCCCGAGCTCGGTCCCCTGCTGGAGGCCGCCCGCCGCCGCTTCGGCGCCGGCGCCGCCGACCCGATCCCGCTTTGAGGGGTCGGCACCCTCCCGCAGGCGATTGCTATTGGCCCTTTAGGTTTGCGGTGTGCGCGTTATCGCTGGCGATCTCAAAGGACAGCGCCTGGTGGCGCCGCGCGGCTGGAAGGTGCGGCCGACCTCCGACCGGGTGCGCGAGGCGGTCTTCTCGGCCCTCGGCGCCAGGGTGGTGGGCGCCAGCGTCCTCGACCTCTACTGCGGCACCGGCGCCCTCGCGATCGAGGCGCTTTCGCGCGGCGCGGCGCGCGCCACGCTGGTCGACCGCGACACGCGGCCGGCCCTCGGCAACGTCGAGCACCTCGCCCTGGGCGAGCGGGTCGAGCTGATCCGGGCCGACGTAGCGCGCTGGCTGGCCGCCTGGCCGGAGGGCGCCGCCCCCGGCTTTGACCTCGTCTTCGTCGACGCCCCCTATAGACTCGCCGACCGCGTGGGGCAGGAACTGGATACTCATCTGCCCCGCCTTCTCGCAGAGGGGGGGCGGGCGATCGTCGAGAGCGGCGCTGGCCGTCCGCTTCGCATCGCCTCTTTGCCGCGCCTGCGCCAGCGGCGCTACGGCGCCGCCGACGTGTCGTTCTACGGCGGGGAGAGCTGATGGCCGAGCGCGATGGCACCGTCGTCTGCCCGGGCAGCTACGACCCGGTCACCAACGGCCACCTCGACATCATCACCCGCACCGCCACCGTCTTCGAGCGGGTCGTGGTCGGCGTTGTCAACAACCCGATCCGCAAGGAGAAGACCCTCTTCACGGCCGAGGAGAGGCAGGCCTTCATCCGCGAGGCGACCTCGCACCTGGCCAACGTCGAGGTCCAGACCTTCTCCAACCTGCTGGTCGAGTTCGCCCGCGAACTGAAGGCGAAAGCGATCGTCAAGGGGCTGCGGGCGATCTCCGACTTCGAGTACGAGTTCGAGATGGCGCAGCTCAATCGCAAGCTCGACCCCAGCATCGAGAGCATGTACGTGATCGCTTCGCCGCATTACAGCTTCCTTTCCTCGACCGGGGTCAAGGAAATGGCGACCTTTGGCGGCGACGTCTCCGACCTCGTTCCCGGCCCTGTCGCGGCGGCGATGGCGAAGCGCCTGGGCGACAGGTAGGCTTGCGGGGCAAGGAGCGGTGTGGGTGAGAGCTTGCAAAAAGGCGAGGAAATAACCGCTTCTTTACTGAAAATGCCCCCGACACGTAGGCTTACGATCTGCTGATGGACGTTCTCGTTCTAATAGACAAGCTGGACGATGTAGTCCACAACGCCCGACCCGTCCCCCTGACGGATCAGGTTCGCGTTGATCGCGAGGAGATCTACGACCTCCTCGACCAGATGCGGGCGACGATCCCCGAGGAGATCAAGCAGGCGCGCTGGATCGTCAAGGAGCGCCAGGAGATGCTGGCCGAGGCCAAGCGCGAGGCGGAGCGGATCGTGCGCGAGGCGCGCGAGCAGCAGGCCCGCCTGATCTCCGACGAGGAGGTCACCAAGCAGGCCGAGCGGGCGGCCGACGAGATCGTCGAGGACGCCCGCTCACGCGAGCGCGAGATCCGCCTCGGCGCCGAGGACTACGCCGACGAGATCCTCAACACGCTCGAGGTCAACCTTCAGAAGTTCCTGGCGGCGGTGCAGCGCGGTCGCGACCGGCTTGCCGGCCGCGACGAAGAGCAGCAGCCAGTCGCTGAGCTGGACGAGCAGGCTTAGTCGTGGCGAGGAGGCCGTTGCCTCCTCAAAACGCGCTTCGCGCTTGAGTGTTTTGAGGAGGCAACGGCCTCCCCTTTATCGCTCGTCGCGCTTTAGCTCTTTGGAGCTTGGCCGTGGGTCGATGCCACCCGTGGGTCGATGCCACCCGGGAGGGCTGGTTACTGCTCTTCGAGCTTTAGCTCCTTGAGCTTGTCCCAGCGTGGGTCCGGGGCCGCCTCGTGTTCATGGTCTGCTGGGTCGGCGTCGTTCAGGGACTCGCCGCAGTCGGGGCAGAGGCCGGCGCAGTCTTCGCGGCAGAGGAACTGGGTGGGGATGGTGAGGACGGCGGCGTCGTGGGCCCAGCGGCCCAGGTCGAGCTCGTCGTCCTCGACGTAGGGGCTGAGCAGGTCCTCGTCGTCGGTGTCGTCCTGGGCCACCTCGCGGGAATCGACTTCGGTCTCCAGCGCCGCCCCCTCCAGGCAGCGCATGCAGGGGCCCTCGATGCGGAGGGGGAAGCGGAGGCGGAAGGCGTAGCCGCCGCTGGGCCGTGAAACCTCGAGCCGGGTGGCGACGGTGGGCGGCGAGACGGCGTAGGTCTGCCCCGCCAGCTCCAGCGGTTCCAGGCGCACCGGCAGGTCGAGCCGGCGCCCCTCGCCATGGGAGAGGGACAGCCGCGCGAGGTCGACGATGGTTGACGCTTGTCCCATGATCACTCCTCCGCTTGGGCCGGGCTTACGATGAACAGCCCCAACGAGGTTACGGAATGAATCGATTCGACTGGACACCAGAGGTCTACCTGGAGCGGATTCGCTCGCAGATCCCAAGCTATGACGAGCTGCAGGAGCAGGCGATCGCCGCGATTCCCTTTGCCCCCGCGCGGGTGCTGGAGCTGGGCATGGGGACCGGCGAGACCACGCGCCGCCTGATCGAGGCCTATGCCGAGGCCTGGGTGGTCGGCCTCGACGCCAGCTCCGACATGGTCTTCCGCGCCCGTCAGACCTACGACGACGTCCAGCTGGCCCGCATGGAGGACCCCCTGCCCGACGGCCCCTGGGACCTGGTCATCTCCGTGCTCTCGGCCGGCGAACTGCCCGATGACCAGCTCCAGGCCCTCTGCCGCCGGGTCAAGGAGCAGTCACGTTCGCTGGTGGTCGGCGACCTGTTCGAGCCAGAGAAGCTCAAGAACCTCCTCGACTGGTCCGGGGGCGAGATCACCTGGAAGCAAGGCGAGCTAGCCGTAGTGAGAGCGGTCTACTGAAGGGGCCGACACCCCTCCGAAAACGCGCTTCGCGCTGGAGTGTTTTCGGAGGGGTGTCGGCCCCTTCTGCCCTCCTTGAGGCTCCGGCCGCTACCATGCCGCGAGCTAATGGCCGTCCCGAAGAAGAGAACCTCCAGTGCCCGCCGCGACAAGAGGCGTGCCAACCACAAGGCTGGCAAGGCGCGGCTGAATCAGTGCCCTCGCTGTCATAGCCCGCGGCTTCCGCACCGGGTTTGCCCTACCTGCGGCACCTACGCCGGCCGTGAGGTCATCAAACAGCCGATCGCCCAGCCCGCGGCACCCTCCCCAGACACTGAGTAGCGATGCCCGAGGGCATCACGGTGGCTCTGGACGGCTTCGGGGCCGAGCAGGGGTTCGGCACGCTGGCCGAGGGAGCACGACTCGCCGCCGCTGACGGGATCCGCCTGCGGGTCTTTGGCCCGGCCGAGGAGCTTGGACTGGGTGGCGTCGCCGGAATCGAGGTCGTCCCCACTGGGGAGTGGATCGGCAACGACGAGGACCCGGTGGCTGCGGTTCGCTCCAAGGCGGACGCCTCGATCGTCCGCGCCGTCGCCGACGTTGCCGCGGGTCGCTCCGAGGCGATCGCCAGCCCCGGATCGACCGGGGCGACGATGGCGGCGGCGACCTTCGGCCTGCGTCGCCTCAAGGGGGTGCAGCGACCGGCGCTGGCCGTGCGGCTTCCCGTCCCCGGAACGCCGGTGCTCTTCCTCGACGTCGGCGCCAACGTCGAGGTTCGCGCCCAGCACCTGGTCCAGTTCGCTTTCCTCGGCGCCGCTTTCAGCCAGGCCGTGCTCGGCGTCGAGCAGCCGCGCGTCGGGCTGCTCTCGGTCGGCGAGGAGGCCGGCAAGGGTCGTGAGGAAGTCGTCGCCGCCCACGAGGTCCTCTCCCGCACGGCTGGGATCGACTTCGTCGGCAACGTCGAGGGACGCGACCTGCCGGCCGCCGTCGCCGACGTCGTCGTCACCGACGGCTTCACCGGCAACGTCTCGCTGAAGTTGATGGAGGGCACGGCGAAGACCGTCACCGCGGCGATCCGCGACGCCGCTCGCTCCAACCCCCTCGCCGCCCTGGGCGGGCTGCTGATGCGCCCGGCACTGGGGGGACTGCGCCGCGAGCTGCACCCCGACAGCACCGGCGGGGCGATCCTGCTCGGCCTGCGGGGCATCGCCGTGGTCGGCCACGGCAGCTCGGGCGCGGCGGGGATCGCCAACGCCGTGCGCCTGGCGGCGCGCTCGGTCGAGGTCGATGCGGTCGCCCGCACGGCGGCGCTGCTGCAGGAAAATGGCGCAACTCGCGGCTCTCTTTCCGCCGATCGCGATGCCCGCGGCGAGGCGTGATAGGAACCCCGCGATGACCCGCGAGGAAGTCCTCACGATGGTCCGCGAGCACCTCGCCGAGGAGCTCGAGGTCGACGCTGCCAAGATCGGCGACGCGACCCGCTTCAAGGAGGATCTCGACGCCGACTCGCTGGACCTCTACGAGCTGGTGATGGAGCTCGAGGACACTTACGGCATCGCGGTCTCGGAGGAGCAGGCGGCGAAGATCGCGACCGTCGGCGACGCGGTCGAGTTCGTGCTCGAGCACGCTCCCGCGTGAGCGCCGCAGCGCTCTCGGGCCTCGTCGCGGAGCTTCCCGAGGATCTGCGACGCCAGGCGCTGACCCACTCCTCCTGGACCGAGGACCGGTCCGCGTCTTACGAGCGCCTTGCCTACCTCGGCGACAGCGTGCTCGCCCTCGCCGTCGCCCGCGACCTGATCGCGCGCTTCGCCGAGGAAGACGCCGGTGGCCTGACCAAGATCCACAACCAGGCGGTCAGGGGCGCCTCCTGCGCCGAGGTCGGGCGTGAGCTGGGCGTGCCGGCGATGCTGCGCGAGCACGAGCCGGAGAAGATGCAGGTGGGCATCCCAGCGGAGGTGCTGCTCAGCGGCGAGCGCCCGTTGCCCGAGGCCACCGAGGCGCTGATCGGCGCCTGCTTCCTCGCCTTCGGCTTCGACCGCGTCGCCGAGGCCGTCGCCGACGCCTTCGAGCCGCGGATCGAGCACGCGTCGGAGACCAGGATCGACTTCAAGTCGGCGCTGCAAGAGCTGCTTGCGCGCCGTCGCTCGCACGTAAGCTACGAGGTGACCGCCGAATCCGGCCCGCCGCACCGGCGGAAGTTCGAAGTCGCGGCGGTCGTCGACTCCGAGCGGGTTGGCGAAGGGGTGGGCCGGAGCAAGAAGGCGGCCGAGCAGGCCGCCGCCGAGCAAGCCCTGAAGCGCCTGGGAGGCTAGGCGTGCCGTTGCGTCCGACTCAATCGAGAGCCTTGCCGTTCGGAGCGCCTGGAGACCTAAGCCGGAGAGACAGCGGATGTATCTGAGATCAATCGAGATGAAGGGGTTCAAGTCGTTCCCCGAGCGGGCGAGGCTGGAGTTCTCGCCGGGCGTCAGCGTGATCGTCGGGCCCAACGGCTCGGGCAAGTCGAACATCACCGACGCGGTGCTGTGGGCGCTGGGCGAGCAGAGCCCCGGCGCGATCCGCGGCGCCTCGATGCAGGACGTGATCTCGGCCGGCGGCAAGGGCGTCGGCCAGCGCCGCGCCGCCGAAGTCGAGGTGACGATCGACAACTCCGAAGGCCGCGCCAACACCGAGCTCTCCGAGATCGCGGTCAAGCGCACGCTCGATCGCTCCGGCGACGGCGGCTACCGGCTCAACGGCGCGCGCTGCCGCCTGGTCGACGTGACCGAGGTCCTTTCCGACGCCAATCTCGGGCGTGAGATGCACTCGGTGATCAGCCAGGGCCGGGTCGAGTCGATCATCCACTCCAAACCGCGTGAACGCCGCCTGCTGATCGAGGAGGCCGCCGGCCTGGGCAAGCACCGCAAGCGGCGGCGCCGGGCCGAGCTGAAGCTGCGCGCGGCGCGCGACAACCTCGATCGCGCCCTCGACCTGGAGCGCGAGGCACGGGCCCGCCTGCGGCCGCTGAAGCGCCAGGCGCAGGCGGCGGAGCTGGGCGCGCGGATCGAGCGCGAGGAACTGGGGCTGCGCGGGCAGCTGGTCGCCGAGGAGCTGCGTTTCGGCGCCGACCGCGCCGCGGCTGCCGAGAAGGCCGCGATCGAGGCTCGCGCCCAGCGGACCGCGATCGAGCAGCGCCTGGCCGAGGTCAGCGAGAAGCGCCGCGCCGCCGAGGAGCGCTTCGCCGCCCGCGACCGCGACCGCACCCATGCCTGGGGCGTGCTGACCAAGCTGCGCGGCGAGCAGCAGCGGGTCGCGATTCGGGCCTCCGGCCTCGGCGATCGCGAGGGCGAGCTCTCGGGCGGGCTGGAGACTCTGCGCGGCGAGCTCGGCCCGCTGACCCTTGACGTCGGCGGGTCCTCGGCTCCCGGCGAACGCGCCCGCAAGCTGGACGAGGAGCTGGGTGAGATCGAGGCGGGTCTCGCCGGCGCCACCGATGGCCTCGCCCGGGCACGCGCCGTGCAGGCGAGCGAGGCCGCTCGCGAGGCGGCGCTCGGAGACGTGCGCGGCGGCGCCGAGCGCGCCACGCGCCACGCGCGCCGAGCGGAGGGATTGCTCGGCGAGCGCCACCGCGAGATGCTGCGCCAGCGCCTTGCCGCTGGCGAGGAGCTGCTCGACGACGTTCGCGCCGCCGCGGCTGCCGCAACCTCGGCGGAGGCGGCGATCCGCGCCCGGATCGAGCGGATCGAGCTGCGCGTGGTCGGTGGCGAGGGCGATGGCGATGAGATCGCTGAGGAGATGCGCGCCTGCTCCCAGCGCGAGTACGAGCTGCAGGCCGAGATGAAGTCAGCCTCGGACAGGCTGACCGAGGTCGAGGTCGAGGCGGCACACCTCGGCGATCGCCGCGCCGAGGCCGCCAAGGAGCTGGCCTCGATCGCCGAGCGCCTCGGCGAGGAGGTGGCGGCGGCGGAGCAGCCGCTGAGCGACGAGGAGCGGGCCGACATCGATCGCCGCCTCGAGCGCCTCGAGCGCCGCCGCGCCCAGATCGGCCCGGTCAACCCGCTGGCCGAGCGCGAGTACGAGGAGGCGCGCGAGCAGGTCGAGTCGCTGCAGGCCCAGCGCGAGGACACCGAGCGCGGCATGCGCGAGCTCGAGGCGCTGATCCGCGACATCGACCGCGAGATCGAGCGCGCCTTCGAGACGACCTTCGAGGCGACGGCGAAGAACTTCGAGGAGATGGTCGAGCACCTCTTCCCTGGTGGGCGTGGCCGCCTGCGCCGGGTCAGCCTGCAACCGGTCCGCGAGGCTGAGGCGGAGGGCGACGAGGCGGCCGAGGCGGACGGCGACGAGGAGGGGGAGGAGGAGCGCGACGAGCTCGGGGTCGAGATCGAGGTCACCCCGGCCGGCAAGTCGACCCGCAAGCTCTCGCTGCTCTCCGGCGGCGAGAAGTCACTGGTCGCGATCGCCTTCGTCTTCGCCGTCTTCCTTGCCCGGCCCTGCCCCTTCTACATCCTCGACGAGGTCGAGGCCGCCCTCGACGACGCCAACATCGACCGCTTCCTGCAGCTGATTCGGCGCTTCTCCGACCGCGCCCAGTTCGTCATCGTCACCCACCAGAAACGGACGATGGATGCCGCCGACGTCCTCTACGGCGTCAGCATGGGCGGCGACGGCGTGACCAAGGTCGTCTCCCGTCGCCTGCCGCGCGAAGTCGAGCAGGGCGAGGACGGGGCCGATGCGGCTGCGCCGCCGCCGTTCGCCGGCGTCGCCGAGGCTGAGATCGCCGCTGAGGGCGCCGAGCAGGCGCCCCCCGGCGCCGGCCTGATCGGCGAGCAGCCCGCCGTACCGCCGGCAGCACCCGGCTCAGTCGAAGCGGCCTAGCCTCCCCAAAGCCTTCGCGAGCGCTTAAAGGAAACACCCAGTTTCCAGGCCCGGCCCTGCGCTACGCTGCTCTCGGGGAAGGAAAGGAGGGACCGTGGCACCGCGCCATATGGACAGGTTGACGTCTTTCGACACGTCGTTCCTGGCCAACGAGAAGTCCAACGGGCACATGGCGATTGGCGCCGTGCTGGTCTGCGAGGGCACGCCGCCCAGCCACGAGGAATTCCTCGCCAGCATCCGCAGTCGCCTGCACCTGCTGCCACGGCTGCGCCAGCGCCTCGCCTTCCCGCCGCTGCAGCTGGGGCGGCCCTTCTGGGTCGACTACCCCGACTTCGACGTCCACGACCACGTCAGCCGCAGGGCGCTGCCCGCCCCGGGAAACCAGGAGCAGTTCCACGAGGCCGTCGCCGACACCTTCGCGCCGCCGCTCGACCGCTCGCGCCCGCTCTGGGAACTCTGCTTGGTCGAGGGCATGGAAGACAACCGCTTCGCGATCGTCTACAAGACCCACCACGCGCTCGCCGACGGCATCTCGGTGGTTGACATCGGCGTCCTGCTCTTCGACGTCGAGCCGACGACCGAGCCGGTTCCGGAGCCGGCCCCGTGGCAGCCCAAGCAGGCGCCCTCGCGGATCGGGCTGGCGGGCCGCGCGATCTCGGGCATTGGGCAGACCTTCGCCCGCGGCCTGCGCTGGCTGGCGGCCGCCTTCCGCCACCCACGGCGGGCGGGCAAACGCGCCTCCGACGGCCTCGCCGGCCTCTGGGAGGTGACCTGGAACCTGACCAAGCCGGCGCCGAAGCTGCCGCTCAACACCGACATCTCCCCGCACCGCTGCTTTTACGGCACCGGCGCCAACCTGGCCGAGTTCAAACAGATCAAGAACGTCCTCGGCGGGACCGTCAACGACGTCTCGCTCGCGGTCGCCGCCGGCGCCCTGCGCAGCTGGATGCTCGATCGGGGCCTGGAGACCGACGGGGTCGAGCTGCAGGCCCTGGTCCCGGTCTCGGTCCGGGCCGAGGACCAGCACGGCGAGCTCGGCAACCTGCTGACCGCGATGCGCGGTCCGCTGCCGGTTGGGATCGCCGATCCGGTTGAGCGCCTGCACCGGGTCTCGGTCGCGATGGACGACCTGAAGGCGTCGAAGCAGCCCCTGGGGGCGGAGGCGATCTGGGGGCTCAACGACTGGTTCCGGGACTTCGCGCCGCCGCTGCTGCTCGGCCCGACGGCCGCGATCAACTTCTCCACCCGGCTCTTCAACCTGCTGGTGACCAACTTCCCCGGGCCCCAGATCCCCTTCTACGTGCGCGGCCGCGAGCTGGTCGAGGTCTACCCGGTCGGCTTCCTCGCCCGCCGCCACGCGCTGGCGATCGCGATCTTCAGCTACAACGGCTCAATCGGCTTCGGCCTGCTCGGCGACCGCGAGTCGATGGGCGACATCGATCGCCTCGGCCGCCATGTCGACGCTGCCGTCGAGGAGCTCCGGGTCGCCGCCGGGATAGCCTCCCCGGACGATGGCGACGAGCTGGCAGGAGATTCTCGATCTGGGGGCGCGGGCAGCGCCGGAGGCCTCGTCCGAGGCTGAGACCGAGGACGGGCGGCGCGGCGTCTTCCGCCGCCTGCGCGAGAGCCTCTCCAAGAGCCGCAAAGCGCTGACCGAGGAGATCTCGGCCAGCCTCTTCGAACGCATCGACGACGAGACCTGGGAACGCCTCGAGGAGGCGCTGATCCTCGCCGACGCCGGGGCGCCGACGACGGCCAAGGTGGTCGAGCGGCTCGAGCACGAGGTCGAGGCCGGCAGCGTCGCCGCCGATGGCGAGGCGGTGCGCGAGCGCCTGATCGAGATTCTCGCCGAGGTCGCCTCGACCTCGCGCGCCCCGATCGACCTCAGCGGCGAGCCAGCGGTGCTGCTGATGGTCGGCGTCAACGGCACCGGCAAGACGACGACGATCGGCAAGATCGCCTGGCACCTCTCGAAGGAGCTCGGCCTCTCGGTGATCCTGGCCGCCGCCGACACCTACCGCGCCGCCGCCGCCGAGCAGCTCGCCGAGTGGGCCGAGCGGGCCGGAGCCGAACTGGTGCGCTCGGCGGAGGGAGGCGATCCCGGAGCGGTCGCCTTCGACGCGATCGCCGCCGCCCGCGCCCGCGGCGCCGACATCGTCATCGTCGACACCGCCGGGCGCCTGCACACGCAGAGCAACCTGATGGACGAGCTGGCCAAGGTGCGGCGGGTGATCGCCAAGCAGATGCCCGGCGCCCCGCACGAGACCCTGCTCTCGATCGACGCCACCACCGGCCAGAACGGCCTGCGCCAGGCCAAGGTCTTCGCCGAGGCCGCCGAGGTCGACGGCGTCGTCCTGACCAAGCTCGACGGCACCGCCAAGGGCGGCATCGTCCTGGCGATAGCCAGCGAACTGAACATCCCCATAAAGCTAATCGGAACCGGCGAGTCGCTGGAGGACCTACGCCCCTTTGACCCGTCCGATTTCGCCAATGCTCTGTTGGCCGAGAGCTGACTTCAGGGCCTATCCCGGTAGGGGTGGAACGTCTTGTACTTTTTCGGCGCTGACCTTGAGGCGCAGCAGTCCACGCTCAATCGAAAAAGTTAAGTGGAACCCCTACCGGGATAGGCCCTAAGCTGCGCTGCCATGTTTGATCAGCTCTCAGATCGACTGCAAGCGACACTTTCCGACGTTCGCTCCCGGGGGAAGCTGAGCGAGGGGGATGTCGACGCGGCGATGCGGGAGATTCGGCTTGCGCTGCTCGAGGCCGACGTCAACTTCAAAGTCGTCAAATCCTTCACCGCGACGCTGAAGGAGCGCTGCCTGGGCAGCGAGGTGCTGCAGAGCCTCGACCCGGGCCAGCACGTGATCAAGATCGTCAACGAGGAGCTGACCGAGCTGATGGGGGGGACCGGTCGCGAGCTGGCCTTTGCCTCCAGCGGCACGACGGTTGTCCTGATGGCCGGGCTGCAGGGCTCGGGAAAGACGACGGCCTGCGCCAAGCTCGCCCGCTTCCTGGGCGAGAACGGCAAGAAGGACGTCGCCCTCGCCGCCTGCGACGTCTATCGCCCCGCCGCCGTCGACCAGCTGGTCACGGTGGGCGGTCGCGTCGGCGCCCACGTCTACGAGAAGGGCACCGACGCGGACCCGGTCGAGATCGCCGGCTGGGCGCTCGACCGTGCCCGCGAAGACAAGCGCGACGTGCTGATCGTCGACACCGCCGGTCGCCTCCACGTCGACCAGGACCTGATGGACGAGCTGGCGAAGATCCGCAAGCGGGTCAAGCCCCACGACGTGCTGTTGGTCGTCGACGCGATGACCGGCCAGGACGCGGTCGGGGTCGCCGAGTCCTTCGCCGAGGCGGCCGAGTTCGACGGCGTGGTGATGACCAAGCTCGACGGCGACGCCCGCGGCGGCGCCGCGCTCTCGGTCAAGGCGGTCACGGGAAAGCCGATCCTCTTCGCCTCGACCGGCGAGAAGCTGGAGGCCTTCGATCGCTTCCATCCCGACCGCATGGCCTCGCGCATCCTCGGCATGGGCGACGTGCTCAGTCTGATCGAGAAAGCCGAGCAGCAGATCGACGAGAAGCAGGCGCTCGATCTCGAGCAGAAACTGAAGAGCAACCAGTTCACGCTCGAGGACTTCCTGCAGCAGATGCGGCAGGTGCGCAAGATGGGCCCGCTCAGCGGCCTGATCGGGATGCTGCCGGGCATGGGGGCGATGAAACAGCTGAAGAACGCCGACGTCGACGAGGGTGAGCTCGACCGGGTCGAGGCGATCATCCTCTCGATGACGCCGGAAGAGCGAGCCAACCCGGGACTGATCAAGGGCTCGCGCCGCAAACGCATCGCCAACGGCTCTGGGACCAAAGTTCAGCACGTCAACCAGCTGGTCAAGCAGTTCGACCAGATGCGCAAGATGATGCGCCACATGGCCTCCGGCAAGATGCCCGACCCGCAGCAGCTCGCCCAGATGTCGGGGGGCGCGCCGCGCCCGAAGATCCGCAGGCGCTAACCTGCCGCGTCGATATGGCAGTCCGAATCAGACTTAGACGCGTTGGGTCCAAGAAGAACCCGATCTGGCGGATCGTCGTCGCCGACAAGCGCTCGCCGCGAGACGGGCGCACGATCGAGACGATCGGCCGCTACAACCCGCAGACCGAGCCCTCGACGATCGAGTTCGACGAGGAGCGCGCCAAGCACTGGCTCGCGCACGGCGCCCAGCCCTCGGAGACCGTCGCCACCCTGCTGCGCACCAAGGGCATCGCCGCCTCGGGCAGCTGAGCTTTTGACGTGACCGAGCTGCTGGAGTTCCTGGTCAGGTCACTGGTCGAGGACCCTGGCGCCGTCGTCGTCGAGGAGATGGAAGAGGACGGCGACCTGGTCTACGAGATCACCGTCGCCGAGGACGACCTCGGCCGCGTGATCGGCAAGGGCGGGCGGGTGGCCAACGCGATCAGGACCATTGCGAAGGCCGCGGCCGTTCGCCTGGATCGACGGGTAATCGTCGACATCCTCGACTGACGTTTTTGGCCGCGGGTCCCGTCATGGGGGTGGCCGCCAGAATGGTGCTGTGAAGCTCGACATCTTCTCTCTCTTCCCCGAGGCGTTCGACTGGTTTCAGTCGCAGCGGTCGGTGCAGAACGCCTTGGCCGAAGGGAATCAGCTTCGGCTCTTCAACTACCGCGATACGACTCCGCTCGGGGCCGGGCAGGTTGACGATGCGCCCTATGGGGGTGGGGCGGGAATGGTCCTTCGCGTCGACGTCGTCGATGCCGCGCTGCAGGCTGCCTACCCGAACGGCGAGCGGCCTCGCGTCGTGCTGCTTTCACCCACCGGTCGGCTGCTCGATGACGAGCTGGCCGACGAGTTGACCCAGGAGCCGCACGTGGCGCTGCTCTGCGGTCGCTACGAGGGCTTTGACGAGCGGGTGCACGAGCACTTCGCCGATGACGAGCTTTCGATCGGGCGCTACGTCCTGGCCGGCGGCGAGCTGCCGGCGATGGTGGTGGCGGACGTCGTGATGCGGAAGCTGCCCGGCGCCCTCGGGCACGAGCGCAGCGCGGTCGAGGAGTCGTTCAGCCAGGTGCTGGAGGGGGCGCCGGAGTATCCCCACTACACGCGCCCGGCCAGCTACCGCGGATGGGGAGTGCCGGACATCCTGGTCTCCGGTGACCACGAGCGGGTACGGCTCTGGCGTGCGGAGCAGAGCCGCGCTCGGGCCGAGCAGCTCGAAGCAGGCCGCAAGTAGGTACGATTCCTCGCACCGCGCGGCGCCCATGTCGGGCCCGGCGGTCTTTTTTCGACTATGAGCAGCGTAATCCAAGACATCGAGCGTGGCCAGCTGAGGAAGGGACTTCCCTCCTTCGACCCTGGCGATCGCGTGCGCGTGCACTTTCAGGTCGTCGAGGGCACCCGCCGTCGCACCCAGGTCTTCGAGGGAATCGTCCTGCGGCGGCAGGGCTCGGGAGTGCGCGAGACCTTCACCGTCCGCAAGCAGTCCTTTGGAGTGGGCGTCGAGCGAACCTTCCCGCTGCATTCGCCGAAGATCGAAAAACTGGAGATCGCCGCGCGCGGAGCAGTGCGCCGGGCGAAGCTCTATTACCTGCGCGGTCGCATCGGCAAGGCCGCCCGGGTCGCCGAGCGGCGCTGGGGGATCGACGACGAGCTGATCTCGGCTCCGACTCCGGCGGCCGAGCCCGAGGCGGTTGACGCCGATGGGATTAGCCAGGCGGAGGAAGACGCAACTGCTCAGGCTGAGGATGCAGGGTCCGCGGGTCCTGTCGCGGAGGAGGACTCCTCGTCCTCGCAAGCTGCGGGCGAGGAGCCCACCTCCACGCCACCCGCGGAAGCTGCGGCTGAGGCTGACGAGGCTGCATCCCAGGCGCCCGAGGCTGAGTCCGAGGCCTCCAAGGAGGACGAGCCCGAAGCCAACGCGGAGGCGACCGAGGAGCCAGCAGCAGAGGCTGTTGCGGAGACTTCAAGTGAGACAGCGGCAGAGACGGACGCCGAGGCGCCCGAGGCAGGGGAGACCGAGGACAACGCCGCGGCGCAGGATGCCGAGGACGAGGCGCCGGATCAGAAATCCGGCGACTCCGGCGGAGACCCGGCCTGAAACTCAAAATCCCGAAGCCGAAGAGTCGAGGCGGCGGGCTGGTGGAGCTGGTCGTCATCGTCGCCCTTGCCCTGGCCCTTGCCCTGGCGATACAGGCCTGGCTGATCAAGCCCTACCAGATCCCCTCGCAGTCGATGGAACCGACCCTTGACGTCGGTCAGCGGGTCCTCGTCAACCGCTTCCTCTACCACTTCACCGACCCCAAGATCGGCGACATCGTCGTCTTCCACCCGGCCGCCGGCGCCGACAACGGCACCGAATGCGGCGTCCCCCACGGCCGCCGCGAAGCCTGCCCGCGGCCGACGCCGGCGGAGTCGAGCCAGAACTTCATCAAGCGCATCGTCGCCGGCCCCGGCGACACGCTCAGCGTTCGCGAAGGGCACCCGGTGGTCAACGGCGTGGAGAAGAAGGACGAGCCCTACATCCGGCCATGCGGTGCCGCCGTTGTCTGCAATCTGCCCAAGCCGATCAAGATTCCACCCGGCTACTACTTCATGATGGGCGACAACCGTGGCGAAAGCGACGACAGCCGCTTCTGGGGCCCAGTCCCCCGTGGATGGATCATCGGCAAGGCCTTTGCCACCTACTGGCCGCCCGATCGCATCGGCACCCTCTAGATCCTCCGCCAAGGGGGGCAAGGCGCATCAGCGCCGGCTGGCGCGGACCCGCCGGCTCTTTGCCTTCGACCGCGGCCTTGGCTCGCGGCTTGTCGCCGGCGCCGACGAGGCCGGGCGCGGCTGCCTCGCTGGACCGCTGGTTGCCGCCGCCGTGCTGATCGACTACGAGGCGCTCTCACACGCCGATCGCCGCGCCCTCGCCGGCCTGCACGACTCCAAGCAGATGAAGCCCGAGAAGCGGGTCGAGCTGTTCCCCTGCGTGCTGCGGGCGGCGGAGCGGGTCAGCGTCGTCATCCGCTGCGCGCGCGGGATCGACGACCGCGGCCTGCACGTGACCAACATCGAAGCGCTGGCCAACGCCCTGGAACGGCTGCGGCCGGATCCGGCGGCGACCTGCCTGGTCGACGGCTTCTCCCTGCGCGGTTGCGCCGTCCCGCACAGGGCCGTGATCGGCGGCGACGGCGCCAGCGCCGCGATCGCCGCCGCCTCGGTGATCGCCAAGGTCACCCGCGACCGTTACATGCACGTCGCCGCCAGTGACCATCCGGGCTGGGGCTTCGAGGAGCACGTCGGCTACTCGACCCCCGAGCATCGCGAGGCGATCGAGCGGATCGGCATCTCACCCCTGCACAGGCGCTCGTTCCAGTCGGTGGCTTACGCGCAGCTCGAGCTCGCTGGCTAGAAGGCGCCGCGGATGTGCTCGATCGCGATCGCGCGGCCGGCGCGGTCAAAGGTGACGCCGACCGCGTCGAAGCGAATCTCGGCATAGCGCGGGGCGCTGCGGCGGTCGCCCATCCAGGCCGTGGCGAGGCGGCGGACGCGCTGCTGCTTGCGGCGATCGACACCGAGGATCGGGCGCTCTGGGCCGAAGGCGGAATTCTCGCGCCCGGCCTTGACCTCGACGAAGACCAGCGAGCTGCCATCAAGGGCAACGATGTCGAGCTCACCGAAGCGGGTGCGCGCGTTGCGCTCGACGATCTCCCAGCCCGAGTCGGCCAGCCGAGCGGCGACGAGGTCCTCGGCGGCCTTGCCGATTCGCTTTCTCTGCGCGGTCATCTCGGCCGACTCTAAGGCCTGATTTCGGGCTCCTCGGACTCTGGCACTGCCCCGTGCGACAGGCGTCTCAGAGTTGGGACATTCTGCGCACCACAGGCGCGATTTGGCTCCCTAGCGTGGTTTCCATGCTCGCCACGGCGCAGACGTTCACCCTCGACGGAATCTCCGCTCGCCCCGTGCGGGTCGAGGTCGACGTGCACCGCGGCCTGCCCGCGTTCTGCGTCGTCGGCTTGCCCGACGCGGCCGTCCGCGAGGCGCGGGAGCGGGTGCGGGCGGCCCTGGTCAACTGTGGCTTCGAGTTTCCCCTGCGGCGGATCGTCGCCAACCTCGCCCCGGCCAGCCTGCGCAAGGCCGGCCCGGGGCTGGACCTGGCGCTTGCCGCCGCCCTCCTCGCTGCCTCCGAGCAGCTTGACCTCGCGCGGCTGTCGAAGCTGGCGATGGTGGGCGAGCTTGCCCTCGACGGCGCCGTGCGCCCCGTGCCCGGCGTGCTGGCGATTGCCGAAGCGGCGCGCGAGCGGGGCGTCGAGACGATCCTGGTCCCGGCGGAGAACGGCCCCGAGGCAGCGCTGGCCGGTGAGATCGGCGTCGCCGGCCTGGAGAGGCTTGACCAGCTGCCGGCCCTGGTGGCGGGGGAGTGGCTGCCGCAGCGACCGCAGCCGCTGTCGCTGCGGCTCAGCGCCAATGAAGACGGTCCCGACCTCGCCGACCTGCGCGGTCAGCGCCACCTTCGCTACGCGCTGGAGGTGGCCGCTGCCGGTGGTCACAGCCTGCTGATGGTCGGTCCACCCGGCGCCGGCAAGTCGCTGGCGGCAGCTCGGCTGCCCTCGATCCTGCCGCCCCTCGTCCCGGCTGAGGCCCTGGAGGTGGCGCGGATCGCCAGTGCCTGTCGGCGGCTCGAGCAGGCGCAGATCGGCGGCAGGCCGTTCCGGTCGCCGCATCACACCGTCAGCCCCGCCGGGCTGGTCGGCGGTGGCAATCCGCCCAGCTTCGGCGAGGCTACCCTCGCCCATTGCGGAATTCTCTTCCTCGATGAGCTCTGTGAGTTCCGCCGCGACACCCTGGAGGCGCTGCGGGCCCCACTGGAGACGGGATGGGTTTCGATCGCCCGCGCCGGGTCTCGACGGCACCTCCCCTGCCGCTTCATGCTCGTCGCCGCGGCCAATCCCTGCCCGTGCGGTCGCGGCGAGGCCGATCCCGAGTGCAGCTGCGCGCCGCTTTCGGTCCGCCGCTACCAGGCCCGCCTCAGCGGGGCGCTCGCCGACCGCATCGACGTCCTCGCGGCGGTTCGCCAGCCCAGCGGGGAGGAGATCAGCGGTCCCTCGGGTGAGCCCTCGGCCGCCGTGCGCGAGCGGGTGGCCCGCGCGCGGGAGCGCCAGGAAAGGCGCCTCGGCTGCGGTCGCTGCAACGCCGAGATGACGCCCGCAGAGGCACGCGAGTGTGCGCTTGAGGAGGGCGCCGCCTCGCTGCTCGCCGATTCCTATGCGCGCCGGCGGCTCAGCGGCCGCGCTCACGACCGGGTGCTGCGGCTGGCGCAGACGGTCGCCGACCTGGCCGGCAGCGAGGTGATCGGGCGCGAGCAGATGGCGCAGGCGCTGCAGCTGCGCCGCAGGGATCAGGTATGAGCGAGCCGCGCGCCTGTCCGCAGTGCCTGCGCCGCGCCCGGCTGCTCGCCCACCTCGCCCCCTACATCGAGAAGGTCGCGACCGGGGCGCCGGGCGCGCGCTCGCCGGAACTGCTGCGCCTCTCGAACGAGGATCTCGCCGTTGCGGTGGCGCCAAGGGTCGCCGCCCAGATTCTCGAGCAGGTCGAGGCCGTTCCGGAGGAACGGCTCTGCGCCGACCTTCTCGCCGCGCAGTGCTGGGCTTGCTGCCGTCACGACCCTCGCTTCCCGCTCGGGCTGCGCGACGCCGCCGACGCGCCCTGGGCGCTGATCGGACGCGGCGACACGGCGCTGCTGGAGCGCCTCGAGCCGGAGGGAACCGTCACCGTCGTCGGCGCCAGGCGGGCTAGCACCTACGGACGCGAGGTGGCGCGTGAGCTGGCTCGCGAGCTCGCCGCCGCCGGGCTTGTCGTTGCCAGTGGGCTGGCTTTTGGCATCGATGCCTGCGCGCACCGCGGGGCGCTGGAGGGCGGGCTCACCGTCGCCGTCCTCGGCTGCGGCGCCGACATTGCCTATCCGGCGTCGCACCGCTCGCTCTGGCGACGGATCTGCGAGCGCGGGCTGGTTCTCTCGGAGATGCCGCCCGGCGCGGGCGCCTGGCGCTGGACCTTCCCGGCCCGCAACCGGATCATGGCCGCCCTGGCGGCGATGACCGTTGTGGTTGAGGCCGCCCCGCGCTCCGGGTCGCTGATCACGGCCGACCTCGCCGCCGACCTCGGCCGCGATCTGGGCGCGGTGCCGGGCCAGGTCAACTCGCGCGGCGCGGCCGGCACCAACGAGCTGCTCGCCGGCGGCGCCTGCTTGATCCGCGACGCCCAGGACGTGCTCGACGCGATGCTGGGGCCGGGCGTGCGCAAAGCCGAGCGCCAGGGCCCCGGCCTGGAATCGAAGCTCTCGGCTGTGCTGGCGGCGGTGGAAGGGGGAGCGGAGACCTGCGACGCGGTCGCCTCCCGGCTCGACCTCTGCGGCGCCGAGGCGGCGTCTGCCCTCGCCACGCTGGAGGCGCTCGGCTACCTCTCCTGTTCGCTCGTTGGCGTCTATTCGCGGACGCTGCTGACGGCGCCCGGTGTCTAGGCTGCGCGGCGTGAGCTCAGAGCGCATTCCAGCGGTTCTCTCGATCGCCGGGTCCGATTCCGGCGGCGGCGCCGGCATCCAGGCTGACCTCAAGGCCTTCGCCCGCTGCGGCGTGCACGGGATGACCGCGATCACCGCGATCACCGCGCAGAGCACGGTTGCGGTCGAGGCGGTCGAAGCGATCTCGCCGGAGATGATCCTGGCGCAGGTTGGGGCCGTCGCCGAAGACATCGGGGTCGACGCGGTCAAGGTCGGGATGCTGGGGACCGCCGAGACCGTCGACGCCGTGGTCGAGGCGCTCGGCTTCGTTGGCGAGGCGCCGGTCGTCGTCGATCCGGTGATGGTCGCCGAGAGCGGCGCGGTGCTGCTCGACGAGGAAGCGCGGGCGGCGCTGGTCGAGCGCCTCTTGCCGCTAGCCACCGTCGTCACCCCCAACATTCCCGAGGCGCGGGCGCTGAGCGGGGCGGGGGAGCGCGATTCGCAGGAGGACCTGGCGCGCGAGGTGCTTGCCCTCGGCCCGCACGCCGTCGTCGTTACAGGCGGCCACAGCGAGCGGATCGTCGACCTCTTCTTCGACGGCCGCGAGTCGGCTGAGATCGCCGGTGAGCGCCATCCTGGCGCCGCCGCCCACGGCTCCGGCTGCACCCATTCCGCCGCTCTAGCCGCCTTTCTCGCCCACGGCGATTCGCCGCTGGAGGCGGCGCGCAGGGCTCGCGAGATCGCCTCGATGGCGGTCGCAAGCGGCCTGCGCGATATCGGCCAAGGCCCCGGCCCGGTCAATGTGCTCGGCATTTGACCGAGGGCTCGTCGGGCCCGCGGCGCCGGCGATCCTTCAGGCTCGAGCCGCCCAGTAGATTTTGGCGATGAGCTCAAACGGCGCCACCAAGACCTCGCTGCCCCGGCCGCGCTCCAGCGCCCTCTTCGACGGTCCGGATCGGGCCCACTCGCGCGCCTATATGAAGGGCGTCGGCTACGACGACGAGGCGCTGAGCCGGCCGACGATCGGCATCGCCAACACCTGGGCAGAGGCGAACTCGTGCAACTTCCACCTGCGTGGCCTCGCCGAGCACGTCAAGGAGGGCGTCCGCGCGGCGGGGGGCACGCCGCTGGAGTTCAACACCGTCGCGATCTCCGACGGGATCACGATGGGGACCGAGGGAATGAAGACCTCGCTGGTCAGCCGCGAGGTGATCGCCGATTCGATCGAGCTGATGGCGCGCGGCTACCAGTTCGACGCGATCGTCGCCCTCTGCGCCTGCGACAAGACGATTCCGGGCTGCTCGATGGCCCTCGCCCGGCTCGACATCCCGTCGGTCGTGCTCTACGGGGGCTCGATCGCGCCCGGCTACTGGCACGGCCGCGACGTCACCATCCTCGACATCTTCGAGGCGATCGGCGCCCACAACGCCGGCGACATGAGCGACGAGGAACTGAACGAGCTCGAGGGCGTCGCCAGCCCGGGCGCCGGTGCCTGCGGCGGCCAGTTCACCGCCAACACGATGGCCTGCGCCTTCGAGGCCCTCGGCGTCAGCGCCGGAGGGTCGGCGATGGTGCCCGCCGAAGACGACGAGAAGGGCAGCGTCGCGAAGCGGATCGGTGAGCTCGTCATCAACGTCCTCAGCGAAGACATCACGCCGAGCAAGGTGATCACCCGCGACTCGCTGGAGAACGCGATCGCCTGCGTCTGCGCCTCGGGGGGCTCGACGAACGCGGTGCTGCACCTGATTGCGATCGCCCACGAGCTCGGCATCGAGCTGACTATGGACGACTTCGAGCGGATCTCGCGGGAGACGCCGTTGCTCGCCGACCTCAAGCCCGGCGGCCGCTTCGTCGCCACCGACCTCTACCGCGCCGGCGGCGTGCCGCTGATCCTCAAGCGGCTGGCCGAGTCCGGCAAGCTCCACGAGGACGCGCTGACCGTCACCGGCAAGACGATCGGCGAGGTGGCGGGAGAGGCGAGCGAGGCCCCTGGACAGGAAGTCGTGCGGCCGCTCGCGGACCCGGTCAAGGCCGAAGGCGGCCTGGCCATTCTGGGTGGAAACCTCGCCCCCGACGGTGCCGTGGTCAAGCTCGCCGGTACCGAGCGGACCCAGCAGACGGGCCCGGCCCGGGTCTTCGAGTCAGAAGAGGATTGCTTCCGCGCGGTCAAGGACCAGCAGATCAACGCCGGCGACGTCGTCGTAATCCGCAACGAGGGCCCGGTCGGTGGCCCCGGCATGCGCGAGATGCTCCAGGTCACCGCCGCGATCGTCGGCGAGGGGCTGGGGGAGAGCGTCGCGATGGTCACCGACGGCCGTTTCTCCGGCGCCACCCGCGGCCTGATGATCGGCCACGTCGCCCCCGAGGCGGCCAAGGGCGGCCCGATCGCGGCGATCCGCGAGGGCGACGAGGTGACCGTCGACATCGACGGCCGTCGTCTCGACGTCGACCTCTCCAACGAGGAGATTGCCAAGCGAGTCGCCGAATACCAGAACCCCGAAGCTCGCTACAAGCGTGGCGTAATGGCGAAGTACGCCGCAACGGTTTCATCGGCTTCCCAAGGCGCGGTCACAGGCTGACCGGCGGGACCGGGGGCTGGAGCGTCTTGTACTTTTTCGGCAATCCCTTGCGGCATCAGCCGGTGCGTCTCCACCGAAAAAGTTAAGCGGAAGCCCCCGGTCCCGCCGGTCAGGTGAGGAACTCATCGAGTAGAGCGTTGAACCGCAACGGACGCTCCAGCTGCGGCACGTGGCCGGTGTGCTCGAAGATCTCCAGGCGGGAGCGGGGCATGCGGCGGTGGTAGCTCAGCGCCGCCGCGGCTGGGATCACCCAGTCGTCGAAGCCCCAGACGATCATCGTCGGGATCTCGATTTCTTCGAGGCGGTCGCGGGCGTCGTATTCCATCACCGCGTCGAGCGAGTCGGCGAATCCGGGGCAGGGCAGCCCCGAGCTCATCTGCTCCCAGAGCAGCTCGGGCCGCAGCCGGCTCGGGTAGCGGATGAAGAAGCGGAACATCAGGTAGCGGGCGAGGCGGTGGCTGACGACGAAGCGCGCCGCGGCGCCGAAGGGGCGACCGAACGTGTTCCAGGCCCGCGAGGTGGCGGTGCCGCGCTGGTGCGGCAGCCAGGTATTGATGAATCCGGCCGCTGAGACCAGCACCAGGCGGTCGAACTTCCCCGGCGCCCCGAGAACCGCCTCGGCGGCGACCAGGCCGCCCATCGAGTTGCCGACCAAGGTGGCGCCGCTCCCCAGGCCCAGCTTCTCGCAGAAGTCGTGCAGCAGGCGCCCGTAGGCCGGCATGTCGATTGGCCAGGAGGGCATCGGGCTGGCGCCGAAGCCGGGCAGGTCGAGGGCGATGGCGCGGCGGTTGCGGCCGAAGTGGGGGAGGTTCTCGAGCCAGTTCTGCCACGAGCCCGAGATGCCGTGGACGAAGACGATCGGCTCGCCCTCGCCGATCTCGGCGTAGTTGACCTCGCCTCCCGGCAGCTGCACCCGGTGCAGGTGCGGCCGCCAGTCGATCTTCAGCCAGTCGGGGTCGGCGTTGCCGTAATCGTCATGCATAGCCCATACGTTCAAGTATGGGTATCTCGCGGATCTGCGGTGGCTGCAGATGGTCCCAGAGGATGCCGCGCGGCCGCTCGTACTGGCGCTCGACCTCGATCACGGCGCGGGGCGTGGCGATCACGTCGACCGGCAGGTCGTGCGCGGTCATCATCAGGTGCTGGCGCAGGACCTGGGTCGGGTGCACGGTCGTCGCCACCGTGGTGTGGCCGTCGATCTTGCCGGCGTCGATGAGGACGCCGTACTCGAGGTCGGAGTAGCCGCCGCCCTTGCCGACCCGGGCGCCGCTGAGGTTGACCGCGACCGAGCCAGCAGAGGACGAAGTCGATCTCGGGCAGCTCGTCGAGGGCGGTCACCCGGCCGTGTTTGAGCGCGCCCTTGATCGTCGCCGCCTCTTTGACCGCGCGCTTTGAGAGCTTCTTCGGGTCGAGGACGCGGAACGGGTGGGGATCGCGCAGGCGCGGCACCGCCATGATCACGACCTTGCCCTGCTCGAGGGCGATGCGGCGGACGTAGGTCTGGGGTGAGTCGGGGTTGGCCTTGATCACCCGGGCGCGCTTCCAGAGCTGGTGCCCGGCGAGCTTCTCGGCCGCCAGCTTCGCCCCGGCGAAGTTGGGGATGCGTCCCTCGGCGCCCGGAAAGCGGGACACGCCGGCGCGGTCCATCGCCTTCCAGACCTCCTTGCGGACATCGTCCTTGGAGCGCACCTGGGGAAAGATATCCGCCGTGACCGTCACCCTGCCGAATGCCGTTTTGCAGGGAACGACACTGATCTGGCCGAATGATCCGTATGCCTAAACTTTACGAAGGTCAGATCGGGGTTGAGCCGATGACGACCTCTGGGAAAAGGTGATGGGGCGCAAGACTCAAATCTCGATCGTCGCCCTGGTGGCGCTGCTCCTCCTTGGGGTTGCTGCCGGTTACGCCTACGACAGCTCGGAGAAGGACAAGATCGCCGATGGCGTCAGCGTTGGCGGCGTCGACGTCGGTGGCATGGACGAAGCAGAAGCCAAGCAGGCGGTCGGCCGAAGCTGCTTGGCGCCGCTGCGGCACTCCCTACGGGTCGGCTACGACGGCGAGAGTTGGACGCTCTCGGGCGCGAGCCTCAAGGTTCAAGCCAACCTTGACGCGGCGATCGAAGAAGCGGTTGCCGACAGCCGCGATGGCGGGTTCCCCGGCCGCCTGGTTCGCTACGTGACTGGCGGCAGCCTCGACAAGCAGATCGGTGCAGACGTCACCTACTCCCAGCCCGCGATCAACCGTTTCGTTCGCAAGATCGCCCGCCAGGTCGATCGTGAAGCCCAGGATGCGACGGTCGAACCGACCGCCGACTCGCTTGAAGTCGTCGCCGCCAAGAACGGGCGCAAGCTCCGTGACATTCTGCTTACCCGCCAGTTGAAGGCCGCGGTGCTGAACGCCAGCGCCGACCACACGATTGCCGCCCGCACCCACTACACGAAGCCGGATGTGACCGACGGAAGAAGTCGCCGCCGCCTATCCCTCCTACCTGACCCTCGACCGCGGCTACCTTCACCCTGCGACTCTGGAAGAACCTGAAGCTGGCCAAGACCTACACCGTCGCGGTCGGCCAGGAAGGCCTGGAAACCCCCGAAGGCCTCTACTCGATTCAGGAAAAGGAAGAAAACCCGACCTGGCACGTGCCCGAATCCGACTGGGCCGGGAGCCTCGCCGGCCAGGACATCCCACCCGGGCCCCTCGAACCCGATCAAGGCGCGCTGGATGGGGATCTTCGAAGGCGCCGGGATCCACGGCACCGAAGAGACCTACTCGCTCGGCTCCGCCGCCTCCCACGGCTGCGTGCGGATGGCGATCCCGGACGTCGAAGAGCTCTACGACCAAGTCGAAGTCGGCACGCCGATCTTCATCGGGTAGCGCCCGCTCGCAGGACGTGCTGCGCGCAAGACGAATCTGTTTTGTGACCTGGGCGAAGCTTTGACCGCATATGACCGCGACCTGAGCGGACGTGGTGCGGCCGAGCGGACGCGGCAAGGCCTACGCCGTCGACCTCGGCCAGTTCGTCGAGTGGGCGGGGGAGAGGGCGCCGGCGAGATTCGCCACCGCGACGTGCGCCGCTACGCGGCTGGGCTCTCGTCGGGCGGCGCCGCGCCGGCGACGGTCGCTCGCAAGCTGGCCGCGATCCGCGGCCTCTTCGACTTCCTCGTCCGCACCGAGCGGGTCGGGCAGAACCCGGCCGACCTCGTCTCCAGCCCGAAGCGCGAAGAGAAGCTGCCGCGGGTGCTTTCGCCGCGCAGGTGCGGGAGCTGCTGGAGGGGATCCCGGCGCGGACGCCGCTGGAGCTGCGCGACCGGGCGATGCTGGAGCTCGCCTACTCCTGTGGCCTGCGCTGCGAGGAGATCGTCAACCTCGACCTCGGCGCGCTCGACTTCGAAACCGAGCAGCTGCGCGTGCTCGGCAAGGGCTCGAAGGAACGCCTGCTCCCGGTCGGCGAGCCGGCCCAGCAGGCGCTGCAGCGCTATAGCGAGCGCGGCCGCCACGCGCTTGGCCGCCGACCCGCGCGAGCGGGCGCTCTTCCTCTCCAAGAGCGGCCGTCGCCTCTCCAACTCCGACGTCACCCGCCGCCTCGGCCTCTGGGTGCGCGAGGCGGCGCTGGCCGCCGGCGTCTCGCCGCACTCGCTGCGCCACAGCTTCGCCACGCACCTGCTCGAGGGCGGCGCCGACCTGCGCACGATCCAGGAGCTGCTTGGCCACGCCTCGATCTCGACCACGCAGGTCTACACTCGCGTCGATGCGGCTCGCCTGCGCGATGCGTACGCTGCCACCCACCCGCGCGCATGAGCCGCAATAACGATTGCTCAGCGAACATAGAATCGGGCTAAGCGGCATGGAAACCGGCGTAAAAGAGGTGGAGCTGCGCGATCTTTGGCGCCGCTACAAGGGGGAAGGCGATGCGAGCGCGCGCGAGCGCCTGGTCGTCGCCTACTCGCCGATGGTCAAGTTCGTCGCCGGCCGCCTCGGTGCCGGCCTTCCCTCGCACGTCGACGACGCCGACCTGATCTCCTACGGCCTGATGGGGCTGATCGGCTCGATCGAGCGCTTCGAGCCCGAGCGCGGGATCAAGTTCGAGACCTTCGCGATGACCCGGATCCGCGGCGCGATCATCGACGAGCTGCGCTCCCTGGACTGGGTGCCGCGCTCGGTGCGCTCGCGCGCTCGCGAGATCGAGGCCGCCCAGGCCAAGCTCGAGCACGAGCTGCAGCGGGCGCCCAGCGAGGCCGAGCTGGCCGGGACGCTCGGCGTCAGCGAAGACGAACTGCAGACCTCGCTGCTGGAGATCGCCAACTCTTCCGTCTATGCGCTCGACGAGCTCTGGACCGTTTCCGATTCCTCCGGCGACCAGGTCTCGCTGCTCGACACGATCTCCGATCCGCGCGCCGAAGACCCGCAGGAATCGCTCGCCAGCAGCGAGATCAAGGACCGGCTCACCGAGGCGATCGCCTCGCTGCCGGAGCGCGAGCAGCTCGTCGTCGCCCTCTACTACTACGAGAACCTCACCCTGCGCGAGATCGGCGAGGTGCTCGGCGTTACCGAGTCGCGCGTCTCGCAGTTGCACACCAAGGCAGTGATGCGCTTGAAGTCCGGCCTCGAGGCCGCCTGAGCTCGAGCCACTCGGTTTGAGTTACGCCAATCGGGGTGTAACTTCAATTGCGTGCCTCATAAGGCCGCAGACCGGATTCGCAATGTCGCCTTGATCGGGCACCGGGGCTGCGGCAAGACGAGCCTGCACGAGGCGATCCTGTTCGAGGCCGGCGCAATCGGTCGGTTGGGAGCGACGGCCGAGGGGTCGACGGTCTCCGACCACGAGCCCGACGAGCAGGAGCGGTCGATGTCGATCAACGCCGCCGTCGCCTGCTTTGAGCACGGTGGGCGCGAGATCAACCTGATCGACACCCCCGGTGAGCCCAGCTTCGTCGCCGATGCGATCGCCGCCCTGCGCGTTGCCGACGCGGCCGTGGTCGTGGTCAACGGCGTGATGGGAGTCGAGGTCCACACCGAGCGGCTCTGGCGCCGGGCCGACGCCGAGGGGCTGGCGCGGCTGGTCTTCGTCAACATGCTCGACCGCGAGCGCGGTGACTTCTTTCGCGCTCTCGACTCGCTCAAGGCCGCCTTCGGGCCCCACGTCGTCGCCACCGAGATCCCGATTGGCGCCGAGCAGGAGGTGCGCGGCGTGATCGACCTGATCGACCAGCGGGGATTCGTCTACGGGGGCGCTGGGCCGGGCGCGGCGGAGGAGGTGGAGATACCGGACGAGCTGCGTGACCAGGCCGCTGAGTACAGGGAGAAACTGATGGACGAGGTGGCGGAGAACTCCGACGAGCTGATGGAGCGCTACCTCGAGGGGGAGGAGATCGCCCACGATGAGATCGTGCGGGCGCTGAAGCAGGGGGTTACGGCGGGGCGCATCTTCCCCGTCACCTGCGGGGTGGCGACGCGCAACCTCGGCACCGGCCGGTTGCTCGAGGCGCTGGTCGAGGATCTCCCCTCGCCGGCGATGCGCGGCGCCGTGTCGGCGGTCGGGCCGGGCGGCACGGCGATCGAGATCGAGCCCGACGAGGACGGGCCGCTGGTCGCCTACGTCTTCAAGACGCTCGCTGACCCTTACACCGGCCGGGTCAACCTCTTCCGCGTCCTCCGCGGCACGCTGCGCTCGGACTCCCACGCGGTCAACGTCACCCGCGACCAGAAGGAGCGGATCGGCCAGCTCGGCCAGCCGCTTGGCAAAGAGCTGAGGCCCGCCGCGGAGCTCGGCGCGGGGGACATCGGCGCGGTCGCGAAGCTGAAGGAGACGCGGGCCGGCGACGTGCTCTGCGCGGGGCAGGAGGCGATCGCCTTTGCCCCGCTCGACCTGCCCGACCCGGTGATGGCCTTCGCCTACGAGCCGAGGTCGACGGGGGACGACGAGAAGGCCGCCGCGGCCGTGCGCCGTCTCACCGAGGAGGACCCGACGCTCGACGTGCACCGCGACCCGCAGACCGGCGAGCAGATCATCGCCGGCCTCACCCAGGTCCACGTCGACGTGATCGTCGCCCGGATGAAGCGCCGCTTTGGCGTCGAGATCGAGCTCCACCCGCCGCGCGTCCCCTACCAGGAGTCGATCCGCCACCCGGCCAGTGCTCGCGCCCGCTTCAAGAAGCAGTCCGGGGGGCGGGGCCAGTTCGCCGACTGCCAGATCGAGATCGAGCCGGCGGACGACGGCGCCGGCCTGGACTTCGTCAACCAGATCAAGGGCGCGGCGATCCCCGGCAGCTTCATCCCCGCGGTGGAGAAGGGGGTCGAAGAGGCGATGCTGCACGGCACCGTCGCCGGCTATCCGGTGAAGGGCGTGCGCGTGCGGCTGGTCGACGGCAAGCACCACGACGTCGACTCATCGGAGATGGCCTTCAAGATCGCCGGCGCGATGGCCTTCAAGGAGGCGATGGCGGACGCCGATCCGGTGCTGCTCGAGCCGATCGTGCGGCTGCTCGTCAGCTGCCCCGGCGACGTCGTCGGCGACGTGATCGGTGACCTCAGCTCGCGCCGTGGCCATCCCCTTGGCATGGAGCCAAAGGGCTCGATGACCGAGGTGAGGGCGGAGGTGCCGATGGCCGAGGTGCTCGACTATGCCCCCGACCTGCGCTCGATCAGCGGCGGTCGCGCCGACTTCGAGGTCGAGTTCGATCACTACGAAGAGGTGCCTGCACATCTTGCTTCCGGGGTGATCGCCGCCGCTTGATACGTCGCGGGATGGACTAGCTTTGGGTCGTGAGCCTGTATCGAAGCGATCCAGCGGCGGCGGGGGCCAACGTGGGGCGACGCCGGGTGGCGCCGGTCGGCGGCCGCCTCGAAGCCGCCGTCGACCGCTTCAACGCCAGCGAGGCGGCCCGCACGGTCGCCGGGCTGACCCGCAGCCTCGGCAGCCCGCGGGCCTCCGTCGGGGCCGCCGCCGGCTCGCCGAGCGAGGTGCGGATCACCGTCGCTTGGGAGCTCTGCTGGTACCAGTGGGGGGTCGACCTGGCTGAGGAGTCGCGCCCGGCCTACCCGCTCGGCAAGGGCAGCGAGGTCGAGCAGCTCGACCGCTCGGCGCGCCAGTGGAACGCAACGGCGGCGGAGGGCGGCCAGCTGGCCCTGGGCAGCTCGGGAGCGCGATCGGGGCTGAAGCGGCGAGCCGGTTGGCTGAGGCGGCGGTGAAGCTGGTCGTCAACGTCGACGGCGGCGCCCGCGGCAACCCCGGCCCGGCGGCGATCGCGGCCGTGGTGCAGGGTGCCGGCGGCGAGGTGCTGGAGGAGCGCGGCGAACGCATCGGCCGCGCCACCAACAACGTCGCCGAGTACAAAGCGCTGCTGCTGGGGATCGAGCGGGCCGCGGCGCTGGGCGCGCGGGAGCTGGAGCTCGTCGGCGACTCAGAGCTCGTCGTCAAGCAGGTCAAGGGCGAGTACAAGGTCAAGGACGCGACGATGCGCGAGCTCCATGCAGAGGTGAAGAGCGCCCTGCGTGACTTCGACCGCTGGTCGATCCGCCACGTCCGCCGCGAGCGCAACACCGAGGCCGACCGCCTGGTCAACGTCGCCCTCGACGGTGGTTGACCCGCCGAGGCGTGCCGGCGAGGGCGGCTGGGTAGGCTCGAAGCATCGTGGCGGACCCAACTGCCAAGCCGATCGACCCCGGCGTCGACATCGGCCACGTTCACATCAAGGTCGCCGACCTCGATCGATCGCTCGACTTCTACTGCGGCGTGCTCGGCTTTGAGCTGCAGCAGCGCTACGGCGACGAGGCCGCCTTCGTCTCCGCCGGCGGCTATCACCACCACATCGGCCTCAACACCTGGCACTCGAAGGACGGCTCACCGCCACCCCCTGGCACGACCGGCCTCTTCCACCTGGCGATCCGCTATCCCACCCGTGCCGCTCTCGCCGACGCGCTGCGGCGCCTGATCCAGGCCGAGGTGGGCATCGGTGGCGCCTCCGACCATGGCGTCAGCGAGGCGCTCTACCTCGACGACCCCGACGGCAATGGCGTCGAGCTCTACTGGGACAAGCCAAGGGATCAGTGGCTCGAGCCGCGGCCAGGCCAGAAGGTCGAGATGCCCACCCTGCCCCTCGACCTCCAGGGCCTTCTCGCCGAGCCCGAGCTCCAGCCCTAGAACCTGGAAGGACGGCCGCCTGGTCAAGGGCCAGAGCCGGGCGACGGAGGGAGGGACCGCCGATGCAAAGGCCCCGGTGACCGACGACCGTCCTCCGGGTAGCGACCACTCTACCAAATATTGGGTAGAGAACTGCCAAATGCCGCGAAGCACCCGTATAAGGCTAGAATCCCGCCGGTGCGGCTGTAGCTCAGCTGGCTAGAGCGTCTGCTTGCCATGCAGAAGGTCGAGGGTTCGAATCCCTTCAGCCGCTTCACGCGAAAGCCCGCTCTGTAGCGGGCTTTCGTCGTGCAGGGGGCGCTTTCGGAAAATCAAACCACCCCTGCATATCACCTCCATTTGAGGCACTAGGTGTAGTTCCTAACAACGTTGTTCATCCGGGCCTCCTTGAAGGCTGGGGGTGCTGAAGCCACCCAGATCAAGGAGGACACCGGATGAAGCTGCACGGTAATGCCCGCACCTGCCCGAAAAGCAGGCGCCTGCTCGTAGACCGCCTCGAAGGAGAGTGGTCGCTCACGGAGGCGGCCGAGGCCGCCGGAGTGAGCGAACGCACCGCTGCCAAGTGGCTTGCCCGCTGGCGCGCCGAAGGCGAGGCCGGGCTCCAGGATCGAAGCTCTGCTCCCCACCGGGTTCCAAGCCGGACTCCCGAGACGCGAGTCGAGGCGATCGCTGCTTTGCGCCGCCTGCGGATGACCGGCCCCGAGATCGCCAAGCTGCTCGAGATGGCGAGCTCCACGGTCTCGGCGGTGCTGGATCGGATCGGCCTGGGCAAGCTGAGCCGCCTGGAGCCGCCGGAGCCTCCCAACCGCTACGAGCGAGCGCGCCCCGGGGAGCTGATCCACATCGACGTCAAGAAGCTGGTGCGGATCGAGAAGGGCGCCGGTCACCGGGTCACAGGCAAACGCACCCGCCAGGCCAAGGACGCCGGCTGGGAGCGTGTCCACGTCTGCATCGATGACGCCACTCGCCTCGCCTACGTGGAGGTCTTGGACGACGAAAAGGCGAGAACCTCAGTCGGCTTCCTCAAGCGCGCCGTCGCTTTCTACGCAGCTCATGGGATCGCTGTCGAGAGGGTGATGACCGACAACGGGCCGGGCTACACCTCGATCGTCCACGCAATCGCCTGTCGGGCCCTGGGGATCCGCCACATCCGCACCCGGCCCTTCCGCCCGCGCACCAACGGCAAGGCAGAGCGTTTCATCCGCACGATGCTCGGCGCCTGGGCCTACGGAGCGATCTACCGCGACTCGGCGCAGCGGACCGCGGCGCTATCTGGCTGGCTGGACTTCTATAACTGGCGCAGACCGCACGGCTCTCTCAGTCACAAGCCACCCGGGGCTCGCCTCGCCGAGCTGAACAACGTTGCTGGGTCTTACAACTAGTGCCTCAAATGACGCCGATGCGCAGCGATTAGCGGCGATTTCGACCGATTCCGCCTTGCATTGTTCCCGCAGACGAGGTAGCGGGCGGGCAGCGAGGTACCCTTGCCTTATGGCCCAGGAGCGAATCACCGTCGATCCAAACCGGATGCGCGGCCTGCCCAGCATCCGCGACACCCGGGTGACCGTCAGCGCGGTGCTCGGTCAGCTTGCCGCTGGCGCCAGCATCGACGAGTTGCTGGCCGACTACCCCTACCTGGAACGCGAGGACGTCCTCGCCGCGCTCGAATACGCCGCAGCCGCTGCGCAGGAGCGCGAGTTGGCAGTGGCAGCGCCGGCAGCGTGAAGCTGCTCCTCGACGCGAACCTCTCACCCGAGGTCGGACGCCGTCTCAAAGAGGTAGGGCATGACGCGATCCACGTCGCGGACATCGGGCTGCTGACCGCAACCGACCCGACGATCCTGCAGGCCGCGGCGAAAGAGGAGCGGATCCTGCTCACGGCGGATTCCGACTTTGGAGCATTGCTGGCTTTGGGCTCGCTGGCGTCGCCATCCGTCCTGCTCTTGCGTTCCGCCGACCATCTGCGTCCGACCGAGCAAGCGGAACTGATTGCGGCCAACCTGTCGCAGATCGCCGAAGACCTGGAGAAGGGAGCGATTGTGAGCCTCACCAGAGATCGCCTGCGCGTTCGTGAGCTTCCAATCCCAACAAGCGAAGGGTCGTGAGGGCCTGAGTCGAAGCAAGTGTGCTCCTTGAGGGAAGGGCTGGGAAACGTGAAGGTCAAGCGTCAGGTTTGACGCTGATCGACTCGCCGAAGTCGGGCGCGAAGCACTCAACCACGAGATTGATGTGCCAGCCGATGGTCGGGAGTGCATCGAGCAAGAGGCCCCTCTCCCCGAATGCGAGTCGCACGGAAAATTCGGCGGACATGAGCGGTTTCGGGTCGGGGACCGGATGGTGCCAGTGGATATGGGCAAGCTCCAGGTCGTTCACAAGCTCACGGTCAAATCCGACTGGATCAATCTCGAAATCGAATTCATCGTCGAGCGACTCGCGCCGGAAGCTCGCCCCGTAGCCGTGCGCGTCAACGACTGTCGTCAGCGCAGGATGGATCGCTCGATGCTTGTCGATGTTCACGTAGTCATTGACGACTTTCAGAGCCTGGACAGTCGGGTCAATATCGGTCTGGAACGGCTGGAGGGCGGCGATGATTCCGGCGTGCTCCTCGCTCACGCCCCTGATTCGCCTCCGCCCTCTGGAGGCGAAGTCGGCTTCGCTGGAGAAAATCGGGAAGCTCGTCCTTGCGCCCGGATCCTGCCCGTTAAGACGCACCATCTCGTTGGCCAGATTGTCGAGGGCGGATCGCCAGTTCGCCAGGACATCGCCAAGGATTAGGCCGAGCCTGAGCGGCGGGTACTCCCGGACGCGGAGAACCGCGACGTCCAGGTCCGCTGCACGCTCCTCATTGATGACGCGGTACGGCTCCCTTGTTACGAAGTCCCGCGCCGCCGAGACCAGCTCGACAAGATGCTCATCGGCCCGCGCGAGCTTGGCGCGTGGATTTACTAGGGACGCCTCCACTGGCCATGTTCTATGCGAAGGACCGGATTTCCGGGCGTATCTGTCTCAGGCGCCCGCCTTCGGCAACTCGCCGCCGCCCGTAAGGAGCTGGAGGTCGGGCCTGCGCTCGGCGGTCAGGTGCTTGTCCTGCAGGGCGCGCAGAGCGTTGACGTTGGAGAGGATCGCCGAGGTCGCAGGATTGACTGATTCGTCGTCGTGGGAGCCCCGGTTGCCGAACTTGCGCAGGCGGTGCAGCGTCCCGACCTCGAGGTCGTCGATCGCCTTGCTCTCATGCAGGCGATCGATCATGTCCTCGACCGAGATTCCCTTCTTCAGGCGGACCTCCTTCGCTGCGGCCAGCTCGCGACAGAACCGCTCGACCGCCTTTCGCACCGCCCCCGCACACGACTCTCGGCGCGCCAACTCACCCTCTGCGTTGGCCTCTGCGTAGCTCAACAGTTCGTTCAGACGGCCTTCGGCCAAGGCGATCTGTGGGTCCGGCCCGCTGCCACGCTCGAAGACGTATTTGGTGAACGAGTTGACGGCCGCGAACTGCGCCTCGACCTGACTGGCGAATCGGCGCTCGTGGGTCATCACGATGACCTGGCGGTCGCGACTAATGCGGGCCAGTAGGTGGATCAGGCCCTCTTCGTGGCCCTGGTCCATCGACTGCACCGGATCGTCGAGCATGATCATCAGCCAGCCTGGGTTGCGATCGACGCGCTGGGAGAAGTAGAGGCTCAGCCCAAGGCAATTGCCCTCGGCCTCGCTGAACATGGTCACTGGGTTGACCGGCTCGCCGTGTGAGGTCGCCGCCAGCGCGGCCTGGCGGCGTTTGGTGTCGCGGATCGTGATGCCCGAGATCTTGATGTGGTGGCCGGGACTGAGCTCTTCGTAATAGCGGGCGATGTCGCCACTCAGGGTCTTCAGCGCCGCGGCCATCCGCGACTTCTCGGCCGCCTCCAGCTCGGCGACCAGGAACCGCAGCTGCTCCTGATGGTTGCGCAGGCGCCACGCCGCCTCGACGGCCCTGCCGTTTTCGGCCAGGAGCACCGCCATCTGAAGAGCGCCCATCCGCTTCTTGTCGACCTCATCGAGACCCGAGAAGCGCTTGGTCAAACGCAGCACAAGCGCCTCGACTGCCGCCCGCAGCGCCGCGTGTCGCTGGCCGATCTCTTCGACCGCGCTGAGCAACTCCGTGACCATCCCCTCCAGGGCACTCGCGTCGCCGTGTGGGCGGCTGGCGCTCTCATATGCGGCGAGGGCGGCGTCGGCCAGCCGCTTGGCACGGACGCGGAGATCCCCTAGCGCGTCCTGCTCTTCCTGGGCCGCCACCAGTGCCGCTGCCTCATCTCCCTCGCCCAGCGACTCGACGAGGAGGCCGCCGGCGTCGGTGTTCAGCGGGCCGACTCCGCTGAGCGCGGCGATCCCGTCGCGCAGGCCACCGCGCGGGTCGGAGGGAGCGGGGCCGCTGGTCTGCTCGGCCTCGGCTCCCAGGGTGCCGCGACGTACGGCATCAAGGGTCGAGTGCTCGCAGAACGGGCACACCTCGGGGTGCTCGGGGTCGACCAGGCCCAGCCCCTGGGCAGCGAAGCTGGCGCGCTGGTTGGTCTCGTGCCACTCGCGGTGGCGCTCTGCGTGGGCGAGCAGGCCACGGATCGCGCCCGCGGTCTCGGCGACCGGCGCGTCGAGGTCCTTGGCGCCGACCGCCAGGACGTCCAGACCTGGTGGGCGGCGGTCGCGGGCCAGGAGAGCGTCGAGTTCCTGCTGGGCCTTGGCACCGATCGCATCCCAGGCGGCGTCGGGGCCGAGGCTGACGAAGCCTCCGGCGCGGGCGCGCAGGTCCTCGGGCGCCTGCTCCAAGGGCTCCATCCCGGGTGCGGTCAGCGGCTGCACCGCCCTCGTTACCCGCTCGCGCAGACGTCTCACACGCTCATCGCGATCGGTGTCGGTGCGCAGCCGTTGCAGCCGCTCGCGCAGCTGCCCGAAGCCCGCGAAGCCGAGGATCGCGCTCAGTTGCTCCCATCGGCTCTGCTGCTCACTGTCGATCAGGGCCTGGATCTCACACTGACCGAGAAACGGCCTGAAAGCGTCCTCGGTCCTCAGTCCCAGCGCCTTTACGTCGGCCGCCGGTTTGCCGTCGATCGTCAGCTCGCTCCCGTTGCCGACCAGGACCCGGCGGACGACGTGGCGGCGGCCGCCCTTATTGAGGGTCACCTCGGCGAAGGTCTCGGCGTCGGGCTGGGCATGAACGCTCCGGATCCACCCCGAGCCCTGGTACTCGCCACGGGTCTTCGAGCGCTCCTTGCGCACGATGCTGTCGAAGAGCACCCACTCGAAGGCCTCGGTCAGGCTCGTCTTGCCGGTGCCGTTCTCGCCGGCCAACAGCACGACATCGCCCGAGAGCATGATCTCGGCACGATCGGGATAGCCGCGAAAGGCCTGGACGACGATGCGCTCAAGCCGCATCGAGAATCTCCTGCAGTAGTACTGCCCAGGCGTCCTCGACGGGCTCCTCGGCCAGGAGTGCTGCTGCCAGCGGCTCAAGCCCCGGATCGAGCTTCGGGGCGATCTCCTCCAACGCACCTTTGAGCGGATCCTCGATCACTGGTCGATCGTAGCCGCGCTGGGGGCCGAGCATTGGAGCCGAGCGCCGATCTTCCGAGACCTTGATGGCATCTCGGCCGCCGTGGTGGCTTTCTGGGCCGCCGTGTTGCAGCTGTGGCGGTTCGATCGCAGCCATTGAGGGCTCAGGAAAACACCTTGATCGCGCCGTGCAGAGCTTCGGCGGCTACAAGCGCCTCGTCCGCATCGAGTCGCCCTCCAAGCCAATCCAGCGTCACAGTGTCGAAGCTGCCGGCTTGTAGCGCCAGCCGACTCACGCTGCGATCGCGGCCTTCTTCGATCGCGTACTCATCAATGTGCTCGCCAACGTTTCTCATTTTTCGAAGGTCGGGCAACGCTTCATCGAACTCGCCGATCGCACTCTCGATCGCCACTCGATTCGTCTCAGAGCTTGTGGCCAGAAGGGCTGCCAGACGAAGCCGACGCAGGCTGACAATGAGGAACTGAAAATCGGCCCACCGACGAAATATGAAGGTCTCGTCCTCTGGCTCGTTGGACTGAAGTCGTCGGCGCTGGAGGGCGACCATATGTACGGCCTCATTGGCGAGACTGTGCGCCCGTTCGATCGTTGCTGCATCCGAGGGCTTGTCCATGCTCTGAGCGTATGGCAGGGCTAGGAGATTCCCGAGACCATCAGCGGGGTGTGCGGCTCGCTGATGTTCGCCTGCCGCGCTACTGGTTGGTGTCGGTCATCGCCGGATTGCTACTTGCGAGGCGCCTACAGAATCGTTCTCTCCGAGAGGCTGAAAGCGTCGGTAAGGATCTCGGCGAGATAACGGTCGAGCGCTGGCGCGAAGGAGACGTGCGGACCGATCAAATGATCGCGCTGACGAAGACCTTGGCGCGGCTGACCTGGGTACTGTTGGCGGCGACTGTAGTAACGCTCGTCGTCAACGTGGTGATCTTGGTTACGGCGTAGGGCCGGCAGACAGTGATGGGTATGAGCAAAGAGGAAGCCGCCGCGTTCTTGGAGGACGGCCTGGCCGACGACCAGGCCCACGCGCTGCGTGAGCAGCTAGCTCGAGCCATACCGCAACGGCTTTCTGAGAACGGCTTCCGCCTCTATGTCCACTACGGGTTCGACCGCGACGCTGCGGGCATTGGATTCGCGACGATGACGGAGATGGCGGCCGAGCTGGGAGAGGGCGCGGTCTCCCTGTTCGATGCAGAACTTTGGTACCCGGGGGCAGCCCTGGTGCGGCAGTTGATCGAGTGCGGCTACCTGATCTCGCTCGCTGCCGAGAGCCGTGACGAGGCCGAGAAATGGATGCGAAGCTCGCCAAAGGAGGCTCGGGAGCGTTTCTCCGCCGGCAACATGCGAAATCGAGCTGCGAGGAACTTCCGCCTAGCCGAGTATCAGGTCCATTGCAGCCGGGGCGGCCACCCGACTCCGGCGGGGCGCGATCTTCTCAAACGCCGTTCCAGCGAGCGTCCCGTCGATGTGCGCCTCTCCTGGTCTGATCTCACTCAGCACCTTGCCGACCTGTGGCAGGGGTTTTGCTTGGCGCTTCCTCTCTACGATCCGCGGTGTCAGGAAGACGACCCGCTGTACGGGCCACACCGCTCGCCGGATGGGCGTGAAGAAATCGACACGCTGCTGGCTACCTGGCGAGAGCGCGATCCGCTGGCGCGCCATTTCGGTCTTCCCTGGGATGAGTAGCGCCGACGACGGGCGACCGAGAATCTGCATCGTTCGGCGCCGCGGCATCGGGGCCGGCGGGCGAATCAAACCGCCACCTCGGATTCCAGGCACTCACGCGCACGAGTGCCCGAAACGCCGCATATCGCCGCATATCCGCGCATATTGCCGACCGCTTCCGCCGCTCGGAACGCCAAGAAAGCCCTGTAAAACGCTCTATTCTCCGGCAGGGGACTGCGCAGACTGATCTAATTGCCATGCAGAAGGTCGTGGGTTCGAATCCCATCAGCCGATTCGCTTCGATTCCCCTGCACTTCGGCAGGTTGGCTTTCCCGGGGGAGCAACGAGGGAGCCATGAGCGCAGTTCGCGGGAAATGACGAGGGCTCGCGCTGGGGCCGGTGCGGACTTCTCCTCGGCAATCGTGCTCGCAGTCATGATCACCGGGCTCGCTGTCATCGCGTCGCTCTGTTGCCTCATCGAGCATGGCCTGGCGCCCTCCCGTAGGACGCGAGGCCGGGCGATCACGCGGGCAGCAAAGAAAACCCCTACCGCCTACCCGAACAAGATGGTTCATGTGAGCGGCATTCGCGTCTCGACGATCGGTCCGTGGGGTCGGCGACGATCACCATCTACATCCGACACTCACCCGACAGTGCGACGGACATTCTCCACAAGGTGGGACGCAGGTGGGTCAACGTCGACGCCGGCACGAGCGAGGAGCTTGCCGATGGGCTCACGATCGGCGCGACCTGGTCCTCGTAGCGGAATCCGCGTCGGGCACCGCGGACGATCACAAATCTGGGAGTAAGGCGGGCGAGGCGATCGGCGCCCGAATGCACCCCCGGTCGTTTGAGATCTGCCCGTGAGGCGGAATCGGCGCGGCGCATACATCGTAAGACTCCAGGTAAGGCACCTCTACACCTTGGGTGCCTGGTTGGTCGGCTGTTGCCGGTGGATGCTTTCCCTGCAGCTCGATCCGCAGATGAGAGCCCGCCGCAAAGGCCGGGTCTCTCGCAAGCTTTGTCAACCAGGAAGAGGAGGCAGTCAATGCGCAGATGGAGTATCACGTCAGCTCTAGCGGTGGCCGTGGTCGCGGTGATCGCAGTCGCAGGTTGTGGGTCATCGGGGTCATCGTCGAGCGACTCGTCGGGATGGAGCTCGTCCGACGCCGAAAAGGTCGAAAGCGAATTGGCCAACATGCTCACCGAACAGGGCCTGACCCCGACCAAGACCGAGACCGGCTGCATCGTGGCGGGCTATCAGCGGATGGACGTGTCGGCCTCCCAAGTGCTCGAAAACGGTGAAACCACCCCCGACCAGGAACGGGAAATCCACGAAATCACCGAAGAATGCGTGACCAGCTCCTCCGGTTCTGAAGGAGGCGAATCAGGCGTCAGCGAAAGCGCGGAAGAAGTCCAAGGCGAAGCCGAAGAAACCCTCAGCGGCCCTGCCTGTCAGGAAGACCTCTACAGCGAAGCCTGCAGGGAAGAAGCCACTCAAAAAGAGAACGAAATAGCCGAAAAGGAGGGGCTGACTCCCCCTGAAGAATAGGAGCCTCCGCAAGGACCTCCGCCCGTAGCCCCTACAGGTGCCGTCGGTTTCCTCGGCGGCGAGCCATTCCTGATTGGCACAGATTCGACGTTGGAGCCCCCGGCCCGGGAGAACGGGCCGGGGGTGTTTCGCTTCGAGCCCGGACCGTGGCCCTACCGCAGGGCATCTGCTCCTATTTCCTCGCCTGCTCCGCGATTCGCAGCTCAGGCATCCGCGATCCCCGGGCGGCCAGGGCTTCAACTCCGCTGTCGCGCCGCTGATCCGCCCTATGGCTAGCCTGGGCGAGGTCGCCTGCCGGACTAGACTTCGCCGCGATGCCAAAGGCCGCCGCGCGGGGGGGAGTCGGGGGTGTCGGGTGGCAAGGAACGGGCTCGCGAGGGTCGAGGCGGGGGGCGATGCAGTTAGTCCTCGCATTCGGAGCGCTGTTGCTGTGGACTGTGGGCGTCAGCACGGCCAGAGCGGAGTCCGTAAGCGCGCTCAGCGCTGGCGGCTTCCATAGCTGCGCTCTGCTTGCCGGCGGCGAGATCGACTGCTGGGGTGCAGGCGGTCAAGGCCGGCTGGGCGACGGCTCGACCGGAGACAGCGCGACGCCGGTGCGGGTTTCGGGGATCAGCACCGCGACGGCGCTCAGCGCCGGTGAAGAACACTCCTGCGCCCTGCTCGCCGGTGGCGGCATTGAATGCTGGGGACGAGGGGATCAAGGCCAGCTCGGCAACGGCCTCATGTCCGGCAGCGCCACGCCCGTCCCGGTCTCGGGGATCAGCGAAGCGACGGCGATCAGCGCCGGAGGCCAACACAGCTGCGCCCTTCTCTCCGGCGGCACCGTCGAGTGCTGGGGAGCTGGTGGCCAGGGCCAGCTCGGCAACGGCCTCATGTCCGGCAGCGCCACGCCCGTCCCGGTCTCGGGGATCAGCGAAGCGACGGCGATCAGCGCCGGAGGCCAACACAGCTGCGCCCGGCTTGCCACCGGCAGCGTCGAATGCTGGGGACGGGGCGAACAAGGCCAGCTCGGCGATGGCCTAACCACGGGCAGCGCCACGCCTGTGCAGGTCTCGGGGATCGGCAAAGCGGGGGCGATCACCGCCGGCGCTTACGATGCCTGCGCGTTGGTCGCCAGCGTCGAATGCTGGGGATCTTTCGCCCCCGAAGGGGCACCTGTCGACTCGACCCCCATTGCTGTCACCGGTCTCGTCGGCCCCACCGCGATCACCGCCGGCGGTGACCACGACTGCGCCCTGCTGGCAGCCGGCGGGGTCGAATGCTGGGGGGAGGGCGGCCTCGGGCAGTTGGGTGACGGGCTGACGGAAGACAGCGCGACGCCCGTGCCCGTCTCGGGGATCGGCGAAGCCACGGCGATCAGCGCCGGTCTCTTCCACAGCTGCGCCCTGCTCCCCGGAAGCGTCGAGTGCTGGGGCGCCAACGGCAACGGGCAGCTCGGCGACGGGGAGTTCACCGAAAGCAGCTCCCTCCCGGTCGCGGTCTTCTTCGGCGCCAAAGGTTCGGGCGGCAGCGAAGGTCCGGGCGGCGCCACGGGGAACCCCACGACCCAGGCGAGGAGCACCGGGGCCTCCGGCCAGCCCCAGGCACCGATATTCGGGAGGACTGCCGACCTACAGCCTGTTCGCGGCAAAGTTCGGATCAGGCTGCCAGGGCGGCGGCGCTTCGCCCCCCTTTCCACGGCGACGAGCGTGCCGCTCGGCACCGTTGTCGACACCACCGCCGGAACCGTCGAACTCACCTCGGCGACGGGCCGCGGCTCCGGCGCCACCGAGTCGGGCCTCTTCCGCGCCGGCGCCTTCCGCTTCACCCAGAAGCTGGCGCGCTCTCGGCTGAAGGGCGGCCCTCGGGTCGGCTTCACGGTGCTGCGCCTGATCGACAGCCCGCCGCGCGGCTGCGCCGCCGCGCGGCCCGCCAGCAGCTCGCGCGCGCACCATCACCGCCACGGGGGCGGCCGCCTTTGGGGCAGCGCCCACGGCAATTACCAATCCGAAGGCAGCGACGCGAACGTGACCGTGCGCGGCACCGAATGGCTGACCGAAGACACCTGCGCCGGCACCAGGGTCAAGGTCGCCCACGGCATCGTCAGCGTCTACGACATCCCCCGCCACCGCACGGTGCTGGTCAAGGCCCCACACAGCTACCTGGCGCGTGGGTAGGGCCGAGGTAAGGTGCGGCTAGACCTTGGGTGGGTGGACTGAAGATTGCCCGTCTCCGATGATCGGAGTCGACCGAGATCAAAGGAGACCTTGATGAGCACCCTTTTGACGCCCGCAATCGCAGTACTCCGCTCGCCACGAAGCGCCTCACGATTCCCGTCCGGTTCCAGCCGGACTCGATCTTCGGGCCCGAAGCGAAGTGAAGGGGGAGATATGCTGATGTCGTCGAGAGGAAAGGCTTTTGCGGGCTTGCTGGTCCTGGCCGCGCTCACTTTCTCGGCGACTCTGCCCGGGATTGCCTCGGCCGGGATCCACTCGCCGGGCGAACGCAGGCTCGAAGTGCCGGCCGGCCTCGATCGCGCAGCCAGGCCGGTGGCGGACAGCTCTTGCGGCTCGGTGGTCGTCCAGGGAGCCGTGACCTACGAGCTGAGCGTCGAGAAGGGCTCCCCCGCTTGCGGCACCGTGCGGAGGATCGCCAAGAAGTATGGCCATCCGATCAGCAAGAAGCCCAGGTTCTTCTGCGGCAACAAGAGCTATGCGTGCGAGTACTCGATCTACCCGGAAGGGTGGCGGTGTGGCGGCCTCTTCCAAGGGACCTTCCAGTGTTGGCATGGCGCCAACTCGCCGGTTCGAGCTTCCGAGGTTTTCGCGGGGAGCGAAGACCCGTCGGCGAGACCGCTGATGCGAGAGGCTGATCGTCGCGTATCTGTTCGGACACGACCGAATGCGGGTGGGTTTTCGACGACTCCGATCCCGGGCCGACCTTCCGCCCCGGCCACGTGGTCAAGGACCACCCGTTCCGCTGCCGGGTGTTGAGTCGGGCCGTCAGGTGCACCGTGATCGTCTCGGGACGCGGCTTCCTGATCAACCCCCAAGAGGCGCGGGAAATTGGTCCGCAGTCAGGTTCTTCATGACGACACCGAAAGAAAGGACTGGCAGGACGATGAAAGGCTTCCCCCGACTCCTCGGCGCGATGGCGCTGATTGCCGTCGTCGCTGTTTCCGCCTCGGCCGCCATGTCGGGCAACGCCGGAGCAGACTCGGCGTCCGCGACTCATAGTCGACGCGGAGGACATGGGCAGATCTACTTCTTCGCCAGGCCGAGCTCTGCGGTGGCGCTCGTCGGCCAGCACCTGCCCAGCCCCAATCCGCTCGTCTTGCGCCCCTCGGGCTTTCCGCTCTTCGAAGACGGTCAGTGGATCCTTGAAAAGCTGCACTGGAGCGGGTGGGGATCGCCGGTAGCGCGAGCGCGGGGTTTGAGCAGCTCGAGCAACGACGACCCGAACGCCGCCGAAGGAAAGCGGATCATCACCTGGGCCAAGGTCCGGCTCTCGCAGCCGGGGGTCTTCCGCGGGCACAGGGTCTACCGCTGCATCAGGATCACCGTGCCCCGCCCGGCGCACTACTCACCCGCGTGCCTGCAGCGGCATGACCGCTACATCGGCCTGATGGCACCGGGCTCCGGCGAACCGGTCGGAGTCCCAGGTGGAGGGTCGAAGAACCGCCGGCTCGAAGAATTCTCCTCGCCCGATCGTCACGTCACGTGCTTCATCGGGGCCCCCTACATCGGAGGAGCGCCCGCCGCGTGCTTCGCCTACCGAACGAAACTCTCGGGGCCCGAGCTCAGTGCTTGGATCCAAGCGGGCGGAGGAATCCACCTATGCAACGTGCCCAAGCCTTCGCTCAGTGAAGTCTGCTTCCAGAACTGGGTTGATGACCTCCCTGTCTTGGCCTACGGCCAAAGCAGCGAGCTGAACGGCATTCGGTGCACCTCCGCCTCGGATGGGATCACCTGCAGAAAAGTGTCCGGGGCCGGGAAGGGCCACGGTTTCCGGATCAACAGGGACGAAGCGGTGGAGGTCGGCTGATGAGAGCGGCCCTCCTTGTCACCGGGAGCTACGCCGGCGCGCCCCTTCGCTTCGGTCACAACTTCCGCAACTCGCCGCCGATTCGCTACACCTGCACGGCGAAGGAGCCACGCTCAGGGGAGCCCCGGCTACTTCGCGAGGTTCGTTCGCGTTGCGGCGCCCGGTGGGGACTAGCACCGTAGCCTCCGGCCCTGTGACGCAGTCGAGTCCGTCGGCGGAGCGGGCGCTCTGGAGGAGTCCCCGGGCGGCGCTGCTCCTCGCCGTCGCCCTGCTCGCAGCCGGCCTCGGCGTCCTCGCCCACGGCGAGCACCTCCTGCGCCGCTTCGAGCAGCAGACGGTTGACGCCCGCTTCCAGATCCGGGGGCCCGAGCCCTCCCGGGCGACCGGCGTGGTCTTCGTCAAGGTCGATTCAAGCACCTTCGACTACCTGCGAAATCACGACCTGTATGCGCACTGGCCGTTCCCACGCCGCTACCACGCTCGTGTGATCGACCGGCTGCGCCGCGCGGGTGCCAAGGTGATCGGCGTCGACATCCAGTTCACCGAGAGGAGCGATCTCCGCGACGACAACGCTCTGATCAAAGCGATCGGCAGGGCCGGAGGCGTCGTGCTGAGTACGACGGAAGTCCTCCCCGGCGGCCGGACCAACGTCCTGGGCGGCGACGCGGTCTTGCGGCGATTTGGTGCTGACGCGGGCGCCGCGAGCACTCCTCCCGACGGCGACGGCGTCCTTCGCAGCATGCGGTACTCGACCAAGGGGCTTCGCAGCTTTGCGGTCGTGCTCGCCGAAGCCGACACCGGGCGCCCCGTCTCGGCGGGCCTTTTCGGCGGCCCGACCCGCAAGGTGCCGATCGACTACGTGGGCCCGACCGGCACCTACCGCGCGATCTCCTACTCGCGGGTGCTGAGCGGCGACTTCCCGCCCCGCCTGTTCGCCGGCAAGGTCGTGCTCGTCGGCGCCTCGGCGCCGGCGCTTGGGGACGTTCACCAGACGCCGATGTCAGGGGCGCCGATGCCCGGCACGGAAATCGTCGCCAACCAGCTTGCGACGGTTCTCGGCGGGATCCCGCTGCGCGCGCCCTCGGAGGCGGTAACGATTCTCCTGATCGTCCTGTTGGCCCTGCTCGTTCCCCTTGCCGGGCTGCGGCTCCGAACGGCCCCCGTGATCCTGGTCGGTCTGGGATTGCTCGTCGTGTGGTCGATCGCAGCCCAGCTCGCCTTCAACTCGGGCTCCCAGCTCGACTACGTCGATCCGTTCGCGGCGCTGGCGCTCGCCACTGTGGGAACGATGCTCGTCTCCTTGTGGTCGGAGAACCGTGAGCATCGACGCCTGCGCGAGCTTTTTGCCGCCGACTCTGCCGCCGTAGTCGAAAGAGTGCTGGATCCCGCTGGCCCGCGCTCTCTGGACCCCACGGCGATCATCGCTGGCTTCCGGATAGATGCCGTGATCGGGCGGGGTGGGATGGGGGTCGTCTACCGCGCGACCCAGCTCGCCCTCGAGCGCTCGGTGGCGATCAAGCTGATCGCCACCGAGCGCGCCCACGACCCCGAGTTCCGCGCCCGCTTCGAGCGCGAGTCGAAGCTCGCCGCCTCGATCGAGCACCCGAACGTGATCCCGGTATATGAGGCTGGAGACGACGACGGGCTCCTCTTCATCGCGATGCGCCTCGTCGAGGGCACCGACCTGGCGCAGGTGCTGGAGCGCGGCGGGGCGCTCGAGCCCGCGCGGACCGCGCAGCTGATCGGCCAGTTGGGCGACGCCCTGGACGCCGCGCACGGCCGCGGGCTCGTCCACCGCGACGTGAAGCCAGCCAACGCGCTGCTCACCCTCGAGGAGCCCGAGCATCTCTACTTGACCGACTTCGGCATCGCCAAGAGCGTCGAGGCGGGCGGCGGGATGACCGTGGAGGGACAGTGGTTCGGCACCCTCGACTACCTCGCCCCGGAGCAGATCCGAGGCGAGGCCGTCGACGTCGCCGTCGACATCTACGCGCTCGCCGGCCTGCTCTATCACTGCCTGACCGGCGAGGTGCCCTTCCCGCGGGATACCGACGCGGCCCGGCTCTGGGCGCACGTCAACGCTCCACTACCTGCCCCGAGCCAGGTCCGCCAGGGCCTTCCGCCCGCGCTCGACGCGGTCATCGCCCGCGGCATGGCGAAGGACGCTGCCGCGCGCTACGCGAGCGCCGGGGGGCTGGCCCGGGACTGCGCCCGAGCCCTCGGCGTGGCGCCCGCGGACCCCGGGCCCGATCGCCGGGAACGGCCGAAGCAGGAGTCATCGCAGCGCGACGCCGGTGCTTCGCCGACCGTGATCTCCGAGTAGTGGCGCCTCCGTCGTGCGATGAGCGACCCGAAAGGTCGCGAGCCTCAGTCGAAGTCCCGTGGGGTAACCGCCCCGTAGAGCAGCGCGCACTCGGCGAGCCGCGCCCGCTTCTCGTTCTGGGCCAGCTCCCCGAGCTCGAACTTCCCGAACAGAGTCCGCATGTGCATCTTCACCGCGTCGACGCTCAGGTGCAGCTCGTCGGCGATCTGCTGGTTCGTCGCCGGGGTGGCGAAGCTGTCGCCGTCGCGAAAGGGGCGACAGAGGGCGATGAGAACACGGCGCTGGGTGTCGGTCAGCTCCTGCAGGGTGGCCGCCTCGGCGGCGACGGCGGTTGGTGGCATCTGCGCCGGCACACCGAAGCGGTAGACGAGGATGGTCTGTCCGATCCGGATCCGGTCGCCGTCGCGCAGGCGCTGACGGCCGTTGATGCGTTGCCCGTTGACGTAGGTCCCATTGGTCGAGAGGCCGTCGTCGAGGATCGCCCACTCGCCCTCGAGGCACTGCAGTTCGGCGTGTAGGCCCGAGACCTCCGCGTCCCAATCGATCGAGATGCCCACTTCGGCCCGCCGGCCGAGCATCAGGGTCTCCTTTCCCGCCTGGAGGAGGGTAAGGCGCCCGTCGCGGTCCCTGTAGGCCAGGAACGGCTTTCCTGTGCGCTCTGCTGCAAGCAGCTCCTTCAGCTCGCTCGGCGAGAGCGCGTGGCGGGCGAGGGGATCGGTATCGGTGTGGGGGCCGCGACGTGCCATAGAGCGCAGGTGCTGCGTCGCGAACCTTAGTGCGCCGCTGTTTATCTCTCGCCGCCGCCGACAGGGCCGAACGGGTGAATGTGGCGAGTTGCTCGGGTCCCTTCTCAACTACGCGCTCGATCGCCTTGAGCGGGTTCCCAACATCGGCACCGACGGCAAAGCGCGCTGACCGCCTCGGAGATGAAACCGCCATCTTCGTTTTCGGGCACTTCTGCGCCGAAGCTCCCAAATCGCTTCGGCGCACATCCGCGCGTATTGCCGATTCGCAGCCGTTTGCCGTGCCGCTGCGAAATCCCTGCAAGCGGCCATATTTACCGCCCGCTGGTCTCGAAGACGGGCCTGATTGCCATGCAGAAGGTCGTGGGTTCGAATCCCTTCAGCCGCTTTTTCGCGAATGCCCTGCACGTGGGCGGGTCACGTTCGGCGGGTCGCCGAAACAAAATCGATCCATCCCCGCTCTGCGGGATCGAGGCAGACCGTGTGAATCTTCTCCAAATCGGCGATTACCACAACCGTGCTACCACGCGCCTGCGCGCCCCGCGGGGGCTCCCAGATGCAGCGAACCAGGCGCTTGGGAGTCGCTGTGGCGTTTACTGCGTCACGGGCCGGTGAGGTTCTCTCCATCTGGATTTGGGGATAGAGCGGGACCGCGATCCTGGCGCTCCTCTGCAACCAGAAATGTCGCGTCCTCATTGCTCAAGCGGCAAAACGCGTCAACGACGGTTGCGTCAAACTGGCTTCCGGCGCCGCGCCGGAGCTCCTCCAGCGCCCGCGTTGGGCGCATGGCGATGCTGTAGGCACGGTCGCTCACCATCGCCGCGTAGGCGTTGCAGACCGAGATGACCCGCGAGCCGAGCGGGATCTGCTCGCCCGCCAGACCGTCGGGGTAGCCGTTTCCATCCCAGCGCTCTTGAGTCGAGCGGACGAGGCGAGCCACCGGCACAAGCGCCGGCGCCGAGGCGATGATGCGCTCACCGATCAGCGTGTGTTCTCGCATGAACTCCCACTCCTGGTCCTCGAGCGGACCGGGCTTGTTGAGGATCGCGTCGGGGATCGCGACCTTGCCGGTGTCGTGGAGCTCAGCGGCGCGGAAGACCTCGTCGCGCTGCTCGGGGTCCATTCCCAGCTTCTCGGCCAGCCGGAGCGCCAGCCGGGCAACATCGACGAGGTGGTCGTGGAGGTCGGGCTGGCGCTCACGCAGCGCGCTCAGCAGAACATCTCGCGACTGCGAACCGGCCGAGGCGCGCTCGCGGCTCTTATTCGCGTACATGCGCCGGTCGGCAAGCTGCAGCGCTGCCTCACTGGTACTGGCCTCGGAGGGGAGCAGGACGCTGCCCTGGGAGCTGGTGACGAGGAAGCCGTCGCCGCGCTCCGACAGCGCGGCCGAAGCACCGGCGACGAAGCCATCGACTTCTGCGGCCGTGCACTCGGCCAGCAGGCAGAACTCGTCGCCGCCGAGCCGGTAGGCGGTGGCGCGCTCGCCGGCGAAGTCAGCCAGGCGGCCACCGAGGCGGGCCAGCAGCGCGTCGCCGGCGGGGTGGCCGTAGGCGTCGTTGTAGGCCTTGAAGCCGTCGAGGTCAAAGAGGGCGAGGAGGCAGACATTGTGGCGGTCGGGCGGATGCGCCGCTGCTTCGGCGAGGTCGTCCATCAGGCGGCGGCGGTTGGCGAGACCGGTGAGCGAGTCGGTCAGGGACTCGCGGACGCTGGACTCGAGGTTGGCCTGGTTTTCGCGGAAGGAGACCATCATCCGCACGACGACGGCCAGCAGCGTCAGCAGCGAGAGCCAGGCGGCGATCGTTGGCACCGAGCTCGAGCGATCGCTGAATTGGATGCCGATCGCGATCACCGCCGCCGTGGCCGGAACCAGGGCGACCCGCAGGCCACGTGAGCGCACGACTTGGCGCCGGGTTGGCTCCTGCCAAGCGGCAGACGCGAGCAGGAGAACGCCCAAGGGCCAGGCGACGTCGAGAATGCCACCTTCGGCGTAGGTTCCCTGCGCCGACTGGAGCAAATAGACGCCATCGGAGACGGCAAGGACGATGAGCCCGCTGCCGAGCATGAGCCAGGTCCGACCCGGTCGCCAGCCGGTGAACGCCGAAGCCGTGAATACGAGCGTCAGGAGCGCCAGGTCGGCGATTGGGTAGGCAAGGTTGGTCACGACTGCGGCGGTATCGCCGCTGGTGCTCGCGTCGACGATCGGGCCGAGCGCGACCGCGGCTGCGAGAGCGGCGATGGCGGTGCCGACGACGAGGCCATCGAGCCAACGGGCGACTGGGAAAGAGCCGATCCGATTGCGCAGGAGAACGATTAGGGCGGCGTAGGCCAGCGGATAGAAGAGGAGGTAGCCAGCGTCAGCGAGCGAGGGGATCGGTACGGTTTCGGCACCGGCGAGCGCTGCCGAGTAATAGATTTCGCCGCCGGTCCACGCGGCCAGTCCGACCCCAAGCAGCCCCCAGGCGAGCCGCTCGCGCTCAACCATCGCAGCCCGCAGCAAGCAGGACCCTGCGGCGCCCACGATGAGGGCGTCGTAGACCCAGACGTTGAAGACTCGGTCCATGCCGGCTCCGCCGAGGCCGGTTACGGCGTGGAGCGCGAAGGCGAGGAACATCGCCAGGAGGAATGCGCCGCCACACCGGACCAGCAAGCTCTGGGGACGGGGAAGCGCATGCATGACCTTCCCTGCATCGAGTAGATCTCGGCGGAACTTGAATCTGGTGCTGTTCCAGCGACGTCAGGCCACCTCTGCACCCCTACGGCAGGATGGCCCCGACTTTGTTCGGCTTGTGGCGTTGCACCCCCGAGCGCATTGCGCAGCTACCCATGAGGCCGACCAAAGAATGGACCTGATTCGGATGTGACCGCTGCCTGCGGCTCCGTCCTTCAGCGCCGCTCGGCGTGCGCGATCAGCGCAGCACAGGCCTCGAGCGCTTCGAGGTGTGGGGTTTCGTCCTCGGTGACGCCGGCGAGGATCTCGACCTCCGCACCCTCGAAGAGGTTGCCGATCAGCGTGGCAAGGGCGCGCGGGGGCATCGGCAGCTCGGCGCCGCGCTCGGTCTGGAGGCGCTCGAGGCGTGCCTCGATCAGTTCGCGCCAGCTGCGTTGGGTGGCCCGCCAACGCTCGGCTAGCTCGGGGTCGGCAAGCCCGGCAGCCCACAGCTCCCAGAGGATCCGCACGTAGCCGGAGTCGACGTCTTCGCGCAGGTAATCGCAGGCGCTGCGCCACTGCTCGGCAAACGACCGGCCGTCGCTGAACATCGCCTGCTGGCGGTGCAGAAGGCGCTCGGTGTGGTCTTCGAGAACGGCGAGCAGCAAGCTGCGCTTGGAGCCGAAGTGGTAATGGACCAGCGAGAGTTGCGCCCCCGCGCGCTCGGCGACGGCGCGGGTCGAGGTCGCGGCGTAGCCCTCCTCGCGCAGCACGTCGCTGGCGGCGGCGAGTAGCAGCGCGCGCGTCGATTGACCCTGCGCGACTCGGAGGTCCCCACTCGGCGCTGGTGTCGCACGCACGTCGGGGTCGGCGGTTGACATCGGGTCGCAGTATACGATAGAAGTTAGTTGGTCGTCCGACCAATCACCTGAGACAAGTGCGCCTTCGACAGATCGCCGAGCCAGGAGAGCAAATGACCATCGCCGAGCAGGTCGCAAACAAGCAGGTAGGTACAGACGAGCAGACCCGAGCGCTGTATCCGGACGATCAGGGTTACATCGAGCGCGACGGCGTGCGCGTCTTCTACGAGGTCTACGGCAGCGGCGAGCCGACGATCCTGTTCTGCCCGACCTGGACGCTGGTGCACTCGCGGGTCTGGAAGATGCAGATCCCCTACCTCGCCCGCCACCACCGCGTGGTCGTCTTCGACCCGCGCGGCAACGGCAAGAGCGACCGGCCGCCCAACGTCGAGGCATATGCCGAGTCGGAGTTCGCCCGCGACGCGCTCGACGTCCTCGACGCGACCGGCACCGAGCAGGCGGTCGTCGTCGGTCTCTCCCGCGGCACCCAGCGCGCCCTCCTACTCGCCGCCGAGCAGCCCGAGCGGGTTCTCGGGGTGGTGCTGATCGGCCCCTGGTTCCCCGCCAGCCGCTCGCTTGGCGGCGTGCGCTACCGGGTCATGCTCCATCCATGGCTGCGATCGATGTTCACGCGCAGGCCGATCCTGGCGCGGAGCTGGGCGAAGGTCAACGCGGTGCACTTTCGTCGCGACTTCCGCGACTTCGTCGAGTGGTTCGCGGCCATGTGCACCAGCGAGGCCCACTCGACCAAGGGATTCGACGACGTCGTCGAATGGGGGCTCGAGACCGATCCGGACACGCTTGCCATGACCGTGATCGCCGACGCCGCAGCGCCGGTCACCCGTCGCGACCAGTTGGCACTCGCCCGCCGCGTGCAGTGCCCCGTGCTGGTGATCAGCGGCACGAAGGACAAGGTGACGAGCCACGCCGACGCCAGGGCGCTGGCGAAGGCTACGGGCGGAAAGCTGGTGGCGATCGAGGGTGGCGATCACCTCCCCGAGGGGCGGCAACCGGTCACGGTGAACCTCGCGGTCCGCGAGTTCGTCGATTCCTCCTTCCGCCCCCGTAATCCCCCGGTCAAGCGGTCGAACGGCCGGCGGCGCGCGCTGTACGTCAGCTCTCCGATCGGCCTCGGCCATGCCCGCCGCGACGTCGCGGTCGCCCGCGAGCTGCGGGCGCTGCACCCCGACCTCGAGATCGACTGGCTCGCCCAGGACCCGGTGACGCGCGTGTTGGAAGCGGAGGGCGAGCGCATCCATCCTGCCAGCAGGCACCTGGCCAACGAGTCGGCCCACATCGAAGCGGAGTCCGCCGAGCACGGCCTGCAGTGCTTCCAGGCCATTCGGCGCATGGACGAGATCCTGGCCGCGAACTACATGGTCTTCGACGACGTCGTCAGCGAGACGCCGTATGACCTTTGGATCGGCGACGAGGCCTGGGAGCTCGACTACCACCTGCACGAGAACCCGGATCGCAAGCGCGCCCCCTTCGCTTGGCTGACGGACTTCGTCGGCTGGCTGCCGATGCCCGAGAACGGCGAGCGGGAGGCATCCGTGGCCGCGGACTACAACGCCGAGATGGTCGAGCACGTCCGCGACCATCCGGAGATCCGCGACCGGGCGATCTTCGTCGGCAACCCCGGCGACATCATCGGCGGGCGCCTCGGCCCGGGCCTTCCAGGGATCCGCGAGTGGACCGAGCGCAACTTCGACTTCGCCGGCTACGTCACCGGCTTCGACCAGGCCGAGATGGGAGACCGCGAGCGCCTGCGCGCCGAGCTCGGCTACCGTCCGCACGAGCGCGTCTGCCTGGTCACGGTCGGCGGCTCGGGCGTGGGCGCAAGCCTGCTGCGCCGGGTCATGGCGGCCTTCCCCGCCGCGGCGCAACTCGTCCCCGGGCTGCGGATGATCGTCGTTGCCGGACCCCGCATCGACCCGGCAACCCTGCCCGCGGCCGACGGGCTGGAGGTGCGTGCCTTTGTCGAGGATCTCTACCGCCACCTCGCCGCCTGTGACCTCGCTGTGGTTCAGGGCGGGCTGACGACCGCAATGGAGCTGACCGCCGCGGGGCGGCCATTCCTCTACTTCCCCCTGCGCCACCACTTCGAGCAGAACTTCCACGTCGCCCACCGGCTCGACCGCTACCGAGCCGGCCGCCGGATGGACTTCGAGGGCGCCACCCCTGACGTCATCGCCGAGGCGATCGCCGAGGAGATCGGGCGCGACGTCGACTACCGCCCGGTGGAGACGGATGGCGCCCGCCTGGCGGCGCAACGCATCGCAGAGCTACTCAACTAAGAGGAGGAGGACGAGTACGTCGGCTTCTCACCGACCGAGGAGTTTCGGCCGGTGATCGACCACATCACCTCGAGAGCCGGCGCATCCGCGTGAGAAACGTCAGCCGCTTGAACCGACATCTTGGATCCCTTCTGTGTCCAAGTTCCATCTGTAGCTGGAAAGCACCAGCCGCGCAACGTCCGGCCTTGGCTTCAGAGCTTTAGCCTGCCGCCTGAAGGTGCGACGAGGAGAAGGAGAAGCCGCGCAACATCCACCCGCTTGTCCGCGATGTGGACACTCGAACACGGTCCGATCGGGAGACGGTTGGGTTTGCCGACACACTTGGAGCGAGAAGGTTCGCGGACGGATCATCGGAGAGGCGCCGAACAACAATCCGCTGGCTCCCGGTCCGTTGCCCGGAATCCCGATATTCGAATGGCATACGCAGAACTTCAGTTGCGGAACCAGTTTCACTGACGGTGAAGCCGAGGAGGCCACTAGGCGCCGCCGGAGGGAAATCGAGCAAAGAGAGCTTCGGGATCAACGCCGGCAGGAGGCCATCCGTCGCGTTACGGACTTGGAGCGTGAGATGGACGTGGCGCTCCGCAAATTGCCGGCCGTTGACAGCCCGAGCCCGCTGAACGAAGAGACCGCGGGTCGGGGCTGCGCCATCGGCTGTGGACTTTGGGCCATCTTGATGGGTGTCTCGTTGATCACGCTCGGCGCGACTGGGCAGCTCGATTCCGATGCCGACCCGACGATCCTCGGTGTCGAGAACCCGCTTCTGTTTCTTCCCGCAACGTGGCTCGTCGGCTGGATCGTCGCCTCGATTCGACTGGCGAAAGACAAGCGGCTGCATCGGGCCGCCGTAGCTGAAGCCGAGCGCCGAGCCGACGAGCGTGCCGGCGTTCAAGCGGACTTCGACAGAAGGATCGCCGCGGCCAGGCGCGCCGTTCAGCAATAGGAGGGGTCATCGGGCGCGTTGATTCGAGCGCTTCTGCGGGGAAGTTCCGAAATCGCCGCAGTTCGGGCTAAGGGTCGACGGCCCGGGACGGACCGAATATGGTCGGGTCCCACGATCAAGGAGGCTGCTGTCATGTACGTACGCGCTGTTAGGTTCACCGACGTATCTGCCGAGCGGATGCAGGAGCTCCTCGCTCGCATCGAGGGGTCCGACGGGCCACCGCCCGGCGTGCCCGCCACGGGTCTCAAGGTCTTGTTCGATGAGGCGCAGGGAACGGCGGTGGTCCTTCAGCACTTTGAGAGCGCGGAGGACATGGAGGCCGGAGGCAAAGTGTTCAGCGCGATGGACTCATCGGAGACGCCCGGCACTCGTGCATCGGTGGACATGTGTGAGGTGAAGGTCGAGCGAACGCTCACCTGAAGCCTTCCGGTTTCGCCTGTGACCTAAGAAGCCCGCCGCTATGCGGTTGCCGAGGCGAGCAGCACCACGTTCGAGAGGCTCAGCGGCTTCGAGCCACCCCCCGCATCCGCTGCGGCCTGCGTGATCGCTTCCCAGGTCTCCTCCTGGGCCTCGCCTGCATGCTGCTCGATCATCGCCCGGATCGGGGCGGCGATCGCCCTGATGTAGGCGGTGAAGCGCTCCGGGGAGTCGAACTCGAAGGTGACCTCGTTCTGCTCCACGGCAACCTTCGAGAACCCACCTCCTTCGAGCAGCCCGCCGATGGCAGCCGGGGTGGGCCGAGAGAGGGGGCCCGGCGTCCCGGCCGGGGGCGGGGGCACATCAAGCCGCTCCATCGTCGTCCTCATCGGAATCGAGAGGAAGGGGACCTGGTCGGGCTCGCCCCACGAGCTGATCGCGATCCGCGCGCCCGGCTTGAGAAAGCCTCGGATGCGCCCCGCGGCCGCCTCCGCGTCGGGCTCGAAGATGATTCCCCAGCGCGAGACGGCGGCGTCGAAGCTCGCCTGCGGAAAATCGAGACTGGAGGCGTCTGACTCGATGAACTCGACGTTGCCCAAGCCGGCCGCTGCCGCGCGTTCACGCCCGAACGCGAGCATCTCGGCGGAGATGTCGGTGGCCACAACGCGGCCCTCCGGGCTGGCCTTACGCGCGGCGGTGAGCGCCGGCTCGCCGTAGCCGGCGGCGACGTCCAGGACTTGGCTTCTCGATTGCACGTTGGCGAGCTCCACCAGCCGCTCACTGATGTGCCCGGCGGCGCTGTCGGTGAACTCGCTCCACTCCTTCCATCCCACCGCAGCGGAATCCCACTGCTTGTGCTGCGCCTCACGGAAGTCGAACGGGTCGATCGCTTTGGATTCCATGCTCGCTCCTTCTTACCACCCCATCGCAGTGCACGGCGAGCTAACCGACTCGGGTCAGCGACGGACTTGCAGCGACGAGAGGGTGGATCTCACCGCCACAGCTCGCGGCGCAGAATCGCATTGCCGCGCTCGAGCTGCTCGATGGTGGCGCTGGTGACCGAGCGCGTCCGGGTGTCGCGATTGATGCGGGCCTGGACCTCCCGGTGCGACTTGCCGGTGCGACGAGCGACGTCGGCGACCAGGCGCCTGCGCTCGCCGCGCAGCCGCTCTCGGGTCGCATAGGCCGACTCCCGCTCGGGTTCGAGGTCCCCCGGCGCGGCTTCGGGCTTGGCGAGGGCGGTCGCCTTCTTCGCGCTCGGCTTGGGGTCATCGGTCGGGAAGAGCTGAAGCGCGGTCTCGCTCATGATCGCCTCGTCCAGCTCGGCGTCGCCCGAGCTCAGGGCGGCAAAGCCGCCACCCGGCTCGGGCCGCTCCGGATCGAAGTCGTCGATCTCGACCTCTTCCTCCTCGGCGTCCGGCGAGAGGTCGAGCGCGTGACGGCGCTCCAGCTCGATCTCGTGGGCGAGCGCCTTCAGCCGCGGGTCGGCCGGCATCAGCAGGTAGCTCATCTGGCGGCGCGGCCCCGGGGTGGTGCGGATGAAGCGACCGACCACCTGGCGGAAGAAGAGCTCGGTCCGGGCCGCCGTCGCATAGACGCCGACCCGCAGGCGGGGGATGTCGACGCCCTCCGAGACCATCAGGACCGAGACCAGCCAGCGTCGATCGGAGGAGGCGAAATCGGCGATGCGCCGGCTGGCACCGGGCTCGTCGCTCATCACCAGCTCGGGTTGCTCCCCCGAGATTGGCCCGAGCCGCGCCGCGATCGCCCGCGCGTGATCCTGATCGGAGGCGATGACCAGGCCGCCCGCGTCAGGGTGCCCGTCGGCGCGCACCTCGCTCAGCCTGGCATCGCCGTCGCGCAGCACCTCGCCCATCCACTCGCCCTCCGGGCTGAGCGCCGTCCGCAGGCGCCGGGCCGCCTCCACCGCCGGCAGGACGAGGTCGAAGTCGGCGCTGCGCAGCCGACCGTCCGAGACCCACTCCATCTCGCCGTCATAGGGCAGGAAGGTGATCGGGCGGCACACCCGGTCGACCAACGCCTGTGGATAGCCGTAGGCGTAGTCGGCCCGGCTGAGGCCGTCCTCGTCGTAGGTGACCCAGGGAATGGCCGAATTGTCGGAGCGGAAGGGCGTGCCAGAGAGGAGCAGCCGGAAGCGGGCGCCGTCGAAGGCCTTGCGGGTTTGCAGGCCCCAGGCGGCCAGGTCGCCCATGTGGTGCGGCTCGTCGGCGATCAGCAGGGTCGGCCGGCGGCCAGCGGCCAGCCGGTGCGTATCCGGCCCGGCCGCGATCGTCTGGTAGGTGACGGCGACGCCGTGGAAGTCGGCCGACTCCGGCCCGTCCGAGTTTGGCCTGTTCGGCTCGAGGTCGATGCCGTAGCGGCCCGCGTCGGCGGCCCACTGGCGGCAGATGTGGGTGGTCGGGCCGGCGACGACAACGCGCGAGACGAACTTTGCGCTAAGCATCCTGTGGGCGACGTGCAGGCCGAAGGTGGTCTTGCCCGCCGCCGGTGTAGCCGAGGCCAGGAAGCTGGTGGCCGAGTGCGCCCGCACGGCCTCGGTCGCCTTCTCCTGCCACGAGCGGAGGGGTCGGGCATCGGGCCAATCGGGAAGCGATCGGGCACGCGCGCTGCCGCCGATCGGCTGCTGAGAGGCGTCGTACAAGGGCCGGCCACAATAGGGTCGCCCGCGGTCGGAGGACAGCCGACCCGGCACGGGCTTGATCAGCGCCGACCCTGTTCTTCGCGCTCATCTCGCTCTGTGGCTCGATGGGCCGATCAAACTGGCCTCTTAGGGCAATGCCGAGGAGTTCTGAGCGAAGGGGCGAAGGTTCGCGTGATGGACCAGGCCCTCGTTGCCATGGCGGAATCGGCCGAGGCCGGAGCAGACATGCCTGGCCTCTGCCTCTTCGCGGGAGTTCTCAGTGTTTTCGGGACGCCGGTGAGTTCCGCTGAGGCCACGAACGTGATGAGGCAGAGCATGGCGGACGCGATGTTCGAGTCCGAAAAGCGCCGGTTTGGCCGCGGGCGTAGCGAGACCCTCTCCGAGGCTGAGCAAAGAGCGGACCATTACCTAGGCCATTTCGGTTCCGGCTTGGCTGGCAGCTCTGGCGCGCTCTCCCTGAAGGAAGCGGTGGTGGTGGTCACGCCGACCGGCGAGAAGATCAGCGTGCCCGTCATACGGGTCGGGCTGGATTCGATCAGTTCGTGGTTTGTCGGGGACTTCAAATCGTCGGGTGGAGAAGGCGGCGGGGGTGTGTTCGGCTTCGCAACCTTCCCGCTGGGTGGGAGCTAAAGAAGCGCAATTTGGTGCGCTACCGACGGTGGGCGAGAAAGGGGAGGGTGCACTGCCCTCGACTGAGTGAGTTACCTCTCCCGCTTCATCTTCACCCACCTGGCGCTAGTCAGTCCACCAATCGCGCTGGCCAGCGACGTCTTCGCGCGGAGCCTCGCCGAGATTCGGAGCGCCGATGACGAGGATCTCAAGGCCCTCCGGCCCGGCCTCGTAGCCTCGCCACGTACCGGGCGGGACGCGCACCGCGTCCCATTCCTTGAGCTCGACGATCTCGTCGTCGAGCTTCATCCGCCCGCTCCCGCGCAGGACCACGTACACCTCCTCCTGCTCCTTGTGCGTGTGGCCGTATGGAAAGCGATAGCCGGGCGGGACGCGCTGGTAGCCCAGGCCTGATCTCTCGAGCTCGAGCGCCTCGGTCGCCAAGCGGAACTCCAGATCCGGCGAACCGTCGAAGTTGGACCCGACGTCCTCCAAGTCCTCCTTGAGGTTCCTGAGCGTGAACGGCACGGCGCGATCCTATGGCACCCCTGGCTGGGGTCGCCCGGTCTGACGCGTCAAGCGCCGCGGCTTCGTCACCAAGCCGGAGCAGCCCTGGATTCCCGCTGCGACGGGCGGGCAGGGGAAATCAAACCGCAGCTCGGATTTCGGGCACTCCGATCTGGCCAGGCGTTTTCTAGGATCGTGCAGTGGGGATTCTGAGCAGCGCCGAGCTACGCGGCTTCTACGCGGAATACGTCGCCGCCTGGAATCGTCGCGACATGGAGCGTTACTACTCCCTCTACAGCGAAAGCCTGGTCTTTCGGGACGGCATCGAGGTCTTGCACGGCGTCGGCGCCCTTCGAGAGCGCTACGAATCCGAGCTGGCAGCCTTTCCCGATCTCACGATCGAGTGCAAGCGACTGTTGGTCGACGAAGGAAGGCAAGCCATCGCGGCTGAGAACCTCGAGCGAGGAACGCATCGCGGTGACTTGGCGCTGGGCGGCGAGAGACTTGCGCCGACGGGAAGGAGGCTGGAGCTGCGGGGAGGCCTATTCATGGCCCTCGATGAGGACGGGCGCATAGCCGAGATGAGCGAGTACATCGATCCCGGACAGCTCCTTGCCCAGCTACGCCCAGGGGCTCCCTCTGAGCAGTGAAATGTGCCGCGGGCCCACGGCGTCAGCCTGGGGTCATTCGGAAGGCTAGATTGAGCCGGCCATGCCTTCCAAGAATCCGCGAAGCGTCGTCCCTCGCGGCGGACGACGATGAACATTCGGGTCGTCTGGCGCGCCCTGCTGGTCCTGCTGCTGGACGCCCTTTCCCTGCTGCTGCTTTCCGCGCTGCTCTCCGGCTTCGTCCTCGACGGCGCCCTCGCCGCGCTTGGCGCGGCGGCGGCGATCGGCTTGCTCAACGCGCTGATCTGGCCGGTCCTGGCGCGGGTTGCGCTGCCGCTCACGGTCCTCACCCTGGGCGGCGCGGCCCTGCTCCTCAACGGCGTCCTCGTCACCTTCGCCGTCAACCTCCTGCCCGGCGCCCACCTAGACGGGGTGCTCGAGGGGATCATCGTCGCGGTGGCGATGACGGCGCTCACCGCCGGCTTCTACTCGCTGCTGGCGATCGACGAAGACGACTCCTGGTACCGCAACGTCGTCCGCCGCCAGATGCGGCGACGGGGCCAGCACGTGGAGAGCGAGGTGCCGGGCGTCCTCTTCCTCGAGATCGACGGCCTCGCCCACGACGTCCTGCACCGGGCGCTGGCGGCCGGCGACGCGCCCAACCTCGCCGCCTGGCTGCGCCGCGGCTCCCACCGGCTGAGCAGGTGGGAGACCGACTGGTCCTCGCAGACCGGCGCCTGCCAGGCGGGTCTGCTGCACGGCTCCAACGAGGACATGCCGGCCTTCCGCTGGTGGGAGAAGGACCGCGGCGCGGCGATCGTCACCAACCACCCGCGCGACGCCGAAGAGCTGGAGCGACGGCACTCGGACGGACGCGGGCTGCTGCACGCGGGCGGCGCCAGCCGCGCCAACATCCTCTCCGGCGACGCGCCGCACTCGATGCTGACGATGAGCACGGTGCTGCACCGACGGCGGCCGATCGGGGTCGACTACGCGGCCTATTTCGCTCGTCCCTACGCGGTTGCCCGCACGCTGGTGCTGGCGCTCGTCGACGTCTTCCGCGAGCGCCGGGCGGTGCGCCGGCAGCTACGCGACGACGTCCGTCCGCGGATCGCCCGGCCGCGCTCCTACGCCGCCGTGCGCGCCTGGGCCACCGTCGTCCAGCGGGACCTCCAGGTCGCCAGCGTCGTCGGCGACGTCCTCGCCGGCCGCCCGCTCGTCTACACGACCTTCCTCGCCTACGACGAGGTGGCCCACCACTCCGGGATCGAACGCGACGACGCCCTCGCCGTGCTGCGCGACCTCGACCGCCAGATCGCCCGCATCGCCCTCGCCTGCGCCGACGCGCCGCGCCCCTACCGGCTGGTCGTCCTCTCCGACCACGGCCAGTCGCAGGGGGAAACCTTCCGCGACCGTTACCGGGTGACCCTGGAGGATCTGGTGCGCTCGGCCTGCGACCCGGAGAGCACGATCGCGGTCGAGGAGGGCGAGGACGACGCGCTCGCCTACCTCAGCGCCGGCCTGACCGAGGTCGCCCGCGACGACACGATCGCGGCGCGCACGGTCCGCACCGCGACCCGCGGCCGCCGTGACGACGGCGTGGTGACCCTCGATGCCGAGGTCCGCGAGGAGGTGGACCGGGCGCACGGGGGAGAGGTGCCCGAGCTCTCGGTGATGGCCTCGGGCTGCCTCGGCCTGATCAGCTTTCCCCGCGAGCCCGGCCGGGTGTCTTTGGAGCGGCTCAAGGCGCTCTACCCGCTGCTGCTCCCGGCTCTCCGCGACCATCCCGGGATCGGCTTCGTCCTGGTCCGCTCGGAGCGCGCCGGCGCGCTCGCGATCGGCGCCGGGGGAACCCACTTCCTCGACGAGGACCGGGTTGAGGGCGAGGACCCGCTGGAGCCGTTCGGCCCGCACGCCGCCGATCACCTGCGGCGCACCGACGGCTTCCCCCATTGCGCCGACCTGATGGTCAACAGCGCCTACTGGCCGCAGTTCGGCGAGGTCGCCGCCTTCGAGGAGCTGGTCGGCTCGCACGGTGGCATGGGCGGGACCCAGGCGCACCCCTTCGTGCTGCACCCGGCGGAGCTCGCCTGGCCGGAGGAGGACGTGGTCGGCGCCGAGCGCGTCCACCGGGTGTTCCGGGAGTGGCTCGCCGGCCTCGGCCACGACGGCTACGCGAGCGAGGTCGCCTCGCCCGGCGCCAGCACTCTCAGCTCCGACTGAGGCGCCAGCTCACGCATCCAGGTGGCGAGCTCGCGCGGGGGCGCGCGCAGCGGCCCGGGGCGCAGCCGCGCCAGGCCGAGCGGATAGAGCGTGCCCCAGTGGATCGGCACCACCAGCTTCGCTGAGAGCAGCGCCGCGGCCCGCGCCGCCCGCTCCGGGTCAAGGTGCCCGGCGCCGATGTTCGTGCCCCAGCCCCAGATCGGCAGCAGGGCGAGGTCGAGCTCGCCGCCACCGATCGTCTCCATGCCGTCGAAGAGGTCGGTGTCCCCGGCGAAGTAGATGCGCCGCTGTCCGGCGAGCTCGAAGCCGACCGCCCGCGAGGGCCGCTCGAAGCGCCGCCCGCCGGCAGGGTGGTTCGCCTCGGTGGCGGTGATGCGGACGCCGCCGACGCTGCCGGAGTTACCGGGGGCGAGCTCGCGGACGTCGCCGAAGCCGAGCCGCGCCAGGAAGTCCCCCGCTCCCGGCGCGGCGAGCATCGGCACCGTCCGGCTCAGCCGGCGCAGCGAGGGCACGTCGGCGTGGTCGTGGTGCAGGTGGGAGATCAGCACCGCGTCGACGCCCTCTGCCAGTCGCCGGTCGGGAAGCGCCCCGTGGCGACCCAGCGGCCCGATCCGGCGCCGCAGCACCGGATCGGTCAGCAGGCGGACGCCGTCGATCTCGATTAGGACGGTCGCGTGGCCGACGTAGGTGACCCGAGTCGCCGCGCTCACCGCGTAGCCCCGCCGCGGCCGTGTCGGGGGCGCCGCGTATCGTCCGGCCGACCGATGACTCCGGGACGCACGATCCGAGGACGGCTGTGGCGCCCCGGCCGCGAGAGCGCTCCCCCCGAGGAAGAAGTGATCGAGATCGATCCCGCCGAGCTGAGCGGGATCTTCTCCGCACCGGCCTGGCTCCGGGACCTCGGCTTCAGCGCCTGGCTGCTGGTCGGCGTGGGCGCGGCGCTGGTCGGCGCGATCTTCCTGCTGGCGCAGACGCAGACGATCGTGATGCCGGTGGTGACGGCGGCAATCGTCGCCTCGGTCACCGTGCCGATTGTCGACTGGCTGAAGCGCCGCGGGGTGCCGAGGGGAGCCGGTGCGGTGCTCGTCTTCCTCGGCATCGTCCTGATCGGCGTCGGAGTTGGCGTCATCGTCATGAGCGGCATCGCCAGCCAGGCTGACAGCCTCAGCGGCAGACTCCATGCCGGCGCGGACGAGATCGAGTCGTGGGTCAGGGACCTGGGCGTGGCTTCGTCCACCGCTGCGGATGCCAACCAGCACGCCAGCGCCTCGATCAGCGCCGGCTTCAAGGCCCTTACCGGCGGCCTGCTCGGCGGCGTCGACAAGCTGGCCTCGCTGGTCGTCTTCCTCTCCTTCGCCGCGATCAGCCTCTTCTTCATGCTCAAGGACGCGCCGACGCTCGGCAAGTTCGTCGAGCGCCACCTCGGCATGCCGGTCCCGGTCGCCCACACCGTGTTGGGCCAGATATCGCGTTCCCTGCGCGGCTACTTCGTCGGGGTCACGATCGTGGCTGCCTGGAGCGCCCTGCTGGTCGGCGCCGGGGCGCTGCTGCTCGGGGTGCCGCTGCCAGGGACGATCACCGTCGTCACCTTCCTCGGCGGCTACGTTCCCTATCTAGGCGCCTGGACGGCGGGGGCGTTCGCGGTCCTGATCGCCCTGGGCGGCCAGGGGCCAGAGGCGGCCCTGGCGATCGCGGTAGTCGTCCTCCTCGCCAACGGCGTGCTCCAGCAGCTGGTGCAGCCGATCGCCTACGGCGCCGCCCTCGACCTTCACCCCCTGGCGGTTCTGATCGCCACGATTGCCGGCGGTTGCCTCTTCGGCACCATCGGCCTCATCCTCGCCGCCCCCCTCGTTTCCGCAGCAGCCAGGATCTCCGTCGAGCTCACCGCCGCCCGCTCGCCGGCGGAGCAGGTCGAGGCCGCGCCCGGCCAGTGAGAGGCTCACCTCGCAGGTAGGGATTGGCCGCGGCGCCGTCCGCTATTTCCAACGTCGGGGCGCCCCGGCCAGGTATTCCGTGTAGCCGCGCAGGGCAGCCGGCGAGACCAGCGCCCGATAAGCGAACAGGTAGCCGAAGAAACCCAAGGCGTCGTGCCCGGGATGGAATCCGAGGTGGCGAAAGACGTGCCGCTCCTGCCACCTGCGCAGCAGCCCATAGATGACGAGGGTGATCGGCAGCACCAGCATCGACCACCACGAGAACAACAGTGGATAGCCCGCGATGAAGAGGACGATGCCCGGCACCCAAAAGAAGACGTAGCCGAAGTCGAGGAACGGCACGAGGTAGTCGAGTCCGCAGACGAATCTGGCCAGGACTCTCGGCTGCTCGGCGGGCGGGTTGCGCTGAAGGCCCTCCAGCATCCCCTGCGCCCAGCGCGATCGCTGACGCATGAGCTGGGGGACTCGCTCTGGCGCGGCGGTGGCGCCGAGTGCGCACGGCTCGTATTCGACCAGCCCGCGGGATGCCATCATCGACCAGGTGAGGACGATGTCCTCGCCGATCGCATCCGGCCAGCCCCCCACGGCGCGAACGTCGTCCGTCCAGTAGGCGGAGAAAGCGCCCTGGGCGACGAGGGTGGTGCCGTAGGCCGCCTGCATTCGCTTGATCCCGTTGATTCCGAGCCGGTAGTCCCAGCTCTGCATCCTGGTCAGCAGGTTACGGGTCGGGCTCTCGACGACCAGGGCGCCCGCGCAGGCGCACACATGCTGCCCTTCGGGTTCGCCCATCAGCCTGCTGACCAGGTACCTGAGGGCGTCGGGGTGCAGGAGGGTGTCGGCGTCGACGGTGATCACGATCGGGGTCTCGACGCTCTCCAACGCCCTGTTCAGCGCCCGCCACTTTCCCGCCCGCGGCTCGGAGACGACCCTCAGCCTCAGCCCGCGACGCCGCGCCACTTCCTCGGCAACCTCGACGGTGCGGTCGGTCGAGTTGTTGTCGGCGAGGATCACCGTGAGCGGCCCGCCGTAGGAGAGGTCCGCGATCCGCTCCAGAGTGGGCCCGATGGCCGAGTCCTCGTCGCGAGCAGCGGTCACGACGGTCACGGGAGGCCACTCGCCTTCCGGCCATCGGCCACTGGGTGGATCGAGCGAAGGTACGCGGTAGCGCAGCGTGATCAGAGTGAAGACCATGAAGCCGATCAGCACGGCCGGGACGTAGGCGAGGAAGGTCGGGATCACCCACGCCATCACCGGGCCGATCGCATCGCGCAGCTCTGCGCGCCACGGAGATGACGCCCAGACGGCGAACGCCACGTAGCCAGCGGTCAATCCCAACGCCACCGCGAACCTGAGCGTCGTGGAAGGTTTCACCTATGGCCAGGGGGCGTGCTTTGTGGCGGCTCGGGGTCTGTTCGCGGAGATGGCTTGCGACATACCGTCAGCGTTCCACAGCAGATGAACGATCCAGGCCGCTCTCGAATGAACGTTTAGGCGCACCTCACCGGAGACAGGCGGTCAATGACTTTGGACAAGGAATCTCTACTCGTCCGCGAGGTGCAGTTAGAGTGATCTTGGCAAGCAGCTGTCGAGCTGCCGGCTCGGTTGAGAACGGAGCCGCACCGCCTTGAGGAAGGAGATTCAAATGGAGGCTGGTCAGAGCTCAAGGCCACCTGCCGGAGGACAGCGGTCCACCTGGATCGCATTCGCAGGAGTGATGATGGTCATCCTCGGCTTCCTCGATGCGATTTGGGGGCTGGCGGCGATCCTCAACGATGAAGTCGTCGTCGTCGGCGGTCACGGCGCCCTGATCTTCGACATCACCACCTGGGGCTGGTTTCAACTGATTCTCGGTGCTGTCATCGGGCTCACGGGTTTTGGCCTGCTCGTCGGCAATGAAGTGGCCCGCGTCCTGGGAATCTTCCTCCTGGCGATCAACGCCATCCTGCAGGTCGTCTGGTTCCCGGCAGCGCCGCTGTGGGCGTTCCTGATGATCGTCCTCGACGTCGTGATCATCTACCAGTTGACCGTCAACTGGACTGAGCGGGAGGGGTGACCGTGCCGCTCGCGGACATCAGCTTCGGCCAAGGGCTGCTCTTCATCTTCGAGTTCTTTCTGCTCTTCGCCTGGATCTGGATTCTGATCTCGATCATCGGCGACCTCTTCCGCGACCACGAGCTGTCGGGAGTGGCGAAGGCCGTTTGGGTGTTCTTCCTGGTCTTCCTGCCGTTCCTTGGCGTGCTGCTCTACCTGATCGTTCGCGGCAACGGGATGCGCGACCGCACGATCAAGGCTCAGGTGGATGCCAAGAAGGAGTTCGACAGCTACGTCCGAGAGCAGGCGCAGACCGGCTCTTCCGCAGATGAGCTCCACAAGCTCGCCGAGCTGAAAGACAAAGGAGCGCTCTCGGCCGAGGAGTTCGAGCGGGCAAAGTCGAAGTTGCTTGCCTGAGCGCCTGTGACCCCGGGGCCCGCTCCTGCCAGCTCGGAGGCAGCGGGCAGCCCGCGGTTGGCGTTCGTTCTCGCGATGGCGATGTTCGTGCTCGTCGTCGACACCTCGCTGATGAACGTCTCGATCTCCGCCGTGGTCGGGGATCTCGATACGACGGTCAGCGGTGTCCAGTCGGCGATCGCGCTGGAGGCCCTGGTCTCCGCGGCGTTCATCTTGATCAGCAGCAAGGTCGGCGACCTGATCGGGCGAAGGCGCGCGTTTGTGCTGGGCCTGCTGGGCTATGCGACCGGTGCCCTGGCGATGACGCTGGCTCAGGGCCTCGGCGTGGTCATCGTCTTCTGGGCGATCGTCGGCGGCCTCGGCGCTTCCCTGCTGCTGCCCGCGATGCAGTCGCTGATCCGCGGCAACTTCGAGGGCAAGGCACAGAAGAAGGCGTATGCCCTGGTTGGCGCCTCGGCCGCCGTCGCGGCGGCGGTGGGACCGCTGCTTGGCGGCTTCGTGACGACCTTCCTCTCGTGGCGGGTCGGTTTCTTCCTCGAGCTGGTGGTGATCGCGGTCGTCCTGTTCAACATCAAGCTCGTCCGCGACGTCCCCTACACCGGCTCCCGTCGGATCGACGGAACGGGGGCGGTCCTCTCGGTCATCGGCATGGGCGGCGTGGTCCTTGGGATTCTGATCTGGCAGGAGGGGGGCGAGCTCGTCGGGCTGACGATCGCGATCGGCGCGCTCGCGCTCTGGGCGCTGGCGCGTTGGCTGGTGCGGCGTCACCGCGAAGGAAAGGCGACCCTGCTCGCCCCAGACCTTTTCCGCCACCCCAACTTCAGGCTCGGGATCTCCCAGCAGGCGCTCCAGAACATCACTCTGGGCGGCGCGATGATCGCGCTGCCGATCTTCCTCCAGATCTCGCTCGAATACAACGCGCTGCAGACCGGCCTGACCCTTGCTCCGCTTTCTCTGACGATGTTTGGCGCAGCGGTTCTCGCCGGGCGCAAGGCGGGGAATCGCCGCCCTGCTTCGATCATCCGCCTGGGCTTCGCGCTCAGCACCGCCGGCATGGCATTGCTCGGCCCGATTGTGCCCAGGGCGAGCTCCGGCTGGTATCTGGTCGTCCCGCTGGCCCTGGCCGGAACCGGGCTAGGGCTGCTGGTCTCCCAGCTCAACAACTACACGCTCGCCCCGATCGACGAAGAGCGGATCAGCGAGGCGGCCGGGGTGAACTCGGCGGCGGGGTCCTTCGGGCTCTCGTTCGGACTGGCGATGGCCGGGGGAGTGCTGCTGGCGGTCCTCTCGCTCAGCTTCACCAACATGACCGAAGCGAGCGCCGTGATCCCAGCGGGCCAGCAGCAGCAGATCGCGGAAAAGCTCGACGAAGACGCGGAAGTGACGAGCAATGCGAAGCTCGAACAGCTCCTCGCCGAAGAGCCAGAAGCTGTTCAGGATGAAGTCGTCCGCATCAACACGGACGCGACGAACCGCTCCCTGCAGGTGGCACTGCTCATTCCAGTCATCGCCAGCCTGATCGGGCTCTTCAATTCCTTCCGGATGATGCGGCTGCCGGAAATCGAGCCGCGAGCCTCGATCGAGGGTGCGACGTTGGGCTGAGCGAGCGACTCCAATGCTCACGACCTCGCCACGGTCGCCCCCTCGGTGCTTTTTGTGCCATTTAGGCAGATTCTTACAGCTATCTCTTGCCCATCTGGCGTAGCAGCTTTGGCGCACTCATTGTTTTGGTATTGACGAAGTGTCACCAAGAAACTCATCGCGAGGCGCACGAACGCGGGGTGGCCGCTATCCGCCGCTGAAGCCGGGGCCGGGACTTTCGGCCAAGCAGGTCGCCGCGCACCAGCGCGGGCGACTGCACGAGGCGATGATCGAGCTCGTCGCCGAGCATGGGTACAACGCCGTCTCCGTGGAGAAGCTGGCCAGCTGCGCCCGGGTCTCGAAGCGAGACTTCTACAAGCTCTTCGCCGGCAAGGAGGAGTGCTTCCTCGCCGCCTACGATGTCGTCGTCAGCCACTCGGTGCGCGGGATCGCTGCCGCCGTGGAGGGTGAGGAGGAGTGGCGCGAGCGGTTTCGGCTCGGGCTTCTCGCTTTCGCCGGTCAGATCACCAGCCGCCCGGAGGCGGCGCGGTTGACCCTGGTCGAGGTCTTTACCGCCGGCGCCGTCGCGGTCGAGCGGATGCAGCGTACGAACCTGCTCTTCGAGACGCTGGTGGCGAAGAACCTCGCCCTCGCCGACGACGCCCCCCGGCTGCCGCCGCTGGTGGTGAAAGGCATCGTCGCCGGTGGCAGCCGGTTGGCCCGGGCGCGGTTGCTCTCCGGCCACCCGCGGCAACTGGCGCTCGACGGGGACGAGCTGCTGCAGTGGGCGCTCTCCTTCTGTGACGACGAGGTCGTCCGGCTGCGCGGTCTCGGGGCCGCGGGGGTGCCGCCGTTACCCGAGGCCGCTCTCGCCATGCCGCTGGAGGACGAGCGCGCGCTGATCCTCGCGGCCACGGCGAAGCTGGCCAGCAAGGAGGGGTACGCGACGCTGACGGTGCCGCGGGTACGCGCGGCCGCCGGTGTCTCCAGGCGAAGCTTCGACACCCACTTCGAGGGCGTGGCGGACTGCTTCCTGGCGACGCTTGAGACGCTCAGCGATCGCACCCTCGCCGCAGCGGCGCCCTTCTACCTCACCGCCGGCGACTGGGCGATCGGCGTCCACCGCATGATCGCCGGCCTCTGCTGGCGCCTTGCGCGCGACCCGGCATTTGCCAGCCTCGCCTTCCTCGAGGTCTTCTCGCCGGGCCCGGAGGCGATCCAATGGCGCAGCGAGATGATCGCCAAGCTGGCGACGAGGCTTCGGCGGGGAGCACCGCCGACGCAACAGCCGAGCGAGTTCGCAGCAGAAGCGTCGATCGGGGCGATGTGGGGTGTGATCCACCACTTCATTGCCACCGGGCGCGGCGCGCGGCTGCCGGTCGCGGTGCCGGCGCTTTCCTACCTCGCGCTTGCCCCGGCGCTCGGAGGGGCGGCGGCGGTCGACGTGATCGTCGCCGAGGTCGGTGAGGGCCGAGGCGCTGATGTCGCTGGCGTGCCGCGGGCCCAGCGGCAAGCCGCGCGGCTTGCCGCCGCATAAGCGTGATGACAGTAGGGCTGGCCCGGTGCGCTGGGAGCCCGGCAATCAAATAGATAGGAACCACTTTCCCTGAGTGCTTGTGAAGCTCTGCGTAGAGCTGGATGCTCGCTTGTGGCGGAGCGGGGGTCGCCGCAAGGGAGGGCGGGGGCCGGGGTCTGAAGGGATGCGGACCCGGCCCCCGACAACAGCTCGACAAGGAGATTGGGATGACGTACATGAAGATGCTCGGCCTGGTGGTTCTCGCCGGTGCCAAAGGAGTTTCTCGGACTGGTGAAAAGCACCTGGTCACGACCCTCAACCCCAAATCGGGATCGTCCGCGACGGCAAGGGAGACGAAATGCCCGAGTTGACCATTCCCAGTATCGCCCTGCACGACGGCGTCGAGATTCCACAGCTGGGCCTTGGTGTCTTTCAAGTGCCCCCGGAGGAGGCTCAGAGCGTCGTCGAGGACGCCCTCGACGTCGGCTACCGCCACATCGATATCGCCGCGTCCCGCCGCTGCGAGGCAGCTGTCGGGGCGGCTCTGGCTACCTCCGATTTGTCCCGCGAGGAGGTGTTCGTCACCGTCAAGGTATGGAACGCCGAGCAGGGGTACGACTCCACGCTCAAAGCCTTCGAGGCGTCACTTGACCGTATTGGTCTCGAGTACGTCGACCTTTGCCTGGTCCATTGGCCGGTGCTGAGCGAGAACCGCTTCCTCGACACCTGGCGGGCCTCCGAACGAATCCTCGAGGAAAGGCGCGCGCGCACGATCGGCGTCTCGAACTGCCGGGTCGAGGATCTGGAACGGCTGGAGGTGGAAACCGACACGCGGCCGACGGTCCACCAGGTCGGGCTGCATTCACGCCTGCTGCAAGCCGAGTTGTGTGAGTTGCATGCCGAATACCGCATCGCCACCGAGGTTTGGAGCCTGCTCTCCCAGGACCATCTGCTCGCTGATGTGACGATCGGCGAAATCGCCGATCGTCACGGTAGGTCGTCCGCCCAGACGATTCTGCGCTGGCACGTTCAGTTCGGCAATATCGCCATTCCAAAGTCGGTGACGGCGGAGCAGATTCGCGAGAACATCGAGATCTTCGACTTCGAGTTGAGCGACGAGGAGATGACGGTGATCGGCAAAGCGTACGCATCTGATGGAGCTGGCTTGACTCGAGCCGGAGATTAGTCTCCTCCGCCGCCTTCCGTTCGAATCGCGGCAATGGCTGCCTCGATCGAGGGGTAGAAGTGATCTTTGTCGAGCGTGTCCATCAGTCCGTACCGCAACGTCAGCTGCTTGAGGCGATCGCGCAGCTCGACGAAGGCGAGGTGTATCCCGGAGGCGTTGAGCTCGCGGTCGAGCTGCTCGAGCATCTCCGCCGCGGTCACGTCGACGTCGGTGATCGCCTCGCACTGCAGGACGATCCAGGCAGGCTCGCGCGCGAGCGCGAGTCGCCTGATCTCGTCGCGGAACCTTCCCGAGTTGGCGAAGAACAGCGGCGCCTCCCAGCGGTAGACGACAATCCCCGGAACCTGGCTGGCCTCTGGGTAGGTGGCGACGTCATGCCATCCCTCCAAATCCTCGGGGCGTCCCAGAACCGCGCCGTGCGGCCACCAGTTGCGGCGAAAGAAGAGGATGATCGCCAGCAGAACCGCAACCACGATTCCCTGCAGGACGCCGAGCAGCACCACTCCGGCGGTGGCCACCAGAGAGACGCCGAGCGCGCTTCTGCGCATCTCGTAATAGCGGCGCAGCAGGGGCAGGTTCATCAGCGATATCGCCGCGGCGATCACCACCGCCGCGAGCGCCGCCTGCGGCAGGTCGGCGAGCAGTGAGTTGAGGAAGAGCAGGAGAGCCGCGACGAGCCCGGCCCCGACCAGCCCGGTCAGCTGTGTTTTTGCCCCCGACTGCTCGGCGACGGCGGTCCTCGAGCCGCTGGTCGAGACCGCGAATCCCTGAAAGAAGCCGGCCGCCACGTTTGCCGCCCCGATGCCGATCATCTCCTGATCGGGCTTGACCTCGTCTCCGCGCCGGGCCGCGAAGCTGGTCGCGGTCGCGATCGTGTCGGTCAGCGAGACCAGGGTGATGCCGATTGCCGCCAGCAGCAGCGCCGGGACGTCGCCGGCGTCCGTCCAGGGAAGTCCGGGGGTGGGCACTCCCTGGGGCAAGGACCCGACCGTCGCGACCCCGTGGTCAGCCAGGCCAAAGGCCGCCGAGGCGACGGTGGCCGCCACGACTCCGACGAGGATCGCCGGCAGGCGCTTGCTGAAGATCGGCAGCAAGAGCAGGATGCCGAGGACCGCGAGCCCGAGCACGAGCGTCGCGGTGTGCGTCTGGCCGAGGCCTTCCACGAACGCCTTCAGCTCGCCGAGGAACGAGTCGGCGTCGGTCGAGAAGCCGAACAGCTTCGGCAGCTGTCCGACGATGATCGTGACCCCGAGGCCGTTCATGTAGCCGACCTGCACCTCCTTCGAGAGCAGGTCGGCGACGAACCCGAGCTTGCCGAGGCCGAGGCCGATCTCGATCAGGCCGACGAAGATCGCGAGCATGCCCGCCAGGGCGATCGCCGTCCCCGGGTCTCCCACGACCAGCAGGGGCGTGATCGAAGCGAGGATCAGGGGCGAGATCGAGGAGTCGGGCCCGAGCACCAGGACCCGTGAAGGCCCGAAGAGGGCGTAGCCGACCAGGCAGGCGATCGTCGTGTAGAGGCCCGTGACCGCCGGCAGGCCGGCGAGCTCCGCATAGGCCATTCCCTGTGGGACCAGGATCGCGGCCAGCACGACTCCCGCGACCAGATCGGGGCGAGCGGATTGGCCGGGGTACTGCTGGATCAGCTTGACCCCAGGCACCCAGCGGTGTAGCCAGCCGGAGCGGTGAAGCGGAGCCGTTTCCAGGTTCTTGGTCAGCTTGCGCAATTCCGGCTCGCCTCTGGTGGGGGGTGCCAGCAGGTCACCGCCTGTGCGAAGGCACGGTCAGGCGGGCTGCCACAGCTCGATCCGATTGCCCTCGGGATCGGTGACCCAGCCAAATCGACCGACGCCCTCCATGTCCTGCGCCCCTTCAGCCACGTCCGCTCCCTTGGCGCGCAGCTGCGCGAGCATCGCATCCAGGTCACGGACCCGGAAGTTGATCATCGCCTGCTGGGCGCGGGACCCGAAGTAGTCGGTCCCGGACTCGAACGTCGCGAACACCGTCGGCCCCGCTTCCTGGCGCCACAGGCCGTTCTCATCGGCGTCCAGGCCCAGGCAATCGCGATACCACGCGCCCAGGGCCACCGGGTCGGCGGCCCGCATGAAGTATCCACCGATCCCAAGCACACGCTCCATGTCGCCATCTTGCCAGGACGGCGATCGGGGCGGGCTGGCACCACATCGTCCGCGGGGGAGGCGCCGCTAGCTCCACTGGGTGAAGTTGGTTGCGTTTCGCACTGGTGCTTGCCGCCCCGCTGGCCGGGGCCGTGAGCGCGGGGACCATCTCCCCATATCGCCGTTATTCCGGCACTAATTCGAGTTAGTGCCGGGAATGGCCGCAACTTTCGCCGCGTTTGGGAGATAATTGGGGCAACGGGCCGAGGGAGGGAAAGATGGGGGCGATGACGCGGGGACAAAGGCTGGGACTGGCTGTGGTGCTGTGCGCTCTGGCGGTGCTCTTCTCGGCGGGGTCGGCGGTGGCGGCCAGCGGCGAAATCCACGGCAAGGTCACCGACCATCTAGGCGAACCGATCGCCGGGATCACAGTCTGTGCTGAAGGGCTCAGTCCGCTGATCGGCAATGAATGCGACTGGAATACCGACGCGGAAGGCGAGTACTCGATCGGTGGCCTCCAGGCCGCCTCCTATCGGGTCGGCTTTCACGTCGAAGGCAATCCCTCGCTGAACTACGTCCAGCAGTGGTACAGCGGCAAAGCTCACCCCGAAGAAGCGGATCCGGTCGAATTGGCCGAAGGGGAAGGCAAGGAAATCAACGCCCAGCTGCAGACCGGGGGAGAGGTTCAGGGCACGGTCGACGACTACGAAACCGGCCTCCCGATCGAAGGGGTGCAGGTCTGCGCGCGGTTGCTCGGCTTCTTCCAGGACGGGGAAGTCGGCTACTGCGGCCGCAGCAACGCGGCGGGTGAATTCACCGTCAGGAATTTGGGCACGGGTCAGTACCGGCTCGAATTCAGGACCGAAGGACACGTCAACTACGTCGAAGAGCAGCTGCCCGAACCGCCGGGCTCCATTTCCTTGACGGCGGGTGGAGGGATCGAAGTCGAAGCGCACCTCGTGCCGGGGATTGAGATCGAAGGGACGCTGACCGAAATGGGGACCGGCACGCCGATTGTCGGCCTATTGGCGCCCTACTCGGCGCCAGCCGTATGCGCGCTGAACCCGACGACTCAGGCGCGGGTCAAGTGCGCCACGGTGGAATCCGGCGGCCAATACGCGGTTGCAGGCTTGCCCGCGGGTACCTACGCGGTTTCCTTCGCAGTCGACTGGGTCGAAGAAGGGCTCGACCTGCACCCCGACGGCTACGTGCGGCGCTACTGGCAAGAAGTCCCGAGCTTCGGCGAAGCGACGCTGCTGGCCGGCACCGCAGGAGCGGTTTTCAACGAAATCGACGCCGTTCTGACCAAAGGCGAGGAAGTCTTCCCGAACTGCGAAGTCCCAAGCGCGTGCCCACCGCCTCCCTCCTCTGGCGAAACCCCCTCTGCCGGCAGCGCGATCACTCCGACGACGACGCCGCCTCAGACGAAGCCGACCACCAAGCCCCGGCTACGGTGCAAAAAGGGCTTCCGCCACACAATCAAGAGCGGGCACGCGCGGTGCGTCAAGATCTCGAGGAAGCACAAGCACCGCTGAACGCCGCTCCAAAGCTCGCCACCGCGGCGAGCATGACCGCGATCGAGGTGCGAATCCCTGCAGCCGCTTCGATTGCAGAGCCTGGCCGGGGCTTGATCGCCGGGTGGCGTCCGGTCTCGGGACTTAGGCTTGGGTCGTGGAGGAAGAGCGGCCACAGCCTGCGGTCTCGCATCGATTCTTCGTCGTCTGCCTCGTTGGCGTCTGCGTGCTCAGCGCGGCGGTCGGCTCGGGGATCGCCCTGCTGGCGAAGACCGGCCCCGAGGGGCCGAGGGGACCGAGCGGGCCGCGTGGCCCAGCCGGCAGGTCGGCCGACGAGGCGAGCTACCAGGCAGAAGAAGCCCTGGGCCAGGCGGACGAACTCGATAGCCGCGTGAGCGAAGTTGAATCGAGCCTGCCCTCGTTCGGCGAGGCCGCCAGCCAGTCCGACCTGAGCGACCTTGAATTCTCCGTCGAAGAGCTCGAATCCAAGACCTCGGAACTTTGCCTGGGCCTCGAAGTCGTTTGTTAGTCAGCTTCTTCGAAGACTTTTTCTGCGCTTTGCCCTAGGCCCGGTCGCCCTTTGCCGCGCGGCGGGGCCGGGCTACCTGGTTGCCTTGGAGGCGATCCGCTCGGGGCTGATCCGAACCACGTCCCAGACCAGGCCGACCCGCTCCATCAGCGAGATCAGCGCCGCCGAGGGATCGAGCTCCGCCCGCCCGAGACCGTGCCGCGCCGAGGTCGGGAAGGCGTGGTGGTTGTTGTGCCATGCCTCGCCGAAGGTGAATGGCGCCAGCCAGGCGATGTTTCGCGACTCGTCGCCGGTGACGAAGTCGCGGCTGCCGAAGAAGTGGCAGAGCGAGTTGATGCAGAAGGTGATGTGGTGCAGGACGAAGATCCGCACCGCGCCGCCCCAGAGCAGGCCCAGCAGGCCACCCTCGATCGTGCCGGTCAGCGCCACCCCCAAGCCGAACGGGATCGCCAGCCCGAGCACGGCCCAGAGCACAAAGGTGCGGTCGACGAAGCGCACCACCGGGTCCGCCATCAGGTCGGGCGCGTAGCGTTCCTCCTCGGCCGGCTCGTCGCTGAACAGGACCCAGCCGATGTGGGCGTAGAAGAGGCCGCGCAGGGCGCCGCGCCAGCCCTCGCCGTGGCCGACGTGGGGGCTGTGAGGATCGCCCTCTTCGTCAGAGAAGGCATGGTGGCGACGGTGGTAGGCGACCCACTCGATCACCGGTCCCTCCAGCGCCATCGAGCCCAGCACCGCCCAAAGGCCGCGCATCGGCGCTGACGTCTTGAACGAACGGTGGGTGAAGAGGCGATGGAAGCCGACCGTGATCCCGAGGCCGAAGGGGATCAGGGTGGCGAAGAAGATCAGCACCGACTGCCAGCCGAGGATGCCGCCCCAGGCGAGCCAGGCGGCGTAGCCGACCAGGGCCAGGGGGACGACGGTGACCGTCAGGTTGGCGATCCGGTCGACGAGGCTGCCCTCGGCGGGCATTCCCTTCTTGTGCTCCCCAATCTCCTGTCTGGCCGCGTCTGGAGTATCCGGGGCCAAGGTCGCTGGGACCCTATCTGCTCCACGCTCGTCGGGGGGCTCGTCGCGGCGCCCGGTGCGGAGCGAGCAGCGCGGCGATAAACTTCGCGGTCGTAGCGAGCTTGGGGCTGTAGCTCAGCTGGAAGAGCGTCGCGCTGGCAGCGCGAAGGTCAGGGGTTCGAGCCCCCTCAGCTCCACTGGTTCAACCGCACCGTAGGGCCGACGGCGCCGAGGGGCATCTGGGGCACCGTTGCTCAAACCAGAGCTCCCGGTTGCCGATGAAGCAGCGATGAACTCTGCCAACGGGCATGTCTTCTCGCACGGGATGCGGGATACGCGGTTGGCGCTGGAGGCCTGGAACGGGCGGCCGTGGGCGGTCCTGCGCGGCTGGCTGGCCCTGAGCGTGGCGATCGCCCTGGCCCTGCTGGCGGCGGTCTGGGTCGTCGCCGGACTACTCACCCCCGACATCACGCCGATCCACCTGCCGGGGCTGACCGAACCGTCAGAGCCCGCCGACCTGCTGCCGATCCTCTGGCGCAACTCGCTGGTCCTGGCCCTGCACGCGACGGCCTGCATCGCCGGCTTCATCGCCGGCGCCTCGATGCCGATCGCCGCCGCCCAGCGCACCGGCTTCTCGCGCTGGGTCCACGTCAAGGCGGGAGAGCTGGCGATCCTCTTCGTCTGCGCGGTCACCCTCTTCTCGCTCTCCACCCAGGCCCTCTACCTCGGCTTCCAGGGATCGACCATCGCCTTCCAGCTCCATATCCCGATCGGGCTGCTGCTGCTCAGCGTGCTCCCGCACGCGATCCCCGAGCTGACGGCCCTCTTCCTGCCGCTCGCAGCTTGGCTGATCGCCAGCCGCCGCGGCGAGTGGAACCAGCTCCTCGCCGCGACCCTGATCACCGTCCTGATCGCGATTCCGGCCCTCCTCGTCGCGGCGACGATCGAGGTCTACGTCTGGCCGCACGTCCTCGAAGCCCTCTCTCCGGCCGTTTGACAAGATCGCCGCTCGATGAGCGGCTACGACCCGAAGCAGATCGAGCGCAAGTGGCAGCGGGTCTGGGCTGAGGAGAAGACCTGGGAGGTCGCCAACCCCGGTCAGCCTGGCTTCGAGCAATCGAAGCCGAAGTCATACGTGCTGGAGATGCTGCCCTACCCCTCGGGCGAACCGCACGTCGGCCACCTGAAGACCTACGCGGTCGGCGACGCAATCGCCCACTTCCGCCGCCGCCACGGCTTCGAGGTGATCCACCCAATGGGCTACGACTCCTTCGGCCTGCCGGCGGAGAACAACGCGATCAAGACCGGCGAGCCGCCGCGGGTGGCAACCGAGCGCTCGATCGAGAGCTTTCGCAAGCAATTCCGCGAGTGGGGCATCTCGATCGACTGGTCGCGCGAACTGGCGACCCACACGCCCGAGTACTACCGCTGGACCCAGTGGATCTTCCTGCAGCTGTTCGAGCACGGCCTCGCCTACCGCGCCGAGGCCCCGGTCCAGTGGTGCCCGGTGGATGCCACCGTGCTGGCCAACGAGCAGGTCGTCGACGGCCGCTGCGAGCGCTGTGGCGCCGAGGTGATCCAGCGCAAGCTCTGGCAGTGGTTCTTCAAGATCACCGACTACGCCGAGCGCCTGCTTGCCGACTTCGAGCGGCTCGAGTCCTGGCCCGAGCACGTGATCACGATGCAGCGCAACTGGATCGGCCGCTCCGAGGGCGCCGAGGTCGTCTTCCGCTGCGAGCAGCTTGGCCTCGACTTCCCCGTCTTCACCACCCGGCCCGACACCCTCTTCGGCGCCACCTTCTTCGTCCTCGCCCCCGAGCACCCGGAGCTGGAGCGGCTGGTTGCCGGCACCCCGGCCGAGGGGGCGGTGCGCGAGTACGTCGACCGCGCCGCCCGCGAGTCGGCCGAGGATCGCGGCGCCGAGGACCGCGAGAAGACCGGCGTGGCGCTCGGCCGCAGCGTCGTCAACCCGGTCAACGGCGAGGAGATCCCGATGTTCGTCGCCGACTACGTGCTGATGGAGTACGGCACCGGCGCGATCATGGCGGTGCCCGGCCACGACGAGCGCGACTACGAGTTCGCCAAGGCGTTCGAGCTGCCGGTTCGCCGTGTGATCGAGGGCGAGGACGCCGACGCGGCTCGCGACGAGGAAGGCCTGCCCTACGCCGGCGATGGGCCGATGACCGGCTCCGGCCGCTTCGACGGCAAGGGCAACCGCGATGCCTACGCGGAGATCGTCGAGTGGCTCGCGGCCGAAGGTCGCGGCAAGGCCTCGGTCAACTACAGGCTGCGCGACTGGCTCGTCTCGCGCCAGCGCTACTGGGGCGCGCCGATCCCGATCGTCCACTGTGAGCGGTGCGGCCTCGTCCCGGTCCCCGACGAGCAGCTGCCGGTCGAGCTGCCCGAGATCGACGACTACGCCCCCCAGGGCAAGAGCCCGCTGGCCGCTGCCGAGGACTGGGTGCTGACGGAGTGCCCGCGCTGTGGGGGAGGGGCGCGTCGCGAGACCGACACGATGGACACCTTCGTCGATTCCTCCTGGTACTTCATCCGCTACCTCGACCCCGGCAACGAGACCGCCGCCTGGGACCGGGAGGCGGCCGAGCACTGGCTGCCGGTCGACCAGTACATCGGCGGGGTCGAGCACGCGATCCTGCACCTGATGTACGCGCGCTTCTTCGCTAAGGCGCTGGCGGATTGCGGTCAGCTCGATCTGCAGGAGCCCTTCGCCAACCTCTTCGCGCAGGGGATGATCACCCGCGACGGGGCGAAGATGTCGAAGTCGCGCGGCAACACGGTCAGCCCCGCCGACTACGTCGAGCGCTACGGCGCCGACACCGCCCGCACCTACATCTGCTTCATGGGGCCGCCGGAGCGCGACGCCGATTGGGCCGACGAGGGGGTGGAGGGGGTAAATCGATTCCTCTCCCGCCTCTGGCGCCTCTGCGTGGAGGTCGAAGGCAAGGGCGCCGGCGCAAACGTCACGATGCTCGCCCCCGATGGTGACGCCCGCACGCTGCTCGCCAAGGCGCACTGGGCGATCGACAAGGCAACTCGCGACTTCCAGCGCGGCTTTCAGTTCAACACGGTGATCGCCGCCGTGATGGAGCTGGTCAACGACAGCTACCGGCTCAAGGACGACCTCTATGGCGATGCCGCGGGGGTGGCGACGGTGCGCTTCGCGGTCGCGACCGGCGCCTCGCTGATCTTCCCCTTCGCGCCCCACCTCGGCAGCGAGATCTGGGAGCGACTGGAAGGCGGCCGCGTCTGGGAGCAACCCTGGCCGCTGGCCGACCCGGCCCTGCTGCTCAGCGACACGGTGACCCTGGTCGTCCAGGTCAACGGCAAGCTGCGCGACCGCATCGAGGCCGCCGCCGACGCCCCGAAAGAGGAGCTGCTCCGCCTCGCGCGGGCGAGCGAGAAGGTCAGCCGCTTCCTCGACGGCAAAGACGTCGTCAAGGAGGTCGTCGTTCCCGGCAAGTTGGTAAATCTCGTCGTCCGGTAGGGACGAGAACCAAGCAGATCAAGGACGCAGTGAGCGAAGCGTGCTTTGCACGTGAGCGAGGGAGGACGCAGATATGCGCCGGTTATCGTCCCTACCGATCTGGTACAAAGCGCGCGTGCTTGTCAGGAGACTCTCAGAAGCGCCGGTTGAGGAGTGGCACCGCCTGCGCACCCGTGTGCTCATGGACGCGGGCGAACTCGGCTCGCGCAACCTGTCCGTGACCTGGCTGGAGCTTCCCTCCGGGGCCGAGCAGACGCTGCGCTCCCACGAAGAGGCCGAGCAGGTCTATGTGGTGGTGCGCGGCGCCGGCACGATGTCCGTTGCCGGCGATACCCAGCAGGTCGCAGAGGGCGACCTGATCCTCGTTCCGCCGGCGACCGATCACTCGATCGCCAACGACGCCGAGGCCGAGCTGGCCTGCGTCTCGGTGCAGTCACCGCCCGTCGCCGCCTCCGAGCTCTACAGCGACCAGCTGGCGGAGGTAGCGGGCTACGACGACGAAGACCTTTGATGAGCCGCGAGAAGCGGCGCATCTCGGCGTCCTCGGTCGCTTGCGTGCAGAGCACGCGGCGCTCCCTGCGTCCACCGACCTGCTTGCTTCTCGCGGCTCAATCACGGCGTCCTTGACCTGCTTGCTTCTCGCGGCTCAATCACGGCGTCCTTGACCTGCTTGCTTCTCGCGGCTCATCCGCGTTTGAATTTCTCTTGATTTAGCGCGCCACGGGGGCGTTGGGGTCGTCAAGGCTGTGTCCATGCCCGATCTATCCCGGTCCCAGATCGCCGTCTACGGCGCCGTGGCGGTGGCGCTGCTGCTGCTCGGGACGCGGGCGATCCGGGCTGAGGGCAGCGACGGCCCCGGGGCCGCCTACCGCTCGAGCTCGGGCCCCTCGTTCTCCTCGGGGAGCGACAGCGGCTTCAGCCTCGACAGCGGCGCCGCTGGTGACGTGGTGGTCGACGTCGCTGGCGCCGTCACCAGGCCCGGGGTCTACCGGCTGCCCGCCGGGGCGCGGGTCACCGACGCCGTCGAGCGGGCCGGTGGGGCCAGCGCCGAGGCGTTGCTGGAAGCGATCAACCTCGCCGCCCGCCTTGCCGACGGCCAGCAGGTCGTGGTGCCGAAGAGGGGGCCGAGTGGCGCCCTGCCGGCGACCGCGGGCGGGGTGTCCGAAGAAGGTCCGATCAGCCTCGGCACGGCGACGCTGGAGCAGCTCGACACGATCGATGGGATCGGTCCGGTCACGGCGCAGGACATCATCGAATACCGCGATCAGCACGGCGGCCTCTCCTCGGTCGACCAGCTCGACCAGGTGAGCGGGATCGGTCCGGCGACGATGCAGTCGCTGCGCGATCGCCTGCAGCCCTAGATGGGCGATGCGGGCGGGGCGCCCAGCGAGGCTCGTCGTCCTCGGCGTCGTCGCCGTGACGGCGCTGGCGCTCGTCCACCGCGAGGCGATCCGGGGCCGGGCCGAGGGGGCGCTCGGACGTGGCATGCCCGCCCGCGAGGCGGAGCTGGCGCGCGGCTTCGTCCTCGGCGAGGACGACCGGATCGACGCGGCGACGGTTGAAGACTTCCGGCGGGCGGGTTTGAGCCACCTGCTCGCCGTCTCCGGCCAGAACGTGGCGCTGCTCGCGCTCCTGGCGATGCCGTTGCTGGCCGCCTTCGGCGTGCCGCTGCGCACCCGCCTCGTCTGGATCCTCGCCGCGATCGTGGTCTACGTGCCCCTGGCGGGCGCCGGCCCGTCGATCCTGCGGGCCGGCGTCATGGGCGGCCTCAGCCTGTTGGCAACGCTGGCTGGAAGGCGCTCCTCGCGCCTCTACGCGCTCGCCCTCGCCGCCGCGATCGCCCTGGCGATCGATCCGCGGGTCGCCGGCGACGTCGGCTGGCAGCTCAGCTTCGCCGCCGTGCTCGGCATCCTCGCCCTCGCCGCGCCGCTGCGGGCGACGATCGCATCGTTGATCGGCACCCGCGGCTGGCGGGGGGCGCTGGCCGAGGGCGCCGCGATGACGATCGCCGCGACCCTCTCGACGGCGCCGCTGATCGCCTTCCACTTCGGCGCGATCTCGACCACGACGCTGCCCGCCAACCTGCTGGCCCTGCCCGCGGTGGCCCCGGCGATGTGGCTGGGGATGCTCACCGTGCTGGCCGGCCAGGTCCCGGGCTTCCCGGTCGCGGCCCTCAACGCGATCAGCGCCCCGCTGCTCGCCTACATCGCCCAGGTGGCTGCCTGGTGCGGCAGGCCCGGCTGGGCCTACCTGCATCTGCGGCTTGGGCTGAGCGGCCTGATCGCTTCCTACGCGGCGCTGGCCGCGGTCGCCCTCGCCACCCCAGTCCTGCGCCGCCGTCGCCGCATCGCCGCGCTCAGGGCCAGCCCGGCGCCAGCGGCCCTGAGGCCCAGCGGGCGCGGCGCGAGATCGCTGAGCGCGCGGCGCTCCCGCCCGAGGCGGCTCGGCGCGGCGGCTGCCGTTGGGCTCTTGGCCCTGGCGCTGACCTGGGTCGGGTGGGATCGGGACGCGGCTGCGGTCGGGCCTCTCAGCGGCCTGCGCGTCTCCGTTCTCGACGTCGGTCAGGGCGATGCGATCCTGCTGCAGCCCGCCCGTTCGCCGCCGGTCCTCGTCGATGGCGGCCCGCCCGGCGACGGCCTGGCATCGCAGCTGCGCGCCGCCGGCGTCCGGCGGCTGGGGGTTGCGGTCGTCACCCACGAAGAGTCAGACCACGCCGGTGGGATCGAGGAGCTGCTCGGTCACTTCCCGGTCGCCCGGCTCGCCTACGCGCGCCTCGGCCGTCGCCTGCGCGGCGAGGCGGAAGCTGCCGGCACCGCCCCCGTCCGGATCGCCGCCGGAGGCGCGCTTCGCTCTGGGCAGCTGCGGGTCGAAGTCCTCTGGCCGCCACCTGAGCTGCTCGCCGCGCCGCTTGCCGGCGCGGACCCGAACAGCCAGGCGCTGATCCTGCTCGCTCGCTGGCGGGGCTTCTCAATGCTGCTCACCGCCGACGCCGAGGCAGAGGCCGTGCCGATCACCCCTGGCCCGGTCGACGTGCTCAAGGTCGCTCACCACGGCAGCGACGATGCCGGCCTTGGCGCCCTGCTCGACCGCGCCATGCCGCGCCTGGCGGTGATCTCGGTCGGCGCGGACAATTCCTATGGCCATCCGACGCCTGCCACCCTCGCCACGCTCGCCGCACACGGCGTTCGAATGCTGCGCACCGATCGCGACGGCACGGTCATCCTCGAAGTGGGCGGGGGCTCGGTCAGGGTTGCCTCGAGGGGCTGAGACCAGCCTCAACGGAACGTCCACCCAGTATTAGGTTTTCGTGCCAGATTCCTGGTTTTGGCCCCGGCGATGGTCGATAGTTAAGCTGGTGCTCCTCAGGACTCGACAGATGTTGTCCCGCTCGGTTTTCGGATCGAGCCTGGCCGGGGACGCCATGCTCGTCCGGCTGCGCAGCACCTCGATCGCGTTGCTTGCCCTGGTTACGGCAATCGGGCTCGGCCTGGTCGCCTTCATCTCCCAGCTTGGCTGGCCCGGAATCGTAAACAGTCCGATTCCCAGCAATCCGACCGAGGCCGGCGCGGTTCACGGCGCAATCGCCCTGACGCATTCCCCCCCCGCCGCCGCGCATTCTCCTCGCCGCAGCCCACGCTCGCGCGCCGCCGGCGCCGCTGGCAAGGCGGCTCCGACGCGCGGCCACGCTGTGCCGGCGCGAAACTCTGCCCCGGGCGTGGGCGGCTCGCACCAGCTCGGCGGCTCGCCCGCGGGGCCGTCCCCGACCGCCGAGGCGCAGCCGCAGCCGACCTCGGTCCCGGTTTCCCAGCCGACTGGCGCGCCGCAGGTGACGACGCCGGCCCCCTCGGCCTCTCCGGCTCCGGTCGTGGCGGTGGCTGAACCCCCGCGGTCCTCGGTTACGTCGTCGAAGGATTCGTCGGCTTCCGGCTCGAAGCCGGTCTCGCCCTCGAGCGGGCCTTCCACGGCAAAGGTCAAAAGCGACTCCGTGGTCAAAGCCAAAGCTCCTTCTCCCGGCAGGTTCAGCGGCAAGGACAGCCACTACTCCGCTCCCTCGCAGCCGAGTGGCTACTCGGCCAGCAAGGCCGCGGGCGACGCGGCGGTGCCGCCAAGCGCCGCCGTGCCCCCACCGCCCACCGCGACGAAGGATGTCCCTGAAGTCCCGGGCTACGCCACCGACAAGGAAGCTCGGGACGCTGAAGGGTCAGACAGGCCCCATCACTAGACTCGGCCGCAATGGCCGAGGGCTTGGCATCGCTCTACCTGATCGCCGGCACCGACCAGGCCAAGATCGACGCAACCCGAGCCCGACTGCGCGCTCGCGCTGAAGGGGACGGCGGCGCCGGGGCGCTCGAGGTCTTCGAGCCGAGCGAGGGCCGTGGCGGCCCCGACCACGAGGCGCTGCTGATGGCGATCCCGGCGATGTCGCTGACCGAGACCCGGCGCTATCTGCTGGCCGACGGGGTGGAGCGCTGGCGCGACAAGCAGCTCGAAGCGGTGGTCGCGGCGATCGGCGCGCTGCCGCCCGATCTGACCGTGGTCCTGATCGCCCGCGCCAAGGCGCCGGCGAAGCTGGCGAAAGCGGTCAAGGCGGCAAAGGGGGAGATCCACGAGTTCGAGGCGCCAAAGGCGCGGGACATGCCGCGCCTGCTCGTCGAGGACGCGAAGCGACTCGGCTTCGCCCTCGAGCCGGCGGCCGCTCGCACCCTCGTCGATCGCATGGGCGCCAACTCGGTGCGCCTCCGCAACGAGCTCGAGCGCCTGGCTCTTTGGGCTGGGGAGGGCGGGCAGGTGACCGCCGCCGACCTCGATGCGATGGTCTCCGATACCTCCGAGGCCGCGGTTTGGGCCCTCTCCGACGCTCTGCTCGAGCGCGATCCGGCGAAGGCGGCGTCGATCGCCGAGCGCCTCGTCTCCCAGGGCGAGAACGTGACCGGCCTGATCTACGGGCTGGCTTCGCGCCTGCGCAAGGCTTGCGCCGCTGCCTCACAGATTGAGCAGGGGGTGCCGCCGAAGCAGATCGAGTCCAGCCTCGGCATGCATCCGTACGCCGCGCGCCAGCTGGTTGCCCGCCTCGGCCGGACGAGCGTCGAGGATCTGCAGGAGGCGACCGATCGCCCTCGCCGACCTGGAGGTCTGGTGCCGCGGGGGAGCTGACTACGGCGACGAGATGGCGCTCACCCTGGCCCTCAGGCGGGCGGCGGGTGCGCCGGCCTGACTACTTCGAGGCAGCCGCGGTGGCGATGCGCGCGGCCCGGGACTTCTTGCGGGCGCCCGTGTTCTTGTGCATGGCGCCCTTCTGCACGGCCTTGTCGATCTTGGAGACGAGGGTGCGGTGCTCCGCCTCGACCTTGCTCGCGTCGCCCGCCTCGACCGCGCTTTCGAGCCGGCGGAAGTAGGTCTTCACCGTGCTCGTGAGCAGGCGGTTCTCCGCGCGCTCGCGCTCGCTGCGTAGGATCCGCTTCTTCTGTGAGGCTATGTTGGCCATGTGTCGTGTGCCTGAGCGGGCTCGAGCCGGCTCCAAGCGGCCGCCGACTATAGCGACTGAGACCAAGCTTGGAGACACCCGAAAGACCAGACCGGGAGGAGGAGGCGCTCGCCAGCGACGCAGCCGTGCGCGCGGCCGAGGCTTTCGAGCCCGGCGAGGAACCAAACGGAGATCCTGCCCCCGGTCGGCAGGCGGGTCGCATCGCCCGCTCAACCGCCTTCTTCTCGATCGCCACCGCCGCCTCGCGGATCGCCGGTCTGGTGCGGGAGATCGTCGCCGCCTCCTACTACGGCATCTACGGGCCGATGTCGGCCTTCACGATCGCCTTCCAGGTCCCCAACCTGGTCCGCGCCCTCTTCGCCGACGCGGCGCTGCAGCCCGCCTTCGTGCCGATCTTCACCGAGCAGCTGGAGAAGAAGAACTACCGCGAGGCGTTCCGGCTCGCCTCGACCCTGCTGCTGCTGGTCACCCTCGTCCTCGGCGCGATCACGGCGCTCTTCGTCCTCCTCGCCCCGGTGGTCATGCCGCTCTTCGCCCCTGGCTTCGAGGGCGCGATCCTCGACCTCACCGTCACCCTCTCCCAAGTCCTCTTCCCGATCCTGATCCTGCTCGGGATGAGCGGCGTCGTCGTCGGCATCCTCAACAGCTACGACCGCTTCGGCGCCTTCGCGATCTCGCCGCTGTTCTGGAACCTGACGATCATCGCCTGTCACCGTCCTCGTCGACGCCCCACTTCCACGGCCAGAACCGCATCTACGCCTACGCGATCGGCATCCTCGCCGGCACCCTGGTCCAGCTGCTGATCCCGGCCTTCGACCTGCGCAACACGCCCGTTCAAGTTCGCCTGGAGCTTCGAGTGGCGCAACCGCGACGTGCGCCGGGTCCTGCTGCTGATGCTGCCGGTGACGATCAGCCTCGGCCTGATCAACTTCAACATGCTGATCAACAGCCTCTTCGGCAGCCTCGTCAGCGACCAGGCGCCGGCGGCGATCGACAAGGCCTTCCGCATCTACCAGCTGCCGCAGGGGATCTTCTCGGTGGCGATCGCGACGGTGCTCTTCCCGACCCTCGCCCGCTTCGCCTCCCGTGGCGAGATGGAGAACCTGCGGGCGACGATGGCCAACGGGATGCGCCAGATCCTCTTCGTCCTCGTTCCCGCCGCCGCCGCCGTCCTCGTCCTCTCCGAGCCGATGATCCGCCTCGTCTACCAGCGCGGCGAGTTCACCCCCGAGCAGACGGCGCTCGTCGCCACGGCGCTCTTCTGGTTTGCCTTCTCGCTGCCCACCAACGGCCTCTACCTGCTTCAAACCCGGACCTTCTTCAGCCTCCAGCGGCCCTGGATGGCGACCGGACTGCCGCCGGAATCGACCTCGTCGTCTCGGCGCTCGCGGCGCTGGTTCTCTACAAGCCCTTCGGGGCCGGCGGGATCGTCGCCGCGACCGGCATCGGCACGACGGCCGCGGTCGTCGCCCAGGCGCTGATCCTGCGCCGCGAGCTCAACGGGTTGGAGTTCGGCCGCTTGCTCGAGCACCGCGATCCGGATCACCGTCGCCTCCGCCGCCCTGGCCGCGGTCACCTTCGGCGTCTGGGACGTGCTCGACAGCGAGCTTGGCCGTGGGCTCGCCGGGCAGATCATCTCGCTGGGCGTGGCGCTCGGGCTCGGCGGACTCGCCTATCTGGCGATGGCGAAGCTGCTCCGCATCGCCGAGCTGGAGCAGATCACCCGCCTGCTGCGGCGGCGCTAGATGCTTGGGCTGGGGCGGTATCTACTCGGGGTCGTTGAGCTGGGGCTGATCGTTGGGTTTGCCTGGCTCGGGGCGGCGAGTGTTCGACGGAGGCTGGTGTCGGAACTAGGTGGCGTGCCGGGCCAGCTGGCAACCGCGGTGCTCGTGATCGCTGGGTTGCTGTGGATCGCCGAGGTGCTTGGGACGGTGGGGTGGTTCAAGGCTGGGGCGTATTTGGCCTCCGTGATCGTTGTTGGGGCGGGGCTCTGGTTGCTGGTGGGAGGACGGCGGGGGGGTCCCTCCGCCTTGCTGGGTTTTTCGCCTCTGAGCGGGCGGCTCTCGCCGACTGGTCTGGGCGAAAAAGAGGACGCCGCCGCGTCGGAGGGACCCCCCGCCGTCCTTCACCGGCGGCGCTGGTTGCCCTGGTGATTGCCGCGGCAGCAACTGTGCATTTCGCCGCGGGGGTGAAGCTCCGACTTTCGACGGGAATGACCGGGTTCGATTCGACCTGGTACCACGGCCCCTTTGCGGCAGGGTTCTTCCAGGGCGGGGACACCTGGAGCCTGCACTTCATCGCGCCGCAGTTCCTGGCCTGGTTCTACCCGGCGAACTCGGAAGTGCTCCACGCGGTCGGAATGACCGCGTTCCACCGGGACCTGCTGTCACCGTTGCTGAACCTCGGCTGGTTCGTTGGCTGCTTGGTTGCCACGTGGTGCATCGGTCGCCCGTACCGGGTCGCTCCCTGGGCGCTGGCGCTTGGCGCGGTTGCACTGAGCTTGCCGGTCCTCTCAGACCAGGCAGGGGAGGCGCGCAACGACATCGTTGGAACCTTCTTCCTGCTCGCCGCCGTTGCGATTGCGGTCAATGCCTGGAGCGCGTCTGAAGGTGAGCGGCGGGGACCGGGCCTTGGCGGCCTCGTGATCGTCGGCCTGGCCGCCGGGCTGGCCGCCGGGACGAAGCTGAACTTCCTCCTGCCGGCCGCGGTCCTGGTCGGTGGTCTCGCCCTGGTGGCGCCGAAGGGCGAGCGCTGGCGGGCCTTGGCCGTGGCGGGGTTGGCGGCCGTGGCCGGCGGCGGCTACTGGTACCTGCGCAACTTGGCGCACAGCGGCAATCCCCTGCCCTGGGTCAAGCACCTCGGGCCGATCACCCTGCCTGCCCCGGCGCAAGCTCTCGGCGGTCGTGAAGACCACAGCGTGCTCGGCTACCTCACCGACGGCTCGGTGTGGTCCGATTGGCTCCTGCCGGGCCTTCACCACGGGCTGACGATCTTCTGGCCCCTGCTCGGGGCGCTCGCGCTGGGCGGTCTGGTCCTCAGCCTGGGTCGCCGCTCGGATCCGATCCTGCGAGTGGCGGGGGCCGTCGGCCTGGCAGCGGCCCTTGCCTGGCTCATCGCCCCAACCTCAGCCTCCGGTCCAACTGGCTCGCCGCACGGCTTCGAGTCCGGCCTCCGTTACCTGGCCCCGGCTCTGGTCATGGGCCTGGCGCTGCTGCCCGTCACCCCGGCACTGCGCCGGCGCCTCGCCGGCCTCTCGATGAGCTCGCCTTCTGTCGGACCAGGTCAGGAAAAGGGCGAGCTCAAGGTCTCGGCGGGCCGGCGCACCGTGATCGGGGCCGGGGTTGCGCTGGTCCTGCTCGTCGTGGCCGTCGGATATCCGCTCCAGCGCCACTACCTTCAGCAGCGCTACGCCGACCCGTCCTTCACTACCCCCGGCCTCAATGCCGCCTTCGCCTGGGCCCAGGGAATCACCGGCGCCCGCGTAGCCACCACCAGCACCCGCCAATACCCGCTCTACGGCCGCGACCTGAGCAACCGCGTCGACTACGTGGGCGAAGAGCAACCCCACGGCGGCTTCACCGCCCCGACGACCTGTCCCGCCTGGCGCCGCCTGATCAACGCCGGCAACTACGACTACGTGGTGGCCAGCCGCGACCGCATCGAACCCCACAAGCCCAAATACCCACCGACGGCCCGCTGGACCGAAGCCCCCGGCGCCAAGATCGTCCTGCGCAAGTCCCCCACGACCATCTTCCACCTGACCGGCCGCCGCCTCAACCCGGCGGCCTGTCCCTGACAAGCAAAGGAACCCCGCTTTTGTGGTCCCGCTGCATTCGGGGCTGGGGTGGTGTCTGACCATGCCTTCCTTCGCGGGTGGCATCGGGGTGGGGTGGGCCCCGCTGCCCGGAGGCTGTGGAGGGCGAGGCCTAAGCCTGCGGGCGCTTTGCCCCTTCGCCCGGAACAGCGCGCAGGGCGAGGGGAGCACCCCACCCCGATGACAGGACCCGCGACCGACCACCCCCGTCAGTCGGCCATACTCCGACCCCGCACATGGACCACATCCGCAACTTCTCGATCATCGCCCACATCGACCACGGCAAGTCGACCCTGGCCGACCGCATCCTCGAGGTCACCGGCGCCGTCGACCCGAAGAAAATGCAGGCCCAGATGCTCGACTCGATGGACCTCGAGCGCGAGCGCGGGATCACGATCAAGGCGCAGGCCGTGCGGGTCGAGTACACCGCCACCAACGGGCAGATCTACCACCTGCACCTGATCGATACGCCCGGCCACGTCGACTTCTCCTACGAGGTCTCGCGCAGCCTTGCCGCCTGCGAGGGCGCCCTGCTCGTCGTCGACGCCGCCCAGGGGGTGGAGGCGCAGACGGTCGCCAACACCTACCTGGCGATCGAGAGCGGGCTGGAGCTGATCCCGGTGATCAACAAGGTCGACCTGCCCGGCGCCGAGCCGGACCGGGTCGCGATGGAAATCGCCGACCTCACCGGCGGCGACCCAGAGGAAGCGCTGTGGATCTCGGCCAAGACCGGGGAGGGCGTTCCCGAGGTGCTCGAGGCGATTGTCGAGCGGATTCCGGCCCCCAGGGGCGAGCCCGAGGCGCCGCCGCGAGCGCTGATCTTCGACTCCGAGTTCGACCAGTACCGCGGCGTGATCGCCTACGTGCGGGTCGTCGATGGCGCCTTCCGGAAGCACGGGCGAATCCTGGCGATGCAGAACGGCACCGAGGCCGACATCGACGACATCGGCTTCTTCCGGCCGGCGATGACCGCGGTGCAGGGGATGGACGCCGGCGACGTCGGCTACCTGATCACCGGCATCAAGGACGTCGCCAAGCTGCGGGTCGGTGACACGCTGACCTCGCTGGAGCGGTCGGCAAGCGAGCCGCTGGAGGGCTACCGCGAGGTCAGGCCGATGGTCTTCTGCGGCCTCTTCCCGATCGACACCGACCGCTACGAAGACCTCCGCGACGCGCTCGAGAAGCTGGCCCTCAACGACGCCGCGCTCTCCTGGGAGCCGGAGACCTCCGAGGCGCTCGGCTTCGGCTTTCGCTGCGGCTTCCTCGGCCTGCTCCACATGGAGATCGTGCGCGAGCGGCTCGAACGCGAGTACGGCCTCGACCTGCTCTCGACCACCCCCAACGTGCGCTACGAGGTCCACCTCACCAACGGCGAGTCGAACGAGGTGCGCAGCCCCACCGATCTGCCGGACCCGGCTTCGATCGAGGCGATCGAAGAGCCCTACATCCGCGCCACGATCATCTGCCCATCCGAGCAGGTCGGCGCGGTGATGGAGCTCTGCCAGGCGCGGCGCGGCACCCACGTCGACATGCACTACCTGAGTCCGGTGCGGGTGCAGATCCGCTACGACATGCCGCTGGCGGAGATCGTCCTCGACTTCTTCGACCTGCTGAAGTCGTCCACCCGCGGCTACGCCTCGCTCGACTACGAGCCGATCGGCAACCGCGCCTCCGACCTGGTCAAGGTCGACATCCTGCTGGCCGGCGAAAAGGTCGATGCGCTCTCGATCATCGTCCACCGCGAATTTTCCTACGAGCAGGGCAAGCGCCTGGTCGAGCGGCTGCGCAAGACGATCCCGCGCCAGCTCTTCGACGTGCCGGTGCAGGCCGCGATCGGCTCCAACATCCTCGCCCGCGAGACGGTCAAGGCGCTGCGCAAGGACGTCACCGCGAAGCTTTACGGCGGCGACGTCACCCGCAAGCAGAAGCTGCTGAAGAAGCAGAAGGCGGGCAAGAAGCGAATGAAGTCGGTCGGCAGAGTGGAAGTGCCGCAGGAGGCGTTTCTGGCTGTGCTGGAGATTGACGAGTAGTTAGGAGGGACCGGGCACCCCTGCCGGCTCAACTTTTTCGGTGGGGAGCCCGTTGCTGGCGCCGCAAGGAATTGCCGAAAAAGTACAAGCCGCCGGCAGGGGTGCCCGGTCCCTCTCAAAGCTCGGATTGGCCAGGCGACCAGTCCCGGTGAGCGTCATTAGACTGCCGCGACCATATGGCTATAAAGACAGAGGCAATAGGCAAGGAATGGCCCGCCACGACTTATGAGGTGGGCAAGGAGAAGATTCGCGAGTACGCGACTGTGATCGGGCTCGACAACCCGGTCTATTTCGACCGCGAGGCCGCCAAGGCGGCTGGTTACCGCGACGTCGTCGCGCCGCCGATGTTCGCGGTCGTCTACAGCTCACCGGCGGTCGGCCCGGCGATGTTCGATCCCGACGTGGGGATGAACTTCGCGGCGATGGTCCATGGCGGCCAAGAGTTCGAGTGGGATGAGCCCGCCTGTTCCGGGGATGAGATCACGACCACGGCCAAGTGCCTTGACATCTCCGAGAAGGACGGCAAGGGCTTCTACGTCTTCGAGACGAATGCGGTCAACCAGAACGGGGACCAGGTTGCGCGAGGAACCTGGACCCTGATCGTGAGGGGGGTCTGAGATGGCGGACTTGAATCCAGGCGACGCGATCGCGGAGCTCAAGGTCACACCGGACAAGTACCTGCCCCACCGCTACGCCGGCGCTTCCGGGGACTTCAACCCGATCCACATCGATCCCGAGTTCGCCAAAATGGTCGGGCTGCCGAACACGATCCTGCACGGCCTCTACATGATGGGCCTCGTCGCCCGTTCCGCCGCCGACGTCGCCGGCGGCGATCCGAAGGCGCTGAAGCGGCTCTCGGTGCAGTTCCGCGGCATGGGTGCGCCGGAGACGGAGATCGTCGTCAGCGGCACGGTCAAGTCGGTCGACGGCGACTCGGTGACGATCGACACGGTCGCCGCTCAGGGTGAGAATGAGACGATTCGCAACGCCGAGGCGGAAGTTCGGCTGTAGCGGGAAGGGAGCGGCGGGTGGCCCTCCCAAAACGAGCGGCGGGAGCCGCTCTTGAGTGTTTTGGGAGGGCCACCCGCCGCTCCTCCTAGACTTCAGGGCATGCTTTCGACTCGGCAGGAGCTCATTCTCAAGCTTGTTGTTGACGCGTATCTTGCGTCGGGACGGCCGGTGCCCTCAAAGGAGATCGCCGAGCGGGCCGAGGTCGAGTGGGGGGCCTCCACGGTCCGGGCCGAGCTGGCGGCGCTGGAGGCCGCTGGCTACCTGACCCATCCGCACACGTCGGCGGGGAGGATGCCGACCGAGGCGGGCTACCGCCGTCACGTCGACTCGCTGCTGGCGACGGGCTCGCCCCCGATCGAGGCCGGGGTGGAGCTGGGCTTGCGGCGGGAGATCGATGCGGCGATGCGGGAGACGACGACGGCGCTGGCGCAGATCACCGATCTGATGGCGCTGGTCACGGCGCCGCCGGAGACCGTTGCGGCGACGATCCACCGGGTCGAGGTGCTGAGCCTGCAGCCGAGCCGGGTGATGGTGGTCGCCATCGCCTCGAACGGGGCCGTGGCGAAGCGGGTCTTCGATTTCCCCAACCCGGTTGACCCCGGCCTGGTCGAGTGGTCGTCGAGCTACCTGAACGAGTCGCTCGCCGGCATGGGCGTCGGCGCCCGGATGATCGCCAGCCGGCTCGCGGACCCGGAGCTGGGGCCGCGCGAGGCCGAGTTCGTCGCCCGCCTGGGCGCCGCCTTCACCGAGCTCGAGCGCCCGGGAGAATCGGCCGACACCCTCTACATGGACGGCGCCTCGCGGCTGCTCTCCGAAGCGCACGTCTCGGACCTGCCCAGCGCGGACAGGTTGATGATCGCGCTGGAGGAGCGCGCCAGCCTCTTGGGCATGCTGCGATCGGCCCTCGACCAGCGCTCTGTCTTCCTCTGGATCGGCGGCGAGAACCCGCAGCCGGAGCTGCGCTCGGTCAGCGTCGTCGGCGCCAACTACGGCCTCGCCCACCGCAACCTCGGTGCCGTCGGCGTGGTCGGCCCGCTGCGGATGGACTACGCCACCGCGATCGCCTCGGTGCGCGGCGCCGCCCGCGAGTTGTCTCGTTACTGCGAGACGGTCTACGACGGCTGATGAGATAGCTGCTGATGCCACGCGACTATTACGAGGTCCTCGGCGTCGAGCGCGACGCCTCCGGGACGGAGGTGAAGCGGGCCTTTCGCGGCCTCGCCCGCGAGCTTCACCCCGACGTCAACGCTCACGACCCCGAGGCCGAGGAGAAGTTCAAGGCGGCGGCGGAGGCCTACGAGGTGCTCTCCGACCCTGAGCAGCGCCAGGCCTACGACCGTTTTGGCCACGATGGCCTGCGCGCTGGCGGCGGCCCGCCCGGTGGCGCCGGCTTCGCCTCCGTGGAGGACATCTTCCAGGCGGTCTTCGGTGGCGCCTTTGGCTTCGAGGTGCGGCGCGGCCCGATGCGCGGCCAGGACCTGATGCACGCGGTCGAGATCTCCTCGATCCAGGCCATGCTCGGCGCCAGCGTCAAGATCCCCAGCCATGAGGGCGAGCGCGAGATCGAGCTGCCCCCCGGCATCCAGCACGGCACCCAGTTCGCCCTGCGCGGCCACGGGCTGCCGGGCTCGGGCGGCGGCCCGCCGGGTGACCTGCGCATCGTCGTCCACACGATCGTCCCCACCGACCTCTCCGCGGAGCAGCGCGAGCTGGCCGAGAAGCTCGAGGCGACGCTGGAGCCTCGCAACCTGCGCTCCCAGCAGGACGACGGCGGGATCTTCTCCCGCGTGCGCCGGGCCTTCGGTTGATTCGACTTGCGGTCCGCTGCGCACCCGAGCAGGCGGAGATCGTCCTCGCCGAGCTGACGGTGCTGGCGCCAAACGGGGTCGAGGAGGAGCGCGGCCCGGGCTATGTCGAGTACGCGATCTACGGTGGCGAGGGCGAGCTGCCGGAGCTGGGGGAGATCGAGGTGGCGGCGGGCGACGCCCTGGTCGAGGTCGTCGCGACCGAGGTGCCCGATGACTGGGCCGACCGCTGGCAGGACTTCCACAAACCGCTGCTGGTCGGCGATCGACTCTGGCTGCGGCCCTCCTGGGAGGCGCCGCGGGAGGGCACGATCGACGTCGTCGTCGACCCCGGCCGCGCCTTCGGCACCGGCGCCCACCCGACCACCCGGCTCTGCCTCGAGCTGCTGCTCGAGCTGGCCGCGGCCGGCGGGGCCAGCGGACCGCTAACCGACCTCGGCACCGGCTCCGGCGTGCTTGCGATCGCGGCGGCAAAGCTGGGTTGGGGCCCCGTCCACGGCTACGACCACGAGCAGCCCGCGATCGAGGCGGCGACCACCAACGCCGCGGCGAACGAGGTGAAGGTCGAGCTCGAACGCCGAAACCTGCGCGAGGGCCTACCCGAGCTGGCACCAACGACCGTGGCCAACATGACCGCGCCGGTCCTCAGGGTCGTTGCTGAGCAGCTTGTTGGCGGAGGGGGCCGAGGAGGGGTTCCCCAGAGCAACAGCGGGGAGGCTCCGGGGAACCCCTCCTCGGCCCCCTCGACGATGGTCTGCTCGGGACTGCTGCCGAGTGAGCTGGACGAGACAGCGGCCCTCTTCGCTCCAGTGGGTCTCGTTGAGCTTGACCGCCGCTCCCAAGGTGACTGGGCGGCCCTGCTCCTTCGACGCTGACTGGCGACTTTGTTGCGGATAGCGAAACAAAGTCGCCAGGCCACCGGTGGCGACGGTATGTTTCGCGGCGATGCAGGCCACGATCGTCGACCCCGGCTACAAGTTCGCGCTGTTCCTGCACATCCTGGCTGTCGTGCTCGCGTTCGGGCCGACCTTCGGCTACGCGCTCTTCTTCTCCGTCGTGCCGCAGCACCCACGGGCGACGCCGGCGATACTTGCCGGCATCCAGAAGACCGACCGCTACCTGGTCAACCCGGGGATGATCGTGCTGCTGCTGGCCGGCATCTACCTGCTGATCGACGGCGACTGGGAGACCAGCGAGGCGTTCATCAGCGTCGGCTTCCTGGCGATCCTCGTCCTCTTCGGGCTCCAGCACGGCTTCTTCCAGCCGAAGGTGAGGGAGGCGCGTGCGCTGGCCGAACGGGACCTGAAAGCGGGCGACGCCCTCAGCGACGAGTTCACGGCGCTGGGCGACCGGATCGGCAAGGTCGGCACGCTCGCCGGCTTGGCCGTCGTCGTGACGGTCTTCTTCATGACGTACAAGCCCTTCCTATAGGGCGCCTGCCCTGACGGTCCTGCCTGCCACCGGGAGTCCGCTCGACCCCTCGCTGCCGATCGCGATGTTCGACTCCGGGGTCGGCGGCCTCACCGTGTTGCACGAGTGCCTGATCTCGCTTCCCGAGGAGGACTACGTCTACCTCGGCGATACGGCCTGGTTCCCCTACGGGGTCAAGGACCCAGACGAGCTGAGGGCGCGGATCCGCTCGATCGCAGAGCTGCTGCTCGGCGGTCGCGCCAAGCTGCTGGTGATCGCCTGCAACACGGCGACCTCGATCGGGGCGGACGTGGCGCGAGCGGTCGCGGCGGAGCACGGGGTGGAGGTGGTGCCGGTGGTCGAGCCACAGGCCGAGATCGCCGCGGCGATCACCGACAACGGCCTGGTCGGCGTGCTGGCGACGCCGAACACGGTGGCGAGCGGCGCCTACCGCCGCGCGCTCGAAGGGCAGGGCCGCTCGCTCGAGGTGACCGAAGTCGAGGCGCCCGACCTGGCGCCCTTCATCCAGGACGGCTCACCCTTCGACGAGGGCGTGCTGGAGATGGCGCGGGCCTACTGCGCGCCGCTGAAGCGGGCCGGGGTGGACACCCTGATCCTCGGTTGTACCCACTATCCACTGGTAGCGCCGATGCTGCAGCGGGTCCTTGGGCGCGACGTCCGCCTGGTCAGCGGCGGTCACGCCGTCGCCGCCGCCGTGCAGCGCACCCTGGAGCGGCGTGGCCTGGCCCGTGCCGCCGACGGCGAGGGCGCCTACCGCTTCCTCTGCACCGGTGACGTCGATTCCTTCTGCGACCTCGGCACCCGCTTCCTGCAGATGCCATTGGGGGACGTGGAGCGGGTCGACATTGCTGACGCTCGCTAGTTCCGCGCGCTCGAATTCTCGCTTCCGGCACATACGTGACCCATGCGCGCGTTCCGGCCTGCGAGGGTCAAAGCATGACGACAACAACTCTCAGCAATACCGTATATACTCAGCCCGTGGCAAAGGTGATGATCTCCATTCCAGACGGTCTGCTCGACCGACTCGATGCTCGGGCACGAGCCAACAGCGAAACGCGCAGTGGTCTGCTGCGGCGGTTGGTCGAACGGGAGATAGCGGTGGAGAACGCCAACCGCCGCAAGGAATTCGAAGACCTCCTCGGTCCGCCCGTCGACATGGGCGGGGATGCTGCGAGGTTGATCCGCGAAGACCGCGAATCCCATTGACCGCACTCCTTCTCGACGCCGGCGTTTGGATTGCCGCGAAGGACAGTGGGGATCGTTACTTCGAGGCGGCGCGCCTACTCGCCGTTGATTCTGACCAGCCGGTCGCTGCGCTGGATCTGACCCTGTACGAGGTGGCCAACGTCGTTGGCGCCAGAAAGAGGCGAAGCGACGATGCCGTCGACCTGTGTCGCCTGATCTCCGCTCGCTGCGCAGGTCAGCTGGTTTCCATTGAGGCGGAGCTGATTCGCCGGACCGTCGAGATCGCGGCCGAGTACCGCCTTACGGCCTACGACGCCGCCTATGTCGCCGCTTCTCGCCGCTACGGCTGGACTCTCGTCAGCACCGACGTCGCCGACTTGGTCTCCAAGGGCCTCGCCGTGGCCCCCGACGCCGCCGACTACCCTTAAAGCGGATGAGCGTTCTCGAGCAGGTTCAGGCAGACGTGCGGGCGGCGATGAAGGCGGGTGACCGTGAACGGACGGGCGCCCTGCGGCTGGTCGTCGACTCGCTGCAGAAGGACGCCAAGCTCGGCGACGGCGATGAGGTCGCCGTCCTGCAGCGGGAGCGCAAGAAGCGAGTGGAAGCAGCCGAGGCCTACCAGGAGGCTGGTCGGGCCGAGCAGGCTGCGGCGGAGAATTTCGAGGCGGAGCTGATCGAGGCCTACCTGCCCAAGCAGCTCTCCGACGAGGAGCTGACCGCGCTGGTCGATGCGGCCGTCGCCGAGACCGGCGCCAGCGAGCAGAAGCAGATGGGCCAGGTGATGTCGGCGCTGATGCCGAAGCTCGGTGGGCGTGCCGACGGCAAGCGGGTCAGCGCGGCGGTGCGTGAGCGGCTTGGCGCGTAGGCAGCTGACCCTCGACAACACCGTGGCCGCTGAGCTGGCCGGCTCCGAGGACGCCGTCCTGCGCGAGCTTCGCGGTCACCTCGACTGCAACTTCCACCTGCGCGGCAACGTGCTCACCCTCGACGGCGAGTCCGACGACGTGCAGACCGCGGCCACCGTGGTCGACGAGCTGGTCGAGCTGATCGAGCAGGGCCACGAGGTGGCGCCCGGAACGATCGAAGCGGTCACCGGCGCGCTCGACGCCGAGGAGAGCCCGGCGGAGATCCTCGACGACGTCGTCTGGCGCCATCGCAACACCAAGGTGGCGCCGAAGACGCTCAACCAGAAGCGCTACGTCGACTCGATCCGCGACCACACGATCACCTTCGGCGTCGGCCCGGCCGGCACCGGCAAGACCTTCCTCGCCGTGGCGATGGCCGCCGCGGCCCTGGCCGAAAAGCAGGTGCAGCGGGTGATCCTCACCCGCCCCGCGGTCGAGGCGGGCGAGCGGCTCGGCTTCCTGCCCGGCGACATCCAGGCCAAGGTCGACCCCTACCTGCGGCCGCTCTTCGACGCCCTCTTCGACATGCTCGACCCCGACCGCGTCAACGGCTACTTCGAGCGCGGCGTGATCGAGGTGGCGCCGCTCGCCTTCATGCGCGGCCGCACCCTGAATGATTCATTCGTGATCCTCGACGAGGCGCAGAACACCAGCCCCGAGCAGATGAAGATGTTCTTGACCCGGCTCGGCTTCAACTCGCGCATGGTCGTGACAGGGGACGTGACCCAGATCGACCTGCCGAGTGACCAGCGTTCCGGGCTGGTCGTCGTCCGCGACATCCTCGATCAGGTCCCCGACATCTCCTTCGTCCGCTTCGGCGGCGAGGACGTCGTCCGCCATAAGCTCGTGCAGAAGATCGTCGCCGCCTACGGTGAACACGCCGAGCGACAGTCCGCCCCCCGCAGTGACGACAGCTGACCTATCCGACGTGCCGGCGGAGCTGCGCGACGCCGTTGCGGCGGCGCTCGACGCGGCGGCGGTTGCGGACGGCCATCTCGCGGTCGAGCTGGTCGGCGCCGAGCGCATCCGCGAGCTCAATCGCGAGCACCGGGGCAATGACGCCCCGACCGACGTCCTCGCCTTCCCCCTCGATGGCGCCGGCCCAATCGCCGGCCCGCGGGAGCTGGGAGACGTGACGATCTGCCCAGAGCACTGCTCCGACGTGACCGAGGCCGCGGTCCACGGCGTGCTTCACCTCTGTGGCTATGACCACGAGACCGACGCGGGGGAGATGCTGAGGCTGCAGGCCCGCGTGCTGGAGGGCCTGGCGTGAGTCGCTCGGGCTTCATCGGCCTCGCCGGCCGCCCCAACGTCGGCAAGTCGACCCTGGTCAACAGGATTGTCGGCTCGCGGGTGGCGATCGTCTCGATGCGGCCGCAGACGACGCGGCGGGCGATTCGCGGCATCCGCACCGACGTCGAGGCCGAGCGCCAGCTCGTCCTCGTCGACCTGCCCGGCGTGCAGCGCCCGCGCGACGTGCTCACCGAGCGGATGCAGAAGCGGGTCGAGCGTGAGCTGGCCGACTCCGACCTCGCCCTGATCGTGATCAACGGCGAGGAGGGGGTGGGGCCGGGGGACCGCTTCATCGCCCGCGCCCTGGTTGAAGCGGGAAGCAAGCTGCCGACGATCTGCGCGGTCAACAAGGCCGACCTGCTGGGGCCGAACGAGATGGTCCCGGCCCTGGCCGCCGCCGCCGAGCTGGATGGGGTCGACGAGGTCTTCCCGATCAGCGCCCGCGACGGTGAGGGCGTCGATGCGCTGGTCGACCGCCTCAGCGAGTTGATGCCCGAGGGGCCCTATCTGTATCCACCCGAGGACCACAGCGACCAGTCGAGCGAGCTGTTGCTGGCCGAGCTGATCCGCGAGCAGGTGCTCAACCGCACCCGTCAGGAGATCCCGCACTCGGTCGAGGTGGCGGTCAAGGAGATCCTCCGGCGGGACGACGGCCTGGTCACCGTCAGCGCCGAAATCTGGGCCGAGACCGAGTCGCAGAAGGGCATCCTGATCGGCAAGGGCGGCGCCAAGATCGAAGAGATCGGCGCCGGCGCCCGCCGCTCGCTCGAAGCCGAGCTGGAGGGCAAGGTCTACCTCGACCTCAAGGTCCGCGTGCGCGACCACTGGCGCCGCGACGAGGGGCTGCTTGATCGGCTGGGAATCGAGTGAGGCAGTGGGGACACCCTCGCCCGTCCAAGTGCCGAGCTAATTAGCTCGGCACTTTGAGTATCCGCCCGTTCGAGGGTGTCCCCACTGCCTCACATACGATTGGTGTCGATGTTCAGCGAGCTTAAATTTGATGAGCGGGGTCTTATTCCCGTGGTGGCGCAGGATCACGCCAGCGGCGAGGTCTTGACGCTTGCCTACGCGAATGCCGAGGCGTTGCGGCTGACGGTTGAGACCGGGGAGCTGCACTTCTACAGCCGCTCGCGCGAGGAGATCTGGCGCAAGGGGGAAACCTCGGGCAACGTGCTGAAGCTGCGCCAGCTGCGCTACGACTGCGACGGTGACGCGATCGTCGCCCTGGTCGAGCCGACCGGGCCCGCCTGCCACACGGGGGAGCGCAGCTGCTTCTACCGCGAGGTCGGCGGGTCGGCGTCGCCCGAGAAGGACGCGCCCGCGGCCCCCGGTGAGCCGGCTCCCGCCTTGCACGAGACCCTGGCGACGCTGGAGCGCACCCTGCGCAGCCGCGCCGCCGAGCGGCCCGAGGGCAGCTACACCGTGCAGCTGCTCGACGACCCCAAGCTGATCGGCGAGAAGGTCGAGGAGGAGGCCGAGGAGGTCGTCCGCGCCGCCCGCGAGGAGAGCGACGAGCGCGTCGCCGAAGAGGCCGCCGACCTGCTCTACCACCTGGCCGTGTTGCTCGCCTCGCGCGAGGTCCCGCAGTCCGCCGCGATGGAAGTGCTCGATGGCCGTCGTCGCTGAGTCGGACCTACGGCTGCAGCCGAGCCTGGAGGAGGCGCGCGGCCTCGCCGCGGAAGGCAACGTCGTCCCCGTCTGCGCCCGCCTGCTCGACGACTGCGAGACGCCCGTCTCCGCCTTTCTCAAGCTGCGCGCCGGTGAGCCCGAGGGGGCGCCCTGCTTCCTGCTCGAGTCGGCCGAGCAGGGCCAGGTGGGGCGCTACTCCTTCGTTGGCTTCCGCCCCCGCTCGGTGCTGCGCTGGAGTGACGGCGTGCTCTCCGAGACGGGCGGCGAGGATCGCGAGGCGCCCGATCCCTACGCTGCGGTCGCCGAGCACCTGGCGCGTTTTCGCCTCGCCCCGGTCGAGGGCCTGCCGCCTTTCTGCGGCGGCGCGGTCGGCTTCTTCGGCTACGACTTGGTCCGCACCGTCGAGCCGCTCGGAGAGCCCAACCCCGACCCGCTCGGCCTGCCCGACATGGCGCTGATGGTGACCGACCTGCTGCTCGTCTTCGACCACCTGCGCCACGAGCTGACGATCATGGCCTGCGCCTTCGCCGACGACGAGGGCGGCATCGACGCCGCCTACGAGCGCGCCGCCGCGGCGATCGCCGATGCGCGGCAGCGCCTGCGCGGCGCCGTGCCGGCACCCGAGCGCCCCGCCCTCGCCGAGCCGCCGCGCTTCAGCTCCAACATGGAGCGCGAGGAGTTCGAATCGGCGGTCGAGAGGATCGTCGAGTACGTCCATGCCGGCGATGCCTTCCAGGTCGTTCCCTCCCAGCGCTTCACCGCCACGGCCCCGGTCGAGGCCTTCTCGATCTACCGTGGCCTGCGCGCGGTAAATCCCTCGCCCTACATGTACTTCCTCGAGTTCGGTGACTTCCAGATCGCCGGCGCCTCGCCGGAGCCGCTGGTCAAAGTCGCCGGCCGCCGGGTCGAGACCCGGCCGATTGCCGGCACCTACCCGCGCGGGGCGAACGAGGAGGAGGACCGGCGCCTTGCCGAGCGCCTGGTCAACGACGCCAAGGAGCGGGCCGAGCACGTGATGCTGGTCGACCTCGGCCGCAACGACCTCGGCCGCGTCTGCGAGTACGGCTCGGTCTCGGTCGACGAGCTGATGGTGGTCGAGACCTACTCCCACGTCCTCCACATCGTCAGCCAGGTCTCGGGCAGGCTGCGCGAGGGTGTCGGCGCGATGGACGTGCTGCGCTCGGCGCTGCCGGCCGGGACCCTCTCCGGGGCGCCGAAGGTGCGGGCGATGCAGATCATCGACGAGCTGGAGCCGATCAAGCGCTGCTCCTACGGCGGTGCGATCGGCTACCTCTCCTGGAACGGCGACCTCGACACCGCGATCCACATCCGCACGGTCGTCGCCAAGGACGGCCAGGTCCACGTGCAGGCGGGAGGCGGCACGGTCGCCGACGCCAAGCCCGCTTACGAGTACAACGAGTCCGTCAACAAGGCCAAGGCGGTCTTCCGCGCCGTCGAGCTGGCCTGCGAGCAACCGGATTGGCCATGAGGGTCCTGATCGTCGACAACTACGACTCCTTCACCTACAACCTGGTCCAGCACCTGGGCGAGCTCGGTGCGGAGATCGAGGTCGTCCGCAACGACAAGGCCACGGTCGACGAGCTGCTCGAGCGCGATGCCGACCGCCTCGTCGTCTCGCCCGGCCCCTGCACGCCGGCCGAGGCCGGGATCTCGGTCGAGGCGATCCGCCGTTTTGCCGAGGCGGGCACGCCCGTGCTCGGCGTCTGCCTCGGCCACCAGTCCCTGGTCGAGGCCTTCGGCGGCCGCACCGTGCTGGGCGACCCGATCCACGGCAAGGAGGCCGAGGTCGAGCACGACGGCCGCACCGTCTACGCCGGCCTGCCGAGCCCGCTCGTCGCCGGCCGCTACCACTCGCTCGTCGCCGACCCCGACCTCCCGGCAGCGCTGGAATTAAGCGCCAGCTTCGGCGAGGTCGTGATGGGCGTGCGCCACCGCGAGCTGCCCGCCGAGGGGGTCCAGTTCCACCCCGAGTCGGTGCTGACGCCGCAGGGCAAGCACCTGCTCGCCAACTTCCTCGGAGACGCCAAATGACCTTCCGGTGCGCCTTTTCCCGGATATGGCCAGATGAGGCGCACCGGAAGGGGCTCGTATGAGCGAGGCGCCGAATGAGATCGTCACGCGGGCGATCGACGCGGTCTGCGCCGGCGATCACCTGACCGCGGACCACGCCGCCACCGTCCTCGCCGAGATCATGGAGGGGCGCAGCGGCGAGGTCCAGACCGCGGCTTTCCTGATCGCGCTGAGGGCGAAGGGGGAGACGGTGCCCGAGCTGGTCGGCCTGGCCCGCACGATGCGCTCGCTCGCCACCCCGGTTGCCACCTCGCGCGCCGACCTGGTCGATACGGCGGGCACGGGTGGCGGTCCCACCACCTTCAACGTCTCGACCATGGCGGCGCTGGTCGCCGCGGCGGCCGGCTGTGCCGTCGCCAAGCACGGCAACCGCTCCAGCACCAGCCACTCCGGCTCCGCCGACCTGCTCGAGGCGCTCGGCGTCAACATCGAGCTCGACGCGGAGCGGGTGGGTCGCTGCATCGACGAGGTCGGCTTCGGCTTCATGTTCGCCCCCCGCCACCACAGGGCGATGGCCCACGTCGTCCCGGTCCGCAAGCAGCTCGGCGTGCGCACGATCTTCAACTTTCTCGGCCCGCTGACCAACCCCGCGGGAGCGCAGCGGCAGCTGCTCGGCGTCTCCGACCGCCACTACCAGGAGACGATCGCCGAGGCCCTGGTCGGCCTCGGCAGCGTGCGGGCGATGGTCGTTGCCGCCGACGACGGCGTCGACGAGATCTCGATCGGCTCCCGCACGCGGGTGATCGAGGTCGCCGACGGGCGCACCGAGGAGCGCTTTGTCGAGCCGGGCGACTTCGGCTTCGCTGAAGCGGAGCTGGAGTACGTCGCCGGCGGCAGCCCGGAGGAAAACGCCGCCGCCGCGCGGGCGGTGCTGGCGGGTGAGGCTGGGCCCCGCCGCCACCTCGTCCTGCTCAACGCCGGCGCCGCGATCTACGTCGGCGGGATCGCCGGGAGCCTCGACGAGGGGGTCGAGAAGGCGACGGAGGCGGTCGATTCCGGCGCCGCGCGCGAGCTGCTGAATCGCCTGATCGCAACGACCGCCGAGCTCGGCCACTAGGCTTTGGTCGACCAGTGGCAATGATCGAGCAGCTGATCTCGGCGGCGCAAGAGGGAGTGGAGGAGCGCCGCGGCAAGGTCCCGCAGGCGGACCTCGAGTCACGCCTGTCCGCTCGCGGCGAGGACCGGCCCTTCAGCGAGGCGCTGGTGCGGCCCGGGCTCTCGCTGATCTCCGAGTTCAAGCGCCGCTCGCCGAGCGCTGGTGAGATCTCCGCCTCGGCCGACGTCGCCGAGCAGGTGCAGGCCTATGAGCGCGGCGGCGCGGCGGCGCTCTCGGTGCTCACCGACCAGCGTCACTTCGGCGGCTCGCTGGAGGACCTGCGTGCCGCGATGGCGGCCTGCGACCTGCCGATCCTGCGCAAGGACTTCATCGTCGACCCCTACCAGCTGTTCGAGGCAGCGGTGAACGGGGCCGACGCGGTGCTGCTGATCGTTCGCGCCCTCGATGACCGTGAGCTGCTGGCGATGTACGAGGAGGCGCGCGGGCTCGATCTCGACTGCCTGGTCGAGGTGCACGACGAGGAGGAGCTGCAGCGGGCCCTGGAGCTGGACGCCGACGTGATCGGGATCAACAACCGCAATCTCGACACGGGCACGGTCGACATCGCCACCACGTATGAGCTGATGCCGGACGTGCCGGCGGGCAAGACCGTCGTCGCCGAGAGCGGCATCTCCTCTCGCGCCGAGCTGGAAGAGCTGGAGCGGGTGGGGGTCGACGCCGTGCTGATCGGCGGCGCGCTGATGAGCGCCGCCGATCCCGAGGCCAAGACGCGCGAGCTGACCGGGGCCGAGGACGCGACTCGCGAGCACCGCCTTCCCTGAGCGGCGCCGAACTTAGCGTCCGCTTGAAGATCGTTTAGGAACCGCTGAGGAAGGCTCTCTACAGTGCCTCCAATGCGACGTTTCTTTCGAACTTCATTTGGCTCGGCACTCCTCGGCGGCGCGGTCGTGGCGGCTTTCGGCTGGATCGCGATCGCGGCCGGCTGGATCGACGCGAAGAGCGAACCCGCTGCGCCCGCGCCGCAGCCGCTGGCGGCGCCGATCGCGGCCAAGGCGAGCAGCGACGGCGAGACCAACGTCGTCAACCAGATCTACCGCCGGGACGGCCAGGGAGTCGCCTTCATCGAAGCCGAGGAGGGCGCTGAAGAATCGTCGGGCTTCAACCCGCTGGGCGAACCGGAAGGCGGCGGGGGTGGCGTTGCGACCGGCTCCGGCTTCCTGATCGACACCGAAGGGCACATCGTCACCAACAACCACGTGGTCGAAGGCGCGACCCGGGTCGAGGTCAAGCTCGGCTCCTCGGACACCAGCCACACCGCCGAAGTCGTCGGCACCGACCCCGCCACCGACGTCGCGCTGCTCAAGGTCGACGTGCCCGCCGATCAGCAGCACCCGCTCTCGCTGGGCAGCTCCGCCGGGGTTCAGGTCGGCGATCCGGTGGTCGCCATCGGCAACCCGTTCGGGCTCGATCGCACGGTCACCAGCGGCATTGTCTCCGCTCTGCAGCGCCAGATCCAGGCGCCCAACGGCTTTTCGATCTCGCACGTGATCCAGACCGACGCCGCGATCAACCCCGGCAACTCCGGCGGCCCGCTGATCGACTCCTCGGGCAGGGTGATCGGCATCAACTCCCAGATTCAGACCGGCGGCAGCAACGGCAACGTCGGCATCGGCTTTGCGGTGCCGATCGACACCGCGCGCGAAGTCGTCCAGCAGATCGAGCAGCACGGCGAAGTCAAGCACGCCTACATCGGCATCAACGGCGGCAGCGTCACGCCCACCGTGGCCAAGGCGCTGAAGCTGCCGGTCGAAAAAGGCGTCCTCATCAACGAAGTCGTCAAGGGCAGCCCGGCCGACAAGGCCGGCCTCGAAGGCGGCGATACCGAAGCGACGATCGAAGGCGCCAAGGTCAGCCTCGGCGGCGACATCATCACCGCGGTCGACGGCAAGCCGATCGGCTCGATGGAAGACGTGATCAACCTGGTCAACGAAGCGCAGCCGGGCGACGAGATGGACTTCACCCTGCTTCGCGGGGACAACGAAAAGAAGACGGTCACGGTCACCCTCGGCACGCGCCCGGCTTCAGCGGAATAGGCGCGCGGGGCGGCAGAGCGTCGGAAGGCGCTTCCCAAAACGCTCGGCAGGAGCCTCGCCGGAGTGTTTTGGGAAGCGCCTTCCGACGCTCCCCTGACTCGCGCGAGATTGCCGCTCTGGCTGCTCACGTACCCTGAGGGTGTGAGAGTCAAGATTTGTGGGATCACGAACCTGGATGACGCCGCCGAGGCCGTGCTGCTTGGGGCTTGGGCGATTGGGCTGATCCATTACGACAAGAGTCCCCGGGCCGTGGAGTCCGGGGAAGCCGCGGCGATTTGCGCCGCATTTCGCCGCAAGTGCGAGGTCGTCGGGGTCTTCGTCAATCCCGAGCTCGAGGAAGTCGCCAAGGCGGTCGAGGGGGCTGGGCTGACGATGGTGCAGCTGAACGGGGCCGAGGGGCCCCAGTTCTGCGCCGAGGTGGCGCGGCGGACCGGGGTCAAGGTGATCAAGGCGATTCACGTCGCCAGCGGCGCCGAGGTGCACGGCGCCGAGGCCTTCCGCACCGACTACCACCTCTTCGACCGGCGTGGAAAGGGCCTCTGGGGCGGCACCGGGGAAAGCTTCGATTGGTCGCTGCTGCGCAGTCACGGCTCCGTGATCCCGGCGATCGTCGCCGGCGGGCTGCGGCCCGACAACGTCGCCGAAGCGATCGCGGTCACCCGCCCCTTCGCGGTCGACGTCGCCAGTGGCGTGGAGGCGGAGCCGGGCCGCAAGGACCACGCCAAGATGGCCGCCTTCTTCGAGGCCGCCGGCGTCGCTAGCGTCCCCGCTCGATGAGCGCAATCGACGAGCGATTCGGGCCCTACGGGGGCCGCTACGTCCCCGAGACGCTGATCGCCGCGCTCGACGAGCTGACCGAAGCCTGGGCCGAGGCCCGCGAGGACGCCGCCTTCAAGCAGCGCTTGCGCCTGCTGCACCGCGATTTCATCGGCCGTCCCACGCCCCTCTACCTGGCCGATCGCCTCTCCGCTCGTGCCGGCCGCCGGGTCTACCTGAAGCGCGAGGACCTCGCCCACACCGGCGCCCACAAGATCAACAACGCGATCGGCCAGGCGCTGCTCGCCGAGCGCATGGGCAAGCCGCGGGTGATCGCCGAGACCGGCGCCGGCCAGCACGGCGTCGCCACCGCGACCGCCTGCGCCCTGCTCGGCCTCGAATGCGTCGTCTACATGGGCTCTGAGGACATCCGCCGCCAGCGCCCCAACGTCGAGCGCATGGGGTTGCTCGGGGCCGAGGTGGTCGCGGTCGAGGCGGGGGCGCGGACGCTGAAGGAGGCGGTCAGCGCGGCGATCCGCGACTGGGTCGCCAAGGTCGAGACCACTCACTACGTGATCGGCTCGGCCGTCGGCCCGGCGCCGTTCCCGGCCCTCGTGCGTGACCTGCAACGGGTGATCGGCGAAGAGGCGCGTGAGCAGGCCCTGGCCGCCGAGGGGGCTCTGCCGACGCGGGTGATCGCCTGCGTCGGCGGTGGTTCCAACTCGATCGGCATCTTCAGCCCCTTCATCGAGGACGCCGGGGTCGAGCTGATCGGCGTCGAGGCAGCTGGGGAGGGGTTGGATACGGGTCGCCACGGCGCTTCGCTTGGCTCCGGCGCCACCGGCGTGTTGCACGGCTCCCTCTCTTCGATAATCGCCGATTCCGAGGGCCAGATCCTCGAGGCGCACTCGATCTCCGCCGGCCTCGACTATCCCGGGGTCGGCCCCGAGCATGCTCACCTGCGCGACAGCGGTCGCGCCAGCTACCACTCGGTCACCGACGCCCAGGCCCTTGCCGCCTTCGCCGAGCTCTGCAAGCTCGAGGGGATCATCCCGGCGCTGGAGTCGTCGCACGCGATCGCCTGGTTCCTGGAGAACGGCGGTGGCGAGGGCTATGACGTGCTTTGCCTGAGTGGCCGTGGGGACAAGGACCTTGCCGAGGTGCTGGAGCGGACCGGGGCGGGGGAGACGAGAGGGTGACTTCCAGCTCCACAGCTTCAGCTGGCTCGGCTCGGATCGCTGCGGCGTTTGAAGTGGCGAGAGATGGAGGCCGGGCGGCGCTGATGCCGTACATGATGGCCGGCTATCCCGACCGGGAGACGTCGTTTGCGGTCGCGGAGGCTTATGCCGAATCGGCCGACCTGGTTGAGCTTGGTGTTCCTTTTTCGGACCCGCTTGCCGATGGGCCGACGATCCATGCCGCGGCCACGGCGGCGCTCGAGGCTGGCGCGACCCTGGAGACGGCGCTGGAGCTTTGCGAGGTGATCTCGGGACGGGTTCCGGTCGTCTTCATGGTCTACGCCAACATGGTGCTTGCGCACGGCGGTGCGGCCGAGTTCGCCAGCCGGGCGCTTGCCGCCGGCGCCAGCGGGGCGATCGTGCCCGATCTGCCGCTGGAGGAGGCGGAGCCGGTTCGCGAGGCGTTCTCCGCGGCGGGGCTGGCGCTCGTGCCGCTGATTGCCCCGACGACGCCGCCCGAGCGGCGGGCGCGGATCTGCGCTGTCGCTGAGGGCTTCATCTACGTCGTTTCGACCGTGGGGACGACGGGGGAGCGCGATGAGCTGCCGCCGCAGCTCGCCGATCTGGTCACCGCCACCCAGGCCGAGACCGAGGTGCCCGTTGCCGTCGGCTTCGGCATCGGCACGCCCGGCCAGGCTGCCCAGGTGGGCGAGGTCGCCGATGGCGTGATCATCGGCAGCCGCCTGGTCCGCGCCGCGGGTGAGGCGGCCGGGGCCGAGGCCGCTGCCGGGGCGGTCGGCGACTTCCTGGGCGAGGCACGCGTCGCACTGGCTGGATAGGATTCCCGCCGCATGGGAATGGTCATCAGCCTCTTTCTGGCCCTCGCCACAACGACGTTCGCCTACTCGGTCTTCGGCCAGGGCGGCGGTGTCGCCGGCCTGATCTTCTTCGGCATCGTGCTGATCGGCGCGACGATCCGCGTCTTCCGCCCGACTTCCTGAACTTCCTGACGCTCTAAGCGCGCGTCGCGGTCACCTGCAGGTACTCGGGCTCGAGCACGAAGGCCCGCCCGCCGGCCGTGTTGCACTTCTCCAGCTGCTCGCGCAGGTCGGCCTCCAGGGCGGCTTCGCCCTCCGCGCCGACCCGTTCGAAGGCCCCCTTGATCGGCCCAAAGTAGGTGCGGAAGAAGTCCAGGTAGTGGTCGATCGACCTGAACGGCTGCCGCGACGCCCGGCGCTCCATCCGCAGCTCCGCGACCCCCTCGCCGAACAGCTCGCGCACCCGGTCCTCGGTTCCCCAGAGCACCGGCGGGGTCATCCCCGGCGGCGGTGGGACGTGCTTGGCGATCACCGCGAAGAGGCCACTGACCGGGCCGTCGGGGACCCAGTTGGCCATGCCGATCCGGCCGCCCGACTTGCAAGCGCGCAAGAGCTCAGCGGCGGCCACCTCCTGTTCGGGGGCAAACATCGCGCCAAAGACCGAGGTGACGACGTCGAACTCCGCGTCGCCGACCGGCAGCGCCGCGGCGTCGCCCTCGACGAACTCGACGTCGAGGCGTTCCATCGCGGCGCGCTCGCGCCCTCGCTCGAGCAGGGCCGGGACGAAGTCGACGCCGACGACGTTGCCCCACGACCGGCGAGCCGCCGCCAGCGCCGCGTTGCCGCTGCCGCAGGCGACGTCGAGCACGCGCTCTCCGGGGACGACGTCGAGCGCTTCGACCAGGTTCTCGGAGACCATCATCACCAGGCCGGCGACCATGGCGAAATCACCGTTGGACCAGACCTTCTGCTGCGCCTGCTTGACCGCCAAATCCACCGTCTCGCTCATCCTTGCTCCCTTCTCGCTTTCCAGGTTCGGGGTATGAGCGAAACTAGCGCGTCGCCGGGCAAGCTGGGGCAGCTTTAATCTGAGGCGATGCGGATTGGCGTGCTCACCGGTGGCGGGGATTGTCCAGGGCTGAACGCGGTGATCCGGGCGGTGGTGCGCAAGGGCGTCGAACACTTCGGCCACGAGTTCGTCGGCTACCGCGACGGCTGGCGCGGCCCGCTGGAGGGCGACAGCCGCCCGCTCGGCGTGCCCGAGGTGCGCGGCATCCTGCCCCGTGGCGGGACGATCCTCGGCGCTTCGCGGACCAATCCGTTCAAGCAGGAGGGCGGGCCGGCGCGGATCGCGGCAACCCTCGCGGCCGACCGGGTCGATGGCCTGATTGCGATCGGCGGCGAGGACACGCTCGGCGCCGCCGCCCGCCTGCACGCCGAGCACGGCGTCGCCGTCGTCGGGGTGCCGAAGACGATCGACAACGACCTCGGGGCCACTGACTACACCTTCGGCTTCGACACCGCCGTCAACGTCGCGATGGAGGCGATCGACCGCCTGCACACGACGGCGGACAGTCACCACCGGGTGCTGATCGTCGAGGTGATGGGGCGCCATGCGGGTTGGATCGCCTTCCATGCCGGCCTCGCCGGTGGCGCCAACGTGATCCTGATCCCCGAGCTGCCCTTTGACCTCGACCGCGTTTGCGAGTTCGTCGGTCGCCGCTTCGAGCACCACTACGCACCGATCCTCGTCGTCGCCGAGGGGGCGCAGCCGGTTGGCGGCATGCCGGAGGCCAAGGACGAGAAGCTCGATCAGTTCGGCCACGTCCAGCTCGGCGGCATCGCCCACTGGCTCGAGGGCGAGATCGAGCGGCGCACGGGCAAGGAGGCGCGGGCGACGGTGCTGGGCCACGTCCAGCGGGGCGGCACGCCGACCGCCTTCGACCGGGTGCTGGCGACTCGTTTTGGCCTCCACGCGATCGACGCCGTCGACGCCGGGGAATGGGGCAAGATGACGGCGCTGAAGGGCACCGACATCCAGCTGGTCGAGCTCGGCGAGGCGACAGCGGAGCTGAAGACGGTGCCCGAGTCGCTTTACTCGGAGGCCGAGGTCTTCTTTGGCTAGGCCCAAGGCGGGGGCGCGGCGGGTGCCCCCTCCCAAAACGAGCGGCAGGAGCCGCTCTTGAGTGTTTTGGGCGGGGGCACCCGCCGCGCCCTGGCCTCGCGCGGAGCCGTCGTGGCAGCTGCTTGTGTCCTGGTCGCAGCCGTAGCTGGCTGTGGCGGAGGGGAAGGCGTCTCTGCGGATGCGACGGTGACTGCCTACGTCGTCGCGCCGCTTTGCGTGGGGGCTGAAGCTGAGCTGGCTCGGGAAGGCGATCGAGCCGGTGAGCTTCGCGTCAAAGCTATCTGTCTCCCGAACGCTCGCGGCGCCGGCAAGCTCAACCTCGCAACCGTAGGGGCCAACGCACGCAAAGCCACGGAGGACTCGACCACGGTTGGCTACCTGGAAGCCCCCGACCCAACCGCTGCCCACTTCACCCACCCGATCCTCGAATCCGCCAGCATCGCCTGGATCTCCCAAAGCTCCGGCAGGAAAGCGATGGCAGAGCTCCTCAAAGCAATAGAAGCCGCGGACACGGGCTCCCTGCGTGAGTCAATCCGAGAAGCTCTCCACGAGAGCTAGGCGCTCGGGCAAGCGCGCGCCGTAGGGAGGGACGGGTGGCCCCTCCCAAAACGAGCGGCGACGCCACTCTTGAGTGTTTTGGGAGGGGCCACCCGTCCCTCCCCCTGCCTAGAGCAGGTCGCCGAGCGCCTCGTCCAAATCGGGGTGCTTGAACTCGTAGCCAAGGTCCAATGCCCGCCTCGGCATAACCCTTTGCCCGCCCCTGAGCACCTTGCCGAACTCGCGGCCGTACATCAGGTCCAGCGTGAATCCGGGAATCGGCAGCACGGCCGGCCGGTTGATGGCCTTGCCCAGCGCCTTCGAGAAGACCTTGTTGGTCACCGGGTTGGGCGCCGTCGAGTTGACGACGCCGCTGACCTCGTCGTTGTCGAGCGCCCAGAGCAGGATGCCGACCTCGTCGTCGACGTGGATCCAGGAGACGTATTGGTCCCCGCCCGCCAGTGGACCCCCCACCCCAAGCTTGAACGGAGTAAGGAGTTGCTCGAGGAAGCCGCCGCTCGGGTCGAGCACGTGGCCGGTGCGGATGATCGCGAGGCGCACGCCAGCGCCGTCGACCTCGTGCGCTGCCTTCTCCCACTCGCGCACCACCTCGGCGTCGAAGCCCTCGCCCGGGTCGCTCGACTCGTCGACCGTCACCTCGCCGCGGTTGCCGTAGTAGCCAATCGCCGATCCGCTGACCAGGGCCTTCGGCTTGTCCTCCAGCCCGGCGATCGTGCCAACGAGGTTGTGGGTGCCGGTGCGGCGGCTCTCCATGATCCGCCGTTTGGCCTCGTCGCTCCAGCGCTGGTTGATCTTCTCGCCGAGCAGATGAGCGACGCCGTCGACGCCCTCGAACGCCTCGGCCGGCGGTCGTTCCAGGGTGGGCTCCCAGGCGTGCCAGGCGATGTTCGGGCTGGACGTCCGCGCCCGCTTGGGGTCGCGCGTCAACCCGACCACGCTGTCGCCCCGGTCCAGCAGCGAGTCGCAGAGGGCCGACCCGATGAAACCGCTGGCTCCGGTGACGAGGACCTTCAAAGCGCTAGGTGACCCTCACCGTGGAGAAGGTGCCGGTCTCCTCGCTGAAGCGGGCGATGCCCTCGCGCTTGGCCTCCTCGACCACCGCTTCGGCGACCTTTGGGGCGACTTCGCGGTTGAAGACGCTGGGGATGACGTAATCCTCGGAGAGGTCTTCCTCGGTGACCGCCATCGCGATGCCCTTGGCGGCGGCCAGCTTCATCTCCTCGGTGATGCGGGGGGCGCCGGCGTCGAGGGCGCCGCGGAAGATGCCGGGGAAGGCGAGGACGTTGTTGATCTGGTTCGGGTAGTCCGAGCGCCCCGTGGCCATGATCCGCACGTAGGGGGCGGCGTCCTCGGGCATCACCTCGGGATTCGGGTTGGCCATCGCGAAGACGATCGCATCGTCGTTCATCTTGCCGAGCGACTCGGGCTTGATGATGCCGGGGCCGGAAAGGCCGATGAAGAGGTCCATGCCCTCGATCACGTCATCGGGCTGGCCGCTGAGCTGTTCGGGGTTGGAGTTCTCGGCGTACCAGCGCTTGATCCCGCTCATCTCGCCGGACTCGTAGTCGGCGCGAGTGGTCGAGAGCGCGCCTTGGCGATCGCAGCCGACCACGTGGGTGACACCGGAAGCGAGCATCATCTTGGTTACCGCTACCCCGGCGGCGCCAAGGCCTACCACGAGCACCCGCAGTTGCTCGATTGGCTTGCCGACGATCTTCAGCGCGTTGAAGAGCGCCGCCATCGTCACCACCGCGGTGCCGTGCTGATCGTCGTGGAAGACGGGGATGTCGAGCGTCTCCTTGAGGCGGTCCTCGATCTCGAAGCAGCGCGGGGCGGAGATGTCCTCGAGGTTGATGCCGCCGAAGGTCGGGGCGATCAATTCGACCGCCTTGATGATCTCCTCGGCGTCTTGGGTGTCGAGGCAGATCGGGAAGGCGTCGACCTGGGCAAACTCCTTGAACAGCATCGCCTTGCCCTCCATCACCGGCATCGCCGCCTCGGGGCCGATGTTGCCGAGGCCGAGCACGGCGCTGCCGTCGGAGACGACGGCGACGGTGTTCTTCTTGATCGTGAACTCGAAGGCCTTGGAGCGATCGTCGTGGATGTCCTGGCAGACCCGGGCGACGCCGGGCGTGTAGGCCATCGAAAGGTCGTCGCGCGTCTTCAGCGGGTACTTGTTCTCGACCGAGATCTTGCCGCCGCGGTGCATCTGCATCGTGCGATCGACGTAGTCGAGCACCTTGGCGCCGCGGGTCGAGCCGATCGCCCGCAGGATCTTCTCCCAGTGCTCGCGGTCCTGGGCGTCGATCGTGAACTCGCGCACCCGCTTGCCCTCGCCGCCGGCGCCCGGGACCAGGTCGACGCCCTGCAGCTGCCCGCCCGCCTCGGCGATCGCGGCGGTGAGCTTGCCGAGCGGCTCCTGCCGGGCGTCGAGCTCGACCCGGATCGTGACGCTGTACTGGGCGCTGACAGTCATGGGGGCTATCGAATCAGATTCGGGCCGCGTGGCCACGCACGGCTGGGCGGGCCATGGCGCTCAAATATCCGCCGAACCGCTGGCTGGGCGGTAGAAATCGGCCTCGCCAGCGTTCTTTCGGTATGAGATCGATTCGATTCGCCTGCCTCGCCCTGGCCATCTCGGCTCTCGCCGGCCTTTCGGCTCAGCCCGCTCTGGCCGATGAAGCTGCGGCGATCTACGACCCGAGCACCGTCTTCTTCATCGACCTGACGCTCTCGGCTGAAGCCGAAGCGGACCTTGAAGCGGAACCCGGCGAATACGTCAGCGGCACCTTCTCGATGACGAAAAGCAGCGACCGGACGCCGGCGGGGGAAGAAGCGACACCGTTTGTCAGCGTCCGCCCGGTCGAAGTTCGGCTCAAGGGCAGCGTCGGTGGGTCCTTTCGCAAATTGAAAGAAAAGCCCGGCTTCAAGCTCAAATTCAAAAAAACCAACGCCGTGCTCGGCCTGCGCAAGATGACGCTCAACAACATGGTCCAGGACCCCTCGATGGTCCATGAGACGCTCGCCTATGCCGCATTTCGCGCCAACGCTGTGCCCGCCTCCCGCACCGGCTTTGCCTACGTCCGCCTCAACGGGGAAGACATCGGGGTCTACCTCGACCTCGAAAACCTCGACGACATCGCCCTCGGTCGAATCTTCGGCACGCCCTTCGACGAAAACACTCAGCATCTTTACGAGGGGGAGCAGGGGGACGACGTGTTCCCGGGTGGGGAGGCGCTCTTTGAAGTCGACGAGGGCTCCGAAGTGGACATCGGCGACCTCGAAGCCCTGATCGAAGCGGTCAACGGTGGAGGCGCCGAGCCATGGTCTGACCGGGTCGCCCCGAACGCGGAGCTGATCGAGATGGCAAGGATGTGGGCGGTCGAGAAGTACATCGACCACTGGGACGGCTACTCCGGCCACACCGACTCGGTCCAGGCCGAAAAAGCCGAACGCCCGAACAACTACTACCTCTACAGCGATCCGGCGGGGCGCTTCCAGATGCTGCCCTGGGGAACCGACCAGACCTGGATCCCGACGATCGGGGTCGGAACGCCGGGGCGCGAAGTCAGCTTCGACGGCCGGGGCGGCGTGCTCTTCAACAGGTGCCTCGAAGACGACAAGTGCTTCCGTCTCTATTGGGGGGCGCTGAACCTGGTCACGCACACCACGCCCTTCCTCGATCCAGGCACGCTGGCTGAAGAGGCCGCGGACCTGCTGGCGCCATGGCAGGAAGAGGAACAGGACAATGGCCGACCCGAACACGATCTCGCGGAAATCGAAGACGGCGTTGAGGAAACACACGACTTCATCACCGGTCGTCAGGCCGAAGCCGAAGCCTGGCTGACCGAAAACAAGCCGGTGGAAGGGCCCGAACCCGTCGTCGCCGCGGCGAAGCCGCAGCCGCTCCCACCGGTCCCGGCCCTTCTCTTCGCCAGCTCAGCGCGGTCGGGCCGCCAGCTCACCGCTCGCCTGCAGATCGCGGGCGCCGGTTTCGTCTCCCTGCGGGCGACGATCAAGGACGGGAAAGGCAGGCGCCGGGTGTGCAAGGGCGGCGGGCAGGCGAGCGCCGCCGGGGAAGTCGCGCTTCACTGCAAGCTCTCGAAAGCCGCGATGCGTCGCCTCAGCCACGGCGCCCTTCGCCTTCAGCTCACTTTCACCGCAATCCTCGCCGACGGCCGCACGGAAACGGTTTCGCGCTTCAAGCGGCTCGCGCGAAGCTAAGCCCCCTCGGGCTCGCTGGAGGCCCGCGCGGGGTGCTCGCCTGCCGGCCTCATAGAGTTGGCCCAGATGGCGGCCAAGAAACTCGACGACCCCCAGCACGAGCTCTTCCTGATCGATGGCAACTCGCTGGCCTACCGGGCCTTCTTTGCCCTGCCCGAGTCGATCGGGACCAGCGATGGGCGGCCGACCAATGCGATCTACGGCTTGGCCTCGATGCTGGTCAAGGTCATCGACGAGCACCATCCAGCCGGTGTCATCGTCGCCTGGGACGCGGGCATGTCCGGGCGCGAGGTCACCTACGACCTCTACAAGGCCCAGCGCAAACCCCGCCCCGACCTGCTGCGGGAGCAGTGGCCGCACCTGATGCCGCTGGTCGAGGCCTTCGGCTACACCAACGTCAAGGTCGAGGGCTACGAGGCCGACGACGTGATCGCCTCGCTGGCCCGCCAGGCGCGCGAAGAGGAAATCGCGGTGATGGTCGTCACCGGCGACCGCGACGCCTACCAGATGGTCGGCGATGGGATTCGGGTGATGAGCACCTCGCGCGGGATCACCGAGACCAAGATCTACGACGCGGACGCGGTGCTCGAGCGCTACGGGGTTCCGCCGCAGTCGATCACCGACCTGATGGGCTTGCGCGGCGACACCTCCGACAACATCCCCGGCGTGCCGGGCATCGGCGAGAAGACCGCGACCCAGCTGCTGCAGCAGTTCGGCACGCTGGAGAAGGTGCTGGCCAGCGTCGATCAGATCTCCGGCGCCAAGCGCAAGCAGAACCTGGTCGAGCACGCCGACGACGCTCGCATGTCGAAGCAGCTGGCGACGCTCCAGTACGACATCGAGACCGGGGTCGACCTGGCGGCGGTGATGGCCTCCGAGCCCGACCGCGGCGCCCTGCGTGACTTCATGCGCGAGTTCGAGCTGCGGGCGGTGCTCGAGCGGCTGGAAGAAGCGCTGCCGGAGGGCGACGCCGTGCCCGGCCGCAGCGTCGAGACCGAGCTCGAGGTCGAGGCGGAGGAGGGGAAGCCCGCGGACCTGAGCGGGAGCGAGGGCGCGGTCGCCCTGGCGATCGACGGGGAGCGCTGGGCCGCCGCCGACGGCGAGCGCATCCTGACCGGCGCTTCGAGCCTCGACCAGCTTGCGCTGGCGCTGTCCGCGCGCCCGATCGCCGCCCACGACACCAAGTCCGTAGGCGGTGGCCGCCACGGGCTGCTCGCCGCCGCCGCCCGCGAGGGGGTCGAGCTGGCGCTCGACCACGACACGCTGCTCGCCGCCTACCTGCTCGAGCCCCAGCGCCGCACCTACGAGCTGACCGAGCTCGCCGCCGACGCCGGCATCGGCATCGCCGCCGGGGCGGCCCCCGCTGCCGGCGACGACGACGGGCAGCTCTCGCTCGACGGCGAGGAGGGCGAGGCCGGGCTCGACCCGGCCGAGGAAGCGCGCCTGGTTGCGGCCCTGGCGGATACCCAGCGCCCGCGCATCGAGGAGTGGGGCCTGGAGCAGCTGCTGCGCGAGGTCGAGCTGCCGCTGGTCCACGTCCTCGCCGCGATGGAGCGCGAGGGGCTGAAGCTCGACGCCGAGCGCCTGGCCGAGGTCGGCGCCGGCTTCGGCGAGCGGATTGACACGCTGGAGAAGGAGATCTACGAGCTGGCCGAGGAGGAGTTCACGATCGGCTCGCCGCAGCAGGTCGGTCGCATCCTCTTCGAGAAGCTCGGCCTGACCCGCAAGCGCCGCGGCAAAACCGGCTACTCGACCGACGCCCGCGTCCTCGCCCAGATCAGCGACGAGCACCCGATCGTCGAGAAGATCGAGTCCTGGCGCGAGCTGACCAAGCTCAAGAACACCTACCTCGACTCGCTGCCCGACCTGATCGACCCCGCCAGCGGCCGCGTCCACACCACCTTCAACCAGGCCTCGACGACCACCGGCCGCCTCTCCAGCACCAACCCCAACCTGCAGAACATCCCGATCCGCACCGAGATCGGCCGCCCCGTTCGCGCCTGCTTCGTCGCCGAGGCCGGCGACAACCTGCTCTCCGCCGACTACAGCCAGGTCGAGCTGCGCGTGCTCGCCCACGTTGCCGAGGAGGAGGTGCTGAAGGAGATCTTCCGCGCCGGCGAAGACGTCCACGCGGCAACCGCGGCCGAGGTCTTCGACATCGCCCGCGAGGACGTCGACGTCGGCCAGCGCTCGAAGGCGAAGATGGTCAACTTCGGCATCGTCTACGGGCTGACCGGCTTCGGCCTCGCCGACCGGCTCAACATCCCGCGCAAAGAGGGCGAGGAATTCGTCTCGCGCTACCTGGAGCGCTTTCCCGCCGTTCGCGCCTTCCGCGAGCAGATCGTCGAGCGGGCCCAGGAGGAGGGTTACGTGACGACCCTGATGGGGCGCCGCCGCTCGATTCCGGAGCTGCGTTCCGGCAACCCCAACACCCGCCGCCTCGGCGAGCGGCTTGCGGTCAACACCGTGATCCAGGGCACCGCCGCCGACATCATCAAGGTGGCGATGGTGCGCTGTCAGCGGGCGCTGCGCGAGGCCGGAGGCAAGACCCGCCTGGTCCTGCAGATCCACGACGAGCTGCTCTTCGAGGGGCCGCCGGGGGAGATGGACGGCGCGGTCGAGCTGGTGCGGCGCGAGATGTGCGCCGCCTACCAGCTCGACCCACCGCTCGAGGTGGACGTCGGCGTCGGCGCGGACTGGCTCGACGCCAAGTAGCTCAGTCGGCCAGCTCGACCTCGTCGAAGCTGGCGACGCCGTGCTCGAGCTCCAGATCGGCCTCCTCGACGACGGCGCCGACGATCAGGTCGGAGGTCGTGCAGTTGGCGCCGGTGCCGTGGTCGTCATGGCCGCTCGGGCCGCGGCCCGAGTGCGACGAGCCCGGTCCGGAGCTGTCGTCACCGCCGTGGTCGTCGCCCGGCTCGCTCTCGCCGTGGCGGGCGCGCGTCGTCACGTCGGGTGAGTGCTCGTCCTCGCACTTGATCTTGGTCCGCTCGGTGACCAGGCCGCTGATCGTGTCGCCGCCGAAGAGGGCGATCGTCAGCCGTCCCGTCTCGGCGTCGAAGGCCTGGATCGTGCCAGCCCTCTCGTCGCCGTCGATGACGCCGTCGTCGTCGCTGTCGCGATCGCGCGGATCGTCGTCGGCGAGGAACTCGGCGCGGTTGCGGAGGTGGTCGCGATCCTGGTCTCGACCGGCTTGGTTGAGGTCGAGGGAAAGGTGATGTCGCGTCTCCCAGCGATCCGGGATGCGATCGTGGTTGCCGTCCTTGGCGGCGGCGATTCCCGGCAGCGCCAGCATCGCGAGCAGGCCTGCCGCGACCAGCGCGAGACCGGCGCGGGCTCGTCTTGCGTGGGGGCGAATCATCGTTTCCTCCTTGGTTGGTGAAAAGACGCTCTTGCCACCACAACCCAAGGGGGCGGCGAAGATCACGAATCGATCGGCTCAGGCGCCGCCGTGGCTCCCGCCACCGCCGCCAGAGCCGTCGTCGGGCTCTGATTCCGAGCCCGATCCGCTCAAGTCGGATCCTTCGCTCAGGCCGCTGCCGCTGCTGTCCCCTGTGGGGGTTGCCGAGCCCTCGCTGGGATCGGAGCCGCCGCTCGACCCGCTGCCGCCCCCGGACGCGAAGTCGTCGGAGCCGCCGCTGCCGGAGCCCCCGCTTGACCCACCAGAGCTACCGCCGTGATCGGGCGACTCGTCTTGGGGCGTCCCCCCGTGGTCCTCACCGCCGCCGCTCGAGCCCGGTCCTCCGCCGTGTCCGGATGACTCACCGTGCCCGGAAGAGCCACCGTGATCGCCACGGTCGTCGTCTGGTCCAGGGGACCCGCCGTGGCCGCCACCGCTCTCGCCACCGCCTCCGTGGTCGTCCCCCAAGTCCTCGCCTGACTCACCACGACCCCCGCTGGACGGGCCACTGTGACCACCGCGATCGTCTCCCCGCTCTGCTCCGTGGCCATCGCGATCGTCGCCGGGCTCGCTGCCGTGGCGATCGCCGCCTCCGCCGCCCTTGCTCCCGGAAGGGTCCGTTTCCGCAGGGGTCGTGAACGCCGACTCCGTCGCGGCTCGGTCGAGGGCGGCGCTCTTCGACGCCACCGGTGCCTGGGCGCGACCGCCCTGCCGGCCGTCGTGGATCGCCACGCCGGCGCCGACGGCCCCGGCGACCAGAACGGTTGCCGCCGCCGCCTTGATCGCCACTCCCGCCCCAGCGGCTCCGCCCACTCCGGCGGCCCCGGCCGCGACCTCCCCGGTGCCCATGGCACTGCCGACCAGCAGCGCCTTCAGCAGCGGCAGCGGTACCAGCGCCCCGGCTGCGCCGCGCAGCGCCTGTCTCGCCCGGTGAATCGACTGGCGGGCGGCGCCACCGCTCACGCCCAGCGCTGCCGCGATCTCCTCGTGGCTGAGACCTTCCATCTCCCGCATCACGATTGCCGCCCGCTGCGGCTCGGGCAGCGATTGCAGGCGCTGCATCAGATCCTTGAGCTCCTCGCGGCGCTCCAGCACCTCGGCCGGGTTGCCGCCAGCGGCGATCGCCCCGGCCAGCAGCTCCGGAGTGGGTGGGCTGTCGCGCAGGTCGTTGAGCGCCGTGTTGCGGACGATCCGGAACAGCCAGGGACGCAGCTCGATCTCGTTGCCGTCGCGGCGCAGGGCCAGCAGCGCCTTGGAGAAGGCTTCCTGGGTGACGTCCTCGCCCCGTGAGCCGACGATGGCGGCCGCGTAACGCGTCAGCGGCTTGCCGTAGCGCCGCACGATCTCCTCGAAGGCACTCTCGTAGCCCTCGCGCACAAGCGTGACCAAGCGGCGGTCGGGCTGCGTGCGCAGCGCCGGGCCTAGGAAGAGGCGGGAGGCAAAGGTCTCGGCTGGAGGTGGCATCCGCGGTTCGATGGTCCCTTCGGGTTACTGATATGACAGCAGGACGGTTCACCGACCTTGCTCGTATCGATGCAACACGCCGCAGAAACGAAGATCACGGCGATTCGCCCGAACTGCGTCAAATCCCCAATCCGCCGGAGGGGGAATTTGATGCAGTTCGCGAGGAGGAAGGATGGATAGGGGGCTTGCCGTCCTGCTCACCGCCGCTGCCGGTGGCCTGATCGCCCTGCAGGCGCCGATCAACGCCGGCCTGGGCCGGGCGACCGGCGGGCTGCAGGCGGCGCTGGTCTCCTTCTTCGTCGGCACGGTCGCGCTCGCGGCGATCGTCGTGCTCAGCGGCAAGGCGGGCGGGCTGGGCTCGACCTTCGACGTCAGCTGGTACTACCTGCTCGGCGGGCTGCTGGGCGCTATCTACGTCTCCAACGCGCTGATTGCCGTTTCCGCGATCGGCGCCGGAGGCGTTGCGGCGGCGACCGTGACCGGCCAGCTCACCTTTTCGGTGCTGATCGACCGGCTAGGACTGTTTGGCCTCGACCAGGTCGCGCTCAGCCCCGAGCGCATCGCCGGCGTCGTCCTGCTCTTGGCCGGCACCGTTCTGATCGTTCGCTGAGCCGGCGAACTCGGGCGGGGCGATCTGCAGGTAGTGGTCGAAGGACCAGGCGATGAAGCGCTTGGCGCCGAGCAGGCGGACCAGTGGCCCGAGGATCCGCGGTGGGATCCTCGGCACCAGGCGCTGCACCCGCAGCATCCAGCGGAACTTCCACTCGTGCGAGTCGTTGAACTCGGCGTAGCGGGTCGCGGCCTGCTCGCGGTCCTGCCAGCCCTCGACGACGCCGCGCAGCTCGCGGCCGAGGGCGATGCCGAAGTAGAGCGCCGTGCGGATTCCCTCGGCGCTGAGCGGCAGGCAGTGGCCGGCCGAGTCGCCGGCGAAGAAGACGCCGCCCTCGGTGCCGCGGCGCAGCTCGTGGGGGATCCAGTTGCCCTGATAGCGGACGCGGTCGCTGCCGAGGTCCTCGGCCAGCAGCTCGGTCGTCTTGCGGACGTGGAAGCGGGGGTCGAAGGAGCCGACGCCGATCCGCAGCTCGTCCTTCGCCGGGAACGACCAGCCGTAGCCGGCGGGCACGTAGCGGCGGTCGATCCAGATCTCGAGGTCGTCGCCCCCGCCCTCGGGGTGGACCTCGAGGCCGCGTGAGAGCGGCGCGTCGGGCGGCTGGAAGCCGTCGCCGCTGGCCAGCATGCGGCGCCAGCCGAGCGCGTCGACGACGAGCGGGGCGGTGATGACGCCGCGGTCGGTATCGATCGCGATTGCCCCGTCGCCGTTGGCCGGTCGCGCCCGGCCGTTCACCTTGGCGGTCTCGAAGCTGGCGTCGCAGTCGCGCCAGAGCAGCTCGCAGAGCTCGCGGTAGTCGAAGGTCGAGAAGGTCCAGGGCAGCCGGTAGCGGCTGTCGCCGTGGGGGGTGTGCATCAGCAGCGAGTCGAAGCGCTGGCGCTCGGCCGCCATCAGGCCCATCGCCCGCAGCCACTCGGTGGGGATGCCGCAGGCCGAGGTCTGCCGCTCGCCGATCTCGTAACGGTCGATGATCAGCACGTCGGCGCCGCTGCCGGCCAGCTCGCGCGCGACCGCGAGACCGGCGAAGCTGGCCCCGCAAATCAGCAGATCACGGCGGCCGTCGAGGGGGGTTCGCTCCTCGCCGCGTTTGGTCGCTCTGACAGGCACGACCGCCAAGGGTATCCGTGTCTGCAATAGTTCTGCGCCGTGTCCCCGACCGACACATTGATTGCTCCTGCGCCGACCGGCACGCCAGTTGATGGATCCAACGGGCTGCTGCTCGAAATCGACGGCAAGATAGTCCCGAATTACGCGGCGACGATGGTCTCCTTCGAGGAGGGCGACGTCGTCAAGGGCAAGGTCGTGCGGATCGACAAAGACGAGGTCCTCGTCGACATCGGCTACAAGTCCGAGGGCGTCATTCCCTCGCACGAGCTCTCGATCCGCAAGTCGGTCAACCCGGCCGACGAGGTCGAGCAGGGCGAGGAGGTCGACGCTCTCGTCCTCACCAAGGAAGACTCCGACGGCCGCCTGGTCCTCTCCAAGAAGCGCGCCCGCTTCGAGAAGGCCTGGCGCCGCATCGAGGCCGCAGCCGAGTCGGGTGAACCGGTCGAAGGCAACGTGATCGAGGTCGTCAAGGGCGGCCTCATCCTCGACCTCGGGGTGCGCGGCTTCCTGCCCGCCTCGCTGGTCGACATCCGCCGCGTCCACAACCTCGACGAGTTCATGGGCCAGACGCTCGAGTGCAAAGTGATCGAGCTCAACCGCAGTCGCAACAACGTCGTGCTCTCCCGCCGCGCGGTCCTGGAGGAAGAGCGCAAGGAGGTGCGCGAGCAGATCCTCGGGCGCCTCGAGCCCGGCCAGGTGGTCGAGGGCAAGATCTCCAACATCGTCGACTTCGGCGCTTTCGTCGACCTCGATGGCATCGACGGCCTGATCCACATCTCCGAGCTTTCCTGGAGCCACGTCAACCACCCCTCCGAGGTGGTGGCGATCGGCAACACCGTGCGGATCAAGGTGCTCGACATCGACCGCGACCGCCAGCGCATCTCACTGGGCCTGAAGCAGACCCAGGAGGACCCCTGGCAGCGCGTGATCAGCGCCCACCGCCCCGGCGACGTGCTCGAGGGCGCGGTGACCAAGGTCGTCGCCTTCGGCGCCTTCGTCGAGATCCTGCCGGGCGTCGAGGGCCTGGTTCACATCTCCGAGCTTGCCGACCATCACGTCGAGAGCCCAAGTGAGGTGGTCGAGCCGGGCACCACCCTCAACGTCAAGATTCTCGAGATCGACGAGGAGCGGCGGCGGCTCTCGCTCAGCATCAAGCAGGTCGAGGAGCAGAAGATGCCGATGGGCGACCTCGGCGCGCAGATTCAGGATGCGGCGGCTGCCGAGGGCGCTGCCGAGGCCGCGGAGGAGCCCGCTGCGGAGGCGACTGAGTCGGCCGCCGCGGCTGAGCCGGCCGCTGAGGAGGAGCCCGCTGAGGCGCCCGCCGCTGAGGCTGAGGTTGCGGCCGCCGAGGAGCCCGCTGCGGAGGCCGAGCCGCCCGCTGTCGAGGCTGAGGAGCCTGCTGCTGTCGAGGCCGAGGCTCCGGCTGCTGCCGAGGAGCCCGCTGCGGATGCCGAGGAGCCCGCTGCGGATGCCGAGGCGTCCGACGACGAGGCTGAGTCGGCCGAGGCGCCCTCCGAGTCCTAGCTCGCTGTGCCGCTGACTATCGGGTTGACCGGTGGTATTGCGGCTGGGAAGTCCACATCGCTTGCCGTCTTTGAGCGTTTGGGGGCCGCGACCATCTCCAGCGACGCCGTCGTCCACGAGCTGCTCGATTCCGAGCCGCTGCTCGGTCGGCTGAGCGAGCGCTGGGGAGGGGAGGTGGCGCCCGGTGGCCGGGTCGATCGCACCAAGATCGGCGAAGTCGTCTTCGCCGATCCCGACGAGCTCGCCTGGCTGGAGGCCCAGATCCACCCGCTGGTGGGGGAACGGATCGGCGCTTGGCTCAGCTCGCTGGGCGATGAGACCAAGCTCGCCGTGGTCGAGGTGCCGCTGCTGTTCGAGGGGGAGATGGCGCCGGTCTTCGACACGACCATCGCCGTGGTCGCCCCCGATGAGGCGCGGCGTGCGCGCGCCGAGGCGCGCGGCCACGCCCTGGTCGGCGAACGCGAGGCGCGCCAGCTCGACCAGGAGGAGAAGGCGGCCCGGGCCGAGCACGTGATCGAGAACGACGGCACCTTCGAGGACTTGGAGCGGCGACTATCCGCGCTGGTCGCCAAGCTGGGTGGATGAAGCGGGGGAGGCAGGGGCGACGTCTGGCGATTGGGGGTGCGGTTGTCATCGCCTCTATCGTCGTCCTCGTGCTTTTCTTCCGGGGGACCGTGGACAGGGCGATCCAAGAGCTCACCCTGCCCCTGCGCCACGAGGACGTGATCCGCGAGCAGTCGCATGAAAAGGGCGTCGACGCGGCGCTGATCGCCGCGGTGATCTACTCCGAGTCCAAGTTCAGCGATCGCACCTCCAGCGCCGGCGCGCGCGGCCTGATGCAGATCACCCCCGAGACCGCGCAGGACGTCGAGCGCCACAGCGGCGGCACCACCTTCAAGCTCGGTGACCTCTCCGACCCCGAAATCAACATTCGCTACGGCACCTTTCGCTTGCGCGAACTGCTCGATCGCTACGACGGCGACGTGATCGCCGCCCTCGCCGCTTACAACGCCGGGCCGACGAACGTCGACAGATGGGGTGGCAGCGGTCTGACCGTGGACGACATCGCCTTCCCCGAAACCCGTGCCTACGTCGAAGAGGTGCTCGACAAGCAGCGGGCATATCGCGACGAGTACGCGAGGGAGCTGGGCTACCGGTGAGCGCGGCGCCGCGACCTCGCGTTACGGCCCTGGCGCTCGCCGTTGGCCTGGTCCTGGCCGATTCCTCGATCGTCGTCCTCGCCCTGCCCGAGATCTACCGCGAGCTCGACACCAGCGTCGCCGGGGTCACCTGGGTCCTCATCTCCTTCAACCTGGTGATGGCGCTGGCCGCCGTCCCGGCTGCCCACCTCGCGCGCCGGGTCGGCCCGGGTCGTGCCGCCGCGGTCGGCCTCGCCATCTTCGCCGGGGCTGGGCTCGCCTGCGCCGCCTCGGACCAGCTCAGCACCCTGATCGCGGCCCGCTGCGTGCAGGCGCTCGGCGGTGCGGCCGCGGTTACCGCGGTGCTGGAGCTGCTGCCGGCCACCGTGGGGTCCGAGCGCCGTGCGGCGGCGCTCTGGGCAACCGCTGGCGCGACCGGCGCGGCGCTGGGGCCGGCGGTCGGCGGCCTGCTCACCGAGCTGGTCTCCTGGCAGTCGATCTTCCTGATCCAGGTGCCGATCGCCCTGCTCGCGGCGGTGCCGATCCTCGCCGTAGCCAAGCACGAGGCGGCGACCGGGGTGCTCTCCTCCGAGCTGCGGCAGACCGGTCGCCCGCACCTGCTCGCCAACCTGGCGCTGGCGATGGTCTCGGCGGCGATCGCGGCGGCGCTCTTCCTGCTCGTCCTGCTGCTGATCGAAGGCTGGCGCTTGAGCCCGATCGGGGCGGCGATCGTGGTCAGCGTGATGCCGCTCGCGGCCCTTGTCGGCAGCCGCTTCGGCCGCGCCGTTGCCAGCTCCAAGGCCCGCGCCGCGGCGGGGGCGATCCTCGTCTCCGGCGGCCTCGGCGGCCTGGCGCTGCTGCCCAAGGCCGAGGTGGCGTTGACCCTGCCGCCCCAGGTGATGATCGGGATCGGGCTCGCGCTCGTCCTCTCCGCCCTGACCGAGACCGCGCTTCACGGCCGCTCCCCCCAGGCGATCCACGGCGGCTGGACGATCTCGGCTCGCCATGCCGGGGTTGTCATCGGCCTGCTGGCGCTGACCCCGGTCTTCACCTCCGACCTCGCCGAGCAGCGCCACGACGCGATCAACGCCGGCACCGCGGTGATCCTCGATTCGCGCGTGCCGCCGCTGCTGAAGATCGACCTGGCGCAGCGGATCGAGGCCCGCCTGGAAGGAGAGCGAGGGAAGGTGCCGACGATCGGCCCCGCTTTCGAGCCGCTGCCGAGTGATCCCGAAGAACGCGACGAGGTCGTGCAGCTGCGCGAAGAACTCCAGGATCAGCTCAATCGCGCCGCCACCCACGCCTTCAGCCCCTCCTTTGGCCTGGCCGCCCTGCTCGGCCTCCTCGCCCTGATCCCAATCGGCCTCTCGCGGAGGATCGAGCTGTGAGCGCGGCCCTGCGGGCCCGCGTGCTGGTCGGCGGCGCGATCGTCTCCGCGATCGCCCTCGTCGGCATTTACCTCGCCGCCGGAGGGTCCGACTACGCGCCCGCCAAGACCCAGGACCCCTGTCAGCACCGGCCCTGGCGCAATCCGGAAGGGCTGGACCAGATCGCCGAGCAGTTCTCGCTCTCGGCCTTCGACGGGGCCGCCTGTCAGCTCGGCGTGAGCAGGGAGACCCTGGTCCAGGCGCTGGCCACGCCGCAGGCTCGCGAACGCTTCACCGAGCGCTACGGAATCGACGACGCCGAGCTCGCCAAGGCGATCCGGGCCGGCCTCCTGCGCGCGGTCAACGACGCCGAAGAGGCCGGCGCTCTCAACCCGCTCCTCGCCGTTCCCCTGCGCGAAACGATCAAGAGCATCCCGCTCGACCAGGCGATCGAACTGGTCAACAACGCTCGCTCGCTGCTCGGCGACCTGGAAGGCTTCCTCGGCCCCGCCCAGGGCCTGCTCGAACAGTTCCTGCCCTAAGGGGCTAAGGGGCCTGCGCCCCTATTTCTTGATCTGAAAGCGGCTCTTGCCGGGCAGCCAGGTGACTCCCTCGCAGAGTTTTTCCGGCGTCGTGTCGAGCGAGCCGGCGAGCTTGACGATCGTGCCGAGGCGCGGCTCGCGCCCGCCGCGCTCGAGCAGCGAGATCTCGGTGCGGTGCAGATCGCAGCGAAAGCCCAGCTCCTCTTGCGAAATTTCCTTCTTCTGGCGCGCTTTGCGCAGATTAATGGCGAAACGTTCGCGTGGTTTCATTCGGGCAATTCTCTGTCTGCGAAGACAGAAGCGCTACAGCCAAAACACCTACAGACAAAACCGCACGTTTATGTTACGCCCTAGAGAGAGCCTAGTCGCGGGTGGCGCGCCAGACCCAGAGCATCGCCAGGGGCTGCAGCGGCAGCCGCGCCCACAATGCCCAGCGCGGCAGCCGTTTCAGGTCGAGCCCCTTGACCTGCTCCGGGCTGACCGCCATGTGCACGTTGGCGGGGAAGACGGCGAGGAGCAGAGCGAGCAGCCACCAGCGGGCGAAGCGGCGCGTCGGTGGCGCCAGCACGGCGGCCCCACCGGCGATCTCGGCGAGGCCGCTGACGATCACGGCCTCGCGGTGGCGGGGAAGCGAGGGCGGCATGATCGTTTCGTAGCTGCGCGGGGTGACGAAGTGCATCGTCCCGGCGAAGGCGAAGAAGCCGGCGAGGGCTTTCTGCGAGCGCGTCATCGGCGGCGCAGTTTAGGGTGCCCGCGCCAGCACCGTCGAGATGTCGGCCGGTCCCGGGCCGACGCTGCGGACGAGGGTGCCGGCGCCTTCCAGCTCGCAGTCGAGGTTGGAACGGCAGCGGCCGACGGCCTCGTCATTTGCGGGGTATGCGGCGCGGAAGCGGAAGGTGCGGGTGCCATCGGGAGACCGGTGCTCGGAAACCGGCCACAGCCAGGCGCCGGTCGTGGCCACTCGTGTGCTCCACAGTCGAGTCAGAGCGGGCGGCAAGACCAGGAAGGGGGCGCCTTCCCGGACATCACCGCAGGAGCGCGGAGACTGCGCCGATTTCGCACCGGCCTCGTCGAGCCTGCTGCGGAGGATCGCGTACGTTCCGTCGATCGTCTGGACGGCGTAGATCTCGCCTTCGCCGACCAGGCGGCTCGAGCTGGCGTCGAGCAACGAGCCGTCCCGGGCACGCGCGAGCGCGAACCGCGCTGGCGCCCAGAGCAGCATCCCTCCGCTCCCTTCCGACGTAGCGATGGCAACGCTTCGCACCGCTCCATGGCAGCGGCCGACGGCGTACCAGAGGCCCCCCCCGGCAGGGTGAGCGGGTCCGGCGCAGCCGGCGAAGATGGCGCCGAGCCCGCCGCCCCCGAGCCACTGCTGGAAGAGCTGATCGCGCTGTTCGGCGGGGGCGGGAGCGCCGGGGAGGTTCGCTCCGCGACAGAGCTGGCCGTACGTGGGCTTCGCGGCCAGGGCCGGCATCTCAGTGGGCGGGGCCGCCGCCATGGCGACGGTGGCCTTTCGGGGAGGTGCCGACACCGCCGCTTCGGCCCCGATCTGCTTGACCACGGCGACGTCGGCGGTGAAGGCTCTGTAAATCGACGGCCCGACCTTCGGCGTGTTGGCGCAGGCAACCGTGACCAAGCTCGCACAGAGCCAGAGCGTTAGGTAGCTCACCATGCCCTTCTTGGGCGCCAGCAGGTCCCAGCGCTCCTTCAGCCACTTGAAAAGGCTGACGTGTTCGAACGGTTCGAGGATGTCGTAGCGGATGAACTTGATCAGGCCGCAATGGTCGGCGACATCCGTGCCGGTCTTGAGGTCGCGATGCCTGGCCAGCCAGGCCATCACGAGCGCGATCGTGAAAACGAAGACCAAGAGCACAAGTGCCGCCGCGCACTGGCGTACGCCTTCGGGCCAGAGGAAGCAGGTGGGTCCGCAGAGTAGGAAGGCGAGTGCGACCACGCCCTCGGCCGCGACGGCCGCGACGTGGAGGCGCCCTTTCGCTCCATGGAGTCGGAGGACCCGCCGGTGCATCTCCCAGCGCACTGCGTAGGCGATCGCGGCGGCGACGGTGACGATCGCGAAGAGCCTGACGACCGCGATTTCCGGCACGATGCCGAGAAACTTCAGCGGCAGCGAGATCAGGCCGCTACCCAGGCCCGTGACGGTGGCATTGCGAAGCAGTGGGGACCAGCGCGGCTTCCGATCTTCCGAGCTAGAGCCGCGCTGATCGCTCATCCCGGCCTGCTTCCCACCCAGCGAAGGGCAGACCCCGGCCTGCTTCCGCCCCAAGGGACGGCGCCCCCGCGAGCGATGGGACTTGGCTCAGCCCTCGACCGTCGATCTAAGCATTCGTCCATTTCGGCAGCTCCTTCGCGCAGCACCCGAATCTCTTAAGTACCAAAATCGTACCAAGGATCTTGTCGGAGTCGGACGAGTTTTGCTAGCCAGCCAGGATTGCTCCTTTTTCGACCGACTCGGCTGAGATCCCTGACTGGATGAGGAACTTGACGCCTCGCTTTTTGAAGGCGGCGATCGAGGCCCCCAAGACGTAGGCGAGCTGACCGAGTTCGCTCGCCTGCACGGTGGCGTCGTCGCGAGCCTGGGGCGTCGCGGTCTGCTCGATGCCCTGTTCCAGGTGCGTGATCGCCAAATGGAACGCATCCGTTCCGCCGATGCCGCCGAAGGCGACCAGCTCGACGTTGAGCATCGCCAGCGTCGGTCCGATTGCCGTTCCGATCAGCTTCGCGGCGGCCGCCAATGCCATTCTCGCCTGCAGCTGCTTTTCGGGGTCCCGATCATAGGCCTGCCTGATCACGGCCCGGAAGTCTTCGACCCCGATGGCCTGCGCCAAGGCGGGACCGCCGGCAATCCGCTCGATGCAGTCCCGCTGGTTACACCTGGGACAGGGCGAGAGCTCGCCTCTCGCCTGCAGCCCCAGGGCGGCGCGATCCGCTTTCGTCGGCCTGACCGCGAGATGCCCGAGCTCCCCGGCGATGCCGGACTTGCCGCGCCAGAGCTTGCCGTCGAGGATCAGGCCGCTGCCAATCCCGGAGCTCCACTTGATGAAGAGCAGGCTGTTCACGCTGCGGCCGGCCCCCTCGTACAGTTCGCCGAGCGCTCCGAGGTTGGCGTCGTTCTCGACGTAAACCCTTGGCGCGTTTGGATAAGGCCACCGCTGCTTGACTTGCTCTGGAACGTCGAATTCGCTCCAGGCCGGCGCCGCGGGGTCCACGAGGAGGCCGTGCTCCGCATTGGTCGCGCCGGGAAGGCCAACCATCACGGCCGCGATTCGTCGGCACTTCGCGGGGTCGGCGACGACGACCTCCAGGAGGGATGCCGCCGCGTCGAGCGTCCGGTTGGGGTCGTCGAGCGTGTTATCCATCTGCTTGAACTTCGGCTGGCCGACGATCCTTCCGTAGGGGTCCGTGAGCGCCACCCCGATGTGTGACTTGCCGATGTCCAATCCGACGGCGAAGGCCGCCTCCGGATCGACGGACCAGACCTGAGGGGGCGGACCGCGCATGCCCTCCTCTCTCTCCTCGGAGACGAGCACCGAGCTGAGCGACTCAGAGAGCAGGTTGGACACCGTGCTCCGTCCCAGGCCCGTTTCGCGGGCGATTTCCAATTGGGTCGCGCCCTCGGGTCTTTCGAGCAGGGCCTCCAGCACCTTGCGAGCATTTTGATCTCGGAAAGCGGTGAGGCCGCCTGCGTTCATGGGCCGAGCGCGTCCCATCGTCACGATCCTACGCTTGTCCGTCGGCTGCGCAAGCGCGCTCGACTCTTGGCCGAACGCGACCAGCCGCCCGCTATCGTCATCTGAGTGCCCGAGTTCAAACTGAACCCCGCCTACACGCCGACGGCGGACCAACCCAAGGCGATCGCCGGCTTGGCCGAGGGGCTGGGGGAGGGGGAGCGTTTCCAGACGCTGCTGGGCGCCACCGGGACCGGCAAGACCTTCACGATGGCGGCGACGATCGCCGCCGTGCAACGGCCCTCGCTGGTGATCGCCCACAACAAGACGCTGGCGGCGCAGCTCTGCAACGAGTTCCGCGAGTTCTTCCCCGAGAACGCGGTCGAGTACTTCGTCTCCTACTACGACTACTACCAGCCCGAGGCCTACGTCCCCGCCCAGGACCTCTACATCGAGAAGGACTCCTCGATCAACGACGAGATCGACCGCCTGCGCCACGCCGCGACGGCGGCCCTCTTCGCCCGCCGCGACGTGATCATCGTCGCCTCCGTCTCCTGCATCTACGGGATCGGCTCGCCGCAGGTCTACAACGAAAAAATGCAGCTCTTCAAAGTCGGCGAGACGATCGACCGCGACGAGGTGCTGCGCAAGCTGATCAAGATGCAGTACCAGCGCAACGACTCGGTGCTCGGGCGCGGCAGCTTCCGCGTCCGCGGCGAGGTGCTGGAGATCATGCCCTCCTACGCCGAGTCGGCCTACCGCATCGCCCTCTTCGGCGAGGAGATCGAGGGGATCCAGCACTTCGACCCGCTCACCGGCGAGGTCCTCGACACGATCGACCACGTCTCAGTCTGGCCGGCCTCGCACTACGTCACCCGCGACGAGACCCTGGACCGGGCGGTCGAGGAAATCCGCGCCGAACTGCACTCCCGCACCGAGGAGCTCGAGGCCGAGGGCAAGCAGCTCGAGGCGCACCGCCTGCGCCAGCGCACCGCCTATGACATCGAGATGCTGAAGGAGATCGGCTTCACCTCGGGGATCGAGAACTACTCGCGCATCCTCGACGGCCGCCCCGAGGGCAGCCCGCCGCACACGCTGATCGACTACTTCCCCGACGATTTCGCCGTCTTCGTCGACGAGTCCCACCAGACGATCCCCCAGATCGGGGGCATGTACGAAGGCGATCGCTCGCGCAAGCAGACGCTGATCGACTACGGCTTCCGCCTGCCCTCGGCGATCGACAACCGGCCGCTCAAGTTCGACGAGTTCCTCGAACGGGTGCCGCAGCTGGTCATGGTCTCGGCGACGCCGGGGCCGTTCGAGAAAGCCGAGTCGACCCGGATCGTCGAGCAGATCGTGCGGCCGACGGGGATCATCGACCCCGAGATCGAGCTGCGCGCCACGCGCAACCAGATCGACGACCTGATGAACGAGATCAAGCTGATCGCCGAGGCTGGCGACCGCGTGCTGGTGACGACGCTGACCAAGAAGATGGCCGAGGACCTGACCAACTACCTGCTCGAGTACGGGGTCAAGGTCCGCTACCTGCACTCCGAGATCGACACCCTGGAACGGATCCAGATCGTCCGCGACCTGCGCCTTGGCGAGTACGACGTCCTGGTTGGGGTCAACCTGTTGCGCGAGGGGCTCGACCTGCCCGAGGTCTCGCTGGTCGCCATCCTCGATGCCGACAAGGAGGGCTTCCTGCGCGGCGAGACCAGCCTCGTGCAGACGATCGGCCGCGCCGCCCGCAACGTCAACGGGCGGGTGCTGATGTACGCCGACAGGGAGACCGACGCGATGCGCGCCGCGATGCGCGAGACCGACCGCCGCCGCGTGATCCAGCTCGCCTACAACGAGGAGCACGGGATCACGCCGGCGACCGTGCGCAAGGGCATCTCCGAGATGAGCGAGTTCCTGGCGATGGAGGACCGGGCGCCGCGCAAGCGCCGCAGCAAGCGCGCCGCCGACTTCGACGACCCGGCTGATCTGGAGCGCGCGATCGTCTCCCTCGAGGAGGAAATGCTCGCCGCCGCCGACGACCTGCGCTTCGAGGAGGCCGGCCGCCTCCGCGACGAGCTGAAGGAGCTGCGGCGGGATCTCGATGGGATGCGGGCGGGGGCTTAGAGCCTGTCCCGGTAGGGGTTCCGCTTAACTTTTTCGATGGAGAGTCGCCTGCTGACGCCGCAAGGTCTGCGCCGAAAAAGTACAAGACGCTCCACCCCTACCGGGACAGGCTCCCCTGCGACGTTCGTGAGAGCATCGAGTTCGTGACGATCTGTGAGGAGATTGGTGCCTGGGCGGCTGGGCTGAAGGTCGGTGATCTCCCCTCGAGCGTGCGGGAGCGGGCCGAGTTGCAGTCGCTTTGCATTGCAGCGGGGCGCGCCGCTGGTGAGGAGGCGGCCGCCCCTTTCGCGGCCGTGGCGCCGGACGGGCCGGTGGGCGAGGTCTACCGCTCGGCCGCGGCCTCGATCGCCCACGACTGGGACGACTACCTCTTCATGGGGCACACCGGGCACTCGGCGGTGCCGGCCGCCGCCGCTTTCGCCGAGGGGCCCGAGCGCGCGACGCTGGCCCAGGTCGCCGCCAACGAGGTGGCCGGGCGCCTCGGCGCGGCGCTCTTCCTCGGCCCCCACAACGGCCAGTTCTGGGCCTCGATCCACTGCGCCTCCGCCGCCGTCGCCGCCGCGGTCGGCCTGGGCCTCGACGCGCCCCGCACCGTGCAGGCGCTGGCGATCGCCCTCTACCAGCCTCCTTATGGGATGTGGCCCGGGTTCATGGGTCCGCAGAGCAAGCTGCTGACCGCGGCCGAGCCGGCGGCCGTGGGAGCGCGGGCGGCGCTGCTGGCCGCGGACGGGGTGACCGGCGCCCTCGACGTGATCGAGCATCCACGCGGCGTCCTCGCCAGCCTCTCCTTCGCGCCGCGGCCGGCGATGTTCGGCGCCCTCGGCCGCGTCTGGCTCACCGACACCCTTGCCTTCAAGCGCCTGCCGGGCTGTGCCTACCTGCAGTCGATGGCCGAGGCGGCGCTCGCGTCGGGCGTTGCGCCGAGCCAGGTGGAGAGCGTCGAGATCGAGGCCGGTTGGCTCACCTGTGAGATGGAGGAGCTGGGTCGCGGGGCCGACCTGACGCCGATCCGGGTCAACTTCTCGGCGACGCTGAGCGCGGCGATCGCTCTGCTCGCCGGCAGGCTCACGCCGGCCGAGCTGGAGCCGGCCTGGTTGGCCGAGCACGAGGCCGAGGTCCGTGCCCTCGCCGCCCGGATCCACCTCACGCACGAGCCGGCGCTGACCGCGAAGACCCTGCGGGGGACGCTGGAGGCGGGCGCCTCACCGGACCTCGGCATACGCGACCTGCTGCAGATTCGCCGCCGCCTCGCCGATGCCAACATGGACGGGGCCAACCCTGGTCCGGCCATCGTGCGGGCGATTGCCGCGGACAACGGCCTGCGCCGCTTCCTCGGGCGTTCGCTGCGCGGGCGGCTGGCGGGCGGCTCCGCGGCTGAGGCTGACGGCGGCATCGACGGTCTCGACACCGGGGCGCTGAGGATGACCTTCCCCAGCCGCCTGCGCATCCGTGTGCGTGGCGGCTCGAGCCGCGTCGTCGAGGGCAGCGAGCCCGGCTCCTGCGGCCGCTCCCTCGCCGAGCAGCGCGGTGTGGTCGAGGAGCGGCTCGCGGTCGCCGGGGTCGCTGCCGGTCCTTTGGCCTAGGCCAGGACCTTCGCTGCCTTGGCGCTGTCGGCGTAGAACTCGCCGCGCACGATCTTGCCGTCGGCGAACTTCATCAGGTGCGCGAAGGGCGCCTCGAAGCTGCCGTCGTCGTTGCCGGCTCGCTGGGTTCCCCGGACCACCACCCAGTCACCGGCGTCGATGAACTCCTGCGGTTCGACGCTGAACGACGACCAGTAGTTGGGGATCTGCGCGAAGTTGCCGAGGATCGCGTCGCGGCCTTGGGTTTCGCCGCCAAGCGGCAGCTCGTCTGAGGTCAGCCAGGAGCCGTCCTCGGCCAGCATCTCTTTCAGCGCGTCCATGTCGCCGCGGCCAAAGGCTTCGTATGAGGCTCGGGCTGTGTCGATGTTCGACATCTCTACTCCTCTTGTTGAACTGGCCCTGCCTCGCAGTCACGCTACCCCCGCTCGGCGGAGCACGCAAGGCGTCTTAACTAACCTGCGCGCATGAGCATCGACGTCGGCGAGGCAGGCTTCGAGCGCGAGGTGATCGAGCGCTCTCGTCGGCTGCCGGTCGTCGTTGACTTCTGGGCCGAGTGGTGCGGGCCGTGTCGGACGCTGACGCCGGCGCTGGAGGCGGCGGAGGCGGCTCGCGACGGCGAGGTCGTGCTCGCCAAGGTCGACGTCGACGCCAACCAGGCGTTGGCGGCTCGCTTCGGGGTGCAGGGGATTCCGGCGGTGAAGGCCTTCCGCGACGGCGCCGTCGTCGGCGAATTCGTCGGCGCGGTGCCGAAGGCGAAGGTCGAAGAGCTGTTCGATTCGCTGCTCCCGTCGCCTGCTGACGAGCTGCTCGCAGCGGGCGACGAGCTCTCGCTGCGCGAGGCCGCCGAGCTCGAGCCGAGACGACCCGAGATCGCCGTCGCGCTGGCCCGCAAGCGGCTCGAGCGGGGGGCGGAGGACGAGGCGCTGGAGGCGGTCAAAGACCACGGCGACGATTTCGCCGCCGCTGGGATCGCCGCCCGGGTGAAGCTGACGAAGCGCGGCGTCGCCACCGAGGCCTTCGAGACCCTCGACCGCGGCGAGCGCCAGGCCGCTCTGGACCTGCTGCTGGAGGAGCTCGCCGGCGCCGACGGGGAAACCCGCGAGCAGCTGCGCCAAGCGATCATCGGCGCTCTGAGCGAACTGACCCCCGACGACCCGGCCGCAACGAGCTACCGCCGCCGCCTGGCCAAAGCCCTCTACTAACGGAGTCTTGCTCAGCCAGCTGGCGAGCAAGTACGACCCGCCGGGTTTCCAGGTCGGCCTCTAGACCTCCTCAGGCCCCGGCGGTGGCGGCACTCGGCGAGAGCGCGCGGCCCCTGCGCGACCTCGCCGGGCCCGCTCAGTACCCGGTCCCCGTCTTGACCTGCTTGCGCTCGTTGGGGTGGGCGCCGCCCTTCTTCGCCAGCGTCTCGCAGGCCAGGGCGATGTCGCCGGCGAGGCGGTCGACCTGGGCGCGGCTCAGCGTCTCCTTGACCAGCGCCCGCAGGACCTTCTCCTTTTCGGCGTTGGGGGGAGGGTGTAGGCGGGCAGCATCCAGCCGCGCTCGGCGGAGAGCTGCCAGGAGAGGTCGAACTCGTCGTAGTTCTTGCCCTCGACCAGCTTGAAGGCGACCAGCGGCAGCTGCTCTTTGTCGGCGCCGATCAGCTCGAAGTCGCCGCAGTCCTCGAGGTGGGTGGCGAGGGCGCGAGCGTTCTGCTGCATCGCCTCCATGATGTAGGTGTAGCCCTTGCGGCCGAGGCGGACGAACTGGTAGTACTGGGCGAGGACCATCGAGGCGCCGGTGGAGAAGTTGAGGGTGAAGGTCGCGTCGGTTTTGCCCAGGTAGTTCTCGTAGAAGACGAGGTCCTCGGCGAGGTCGCTCTTCTCGCGGAAGACGAGCCAGCCGACGCCCGGGTAGACGAGCCCGAACTTGTGCCCGGAGACGTTGATCGAGCGCACCTGCTCGAGCCGGAAGTCCCACTCTGAGTCGGGGTAGAGGAAGGGCCAGACGAAGCCGCCGCTGGCCGCGTCGACGTGCAGCGGCACGTCCATTTCCCTCTCCTTCTTGATCCCGACCAGGAGCTTGTTGATGCCGACGATGTCATCGGCGTGGCCGGTGAAGGTGGTGCCGAGCACGGCGGCGACGCCGATCGTGTTCTCGTCGATCAGCGGCTCGACGTCGTCGGGCCCGATCACGTACTTGCCTTCCTGCAGCGGCACGATCCGCGGCTCGACGTCGAAGTAGCGGCAGAACTTCTCCCAGACCACGTGCACGTCGCCGCCGAAGATCAGGTTGGGCTTGTCGACCGGCAGCGAATCGGCTTCGCGGCGCTGCTTCCACTTCCACTTCAGCGAGAGGGCGCCGAGCATGATGGCCTCGGAGGAGCCCTGGGTGCGGGCGCCGGTCGTCTCACCGGGCGCGTGGTAGAGGTCGGCCAGCATGCGGATGCAGCGCTGCTCGACCTCGGCTGAGATCGGATACTCGGCGTGGTCGATGAAGTTGCGGTAGAGGTTCTCGGCGACTATCCGCTGCGCCTCGGGCTCCATCCAGGTGGTCACGAAGGTCGCCAGGTTGCGCTGCGGGTCGCCCTCGAGGGCGAGTTCCTCGTCGACCAGGCGCATCGCGTCGAGGGCCGACATGCCGCTGGCGGGGAAGTCCTTGTCGGGGGCATCCTCGGTGAGGAAGCGGTTGCCGAAGAGCATTGCGTCGTTGCCGCTGGGGGGCTTGGTCATGGGTCCACTCGATCTGGTCTCGGGTTCGGGGATTGAATCCTCGCGCATGCGGGGGGCGAGTGGCTGGGAGGGCCGACTTAGACTGATGACCGTGGCCCTGCTCGAGCGTCTCGGCGTCGAAGCGCCCGTCGTCCAGGCGGGGATGGGCGGCGGTATCAGCCGCCACGAGCTGGCGGCGGCGGTCTCCGAGGCTGGCGGGCTGGGCACGATCGCCGTCAACGGCGCCGCGGCGATCCGGCGCGAGCTGGCGGCGGCGCGAGCGTTGACCGGCCGGCCGATCGCGGTCAACCTGCTGCTGCCCTTCGCCCGCCGCGACTGGTTCCCGGCCGCGGCCGCGGCCGACGTGGTCGTCACCTTCTGGGGCAAGCCGCGGCGGCGCACGCCCGGTGTCTGGATGCACCAGTGCGGCTCCGTGGCCGAGTCACGCGCGGCCCACGCCGCGGGCGCCGACGCCGTGATCGTGCAGGGGGTCGAGGCGGGCGGCCATGTGCGCGGGGTGACGCCGGCGCTGGAGCTGTTGGAGCGAGTCAAGGGCGTGCTCCCGGACGGCTACCCGCTGCTGCTCGCCGGCGGAATCGCCGAGCGGGGCGACGTGCGCGAGGCGCTCGAGGCCGGAGCGATCGCCGCGGTTTCGGGCACCCGCTTCCTGCTCTCCGGCGAGAGCCGGGCGCACCCCGGCTACAGGCAGCGCCTGCTCGAGGCCAGGGCCACCATCCTCACCGAGCTGTTCGGCGCCAGCTGGCCGGCGCCACACCGGGTCGTGGCCAACGCGGCGACGGACCGCTGGCTCGGCGGCGACCGGCGCGGGCCGCGCTTGAACAGGCTGCTCAACGCCCTGCTCGCGCCGGGCGCCCGCTACACGCCGCGGGCACTACAGCTGCGGATGGTCCGCGCCCAGCGCCCAGGGAGCCGGTTGCTGACGCCGGCGGGCCCGACCGACGACGGCCCCGAGACGCTGCTCGAGGCCGGGGCGCTCTACGCCGGCGAGACGGTGGCCCGCATCGACGAGGTCAGGCCGGCGGCCGATCTGGTCCGCGCCCTGGCGCCCTGAGCTGCGACGAGCGTCGAGGTGCTCGCGTCAGGGTTTGACGTCTGGGGCTTCGTTGACGATGCGCTGAGTCGATGGCTTACCGCATGCTCCCAGCCGGCGAGGCCCACTGGCGCCCCTCGAACCAGATGGGCGTGGAGAACACCGATCTCGGCAAGCAGCTGGGCGCGCGGTCACTCGGCGCCCGACTCTGGCGCCTGGCGCCGGGGCAGGCCTCGACCCGCCATCGCCATTTCGAGCAGGAGGAGCTCTACTTCTTGCTCGAGGGCACCGGTCGTATCCGCGTCGACGGCGATCTGCTCACCCTCGGGCTCCTCGACTCGGTCCTGGTCGAGCCCGACTCGGTGCGCCAGGCCTTCAATGACACCGACGCCGATCAGCTCTGGCTCGTCATCGGCGCCCCGCCAGAGGCGGCGAACACCCTGGAGATGTCCGAGCAGCAACTGCAAGCCCTCTACCCGGACGGCCCCAAGGCGTTGCCGCCAGAGCTCGCGTAGCGATTGGGTCATCGACCTCGTCGGTCTTAACTGGCACAAATGGGCGGACCGGGGTTTCCCCGGCCCGCCCGCACTCTGCAACGCAGGTCCGTGCTCTATGGCGCCGTTACGGCCCAGGTACCGCCGCCGCGACCTGAGCCGGTGCCGATCGTGAAGACGAGGATGGTCCCCGATCGGGTCGCGCCACCCGCTCCGCTGAAGACAGGTCTTGCGAAGCGAGTGAACGATGCATTGACGATGCTACCTTCGCCCCCTGAGTTGTAGACGCACAGGTGTCCGGCCGGAGCTTCCGGCGTTCCTGTTGAGGCCCCGCTCGGACAGCCCACCGTTTCAGGTTCACCTTCGTCGAAGTCTTCGAAGTTTGCTTCGCTCTGGTAGTGAACATGATTGGCTGGCATGCCTACTTCGAGTGGAATGGTGAAGGATATGGGGGCATACGCTTCTCCTTCGCCGCCACTGAAGGCCCATATCCCCTCCTCGGATTTGCCAGACGGCAGGAAGCCGTTGACCGTCCAGGGAGACCCTTCCTCACCATCTTCACCTTTTTCGCCGTTGCAGACTTCTGCGCCGGGAGGAGTGGCTTCCTGTTCCACGAGTACACCGCCCTGCCCGCCGCATTTGGGGCCTCCGGCAGGAATCGGCGTGACTACCGCGTTCTTGCCGTTTTCTCCATTTTTTCCTTTTGCTCCTTTTTCACCTGGTTCTCCCTGTTCACCTTCGAGACCAGTAAATCCCCCCGGACCTTGTGGTCCAGGGGGCCCCGGTATCGCAACGCCGGCGGCAATCGATTTGATCTGTTTGACCTGAGACTTGGTGAACTTACTACTGGCGGCGTACGCGCCGCCAGTCAATGCTGTGATCAACACGACGATCGTCACCACCAACCCGGTGGTCCCGAAGCGTTCTTTGAATTTGCGCAGCATTTGTAACTTTCCTCCCTGTTTTTTGGTATGGTTACTACGACCGTGCGGTCCCACTCGCACGGTTCGCAATCTGGACCTGCGAGCTCAGTTTGGTCAGCTGCCTCGCTGCCGCGCCGCGCTTTTCGCAGATGGTTTCAAGAGCCTTGTCGGCGCCGACGATGGGGGTCAGGGCGAGATAGGTGAGGGTCTCCACGCTGGGCCCTCGGCCGTTTGTCGGCCTGCGTTGCCACTGAAGGGCGCTGAGGATCGCGCCGGTACAGGCTTCCGCGGTCAATCGATCAACTTGGCTGTCCGACGGCGCCCCGTCGGTGAGAAGCCGGGAGATCTCAAGGGAAAGGCGCTGGTGGCATTGATTTCCGGTCGGGCCGGCGCCAACGGTCCGGCCACCGCAAACATCGGCGAGCGCAAGGCTCTTCGCGATCTCAGGGCAGAGCGTCGAGATCGCTTGATGAAGGCCCCCTGCCCAGGTGTTGCTCGAAGCTCTCGATCTCTCCGCCCTCGCGAGCGCTTCGTCGATCTGCAGTTCGAGTGCTGCGACAAGGCAGTCCTCTGCGCAGTCGAAGTGAGCGTCGAAGGTTCGGCGTGGGACGCCTGCGGCAGCGAGGATTCGCCGGACCGTGAGGCTTTCGTATTCCCCGCTGGCAGCGAGCTTCGTGGCGGCGGAAAGGAGGAGCGTGAGGTCAACCGTCGGGGCCTCTGCGCTGCCCTCCTCCCGCTCCCGAGCACTCGACGGGACTGAGCGCAAGCGAGCCTCTCGCATCCGTGGGGCGGAGCTGACCTCGGCAAGCTTGGCCGCGGCCTCGCTGCGATAGGAGAGCGCCCAGTCGAACAGCTGGTCATCGAGGCCATCCAACTCCTCCATCTGATCGGCCAGTAGCCGGGCGCGCGCAACGCTCATGATCCCTGCAACGATCCCCTCGGTGACAAGCGGCGGCACGACGATCCCGTCTGGCGCGCCGGCGAGGCTTTTGCCGATGCTCGTTGCGAACGTTCGGTTGGCCTGTCGGGCCTGTTCGAAAGCCGCCGGCCCGGCGGCAAATGCCTCGACGAGGAGCAGGCGAGCAGTTCGGGGATCCTCCGCCAGTCCAAGCACAAAAGCATGGAGAGTCAACCGTGCCCGCGTGCGCCAGTCGTTCCCGCTCGCCTGGGAGGAGATGAGGCGTCTCAGCACTCGGCGCACGATTAGGTCGTGAGTGCCGAGAAAGCACTCCTCTTTGCCGGGATAGTGCTGATAGAAGGTGCGTGTCGAGACTCTGGCTAGCCGCGCCAGCTCGCGCACGGTAGCGGCCTCGTAGCCGTTCTCGGCCACGATCTCGACCATGGCTCTGTGGATCCGCGCGAGCTGATGGTCGGCGACCTCCGCTGCCGACCTGCCGGGCCCTGGGCTCAACTTTTTCAGCGGCCCTGCCAGAGACTCCGAGCACAGAGCGGTCCCCGCCTCATGCGCGGCGGTCATGGCATTCCTCTCATCCAACCCCGCGCCTCATCAACTGCCGCCTCCCTGAAAGACTCCCGCCGTATCTAGACGTTTTCTTATTCGTACCAGATCCAGCTGGGCGTTTCAAGCCGTTCAAGCGTCATCAGCAGCGTGAGCTGGGACGCGACGGGCACAGCGAAGTCGCCGCCTCGCGCTCACCGGGAATCGCCTGGATCCTTGGCCGGACGGCGAGATAGGAAACGGGCGGTCCCAGAACTTGACGGGCGGCCCCCGAAGGAGGACCGTCTGCGGCCGCCCGGGGAGGGGAAGGTTTTCCATCGGTATTACGCCCTTGCTCGTCGGGTCAAGAACCGTAGCTCAAAGCACAGTGAGAGGAAACAAGGAATGAGTCATTCAAAGCACAGAGTCAGGGTCCTCGGTCTCTGTCTCGTCGCGGCGCTCGGCCTGATGGCCTTCATGGCTGCTGGCGCTCAAGCCCAATTCGGATGGTTAAAGGACAAAGTATTCATCACCGTGGCTACACCTGTCCATGCCGTCATTCACCCTTTAGCCGATGGCAAAAAACACTCGGTGCTGCTAAGCACGTTCGGCGCCACCAATACCCCGCTCGAAATCTTATGCGAAAAATTGGTGACCGAAAACGGCTCACTCGTTGCAAGCGAAAAAGCCGAAGGAAAAATCAAACTCAAATTCACGAGCTGTCAAAGTTTCCTCAATAAAGTCGCATCTGCTCCATGCAAACCCAAAGAACCAATTTTCGCAACGGCGAAATTCCACGCCATATTACACCTGAAAGGCGACAAAAAGATCTACCTCTTATTCGAACCCGAAGTAGCGGGTACACCGTTCACGACACTTGAAACCAGTGAAGAATGCGCATTTGGCGAAAAACTCAGCTCACCGGCGAGTTTGTCACTGAATGCCTAAACGAAAAATTAGAAAAAATCCGGCGCTTACGGACTACTGCTTAGAAGATCTAGTGCACCATCTAATTCAAGAAGCACCGGAGAAATTATTCGAATTAGAAGGTAAAGCCGGAAACTTCGATGGGATCCTCTTCGGCTCCCGTACGGCCTTACTGGGCGGCATCGCCGACGCGTTACTGAGCGCACCCAATCTGAGTCAAACCTGGGCGGTTCACATCTAAGGATAGGAACCAAGAACGATGAAGTGATCGCGACGTCATCAGCAGGTATGGCGAGAGGGCGCGCCGTTTGGCGCGCCCTCATTGGGTCGCAGGCTGAATGCGGGCAAGGGGACAGAGTCGGAGGGCCGAGATGGGAGAAGCGCCGCGAGTGGCGACCAAGGCGCGCCTCCAACCTGATCAGGCAGAGATAAAAAACATTGGCGGCAAGAACTTGACGGGCAGCCCCCAAGGTAGGACCGTCTGCAGCCGACGGGGAAGGGAGGCTTTCCCACCAGGAATGCCTCTGCCTGTCGATTCAAGAACCGTAACTCAAAGCACAGTGAGAGGAAACAAGCAAATGAGTCATTCAAAGCACGGAGTCAGAGTCCTCGGCCTCTGCCTCGTCGCGGCGCTCGGCCTGATGGCCTTTATGGCTGCGGCCGCTCAAGCTCAGACCGGATGGTTAGTCAACAAAGCGTTCATCACAGCGGATGCAAACGTCCATGCCGTCATTCACCCCTTAGCCGATGGCAAAAAACACTCGGTGCTCTTAAGCACGTTCGGCGCAACCAATACCCCGGTTGAAATCTTATGCGAAACGTTGGAAACTGAAGGCGGCAAACTTATTAACAACGCAAGCGCCGAAGGAAAAATCAAACTCAAATTCACAAAATGTGAAACTTTCCTCAAAGCAGTTAAATCTGCGCCGTGTAAACCCAAAGAACCGATCTTGGCGTCGACAAAATTCCACGCCCTCTTACACACCACGGGCGACAAAAAGACCTACCTCTTATTCGAACCGGAAGTGGCAGGTACACCCTTCACGACGATTGAAACCAGCGAAGAATGTGCCTTCGGCCTAAAAACTCAGATCACCGGTGAGCTCGTTGCTGAATGCCTAAACGAAAAATTAGAAAAAAATGGGGCAGGCACCGACTACTGCTTAGAAGACCTGGTGCACCACCTGATTCAGGAAGCGCCTGAGAAATTATTCGAATTAATAGGCAAACCTGGTAGCTTCGATGGGCTGCTCTTCGGCACCCGTACAGCCTTACTGGACGGCATTGCCGACGCGTTACTGAGCGCGCCCAACCTGGGTCAGACCTGGGCAGTGCACATTTAAATAAGGACAAGTAGCAAGTAGCGATGAAGTGATATCGCGGCGACGCGATAAGTAAATTCGAAAGAAGCGGGGGCGCCGGGCGGCGCCCCCGCTCAAGCAGCAAGGCCAGGGAGAGATCAATGCAGAGAAGGGTAGGGATGAGCAAGACGGGGGTAGTGGCGCTGACGCTCATGGCGTTGGCACTTTCGCCGGCAAGCGCAACGGCTGCGCCGCCGACGATCGAAAGGACCCTCATCTCCGCGGTGAGCAGGACCTCGGCTCGCCTCGAAGCCGACCTGAATCTGCAGGGCAATGCTGTCTCCTATCGCTTCGAGTATGGCCCCGGCGACTGCTCGATCAACGCCTGCGCGGCGGTCCCCGGCGGGGAAGGGGAAGTCAAACCCGGGGAACCACCGAAAGAGGTTAAAATCGCGCGCGTCAAGGCCCCACTGGCGGGCCTTGAGGTCGGCACGACCTACCACTTCCGGGTGGTGGCGACGAGCGGCTCGGAAACGCTGGAAGGCCTCGATCGCACCTTCACGACCTTCGGCGAGGCATCGATATTCAGCGCCTGTCCAAACGAGGCCTTCCGACTCGATGAAGTTACCGCGCTCAACCTCGGCCTTGAGGCCCCCTCCGCCAACCTCCCCGACTGCCGCGCCTTCGAGCAGGCGACGCCAATCAACAAGAACGCGGGCGATGCGACGGCCACGGTGCCCTACGCCAAAGCCAACGCCGACGGCGGCGGAGTGACCTTCATCAGCAAGTCGGGAATCCCCGGAGGGGTGGGAGCTCAGGAATTCCCCTCTTACCTTGCAAGCCGAGGCGGCGGTGATTGGTCGACGCAGGGGCTCTTGCCGGCCGCGACGGAGGGACAGGCGGCGCAGCTCTTGGGTTGGACGCCTGACTTCTCAGAGATCTTCACAAAAGCGACGAGGTTTGGCTCACCAAGCGAAGTTGAGCTGCTGGCGAAGTCGGGCACAAGCGGGGCGACCCTCAGGGTGGTCGACTACACCGTCGGCCTGAACCCGAAATTCGCAGCGACGAGTGAAGACGGCTCGCTGCTCTTCGAATCGCCGGTCAAACTGGCGACAGGCGCGGTGCCTGGGCGGCCCAACGTCTACCTGTGGGCCCACGGCAGCGGCAAAGTCAGCCTGGCGGGCGTCCTCAACGACGGCAGCGCCCCCTCCCAGGGAGCGATCGCCGGACCCTACGATTGGATCCGCGGCACCAACTCGGCGACCCTCAGCCAGGGCGGGGGCGCCCGCGACTATTACACCGAAGACGAGCACGCACTCGCGCGCGACGGCTCGGCGGTCTTCTTTACCGCCGCGGGCAGCGGCAAGCTCTACGAGCGCCTCAACCCAGGCGAGGAGCAGAGCCTGCTGGACGGTGCCGGCAGCTGCACCGAACCCACCAAGGCCTGCACGGTCAACGTCTCGGCCTCCCACAAGGAAAATGGCAGCGGCTCGGGCGGCAGCGAACTGGGCAGCCCGCGCCCGGCCGCCTTTCAGGCTGCCAGCGCCGACGGAAAAGTCGTCTACTTCACGTCCCAGGAGGAGCTGACAAACGACGCCAACACTGGCCCCGAACCGACCGTACTGCCGCCTCCGGCCTTCATCTCGCGGGTAGAAGTGGGCGCGGGAGAAGTCGAAGAAACCGACATCGAACGTGAATTCCTGCCGGTAAGGGCATCGAGCCTTGCCAGCGACCCCACATACCTCTACTGGGCTGACCGCGAAGCGGGGGCGATCGGGCGGGTCAAGCTCGACGGCACAGAACCCGCCGACCCGGCCTTCATCACCGGCTTGGCGGGAATCGAAGACGTGGCGGTCGGTGGCGGTCATCTCTACTGGACCGAGCCGACCAACAACACGATCGGGCGGGCAGACATCGACGGCAGCTCCGCCAGCGTCAAAAGCGACTTCATCGGCGGCGCCTCGGCTCCCAAAGGGGTGGCGGTCGGCGGCGGCTTCGTCTACTGGACCAACGAAGAGGGCCACTCGGTGGGGCGTGCGCTCGAGGACGGCACAGGAGTCAAACAGAAGTTCATCGACTTCAATGGCGAACCAGCCGGGGAAAAAGTGCCTAGACAGGGGATCGCGGTGGATGCCGCCGCCGGCCACATCTACGTGGCGCTGGGCAGCGTCTACATCCGCAGCTATGAGCTGAACGGCGAAAAGGATCCGCAGGAAATCACGCTGAGCGAATTGGCGGGGGACGTCGACTTGAGTCTAGATGGCTCCCACCTCTATTGGAACTACGAAGAAACGGCCGGGCTCAAAAGCCTGATCAGCCGCGCGAAACTCGACCTGAGCGACAAGGAAGAAGAATTCATTAAAGAAAAAGACGGGGTGGAACTCGCGCAAAGCGTGGCGGTCGAAGGCGGGCACCTCTACTGGGCGAACGATCCCCCGCCATCCACCAAGCCGGGCAACGACCTCTACCGCTATGAAGTGGGGACGGGGGCACTGGAAGACCTGAGCGCGGACAGCAGTGGAAACGGCGGGGAAGCGCAGGGGGTGCTTGGCGCCTCTAAGGACGGCTCGGTCGTTTACTTCGTCGCCAATGGAGACCTCGATGAGTCGGAAGTAGCAGATGCGGGTAACTGTGCGGGGAAGCTGTCATCGATGAGCGGGGAATGCAGCATCTATCGCTGGGAGAAGGGCGGCGGCGAGCCGAGCCTGGTGGCGCGGGTCGATGTGGGCGGCGACGAAAACAAAACCGACGCGGCGAACTGGGCAGCGACGCCGACGGGGGTCTACCCCAACGGCAACTTCCAAAAGACCGCTCAGGTGAGTGCTGACGGGGAAGCGTTGCTCTTTCGCTCTCAGCGTCAGCTGGGTGCTTACCCCAACGAAGGCATCGCTGAGCTCTACCTTTATCGGACCGGGATGGGACTGACCTGTGTCTCCTGTGCTCCGTCCGGAGCGGCGCCATTGGGGACGCCGGACCTGGGCAACATTTCCCCGGGGACGAGCACGATCCCACCGAGCACGGCCTCTTTTGTCTCCCGCAACCTGGCGGCGGGGGGTCAGCGGGTCTTCTTTGAGACGCCGGATGCTCTGGTGGCGTCCGATACCAACGGGGAGCCGAGCTGTCCGCGGGCCGAGGGTCAGTTCGCGCCTCTTTCCTGTCTAGACATATATGAGTGGGAGGCGGTGGGGACGGGAAGCTGCGAGCAGGCGGAAGCGCTCGCTGGCGGTGGCTGCATCTACCTGATCTCAACCGGCAAAGGTAAAGAGCCGGCGGTCTTGGCCGATGCTTCTGAAAGCGGGGGGGATGTCTTCTTCTTCAGCCGCGCCCGCCTGGTCGGCCAAGACAAAGACGAACTGATGGATGTCTATGACGCCCGCGTCGAAGGCGGCCTGGCGGTGCAGAACCCACCGGCGCCGCCGGTGCCCTGTGAAAGCGTAGAGGCGTGCCATGGGCCACCATCCCCGGCCCCGGCGGGGACAGCGCCCGTAACCCCGAGCTTTTACGGGCCGGGAAACATCAAGCCCTCCCACAAGGCCCACAAAGGTAAAAACAAAAAGAAGAAGCACCGAAAAGCCCACATCAAGCGGAGGGCGGGACGATGAGGGTCCGCAAAGCCGCGCTGCTCGTCGCCGCTGCGCTGGTGGCATTGATCGCCATGGCGCCGTCCAGCGCCGGCGCCGAGCCGCGCCCGGCGTGGAAGCTTAGGCTCGACTCCCACCCGACCAACTTCGCGCCCGGGGCGAAAGGCAGTTACTTCTTGATCGCGACCAACGTCGGCTCGGCCGCGGCTGTTGGCCCGATCACGGTTACCGACACCCTGCCGGAAGGGGTGACGCCACTCAGGGTAGAAGGAGGCATTTTGTTCAGCTGCCCGGCGCCCGTGGGGCAGGCGGTCAGCTGCGAAAGTGATGCCTCAATACGTCCTGGCGCCTCGTTCACGGTCGAAATCGAACTCCAAGTGGGGACGCTGGCCGATCCCTCCTCGCTCACAGACGAAGCCGAAGTCTCAGGCGGGGGGACGAGCGCTCGGGTCAGTACCACGACAACGGTCAGCTCCTTGACGGCGCCCTTTGGCCTGCTCGGCTTCAGCGCGCCGGCCCTCGATGAAGAAGGCGAAGCCCTCACCCTTGCCGGCGCTCACCCCTACACGCAGGGCTCAGACCTCTACTTCCCCACAGTGGAACCGGGCGACAGCCTGCTCACCGGCGCCGGGCACCTGCGCGATGTTACCGTGGATTTGCCCCGCGGGATGGTCGGTGATCCGGCGGCGACGCCGGTGCTCTGCACGGAGGCGGAGCTGGTCGCCGAGGGAAGCGGCTGCCCGGCGGCCTCGGCGGTGGGCACGGCTGTGGCGGCGTCGAGCGTCGGCGCGCTTTTCGTCGAAGCGGCTCCCCTTTACAACATGGTGCCGCCGCCCGGTACCCCGGCGGTCTTCGGCTTCGACGTCTTCGGCATCTTCGTGCACGTGACCAGCTCGCTGCGAAGTGACTCCGACTACGGCCTTTCGGGCGCGGTCAACGACACGCTGGCGCGCAGCCTCAACCCGGTTTTCGGCGCCAGCGTGGAACTGTGGGGAGACCCCTCCGCCCCCTCCCACAACCAGGTCCGCGGACAGTGCATCATCAGCGGCGAATCCTGTCCCGTCCTGGCCCAGGAAACCGCCTTCTTGACGATGCCCACGCAGTGCGCGGGCAAGCCGCTCCTGTTCAAAACCCGCGCCGATAGCTGGGAGGAACCGAGCCCGCCCTTCGAAGAGCGCCGGGCCGAATACGAAAGCGCCAACCTGCAGGGTGAAGCGAAATCGCTACAGGGCTGCGCAGAGCTGGGATTCGAACCGAAGATCAAAGCCCGTCCGACAACAAACCTCACCGACTCCCCCTCGGGCATCGACATCACCCTGCACCAGCCCCAGGACTTCAACCTCAAAGACCGCTCCACGGCCGCGCTCAAAGACGCCACGATCAGCTTCCCCGCGGGGATGGCGGTCAACCCCTCCCAGGCCTCGGGCCTCGGCGCCTGCAGCTTGGATCAGATCGGCTTCAAGCAAGAAGCGGGGGTTCACTTCACCAAGACCCCGCAAAGCTGCCCGGCCGCAGCCAAGCTCGGCACGATCGAAGTCAGCTCGCCGCTCCTGGTGCAGCGAAACCCCGATCACGAAGTCGAAGAGGACCCCGAAACCGGCGAACCGATCCCCGAGCCCCTGCACGGCTCGATCTACCTCGCCAAGCCCTTCCAAAACCCCTTCGACTCACTGGTCGCCGTCTACCTGGTGATCGAAGACGAGCAGACCGGGATCGTCGCCAAGCTCGCTGGCAAAGGCGAACTGGACTCAGTCACCGGGCAGATCACGACCCGCTTTGAGGAAAACCCCGAGCTGCCGCTGGAAGACTTCAAAGCCCACCTTTTCGGCGGCCCGCAGGGAGCGTTCGTGACCCCGCCTGCCTGCGGTAAATACACCACCAACGCCGGGCTGACCCCGTGGAGCGCGCCCGAAGGCAAAGATGTCCAGGCCAAAGACAACTTCAGGGTGACTGTTTCCCCAGCCGGCGGCCCCTGCCCCACCACAGAGGCCCAGATGCCAAACAAGCCGCTCCTCACGGCCGGCACGGTCTCCCCCCAAGCAGGCAAATACAGCCCGCTCCTCTTCAAGCTCACCCGCCAAGACGGCTCCCAGCGCCTGGCCAAGATCGACACCACCCTGCCGCCGGGCCTCTCGGCCCGCCTCGCCGGCACCGCCTCCTGCCCAGAGGCCCAGATCGCCAAGGCAAAGGCCCGCGAACAGCCCAACCAGGGCGCCGCCGAGCAGGCAGACCCAAGCTGCCCGGCAAGCTCAGAAGTGGGAGTGGTGACCGTCGGCGCCGGCGCCGGCCCAACCCCCTACTACACCCAGGCCCACGCCTACCTGGCAGGCCCCTACAAAGGCGCCCCGCTCTCGCTGGCGATCATCGCCCCCGCGGTGGCCGGGCCCTTTGACCTCGGCACGGTCGTCTCGCGGGCGGCGATCTTCCTCGACCCCACCACCGCCCAGGGCCGCGTCGTCTCCGATCCGCTGCCAACGATCATCGACGGCATCCCGCTCGACCTGCGCTCGATCGCGATGAAGGTCTCCCGCCCCAACTTCACCCTCAACCCGACCTCTTGCGCTGAAAAGGCCTTCGCCGGCTCGCTGACCTCGACCCTGGGGTCCGCCGCGGCGCTCAGCGAGCGCTTCCAGGTGGGCGGCTGCAAATCCCTCCCCTACAAGCCAAAGCTCACCACCCGCCTCTTCGGCCCGATCCACCGCGGCGGACACCCGCGCTTTCGCGTCGTCTTCACCGCCAAGCCCGGCGAAGCCAACACCAAGCGCATCGTCTTGGCCTTGCCCAAATCGGAGTTCATCGACCAAAGCCACTTCCGCACGATCTGCACCCGGGTCCAATACGCCGCCAACCAGTGCCCGGCGGGCGCGGTCTACGGCCACGTCAAGGCGATCAGCCCGCTGCTTGACTACCCGCTGCAGGGCCCGATCTACCTGCGCTCCTCAAGCCACCAGCTGCCCGACGCGGTCGCAGCGCTTAGGGGCCCGCCGAGCCAGCCGATCGCGATCGACGGCGTCGGCCGCGTCGACTCGGTCAACGGAGGCCTCAGAACCACCGTGGAAACCGTCCCCGACGCGCCGCTCACGAAGCTCATCGTCACCCTGCAGGGCGCCAAGAAGGGCCTCTTTCAGAACTCGACCAACATCTGCAAGGGCACCCACCGCGCCACGGTCTCCCTTACCGGCCAAAACGGCAAGACCTATGACACCAAGCCGCTGATGAAGGCCGATTGCCCCAAGCCGCAAAAGCAAAAGCGCGGGGGCAAACGCCGCTGAAGCAGATCACTTCTCCCTGGCTCAGAGCTTTACCGGAAGTGGATATCCAGTCCAACCCCCAGCAAGGAATAGGAGCAACCCAGTCATGAATAAGAACAGAACGAGGGCGGTGGCAACGGCGCTGGTCGCCGTGGCCGTTGCCGCGCTCGGCTTCGCCGGCAGCGCTTCGGCGAAACTGGTAGGCAACTACACCAAATTCGCCCAGTGCGCCTTCACCAACGTCGAAGTCAAGAAATGCATCTACTCGACGACCACCAGCGGCGAAGTCATCCTCGGCAAAAAGACGGTGCCGATCGAAAAAGCCGTCGTCCTCAAGGGCGGCTACGGCAAAGTCGAAGAATCGGGCTTCTCCAAATTCTACGCCGCCACCGACGGCATCACCCTCTCCAAAGCCTCCCAGAACGTGCCGGGTGGCCTGGCGGGCATCGTGCCCGAAAAAGGCGGGCCGGCCCTGGTCACGGCGCTGATCAAATTCTTCTTTGAAAACAAACTGACCGGCCTCACCTCGACCCTCGAACTGGCCAAACCGGCAACCGACATCCTGGTCAGTGAAAACAACCTCGCCGGCGAACTCGGCACGGCGCTGAAACTGCCGGTCATGCTGCACCTGGAAAACCCCTTCCTGGGCAAAAAATGCTACGTCGGCTCGAGCACCTCGCCGGTCACCTGGGAACTGACCACGGGCGAAACCGCTCCCTCGCTGCCCAACAAAGCGATCAAAGGCTCCGCCGGGACGATCGAATTCCTCGAGGAAGGCCGGATCCTGGAAGCCAAAGGGGCCAAACTCGTCGACAACAACTGGTCTGCACCTGGGGCCAGCGGCTGCGGCGGCATCCTCAGCTTCCTGGTCAACCCGATCATCAACAGCCAGCTCGGGACCACCACCAAAGGCAACAACACGGCGATCTTGAACAACACGATCTTCGTCGGCTCTGCCGCGGCGGTGAAAAAAAATGACGCAGAAAACCCCTAGCCCGATCACCACGAAAGGAGATGAGACAATGAATCGCAAGACAAAGAGCATCTTCTGGGCAGCCGCGGTTGCGGCGCTGGTGATCAGCGCCATGTTCGCGAGCTCGGCCAGCGCCAGTCCCGTCTGGAAGTTCAACAGCACCGAACTGACCGGCAAAGAAACAGTGGTCGGAGCTGCGATCTCGAGCAGCATGACGGTGCCAGGCCTGACCACCAAATGCGCCAATTTCCTCTACAAACTGTCGATCTCAAACAGCGCTGGGCTCGGCAAAGGGGAAGTCACAGAAGTTCCCCTGTTTGAATGCTCCACCAACAGCAGTGCCTGCACGGTCGACTCGATTGGCGCGGAAAAACTGCCGTGGGCATCGAAACTGACCACGGTGTCAACCGTCCCCTACATCATCATCGAAGGGGTCAAAGTCGGCATCCTCTACGGCGGTGAAGAATGCGTGCTGGGCGAAACCCTGGTCACGGTGACCGGGTCGGCCGGCGGCTCGATCGACAACGTGGCAGAAACCGCCACCTTCAACGCGAGCACCCTGAGCGCCTCCAAAACAGAACTGAAAGCGCTCAGCCAGAAAATCGAATGGAACGGCGTCTTCCCAACGGAAGGCTTCGAATGGCACAGAGAACAGGCGCTGAGCGTCTCATAGCGCCACTGCCCAAAATCGCGAGCGCCGGGATCCTCTCGGCGCTCGCGATCACGGCGGCGCTCGCCGTCTCGGGTTGCGGGGGAGGCTCTGATGCCTCCTCGGCGGCCCAGACGGGGAGCGCGCCCGCCTCCTCCGCGCCAAGCGCGGGGGGGACGAACGCAGCCGATGCCAAGGGAGCCGAGCAGGCCTCCTCGGAGCAGGCGGCCTCCTCGGCTCCAGGTGAGAGCCCCGCCCAGGCGCGATCGGCAGCGAGCTCGCCCGCCGCGGGCCCCGGCTCTGGGGGCAAGCACGGCTCGCGCGTCGTCGTGCCCAAAGGCCCCACCGAGCCCGCTCCGACCCCGGCCGAGCTCGCCCACGCGACCGTGGCCGACATGGCCCTGCAGAGCCCGGCGATCCCGCCCTCTGGCTCGATCGGCGCGATCCCCTCCACCTACACCTGCGACGGCAAGGACTCCCCGCCGCCGCTTCGCTGGGCGGGGATCCCAGCGGGCACCGCCGAGCTGGCGCTGTTTGCGATGAACGTGCAGCCGGTGGGGGGAAAGCTCTTCTTTGACTGGGCCGTGGCGGGGATCGACCCCGGCCTTCAAAGCCTCGAATCCGATCACCTGCCCAAGGGCTCGGTCCTCGGCCAAAACAGCTTCGGCAAGCTCGGCTACTCGATCTGCCCGCCCCAAGGCGAAACCTACATGTTCGCCCTCTACGCGCTGCCCAGCTCGCTGGGGGCAAAGCGCGGCTTTGACCCGCGTGAGCTGCGCAAAGAAGTGCTCCAGATCTCGGGCAACGTCGGGCTCTTGCCCGCCACCTACGTGCGCGGCTGAGGGCGCCAAAAAGCTTCTACCGCTCAACACCCAAACCAAAAATGCAAAGGGAGACATGAAAAAGCATCGAAACAGGACCAAGGCGCTGGCAACGGCGCTGGCGCTGGTCGCGTTGGCCGCGCTCGGCTTCGCCGGCAGCGCTTCGGCGAAACTGACCGGCAACTACACCAAATTCGCCCAGTGCCCCTACAGCAACCTCGAAGTCAAAAAATGCATCTACTCGACCACCTCAAGCGGTGAAGTCGTGCTCGGCAACAAGAAAGTGCCGATCCTCAAACCGGCAGTGCTGCAGGGCGGCTACGGAGCGATTCAGGAATCCGGCTTCTCCAAATTCTACGAAGCCACCAACGGCATCACCCTCTCCAAAGCCCCCCAGAACGTCCCCGGCGGCCTCGCCGGCTTCGTCAACTGCAAAGAAATCAGCAACTTCCTGCTGCGGATCAGCTGCGAAGTCACCTTCGAAAACGGCCTCACCGGGGTCAACTCGACCCTGGAGCTGGCAAGGCCGGCAAATGAGATCCTGGTCAGCGAAAACAACCTCGGCGGCGAACTCGGCACGGCGCTGAAACTGCCGATCAAGATCCGCCTGGAAAACCCGTTCCTGGGTGAATCGTGCTACGTCGGCTCCTCGACCTCGCCGATCTACTGGAACCTGACCACCGGCGAAACCGCCCCTCCCGGGCCCAACAAAGCGATCAAAGGCTCCGCCGGGACGATCGAATTCCTCGAGGAAGGCCGGATCCTGGAAGCCAAAGGGGCCAAACTGGTCGACAACGCCTGGGCTGCGCCCGGCGCCAGCGGCTGCGGAGGCATCTTCTCCTTCCTGATCGACCCGATCGTCAATCTCTCGAGCGCCCTGCCCGCTGCGGCTGGCAAAAACACGGCGATCCTGGGCAACGACATCTTCGTCGCCTCGGCGGCGGCGGTGAGGAAAAACAACGCTGAAAACCCCTAAGGGGCTGACAGCTGGCCAAGCGTGAAGCGCCCGCGGGCGCCGGGGGAAGGTCCCCCGGCGCCCACGGGGCTCGGTTGGCTCAGAAAGAGCAGGAATCCACCCAGTCAAAGCACCCAAACCACGAACAGATGGGGAGAAGAGAATGCGACGCAACAAAACCAAGGCGGTGGCGACGGCGCTGGCTCTAGTCGCGCTCGCCGCGCTCGGCTTCGCCAGCAGCGCCTCGGCGACCCTGACCGGCAACTACACCAGGTTCGCCCAGTGCCCCTACCCGAACACCGAAGTCAAGAAATGCCTCTTCGCGACCACCGAAGGCGGTGAAGTCGTGCTCGGCTCAAAGACGGTGCCGATCACCAAACCGGCGGTGCTGCAGGGCGGCTACGGGGTGATCGAAGAATCGGGCTTCGCCAAATTCTTCGCCGCCAGCAACGGCATCACCCTCTCCGAAGCCCCCCAGAACGTCCCCGGCGGCCTCGCCGGCCTTCTCAACTGCAAAGAAATCGCCAACTTCTTGGTGCGGATCAGCTGCGAAGCCGCGCTCGAAGGCCCCCTCACCGGGGTCAACGCGACCCTGCAGCTGGCCAAACCGGCGAGCGAGATCCTGGTCAGCGAAAACAACCTCGCCGGCGAACTCGGCCCGGCGCTGATCTTGCCGATCAAGATCCACCTGGAAAACCCCTTCCTCGGTGAATCCTGTTACGTCGGCTCCTCGACCACGCCGATCATCTGGGAACTGACCACCGGGGAAACCAGCCCACCTGGGCCCAACAAAGCGATCAAAGGCTCCGCCGGGACGATCGAATTCCTCGAGGAAGGCCGGATCGCCGAAGCCAAAGGGGCCAAACTGGTCGACAACGCCTGGAAAGCCCCTGGGGCAGAAGGTTGTGGAGGGGCCCTGTCCTTCATCCTCGACCCGATCGTCAACGTCTCCAGCGGCCTGCCTGCCGCGGCTGGCAAAAACACCGCGATCCTGACCAACACCGCCTTCATCGGCAGCGCTGCGGCGGTGAGGAAAAACGACGCTGAAAATCCGTAGAGCGACTAGAGAGTAACGTGACGGTACCGCCGGCTCCGGGAATCCCGGCGCCGGCGGTACGCAGTCCAATCAGTGGGCGAACCCTGGGCTGATCGAGTGCAGGGACTTTAATTTTGAAATAGAGGAGAGACCTCCACTAATGGCATTTGAGTCTCACGGGCCCTCGCGGTGCACCTCGTCGAGACTGTGCTTTGGCTGCTCAGCCATAGCCAGCAATCAGACACCCAAAAAAATCCAGAAGCTCTCGTTGACGAGATTCAGGCCGTAGTTTCAAGCATTTGAAACCTCATCGCAACGCGAGCTGAGCGCACGACGGCGATTGCCGTTTCTGCCGCGTGAAGCATTCGCCAGGACCGCCTATCCTCAGCAGTCTATGAGATGGGAAGGCCGTCCGCGGATTTGACGGGCAGGTTCCGAAAGAGGACGGTCAGCTACCGCGGGAAGGAAAGTTTCCGCTGGAAATCATCCTGCCCGTTGTGTCAAAGAATCGCATCTCAAAAGATAGTGAAAGGAACCAAAATGAGTCATTCAAGGTACGGAGTCAGAGTCCTCGGCCTCTGCCTCCTCGCAATCTTCAGCCTAACGGCCTTCATGGCTGCTGGCGCGCAGGCGCAGTTCGGATGGTTAAAGAACAAAGCATTCATTACCGCGGCCACACCTGTCCACGCTGTCATTCATCCTTTAGCCGCCGACGGCAAAAAACACGCGGTGCTGTTAAGCACGTTTGGGGCTACCAATACCCCGGTCGAAATCTTATGCGAAACGTTGGCGACGGAAGGCGGCTCACTCATCAACAACGAAAAAGCGGAAGGTAAAGTCACACTCAAAGTTACGCAATGTGAAACTTTCATTAACAAAGTTAAATCTGCACCGTGCAAACCAAAAGAACCAATTACGGGAAAATCTAAATACCACGCGATATTACACGTGAAAGGCGACAAAAAGACCTACCTCTTATTCGAACCGGAAGTGGCTGGCACACCGCTTACAACGATCGAAACTAGTGAAGAATGTGTTTTCGGTGAAAAAACGCAAATCGCCGGCGAGATGGTAGCCGAATGCCTCAATGAAAAATTAGAAAAAAATACGGCGGGCACCGACTATTGCTTAGAAGACCTGGTGCACCACCTGGTTCAGGAAGCGCCGACGAAATTATTCGAATTAGAAGGCAAAGCCGGGAGCTTCGATGGCCTCCTTTTCGGCTCGCGCGAAGCCAAACTAGACGGAATCGCTGACGCGTTACTCAGCGCACCCAATCTGGGTCAAACCTGGGCAGTTCACATTTAAAGGAAAGACGGTGAAGTGATCAGGACGACGCAATAAAGCAGGTACGGCAAAAGCGGGGAGCACTGCGATGCGCCCCCCGCGCTTTGCCGCAAAGCTAGGGAGAGCGCTTCGCAATAAGCGTGAGGAGAGTGCACTGCTATCAACCGAGCCTATGTCGAGGCTACCGCTTAGGGAAGTGGATTGGCCTTCATGCATCTTCGCTGGATCGCCGTAGCTGCCCCCTCCCTTTGATTCATTCCATCTGAGGCGTGGCCTAGAGCGGGCCTAGCGCCGGGGTGGCCGAGTCAAACCGGGCATGAATTTGACTGTGCAGCAAGGCCTGGAGGACGATTTTGCAGTTCGCGGAGGCTGCTAGCCCTTGGGAAGCGTCCGACCGTGGATGGGCGACCCTGTCAACCACTGTGAGAGGAATTCACATGACTGATTCAAAGCACAGACCCAAAGCACTCGGCATCTGCCTTCTTGCGGCACTCGGCCTCCTGGCCCTTCTCGCCGCAAGCGCTCAGGCTCAAACTGGATGGTTAAAGAACAAAGTATTCATCACAGCGGCTACGGCTGCTCATGCCGTCGCTCATCCCTTAGCCGACGGCAAAAAACACGTGGCGCTATTAGCCACTTTCGGAGCCACCAATACCCCGGTTGAAATATTATGCGAAACATTGACGACCGAAGGCGGTTCAATTGTCGCAAACGAAAAAGCCGAAGGCAAAGTCAAACTGAAATTCACAACCTGTGAAAGCTTTCTAAACAAAGTCAAATCCGTAGCCTGCAAACCCAAAGAACCAATAAACGTGACGGCCAAATTCCACGCTATATTACATCTGAAAGGTGACAAAAAGACCTACCTTTTAGGCGAACCTGAAGTAGCTGGATCGCCCTTTACGACAATCGAAACCAGCGAAGAATGCGCATTCGGTGAAAAAACGTCAATCACCGGTGAGCTTGTCACCGAATGTCTGAATGAAAAATTAGAAAAAAACACAGCGGGCACCGACTACTGCTTAGAAGACCTGGTGCACCACCTGATCCAGGAAGCGCCGGAGAAATTATTCGAATTAGAAGGCAAAGCGGGTAGCTTCGATGGGCTCATCTTCGGCGCCCGCACAGCCTTACTGGATGGAATCGCCGATCTGTTACTCAGCGCACCCAACCTGGGTCAAACCTGGGCTGTTCACATTTAAGGAGATGGTGAAGACAACGCGATAATTGGGTACGGCAAAGCGGGGAGCTCAGCCCACGCGCTCCCCGCTCTTTGCCCTATGCCAGTGAGAGACATGGTTCTGGTCACGGGCATGAATTTGACTGTGGAGCAAAGCCCGGAGGACGATTTGGCAGTTCGCGGAGGCTGCTAGCCCTAGGGGAGCGTCCGACCCGTGGATGGGAAACCCCTGTCAACCACTGTGAGAGGAATTCATATGACTCGTTCAAAGCACAGATCCAAATCACTCGGCGTCTGCATTCTTGCGGCACTTGGCCTATTGGCCTTTGCCGCCGCGAGTGCTCAGGCCCAAACCGGATGGTTAGTCAACAAAGCATTTACGACATCAACCAAAAAAGTTCACGCCAGCGTTCATCCATTAGCGGACGGCAAAAAACACTTGGCACTTTTAGCAGAATTCGGTGTTGCGTCGAAAGTAGAAATCTTATGTGAAACCCTGGTAATCGATGATGGCTTATATTTTGCTGGCGAAGGGGCCGAAGGGCGGGCGACGCTCTTACTGAGTACATGTGAAACATTTATTAATAAAGTTAAATCGATAGCCTGCAAACCAAAAGAACCACTGACGGCTACCACCAAACTTCATGCCATCTTACATACTAAAGGAGATAAAAAGACTTACCTTTTAGGCGAACCGGAAGTTAAAGGAAATCCGTTTATGACACTTGAAGTAGGTGAAGAATGCGCGTTTGGTGCAAAAGTCGAAATTACCGGTGATTTGGTGGCCGAATGCCTGAACGAAAAATTAGAAAAAAACACAGCGGGCACCGACTACTGCTTAGAAGACATGGTTCACCATCTGATCCAGGAAGCCCCAAAGAAATTATTTGAATTAGGAGAAGGAACGGGAAAATTCCACGAATTGCTTTTCGGCGCGCGGTCGGCCTCGTTGGAGGGCATCGTCGATACGTTACTGACCGAACCGCTGGGCGGGACGTGGGCGGTTCACATCTAGAGGAGCGCAGAGGTAATCGCGGTGACTCGATAGGAAGTATGTGGAAAGGCGGGGCGCGCACGGCGTGCCCCGCCTTCTCAGTTGCAGGCAGCAGAGATCTGGGCTGGGCGAGGAAGGGTTACCGGCTGCCGCAGACCTTGAAGCCGTAATCGCCTACGACCTGGTCGGCGCTTGCGAGTAGGGCCCTGGGCAATTTCCCGGCCTTTGCCGGGTCTTCTTCGGCCCTTTCGATTGCATCATCGATCTGGCGGAGGAATAGATCGATGCGGTTTTGGTCAGCTGCTGGGATGCTGAGGGCCTGGATTTCTGCGACCTGCTGATGAAGGGCGGGGATCAGGATCGTCTTGGTGATCACGGCGAACTGTGCTGAGGTGGGTTCTTTGCTGGCTGCGATACCGCTTTTTTTGGCGTAAGCCGCGAATTTTTCCTGGGTCTGCTTGTCGGCCTTCGAGCAGACGGAATCAGCCTTTGCGATGAAGGCAGCTTTGGAGATGGAAGCCGTGCTCGTCGTTTTGGTAGCGGAGGCCGTGGTCTCGCTGCCGGCATCGCTTCCGCCCCCGCACCCGACGACGAGTGAAGCCATTGCCACTGCGGTGCATGCAAGCACGATCGTGCGTGTGCTCAAGTTGCCTCCCTTTCAGTAAGCCCGAATGATAAAATATTTTAATTGACTTTGGCGGGTAGCGCCCTGTCGCTGGCCGGCAGTGACTAAGCTGGGCGGCCGATGGCGCAGCGGATTCCTCGCGACGAATCTTTGAGCCGGGTCCACGGCGTCGGAGCTCTATTTGCCGCCGCCTATGGCAACGTCGGCTCCTCGATCTATTACGCGCTGGGAGTCACCGCGGCGTTTGCCCTTGGCCTGACGCCGATCGCCTTCGTCATCTCGGGGTTGATCTTCGCCGCGACGGCTGCCACCTACGCTGAGGCGACGGTGATGTTCCCCGAGGCGGGTGGCTCCTCGAGCTTCGCTCGCCACGCCTTCAACGAGCTGATCAGCTTTGTCGCCGCTTGGGGGCAGATGCTCAACTACGTGATCACGGTCGCGATCTCGGCCTACTTCGTGCCCCACTATCTGGCCGTGTTCTGGGAGCCGCTGGGGCACGGGCCGGGGGACATAATCGGCGGCGCGGTGGTCATCGTCGCCCTTGCGGTGCTGAACATTCGCGGCTCGCAGGAGTCGGCGAAGCTCAACCTGATCCTGGCCGTCGCCGACCTCGCCACGCAGGTGGTGCTGGTCGGAATCGGCCTGGTTCTCGTCTTCAGCCCGCAGGTGCTGGTCGACAACGTCCACCTCGGCGTCGCCCCGACGTGGAGCGATTTCGCGCTTGGGATCGCGGTTGGGATGATCGCCTACACCGGGATCGAGACGATCTCCAACATGGCGGAGGAGGCCAAGGACGCCGCCCGGACGATCCCGCGCAGCGTCGGGCTGGTGGTGATCGCCGTGCTCGGCCTGTACCTGCTGATCCCGGTGGTCGCCCTCTCCGCGATGCCGGTGGTCCAGGACGCCGCCGGCCACTACACGACCGCCCTGGGCAGCGAGTTCGCCAACGACCCGATCCTGGGCATCGTCGAGAACCTCGGGCTCGGCTCCGGGCCGACCGAAGCGCTGCGCTTCTACGTCGGCATCCTCGCCGCCGTGATCCTGCTGATCGCCACCAACGCCGGCTTGATCGGCGTCTCCCGCCTCACTTACTCGATGGGCCAGCACCGCCAGCTGCCCGAGGGCCTGCGCCAGGTCCACCCGCGCTACCGCACCCCCTACATCGCGATCCTCGTCTTCGCCGCGATCGCGATGATCACCCTGGTCCCGGGCAAGACCGACTTCCTGGCGACGATGTACTCCTTCGGCGCGATGCTCTCCTTCACGATCGCCCACGTCTCCGTGATCCAGCTGCGTCGCAAGAGCAGCCAGGTGGAGCGCACCTGGAAGCCGCCGCTGAACTTCCGCGCCTTCGGCTTCGAGGTGCCGCTCACCGCGGTGCTCGGCGGGCTCGGCACCTTCGCCGCCTGGATCGTGGTGATGGCGCTCAACCCGCGCACGCTCGCGGTCGGCATCGGCTGGATGGTCCTGGGCCTGATCATCTACGTGCTCTACCGCCGCAACCAGAAGCTGCCCCTGACCGAGACGGTCAAGGTGCTGACGCCGGAGCCGCTCGGGGTCGAGGAGATCGAGTACCGCAGCGTCCTGGTCGCCTTCGAGGACGGCGAGCCATTCTCGGAGGAGATGGTCGCGACCGCGGTCAAGCTCGCCTCGAAGCGCCGCCGGGGCATCCACATCCACTCGATGCTGACCGTGCCCACGAACCTGCCGCTGGCCGCCGAGCTGCCCGAGTCCGAAGAAGAGGCGCAGGGCAAGATCGAGCAGGCGAGGCTGATCGGCGGCCAGCGGGTCACCGGACACGTCGAGCGCGTGCGGCCCGGCCAGGCCGGTTACGAGATCGCCGACGAGGCGAAGCTGATCAACGCCGCCGCCGTCGTCGTCGGCCTGCGCTATCGCAACGGGCGCCCCCTTTACGACAAGACGCTGCAGACGGTGCTGGGCGAGCGCCCCTGCCGCGTCATCGTCGTCTCCGAGCTGGGCGCCCAGCGGGGAACCGATCCAGCTCCGGCCCTGTCCTAGAATCGCTCGCCGATGACCTCTTCCGAGCGGATCTACCGCGGCTCCGTCCGCCTCTTCTCGCTCGTCTTCGTCGCCCTTGGCGTCGCCCTGCTTGCCAGCACGCTGGTCAACGGGGGGGACCGTTCTCGGTTGGGATGCTGCTGGGGGGCGCCTTCCTCGCGGTTGGGGCGGGGCGGCTGTGGATCGCGACGCGCAGGTGAGCGAGCCCGAGCCGGCACGGAAGCAGCGCCTGGAGCCGCTCCTGCAGCGGGGGCTGGGGGTTCCCGGCCTCTTCGTCGTCGTCTACTCGTCGGTCGGCTTTTCGATCTACTTCGCGCTCGGCGTCGTTGCCGACCGCGGCCTCGGCCTGACGCCGCTGGTCTTCCTGCTCGCCGGCATCCTCTTCGTGCTGACCACGCTCAGCTATGTCGAGGGCGGGGCGATGCTGCGCGAGCGCGGCGGCTCCTCGAGCTTCGCCCGCCACGCCTTCAACGAGCTGATCGCCTTCATCGCCGGCTGGGCGATCCTGATCGACTACCTGATCGTCGCCGCCCTGGCGGCGATCTCGGTGCCCCACTACCTCGAGCCGATCTCCGCCGACCTCTCCAAGGCCGGCTGGGAGATCGGCATCGCCGGGGCGGTGATCGTCGCCGCCTGCGTGCTCAACGTCTTCAACGTCACCGGCCGCGGCCGCGAGCGACCGCTCGCCGTGCTCGCCCTCGCCGACATCGCCCTGCAGCTGGCGGTGATCGTCGTCGGCGCGCTCGCCGTCTTCCATCCCGACCGCCTCACCGACCAGGTCCACCTCTTCACCAGCCCCGGCTTCCGCGACATCGTCTACTCGGCGGTGGTGGCGATGCTCGCCTACGCCGGGATCGAGGCGGCCTCCGACCTCGCCCCCGACATCGACGTCGAACCGCGCGACCTCAAGCGGATCGTCTCGCTTGGGGCCGTCGCGGTGCCGCTCGTCTACGCCGGAATGGCGGCGATCGCGCTGATGGCGGTGCCCGTCGTCGCCGGTCCCCACGGGCCCGAGACCGCGCTCGGCAACGAATTCGTCGAGGCGCCGGTGCTCGGCGTCGTCTCCGCCTACCATCCGATCTGGGTCTCGCACGCGATGCGCTGGCTCGTCGCCCTGATCGCCGCCCCGGTGCTGTTCTGGGCGACGACCACGGCCCTGCTGGGCGTCTCGCGGCACATCTACACCCTGGCGATCAACCGCCAGATCCCCAGCTGGCTGGGCAAGCTGAACCGCCGCCACGCGACGCCGCACGTCGCGATCGCGATCTCCGGCGTGATCGCGATCGGCCTGGTGGCGCCGACCGACGTCAAGCTGCTGGCCGGCATCTACGCCTTCGGCGCCACCCTGGCGATCACGATCGCCCAGCTCTCGATAGTCCGCCTGCGGATTACGGAACCCGAGCGCCCGCGGCCGTTCCGGGTGCCCTTCGACATTCCCTGGCGGGGGGCCCGCCTGCCGGCGCCGGCGATCTTCGCCGCCCTGATCAGCGGCCTCGCCTTCCTCAGCGTGCTCGCCTACCACGACCGCGCTCGCTGGGTCGGCGGCGGCTGGATGGCGTTCGGCCTGCTCTTCTACGTCGTCTACCGCAAGGCCTTCGAGGGCACGACGCTGACCAAGCGGGTTTCGGTGTCGGAGAAGGCGCTGACCAAGCAGGTGCCCGAAGTCGCCTTCCGCAACATCCTCGTGCCCGTCTTCGGCACCAAGCTCGACGACGACATCGTCGCCACCGCCGGCCGTCTCGCAGCTGCCGAGCAGGAAGAAGCGGGGGGGAAGAGTGAGGAGACGCAGCTCGACCTGGTCTACGTGATCGAGGTGCCGCTGGCGCTCTCCCTCGACGCCGAGCTGCCGCCGCAGGTCGAGCAGGAGGCGCAGCGGGCGCTGACGCGCGCCAGCGACGTCGGCGAGGAGTACGAGGACGTCAACGTGACCACGGAGGTGGTGCGGGCCCGTGGCGTCGGGGCGGGGATCGTCGAGGCGGCGCGGCGCAATGACACCGAGGCGATAGTGATCGGCGGTGAGCCGCCGAGCAAGATCAAGGGCGGGGCGAAGATGGGTGGCATCGGCGCCGCCAAGCCGGCGGAGATCGGCGCCGCGACGGAGTACGTTCTGAAGAAGGCGCCCTGCCGTGTGCTGCTGACGGCTCCCCCCGAGTCAGTATAGAAAGATCTTCCTGACTGAACGTTGACTTTTACAAAATAAACACATACCATACCCGCCCGAGGTCGGGTATTCCACCAAAAGAGAGGTTGTGTGGAAAGGACGGGTAGGCACTCGCTGCGTCCTCGAGTCGTGGCTGGAGGAGTCCCGGGCAAAGGGGGGCGGGGCGAGCCACGCAGCGGCTTGGGGAGACCCCCCGCGGACACCACGCGGTGCAGTCACCGCGATGCCGGATGAACGACCTTCCGTACGCCCCCTCGTCTCGCGTGGCGCTCGCCGCCCGGTTGAAGCGGCGCACGGCCGAGATCGAAGCGGCGATCCTCGCTTACATCGACACCCTCTCGGAGTCCACCGCCGCAATCGACGCGGCCTATATGGCGGGGTTGCGGACGGCAGTCAAGGACATCGTCGACTACGGGCTGATGAGCATCGAGCTGGGCGAGGACTGGGTCGAGCCGATCCCCTCCTCCGCCCTGGTGCAGGCGCGCCGGGCGGCGCGCAGCGCCGTCGGCATCGAGACCGTGCTGCGTCGCTACGCCGGTGGTGAGAGGCTGCTGGCCGAATTCATCGTCGAGGAGCTGGGGGACCTGTCGGCGCAAGCGCTGCGCCAGGTGATGAAGACGCAGCGGGTCCAGCTCGACCGTGTGATGGCCGCGGTCGCCGCCGCCTACACGCGGGAGCACGACCAGCAGGGTGGCATCAACCGGCGGATCGAGTGGCGAGTCCAGCAGCTGCTCGCCGCCGATGAGCCGGCCAGCGTCGAGGACCTGGGCTACGACTTCGACGTCTGGCACCTGGGCCTCGTCGTCACCGGCCCCGGCTCAGCCCTGATCGTGAGGAAGCTGGCGACCGAGCTCGACCATCAGCTCCTGCTCGTCCCGCGTGGCGACAGCGCCGTTTGGGCCTGGCTCGGGGGGCGTCTGCCGCCCGCCGTCTCCGAGGTCGAACGGGCGCTCCCCGAGCTGCAGCCCGAGGTGTCGGTCGCGATCGGGGAGCCGCGCAGGCAGCTGGACGGCTGGCGCCTCACCCACCTCGAAGCCCAGGCGGCCTTCGAGGTGACGCAGCACCTGCCGAGAACGCTGACGCGGGTGCGCGACGTCGTCCTGCTGGCGGCCGTCCTGCGCGACGAAGACCTGGCCCGCTCCTTGCGGGAGACCTACATCGCCCCGCTCGACCAGCATGGGGGCTCCAGCGCCGTGCTCAGGGAGACGCTGCGGGCCTACTTCGCCTCAGGCTGCAACGCGGTCACGACTGCGGCGGCGCTCGACGTCAACCGGCACACCGTGCAGCGCCGCCTGCGCAAAGTCGAGGACGCGATCGGACGTTACCTCCACACCTGTCATGCAGAGCTCGAGGTGGCGCTGAAATTGGAGGACGTCGCTTCCTGCGACAAATTGGTGCAGTGAGAAAGGGTTGTCTCGACACATTGGCATAGCACGGTGAGTCCTATTAATGGTAGATCTTTCTTGAGCATTAGATCCAACCCAAGGGATTCTCTGTGTCTCGTCCATCATCCGCCTCCCGAGAGCGTGCCGTCAAATCTTCGCCGCGGATCGCCGGCAAGGGTAAGAGCGGGCGCGTTCACTTTTCCAACGTGGCCTGGTGGCCGCAGGCGAAGCTCAACCATCGGGAGTGGGCCAGCGCTGGCTACCGCCTGGGGGCGATCGGGCGCTGCAGTCAGTGGTGGATCGGCGACTGGATTCGCTATGGGACCGCACAGTGGGGCGAACGGTACGTCGAGGCCGCGCGAATCACCGGTTACGACGTGGCCAGCCTGAGGAACATGGCGTGGGTTGCATCCCAGTTTGACGAACTATCACTACGTAGTGACAAATTGACCTGGAGCCATCACGTCCTGTTGGCGCCGCTGACCCGTGATGAGAAGCTCGCTTGGCTCAGGCGCGCGCTCAGCGAAAAACTCTCGGTTGCCGACCTGAGAATCGAGCTCCGCACCGCGCGTCGCCGCAGTGAAGTCCCACTGTTGGCCAGCGAGGATGACGCCCCGGAGGCAAAGGCCGGCCACACCGATGTCATCTGTCCACAGTGCGGACATCGCTTGCTGGTCCCACTCGGGTCTTAGGGGGCCTCGGCAGTGCTCCGCGCCGGACGGGTCAGCTCGTGGACTTTTGGCAGCAACTCCATGCCGATCGACCGGTCAATCGTGCCTGAGGCCAGGCAGAAAGTCCAAGCGGTCGTCACCCAGTTGACGAAATCCTGCCGGGTGTCGGCGTGGCGGCTGCGGTTCAGCATCACCCACATGTAGCGGGCGTAGGCGTTGTGGCACTTCGAGCAGTCGCTCTCCTCCCCGACCGAGCAGCGACGGACGGATTTCAGATCGGGCATGATCGCGCGGTGCGAGGGGTAATAGGGCTGGCCGTTGGTGAGCCGTTCGCGGTTCTTCCGCAGCCAGGCCTCGGAGCCGTGCCAGCTGTCGAGCTCGGGGTTGAAGCCCGAGCTGACCATCGGGCAGGTGTCGTGCCCCCAGGTGAGGCCGAGCAGTTCGCGACCGCTCGCCACCGCGGCCGCGTAGGCGGTTGTGATGACGTGTTCGGGGTAGCGGTCGATCACCCGGTGGATCTCGCCGATCGCCCGCGCGTACCCGTTGCTCTGGTCGAAGTCGCCACCGCGTTCGGCCCAGTCCTCGTAGAAGCTGAAGGAGACGAAGTTGCCGTTGGCGACGATCTCTTCGACCGCGCTGCCGATCCCGCCGGCGTTGGCGTTGCTCACGGTGAAGTAGAAGGTGACCCGGGGATCGTCCTTGTAGTGCCTCAGGGCCCGCGCGAAGACGTCGATCTTGCCGGCCCCGCGCAGCTCCCTGTCGATCTCGTGGTCGCCCCAGACGGAGATCGCGATGCCGAGCTTCTCGTATCCCTCGAGCGGGATCCTGCGCAGGCCGTTCGTCACCGTCGTGCACCTGAAGTTGTCGTGCAGGACCCTGAGCCGTTTGAGCTGCAGGCTCGGCTCACCCCCGAGCACGGTGATGAAGTTGGTGCCGCGCTGGCGCTCGCGCGCGACGAAATCGAGGAACACCGCTTCGTCTTTGGGTGACTTCGAGTTGTCGAGCTGCTCGGCGAAGAAGTAACACCCCTCGCAGCGCAGCTGGCAGACGTGGGTGAGGTCGAGCGTGATCGGCACGAACGTGCCCGCCTCCCTCGCTTCGCGGTAGAGGCGCGCGACCAGCGGGTCCTCGAGGTAGGAGGAGATGCGGGCGCGCATGGCCAGGCGCTCGCGTCGCTTCGTCGCGACCCGCTTGCTGACCGGGGGCAGGGCGATGGTGGGCGGACCGGCCGCCTGGTCTGTCATCGATTCACTCCTTCGTCAACGCTCGAGCGGCGGTATCGCTCGTTGAGCATCTGTGAGCAGCGTAGGGGCGAGCACTGGCTTTTCAAGAACGCTCACCTGAGCCCAGCTGTCACCTTTGACATCGCGACGACGCCGACAGTAGCTTCGCTCGCGTGGCGGCGATAGCGAAGCCAGCGCGTAATTGCGACGTTCTCGTCATGGGTGGGGGGCTGGCCGGTTTGACGGCTGCCCTTCAGCTCAAGCAGAGGCGGCCTCGCAGCAGCGTCGTGGTGGTGGAGAAACGCTCGTTCCCGGCGCCGCGGGTGGCCTTCAAGGTGGGGGAGTCGGTGGCCGAGATCGGCTCTCACTACCTCAAGGAGACGATCGGGTTCAAGCAACACATGGAGGAGGAGCAGATCCGCAAGTTCAGCCTAAGGATCTTCTCCCCCGCCGCTGGCAACGGCGACATCTCGCGCCGCCCCGAGATCGGGCTGAGCAGGTTCTCGCCGCTGCGCACCTACCAGATGGACCGCGGAAAGCTGGAGAACGCGCTGGCCGAGGCGGTCGCCGAGGCGGGCGTCGAGATCCTCGACGGTCAGGCGGTCAAGCAGCTCGAGCTGGGCGCGGACCGCCACCGGGTAACGGTGGGGGAAAACGGCCGCAGCCGTGAGCTGAGCCCGCGCTGGCTGATCGACGCCAGCGGCCGCGCCGGGATCCTGAGGCGACGGCTGGGCCTGGGCGTGGAGATAGCGCACGACGTCAACGCCGCCTGGTTTCGGATCGGGCGCCGGATCGTCGTCGACGAGTGGTCCGACGACGCCGCCTGGCGCGCCCGCGTGCCCAGCGGCAAACGCTGGATGAGCACGGTGCAGCTGGTCGGCGAGGGGTACTGGATCTGGATCATCCCGCTTCCCGACGGGGCGACGAGCGTCGGCATCGTCGCCGACCCCCGCTTCGTCCCCTACGAGCGCATCCGCCGCTACGGCGCGATGCGGCGCTGGCTGGAGCAGAACGAGCCGCAGCTCGCCGGCGCCCTGCCGGGCGACGAGGCCGGCCTGCTCGACTTCCGCAAGCTGAAGAAATACGCCTACGGCGCCCGCCGCGGGCTCTCGCCGCAGCGCTGGGTGCTGAGCGGGGAGGCCGGCCTCTTCCTCGATCCGCTCTACTCGACCGGGGTCGACTTCATCGCCGTCGCCAACACCCTCGCGACCCGGCTGATCACCGGCGCGCTCGACGACGAGCCCGAGCTCAAGCGGCGGCTGAAGGCCTACAACGCCTTCTACCTCGGGCAGTTCCTCGGCTGGGAGCCGGCCTTCAAGGGCCAGTACGAGGTCTTCCGCGACCCCCAGGCGACCGCCGCGAAGATCATCTGGGACAACGCCTTCTACTTCATGTTCCCGGTCCTCCTCTTCACCAAAGACTGCATCACCGACCTCGACTTCCTGGCGGCGGTGCGGGAGCGGATCGCCCACACCCACCCGCTCAACGTCCACATGCAGGAGCGCTTCCGCGAGATCAGCAGGCTCGACGTCCGCGCCGCCGGGTTCCCGGTGGCGAGCGACAGCGGCGTCGAGGACCTGTTCGAGATCGCCGGCCTCTCGCTGGGCCGGGATCAGGTGCTGGAGCGGATCGACACCGGGGTGAGGCGGATGGAATGGCTTGCGCACGAGCTCTCCGAGCGGCTCTACGCCCCGGCCGGCGGCACCCCGGCGCCGCCCTGCGCGCCCCGCAACGGCCACGACGAGGCGCTGATCGACTGGGTCCCCTACGCGCAGCGGACCTCTCCACCGGCCGAGACGCAGCCCCAGCCAGAGGGCGCATGGATGATCCGGTAGCGACCGCGGTCGCGGGCCCCGGCGCGGTCGGGGTGAGCCGCACGCCCGAGCGGCGATTCGAGCGCCTGCCGGACTTCGACTTCGAGCCGAGCTACACGGTGTGGGACGGGCTGAGGATCGCCTACCTCGACCTCGGCGCCGGCCCGCCGGTCCTCTTGCTGCACGGCGAGCCGACCTGGTCGTTCCTCTTCCGCCAGATGATCGCGCCGCTGCGCGACGCCGGCTTCCGCTGCGTGGCGATCGACTACCCGGGCTTCGGCCGCTCCGACAAGCCGCTCGACCTCGATTGGTACAGCTACGCGAGGCACACCGAAGCGTGCCTGCACGTGATCGAGTCCCTCGACCTGACCGGCATCACCCTGATCGGGCACGATTGGGGCGGTCCGATCGGCCTGCGGCTCGCGGTTGACGTCCCGCAGCGGTTCAGCCGGTTCATCCTGATCGACACCCCGTTCTTCACCGGCCGCCAGACGATGCCGCCGGTCTGGTGGCAGGCGCACGACTACCTGGAGCGCACCGCGGACGTCTCGATCGCCGACCTCGTCGACGCCGGCTGCGCCGGTGAGCTCGCGCCCGCGGCGCGGCGCGGCTACGAAGCGCCCTTTGCCGACCCCGCCTCGAAGGCCGGCGCGCGCGCCTTCCCCCTGCGGGTGTTGCCGCGCTCCCCCGACCTGCCCGCCGCCAGGGCCTGCTGGAGGACGATGAAGGCGATGCGCAAGGACAGCCGGCCGACGCTCACCCTCTGGGAGAGTCCGACCTGCTCTTCCCGCTGGAGCTGGGCGAGTGGGTCACCGGCGCCCTGCGCCGCGAGCCGCCGCTCGTCGTCCCCGGCGCCGGTCACTTCCTCCCCGAGGACCGCGGCGAGGAGGCAGCGGAGCTGGTGCTCGGCTGGCTCGCCGACCTCGCCTAGCCGCCGCCCGCGGAGACCGACCAGGAGAGGCGGAGGCGGGCCACCGGCTTGCCCTCGGCGTCTGAGGTGGTGACCGCGGTGTCCAGGGTGACGCGCCCTCCCTCGGTGAGATCACCCAGCCGGGTCCAGTCGTCCCCGGTGAGCTCGGCGACCGTGGTCAGCGGGCCCAGCCCGACCGCGGTGTACTCGATCTCACTCTCGACCAGGCTCAGGTCGCGCCGGCCGGGCCCGTCGAGGCTGGCGCTGAGCAGCGCCCGCGAGGCCTCGTAGCCGGCGGCGTGCAGGGCGCTTGCGTGGCGCACGCCGACGTGGTTGTCGAGTGCCGCCGCCGCGGGCTGTTCGACGACGGCCCGCCGCGGGCTGGCTTCGACGAGGCGCGACTGCGTCTGGGTGACGAACGGATCGGGGCCCACGGCCTCGACGCTCATCGGCGCCTCCGCGGTCCCGCTGCCGGGTCGCTGCCAGCGATCTCCAGGGCACTGTAGGGGCCGGGGGGGTTGGCTCCAAAAAGGCCGGGATCCAAGCCGATGGCGGCGCCCGCACGGGTTTGGCGGCTCGATGGCCATCAGCTATACCCGCGGTGTGACGAACTTCGGCGTATCTGGGGGCGACGGCGTGCGATCCGGGACGGGATGCGCGCTGGTCACCGGCGCCGGGCGGGGAATCGGCGCGGCGATCGCCAGGGAGCTGGCGCATACCGGCCGGCCGGTATGCGTGAACTACAGCGCCGACGCAACCGGCGCCGCCGCAGTCGTGGCGGGCATCGAGCGCGACGGCGGGCGGGCATCCCGGTCGAGGCCGACCTGGCCGATCCGGATGCCGTCGAGGCGATGTTCCAGCGCGCCGAAGACGAGCTCGCCCGGTCCTCGACGAGCCGACAACGCCGGCATCAAGCGCGACCTGCCGGTCGGCTTCCTCGAGCGCGAGGCCTGGATGCGCGTCGTCGACGTCAACCTGACAGGACAGTTCAACACGATCAAGCGGGCGCTGGGCCGCATGGTCCGCCAGCGCTTCGGGCGGATCGTCAACGTCTCCTCCGCCTCCGCTGCCCGGCCGCTGCCCGGGCAGGCCGCCTACGCGGCGTCGAAGGCGGGGGTCGAGGCGATGACGCGCACCCTGGCGATCGAGGTCGCCCGCCGCGGGGTGACGGTGAACGCGATCGCCCCCGGCCTGGTCAACACCGGCTTCGTCGGCGAGATGGACGAGGAATGGGGAGCGGCGATGCCGCCGCGGCGCGTGGCCGAGCCCGAGGAGATCGCCGGGCTGGCGCGTTACCTGGCTTCCAGCGAGGCCGCTTATGTCAACGGGGCGGTTGTTCACATCGATGGCGGCCTCACGGCCGGGTTGGCGATCTTCTCGCCGCGCGGCCGGCCGGCGCCAGCGGGAATTGCACTCGACGATTCGGATGAGGAGGAGAGACGGAGCTGAGTACCCCGCCAGCAGCGGAGAAGATGGAGACCCGCATCCTGGAGGCGCTGATCGAATTCGGCGCTGACCCGACATGACGAGCCTGGAGGCGACGCTCGAAGAGCTGGAGATCGACTCGCTCGACATGTTCGAGCTGGCCCAGATCCTGCACCAGGAGTTCGGCATCGAAGTCAGTCCCGACGATTTCGAAGACGTGAGGACGCTCGGCGATGCCCAGCAGGTGCTGCTCGGGTACCTGACGTGAGCAGGCGCCCGCGGCGATCACCGGGGTCGGCGTGATCACCCTGCTCGGCGACGCGCCGACACCCTCTACGAGCGCTGGCGCGACGGCGCTGCGGGCTCGAGAACGGGGTCGGCGAGTGCAGCGGGTTCGACCCCTCGGAATTCATGTCGCGCAAGCAGCTTCGCCGCACCGAGCGCTTCGTGCAGTTCGGCATCGTCGCCGCCCGCGAGGCGGCGGCGCAGGCGGGCTGGGAGGAGGGCGGGACGCCGTACGACCCGCACCGTGTCGCCTGCGTGCTCGGCGTCTCGCTCGGCGGCACCCAGGTCCTCTTCGACCAGTACCAGGCGCTTGAGAGCGACGGCGCCGACTCGGTTTGGCCGCTGACGATCCCGGCCTCGACGCCGAACGCGATGCCGGCGGTGCTCGCCATCGCGCACGGCTTCCGCGGCGAGAGCCGGGCGGTCGCCTCGGCCTGCTCCTCGAGCGCCCAAGCGATCGGCGAGGGGTTGCGGATGCTGCGCCAGGACGACGCTGACGCCGTGATCGTCGGCGGCACCGAGGCCTGCCTGACACCCTCCATCCTCGCTGCCTTCAAAATGGCCGGGGCGCTGTCGCAGTCGGGCGTCCGCCGGCCCTTCGACGAGCGCCGCGACGGCTTCGTCATGGCCGAGGGCGGCGGCATCCTGATCCTCGAGCAGGGCGAGAAGGCCGAGGCCCGCGGCGCCGAGGTGCTCGGCTACGTCTCCGGCTACGGCTCCTCCACCGACGGCTACCACCTCACCGCTCCGGCCGAGGACGGGAAGATCTGCGCCCACGCGATCCGCACCGCGCTCGCCGACGCCGGTCACGCCGCGGAGGGGGTCGATTACGTCAACGCGCACGGCACCTCGACCGACGCCAACGATCGGGCCGAGACCAACGCGCTGAAGGTCGCCCTCGGCGAACATGCGCACCGGATCCCGGTCAGCTCGACCAAGTCGGTCGTCGGGCACTCGATCGGCGGCGCCGGCGCGGTCGAGGCGATCGCCACGCTGTTAGCGCTGCGCAACCGGGTCGCGCCGCCCACGGTCGGCCTCGAGGTTCCCGAAGAGGGCCTCGACCTCGACTACGTGCCCGGCGATCCGGTCCCGCTGCCGCCGCCCAACGGCAGGGCCAACGGCGACGGGCGCCTCGTCGCGATCTCGAACTCGTTTGCTTTCGGCGGCCACAACGCCGTGCTCGCGATCGAGGCATGAGGTGGCGGCCGGCCCGCCGAGGGTCTGCCTACCCCGACGATTTCCACGGCTTTCGCGAGGTGCCGTTCCACGTCCACCTCGGCATGCGCTTCCAGCGGCCCGACCCCGCCGGCCCGGCGACGGTGACGCTGCCCGCCCGGGCCGATCTGCTGGATCGCGATGGCGGGCAGTCGCCGGCGGCCGTCTTCACGGTCGGCGAGGTCGCCGCCGGGATCTCGGTCTGCGATGCGCTGGCGCTGCACGGGGCGGGCGCCGAGACGCGGCCGATGCCGCTGGTGCTGACCCGGCGAACCAGGTTCAGGCCGCGGCGGCGCCCGCGCGGCGAGCTGCGCTCGCGCGCGCGCTTCGTCGGCGACAGCGCCGCGGCGGCCGAGCGGCTGCAGGGCTCGCGCAAGGTCAACGTCGAGGTCGAGTGCGCGGTCCTCGGCGAAGGGGGAAGAGGTGGCCGGCGAGGTCCACGTCTACTTCTACGTGCGGATGATGCGGCTCGACAGGCTGGAAGCGATGGCCGGCCAGCTGATGCCGGCGATGGCGGAGCGCGCCCGCGCCGTGCTCGGCCTCGACCCCGCCAAGGCATGACGACCGTGGGCGGCGAGCTCGCGGCCGGCGCCGTCCTGGGGCACTGACGAGCGCCTGGCCGCGCCCTTCGACGAGCTCGCGGTCGGCGACGCCTACGTCAGCAAGGGCCGCACGATCACCGAGTTCGACCTCGTCCGCTTCGCCGGCCTGGCCGGGGAAGCTCGCCTCGACTCGGGCGATCGCGGCGGCCCGCCGGGCGCCCAGGCGGTAGCCCCGGATCTCCTTGCGCTGAGCTACTTGATCGGCCTGATCCCCAACGACTACGTGCGGGCGCTGCGGCGGATCAACGACCTGCGGCTGCTGGAGCCGGTCAGGTGCGGCGACACGATCCACGCCGCGGCGGAGATCGTCCGCCTGGAGGCGTGGACGCCGGAGCTCGGCCTCGTCATCGGTGCCTGGCAGATCGTCAAGCAGAGCGGGGTGGCGGCGATGACCGTGGAGCTGGAGGCGGTCTGGCTGCGCGCCCGCCGCTGAGGCTCGCCCCGCAGCCGCTCGGGGGTGCCGTGGCTCGTCGATGCCGTTCTTTGACTCCCGCTACACCCCGGAGCAGGCTGGGATCGATGTCCGCAACGGACGATCCCCGCCTACTCGCCCTCGGCGCCTCCGACAACACGGCGATGCGGGCCCGCCTGGCCGAGCTGGCCGCCCTCGCCGACCCAGGCGAGGGCAGGGCGGGGGTCGACGAGCTCGCCCTTCGGCTCGGTCGGGAGCTTGCGGCGGACCAGCCACTGCGCTGCGCGATCGTTGCCTCGACCCTGGAGCAGGCGCGCGCCGGGGCAAGCGAGGCGGAGCGACTGCTCGGCGGCGCCGGGCTCAGGGCCAGCGGCAACGCCTTCGTCGGCTCTGGGCGGCGGCTGCGGATCGGGCTGCTCTTCCCCGGCCAGTGCCCTCCGGCCCCGACCGAGGCCGGGCCGTTGGCCGAGCGCGTTCCCGCGGCGGCGACCGCCTTTGCCGAGGCGGCGCTGCCCGAGGCTCCGGACGAGGCGCCCGATGAGCTGGTCCAGCTCTCGGTGGTTGCCGCATCGCTGGCGGGCATGGAGGTGCTGCGCGCGCTCCAAGGTGACGCTGACATCGCCGTCGGCCACAGCCTTGGCGAGCTGATGGCCCTGCACTGGGCGGGCGCGATCGACAGGCCAGCCCTGCTGCGGATCGCCCGCGCCCGGGGGGCGGCGATGACCTCCAACGCCGTCGCCCAAGGGGCGATGGCCACCGTGCGGGGGGATCGAGCTGCCGTCGTCAGCCTCGTCGCGGGGGCGCCGCTGACGATCGCCTGCCACAACTCTCCCCGGCAGTTGGTCTGTTCCCGGCGACACCGCCGCGGTGGAGGCGTTCCTGCGGCGAGCGAAGGCGGACGGGCTGCGGGCGAAGCGGCTCCCGGTCGTGGGCGCCTTCCACTCGCCGCTGATGCTGCCGGCGCTGCCGGCCTTGCGTCGCAGCCTTGCCGATGAGTGGTTCTGCCCGCCGCGCCGGCCGCTGGCGTCGACGGTGACCGGCAACATCCTCGCCAAGGACGCCGACCTGCCCGGGCTGCTCCTGCGCCAGGTCGTCAGCCCGGTTCGCTTTGCCGAGGCGGCGGCGATCGCGGCGGCCGAGGCCGATCTGCTGGTCGAGGTCGGGCCGGGCCGCACCCTGGCGCCCCTGCTGGCGGAGATCGCCGAGGTGCCGGTGGTCGCGACCCGGGTCGGCGCGAGCTCCTCGAAGCCCCTGGTCGAGACGGCCGCGGCCCTCTTCGCTGCCGGCAGGCCGGCGGCGGTCGAGCAGCTACTGCCGGCGGCGATGGCGAGGACGGGCATCTGACCGCGGCCCCTCCACGGCGGCAGAAGCCCGTGCCAACGGCAAGCGGGCCGGTCCTCGCCGCCTGGGAGCTGGGGACCCCCGACGGCCCGCCGATCGTCCTCCTCCATGGCCTGACGATGACCGCCGACCAGGCCTTCGGCGGCGCCCCCGCGCTCGCCCGCCGCGGCTTCCGGGTGATCGCCTTCGACGCCCGCGGCCACGGCCGCTCCACGGCGGCCGCCGGCCCGGGCGCCTACGGCTACGACCTGCTCAGCGCCGACCTGCTTGCCGTGATGGACGCCTTCGAGGTCGAGCGGGCGGCGCTGGCCGGCATCTCGATGGGCGCCCACACGGCGCTTCGGCTCGCCCTTGCGGAGCCGCGGCGAGCGGCCGGCCTCGCCGTCATCTCTCCCGCCTTCGACCCCGACGACCACCCGAAGGCCGAGCATGTGAGCGAGGCCCGCTCGCTCTCCGCCGGCGTCAGGGAGGACGGGATCGGCGGCTTCGTCGCGGCGCTGCAGGTGCCAAACGGCCTGGCGGGCAAGCGGGCCGCGATCAGCGCGGCGCAGGCGCTGACCCGGCGCCGGCTGGCGGCCCACGAAGACCTGGTCGCGATCGCCGACGCGATCGAGTCCAACCTGCTCTCGAGGCCCTTCGAGCGCCTCGCCCAGCTGGCCTCGATCGAGGTTCCGGCCCTGGTCGTCGGCAGCCACGACGAGCTCGACCCACGCCACCCGCTGGCGCTGGCCCGTGCCTACGCCGGCGCTCTGCCCGATTGCCGCTTCGAGTGCGAGGAGCCCGGCGAGATGCCGCTCGGATGGGGTGGGCGCCGGCTGACCCGGCTGATCGGCGAGCTGGCCGAACGTGCCTGGGGGGCGCCGAATTGACAGCCCCCCGGGGCGTGCCTACGTTCGCCTGAGCGGATGGATCTATTCGATGCACTCACCGCGCCGAAGCGGCGCTCGCTCTTCTGCCCGGAGGGAGGCGACCTCGCCGTGGCTCCCTGGGACGAGGTCGTGGCCGGCGCCCACCGCACGGCAACCGGGTTGCGCCAGCGCGGTGTTGGCGGCGAGGCGGTCGCCTGCGTGCTGACCAACCGCCGCGAGGTCGTCAGCGGCATGCTCGGGGTCTGGCTGGCCGGCGGCGCGATCGCTTCGCTGCCGATCCTGGCGCGGGCGATGGGCAGGGAGGAATACGCCGATCAGCTGGTCGCGCTCTGCGCCCACATGGGCTCGCGGATGCTCTTGCTCGAGCAGCGCCTGGTCGAGGCGCTCCGCGATCCGATCGGCGGGCGGGTCGAGCTGGTCGCCTGGGACTCGCTGCCGGCCGACGGCCGCCACGAGCCGGATCCGCCCGCGCCCGACGAGCCCGCCTTCATCCAGTACTCCTCGGGCAGCACCAGCGCGCCCAAGGGCTGCGTGCTGAGCGCGCGAGCGATCGCGAGCCAGCTCGAGATGATCGCGGCGATGACGTCGACCGTCCCCGGCGAGGACTCGGTGGCCTCGTGGCTGCCGCTCTCACACGACATGGGCGCCTTCGGCTGCCTGCTCTTTCCCTGGGCCCACGACCTCGACCTGGTCCTCTCCTCCCCGCAGCGCTTCATCCACGATCCGCGAACCTGGTTCGGCGACTGCGCCGAGTTCGGCGCCACCCTCTCGGCCGGGCCCCCGTCGGCGCTGCAGGTCGCGGCGCGGGCGCAGCGCACGCAGCCGCTGCGCAAGCCGCTGCGGCTGCGCACGTGCGTGGTCGGTGGCGAGCGCATCGCCTGGTCGGCGCTCGAGTCGGCGTCGGCCGCCCTGGCGCCCTTCGGGATGGCCGCCAAGGGCTGGATGCCCGCCTACGGCATGGCCGAGGCGACGCTGATCGTCACCGGGGTCGACGCGGACGAGGAGCCGCGGGCTCGCTGGATCGACAGCGCCGCGCTCGCCGAGGAGGAGGTCCGCCACCGCGACGGGGGAGGCGAGGGGGCGACGCCGATCATCTCGCTTGGCAGGCCCCGCGCCGGGGTCGAGCTGCGGCTCGAGGACCCGGACCGCCTCTCGGAGATCCACCTCCGCTCACCCAGCCTCGCCTCCGGCTATCACCGTGAGCCGGCTCGCACGGCGGCGCGCTTCCGCGACGGCGAGCTGGCCAGCGGCGACCTCGGCTTCATCGAGGACGGGGAGCTCTACGTCGTCGGCCGCTGCGACGACATGCTCTCGGTCGCCGGTCGCAACGTCTACGCCGGCGAGGTCGAGTCCGCCGTCGACCTCTTCGATGCCGTGCGCAGCGGCTGCTCGACCCTGATCGACGTCGGTCGGGAGAGCCGCTCCAGCCTGGTCATGCTGCTCGAGCTGAAAGACGAGCAGGCCGACTTCCGGCGGCTCGCGGCGGCGGCCTCCAGCACGGCCAAGGAGAAGGCCGGGGTCCTGCTCGACGAGTGCATCTTCCTCGCCCGGGGCGCGCTGCCGAAGACGCCGAGCGGGAAGATCCAGCGCTTCCGCTGTCGCCACCTGATCGCCACCGAGGCGCTCGATCCCCTCGAGCGGGTACGGCTACGCCAGGGCGTCCGCTGAGCCGAGGTCGAAGCAGCGCAGCTTGAGGTCGCCCTCGTGGGCGACGGCGCCGGCGTAGGCCGCTCCCAGCGGCAGCGAGCGGATTCGCCAGCGCCCCGCTTCGCCGGGGTCGCCGGACGCCGGCCCTGGCAGCGCCTCGGCGCGCGCCTTGAGGTAGGCCTCTTTGCGGGTCCAGCAGCGAAAGAAGGCCGCCCGTCGCTCGCCGGGGTCCGCCAGCGCCGCCAGCGCCGCGGCCTCCGCCGGCGGCAGGGCCAGCCGGGCGACGCCGAGCACGTCCATGCTCGGGCGCAGCCGCTCGACGTCGATGCCGACCGGGCGCTCGCGGGCGACGGCGAGCAGGACGAGGCCGGCCGAGTGGGTGAGGTTGAACTCGATCCCGCGGCCGGCGAGGAGCCGCGGCTTGCCGTCGGCGGCGGTGGCAAAGCGCAGCTCGCCGGGCGCCGCTCCCAGCAGGCGACCGAGCACGAGCCTCAGGGTGGCGCGGCCAGCGAGGTAGCGCGCCTTCGCGCCGTCGCCGTGGAAGCTGGCGGCGCGCAGCCGCTCCGGCGCCGGCAGCGCGCGCTGGATCGCCGCCAGCCGCCGCGCCGAGCGGGGACGGGCCGCCGCCGCAGGCCTGGACCTCGCCGGCGCGAAACGCCTGGGGCCGGGAGGGAGCCGGCGGCCAGCCGTCGGCGGGCAGCGGCGCCTCGTTCCTCGGTCCGCTCACCTGGTCTCGTGCGCGCGGGCGGCCCCGCAGGACGGGCGCAGGCGGACGCGCAGCAGGCGCGACAGCTGGGCGCCGCTGTGGGCGCTCACGGCGGCTTCCGCGAGCAGCGCCCGCGGATCGGCGCCGCAGGCTGGCCGCGTGGCGGCAAGCAACGAGCCCCTGCCGCCCAGCAGGCTCGTCGTCAGCGTGCTCAACGGCACGTCGGGGAGATCGTCGAAGGTGTTGGTGACCTGGCCGCCGCCGGTGACGGCGATCTCGCTGCGGATGGTCAGCCGCAGCCCCTGGCCCTGCAGCGAGGTCCAGATCTCCGGCGGCCCGACGTCGCTGGCCCTGACCAGGTGCACTGGCCCGCTCAGCTGGCCGGAGAGCAGCGGCGTGGTTGCGCGGGCGCTGCCGATCCGCGACGCCGCGGGACAGCCATCGCGACTGAACTGCCGCAGCGAGCAGGGTTTGGAGTTGGCGCTGTCCAGCTTCAGCAGCCTGGGCAGCTTGATCGCGACGGAGCGCAGGTTCGCCCCTTGCTTCGACGGTCGCACGCCTATCCGCAGGCCCGGGCGGGTCGAGCGAGCCCCGAGCAGGGCCAGCGAGAGGTTTGGGTTGAGGCCGAGCCTGCCGCATTTCCCCACCTGGAACGGGGAGGAGGGCCGGGAGACGACCCCGTCGGCGGAGGTGAGGATCGCCTCGACGCGGGCCGCCCGGCAGGAGGTCGGGTTGCGGATGAAGCCCGGCCGGTCGATGTCGATGCCGAGCGTGCGCAGCCGCAGTGGCACGCCGGCGGCAATCCGGGGCAGCGGATCGGTCGAGACGGTGAGGCGGGCGGTCGTGGGGTCGTTGAGCAGCTGGGCCCGGATCGTCACGGCGCCGAGGTCGAGCGGGCCGACCGCGACGCGGAGGACGAGCGCGAGGCTGAAGGGCGCTCCACGGTAGGGCCCGGTCAGGAAGATGTCGCCGAGCAGGGGCAGCGGCGAGGGCCCGGCGCCGGCTTCGACCAAGGTCGAGCCGACCCGGCTCTGGATCGGGCATCTGGCCGCCGCGGCCTGCGCGTCCGAGCAGGGCTCGATGCCGGAGAGGCGCGCTATGAGGCCGGGGGGCAGCGTCATCTGGATGCGTTCGAGCGGCTGTTCCCCGTCGCGGCGCCGGATCGTCGCCGCGAAGGCGGCGTCGGCGCCGGCCAGCGGGGACGAGCTGCCGGCGACGAAGCTGGGGGTGAACGGCTCGCCTCCTCCGCAGGGCGAGCCGCCGGCGCCGCTCGCCGTGGCGACGTTGATCGAGGCGATCGAGTCGGCGTTGCCGGTGTAGGGGCTGAGGGTCGCCGTCGCGCGCCCGCTGGCGCAGGTCGGCGGCGAGGCGAGCGGCGCTCGCGGGCCGTCCCTGAAGGCTGAGCGCGAGCCTGCTCACCGGCAGCTGTGGCAATTCCGAGAGCACCATCGTGAGGTGGCCGGTTGCCGGGTCGGTGCGCAGCAGGCCCGCCAGCTTGATGGTGACCCCGGGGCCGTCGGCGACGATGAAGATGCGGAAGGGCGCCGGTGGCGCCGCCTCTCCGAGGTAGACGGCGCCGCGAAGCGGCGCCGGCGACGAGGGGCTGACGATCTCGACCGTGCCCAGCTTGGCGGCCTGAGGGGCAGGTGGCGGCAACGGGGTCGCCGATCGCAAGCTGCGCGTCGGTGCACATGCTCAAGCCCTGGGCCACCCCGGGCGAGAGTGAGAAGCCGGGGGGCAGCGTCACGGCCGCGCTGCGCAGGTGGGACGTCGCGAGGCCGTCCGGGTCTTCGTCCTGGGGAAGGTCGAGGGCGATGCCCAGGCCGGTCGGCGCGTCGGCCCGGTCCGTGCTGGTGGTGATCTCGAGGCTGGGGGAGAAGCCGACGCTCTCGCATTGCCCCAAAGCCGGCAGGGCCATCGGGGTCGCCATCCACACGTCGGGTTGCTGCCAGGTGCGGAGTCGAAGCGTGGCGGGGGCGCCGGCGTCGGGTCGCAGCGGGTTGGCGCGCTCAGGAACGGGCGCCGGGGAGCCGTCGTTTCGAGCTGGTGGTCGGCGGGCACCCCCCAGAGCTCGATTTCGCTTTTCAGCAGGGACCCTTCCTGGAAGAGGTCGAGGGCTTCGAGCCGCATGCCGTGGTCCCCCGGACGCAATTTGACCGCGAAGCGGACGGACAGGACCAAGGCTTTGAAGCCGATCTCGGCGACCTCGCCGGCTTCGGGCTCGATGTTGTAGATCGGCATTTCCAACGCTCCGAGCCCGTGAAGGTCGCCCGTGCCACGCCGACTTCCGAATCCGCCGGGCAGCTCTCTTTGGTGAAGAGCACGCTCGAGCAGGTCGCCGTCGCCCGGGGGTTGCCCGATATGCCCGGAGGCAGATCGAGGGCCAGGTCCTTGAGGTTGGCTTCGACTTCTTCGTTGCCGATCGTCGTCACGGCGAATTTGGTGATCAGGCGATCGGGGTGGTGCTGGCCCGCAGCTCCGGTTCGCCAGAGGCGTTGAGCAGCTCGATCGCGGCGCTGCCGGGCTCGACTTCGTATGCGGCGCCGGCGACGGCGGGCGTCGCCGCGAGGGCGAGGAGGAGGAGCGCGGCGGCGAGCCTCGCCCTCATCCTTCGCCTTTCAGGGCGAGGACGATGGTCCGCGGCTTCGCCACCCGCGAGTGGCGGATCACCAGGCGCAGGCTCAGGCTCGCTCCCGGCCTGTCGAGGGCCGCTCGGGGGTGCCGCGTCGGCTGCCAGCCTCAGGGAGAGGGTCAAGCTGCCCTGCTGCCAGGCGATCGCCCGCGCCCGCGCGACGATCTCTTGGCGGCCGCCGATCGGGGCGAAGCCGGTCAGCGAGACGAAGCCCGGCGCCGGGACCTGGAGGGCCAGCTCCCCGCGGCCGGTGCTGACGAGCTTGCGCCGGGTCCGCGAGTCGACCCGGGCAACGGCGAAGACGGCCTTTTTCCGAGCGCTCCGTTCGCCGCCTTCGCGGGGAAGATTGGTGAGCTTGCTGCCGCGGCCGGCAGCCGCCGGCGCTGCGAGGCAGGCTTCGCCCTGGCAGGGCGGTGACGGCTCCGGTTCGGCGAAACCGCCACCAAGGCGGGCCACGTAGATCTTCGGCCTCGCCACCGTCGTGATCGCCCGGGAGCAGGCTCTGCCGGGTCGAGAAGAAGACGCTGCGGCCGTCCGCGCTCGCCCCCTTGAAGCCGGTGTTGTTGCCTTCGCCGGTTCCCGAGCTGATCAGCTCGAGCCTCCCTTCGGCCCACTCGTAGACGTCGGCTATGCCGTTGACGTCCTCGGGGACCAGCCCCTCGGGGGTCGAGAAGTAAAGCCCGTTCCCCATCCGGGGTGAGCGCGTTGTCGTGCTGCCCGGCGAAGACTTCGAAGACATCGGGGCGACGGTGTCGAAGGGGCCGTTGCCCGCGCCGTTGCTGCCGATCGAGACCTGCGCGAGCGTGCCGTCAAGGGCGTCGTAGCGGTAGAGGTCGAGCTGTTCGTCGCTGTCGCTCGGCAGCAGCCTCGCGCTGGTCGCGAACAGCAGGGCGCTGCCGTCGGCGCTGATTTCCGCGCTTTCCAGGCTCGCTCCTTCCAGCAGGCCGACGAAGCGGACCTCGCCGCCTTCCCGGAGGTAGAGGTTCGGCGCTCCTGCGACTCCCTTGCCCGGGACGAGCGCCCCGCTGGCGACGAAATAAGCGCGGTCGCCGTGGTCGGGCACCCGGATCGGCTGGGCAACGTCGGCGTCGATCCCCGCCGGCCCGGTCGAGACCCGCGAGAGGTCGCCGCCGCCGACTTCGTAGCGGTAGAGGTCGACGCCGCTGTCGCTGTCGTCGTTGGTGAAGCTGCTCGGCGGTGCTCAGGTACGCGACCGAGCCGTCGGCGGTCGCGCCGGCGAAGATCACGTTGGCGGCGGGGCCGCAGTCCGCCCGCGTGCAGCGTGAAATCGAGACGTCCGTCGTGGTGAGCCCGTCTTCGCGCAGGAAGACGTCGCTCGGGCCGCATTGCGTCGTCGCCGGGTCGGGGCTGGTGACGAAGGCCCTCGAGCCGCTGCGCGAGATCGCGCTTTCGGTGGTCCGCGGGTCCGAAGCGCCGCCCAGGACCGCGCCGCAGGCCGAGAGCGGTTCGCCGGCGTCGTTCACCCCGATCAAGCGCAGGCTGGTCCCGGCGAATTCGTAGGCGGCCCGTCCGGCAACCCGTCCGGTGTCGGCGGGCAGGAGCGCTTCGCTCGTACTGAAGCCGAGGTGCTCGGTGTCGGCGGAGGCGGCGTCGAAGGTGGTGCTGATGAGCGCTTCCCGCATGTCGCCGAGCAGCGTCAGGCCCCCGTCGGGGGCACGCCGGTAGATGCCCCAGTGCGGCGCCGAGGGCGCGCCCGCCGAACAGCGGCGCGACGCTGCTCCAGGCCCAGGTGGAGAGGTCGGCGCTGACCCCCAGGGCGAGGGTGCCGAGCAGCTGTGACTCGTTGACCGTGAGCGGCACCGAGACCGGTTCGTAGCCCCAGCCCCCCGCTTCGCGCCGGCCGACGCTGTGGGAGAAGAGTTCTCCTGACTGCGCCCCCGGCAGCGGGCCGCGGGTCACGTAGATGACGCGATCCCCGTCGGCGCTCCAGCCGCGGACCACGAGCAGCTGCGCGCCGTGAGCGAGCTGCGGCGTCACCAGCTCCCAGGCCCGCCCGTGGCCAGGCACGGCGGCGCTCGCCGACCCCGCCGTTGCCGCGAGCAGAGCCACCATCAGCAAGCAGAGCAAACGAGGTGGCAAAGCGCCCTTGGGGGGCGGCGGACGGTTGAAGCGGCGGCTCCCTTTCACAGGATTTGAATGGTCGCAGCTACACCTTGCAAAATCGCAGTTTCAGCTTGCCCACCGCCCGTCCCGGGCTCCTCCATCGAGAAAGGAATCGCATGCCACACATCGAGCTGATCGAGGGCTTGCCGGGCATCCTCGGGCCGATGGCCTTGAGGCCCGAGACGGCGAAGCCAATGAACGAGCTGGCCGAGGTCCTGCTGCGCGGGCCGAGCTCCCTGACGAGCGGGGAGCGGGAGCTGATCGCTGCCTACGTGTCGCGGCGAAATGACTGCCGCTTCTGCAACGCCTCGCACGCCGCTGCCGCCGCGCATCACCTGGGCGGCGACGAGGAGCTGGTCGAGCGGGTCTGCTCCGACCCCGACACGGCGCCGATCTCGAACAAGCTCAAGGCGCTGCTGGCGGTCGCGGCCAGGGTCGCCGAGGGCGGTCTGCGGGTGACCGACACCGACGTCGCCCGCGCCCGCGCCGAGGGCGCAACCGACCTGGAGATCCACGACGCGGTCCTGATCGCCGCGGCGTTCTGCATGTACAACCGCTACGTCGACGGCCTGGCGACGTGGGCGCCCGAGCGGCGCGAGGACTACCGCGAGCCGGGCCGGATGCTGGCCGAGGAAGGGTACGTCCGCGCCGGTGAGCGGATAGCGGCGATGGCGGCGACGCCAGCGGCCTGACCGCGGGTGGCTACGGCGCCTCGGCGGCAGCCGCCGCGGCGGGTTGAGCAGCCGGCGCAGCGGCCTCGGCAGCCACCAGTTGGCCCTGCCACAGACCTTCATCGCCGCCGGCAGGAGGACCAGCCGGATCAGGGTCGCGTCGACCAGGACCGCCACTGAGAGCGCCAGGCCGAGCTGCCGGGCGGCCGTGATCCCGGTCGCGCGAAGGCCAGGAAGACCACCGTCATGATCATCGCCGCCCCGGTGATCACCCCCGCGGTGCGCTCGACGCCGTACTTGATCGCGCCCTCGGTCGAGCCGGTCCTCTCGTAGCCCTCCCGCATGCGAAGCAGCAGGAACACCTCGTAGTCGATCGAGAGGCCGAACATGATGCTGAAGATGCCGAAGGAGGAGATCGCGTCGATGAAGCCGGGCCCGCCGAACAGTGGGCTCGAGCCCTCGAAGCAGAGCGCGATGACGCCGAAGGCGGCGGCGACCGTGAGCAGGTTGAAGGCGACCGCGAGCACCGGCAGCAGCAGCGAGCGCAGGACCCCGACGAGCACCACCAGGGTGACCAGGGAGAGGACCAGGGCGAGCAACGGCAGGCGGTCGGCGGTGGCGAGGTCGAAGTCCTGCACGCCGGTGGCGAAGCCGCCCAGCTGAGCTTTCGCGTGGGTGGCCCTGGAGAGCGGGCCAAGATCGCGTTCGAGCACGGCGCGGAGCGGGTGGCCGGCCTTCTGGGGATTGCCGTAGCCGATCACGGATATCCGCGCGCCGCCGCCGCCCTGGGCGATGTTCAGCGCGAAGGCCGCGGTGCGCCGCTGCCCCGAGGGAGCGCGATCGAGGGCGGCGAGGGTGAAGTAGCCCGATTCGAGCGCCGGCGCCAGCTTCCGGGTCTGGCTGGCCTGACCGGCAAGGCGGTGGGTCTTGCCGCGGAAGACGAGGACGCCGGACAGCGTCCTGCCCACGCCGCTGTCCAGGGCGCCGGCCCGGCTTGAGCCCGCGGCGAGCCCGTTGCGCAGCAGCCCGGCGCCATTGGCGAGCCGCCGTACGCCCGAGGCAAGCCGCACGCTGCCCGCCTGCAGCCGCCTGAACCCGCCCCTGAGCTCGCCGCCGCCGGAGGCGAGCCGGTCGAACCCCGTGAGCACCCGCTGCGCACCCGAGTCGAGGCGGTGGAGCCCGTGCTGGAGCCGGGTCGAGCCCGATTGCAGCCGCCCGAGGCCCGCGGCAAGGTCGCGCGTCTGCTCGAGCAGCGCCGCGACGCCGTCGGCCGCGATCTGAGCTTCTTCGCTGGAGTGAGCCAGCGAGGCCTGCAGGCCTTCGTAGCTGGGATCGATCACCTGGCCGGTTTGTGGATCGTGGCCGCTGATCGCGCCCAGCGCCCCGGCGAAGGCGTTGTAGGCCCTGGTGTAGCTGGGGTCGAGCTTGGCGCTTTGCTCGATCTGATCGAGGGCGCCGAGCCCGCGTTCGAGGCCCTGCTGGGTCGCCTGGGCCGGCGCCTGCAGGCCCTCGAGCTCTTTGGCCTGCGCCCCGAGCCGGTCATTGAGGGCTTCGATCTGGGGCAGCCCCTTGGCCAGCCCGGGAAGGGCGGCGGCGAGGCCATCCTCGAGCTTGCCGGCGGCGCGGCTGGCGCGTTGGGAGCCGGCGGCGAGCGCGCTCACCGCCGAGCGCGCTTCGCCCATCCCGTCCTCGAGCTTTTCCACGCCGCGCCCGGCCTGTCCAAGGCCGACGTGCAGGCCTCCGGCCGCGGTGGCCGTGGCGGCGCCCCCCGCTTCCAGCTTGCCGGCTGCCACGGCCGCCGTCGAGAGGCCGCCGCGCATCTGGTTGACCCCGGACCCGATCCGCGAGAGCCCGCGCGGAACTTGGTCTGGTTGCCGAGCCCTTCGCGCAGGAAACGGCGCGTCTTGGCAAGCTGGCCGGAGACCCGGCGCAGCGGTTTCGTCCTCCGCACGATCGGACCCGGCCCAAGCACGGCGGCGACGTCGGGCCTGGCGATCAGCCGGCGCTGGAAGCGGTCGATCGCGGCCAGGCGGCTGGGATCGGTGAGCGGCCCGTCGTCGGAGGTGACGAGGACTTCATATGGGGCGATCCAGCCGCCGCCGAGCGTGTCCTTGACCTCGAGGTAGTCGCTTCGCTCTTCGCCGGCCGGCAGGGCGCGCGGGTCGGGTGGGCCGGTTTCGAGCCCGAGCGCCGGGATCGCGAGCAAGCCGACTGCCAGCAGCACGAAGGCGATCGAGAAGGCCGGGTGCCTCAGGGCGCGGACGGCAAGCAGGCCGACCCTGCTGCGCCGGCGGACGTCCCCGAAGCTCCAGCGATCGACGTTGCCGCCGAGCAGGGTCAGGGCCGCGGGAAGGGCGATCAGGGCGCCGAGCACGCTGAGGACGACGGCGGCGATCAGCGCCACGCCGATGCCGACGAGCAGGGCGCCGGGGACGATGAAGATCGCCGCGGTCATCGCGGCAGCGAGGGCGATCCCGGCGGAGACGATCGTGTGCCCGGTGGTGCGCGCCACCTTCAGCGCCGCCTGCGAGGTCTTCACGCCGGGGCCGAGCTCCTCGCGGAAGCGCGAGACCATCAGCAGGGCGTAGTCGACGCCGAGCGCCAGCCCCATCATCGCGGCGATGTTGAGGGCGAGCGCGTCGAGGGCGTAGAAGTCGTTGATCAGCGTCAGCACTCCCCGCGCGGCGCCGATCGTGCAGAGGCCCATCAGCAGTGGCAGCGCAGCGGCGATCGGGCTCCTGAAGACGAGCAGGAGGATGATCAGCAGCAGCGGCACGGCGATCAGCTCGGCCTGCTCGATCGCCTTGATCGTGCCGCCGTGGATGCCGGCGGCGATGTCGGGGTAACCGCTGACATAGGCCCGCAAGGGCGGGTGAACGGAGGACTTGGCCAGCGCCCTGATCCGCGGCGCCAGCTCTTTGGAGACCTGGTCGAAGTTGCCGTCGGCGCGGACGACGACGAGCGCCTCGCGGGGGTCGGCCTGAGGCTCTCGTTGGCGCCGATCCACGGCGCAACCATGCTGACGCCATGGATCCGCTCGAGCGCGGTCGAGAGCCGCGGCCCCTGCCGGTCGATCGCCGCTCGCGGCCCCTCGAGCAGGATCAGCTCGTCGAACGACTGGCCGAAGGTCGAGCCGAGGCTCTTGACCGTGTTCGCCGTGGTCGAGCCGGGGATCGAGAGGTCGCTGCGGTGCAGGCTCGACTCGATGCCCATGCCGACGATCGCGAGCGCCCCGACGAAGCAGAGCCAGGCCGCGAGGGCGGCCTTCGGCCTTGCGATCGCGAGCGCGGCGGGATTGCGCTTTCTCATTGGTGGCGCCGGCGCTGGCCGGTGGCCCGCAGGCGCTCCCCCGGCGCGCCCGTCCTCAGATCTGCGTCTCACGGCGCCACAGCGCCTCGAGCTCCATCGTGCAGATGGTCTGGTGGTCCTGGTTCTTCGTCCGCCAGCGCCCGGTGACCATTCCCGCCTCCGGCGACATCTCGCGCTTGGCGGCGACTTTGCCGTGGACGTAGATCGTGTCGCCGAGGAACACGGGCCGCTTGAAGTTGATGCTCTTGATCCGCCGCAGGGCGAGGATCGCGTCGTTGGGCACGAGGCCGAGCGAGTAGGAGATGACGAGCATGCCGTGGGCGACGCGGCGGCCGAAGATGTTCTCGGCGGCCCAGGTCTCGTCGGAGTGCGCCGGGTGCCAGTCGCCGGTCATCGCGGCGAACTGGACCACGTCGGCCTCGGTCACGGTCCGCGAGCGGGTCTGGAAGGTGTCGCCGAGCCTGACGTTCTCCCAGGGTTGATCGAAGACCGCGACTTCGCCAGGCTTGAAGTGGCGGGGGCCGCCGTCGTCGGCGCCGTTCGTCCTGGCGACCCCCGCTGGATCGTCGGTCGCCTCCTCGGCCGCATCTCCCTCCACCGGAAGGTCGCGAGCTCTCACCCTGCACTCCCCTGGCTCGCCGCCGGTTGCCGCCGGCGGTCCGGCTGCTCGGCTCGGGCGATGACCTGTTCGGCAGCCTCCTGGCCGCTGCGCGCGCACGCCTCCAGGGAGGCGCCACGCATGTAGTCGCCGGCGAGGGCGAGGCCGGGCAGCCAGTCGAGGCGGGCGCGGGCCTCGCGCAGGAAAGCGGCGTGGTCGCGGCGGTAGGCGCACAGCCCCGGCTGGAAGGAGCGCGCGACGAACTCCAATCGCCTCGCCTGGCCGAGCGGGGTATGGCGCGCGAGGAACGCCTCGGCCTCCTCCAGCAGCGCCTCGGGATCGAAGCTCTGAGGCTGAATTCGGCCGCGCGCCTCCCGGCCGCTGAAGGTGTAACGCACAATCTGGCGATCGCCGAGCCCGTAGGAGCCGGCGTTGCTGAGCGCCATCGAAGCCGGCGCGGTGAGCGCGGCGAAGCGCTGCGGGAAGGCAGGGCGGTCGTAGGCGGCGACGACCACGCCGACGCCGAAGTAGCGGATCGTGCAGAGCAGGGTCGCCAGGCCCGCCTCGGTGGGGCCGATCAGGTGGGCCGCGTCGTGGGCCGGCAGGGCCAGCACGACGGCGTCGAAGCGAAGCCGCTCGCCGCTCGCCGTGAGCAGGCCGGAGACGCGCCCGTCATCCGTGGTCAGATCGGCGACCGGCGTCTGCAAGTGAGCGACGTTGGCGAGCGTGACCGCGCGCATCCAGTCGCCGAGGGCGTCGCCGGCGGGCTGGTCGAAGCGATCGACGACGAGCCCCAGGTTCGAGCCGATGTTGCCGACGTGGCACTCGTCGGGCTCGGCGCCGTTCATCCGCACCGTCATGTGGCGGATGACGTCGCGGCAGAGAGCCGTGCCGAGGTACTCGGGCAGGGTCGGGTCGCCGGTCCGCTGGGCCAGCTCCGCGAAGTAATGCCCGCCGAGCTGGGCGGCTTCGGTGTCGCCGCTGACCTGGCGCGCCAAGCGCAGGAAGCGGGCGCCGCCCCGCGCCTGGGCGCGCAGCAGGACGCGGGCCCCGAGGCGCGCCCGCATCGCCGGCGAGCGAAACGAGAGCTTGCGCGCCCGCCCACCCACCAGCTGGGCGGAGTCGGGGCCGAAGGTTTCGTATTCGGGGGAGCCGCGCCGGGCCAGAAGCTCGCGGAAGCGGCGGTAGCGGCGACCGACGTTCTTGCCGCCGAGGAAGACCTCCCTGCCGCCGAGGCTCTCGGCGGCCATCCTGCCGCCGAGCTGCGGCGCCGCCTCGAAGATCTCCGCGGCGTGGCCACGCGCCCCGAGCTCCTCGGCGGCGGCGATGCCGGCGATTCCACCGCCGACCACCGCGACCCGCAGCGACTGTCCGTCCCCCGATCGCATCAGAGCCTCATGGGCGCGCTATCCGCACCCTGCCCTCGCAGCAGGTCTTGCCGTCCTGCGAGCAGCTCACGCTCCCCGCCTCGAGGTCCTCGTCGAGGATGACCGCGCAGAGCACGTCGGGCTGGAACTCGGCGATGCGGGCGAATTTCATCTCGATGCCGTGGATGACGACGGTCTCGTGGCTCACCCCCAGCTGCTCGCATACCGCCGCCACCGTCACCTGCTGGATCCCTTCGAGCAGGTAGAGGCCGGGCACGTGGTCGAGCGGGTGGTCGAAGAAGGTCGGATCGTCGACGTCGATCACCAGCGAGGCCTCGTACGCCCGGCTTGCGCCGCTCGGGCGCAGCGGGGTCAGCACGCTGTTGGCCGGGCTGGCCTTGCCCGTCCGCGTCTCGACCTCGGCCCGGGGCGTTGGCCTTGCGGCGCCCTGCCCGGGCGCGTCCAGCTTGCCCTTGCGCAGGCTGGCGTAGAAGGAGTCCGGCACCCAGGCGCCCATCACCTCGCAGCTGCCCGCCGGCCGGCCGCCGATCGAGACCCGAGCGCGCATCAGCCCGCCGGCCATCGCCCGGCCCGGCCGCATCTTCACTTCGCTGCTCGAGTCCTGGGAGATCAGCACGTCGCAGGTCTCGCGGCTGCGGCGGGCGTGGTCGAAGGGATCGAGCTCGACCTTCATCTCGCGCAGGATGAACTGGCGCTCGTCGTCGACGTTGAGGACCTTGGAGGCGACGACGAGCCCGGCCTGTCGCACCGTCTCGGCGATCAGCAGGAGGTCGAAGTACGGCGCTGCGGAATCGCTGAAGCGCGCGTGCGCCAGGGGCAGCCGGCCGGCGATCGTGCACCAGTCCTCGCCCGGTCCCGGCATCCAGTCGGTGACGAAGACCTGCTCGAAGGCGACCTTGTGGACGATCTCCCTGGCCAGCGGCTGGCTCGTCTCGAGGTCGGCGACCGAGCGCTCCCCGCCCGCCACGGCCATCACGTCGAGGCCCCGGAGGCCGCGAGCACCGTCTCGGCGGCGATGAAACCCGTCCGCCTGGCGACGGGCTCGGCGCCGGCGACCATCGCCCGAACCCGATCGCGCCAGGCGTCGTACGGGGTCGCCTTGCCGGCGACCGAGATTCCCTCCAGCGCCAGGTCGACGCAGGCGGCCGCCTGCGGCGCCGGCATGCCGCAGAGGATCTCCCCGGCCAGCTCGGTGTGCGGGGTGGCGTTGCCGCCGGCCAGGCGCGCCTTGATCGCAAAGGCCGCCCCCTGCGCGACGTCCGGCGCGTGACCGCGCGCCCCTTCGCGAAGCGCCCGCAGGGCGTCCCCGCCGACCCCGCCGGCGTAGGTCGCGGCGCTCGAGGCCCCGCTCCACAGGTCTCCCTGGCGGGCTGCCGGGAAGGCCGCGATCGTGTTTCCGATTCGCTCGACGTCGGCGCCGCGGACGAACCAGAGGCTGCGGCCGATCCCCTGGTCGTAGACGCGAGCCGCGGTGCCGAGGAGCCCGCGCGGCCGGCGGCGCTGCTCGACGAAGCGCTGAGGGTGAAAGAAGCCGTCGTGGAAACCGGCGCCGTCGAGGGCGAACCAGTCGAGCAGCGGGTCGACCAGGACCTGCGGCCCGCGCGGCCGGCGGCGCATCTGCGCCCGCGCCCAGCCGAAGCCGATCGGCGCCATCCACGCGTAGGGGAACCCTGGCCCGCGCAGGAATGTCCGCAGCCGCCGCGAGGGGGGAATCAGGGCATCGAGGACGGTCAGCCCCATCGCTGCGCCCTCGTGGGCGAAGCCGCGGAACTCCCGCTCGGTCTCGTCGAGCCGCCGGGCGAGCGCGGCCTGGTCGCTGAGGGCGATCGCTGCGCGGTAGCCGTCGAGGAAGGTCCGGGCGATCGTCTCGAGCTGCTCCCGGGCTCGCTGGTCGACCGGCGTGAAGCCGCGCCGCTCCATGCTCACTTCCTCATCGGCGACGCCGAGCATCCGTAGCTTCAGGCGCGCCGCAACCGAGGTCTCAGCCATGGCGATATTCCGCCACAAGGGTCGGCAGGTCGCAACTATCGCCTCTCTGTGCGCCCATCCCCCGGCGCTTGGCTCGAGGGCTGGGCGCAAACTAAGCTGCTCGGAGCGCTTCCCGGGACTTTCGGCATCTAGTATCCGACCCATGTTCATCCTGATCGTCGGATGCGGCCGGGTCGGCTCCTCCGTGGCCCGCGCGATGCTGAGCGAGGGCCACGAAGTCTCCTGCCTCGACGAGGACCCCGAGTCCCACGCGCGGCTCGAGGTCGGGCTCGACAAGGGCTGGGAGGACCTCGGCGGCCAGTTCACGGTCGGCGCCGGGCTGGAGACCGACGCCCTCGTCGCCGCCGGGATCGAGAAGGCCGACGCCTTCATCGCCTCCACCGACGGCGACAACACCAACATCGTCATCGCCCAGATCGCCCAGCGCCGCTACGAGGTGCCGACCGTGATCGCCCGCATCCTCGACCCGCTGCGGGCCGAGTGGTACGAGCGCCAGGGCCTGCACACGGTCTGCCCGACCCGGGTCGCGATCGACATGCTCGAGACCGCCGTCCGCGAGGGCGCGCCGCGCGGCAGCGCCGGCCCCTCCGACGACTCGGCGGAAGCCGCGTAGGGGGCCGAGGGCGCATGTACATCATCGTCGTCGGCGCGGGGAAGGTGGGCTGGAACCTGGCCCGCGAGCTGCTCGAAAAGGACCACGAGGTGACGGTGATCGAGAGCAACCGCCGCCGCTACCTGACGGTCGAGCAGGAGCTCGAGCACAACGTCTCCTACGGCGACGCCTCCGAGCTCTGGGTGTTGGAGCGGGCCGGGATCCAGCGCGCCGACATGGTGATCGCGGTGACCGGCGACGACGAGGACAACATGCTGATCTGCCAGGTCGCCCGCGAGAAGTACGAGGTCGAGCGGATCATCGCCCGCGTCAACAACCCGCGCAACAAGCCCCACTTCGACCTGCTCGGGATCAAGCCCTCGGTCTCGGCGACCGACCTGATCCTGCGCCTGCTCGAGCACGAGGTGCCCGAGTACGGCCTCGTCCACCTGCTCGACCTGCAGGAGGAGCAGCTGGAGATCATCGAGATGCTGCTGGGCAAGGACTGCGGCGTCACCGGCCGCCGCGTCGGCGATCTGCAGATGCCCGAAGGCAGCCTGCTGATCTCGGTCCTGCGCAACGGCAAGGGCTTCGTCCCGGGGCCCGACACGGTGCTCGAAGTCGGCGACGAGGTGCTGGCCGTGCTCGATCCGGGCCACGAGGAGCAGCTCAAGGTCCTCTTCGGGCCCGGTGGCGGCAACGGCGCGGGCGACGGTGGCTGAGCGCCAGGTCGACTTCCTGCTGATCGGCGGCGGCCTCGCCTCCGCCAACTGCGCGGCGGAGCTGCGCAAGCGCGGCGCCGAGGGCTCGATCCTGCTGGCCGGCCGTGAGCCCGAGCCGCCCTACGAACGCCCGCCCCTCTCCAAGGAGTACCTGCGCGGCGAGGCCGAGCGCGACGACGCCTACGTCAAGCCGCCCTCCTGGTATGAGGAGAACGGCGTCGAGCTGCTGACCGGGACGAACGTGATGTCGCTCGACCCCGAGGCGCGCACGGCGAAGCTGCAGGGGGGCGACGAGGTCGGCTTCGGCAAGGCGCTGATCGCCACCGGGGCGATGGTCAACATCCTCCGCGTCGAGGGCGCCGAGAACGAGGGCATCCACTACCTGCGCGCCTTCGGCAACTCCGACGCGATCCGCGCCGACGCCGAGGCGGCCGAGCACGTCGTCCTGATCGGCGGCAGCTACATCGGCGCCGAGGTGGCGGCCTCGCTGACCGCGAAGGGGACCAAGTGCACGATCGTGACGATGGAGGACGTGGCGCTCTCGCGCACCTTCGGAGAGGACGCCGGCCGCTGGTTCCACCAGCTGCTCGAGTCCAAGGGCGTGACCATCCACGGCGGCGAGGAGCTCGAGGCCTACGAGGGCGACGGCCGGGTCAAGGCGGTGCTGACCAAGAGCGGCCAGGCGATCGAGTGCGACGCGGTCGTCGTCGGCGCCGGCGTGCGCCCCGACGCGATGCTGGCCCAGCGCGCCGGGCTCGAGGTCGACGACGGCATCGTCTGCGACTCGAAGCTGCGGAGCTCCGCCGAGGGCATCTATGCCGCCGGCGACTGCTGCTCCTACGACAGCGTCGTCCACGGCCGCCGCCTCCGGGTCGAGCACTGGGACGTGGCGATGCAGCAGGGGATGCACGCCGCCGGCAACATGCTCGGCGACGAGGTGGACTACGAGGTCGTCCCCTACTTCTTCAGCGACCTCGCCGACTGGGCCGGCCTCGAGTACGTCGGCCCGGCGCAGGACTGGGACGAGGAGATCTGGCGCGGCGACCGCGACAGCGGCGAGTTCTCCGTCTGGTACCTGAAGGACGGCCGCGTCGCCGGCGCCCTCAGCGTCGAGCGCTCCGAAGACCTGGCCGAGGCCCGCCGCCTGCTCGCCGACCGGGTCGACGTCTCGGCCGCCAAGGACCAGCTCGCCGATGCCGGCAGCGATCTCTCGGATATCGGCGCCTGAGTCGCCGCAAGCCGCCCGCCAGTATTCTTCGCGTTCGCTTTGCGCCCTGGTGTAATTGGCAACACGCCAGTCTCTGGAACTGGAATTTGGGGTTCGAGTCCCTGGGGCGCAGTCGAGTTCCCTGCCTGAGCGTCTATTGGCTCTGCTAGCTTCGCCCCACTCGTGAGATCTCGCCGCACATGGATCTCCGCGCTGCCCGTCGCCGCGCTCCTCGTCACGGGCTGCGGCGGGGGCGGGGGAGACGACTCGACCCAATCGGCGCCGGTGACGACCGCGACGACGACGGCATTGAGCAAGGCCGAGCTGGTCGAACAGGGCGACGCGATCTGCGCCGAGGTCAACGCCGCGGTCGGCACGGTTGGGTCGAGCAGCGCCGAAGCCGCGACGGCGGCGTCCCAGGTGGCCAGCCTCTACTCCGGCATGGTCGACAGCCTGAAGAACCTCGGCACGCCGGAAGAAACCGCCGGCTACCCCGAATTCATCGCCGCCGCGGAAGAGCTCTCCACTGCCGAGGACGAAGTCAAGCTCGCCTCCGAGCGCGGCGACGCTGCCGGCCTCGAAACCGCCGAATCGAACGCCTCCTCGGCCCTCGCCTCATTCCAATCCGCCGCAAGCGAATACGGCTTCGAAGACTGCAGCGAAGGCCCCAGCGCTCCGGTGACCAGCACGGCGCCGGGGGCAGAAGCCGGCGAAGTCGAATCGGGAGAAACGGCCGAAGAAGCCGAACCGGAAGCGGTTGAACCCGAAGCCGTCGAACCGGCGCCGGAACCTGCCCCCGAAACCGGCGGCGCCGGTGGCACCGCGGAAGGCGGCGGCACGGCGGGAGCTCCCGAAGGCGGCGGCACTGGCGGCGGGGAATCCGGCGGCATCGGCCCCGGCTGAGCGGGCCGATAGCCGGCGCATCTCGGAGTCCTCGGTCGGACGGTTCGGGTCACGCACTTATGTGCGCTCCCCTCACCGTCCTTCCCTGCGTCCGCCGAGCTGCTTGGCTCTCGGCCCGCTCAGGCCGCTGAGCTGTCTCGCCAGGCCCCGTAGAGCCGCGAGTAGGGCCCGTTCGCCTCGATCAGCTCGTCGTGGGTGCCGGCCTCGGCGATGCGGCCGCCTTCGAGGACGACGATCTTGCCGGCGCGGCGGATCGTCGAGAGCCGGTGGGCGATGACGATCGCGGTGCGGCCGGCGAGCAGCCGCTCGAGCCCCTTCTCGATCGTCTTCTCGGTGCGAACGTCGACGTTGGAGGTCGCCTCGTCGAGGATCAGGATCCGCGGCTCGGCCAGCAGCGCCCGGGCGAAGGCGACGAGCTGGCGCTGGCCCGCCGACAGCTGCACGCCACGCTCGCCGACCTCGGTCTCGATCCCTTCGGGCAGCGCGGCGATGAACTCGGTCGCGCCGACCGCGGAGGCGGCGTCCTCGATCTCCTCCAGCGTTGCCTCCGGCCGCCCGAAGGCGATGTTCTCGCGCACGCTGCCGGAGAAGAGGAAGCCCTCCTGGGGCACGATCCCGAGCTGGCGGCGCAATGCCTGCTGGCGCACCCCGCGCAGGTCGTGACCGTCGACCAGCACCTTGCCCTTCTGCGGGTCGTAGAAGCGGGCCACCAGCTTGGCGAAGGTCGACTTTCCGGCCCCGGTCGAGCCGACCAGCGCAAGCGTCTGCCCGGGCGGCACGTGCAGGTCGATGTCCTTCATCGCCCAGATATCGGCCGCCGGCTGCTCCGCTTCGCGTCCGCTGCCGTCGGCGGATGCGCCATCGCCCTGGCCACCTTTGGCCGCCTGGTCTGGGACATCGTCCCCATTGCCGCCGGCGCGTAGGAGAACCAGACGCCCTGCATCTCGATCTCGCCCCGGATCGTCGCGGGTCGGCTGCGTCGGGGGCGTCAACCATGTCGGGCGCGGTGTCGAGCAGGTCGAAGATCTTGTCCAGCGCCGCCATCCCCTGCTGGTAGGTGGTGTAGAGCTGGGAGAGCTGCTGGATCGGTTCGAAGAAGACGGTCAGGTAGCCGACGAAGGCGACGATCGTGCCGATCTGGATCGCGCCGTCGATCGCCTGGGTGCCGCCGTAGAGCAGGATCGCCGCGGTGCCGACGGCGGCGAGCAGTTCGACCCCGGGGAAGTAGGAGGCGTTGAGGAAGACCGTCCGCATGTTCGCCTCGCGGTTGGCCTCGTTGAGCTCGGTCATCGCCGCCGTGTGGCGCGGCTCCTGGCCGAAGCTGCGCACCACCCGCACTCCGCTCAGTGTCTCCTGCAGGTAGCCGGTGATCGCCGCGATCCGCTCCCGGGTCGCCTTGTAGGCGCCGTGGGAGACGATCCGGAAGACGATGCTGGCGGCCGCGATCAGCGGGAAGGTGATGAAGGTGACCAGGGCCAGCTTGAGGTCGAGCACGAGCAGGATGACGACCACGCCGACCAGCGTCAGCACGCTGGAGAACATCGTCACGACGCCGTCGGTGACGAGCTGGTTGAGCGCCTCGATGTCGTTGGTCATGCGGCTGATCAGCACTCCTGGGCTGCGGCGGGTGAAGAAGCCGATCGACATCGTCTGTAGGTGGGAGAAGACCCGCTCGCGCAGGTCCTGCAGGGCGCGGGTGCCGACCCAGCCGACGAGGTAGGTCTGCAGGTAGGTGGCGGCCGCGTAGAGCATCGCGACGACGACGAAGGCAGCGACGATCAGGTCGAGGGCCGAGACGTCGCCGGTGACGATGCCGGAGTCGACCGCCTGGCCGGCGAGGTAGGGAGGGGCGAGCGCGGCCCCGGTCGCCACCAGCAGCGCGACGAACATCAGCGCCACCTTGCCGCGGTAGGGCCGCAGCAGGCCGATCATCCAGCGCACCTTGCGGGCGCGCTGGTCCTCGCCGCGGAGCAGCCGCCAGACCGAAGCGAAGAGCAGCGCGATGTTGCGGAAGCGGTTGCCTTCGGGGCTCCTCAGAGGCCCCCGAGCGCCGATAGCCACGGATTCGAGCACCGGGAAGTCAGCGGGGCGATTGGCCGCTCACAGTCGTGCCATCTCCTCGCGCTGCTCGAGGTCGCGCTGCAGGAAGACCGAGTCGGCGAGGCCGTGCTCGGCGATCTCGCGGTAGAAGCTGCAGCCTTCGAGCAGCTCGGCGTGGGTGCCGCGGTCGACGATGCGGCCGCCGTCCATCACGATCACCTCGTCGGCAAGGGAGACGGTCGAGAGGCGGTGGGCGATGATGAACGTCGTCCGCCCGGTCATCGCCTCGCGCAGGCCCGACTTGATCGCCGCCTCGGTGGTCGCGTCGACCGAGGAGGTGGCGTCGTCGAGGATCAGGATGCGGGGGTCGGCCAGCAGCGCCCGGGCGATCGCCACCCGCTGGCGCTGGCCGCCGGAGAGGGTGAGGCCGCGCTCGCCGACCCGGGTCTCGTAGCCGCCGGGCAGGTCGCTGATGAACTCGTCGGCCTGGGCGCGACGGGCGGCCGCTTCGATCTCCTCGCGGCTCGCCTCGGGCGCTGGGTAGGCGATGTTCTCGGCGACGCTGGCGCTGAAGAGGAAGCTCTCGTCGCCGACGAAGGCGATCTCGGCACGCAGCGAGTCGACGTCGACCGAGCGCACGTCGACGCCGTCGACCAGCACCGAGCCCTCGCTCGGGTCATAGAGGCGGGCGATCAGCGCGACCAGGCTGGTCTTGCCCGAGCCCGAGGGGCCGACCAGCGCCACCGTGCGCCCGGCCTCGACCTCGAAGTCGATGTCGCTCAACGCCGCATCCGACTTTGACCCCACCCCAGTGTGGTCAACTCTCGGTTCGCTGGCGCGGGGGCCGTCGTAGCGCAGCGTCACCCCGCTCATCTGCACCGCTCCGCCCCCGGCCGGCAGCGCTGGCGCTCCGGGCGGGCTCTCGATCTGCGGCTCGCGGTCGAGGATCTCGAAGAGCCGGTTGCCGGAGGCGATCGCCCGCTGCGCCATGCCCATCGCCACGCCCAGCATCCGCATCGGCCCGGCGAGGATCACCAGGTAGGTGTAGAAGGCGGTGAAGTCACCGAGGCTGAGGGTGCCGTTGATCACCTCGCGGCCGCCGACCAGCAGCACCAGGGCGATCCCCATCTGCGGCAGCAGCCCGATCAGCGGCGAGAAGAAGGCCTGCAGCTTGGTCGAGTAGATGCTCTGGTCGAAGACGCGGCCGACGGCGCGCTGGAAGCGGTGCAGCTGGTATTCCTCGCGGGCGAAGGCCTTGACGATGCGGATGCCGGAGATGTTCTCCTCGGCCTCCGCGGTCAGCTCGGCGATTCGCTGCTGCACCTCCTGCACGGCCGGCCGCGAGACCCGGTTGTAGCGGGAGGCGGTGAAGACGATCAGCGGCGCGGGGAGCAGGGCGATCAGCGCCAGCAGCGGGTTGATCGCGACCATCACGATCGTGACCAGGGTGATCGTCAGCAGGTTCTGGGTGATGAAGATCAGGCCGTAGCCGAGGAAGAAGCGGATCGCCTGCAGGTCGACCGTCGCCCGCGACATCAGCTGACCGGTCTGCTGGCCGTCGAAGAAGCCGAGCTCGAGCCGCTGCAGGTGCGCGTAGAAGAGCTGGCGCAGGTCGAATTCGACCGCGAGCGAGACCCTGCCCGCGACCAGGCGCCGCACCACGGTCAGCCCCAGGCGCAGGATCCCGGCCGCCGACGATCGCCAGCGCCAGCGGCAGCAGGTCGGGCTTGTCGCCGTCCTCGATCGCGTTGACCGCCCGCCCGATCAGCCACGGGATCAGCACCGTCATCCCCATCGCCGCCCAGGCGAAGGCCAGCGAGCCCCAGAGCTGGCGGCGGTAGGGGCGCAAAAAGCCCATCAAACGACGGTAAGTCCGCATCTGACCTCACTATACAAAGTGAAGTATTGAGCGCCTGCGGCTTGGCGGGCAGGCGCTCAGAGCTGAGTTGCGATCAGCCCGATCAATGCGGCGATCACGAGCGCCACCGAACTGGATCATCGTCCGCTGCAGCCGGTCGAAGCGCTCGTGCAGGACCCGGAACTCACCGTGCACCAGGCGGAACTCCTCTTTCATCTCTTCGCGCACCGCGGCGAATTCCTCTCGCATCTCCTTGCGTACAGCGGCGAATTCCCCCTTCATCTCACGGCGTACGGCAGCGAATTCCCCTCGCATCTCCTTGCGTACAGCGGCAAATTCCCCCTTCATCTCCCGTCGCACGGCGACGAATTCCTCTTTTGTCTCACGGCGGAAGTCGGCCATGTCGCCGCGGAAGTCGTCGAGTCTCTCGTCGGTCCAGCTCTCCCTCATCACGTCCATGATGCCACCGTAATGATTTGTCTGCACGCGTGGTGCGCACAATGTGCGCGGTTCTGCAACTTCTTCCGCGCGAAAGCGCGCTGGCGGCTCAGCCGAAGGCCGCGGCCTTGGCGCTGGGCACCTTGCCGCCGGTGCACTTTGGGCCGTGGCCGGGCGGGGGAGGATCTGGAAGTTGGTGACGGCGTGGAAGGGCGTGGTCGAGCCGTCGTTCTGGGCGAGGGTGATGACGAGGCGGTAGAAGCCGGGAAGGAGGTCGTGGTAGTAGATCTCCGGCCGGGTCGCGGGCGAGTAGCTGCCGGCGGAGCCGATCCGCTCGGCCAGCACGCCGTTGGGGCCGGCGTACTTGGGGAAGTCGAAGGAGGCGCCGACGAGGCGGCCGTTGCCGAAGGGGCTGTCGATCGCCCGCTGCAGCTTGACCGGATCGACGCAGTCGGGGACGCGGTTGAGGCCGAAGCGGATGTGGCCCTCGCCGAGCTGCGGTTCGCCGCCGAAGTGGCGCGGCGACAGCTGGAAGTTGTCGACCTCTGACCTTGACCACGACCGCGTGGCTGGTCTGGCGGGCGCCGTTGCGCGGCGAGATCACCGTCGACGCTGGGCACGCCGGCCCGCGGGCGCCGCGGCCTGCGGCGCGGCCGAGCTGTCCTTGCCGCCGCCCAGGGCCAGGACGGCGACGGCGTCGCGATCGCGGCTGCGCCGACGATGAGAGTTGCCGTTCTTCCCCGCACGAGCCGGAACACTAAGTCAGCAGGGGTTTTCTGTGAGCGATGATTCTCGGGACGCGGTCGTATTTTCGCCGCTATGCAGAGGGAAGCGCGACCGCATGTCTAACGTTCACGCCTTGATCCGACGCGCAGGCATCGCCACCGCGGCAGCGCTCGCCTCCCTCGCCCTCTCCGCCCCCGCGCCTCCGGCGCGCGGCCTCGCCGACCACGTGCACGTCTTCGCCGGCACCAGGCCCGGCCACGACACCTTCGGCGGCGGCCACAACTTCCCCGGCGCGACAGCGTCCCCTTCGGCATGGTCCAGTGGAGCCCCGACACGACCCCGGCCGACCGCAACGGCCGCGGCGGCTACGACTACCGCGACTCCCACGTCAAGGGCTTCAGCCTCACCCACCTCGCCGGCGCCGGCTGCTCGCTCTACGGCGACTTCCCCTTCCTGCCCACGACCGAGCCGCTCGAAGGCTCGCCCGCCGCCCGCGGCTCCTCGCTCGACGGCGAATTCCAGCCCGGCTTCTCCCACGCCCACGAGAGCGGCCGGCCCGGCTACTACTCGGTCCGCCTCAACCCGGTCGACGGTGCCGCCATCGACGCCGAGCTGACGGCGACGACCCGCACCGGGATGGCCCGCTTCACCTTTCCTCGCAACCCGCACTCCAGCGTCCTGATCAACGCCGGCGGCAGCGCCCAGCCCGATGACTTCGCCGCGGTGCAGATCGACCCAGCCCGGCACGAGATCGACGGCACCGCCTCCAGCGGGCTCTTCTGCGGCCAGCGGCCGCGCTACCGGGTCTACATCGCCGCCGTCTTCAACCGCCCCTTCGGCGCCTACGGCACCTGGGAAGGGAGCAAGGTCAGCGCCGGCATCGACCGCCGCCAGCGACAGCCAAACGCCGCCGGCCAATCCGGCGACCAGCGCCGACGCCGGCGCCTACGCGACCTTCGACACCCGCCACAACCGCGTCGTCACCGCACGGGTCGGGCTCTCCTTCGTCAGCGTCGAAGACGCCCGCGCCAACCTCGCCGCCGAAAACCCGGGGCTCGGCTTCGGCGAGGTCGCCGCTCGCGCCGCAGGGCGCCTGGAACAGCTCGCTGGGGCGGATCCGGGTCAGCGGCGGATCGCGCGCCACCTCGACACCTTCTACACCGCGCTCTACCACGCCTTCCTCGCGCCGCGCACCTTCAGCGACGTCGGCGGCGCCTACGTCGGCATGGACGGCCTGCTCCACCGCGCAGTCGGCCGCATCCAGTACGCCGACTTCTCCGGCTGGGACACCTACCGCACCCAGATCCAGCTGCTCTCGCTGCTGGCCCCGCGGCGAGCCAGCGAGATGGTCCGCTCGCTGCTCGCCGATGCCGCCGAGAGCGGCTGCCTGCCGCGCTGGCCCTACGCCAACGGGCAGAGCATGACCATGGTCGGCGATTCCGCCGATCCGCTGATCGCCTCGGCCGCGGCCTTCGGCGCCACCGCTTTCGACCGCCGCAACGCCCTCGCGGCGATGCTCAAGGGCGCCGACGAGCCGTGCCGCAGCGCCAACGGCGAATACCTCGAGCGCCAGGGCCTCGCCCAGTACCTGGCGCTCGGCTACGTCCCCTTCGACCTCGACACCAACGTCCGCAACGCGAACTCGATCTACGGCAGCCCCGACGACGTCTGGGGCTCGGCCGCGACCTCGCTCGAGTACGCCGTCGACGACTTCGCCATCGCCCAGTTCGCCGCCCGGTCCCTTGGCGACCGGGCCACCTACGGCCGCTTTATGCAGCGTTCAGGGAACTGGCGCAAGCTCCTCAACCCGGGCAGCGGCAAGGTCGAGCCCAGGTACGAAAATGGCGCCTTTCCAGCCAATTACGACAACCTGCACGGCGGCGGCTTCGTCGAGGGCGACTCCGTCCAGTACAGCTGGATGGTGCCCCACGACCCCGCCGGCCTCTTCCGCGCGATCGGCGGCAGGGTGAAGGCCACGGCGCGGCTGGACCACTTCCTGCGCCGCCTCAACGCCGGGCCCGGCGGGACCCACGCCGATCACGCCCTGCTCGGCAACGAGCCCACCCTGCACGTGCCCTGGCTCTACGACTGGACCCGGCGCCCTTACCGAGCCCAGGCGGCGGTGCGCCGCGCCCTGCGGCTCTACAGCACGGCCCCGGACGGCTACCCGGGCAACGACGACCTCGGCACGCTCTCCTCCTGGTACGTGTTCGGCGCCCTCGGCCTCTATCCGGAGGTGCCGGGGGTCGGCCTGCTGGCGATCGGCAGCCCGCTGTTCGGGCGCGCCTCGATCGCGCTGGCCCATCACCGGCGAGTCACCATCTCGGCCGACGCCCACGTCATTCAGCGCTACGGCAAGCGCGGCAAGCAGGAGCGCCGAGTCGCCCTCGGCCCCGCCCGCGCTCCTTATATAGGGAGCCTTCGCATCAACGGGCGTACTTACAGCCGGCCCTGGACCACGTACTGTGTGCTCTCCCACGGCGCCGACCTGAGCTTCCACCTCGGCCCCCATCCCAACCGCCGCTGGGGCGCCTCCGCCGCCGCTGAGCCGCCCTCGTTCGGCCCCGGTCACGCCATGCCGAAACATTCCTGCGCTCCTTGACCCTGACGCCGACCCGCTCCACCGCCCTCTGGGTGCTCGCGGCGCTGACCGCGCTTGGCGTCGCGGCCCGCTTCGCCAGCATCGACGTGCAGAGCTTCCACCACGACGAGGTGATCACCGCCGCCCGGGTCATCCCCGGCAGCTTCATCGACATGCTGCACCAGGTGAAGGGGAGCGAGTCCAATCCGCCCCTCTACTACGTGCTCGCCTGGGGCTGGGCGAAGGCCTTCGGCACCGGTGAGGTGGGCCTGCGCTCGCTCTCGGCGCTATTTGGCGCCGCCACCGTGCCGGTCGCCTACTGCGTCGGCCGCGAGCTGGCCAGCCGCCGCGCCGGCCTGATCGTCGCCGCCCTCGTCGCCGTCAACCCGATGCTGATCTGGTATTCGCAGGAGGCCCGCTCATACGCCCTGCTGGTCTTTTTCGGCGCCGCCTCGCTGCTCTTCTTCGCCCGTGCCTTGCGCACGCAGCGGGGACGGGACCTCGCTCTCTGGGCGCTGGCCTCGGCGCTTGCCCTCTGCAGCCACTACTTCGCCGTCTTCGCGGTCGCGATCGAGGCGCTCTGGCTGCTCGTCGCCCTGCGCTCGCGCTGGCGCCGGGTGCTGCCGGCGGTCGGCGCCGTCGCCCTCGTCGGCCTCGCCCTGATACCCCTGATCAGCTGCCCAGGTCAACCCGACCCATATCGGCTGGATCGACTTCACGCCGCTCTCGGCCCGCCTCTTCCAGACCGGCATCAGCTTCCTGGTCGGGGAGACCGGCCACGTGATCGCCGAGCCGCCGCGCGAGCGCTACGCGTTGCTGCCGGCGATCCTGATCGGCGCCGCCCTGCTGCTCGTCGCCGCTCGCGGCGCGAGGGACGAGAGGCGAGGCGCGCTGCTCGGCCTCGTCGTCGGGCTGGGGGTGGCTGCGCTGGCCCTGCTCGCCGCCTTGGTCGGCAAGGACTACGTGGTCGAGCGCAACCTGCTGCCGGCGCTGGTGCCGCTCCTGGTGGCGGCGGGGATCGGCTTTGCCGCAGACGGCGCGCGCCGGCTCGGCCTGCTCCTCGCGGTCGCGCTCTGCGCCTACTGGGTCGCCTTCGACGTTCACGTCACGCAGACGCCGAACCTGCAGCGCCCCGACTTCCGCGCGATCACGGACGAGCTCGGCCCGCCGCGCGTCCCGCGGGCGGTCGTCACCTGGAAGCTCGCCGCCGACCCGGTCCGCTTCTACCTCCAGGACCACGCCCTCCGCATCTACAGCGGCGAAACGCCGATGCGCGAAATCGACGTGATCAGCAAGTCGGCGGTGGGAGTCCCCGAAGGCGTGCCGCGGACGTTCCACCCAGTCGCGCGGATAAGGTTCGAGCGCCTGACCTTGACCCGCTACATGTCGAACCGCGTACGCAAAATCCCCTTCTACGCGCTGCGTGACGTGCGCACCGGCTTCGGCGTCAATGCCGTCGTCGCCGACGGCCAACCGCAAGGTCAACCGATGAGCGCATCGGAATTCGCCTATCGAGTTGGCGCCGCCGCCCGGCGCCCGGCGAGCTGGTGGCAGCTGATCAAGTTCGGCCTGGTCGGCGGCTCCGGCTACCTGATCAACCTCGCCGTCTTCGCCCTGCTCAGTGGCAACCTCGGCCTCCACCACATCGCTGCCGCGATTGGCGCCTTCGCCGTCGCCTTCAGCAGCAACTTCTTCTGGAACCGCCACTGGACCTTCGCTGCTGGCGACGGTCACGCCGGCTTCCAGGTCGCCCGTTTCTTCGCCGTCAGCGTCGCCGCGCTGCTGATCAACCTGGCGGTGCTCGAGGCGCTGGTGGGGGGGACCTCACTCGGTGACCTTCCCGCGCAGGCGATTGCCGTCGCCGTCGCCATGCCCTTCAACTTCCTCGGCAACAAGCTCTGGACCTTCGCCTAGTAGTAGAAGGGACTGGCGAAACCCCCGCACGCGTCCGGCGGCGGCGGACGCGGCGCGGCGCGGCGTCCTCGGTCGCCCACATGGCGCTGCCATGCGGGCTCCCTGCGTCCTTGCTCCGCTTGGTCCGGCGCTCGCCGGCCCGCGCACCCGGGTTTCGCCAGTCCCTTCTAGGGGCGCGGCATCGGGGCGGGGGATCTGCCGCTAATATTCTTGAGCAATGGAGCAGGCAAGCGCAGCCGAAGTCCCGACCGACTGGTACCGCTCGGCCTTTCCGCCTGAGGAGACGACGAAGCGACCGTGGGCGGACAGGACCGAGGCGGAAGTCGATCGCGCCCTGGCGATGCTGGGCGCGAGTGGCTCGGAGCGGGTGCTCGACCTCGCCTGCGGCACCGGCAGGCACTCGCTGGAGCTGGCCCGCCGGGGATTCGACGTGGTCGGCGTTGACATCTCGGCCGACCTGCTCGAGATTGCCCGGGGAGACGCGGCTGCGCAGTCGCTGCCGGCCGGCTTCGTCGAGGTCGACCTGCGCGAGCTCGACTTTCACGAAGAGTTCGACCTGGTGCTGAACCTCAACGACGGCGCCGTCGGCTACTTCGAGACCGAGGAGGAGAACCACCGCACCTTCGAGGTCGTTGCCGAGGCGCTGCGGCCGGGCGGCGGGCAGCTGATGCAGCTCCCCAACGTTCTCTACGCGGAAACGCAGCTGCCGCAGAAAACCTGGATCGAGGGCTCGTCGATGATCGAACTGATCGATCACCGCTGGGATGGCCGGACCCGCTATTTAGAAGGCACGACCACGCCGATCCATTTCGGCGAGGTTTTCGAAGGGGTCACGCCGATCCCATTCCGCCAGCGGCTCTACTCGGCCGACGAGCTGGGCGAGATATACGAGTCCGTTGGCATGTCGCTCGCCGGCGTCTTTCGGGGGAGCGGCAAGCCGCGGCCGCCGAAGGACAACCAGTTCGAGGTCTTTTTCGCTGGCCGCAAGCCGGCCTGACGGCTTACCAGGCGCCCTCCAGCCAGCGCAGAAGCTCTGGCATGCGGCCCCGCAGGTCCGGGTCGTGTGACCCCAGCTCGGTGCTTGCGATCTGGATCGCGCCGCCGAGCGCCAGCGTTGCCCGCCTGGGGCTCAGGCCCAATCCATCCTCAAGGGCCAGCAGGGCGTCAGTGCGGCCGCGCAGGGCCCACAGCGCATCTCGCGTGCCCTCGGGATCCATCTCGGCAATCTCAACCACCTTTGCCACCGCGCCGTGGACCTGTTCGCCCGCCGGCGCTTCAGCGCATGCATCGAGCACCCGCTCCACCAGCCGTTCGTCCAGTTGACCGTCGAGGACTGCGGCGAGTTCTCTACCCTCTCTCACGTTCGAACCTCCCTCTCCAGGACTGGCCTGGCACCCGGGGTGTCGCGAGCCCCGAGCTCGATCGTTACAAATTTCAGTGTAAACTTCTGGCAAGACGATAAGCGCCCGCCCTTAATTGGTCAAATATTTTCGCTCTTGACGCAAGTAGTGTCATGGAGAAGATGAGAAGGCGAGTCAGATGAGCAGCTCGAGGGCGAGCTACGAGGCGGGGAAGATCGAGGCTGCCCGCCAGGCCGCGTGGGCGCAGCGCTCCGCATTCGCCACCGAGGCGCCGACGGATGACCGGCCGGCGGTCTACATCAAGCCCTCCAGCCCCTTCACCTCGGGCAAACTGCACATGGGGCACGTGCGGGACTACGCGATCGGCGACGCCTACGCCCGCTTCCGCCGCGCCCGTGGCGACAGCGTCCTCTTCGGCTTCGGCTTCGATGCCTTCGGCCTGCCGGCCGAGATGGCGGCGATCGAGCGCAAGGAGCCGCCGGCCGATTGGGTCGAGCGCTGTGGCGAGAAAATGCTCGAGCAGATGGTGCGCCTCGGCTTCTCCTTCGACTACGAGCGCGTCTTCTACAGCTCCGACGAGGCGCAGTACCGCTGGTCCCAGTGGCTCTTCATCACCCTGCTCGAGGCGGGCCTGATCTACCGCGACGACACCACCGTCGACTGGTGCGATCACTGCCGCACGACGCTCGCCGCGCTGCAGGTCGAGGACGGCCGCTGCTGGCGCTGCCACAACGAGGTCCGCCTGATTCGCCGCCCGACCTGGTTCCTGCGGATCACCCCTTACCTGGAGGAGAACGACGCCCGCCTGCCCGAGCTGGAGGAGGACTGGGACGAGATCTCGCTCTCCACGCAGCGCTACATCCTCGGCCGCAGCGATGGGGTGGAGGTGGACCTCGAGGGCCCGGACGGGAAGGCGTTCACGGTCTTCACCCCCCACGTGGACCTGGTGACGGCGTCGACCTTTGTCCTGCTGTCCCCACGGGTCCCGGATCTGGAGCGGTGGCCGATCGAGGCCGACGTCGCCAAGCAGCTCGACGAGCTCCGCTCCGGAGGCTGGGAGCGCAGTGCCCGCGACGCCAAGTCGGTGCCACTGGTCGATACCGGCCTTACGGCGAGCGCGCCCTGGACCACCGAGCCCCTGCCCATCGTCGTCTCCCCCCTGGTGGATGCTCGTTTTGGGCCTACCGCGGCGTTGGGGATCCCGGGGGTGGACGAGGCCGACGTTGCTCTCGCCGCGCGCCTGGAGCGCCTGCCGGACCCCGGCGCCGACCTGGCGGGTGTCGAGCCCTGGCCCGGGGCTCGCGAGGCGGTGCGCTACCGCGCCGCCGACTTCTCGATCTCGCGCCAGCGCTTTTGGGGCACGCCGATCCCGATCATCCACTGCGACGCCTGCGGGCCGGTGCCCGTGCCCGAGCGGGACCTGCCGGTGGTCCTGCCGCGCGACGTCGAGCCGACCGGGGAGGGCAATCCGCTGGCCGAGCGCGCCGACTTCGTCGACGTCGCCTGTCCGCGCTGCGGCGAGCCGGCCAAGCGTGAGACCGACACCCTCGACTGTCACTTCGACGCCCTCTGGCTCTGGGTGCCGTCCGCCGTTCCTCCCGAGGCCCGGGCGGAGCAGATGTTCAGCCACCCCGACCTGCGCCGCTGGCTGCCCTCGGAGCGCCTCGTCGCCGGCGCCGACAGCGGCGGCTTCGTCTTCGACCAGCGCGTCGTCACCAAGGCGCTGCGTGACATCGGCCCCTTCTCCTTCATCGAGGCGGGGGAGCCGTTCTCCGGCTGCCTCTTCCATGAGATGGTGATTGCCGACGGGCGCAAGATGAGCAAGCACCTCGGCAACGTCGTCGATCCCGACGACCTGGTCGAGCGCTACGGCGCCGACACCGTCCGCCTCGCCGTCCTCTACGCGGCCGGCCCGGCCAAGACCCTGAACTGGAACGACGGCGCCCTGCGCTTCGCCGAGCGCTTCCTCAGGGGCCTCTGGGCCTACTCGCTGGAGCGCTTCGCCACCGCCACGGAGGCGCGAGACGACGCTGAGCTCGCCGCCGACACCGAGTTCCTGCGCGAGCGCCTGCGCAAATGGTGCGACAACGGCCTCGCTCGCATCACCGCCGACCTCGAGGACCTGCAGATGCACAAGGCGGTCCGCAACGTGACCCGCCTCTTCGAGCGCATCCAGGACTTCGAGAAGCGCGTGGTCGAGCGTCGTGGAGAGCTGGGTCGCGCCGACGCCGAGGCCCAGGTCGCCGCCCTCGTTCTGCTCGCCCGGGCCCTGGCGCCCTTCGCGCCTCACGCCGCCGAGGCCTTGCTCTTGGCGGCTGGGCTCGAGGACGGCGCGGGGCTGCCGGGGCCCTGGCCGCAGCAGTTGACGCTGGCGCAATCTGCCCGCGACACGCAGGCCGTCTAGATGAGTAGTTCCACGGCGCGCTCTGGTCAAACCGCGCCGAAGGGGAGATAAGCAGCGGGGTCGAAGTCGGCGGTGCTCAGTTATCACCGCCGACCCAAAGGAGCCTCGATGCTCGCCGACCTCGACCTGCTGCTTACCTCAGTGTTCTGCACCGTTGACGATCTCCTGCCAAAGAAGCCAGGAAACGCCCGTAGGAGCTTGACCGACGCCGAGGTCGTGACCCTGTGCGTGGCGCAGTCGATCATGGGCATCGGCTCCGATGCCCGGTTCGTTCGGATCGCCCGCAAGCGCCTTGGCCACCTGTTTCCAGGACTGACCAAGCGCTCTGCCTTCCACAAGCGCCGCGACCGGCTGACCGAGACGATCGAGGCGATGAGCGCGACCTTCGCCGCTCAGAGCCCCGGCTTCGATGACGACCTGCTGCTCGCCGACTCCACCCCTGTGGAGTGTGCGCGCTCGCGCGAGACGGTCAAGCGGGCCGGGGCCAGCAGTCTCGGTGGGGCGCTCTCAGACGCCGCCGACTACGGCTACTGCGCAAGCCACAGCCGCTACTTCTGGGGGCTGCGGCTGCATACGCTGATGGCTCCAGACGGCACGCCCCGAGCAATGGCGCTGACCTCGCCCAAGGAAGGAGAGCGCGAGGTCTGCCTGCGGCTGTTGGAGCGGGTCAACCGCAGCGGGCCGATCACCGTCTTGGGAGACAAGGGATATGCCGGTGCTGACTTCGAAGCCGACGCTGCCGCCCTTGGCGCGACCATAGTCCGGCCGCGCCGCAAGGACGAGGCCGGCGACGCTCTGCACCTGGCCCCGTTGCGCCAGCGGATCGAGTCGATCTACTGGACCGCCAAGGACATCCTGACGCTTGAGCGCCACGGCGCCCGCACCCTGCGCGGGCTGAGGGCTCGCATCGCCAGCCGCTTTCTCGCACTGGCGGCGGCCGTCTCGCTCAACCACCAGCTCGCCAGGCCCTCGCGGGCGCTGGTCGACTACGTGGCTTGAGCCGTGGAACTACTCATCTAGGGAGCCGGTCGGGCCAGCCTTCGAGACGGCCAGGTTTATCCAGAAAAACTTGACTGTTCCAGTCTAGGACCCATATAGTCCTGGCATGGCAGCGGAAGGTGGCTTGCCGTACGACGCGGTGGTCTTGGACGAGGCCGAGAAGCGGTTCTGGAAGGGCTTGTGGGAGACGGCCGTTGAGGACGCCGTTGTCGACTTGGGTATCGACATGGTTCGGTTCGGCCCGGTTGCGGCCGCGGTGGTGGTTGAAGAACCGGGGGAGCCGGCGCTCAACTTCATCCTCGGCGCCGCCGCGCCGAAGGCGGTCGAGGACGGATACCTGCCGGCAGCCGCCCAGTGGATGGAGCGTCACGACGTTGACTACCGCGTCCCGCTGGCACCCGGCCTGCCGGAGCTGGCCGCCGCCGAAGAGTGGCTGGAACGGCACCAGTACCGACTGGTGGGCGGGCCGGCGAAGCTGGTGCGGGACGGGTCGCCGCCGGGGTTCCCCGCCCCGCGGGGAATCGACATCTACGAGCGGGTGGATCCCTGGGAAGACGAAGGGTTCGGCGATCCGCTGGCCGAAAGCCTCGGCTTCGCCAACTGGGCGGCGACGTTCTTCTTCGATCTGCCCGGCACCGAAGGGTGGCACTGCCTCTGCGCGGTCGATGGCGACGAGCCGCTGGCCTATGTGGCGATGCACATCGATGGCGAGGTCGCCGTGCTCGCGCTTGCCTCTCGCCTTGCGGGGGTGCCTGACGGCCTCGGTCAGAGCGCCGTTCTGCATCGCTGCATCGCCGATGCCGCGGCGGCCGGCTGCACGACGATGGTCGTCGCCGAGGCCGGCTGCGAGCCGGCCGTGGGCGATCGGAGGAGCCTGGTCCGAGCGGGCTTCGAGGACACCGTGCGGACCTTCACCTGGCAGCCTCGCGCCAGGGTGCCGATGTGATTTCGACCTCCCTGACCGCTGGCTCGGACGTTTACACAGGAAGACTTGACCGGTTCGTCCGCATCTGTTATACGTACCCGTGCTGACGACCAAGCGCCAGCGGAGGGGTGGGAACCCAGTCAGGGCGGCTCGCCTTGCGATGGCAAAAGGAGTGTCCAGTCATGAGTCGAGATGTTGGCCGTTTTGGGTGTACCAGGGAGGCGACAGTGTCGTGGGCATTGCCCCACCTCCAGCCGACGATGCTGCCCGGTACCAACGGCCACTGCGCCCTCCTACCCCTGTATCCGGACCCCCAGAGAGGGGGGGACGGCCATGTAATGGGCCGTGGCGCTGGTGAGAGGTGTGGCCGGCACCGATCGGTCACAACGGATAAGTCGCGCCGGGAGCGCTGTCTTAGGCCCTGACGCAACCGTAACTCAGGCCGGAGCCCACAAAGCGCTGGTCGAAGGCTGGGCCCGCCCCGCGGATGCTGACACCGCTGGGGCGGGCCCATTTCTTTCGGCGGAGACCGTCAAAATGCACAGAAATCCTTGATCGTTGTGCGCAGGTCTGTTATACCCAATGGCCTGATGAGCGGGCCGCAGCGGAGGAGGCCGTGCGACGGGGCCGGGAGGCGCCCAGTACTCTGCTCAGAGGAGATCCCTCCATGTTGAGCCCCGAGGACCGCACCCGATCCTGCGCGACCGAACTGGTCTGCCGCGACTGCGGACGGCGCCTGCCACTTCTCGATACGACCTCCAAGTGCCTTGGCTGCGGTCAGGGCCTCGACGTCGACTACGACTACGAGCTGGCAAAAGCGCGCTTGGCGGAGCTGCCGCCGGCCGACCGCGCGATCAACATCTGGCGCTTCGAGGAGCTGCTGCCGATCCTCGACGCGAGGGCGAAGGACCGCGTCGGCCGCTACAGCGGCCGCACGCCGCTGATCCATGCCGACCGGCTTGGAGCCGAGCTGGGCCTCAAAAAGCTCTACCTCAAGGACGACAGCACCCAGCGCCCCTCGCTCTCCTACAAGGACCGGGTCGTCTCGATGGCGATCGCCCGCCTGCTGGAGCTGGGCAAAGAGGAGATCGGCTGCGTCTCCACCGGCAACGTCGGCACCTCGGTCGCCTCGCTCGCCGCCAAGGCCGGCGTCACCGCCTATGTTTTCTATCCCGCGAACATGGAGCGCGGCAAGGCCCGCGCTTGTCGCGCCCTGGGCGCCGCGGTTTGCCAGCTCGACGGCAACTACGACGAAGCCAACCGCGCCTGTCGGGAGCTGGCGCTGGCCAGTGGCATCGAGTTCGCCAACATCACCCTGCGCCCGTTCTACGCCGAGGGGGCGAAGACGGTCGCCTACGAGGTCCTCGAGCAGCTCGACTGGGTCGCGCCCGACCACTTCGTCATCCCGGCCGCGGGCGGGACGCTCTCATCGCGCGTGCACAAGGGGCTGAGCGAGCTCGAGATGGTGGGCCTGGCGGAGACCGCGGAGACCAAGATCAACGTCGCCCAGCCCAGCGGCTGCGGGCCGATCGCCGCCGCGATCCTCGACGGCAGCGGCGAGATCGAGCCGCAGTCGCCCCACACCGCCGCCCACTCGCTGGCGATCGGCGCCCCGGGCGACGGCGCGCTCGTCGTCGACGCGGTGATGTCGCGCGGCGGCTCGGCGGCGACCGCCAGCGACTCCGAGATCTTCGACGCGATCGATCTGCTGGGCGCCACCGAGGGCATCCTCACCGAGCCCGCCGGCGGCACCACGGTGGCCTCGACGATCAGGCTGGCAAACGAAGGCAAGCTCGGGCCCGACGATACGGTCGTCGCCATCATCAGCGGCAACGGCTACAAGACCCTCGACGAGCATCCCGACAAGCCCTGGGCCGAAGGGGTTGCCTGCGAGGTCGACTCGATGACCTCGATGCTCGAAGAGCTCCGCCAGCACGGCGTCGGCGCCAGCCTCGGCTGAGCGCCGCGGGGTTGCCAAGCCTGCGTGACGTCGGACGCGACTTGACCATTGCTTCTGGCGTCCGGGCTGGGGCCGCCGGCTTCCGTCCCGCGCGCTTGAATTAATACAAGGTTCACGAAGCGATGGAGCTCTTGTTCGGCATAGGGAAGGTCGCGGCTGGAATCCTCTTCAAGTTCTGGCTGGAGAACTCGAGGGTTGCCCAGGAAGCCGGGGTCAGCCTCGATCAGCTGATCGAGCGCGCCGTTCCCAGCGCCAAGGAACGGCGTTCGATCAAGCGCCAGTTCGAGTCGATCGCCGACCAGATCGGGGAGCGGCTGACGCCCTTTTTCGAGGCGGAATTCGGCGGCCTGCCGGAGAACGAGAAGCTGGCGGCGGCGGAGCAGGTCCGGGCGACGCTCGAGGCCGCGCGCCTGACCGACTCGCTGCTCTTCGACATCGACCTCGAGCCGCAGGCGCTCGAGGCTGAGCTCCGCGCGACGCGGCCCGCCGCGAGCGAGGACGCCTTCCTCTCCGAGGCCGGCGCGGCGTTCTACGACCTGCTGCTTCGCGAGTCCTCGAGCTGCATCGTGGAAATCCGCATGAGCCTGCCCGATTTCGGCTCGCAGGCGGCGCGCACGATGCTGGCCCGGGAGAGCGAGCTGATCGAGATGGTCCGCGAAGTGCTCGAGCGCCTGCCCTCGGAGGAGACCTCTGAGGCGGGGGGCGAGGGGGCGGCCTTCGAAGCCAAGTACCGGCGGGCCGTGGCCCGCAAGCTCGACGAGCTCGAGCTCTTCGGGATGATGAGCTCAGACGTTCGGCACCGCTACTCGCTCAGCGTCGCCTACCTCACGCTCACCGCCAGCGCCGGGCCGACGTCCGCGTCAGGGCGTGCCGCCCCGGGTGAATCGATCGAGGGCGGCGGCGACAAGGGCGAGGACGGATGCGCCTCGATTCCCGTCGACGCCGCCCTTGCCCACAGCGATCGAGTGCTGATTCGCGGCGAGGCCGGTTCCGGCAAGACCACCCTGCTGCAGTGGATCGCCGTCAACAGCGCCCGGGCCTCGTTTCCCGATTCACTGTCGGACTGGAACGAATCGGTGCCCTTCCTGATCCAGCTGCGTCGCTACGTCGACACCGGCCTGCCGACCGCGGATGAATTCGACGCCGGCATCAGCGCTCACCTGCAGCAGCCGCCGGGCTGGGCGAGCCAGCAGCTCGACGAAGGCCGGGCGCTGGTGCTGGTGGACGGCATCGACGAGCTGCCCGAGGAGCGGCGCGAGGAGGCGCGTCAGTGGCTCGAGGACCTGGTCGAGGTCTATCCGGAGAGCCGCTACGTCGTCACCTCGCGACCGCCGGCGGTCGGCGAGGACTGGCTCGCCGGGCAGGGCTTCGAGGCGGTCCTGCTCGAGCCGCTCGAGCTGCCGGCGATCCGCGCCTTCGTCGACCACTGGCACGAGGCCTCCTTGCTGGCGGTCTCCGACCCGGAGCAGAGGTCTGAGCTCGAAGACCTGGCCCGTCAGCTGAAGGTGATCGTGCAGGAGAACAGGGCGATCCGCAACCTTGCCAGCAGCCCGCTGCTCTGCGCGATGCTCTGCGCGCTCAACCGGAGCAGGAGGGCGCAGCTTCCCTCCGACCGGGTCGAGCTGTATCGGATCGCGCTCGAGATGTTGCTCGAGCGCCGGGACCTCGAGCGCAAGGTCAAGGGCGAGATCGCCGACATTGGCCTGCGCGAGAAGGAAATCCTGCTGCGCGTCTTCGCCTGGTGGCTGCTCAACAACGGCAAGTCCTACGCGCAGAAGGAGGATCTCGAAGGCTTGGTCGCGGCGAAGCTCGAGGGCATGCCGAGGGTGACGGCGTCGGCGCCGGAGGTGGTCAAGCACCTGCTCGTTCGCAGCGGCTTGCTGAGGCAGCCGGTCGAAGGGCGGGTTGACTTCATCCACCGGACCTTCCAGGAGTACCTGGCGGCGAAAGAGGCAATCGAGATGCTCTCGATGGGTGTGCTGGTCGAGCACGCCCACCTCGACCAGTGGCAGGAAGTCGTCATCCTCGCCGCTGGCCTGGCCAGCCTCTCGATGCGGGAAGAGCTGATCGCCGGCCTGATCCAGCGTGGGGAGGAGGAGCAGGGCATTCGGCACCGCCTGCACCTGCTCGCGGTCGGCTGCCTGGAGACCTCGGCCGAGCTGTCGCCAGAGCTGACGGAGAGGGTCAACGCCCTGCTCGAAGCGTTGATTCCACCGAAATCGATGACCGAGGCACGCTCGATCGCCTCCGCTGGCGAGGTCGCCGTGCTGCGCCTCGGCGAACAGGCCGAGACGGCGAGGGCCGTGGTCGCCGCGGCCTGCGTCAGGGCGCTCGCCTTGATCGGGGGAGAGTCGGCGCTGGCCCAGCTCGAGCGATTCGGGCCCGACGGGCGGGTCACCGTGGCCCGTGAGCTCTTGCGAGCCTGGAACGAGTACCCGGCGGAGGAGTTTGCACGCCGGGTGCTGAGTGACTCTCGACTTGACTATGGCGAGGTCGAGATCGCGACGCCGGCGCAGCTGGCCGGAGTGGCGTTCCTCAAGAACATGGCTCGCCTGGTCTGCGACGCCGCCGGCGAGTCCACCTCCGGCGACGAGTGGCCCTGGGCCTCGCTGGCCTCGCATCCGCGCATGCAGGACCTGACCCTGCGCTGGATTCGCGGCCTGACCGCGATGCCGGACCTGGGGGAGAATCCACGGCTGGAGGAACTTCGCCTCTTCGGCCTTTGGGACTTGATCGAGTTCCCGGCCAGGGAGTTGCCGGGGCTGAAGCGACTGTCGATACGCAATTGCAGGAGCCTCGAGGCCGCCCCTGGGCTGCGCTCCTTCGAGCGGCTGGCCTCCGTGGAGATCGCCAACTGCCCCGCGCTGCCCCAGCTGCCCCAGCTGCCCGACCAGCTCGAACGCGCTCATCTCATTCGCCTCAAGATCGAGGACCTGGCCCCATTGGAGCGCAGCGGCTCGCTGAAGATCGTCATCGTCAACGGATGCGATCGGGTGGCGGACCTGTCGCCGCTGCTGCCGCACGCGGAGCTTCGCGTTCTCGAAGTCACCGGCTCGCCGTCTCTCGAAGGCATCGCGCCGTTGGCTCAGCTGCCCCAGCTGCATTCGCTGAACCTGTCTCGGTGTGGTGATCTCTCCGGCGCGGCCGGGCTGGCTCAGTGCTCGGGGCTGGTTCAGCTGGCCCTCGAAGACTCGACGACGCTCAGCGACCTCTCATGGCTCGAGTCGCTCGGGGAGCTGAAACTCCTCAGCGTGGCTGGCTGTACCGCGGTCGATCGCTTGCCCGCGGTCGAGCTTCCGCATCTGCGGACCCTCTATCTGTCCGGCTGCACCGGGCTCGCCGACCTGGAGAACATCGGCAGGCTCGGGGCGCTGGAGAGCCTTTTCATCGACGGCTGTGGGCTCTTGACGGACCTCTCGCCGCTGCGCGACCTGCCCAAGCTCTCCCGCCTGATCCTCAGGGGGAGTCGTGGACTCGACGGCATAGGCCCGCTGGCGGAGCTCCCGCGCCTGCAGTTGCTCGACGTCCGGGACACCGACCTGGACGTGACACCTTTGGCGGACCGGGACAACCTGCGCGTCCATGCCGGCTCGACAAGGACTGGGCATCCGCGGGCTCGGGCCGCGATGGGCTGGAGCTGGCGGACCGACCGCTGGACGTCGGTGCCGTAACCGCGTCGTCTCGACGTTCGATCCGCGGCCTTGCCACCTCCCCTGTCATCGCCGCCGTTTCGAGACGATGTTGCGGCTGGCACAGCGCGCATTCAGCTTGGAATGCGATGCCGGAGGAGGGACTCGAACCCCCGACACGCGGATTATGATTCCGCTGCTCTAACCAGCTGAGCTACTCCGGCGGGGGTGGAGATCGTAGCGATGGAGGGGCTGGGTTCGCCGTCGGCGCAGGGGCTTTAGCCTAGATGCCTTGACGCAGGAATTGGACAGAGCGGTGCGGACGGTGCTGCGGGACTGCCTGCAGGTCGAACCGGCAGAGGAGGTGCTGGTCGTCTGCAACCCGGTTACCGAGGACCTTGGCGCGCTGATGCGGATCGAGGCCGAGGGGGACGGGGCGCACGCCACCCTGGCGGTGATCTCCGAGCTCGATTCGAACGGGGCCGAGCCGCCGGTGCCGGTGGCCGCGGCGATGCTCGCCTCGCACGTCGTGCTGGCGCCGACGATCCAGTCGCTGTCGCATACCTACGCGCGCCGCGCGGCCAACCAGGCGGGCGTGCGGGTGGCGACCCTGCCCGGCGTGACCGAGGACATGCTGGCGCGGCTGATGAACGCGGACATGAGGGTGTTGAGGCGGCGCGGGGCCGCCCTGGCAGCGGCGCTGCGCAGCGGTGACGAGGCGCGGATCACCTGCCGGCACGGCAGCGACCTGAGGCTGGGCCTCAAGGACCGCACGCCGATCGCCGACGCCGGTGTGCTCAAGGCGCCCGGCGCTTTCGGCAACCTGCCCTGCGGCGAGGCCTTCGTCTCGCCGGCTGAGGGCAGCGGCGAGGGGACGCTTGTGGTCGACGGCTCGATCGCCGGCGTCGGCAAGGTCGAGACGCCGGTTGAGCTGACCATCCGCGCCGGCCACCTGACCGACGCGACGGGGCCGGAGGGGGCAACGCTGCTCGAACTGCTCACCAAGCACGGCCCCGACGGCACCAACGTCGCCGAGCTGGGGATCGGCACCAACGAAGAGGCCACCCTGACCGGCAACATCCTCGAGGACGAGAAGATCCTCGGCACCGCGCACGTCGCCTTCGGCGCTTCAGCGGCGATCGGCGGCGGCGTTCAGGTCCCGGTCCACCTCGACTGCGTGATCCTCGAGCCCACCGTGGAAATCGACGGCCGGGAGATCGTCCGCGGCGGCGAGCTGCTCGTCTGAGCCCGGTGGCGCCGCAGCTCCTCGCCGTCCCCAACGTCTCCGAGGGGCACGACACCGCGCGCATCGCCGCGCTGCAGGACGGCTTTGCGCGCGGCGTGTCGCTGCTCGACCGCCACTCCGACGCCGACCACGACCGCACCGTCTTCACCCTCGCCGGCGCCGCGTCGCCGCTGCGTGAAGCGCTCCTCTCCGGCGCCCAGCAGGCAGTCGAGACGATCGACATGAGCGCCTACGCGGGCCTGCACCCGGCGGTCGGCGCGCTCGACGTCTGTCCGGTCGTCTGGCTCGATCCGGCGGACCGCGCCGCCGCGCGCACCGAGGCGATCGAGGTGGCGGCGCAGATCGGCGGCCTTGGCGTTCCGGTCTTCCTCTACGGGGAGCTGGCCAGCCGTCCCGAGCACGTCGAGCGCGCCTACTTTCGCAACGGTGGGCTGGCCGAGCTCTGGCTGCGGATGGAGGGAGGCGGGCTGCGGCCCGATCACGGGCCGAGGCTTCCCCACCGCACGGCCGGGGTGACGCTGGTCACTGCCCGGCCCCCGCTCGCCGCCTTCAACGTCGAGCTCGACAGCGAGGACGTCGACCTCGCTCGCGTCGTCGCCGCCGGGCTGCGCGAGTCCGGCGGTGGCCTGAGCGGAGTGCGGGCGCTCGGCTTGGCGCTCTCCAGCGGGCGCACCCAGGTCTCGACCAACGTTCACGATCCGCTCGCCGTGCCGCTCGCCGAGGTGATCCAGGCGGTGCGCGATCTCGCCGCGCCGCTGGGGGCGCGGCCGGTCGAATCGGAGGTGGTTGGCCTCGTCCCCAGGGCGGCGCTCGTCGGCTACCCGGCCGACGTGCCGATCCGGGACTTCGACCCCGCCGTGCAGACGATCGAGGCGCGCCTCCCGGCCGCCCCCTGAAGCGCCTGGCCGCTAGATTCAAGCCATGGCCCAGACCAAGAAGAAGCGCCGTCGCAAGCACCGTGGCACCCAGGGCGGCCGCATCGATACCAACCGCCGCAGTCGTCCCCGCAGCCGCGCCGAGGCCAAAGCCCGCGCCCGCGCCGGCACCAAACGCGGCCCTCGCGCCGATCACCCGCCGACCTGGCGCAGCGCGATCACCCGCGGCGCCGTGGCCGCCGTCATCTTCACCTTCGTCCTGCTGCTCGTCTTCCGTCGCTCACCGGTCTCGGCGCTCAGCCTCGGCGCCTTCATGCTGGTCTTCTACATCCCGGCCGGCTATTACATCGACACGATGATGTGGCGGCGGCGGGAGCGGGCGCGGATGCGCGGCGCGAACGGCTCGTGAGCCTCGACGTCCGCCAGCTCACGGTCGGCTCGATCGCCGAGAACTGCTTCATCGTGCGCCGTGAGGGCGGCGGCAAGGCGCTGATCGTCGACCCCGGCGAGGAAGCCGAGCGGATCCTCGCCCAGGTCGACGAAATGGGCGCCGAGGTGGAGGCGATCCTGATCACCCACTGCCACTTCGACCACGTTGGCGCGGTCGCCCCGGTGGCGCGGGCAACCGGCGCCCCCGTCTACTGCCCCGAGATCGAGGTGCCGGTGCTGGCCGACATCATGTCCTTCGTCCCCTTCGAGGGATTCGGCCCGTACGAGAGCCACGACGCCGAGGAGACCGTCAAAGGCGGCGAGGCGCTGGAGCTGGCCGGCCTCACCCTCGACGTGATCTTCACGCCGGGCCACAGCCCCGGCCACGTCACCTACTCGGTGCGCGACGAGGGGGCGATCTTCTCCGGCGACGTCCTCTTCCAGGGCTCGGTCGGGCGGGTCGACCTGCCCGGCGGCGACGGCCCGACGCTGATGCGCTCGATTGGCGCTCTGCTCGAGTCGCACCCGCCCGAGACGGCCGTCTACCCGGGCCACATGGGCGCGACGACCCTGGGCGCCGAGCGGGCGACGAACCCCTTCCTCGTCGAGCTGCAGCGCTAGGCAGCCGATGGCCTCGTGGCGCAGATAGGGTCGCGCGCTGTGGCGGGACACAAGTACCAGGCACCGCGCGGGACCTTCGACGTCCTGCCCGATGCCGCGCGCGCTCGCGAGCGGATCGGGCGCACCGCCGCGGCGATCTTCGCCGCCGCCGGCTACGAGCCGATCGCCACGCCGAGCTTCGAGGACACCGAGCTGTTCGAGCGCGGCGTCGGCCACTCCACCGACATCGTCCGCAAGGAGATGTTCAGCTTCGAGGACAAGGGCGGCCGCAGCCTCACCCTGCGGCCGGAGGGCACGGCGCCGATCTGCCGTGCCTACGTCGAGCACGGCATGCACAAGCTGGCGCAGCCGGTGAAGCTTTCCTACGCCGGGCCCTTCTTCCGCCACGAGCGTCCTCAGGCGGGCCGCTACCGCCAGTTCCACCAGCTCGGGATCGAGGCGATCGGCACCGATTCGCCAGCCGCCGACGCCGAGGCGATCTCGATGCTCGACGCGCTGCTCGGAGAGCTGGGGGTGCCGGGGGTGGAGCTGCGCCTTGGCAGCCTCGGCTCGTTCGAGGCGCGCCGCGCCTACCTGGAGGACTTGACTGCGCACCTGCGAGCCCACGAGGGCGAGCTTTCGAAGGACGTCCGCGAGCGCATCGACGCCAACCCGCTGCGCGCCTTCGACGCGGACGACGAGGGGACCCGGGCGGTGATGGAGGCCGCCCCAAAGCTGGTCGAGCGACTCGAGGGCGAGGACGCCGAGCACTTCGAGGCGGTCCGCCGCCACCTCGACGCGGCGGGGATCGAGCACACGATCGATCCGACCCTGGTCCGCGGCCTCGACTACTACACCCGGACGATCTTCTCCTTCGTCTGCGACCGGCTCGGCGCCCAGTCGGAGATCGGCGGCGGCGGTCGCTACGACGGCCTGATCGAGCAGCTCGGTGGCCCGGCGACGCCGGCGGTCGGCTGGGCCGCGGGGATCGAGAGGATCCTGTTGGCGCTCGGAGACGAGGAGGTCGGCGAGGCCAAGGCCGGTCCGGTCTTCATCTCCTTCAATTGGGACGCGGCGCTGAGCGAGCGGGCGATGGCGCTGGCGACAAAGCTTCGCCGGGCGGGACAGGCGGCCGAGTTCGACCTCGCGGGTCGCGGCCAGAAGGGGCAGCTCAAACACGCAAACCGGATCGGAGCAAAGCTAGTGGTCTTCCTCGATGCCGACGGCACCGCGCAGTTGCGCGACATGAACAGCGGCGAGCAGCGCCCAGTCGAGCCGGAAGAGCTGTTCGACGAGATCATTGGAGGCGAAGGATGAGCGACTTTCCGGCCCTTCAGCCCAACGGTTACCGCAACACCTGGTGCGGCCAGGTGCTCGCTGACCGCGTCGGCTCCGAGGCCCGGGTTGCGGGCTGGGTGCACCGCCGCCGCGACCACGGCGGCCTGATCTTCATCGACCTGCGCGATCGCACCGGCATCGTCCAGCTGGTCTTCAACCCCGACCAGGCCGGCGGCGCCTTCGAGCTTGCCCACAAGCTGCGCGCCGAGCACGTGCTCAGCGCCAGCGGCAGCGTCGTGCAGCGCTCGGCGGAGGCCGTCAACCCGGACCTGGCGACGGGGGAGGTCGAGCTCAAGGTGAGCGGCGCCGAGCTGCTCTCCAGCGCCGAGACGCCGCCCTTCCAGATCGAGGGCTTTGCCGGCGAGGTGGGCGAGGACGCGCGCTTGCGCCACCGCTACCTCGACCTGCGCCGCGAGCAGATGCGCGACGCGCTCGTGCTGCGCCACCGCGTCACCGCGGCGATGCGCGAGTTCCTCGACGGCGAGGGCTTCCTCGACATCGAGACGCCGGTGCTGACCCGCTCCACCCCCGAGGGCGCCCGTGACTTCCTCGTCCCCAGTCGCGGCCAGCAGGGCTCCTTCTACGCGCTGCCGCAATCACCGCAGCTCTTCAAGCAGCTGCTGATGGTCGCCGGCTTCGAGCGCTACTACCAAGTGGCGCGCTGCTTCCGCGACGAGGACCTGCGCGCCGACCGCCAGCCCGACTTCACCCAGCTCGACATCGAGATGTCCTTCGTCGACGTCGACGACGTGCTCAGCGTCAACGAACGGCTGCTTGCCCATGTCTTCGAACGGGTCGGCGGACCGGAGCTGGAGCTGCCGCTGGCGCGCCTGCCCTATGACGAGGCGATCTCGCGCTACGGGACCGATCGCCCGGACACCCGCTTCGGCCTCGAGCTGACCGATCTCAGCGACCTGCTGGCCGGGACCGAGTTCAAGGTCTTTGCCTCCGTCATCGCCTCCGGTGGCACCGTGCGCGGCCTCAACGCCGGCAAGCGCGAGATGCCGCGCTCCGCCCTCGACGGCCTGATCTCCCGCGCTCAGGAGCTCGGGGCGAAGGGATTGGTATGGGCCTTCCGCGAGGGCGAGGGCTGGCGCTCGCCGACGGCGAAGTTCCTCAGCGCGGCGGAGCTCGAGGCGCTCAACGAGCGCCTCGGCGCCGAGGAGGGCGATCTGCTGCTGGTCGTCGCCGACCGGCCCAAGGTCGCCAACACGGTGCTCGCCCAGCTGCGCCTCGACCTCGCCGCCGAGTTCGGGCTCGTCGCCGAGGGCGCCGAGGAGCTGCTCTGGATCGTCGACTGGCCGCTGATGGAGGGGAACGAGGAGGGCGGCTGGGACCCGCTGCACCACCCCTTCACCGCGCCCGCCGCCGACTTCGATCCAGCCGAACCGGGCGGCGCCCGCGCGCTCGCCTATGACCTGGTCTGGAACGGCCAGGAGATGGGCGGCGGCTCGATCCGCATCAGCGACGCTGAGCTGCAGGGCAAGGTCTTCGCGGCGCTCGGCATCGACGCGACTGAAGCGGAGGCCCGTTTCGGCTTCCTGCTCGAGGCGCTGCGCTATGGCGCGCCGCCGCACGGCGGCATCGCCTATGGGCTCGACCGCCTCGTCCAGCGCCTCGCCGGCGCCGACTCGATCCGCGACGTGATCGCCTTCCCAAAGACGGCCTCCGGCGCCGACGCGCTCACCGGCGCTCCGGCACCGATCGACGAGCCGCAGCTGCGCGAGGTCGGCCTCCAGCTCCGCGCCAAGCGGCCAGCGGCGGGCGGATGACGTGTTCGGGCGGATTCGGGCCATCTTCGGAGGCCGGCCGCCGGGACCGGGGGCGACCCCAATCCACGTCGACGACCCCCGTTTTGACAGCTGGGAGGTCGTGCGTGACTTCGCCGAAGTGAAGACGGCCCGCGCCTGGCACCAGGCGCTGAAAGACGCCGGGATCGAGGCCGTGCTCACCGTCGACTGGCCGCTCGACCGCTTCGGCCGCGGTGACATCGCCCTGCGGGTCCAGCCCGAAGACTGGAGCGAGGCCGAGATGATGCTCTCGGGCTTGGACCTGGACGATTGACCCCTCGCCACGGCGGCTCCGCGGTGGTACGGTTCGCCCGAGGCTCGAGCCCGTACGTGAGCCGCCTCACCGTTTGACCCAACACAAACGGCGCGGGAGCTGATCTCTCTCGGTCCCTTGGGACTGCGAGGAGGCGCCCACCCTTTACTTCAAGGGATCAAAGCCAGAGGCGGTACCGGCGGGCTGGAGCCTCATTTGCGTTGCGGATTCGCGACACCCAGCGCGCCACACACGCGCCGAGCCCCCCGATCATCGGCCGGTGCCGCAAGCGCCTCCGCAAGATGTCTACGTTGACCCCGCTATACGGGGTGAATGCAAACTTCATGGCGCTGATCGAGCGATTGCGACGTTGGCAGGCCGCCAGCACGGGGTGGTTGCTCGGCGGCAGTTGCTTGCGATGGGGATCGGCAGCCGGGCTGTTGACGAGCGGGTTGGGCGCTCGCGGCTGCACCCGGTCCATCGGGGCGTCTACGCGGTCGGTCACCCCGTGCTTGGCCCTCGAGGCCGGTGGATGGCTGCGGTGCTCGCATCGGGGGCACAGGCAGTCCTGAGCCATCGTTCGGCCGGACGGCTGTGGGGCCTGGTGCCTGGGACACGGCGGCCGGTGGAGGTGACGAAGCCGACGGCATCTCGTGCACGCCTGGGGATCAAGGCCTACCGGTCCCCGATTTCCGCCGATGAGCGCACGTCAGTCGACGGGATTCCGGTCACGGCGGTGTCGCGGACGCTGTTTGATCTCGCCGCGGTCCTGACCGGGCCTCGGTTTGAGAATGCGATGAACGAGGCCGAGGTGCTCGGGCTTACGGACGTGCTCTCGCTGGCCGACCTGCTCGAGCGCTATCCGCGCAGGCGTGGATCGGCGGCGCTGCGCGCGCTGCTGCGGGATCGCGAGGCGATGAGGGGAATCGCCCGCAGTGACTTGGAGGAGAGATTCATCGCCCTCCTCGCCGAGGCCGGCCTGCCGCGACCGCGGCTCAACGCCCACGTCGCCGTTCGCGGGCGCTTCTTCGAGGTCGATTGCCTTTGGCCCGGCCAGCGCGTGATCGTCGAGCTCGATGGGCGGGTGGTGCATGGGACCGATCGAGCCTTCGAGAAGGACCGCGAACGGGACCGCCTGTTGCTCGTGGAGGGGTGGCGGGCGACGCGTGTCACCTGGCGCCAGCTTCGTGACGACGCCCCCGCCGTCCTCGCCGACCTGCGCAAGCTGCTCTGCGGATAGTTGAGGCCCCTACTCTGTAGCGAATGAGCCAGGAGCTGTTTGAGCACTACCTGCGGGACGAGAGCCGGCTCGGGCCGGCCGCGGACGGTGCGCTCACCGGCGCCGCCGGGGGCGCCGCCTGCGGGGACCTCGCTCGCCTTTCGCTCGTCATCGAGGATGGGGTCGTCGCGCGGGTGACGTTTGACGCCGAGGGCTGCGGGGCGACGCGGGCGGCGACGGCGGCCGTCGCCGAGATGGTCGACGGAGAGCCCGTGCTCGAGGCGGCGCGGATCGGGATCGACGAGGTCGATGAGGCGATCGGCGGGCTGACGCCGGCCAAGCGGCACGCGGCGCAGCTTGCCGCCGATGCCCTGCACCGGGGGTTGGCGCAGGCGGCCGCGTCCTCGCTGCGACTGGCCCAGCCGAACGGCGATCGGGTGCTGGTTGCGATGTCGGGCGGCGTCGACAGCGCCGTCGCGGCGCTGCTGGAACGGGAGCGGGGGGCGGAGGTCGTCGGGGTGACGCTGAAGCTCTGGGCCGATCCGCAAACCGACGGGGCCAAGGCATGCTGCTCTCCCGAGGCGGTGTTGGGGGCGCGCGCGCTGGCGCTCTCGCTCGGCGTCCCGCACCTGACGCTCGACCTCGAGGAGGAGTTCCGCCGCCGCGTCGTCGCCGAGTTCGTCTCCGGCTACGCGGCCGGCAGCACCCCCAATCCCTGTATCGCCTGCAACGGCGAGGTGCGGATTGCGGCGATGGTCGATCTGGCCGAGCGGCTCGGCGCCACCCACCTCGTCACCGGCCACTACGCGCGCATCGTCGAGGACGGCAACGGCCCGCTGCTCGCTGCCGCCTCGGACGAGAACAAGGACCAGAGCTACATGCTCGCGGCGCTGCCGCCGGGGCTGCTCGAGCGGGTGCGGTTCCCGCTCACCGAGCTGACCAAGCCCGAAGTGCGCGAGATCGCCGCCCGCCACAGCCTCGCCGTCGCCCGCAAGCCCGAGAGCCAGGACCTCTGTTTCCTCTCCGGCCAGGGCAAGGCGGACTTCCTGCGCCGCCACGGCGGCCTGGGCGAGCGCGAGGGCGATCTGCTCGATCGCTCCGGCGCGGCGATCGGCCGCCACCGCGGCCACCACAACTTCACCGTCGGCCAGCGACGCGGCATCGGCGGCGGCGCCGATGAGCCGCTCTACGTGCTTGCCACCGACGCCGCCGCGAACACGGTCACGGTCGGCCCGCGCCGGCAGCTGATGGCGCGGACCGTGCGCCTCCGCAACGCGGTCATGCACCGCGACGTCGGCAGCGTCGACGCGGTGCGGCTGCGCTACCGCTCGCCCCTCGTGCCGGCGGCGATCTCGACCGCGGAGACCGGTCGCCACGCCGAGCTCGAGGTCGAGCTGGGCGAGGACTTCGCCGGTGTCTCCCCGGGCCAGACCGCCGTGCTGCTGGCGGGTGAGGCGATCGTCGGCCACGGCAGGATCGTCGCCGCGGCCTGACGCCGCCCGGCGCCGTCGATAGTCCTTAGGCTCTCCCCAATGAAGGCCAGCGAGATCCGCCAGACCTACCTTTCCTTCTTCGAGGAGCGAGGGCACAAGATCGTGCCCTCGGCCTCGCTGGTGCCCTCGGTGCACGACCCATCGGTCCTGCTCACCACCGCCGGGATGCAGCCGTTCAAGCCGTATTTCCTCGGCCGGGAGCGGCCACCGGCGCCGCGCCTCACCGACGTGCAGAAGTGCTTCCGCACGACTGACATCGAGGAGGTCGGCAAGACCGCCCGCCACCTGACCTTCTTCGAGATGCTCGGCAACTGGAGCTTCGGCGACTATTTCAAGGCCGAGTCGATCCCCTGGGGCTGGGAGCTCTCGACCGAGGGCTTCGGCATGGACCCCGAGCGGATCTGGGTCACCGTCTTCGGCGGCGACGAGGAGCTGGGCCTCGGCCCGGATGAGGAGGCGATCGCGATCTGGCGCGGCGTCGGGGTCCCGGACGAGCGCATCGTCCGACTCGGCCGCGAGGACAACTTCTGGCAGGGCGGGCCGACCGGGCCCTGCGGGCCCTGCTCGGAGCTCTACCTCGACCGCGGCGAGGATTTCGGCGCCGCCGGCGAGCGGCCCGGCGACGAGACCGACCGCTTCCTCGAGTTCTGGAACCACGTCTTTATGACCTACGACCTCGGCGCCGACGGCTCGCTGACCGAGTTGCCGATGCGCAACATCGATACCGGCATGGGGCTGGACCGGATGGCGGCGATCCTGCAGGACGTCCCCTCGGTCTACGAGACCGATCTGGTGCGGCCGCTGATCGACCTCGCCGAGGAGATGTCAGGCCGTTCCTACGGCGAGGATGGCGCCGTCACGCGGGCGATGCGGATCATCGCCGACCATTCGCGCGGCGCTGCCTTCCTGATCGCCGACGGCGTCGTCCCCTCGAACGAGGACCGTGGCTACATCCTGCGCCGGATCATGCGGCGGGCGATCCACCGCGGTCGCACGCTTGGCCTCGAGGCGCCCTGGCTGGGCCGCTTCGTCGAGCGCACGATCGAGGTCATGGGCGAGGCCTATCCGGAGCTGGGCGCCGAGCGCGAGACGATCGCCCGCTGGGTTGGCGACGAGGAGGAGAGCTTCGGCCGCACTCTGGAGCGCGGCACCGAGCTGCTCGAGCAGCTGGTCGCCGGCGCCCGCGAATCGGAGACCTCCTGGATCGACGCCGCCGCTGCCTTCAAGCTCCACGACACCTACGGCTTCCCCTACGACCTGACCAAGGAGCTTGTTGCCGAGCAGGGCCTCTCGGTCGACGACGGTGGCTTCGAGGAGCTGATGGAGGAGCAGCGCCAGCGGGCCCGCACGGGCGCCGCCACGGCCCACGGCTCTGAGGACCGCCACGAGCGCGTGATCGCCTTCGCTGGCGCCGCCGCGCCGACCCGCTTCGTCGGCTACGAGACGCTGCGGGCGACCACCGGCCTGGCGGCAGTCGAGGTCGGCGATGGCCATGCCCTGGTCAAGCTCGAGGAGAGCCCCTTCTACGCCGAGGGCGGCGGCCAGGTCGCCGACTCCGGCCTGCTGCGCTGGGAGGGCGGTGAGGCGCGCGTGGTCGACGTCTACCGTGTCGGCGACGACCAGGCGCTCGAGGTCGAGCCGGGGAGCGGCGACCTCGATCCCGAAACCGCCGTCGAGGCGGAGGTGGACCGCGAGGCCCGCCACGCGACGATGCGCAACCACACCGCCACACACCTCCTGCACGCGGCGCTGCGCGAGCGGCTCGGCACCCACGTGCGCCAGGCCGGCTCCGCCGTGCGTCCCGACAAGCTGCGCTTCGACTTCACCCACGGCCAGGGGCTCGGCGGCGAGGACCTGCGCGCGGTCGAGGACCGGGTCAACGGGTGGATCAAGGCGAGCCGCCCGGTGCGCTGGCTCGAGATGGAGCGAGCGGAGGCCGAGCGCCTGGGGGCGATGGCCCTCTTCGGCGAGAAGTACGGCGAGTGGGTGCGCATGGTTGAAGTCGACGACGTCTCGCGTGAGCTCTGCGGCGGCACCCACGTCGCCAACACCGCCGAGGTCGGCATCTTCAAGATCGTCTCCGAGAGCTCCAGCGCCGCCAACGTGCGCCGGATCGAGGCGCTCAGCGGCCCAGCCGCGATCGACTGGTTCCGCGAGCGCGAGCGCCAGCTGGGCGAGGTTGGCGAGCTGCTCGGCTCGGCGCAGGACCCGCTGACCGGGGCCCGCCGGGCCGCCGAGCGGCTGCACGAGGCCGGCAAGGGAGCGGAGCAGGCGCAGAAGCAGCTGCTCGGCGACGAGGCGGAGCGGCTGGTTGGCGAAGCCGCCGATCTGAACGGCGTCAGGCTGGTCGCCGCCCGGGCGCCGCTGGCCGACCAGAAGCAGCTGCTCGAGCTGGCCAACCGCGTCCAGTCCAAGCTTGGCGGTGATTCGGCCGTGGTCCTCGGCGGGGCGGAGGGCAGCAAGGTCGCGCTTGTCGTCCTCGTCTCCAAGGGCGCTATGGCGCGGGGCATCTCCGCGGCCGCGGTCGTCCGCGAGGCGGCGCCGATCGTCGGCGGTGGCGGTGGTGGGCGCGACGACATGGCGCAGGCCGGGGGCAAGGACGCCGCCAAGCTCGACGAGGCGCTGGCGGCGGCGCGGGCGGCGATCGAGGCGAAGGCCGTATAGCCGATGCGAGTCCTCGCCCTCGACCACGGAACCGCTCGGATCGGCTGCGCGATCTCGGATCCGAGCGGCACCCTGGCGACGCCGTTGCCGGTGATCGAACCACCGCAGGCTCGCGCGGTTGCGAACCTCGTCGCCAAGCATGAGGTCGAGCGTGTAGTCGTTGGCCTGCCGCTGCACCTCAGCGGCGAGGAAGGCAGCCAGGCGGCGATCGTGCGCGCCTTCTGCAAGGAGCTGGAAGCGATCCTCGAGATCCCGGTGGAGGCCTACGACGAGCGGCTGACGACGCGGATGGCCGAGGCGAGCAAACGCGAAGGGGCCGCGGCGGCGCCGGATTCGCTCGCCGCCGCGCACCTGCTCCAGGCTTACCTCGCGGGTCGCGCTGCGATCGACGAGGGCGACGATGACTGACGAGCCATTCGCGGATCCGCTCGACGATCCGGAAGCGGCCGAGCGCGAGGAGCGCCGCCGCGAACGGGAAGAGCGACGCCGCAAGCGCGAGGCGAAGGGCTCGGGCAAGAAGACCGCCGCCGCGGCGCCTCCGCGGCCGCCGGCTGACCCACCTCCCCTGCCGCCAGCGGCCCCTGCGCCGCCTCCCCGCAAGGACAAGCAGTCGAAGCCCGCCCACTCGGGCCGTCGCCGGCTGGGCATCGCCTTTGCCCTCGGCATCATCTTCCTCGGCGTCGCCGCGATCGCGGCCCTTGCCTACCGCCACTTCCACCGCAGCACGCCACCGCCGCCGGTCGTGGTGCGGACGATCACGGTGACGATCCCGGAGGGCTACAGCCGCGCGCAGGCGGCGGAAGTCGCCAAGCAGGAGGGCCTGCGGGGCAGCTACGAGAAGGCAAGCGTGCGCTCCAAGTACCTCAAGCCGGCCAAGTACGGCGGCGAGGGCGCCAAGGACCTGGAGGGCTTCCTCTTTCCCGACACCTTCGAGCTCGAGAAGCACGCCAGGGCCGCCGACCTCGTCCAGCTCCAGCTCGAAGACTTCAAGCGCCGGATCGCGGGCGTGAAGATGGGCTACGCCCGATCCAAGAACCTGACGGTCTACGACGTGGTCACGATCGCCTCGATGGTCGAGCGCGAGGCGGGGCTGGACAGCCAGCGCAAGCTGGTCGCGGCGGTGATCTACAACCGCCTGCACGACGGGATGCCGCTGGGGATAGACGCGACGACGCGCTTCGCCACCGGCAACTACACGCGGCCGCTGACCGAATCCGAGCTGGCGGTCGACTCTCCCTACAACACCCGCACCAACGCGGGCCTGCCGCCGGGCCCGATCGACAGCCCTGGCCTCGCCTCGATCGAAGCCGCCGCTCACCCGGCCAAGGTCGACTACCTCTTCTACGTGGTCGAGCCGGGGGCGTGCAACAAGCTCGCCTTCTCGTCGACCGAAGCGGAATTCAACGCCGACGTCGAACGCTACAACTCGGCCCGCGAAGCGGCCGGCGGCAACTCGCCGGACAGCTGCGGGGAATAGCCGTGCCGCGCCTCGCCGTCCTCGGATATCCCGTCGGTCACTCTCGCTCGCCGGCAATGCAAAACGCGGCGTTGGCCGAGCTCGGGCTGGGTGACGCCTGGAGCTACGAGGCGATCGAGGTTGGCCCCGACGCCTTCGAGGCCCGGGTGGGGGCGATGGAGGCCGAGGGCTTCGCCGGCGCCAACGTCACGGTCCCCCACAAGGGCGCCGCCCTTTCCCTCGCCGACGAGCTATCGGAGACCGCGCGTGAGATCGGCGCCGCCAACACGCTGATCTTCGCGGCCGGCGAGGTCCGCGCCGAGAACACCGACGCCGACGGATTGCTGCGCGCCCTGCCGGCGTCGCCCGCGGGCAAGAGGGCCCTGGTGCTGGGCGCGGGGGGCGCTGCCCGGGCGGTTGTCTGGGCGCTTGCACGCGAGGGAGCGGAGGTCGCGGTCTGGAACCGCACCGAGCTGCGCTCGCGCCACCTCTGCGAGGAGCTGGGGGGTGAGCCGACCACCGATCCCGACCAGTCGACGTACGAGCTGATCGTCAACTCGACCGCTGTCGGCCTGGCCGGCGAGGACCCCTTTGCGGAGCTGCCGCTGCGCATCGACGGCTTCTCCGCCGGTCAAACCGTCGTCGACATGGTCTACGGGAGCGAGCCAACGGCGCTCCTGGGCGCAGCCGAGACGGCCGGTGCAGCCGTCGTCGACGGCGTCGAGGTCCTGGTCCAGCAGGGCGCCCTATCCCTCCAAATCTGGACCGGCCGCCCCGCCCCCCTCAACACAATGCGCACCGCCGCCCGCAGCTGATCGCCGAGTGGTCAGCTATGCCGGCCATAGGCGTGCCAACTGACCACTCGGCGTCGCCGATAGCCTTGCGGCCATGAGTGGCTTTCGGTTTGTTACGGCGGGGGAGTCGCATGGGCCTGGGCTCGTTGCGATCGTTGAGGGGATGCCCGCTGGGCTCGCGCTGGAGCGCGAGGCCCTCGACCGCGACATGGCGCGGCGCCAGCTCGGCCACGGCCGCGGCGGGCGGATGAAGATCGAGACGGACACGGTTGAGATCCGCTCCGGCCTGCGCCACGGGCGCACCCTTGGCAGCCCGATCGCCGTCCTCGTCGCCAACCGCGACTACGCCAACTGGGAGGAGCGGATGAACCCCTGGCCGGTCGAGGCCGAGGTCGACGAGGTGCACCTGCCGCGGCCCGGCCACGCCGACCTGGTCGGCGCCCAGAAGTACGGCCACGACGACATCCGCAACGTGCTCGAGCGCGCCAGCGCCCGCGAGACGGCAGCGCGCGTCGCGGCCGGCTCGGTCGCCCGCGGCTTCCTCAGCGCCCTCGGCGTTGACGTCCGCAGCCACGTCACCCAGATCGCCTCGGTGCGGGCGCCGGAGCGGCCCGATCTCGGCCCAGAGGATTTCGCTGGCGTCGACGACGACCCCGTCCGCTGCCTCGACCCCGAGGCAAGCGCGGCGATGGTCGCCGAGATCAACCGCCTGCGCAAGGCCAACGAGAGCCTCGGCGGCACCTTCGAGGTGCTCGTCTTCGGCCTCGTTCCCGGTCTCGGATCGCACGTCTCCTGGGAAGACCGGCTCGACGGGCGGCTCGCTGGCGCCGTCGCCTCGATCCAGTCGGTCAAGGGGGTCTCGATCGGCGAAGCCTGGGACGTAGCCGGCCGCCCCGGCTCCGAGGCCCACGATGAGATCTTCCACTCGCCCGAGCGCGGCTACTTCCGCGAGACCAACCACGCCGGCGGCGTCGAGGGCGGCATGACCAACGGCCTGCCGCTCTCGGTCCGGGCCGCGATCAAGCCGATCTCGACCCTGACCAAGCCGCTGCGTTCAGTCGACACCGAGACCAAGGAGCCGGCCCAGGCGCTGCGCGAGCGCACCGACTCGACCGTCGTGCCGGCAGCCGCCGTCGTCGGCGAGGCGATGGTCTGCTTGACCCTGGCCCGCTGCTACCGGGAGAAGTTCGGCGGCGATCACATCGACGACGTGCTCGCGGCCGTCGAGGCGTACAAGCGCCGCATCGACTTCCGGGGCTGAGGTGAAGCCCGCCCTGGTCTTCATCGGCTTCATGGGCGCCGGCAAGAGCGCCGCGCTCGCCGCCGCGCGCGAGGCGGGCCTGGCGACGTCCGAGGCCGACGAGCTGATGGAGAAGGCATTGGGAATGCCGATCGAGCGGGCGTTTGAGCGCGACGGCGAGGCGGCCTTTCGGGCTCGCGAGGCCGAGGTGATCGGCTCGCTGCTGGAGCGGGCGGATGGCGGGGCGATCGCCCTCGGCGGCGGCAGCGTGCTCTCCGAGCGGGTGCGCGGGGCCCTCGCTCGCCACGTCGTCGTCTGGCTCCAGGTCGAAGCGAGGCAGGCTTGGCAGCGGATCTCCCGCAGCAACCGCCCGCTCGCCACCAGCGCCGAGGACGTGGAGCGCCTGCTTGAGCAGCGGCTCTCGCTGTACGAGCCGCTCGCCGACGCGATCCTGCCCGCGGGGGACCGCGGCATGGTTGGCAGGGCGATGCCTTCGCTGCTGGCGCTCACCGAGCTGCCCGCCGGGACGAGGATGCTCTGGGCGGAAAGCGCCTCCGGCGAGTACCCGGTCTTCGTCGGCCCGGGCCTGCTCGGGACCGGGCCGTGGCCGCTGCCGGGGCGGCGCTTCTGCGTCACCGACAGCTCCGTCGGAGCGCTCTACGCCGAGCGGCTCGAGCCGCTTGCTGCCCGGGTCGAGGTCGAGCCCGGCGAGTCGGCAAAGACGATGGCCGAGGCCGAGCGGGTGCTGCGCGATCTGGCGCGTTGCGGGATGACCAGGGAAGACCACGTGATCGCGCTCGGCGGCGGCGTCGTCGGCGACCTGGCCGGCTTCTGCGCCCACCTGTACCAGCGCGGCGTCGCGGTGATCCAGGTGCCGACCACCCTGGTCGCCCAGGTTGACTCCGCCTACGGCGGCAAGACCGGCGTCGACCTGGCGGAGGGCAAGAACTACGCCGGCGCCTACCAGCTGCCGGCAGCGGTTATCGCCGACACCGCGACCCTCGCTAGCCTGCCGTCGGAGGAGCTGGCTGCCGGCTTCGTCGAGCTGCTGAAGACGGGGCTGCTCGCCGGCGGCGAGCTCTGGCAGCGCGCGCGGGCGCTCGATTCGCTCGATCCCGCCTCCGTCGCCGACCTCGTCTTCGCCTGCGCCCGCTACAAGTGCGAGGTCGTCGCCGCCGACGAGCGCGACGCGGGACGGCGGGCGGTGCTCAACCTCGGCCACACCGTCGGCCACGCGATCGAGGCGGCCAGCGGCTACGCCCGCTACCGCCACGGCGAGGCGATTGGCCTCGGCCTGCTGGCGGCCCTGCGGCTCTCCGGGGCCGCGGAGCTGCGCGACGAGGTCGAGTCGATCCTGCGCCGCCACGACCTGCCGGTGACCCTCGACCCGTCCATCGACGTCGGCGAGACGCTCGCCGCCCTGGAGCGCGACAAGAAGCGCACCGCGGCCGGCGTCGGCTTCGTCCTCCTCACCGAGCCGGGGGCACCCCGGGTGGGGGAGCTGGTCGATCCGGCTAAGGTGCGTGCCGCCGTGGAGGAGCTGCTCGCATGACCACCGCCCACAACCGCGTCGCCGTCCTGCATGGCGTCAACTTCGACATCCTCGATCGTCGCGATCCTGAGGTCTACGGCGGGCTCTCCCTACGTGATCTGGAGACTAAGATCGAGCGCTGGGCACACGAGCTCGGGCTGGAGGCGATCTTCTTCCAGACCAACGCCGAGGGCGAGTTCGTCGAGTACATGCACCGGCTGCCCGAGATGGCCGACGCGGCCATCGTCAACGCCGGCGCCTGGAGCCACTACAGCCGCGCGATTGCCGATGCCCTCGATGTCGCCGCGCTGCCCGCGGTCGAGGTCCACCTCTCCGACGTCGAGGGGCGGGACGAGTGGCGCAAGCTCTCGGTCTTCGACGGCCTGGTGCTGGCGAAGATCTTCGGCAAGGGGCCCGATGGCTACCGCGACGCGCTGGAGCTGCTGGCCGGCAAGCTCGGCGCGGACGCGGGTTGATGTCGCTGCGCGGCGACCGCCTCGCGGCCCTGGTCGCCGAGCGTGAGCTGGAGTGCCTGCTCGTCACCGACCTGGTCAACGTCCGCTACCTGACCGGTTTCGGCGGCACCAACGGGGCCTGTGTCTGCGGCGCCGATACGCGTGTCTTCCTGACCGACTTCCGCTACACCGAGCGGGCCGAGGCCGAGGTCGAGGGCTGGGAGGTGGTCACGGTCAAGGACGACTGGCTGGGCGGGATCGCCGCGCGGCTTGCCGGCCGCAGTCGGCTTCGAGGACGACCAGATGGCCGTCCGCACGCATGAAGAAGCTGGAGGAGAAACTGCCCGACGAGGTCGAGCCTGGAGGGCGCGGGGGGGATGGTCGAGAGGCTGCGCCGCGTCAAGGACGATGCGGAGCTGGCGGCGATCGCCGCCGCCGCCGAGCTCGCCGACGAGATCTGGCGCTGGTCGCTGGAGCGCGGCCTCGCCGGTCGCAGCGAGCTTGACGTCGCCCACGCGGCCGAGGCGCGGATGCGCGAGCTGGGCGCCGAGCCGTCCTTCCCGACGATCGTCGCCGCCGGGCCCAACGGGGCGCTGCCGCATGCCGAGCCGGGCGAGCGCGAGATCGGCCGCGGCGAGCTCGTCGTCTTCGACATGGGGGCGAAGCTCGACGGCTACTGCTCCGACGGCACCCGGACCTTCGCCACCGGCGAGCCGGGCGAGCGCGCCCGCGCGGTCTACGAGACCGTGCTCGAGGCCCAGGCGGCAGCGCTCGCCGCGGTCAAGGCCGGCGTCCGGGGAGAGGACGTCGACGCGGTCGCCCGCGAGCTGATCGACGCCGCCGGCCACGGCGAGCACTTCGGCCACGGGCTCGGCCACGGCGTCGGCCTCGAGGTGCACGAGGAGCCGCGCGTCTCGCCGCGCTCCGAGGACGTGCTCGCGCCGGGCGAGGTCGTGACGGTCGAGCCCGGGATCTACCTGCCGGGCGAGCTCGGGCGTCAGGATCGAGGACCTGGTCGTCGTCACCGAGGGCGGCCAGCGAAACCTCAGCGGCCTGCCCAAGGACCTTCAGCTCGTCGACTAGCGCGGCTGCCGCGCTGCACGGCTAATTGCGGCCGTCGCCGCCGCCGATGTGGCGTCTGTGAGATCGATCGAGACAGCCAAGCGCTGGACCACGCCCCGGCGGCCGTCGGCGGCGGAGGCGGCCGAGTCCGCTTCGCTGGCGGCGATCCGCGACGACGCCCGCCGCGAGCGCCTGCTCGACATGGAGCTGCGGCTGCGCCGCTACCGCTCCGCCTGCTTCGCGATCCTCGCCGTCGGCCTGATCTCGCTCGGCCCCGAGCTCGGCTGGTGGTGGATCGCGCCGCTCGCCGTCGGCTTCGGCGGCTTCGCGGTCGCCGACCGCTTCATGCGCGACAGCGACCATCCCGCCGCTCTGGGTCGCGCGCCGCCTGGGGGATCCTGCCGCTGCTGCTCGCCGGCGCGGTCGCTCACCACCGGCGGCGCCGCCAGCCCGGCGCTGATGTGGTTCGCGCTGCCCGCGGTCACCCTCGGCGCCCGCTTCGAGCCGCGCGGGATCGCGATCGGCACCGCCTACATCCTCGCCCTGCTGCTGCCTCTGCACCTTCGGCCTCGATCCGGCAGTCGCGTCGGCGCACCACCAAGTCGTGGTCGCCGCCGTCGCGCTCGTGCTCAGCACGGTGATCCTCTCCGGCGCCCTGGTCGAGTCCGACCGCGCCCACCGGCGCCGCTCGACCCTCGACCCGCTGACCGGGCTCTTCAACCGCAACGCGCTCGAGCAGCGGCTGGCCGAGCTCGACGGCCAGCCCTGCAGCGAGGAGAAGGGCCTCTCCCACGCCCTGCTGCTCTGCGACCTCGACCACTTCAAGCGCGTCAACGACCGGCTCGGCCACGCCGCCGGCGACGCCGTCCTGCAGGACGTCGCCTACACGATGCGCGCCGTGCTGCGCGCCGGAGACTCGATCTACCGCATCGGCGGCGAGGAGATCCTCGTCGTCCTGCCGGGGGCGAGCAAGGAAGACGCCGTCGGGGTCGCCGAGCGCCTGCGGCAGGCGGTCCGCGAGCGGCGCCCGGTCGGCGTCGACGGTGACCGATCAGCATCGGCGTCGCCGTCTCCCGGCCCGGCACGGCTCGACACCGACGACCTCGTCGACCGCGCCGACGCGGCGCTCTACACGGCGAAGGCCAACGGGCGCGACACGGTCTTCGCCGCCGCACTCGCGTCCGAGTCTAGCACGCCCGGCTCTGGGCGGCCTCAGCGGCTGAGGTCGATGCCGTCGGCGAGCCGCGCCGCGAAGGCGGCGACCAGCTCGACCGTCGCCTCGAGGTCGCCGAGGTCGACCAGCTCGACCGGCGAGTGCATGTAGCGCAGCGGGATCGAGACCAGGCCGGTGGGGATCCCCGAGCGCGAGATCTGGATCGCGTCGGCGTCGGTGCTGGTCGCGCGGCCGCTGGCGCCGACCGTGTGCTCGATCCCGGCCTCCTCGGCGGTCTCGACCAGCAGCTCGAAGACCTTCGGCGAGAGGGTCGAGCCGCGGCCGATCACCGGGCCCGGAGCCGAGCGGGTGGCTGCCGACCTCCTTCTCGTCGACGCCGGGGGCATCGGTGGCGTGGGTGACGTCGACCGCGATCGCCAGGTCCGGCGCGCACCTCGAAGGCCGAGGTGCGGGCGCCGAACAGGCCGATCTCCTCCTGGACCGCGGCGACCGCGGCGAAGCTGGCGCTCGAGCGAGCCGCGCTCGTGGCAGCGGCGCAGCGCCTCGAGCGCGACGTAGGCGCCGAGCCGGTTGTCCATCGAGCGCGAGATCGAGCCGGTCGCCGGCGAGGCGCACGCGGCTCGGCGGCGATCACGACCGGGTCGCCGACCCGGACCAGCTCGGCTCGCCTCGTCGCGGTCGGCGGCGCCGATGTCGATGTGGAGGCCCTTCAGCTCGACCACCTTTTTGCGCTGCTCGGGGTCGAGCAGGTGGATCGGCTTGCGGCCGACGACGCCGGGGACGAGGCCGTCCGTGCCGCGCACCTCGACCCGCTGGCCGACCAGGATCTGCGGGTCCCAGCCGCCGATCGGGGCGAACCAGAGGAAGCCCTTCTCGTCGATGTGGGTGACGACGAGGCCGATCTCGTCGATGTGGCCGACGACGGCGAGCAGCGGGCCCGCCTCGCCGACCCGGGCGATCGAGGAGCCGAGGCCGTCGCTGGAGAGCGAGGCGAAGGAGGCGTCCTCGCGCCAGATCGCCGCCGCCGGGCGCCTCGTAGCCGGAGGGCGCGCCGGCGCGCAGCAGCTTGTCGAGGAGTTCAGGGGTCTCGGCCATCGAGGACGGGCAGTATGTCGAGTCGAACAGGCGTCCGCAATCAGACAGATTCGAATAGCTTTTCGATCTGTGACGACATGGCGATCACCGCCGTGATCACCGGCGCCTCGAGCGGGATCGGCGAGGCGACCGCGAAGCGGCTCGCCCGCGAGCCCGGGCGCCGAGCTGGTCCTCGTCGCCCGCCGCGAGGAGCGCCTGCGGGCGCTGGCCGAGTCGCTGCCCTGCCAGGCGACCTACGCTCGCCGCTCGACCTGACCGACGCCGACGCCCCCGAGCGGGTCGCGCGCCCACGTCGCCGAGCGCCGGCGGCCGGCTGACCCTGCTCGTCAACAACGCCGGCGCCTCCTGGCGCGGCGGCTTCGCCGAGAGCGGCTACGCCAACGTCCACCGCCACATGGAGCTCAACTTCGACGCCGTCGTGCGCCTCACCGAGGCGCTGCTGCCGCCGCTGCGCGCCTCGGCGCCGAGCCTCGATCGTCAACGTCGCCAGCACCGCGGGCCGCGTCGCCCGCGCCCGCACCGGCGCCTACTCGGCGAGCAAGTTCGCCCTGATCGGCTGGACCGACTCGCTCTACGCCGAGGAGCGGCGCGCACGGCGTCCACGTCGGCATGGTCCTGCCCGGGCTTCATCGCCACCGAGGGCTTCCCGGCGACCGAGCTGCGCGAGAAAGCGCTGACCCGCTGGATCGTCTCCAAGCCGGAGAGGGTCGCCGAGGCGATCGTCGAGGCGGGCCTGCAGCGGCAAGGCCGAGCGCTACGTGCCGCGCCCCTACGCGCTGGCCGGCGATCGCCCGCATCCTCGCGCCCGCGGCTGGTCCGCCGAGTCCTCTCCGGCGGTCGGCCGCGGCGCTGACGACCAGCACCGCGGCCGAAGACGAGTAGCGGCCCGCGGGCCGCGACTCGAGCTCCTAGGAAGCCGGCGTCAGCCGGCAGTAGCGTGAAGCCGAAGACGAAGCTGACGTTGTTGGCGGCGTTGCTGCTTCGTTCGGCGCGGATCTTTTCGTGGGCCGCCTTGACCTCTTCTCCTTCCTTCAGCGCCTTGCCGACGCTGCGCGCAGGTTCGTCTGCACGATCTTCAGGAAGCTCGAACCACTTTTCGAGCCGGCGCGGCGTCTTCGGCGGGCGGCGCGGCACCGCTTCGATCGCTTTCAGCGTCGTGCCGAAGTTGGCCGAGACCCTGGATGAACTGCGGCGCCGGCCGCCGGCAGCTTCTCTGCCGTTGACCTCGCTTCCTGGCGCCCTTCAGGATCGGCTTGTTGGCGTTCGGTGTTCGCTTCGCAGATCGGGTCGACCTGGGCGACGTATTCGGCGCGGGTCGGGACGCTTCCTCGGCGATCGCGCGCGCGCGGAACGCCGACGGCAAGCGTCGCGGCAGCGATCGACACGGCGTGTCGTCAGCGTTCCCTTCATAGTCCCCCTGGCGCTACGATACAGGCTAGCGACTGGATAAGACCCGCGCTGGCGGCCGCAAGGCGACTGCTGGCTCTAGGATTCGCCGCCGTGATTTCGACCAACCAGTTCAAGAACGGCACCCACATCGAGATCGACGGGACGATCTTCCGGATCATCGAGTTCCAGCACGTCAAGCCGGGCAAGGGCGGGGCCTTCGTGCGCACCAAGCTGCGCAAGATCGACGACGGCGTCGGTGCAGGACAAGACCTTCCGGGCGGGGGAGAAGTTCCGCCCGGTGCGCACCGAGACGCGCAAGATGCAGTACCTCTACGACTCCGGCGAGGCGGCGGTCTTCATGGACAACCGCGACTACGAGCAGATCGAGATCCCCCGCGACGTCGCCGGCGAGGCGATGCAGTGGGTGCTGCCCAACGACGAGGTCGAGGTCCTCTTCGTCGACGAGCGGCCCAGCGACGTGCAGGTGCCGAGCGCGGTCGAGATGAAGGTGACGCAGACCGAGCCGGGCGTCAAGGGCGACACCGCCTCGGGCGGCGGCAACAAGCCGGCGACGCTCGAGTCCGGCGTGATCGTCCAGGTGCCGCTCTTCATCGACGAGGGCGAGATCGTCCGCGTCGACACCCGCACCGGCGAGTACGTCTCGCGCGGCCTGAGCAGTCGCGCGCCTCGTGCCGACCGGCGAAAGCGCGAGAATGGGCGCCATGCGTCGTCCGACCAACGCCGCGACGCCGTCTTCGCCTGCTACCAGCGCGACGTCACCGGCCGGCCCGCTCGAGGAGCTGATCGCCGAGTCGCGGCCGTTCACCCGCGAGCTCGCCGAGGGCGTCGAGGCGCACCGCGACGAGCTCGACGCGAGATCGCCGGCCACGCCAAGGGCTGGGAGCTCGAGCGGATCGCGCCGCTCGAGCGCAACGTCATGCGGGTGGCGCTGTACGAGATCGAGCACAGCGACGACGTGCCGACCGAGGTCGCGATCGACGAGGCGGTCGAGATCGCCAAGGAGTACTGCGGCGCCGACGCGCCCGGCTTCGTCAACGGCGTCCTCGGCGCGATCGCTGCGCGAGCGCGGAGGGGGTGCATGAGTGAGCCGGCTGCGCGAGATCTCCGAGCGGCTGCAGGCGATCGCCGCCGAGCTCGACGGCGAGGAGGCCGACGACGAGCGCGCCGCCGAGCTCGCCCGCGAGGCGGCCGAGCTCTCCACGCGAGGCGGTCGAGGAGGCGAACCGCCGCATCCGCGAGGCAGCCGAGGCCGGCTCGCGAGTGAGCGTCCGGCAGCGCGAGCTGTGAGCTACCCGGACGACCTGCGCGCGCTGGTCGACGCCTACCTCGAGCGAGCTGCGCTTCTCGGCGCCGGCCGGCGACCGCCGGCCTCGAGGAGGCGATGCGCTACTCGCTGCTCGCCGGCGGCAAGCGGATCCGCCCGGTGCTCGCGCTGGCGACGGCGCGCGCCCTCGGCGCCGAGCCCGAGCGCTTCCTGCCGGCCGCCGCGGCGATCGAGCTGATCCACACCTACTCGCTGATCCACGACGACCTGCCGGCGATGGACGACGACGACCTGCGCCGCGGCCGGCCGACCTCGCACGTCAAGTACGGCGAGGACGTCGCGATCCTCGCCGGCGACGGGCTCTTCGCCGAGGCGGTGCGGCTCTTCTGCGAGCAGCCGGGCGAGCCGGCGCGCGTGCTCGCGGCGCTGCGCGAGCTGAGCGGCCGCGACCGGCGTCGACGGCATGGTCGGCGGCCAGTACGTCGACGTCGCCGGCGAGCGCGCGCGACGCCGAGGGGCTGCGGGCGCTGCACGCGCTGAAGACCGGCCGGCTGATCGCCGCCAGCGTCGGCGTCGTACTGACGCTCGAGGGACTGCCCGAACCTGAGACAATCCCCTATCGCCGGTTCGCCGACGAGCTCGGCGTCCTGTTCCAGATCGTCGACGACATCCTCGACGTGACCGGAAGCGACGAGCAGCTCGGCAAGCCCCATGGAAGCGACGAGCGACACGGCAAACTCACCTACGTCAGCCTCTTCGGCCTCGAGCGGGCGCGCGAGCTCGCCGCCGAGTCGCACGCGAAGGCGACCGAGGCGCTGGCCGAGGCCGAGCGGCGAGACCGACGACCTGAGGCAGATCGCCGACTTCATCTTCACCAGGAACGAATGACGAGAACGACAGAGCGAGCAACGAGGCACGAGCGACGCCGAGCGCCTGCTCGACGGGATCGACGGCCCCGCCGACCTGCACGGGCTCGACGACGAGCAGCTGCAGCAGGTCGCGCAGGAGATGCGCGAGCTACATCATCGACACGATCGGCGAGATCGGCGGCCACTTCGGCGCCAACCTCGGCACCTGCGAGCTGGCGGTCGCGCTGCACAGCCTGCTCGACTCGCCCCGCGACAAGGTCCTCTGGGACGTCGGCCACCAGGCCTACCCGCACAAGATCCTCACCGGCCGCCGCGAGGGGCTGCCGACGATCCGCCAGTACGACGGCCTGGCGCCCGTTCTGCTCGATCTTCGAGTCCGAGCACGACATCATGGGCGCCGGCCACGCCTCGACCTCGATCGGCTACGCGGTCGGGCTCAAGGAGGCGATGCGCAAGGGGATCGGCGAGGACGGCAAGGTCGTCGCGGTGATCGGCGACGGGGCGCTGACCGGCGGCGTCGCCTACGAGGCGCTGCACGCCGCCGGCGGCCTGCAGACGCCGATCGTGATCGTCCTCAACGACAACGGCATGTCGATCTCGCCCAACGTCGGCGCGCTCTCGCGCTACTTCAACCGGGTCCGCCTCAACCCGCGCCTCTACCACGCCCGCGAGGGGGTCGAGGACCGGCTGACCAAGCTGCCGCTCGGCCTCGGCAAGCGGATCGAGCGGCTCGGCCCGGAGATCAAGTCGGCGATCAAGGCCTACTGGGCGCCGGGCCTCTTCTTCGAGGAGCTCGACCTCGCCTACGTGGGCGTGATCGACGGCCACGACGTCGCACGCCCTGCGCGAGGCGCTGCGCGAGGCCTTCGACGCCGACCGGCCGGTCGTCGTCCACATCCACACCGTCAAGGGCAAGGGCTTCGCCCCGGCCGAGGAGGGCGGCCTCGAGGGGATGGAGAAGTGGCACGCCGCCAAGCCGAAGATCGATCGTCAACGGCAGCGCCGGCCGCCGAAGCCGGTCGCCGGTCCGCAGGAGTCCGACTCGCCCGAGGCGATCGCGCCGGAGCGGCTCGAGAAGCCGCCCGCCGCCGAGCGCGCCGCCGCAGTACACCGCAGGTCTTCGCCGACGCGATCGTCGCCGAGGCGAAGCGCGACCAGCGGGTGATCGGGATCACCGCGGCGATGGCGGGGGGGACCGGCCTGCAGAAGCTCGCCGACGAGGTCCCCGAGCAGTACTACGACGTCGGCATCGCCGAGCAGAACGCGGTGCTGCTCGCCTCCGGCCTGGCGCTCCAGGGCGCGAAGCCGGTCTGCGCGATCTACTCGACCTTCCTCCAGCGCGCCTACGACCAGATCATCCACGACGTCTGCCTGCAGGAGCTCGACGTCACCTTCGCGATGGACCGCGCCGGCCTGGTCGGCGACGACGGCCCGACCCACCACGGCGCCTTCGACGTCTCCTACTTCCGGCCGATCCCGAACGTCGTCGTGATGGCGCCGCGCGACGAGGCGATGCTGGTCCACATGCTGCGCACGGCGATCGCCCACGACGGCCCGGCGGCGCTGCGCTACCCGCGCGGCGCCGCCGAGGGCGTGGAGCTGCCGGCCGAGCCGCGAGGAGATCCCGATCGGCACCGGCGAGCTGCTGGCGAGGGCGAGCGGGTCGCGCTGCTCGGCTACGGCTACGGCGTCCAGGTCGCGCTGGCACGCGGCCGAGATCCTCGCCGACCACGACCTCAGCCGACCGTCGCCGACGCCCGCTTCGCCAAGCCGCTCGACGCCGAGCTGCTCGAGCGCCTCGCGCTCGACCACGAGCTGGTGGTGACGATCGAGGAGAACGTGCTGCCGGGCGGCTTCGGCTCGGCCGTGCTCGAGCACCTCGAGGACGCCTTCGCCGAGCGCGCCGAGGAGCGCGCCGCGCGTGCTGCGCGATCGGCCTTCCCGACCGCTACGTCACCCACGGCAAGCCGGCGCTGCTGCGCGAGGAGGTCGGCCTCACCGGCGAGGCGGTCGCCGAGCGGGTGCTCGCCGCGCTGCGCTCCGGCGAGCCCGCGCTCAGCTAGGCGGACAGCCGACCCCTGCGCGCGTCCGGCGGCTCGGATCAGCCGAAATTGGGGCTTGCACCAATGCGCTCAATCGGTTAGCCTGCTCGGCGTCTCTTCTGGGGTTACTCGAGGGAGGAGAGGCATCTCTATGTATGTGGGTCCGCACGTAGGGAGCGTCGTGGATCTACAGCGTTGGCCGCGCCAGTGCCATCGGCACGGCGGCGCGGTGCCCGCGCGGCTCGTCCGTAGCCCCTGATCGATCTGGACTTTTAGATCAAACTTGTCGCGGAGCGGTGTCTCGGTGGTCCAACAGCCGGCGTCCGTCCCCCCGGGTGAGTTCAAGGTGCTCTCCTTCACGCCACCCCTGGGCACGCTGGTTCCGGAAAGCTCACCGGTGACCGTGATCACCAATCCCGTCGCCTTCAAGATCGACCCGGACCTGCTGATCAGCGTCTTCAAAGCGAGCCACACCGTGGTGCGACCCTGAGCCGGGCTCGCGCAACCTAGAACGCGGGCAGGGCTCCTCGATATGTTGGCTTGATGGCGGATCGGCAGGCCGAGAAGGGGGCGCGTTTTCGCGAGCTCCACATGGGCGAGCCATTCGTCATCCCCAACCCCTGGGACGCCGGCTCGGCCAGGGTGCTCGCGGCGCTCGGCTTCGAAGCCCTGGCGACGACCAGCTCCGGCTTTGCCTTCACCCTCGGTCGCGCCGACGGTGGCGCCGGCCTCGACCAGGTGGTCGAGCACGTGCGCCTGCTCGACCTCGCCACCGAGCTGCCGGTTTCGGTCGACCTCGAGAACGGTTACGGCCCGCGCCCGGATGACGCCGCGCGGGCGATCGCCCTGGTCGCCGGGGCGGGGGCCGTCGGCGGCTCGATCGAGGACTTCGACCCCGGGGCCGGTCTCTACCCGGTCGAGCAGGCGGTGGAGCGGGTTGCCGCGGCCAGCGCGGCGGCGCGGCGGCTCGACTTTCCCTTCACGCTCACGGCCAGGGCCGAGAACCACATCCGCGGCAACCCCGACCTCGACGACACGATCGCCCGCCTGCAGGCTTACGAGCGGGCCGGCGCCGACGTCCTCTACGCGCCCGGGCTGGCCAGCGTCGAGGAGATCCGCGCGGTCGCCGAGGCGATCGAGGGGCCCCTCAACGTTCTCGCCCGCCCGCACCTGAGGATGGACGAGATCGCCGCGGCAGGCGCCCAGCGGGTCAGCGTCGGCGGCTCCCTGGCCTGGGCCGCGATCGGCGCGCTTGCCTCGGCGGCGACTCAGATTCGCGACCAGGGCGATTTCTCGGGCCTTGCCGGCCCGGCTCAGATTCCCGGCTGGCCCTCGAGTTGAGCGCCCTAGTCCTGGCCGCTCACCCGTCCCTCCGCGTCCCTCGCCAGGAACTCCGCTAACAGGACCAGCGCCGAGAGCGGCACGTCGAGCACCGAGACGATTCGGCGCACGGTCCCCCAGGCGGGGTTTGCCCGCCCCGACTCGATGTGGGAGATCCAGGTGGGGTGGATCTCCGCCATGTGCCCGAGTTCCTCCTGGCTGAGCTTGCGTTCTTTCCTGAGGCGACGAATCGCCTGGCCAAGCGCGGGTTGGGGTTCGCTGCGGGGAGCCATCCGTGAAGACGCTTCCCGCCGGGGTTGCCCCGGTCTATAGACTTGAACTCAAGTATGGCGATGGAGTTGCGCAGCGTGCCTGAATTGGAAGTTACGCGCGAGAACTGGCGGGAGCTTTACGCCCGCGGATTCCGTCATTTTCTCAATGTGGCCCCGGAGCGCCTCTCCGAACTGGAGTTCCTCGACCTGGTCGCTTTCGCCAAGCGCGCCGCCGGCGGCGAAGAGCACTTCGCCTTCGGCGCGGTCTACGACGAGCGCCACGGCCCGCTCGACGGCGGCAAGGGGATCGGCCTCTACGTGAGGCGACCCAAGGATTGGGTCCCGCTCTAAGCCCGGCGCGCGGTCCGCGCGTTCCGCCGGCTCGACCACGCCGTGGAGGCGGGTGATGCTAAGGCGCCCGCGGGGCCTGAAGGCGGCTGATCAGCCGCGCCGCCAGGCCGGCGAGCAGATAGGCGATCGCGATCGCGATGAGGATGAACTTGCAGCTGGCGAAGATCGTCGCCAGGAGGGGAAAGGCGGCGCCGGCGCCCTCGAGGGTGAGCAGCAGGCAGGCGTTCTCGAGCGCGTCGAAGGCGGCGCCGAGGGCGCCGAAGGAGACGACGACGGCGCCGATCGCGGCAAGGCGGCGCCAGCCTCGCTTCCTGGCGAGATCGCGAGTCGCGGCCAGGGCGAGGGTGAGGAAGGCGCCGTAGGCGAGCAGGAAGCCGAAGTCGATCCAGAGCGACTCGCGAGCTGCGTCCTCGCCCTCATCGCCCCATTCGGCGAGGATCTCGTCGGCCCGGTCCTGGCCGCCCGTCAGCTCGAAGGGAATCATCCCCGGGCCGCCGCTGTCCTTCATTCGACTCTCGGCCGGGGACATCGCCAAGAGCAGGATCAGCGTCGCGATACCCGTTGCGATCAGTCCCCACCGGCGCCTCACGCGGGGGATTATCCCGCAGGCGAGCGCTTGGCTCTCTGGTGGCCCGTGGAGTCATCCGCCGGGAGTCAGGAAGCTACCCTGCAGGAGGAATGACGCCGGGCTGGAGACCTTCGCACTGCCCGGCCCGCGGCTGGCGGCCCGGGCGACCGAGGGGAGGCGCATGAGCGAGGCCGAAGGGGATCAGCCGATCGAGCTGGTGCCTTACGACTCCCGCTGGCCCGGTCGGTTCGAGCAGGAGCGCTCGGCCTTGCAGGGGGCGATAGCCGAGTGGGTGACGGGTGGCGTTCACCACGTCGGAAGCACGGCGGTTCCGGGGCTCGACGCGAAGCCGATCATCGACATCCTCGTCGGCGTTGAAAGCCTTGCCGCGTCACGGGCTTGCTTTGACGCGCTGGCGCAGCTCGAATACCTCTACGCGCCGTACCGCGCCGAGGAGATGCACTGGTTCTGCAAGCCCGACCCGAGCCGCCGAACCCATCATCTGCACCTGGTCCCGACCGGCTCGGGCCGGTTCCGCGATGAGCTGGACTTTCGCGATCGGTTGCGCGACGAACCCACAGTGGCCAAGGCCTACGCCGCGATCAAGCACCAGCTCGCCGCCGAGTTCAAGCATGACCGCGAGGCTTACACCGCCGCCAAGGCCAGCTTCATCGACGAGGTCCTGCGCGGCGCGTAGGCCCTCGGCGGTCTCTACGGCTCGCTGGTGCTCAGAAGCGGACCTCGGCTCAGCCGGGGATATCGATCCAGCGCACGATCAGCCCATCGCGCACTTCGTGAAACGCTGGTGGAGCCGGGGGAGGATCGTTGACCAGGAGGGCGATCACCTCGCCTGGCCCGTGCAGGTGCTCCTCGATCGCGGTCGTCCAGTGGACGTCCGGGTCAAGCAGGCGCTCCAGTCGCGGCCAATCGCGGCGCTCGATCGTGGCCAGCACGTCGCAGACCGCAGGCACCTGCTCCGCCACGGTCAGGTCATCTCCAGGTGTCCGGCCATGCGTCGAGTCGCAGCAATCATCACCTGCTCCGTCGCCAAAGCATATTTCTCGCCCACAACAGAAAACGCCCCGGCGGGGAGATCGCTGCGCCGTTCGCGATTGCCTCGGTGCTGGCAACGGCACAGACGATCATCGGCTCCGCGCTTGCCCCGCAGCGCAGGGGGGAGGAGCCGATGTTCATGGGCCACTCGAAAATTCAGATGACCTTCGCCATCTACGGACACCTGCTGCCCGGTAGCGGCGACGAGGTGCGGCGCGACGGATGGACGCCTATCTTCAAGGGGACAGGGAGGACGGGGAACCGGACGGACGCGTCACGTAGCTGTGGAGCACGACAGTCCGCCGAGCGACGCGCCTGCCATCGATCTTGAGCGTCATCCGGGCTTGGCCTGCTCCAAGGCGTACCAGTGAGGATCGCGGCAGACGCAAGATAGTCGGATCACGGAACGTTTGCCAGCGGGCCAGTGTTCGTTTCACCCGGGCATGGTGTCCCGCCCGTCCCGCGATCAGCACGGCATGACAACCCAATCCGCACTGGACCCTGGCGACCCCACTGCTTGAGATCGATACGTCATCAAGGGGTGGGAAGCCGCACTTTTCAGTGCGCGGTCCTGAGGGCGCCGCGATGCGCCCGACCACTGCTACCGATGTCACTGCCGACGCTTCCCAGGCGCCGCCTCGGGCATCGTAAGGAGACCCGGACGCGTACAACAATTCGTAGTGCGGGCCTGCGCCGCGTCGCTGATTCGCGACGCGGAGGTAGTCCCCGATGAATGCCGGGTCGAGGACCGCCGAGGTTTCAGGGCACGAGCCCGGATAGTGAGAATCCGTGAGGGTGGTGCACTCTGTGCCCTGCGGGGTGCGGCAGGCCGCGAGCTGGAAGAAGTCACCTTCGCCCTGCCAACCTCCCTGCCATGTGCCTGGCCTGGGTGTTACGCGCTCATTCGCCCGCACTGGTCCTTCGACCGATGGAGGCGTGAGCGGGCCGACCATTCCGTTCCAAAGCGGGCTGAGGCCAACCGATCCGCCGCCGCTGGTGGCTTGGAAGACGACTCCGGGACCGGTCGCCCCGGTATTCAGCCCTTCATAGGGATCGTCCGACTGGATCGGCACGCAGTCCGTCAGGGCGGGCGAGCAGACCTCCCAGGTCCTCGGATGCTTCGGGGTGTTGACGAACAGATGTCCGCTGCCGTCTAAGTTAAGGAGCGCCTGCATCTGCAGCGTTTCCCCTGTGGCGGCGCTCGCCATGCCGCAATTCGCCGCCCACAGCGCGGCCAGCCCGATAGCCAGCGCGATCCCCCGCTCGAGCTTCCTCCGCATCCAGGCAAAGATACATACGCGGTGCTCGCCCGGCTCGGAACTGTGGCACGGGCGGTCTGGACGGCATACGGACTCGTTGACCGCACCGCCCGAAAACGGCTCTGTAAAGCCCACAACAGAAAACGCCCCGGCGGGGAGCCGAGGCGAGTTCTGGGGTTACTACAGGGAGGAGAGATATGTATCTCTATATATGTGGATCCGTGGGAGGTAGGCGGGCCCTTTGATGAGTCGCGGACACCTCATCGTGGGAAGCGATGAGAGCCGTATGGGCGACTCCGAACCCAGCCAAAAAGTCTTTTCTATCTGCCCCTTATCGGTTGTCCTCTGCGAATCCTTGAACAGCGTACGAACGTATGTGCGATCTGTGTGTGAGTGCAATCACAGACTGCCGTCTGCTCCGAATGGGCCGCCATTGCGGTGGCTATCCGGTCAGTGCCCATCGAACCAGGCCAAGCGAAAGCGTGGTTAAAAACCTGTATCGAGCCCAGGCGGGCGCCGGTGGCAGCGCGCGGCGCTACCGTTGCGGCGGATGAAGAAGGCACGGATAGACGCGGCCCTGGCCGAGCGCGGCCTCTTTCCCTCGCGGACGGCGGCTGCGGGCGCGGTGCGGGCGGGCGCGGTGCGGATTGGCCAGGACGGGCCGATCGCGCTGCGGCCGAGCCAGCTGGTCGAGCCGGAGGACGCGCTGATCGTCGAAGCGGGCCCGCGCTTCGTCTCGCGCGGTGGGATCAAGCTCGAAAACGCTCTCGGCGCCCTCGGCATCGACGTGGCCGGGCGGGACTGCCTCGACGTCGGCGCCTCGACCGGCGGCTTCAGCGATTGCCTGCTGCAGCGCGGCGCCGCCCGGGTGGCGGCGGTCGACGTCGCCTACGGCCAGATCGACGTGAGCTTGCGCGAAGACCCGCGCGTGACCGTGATCGAGCGGCTGAACGCGCGTGAGCTGGCGCCCGCCGACCTTGCCTTCGCGCCCGACTTGGCAACGGTCGACGTCTCCTTCATCTCCTTGGCGAAGATTCTTCCCGCGGTCGCTCGCTGCCTGGCGCCCGGCGGCGAGGTGCTGGCGATGGTCAAGCCGCAGTTCGAGCTGGGGCGCGAGCGCGTCGGCAGGGGGGTCGTGCGCGACCTTGGCGACCGGCGCGAGGCGATCCTCGGCGTGGCCCTCGCCGCGCGCGACCTTGGCCTGCCGGTTCGTGGCTTCGCTTCCTCAGGACTGCCGGGCCCGAAGGGCAATCGCGAGACCTTCGTCTGGTGCGGCGGCGCCGGAGAGGAGGTCGTCGACCTCGAGGCGGCGATCGCCGCGGCGGAGCCGGACTGATGAAGACCGCCGCGCTGATCACCCACTCGCACCCGCCGGCCGCGACTGAAGCAGTCCCGGTGGCAACCGCCGTCGCCCGCGAGCAAGGCTGGCGCCTGGTCGCCACCGCCAGGGAGATCGCCAAGCACAGCCACGCCGCGGAGGGCATCGAGCAGGTCGAGTCGCTGCCTTCCGACCCCGACCTCTGCCTGGTGCTCGGCGGCGACGGCTCGATCCTCTACGCCCTGCGTCGCTTTGCCGGCACCGGCGTTCCCGTCTTCGGCGTCAACTTCGGCACGGTCGGCTTCCTCGCCGCGGTCGAGCGCGACGGGGCCGAGGATGGGATCCGGCGGGCCCTGGGGGAGAGACCGAGGCGATTGACCTGCCCGCCCTGGCGATCGAGGTCGGCGGCGAGGAGCGCTTCGCCCTCAACGACGTCAGCTTCAGCCGCCGCCCCCAGGAGCGCGTCGCCGAGCTCAGCTACCGCATCGCCGGCGAGGAGGTCGGCAACGTGCGCTGCGACGGCCTCGTCGCCGCCACGCCGGCTGGCTCGACCGGCTACAACCTCGCCAACCAGGGCCCGATCCTCGCCTGGGGGGTCAAGGGCTACGTCGTCAGCTACATCGCGCCGCATTCGCTGACCGCGCGCGCTCTGGTCGTGGCCCCCACCGACGTGCTCAGCGTCGGCAACGCCGCCGGCCGGGCGCCGGTCGACGTCGCCATCGACGGCGAGCTCGTCGACACGCTCGCCCCGGGCGCTGCCCTCGACGTGCGCTTCGCCGACGGCGTCAGCCGCCTCGCCCAGCTCCCCGGCTCCAGCTTCTACCACCGCATACGCGAGAAGTTCGGCCATCTAGCGGTCTGAGGCGGTCCGACCGGCGCATATCGGCGTCCTCGGTCGCTTGCGTGCAGAGCACGCTTCGCTTCCTGCGTCCTTGATCTGCTTGGTCGGACCGCCTCAGCCGAGGGAGGCGGTTCTTTAGGGTTTCGATCCATGGAGCGCAAGTGGTGGACTCTGGTTCTCGTCTCGATCGCGACGTTCATGCTGCTGCTGGACGTGACGGTCGTCAACGTCGCCCTGCCCGACATCCAGCGTGAACTCCACGCCAGCCTCTCCAGCCTGCAGTGGGTGGTCGATGCCTACTCGCTGACCCTTGCGGCCTTCCTGCTCACCGCTGGCTCGCTCGGCGACCGGCTCGGGCGCCGGCGGGTCTTCACGATCGGCTTCGGGATCTTCACCTTCGCCTCGTTCCTCTGCGGCATCGCCAACGATCCGACCCTGCTGAACCTCGCCCGCGGGCTGCAGGGCGTCGGCGGGGCCGGGATGTTCGCCACCTCGCTGGCCCTGATCGGCCAGGAGTTCCACGGCAAGGACCGGGCGACGGCCTTCGGCGTCTGGGGGGCGACGGTCGGCGGCGCCGTCGCGGTCGGGCCGCTGGTCGGTGGGCTCATCACCGAGAGCCTCGGCTGGGAGTGGATCTTCTTCCTCAACGTGCCGATCGGGATCACGGCGATGGTCCTGACCGAGCGCCAGATCGTCAACGTCTTCGCCAAGGACCCGGAGCCGATCGACGTTCCCGGCCTGATCACCTTCTCGCTTGCCCTGTTCCTCTTGATCTTCGGCCTGATCCGGGGGAATCCGGAGGGCTGGACGAGCGGCCTGATCCTCGGCTGCCTGGTCGGGGCCGCGGTGCTGCTGGCGACGTTCATCGTGATCGAGCTGCGCAGCAAGCACCCGATGCTCGATCTGTCGCTGTTTCGAAAGCCCGCCTTCAACGGCGTGTCCGCGGTTGCCTTCGGGCTCTCGGCGGGGATGTTCGCGATGTTCCTCTACCTGACCATCTACATGCAGGGAGTGCTCGATTACTCGCCGCTGGAGGCGGGCCTGCGCTTCCTGCCGCTGACCGTGCTCGGCTTCATCGTCGCGCCGATCTCCGGCGCCCTCTCCAACAGGATCCCGATCCGGGTGCTGCTCGGCGCCGGGCTCGCCGTGGTCGGGGTCGGCCTGCTGCTGATGAACGGCGTCTCGCCCGACTCGGGGTGGACGACGCTGCTGGCCGGCTTCCTCGTCGCCGGCGTCGGCATCGGCCTCACCAATCCCGGCATCGGGCAGGCGGCGATCGCCGTCGTCCCGGTGGAGAAGTCCGGGATGGGGTCCGGGATCAACACCACCTTCCGCCAGGTCGGGATCGCGACCGGCGTCGCCGGGCTCGGCGCCGTCTTCCAGTCGCGCGTCGACTCGAAGCTCGCCGAGCTGCTCCCGCACGCGCCGAGCGGCCTCGGCGAAATCGTCGCCTCGGGCGGCTCCCGCGCCGCCGGGGCCGCGGTCCCCGCCCGGATTCGCCCCGAGGTGGTCCACGCCTCCGACGTCGCCTTCGTCAGCGGCTTCAACGAGATCATCCTGATCGCCGCGATCCTCTCCTTCGCCGGCGCCGCCCTCGGCTTCGCCCTGGTGCGATCCCGCGACTTCGTCCAGCACGCCGCACCTGAACCTGAGAGCGAGACCGCAAGCGAACCCGTCAGTGCGTAGCCGCTCCTCGCGGCGGGTGGCGCCGTAGGGGTCCCGCCCCCGAGGACGCTTTAGCGACCGCAGGGGGTGGGGGGTCCTCTGCGGTGACAGGACCCGCCGCGCCGAGTGGTACACAGGAGCCGTGCTTCGCGAGCTCCGAATCGAGAACCTGCTCCTGATCGAGAGGGCGGAAATGCGGCTGGGCGAGGGGCTCAACGCGATCACGGGGGAGACCGGGGCGGGCAAGACGGTCCTGGCGCACTCGCTCGATTTGCTGATGGGCGGCAAGGCGCGGCCGCAGATCGTGCGGCCCGGCGCCGAGGAGGCCTGGGTCGAGGGCGTCTTCGACCTTCCCGACGGTCTCCTGGCGCAGCCCGAGATGACGGAGATCGCGGAGCGGCTGCCCGAGGGCGCCGACGAGGTCGTGCTGGGGCGGCGGGTCTCGGCCGGCGGGCGGACGAGCGCTTTCGTCGCCGGCAGGGCGGCGACCGCGTCCGACCTGAAACTGCTCGGCGGCCGCCTGCTCGCCTTCTTCGGGCAGCACGAGCACCGCAAGCTGACGATCTCCTCGGCGCAGATGGAGGTGCTCGACGGGTTCGCCGGCGCCGATCACCTGGCTTTGCGCGAGGGCTACCGGGAGGCTCACCGCGAGTGCCTGCGGCTGGAGGGGGAGCTGGCCGAGCTGCGCGAGCGCGACGGCTCGCGCGAGCGCGACCTCGATCTCCATCGCTATGAGCTCGCGGAGATCGAGGGCGTTGCCCCCGAGCCGGCCGAGCAGGCTGAGCTGGGGGCTGAGCGCGCCCGCCTGCGCCACGCCGAGGGGCTGCGCGAAGCGACTGCCGGCGCCCAGGCGGCGGTGCTCGGCGCCGAGGAGGACGGCGGCGGCGCGGCGGGCGCGCTGGCCCAGGCGGAAGCGCTTCTACAGGGTGTGGCCGGAGTCGACCCCGATCTCGATTCGCTCTCGGCGCGGCTCGGTGCCCTGGCGATCGAGCTCGGCGACGTCGCCGCCGAGCTGCGCTCCTATCTGGACGGGCTCGAGGCCGACCCCGGTCGGCTGCTTGCGGTTGAGGAGCGGCTCGAGGCCCTCGACCGCCTCCAGCGCAAGCACGGCGGCACCGTCGAGTCGGTCCTTGCCCACGCCGAGCGCTGCCGGGCCGAGATCTCCCGCCTCGAGAACGCCGAGCTGCGTGGGGCCGAGGCAGAGGCCGCCCTGGCCGAGGCCGAGGCGCGCCGCGCAAAGCTCGGCGGCAAGCTGACCAAGGCGCGGGCCAAAGCCTCCGCGCCCCTCGAGCGTGAGGTCGCAAAGGAGCTCGAGCGGCTGGCGATGCCGGGGGCGAGGCTCGAGGTCGTGCTGGAGGCCCACCCCGGGGGATTCGGGGCAAACGGCGCCGAGTCGGTTGAGCTGCGGCTGGCCCCCAATCCCGGCCTGGAGCCGGCGCCGCTGCGCGATGCCGCCTCGGGTGGCGAGCTCTCGCGGGTCATGCTTGCCCTCAGCGGTTTCGGCGGCGGCGCCGGGGCCGGGACGCTCGTCTTCGACGAGATCGACGCCGGCGTCGGCGGCAAGACCGCCCGCGCCGTCGGCGAGCGCCTGCGGGCGCTGGGTGAGGGGCGCCAGGTCCTCTGCATCACCCATCTGCCCCAGGTCGCCTCGCTGGCGGAAACCCACTTCACCCTCGAGAAGGACCTCTCCGGCGAGCGCGCCAGCGCCAGCGTGCGGCGCCTCGACGGCGAGGGCGTGGTCGAGGAGATCCGCCGCATGCTCGGCGGCGAGCGCTCCGACGAGGCCGCCACCCGCCATGCCCGCGAGCTGCTGGCAGCCGCCTGAAGTCGTCTTGTCCGCTTGCCAGGGCGGCTAACCTGCTCGGGTGGCAACCGCCAGTCGCCGTCGCCTTCCCGCCCTGCTCTCCCGGCGCAACGGGGCATCCGCCGAGGAGGCGATCGAGGGCACGGCGCGGCTCGGGCGCCGCACCAAGCACCTGGTCAAGCGCCTCGCCCCCGGCGACGTCGCCGTCATCGACCACCTCAACATCGACCGGATCGCGGCCGAGGAGCTGATCGCCACCGGCGTGCGGGCCGTGATCAACGCCTCGCCCGTCCTCCAACGGCCGCTATCCGAACGCCGGGCCCGCTGCTGCTCGCCCGGGCCGGGGTGAGGCTGATCGACGCCGACGAGGGCGATCCCTTCGAGCTGCTCGCCGACGGCGACCGGGTGACGATCGCCGGCGGCACGGTCGCTCGGCGGCGGGCGCGAGCTGCTGCGCGGGCGCGTGCTCGAGGTCGCGGAGCTGGAGCGCCAGCTCGACGAGCAGCTGCGAGCGGGTCGACGAGGCGCTGGCCGAGTTCGCCGAGAACACGGTCGCCCACGTGCGCCAGGAGACCGATCTGCTCACCGGCGCGATCGAGTTCCCGCCGACCCGCGCCTCCTTCCGCGACCGCCACGTGCTGATCGTCGTCCGCGGCGATCGCCACCGCCGCGACCTGAAGGCGCTGCGCGCCTACATCCGCGACGTGCGCCCGCTCGTCGTCGCGGTCGACGGCGGCGCCGACGGCGTGCTGGAGGCGGGGCTGAAGCCCGACGTGATCCTCGGCGACATGGACTCGGCCGGCGACGAGGCGCTGCGCTGCGGCGCCGAGCTGATCGTCCACGCCTATCCCGACGGCCGCGCCCCGGGCCGCGAGCGCCTGCTCGACCTGGGCCTCGAGCACACGCTGGTCCCCGCCGCCGGCACCAGCGAGGACGTGGCGATGCTGATGGCCTTCGAGAAGGGGGCGACGCTGATCGTCAGCGTCGGCGCCCACTTCAACCTGATCGAGTTCCTCGACCGCAAGCGCGGCGGCATGTCCTCGACCTTCCTCACCCGGCTGCGGATCGGCGAGAAGCTGGTCGACGCCAAGGGCGTCAGCCGCCTCTACAACCCCAGCTCGCCGTTCGGCCCGCTGGTCCTCTTCCTCGCCGCCTTCGCGATCCTGCTCGCGATCGTCGTCATCACCTCGCCGGCGCTCAACGACCTCGTCCAGCTGGTCTGGCTGAAGATCAGGATCTGGCTCGGGCTGTAGCGCCAGTCGGTCCAGCATCTAGCCTTCCGCCCGCGATGGGTTACAGCGCCCGCTACCACGCGACCTCGCTGGTCGCCGTCTTCCTCGCCCTCGCGATCGGGATCCTGATCGGCGCCGAGTTCGGCGGCGACGCGCTGACCAACACCCGCAAGGACCTCGAGCACAGCCTCACCGGCAACCTCCAGGACGCGCGCGCGCGCGCCGACGAACTGAACGGCGAACTGGCCCGCTCCGACGAATTCGCCGAGCCGCGTCTTCCCGGCGCTGGTCCGCGACCGCCTCGCCGGGCAGGCGGATCGGCGTGGTCGCGCTCGGCGACCTGCCGGGCGACGACCTCCGCGGCGCTCGAGGACGCTCTCGGCGCCGACCGGGGCGCGGCTGGTCGGCATCGGCGTCGTGCGCGAGCCGGTCGACCTGCGCGGCGCTCGCCGGCGACCTTTCGAAGACCCGCTTCGCCGACATCGCGACAACGCCGACACGCTCACCGCCTTCGGCACCGGGGTCGGCCGGCAGCTGGTCCGCGGCGGCACCCTGCTCGAGCTGGTGCGCAGCCACCTCTTCTCGCGCGCCAGCGGCAACTTCGGCGCCCTCGACGGGGTCATCGTCGTCCGCGAGCCAGCCCGAAGACATGGGGCCGGTGCAGCGCTCCGACCGCGGGCCAGCTCGAGTCGGCGCTGATGAGCGGCATCACCGGCACCCACGCGCCGACGGTCGGGGTCGAGACCTCGACCGCCGAACCGTCCTCGATCTCCTTCTTCGCCGGCAACGACCTCTCCAGCGTCGATGACGTCGACCTGGTCGCCGGGCAGCTGGCGACCGTCTTCGCCCTGCTCGGCGCCGAGGGCAGCTTCGGCGTCAAGGGCTCAGCGCCGACCGGCCTGCTGCCGCGACCTGCTGGCGCCGCCGGGACCCGGCGTCAGTCCGGCATCGCGCACATGACGCGTGACCTGGGTCGGCTTCCCGGTCGCGATCGCGCGTCGCGCCTGCTGGTCGTGCCGGCGGGCGTGCGCGGGCCTGCTCGACGCCGGCCTGGTGCGGGAGAACTACCGCGGCGCCACGCTCGCCTTCCCGCTCGGCGCGGTGCTGGCGACGGCGGCGCTGGTCGCGCTGGCGCCGCTCGCCTTCCTCAACGACCGCGCCGACCTCGACCTGCTCGCCCCCGACCTGCGGCGCTGGATGCCCTACCTGCTGGGGATCGCCTTCCTCGGCTTCCTCGACGACTCGCTGGGCCGCGGCGAGGCGAGCGAGGCGCCGCGCGGCTGGCGCGGCCACGCGCGGGCGCTGCGCGACGGGCAGCCTCTCGACCGGGGCGATGAAGGCGCTCGGGGCGCTGGCGCTTGCCGCCTACGTCGTCTCCGGGCGCGGGCTCGAGTCGTGGCGCTACCTCGCCGACGTGGCGCTGCTGGTCCTCGCCACCAACCTCTTCAACCTGCTCGACCTGCGGCCGGGGCGGGCGGAGAAGGCGCTGGCGCTGCTCGGCGCCGGCCTCTGCCTCGGCGCCTGGACGCTGGCGCCGCTGGAGCTGCTGGGGATCTTCGCCGGGCCGGTCCTGGTCGGCGCCTGGCTCACCCTGCGCGAGCGGGCGATGCTCGGCGACACCGGCTCCAACCTGATCGGCGCCGTCGCCGGCGTCTGGCTGTTGACGCACGCTGGGGCGCCGACGGCGCGCCTGATCGCCCTCGCCGTCGGTCGCGGGACTGACCATTTACGGAGAGTTGCGTTCGATTTCGTCGACGATCGAATCGGTTCCGCCCCTGCGCTGGCTAGACTCGCTCGGCAGAGCATGAGTAGGCCCCCCAAGGAGATACCCGCTTCATCTTCGTCACCGGCGGGGTCGTTTCGGCTCTCGGCAAGGGGATCGCTGCCGCCTCGATCGGCCGCCTCCTCGTCTCCCGCGGCTTCCGGGTGCAGCTGCAGAAGTTCGATCCCTACATCAACGTCGATCCCGGGACGATGAGCCCGTTCCAGCACGGCGAGGTCTTCGTCACCGAGGACGGCGCCGAGACCGACCTCGACCTCGGCCACTACGAGCGCTTCACCGACGAGAACACCTCGCGCGCCTCCAACGTCACCGCCGGCGCCGTCTACAACTCGGTGATCAACCGCGAGCGCCGCGGCGACTACCTCGGCGCCACGGTGCAGGTGATCCCCCACATCACCAACGAGATCAAGAACCGGATCCTGATCGTCGCCGAGTCGCAGTCGGTCGACTTCGTCATCACCGAGATCGGCGGCACGGTCGGCGACATCGAGTCGCTGCCCTTCCTCGAGTCGATCCGCCAGCTCTACACCGACCTCGGCCCGAAGCGATCGATGTTCGTCCACCTGACCCTGGTGCCCTACGTCGGCCACGCCGGCGAGCTGAAGACGAAGCCGACCCAGCACTCGGTCAACGAGCTGCGCCGGATCGGGATCCAGCCCCACGCCCTGGTCTGCCGCTCCGAGGGCCGCCTCGACCGCGAGATCCGCGAGAAGATCGCCCTCTTCGCCAGTCTGCCGGTCGACGCCGTGATCTCGGCCAACGACGTCGACAACATCTACAAGGTGCCGCTGGTCTTCCGCGCCGAGGGCGTCGACGACCTCGTGCTCGATCACTTCGAGATGGAGGGGCCATCGCCCGACCTGGCCGAGTGGGAGGCGATGGTGAAACGCGCTGACTCGGCCGAGGGCAAGGTGAAGATCGCCCTGGTCGGCAAGTACGTGCAGCTCGCCGACGCCTACAAGTCGGTGATCGAGGCGCTCGAGCACGGTGGCTTCCACCACGGAATCGAGGTCGAGATCGACCTGATCGACTCGGAGGACTTCGACGCCGAGCGGCTGGAGGGCGCCGACGGCATCCTCATCCCCGGCGGCTTCGGCGAGCGCGGGATCGAGGGCAAGGTCGCGGCGGCGCGGATCGCTCGCGAACGCTCGATCCCTTACCTGGGAATCTGCCTCGGGATGCAGATTGCCGTGGTCGAGTTTGCCCGCACGGTGGTCGGGATGGACGGCGCCAACTCGGCCGAGTTCGACCCCGAGACGCCCTTCCCGGTGGTCGACCTGCTGCCCGAGCAGAAGGAGGTCTCCGAGATGGGCGGCACGATGCGGCTTGGCGCCGACCCGGTGAAGCTGCACGAGGGCACGCGGGCGCGTGAGATCTTCGGCGAGGCCGTCATCTACAAGCGCCACCGCCACCGTTACGAGGTCAACAACCAGCTGCGCCGCCGGCTCGAGGACGAGGGCCTGGTCTGCGGCGGCACCTCGCCCGACGAGCGCTTGGTCGAGATGGTCGAGCTGCCCGAGCACCCCTTCTTCGTCGCCTCGCAGTTCCACCCGGAGTTCAACTCGCGCCCGAACCGGCCCGAGCCGCTCTTCCGCGAGTTCGTCGGCGCCGCCTCGCGCCATGCGGGCGAGCGGCCAGCCGATGGCGCTGAGCTGTCAGACGGCGAAGCGCAGGGCAGCGAAGCAAGCGTTCGGCAGTCGGGCTGAGCGTCAATCAGTGCGCGGCGGCAAGCTCCCCAGCTAGCCTGTCCCGTCGTGGAGAGGCTTCACGAGACCTTCGTCCGTTTGTGCGAGATCCGTAGCCCGACCGGCGAGGAGCGCGAGGTGGCGGACACGATTGCCGCTGAGCTGCGCGCCCTTGGGCTCGAGGTGAGCGAGGACGATGCGGCTGGGCCGGCGGAAGCCGGTGCGGGCAATCTGCTCGCGCGGCTGCCGGGTCAGAGCGATGAGTGGGTGATGTTCTGCGCTCACATCGACACCGTCCCGCACCGGGGCCTGATCGAGGTGGTCGAATCCGACGGCGTCTTCCGCAGCGCTGGCGAGACGATCCTCGGCGCCGACAACAAGGCGGCGGTGGCGGTCTTCATGGAGCTGGTCGCGCGCCACGCCTCCGAGCCGCCGCCGGTCGGGATCGAGCTGGTGCTGACCGTCGCTGAGGAGCAGGGACTGCGCGGCGCCAAGGCCTTCGACGCCTCGACCCTGCGCTCGGACCGCGGCTTCGTCCTCGACCACGCCAGCGCCGTCGGCGAGGTCATCGTCACCTCGCCGACCCAGCAGCGGGTCCTCGCCGACTTCGCCGGGGTCGAGGCGCATGCCGGCATCCGGCCCGAGGACGGCAGCAACGCGATCGCCGCCGCCGCGGCGGCGATCTCGCGCATGGAGCTGGGACGGCTCGACCCGGAGACGACCGCCAACGTCGGCGTGATCTCCGGCGGCACCTCGGGCAACGTCGTCCCGGGCCACTGCAGCATCGTCGCCGAGTCCCGCAGCCTCGACGCCGGGCGCGCGGCCGAGGTGGCCGGCCTGCTCAGCGACGCCTGCGCCTGGGGCGCCAGCGAGCACGGCTGCGACGCCGACGTGCGGATCGAAGAGCTCTTCCGCGGCTACAGGATCGATCCCTCCTCGCCGGCCCTGGCGCTGGCGGAGGCGGGCCTGCGCCGTGCCGGCTTCGAGCCGGAACGGACTTCCACCGGCGGCGGCAGCGACGCCAACGCCCTGATCGTCGCCGGCTTCGACTGCATCCTGCTCGCCAACGGCACCGAGGCCAACCACACGGCTGACGAGGCGGTCAGCACGCGCAACCTCGACGCGATGCTCGAGGTCTGCGAGGGCATCGTCGCCGAGGCCGCGGCAGCGGCGGGGTGAGCGGACGGCTGAAGCTGCGGCGCGGCGTCGTCGTCAGCGAGCGGCCGCTGGCGGTCGAGGTCGAGGGGGAGCGCCGCGCGGCCTGGGCCGACGCGACGCTGCTGGGCGAGATGCGCGAGGGCGACGAGGTGGTCGTCAACGTCGAGGCGCTCGACCTCGAGCTCGGCTCGGGGGGCTTCGACGTCGTCCACGTCAACCTCACCCGCGGGCTCGAAGCCGGCGGCCCCGAGGGCGAGCACGTGATCAAGCTTAACTACAGCTCGCTCCAGCACGCGGTCGAGCCGGTTGAGCGGCCACTCGGCGAGGAGGGGGAGGCCGACCCGATGCCCGTGCTCGTCCTGCCCCTGCACGGCCATCTGGCGCCCGCGGCCTGGGCGGCGCGCGAGGCGGAGCCGGGATTGAAGGTCGGCTACGTGCAGACCGGCGGCGGCGCTCTGCCGGGCTCGCTCAGCCGCGACGTCGCCGAGCTGCGCGAGCGCGGCCTGCTCTGCGGCCACGTCACCGCGGCCCCTTCCTACGGCGGCGAGCAGGAGGCGATCTCGGTCGCTGGCGCGCTCGACGCGGCCGGGCAGAAGCTTGGCTGGGAGGCGGCGATCGCCGGCCCCGGCCCCGGCATCATCGGCTCCGAGACGCGCCTCGGCCACGGCGGCATCGCCGCCCTCGAGACGGCTCACGCCGCCCTCGCCCTGGGCCTGCCGACGCTGCTCTCGCCGCGCCTCTCCAGCGCCGACCCCCGCCAGCGCCACCGCCCGGTGAGCCATCACACCCTGACCGTGATGCAGCTGCTGCTGGGAGCGGTCGAGGTGCCGGTTCCCAGCAACGAGCCGGTGCCGATCGCGGTATTGGCCACCGCCGCGGGCTGGCGCCACCGCCTGCGTGAATCGCCGGTTGACCTCGCGGGCTACGCCGCCTCCGGCCTGCCAGCCCGGACCATGGGCAGGGCGATTGAGGAGGACCCCCTCTTCTTCGCCGCGGCGCTGGCCGCGGGTGCCGCCTTGCGCCGCAAGGGTTAGGGCATGGCGGCGAGAACCAGCCGCCATGCCAGCCGCCACAGCATCGCCGCCGACCGAGTCCCGCTTCGAGGGCCTCGTCCTCGACTTCCTCTCCTACCTGGAGCTGGAGCGAGGCCTTTCCCGCAACACGCTCGACGCCTACCGGACCGACCTGCACCAGTACGGCGAGTTCCTCAGCGAGCACCACGTCGACGCCCTCGCGGCCCGTCCCCGCGACATCAGCGAGTTCCTCGCCGAGCTTGCGACCGGCAACGGTCGCCCCGCCTGCTCTGCGGCGACCGTCCACCGCAAGGCCGCCTGCCTGCGCTCCTTCTACAAGCAGCTGCGCCGCGACGAGCTGATCGGCGACGATCCCACCGCTGCCCTGAGCGCCCCGCGCCGGGCCAAGAAGCTGCCCCAGGTCCTCAACTACGCCGAGGTGCAGAAGCTGCTCGCGGCGCCGCGCGGCGATGGGCCGACGACGCTGCGCGACCGGGCGCTGCTCGAGGTGATGTACGCCTGCGGGCTGCGTGCCTCGGAGACGATCGGGCTGGAGCTGAGCGACATCGACCTGCACGAGGGCTTCCTGCGCGCCCGCGGCAAGGGCGGCAAGGAACGGCTGGTGCCGCTTGGCCGCAAGGCGATCTCGGCGATCTCGGGCTACCTGCGCGGCGGCCGGCCGAAGCTGATCGGCGAGCGCCACGAGGCCAAGCTCTTCGTCAACTTCCGCGGCGGCCCCCTCAGCCGCCAGGGCCTCTACAAAATCGTCCAGCGCAACGCCCGCGACGCTGGCCTCGCCGGCCAGATGAGCCCGCACACGCTGCGCCACAGCTTCGCCACCCACCTGCTGGCGGGCGGCTGCGACCTCCGCGCCGTCCAGGAGATGCTCGGCCACGCCGACATCTCGACCACCCAGATGTACACCCACCTCTCCGGTGAGCGCCTCAAGGACGTCTACTTCAAGTCTCACCCCCGCGCCACTGCCTAATCAACGCCCCCAACCGCTGACTTCGCCTTTAGTCGTCCCCGGGGAGGACTAAAGGCGAAGTCAGCGGCGTTTGGTGGGGTCGGCGTCGTGTAGAACTGGCGGATGCCGGAGCTGCCCGAGGTCGAGACCGTCTGTCGCCAGCTCGAGCCGGAGATCGAAGCGCATCGGATCGCCGCCCTGGAGGTGCTCGATCAGCGCTGGTGTCGGCCGATGCCGCCGGCCGAGCTGGAAGCGGCGGTCGCGGGCGCGAGGATCGAGGGGCTGGGGCGGCGCGGCAAGTACCTGCTGCTGGCGCTCGAGGGTGCGCGGACGCTGGTCATGCACCTGCGGATGACCGGCAACCTGGTCCTGGTCGAGGGCGAGCGGAAGCTCGATCCCTCCGAGGGGCGGCGGCTCTACGAGAACGAGCGCTCGGTCTCCGAGCGCCACCTGCGGGCGCGGTTCCAGCTCGACGACGGGCGCGAGCTCTGGTTCACCGACCCGCGCCGCTTCGGCGAGGCGTTCCTGATCGACGACGCCGGCCTCAATCAGCGCTTCGAGCGGCTCGGCGTCGAGCCGTTCTCGGACGAGTTCACCCCGGAGGCGCTGGGGGCGATGGCGGCCGGCCGCACCGCGCCGCTGAAGTCGTTCCTGCTCGACCAGTCCGGGGTCGCCGGCGTCGGCAACATCTACGCCGACGAGGCGCTCTTCCGGGCGCGCCTGCACCCGCTCTCTCCCGCCGGCTCGATGAGGCCCGAGCACCTGAAGGCATTGCGCGATGCCGTCGTCGCCGCGCTGGAGGCCGGGATCGAGGGCGGCGGCGCTTCGATCGACGACTACCGCGACGGGCGGGGGGAGAAGGGAACGATGCAGGACGAGTTCCTCGTCCACACCCGCGAGGGGGAGGCCTGCCCGCGCTGCGACGGGACGATCGTCCGCATCGTCGTCTCGGGCCGCTCGACCTACTTCTGCCCGAGCTGCCAGGTGCGCCTGCGCAAGCGGCCGCGCAGGCGCCGTCCGGCACGTCGTTCACCGTAGCTCGGCGATGGCCGGAACGACGCTGAAGACAGAGGCCGTTGTGCTGCGCAGCATCCGTTACGGCGAGGCCGACCGCATCCTCCATCTCTATTCGAAGACCCGGGGCCGGATCGGGGCGATCGCGAAGGGGGCGCGGAAACCCAAGTCGCGCTTCGGGGGCGGCTCGAGCCCTTCTTTCGCCTCGACCTGATCCTGCACGAAGGGCGCGGCGAGCTGCTCACGGTGACCAACGCCGCCACGGTCGAGGGCTACCCGCGGCTGCGCGCCTCCGGACCGGCCCTCAACGCCGGCGCCCGCGCCTGCGACGCGGTGCTGCGCCTGCTCGACTCGGCCGAGCCCAATCCGCCCGCCTACAACCTGCTCTGCCGTTACCTGGCACTGCTCGACGAGCCTGGCAATGAGCGGGCGGCGAGCCTGGAGACGGCGCTCTCCTTCCGGCTAAAGCTGGCGCTGGCGGCCGGCTTCGCGCCCGAGCTGGCCTCCTGCGCGCACTGCGGCGAGGCCGAGCACCTGAGCGGCTTCTCGGGCGCCGCGGGCGGCGTGGTCTGCGCAAGCTGCGAAGCGGGCTCCTTCCCGCTTTCCGAGAGCGCGCACCGCTTCATGGTCGGGGCGATCGGCAGCCCGCTTGCCGAGGCGCCGCAGGCCGACGAGATGGCACTGCGTCAAGTCGAGCGCGCCGTGCGCGAGACGCTTGAGCATCACGCTCATGTCCAATTGCGGTCCGCGGCTTGAGGGTCAGTCCCGGCAGGGGTTCCACTTAACTTTTTCGGTTGAGAGTCACCTGCTGGCGCCTCAAGCTGGCGCCGAAAAAGTACAAGACGTTCCACCCCTGCCGGGACCGACCCTTAGGATCGAGGGATGGATATGACGGTGACGTTTGAGGACAGGGTCTCTGCTTGGGAGAGCGAGTTCCTCGATGAGCGGGCGACTCGCTCCTATCCGGCTCAGCGCCGCGTGGAGGAGCCCGACAGCCCAGTCCGCACGCCGTTTCAACGCGACCGCGACCGCATCGTCCACTGCAAGGCCTTCCGGCGGCTCAAGCACAAGACGCAGGTCTTCGTCGCCCCCGAGGGGGACCACTACCGCACTCGCCTCACCCACACGCTGGAGGCCTGTGGGATCGCCCGCACGGTTGCCCGTGCGCTCGGCCTCAACGAGGATTTGACCGAGGCGATCGGGCTTGGGCACGACCTCGGCCACCCGCCCTTCGGCCATGCCGGCGAGGAGGCGCTGGACGTCGCCCTGCGCGAGCGCTGCGACTCCGGCTTCAAGCACAACGTCCACTCGCTGAGGGTGGTCGAGGTGCTCGAGCGCGACGGTCGTGGCCTCAACCTGACCGAGCAGGTCCGCGACGGCATCCTCAACCACACCGGCTCGAGCAAGCCGGCGACGCTGGAGGGGCGGATCGTCAAGCTGGTCGATCGCGTTGCCTACATCAACCACGACATCGACGACGCGCTGCGGGCGGGGATCCTGCGCCAGGAGGACCTGCCGGCGGCCGAGATCGAGCTGCTCGGCGCCACCGGCTCGGCGCGGATCGACACCCTGGTGCGCGACATCGTCGAGCGCTCGCGGCCGGCCGGCGACATCGTCCAGAGCGAGGAGATCGGCATCGCGATGCTGCGGCTGCGCAAGTTCATGTTCGAACGCGTCTACCTCGGCCCGCTGGCACGCGGCGAGCACGAGCGGGTCCACCGCGTGATGCGGGCGCTCTTCGACCACTACATGGAGGACCCCGGCGAGGCGCCGGAGCTGCAGCCGGGGGCGAGCGACTGCCAGCGCATCGCCGACTACCTGGCGGGGATGACCGATCGCTACTGCATCGCCAAGTTCACCGAGCTCGAACTTCCCCAGCGCGCCTTCTAGGCCAAAGCGGGATCATCCGAGCGTGGCGCTGATATCGACCGAGAGCCTGGAGCGGGTCAAGCAGGCGGTGGACATCGTCGAGGTGATCTCGGCGCACACCGATCTGCGCCGCCAGGGTGCCCGCTGGGTCGGCCTCTGCCCGTTCCACGAGGAGCGCACGCCCTCGTTCTCGGTCGATGCCGGCGAAAAGCTCTACCACTGTTTCGGCTGCGGGGTGGGCGGCGACACGATCAAGTTCGTCGAGGAGAAGGAGGGGCTGGGCTTCGCCGAGGCGGTGGAGCTGCTCGCCGACCGCTACGGGGTCGAGCTGGAGCGCGAGAAGGAGGACCCGCGGGCGGAGGCCAAGCGCCAGCAGAAGCGCCGCCTGGGTGACTTGCTCGACCGCACCGCGACCTTCTACGCGAGCTACCTTTGGGATTCCGAGGAGGCGGGCAAGGCGCGCGAGTACCTGGCGCAGCGGGGCCTCGGCGAGGAGGCGCTGCGCGCCTTTGCCGTCGGCTACGCGCCCAGCGCCTGGGACAAAGTGCTGCTGCGCGGGCAGCGGGCCGGCTTCAGCGTCGAGGAGCTGCGCGGCGTCGGCCTGGTCCAGCGCGGGCGGGGGGAGGCGAGTACGACCGCTTCCGCTCGCGGATCATGTTTCCGATTCGCGACCGCCGCGGCCGTACCCTCGGCTTCGGCGGACGGGCGATGCGCTCCGACCAGGGGGCCAAGTACGTCAACACCGCCGAGACCGACTTCTTCCACAAGAGCCGCATGCTCTACGGGATCGACCTGGCCAAGGCGGCGATCGCCAAGGCCGGGCGAGCGGTCGTGGTCGAGGGCTACACCGACGTTCTCGCCCTGCACCAGGCCGGGGTCGAGGAGGCGGTTTGCGTAATGGGAACCGCGATCACCGAGGAGCAGGTGGCCGTGCTCTCCGGCATGGTCGACGAGGTGGTGCTGGCGCTCGACGCCGATTCCGCCGGGCAGGAGGCGATGCTGCGCGCCCAGCGGGTTGCGGGCGACCGCAAGATGCGCCTGCGCGTGGCGGCGATGCCGGCCGGGGAGGACCCCGCCGAGATGATGGTCGCCGACGGTGGCGGCGAGCGCTTCCGCGCCCTGCTCGAGGGCGCCGTCGAGCTGACCGCCTTCCAGGTCGGGCTGGTGATCGGCAGGACCGACTCCTCCGTCCCCGCCGAGCGGGATCGCGCCCTCGACATCGAGATCGCGCCGATCCTGGCCGGCATGGGCGAGGGCGCCACGCGCGATGACCTGGTGCGCCAGGTCGCCGAGAAGTTCGACATGGAGCCGGCGATGGTGATGGGCAAGGTGGTCGCCGCCCGCCCCGTCAGCGGCGGCCCAGCCGCTGCCGAGCAGCGCGGCGCTCCGGTGCCGAAGCCGCGCCGGGCGGCCGAGCTGACTTCGCGCGAACGGCGCGAGCGCGCCCTGCTGGCGATGTGCATCGCGTTGCCGGAGGACGGCAAGGGATATCTGGCGCGGCTTACCGAGGCGCACCTCTCGCCCAGCGGCGCCCGCGCGGCTGCCTGGCTGCGCGAGCAGCCCGAGGACCCGGCGTCGAACCTTCCCCGTGACGACTCCGACCTCTCCGGCCTGATTGCCGAGCTGGTCATCCTCGCCCACGATGAGCCGGCCTCGCCGGAGGCGATGGAGCTCAACTTCCTCCTGCTCGAGCAGCGCCGCATCGAGGCCGAGATCGCCAGCGCCGGAGAAGCGGACGATCCGCAGCGTCGCGCCGCCCTCAGCATGGAGCGCGCCGCCCTGGTCGAACGCATCGCCCGCACCGAGCGCGTCAGCGGCTGATCGGTAAATTGCCTGGCAGTCGGTCCGGGGTAGCTCAATCGGTAGAGCACTCGACTGTTAATCGAGTTGTTGTGGGTTCGAGTCCCACCCCCGGAGCTTTTCAGGCTGCCGTGCGGGTGCGCACCAGCTGCTCGACCAGTTCCGCGCCGCGCTCGGCGCCGTCGTTCTCGCCAGCCCAGGCCGCCAGCTCCCCCGCGCGCTGGGCGAAGGAGCGGTCGTCGAGGAGGCGCCGGGCGGCCCAGCGCAGGGGACCCGGGCGGCAGAGGCGCCAGGGGAGGGAGAGGCCGCACTCGGCCCAGGCGACGCGCATCGCGGTCTCGCTCATGTCGCCGATGATCGGGCAGATCAAGACCGGGGTGCCGGCGCCCAGCGCCCTGGCGACGGTGCCGTGGCCGCCGTGGGAGATGACCAGCGAAGCGGCTGGCATCAGCTGGCTGTAGCTGAGCCAGTCGACCAGGATCGCGTTGGCGGGGACGTCGATCGGGCTCTGCGGCTTGACCCGGTTGGTCGTCGCCACTACTCGAACCGGCTCGTCGGCGAGGGCGGCCAGGGCGGTGCGGACCAGGTGGTTGCCCGAGTCGTGAGCGGTGCTGGGCGCGACGAGGACCAGCGGGTCGCCCCCCGGCGGCAGCTCGATCTCGGGGTGTGGCAGCTCGAAGGTCATCGGCCCGGTGATCTCGACTCCCGCCGGCCAGCGCCGCGGGTACTCGAGCTGGGGGAAGGTGCCGACCAGGGCGAGGTCGGGGCTGATGCCGCCGTGGAAGCGCTCCACCGGCACCAGGCCGAGGCGGTCCCGCTGCCGGTTGAGGTCGCGGCGGCCGTGCTCGAGCCCGATGTTCAGGGCCCGCTGCCCGGTTCGCCAGACCGCCCGCCCGACCGGCGTGCGCGCCGGTCGCAGCCCGATCGCAAAGAAGGGAAGGCCCGGCTCGACCACCGGGTAGATGTGGGGGACCAGCGTCGCCAGCGGCACTCCCGCCTTCTCGGCGGCCAGCGCCGGCGCCAGGGTGAGGATGTCGCTGACGACCGCGTGCGGCCGCATCTCCTCGAGCAGTGGCAGCAGCGCGCGCGCTGCCTCCGCGGCGTGCTCGCCGTCGGCCGAGTCGGGATCCGGCGGCGGGAACATCCGGTATTCCTCGGCGGCGGCAAAGCCAAGCCCGGCTCCCTCGACGGCCTCACGCCGCTCCTCCCAGGTCTCGATCACGACCTCGTGGCCGCGCCCGCGCAGCGCCCGGCCCAGGGCGATCGCCGGGAAGACGTGCCCTGGATCGCCAAACGCGGCGACTAGGAATCGCAGCTGTGACGAGGTCTGGACGTTGTCAGGCAAGGACGCAGGGAGCCTGAATGGCAGCGCCATTTAGGCGACCGAGGACGCCGCATGGCGACGTCCAGGGCCGTCAGGGCGTATCGAGTCCCTCGCCGGGGCGGGTGAAGACGATCTCCGGCACGTGGCAGTTGCGCGAGGTGCGCAGCAGGAAGCGGACCGCCTCGCCCAGGTCCTCGGGCCGGATCATCTCCTCGCCGGGCACCTGTCCCTTGGCGAACTCGGTCATCGGCGTGTCGACGAAGCCCGGCGCCAGGGCCGTGCACTGGATCCCGGCGCTGCCGACCTCGCGGTGCGTCGACTGGGTGAAGTTGATCACCGCGGCCTTGGTCGCGGCGTAGATCGAGAGCCAGGCCTGGCCGCCCTTGCCGGCGATCGAGGCGGTGTTGACGAGCAGCGCCTTGCCGTGCTCGGCGCCGGCCTGGCGCAGCAACGGCAGGCCCTCGCGGGTGCCGATGATCAGCGCCCGCAGGTTGACCCCGAGCTGCATGTCGAGGTGCTTGGTCTGGATCTCCTCCATCGGCGCGCCGATCCCGACCCCGGCGTTGTTCATCAGCATGTCGAGCCGGCCGTAGGCCTCGCGGTGCTTGGCGAAGACGCCGACGACGTCCTCCTCGTCGGTCATGTTCGCGGCGACGCTCTGCACCTCGATGCCGTCGGCGCGCAGCCCGGCGGCGGCGGCCTCGAGCTTGTCCGGGCGTCGCGCGGAGACGGTCAGCGCGTAGCCCTCCTCGCCGAGCACCCGGGCGATCGCCAGCCCGATTCCGCTTGACGCTCCAGTTATCAGTGCCGCTCGCTCCGCCAACCCGCCCTCCTTAGGCTCGTCCATCTTGGTTCGCGGACCCTACCTCTCCGGTCATGCCGCGTGCCAGAGGGCGCCGCAGCCCCGCCATCGCCCTCAATAAGATGCGCGCAATGCGCCTGACTGGAGTCCTCGTTGCCCTCGCCTGCCTGTTTGCGGCCGTGGCGATTGCGCTTGGGGGCTGCGGCGGAGGCTCGAACTCAGCGACCGACTCGCCAGGCAGCGCCGAAAGTCGCCCGGCGCCGCCGAAGAGCGACTTCCCCAGCGCCAAGGGCAAGACCCTGGCCGAGGTGCTGGAATCGGAAGGCGCGAAGCCGTCCCAGCTCGTCGTCTCTCCCGCCGCCCGGACCTTCTACAAGGGTGAGAACCGCTTCCCCTTCGGCGTCTTCCAGCGCGACCGCACCCAGGTCTCCGACGCCGACGTCGCGCTCTATTTCGCCAAGGTTCCCGGAAAGCCGGCGCTGCCTCGGCCGCCGACGCGAAAGCGGCGCGCGACGAGCCCGCGGTCGGACCCTTCCCGGCGGCGATCGAAACGCTGAAGACGCAGCCGGCATTCCAGGCGCAGACGACGTCCCAGGACCCGAGCGCCGCCAGCGTCGTCTACGTCACCCACGTCGACTTCCCCAGCGATGGCGAGTGGCGGATCGCGGCCCTGATCAGGCAGGACGGCAAGCTGACGACGTCGCTGCTGCCAAGCGCCGAGGTGGGGGCCTTCGCGAAGGTGCCGCGGGTCGGCCAGAGGCCGCCCCTGATCCACACTCCCACGCCGGCCGATACCGGCGGTGACCTCTCCAAGATCACCACGCGGATCCCTCCGGACACTCAGAACAAGGTCGACTTCGCCGACGTGGTCGGCAAGCAGCCGGTGGTCCTCCTCTTTGCCACCCCGCAGTTCTGCCAGAGTCGCGTCTGCGGCCCCGTCGTCGACGTGGCCGAGCAGCTCAAGCAGCTCTACGGGGACAAGGTGGCGTTCATCCACATGGAGATCTACAACGAAAACGATCCCAGCAAGCACGTGCGGCCCCAGGTGCGCGCATTCCACCTGCCCAGTGAGCCATGGCTGTTCGCGATTGACCAAAGTGGAAGGATCAAGGACGAGATCGAGGGCGCCTTCGGCGTCGAAGAACTGACCCGCGTTGTGAAGGGATTGACTGGAGAATGAGCGAGAAGACGAGCCCCGACGCCGAGCTGCTCGCCTCCTTCGCGGAGGAGGCGCGCCGCCGCTGCGATGTGCTCGCGGCGGGCTTGGCGACCGAGACCACCGACTTCGAGTCGATGCGGATGGAGGCCCACGCCCTCCGCGGCGCTGCCGGAGTCGTCGGCCTGCGCCGCCTGGCCGAGCTGGCCGGCCTGATGGAATCCGACCTCGCCGAAGCGAAGAAGACCGGCAGCATCCGCGGCGGCCGCTCCCACCAGATCGCCGACGCCGCCAAAGCCCTAGCCGAAGGCGCAGTCGCCGCCTCCGAGGGCAAAGAAGAGCCACCCGACGTCGGCCGCTCTTTGGCCCAACTTTTCAGCGCATAGCGCTAGGCTCATCACCCAACGGGGCGGTAGCTCAGTTGGTTAGAGCAGCGGACTCATAATCCGTCGGTCGAAGGTTCGAGTCCTTCCCGCCCCATCCCCAGTGGGTCGCCTCTCTCGCGTCGGCAAAGTAGACTCGCTAAGTACCGAGATGAAGATCGCGGGATGTGGGGAGATCGATGATGTTCGGGGGAGCCACGGGTCCCTTGCGTACGCATGCACCTCACTCGTGGTTTCTGCGCCTGACCATTGCCGGTTGCTTGGCGGCGTGCTTGGTCGCATCGCCCGCGAGCGCTGCGCCAGGCTGGTCGCGCTCGATGGATGTCTCCGCGGTTATGAGCATTGGCGAAGAATCCCCGTTGGTGAACGTTGATTCCGCAGGCAATGCGACCGCTGTGTGGCGGCGATACCGCGGCGGAAAACTCATCTACGAAAGCGCGGTGCGGCCAGCTGGCGGACCTTGGTCCACTCCATCCCCTTTCTTTGGCGGTTTGGAAGATGCGTACGGATTGCAGATTGCGGTTGACCTCTTGGGCAACGAGACGGCCATCTGGGGACGCCGTCTGGGTCGCTCCGGCGTCGTCCAAAGCGCGACCCGCCCGGCCGGAGGGAGCTGGTCCCCGCCGGTCACCCTCTCCACGGCTGGCGCGTGGCCGGGGCTCCTCGCGGCTGGCCCTGAAGGCACCCTGACTGCGGTCTGGCTCTTGGAACGGGAGGAAGGTTGGCGTTCAGTCGTCCAAAGCGCGACCCGACCGACTGGAGGGATCTGGTCGGCACCGGTAACCGTGTCTCCACCGAAAAAGGCCGCCCGATCTCCGCAAATCGCACTTGACCCCCAGGGCGGCGCAACTGCGGTCTGGGAAGAGGAATACAGCGGCGCAATTGAAATCTCAACCCGCTCATCCGAAGGGATTTGGTCGGCGCCGGTCACACTCTCTGCCAATGGAGTAAGGGGCGCTTGGCCACAGGTGGCTGTGGATGCCCAGGGCAACGCCACAGCGGTCTGGGTAGGCAGGGTGCCCAATGGCCGTCGGTTCTCTGCCTATGGCCGTCGAATCCAAACTGCGACCCGCCCGGCCGGCGGGATCTGGTCGGCGCCGGTCAGCATCTCTAAGGCGGGGCACCGCCTCGTACAGGACCCGCAGATCGCGGTCAGCCCCCAGGGCGACGCGACCGCGATCTGGCAACGTTCCAACGGTAGTTATCTCGTCGTCCAGGGAGCGACCCGCCCGGCCGAAGGGGGCTGGTCGAGGCCGGTCGACATCACTACCGGTTACGGACGGGGTGGGCAGCATCTGCAACTGGTGGTGGATTCTTGGGGCAACGCGACCGCGATCTGGGAGGGCTACGACACCCGCCCCGGCCCCAACTTCGCCATCCAGGCGGCGAAGCATCCGCTCGGAGGTGCCTGGTCGCGGCCGACCGATATCTCCCGTTGGACGAATGGCCTTGGCGAACCGCAGATCGCTGTCGATCCGCAGGGCAGGTCAACCGCAATCTGGGTAATCGGCGCTAAGGGCGGCGCGGTCATCCAATCTGTCACCTCGGTCAGGAGGTAGAGCGCACGCTGCTCGCTTCATCCGTCCGGGGGACGGGCCTTGATCACGGTGCGCTGCGCGTATGAAATCGCCGAGGCAAATCTGTGGTCTGAGACACCGAAAACTTGGTCCCGAGATTGGTCTCCGACTCCACCGAACTCAGCCGAACTCCTTGGACGTAATTCGCTCTATCAGGCCAGATTCGGTTCTACAAACGCCTTCCGGCCCGACTCATAATCCGTCGGTCGAAGGTTCGAGTCCTTCCCGCCCCATCGAGAGCGCCCTGCGCTGATAGCTGCCAACAAGTGGAGTGTCCTCGTCAGTCGATGCGCACTGCACCATCCGAGCCAACGCGCGCGGGACCAGTGCACACAAATGATCGCCGGGCTCTTTCCGAGGTTCCACAGTTGACGAGCAGATGCGGTGTGGAACGCCCGAAGCGGATACGATCTCGGGTGCATGGACGCGGGCACCACTGTTGGCTTGGGGATTGCCTTGGGCACCCTTCTGGTCACGCTTTGGCTGGGTCGCTCGCGCCTCAAGCACGAGCGTGTGCTGGCTGACCTCGGGGATGCACGCGGCATTCTGGCTGAAACGGCGGCCGAGTTTAAACGCCTGACCGATGCCATCGACGAGTGCAAAGATGCCTTGGGTGACACCGTCGTCCAGGGGGTCGACGCTCCAAGCAATGCCAAAGATCTCGTAAGGCGGGCGTGGCAGCATTGGCATGCGACTGAAACCTTGCAGGCAGGCCTTCGCGTGCGCTTTTCTGATCAAGCGCGGGTCGTTACCACCGCCTACAAGGCATGCGAGACAGCCCGCGAACTGATTTTCAGCTTCGAATCCTTCGCCGGCCCCAAAGGCACCAACTCGGAATTTAGGCACGACGACTGGGAGACCCTGGCAGGATGGTACGAAGACTTCATAAACTGCCGCGACGAGTACTTGAAAGCCGCCCAGACAGCTGTCGGCTCATCACTCCCGGGTTAGCACTTCAGACGTTCGCGGGTAGATCGGCACGGGGACCAACCGCTCCCGCATGGCGATCATCTTGGCAGCCGCGCTGCTACTCGGCTTACACCTACGGGCACGCAATCGACATCAGCCCGCCCGGCGTCCTCTACGACGTCCTCCGTAAACAGGCCATTGCCGAGGTGAGCCCTGAAAACTTGGTCCCGAATTTGGTCCCCGACTCCACCGAACTCAGCCGAACTCCTTGGACGTAATTCGCTCCATCAGGCCAGATTCGGTTCTACAAACGCCTTCCGGCCCGACTCATAATCCGTCGGTCGAAGGTTCGAGTCCTTTCCCGCCCCATTACCTAATCCCTCTTGGTCCGGTGGGTCATAATTGCGGCAATGAGTACGGAAGAAGAGTCGGTTGGCATTGCATATGCCAATGACCGGGTTGAAGCGGAGATGATCCGTGGGCTGCTGGAGAGCGCGGGCATCCCTAGCGCGGTGCAGCAGCGGGGCATCGACGGGCCGCTTCTCGGCTTGGGGCTGCTGAACCCGGGCGGCGGGTCGCGTCGGATCATGGTTCATGCCAATCAGGCAGAAGCGGCGCGGGCTGTCCTCGCCGAGTCACTCGTGCCAGGTGAGCCAGACGGATGGGATGCCCCCGTCGACGCGGATGGCACCAGCGAGGTGCCGGGACCGAAGCCGCGGAACTACAACCTGATCGGTGCGTACGCGCGAATCTGGTTCTGGTCGTTCATCGCGATGGGACTTGCCTTTGCGATCTTCCTTCTGCTGCGCGCGATTTGAGCTCGGTAGTGGTTCCCTAAGGTGTCGACGAGGACACGGCCCTCTCGCAGTGCCTCGTTGACCATCGTGCCCGGGACCTTGCCCCATTCGTCGACGTGACTCGTGCTGACGACAACGACATCGAGGGCAACTTCGAGACTTCGCAGCTCACGACGAAAACGAGCCGACTCGGCACGACGCTTCGTGACCTCGCCGGGCTCAATTACGAGCAAGTCGAGGTCGCTGTCCGGGCAGCGATAACAGTCACCGAAGCATGCGGCGTCAGCCGCGGTAAGCCAGTCGTCCCGCCGACGGAAGTCTTCGCTGAACTGGGCCAGCCGCTCGCCGGTCGGATAGTCCTTTGGCACTCCAGCGCAACGACGACGTCGCCCGCTCCCCCCACCGGCGAGTAGCTTTTCGCTTGCATCGAAGGCTCGTTCTTCGGTGCCATGCCCCGGGGCGTTCCACCGCCGCCGGGGCGCTTGTCAATCGGCGCGGCGACGTCGGTCGAAGCAAGGAGGCGAGCCGGTTCCGCTTTGGGGTTCGCTAATTTATTTGGGCAATGAGCCTTGATGCCCTGCTGAACGCGCAGCGCTCGCTGCAGAAAGCCCTCGAGGGTCCGATGGCCTCCTACTTTGCGCAGCAGGACAAGGTGCAGAAAGCCCTCGAGGGACCCATGGCCTCCTACTTTGCGCAGCAGGAGCAGCTGCAGAAACGCCTCGAAGGTCCGCTTGCCGCGTACTTCGCACGGCAGGAGCAGGCCGAAAAAGCCCTTGAAGGCCCGATGGCCTCGTATTTCGCGCAGCAGGACAAGGTGCAAAAGGCCCTCGAGGGTCCGATGGCCTCCTACTTTGCGCAGCAGGACAAGGTGCAGAAAGCCCTCGAGGGACCCATGGCCTCCTACTTTGCGCAGCAGGAGCAGCTGCAGAAACGCCTCGAAGGTCCGCTTGCCGCGTACTTCGCACGGCAGGAGCAGGCCGAAAAAGCCCTTGAAGGCCCGATGGCCTCGTATTTCGCGCAGCAGGACAAGATGCAAAAGGCGCTGGAAGGACCGATGGCCTCCTATTTCAATAGCCGGACGAAGATCCAGCAGGCACTAGAGGGCCCGCTTGCTTCGTTGCTCGCAAATCAGGGGCCAATCCGCAGCTACACCTCACGTCTTCTACGGGACCAGGGCGCATTTGAAGATTTCCTTCGGGAGGCAATCGATGCCAGCGATGCACAGGTGGATGCGTCCGCAACGTCTCCTCTGCTGCCCTGGTTCGCATGGACCGCTGTTCTGCCGACCGTTGCGCAGATCCGCCTTGCCCTCGAGCTGGTGGGGATTGCTATCGCGGTTGCTTCCTGCGCCCAGGTGATGACGGAAGCTGACGTGGATCCAGCAGCCGAGCAGATTCAGGCATGCGTTGGGCTGCTGGTGGCTCTGGCTGGCTACCTGCTTCGGATGGCAGAAGATTAAAAGGCCGATTGCCGGGGGCTTGTGGGGCGACTTGCCGGGTGAAGCCCAAAACGGGCTCAGACCCGCTTTCTCAGTGCCAGCAAACCAATTGCACCCAGCGTGAGGGCGGCCAGTGCGAGGGCGCCCGTGACGAGTCCGGGATTGCGCGCCGCGAACGAGCGCGTGTCTGGAGGCGGCTTGAAGGCTGGATTTTCGCGTTCTGATCCCAACCGCCCGCGCACCGCGCGCTCGACCCCGATGGCGCCCGCCGGAAGGCGAGCGAAGTCATAGCTGGGAGCGTTCGCGCGCGAGCTTCCGTAGTAGACGGTGTAGGGGGGCGGATGCCCGCCCTCGAGCAGGAGGGCGCGCGAGCGGCTCCAGGCCGTGACTTCGATTCCGCGTAGCGGCGCGTCGTCGCCGTTGTCGACCTCGATCCGGAGGTAACGGTAATGCGCTCCGATCGAGATCGGTGCTGAATTGGAACCCGGGAAGCGGAAGATCCTGGCTGCCGTCAGCTGCACGAACCGCTGCCCAGTATTCGACCCAAAGACCTCCACGGGGCGCTCGTAGCGCGCGGTCGCGGCGGCGATCCGAAGCTCGTCGACTGGAACGTCGCGGAACCCGAGATCGAGGGTGACGAGCGTGCGCGTCCCGTCCTGGCGCAGCGATACCGACCGCGCCGTGCGCTGCAGGAGCCGCGGCCGCTGGCGGGCCCCGGACACGCTTGCGCCGGCGATGCGGCTGATGCCGCTGGCCCTGACGAGCAGGTAGCGGAAGTCGCTCGGCGGGAAGACGGCGACCGTGCTGCGTGCCGGTTGCGCCCCGCGAGCGTCGTAGATCCCCGTTGCCGAGAGCCGCGTGAACGGACCGTGTCGATCGTCGGCCCCCAGGACCACGGCGCGACCGACGAATCCCCGGTCCGGGACCTCAAGCACCACGCGGTCCCGGATCCTCCGCCGCGCCCCGAGGTCGAGGAGGGCAACGGCGAACTGCCCCTGGCGGCCGCTGTTGAGTACCGGCACCGCCTCGGGCCCGGCGTTCCCCCTGTTCGGGGCCGGCCGCCACGCCACTTCGCGCCCGCTCGCATCTGCGATCCGCAGATCGGCGAAGCCAGGCAGCGAGTGCTCGAAAAGCGTCCCGTCAGGCTCGACGAGGACGGGTTTGCCGCCGGGGCCTGCGACCAACGGCCGCAGACTCCGAAAGTCGGCGCGATCGACCTCGGCCGCGGCGGCCGGCTGGACGCCGGTTGCGAGCGGCGCGAGCAGGGCGATGGCGAGGACGATGCGTCTCATCGGGTCACCTCTCGGTCGCCGCTGCCCGCGCCGACCTGAATCCGCTGGTAGGCGAAGGCGCCGACGAGCAGAAGCAGCCCAAGCGCGATAAACGAGAGCACCCGCGAGAGCTCGTCGAGCTCGGCCAGGTCGTAGGTGTAGACCTTGGCAATGGCGAGCGCGAGCAGCGCCAGCCCGCCGAGGCGGAGGCGCTCGACATCGCGCAGCAGCCCGTAAACGATCGCGCCAAGGCCCGTCAGCGTCCAGAAGGCCGAGAGCAGGACCTGTCCCGCCTGTCGTGAGTCCCCCGAGTCGGTGACGCCGACCGTGTCGATGATCGCCACCGATGCGAGGTAGACGAGCGCGGCGGCGCCGAGGGTCTCGCACGCCTGGACCACGCGGGGACCGAAGTCGCGCAGGACGAGCCGGCCGTAGAGCGCGGCGGCTGCGCAGGCGCCGAGACCGGCGAGCGCAGCGCCGAGATCGTCCACCCCTGAGAGGATCGCGCTGGGTGGCGCTTCGAAGACGAGCACGTGCCCCAGGGCAAGGCCGAGGTACGTGCCCGCTGCGATCAGGAGACGCTCGGCGTTCGAGCCGTAGGGCCTGGGCTCCTTGCTCGCCCGGCTTGCCAGGTACGCGAGCACGGCTGCCTGCACGGCCCAGCCGAGCACAAGAGCGGGACCGTCGAGGGCATTGGCGAAGCCGAACGCCGACAGCCCCAGGCCGACGGCGAGGAGGAGCGAGCCGATCTCGCGGTTGATCGCCTGGCGGAGCGCGAGGGCCCCGAGCAGGATGTGGCTGGCGGCCAGGCCCAGAAGCCACGCTACCGCGGCATTCGGGTGGCCGGTTTCGGTCAGCCCGAAGTAGCCGGCGCCCGCGATCAGGACGACGTTGGCGAGCAGCAGGAGCCAGGAGGCGACCGGGGGCTCATCCGCAGTTCGGGGCCGCAGCTCATAACCGATCGCGGCAATTACGTAAAGCGCCCAGAACCCAACCAGCACGCCCAGCGAGACGGGCAGCCGCTCGTCGTAGTTGTTGACGAACCAGGCCAGAAGCTGCGGTGCCGAGATGATGAAGGCCCCAAGCGAGAGCTCGTTCCACCTCTGCCAGAGCAGAATTCCAACGGCGGCGGTCAGGGCGATCGCCATGAAGGCCAGGGAAAGGTCGGAGGTCCCGGTGCCGACCAGGACCGGCGCCAGCAGCGCGCCGAGAATCCCGATTGCGGCAACGACCATCGATTTCCAGCGGACCGCGAGCGTCACGCCGACGATCCCGACCAGGCCGGCGCAGGCGAGCCCGACCTCAGCCGGGATCAGGTCATATATCTGCGTCCCGACCAGGATCGTCGTGTAGAGGCCGGAGAGAGCGCTCGCGACGGCCGCCAGTGCCGCCTCGGTGCGCCCCTTGCGCTCGTAGAGCCAGACTCCGGCAAGCAGGAGGGAGGTGGAGCCGAGGAGGCCGAGGACTGTGCGCATCGGCTCGTCGATCCAGCCGCGATCGATTGCGATCCCGAGCAGGAAGACGATCCCGAGCAGGATCGCGACGCCGCCGACCCAGGCGAGGACGCGCCCGCCGAGGATCTCCTCGAGGCCGCGCTGTGGGCGCTCCGGTGCGGGCCGGGGTTGCGCCGGTCGCGCGGGTGTCGCGACAGGGTGGGCAACCGCTGTGCGCTGGGGGTGTGGCTCCGGGGCGGCGGACGGGAAGACCCGGCGCTCGATTCGCTCGATCCGGTGCCTCAGATCCGCCAGTTGCCGTTCGTTCGGCTCCAGCCAGCCTTCGCTTCCTTCTCCAGTCATGACTTCCTCCCCTTCTCGTTCGCTTACTGACCGATGGTCAACAAAATAACAAACTTATCAACCGATGGTCAACAAGCGGCTATGATCAGTTGCAATGACCCGCCCTGCCTATCGACGGCTACAGGCTGAGGAGCGGCGCCGGCAGCTGCTCGAGCGCGGTGCCGAGCTGTTTGCGCGCCACTCCTACGACGAGCTCTCGATGCGTGAGATCGCCCGCAAGGTGGGGATCTCCAAGCCGCTGCTCTACCACTACTTCCCGAGCAAGCGGGCGTTCTTCGAGGCGACGCTTGCCCAGGCGGCCGCGGAGCTGCGGGCAAGGACGGAGCCCGACCCGACCCTGCCGCCACTCGATCAGCTGAGGGGAAGCCTCGAGGCCTTCCTCGAGCTGATCGACGACAACGCGCTTGCCTACCGCAAGCTGATGCAGAGCGTCAGCAGCGTTCCCGAGGTGCGGGAGCTTGTCGAAGAGGTCCGAACGAGAACGGCGGCCCGGATCCTCGAAGGCCTCTACCCGGGCGGGCCGCCGCCGAAGGCGCGCGCCGCCGTGCACGGCTGGCTCTGGTTCATGGACGGGGCCTGTCTCGACTGGATCGAGCACCGCGATCTTTCGCGCGACGAGCTGCGCGATCTTCTGCTCGGAACGCTGCTCGGCGCACTCACCGCCGCGGACGCCATCCCGCCTGAGGCATTTGGTGGAGAGGCGAACGCCGCAGCCGCTCGATCGAGCTGAAGCGTGGTTCGCAGCCGCAAGCCGGCGTGCGAGACTTAGTCCTCTCCCAATCCACAGCATGGCCCAGATGCCACCGACCGAGGGGGGAGCATGGGTGCTCAATGGAATGACGGGCGGCGCTTCGAGGGAAGGGTGGCGGTGGTTACCGGGGGTGGGGGGACGCTCGGTGGGGCTGTTGCCAGGGGCTTCGGCTCGGAGGGTGCCTCGGTTGCGGTCGGCTATCGCTCCTCTGGCTCCAAGGCCGCGGAGGTCGTGGCGGAGCTGGAGGGCCGGTGCGGGAAGGCTCACTCCGGCCATCTCGACGTCACGGATCAGGACTCGGTGGACGCGTTCGTCGCCGACGTCGTCGAGCGCTACGGTCGGTTGGACGTCCTCGTCAACGCTGCCGGCAGCCTCGACGGGGCGGACACGGTGAGATTCAGCGAGCTGGATACCGCTGCGGCGAGTGCACTCCTGCAGGTTGATGTGATCGGAGCAATGCGCATGTGTCACGCGGTGAGGCCGGTGATGCTCGAAGGCGGCGGTGGCGCCATCGTCAATTTCTCGAGCACCTACGGGAACGGGACAAACCCCGACAACGCGATCAACTTCGTTCCCGTCACCTACTCCACCGCGAAGGGAGCGATCCGCGGCCTCACCGCCACGCTGGCCCGTGACCTGGCCCCGAAAATCCGCGTGAATGCGCTTGCCCCCGGGCCAATCTCGGGCGACTGGGAGACCGAGTGGGGAGTCTCGCCCGAGCACATCGAGGAGGCAATCGCGATGAACCCGCTGAAGCGTTTCGGCAAGCCGGAGGAGATCGCCGAGACCGTCCTGTTCTTGGCTTCGGACGGGGCCGGGTACATCACCGGCCAGGTGATCCACGTGGATGGCGGCTGGGTGGTTGCCGGGTAGATCCCGTCGGCGATCTCGGGTTTTTGCGGCGAGCTGGTGCGGCGAGGTCTCGACCTGGAGGCTCGCTCGCTCCGCTGATCGACGCGTTCGGTCCCTATTTCACCGATGGGCTAGGGTCGTCGAGCGCAGTTTTCGCTGCGCCCCAACAATTGAGAGGCGGTCCCTTGGATCCTGTCGGATATGAGCTGTGTACTCCCGAAGGCGACAAGGGTGGTGGCGTTCGCGCAACTCGGCGCTTCCAGGTCGGCGAAACGGTGATGGTCGGAGTGCTCGAGGGCGAGGTCGCCCGCAACGACTCGCACGCGACTCAGGTGAGTCGCACCACGTGGGCCCGGCATGGGGGTCTCGGCCCCAAGGTCAACCATTCGTGCAGCCCGAACTGCGGCGTTGAGCTGAACGACACGGGCGCCTGCAACTTCGTGGCCCGGCAATCGATTGCAAACGGTGAGGAGATCACCTTTGACTACGCGATGCGCAACTACTCGATCGAGCACTTTCCGGGTGGCTGCCTTTGCGGAGCGGATATTTGCCGCGGTTCGGTGACCGGCTGGAAGGATCTCCCAGCCGAGCGCAAGGTCGCCTACGAGGGCCTGGTTGCGCCCTACCTGCTCGAGATTGATCTCGAGCTGGCCGGTTCGGTCGCCTGTTAGGGGCCGGAAGCGCCAGGCGACTTCGTAGAACGCCTCAAAGCGGTGCCGCGAAGAGATTTCCCCAAGCGGTGAGCTGGATTCCGGCCTGGCGGCGTACATATACTCGCCGGGTCGTTTCACCGTGATCGCAAGGAGAGGGGGCAGCGTGGACACCTCGGCCCAGCCCGAGCCGCTGAATCAGGAGGGATTTGCCGCCTTCGCCGGGCGTGCGGCGGAGGGGCCCGTGGTGATGCTCAACCTCCTGTCCTTCCAGCCGGATGGTGGGCGAGAGCGCTATGAGGAATACGGCGCTGCCGTGGCGCCGCTGCTCGAGAAGATCGGCGGCCGGATCGTCTTCCTCGGCGAGCCCGCCACGGCGCTGTTGGGCGAGGGGTCCTGGGACCTGGTCGTCCTGGTCGAATATCCCACCCGGCAGGCCTTCCTCGACATGATCGGCTCCAGTGAGTACCAGGCGGTCGGGCATCTGCGCACCGAGGCGCTGCTCAAGGGCGAGCTTCATCCGATGGACCCGGGTTCGCCCGGCATCGACGGATAGCTTCGCTCGATGAAGCTCTACGTGTGCTGGGGGACGTTCGCGATGGGCCCTCATCGGCACCCGTGCCGCACCGCGCATCAGGCGCTGCTGGCCGCTGGCCACGAGCCCGAGGTGATCAAGGTCTACGGGCTCGGCGCCGGGCCCCGCGTCCTGCAGTGGACCACCGACGGTCGGCGCGAGGTCGAGGAGCTGAGCGGCCAGAAGGCGGTGCCTGTCCTCATTGCTGACGATGGGGAAGTGATCACCGAGTCGGCGCGGATCGTCGAGTGGGCGATTGCTCAGGCGGAGTCCGTGGCGCCGTCCGCGGCCTGACGTCGCCCTACGCGCGGCGCTTACGGGCTTTCCGGCTTTCCTTCAGCTCGCGGCTCTTGGTCTTGGCGTCGGCATAGGAAGACTCGATCAGCTGCTTGCCGCCGGACCAGCCGAACACCCAGCAGACGAGGGCGACGGCGAAGACGACGTCCCAGGCGGAGATGATCAGCTGCTGGCCGATTGAGTAGGCGGTGGCGGTCTGGGCCGAGGTTTCGCTGGAGAGGGCGGCGGAGTTCATCGCCTGGGTGACGCCGACGCCGCCCGGCGTGGCCGAGACGCTGTTGGAGATCGAATTTGAGGCGGTGACGGTGGCGACGTTGTGGAAGCTGACCGGGATGCCGTAGGCGCCGAGGAAGACGGCGACGATCGCGAGGCGCGCCAGGTAGCTGCCCAGCACGGGCAGGAACAGCTCGGTGAGGGCGCGGCGCGGCGAGCGAAGGATCGCGCCGCCGCTGAGCAGCTGTTCCCTGATCTTCGACAGGCGCTTCCAGAGGATCCGGGCGAGCAGGGCGAGGAGGACGATCGCGCCGGCCGCGATCAGGATCAGCAGCGCGGAATGATCGGAGAGGAAGCCGAGCTTGATCGAGAACGAGCCGCTGACCGTGACGAACAGGTAGAGGTAGAGCGCCACGTTGAGGACGGAGAAGGGGATCTTCTCGACGATCAGGGCGGAGATGACGAGTGGGAAGGTCGCGCCCGCGATCAGGGTCGTGAACATCACCAGCATCACCAACGTGCCGATGTTGGCTGGCAGGAAGCCGTTGAGCGCGACCGCGGCCGCGTAGGAGGCGAGGACGATCCGGTAGGGCAGGACGGACCGGGGGAGGGCGGCGCGCAGGATGGCGAACCAGGCAAGCGCGGCGAGGCCCGTCTGCGCGCTCTCGAGCAGAACGCCGGCCCCGATCGCCCAGGCGGGGACTTCGCCGACCTTGTCGATGAGGTCGCTGATCCAGTCGGTGGCGGGCACGCCGAGCAGGTCGAGCACGGCGAGAAGGGCAGTGACGCCGGCGAGCCAGGCGACGATGCGCAGGATGCGGCGGGGAAGCGCCTGCCCCTGGCCGCGTCCGGCGGCCTCAGCGTCGGTTTCCACGGCGGCACCCTAGCCAACCAAGCAGTCACCTCGCCCAACCTCAGGGGAGCTCGAGCCGCCGGCGTCGACGGCTGCGGGCGCTCCAGCGCGCTTCCCTTGTCCGCAGGCACTAGCCGAGCGCCGCCGTCGGTGCGAAGATCGCTCCCGTACAGCCCCCCAGAGATAGGAGCGATGTGTCAGTCAGAGACTTGAGTTGGAGGAGCACGAGGGCGGCCCGGGTGCTGCCGTTGGCGCTGGCGATCGGAATCACCGGCGTCGCCGCGACCGGCTGCGGCGGGAGCAGCGACAGTGCCTCCTCGGAAGCCCAGGAGCGGATTAAACAGGGGGCCACGGAAGCCAAGCAGGGCATCGAAAAGGCAAAGGAAGAAGCGAAGAAGGGCTTCGGCGAGGCTGAAGAAGCCGCCAAGCAGGGCATCGAACAGGGCAAGAGCGACTCCCAGGCGGGCATCGAAAAGGGCGCCGAAGAAGCCAAGAAGGGCATCGAAAAGGGCAAGGAAGAAGCGCAGCAGGGCATCGAAAAGGGCAAGGCCGAAGCGGAACGCGGCATCGAAGAAGCCGAAAAGCAGGTGCAGAAGTACGGAAACTGATCGGCTGGGGCGGCCCGGTCGCATCCACTGGATGCCCCGGGCCGCTTCGCCGGCCGTCGTCCTGGCGGCCTGGCCGCATCGGTCTGCTACCTATGTCGCATGGGCGATGCCTCGGAGCTGGGCGAGTTCGAAGCGCTGGTGGCGGATGCGATCGACGGCCTGCCGGAGGAATTCCAGCGGGTGCTGGAGCGGGTCGCCGTCGTCGTCTCCGACCGCGGCGCGGAGGTTCATGCTTACGGGCAGTACTTCGGTGACGGTGTGGCGCGCGAACGCTACGAGGACAGGATCGTGATCTACCGTGACACCCTCGAACGCGACTTCGGCCACGACCGCGCCCTGCTCGCCAAGCAGGTCGAGGTCACCCTGCGCCACGAGCTGGCCCACCACCTCGGCTGGGACGAGCGGGGCGTTGGCGGGCTCGGCCTCTAAGACTGGCTAGCGGACCTTGCACTGACGGGTGAGGCTGGTCACCAGGCGCTGCCCGCCGGCAAAGGAGAAGCTTGCCCGGGCGAGCGGGAAGCTGGCTTCGTGGAATCCGGCCGGCGCGGCGCAGCTGGCGCTGATGAAGCCTCGCCGCTTGCCCTCGTAACCGTAGGTGCGGCCGATCTTCAGGTCGAGCGCGGTGACGTAGCCGGAGTCGGATGCGAGCTGGGGGATCTTGGTCGAGAACACGGTTCCGTACCTGCCACTGCTCTCGTGGGTGATGTCGAAGGGGAGGACGAAGGCCGCCTGCACCGGGCTGGTTCCGTAGAGGTGGAGCAGCAGTCCCGGCTTTCCTTGGCTGCGGCTGTTGAAGACGAGCGCTTCCCCGCGGGCCGGGAAGAGGGCCGCGCCGGGGAAATTGACGCTGGCGGAGAAGTGACCGCGTCCGACGAGCGCCTGACGGCAGTGTTCGAGGGCGGCCTCGGTACTGGTCTGCTGCAGCGCGGCCTTGCCGCATCTGGGCAGCCCGGCAACCGAGACCCGACCGGCGCGGTTGACGGCGATCGAGATTTCGCGAAGCTGCGGCGGGACGCTGCCGTCGGTGGTGCCGACCTCGCCGACGAGGCTGACGGTCACCGGCGCGTCGTGGTCGCGGGGAAGGGCCCGCGGGCGGAGCTGGCCGTCGAAGGAGACGCGCAGGCTCCCCTTCTGCGCGATTTCCGCCTGCGCCGCGACGGCGAGGGCCGACGCGATCAGCACGAATGCGGCTGCTATTGCCAGTCGGCGCATGTTTCCAGTTTAGGACTGGGCCGGCCGGGGCCAGGTTAACCGCGCGCTATCTCGCCATCACGCCCTAGGGTGGGTGAATGACCGCACCGGGTCACGCATTGGAGCTGTCCGAGGGCGACGAGTTCGCCGGCTACCGGATCGAGCGCCCCCTCGGCCGCGGCGGCATGGGCATCCTCTACCTGGCGCTCGAGCCCGGGCTCGAGCGCCGCGTGGCGCTGAAGCTGATCGCTCCCGAGGCGGCGAGCGACGACGTCTTCGCTCGTCGCTTCGCCGAGGAGTCGAAGATTGCCGCCTCGATCGAGCACCCCAACGTGGTGCCGATCTACGCCGCCGGCGAAGAGGGCGAGGTGCCCTTCATCGCGATGCGCTTCGTCTCCGGCGCTGACCTGGCCAAACGCCTGGCCAGGGAGGGCCGGCTTGACCCGGCCGTCGCGGTCGAGCTGATCGCCCAGCTCGCCAATGGCCTCGACGCGATCCACGCCGCGGGGCTGGTCCACCGCGACGTCAAGCCAGCCAACGTCCTGCTCAGCGGCGGCGACGGGGCCGAGCACGCCTACATCACCGACTTCGGCGTCGCCCGCAACGTCTCCACCGAGTCCGGCCTGACCGGGACCGGCCGCTTCGTCGGCACGCTCGACTACGTCGCGCCGGAGCAGATCTCCGGCGGCGCGATCGACGCCCGCGTCGACGTCTACGCGCTCGGCTGCCTGCTCTTCAAGCTGCTCACCGGCGAGGTTCCCTTTCCCAAGGACGGCGAGGCGGCGCGCCTCTACGCCCATCTCAACGATCCGCCGCCGGCGCCCTCGCTGTACGTGCCCGAGGTTCCGATGGCACTCGACGACGTGGTGATCCGGGCGATGTCGAAGCTCCCCGAGGACCGCTATCCCTCCGCCGGCGACCTCGGCCGAGCGGCCCGGGCGGCGCTCCGCGGCGAGCAGCCGGCGCTGCCGGAGCGCACGGTGGCAACCGGCATGGCGGCGACCGGAACGGGGGAGACGATCGCGCCGCGCGACGCCGCGACGAAGGTTCCACAGCAGCCGACGGCGCCGACCCGGAGCCTCGCCGACGACCCCGAGCCGACCCTGGCGCCCGCCGGTGGATCGAGGCCACCGGCCCGCGGCGGCATTCGCCGTCGCCGCCTGGTGCTCGCCGGGGGCGCGCTCGCAGCCATCGCCATCGTCGCCGCGGTGGTGGCCCTGTCGGGTGGGGGAGGGAGCGCGAGCCCGAAGGCGGCGAGCGGTGATGCCCCGGGCAAAGCGGCGAAGCAGGACCGTTCGGGGAAGCCCAAGCCGGCGCCGACCTTGACCGAGTCCGAGCTGGTTGCCAAGGCCGATGCGATCTGCGCCGAAAGCCAGGCCACCTACCTGGCGACGCTGCAGGACTACCCGGAAGGCGAGGGCACGCCCGACGTCACCTACTCGAAGATCCTCACCGGCATATCGACGCGGGCCGTGCGCAAGTTCGAGGCGCTTTCCCCGCCTCCCGGCCTGCGCGTGCCCTTCGACGAATACGTCGCGGCGCAGCAGCGAGTCAAGGCCCACGATCGCGCCGCCCTGAAGGCAGCGGAAACGGGCGATGGCAGCGGCTACCTCGCCGCCCGGGAAGACCGCAACGGCGAAGCCGGAGAACGCTACGAGCTTGCCCGCGCCGTTGGCCTGCGCAAGTGCAGCAGCAAGCGCTGAGCACGAACCGTAAGTTTCTACTTACGTAAGAATCTGCTTAAATTGCTGCCGTGGCATCGGCAACCCCCAGCTCTGAGATGGACCGCGTCGCGCGCGCCGTGGCCGAGCCGCGGCGGCGTGAGATCCTGGCGCTGGTGCGCGACGGCGAGATGAGCGCGGGCGAGATCGCCTCGCGCTTCGACGTCTCCCGGCCGGCCGTGTCCCAGCACCTCGCGGTGCTGCGCGAGGCGGGACTGCTCAGCGAGCGCCGCGAGGGGACTCGCCGCTTCTATCGAGCCGAGCCAGAAGCGCTGGCCGGGCTGCGCGACTTCTTGAACGAATTCTGGACCGATCGTCTCGAGCGGCTGAAGCTCGCCGCCGAGCTGGAGCAGCAGAGGAGGAACAAACGTGGCAAGCGCAGAGACAGCAAACGCGGTCGAGGTCGAGGTCCGGATCGGGGCAAGCCCTGAGACCGTCTTCGACTTCTTCATCGACCCCGACAAGATGATCCAGTGGATGGGCCGCTCGGCCGAGCTGGAGCCGCGACCCGGTGGCGCCATGCGCTGCGACATCAATGGCGACAGCGTCGCCAGCGGCGAGTTCGTCGAGCTCGACCGGCCCCGGCGCATCGCTCTTCACCTGGGGCTGGGAGGGCGAGGAGGCGGTGACCCCTGCGGGCAGCACCACGGTTGAGGTCCTGCTCGCCGCCGACGGCGACGGCACCCACCTGCGATTGATCCACAGCGATCTGCCAAACGCGGAATCGGCGCAGCGGCACGGCCACGGCTGGCGCCACTACACCGAGCGGCTCGCCGCCGCGGCGAGCGGCGCCGACCCCGGCGCCGACCCCTGGGCCACGCCCGAGGGCGCCGGCAGCGACAACTGACTGACAAGCGACCAACGAGGAGGAAGACACGATGGGCAATCCGACGATGTGGTTCGAAGTGGCCGGCAAGGACCACCAGGGACTGAAGGATTTTTACTCGCAGCTGTTCGACTGGCAGCTGACCGATATGGACGGCATGCCGTACTCGACGATCGATACCGGCGGTGAGGGGATCCCCGGTGGGATCGGCGCGGCGCCGGAGGGCAACCCCGGCCACGTCACCTTCTACGTGCGGGTCGACGACATCGAGGCGGCGATCGCGAAGGCGGAGGGGCTGGGCGGCAAGAAGGTGATGGGCCCGATGGACATTCCCAGCGGCCAGATCGCCCTCTTCACCGATCCGGAGGGACACCAGATCGGGCTGATGACGCAGACCGGCTGAGCCTGGTCGCGACGCCGGCATCGGGCCGGCGTCGCACCGGCCGGGCCCGGCTAGTCGCGATCCGGCCGATCGATGTGGGCGACGTGTTCGGCCCTTCACGGACTTCTTCAGCGGCCTCGCGGGTGGCGGCGAAGCGCCTCCTGCTGGACCGCCGCGATGCCCTCGCTGGGCTTGCCGCCGATGATGTCGCGGAAGGCGTTCTTGAAGCGCTCGGTGCGGCGGTCGGGCGGGAAGCGCTCCTCGGCCTTCGCCTGCTTCTTCGGGCGCCGCTCGCCGTAGCGGCGGCGACGCCCAGGGTGAGCCGGGCTTGCCGATCCGCACCGGCGCCGTAGATCGCGATCGGGAAGACGAAGAAGCCGACGGTGCCGTGCATCACCCGCTGCTTGGAGAAGCAGATCGCGACCAGGCTGAAGATGATGCCGGCGGAGAGGATGCTGCCGAGCGTCGTGCTCGAAGGAGCTGGTGTCGAAGTTGAAGGGGCTGAAGCCGAGCAGCAGCAAGAGCATGCCGCCGCCGCGATCACGGTCGCGTCGATCGAGCTGCGGCCCTCCTCGGCCCAGTAGACGTCGTCGAGGTAGACCCAGAGCGCGAACTCGTCGATCGTCAGCCCGGCGCCGACGCCGAAGACGAAGGCGCAGATCTCGACGTAAGGGCTGTGGCCGAGGGCGGCGAAGCCGAGGGTGCCGCCGATCATCATCGCGACGATGCCGAAGACGAGGTGGTGCAGGTGGACGCCGCTCTCGCTGACGACGCTGCCCGGCCACCAGGAGACCTGCGGGCTGCGCATCAGCCGGGTGCTCATCCTGATGAAGGCGAAGGAGAGGATGAAGCCGGCGAAGACGAGGAAGAGGCCCTGCTCGTCGTGTTCGACGAGCTTGTTCCAGAAGTCGCTGAAGATCGAGGCGCAGATCACGGGGCAGGCCTCGAGTGTAGTTCGACCCCGCCGCCCTTTTCGCGGATCAGGTCGACGGTGAGCAGCACCGCGGCGACGGCGTAGAACGGGGTGAAGACGATGTTGGTCAGCACGTCGGCCATCCACTCGGCGATCAGCGAGCCGCCGAAGAGGCCGTGGGCGAAGTCGGTGGCGAGGTTGGTCAGCACGTCGCCGACGATCTCGATCGGGATCATCACCGCGGCGACGAGCAGGAACTTGCCACGTACCAGCCGCACGCTGCGGGCAAAGGCGGCGCGGATGCCGCGGTGTTCGATCTCGACCACGGGGGCGGCGAGGCCGAGCCAGACGAAGGCGAGCATCCCGGGAACGACGAAGGCAATCAGGCCGACGGCGACGAGGAGGCCGTAGATCAGGTCGATCGCGATCAGCGGGCCGTAGTTGACCATGCGGGCGATCTGCGCGCAAGCGAGGGCGGCCGGCCCTCGCGTGGGTGGGTGAGCGAGATCGCCACCGCGCCGGTGTAGAAGACCTCGCCGATCAGGCCCGTAGCGGCGAGGGCCAGTACCGCCGCGATCAGGGCGAGCAGCTTCAACCCCGAGCCGAAGTCGAGCGAGCCGATTTCGGCGTGGATGGCGAGCGCGTGGATCAGGCCCAGGGGGACGAAGACGACGACGGCGAGCAGCAGCAGCGAGGGCGCCCAGCGGACGTAGGTGCGGCCGATCCGCACGTAGGTCGAGATCAGCTCGGCGCGTCTGCTCACGTCAGCGGTGACGCCGACGGCCGGAGGGGTAGCGGCCACGCTGCTCCAGCTTCGACTGCGCCGACTCTCCGGCCGGGACCCGGCGCACGTCGCTCAGCTCCCCGATCAAGCAGCTCTTCGGCGCAGCGCCGGTGCCAGTGGTGGTGTTCGGTGCCGCCGAGCCGGAAGACGTACTGGACGACGACGTGCTCGCTGCCGATCTCGATCTCGCCATGGCAAGCGGGGCAGCGGTAGAGCTTGCGGGAGATGCCGCGGATCAGCCAGGCCTCGTCGCCCTCTTCGGTGAGGCCGCGCAGGCTCCAGCGCTTGTCGGGCAGCCCGGCGAGCTCGCCCATGCGCTCAGCGCCTCGAGAGCCAGGCGAAGCCCGCGGCCATCGCCACGTTTGAGACGCCGGCCAGGCGCAGGCCGAGCTTGGCGCCGGGGCGGCTGACCGCAGGGGACTCTGCCCAGAGCGCGTCGGTGGCGATCTCGGTGCCCCGCAGCCAGGCCAGCGCCCACCAGTCGCGCTGCTCGCCGCGGTGCTCGGCGATCGCGTGGGCGGCGGCGAAGGTGAGCCAGATCGGGCCGCAGCGACGGAAGAGGTGCTCGGCGTCGGGGGAGGGGTGCTCGTGTCCGAGCACCTTCAGCGTGGCGGCAGGGGCGAGGATCGCAGCGCTGCCGAGGATCAGGTCGAAGGCGATCATGTTGCGGTTGGTGAGGCGCAGGGCCTGCTCGAGCGTCATCGCAGCGACCATCCAACCAGATAGAGCCGCCGATCGTTCCAAAACCGTTGATATGCAACGGAAACAGGCCCGTCGGCAATTTGGCTGGAGGTCGCCGGAAGGGAAAGCACGGGGTCCGACGAATTGGACGCCGTGACCAAGACAGCGACCAAGACCCCAGCCCCAGCCCCCCAGCTCAAGAGCCTTTCCGAGTACATCCAAGAGCGCTTCGACGAGTTCTCGCGCTCGCAGAAAGACGTCGCCCGCTACATCGTCGATCATCTTGACGAGGCGGCCTTCCTCACCGCCGAGGAGCTGGCCAGGAGAGCGAGCACCTCCTCGTCGACGGTGGTGCGCTTCTCCCAGGCCCTTGGCTTCGAGGGTTATCCCGAGCTTCAGCAGGCGGCAATCGAGGAGTACCGCTCGGCCGGCGCCGCGGTCAGCGGCAGCGCCAGCGCCGGTGCCCTGTTCTCCTTCGACCACTCCGAGCTCGAGGGTTCGCTCGGCGCCGACTACGCCAACCTCGAGGAAACCGCGCGCAAGCTGACCCGCGAGCAGGTCGACGGCGCCGTTGCCGCCCTTGCCGAAGCCCAGCGCGTCGTCATCGTCGGCGTCGACCAGATGGCTTTCTTCGCCAGCTACCTGCGACACACGCTCAGCCTGCTCGACATCCGCGCCGAGATCGTCGCCAGCACCGGCGGTGAATCGCTGCAGCGACTCGGGCGGATCGACGACGAGACGCTGGTCATCGTCCTTTCTTCCGGCCGTGCCCACCCGCTGCTGCTGCGGGCGATGAAGCTGGCCCTGCACCGTGGCGCCAACACGCTGGCGATCTCCGACGCCTCAATGTCGGAGGTGGGCGAGCACGCCGGTCAGACCCTTTACTTCTCCTCCAACAGCCCCTCTTTTGCCCGCTCCAACACGGCCTTGATGGCACTGGTTCAGGCCTTGGCCCACGGCCTCTACGCGCGAGACGAAGACAGCCACAAAGACCGCATCCGCGCCTACAAGCTGAAGTAAGCGTCCAGGCGCGGCGGGTCCTGTCACGGATTTGGAACCACCATCCCTGCGGTGCAGTAGCTCCTCAGGACGGTCCCCCAAATCCGCGCCACCCCCCGCGAGAGTCCGCAGGGTGAGCTGCCCGTAATATGGGGCCTGTGACTGAGAAAGCAACGTTTCGCTTGAAGACCGGCCTGGCCGAGATGCTCAAGGGCGGGGTGATCATGGACGTGGTCACGCCCGAGCAGGCGCGGATCGCCGAGCAGGCCGGAGCCTGTGCGGTGATGGCGCTGGAGCGGGTTCCGTCGGACATCCGCCGCGACGGCGGCGTCGCCCGGATGTCGGATCCGGCGATGATCAAGGGCATCCAGGAGGCGGTGACGATCCCGGTGATGGCGAAGGCGCGGATCGGCCATTTCGCCGAGGCCCAGGTCCTGCAGGCACTCGAGGTCGACTACATCGACGAGTCCGAGGTGCTGACCCCCGCCGACGAGCGCAACCACATCGACAAGCTCGCCTTCGAGGTGCCCTTCGTCTGCGGCGCCACCAACCTCGGCGAGGCGCTGCGGCGGATCGGCGAGGGCGCGGCGATGATCCGCTCCAAGGGCGAGGCCGGCACCGGCAACGTGGTCGAGGCGGTGCGCCACATGCGCGAGATCGTCGGTGGCATCAAGCGCCTTGCCCAGCTCGGCCCCGAGGAGCTTGCGGGCGCCGCCAAAGAGCATCAGGCCCCGCTCGAAGTGGTCCGCGAGGTGGCCGAGAGGGCAAGCCTGCCGGTGCCGCTCTTCTGCGCCGGCGGCATCGCCACGCCGGCCGACGCCGCCCTGATGATGCAGCTGGGCGCCGAAGGCAACTTCGTCGGCTCGGGAATCTTCAAGAGCGCCGACCCCGAGCGCCGCGCCCGCGCGATCGTCGAGGCGACCACGCACTTCGACGACCCGGAGCGGGTGACCGCCGCCTCGATCGGCCTCGGCGAGGCGATGCCGGGCCTCGAGATCGCGGAGTTGGCCGCGGCCAACGCGCTTCTCCAAGACCGCGGTGCCTGAGCTGCTCCTCGGCGTTCTCGCCATCCAGGGGGGGTTCGAGGCGCACGCAAAGGTGCTGCGTGAGCTCGGCGCAGAGGTGAGCGAGGTCAGGGCGCCCGCCGACCTCGGCGGATTCGACGGGCTGGTGATTCCCGGCGGCGAGAGCACGACGATCTCGATGGGGATCGAGTCGGCGGCCCTGGAGCGGGCCGATCCGCGCGCCACCTCGAGGCGGGCGGGACCGTGTTCGGCACCTGCGCCGGCATGATCGTCTGCGATGACGCTCACCTCGGCTTGATCGACGCGACGGCGGCGCGCAACGCCTTCGGCCGCCAGCTGCAGAGCTTCGAGGCGGACCTGGAGATCGACGGGATCGGCGACGAGCCGCTGCGCGCGGTCTTCATCCGCGCGCCCTGGGTCGAGCGGCACGGGCCGGGGGTGGAGGTGCTCGCCAGCTACGAGGGCCACCCGGTGGCGATTCGCCAGGGACAGGTGCTCTGCTGCGCCTTCCACCCCGAGCTGACCGGCGATTCCCGCCTGCACGCACTTTTCATGGCCATGACGACGGGCGCCCGCGCGCGCCAGGAGGCGGAGACGTGAGAGATCCAAGAGCGGAGAACCTGGCGAAGATCCTGGTCGGCTACTCGACCGAGGTAAAGGCGGGGGAGGTGGTCTCGATCGACGGCGACGTCGCCGCCGAGCCGCTGCTGCGCGCGGTCTACGAGGAGGTGCTCAAGGCTGGCGCGCACCCGATCCTCAACGTCGGCCTCGACGGGCTGGCGGCGGTCTACTACGGCGAGGCCAACGACGAGCAGCTGAAGTGGATCTCACCGCTCACCGAGTGGACGGTCGAGAACGCCGACGTGCGGATCGGCATCGGCGCCAGCTCCAACACGCGCGAACTTTCCGCCGTCCCGCCGCAGCGCCAGACCATGCGCCAGACGGCGATCGGCCCGGTGATGGCGAAGATGATGGACCGCAGCGCCGCCGGTGACTTCCGCTGGTGCTACACGCTCTACCCGACCAACGCCTATGCCTCCGAGGCGGAGATGAGCCTCAGCGACTACGAGGACTTCTACTTCGGCGCCTGCCTCGCCGGCGACAGCGACCCGTTGACCGCCTGGAAGCGCGCCTCGGCCGAGACCGAGCGCCTCGCCGAGTGGATCGAGGGTCACGAGGAGGTGCGGGTCACCGCGCCGGGCACCGACATCAAGCTCGGCATCGCCGGCCGCAAATTCATCCCCTGCGACGGTCGCCACAACATGCCCGACGGCGAGTTCTTCACCGGCCCGGTCGAGGACTCGGTCGAGGGCGAGGTGACCTTCCACCTGCCGGCCGTGATCGGCGGCCGCGAGGTCTCCGGGGTGCGACTGCGCTTCGAGGCCGGCGTCGTCGTCGACGCCAGCGCCGAGCGCGGCGAGGAGTTCCTGATCCAGCTGCTCGACACCGACGAGGGCGCCCGCCGCCTCGGCGAGCTGGGGATCGGCACCAACTACGCGATCGACCGCGGCACGCTCGAGGTCCTGCTCGACGAGAAGATCGGCGGCACCGTCCACATGGCGGTGGGCCGCAGCTACCCGGAGTCCGGCGGGGTCAACGAGTCCGCCGTCCACACCGACCTCGTCTGCGATCTCCGCCTCGGCGGCAAGATCGAGGTCGACGGCGAGGACTTTCAGGTCGACGGCAAGTTCGTCGTCTAGGGCGAAGACCCGCCCGCGCCCGGCCCGGCGGCGGGCGCGACGCGGCGCCGTCGGTCGCCCGCCTGGCTACCCGTTGGCGATCGGCGAGCCGGCGAGGAGGAAGAACCAGATCGTCATCGCCACCAGCGCGAGCAGGACCGAGCCCATGAGCACGGCCTCGACGACCGTCGTCGTCCCTTTCTCGGCCGGGGTGTCGCGCAGGCTCTTGAGCCAGGTCGGTCGCATCGGGGCGAGCCGGTTGGTGCCGGTGATCTGGATGTAGAGCCGGTTGAGCCGCCCAATCAGCCAGGCGACGACGAGGACCGAGACGACGAAGCCGGCGGCGACGACGAAGTAAGGGCCCTCGCTGGGGAACTGGGTGTGGGAGACCTTGGAGGCGATGTAGATCCAGCTCAGCGGCACCGCCGTCCAGAGCGAGAGCGCGGCCGCCAGCATGGCGACGAAGACGATGCCTGCCGCCACTCCCCGTGCCGGTCCATCGCGGTGGGGTTCGCTGGCCATTTCCACACTCATAGAATGCCAGGTATGTCCGGACATTCGAAGTGGTCTTCGATTAAGCACAAAAAGGGCGCCGCCGACGCCAAACGCGGTCGCCTCTTCACAAAGCTGGCCCGCGCGATCACGGTTGCGGCGCGCGACGGGGGCGGCGATCCCGACGCCAACCCGTCGCTGGCGACCGCGGTTCAGAAGGCGCGCGACGCCTCGATGCCGAAAGACAACATCCAGCGCGCGATCGATCGCGGCAGCGGTATCGGCACCGATGCCGACGCGATCGAGCAGGTCCTCTTCGAGGGCTACGGCCCCGGAGGCGCGGCGATCCTGGTCGAGGCGCTGACCGACAATCGCAACCGCACCAGCGCCGATGTCCGCCACGCCTTCAGCAAGCACCACGGCAGCCTCGGCGAGCCGGGCTCGGTCGCCTGGATCTTCGAGAAACGCGGCGTCGTCGCGGTCGACGCCGGCCGCTACGGCGAGGACGACCTGATCGTCGCGATCGACGCCGGCGCCGAGGACGTGCGCGAGGACGGCGAGCAGCTGCGGGTGGTCAGCGAGCCGAGCGATCTGAGCGCGGTGCGCGAGGCGCTCGAGGGGGCCGGGGTGGAGGTGCAATCCGCCGAGATCGCAATCGAGCCGAAGAGCACGGTGGTGGTCAAGGGCAGCGAGGCGGAAGACCTGCTGCGCCTCTTCGACGCGCTGGAAGAGCACGACGACGTTAACGAAGTCCACGCCAATTTCGACGTTCCGCAGGAGATCCTCGAAAAACTCGCCGCCTAGCGCCTCCCTCGGCCCGGAAGGCATCCGGGTCGAGGCCCAGAATCACTTCCCATGCAAGTCGTGATGGGGATCGACCCCGGCGCCGCCAACCTCGGCTTCGGCGTGGTCAGGATCGAGGGCAGCCGCATGGTCGCCCTCGACGGCGGTGTGGTCGAGACCTCGCCCGAGCTGCCGCTGGAGCGGCGGCTGGAGCGGATCCACAGCGCCCTCTCGGAGCTGATCGAGTGGCACGAGCCGGCGGCGATGGCGCTCGAGGACCTCTACTTCGGCAAGAACGTGCACTCGGCGATGGCCGTGGGTCGCGCCAGCGGCGCCGCGATGCTGGCTGCCGCGCAGCGCGGGGTGGGCTGCTTCACCTACACCCCGCAGGCGATCAAGAAGGCGGTCTGCGGCTCCGGCGGGGCCGGCAAGGAGCAGGTGCAGCGAATGGTCGGGACCCTGCTCGGGCTGGCCGAGCCGCCGACGCCGGACCACGCTGCCGACGCCCTCGCGGTGGCGATCTGCCACGGCGGCGGCAGCGGCCACCAGGCCGCGGTGCAGGCGGCCGGGGAAGCCGCGCCGCAGAGGCTGGCGGGATGATCGCGGCGGTCCGCGGCGAGGTCATGGTGCGCCGCCCCGACCACGTCGTGGTCGATGCCGGCGGCGTCGGCTACAGGCTCGCGGTCTCGGCCGAGACGCTGAAGGCGGTTCCCGCCACCGGGCGCGAGGTCTTCCTCCACGCCGAGCTGATCTCGCGCGAAGACTCCCTTTCCCTCTTCGGCTTTGCCTCCGAGGAGGAGCGCGATCTCTTCGGCGAGCTGATCTCGGTCAGCGGAATCGGGCCCAAGGTGGCGCTCTCGGCCCTCTCCGGAGGCCCCGCGCGCGAGTTGCTGAGGGCGATCGCCGCCGGTGACGCCAAGCGCTTCCAGGCGGTGCCGGGCATCGGCAAACGCACCTCGGAGCGGATCATCGTCGAGCTGCGCGAGAAGGTCGCAGGGGCGCTGGAGGTTGAGGTCGCGCTCTCCGGCGCCGACGGCGCCGATGCCCGCGGCCTCGCCCGCGACGGCCTCGTCAACCTGGGCTACGCGCCGCTGGAGGCCGAGCAGCTGCTTGAAGGAATCGAGGGCGGCGAGCCCGAGGAGCTGGTGGCCGCCGCCCTGCGCAAGGCCGGCGCGTCGAGGAGCAAGACCGGGTGAGCGAGATCGGTGGCAAGCGCATTCGCACCCCCGGGATCGACCAGGAGCCGGTGCCGATCGACGCCGAGGTCCGCGTCCACGACGCGCGCTCGGACCTCCCCGACGAGGACCTCGACCGCTCGCTGCGACCGCGCACGCTTGCCGACTTCGTCAACCAGGAGCAGGTGACCGAGCAGCTGGCGATCTTCATCGAGGCGGCGCGGGAACGCGGCGAGCCACTCGATCACGTGCTGCTGGCCGGCCCGCCGGGCCTGGGCAAGACCTCACTGGCCCACATCGTCGCCGAGGAGATGGGCGTGCCGATGGTGCAGACCGCGGGCCCGGCGCTGGAGCGCAAGGCCGACGTCGCCTCCTTCCTCACCGCCCTGGAGCCGGGCAGCGTCTTCTTCGTCGACGAGATCCACAGGCTCGGGCGCGCGGTCGAGGAGACGCTCTACCCGGCGATGGAGGACGGCGAGCTGCCGGTCGTGCTCGGCCAGGGCGCCGGCGCCCGCACGGTCACCCTGCCGCTGCCGCCGTTCACGCTGATCGGCGCCACGACCAGGGCGGGCCTGCTGACGACGCCGCTGCGCGATCGCTTCGGCCTCTCTCATCGCCTCGAGCACTACGACCCCGACCACCTGGCCCAGATCATCATCCGCTCCTCCGGAATCCTCGGCGTCGAGATCGACGCGGCCGGGGCCCGGACGATCGCCGAGCGCTCCCGCGGCACCCCGCGCGTCGCCAATCGCCTGCTCAAGCGCGTGCGTGATTTCGCCCAGGTCAAGGACCGCGGCGCGATCGACGCCGAGGTAGCCACGGCGGCGCTGGCGATGCTCGAGGTCGACGCCGGCGGCCTCGATCGCAGCGATCGCGCCCTGCTCGACACGGTCGCGACCAAGTTCGCCGGCGGCCCGGTTGGGCTCTCGACCCTGGCGGTCGCGATCGGCGAGGAGGCCGACACGATCGAGGATGTGCTCGAGCCCTACCTGCTCCAACAGGGCTTGCTGAAGCGCACTCCGCGCGGTCGCGTGCTCACTCCGAGGGCCTACGAGCACCTGGGGCTGCCCACGCCCGAAAGAGCGAACAGCCTGTTCTGAGTAACCTGCGGGGGGTGCCGTTCTTCATCTGCCCCAACTGCGGCCACAGGGAGGTCAGCGCCGATCGCACGGCGGGCTTCAGCGCGCGCCCGAAGGGCTGCTCGAAATGTGGCTTTGGCTTCGTCTTCGAGCTGCTCGACGACTACTACCCGGCGCCCAACGCCGCCTTCTTCGTCTGCGACCAGAAAGCCCGCGTGATCGATGCCGGCCGCGGCAGCTTCGAGCTGACCGGGCTCACCGACGAGGACGTGATCGGCCGGCCGGTTCAGGAAGTGCTCGGGCTGCAGTGGCGCGAGGGGGGAGAGGGCGGCGAGACGGCGGATAGCAATGGCGACGGCAGCACCGATCCGATCGAGACCTCGCTGGAGTGGGGCGTGCGCTCGCTCGGCAAGCGCGTCTCCGTCAACGCCGAAGGGGACATCCCCGCGGAGGCGGTGGCCGACGTCTTTCCCGCCTACGACGACGACGGAGGACTGCTGATCGTCCTCACCCCGGAGAGTTGAGGGGGGCATGGGCAAACGGCGCAAAAACCTCTTCGTCCTGCTCTTCGTCCTCGGCCTGATCGCCGCGTCGGCGCTGGTCATCGTCAACAACCCGACCAAGCTCGGGCTCGACCTCAAGGGAGGCGTCGAGCTGATCTACGAGGGGACGCCGACCGGCGAGGTCAAAACCGTCAGCGGCGAAGACATCGATCACTCGATCGAGATCATTCGCGAGCGAGTCGATCAGCTCGGCGTTTCCGAGCCCGAAGTCTCCCGCCTCGGCACGGCGGAGATCTCGGTCAGCCTTCCCGATGTGACGAACGCCCAGCGGGCGATCGATCAGGTCGGCACCACCGCCCAGCTCTACTTCTACGACTGGGAGAAGAACCTGATCGGCCAACAGAAGGCGATCGGCGGCCATCCGGGCAAGGAAGCCCCCAAAGCCGCGATCGCCAAGGCGACCGAAGAATGGAAAGAAGCGGGGCGCCCAGTCAACAAACGCCCGGAACAGCAGCTGCTCTTCGCCGGCGCCTTCCCGCTGGCCTACAACGCGGTCCAGCTCGCCTCCGAACAGGAGCCGGTCAAGGACTGCACCACCTGCTCGACCAGCAGGCCGCGCTTCTACCTCTTCACCAAGAAAGAACCGCACCAGCTGATCGCCGGCCCGGAGTTCAAGGAAGACGACCTCTTCATCAGCGCCACCGGCGTCGAACGGTCGCACAAGGGGATCGTGCGGAAAGTCCCGGCGGGGACCGTGATCGTCTCGGAAAAGCCCAGCGACGCCAATGGGCAGGTGCTCGAAAACGCCGACCCGGGCTGGTACGCGCTGCGCGACCGCCCGGCGCTTTCCGGCAGCGACATCACCAACCCCAAGCAGGGATTCGGTGAATTCCAGGAACCGAACGTCAGCTTCGAATTCACCGACAAAGGGCGGCAGGCATTCCAGGAAGTGACCCGCACGATCGCCCAGCGCGGCGCCGCCTCGGCGATCGGCCCGAGCAGCACGCAGACCGCCGAAGAAACCTCCGGGCATTTCGCCGTGGTGCTCGACAACGAAGTAAAGACGCGGCCGCTCATCAACTACGCCGACAACCCGGACGGGATCGATGGCCGCACCGGCGCCCAGATCTCCGGCGGCTTCAAAAGCATCACCGAGGCCCAGGACCTGGCGACGATCCTGCAGATCGGCGCCCTGCCGATCAACCTCAAGCTGATCAGCCAGACGCAGGTCTCGGCGACCCTCGGAACCCAGGCCCTGCACGACGGGATCAAAGCCGGGCTCATCGGCCTCGCCCTGACGATCCTCTTCCTGCTGCTCTTCTACCGCTTCCTCGGCCTGATCGCCTCGCTCGCCCTGGGCGCCTACGGGATCATTTTCTTCGCCCTGATCAAGCTGATCCCGATCACCTTGACGCTGCCGGGCATCGCCGGGCTGATCCTGACGATCGGCATCGCCGCCGACTCCAACATCGTCATCTTCGAGCGAATAAAGGAGGAGGTGCGGGCGGGTCGCTCGATGTCGAGCGCAATCGCCGCCGGCTACAAACGCGGGATCGCGACGATCATCGACGCCAACGTCGTCACCCTGCTCACCGCCTTCATCCTCTTCGTGCTGGCCACGGCGGGGGTCAAGGGGTTCGCCTTCACCCTCGGCGTCGGCACGATCGTCACCCTGCTCACCGCCGTCGTCTTCACCCAGGCGCTGCTGGGCAGCCTGAGCCGCACCCGGCTGCTGCGCTCGCCCAGCGCTCTCGGCGCCACGCGCGAGGGCATCCGCTGGCACTTCGACTTCATGGGCGCGAGCCGCTGGTTCTTCACGATCTCGGGCGTGATCCTGCTCGTCGGCGCCCTTTCCCTCGCCGTCAACCAGCTCAACTTCGGCATTGACTTCAAATCGGGCACGCGGATCAAGGTCGCGTTGGTCAAGCCCACCGACGAGGACGGGGTTCGCGAGGCGCTCGACTCGGTTGGCGTCAGCGGCGAGGAGATCCAGCAGGTCTCCGATCCGGTCTTCGGCACCAACGTCTTCCAGATCCAGACCCGGGAGCTCGTGCCCAGCACCGTTCACGAGGCGCAATCGACCCTGCAGTCTAAGTTCGGCGTCGCCGAAGACGGCTTCGACAGCACCAGCGTCGGCCCGACCTTCGGCCAGCAGGTGGCCGACAGCGCGCTCAAGGCGCTGATCTTCTCGCTGCTGGTGATCGGCGCCTACATCGCCTTCCGCTTCGACCCCAAGTTCGCGGTGCCCGTGCTGATCGCCCTCTTCCACGACATCCTGATCACCGCGGGCATCTACTCCTTGACCGACCGGGAGGTGACGAGCGGAACGGTCGCCGCTTTCCTCACCATCCTTGGTTACTCGCTCTACGACACGATCATCGTCTTCGACCGTGTGCGCGAGAACATGCCGCGGATGCCGCGTGCCGCCTTTTCACAGATCGTCAATCGCTCGATGAGCGAGGTGCTGACGCGCTCCCTGGCGACCAGCTTCACGACCCTGCTCGCGGTCACCTCGCTGCTCATATTCGGCGGTGCCACGCTGCAGGACTTCGCCTTCGCGATGCTGGTCGGGATCGCCTCCGGGACCTACTCGTCGATCTTCATCGCCTCGCCGGTCCTGACCGCCTGGAAGGAACGCGAGCCGGGCTTCATCCGGCGCCGTGAGCGGATCGCCGCCTTCGACGGCAGCGTGCCGGCGTTTGCCGACGACGTCGAGCTGGCAAAGATCGGCAGCGAAGAGGAGAGCGATGCCGAGATCGAGGCGGAGATCGCCTCGCAGAGGGAGGCGCAGCCCAAGGCGGGCGCCGTGGCGATCGCCGAGCCACCGCCTGAGGCCGATGGCGCAAGCCCGTCGAGCAACGGCGAGCCGCCCGCTGCCGATCCGGCTGCCGAGGCTCAGCGCGAGCGAAACGAGCAGCGCCGCGCCCGCCGGCAGCAGCGCCGCAAACACGGGAGGAACCGTTAGATGACCACCTCCACGCCCGCGCACGCCTGGATGGCGCCTGTGGCACCGCGCATCTCTGCGTCCTCGGATTTGCCTTTGGCACCACCAAGGGCTGCACCCTGCGCCCTTGATCTGCTTGACCACACACACCCCCAGTCGCACGCGGCTATGAAGGCGGTCATCTGATGGCACTGCTGGTCTGGTTCACGATGGGGATCGCCCTCTGGCACTTCACCGTCTTCCTCCCCGATCGCTTCTGGCAGGGCATCGTCGGCGCCTTCCTCGGCTCGGTGATCGGCGCGGTGGCCTTCGGCGGCATCGTCGAGATCGATCAGCGGCCGCGGCCTCGGCAACACCGACATCGCCACGGCGCTGATGGCGATCCCCGGCGTCTCGATCGGCCTCAGCGTCGTCTGCGCGATCGGCATCCGCGCCGAACGAGCCGTGGACTGACCCGCGAACCGCGTCGAGCTCCAACCCTGCTGGGTGGGGAATTTGCTGCACTTCGCGGGGATTTGGCGGCGGGTTCTGTCCCCGCCGCTTCCTAGCCTGGTTGGATGGCCGAGACTCTCCACGCATACCGGGCAGAGCCCTATTCCTACGAGGAGGCGCGCGGGCTCTCCGCCGAGCTGGGGTTGAGCGAGCCGGTGGCGATCGCGCTGGTGCGGCGCGGCTACCGCACGCCGGAGCAGGCGCGCCTTTTCCTCGCCGCCGACGAGTCGCACGAGCCGGGCGACTTCGAGTCGATGGGCGCGATCGTCGAGCAGGTGCTCGGCGCGGTCAGCGGCGGGCGGCGGATCACCGTCCACGGCGATTTTGACGTCGACGGTGTCTGTGCCACCACGATCCTCGTCGCGGCGCTGCGTGAGCTTGGCGCCGAGTGCGACTGGCTGATCCCCGACCGGCTCGCCGACGGCTACGGCTTGAGCGAGCCCAACGTGCGGCGGCTGGCGGAGCGCGGCACGTCGCTTGATCATCACCGTCGACTGCGGCATCACCGCGGTGGAGGAGGTCGCCCTTGCCAAGGAGCTGGGGATCGAGGTCATCGTCACCGACCACCACCAGCGGCGGCGATCAGCTGCCTGATTGCCCGATCTTGCATCCGGCCCTCGACGGTTATCCGTTTGCCGAGCTGTGCGGGACCGGGGTTGCCTGGAAGCTCGCGGTGGCGTTGCGTGAGGCGTCCGGGGTGGGGTCCCCAAAACGCGCGGCAGGAGCCGCGCTTGAGTGTTTTGAGGACCCCACCCCGGACGCCTCCTCCGAGCGCGACCTCGATCTTGTTGCCCTGGCGACGGTCGCCGACGTGGTTCCCCTCGTGGGGGAGAATCGGTCGTTGGTGAGGCGAGGGCTGGAGGAGATGCGCCGCGCCCGGCGCCCCGGGCTGCGGGCGCTGATGGCGGCGGCGAAAGTCGACCCGAGCCGGCTTGATGAGAGCGATTTGGGCTTTCGGTTGGGGCCGCGGATCAACGCGGCGGGGCGGCTATATCGGGCCGATGCCGGAGTGGAGCTTTTTCTCACCCAGGACGAAGGGCGGGCCGACGAGATCGCGGTAGAGCTGAACCGCGCGAACAGCGAGCGGCGGGCCGCGGAGCGCGAGGTCGCAAACGAAGCCGAGGCGGCTCTCAAGGCACTGCCCGAGCACCTGCGCGAAGCCCGCGGCCTCGTCGTCGCCGGCCAGGGCTGGCATCCCGGCGTGATCGGGATCGTCGCCTCGCGGCTGGTCGAGAAGCACCACCGCCCGGTCGTCGTCATCTCGCTCGACGGCGAGGGCTCGGGGCGGGGCTCGGGGCGGAGCATCGCCGGCTTCGACCTGCTTGCCGGGCTCGAGGCCTGCTCCGAGCACCTGGTTGGCTTCGGCGGGCATCGCGCCGCCGCCGGGCTGGAGCTGAGGGAGGAGGATCTCGATGCCTTCCGCGAGGCATTTGCCGCTCACGCCACCGAGGTGCTCGGGCCCGACGACCTCAAACGCACCGAGCGCATCGACGCGATCGTCGGTGGCGCCTCCCTTGGCCTCGACCTGGCCGAGGAGCTGCGCCGGCTGGCTCCGTTCGGCATGGGCAATCCGGGCGTGCGGCTGCTGGTCCCCTCGGCCCGCGTGCGCGACGTGCGCACGATGGGCGAGGGCAAGCACGCCCGCTTCAGCCTGCACAGCGGCTCCCATCGGGCGCTTGGGGTCGCCTTCGGCCGCCCCAGCCTCGGGGTCGGCGAGGACGACCTCGTCGATGCCGCCGTGCGCCTCGAGGTGAACCAGTGGAACGGCTCGGTGGAGCCGCAGCTGATCCTGCGCGAGCTCTACCTGCGGCAAGCCGAGGAGGGGCTGCCGGAGGCCGAGGGGTGGTGGCAGGACTTCGAGCTCGAGCTGGCCCGGGACCCGGGTGAGTGGCCCGCGATCGACGATTCGGTGACCGGCCGGCACCAGCGCCGCGTCCTCACCAGCGCCAACGCCCCGGCGGCGGTGGTCGGCGAGCTCGCCTCGTGTGGTGAGAGCGTTCTCGCCGTCACCGCCGATGCGGCGCTGCGCGCCGGGATGGGCGGCGGGGGGATTCGCTTGACCGATTACGCGGAGCTCGAACGCTTGCCGCGGCTGGCGGACGATTTCGCCCACGTGGTCCTCGTCGATCCGCCGGCCTGCGGGAAGCTCGAGCGCCTCGTCTCGCGCTCGCCGCTGGAAGGGGCCTACGTGCACAGGGTCTGGGGCGAGGCGGAGTGGCGCTTCGCGCTGCGCGCCGCCGGCGTGCAGCTCGCCCAGCGGCCGACGCTGATCGCCTGCTTTCGCGACCTCCGCGACGCCGGTGAGGCGAGCGGCGAGGGCCTGCGGGAGGCGCTGCGCGGAAGCGGCCCACAGGCCCGCGGGCCGCAGGCCGCCGCCCGTTGCTTTCGCGTCTTCGCTGAGCTCGGGCTCGTGCGTGGAATCCCCGCCGCTGGCGGCGGGGAGGTGGGGGTCGTATCCTCAGAGGGCATAGATCTAGAGCGCTCAGCCGCGTTTCGCGCCTACAGCGCTCGCCACGAGGAGGCTCACCAATACCTCGAAGCACACAAACAGACGTAGCGGACCAGGAGCTCCTGGCGGACCTCTTCGCCGTGGTCGAGGAGTTTGACTCCTCGCCGGGCGCGAACGGGGCCACCGGCGCCGGCGCTGAGGCCGACGGTGGCGTCGCCGTTTCGGCTGCGGCGATCGACCGGGCCGCGCTCAGGCGCGCCTTCGATTTCGCCTGCGATCGCCATGCCGACCAGCTGCGGCACTCGGGCGACGAGTTCATCACCCACCCGGTCGGCGTGGCGCAGATCTGCGCCGGCATGCGGCTCGACACCGAGACGCTCTGCGCGGCCCTGCTGCACGACACGGTCGAGGACACCAGCGCCAGCCTGGAGGAGATCCGCGAGGAGTTCGGCGATGAGATCGCCCAGCTCGTCGACGGCGTCACCAAGCTCACCGGCATCACCTTCGAGAGCCGCGACGAGCGCCAGGCCGAGAACTACCGCAAGATGATGGTGGCGATGGCCACCGACGTCAGGGTGATCCTGATCAAGCTGGCCGACCGCCTCCACAACATGCGCACGCTCGGCGCCCTGCCGAAGCAGAAGCAGCTGGCGAAGTCGCGCGAGACGCTGGAGATCTACGCGCCGCTCGCCCACCGGCTCGGAATCCACGCGATCAAGTGGGAGCTGGAGGACCTCGCCTTCGCCACCCTGCACCCGCGCAAGTACGCCGAGATCAAGCAGCTCGTCGCGCAGCAGCGCAACGAGCGCGAGGTCTACGTCGACGACGCCGGCGACTTCCTCGCCGACGAGCTGCACGCAGCTCGGCATCGAGGCCGAGATCTCCGGCCGCGCCAAGCACTTCTACTCGATCTACACGAAGATGACCAAGAAGGGGCGCGAGTTCAACGAGATCTTCGACCTCACCGCGATGCGGGTGATCGTCGGCTCGGTCAAGGACTGCTACGGCGCGATCGGCGTCATCCACTCGCTCTGGAAGCCGCTGCCCGGCCGCTTCAAGGACTGCGTCGCGATGCCGAAGGCCAACATGTACCAGGCGCTGCACACGACGGTGATCGGGCCCGAGGGCAAGCCGCTGGAGATCCAGATCCGCACCGAGGAGATGCACAATCTCGCCGAGTACGGGATCGCCGCCCACGTCGCCTACAAGGAGGGCGCCGCCGCCGACCCCCAGCGCGAGAAGATGACCTGGCTGCGGCAGCTAGTCGAGGCCGAGGGCGAGCAGGATCCGGCCGAGTTCCTCGAGTCGCTCAAGGTCGACCTCTTCGAGGACGAGGTCTTCGTCTTCACGCCGAAGGGCGAAGTGAAGAACCTCTCGGCCGGCTCGACCCCGCTCGACTTCGCCTACGCCGTCCACACCGACGTCGGCCACCGCTGCGTCGGCGCCAAGGTCAACGGCAACGATCGTGCCGCTGCACTACCAGCTGCGCTCCGGCGACATCGTCGAGGTGCTGACCGCCAAGCAGAAGCGCGGCCCCTCGCGCGACTGGCTGAAGCTGGTGCGGACCAGCCGCGCCCGCAACAAGATCCGCGCCTTCTTCAAGGAGGAGAGCCGCGAGGACGCCGAGCGCAACGGGCGCGAGGGCCTCGACGAGGCGCTGCGCAAGCGCGGCCTGCCGATGCAGAAGGTGGCCGGCTCGCCGCTGCTCGTCGACGTGATCCGCGAGATGGGCTTCCGCAAGGCGACCGAGTTCTACATCGCCCTCGGCGAGGGCAAGGTCTCGACCAAGGCGGTCGCCAACAAGCTGATGCAACGCCTCAAGGCGGGCGATGCGGTCGAGGACACCGATCCGCTTGGCCTTGCCGGCGGCCACCGCGAGGACAAGGCGCGGCGCACCAAGGACGCCGCCACCTACGGGATCAGCGTCAAGGGCGCGGCCAACGTCGCCGTGCGGCTGGCGAAGTGCTGCCGGCCCGTCCCCGGCGACGAGATCGCCGGCTACGTCTCGCTCGGCCGCGGGATCACGATCCACCGCGGCGACTGCAAGAACATGAAGGCGCTGAAGCGAGCACCCGAACGCTTCGTCGAGGTCAGCTGGGACGGTGAGAACGAGTCGTCCTACAGGGTCGAGCTGCAGATCGACGCCTACGATCGCACTCGCCTGCTCGAGGACCTCTCGCGCACCTTCTCGGAGGTCGGGATCAACATCCTCGGCGCCAGTTGCATGACCAACCACCCGATGGTCAAAAACAGGTTCGTGGTCGAGGTCGGCGACACCGAGCAGCTCAAGCAGTGCATCTCTCGCCTGCGCAACGTCGAAGGCGTCTTCGACGCCTATCGCATCACGCCATCCGCCTAGGAGGGACTAGCGAAACTCGCGTGCGCGGGCGGGCGAGCGCCGGACCAAGCGGGGCAAGGACGCAGGGAGGCCGAATAGCAGCGCTATTCGGCCGACTGAGGACGCCGCACCGCGCCGTGTCCGCCGCCGCCGGACGCGTGCGGGGGTTTCGCTAGTCCCTCCTACTAGGCGGCGCCTTCCAGGAAAGGATTATTTTTCTGTCCTAACGGGAAGCAGCTGATGTACGATGGCCAAACAGGGTGAGGCTTCGCTGATCGGGAAGGGGACGATGTCCAGCGAGGAGCATGACCGTGCCGAGGCGTCAACCGGCGCCCTGCCGGCGAAGCGATTGGCAGCCGTGCGCATCGGCAGGTTTGCCTGCGAGGCGATCGCCGCTGAAGAGGAGAGGGCGATCGACGAGCGCATCCCGCTGCGCGCGGTGCAGGCGATTCGCTGCTACCTGAACGACAGGGACCTGGGGCGCCCCGGGTGGCGGTATCCGGCCCTCCTGCGCGAGGACTGGGGCCGCGGTGAAAAGGTTGAGCTCGAGCTCAAAGTCGACCGCGAGCTCTGGCGCCTGCTCGAGGAGGAGGCCGAGAGGCAGGAGGTCTCAGCCGAGCAGCTGGTCGAGCACGCCGCCTTCTACTTTGCCGCCGAGCTCAACGCCGGTCGCGTGACTCGCCGCATTCTCGACGAGCTGAGCCCGGCGCCCGACTCTTAGGAGAGGAGCCCGTCGACGGCTAGAAGGGCGCCGGCGCGACCACGGGGGCGGCGTCGAGCTCGATGAGCTTTGCCTGCAGGGTGCGCCGGCCCCGGTGGTGCAGGCCGTGGACCGAGCTCTCGCTCTTTTCGAGCGTGTCGGCGATCTCGACCGGGGAGAGGCCGGCGACGTGCCTGAGGATCAGCACCTCGCGCTGGTCGTCGGGAAGCTGTTCGAGGGCCTGGCGGAGGTCGCGGCCAAGGTCGAGGCTGGTCTGGGCGCTGCCGGCGTCGGCGATGCGCACCTCCTCGGCGGGGATCGCCCGCTTGACCCGCATGTGGTCCAGGGCGGCATTGCGCGCGACGCGCATGATCCAGGCGGCAAAGGGGACATCGCGCTGCTCGTACTTCTTGATCGCGGTCATCAGCTTGGCGAAGACGTTCTGGGTGATGTCTTCCGCCTCGTGGTGGTCGTAGACGAAGCTGGCGACGTAGCGCTGCACGTCCGGCGCGTAGCGAACATAGAGGAAGTGCAGGCCCTCGCCGTCACCCGCCTTGGCGCGCTCGACGGCCTGCTGAACGAGCCGGCTGTTGATCGTGGCCTCCGTGGGATTGCCCGACGAGACGGCCTTCTCACTTTTATCTTGCTGCGGCTTGAGGCTGGACACTTCTGTTTCTTCTCCGGTCCGCTTAGTTGGTCTTCGGGCGGGGCGCCGCGTGCTCTATTGGGAGAATTCTTTTACCCAAAATGCGCGGTCGCGTCGGGATGTCGCCCTTGGCACGCTTGCTCCGACGCGGCCAAGAGGATTAGGGTCATCGACGCAGTTGTCAATGCCCAATATTTGTCCAAATTTCAGTCTTACGTTTAACTCGGGGTGTTGCATAGCCATTACTTGGGTGAAGTTAGAAGGAATTCGGTTTCAAACGTGAAAATCTTGGGCACCTTCGGGTAGTTCTTGGGAAGAAGATCCGATGAGAATTGATCTAGGCACATTCACCCGCTCCGGGATCGAAGCCCAAATGGGCGTCGACGTCGAAACCGGGGTGCATGCGGCGTTGTGCCATTACGCCGGCAAGCTGGAATCTGGCCGAGCTCCCCTTGGGCCGCCGCAGTTCCTTCAGGACCAAGGCCCGGGGGGCGCTGAGACCTCCTTCGAGCTGGCCGTGGATCCCGAGGTAGAGGCGGTGCTCGAGCGCGAGGCCGCGAGGCGGGGCATGAGCACTAGCCGGCTTGCCCTGCACTCGGTGCTCGTCTACCTGGCCGAGCTGGACTTCCTGTCCGTACCGCCGAGGGCCGGCGCTGCCGGGCCCCAGATGCACTGAGCCCGCCGCAAGGGCTCAGCGGGAGCTTCGAGGCGGCCGGGGAGGGGAGAACTGGTTGGGTTGTGTGCCCTGATGAGGGGCTCTCCGGCTCAGGCGGCGGAGGACGCGACCACGGGGGCGGCCCCAAGCTCGGTCAGCGTGGCCTGCAGGGTGCGCCGGCCCCGGTGGTGCAGGCCGTGGACCGAGCTCTCGCTCTTTTCCAGCGTGTCGGCGATCTCGACCGGGGAGAGGCCGGCGACGTGCCTGAGGACGAGCACCTCGCGCTGGTCGTCGGGGAGCTGCTCGAGGGCTTCGCGAAGGTCGCGGCCGCGGCTGATGCTGGTCTGAGCCTGACCACTATCGGCGATCCTGACCTCCTCGGTGGGGATCGCCCGGCGACCGCGCATGTGGTCGAGGGCGGCGTTGCGCGCGACGCGCATGATCCAGGCGGCGAAGGGCACCTCGCGCTGTTCATAGCGCTTGATCGCCTTCATCAGCTTGGCAAAGACGTTCTGGGTGATGTCCTCGGCCTCGTGGTGGTCGTGGACGACGCTCATCACGTACCGCTGCACGTCAGCGGCGTAGCGCACGTAGAGGAAGTGCAGGCCTTCGGCGTCGCCCTGCTTGGCGCGGGCGACGGCTTGCTCGACGAGCCTGCTGTTGGCGGCCGTGGAAATTGACTCCACCGGCGAATTGGCCAGGCTGCTCAGGTTCTGCTCCAATTTGTGACTGGTCACTTTTTGCCTTCTCCCTTGGCGATTTGTCTTAATCGCCGGCTTGTGTCGACCTGGACGCTGCCTTGAGCAAAATGCCCAAAACGGAAAGTCCGGCCGCTACCTCTCGGCGCTTTTGGCGATAACGAGGTCGGGAGGATTAAGGACGATTAGGCAGGTGTCAATGCCCAATATTTGTCCAAATTTCAAACTCGGTCTCAAGCGGGGTCATTGCACAAGTATTGAAGGCTGAAGTTAGGAGGATTTAGCTGGTATGCGTGAAAATCTTGGGCACATCCAGGCAGTTAGTACTGGGTGAGACCTCGATGAGAATCGCACTTGGCAGGCTCGCCTGCAGCGGAATCAGCAACCAGCTGGGAGTCGATCCGGCGACCGGAGTGCGCGCGGCCCTGCTCCACTACGCCGGCAAGCTCAAGGCGGGGCGAGAGCCGATCGGGGTTCCACGGTTCAGCCGCGGTGAGCGGGCCCCGGTGGTCGCACTCGAGCTAACCGTCGACGCCGAGACCGAGGCAGTGCTGATGCGGGAGGCCGCGCGGCAGGGCACGTCGATCAGCGAGCTCGCCGCCCACTCGGTGCTTGCCTACCTGGCCGAGCTGGACCTGCTCGAGGGCGCTGCTGCCCAGGTCAATCACTGACCGCATCTCCTTGGCGCCGCCACCGAGCGCGAGGCGCCGGCTCCGCATCCCCGTCGGACGCCGCCGCGGCTCTTGCCCGTGCCGGCGTCGGGCCCCGCTTTGCGGGAGAGACTCTCCCAGGGACTCAGACGCGCTGGCGGGCGGCGGCGAGCACGTCGTCGACGGCGCGGACCGGGACGGTTTCACCCTGGGCGTGCAGTGACTGCTCGAGGGCTTCGAGGCCAAGCACGATCTCGACCCCGAGCTTGGCGTTCGAGACCGGCGTCGAGCCCTCGCGAATCGCCGCGGCGAAGTCGCGCAGCTCGAGGCTGAGGGGCTCCAGGGCCTCGACCCGCGGGGCGACCATGTCGCCGCTGCGGTAGGTCAGCCGGTACTCGCCGAAGTTGGCAGGCGGCTCGGAGAAGTCGAGCCCACGGTCGTAGATCCGGACCGAGTCGTCAGCCGCGGTGTCCTCGTACTGGACCATGCGGCGACTGCCGACGACGACCATCTGGCGCACCTTGCGTGGCGCCAGCCAGGAGAGCTGTACGTTGGCCTGGGTGCCGCCCTCGAAGCGCAGGGTGAGGAAGGCGGTCTCGTGGACCCCCTCCTGGAAGACGCTGCGCCCGCTCGCGGTCACCTCCACCAGCGGCTTGCCAAGCCAGTGGAGCAGGATCGAGAGGTCGTGCGGGGCGAGGTCGAGCACGACGCCGTCCTGCTGGTAAAGCCCGAGGTTCATCCGCGATGAGGTGACGAAGTAGATCTCGCCCAGCTCGTCGCTGCGGATCAGGTCGCGCACCTTGTTCACCGAGGGGCTGTAGACGAAGGTATGGCCGGGGATCAGGGTCAGGTCGCGCTCTTCGGCGATCGCGACGAGCTCGGCTGCCTCGTCGGCCCGGCGCGCGAGCGGCTTCTCGACCAGCACGTGCTTGCCGGCTTCCAGCGCCTTGCGAACGAGGTTGTAGTGGGTGTGGGGGGGAGTGGCGATCGCAACCGCTTCGACCCGCGGGTCGGCCAGCGCCGTGTCGAGGTCGCGCTCGACCCAGACACCGGGATGGCGGCGCCGAAAATCGTTGGCGCGGCCCTCGTCGAGCTCGCAGAGGCCCATCAGCCTGAACTCCGGCCGCTCGACCACGTTGCGGACAATGTTCGGGCCCCAGTAGCCGTAACCGACCACCATTGTTCCGATTGCGCCTGCTGGGTTCACTCTGCTCCCCTTCTTCCGATTACGGTCCATGGAGTCCGTGCAAGGATCGAGAAATCGCCCCAGAGGGAGCGATTCTCGGCGTATTCGATGTCGAGGCGGACCATTTCCTCGTAGGTGCGCTCGCTGCGGCCGCTGACCTGCCAGAGGCCCGTGAGGCCGGGCTTGACCGAGAAGCGCTGCCGATACCAGCTCGGGTACTCGGCGACCTCATACGGGATCGCCGGACGCGGGCCAACCAAGGTCATGTCGCCCCTGAGGACGTTGAAGAGCTGGGGCAGCTCATCGAGGCTCCAGCGCCTGATCCAGCGCCCGACCGGCGTGATGCGATCGTCGACGGCAAGCTTGTAGAGGTCTTTGCGACCGCCGTCGGCGGTGCTGCCCTTGATCAGGGCCGTGACGTACTCGCGGTGGCCGCGGGGGTCGGCGTCGAGGCGCATGCTGCGGAACTTGAAGAGGGTGAACTCGCGTTCCCTGTGGCCGACTCGGCGCTGGCGGAAGAGGGCCGGACCGGGGCTGTCGAGGCGGACCGCGATCGCGACCGCGATCAAGATCGGCGACAGCAGCAGGGTCAGGGTGGCGCCGAGAGCGAGGTCGGCGAGGCGACGACCAAACGCCTGCCAGAGTGGTTCTCCAGCGCTGCGGTCGAGCGACTGCTTGCCTGTGAGTTCGTGAGCCTCCATCTCGCTACCGGACAAACGTCGCCGCCCCGCGAACACTTCCACTCGCGGCCAAAACTCGAGGGTGAAAAAAGGCTGGTTCTAATAAGGGGGGAAGAATTTTCCGGCCCGCGAAAAGACCGGCCCACCTCGTGCGTTGATCTGGAAATGGCCCCTCGAATCGTCTCAATCATCGGTTCCCGCCCTGAGATCGTTCAGGCCGCGCCGCTCTCGCTCGCCTTCACCAACTGCGTCGAGGAGATCCTCGTCCACACCGGTCAGCACTACGACCCAAAGATGTCGGACCTGCAGATCGCCGACCTGAAGCTGCCGCTGCCGGGGTTCAACCTCGGCGTCGGCTCGCTTCCCAACGAGGAGAGCGTCACCGTGGCGCAGGAGCGCATCGCTCGCGTGATCGAGAGCGAGCGGCCCAACGCCGTGCTGGTTCGAGGCGACACCAACGCGACGGTCGCGGGGGCAAGGGCCGCCGTTGCCGCCGGGGTGCAGCTGCTCCACGTCGAGGCCGGCCTGCGCAGCTACCGCATGGACATGCCGGAGGAGCACAACCGCATCGAGACCGACAAGCTTTCCCAGCTTCTCTTCGCGCCCTGCGATCACGCTCGTGACGTCCTGGTCGAGGAGGGCGTGCCGGGGGTCGTGCACGTGACCGGCGACGTCCTCGCCGACGTCCTGCTCGCGACCCGCAGCCGCCTGCCCGAGGGCGAGGAGAAAGGCGACTACGTCCTCGCCACCGCCCATCGCAACTACAACACCGACTCGCGGGAGCGGCTGGCCGCGGTCCTGGCCTGCCTCGAGGCGGCCGAGCACAGGGTGATCTTCCCGGTCCACCCGCGGACCCGCAAGAGCCTCGAGGCCTGGGGGCTGGAGACACCGGCCAACGTCGAGGTCCGCGATGCCGTGACCTACACCGAGATGCTGACCCTGGAGCGCGACGCGGTAGCGATCGCGACCGACTCCGGCGGCGTCCAGCGCGAGGCCTATCTCTGGGGCGTGCCCTGCATCACGATGCGCGAGGAGACGGAGTGGATCGAGACGGTTTCGACCGGCTGGAACACCCTGGTCGGGGTCGACGCCGAGAAGTTCAGCGCGGCGATGGCGAAGCCCAGGCCACGCTCGCGGCCACCGATCTTCGGCAGCGGCAACGCCGCCGAGCGCATTGCCGAGCTTACCGTCGCCCATCTCGATCGAGCACTGGAGGGTTCAATTGTCTGAGCAGCTGAGGGTCGGCGTCATCGGCTGCGGCCGCATGGGCGCGTTTCACATTCGCAACTACGCGCAGCTCGATTGCGCGCAGCTCGTCGCGGTTGCCGAGCCCAGCCAGGAGACGCGTCGCCGGGTGCTCGGCGATACCCGCGTCGCCGAGTACTCGGACTGGCGCGAGCTGATCGAGTTCGGCGCCCGCGAGCTCGATGCGGTCTCGATCGCCTGTCCCTCGGAGTTTCATGCCGAGGTTGCCCTCGAGGCCCTGGCCGCCGGCCTTCACGTGCTGGTCGAGAAGCCGATCGCGACTACCCTTCCCGATGCCCTGCGCATGCGCGGCGCCGCGATGGAGGCCGACCGCAAGCTGATGGTCGGTCACGTCGAGCGCTTCAACCCGGCGGTGGCGAAGCTGCGCGAGCTGGTCCGAGAGGGCCGCCTCGGCTCCGTCTACCGCGCCCACGCGACCCGGGTCGGGCCGCTGCCGACGCGGATCCAGGACACCGGCGTGGCGATCGACCTCGCCACCCACGACCTCGACATCATGCAGCACGTCCTCGACCTCTCGATCAGCGAGATCTACGCCGACGGCGGCCGCTTCCTGCACAGCTCGCAGGAGGACCTGCTCACCTGCCTCGTCCGCTTCGGCGCCGATGGCGACGAAGACACCCTCGGCCTGCTCGACGTCAACTGGCTCACCCCGGAGAAGACGCGTGAGATCGTCCTGATCGGCGAGAACGGCCTGCTGCGGGCCAGCTACATCACCCAGGACGTCTGGTTCGTCGAGTCGCCGAGCGCCCCGCTCCACTGGGATGGGCTCTCGATGCTGCGCGGCGACGGCGAGGGCGCCGCGGTGCGTTTCTCACTCGCCAAGGCGGAGCCGCTGCAGGCCGAGCTGGAAGCCTTTTGCCGCTGCGTGCTCGACGACACCCCGGAGCCGGTCAGCGCCCACGACGGCGTCAAGGCGCTGGCGGCGGCGCTGGCGATGCGCGAGTCGGCGGCGGTCCGCCGGCCGGTCGAGCTGCTTGACATCCCCGCGCCCCGCTCACTGGAGGTAGTCGCGTGATCCGCTTCGTGATTCCGGCCTACAACGAGGCCGAAAACATTCCCCGCCTGCTCGCCGACCTCGCTCCGGTTGCGCGCGAGCTCGGCGCCCGCGTGATCATCGTCGACGACGGCTCGACCGATGGCACCGCGGACGTGATCCGCGAGCACTCCCGGGACATGCACCTGGCGATCGTCACCCACACCGTCAACCAGGGCCTCGGAACGGCGATCAACACCGGCATCCGCTCCGCCCTCGGCGAGTCCTCCGACGACGACGCGATCGTCACCCTCGAGGCCGACACCACCTCCGACCTCTCCGACCTGCCGAGGATGCTGGAGCTGTTCGACCAGGGCACCGACGTCGTGCTCGCCTCGGTCTACGCCCCCGGCGGCAAGATCATCGGGGTCGCCGGCTGGCGCCTGGCGGCGAGCAAATCGGTCTCGAACACCTTCAGGGTCCTCGGGGGCCTGCGCGAGATGCACACGCTCTCCTCGCTCTACCGGGTCTACCGCGCCGGCACGCTGCGCCGCGCCGCCGACACCTACGGCTACCTGCTCGTTCGCGAGCCCGGCTTCGCCGCCAACGTGGAGCTTCTCCTCAAGCTCTACAACGCCGGCGCCAGCGTCGCCGAGGTGCCGACGACCAACGACTGGTCAACCCGCAAGGGCGAGTCGAAGATGCAGCTGAAGCCGACCGTGCTCGCCTACTTCCGGGTGATGGCGGCTCAGCTGGTCGGCCGCATCCAGCCGCCGCCCGTTTCGCCGCTCGCCGAGGTAACCGCGCCGCTTCCGCCGGCGGCCCGCTCGCTGCCGGCGAAGACGGCGGAGTCCGAGCCCCAGCCGCTGCCGCAAGCCGGATGAGCGCCTCACCGCCGCGCGTCGGCGTCGTCGGCGGCGGCGTGCTCGGCGTATCGCTGGCTTTGCGCCTCGCCCAGGCAGGGGCGAAGGTGACCGTGATCGAGCGCGGCCCCAGCCTCGGCGGTCTTGCCGGGACGATCGACTTCGGCGGTCATCGGGTCGATCGCTTCTACCACGTGATCACGCCCGCCGATTCGAAGATGATCGCGATGGCCGAGGAGGTCGGCCTCGGTGACCAGCTGCGCTACACGCCGGTCGGCGCCGGCTTCTTCGCCAATGGCGAGATGCACGACTTCAACGGCATCGGCGACCTCTTGCGCTTTTCCCCCCTCAGCCCGGTCGCCAGATTGCGGCTCGGCTGGTTCGTCGCCCAGTGCCAGCTGCGCAGCTCTTACGCGGAGCTCGAGGAGCTGCCGCTGGAGACCTGGCTGCGCCGTCACTGCGGCCGCCAGGTGGTCGAGCGGATCTGGAAGCCGCTGCTCGACTCCCGCTTCGACGGCGACCCCTCGGGGCTGCCGGCGACCTACCTCTGGGCGCGCACGCGCCGCATGTCCGGCGCCCGCGGCAAAAACGGCGGCGGCGGCGAGGAAATGGGCTACATCGTCGGCGGCCACCAGAGGCTGATCGACGCGATGGTCGAGCGGGCTCGGGGGCTGGGCGTCGAGGCCCGCACCGATGCGCCGGTCACCGGCCTGGCGACCGCCGAGGACGGCTCGATCACCGGGGTGGAGCTCGACGGCGAGACCCTCGATTTCGACCTGACGATCCCGACCCTGCAGCCGCCGGCGCTGCGCTTCCTGCTGCCGGAGCGCCACCAAGGGCTGCTGGCTCCGTATCCACAGCGCTGGCTGGGCTGCGTCTGCGCGATCATCAAGGTGCCGCGCTCATTGCTGCCCTACTACGCGGTCAACATCACCGAGGAGACGCCGGTGACCAGCGCGATCGAGACGACTCAGGTGCTCGGGACCGAGCACACCGACGGCCTTCACCTCGTTTACCTGCCCAAGTACTGCGATCCAAGCGCCCCCGAGCAGAGCGAGGACGACGAGTCGGTCTACCGCCGTTTCACCGACTACCTGGCCCGCTTGTCGCCCGGTTTCAGCCGCGACGAGGTGGTCGACTGGACCGTGCAGCGGGCAAAGCTGGTCGAGCCCGTGCACACGCTGCGGGCCAAGGGCGAGACCCGGGTGGCGCCGATCTGGCCGGGAGTCGACGGCCTGGCGCTGGCCTCCAACGCTCAGATCTACCCCCAGCTGCTCAACGGCGACTCGGTGATGGGCTTTGCCGAAGAGGTCGCGACCGAGGTGAGCGACCGGCTTGGCTTGACCGGAGCTGCGGCGGATAGTGCGAGAAAAGGACTAGTTCAGACGTTTGTGAACTAGTCCATGTACCAGGTCGAAGCCTCCAAAGCCCTGCTCAAGCCCAAGCTCTGGGCGCGCCGCTCAGTGCGCCTGCAGGTGCCGCGCAACGTCGTCATGCTCGGCTTCGTCAGCATGCTGACCGACGTCTCCTCGGAGATGGTGGCGACGATCCTGCCGCTCTACCTGGTCTTCACGCTTGGCGCCAGCCCGCTGGCCCTGGGCGCGATCGACGGCACCTACCGCGGCGCCGCGGCGCTGGTGCAGGTCGCCAGCGGCTTCGTCTCGGACCGCTGGCGCAAGCCCAAGGAGGTTGCCGGAGCCGGGTACGGGATCTCCGCCCTGGGCAAGATCGCCCTGGTGACGGCCGGCACCACGATCGGCGGCATCGGCGCGATCGTCGCCTTCGACCGCATCGGCAAGGGCATCCGCACCGCGCCGCGCGACGCCCTGATCTCGCTCTCGAGCAGCAAGGCCGGCCTGGCGACGGCCTTCGGCGTGCACCGGGCGATGGACTCGGCCGGGGCGATGCTGGGGCCGCTGATCGCCTTCGGCATCCTGCTGGTGGCGCCGGCCCGCTTCGACGCCGTCTTCGTCGTCAGCACGCTCTTCGCCTTCCTCGGCCTCGCCGTCCTCCTGCTGACCGTGCAGGGCAAGCCCAAACGAGCGCCGCTGCGGGACAGCAACCCGCCCTCCCTGCGGGCCGCGGCCGGCCTCGTCCGCGACCCGCGCTTCTCGCTGCTGCTGCTCGCCGCCGCCGGGCTCTCGCTGGCGAGCGTCTCCGACGCCTTGATCTACGTCGGCCTGCAGCGCAAGATCGACTTCGAGCCGGCCGTCTTCCCGCTGCTCTACGTGATCACCGCGGTCGCCTTCATGGGGCTGGCGATCCCGGTCGGCCAGCTCGCCGACCGGGTCGGCCGGGTCCCGGTCCTGCTCGCCGGTTATGCCCTCCTCTTCGTCGTCTACGGTGCGCTCTTGATGAGCTCACTCGGATACGGCCTGCTGGTGGTCTGCCTGATCGGCCTCGGCGGCTACTTCGCCGCCACCGAAGGCGTCCTCGCGGCGCTCGCCGGCGCGCTTTTGCCCGAGGACCTGCAGGCGAGCGGGCTGGGAATGCTGACCACCGTGGTCAGCATCGGCAACCTGCTCTCCTCGGTCGCCTTCGGCGCTCTTTGGCTCGTGCTCGGCCTGCGCGGCGCGGTGCTCGTCTTCGGCGCCGGGCTCCTGCTCGCGATCGTCGTCGCGATCCCGCTGCTGCTGCGCTCGCAGCGAGCGCCCCTGCATGCCTAGTCGCAACGGCAAGATCCTGATCGGGCTGGTCGCGCTCTGCATCGTGGCCGGCGGCGCTTACGTCGCCGTCGCCGCCCTGGGGCCCAACGAGACGAGCACCGACGCGCGCCCGGTCGCGCACGAGGTGCTCAACCACACCGACCTCATGGTGCGCGCCGTCGACCCGCACAACACCCGCCTCAACGGCCGCGTTTTCGTCGTCGCCGACGGCAAGGTGAGCCAGCCCGCGGCCTCCGGCCTCGCCTGCGAGCGCGTCTACTTCGCCCACGGTCGCGGCATCTGCATGGGCATCGCCCCCTCCGGCGTCGACTACACCGCCTCGATCTTCGACTCGAAGCTGCAGCCGCTGCACGAGAGCGCCCTGACCGGGCTGCCCTCGCGGGCCCGCGTCTCCAGCGACGGCCGCTACGGGGCGATGACGGTCTTCGTCAGCGGCGACTCCTACCTCTCCTCGCCCACCGCCTTCTCGACCCGGACGACGATCCTCGAGATGGCAAGCGGCAAGCAGGTCGGGCAGCTCGAGCAGTACGGGGTGAGCAAGGACGGCAAGCCGTTCGACGCGGTTGACTTCAACTTCTGGGGGGTCACCTTCGACCCCCGGGACTCGAATCGCTTCTACGCCACCCTGGGCACCGGCGGCGTCCACTACCTGGTCGAGGCCGATATCCGCGACAAATCGATGCGGGTGCTTCGCGACGGGGTCGAGTGCCCCTCGCTCTCGCCCGACGGCAAGCAGATCGCCTTCAAGAGCCGGCTCGGGGACGAAGCGCGCTGGCGGCTGCGGGTGCTGGACCTGGCGACGCTGGCCGACCACGCGGTGGCCGAGGACCGCTCGATCGACGACCAGGTCGAGTGGCTGGACAACGACACCCTCGCCTACTCGGACGAACGCAACGTCTACACCGTTCCCGCCGATGGCGGGGGGGAAGCGGAGCTGCTGGTCAAAGACGCCACTTCACCGGTGCGACTGCCGGCGGGCGGCCTGACTCAGTAGGTGAAGGGAAGTTCCGCCTCGACCTCGCTGAGGCGGGGGGCGGTGGCGTCGCGCTCGGAGGGGATCAGCTCCACGCCCGCTGGCCACTCGACGCCGACCTCGGGGTCGTTGTAGGCGATGCCGCGCTCGATCGACTCGTCGTAGTAGCCCGAGCACTTGTACATCACGTCGGCGGTGTCGCTGGTGACGCAGAAACCGTGGGCAAAGCCGATCGGCACGTAGAGCTGGTGCAGGTTCTCGTCGTCGAGCTCGAAGCCCTCCCACTGGCCGTAGGTCGGCGAGCCCTTCCTGAGGTCAACGACGACATCGAGGATCGCGCCCCGCGAGCAGCGCACCAGCTTGGCCATGCCGGCGCCGACCTGGAAGTGCATGCCCCGGACGATCCCCTTGCCGGAGCGCGAGTGGTTGTCCTGGACGAACTCGTCGGTGATGCCGAGGCCCTCGTAGACGTTGCGCCGGTAGGTCTCGTGAAAGAAGCCACGGTGGTCTCCGTGCACCGTCGGGCGGACGAGTACCGGGCCGTCGATCTTCGTCTCAAGGCGATCCATGGCCGGGGAATCTAACAATCCAGGCGCAATGCGGCTTCGCCCTCGTGGAAGTTGCCCGCCGCCACCGCCGTTTCCTATACGAGATGACCGCAACGACTCTCGATGCTCGCGCGAGTGGGCGCGAGAACAACTTCGACGTGCTCAGGCTGCTGGGCGCGACCCTGGTGCTCGCCTCTCACTCCTTCGTGGTGACCGGCGCCGCCGAGCCGAGAATCGGCCACTGGCCGCTTGGCACTTTCGGCGTCGAGGTCTTCTTCGCGATCAGCGGCTTTCTGATCGCGGCGAGCTGGCTGCGCCAGCCGAACCTGCGCGGCTTCGTCGTCCGGCGCGGCCTGCGCATCCTGCCGGCGCTGGCGCTGACGGTCGTGCTCTGCGCCTTCCTGGTCGGTCCGCTGGTGACCGAAATCAGCCTCTCCTCCTACTTCACCAGCCCGGCGACGCTGGGCTACGTGGTCGACAACATGGTCTCGACCGCCACCGGCGGCTTCGGCCACGAGATCGCCCTCGACCTGCCCGGGGTATTCGCCTCTCACCCCGACCACGCGGTCAACGTCTCGCTCTGGACGCTGCCGATCGAGGTTCGCGCCTACGGCTTGGTGGCGGCGCTGGGGCTGATCGGATTGCTGGGGAGGTCGGTTATTCCGGTGGCGGTTGCCTTCTTCGCGCTCTCGGTCGCGCCGATCGGCGTGGTTGACCTGCCCGTCCTCGGCGCCCCGCTGGACTTCCTCCGTGGCGCCGACGGCCTCGCCGCCCACCTGACGGCGCTGTTCTTCGTCTCGGCCGCCTTCTACAGGTATCGGGACCGCGTGCCACTGCGCTGGGGCCTCGCCCTGATCGCGCTGGTGGGGCTGATCGCATCCCTGGGAACCGCGGTCGAGCGTCCCGTCCTGCTGATCGCGATTCCCTACCTCGTGCTCTGCGCCGCCTACCTCTCTTCCGGCGGCCTGCGCCGCCTCACCCGGCCCGGCGACGTCTCCTACGGGATCTACCTCTTCGCCTTCCCGGTCCAGCAGATGATCTTCGAGCTCTGGGGCGGGTCGGGGCCGAGCCCGCTGACGCTCGCCCTGCTCGCCTTCCCCGTCGCCTACCTGCTCGCGTTCGCCTCCTGGCACGGAGTCGAGCGGCGGGCGCTGCTCTTCAAGCATCGCCTCTCGGTCTCGAGGAGAGGCCCTGTGCCAATCAGATCCCAACGATCGGATGCCGTTGACTCGGCGCCGGTTCCGAGTCAACCCTGAAACCTGGATGGAGGAATAGAAATGACCCAGAACCACGACAACCACAAACAGCCGGCAGGCCTTCCCGGGCAGGACACCCGTTCCAACGGGCTGCTGCCGGAGGCCCCTGAACCGGGCCAGACGATCCTCGTCGCCGGCGGCGCCGGCTACATCGGATCGGTGCTGGTGCCGCGCCTGCTCGATCGCGGCTACAACGTTCGCATTCTCGACCGCATGTACTGGGGCGAGCAGCCGCTGGCCGACGTGATCGATCGCGTCGAGCTGGTCCTCGCCGACGTCCGCGAGATGCCGGCGACGGCCCTCGACGGCGTCGACGCGGTGATCAACCTCTCCGGGCTGTCGAACGATCCGACCGCCGAGTACGACCCCGAGGCGAACTGGCAGATGAACGCGATCGCCACCGAGACGCTGGGACAGGCCTGCGTCGACCGCGGCATCGAGCGCTTCATCTTCGCCTCGTCCTGCTCGCTCTACGACGGTCTGCCGCCGGGCATGCACGACGAGACGGCGCCGATCGAACCGCGCGGCGCCTACGCGACCTCGAAGCGCTACGGCGAGGAAAAGCTGCTCGAGCTGGTCGATTCCGGGCTCTGCCCGACGATCCTGCGCAACGGCACCGTCTACGGGCACAGCCCGCGGATGCGCTTCGACCTGGTCGTCAACACGTTCGTCAAGGACGCCCTGGTCAACGGCAAGCTCTACCTGCACGGGGGCGGCTGGATGTGGCGGCCGCTGGTCGACGTGCGCGACTGCGCCGAGGCGATGATCGCCGTGATGGAGGCTCCCGCGGACCTGGTCCGCGGCGAGATCTTCAACGTCATGCACTCCAATTACCAGATCCGCGAGCTCGCGATGCTGGTTGCCGGTTCGGTCCAGCTGCTCGGCCGCGAGGTCGAGCTGACCGAGCAGCCGGCGCCGAAGCTGACCCGCGACTACGAGTGCTCGAACGCCAAGCTCTCGAGCCGCGTCGGCTTCATCCCCAGCCGCTCGGTCGTGCAGGCGGTCTCCGACCTGCTCGACCAGGTCGCCACGGCCGACTCGGCGTCGCTGACCGATCCACGGCACTACAACATCCGCTGGCTCGAGCTCCTCAACGAGGTCCGGCCTCGGATGGAGCAGTTCGGAGGGGTTCTGTGAGCGGATTCGAGCGAGTGCTGGCCACCGGAGGCGGTGGCCAGCTCGCCTCCGACCTGGAGGCGCTGCTGGGCGGGGAGTGCGAGTTCCAGGCGCGCTCCCACGCCGAGCTCGACATTGCCGATACCGACGCGCTCACCAAGGCGTTCGCCGCGACCCGGCCCGACGTCGTCTTCAACTGCGCGGCGTTTCACAACGTCGAGGTCTGCGAGCGTGAGGAGCAGCAGTCCTTCGCCGTCAACGCGACGGCGGTCAAGCGCATGGCGGAGCTCTGCGACGAGCACGGCGCCCGCCTCGTCCACCTCAGCACCAACTACGTCTTCGACGGCGCCGCCGACGCTCCCTATGGCGAGCACGACGCCCCCTCGCCGCAGAGCATCTACGCGCTCTCCAAGCTGGCCGGCGAGTACGCGGCGCTTGCCTACGCTCCCGGCGCGCTTGTCGTCCGCACCGGCGGCCTCTACGGGCGCTCCGGCAGCGCCTCCAAGGGCGGCAACTTCGTCACCCGCATGATCGAGCGCGCCCGCGAGCAGGGCGAGCTCGCGGTCGTCGCCGACCAGCGCCTCAGCCCGACCGCAACCGCCGATCTCGCCGTGGCCGTGGTCGAAGCGGTGAACGCCGACGCCGGCGGCCTGCTGCACCTGACCGCAGCGGGCAGCTGCTCCTGGCACGAGTTCACCGAGGCGATCGTCGAGCTGGCGGGGGTCGGCGTCGAGGTGCGACCGACGGTGACCGAACGCCAGCCCGGCGGCGCCCGCAGGCCGCTCAACGGCGTTCTGGGCAGGGCCCGAGCCGACGAGCTTGGCCTCAAGCCGCTGCCCCACTGGCGCCAGGGGCTGGAGAGCTACATGGCGGCGGCGGGACTGCTTGCAGCCGCCTCGCCGTCGGCTGGCTGACGCGCCCGCTGGGTCGGTCGGCGCGCAAGGGCCGGCCCCCGCGGCGCGTTAAATAGTCAGGTGGCGATGCTCGGAAACGACAAGAACGAACGCGATCTCTCGATCGTCATCGTCTCGACCAACGAGGCGCACTGGCTCGACACCTGCCTGACCACGGTCTACGCCCACGCCGGCGAGGCCAGCCTCGACGTCGTCGTCGTCGACAACGAATCGAGCGACGGCGTGCGCGAGACAGTCGAGGGGAGCTTCCCCGAAGCGCGCGTGGTCAGCTGCCAGAACCGCGGCTTCGCCCACGGCAACAACCGGGCGCTGGAGACCTGCACCTCGCGCTACTCGCTCTGCCTCAACCCGGACACGGAAATCGTCGACGGCAACTTCGGCGAGCTGATCGCGATGCTCGACGCGCGCCCCGAGATCGGCCTCGTCGGCGTCAAGCAGCTCGACGGCGACGGCGTGCTCTACCCGACGGTTCGCCGCTTCCCCAGCGCCAGGCGGGCTTTCGTCGAGGCCTTCGTCCCGGAGAGCCTTTCGCCGTCGTCCTCGGGCCTGGGCGAGCGCCAGCTCGATCTCGCCGCCTACGAGGGGGAGCTCGAGTGCGACTGGTCGACCGGCGCCTACATGCTGATCCGCCGCGAGGCGCTGCTCAGCGCCGGGCTGATGGACGAGCGGCTCTTCCTCTACTGCGACGAGCCGGACCTCTGCATCCGCATCAAGCAGGCCGGCTGGAAGATCATCCACTCGCCGCGAATGACGATCGTCCACCACGCGGGCAAGGCCGGCATCAAGCCCAAGCTGGTCGCCCAGGACGTCTTCGCCCGCCGCGTCTACGCTGAGAAGCACTTCTCCAGGGCGCACCGTTATGCCTACCTGAGCGCCGTCGCGGCTCGCCACGCGACGCGGGCGATGCTGCCGCGACGGCTGGGCGGCAGCGCCGAGCGCCGAGCCGCGTCGAAGCTTGCCCTGGGCACGCTCACCGGCCGCCGCGAGCCGCCCTTCGGGCCGCCGCCTCAGACCTCCGTTGACGCCCCGATTCGGCTGCTGCCCGTCTCAGCCGGCGCGGCTGACAAAGGGCAGTAGGCGGTCGCGGCCCTCGCCGAGCGCCCTTCGCGCCAGCGCCAGCGGCTGGCGGCGAGGACTGGGCACGGTTGCCGGATCAACCTGATTGCTGGCGCGCAGCGCCAGCTCGGCCGTGGCGCCGGGGGAGACCCCGACCGGGTCGCCAAACCGCGCCGTCCGGCCGTTGACGAGGAGCTGCTCAGCGGCGGGGCCCGGGTGGGCGTCGGGTAGCTCGACGATGAGCTGCCCGACCGTGTCGGGAACCTGCACCCGCGCCCGCCGCGCGTAGGGGCGGACGCTGAGCCGCGACCCCTCCAGTCGGGTCTCGAAGTTGCCGGCGGCGATCTCGCCGGGCGCGCACCAGCGGGTCTCGCCCAGCCGGTTGACCTCGTCGACGGCGCCAGCCAGGACGTCAAGCCCTTCCTCCGCCAGGTCGCCGTGGTGGCCGTAGAGGATCAGGGGCTGGTCGAGGAAGGCGCGCAGCACCAGCTCGGGCCCGTCGCGGCTGAGCAGGGGATGGCGGAGCAGCACCGGCAGCCCCGCAGCGAAGTCGGCGGGGCGCCAGCCGACCAGGGCGTCGACTCCCTCCGGCCGCGCCAGCCAGGTGCGCGGCGGCCGCGCCAGCCAGGGGTAGGGCCGGGTCATCGTGATCGCCTCGAAGCCGCTGCGCAGCAGGCCCTGCACGGTCGCCTCGGAGCACTCCTCGTGGGGCGGCACCATCACCCGATCGACGGCGATCCCGGTCCGTCCTTCGAAGGCGCCGATGCGGCGCAGCGCCTGGGCGGCCAGCGCCAGCCCATCAGCCTCGGTCTGCTGCCGCCCGAGCTCACCGCCGTTGTGGTCGTTGCCGTGGACGGTCAGCGAGATCGAGCCAGCGCTCTGCTTCAGCGTGCGGACCGCCGCGGGGTGGGCGAACCAGCTGTCGAGCGGGACCATCGCCAGCGAGGCGTGGTAGCCGCGGGCACGGGCATGCTCGCTCAGAGCGCTGAGCTTGACGAAGCCGTAGGAGGGCCAGTGCAGGTTGGGGTCATCGAAGACGATGCTCGCTCGGGCCGGCGGCGGCTGCCAGCCGATCGGCGCGGTCAGCTGGCGGAGGAAGTGCACCAGCGGCAGCAGGGCGGCGCTGCGGCTGAGGCAGAGCCGTTCGCGCAGGGCCTCGTCGGCGCCCAGCTCGCTGCGGCGCCAGCAGCGCTCGCTCGAGCCCGCCGGGCGGGTCCAGGTCGGCTCTCCGAGGCAGCTGGCAAGCACGGCGGCGCCGCCGGCGACCTCGATCCCGGCGCCGGAGCGCAGGGCGGCCCCGAGGCGCGTGTCGGGGAGCGTCGCGCCGCGCAGTCGAGGGTCGAGCTCCGAGCGCCGTCTCGAGGACCTGGGGGCTCAGCCCGCCGTCGTGCAGCCGGCTCCGCCACCAGCAACGAGAGCAGCGGCATCCCGGCCGCCCCTAGGATCTCGGCTTCGCCGATCTCGATCGCGGCGTCGAGATCGCGCAGCTCGCCGGCCTGGCGCCCCTCGAAGCAGACGGGAAAGGCGGCTTCGAGCGCGGCGAAGAGGCGCGGGCGCAGATCCAGCTCCCGGGCCGGGAAGACCCCGACTGCGATCGAGGCCCGGGCGCCGGTCACTTGCGCCGGATCGGGCGCAGCTGGCGGTAGAACTCACGCATCGGCGTGCTGCGGCCGAGCGGGACCCCGCAGCGAGCCACCGGCTCGGCCGGGTTGCCGCGCACCATCGTCAGCGGTGGCACCGAGGTGGTGACGATGCTGCCGGCGTTGACGACGGCGCCGTGGCCGACCGTGACATGGGGGAGGAGGATCGCCCCGGGCCCGATGAAGACGTCGTCTTCGATCTTCACCGAGGGCTCGCTTTCGTCGGCGACCTCGCCCTGCTGGTGGGCGACGATCGTTGTCCGCATACCGAGGTCGACCCGGTCGCCGATCTCGACCAGGTGAGGGAAGGCGGTCTCGATGATCACGTCGGTGCCGATGAAGCAGCCGGAGCCGATCTTGACCCCGCGCAGGCGGTGCAGGCGAACCCGGGTGGTTTCCGCTCCCGGGCCATAGAGGGCGATCAGCGCCAGCAGCCGCCGCCGCGCGCCCGCCAGCGTCGACTCATACCTCATCGGCCGCCCCCGAGCGTGCCTGCAGCAGGCCGGCCACGTAGGTGGCGAGTGGGTCGAGGACCGTGATCTGCTCCGGGTCCATGGCTTCGAGGTCGAGCTCGAGGTCGAGCTTTTCCTCGAGCGCGACGATCACCTCGACGAAGCCGAGCGAGTCGATCATGCCGCTGCCGCGCAGGTCGAGGTCGGCCGGGGCGTCGGCGGCGGTGATGCCGAAGTCGGCGAGGGCCGGGCCGCAGGCCTCGAGGATCAAGCCCCGCACCTCGGCGAGGCGGGGGGGCGCCTGCTCGGCAGGGCTGTTATCGGGGGTGGTCGAGTCCATCGCGTCGATCGGGGCGGCGATGA
>CAVPKH010000002.1:0-68259 GCA_963705635.1 uncultured Solirubrobacterales bacterium | reverse complement strand
GGCCGGCGACGAGGGCGAGCATGTAGCTCTGGATCGCGATGTGCTCGCGGCCGGGCCCGCGCTCGAGCAGCAGCACGAAGCTCAGCCCGAGCACGATCAGGGTCGTCGTTGCCGCCGTGCGGCCCGCCTCGAGGCTGCCGCCGAAGACGGTGTCGACGAGGAAGAAGGAGAGGATCGAGCCGAGCGCCGTCGCCACTCCCGCCGGCACCGCGAAGGCGGCGAGCGAGCGCAGCAGGTGGCCGCGGTAGAGCGGCCCGTCGGAGGGCGCCAGGGCCAGCACGAAGGAGGGGATGCCGATCGTCAGGAAGGCGGCCAGGGTGAGGTGGCGGGGCAGGAAGGGGAAGGCGAAGCCGGGCACGGCGACGAGCAGGATCAGGGTCGCCGCGTAGACCGTCTTGGTCAGGTAGAGGCGCCCCAGCCGGTGGATGTTGCGGGCGATCCGCCGCCCCTCGCCGACCGCCTGCGGCAGGCGGGCGAATTCGTCCTTGAGCAGGACGACGTCGGCGACGCCCTTGGTCACCTGCGCCCCCGAGCCCATCGCCACCGCCATCCGCGCCCGCTTCAGCGCCGGCACGTCGTTGACGCCGTCGCCGATCATCGCCGCGTAGCGTCCCGAGGCGGCGAGCGCGCCGACCAGGTCGCGCTTCTGCTCGGGCTTGATCCGGCAGAAGACGGTGTTGGCCTGCGCCGCCGCGGCCAGGCCCTCGGCGTCCTCGGGCAGCTCTGAGCCCTCGATCACGCCGGCCTCGCGGGGGATGCCGACCGCGTAGGCGACCGCGGTGACGGTCGCTCGCGCGTCGCCGGAGATCAGCTTCAGGTCGACTTCTTCCTCGCGCATCGTCGCCACCGTCGCCGCCGCGTCGGGCCGCAGCGTCTCCTCCAGCACGACCAGCGCGATCGGCGCCAAGCGCGGCGCCGACGCCTTCGCTGGGTCCTCCGGCAGTTGCTCGCTCGACTCGCCGAAGGCGACGACCCGCCGCCCGGCCGCGGTCTCGCGCTCGAGCACGCGGGCGAGGCCGGGGGGAGGGTGAGCGCGCCGGCCTCGCCGAGGACGTCGGGGGCGCCGAGCACGTAGCTGGTCGAGCCAATGCGCAGGCCGCTCCACTTCCACTCCGAGGAGAAGGGCACTTCGCCGCCGACCCGCGCCGCCTCGCCGGGGAAGCGCGCGGCGACGACTTCCAGCGTGCGGTTGCGGTCGCCGGCGCTGGCGGCGAAGCGCCCCAGGGCCGCGTGCGCCGCCGCCGCGTCGAGCCCCTCGGCGATCTCCACCCCGTGCAGGCGCAGCTCGCCGTCGGTCAGGGTGCCCGTCTTGTCGACGCAGATCGTGTCGACCGCGGCGAGGCTCTCGGTCGCGCTCATCTGCTGGATCAGCGTGTCTTTGCGCGCCAGCCGCACCGCGGCGACGGCGAAGGTGACGCTCATCAACAGCACCAGCCCCTCGGGGATCAGCGTCACCAGGCCGGCGGTGGCGGTCTGCGCCGCCTCCTCGATCCCCTTGTTCTGCACGTTCAGCGAGAGGATCAGGATCGCCGCCAGCGGTGCCATCACGTAGACGCAGGCGACGATCACACGGTTGACCTCGGCCTGCAGGGGGAGGGGGGGTGGCGGAAGGCGCGCGCCTCGCCGGCCAGCCGACCCGCGTAGCTCTGCTCGCGCACCGCGTCGACCGCGTAGTAGCCGGAGCCGCTGATGCAGAAGGAGCCGGAGAGCGCCCGCTCGCTGGCGCCCTTGCGCACGCCGTCGGCCTCGCCGGTCAGCATCGACTCGTCGAGGGTCATCCCGCGCGTTTCGATCACCTCGCCGTCGGCAACCAGCTGGTCGCCGGGCTCGACCCTGACCACGTCGCCGGGGACGACCTCCTCGGCCAACAGGCTCATCGACCGCGCCGTCGCGGACGACCTTGGCGCGGGGGGCGACCAGCACCGCCAGCTGGTCGAGGGTGCGCTTCGCTTTCAGCTCCTGGCGGATGCCGATGTAGCTGTTGATCACGGCGATCAGGCCGAAGATCGAGTCCGCGTAGAGGCCCAGCCCGAGGTCGAGGACGAAGAAGGCGCCGATGATCGCGTTGAAGAGCGTGAAGACGTTGCCGGCGACGATGCTGGAGGTCGAGCGCGAGGAGCTCTCGGCCGGCTGGCCCAGCTCGCGCAGGCGCTTCGCCGCCGTGGCGCTGGAGAGTCCCCGCTCGATCGCTGCGTCCGTCATCGCCGTCTATTCAATAGGGTGAGCGCCGGATGGCTTTGAAGCTCGGACTCAACCTCGGCTACTGGGGGATCGGCCCCGCCGGCGAGGACGCCCTCGAGGTGGTGCTGGCGGCCGAGAAGGCCGGCTTCGAGTCGGTCTGGGCGGCCGAGTCCTACGGCTCCGACGTGGTCAGCGTGCTCGCTTGGCTCGCCCCCCAGACGACGACGATCAACCTCGGCGCCGCGATCATGCAGGTTCCCGCCCGCCCGCCCGCCGCCGCGGCGATGGCCGGGGCGACGATCGACAAGCTCTCCGGCGGCCGCTTCCTCTTCGGCTTCGGCCCCTCCGGCCCGCAGGTCTCCGAAGGCTGGTACGGCGTGCCCTACGCCAAGCCCTGGGGCCGCACCCGCGAGTACATCGAAGTGGTGCGCGAGATCATCGCCCGCGAGGGCCCGGTGGATCATCAGGGCGAGCACTACCGACTGCCTCTACCCGATGGCGAGGGAAAGGCGCTGAAGCTCAACTTCCACCCCGACCGCAACCAGATCCCCGTCTTCGTCGGCGCGATCGGCCGCAAGTCGGTCGAGATGGCGGCGGAGATCGCCGACGGCTGGATCCCGATCTTCTTCAGCGTCGACGCCTTTCAAGAGACCTGGGGCGAGCACCTCGAGGCCGGCTTCGCCAAGGGCGGCCGCCAGCGCTCCGACCTCGAGGTATCGCCGTCGCTGCAGGTGGCGATTGACGGCGACCTCGACGCCGCCAAGGCCGTGGTCAAGGCCGGGCTCGTCCTCTACTTCGGTGGCATGGGCAGCCGCAAGACCAACTTCTACGTCGACCTCGCCCACCGCTTCGGCTTCGGCGAGGTCGCTGACGACGTCCAGCGCCGTTTTCAGGACGGCGACCGCGCCGGCGCCTTCGAGGCCGTCCCCGATGAGATCGTCGAGGCGACCTCGCTGGTCGGCACCGAGGCCGAGGTGGCGGAGCGGGTCGAGCGCTTCCGCGGCGCCGGCATCGATCGCCTGATCGTCTCCCCGGTCCACGCCGAGCGCAGCGAGCAGCTGCACACCTTGGAGCGCCTCGCGGCGCTGATCGGATGACGCGCATGGCACTTCGCCTCTCCGCGTCCTCAGTCGCTCGCGTGCAGAGCACGCCACGCTCCCCGCGTCGTTGACCTGCGCGGCCATGAGCGTCATCCGATCCCGTGATCCCATAACCTTCCGCGCCGCGTGAAGATCGGAGTGCCGAAAGAGACCGCCGAGGGGGAGCGCCGTGTCGCGCTGGTCCCTGACGTAGTCAAGTCCCTTGCCTCCAACGAGAAGGTCGACGTGCTGGTCGAGTCCGGCGCCGGCGACGCCGCCGGCCATCCCGACTCCCAGTACACCGAGGCGGGGGCCGAAGTCGTCGAGGCCGAGGTTACGTGGGGCGCCGACGTGGTCCTCCGCGTCGCCGCCCCTTCCGCCGCCGAGATCGGTCGCCTCAACTCCAGTCAGCTCTTCATCGGCCACCTCTCGCCCTGGACCGCGGCCGAGACCAACAAGGCGCTGGCCGCCGCCGGCGTCACCAGCTTCGCGATGGAGGCGATCCCGCGCACGACCCGCGCCCAGGCGATGGACGCGCTCTCCTCGCAGGCCGCCGCCGCCGGCTACGCCGCCTCTTTGATCGCCGCCCGCGAGTCGGGCCGCTTCTACGGGATGATGACCACCGCCGCCGGCACCGTGCCACCGGCCAAGGTCCTCGTCCTCGGCGCCGGCGTCGCCGGTCTGCAGGCCGTCGCCACCGCCAAGCGGCTCGGCGCGATCGTCACCGGCTTCGACATCCGCCGCGCCGCCTGGGAGCAGATCGCCTCGCTCGGCGGCCGCCCGCTGGAACTGGACTTCATCCCCGACGCCGAGGGCGAGGGCGGCTACGCCCGCCCGCTCACCGACGAGGAGAACGCGCAGGTGCGCGAGGCGCTCGGCGAGAACGCCGCCAAGCAGGACGTGATCGTCACCACCGCCGCGATCCCGGGGCGCCCGGCGCCGCTGCTGATCACCGCCGAGGCGGTGCGCGGCATGCAGCCCGGCTCGGTGATCGTCGACCTCGCCGCCGAGACCGGCGGCAACTGCGAGCTGACCGAGGCGGGGCAGACCGTGGCCGAGAACGGCGTCAAGGTGATCGGCCCGCGCAACCTCGCCAGCGAGATGCCCCGGCCCGCCTCGCAGCTCTACGCCAAGAACCTGGAGAACCTGCTCGGCTTGCTGATCGACGAGGAGGGCGGGCTCAAAGTCGACTTCGAGGACGACATCGTCGCCGCCGCCTGCATCACCCACGGCGGCGAGATCCGCAACGAGAGGGCGGCCAAATGAGCCTGATGACCGAGATCACGATCTTCGTGCTCGCCGCCTTCGTCGGCTTCGAGGTGATCTCGAAGGTGCCGACCACCCTGCACACGCCGCTGATGTCGCAGACCAACGCGATTCACGGCATCGTCATGCTCGGTGGCCTGATCGTCCTCGGCTACGCCGACGACCCGCTGGAGTACGTCATCGGCACGATCGCCGTCGCCTTCGGCGCGATCAACATCGTCGGCGGCTTCATGGTCACCGACCGCATGCTCGGCATGTTCTCCAAAAAGCCAAAACCCAAGGCCGACGCTGACGGGAAGGCCGGCAAATGACCCTGCTGGCAGTCTTCAAGCCGGGCGGCGACGCCGCCACCGCGCTCTACATCGTCGCCTTCTCGCTCTTCATCCTCGGCGTCAAACGCGGCACCCACCCGACCACCGCCAAGCAGGGCAACCTGGTCGCCGCCGCCGGCATGGCGGTCGCCGTGGTGACGACGCTGCTGCTCGACGGGATCGGCAACTGGGGCCTGATCGCCGCCGGGCTCGGGATCGGCACCGCGATTGGCGTGATCGCCTCGGTCCGCGTGCAGATGACCGAGATGCCGCAGATGGTCGCCCTCTACAACGGCGTCGGCGGCGGCGCCGTCGCCCTGATCGCCTGGTCGGAGATCCGCAACGGGATTCACGAGATCTCGATCGGCCAGATCTCTTCGATGCCGCTCGACACCCTGATCCCGGTCCTCTTCGCCGCCGTCGTCGGCTCGGTCTCCTTCTGGGGCTCGAACATCGCCTTCGCCAAGCTGCAGGACCTGATCCCGACCAAGCCGCTTGCCGTCCCCGGTCAGCAGGTGATCAACGCCGCCCTGCTGATCGGCATCCTCGTCGCCTGCGTCAACATCGCGATCAACAACGACGATCCCTCGCAGGCGATCTTCATCGCCATCCTGCTTGCGGCTGGGCTGCTCGGAAATTTGGTCGTGCTGCCGATCGGCGGCGCCGACATGCCGGTTGTGATCTCGCTGCTCAACGCCTTCACCGGCCTCTCCGCCGCGGCCGCCGGCTTCGCCCTCGACAACGTCGCCCTGATCGTCGCCGGCACCCTGGTCGGCTCCTCGGGAACGATCCTGACGATGGAGATGGCGACGGCGATGAACCGCTCGGTCGGCAACGTCCTCTTCGCCGGCTTCGGCGGCGCCCCGGCGGGCGGCGGGGGTGGCAGCACCGAGGAACGGCCCCACGTCTCGATCGGCGCCCAGGACGCGGCGATCAAGCTCGCCTACGCCGACACCGTCGTGATCGTCCCGGGCTACGGCCTCGCCGTTGCCCAGGCCCAGCACGCGATCAAGGAGGTCGGCGACGAGCTCGAGAAGCGCGGCGTCACCGTCAACTACGCGATCCACCCGGTGGCGGGCCGCATGCCGGGGCACATGAACGTTCTCCTCGCCGAGGCTGACGTGCCCTACGAGCAGCTCAAGGAGATGGAGGAGATCAACCCCGAAATGCCGCGCACCGACGTCGCGGTCGTGGTCGGGGCCAACGACGTCACCAACCCGGCGGCCAAGAACGACCCCGACAGCCCGATCGCCGGGATGCCGATCATCGAGGTCGACCAGGCCCAGCAGGTGATCGTGATCAAGCGCTCGCTCAGCCCCGGCTTCGCCGGCATCGACAACGACCTCTTCTACGAGTCGAACACCTCGATGCTCTTCGACGACGCCAAGAAGGCGGCCGCCGACATCGCCGCCGAGATTCAAAACCTCTAAGTCCGTCCCGCGGCCCCGAGCGGGCACTGCGACCGCGCGAATATCGACCTATAGATCGATATTTCTTTAGTAATCTGATCCTCCATGGCGACGAGGACGCCTTCCAAGCGGACGCGGGAGAGAGGCGGCAGGGGTAAGAAGAGCTCTGTCGCAAAAGCGGCCGAGCAACTTCCCAATGCGCTGCCGCGTCCCGCCGCTGCGGCGCTCGTCTTCGTCGCTGCGGGCGCGGTGCTCGTGCTGGAGATCCTCGCCGTTCGGCTGCTGGCCCCGTATGTCGGCCTGACGCTCGAGACGACAACCTCGATCATCGGCGCCGCGCTCGGCGGCATCGCCGCCGGCGCCGCCATCGGCGGGTACCTGGCGGACCGCACCGACACCCGCCGCCTGGTCGTCGTGCTGCTGCTCCTCGGCGGTGTGCTCACGCTGCTGACCGTGCCGGCGGTGCGCTGGCTCGGCCCGGGCGCCCGCGGCGAGGGCGAGTTCGCCGCGCTCGGCATCATGCTCGTCTCGCTCGTGCCCGCTGCGGCGGTGCTCAGCGCCGTCTCCCCGGCCGTCGCCCACCTGCAGCTGCATGACCTGCGGGCCAGCGGCACGGTGGTCGGGCGGCTCTCGGCCTGGGCGACTGCCGGCGCTCTGGTCGGCACGTTCGGGACCGGCTTCGTGCTGGTGCCGCTGATGCCGGTCAGCACCGCGGTGGCGGTCGTTGGCGCGGTGATCATCTTCTCCGGCATCGCGCTGGGGGCCAGCTCACAGCTCCTTTCGGCGGGCGGGGTGGCTGTCGTGGCGGTGGTGGCGGTCGCCGTGGGCGTGGCCTCCGCCCAGTCCGACTCCCCCTGCCTCACCGAAACCCATTACAACTGCATCAGCATCGTTCGCGAAGCGGAACGACCCGGCGGTTACAACCTGCTGCTGGACGATGGCTATGAGTCGTTCATCGACCCCAGGCACCCGGCGCGGCTCGAGTACGGCTACACGCAGTGGATCGCTGATGCGATCGACGGGACCTTTCCCCCGAAGGCCCCCCTCACCGGGGTGTTCGTCGGCGGCGGCGGCTTGACCCTGCCGCGCTGGCTCGAGGCGACCCGACCCGGTTCGCGCGCCCAGGTGCTCGAGGTCGACGGCGGCCTGATCGATTTTGTCGAGAGCCGGGTCAGCTTGCCCGGCCCGCCGCAGTTTCGCGTCACGGTGGGCGATGCGCGCGTCAACATGCTCGATGTCGAAAGCGACAGCGCTGACGTCGTGGTCGGCGACGCGTTCAGTCACGACTCCGTGCCGTGGCAGCTCACCACGGCGGAGTGGATGGCCGAAGTGAAGCGCGTGCTCAAGCCCGGCGGCATCTACGCGATGAACCTGATCGACGCCCCGCCGCTTGACATGATGAAGGCCGAGCTGGCGACGTTCCTCGATGCCTTTTCCGACGTCCGACTGATCGCCTTCGCCGGGGAAGACGGCGCCCCGTTCGGCAGCAACGCGGTGCCGATCGCCTCCGATCGACCGCTGCCAAAGGCGGTCCACTCGAGCGCCGAAGGCGCCGTCACCTACGTCCGCTCGGACATCGAAAGCATCGCTGGGGGGGCGGCGCCGTTGCGCGACGACTATGCCCCGGTTGACCAGTTGCTGACGAGGCACGAATAGCCTGAGCGACGGTTGGAGCTCGCGGTTGGCGCCAACGGCAATCGCGTAGCGGCAGCGGGCGGAATTCGGCGCAGTTGTCACACACCTGTAGCCGCGGCGCTTCTAGCTTCGCCGCATGGAGTCGGAGCGGGGGCAGTCGACGGTCGAGTGGATGGGATTGTTGCTGCTCGTCTCCTTGCTTTTCGCGGCCATGGTGGCGGCGGGAGTGCGGGTGCCGGCCGCCGGGCTGGCGCGGATGGTCGCTTCGCGAATCCTCTGCGCCGCTGCGCTGGCGGACGGCTGCGACGGTGACGAACCGGCCCTGATCGCCGCTTACGGAACCGAAGTCGGGAAGCTGGTCCGTGAGCACATGCCCTCGCTGTTCTTCGAGCAGGGCTCGCGGGCGGTGCCGGTGGATTTCCGGCGCTGCCGCAGCACCGCCTGCGGCGACGGCGACGAACGCGGTTACGTGCGTGGCACCGATGCCGGCTTGCCGGTCTCGGCCTTCGTTCACGTGATCGACTGCCGGCCCGACGCGGTTGCGGCCGCGGAGGCCGGCGGCGCCGATTGCTCCGGCTCCCGCGCCGGCAACCTCTACATCCAGTACTGGCTCTACTACGCCGATTCCGCCACCCTGCGCGGCGTCCCGATCGTGGGCGAGGAGGGCTATCACCGGGACGACTGGGAAAGCGTGCAATTCAGGATCGGTCCCGGCGGCTCCGTCGATGAGCGAGCCTCCTCCCACCACGGCTACAACCACGACCAGGGAATCGTCAACTGGGGTTCCGACGCCGGCATGGGGTCGCTCAGGGACGTCGCGGAGTTGGTTGGCGTGCGTCCCGACAATGGCTGGGGGGCGGAGACCCACGTCCTTTTCGTCTCCGGCGGCAGCCACGCCGGCAACGCCGACGGCGTCCCCCGTCTCGAACGCCTGACCCCGTCCGGCAGCGTCCACCTGATCCCGCTCGAGTCGGTGGCCACCACCAGCCGGGCCCGTTTCACCATCAGCCCGCCATGGCGCAAGCAGGTCTGGCGCGACCCCGAGGCCGAGGGGACCGACTGAGTGTCCGCGCGGCGGGCGGGCGGTTCTTGACAGCTGCCAGCGAGATTCCTAAAGTGCTTGCCAGCCCGCTGCCAGTCACCGCCAAGCAGAAAGGCGCAGGATGTCCTTCTGCCGGGCGTGGGAGCCTAAACCCAGGTGGGTGATATTGCGCAGTTGGAGTCTGCGCGAAAGGGATGCAAAGGTTTACTGGCTCTGCCTTGTTTGCATCCATATATAGGTGCTTCTCAGACATGGGAATCGTTTGTATCTGTCTCATTGCGCCGCCTGTCTCAGCAGAGCGAGAGCAGGCATTTCGCGAGGAAGGCAATGCAACGATCAGAGCGCCTGCGGGCCAGGCAAGAGGGAGATTCGATTGAGGATCTGTCCGGCAAGGGCGGTCGCCGCTTACGTCGAATCACGCGACACGAGCGGGAATGGCCGGATCCTTCGACGATATGGCGCGGGGCCGGCGGCGTCTTCGTTGGTATCGCCGCCGGGGCTGTTCTAACAGCGGTCGCCGCTGCCGAAGGCTCCGTGCCCGCCATACCCTTGCCCTGGGCCGTCGCTGCCGCCTCCGCGATTTTCGCCGCCTTTTGCCTGGTCGCTCATTGGGATGTCAATCGCGGTCGCCGGATCAAGCGGTCGGAGATAGTCGACGAGGTCGAAGACGGTGAATCAGGCTTCTCGTAGCGAAGGAAGCCGAAAAGCCCAGCGGATCTACATCACCGAGTCAGGGTTACTTCGGTGGCATCCGCAGGGCGCCGTCGAGGCGGATCGTCTCGCCGTTGAGCATTGGGTTGGCGACGATCTGGCCGACCAGGCGGGCGTACTCCTCCGGCCGGCCCAGGCGCGAGGGGAAGGGGATGCCGGCGCCGAGGGCGGTGCGGGCGTCCTCGGGGAGGGCGGCGAGCAGAGGGGTGTCGAAGAGCCCGGGGGCAACGGTGACGACGCGGACGCCGCGGGACGCCATGTCGCGTGCCGCGGGCAGGGTCATGCCGACGATGCCGCCCTTTGAGGCCGCGTAGGCGACCTGGCCGATCTGGCCGTCGTAGGCGGCGATCGAGGCGGTGTTGACGCAGACGCCGCGCTCACCTTCCCCGTCGGGCTCGTTCTCGCTCATCGAGGCCGCCGCCAAGCGCAGCACGTTGAAGCTGCCGATCAGGTTGACCTTGACCACGTTGGAGAAGAACTCGAGGTTGTGCGGGCCCTGCTTGTGGGCGACCCGCTCCGCCCAGCCGATGCCAGCGCAGCAGACCGAGATGCGAAGGCCGCCGCCGTGGGTCGCCGCTCGCTCGACCGCCGCTGCGACGGCGGCCTCGTCGGTCACGTCGGCCTTGGCAAAGGTCGCGCTGGGGCCGAGCTCGGCCGCCAGCGCCTCGCCCTTCTCGGCGTTGAGGTCGGCGATCGTCACCGCGGCCCCGGCCTCGACCAGTGCCCTCGCCGCGGCCTCGCCGAGCCCCGAGGCGCCACCGGCGACCAGCGCGCTTGTCCCCTCGATTCGCATCGCCGCCGCACCCTACCGCCGCAGCCCGCTGAATCGACCAGCTCACACCCCGGCAAGAAGACCTCGCTAGGGTTTCCGCATCGCCACCGAGGTGACGCCGAGCTTCAAGGGTGCGATCGCGGAACGCCTCACCGAGGCACGCACACGCACGTTGGAGCTGATCCAACCGCTCGACGACGAGCAGCTCAACCACGTCTACTCGCCGCTGCTCAGCCCGCTGGCCTGGGATCTCGGCCACATCGCCAACTTCGAGGAGCTCTGGTTGGTGCAGACGATCGGCGGCCGCGAGCCGCTGCACGGCGAGCTCGGGCGCTTCTACGACGCGATCGAGAACCCGCGCAAGACCCGCGGTGAGCTGCCGATCCTGCGCAACGCCGAGCTGCGCTCCTACCTCGACGACGTGCGCGAGCGCACCCTCGAGGTGCTGGAGGAGGTCGACGTCGGCCCCGAGGCCGGGGACCGGTTGCTGCGCGAAGGCTTCGTCTACGAGATGTTGCTCGCCCACGAGCTCCAGCACAACGAGACGATGCTGCAGCTGCTGCAGATGGTCGAGGGCTATGAGCCCGTGGGCGATGCCTGCGGCCCGCTGGCCGAGCCCATTGCCGCCGGCCCCGAGATGGTCTCGATCCCGGCCGCAGAGCACCAGGTCGGGGCGCCCGAGCGCGGCTTTGCCTACGACAACGAGCGCGCTCGCCACGCGGTCGAGCTCGCTTCTTTCGAAATCGATCGAACCCCGGTCACCAACGGCGCGTATGTCCAGTTCATGGAGGAGACCGCCGCTGAGCCTCCGCTGTATTGGGAGCGCGACGGTGGCGGGGGATGGGTGCTGACGACAATGGGAGGTCGCGACCCTGTTGACCCGGCCCATCCCGTCCTCCATGTCTCCTGGCACGCGGCCGACGCCTTCGCCCGCTGGGCCGGCAAGCGGCTGCCCAGCGAGCAGGAGTGGGAGGCCGCCCACGCCAGCCTGGAGGTGGTCGGCCAGGCCTGGGAGTGGACCTCTTCGGACTTCCTCGCCTACCCCGGCTTCGAGGCCTTTCCCTACTCTGAGTATTCGGAGCCCTTCTTCGGCGGCGCCTACAAGGTGCTCCGCGGCGGCTCGTGGGCAACCAGTCGCAGCGTCATGCGCCCCAGCTTCCGCAACTGGGACCTTCCCCAACGCCGCCAGATCTTTGCCGGCCTGCGCTGCGCCAGGAACGCATGATCGCGATTGAGATCGAGGTCCACCTGGACGCCGACGCGGCGGCGACGATGGCGCTCGACGTCCGCGACGGCCTCCTGGCCGATCCCAAGGAGCTGGCGCCGAAGTACTTCTACGACGAGCGCGGCTCGCAGCTCTTCGAGCAGATCACCGAGCTCTCCGAGTATTACCCCACCCGGGCGGAGCGCTCGATCCTCGCCGAGCGGGCGGCGGAGATCGTCGCCACCGCCGGTGAGCCGCGGACCCTGGTCGAGCTCGGCTCCGGCTCGGCCTCCAAGACCCGCCATCTGCTGAGCGCGATGCGCGACGCCGGCTGCCTGCAGACCTACGTCCCGGTCGACATCTCCGAGGAGATCACCCACGAGACGGCGGAGTGCCTGGTCGAGGAGTACCCCGGCCTCGCCGTCCGCGGCCTGGTCTGCGACTTCGAGCACGATCTGGAGCGAATTCCCGCCGGCGACGGCGGCCGCCTCGTCGCTTTTCTCGGCGGCACGATCGGCAACCTCTATCCAGAGGCGCGCCGCGATTTCCTCATCCGCCTCGCCGACCTGCTCGGCCCCGGCGACCGGATCCTGCTCGGCACCGACCTGGTCAAGGAGCGCGGCCGCCTCGAGGCGGCCTACGACGACGCCAGCGGCGTCACCGCCGAATTCAACAAGAACGTTCTACGAGTGCTCAACCGGGAGCTGGGCGCCGACTTCGACCTCGAGGCCTTCGAGCACGTCGCCCGCTATGACCCGGTCGAGGCTCGCATGGACATCCGCCTGCGCTCTCTAACCGAGCAGACGATCTGGCTCGAGGGCCTCGACCTGACGGTGAGCTTCGCGGCCGGCGAGGAGATGCGGACCGAGATCTCCTCCAAGTTCACCTACGAGCGGCTTGCCGAGGTCTATGGAGAGGCCGGCCTGGCGATTGACGGCTGGTTCACCGACACCGACTGCGACTACGCCCTCAGCCTGGCGCGGCCTCTCTAGGTTCTCAGGAAGAGCCGTGGCTTCGGCTCGTGAGGCCCTGAAGAACCACCTCGATCGGCGAGCGTCGCTTTGCCCCGTGGGCGGCCTCGCGGTTCCTCTGTAGCTCCGATGCCAGCTGTCCGACGTCGACGCCGAACTGGCCGACCTCCTTCGCCGCTCTGGCGAGATCGTGCGAATCGATCTTCACCTTTGGCCGCCGCCGCGATCGTGCCTTGGAGTTGCGTCCCAGGGCGATGCCACCGGCTACGCCGGCGACGGCCGCGCTCCCGGCCAGCAGCGGTGTCCTCACCCTGCTCGCGACTCGCCCGACGCTGCTCGCGGCATCGCCAACCGCGTGTCCCGCCTGCTTTGCGGTCTCCTCGACTGCATTGCGGGCGGCATCTGCGCGGGCAGCCCCGTTTTTAGATGTCGACGACCGTTTCGCTTTCGACGTCCGCGATCGGGTTGCTCTCGCGCTCGCTCCATTCGGCGATTTCGCCGCGCCTGCTTTGCGCGCTTTCGCCGGTTTGCGTTTCGTCGCTTTGCCACGTGTGCTCGCGGCGCGCGTTTTCGTCTCAGCCATGTTGCTCCTCCGGACCTGCTCTCCCATTTGCCTGCCTGAAAGACGCTGGTACCCGCGAAGAAAAGGGCCCAATCAGGGTAGCGCGAGCGCGCCGATCAGATCGCCCAATTTGTCGGGCGTCGTGATCGGGGTCAGGATCGGCAGGGTGATGCCGCCCTCGACGAAGGCGCCGATCCGCTCCTTCATCTCGTCGGGCGAGCCGAAGATGAACATCGCCTCGATCAGCTCCCAGGGCGCCGCCGCGGCCGCTGCCTGGCGATCGCCGCTTTCCCAGGCGGCGACCATCGCGTCGATCTCATCGCCGTAGCCGAGCCAGCGGTAGAAGGCGGCGTAGACCGGGACGGTGATGTAGGAGGAGAACATGAAGCGAGCCAGGGGCTCGACCGCCTCGCGCTCTCCCGGCAGGCAGAAGAAGCGGCAGAGCAGCTCGAAGCCCTCAGGGGCTCCGTCGAGCTGCGCGGTCACCTTGGCCAGCCCGCCCAGCGGCAGGAAGTTGGTGAAGGCGCCGTCGGCCCGCTCGACGGCCAGCTCCAGCATCTTGCCGCGCAGCGCCGCCAGCACGATCGGCACCCGCTGCGCCGGCGCGCTCTCCAGCTTGAAGCCGCTCGCCGTGCGCTCGCCGTCGAGGGCCGTGCGCAGGAAGTCGAGCGTCTCGCGCACCTTGGCCAGCGGCTTCTCGAACGGAATGCCGTTCCAGCCTTCGACGATGCGGTCGGAGGAGGAGCCGATGCCGAGCACGAAGCGCCCGCTCGAGGCGTCGGCGAGGGCCGCCGCCTCCTGCGCCAGCAGCGCCGGCCCGCGCTGGAAGACGCCGACGATGCCGGTTCCCAGGCGCGCCCGCTCGGTCCAGGCGGCGCTCAGCGCCAGCGGCGTGAAGCCGTCGGGCCCGTTGGTCTCGCCGCTCCAGAAGTCGGTGTAGCCGACGGCCTCGGCCCGCTTCACGAGCTCCTCGTGGGCGGCGAGCGAGAGACCCGGCAGCGGCAGTGTCAAACCCCAGCGTTGAGCCACCGGCCGAGCCTATAGCCTGCGGTGCCGATGGGGGATGCCTCACAAGCCAAGCCGGACCGCAACCTGGCGCTGGAGCTGGTCCGCGTCACCGAGGCCGCGGCCCTGGCCGCCGCTCGCTGGGTCGGTCGCGGCGACAAGATCGCTGCCGATGGCGCCGCCGTGGACGCGATGCGCTACGTGCTCGATTCCGTCTCGATGGACGGCGTCGTCGTGATCGGCGAGGGCGAGAAGGACGAAGCGCCGATGCTCTTCAACGGCGAGACGATCGGCGACGGCAGCCCGCCGGTGGTCGACATCGCCGTCGACCCGCTCGAGGGCACCCGGCTCTGCGCCCTCGGCATGCCCAGCGCCCTGGCGGTGATCGCGCTCGCCGAGCGCGGCACGATGTTCGACCCCGGCCCCTGCGTCTACATGGAAAAGATGGCCGGCGGCGAAGAGATCGCCGACCTGCTCGATCTCGACCGCCCTCTGCCCGAGACCCTGAAGCTGATCGCCGAGCGCAAGGGCGGCAGCATCGGCGACGTCACCGTCGTCATGCTCGATCGCCACCGCCACGAGGAGGCGATGGCCGAAGTGCGCGAGGCCGGTGGCCGCATTCGCCTGATCACCGACGGCGACGTCTCCGCGGCCCTGCTCGCGGTTAGCGATCGCTCCCCGGTCGACCTGCTCTGGGGCATCGGCGGCACGCCCGAGGGCGTGCTCTCCGCCGCGGCGCTGAAGTCGATGGGCGGCCAGCTGCTCGGCCGCCTCTGGCCGCGCAACGACGGGGAGCGCAGTGCGGCGGTGGACGCCGGCTATGACCTCGACAGAATCCTCACCGCCGACGATCTCTGCTCGGGCGAGGACGTCTTCTTCTCCGCCACCGGCGTCACCGACGGCGACGTCCTGCAGGGCGTCCGCTACCGCGGCCCTGGCGCCACCACCGAATCGCTCGTCATGCGCTCGCGCTCCGGCACCGTCCGGCGCGTCCACGCTCGCCACGATCGCTCCAAGCTGCGCGCGATCATCGGCGAGCGCTACGGCTGACGCGGGGCCGGCTCACGCTGACGCGGGTCGGCTCATATCGGCGTCCCCAGCGGGCTCCCGCCGTCGTGACCTGCCTGATCGTCGCCTGTCCGAGAACCCATCAGATCAATAGAACTAATTTGTTCTATTATAGAACACGGTTGTCCCCTAGTGAGAGGAAGACACCGTGCTCGATGCTGGCTCCACTAGCCAGACGCAGGACGTCGCTCGGGAGGCGGGCGACGCGCACTACGCGGCCGACTACCGGTTTCGATCCGGTGGCCAGGTGCTCTCGATCTTCTCCAGAGCGCTGCACGGGCTCGTGCTCAGGGCGCTCGCCGGCGGCGGCCCGATGCGGCTCGCCAAGCTGCGCGAGGAGGTCGGCGGGCCCGCCCAGACGACCCTGCGCGGCAACCTCAGCACGCTGATCGGCATCGGTGCGCTGGAGCGGCGGCAGAGCAATGGCAGGGCCGGCATGGTTGACAACGCGCTCACTCCATTTGGGCTGGAACTGCTGTTCGTCGCCGATGCGATCGAGGCCTGGCTGGCGCGCGCCCCCAACGAGCCGATCCGCCTCGAGAGCGAAACGGGCAAAGCCACGATCAAGGCGCTGGTCGGCGGTTGGGGCTCGACGATGCTGCGGGCCCTCGCCACCCGCCCCTTCTCCCTCACCGAGCTCGACAACTTGATCAACGCCCTGAGCTACCCGGCGCTCGAGCGCCGGCTCGGCGCGATGCGCCTCAGCGGTTGCCTGACCACGGTGCGGGGAAGCGGCGCCGGCACGCCCTACGCCGTGACCGATTGGCTGCGCCGGGGGATGGCGCCGCTGCTTGCCGCGGTGCGCTGCGAGCGCCGCTACATGGCGGATGAGACGGCGCCGCTGACCCGCCTCGACGTGGAGACGATCCTGCTGCTCGCAGCGCCACTGGTCGCCTTCGAGCAGGGTGCGGACGGCGTCTCCCAGCTTGCCGTCTACGGTGGCGACGAGCCGGATCGTCATTTTTCTGCCGGAATTCGCCTCGAGGTGCGTGGTGGAAAACTGACGAGCTGCAGCTCGAAGCTCGAGGCCAACCCGGAGAGCTGGATCCGGGGGTCGGCGACGGACTGGCTCGACGCCCTGGTCAGGGGCAGCTCCAAGTACCTCGAGGTGTCCGGCGACCGAGCCTTCACGCTTGACTTCGTCGATGGCCTGCACCGGACGCTCTTCATCGCGCCCGGCTCCTCGTCAGCGCTCTAGCTCCGAGGTCCCGGCCTGGCGCCTACTGCGCGTCGCCTTCCTGGGCAAGTTCTTCTGCGGCTGCCTCACGTTCCCGCGCGGCTGCCTCTTCGCCCAAGAAGGGGAGCAGCAGCTCGAAGGTCAGCTGGGGGAACAGCCTGGGCAGATCCGCCGTGTGGCCGAGCGCCACCTCTTCGTAGACGCGGGCGAACACGGCGCCGCCGGCGATGGTGGGGAGGTTGGGGAGGTTGGGCGCGTTCTCGGCGAACTCCTGCCCGTCGTCGAGCATGGCCGTGAAGCGATGGAATGTGTCCCGGAAACGGGAAATGGCGATCGGTCCGACCGTTCCCATCTCGATCATCATCACGCGCGCGACTTCCGGGTTGGCGGCGAACCACTCGAGCGTGGTCGCGAGCCCGCTGCGCACCCGTTTCGGCCAGGGCCCGGGCCGTTCGTAGGCCTCTGCGACGTGGCCTTCGAGGTCGCTCACCAGGGCGTCGTTGGCTGCGATGAAGCAGGCTTCCTTGTCTTTGAAGTGACGGTAGAAGGTCTCCCTGCCGACGCCGGCCTGCTTGAGGATGTCGGCGACCGAGCTCGCCCGGTAGCCCTTTGCGGCGGATACCCGCACGACCGCCGCCAGCAGCCGCTCGCGTTGGGACTGGGCGACCAGCTCACGGGGGAGGCCATGGCGACCGCGCGGCAGCTTCCAGAGATGCAGGTCTTGCAGGAGCTCGTCGTCTTGGACGGGCGCCGTCCCTCCGGCGTCCGGCGGCGGCCTCATCGTCCGACCCTGGCCTGCTCCAGGGCCATCTCCTGGCCGGCGTAGGGGAGCAGCGCGATGTAGACGAGCTCGGGCAGCAGCGAAGGAAGCTCCTCGGCTCGATCGGCGGCGAGGTAGTCGGCGATCAGCACCTTGGCCCGGCCGAAGGCGATCTCAGGGTCGGCGCCGCCGGGTTTCATCCGTTTCCCGGCGAGCGGATGCGCCTTCATTCCGTCGATGACGAGGTTGCGGCAGCGCCGGACGATCTCCGGGTCGACGATGGGGGCCTCGATCAGCAGCAGGTTTGCCTGCGCGGGCTTGGCCGCCAGTCGCTCGAGCACCGCGCCGATCAGGCCGCGAATCGCGTCGACGTGCAGGTCGTCGCGCGAGTAGACGTCTATCGCGGCGCCTTCCAGCTCGGCGAGGAAATCCTCGGTTGCGGCATCGAAGCAGTCGCGCTTGTTGGCGAAGTGCTTGTAGAAGGTGGCACGCGAGATGCTTGCGTGCCCGACGATGTCGGCGATGGTCGTCGTGGAGAAGTTCTTCTCCGCGCAGCTCTTCGCCATCGACTCGAGTATCCGCTGGCGTTGTGAGCGCGTGCCAATGTCCCGCGGGACGTTCGGCGTGAGGACGCCGGGCTCGCTGACGGATCCAAGTTCCTCTCTCATTTCCCGCTCTCAAGCGCGCCTGCAGACGCTGCCTTTCGGTGCTGTTCCAGATGCCGCTTCCACCGGAGGGCGGCATGGAACTGCCGCCCTACTGGGAGAACCGTCATCACCCACCAAAAGGGCGGCCGCCGGCCGTGCGGAAAGACGCGCCCGTCGCGGCTAACTGCCTGGCACTACCCGCATCGCGGCCTGACCAAGACGTCCTGTTTGGAACGCTCGCATTCCTTGCGATACGGGGGCTGGGCTATGCCGTTTGTAGCATAGAACTAGACTGTTCTTTGTTAGAATCAGGTAGTACCAAAACTCATGCCAGCCCCTGAGACCGCCCAGCACTTAGCCCAGCAGCGGCTGCCGCGCGGGCCGCTTGTGATCTCGGCTGACGCCGTCGCGGAGGATCAGCGCCGGCGGCTGCTCGAAGCGCTGCCGCGGGCGATCGCCGAGAAGGGCTTTGACGGCACGACCGTGGAGCAGATCGTCAAGCTAGCCCAGGTCCGGCGCAACGCCTTCTATGACCACTTCGAGGACAAGCGCGACTGCTTCACCAGCGCCTACGAGATCGCCCAGGAGCGGTTGCTCGGCGCCCTCACCTACCGGTGCTATACGCGGGTGGGGCTGGTCGATCGCATTGGCTCTGCCCTGCAGGCGGGCCTGGACCTGCTCGGCAGCGACCCGGTCCTCGCCCGCTTCATAGTCGTCGAGGCGCCCGCCGCTGGAGCGGCGAGCGCTGTGCGCCACCATGAATGGCTGGACCGCTATGGCCGCATGCTGCGCCTCGCCTCGATCGGCAGCCGCGAGGTCGAGATGCCGCGCCCGGCGGTTGAGCCCGCGGTGGTCGGCGGGATCCTCTCCCGGGTCAAGCAGCTGGTCCTAGCCGGGGAAACCCAGGAGCTCCCGGCGCTCTGCCCGGAGCTCTTGCGGTTCACGCTCTGCTTCTACGGCTCGCCCGGTGGCCTCTCGCTGCCGGCTTCCGCATCGGTCAAAAGCGATCAGGGCGAGCCGCCGCAGCCGCAATCCCCGGAGCGGTCGACCGTGTTGGAGCCCGCGTAGGGCATCTCGCCGGTGTCGTGCAGCTCGTAGCGCAGCGAGTTGATCACCGCCCCCGCCATCAGCGCCAGGCTGAGCACGTAGAACCAGAGCAGGGCGATCAGGATGAAGCCCAGGGTCGAGCCGAAGCGCGAGAGGCTGGAGACGTTGGAGAGGTAAACCGGGAAGAGCCAGTTGGCGACGCCGGCGCCGAAGGTGACGAAGGCCGCTCCCGGCCAGACCGCGCGCCAGGGCATGTGGCCCTTCGGCACCGCCCAGAAGATCACGCAGCAGATCAGGAAGGTGATCAGGATCGCGGCGCCGAGCAGCAGGGTGGTGTCGATCGCCTTGATGTGGGAGAGGCCGAAGGGGAGCCGGTCGGTGCTGGAGACGAGCGCGCTCTCCATCGCCGGCAGGAAGATGCTGGCGGCGATGAAGAGCAGGACGACGCCCAGCATCGCGAAGGAGAAGCGCTTCTGCTCGACCCAGCCGCGACATTCGACGTGGTAGATGCGGCAGAAGGCGGTGTCCATCGCCCCCCAGAAGGAGGCGCCGATCCAGAGCGAGCCGAAGAAGGCGGCGATGCCGATCGTGGTCGAGTTTTCCTCGATCCGGTCCAGGACGTCGGTCAGGGTGTGCTGCTCGACGTTGGGGAAGAGGCGCTGGAGGTCGCTGAGGACGCTGGTCTCGACCCCGCCGATCTTCAGCACCTGGCCGAAGACGAAGAGGACGAGGAGGGCGAAGGGGAAGACCGCCAGCAGCAGGTTGTAGGCGACCATCGCCGAGAGCCCGGTGACGTTCTCCGTGTAGGCGCGCTGCCAGAAGGCGCTTAGCCAGGGGCGGGTTTGGCGCATCGATTTGGGCATTGACTTCAGAAACTGAAGCGACTAACATGCGAACAGACGTTTGAGCGGTTCCAGGCACGTCACCGCCCCAAGGGCCAAGGCAGCGCAGACTAGTTAGCTTCGCGGACCGGATCGCCGGTCCGTTTTTTCGCGACTTCTCACCTGCCGCGGTATTTAAGGGCAGGACTTAACCACCTAGCGCAAAGAAACGAGTGACGACAGGATGCTGGTAGCTGAGCTTCAGGAGCTTGAGGAGGTCAAAGGCCTCATAACGAGAGGGCAGCAGCTCGGAGTGCTGACCTTCGGTGACATCGCCTCCGCGGTCTCGGAGGTCGATTTGGACGAGTCCGACGTCGAGGACCTTTACGGGCACCTCGAGAAGTCGGGGATCGAGCTGGTCGAGGACATGGACCCGGCCCAGAAAGCGGCCGCGGAAGCGATGCCCGCGGACACCGGCAAAAAAGGCCGGCGGCGCCAGAAAGCGGCGCTCGACCTGAAACCGGACATGACCACGGACAGCCTGCAGCTGTTCCTCAAGGACATCGGCAAGGTCCGCCTGCTGACCGCGGCGGAGGAGGTCGAACTCGCCAAGCGGATCGAGCGCGGCGACCTCGACGCGAAGCAGAAAATGGTCGAGTCGAACCTGCGCCTGGTCGTCTCGATCGCCAAGAACTACCGCAACCAGGGCCTGCCCTTCCTCGACCTGATCCAGGAGGGAACGCTGGGCCTGGTCCGCGCCGCGGAGAAGTTCGACTACCGCAAGGGATTCAAGTTCTCGACCTACGCGACCTGGTGGATCCGCCAGGCGATCGCCCGTGCGCTCGCCGACAAGGCGCGGACGATCCGCATCCCGGTGCACGTGGTCGAGAAGCTGAACAAGATCGGCCGCGCCGAGCGCAAGCTGGTCACCGAGCTGGGTCGCGAGCCGACCCCGGAGGAGATCGCCGACGTCACCGGGATCGATCCCGAGGAGGTCGACTCGATCAAGCGCTCCGCTCAGGCTCCGGTCTCGCTGGAGAAGCCGGTTGGCGACGAGGAGGAGTCGGAGTTCGGCCAGTTCATCGCCGACGAGAAGGCCGAGTCCCCCTTCGACCGGGCGGCGGACCTGCTGACCAAAGAGGCGCTGAAGGAGGCGCTGGAGAACCTCTCCTACCGCGAGCGGCGCGTGCTGGAGCTGCGCTACGGCCTCGGCGGCGAGCACCCGCGCACGCTCGACGAGGTGGGGCGGACCTTCAACGTCACCCGCGAGCGCATCCGCCAGATCGAGAATCAGAGCCTGAAGAAGCTGCAGCAGCTGGGCGAAGCACAAAAGCTCCGCGAGGTCACCTGATTCTGGCGGCACCACAGTGGCGCCGGCGGCGTCCTCGGTCGCTCGCGTGCGGAGCACGCCACGCTCCCTGCGTCCTTGCCGGCGCCACTGTGGACACTCGCCAGAACCGCGACTAAGGCGATAGAGCATCTTGGCCGATACAGGCCGGGTGTTCGAGATCGACAAAGCGCTGCGCACGCTGATCGAGCGCGAGGGCTCCGACCTGCACGTCAAGGTCAACTCGCCGCCGGTCATCCGCCAGCACGGCGAGCTGATGCCGCTCGAGGGCTACGAGCCGCTCAGCGGCGAGGACACCGAGAAGGCCTTCCACGACATGGCCGAGGTCCGCTCGCTGACCGAGTTCGAGGAAGCCGGCGAGGCCGATTTCTCCTACTCGATCCCGGGGCTCTCCCGCTTCCGCGTCAACACCTTCAAACAGCGCGGCTCGATCTCGATCGTCTGCCGTGCGATCCCCTATGAGATCCGCTCGGTCGAGGAGCTGGGGCTGCCCCAGGTGGTCACCGCCCTGGCCGAGGAGCAGCGCGGGATCATTCTCGTCACCGGCACCACTGGCTCGGGCAAGAGCACGACCCTGGCGGCGATGATCGATCACATCAACCGCAATCGCCCGCACCACATCGTCACGCTCGAGGACCCGATCGAGTACCTGCACCAGGACAAGCGCTCGATCGTCAACCAGCGCGAAGTCGGCTCCGACACGGTCAGCTTCGGCCGGGCAATGCGGCGCGTCCTGCGCCAGGACCCCGACGTGATCCTGATCGGCGAGATGCGCGACGAGGAGACCGTGCGCACGGCGCTCTCCGCCGCCGAGACCGGCCACCTCGTGCTCTCCACCGTGCACACCCTTGACGCGACCGAGACGATCAACCGCATCATCGACTTCTTCCCGCCCCACCTCCAGCACCAGGCCCGCGTGATGCTCTCCTCGACGTTGAAGGGCGCGATCGCCCAGCGCCTCGTCCCCGACATCACCGGCGAAGGCCGCGTGCCGGCCTCCGAGGTGCTCGTCGTCACCGGCCGCGTCCAGGACCTGATCATGAACCCGGAGGAAACCGGCAAGATCACCGAGGTGATCGCGGAGGGCGAGTACTACGGCATGCGCACCTTCGACCAGTCCCTGCTCACCTACGTGATGGAGGGCAAGATCTCCGAGGAGACCGCCCTCGACTACGCCTCCAGCCCCCACGACTTCAAGCTGATGCTGGCGGCTGGCGGCCAGCGGGCAAGCGGCATCGAGCAGCTCGCCGGGCAGACAACTGAGTAGTACGCGCGTCCGGGCGATGGACACGCCGTCTGAGATCGGCTCAAGGGAGCCGCGGCAACCGTCGATCAAGCATTCGATGGCGATCCTTGTCCAAATCCGTCAGCGCCTGCGCGAGCTGGCCAGGAGTGAGCGAGGCATGGCGTTGCCGACCGCCATCTTCGCGACCGTCGCCAGCCTCGGCCTGGCAAGCGCAGCCGTGATGTCCTCGGTCGACGTCCAGCAGGGCACCGGCCGTGACCAGGACTCCAAGAACTCGATCGCGGCCGCCGACGCAGGCGCAAGCGTTGCCCTGCTGCGGCTCAACCGTTACGCCAACGCGCTGACGACCTCGACTCCATGCCTCGGCGTCAAAAGCGGCACCCTCGTGGTCAGCGCGGCTGCCGCGGACGGTTGGTGCCCCGAAGTCACCGGCAGCGTCGGTGACTCCACCTACGCGTATCGGGTCACGCCGCAGGTCAGCGGCGGCACGATGAGCGTCGTCGCAACCGGGATGGCGGGGAACGTCAGCCGCCGCATCGCGATCACCTTCAAAACGACGACGGTGGGCAGCGCCCTCGGCGCCGAGGGCGTGATCGGGGTCGACGAAGTCGAGATCGACAACAACGCGGACTCGCGCGTCAGCGTGGGCACCAACGGCAGTGTCCACGTCCACAACAACGGCAACGTCTGCGGCAACATCAGACACGGCGTCGGCAAACCAAAAACGGACTTCGACAACAACGGAACGCAGTGCAAAGGCTATGTGGAAACGGAAGGCAATGTGTCTCTGCCGGCGGTCAGCACCTTCATGCCGACCGACATCGCCACCAACAACTCCAACTACCGCCTCGTTACCTGCACGAAAACGACCCCAGTCAAAGAACCAGCCGGCTGTCAGACCGACACCTACAACGGGAGCTGGGGCAAAAGCGAGCCCTGGGACCCCACAACGAGGTCCATCCTGACCTCGAACAACGCCACCCTGACCCTGGGCGGCGGCGACTACTTCGTCTGCAAGCTGGTGATCAGCAACAACGGCCACCTGATCATGGCCGACGGGGCGCAGGTCCGGATCTTCTTCGACACCCCGGAGAAATGCGGGCTCAAATCAGTCGCCAAGCAGGTTGACATCTCCAACAACGCCGATGTCACCTCGACCGGCTACCAACCGAAACTCGGCAAATTCGACGTTCCCGGCTTCTATCTGATGGGCTCGACGACGATCAAAACCAAGGTCGAATGGTCCAACAACAGCGGTACCAACGAGTTCGTCCTATATGCCCCCAACACCGACATCGAACTGAACAACAACGCCACCTACATCGGCGTCATCGCCGGCAAGACCGTCCATCTCGACAACAACGCGATCGTCAAGCAGGATGCCGGCTTCAAACCCCCGCAGATCGGCGGCGCGACGCTGTTTCAGCGCCAGTCCTACGTCGAGTGCACGGGCGGCTCCGCTTCGCCGCCCAACGCCTACTGCTGAGCGCGCGATGGCCTGACCGCGATTCAAGCTCGCGGCCAAAGTTGCCGAGCTAGATAAGCGAACGTATGAGGGAGAAGCTCAACAGCAACCCACTCGCACAGGCCGCCTTGGTCGGCGTCCTGCTGCTCGCAGTGGGATTTTTCGTGCTCTCTTCGATGGGCGGTGAAAGCGAAGAAGCGGAAACGACGACGACCTCGGCGACCGTGTCGACCGCCGAAGGCTCGGCCTCCGTGACCGCGACGGTCACCACGCCGCTCGGCGAACCGGCGGCGGTGGCCGCGCCGTCTTCGGTTCCGCCGCTACCGCCGGGGGCCGCCGCCGCGGCACCACCGCTGCCCCATGCCGTCACCGCTGCCTTCCACGCCAACCGCACCGTCGTCTTCCTCTTCGTCAGCAAGGGCGGCATCGACGATGGCATGGTCGCTGGGGCCTCCTCGGCCCTCACCGCGATGCCGGGAGTGTCCACCTTCGTCGTCCCGGCTGACCGCATCGCCAGATACGCCGCGATCGCCCAGGGGGTTGCCGTCGACCGGGTGCCGGCGCTGGTCGTGATGCGTCCGAAGCGGCTCGACCGCGGCATTCCGACCGCCTCGGTTCTCTACGGCTTTCAGAGCCCGCAGAGCGTTGTCCAGGCGGTCATCGACGCCGGCTACAAGGGCCGGACCGTCGACTACCACCCGTGAGCATGGACTCCAGGGACTATCCGAGCCACCTGCGGCCGGTTCCCACCTCCGGCGGTTCCGCTGCGCCCAAGCTGGAGCCTGAAGCCGGCGGTACTCCTGGCCTCACGCCGCCGGTCGCTCAGGGCCGTTCCACCGGTTTCATCACCGACGTCATCGTCGACCTCGGCTACGTGCCTGACGATCGCGCCCGCCAGGCAATCGATGAGGCCCGCACGGCGGCCATGCCCCCGGAGGCGCTGCTCCTTCAGCAGGGGGCGATCACCCCCGACCAGCTCTCCCGCGCGATCGCCGAGCGCTACGGGCTCGACCACGTCGATCTCTCGGTCTTCCACGTCGACATGGCGGCGGCGAACCTGATCTCCGTCAATACCGCCCGCCGGTACAGGGCGCTTCCGGTCGGCTTCGTCGACAAGCAGACGCTGATAGTTGCGATGGCCGATCCGACCAACGTCCTCGCCGTCGACGACATTAAAATTGCCACCGGCCTCGACTGCCGGGTCGCGGTTGCCGCCGACGAGGACATCGACGCGCTGATCGGCCGCCTCAACACGCTGCAGAGCGCGGTCAGCGAGGCCGTTGTCCAAGGTGAGGCGGAGGCCGACGAGGAACTTGCCGAAGTCAGCGATATCGACGTCAGCGCCGAGGACGCGCCGGTGGTCAAGCTCGTCTACAGCATCCTCGGCCAGGCCGTGGGGGAGGGGGCCTCCGACGTCCACTTCGAGCCGGGCGAGGACGAGATGCGGGTCCGCTTCCGGATCGATGGCGTGCTTCGAGAGGCCGCCCATGTGCCCAAACGGATGATCAGCGCCGTCGTCTCGCGGGTGAAGATCATGAGCGACCTCAACATCGCCGAGAAACGGGTGCCGCAGGACGGCCGGGTCGGCATCACGGTCGAGGACCGCCGGGTGGACCTGCGCGTGACGACGCTGCCGACGCAGCGCGGCGAGGGGGCGACGATCCGCATCCTCGACACCGAGAACGCCCAGCACACGCTGGACGAGCTGGGCATGGACGGCAGCTCTCGCGAGCGCTTCGAGGGCTCGTTCAAGCAGGCCTACGGCGCCGTGCTGGTCACCGGCCCGACCGGTTCGGGGAAGTCGACGACCCTCTACGCCGCCCTTCAAGACATGAATCAGGTCGAGAAGAACATCATCACGATCGAGGACCCGGTCGAGTACCGGCTCAACGGGATCAACCAGATCAACGTCAACCGCAAGGCGGGCCTTGACTTCGCCACCGGCCTGCGCTCGATCCTGCGCGCCGATCCAGACATCGTGATGGTCGGCGAGATCCGCGACGCCGAGACGGCGCGGATCGCTATCGAGGCGGCATTGACCGGCCACATGATGCTGAGCACCCTGCATACCAACGACGCGCCTGGCGCGATCGCCCGCCTGACCAAGATGGGGATAGAGCCCTTCCTCACCGCATCCTCGGTCGATTGCGTGGTCGCCCAGCGGCTAGCCCGCAAGCTCTGCGCACACTGCAAGCAGCGCACGATCGTCTCGCCGCAGGCGCTCGCCGATGCCGAGATCCGGATCGGCGGCGAGCTCGAGGCCTACGAACCGGTTGGCTGCGGCCGCTGCAACCAGAGCGGCTACAAGGGCCGGGTCGGGATCTTCTCCGTGATGGCGATGAGCGAGCGGATCAAGGAGATGACCGTCTCCCTGGCCTCGGAGGCGGAGATTGCCGCCGTCGCCCGCGAGGAGGGAATGCTGACCCTGCGCGAGGACGGCGTGAGCAAGGTGCGCGCCGGGTCGACCAGTGTCGAGGAGATCCTCCGTGTCACGGCCTGACCCGCTTACCCGGTTCCGGGTATCGAGGATTTCGTCCGAGGAGACGATCTAGACCCATGGACTTCGACTTCGCAGAGGTTCTCGGCCGCATGGTCGAGGCCAAGGCCTCCGATGTGCACCTGACCCCCGGCTTCCCGCCCGCGATCCGCAACAAGGGCAAGATCGAGCCGATGGAGGGGTTTCCAGTGCTCACCGGGCAGGAGACCCGTGAGGTCGTCTACGGCATCCTCAACGACGACCAGCGCAAGCGCTTCGAGACCCAGAAGCAGCTCGACTTCGCCTACGCGATCCCCCATGTTGCCCGCTTCCGCGTCAACTGCTTCTTCCAGCGCGGCTCGGTCAGCGCTGCCTTTCGCCTGGTGCCGCAGGACATCCCCACGCTTGACTCGCTCGCCGTCCCGCAGGTTCTGCGCGAGCTGACCGCCAAACCACGCGGCTTCGTCCTCGTCACCGGGCCCACCGGCTCGGGCAAGAGCACGACCCTGGCGGCGATGATCGACGTGATCAACAGCGAGAACCAGGACCACATCCTCACGATCGAGGACCCGATCGAGTTCCTGCACCAGCACAAGCGCTCGATCGTCAACCAGCGCGAGGTCGGCTCCGACGCGCCCGATTTCGCCCTCGGCCTGCGCGCCGCCCTGCGAGAGGATCCCGACGTGATCCTGGTCGGTGAGATGCGCGACCTGGAGACGATCTCCACCGCGCTGACCGCGGCTGAGACCGGTCACCTTGTCTTCGCCACCCTGCACACCCAATCCACGGCGCAGACCGTCGACCGGATCATCGACGTCTTCCCGCCCGCGCAGCAGGGTCAGGTGCGGACGCAGCTCTCGATCGCCCTGCAGGGGATCGTCACCCAGCAACTGCTGCCCACCGCCGATGGCTTGGGACGCGTCGTCGCCTGCGAGGTGCTGGTGCCCACTCCGGCGATCCGCAACCTGATCCGCGAGGGCAAGACCCACCAGATCTACGCCGCCGTGCAGACCTCGGGCGCCGTCGGCATGCAGACGATGGACGCCGACCTGGCACGGCTGGTCCGAGCGGGGAAGATCACCCGCGCGGTGGCCGAACAGCGTGCCTCGGTCCCCGAGGAGCTGAAGCGACTGCTCGGCTCGGGTCCGGTGATGCCACCTCCCGGATCTGGCATGCCGGGTGATGGGGCGGCGCTCGCGCCGCCGCCCAGCGCCCCTCCGCAGCCCGCCTACACGCAAGGGAGCTAGGCGATGGCCGGCGCCAGCACGTTTGCCTTCCGGGCGATGGACCTCGCCGGGGTCGCCTCCGCCGGGGAGGTGGAGGCCGAGTCCAAGGCGCAGGTCTCCGATCAGCTGCGCCAGCGCGGCCTGATCGTCCTCGACGTCAGCGAGAAGAGCACCCCCTTCAAGATCGAGGACCTCTGGCAGCGTTGGCAGAACGTCGACATGCGCGAGCTGGCGATCTTCTCGCGCCAGTTCGCGACCCTGGTCGCTGCCGGGATGCCGATGCTGCGCACCCTGCACACGCTCGAAGAGCAGACCCAGGACGAGAAGATCAAGGTGGCGGTCGCGGGGGTTCGGGCCGATGTCGAGGCCGGCAGCTCGCTGGAGCAGGCGATGGAGCGCCACCCGAAGGTCTTCGACCGGCTCTTTCGCGCAATGGTCCGCTCCGGCGAGCAGTCCGGGCGGCTCGAGGAGGCGCTCGACCGGGTCGCCTTCCAGGTCGAGAAAGCCGACGCCCTGCGGCGACAGGTCAAATCGGCGCTGATGTACCCGGCGCTGATCTTCAGCGTCGCGGTCGTCGTCCTGCTCGCCGTGGTCAGCTTCGTGATCCCGATCTTCGTCGGCATCTTCGAAGAGATCGCCGCCGAAAACCCGACCGAAAAATCGTCGCTGCCGATTCCCACGCAGATCTGCGTCACCGCCTCCGACGCGATCACCGGCTACTGGTACGTGCTGATCCCGGGCCTGGTGATCTCCTTCTTCGCCTTCTTCCGCTGGAAGAAGACCGACCGCGGCAAGGCGATCTGGCAGCGGCTCCTGCTGCGCGTCCCCTTCAAGATCGGCGACGTGATCCAGAAGGTGGCGCTGGCCCGCTGGTCGCGCACCTTCTCCGGCTCGGTCTCCTCCGGCGTGCCGATGCTGCAATCGATCAAATTGACCGGCGAGACCGCCGGCAACATCGTCGTCGAGCAGGCGATGGACGACGTCTACGCATCGGTCAAGCGCGGCGGCTCCCTCGCCGGCCCGATCGAGTCCAACCCGATCTTCCCGGCGATGGTCGGCCACATGGTCGCCGTCGGCGAGGAGACCGGCCAGCTCGAGCACATGCTGAGCAAGATCGCCGACTTCTACGAGGCCGAGGTCGATGCCAACGTCAAGGCCCTGACCGCCCTGATCGAGCCGGTGATGATCCTCTTCGTCGGCGGCATCGTCGGCTTCATCGTGATCGCGATGTACCTGCCGATCTTCAGCCTCTACGACAAGATCCGCTGATGGAGTGCCTGTCTCGGTCTGCGCTTAACCTTACGGAAATTTGCCACCTTTGAAAGGTTAAGGCACTAAGCTTTAAAAGCTGGCAAAGCGCTGAAAGGATGCCGCGCGCAGGTGAGCCCCACTACGCATTCCCCTTCAAACGAACCACTTGGTCATCGCGAACGCCGGGTATGGGAACCGAATCCGGGCGCGATCGGTGGCAGGGCAGCCCGCCGCGGAGGATCCTACGAGGCCTTCGTGCCGGCGATGATCGCCGGTCGCGGTTTCGCATTTGATGAAGACGTGGTTGCGTCCATAGCGTCGGCAACCAAAGCCCTGGCACGACTCAACACCGCCGAACCTCGTTTGACCTCGCTCAACGCTCTGGCCAGTGCCTTGCTGCGCTCCGAGAGTACCGCCTCCTCGCGCATCGAGGGGCTCGCGATCTCGCAGAAGCGTCTCGCGCGTGCGGCCTTCGAGGACGCGGGCCGAGCTGGGAAGGACGGCAAGGCGGCTGAGATCCTCGGCAACGTGGAAGCGATGCAGCGAGCGATCGCTCTGGGGGTAGCCGGAACGGAGATCTCGGTAGACGACATTCAGGATATCCATCGCACTCTCTTGCGCTTTTCTGTCGACCGAAGGATCGCCGGCTTGCTGCGCGAGGAACAGAACTGGATCGGCGGCAACGACTTCAATCCAATCGGAGCCGCTTATGTGCCGCCCCCACCGGAGCATGTGGGCCCGCTGCTTGACGATCTCTGCCGATTCATCGCCCGCGATGACCTCGCGCCCATCGCCCAGGCGGCGATCGTCCATGCTCAGTTCGAGAACATTCATCCTTTTGTGGATGGAAATGGCCGCGTGGGCCGGGCGCTGATTCATACCGTCCTGCGTCGCACGGGTGAATCGATCAACTACGTGCCCCCGGTCAGCCTCGTTCTCGCCGCCAGGCAGAGGTCCTACGTCGCTGGCTTCGGCGCGTTCAGCAGCGGCGACGTGAACAGCTGGTGCGATCTCTTCGCGGCGTCGGCGGAGCGGGCTGTCTCGGAGGCCGAGCGGATGGCATCGGCAATTGACGAACGGCAGGCCGATTGGCTGGAGCGGCTGGGAAATCCCCGCAGCGACGCGGTGGTTCGTCAGTTGATAGCGAACCTGCCGGGACAGCCGGTGATCGACGTCTCCACTGCAAGTCAGCTGACTGGACGCTCACACGTCGCGGTCCAGAATGCGATCTCTCAGCTCCAAGACGTAGGGATTCTCAGCCCGCTGAACGAGCGAAAGTGGGGCCGAGCCTGGGAGTGCGACGAGCTGCTCGAGCTGCTCGAGCGCTTCGAGGAGTAAGTCTCCACACCCGCCCGTGGGTGATCAACTGTAAAGGTCGATCCCCTCGACGAGCTGCGGGCCAAAGAGATCGGCGAGCACCTCGGCCGTCGCGACAAAGCCGACATCGCCGATGCCCACGGGGTCTGTTGCGCCGTCGACCGCGGCGCGGATCTGATCACCTCGAACCCCGAGGACATGGAGGCGCTCGCCGGGCCGAGAGAGCATCTCACCGTCGTTTCGGTATAGGCCAGGAGGAGTGTTGCTCTGAGGTGCTACTGTGACGCACATGAATCACGTTGGAGTTCGAGAGTTGCGCCAGAACCTCTCCCGCTACCTCGTCGAGGTCAAGGCGGGGGAGAGCTTCATCGTCACGGAGCGAGGCCGGGAGGTAGCGAGGCTCCTTCCGTCGGGTCCCGTCGACTCGCCCATAGCCCGTCTCGCAGCCGAGCGGGGCGCGACCATGCCTCGCGGGGACCTGCTTTCTCGGGTCCGCGCCTCGGCCTTGCCGCCCGCCGCAGGCCCTCCGAGCCTCCAGGTTCTCGATGAAGTGCGCGAGGAGCGTCTGTAACCGGACGGCTGGCCTATCTGGACAGCTCGGCCTATGTGAAGCTGCCGCTTCAGGAGGCCGAGCTGGAGGTGCTGCTTGAGGAGCTGGCCGAATGGGACGGTTACGTGTCCAGCGCCTTGCTCGGCGTGGAGGCGATTCGGGCTTGTGAGCGCTATGGCCCAGAGTACGCCGAGGACGCCCGCTCCTTTATCGCCGACGTGGCGCTGCTGCCGCTCGATGACGCCGTGCTCGATCAGGCTGCCTCGATTGACCCGGCAGGGTTGCGAAGTCTCGATGCCCTGCACCTGGCTACGGCCCTCAGCATCAGGGGGGAGATTGGCGCTTTCTTCACCTACGACGAGCGCCTGGCCGAGACCGCGACCGCTCATGGCCTGCCTGTGGCGCGACCTTAAAGGCTGGCGTGTCCCAGCGCACGCGCACACCCACATCTGAGTTGACCTGTTATCCGGCGGTTTGGATTTGAACCACAACTTTTCGGGGGATGAAGTCCTAGTTTCGGGGATCAAGGGATCTGGGGGGTGGTCGATTAGGGGAGGGTGATGAATCTGCCAGTGCTTCGGTGCTCAAAGGCAAACCCGCTGCGAAGCGGGGGCGCAAAGCCTTTCGGGACTCCTTTTGGAGTCGGCCGGGCTACCACCGGGGTCGACAGACACCACGTGGCTGCAACGCGACGGGGCTCTGGCGAAATCGATAGGAACCTAGGAGGTCCCTGATGTTTCTCCAGAATCTCCGGGCCAAGATTGGCGCCCGGCTCAACGGCGACAGCGAGAGCGGCTTCACGCTGATCGAGCTTCTCGTCGTCATGCTCATCCTCGGAATCCTGGCCGCGATCGCGCTGCCCGCCTTCTTCAACCAGAAGGACAAGGCCGGTGACGCCAAGGCCAAGGAGACTGCTCATTCAGCTCAGGTTGCGATGGAGACTTGCGCAACTGACAACAACAACACCTACACGAGTTGCGACGTCACTGATCTACGTACGATCGAGCCGACGCTTCCGGCCGCGCCCACCCTGGCGGTCGAAACCCCAGCCGGCGGTGGCTACACGGTCACCGTGCAGTCCACTCCCACCAGTCGCACGTTCGGCATCTCACGAAGCGCCACAGGTGTGACCACGTACCCCTGTAGTACAGGTGGTGCGGGTGGTTGTCCCGATGACGCGACCGCGGGTGGCCCTGGTGCCTGGGGTAGCTGATCACCCTGACCGCATCGCTTTGGCCTAGCCAAGCGTGAACGTTGCCGAGGGGCGGGCTTTGCCCGCCCCTCGCTCGTTCGGCCAGCATTTTTGACACGGCTAAGCGAAATGACGATCTCAACCGATAGACCAACGATGCCGGCCCAGAAGTCGATATCTGCTCCTGGCGTCGCGCTGCGGACCTCCCGTGGAGTTGCGCTTGCCATTGGCATCCTCGTTGCAGCCGCGCTCGGCGCTCCTGCCGCCCAAGCCGTCTCCGAAACGAGCTACGAGGCCAACTCGGCCGACGGTGGCGTGGCCTTCTTCTCGACCAACGACAAGCTGGTTCCAGGCGACACCGACAGCCGGCGGGACGTGTACGTGCGCTCCTTCGATACGGCGATCGGCAACTACGTGACCCGCGAGGTCTCGACCGGGCCGACCGGCGGCAACGACGCCTTCAACGCCTTCTTCGAGGAGGCCTCCGCCGACGGGACCAAGGCCTTCTTCTCGACCGAAGAGTCTCTCGTCTCGGCGGACACGGATCGCGAATCCGACGTCTACATGCGGGACCTGGCGAAAGGGACGACGGCACTTGTCTCTCAGGGGGAAGGGGCATGCGCACCGGCCTGTGGCAACGGTCTCGCCGAATCCAACTTCGCGGCCGCGACCGAAAGCGGCGCAAAAGTCTTCTTCGTCACCGAAGAGCAGCTCGCCGCCGGCGACAGCGATGACACGGTCGACGTCTACGAGCGAGACCTGGTTGCCGGCACCACGGCGCTCGTCTCGGCCGGTGGCTCTCCCTGTCCGCCGGGATGTGGGAACGGAGAATTCCCGGCCACCCTGCGTGGCATCGCGGCAGACGGATCACGAGCCTTCTTCGCGACCTTCGAGCAGCTCGTCAACGCCGACACCGACACCGCGATCGACATCTACGAGCGCGAACTGCCCGCAGGGCCGACCACGCTCGTCTCGCAGGGCAGCGCGTTCTGCGCGCCGGGGTGCGGGAACAGCAGCGCACCCTCTGTCTTCGCCGACGCCTCGGCGGACGGGGCCACGGTCTTCTTCGAGACCAACGAGGGCCTAGTGCCCGCGGATACCGATGGCGCCAACGACGTCTACCAGCGCTCCGCGGGCGTGACGACACAGGTTTCCGACGGGACCCAGGCCCAGCCGTCCAATCTCGTCGCCGTCTCCGAAGACGGTTCCAGGGCCTTCCTCGTCACCGCCGAGCCGCTGGTCGGGGGGGACGTCAACGGATCAACCGACGTCTACGTCTCGCAGGCGGGTGTGCCGAGCCTCGTTACGTCGGGCGAATGCTGCGGCTCGGACTTCGGCGGCGCGACCGCGGACGGGACCAAGGTCGTCTTTACCACGACCGAGCAGCTCGACGCGACGGATACGGACTCGAGCGCCGACGTCTATGAGCAGGAAGTCGGCGCTGGGGCGCCGGTCCTAATCTCCAACGGCGCTGCCAGCTGCGCCCCGAGCTGCGGCAACGGATCGGCGGCGGCCTTCTTCAACGGCGCTTCTGCCGATGCCTCCCAGGTCTTCTTCACGACCACCGAACAGCTTGCCTCCCAAGACACCGATGCCAAGGCCGACATCTACGTCCACGACCTGGCCGACTCGACGACAACGCTGATCTCCTTTCCCGGTGTCTCCTGTCCGACGCCGGGAGGTTGCGACGCGAACTTCAACGGCACCTCCGTCGATGGCGGTCACGTCTTCTTTCAGTCGACCGAACGGCTGACCGAAGGCGACGTCGACTCAGAAAGCGATGTCTACGAGCGAGTCGCGGGACAGACCCGCCTCGTCTCGGCCGGCAACTCGGTGGAGCTCGGTCCGGCGACGCCGGTGCTGACCGGGACCAGCCCGGCCTCCCCGGGTGCGTCCATGACCCCTTCGATTCTCGGCCAGTCCGACCCGAACACCTCGATCAAGCTTTACAAGACGCAGGACTGCTCCGGTGAAGTGACCGCCACCGGTACAGCGGCGCAGCTCGGCGGGCCCGGAATCGCGGTCACCGTGGCCGCTGGCTCGACCACCGGCTTCCGAGCAACCGCCACCGACGAAAGCGGCGACACGTCGACATGCTCGGGCCCGATCTCCTACAAGCAGGAAAGCGCACCACCGCCTCCACCTCCGCCACCCGGTGGTGAACCGAGCACCGGTGGGGGCTCGTCTGCCGGCGGCAAGTCGACTGGTCCTGGGGCCGGATCCAAGGGGGATGGGATTGCTCACGTCACGCCGCACACCCGCATCACCTTCGCCCCGGCCGGTAAGACGCGCGTGCGCCGCCCCGTTTTCCGCTTCACCGATTCGACCGAACAGGCAGGGACCAGCTTCCAGTGCAAGGTCGATCGCCAGGGCTGGCGCGGCTGCGGCTCGCCGCTGAAGCTCAAACGGCTGAACGCCGGCAAGCACGTCTTCATGGTGCGGGCGATCAACGCGGTGGGGGAGATGGAGCCGGCTCCGCAGACCCGCAAGTTCAAGCTGGTGGCGGGATGAGACGGGCGCGCCTGGGCAGCGAGGGGGGCTTCACCCTGATCGAGCTGCTCGTCGCCTCGGCGATGAGCGTCGTCCTGCTCGGGGCGATCGGCTCGATGGTGGTCAGCGCGGTCAGGACCCAGCCCAAGCTGAGCAAGCGGTCGCAGAACATCACCACCGCGCGCTGGGTGATGGAGCGGATGACGCGTGAGATCCGCAACGGCATCGCGGTCGACAAAGCGAGCAGCAGCTCGGTCTCCCTCCGCACCTACGTGCGTCGCACCGTTTGCGGCGGCAGCGGCATCCCGGCGAGCGGCACGGGGGCGATCGTCTGCGAGGTGACCTACACCTGCACCACCACCTCGTGCACGCGGCTGGAGAAAGAACCGGGCGTCTACACCGGTACGCCGGCGACGATCTTCGAAGGGATCGACAACGCCAACGTCTTCTGTTACGTGCCCAGCACCAGCGCCGACTCGCTCTCCTGCGGCACGGCCAAAACCCCGGTTACCGGGACGACCTACATCGGCCTCAACCTGCACATCCCCAACCCGACCGGCAGCGGGCTGACCGTCTCCGACGGCGCCAGCCTGCGCAACGCCACGCTCGGCTACTGACGATGACGATGCCGTTCACAAACCGCATCGGCCCCCCCGGCGAGGAGAGCGGGCTGACGATCATCGAGGTGATTGTCGCCGCCCTCGTCCTCGCGTTGGGGGCGATGGCGACCTTCGGCGTGCTCGCCTCGGCGACCAAGAACACCCAGCGGGCGAAGGCAACCCAGGTGGCTTTGGACCGCGCCCAGCAGGAGATCGAGACGATGCGCAGCCTCGGCAACAAAGCCCTCGCCCTGACCACGGCGCCGGAACATTCGACCAGCCAGCTCAATCCGAACTACCGTGTCAGCGGCAACGAATTCGCCACCGTTCGCACGCCGGAAGGGGGCAAAGGGGTGATGGTCGTCAACGGCGGCAGCCTCTATGGCGGCGGCTTCGTCTCTGGGGGCACGGTCACACCGGGCCCGGTCTCGTTCACCAGCGGCGACATCAGCGGCAAGATCTACCGCTACGTGGTTTGGCGCGACGATACGAGCTGCCCGGCGGCAACCTGCCCCGGGCTGCAGGACTACAAGCAGATCGTGGTCGCGGTGAAGCTCGACACCCCCGGCAACCAGTCCGGGGAGAGGGGCTACGTCGAACTCACCTCGAACTTCATCGACCCCACCGACAGCGCCCTCAACGACCCGATCCCGGGTGCGAGCGGCGTCGTCACGGCGCAGCAGCTGTTCCTCTCCGACACTCCCTGTGCCGCCGGCGGGGCCACCGAACGCCAGCCGATCAGCGGCGACCACCTGCTGCACAACACGCTCGGGACCTGCGCCAGCGGATTGCAGACGGGATCCGAAAAAGTCGGGGCGCCGGACGCGCTGCTGCGTGGGAGCCCACCTGACCCCGACCCCGTCGATGCCTCCAACCCTGCCCTTTATGACTACTCGAACGACGTCTACCTGGAGCCGACGCCTAATACCGACAAGGGCGTTCAGATTCGCCCCGACGACTCCAGCGGCTGCAACTCCAAACCAACCGGCAAAACCAGTCCCGAGTCCCAGATCCACCGCTGGGTGACCGATCCAATGCCGGCGACGCTGAGTGAAGGCTTCAAGATCACCGGCAACGTCACGCTCGAGTTCTATTCGCAGACCCTGAACGGCGCCAACCACACGGCGACGCTCTGCGTCTTCCTCTTCAAACGGCACGAAACCGGCTCGCCACCGGTCGCCACCGATACCTGGCTGACCAACAAATCCACCGGGCTCGGCTACTGGACCTTCGCCCCCGGGGGGACCGGATTCTGGTGGAAGAACGAATGGCACCGGGAACGGTTCACGATGACCGTCTCGGGCGCTCCCTATACGATCCCGGCCGGCGACAGGCTTGGGGTCGCGCTCAGCTTCGATCGGGCCACCACCCCCGCCGACGCGGTCCAGATCATGTACGACCACCCGACCTACCCAACCCGCATCGAGGTCGAAACCAACACGCCGCTCGACGGGGGTTAGGGTTGGCCGCCGCCGCGGTGATCGCCTTCCTCGGAGGGCTGCTCGCCGGCAGCTTCGTGACGGTTGTCGCCCACCGGGTCCCGCGCGGTGAATCGATCGTCGGCCCACGCTCGCGTTGCCCCGCCTGTGGGACGCAGATCGCCGCCTACGACAACGTCCCGGTGTTCTCGTGGCTGTTGCTGCGGGGGCATGCGCGCTGCTGCGGGGTGGGGATCTCGGCGCGCTACCCGCTCACCGAGCTGACCATGGGCGTGCTCTACGCCCTGACCGTGGTCGTCCTCTGGGACGACCCGGGCGAGGTCGCTCTGGGCCTGGTCTTCGTCACGACCCTGATGGCGATCACCCTGACCGACCTCGAGCGGCGGATCATCCCCAACAAGATCCTCATCGTCGCCGCGGTGCTCGGGGTCGCGATCGCCGCCGCGACCGATCCGGGGAGCCTGCCGGTGAGGGCGATCTCAGCCGCCGGTGCCGGTGGCCTGCTTTTCGCCGCGGCGCTCGCCTACCCGCGCGGGATGGGATTGGGCGATGTCAAGCTGGCCGCCGTGATGGGCCTCTTCCTCGGGCGCAACGTCGCCCCCGCGATCCTCGTTGCCCTTCTCGTCGGTTCGGCGGTCGGCCTCGCGATGATCGCTCGGCACGGCGCCGCGGCGCGCAAGCAGGCGATCCCTTTCGGCCCCTTCCTCGCCGTTGGCGGAGTGGCCGGGCTGCTCGCCGGCAACGAGATGGTCGACTGGTATCTGGGCACGCTCTCGTAGATCTGCCCAAGTTCTCCTAGAAATGAGTAGTTGCAGGGCGAAAGGTATTGGCCCTTTCTGTCGATCCAGAGAGGGCGCACGCACACGTTGCCGCCGCGCTCCTCTCATGCAACTGACCAGAAAGAAGAAAACGGGCGGCATCGTCGGCCTCGACATCGAGGCCGGCAGCATCGCCGCGGCCGAGGTGCAGGTAAACGGGTCCGAGCGGCTGGTCGCCTCAGCAGTCGAGCCTCTGGCCGCCGGCGCCTTCCACGAGGGCGAGGTTGCCGACGGCGAGCTCCTCGCCGATTCCCTCAAGGCGATGTTCGCCGCCCACAAGCTCCCCAAGGAGGTGCGGCTCGGGGTCGCCAACCAGCGCGTCGTCGTCCGCACGGTCCGCCTTCCCGCGATCGAGGACCCAAAGGAACTCGATGCCGCGGTTCGCTTTCAGGCGCAGGAGCAGATCCCGATGCCGCTCGACCAGGCGGTGCTCGAGCACCAGGTCGTCGGCGGCGTCTCGGCCGAGGAGGGCTCGACGCCGCAGATCGACGTCGTCGTCGTCGCCGCGCGTCGCGACATGGTCTCCTCTTTCCTCGAGCCGATCCGCCGCGCCGGGCTGCAGCCGGTTGGAGTCGATCTCTCCGCCTTCGGAATGATCCGGGCGCTGGCCGGGATCGAGCAGGCCGCGACCGCCGAGCCCGGCGAACGGCCGGCCGAGGCTGTCCTCTACTGCAACGTCGGCGACGTCACCAACCTCGCCGTCGCGCGCGGCCGTGCCTGCCTCTTCACGCGCGTCTCCCACGTCGGCCTCGAGGCGATCACAGAACGGGTTGCCACCGGTCGCGGCCTCAGTGTCGAGCACGCGGCCCAGTGGCTCGCCCACGTCGGCTTGGAGCAACCGCTGGAGGCGATCGAGGGCGACCCCGAGACCGTCGCCGAGGCCCGCCGGGCGCTCGAGGACGGAGTCACGGCGCTTGCCGACGAGCTCCGCCTGTCGCTCGACTACTACGGCGCCCAGGAAGCGGCGCTGCCCGTCGGGCGAATCGTCCTCTGCGGGCCCGGCAGCGCCTTTGCCGGCCTCGTGCAGCGGATGGAGACCGTCCTCGGCCTCCCGGTCTCCGTTTCCCGTCCATCGGCCCTCTCGGGCTTCGACGAGAGCGCGGCGGCGCGGCTGACGCTTCCCTTCGGGCTGGCGCTGGAGAGCTGAGATGCGCCCGGTCAACCTGATCCCAGCGGAGGACCGCCAGGGCCAGCACGCACCCCTGCGTAGCGGCCCGCTCGCCTACGTCGTGATCGGCGCGCTCGTCGCTCTCCTGGCGGGAGTCACCGTGGTGGTCCTGACCGGCAACCAGATCGGTGAACAGAAGGACGAAATCGTCCAGCTGAAGCGCGAAGACGCAGGCGAAAAAGCGCGGGCGCAGCGGCTCTCTTCCTACTCTCAGTTCGCCAGCCTGCGGGAACAGCGAGTGGCAACCGTTACCAGCCTCGCCGACAGTCGCTTCGACTGGGAGCGAGTGATGAGGGAACTGTCGCTCGTGCTGCCGAGCAACGTCTGGCTGATCACCCTGAACGCGACGGCAGCATCCGGCACAAGCGTCGACGGAGGATCGGGAGGCGGGTCATCAGGGGCGGGCCTGCGCGCCGCCGTCCCTGGGCCAGCGCTTGAACTGAGTGGCTGCGCAAGCGGCCAGGACGCGGTGGCCGGCTTCGTCAGCATCCTCAAGGACATCGACGGAGTGACCCGCGTTGGGGTGCAGTCCTCCGAACTCTCCGAACAGGAAAGCACCGGCGCTCCGGCCTCCGGCGAAGGTGGTGGCGGAGGCGAAGACTGCCGCACGCGCGATTTCATCGCCAAGTTCGATCTCGTCGTCGCTTTCGACGCAGCCCCTGTGCCTGTCACTGGCGCCACCGAAGCTGAAGCCCCCGTGGCGCCTCCGGCCGAAGCTGAAGCGACCACCACATCGAGTGAAGCACCGGAAGGCGAATGAGATGAAGCTCGAGCCGAAATCTTCGGGCCGGCTGGTCCTGGCGATGCTCGCGGTCGCCGTGCTCGCGGTCGCCTTCTGGATCCTCCTGCTCTCACCCAAGCGCGAGGAAGCGGACAAGCTGGGCGCCGAAGTGACGAAGCTACAGTCGTCCCTGGCCCAGCATCGCCAGGAAGCCGACGCGGCGGCGGAAGCGCGCCGGGACTTTCCGGTCAACTACCAACAGCTCGTCGTGCTCGGCAAGGCCGTGCCCGGCGACGATGACACCGCCTCACTTCTCGTGCAGGTGAACGGGATTGCCGAAAGCACCGGGGTGAAGTTCACCAACCTCCAGCTCGCGGCGTCGAGCACCGGGGAAGAAGCGGCACCAGTCACTCCGGCCGTCGGTTCGAGCGTCACGCCTGCATCGCCGACCGAGGTGGCGGCCTCACTGCTGCCGCTCGGCGCCGCGGTCGGCCCAGCCGGTTTGGCCGCGATGCCCTACACGCTCACCTTCGACGGTGACTTCTTCGAGATCGCCGATTTCATCAAGGGAATCGATTCGCTGGTCAAGACGACGAACGGCCAGGTCTCCGTCGACGGCCGCCTGATCACGCTCGACGGTTTCTCGCTTGCGGCCTCGCCCAACGGCGGGTTCCCGTCGCTGGAAGCGAAGTTCGCGGTCACCACCTATCTGACGCCGCCCACACAGGGCGTGACCGCCGGCGCCACCCCAGAAGCGCCGGTGGCCGAAACCGCGACCCCGGTCGCGACGACGACCGGAGGTGCACCATGAAAGGGCTCAAGGGACCGGAGCTGAAGGTGCCCGAGCTGAAGGTGCCCGACGTCGTCGCCGACCTTTTCTACGACCTGCGCGATCGCCGCTTGCTGCCGCTGGTCGCGCTCGTCCTCGTGGCAATCGTCGCGGTCCCCTTCCTGCTCGGCGGGGGACCCGAGGAGGCGGCGGTGCCACCCTCGGTGCCGGCTGTCGTGGCCGCTCAATCCAGCGCCGAGACTGCGCAGCTCACCGTGGTCAGGTCCAAGCCGGGCCTGCGCGACTACCGCAAGCGGCTTGCCGGTCGCAAGCCCACCGATCCCTTCAAGCAGCGCTACAACGCACCGGTGCTGAATGGTGCCGAACTGAAGTCGCAGAGCACGACATCGACGTCTTCGAGCACAAGCACGGAAACGACCAGCACGACGACGTCGCCTGAAGCTGCATCGCCGGGCGGCAGCGCCCCCAGCCCAGACGAAGGCAGCTCGGAGGGAGGCAACGGCGGCTCGCCGCAGAAGATCACGGTCTTCAGCTTCGCGATCGACGTCAGGATCGCTCACACCGAAACAGATGCGGACGGTACGAACACGATGTCGGAGCCGACGACCAGAACGCGCGTCCTTCCAACCACCCCCTTGCCCGGTGCAAAGGCCCCGGTGATCACCTACATGGGCATGGGCAAGAAGCCCGACCACGCGCTGCTGATGGTTTCCAACGAAGTCAAGTCGATATACGGCGACGCCGAATGCCTCTCGGGCACCGAGACCTGCCAGTTGCTTGAAGTCGAGACGACCTTCCCCGAGACCTTCGTCTACGGGCCCAACGACGTCCGCTACAAGATCAACGTGCTGAAGATCGAAGCCGTCCCCGTTGGTCACGTCTGAGGTCGCTTCAGCGCCCAAAACTTCAGTTAGTGAAGCGAGATCGCTACACTCGCCTTAGCGAGGCAATTGACACAACCAGCCTCGTTTTCGCCATGAGCGCCGCAAGCAACTCCCAATGTCCTGTCTGTCGCACGGCCGAAGTCGTCTGCGGCAAGTGGACCCTTCTCCTTATCCGTGACCTGGCCGAGGGGTCTAGTCGATTTTGTGAGTTGGAGCGCTCGTTGGAGGGAATCAGCCCTCGAACTCTCTCTTTGCGCCTGCGGGCGCTGGAAGAGGAGGGGATCGTCGAGCGCCACACCTTCCCCGAGGTGCCGCCCCGGGTCGAGTACGCGCTGACCGAGAAGGGCCGGGCGCTGGTGCCGCTGGTCGAGGACATGCGCCGCTACGGCACCCGCTGGCTCTTCGACGACGTCGCCGAGCCTGAGCCCGCCGTCGCCTGAGCGCCGAAACCGTCTCAACCCGTCCATTACGCGGGTTGACACGGTTTCGCGTTGAGCTCGGACCGGGGTGTCCTGCAAGCGTGCGTGCAGGCGCAGGAGCGCCGTGCCTGGGGCGGAAGCCTGGGGCGTGCGTGATCGCCTCCTCAACGAATCGCTGACCCGGCTTGCCTCCGATGCGGCCATTCGCCTCAGCTCGCTGGTCGCCGGCGGTGACCAGATCCCCTTCGACGTCGACGCCGAGAGCAGCGACGACTCCGCCTTCTACAGCTACAAGCCGCTGACCTCGCGCTACATTCGCGAGCGCGAGGATGAGCTGCGCGGTCTCGAGTCCTTCGCCGCTGCCCGCGACTCGGTCGCCGCAGCCGGGATCGCCGCCGCCTACCTGGAAGCGCGCGGCGAGCAGGTTCCGGCCGATGCGGGTGAGCGGGCGGCGCGGATGCTGACCGTCTTCCTCGCCTCCCTCTGGGACGGCTGTACCGAACTTGCCCTCGACCACGAGCGGCTGCAGAACGCCCTCGCCGTGCTTGAGGCGGAGACGCGCGGGGCCGAGGAGGCGGACGTGCTGATCGCGCCACTGGTCGGGCTGCGGATGCCGCTGCCCCGCCTGCAACTTCCCCACGGCGTCCAGATCATCCGCGCCGACGCGATCGACGCCCCAATCGAGGCGATGCGCAGCGAGGGCATGGGCCGCGCCGCCTGGGAGCCGCAGTTTCTGGCACTTGCCGAGCAGGACGAGGCCGCCGAGACAGCCGAGGACGCGATTCGTCAGCTGCGCGACCTGGTCAGCATCATGCACCTCTTCAAGCCGGGCAGCATCGGGCTCGGCCCCCACGCTTTCGCCCCGACCGGTGAGGAGCGCTGGGCCCGCCTCGCCACCGGGGCGCCGGCCACGCGCAGCGGTGGCTACGAGCTGAACGAGTCCGAAGCGGTGGCCCTGGCCGAGTTCGCAAGCACCCTGGAGGCGCGGCCCGACCCCGACGGCGCCCTCGCCTGGGCGGTCGGCCGCTTCGAGCTGGGCTGCGGGCGGGAGTCTTCTCTGGAGGGCCTCAGCGACCACCTGCTGGCACTGCGCGCGGTGCTCGACGGCCACGGGCCAGTCGGCGCTTCGCTGCCGATGCGCGCCTCCGCCCTGATCGCCGACGATGACATCGACCGCTTCGAAGCGCGCGAGCGCATCGAGGAGGCGCTGGAGCTCGAGCGCTCGCTGATGAACGGCTCGCCCTCGCTGCCGGGCCTCGCCCTGGCGAGCTGGGTCGAGGAAGGCGTGCGCCGGATCCTCCGCGACGCCGCGCTTGGCGAGCTCGGCACCGACCTTGGCACCGCCGCCGACGAGACCCTGATCGCGACCGGCCTCGAGGCCGGCGATGGGGCAATCGTGGGCACGACTTCAGAGTGGGAGACACCCGAGGCAGGAGAGGTGGAGGAGACAGTGACTACACATCGCGCCGCGCACCACGAGCCACAGGTTGAGCACGACGAGCAGGCGACCCGCATCCTCGAGCCGGTCCCGGCCGAAGACGAGATTCGCATCACCGCGACCCCCTGGCTGGACGAGGTCGAGGTGACCCACAGCACCCTGGACTTCCCGGCGATCGAGGGCGACCTTCAGCACCGCGAGCGGATCGACACCCCCCGCGTCCGCCACCTCTTCCCGGTGCCCGAGGACGCTGACTGGGAGGTCAGCGAGCTGAAGTACGACCATTACGGTCAGGCGGGTTGAAGTATTCACTGGTAGGGTGCCGCGCCAGTGGCGGGGGTACTCAGAGTCCTGACTGCGTGCGGTGCCTGTATTGCAGGTCTCACGCTGCCAGTCGCCGCTTGCGCGAGCCCGTCCTCTAGCACGCACTCTCTTCCTGGCGCCAGCGTCAAGGGAGTGACGCGGCTGTGCGGCCCAGCCGCGGATTACCGCTGCACGGGGGCGAAATACGCTGGTAAGAGCGACGGCTGGCCTGGCTCCTTCTATGGCGCTGGCTACGCGAGCCGGAATAAGTACGGGCTTCACAACTGCACGCTTTACGCGGCCTACCGGTTGTGGAAGAACGGCGCCGGAAACCCCGGCTGGCACGGCAACGCGACCTACTGGGATACGAGGGCCCCTCTGGGTGGCGCCCGGGTCGATCGCTCGCCTGCCCTGGGTTCGATAGCGCAGTGGAACAAGGGCTTTGGGCATGTCGCCTACGTCGAGGCGGTGACCTCCTCCTACATCGAGCTCAGCGATGACAACTACGGCCTCAATTACACCGACCGCTGGCGGATAGCGAGGAATTCACCAGCGATGCCTGACAACTTCATTCACGTCAAGGACGTAAAGCCCACGCCCAAGCCCAAGCCGGCGCCGAAACCCACACCGGCCGCGACCCCGGCGCCGAGTGGCGTCGGCGACTCCACGGGCTTCTACGAGCCAGGTCCCGCGGGCTGGCACCTGAGCAACGCCCTCGCGCCCGGCTCCTCCGACTACATCTTCGCCCGCGGCCAAGCTGGCACCATCCCGGTGGTCGGCGACTGGGACGGCGATGGCCGCGACTCGACCGGCTTCTACGATCCCGGCCCCGGCGGCTGGCATCTGAGCAACGCCCTCGCGCCCGGCTCCTCCGACTACATCTTCGCCCGCGGCAAGGCTGGAGTCACCCCCGTGGTCGGCGACTGGGACGGCGACGGCAGGGACTCCACGGGCTTCTACGAGCCAGGTCCCGCGGGCTGGCACCTGAGCAACGCCCTCGCGCCGGGCGCTTCGGACTACATCTTCTCCCGCGGCGCCGCCAACTCGATCCCGGTGGTCGGCGACTGGGACGGCGATGGCCGCGACTCGACCGGCGCCTACTACCCTTGGGACGAGAGTTGGCACCTGAGCAACTCGCTTGCTCCTGGCGCTTCGGACTACATCTTCTCCCGTGGCGCCGCCAACTCGATCCCCGTGGTCGGCGACTGGAATGGCGACGGCAAGGACTCGACCGGCGCCTACTACCCCTGGGACCAGAGCTGGCATCTCAGCAACTCGCTCTCAGATGGCCCTTCCGACTACATCTTCGTTCGCGGAAGCGCCAGCTCGATTCCCGTCGTCGGCAACTGGGACGGGAAATAGGCAAGGTTCAGGCCCGGCCTGCCGCAATCTCGATCCGCTCCTCGCTGCTGGCGAAGAGGTAGCGGTTGATCTCGGCCAGGCCGGCGAGGTCGTGGACGTCCTCGTCGAGGTAGGGGACGCGGATCACGCCCTTGGTTCGCAGCTCGGTCTGCAGGCGCTCGATGTTGCGCGCGTCGCGCTCGGCCAGCGCCTGGTAGTCGGCGAAGTTGGCGGCGATCCGCTTGGCGAGGTCCTCGTCGCCCAGCTTCTCGATCAGGCTTTTGTCGAGGTCGCCGCCGTCGCCGCGCAGGCGCTCGGCGGGGTAATGGACCTTGTTGACGATGACGCCACCGAAGGGAAGTTTCGCCTCGACCAGTTTGCGGTGGAAGTAGACGGCCTCGTCGACCGGCTCGCCCTGCGGCCCGCAGATGACCAGGAAGCAGGTTCGGGGGTCGGCGAGCAAGCTGTTGACCCGCTTGGCGCGGGCCTGGAAGCCGTCGACCATGCCGCTGAAGGCGTTGAAGAACTCGGCCAGGTCGGCGATCAGGTCGAAGCCGACGATGCGCTTGAAGACCGAGAGCGCGACCGAGGCGCCGCGACCCGCCACCCGCGCGGCGAGGCCGGTCGGGCGCATGAAGACCCCCAGCGAGCGACCCTCGATGAACTGGGTGAGGCGTTTCGGCGCGTCGAGGAAGTCGAGCGCGTTGCGGGTCGGCGGCGTGTCGAGGACGAGCAGGTCGAAGCGGCCCTCGGTGTGCAGCTCGAAGAGCTTCTCCATCGCCATGTACTCCTGCGAGCCTGCGAGGGCGTTGGAGATCTGCTGGTAGATGCGGTTGCCGAGGACGCGGTCGCGCGACTCCTCGTCCGGCGCCTGGCGCGCGACCAGCTCGTCGAAGGTCGCCTTGGCGTCGAGCATCATCGCCCACAGCTCGCCCTTCATCTCGACCCCCTTGGCGGCGAACAGCTCCGGGTCGACTCGCCTCGCCTCGTTGCCAAGCTCCTTGAGGCCGAGCGAGTCGGCGAGCCGCTTGGCCGGGTCGATCGTCAGCACGCAGACCTTGAGCCCACCCGCCGCCATCCCGGTCGCGATCGCCGCCGAGGTGGTGGTCTTGCCGACCCCGCCCGAGCCGGCGCAGATGCAGATGCCCTTGCCCTCGAGGATCTCGCCGACCGCCGGCATCAGCCCAGCCTCTTCGCCAGCTGCCCCGCGGCCTCGACGCCCAGCTCGGGCTCGAAGAGGAAGGGGAGGGTCTTGACCGGGGCCTCGACCCGGCGGCGCAGGCGGGCAAGCTGGGCGCGCTGGGAGCGGGCCCGGTTGTGCTCGGAGAGCGCCGCCCGCGCCGCGGCGCGGGCGGCTCCGCTCTCGCCGTCGGCGAGCTCGCTCAGCCGCTCGGCCTCCGGCTTGGAGAAGCGCTCGGGGTAGAGGCCGTTCATGTAGATGCGGTCGACGGCAACGCCGACCTCGCTGCGCAGGTCGTGCTCGAGCGCCGCCGACTCGTTGACCGGCATCTCCTCGGGCAGGGCGACGATCGCGACGCCGGTGTGCTCCTGGTCGGTGATCAGGCGGTCGAGCTGCTGGGCCTGGGAGTGGATCGGGCCGACCCGGGCGATCGCGGCGAAGGTGCGCGGCGTCTGCAGGAAGCCGATCCCGTGGCCGGTGGCGGGAGCGTCGACGATCACCAGGTCGTACTTGCGCCCCTGCTTGACCTTGCGGTCGAGCTGGGCCAGCTCCCAGATCTTGCCGATCGTCACCAGCTCCTTCAGCCCCGGGGTCGCCGCAGCGAGGTAGTTGAAGATGCGGCTGCGGAAGAGCATGTCGCGCATCGCCCGCACCTTGAGCTGGAGCAGGACGTACTCGCGCATCGACTCGTCGGGGTCGATTGAGATCGACCAGAGGTTCTCCGCCATCTCGACCTCGTGGAAGCCGACTTCGGTGTGGTCGAAGATGCGCGACGCGTTCTCCTGCGAGGAGACCTCGCAGACGATCGTCCGCTTGCCTTCGGCGGCGGCGCGCATGCCAAGCGCGACCGCGACCGTGGTCTTGCCGACGCCCCCCTTGCCGGTGACGAAGACCAGTCGCTTGTCAAGCAGATCGGTTACCGGGCAATTCCTAGCAATTTCAGGGGGCGGCAGGAAAAGTGGGTGGTCATGCGAATACCCGCGCAATGGGATTCCTTAGCCGAAAGAACAAGTCCAAGCCCACTCCCGTCGTCGACGAGCCGCACCCGATCGTCGAGGAGCTGCAGCGGATGGAGGAACTGGTCCCCGAGCGGGAGGACCGCTGGGAGGACGAGGCTACCGATGAGCGGGCTTGGGACGACGAGGGTTCTAATGCTCAAGACTGGAACGATCAGGGTTCGGAGCGCTCGGCCACGGGTCCTGTCGCGGAGGAGGACCCGTCGTCCTCGCAAGCTGCGGGCGACGTCCCCTCCTCCACGCCACCCGTGGATGAGCGGATCGACGTCGCTCCCGACGTCGATGGCGGCAGCGACTCGGGATCGACCGTTCAGAGCTCCGCGCCCCCCGCATCGGCGGTTGAAGCTTCTGCGGGACCGAGCGCGGCGGCGGCTGTGGCCGAGAGGACCGTCGACGAGCCCGAGCGGTTCATGCCTCGCGATCTGCTCGCTCCGTCGCGACACGAGCAGGTGACGGTTGCGCGGGCCGAGCCTGAGCTGCCGGTCAAGCACGCTGACGTGATCGCCTTCGCCAACCAGAAGGGCGGCGTGGCGAAGACGACTACGACCCTGAACCTCGCCGTCGCTTTTGCCGAGCTGGGGTACCGGGTGCTCTGCGTTGATCTCGATCCGCAGGGGAACCTGACGATGAGCCAGGGCATCGACCCGGACAAGGTCGAGAAGAGCCTCTACGACGTGCTGGTCAACGACATGCCGATCAGCGAGATCGTCCAGCGCCGCGAGATCGACATCGCCGTCTCCTCGATCGACCTGGCCGGCGCCGAGATTGCGATGAGCACCAAGATCGGCCGCGAGCGCTCGCTGGAGAAGGCGCTCAAAGAGGTTTCCGCCGACTACGACTTCGTCTGCATGGACACTCCGCCCAGCCTCGGCCTGCTGACGATCAACGCGCTGACCGCGGCCAACAAGGTGATCGTCCCCGTGCAGTGCGAGTATTTGTCAATGCGCGGACTGGTCCAGCTCCAGAACACGCTGAAGATGATCCAGGAGAACCTCAACCCGGAGGTCAAGATCGAGGGCATCCTGCCGACGATGCTCGACACGCGGACGGTCCACGCCAAGGAGGCGGTGGAAATCCTCGAAGAGAACTTCGGCGACCTCGTCTTCAAGTCCCGGATCCGCAAGGCGATCAAATTCGCCGAGGCCCCGGTCAAAGGCGCCAGCGTGCTCAAGTACGATTCCGGCAGCAGCGCCGCGAACTACTACCGGGAGCTTGCCAAGGAGGTTCTGGAACATGAGTCGCCGTAACAAGCGGGCGAGCATGCGGGAGGGGCCTCTCTCCGATCTTTTTCAGGTCGACTACGGACGACGCTCCAACCGACGAGGGCTCGGACGGCTCGGCCGCGGGTCCTGTCGAGGATGAAGGGGGGGCACTGCGGGCGGGCCACGGTCCGTCCTCGACCCCCCCATCATCCACGCCACCCGCGGAAGAGGCGTCCGAGGATCGCTCGGCAGCGCCAGCCGAGCCGACTCCAGGAGAGTCGAGCGAGACCCCTCCTGAGAGGCTTAAAAGGGTTTTCTCCGAGGAGCCGCGGCCTTCTTCTCGGCGCGAGATCGAGCCTGTGGTGGAAGCGCCGCGGTACGGGCGGGAGGAGCCTGAGTATGAGCCGCCTGGGAGTGGTGAGCCGCACCAGCCTGTGATTCGGGTCGTCGGGGTCGGTGGTGGTGGCGTCAATGCCGTCAATCGCATGGTCGAGGCCCGGATTCCCGGGGTCGAGTTCATGGCGGTCAACACCGATCTTCAGTCGCTGCAGCTCTGCATGGCCGACGTCACGATCCACATCGGCGAAGAGCAGACCCGCGGCTTGGGCGCAGGCGCGGATCCCGAGCTTGGCCACCGCTCCGCCTTCGAGGAGCAGGACAAGATCAAGCGCCTGCTCAAGGGCTCCGACATGGTCTTCGTCGCCGCCGGCGCCGGCGGCGGCACCGGCACCGGCGCCGCCCCCGTGATCGCCCGCCTCGCCCGCGAGGTCGGCGCGCTCACGGTTGGCATCGTGACCAAGCCGTTCAGCTTCGAGGGCAGTCGCCGCGGCAACCAGGCGAGCAAGGGCATCGAGGAGCTGGCGGCCGAGGTCGACACGCTGATCGTCGTCCCCAACGACCGCCTGCTCGAGGTGCTCGACCAGCAGACCTCGATGGTCGAGGCCTTCCAGGTCGCCGATGACGTGCTGCGCCAGGGGGTGCAGGGCATCTCCGACCTGGTCACGCTTCCCGCCGTGATCAACCTCGACTTCGCCGACGTGCGCACGATCATGTCCGAGGCCGGCCGGGCGCTGCTCGGCATCGGCATGGGCCACGGCAACGACAGGGCGATCCTGGCCGCCGAAAAAGCGATCTCCTCGCCGCTGCTCGAGACCTCGATGGAGGGGGCGCGGGCGATCCTGCTCTCGATCACCGGCGGCGCCGACCTCTCCCTGGTCGAGGTCAGCGAGGCAGCCAAGGTCGTCGGCGAGGCCGCTCACCCCGACGCCAACATCATCTTCGGCGCCAACGTCGACGAGGAGCTGAACGACCAGGTCTGGGTGACCGTGGTCGCGACCCGCTTCGACGGCCGCTCGGTGCCGCGCCGCACCACCGAGCCGATGATCCGCCGCACCAAAGACGCGCCGCCGCGCTCGGGCCGCCCCGGCTCCGGTCGCCCCGAGCGCTCGGGCGAGCTCGGCATCGACGTCCCAGAGTTCCTGCCCGGGTAGCCGAGCTTCGCCCTTGAGCGCGGCGATCGGCACGGTGACTTCCGGGGGTTCCGATCCGTGCCGATCACCGCGCGGAATCGTGCTGTGAGCGGGGTTGTCGCCGCCGGCCATCCACTGACCGCCGAGGCGGGGGCCGAAGTCCTGCGCGAAGGCGGCAACGCGGTCGACGCGGCGGTCTGCGCGGTGCTCGCTTCCTTCGCGGTCGAGAGCCCGCTGACCGGGTTCGGCGCCGGCGGCTTCATGATGGTCCACCGCGGCGAGGAGACGGTGCTGCTCGATTTCTTCGTCGCCGCTCCCGGCCGCGATGGGATCGAGCGCCGAGCCGAGCTGGTCCCGGTGCCGGTCCATTTCGACGTCGACACCGAGCAGACGTTCTACGTCGGCCCCGCCTCCTGCGGTGCCCCCGGCACGGCGGCGGGGTTGGAGGAGGCGCTGGACCGCTTCGGCTCGGTCCCGCTCGCCGATCTGGTCAAGCCCGGAATTCGCCTCGCTCGCGAGGGCGCGCCGGTCAACGCCGAGCAGGCCTACATCCTCGACATCCTCGAGCCGATCCACGCGCGGCTGCAGGGCACGCGGGAGCTCTACGCGCCGGCCGGGCGAACCCTGCGCGAGGGCGAGGTCTTCCGCTTCGCCGAGCTGGCCGCGGCGCTGGAGCGCTTTGGCGCCGAAGGGGCGCAGCCCTTCTGCCGGGGCGAGGTGGCGGCGGCGCTGAGCGACTACGTGGTCCGCCACGGCGGCACGCTCGGCCCGGCTGACCTGGCCGGCTACGAGACGATCGAGCGCCAGCCGATCCGCACCGCATTTCGCGGAACCGAGGTGCTGACCAACCCGCCGCCGTCTTCGGGCGGCATCCTGATCGCTTACTGCCTCGGCCTGTTGGAGCGGCTGGGAGAGCGCAGTGGCCCCGAGCAGATCGTCGCCGCGATGGGCGCCGCCAACGATGCTCGCGGCGAGGCCTTCGCCGAGGCCCTCTACGGCGGGGGGGCGGAGGCGAGCCTGCTCGATGCGCGCCTGCTCGATGCGACCGCCGGCGACCTGCTCGGCTCGACCACCCATATCTCGGCGATCGACCGCGACGGGATGTGCGCCAGCGTCACCTGCTCCAACGGCTCGGGCTCGGGCGTGCTCGTCCCCGGCACCGGCGTGATCCTCAACAACATGCTGGGCGAGGAGGACCTCAACCCGCTCGGCTTCCACGCGATCCCGCCCGGCAGGCGGGTGCCGTCGATGATGGCGCCGACCGTGGTGCTGCGCGACGGCGAGATCGAGCTCGGGCTTGGCAGCGCCGGCTCCAACCGCATCCGCTCCGCCATCCTGCAGACGATCGTGCGGGCGGTCGAGGGGGGGATGGCGGCGGCAGAAGCGGTGCGGGCGCCGCGCCTGCACTTCGAGCACGGCGTGGTCCAGGCCGAGCCGGGCATCGACGCGGAGGCGCTGGCGCGGATCGAGGCCCGCGGCCTGCCGGTCCTGCGCCGGCCCGCGATCAACCTCTTCTTCGGTGGCGTGCAGGCGGTGACGCGCGACCGCGCTACGGGCGCGCTCAGTGGTGGCGGGGACCCACGCCGCGGAGGGGCCGTCGCCCTTGTGCCCTAGCTCCGACAGAATGGCGGGCGTGGCCGAGGGCGCCAGCGTCGATTTCGAAGCGGAGGGGCTGCTCGACGGCCTCGACGACGATGCCCGCCAGGCGCGCTTGGAGCTGCTCGAGCGCCTCGATGGCGAAGGCGTGGCGCTCGATGAGCTTCGCCAGGCGGTCGAGGGCGGGCGCCTCACCCTGCTCCCGGTTGAGCGCGGGCTCACCGGCGACGGCCCCCGCTACACCCGGGGCGAGATCGCCGAGCTCTCGGGCGCCGATCTCGGCCTGCTGCAGCGGGCCAGCGCGGCGCTCGGCATTCCCTACCCCGATGCCGACGAACGGGTCCTGACCGAAGCCGACCTCGACGCGGCCCGGCGGGTGAAGGCATTCCTCGATGCCGGCCTGCCCGAGGACGGCATCATCCAGGTCGCGCGGACGATCGGGATGGGGGCGGCGCGGATGGCGGAAGCCAACCGCGAGCTGATCGTGCGCACGCTGATGCAGCCGGGCGACACCGAGCGCGACCTGGCGATGCGCTTCGCCGGCGCCGCCGAGCACATGCTGCCGCTGTTCGAGCCGACCCTGCTCTACGCGCAGCGCTCGCACCTGCTCGAGCAGATCCGCCGTGACGTGATCGGCGCCGCCGACCTCGCCTCGGGGGAGCTGGGCGCGACCACGGAGGTCTCGATTTGCTTTGCCGACCTGGTCGGGTTCACCAAGCTCGGCGATGAGATCGCGCCGGAAGAGCTCGGCCTCGTCGCCGGCCGGCTGGAGGAGATGGCGACGGCGGTGGCCGAATCGCCGGTGCGGCTGGTGAAGACGATCGGCGACGCCGCGATGCTGGTCTCGACCGAGGCCGAGGCGATGACCGAGGCCGCCCTGCGCCTGGTCGAGGCCTCCGAGCAGGAGGGCGAGGCGTTTCCCAGCCTGCGCGCCGGCATCGCCCGGGGCCCTGCCGTGGTCCAGACCGGCGACTACTACGGCAGCTCGGTCAACCTGGCGAGCCGGATCACCGGCATCGCCAAGCCCGGCAGCGTCCTCGTCGATCGCGCGGCGAGGGACGCGGCGCCGGACGCGTTCGAGTACTCGTTTGCCGGCGAGCGCCGCCTCAAGGGCTTCGAATCCCGCACCAAGCTCTACCGCGTGCGGCCCGGCCCCGGCAAGTAAGCGGGGCCCCTAAGGGGGTCAGGCGGGCTTGCGGGCGGAGACGAGCAGGTTGTAGAAGAGCTCTGCCGGCAGGTAGGGCTCGAGCAGGCGGGTGTCGACCTTCTGCAGGGCGATGTAGCTGCGGAAGGCGAAGCGGCGCCAGCCCCAGGAAACCGATTCGGGCTCGGCGCTCGACTCGACCGTGCGCAGGCCCCAGCCCCAGGCGTTGGCCAGCAGCTCCTCGCCGCCGACGTGGCGGTCCTCGAAGCCGGAGTCGCGCAGCAGGCGGCGCAGGTCGGCGGGGGCGAAGGCGTGCACGTCCACCTCGCCCTCGAGGCTGTGCCCCTCGGACTGCTCGGCCTCGGCGACGGCGCGCGGCTGCGCCTTGACCAGGCGGCGCCAGACCGGCGCGGCGAGCAGCCCGGCCTGCTTGGGCAGGGCGGCCAGCCGGTCGCCATAGCGAGAGGGCTCGCCGGCGAAGGCGATGACGCCCCCCGGCCGCAGCACCCGGCGGAATTCGGCGAAGGCCTTCTCGAGGTCCGGGATGTGATGCAGGACCGCGTGGCCGAAGACGATGTCGAAGCTCTCGTCGGCGAGGGGCAGCTCCTCGGCCTCCGTCTGCACCGTGTCGACCTCGACGCCCAGGCCCTTGGCGGTGGCCGCCAGCCGGCTCAGCATTCCGGCCGAGATGTCGGTTGCGGTCAGGCTCTGGATCGCGCCGAGCTGCAGCAGGTTGAGCGAGAAGTAGCCGGTGCCCGAGCCGATCTCGAGCCCGGCGCCGAAGCTCTGCCCGTCGCGCCCGCCCAGCGCCTTGACCAGCTTCTGCCGTACCTGCTCCTGGCCGGTATCGCCGAAGTCGATGCCCCACTTGGCGTCGTATTCGTCCGCCGCCGCGTCGTGGTAGCGGGTGTTGACGTCCTTGATGTGCTCCGGGGTGGCGGTGGGTGAGGCTGGCATCGGCGCGGAACTCTAAGCGCAACGGCGCAATGCACGGCGCGCAGCCCCCCAATAGCGTCCCGGCCCGTGGCTCGCGAATACGTCCAGCTCAACCAGCCCCCCGGCGTTCCGCCCCTGCCGCTGACCGGCGAGCGCACGCTGCCGGACGTGCCCGAGGAGAACTACTGGTACCAGCGCCACCTGGTCGTCTACGAGTGGATCGCCTCGCGGGTTGGCGGCATGCGCGTGGTCGACATGGCCTGCGGCGAGGGCTACGGCTCCGGCGTGCTGTCGGGCGCGGCGGCGAGCGTGGTCGGGGTCGACGCCAACCCCGAGGCGCACGAGCACGCGCGGCTGCGCTACGTGCGCCCCAACCTGCGCTTCGAGCGCGACCTGGTCGAAAGCTTCGCCGAGCCCTGCGACGCGGTCGTCTTCCTGCAGACGATCGAGCACGTGCAGGACGCCGGCGCGATCCTCGAGCACTTCAAATCGATGCTGGCGCCGGGCGGCGTCGCCTTCGTCTCGACGCCAAACCTGCTGACGCTGGCGCCGCCGGGGGCGGAGAAGTCCGACAACCCCTGGCACGTGCGCGAGTACCGCGCCGCCGAGTTCCGCCAGCTCTGCGAGGCGCACTTCCCCCGGGTCGAGATGCTCGGCCTCTTCCACGCCCGCAAGCTGCGCGCCCACGAGCTGGCGATCAAGCTGGGCTGGGACCACGCCCACAAGGCGCTGCGCCTCACCAAACCGTTCTACGACCGCTTCACGCCCGCGATCGCCGCCTCCGACTTCAAGCTGAAGGAGGGCGATCTCGACAGGGCGCTGGACTTCCTCGCCGTCTGTCATGCCCCCTGAGCAGACCGTCGGCGACCTGGCGATCGTCCTGCACTCGCACATGCCCTATGTGGAGGGCTTTGGGACCTATCCGTTCGGCGAGGAGTGGCTGTTCGACGCGATCATCCGCTCCTACCTGCCGGTGCTGGAGGTCGCGGACCGGCTGACGATGACCGTCACTCCGGTGCTGGCGGACCAGCTCGAGGACGAGGGCGTGCGGGAGCGGTTGCGGCGGTTCCTGGTCGATTGGCGGATCGGGGCTGCTGAAGCCGAGGTGGCGGCGGGCGAGGTGGCGGCGGAATGTCGCGATGCTTGCGAGGGCGAGCTGGCGCGCTATCGCCACGCCTTGGAGCTGCTCGACGCAGACGGAGGTGACCCGCTGCGCTCCTTTCAGCGGGCTGCCGGGGAGGGACGGATCGCGCTTGCCGCCTCGGCGGCGACGCACGCGGTGCTGCCGCTGCTGGCCAGCCGCGAGGGGTTGCGCCTGCAGCTCGACGCGGGCATCCGCTCGCACCGCCGGCGCTTTGGCTGGGACGGCGGCTTCTGGCTGCCCGAGTGCGCCTACGCTCCGGGCTTGGAGTGGCGGCTGGCCGAGCAGGGAGTGCGCTGGTTCTGCGTCGACCAGAGCGCTCATCGCGAGCCGCTGGAGGCGCTGACGCCAGTGGCGACCGAGGCCGGGCCCACGGCGATGCCAATCGACTGGGAGGCGATCCAATGGCTCTGGTCGCTCGACGGCTATCCCTCCGATCCGGCCCATGCCCAGTTTGCCGGCGAGTCGCTGCGCGGCGTGCGGATCTGGAAGGTGGGCGGCGGCGGCTATGACCCTGCTGCGGCCGAGGCGGCGGCACGGCGGCAGGCAGGTGAGTTCCTCGCCGCGGTCGCCGCCCGCCTGCGTGAGTTCGGCGCATCGCGCGGTCGTCGCGGCCTGCTCACCTTCGCGATCGATACCGAGCTGCTCGGCCACTGGTGGTCGGAGGGCGCGGTCTGGTTGGGCGAGGTGGTGGCGGGGGCCGCCGAGGCAGGCGTGCGCCTGCTCACGGTCCCCGAAGCGCTGGCCGAGCACGAGCCCGTCGGGCGCTCGCTTTCGGCATCGACCTGGGGTGAGGACAAGGACCTGCGCACCTGGGACTCGCCCGCCGTCGCCGACCTCGCTTGGGGGGCGCGGCGGCTGGAGCTGCGAGTGCTGCGCGCCTTCTCGGCTGGGCTGCGCGGGAAGGCGGCGAAGCGGGCGGTGCGTGAGCTGCTGGCCGCACAGGCGAGCGACTGGGCCTTCCTCGACAAACGGGGCCAGGCGGGCGATTACGCCTACCAGCGAGCGATTTCCCATTCCGAAGCGGCCCTGGAGGCCATAGACTCCCCGACCATCGCCGACTCGCATCTCCGCGCACTTGCCCCTGACCTGAGCCTCTCGCCGCTGCTGCAGCCGTGACTCGCGTGCTCATTCTCTCCTGGGAGTACCCGCCGCTGATCGAGGGCGGGCTGGCCAGGCACGTGCGCAAGCTCTCCGAGGCGCTGGTCGAGCGCGACGTCGAGGTCCACGTGCTGACCCGCGGCGGGGAGGAGTCGCCGGCCGAGGAGCAGCGCGGGGGCGTCTTCATCCACCGCATCCGCGAGCCCAAGCGCCCCACCGACCTGGGCGAGTTCGTCGCCTGGGTCGAGCGGATGAACTCGGACATGCTCGCCGCCGGGGTCGAGCTGGGGGACCGCTACAGCTTCGACCTCGTCCATGGCCACGACTGGCTCGTCGCCAACGCCTGCGACCACCTCGCCAAGCGCTTCGGCGCGCCGCTGGTGACGACGATCCACGCCACCGAGCACGGGCGCCACCAAGGCTGGGTCGACAAGCACCCGCAGACCTACATCCACGGGGTCGAGCGCTGGATCACCAACCGCTCGGACCGGGTGATCGCCTGCTCCCACTACATGCGCGAGCAGATCGTCGACATCTTCGGGGTCGAGGAGGGGCGCGTATCGGTGATCCCCAACGGCATCGACCCCGACGACCTGCAGCCGCAGGACCCCGACGAGCTCACCCGGCTGCGCTCCGAGTTCGCCGATCCCGACGAGAAGCTGGTCCTGCTGATCGGCAGGCTCGTCTACGAGAAGGGCTTCCAGCTCGCCCTCGAGGCGATGCCGCGGCTGATCGAGGAGGTGCCGGGGACCCGCTTCCTGATCGCCGGCTCCGGCACCCACGAGGCCGAGCTGCACAAGCAGGCCGAGGAGCTGGGCCTGATGGAGCACGGCACTTTTCTCGGCTGGATCGGTGACGACGTCCTGCACTCGCTCTACCGGATCGCCGACCTGACCGTGGTGCCCTCGATCTACGAGCCCTTCGGCCTCGTCGCGCTGGAGGCGATGGCCTCCGGCTGCCCCTGCATCGTCGCCGACACCGGCGGCCTGCGCGAGGTCGTCCCCCACGAGGAGGCCGGCTTGCGCTTCCGCGCCCACGATCCCGAAGCGCTGGCCGAGGTCGCGATTCGGGTCCTCTCCGATGACGAGCTCGGCCGCAGCCTCGTCGCCGAAGCCTACGAGCACCTGCGCCGCTTCGACTGGGGCGACGTGGCGGAGCGGACCGCGGCCGTCTACGCCGATCTCGTCGGCGAGACCAGTCCGGCCTAAGCCCTCGGCGCCTTCTTGCCGGCGTCCTCCGGTTTGAACTTGCCGATCTTGGTGCCGCCCGGATCCCAGCCCATGCCGGCGAGCAGGTCGTCGGCGGAGACTTCGAGCGACCTCGCCAGCTTGATCAGGGTGTCGACGCGGGCGACCCGCAGGCCGCGCTCCAGCTGGCTGATCTCAGTGCGGTGAAGCGAGGCGCGGACGCTGAGCTCCTCCTGGGAGAGGTCGGCTCGCTTGCGACAGCGGCTCAGGTTTTCTCCGAAACGGGTGGCGATGTCCACGGGCGGCATTGTTCCTCAGGAGTCGGTTCGCAGCCGTTGCAAAGGTGGCTGCACCGCCGTAGGCCACACCGCCGGAAGCGCTCACGGTGAAACCTACCAGCTGTCAGAGCGTAAGTTTCATCCGCGGCGACGCGCCCCCGGGCGCGGGCGGATCCGTCCCCCCTTTGCCAGGCCGAGCGCGAAGGCCGAACGAGCGCCGCGCCGCTGAGGCCCGCGCCGGGCTGGCGGACGATTCAGGCTTGTAAGATCACCCTCGCGATGGAACCGAGTGAGCGCGATCAGCTCCTCCGCAGGATTCGGCCGGGCCTGTTGGGCTGGCTGGCATTCAGCGTAAGTGCGGGCCTCGCGCAGGGCTTCGCATCCCAAACGGCAGCCCGGCATTCGACTTGGCGACATTCCGCGGGCTGGCAACGCGAGATCGCGCTCTGGAACGTGGGCCTGTCCTCTGCCCTTCTGCGCGCCATCCTCGAGCCGAATGAGCCGGCGGCGATCACGCTCGCCCACAGCCTGCGCGTTCTCTCCGTTGTCCTGGGCCTGAACCACGTGAGCACCCTGCGCAGCAAGCCACGCTTCGTTCACCTGGGAGGGGCCAGCGGGAACGCCCTCGCCGTCGCCGGCCTCTCCTGGGCTCTGCGCAGCGCGCGAAGGTAGTCGCCTCCGGTGGCGCGGCGTCCGCTGCCGCCGGAGGCGTGCGGGGCTTCGCTGGTCCCTCTTAGCCCCCGGGCGGCTGCAGGGTCGTCCAGGCCGCGGGGTCGGGCTCGACCGGGTCGGGCCAGCGCAGCTGCTCCGGCGCCTCCCTCATCCTGATCACCCGCGCCGGGATGCCGGCGACGATCGCGTTTGCCGGAACGTCCTTGGTCACGACCGAGTTGGTGCCGATGATCGCGTTGTCGCCGACGCTGACGCCGCGCAGGATGCAGGCGCCATAGCCGATCCAGACGTTCGAGCCGACGACGACGTCGCGCTTGTAGATGCCCTGCACCCGGATCGGCCGCTCGACTTCGACCACGCCGTGGTCGAAGTCGATGAACATCGCCCGGTCGGCGATCACGCACTGCTCGCCGATGCGCACCCGCTGGTAGGCGGAGATCGTGCACTCCTGTCCCATCACCGTCTTCTGGCCGATCTCGACCCGCCCCTCGTGGCAGCGGATCTTGGTCCCGTCGCCGATCCAGACGAAGCGGCCGAAGTCGATCGTGCCCTTGCGGCCGATCTCCAGTTCGAGCCCCCGCCCGAGGAAGAGCAGCCCATTGGTGTGCCAGCGCCGGCCCGCCTGGGTGAGGAAGCGGCGCCGCAGGTAGCGGCCCAGCAGCCGGCCGTATTGCCGGTTGAGCATCCCGTTGTGGGCGAAGAAGCGGATCAGGCGAATCACGGCGGCGGGGACTCTAGACTCACCGAGCCGTGACCGACATCGCCAAGACAGCGCCGCTCGCCGAGCGGCTGATCGCTGGAGACAAGCGCGCCCTGGCCCGGGCGATCACGCTGATCGAGTCCGACGACCCGGCTGGCTGGGAGCTGGTGCGCGAGGTCTACCCGCGCACCGGCAAGGCGCGGATCGTCGGCTTCACCGGGCCGCCCGGCGTCGGCAAGAGCACCCTGATCGGCGCCCTCACGGCCGAGCTGCGCAAGTCCGAGCGCCAGGTTGCCGTGCTCTCGATCGACCCTTCCAGCCCCTTTACCCACGGCGCCCTGCTCGGCGATCGCATCCGCCTCTCCGATCACTTCCTCGACCCCGGCGTCTTCATTCGCTCGATGGCCTCGCGCGGCGCGCTCGGCGGCCTCTCCGAGGCGGCGCTGCAGGTGGCGCTGGCGATGGACGCCGCCGGCAAGGACGACGTGCTGATCGAGACCGTCGGCGTCGGCCAGGCTGAGATCGACATCGTCGACCACGCCGACACGATCGTGTTGGCCCTGATGCCCGGCTCGGGCGACTCGATCCAGGCGCTCAAGGCCGGCGTGATGGAGATCCCCGATGTGATCGTCGTCAACAAGGCCGACCACCCGATGACCGACACGATGATCCGCGAGGTGCGTGGGGTGCTGGCGCTCTCGCACGATCCCGAAGGCTGGAAGGTGCCGATCCTGCGCACCGAGGCGGCCCGTGGCGAGGGCGTCGCCGAGCTGGCGGAGGCGATCAAGGAGCACCGCGTCCACATCGAGTCCGAGGGCACGCTCGAGCAGCGCCGCGCCCGCAACCTGCGCAACGAGGTGCTGGGGATCGCCGCCTCGCGGATGCGCCGGCGAATGGAGGCGACCGCGGCCGACGATCCCGAGACGGCGGCGCTGCTGGAGCGGGTCGTCAGGCGCGAGCTCGACCCGGCGAGCGCCGCCTCGGAGCTGCTCAGCAGGCAGGCTGATGACTGAGTCCCCCTCCGCGCGGCCTGCGCCGAGCGAGGTGAGGGGCTGGATCGGCCAGGGGGTCGACGACGTTGGCGGAGGGGCGGTCGGTCCGGTGCAGGGGCTCTTCGTCGACGCCGAGAGCGGCGAGCCCACCTGGCTGATCGTCAGGCAGGGTCGTTTCAGGGGCACGCTGGTGGTGGTTCCCCTGCGCGACTGCGCGGCCGGGAGTGGCCGTGTCTGGACCGCGCACGGGGCCGATGCGATCCGCAGCGCTCCGGTCGTCGACCCAACCCGCCCGTTGCTGCGCGAGCACGAGCTGACGATCTGCGCCCACTACGGGATTGGCGAGAGGGTGGGGCGAGCCGCCGAGGTGCTCGGACGGCCCGCCGGCGCGGTGACCTCTCGGCCTTCGCCTGCCTAGAACTCGACGTCGGCTGCGCCGGACTCGTTGGCGTTGGCGCTGGCTGCGGCACGGTCGTAGGCAGTCGTCGAGGGGGCCCCAGGCCATCGTTCCCGGCTTCGCCAGTCCCAGGTATCGGCGAAGCTCTGAAAATCCTAACGCTCAAGAAGTTGAATTGACTGAGTTGGGCTTTCTCCCATTGCAGACAGGTTGTCGAGTTGGCGAAAACTGAACCGGCGGCCGTTATCTCCTCGTAATCATCAGGTGGAAAGGTTGCGTGCATGGTCCTGCTGATGCTGTTCGGCTTCATCGCGGGCGCAGGGACCGCGCTCTCGCCCTGCGTCTTGCCGGTGCTGCCGATCGCGCTCTCGGCGGGCGCGACCGGTGGGCGGCGCCGGCCGCTGGGGATCGTCGTCGGACTGGCGGTCTCGTTCACCTTCGCCACCGTTGCCCTGGTCTACGTGATCTCCGCCCTGGGGCTGCCCGGCGACCTGTTGCGCAAGCTGGCGATCGGGGTGTTGCTCGCCTTCGGGGTCACGCTGATGATTCCGCCGCTGGCCGCCCGGGTCGAGGCCTGGATGAGCCGGTTCGCCGGGCGTGCCGGCGTTGCCGGCGGTGGCGGCGATGGCTTCTGGTCGGGAACCGCGGTCGGCGCCAGCCTCGGCCTCGTCTACGCCCCCTGCGCCGGCCCGATCCTGGCCGGCGTGATCACGGTCTCCGCCTCGCAGCCGTTCACGGGTGGACGGCTGGCGGTGGCGCTCAGCTATGGGATCGGCTCGGCCGTCGTCCTCTACTTCCTGATGCTGGGCGGGCGTCGCCTGGTCGCGCCGCTGTCCCGCCGCGGTGCTGGCCTGCAGGTGGCGATGGGGGCGGTGATGGTCGTGGTCGCCCTGGCGATGGCGGGCAACTACGACGTCAAGTTCCAGAACAACATCGCCAGCTCCCTCCCCAGCTTCCTGGTCAATCCCACCGAAGGCCTCGAGGGCAGCGCCTCGGCGCGTGCGGCACTGACCGACGTTCGCGGCGAATCGGCCCATGGCGTCGGCGCCGTGGCGGCAAGCGCGCCAGAGCCGGAAACCGCTGCGAACGGTCGCTCGAACCTGCCGGTCCTCGGCACGGCGCCGGAATTCGTCGGCAACCAGCGGTGGTTCAACACGCCGGGCGACCGGCCGCTGAGCCTGCGCTCGCTGCGCGGTCACGTCGTCCTCGTCGACTTCTGGACCTACAGCTGCATCAACTGCCTGCGCACGCTGCCCTATCTGACGGCCTGGGACAGGACCTACGGCAAGGACGGCCTGACGATCGTCGGCGTCCACTCGCCGGAGTTCCCCTTCGAGAAGGAGGCCGGCAACGTCGAGGAAGCGATCGAGCGCAACGGCATCCACTATCCCGTCGCCCAGGACAACGAGCTCGCGACATGGAGCGCCTACGGCAACCAGTACTGGCCGGCCGAGTACTTCATCGACGCCCAGGGGCGCGTCCGCTACGCCCACTTCGGTGAGGGTGAGTACGGCAAGAAGGAGCAGATCATCCGTCAGCTCCTGGCCGAAGCGGGACGGAAGGTGCCGGGCGAGGAGACCAGGGTTCACGCGGTCGCGCCCTCGGCGACCGTCACCACCCCCGAGACCTACCTCGGGGCCGCTCGGGCTGAACGCTTTACCAACCCGACGCTCTCACCCGGCAGCCACGACTTCACCGCCCCACCGACCTTGCCCGCCAACGAATTTGCCTACCGCGGCCGTTGGCGGATCTCGCTCGACTCGGCGACGGCCGAGGGCGGCTCGCTCGACCTCAGCTTCGGCGCCCGGCGCGTCTACCTGGTGCTCGGCTCCCCCGGCCACAGCCGCACGATGCGGGTCCTGCTCGACGGCCATCCGATCTCGAGCGCCGCGGCCGGCTCGGACGTTCACGACGGCGCGGTCACGATCACCGCGCAGCGCCTCTACAACCTGGTCAACCTGCCGCGGGTCGAAGATCACCTGCTGACCCTGGAACCTGAAGCTGGAGTGATGGGCTATGCCTTCACCTTTGGCTAGCCCGACCGGGACAATCGCTTCCGTGGACGGATCCTCCCATGGCACCGTGCTCGTCGTCGACGACGAGCCGACGATCGTCGAGGTCGTTGCCCGCTACCTGGTGCGGGCGGGCTACGAGACGCTCCAAGCCGGTGACGGCCTCGAGGCCCTGCGGCTCGCTGAGCTGCGCCAGCCCGACCTGATCGTGCTCGACGTGATGCTGCCCGGAATCGATGGGATCGAGGTGATGCGGAGGTTGCACGAGCGTCCAGGCAGCCCGGTCCCGGTGGTTCTGCTCACGGCGCGGGGCGAGGAGTCCGATCGCCTCGTCGGCCTGCGCCGCGGCGCCGACGACTACGTGGTCAAGCCCTTCTCCCCGGCCGAGCTGGTGGCGCGGGTCGAGGCCGTGCTGCGCCGCGCCTCACCGCCCGCGGATGAGGCGCCACCTCCGATCGAGGTCGGCCCGCTGCGGATCGATCCCGGGATGCGAACTGTCGCCCTCGACGGCGAGGAGCTCTCGTTGACCCAGCGCGAGTTCGACCTGCTCGCCTACCTCGCCGCGCACCCCGGCCAGGTCTTCTCGCGCGAGCAGCTGATGGAGGCGGTCTGGGAATACCCCTTCTACACCGACACCAGCACCGTCACCGTCCACGTCCGCCGCCTCCGCGCCAAGCTGGGCGACGATCCCTCCGAGCCCCGCTTCATCGAGACGGTCTGGGGAGTCGGCTACAGGCTGCGGCCGTGAAGCGCGCCCTCGTCATCGCCGTCGCCGCCTTTCTCGCCGGCGCCGCAGCCGTGGCGGTGCCACACTGGATGGGCCTGGCGCAGGTCGTGCTCGTCGCGCTCGCCTTGGCCGGCGCCGCGCTTGCCGCCGCCCTCGCGGTGCGCCTGGCGATGGAGGACCGCTCGCGCCGCCAGATCGAGGAGGCGCGCCGGCAGATGGTCGCCGCGGTCTCGCATGACCTGCGCACGCCGCTCGCCTCGCTGCGCTTGCTGGTCGAGTCGATCGACGACGGGGTGGTGACGGGGGAGACCCGCGATCGCTACCTGCGCCAGATGCGCACCCACGTCGAGGCGCTGACGGCGCTGATCGACGATCTCTTCGAGCTCTCCCGGATCGAGGCCGGTGAGATCGCCTGGACGATGCGCCAGGTGGAGCTGCGCGAGCTGATCGGCGACACGGTTGCGGCGATGCGGGCGCCGGCGGAGGCGCGCGGAGTTGCCCTCGCCGCCGAGCTGCCGGCGCACGAGGTGCTGGCTCGGGCCGATGCCGAGAAGCTGCAACGGGTCCTCTTCAACCTGATCCAGAACGCGATCCGCCACACCCCCGCCGACGGCAGCGTCACCGTGCGGGCGCGCAGCGCCGACAACGGGGTCGAGGTCGAAGTCGCCGACGATGGCGAGGGAATTTCCGCAGCGGACAGTGAGCACGTCTTCGAGGCCTTCTACCGGGGCGATGCGGCCCGCAGCGAGGACGGCGCCGGCCTCGGCCTGGCGATCTCCCGCGCGATCGTCGAGGCCCACGGCGGCCGCATCTGGCTCGACGGCCCGGGCACCCGAGTCCACTTCACCCTCCAGGCCGCCTAATCGACCGAGTGGTCAGTTGAGCCGCCCATGGGCGGCTCAACTGACCACTCGGCGTCAGCAGCCGAGCTGGCGGGCTATGACCATTTGCTGGACCTCGTCGGTGCCCTCGCCGATGGTGAGGATCTTGGCGTCGCGGTAGAAGCGGCAGACCGGGTACTCCTCGATGAAGCCGTAGCCGCCGTGGATCTGCACCGCCTCCTCGGTTGCCCTTACCGCGAGGCGGCCGGTGATCAGCTTCGCCTGGGCGGCAGTGAGGGTGAACGACTTGCCGGCATCCTTCTCCAGCGCCGCCCGCCAGGTGAGCAGGCGCGCCGCCTCGATCTGGGCCGAGAGATCGGCGATCTTGGCCTGGATCGACTGGAACTTCGAGATCGCCTGCCCAAACGCCTGGCGCTCCTTGGCGTAGGAGATCGCCTCGTCAAGGGCGCCCTGGGCGAGGCCGACGCCCATCGCGGCGACCCCAATCCGGCCACCATCGAGGATGTGGAGGAAGTTCTTGAAGCCTTCACCGCGGCGCCCGAGCAGGTTTCCCTCCGGCAGCCGGCAATCCTCGAACGAGAGCGGCCGCGTATCCGAGGCGTTCCAGCCCATCTTGCGATACGGCTCACCCGCCTCGTAGCCGGGCGTCCCGTTGGGCACGATCAAGTTCGAGATCTCCTTGCGCCCGTTCGCCTCGCCGGTCACCGCCGTGATCGAGACGCAGCCGGAGATGTCCGTGCCGGAATTGGTGATGAACTGCTTCGCTCCGTTGACGACCCATTCGCCGTCCTCGAGCTTCGCTGCCGTCCGCACGTTGCCCGCATCGGATCCGGCCTCCGGCTCGGTCAGCCCGAACGAAGCGAGCCTTTCGCCGCTGCAGAGCCGCGGCAGCCACTCGCTTTTCTGCTCGTCGCTGCCCCAGAGATAGATCGGCATCGTCCCCAGCGAGGTGTGCGCAGCCATCGTGATGCAGACCGAGGAATCGATCCGAGCCAGCTCTTCAACCGCAAGCACGTAAGAGAGGGTGTCCGCACCACCACCGCCGTACTCCTGGGGGAAGGGAATCCCCATCAGTCCCAGGCCCCCGAGCTTCTCGACGATCTCGTAGGGGAAAGTCTTCGTCCGGTCCAGCTCCTCCGCGACGGGCTTCACCTCCGCCAGCGCAAACTCACGCACCGTGTCCCGCAGCAGCTTCTGCTCGTCGGAAAGCTCGAAATCCACGGGCGGGAGAGTATGGCCTCGCGTCCTTCGGCGGACGCTTCGCGGCTTCAGCTGTTCAGCGAAGCGCTACTGCAGGACCCGCCGGCCCAGAGCTCAAAGCTGAAGGCTCTTCACCTGCAGCAACTCCTCGATCGCATAACGCCCGTTCTCACGCCCGTGCCCCGACTGCTTGTAGCCCCCAAACGGAGCCAACGGGTTGAACATCCCGCCGTTGATCTCGATCTGACCGGTGCGGATCTTCCTCGCCACGCCGATCGCTCGGTCCTGGTCCGCTGACCAAACGCCGCCGGCAAGGCCGTAGACCGTGTCGTTGGCGATCCGGATCGCCTCGTCCTCGCCGTCGTAGGGCTGGATCGCCAGCACCGGGCCGAAGATCTCCTCCTGGGCGATCGTCATCTCCGGCGTCACCTCGGAAAAGACGGTGGGGCGGACGAAGTAGCCGCGGTCGAGTCCCTCCGGCGCCGCCGCACCGCCGGTCAGCAGCTTGGCGCCCTCGCTCTCGCCCTTCTCGATGTAGCCGCGGACGCGCTCGCGCTGGACGTCGGAGACGAGCGGGCCAAGCCGGGTCGAGTCCTCGAACGGGTCGCCGGGGGTGAAGCTCTCCGCGGTTTGCGCCGCGATCTCCTCGGCTTCAGCGAGCTTCTCGCGCGGCACCAGCATCCGGGTCAGGGCGCTGCAGGTCTGGCCTGAGTTGAGGAAGCACTTGGCGACGCCGTCCGGCACCGCCTTGCTCAGGTCGGCATCGTCGAGGATCACGTTGGGTGACTTGCCGCCCAGCTCCATGGCAACTGGCTTGACCGAGGCTGAGGCCAGCTCGGAGACGCGCCGGCCGGCGCGGGTCGAGCCGGTGAAGGAGACCATGTCGACGCCGGGGTGGCCGGCGATCGCCTCGCCGACCACCGGGCCGGTGCCGGTGACGAGGTTGAAGACGCCGGCCGGGAGGCCGGCGGCCTCGATGATCTCGGCGAGGATGAAGGCGTTGAGCGGCACGATCTCGCTCGGCTTCAGCACCACGGTGCAGCCGGCGGCAAGGGCGGGGGCGACCTTGCAGGCGATCTGGTTCAGCGGGTAGTTCCACGGGGTAATCGCACCAAGCACGCCGACCGGCTCGCGCAGGACCCGCGAGTTGCCGATCTCCTCTTCCCAGTGGACTTCCTCCATCAGCTTCGGCATCGCCGCGAACTGCGCCGTGGGCAGGCCGGCCTGGATCATCTGGCTCAGCTTCAGCGGCATGCCGAGCTCCTGGGCGATCGTCGCCGCGATCTCCTCGGCGCGCTCGCCCAGCCCGGCGGCGATCGCGCTCAGGTAGCCGGCGCGCTCCTCGCGCGAGGTCTGCGACCAGGACTCAAACGCCTCGCGTGCGGCAAGCACCGCGCGGTCGGCGTCCGCGGGGGAGCAGGCGGGGATCGTCCCCATCGTCTCCTCGGTGGTCGAGTTGATCACCTCGAGCGGGTCGGCTCCCTCGGGCTCAATCCACTCGCCACCGATAAAGATCGTCTCGCGCACCTGAAGGTCTGCCGTCGCTGCCATTTCATCTCTCCTTGCTGTCTGGCCGGTCAGCCAACGCTACCGCCCGAACCTGCGAACTGCATCAAATCCCCATCCCGCCGGGTGGGGATGTGATGCAGTTCGGGCGTTAGGCGGCCTTGAGTGACCCGGGCGCTTCGGTGAGGCCGGGGCCAGGGAGGGCGCGTGCGTCGCGGGCGTTCAGGACCTTGCCGCAGCGCTCGCAGATACCGCGGTCGCTGACCGTGCCGCCGCACTCCTTGTGGGCGATCAGCATCGGGGGCCCATCCGGGTTGGGGGAGTAACGATCGCCCCAGGCAAGCAGTGCGACGAGGACCGGCCAGAGATCGAGCCCCTTCTCGGTGAGGAAGTATTCGTAGCGATCCGGGCCCTGCTGGTAGGCGCGGCGCTCGAGGATGTCCTCCTCGATCAGCCGCTGCAGGCGGGCCGAGAGCACGTTGCGGGCCACCCCGAGGCCCTTCTGCAGCTCGTCGAAGCGCCGCCTCCCGTTCATCACGTCGCGCACGATCAGCAGCGACCAGCGCTCGCCGACAACTTCCAAGGACCTGGCGATCGAACAGATCTGTCCCGGATAGTCGTTGCGCAGCACAGGGTGATCTTCGCACACTAAGTTGCATCAAGCAACTCAGTCGGCTAGGGTTCGAAATCAACATGAGTTGCGTGAAGCAACCCATAAAGCTGACTTCGCGTTTAGTCACGCCTACGGCGAAGAAACACGAAGTCAGCGGAGGCGAATGGAGGCATCGTGAGGCTGATCCCAAGACATAGGCATCACCAGCAGTCGAAGGCACCCCGGATCTCGATAAGTCAGATGGAGATCACGGCCGATCTGATCTATCCAGCGAGCCCCCGTGCGGCTCGCGAGCGGGGCGCCGGCAGCCGCGCTCGTGGGGTCGCCAGGTGAGTGCCGAGGGCGTCGCCGCCGACGGCGGCACTGCCGTCGACGCGGCGCTTGCCTTCGCCGAGTCCAGCCCCGAGATCACCCGCAGCCGCACCCTCGTCTGGCAGGACCCGGTGCCGACCGCGGCCGCGGGGGCGACGATGACCGGCATGGAGTACATGGAAGCGATCGTCGCCGGCGCGATGCCGCCGCCCCCGATCGCGGTGACGATGCGAATGCGGCCAATAGAGCTGGGCGAGGGTCGCGCCGTCTTCGAGGGCGAGCCGGGCGAGGAGCACTACAACCCGATTGGCGTCGTCCACGGCGGCTACGCCGCGACCCTGCTCGATTCGGCCCTCGGCTGTGCCGTCCACACCACCCTGCCCGCCGGCGTCGGCTACACCTCGCTCGGCCTCGAGGCCAAGTACGTGCGCCCGATCACCCGCGACACCGGCCGCGTCCTCTGCGAGGCCAACGTCCTCTACCGCGGTCGCCGCCAAGCCACCGCCGAGGCCAAGCTCACCGCAGCCGACAGCGGCAAGCTGTTGGCCCACGCCGTGGCCACCCTGATGATCCTCGGCGGCTGAAGCTCGTCCGGCTAGGCGGAGAGAGAGCGGGCGAGGGCGGTGAGCAGGCGGACGCCGTAGCCGCTGGCGTCGCTGCCGGTGTAGGGGCGGCCGACGTCCCAGGCGGTGCCGGCGATGTCGACGTGGGCCCAGGGGACGTCGCCGACGAACTCCTCGAGGAAGGATGCGGCGTAGATCGTGCCGGCCTTGCGCTTGGCGGCGGCGTTGGTGAGGTCGGCGACCGTGCCCTTGGTCAAAGCCTTGTACTCGGGATGGAGGGGGAGGCGCCAGACCAGCTCGCCGGTCTCCTCGCCAACCCCTTCGACCTCTGCGACGAGGTCGTCGTCGTTGCCGATCACCGCCGCGTAGGTCGAGCCGAGGGCGATCATCACGGCGCCGGTCAGGGTGGCGATGTCGACCACGCGATCGGCGCCCTGCTCGACCGCGTAGGCGAGTGCGTCGGCGAGGATCAAGCGCCCCTCGGCGTCGGTGTTATTGACCTCGACCGTCTTGCCGTTGTACTGGGTGATGATGTCGCCGGGCTTGATCGCCGTGCCCGAGGGCATGTTCTCGGTCGAGGGGATCACCGCGACGAGATCGATCTCCAGCCCCAGCTCGGCAATTGCGCCGACCGTCTCAAGCACCGCGGCAGCGCCGGACATATCCATCTTCATGTCAGGCATGCCGGCGGATGGCTTGAGCGAGATGCCGCCGGTATCGAAGGTAACGCCCTTGCCGACCAAGCCGAGGGTCTTGCCCGTGCCGCCGCCGGCATAGCGCAGGGCGATCAGCTTCGGCTCCTCCGCCGTTCCCTGGCTGACCGCGACCAACCCACCCATTTTCTTCGCGGCGATCTGCTCGCGGCCAAGGACCTCGACGCTGAGCGCGTCGTGGTCGGCGGCAATCTCCTCGGCGCGAGCGGCGAGGTAGGACGGGGTGGCGATGTTGGACGGGAGGCTCTGCAGATCGCGGGCGCGGTTCTGCGCCTCGGCGCAGACTCGGGCGACCTCGGCGGCAGCGGCAACGCTGTCGGGGGCCAGCAGCGTCAGCGAGTCGAGCTGCGGTGGCGAGGGCTCATCTGGGTCCACGCTCTTGAAGCGGTCGAAGCGGTAGGCGCCGAGGATCGTGCCGGTGGTCAAGCCCTCGGTGAGCTGGGCGCCATCACCTGAGCCGGGTAGCGCCCAGGCCAGCGAGGTGACCGCGAGCTTTGCCGCCTCCTTTGCCACCAAGGCGGCGGCGACGCGGGCGCGCTCGGCGTCGAGGTTCTCGCGCTTGCCGAGACCGGCGACGATGACGCGGCCGGGGCTCTCCGGGTGGATCGTGG
>CAVPKH010000001.1:0-775990 GCA_963705635.1 uncultured Solirubrobacterales bacterium | reverse complement strand
TCGCTGCTGACCGTGGTCGGCGGCGGCGCCCTCTTCGTCGCCTTCGAGCGGTGGCAGCCAGCACCTCAACGACTGGGACGGGATCTACTGGGCGGTGACGACGATGACCACACTGGGCTCCGACATCTACCCGACGACGACCGGCGGCGAGGTCGTCTCTGTCGTCATCCTGATCGTCGGGATCGGCTTCGTCGCCCTGCTCACCGGCGCCTTCGCGCAGCGCTTCCTCGGTCCCGAGATCGCCGAGGTAGAGGAAGAGCTCGAGGCTGAGCAGCTGACCGTCGAGGCAATCGCGCTGCGTGAACTACGGAGCGTCCGCGAGCAGCTGCAGGCGCTGGAGATCGCGGTCGAGCGTATCGTCGAGAAGCGCGAAAGTATTCCGGCCGCAGCGCACGGGCGCGGCTGATTGCTATCAGCCCTCCTCGTCGTAGTCGGCAATCTTCTCCTCGAGCTCCTCCATTACGCCGGGTCGCGCAGCGTCGTCACGTCACCCAGGGCGCGCCCTCGGCGATGTCGCGCAGCAGCCGGCGCATGATCTTGCCGGAGCGGGTCTTCGGCAGTTCGTCGGCCCAGACGATCCGCTTCGGACGGGCGAACTTGCCGATCCGCTCGGCTACGTCGCCGCGGATCCCCTCGACCATCATCGCTGCCCTCGAGGTCGCCGCGAGGGTGACGAAGGCGCAGATCGCCTGGCCCGTGTCGCATCGGACTGGCCGATCACCGCCGCCTCGGCGACCTTGGCGTGGGCGACGATCGGGACTCGACCTCGGCGGTCGAGAGCCGATGGCCGGAGACGTTGACGACGTCGTCGATTCGCCCGATCACCCAGAAGTAGCCGTCGTCGTCCTTTCGCGCCGCGTCGCCGACCAGGTAGGTCTCATTGCCGAAGCGCGAGAAGTAGGTCTCGACGAACCGGTCCTCCTCCTTGTAGAGGGTGCGCAGCATCGCGGGCCACGGCCGCTCAGCATCAGCAGCCCCTGCCCTGCTCGACCGGCTCGCCGTCGCCTCGCCGACGACCTCGGCGGCGACCCCCGGGAACGGCCTCGTCGCCGAGCCGGGCTTGGTCTCGGTGATCCCCGGCAGCGGCGTGATCATGATCGCGCCGGTCTCGGTCTGCCACCAGGTGTCGACGATCGGGCAGCGTTCGCCGCCGATCACCTTGTGGTACCAGAGCCAGGCCTTGGGGTTGATCGGCTCGCCGACCGAGCCCAGCAGCCGCAGCGAGGAGAGGTCCGACTTCGCCGGGATATCCGCTCCCCACTTGATGAAGGTGCGGATCGCGGTCGGCGCCGTGTAGAGGATCGTCACCCTGTAGCGCTCGACCAGCTCCCACCAGATGCCCTTGCTCGGATAGTCGGGGGCCCCTCCCACATCACGCTCGTCGCGCCGTTGAACAGCGGCCCGTAGACGATGTAGGTGTGGCCGGTGACCCAGCCGACGTCGGCCGCGCACCAGTAGACGTCGCTCTCTGGCTTCAGGTCGAAGACGTAGCGGTGAGTGGCGGTGACGCCGGCCAGGTAGCCGCCGGTGGTGTGCAGGATTCCCTTTGGCTTCGCGGTCGAGCCAGAGGTGTAGAGGATGAAGAGGGGGTGCTCGGCGTCGAGCGGCTCGGCCGGGCACTCGGCATCGGCTGCTTCGAGCAGCTCGTCGTAGAAGCGGTCACGCCCCTCCCGCATCGGGCACTCGATCCCCGCGTGGCGGACGACGACGATCGCCTCCAGCGTCTCCAGGTCGCCGAGCTGCTCGTCGACCTGCGGCTTGATCGGCGCCACCTTGCCCTTGCGGCGGGCGCCGTCGACGGTGACCAGCGCCTTCGCCTCGGAGAACTCCATCCGCTCGCGCACCGCTTCGGCCGAGAAGCCGCCGAAGACGACGTTGTGCATCGCCCCGATCCGCGCGCAGGCGAGCATCGCAACGACGACCTCGGGAATCATCGGCAGGTAGATCCCGACCACGTCGCCCTTGCCGACGCCGAGGTCCTTGAGCGCGTTGGCGAAGCGCTGCGTGTCGGCCAGCAGCTCGGCGTAGGTGACGTCGCGCTCCTCGCCCTCCTCGCCGCGCCAGTGGTAGGCGACGCGGTCGCCGCGGCCCGCCTCGACGTGGCGGTCAAGGCAGTTGTAGGAGGCGTTGATCCTGCCGTCGGCGAACCATTTGTAGAAGGGCGGGTTGGAGGCGTCGAGCCCTTCGCTCGGCGCCTCGTCCCAGTCGAGCAGCTCGGTCGCCTGGCGCTTCCACCAGGCCTCGGGGTCGGCCGCCGCCTCCTCGTAGATCGCCGGGTCGCTCCAGAGCGCGCCCGCGCGGAACTCCCCGGGAGACTCGAAGCGATCGACCTCCAGCAGGGTGCTGAGCTCCTGCTCCAGGTCCGCCGATTGTGGTTCAGCTGCCATTTCCGCCTCCCTCGCTCAATACCAGGCCGCCACCCTGGAGTCCGAACCTAGCCGCCCTTCGATGTGTCATATAGTCGCCGCCGCTACCCTGATCGGGTGCTCTTTCGGCAGGTCATCCACGAGGATCTCGGCTGCGCCTCCTACCTCGTCGGCGACACCGCCTCCGGGGTCGCCGCCGTGGTCGATCCGCAGTGGGACATCGACCCCTACCTGCACCTCGCCCGCCTGCACGGGGTGCGGATCGAGCACGTGCTGGAGACCCACAACCATGCCGACCACGTCTCCGGCCACGGCCGCCTGGCCCGGGCCAGCGGCGCCACGATCCACGTCCACGAGCTGGCCGAGGCCGAGTACCCCCATCAGGCCTTCGCCGACGGCTGGACCTTGGCGCTGGGCGAGGGCGCGACGATCGAGGCGATCCACACGCCCGGCCACCGCCCCGAGCACACCTCCTTCCTGCTCCGCGACGCGGCCCGCGGCGACGATCCCTGGGCGGCGCTGACCGGGGACTGCCTCTTCGTCGGCGACGTCGCCCGCCCCGACCTCGCGGTCGAGCCGCGCGAGGGCGCCGCCGACATCTTCCGCTCGCTGCACGGGCGCCTGCTGACCCTGCCCGGGGAGACCGAGGTCTGGCCCGGCCACCTCGGCGGCTCGCTCTGCGGCAGCTCCGGCATCGACCTCAAGACCTGTTCGACGATCGGCTTCGAGATGCGCCACAACCGCGCGCTCGAGTTCGAGAGCGAGGCGGAGTTCGTCGAGGACGCCGTCGCCACGATCGGCAGCAAGCCCCCCAACGTCGCGCACATCGTCTCGCTCAACCGCGGCCCGCTGGTCGAATCGATCTCCTCCCCCACCCAGCTCACCCCGCACGGCTTCGAGGCGGCGATCGCCGAAGGCGCCCTGGCGGTCGACTCGCGCACCAACGAACAGTTCGACGAGGCCCACATCCCCGGCGCGATCAGCGCCTCCGGCTACGACACCGGCTTCGCCACCAAGGTGGCGCAGGTGGTCCCGGTCGATGCCGAGCTGCTCGTCGTCGCCGCCTCAGACGGCAACGAGCTCGAGGCAGCTGAGCTGCTTGCCGCGGTCGGCCTGCGCGTGCGCGGCTTCCTCGGCGGCGGCATGACCGCCTGGCGGGCCGAGGACCGGCCGGTGGAGCGGATCGAGGCGATCGACCTGGCCGAGCTGGCGCGGCGGATCGAGGCCCCGGATCGGCCCCGGGTGCTCGACGTTCGCAACGGCGCCGAGTTCGAGCAGGCCCACATCCCCGACTCGATCCACATCCCCTTCGGCCAACTGCGCGACCGCCTCGACGAGCTGCCGCGTGAGCAGCCGATCGCGACGATCTGCAAGGCCGGCAAGCGCAGCGGCCTGGCCGCCTCGATCCTCCAGCGCGAAGGCTTCAAGGGCGTGATCCACGTCAGCCGCGGCAACGCCGCCCACTGGGATGAGGGCCATCCCGATAGGGGTTCCACTTAACTTTTTCGGTGGAACGGGTGCTGCTGACGCCTCAAGGTCGGCGACGAAAAAGTACAAGACGTTCCACCCCTATCGGGATGGCCTACACGAAGCGCAGCGCTCCTACCGGTGCCAACCCAGGGTTCGAAGCTGCTCAGGGTTCGGAGCTGCTAGTAGCCCGGCGGGTGGCGGGCGATGAAGCCTTCGGGGGAGTCGACCGGCGAGGAGTGCCAGCGCGGGCCCGGGCCGCCGACGGTGTCGAAGGCGAGGCCGGCGATGATCATCCAGGCGTGTTCGGCGTTGGCGTATACGGTGATCCACTGGCCCGGGCCGGGTTCGCCCCAGGTCTCGAGGCCGGTCGAGTCGAGCGGGCTGGAGAGGAAGCCGCCGCCGTTGAGGGCGAAGCTGACGGCGCCGGAGCAGTCATAGCCCGAGGATTCGAAGGAGCCGTGGCCGCCGCCCCAGACGTAGGGGGTGGTGGCGATCGAGTTGGCGGCTTCGATCGCGGCGGCGATCGCGGCCGGGGCCTCGCTCGGCACGCTGGCCTGACTTTCCGAGATGTAGTTGGCGCTCTGGCCGGGCGTCAGCGGCGCCGGCGTGCCGGTCACGGGCGCGGGCGCCCCGGTGGTGGTGGCGATCTGTTCTGAGATCGAGGCGAGGTTGTTGCTGAGCGCTTCTTCGCGCGACTCGAGCGATTCCATCGCTTCGCGCCTGGCGGCCTGGGCCGACTTCAGCTCGGCGAAGCGTGCCTCGGCTTCCTCGCGGGCAGAGGCGACTTCCTTCTCCTTGGCGGCGATCGCATCGCGAGCGCCCTCGATCTGGAGGCGCACGGCGGTCATTCGCTTGACCGCAGCGCGAGCCTCGTCGCGCAATCCCTTGACCCGGCGCGGCGACCGAATCGTCGTAGCCCTGGATCTGGCTCAGGTAGTCGGCGCGGGTGGTCACCTCGGACCAGCTCGCCGAGCCGAGGACGACGTTGAGCATGTCGGGGCTGCCCGACTCGTAGATCGAGACGAGGCGCTCGCGCAGGACGCCGAGCGCCCGCTGCAGACGGGCGCGGACGAGGGCCAGGCGGTGCCTGTCGGCTTCCAGCTTGGCCGTCGCGGTATCGAGCTCGGCCTGCTTTTCGGCGAGTTCGGACTCGACCGCGGCCTGGCGCTGGCGCAGCGCCGAGACTTCGCCGATCATCGAGTCGATCGCTTGATTCTGTTCGGCGATCGTCGCCGCCAGCGCGCTCTGGCTCTCCCGCACGTGGCTGAGCTTGCCCTGGGTCGTCTGGAGCTTTTCTTCGAGGTCCTTTGCCGGGGCCGAGGCAGCCAGGCAGAGGACGGCGAGGAGCAGCGCCGCGGGCAGCAGCAGCCGCCAAGAGTTACCGCGAAGGGGAACGCGCATCGGCGGCGCACGGTAGCGAAGTCGCCGCGAGAATGTTAGGAGTTGCTAATAACTTGCAACTTCGCTTGCACTTGCAGGATAAAACCGCGGGGGCGCCATCGAGCGGCGCCCCCGCTGCGAAGCCGCTTAGGCGAGAAGCTTGGCCTTTGCCTTGTCAAACTCCTCCTGGGAGAGGGCGCCCTTGTCCTTGAGGTCGTTGAGCTTGTGCAGTTCGTCAGCTGGCGACGAAGCGTGCGCCTGTTCGCGGACGTAGGAGTCGAAGTGCTGCTTGGCCTCGGCCTGAGCCTTGATCGTGCGGTCACGCATGCCGTTGCCGCGGGCGATCAGGTAGATCAGCGCCGTCAGGAACGGGATGAAGACGAGGAACAGCACCCAGGCTGCCTTCCCCCAGCCGGAGAGCTCGTGATCGCGAAAGAGGTCGGTGAGGATCGTGATCAGGATCCAAATCCAGATCACGAAGAAGAAGACCTCGAAGGCGACCAGAAGAGCTTCGCCGAGGTTGATGTCTGCAAACGGCAAGGCGCGTCCTTTCGTTAGATGGAGCGGATGGCGGCCAAACGCCGCTTAGGTGCCCCCCAGGCTATGCCTTGTCCAGGCGCCATGCATCCGTAATTTTTTCGCAATCGGCGCCGCGGGATTTGGCGCCCTCAGCCGACGACGATCTTGCCGTGCATAAAGGGGTGGATCTTGCAGTGGTAGCTGAAGGTCCCCTTGTGTTCAAAGCGCACGGCAAACGAATGACCGGGCCTGATGCGGCCGCTGTCGAAGACCCCCTTGTCGGTGGCGGTGTGGGCGGTGCCCGAGGAGTTGGAGAAGACCACCCGCGTGCCCTTGGCGATCTCGAGCTTCGGTGGGTGGAATTCGAAGTGACTTATGTCGACCGCCCTGCCCCGCTCGCCTGCGCAGGGCCCGTCCGCGAAGCAGGCGCGGCCTCAGTGGCAACCAGCGCAGCGGCAAGGGCAATGCAGGCGGCGATCCGCTTCATCGGCCCTGTCTACGGTGCTGCTGCCAGCGAGGTTCAAAAGCGCTGGGAGAAGAGCACAGCGGCAACCGCGGTGGCGAGGTTGAGGCTCGAGACCCCCTCGCGCATCGGGATCGCGAGGCGGCTGTCAGCACGCTCCAGCAGCTCCGGGCTGAGCCCGTAGCGCTCGGTTCCGAAGGCGAGGATGGCGCGGGCGAGAGCGCGGCGGCATCGAGCGCCTCGCCCTCTGGATCGATCGCGACCAGCGGCCGGTCGCTATCGGGCAGGCCCTCGATCGCCGCCACCGGCAGGGCGAAGTGGAGGCCGGCGGCGCCGCGCAACGCCTCGGGGTGCCAGGGGTCATTGCTGCCAGTGGTGAGCACGCCGGCAGCGTCGGCCGCGGCCGCCACCCGCACGCAGGCGCCCATGTTCCCCATCGTGCGCGGGTCCTCGAGCAGGACGAGGGGCGCCGGCCGCCTCTCACCGAGGGCCTCCGCCAAATCGACCGCCGGGCGCCGGGCGATCGCGACGACCCCGGTGCGGGGAGCGTGTGGGACCAGCTGGGCCAGTACCTCGGCATCGACCGGCGTGACCCGCTCGGCCAGTGATCCGGCCAGGTCCGGCGCCAGCTCGGCCGCCAGCCGGTCCAGCTCCCCACGGCTCGCGGCGCCACCGCCTCGACCAGCTCGGCGCCGAAGCGCAGCGCGTGCTTGAGGGCGTGGAAGCCCTCGAGAACGGCCAGCCCGCGGTCGCGGCGGGCGGCACGGTAGCGCTGCACCAGAGCATCGCTCACCGCGCCATCATGACCCGATCAGGGGCCGACGGCCACGTCGACTCTGCCATTGGTGGTTCCGGGAGCGGGTTGGGCCTCGACCCACCCGCCGGCGCTCGGCGATCCAGGCTCAGATCGCGGTGCCGCCACGCATCGCCAGGGCTGCCACGACTTCGTCGTCGGAGACCTGGGAGAAGTCCCGGTACCACTGCCCCACGCCGTGAAGCAGCGGCGGCATCAGCAGGCAGACGACCTCGTCGGCCTCCTCGCGCAGCCGCGCCGCCGAGTCCGGGGCGCAAACCGGCACGGCGAGGATCAGCCTGCGCGGCCGCTGGCGCCAGATCGCGCGCAGGGCCGCCGTATCGGTGACGCCGGTTGCCACGCCGTCGTCGACGACGATCACCGCTTGACCCTCGAGCCGCAGCGCTGGGCGGTCACCGCGATAGGCGGCGGTGCGACGGCGCAGCTCTTCGCTCTCGCGAACGACGATCTGCTCGAGCGTGCCGCCGTCGATGCCGAGCACGGCCAGCGCCTCGGGGTCAAAGACGCGGGTGCCGCCCTCGGCGATCGCGCCAATCCCGTACTCGGGGTTGTGGGGCGCCCCGAGCTTGCGCACGGCGAGGAAATCGAGCTGGGCGCCCAGTCCAAGCGCGACCTCCGCGGCCACGGGCACGCCGCCGCGCGGCAGCCCGACCACGACCGGACTCTCCTCCGCCCACGGCAGCAACCGGGCGGCGAGCTGCCGCCCGGCGTCGCGGCGATCCGAGAAGCGCGATGTCTCCCCCTCGGTCGGTGGCATCGTCAGCCCGATTTTCCAGCCAACGCGAGCCTGGTTCATCGGGGTATTACCCAACGCCAACTTCGGTTTTCCCCTGATAACGCGCCGCGCCAGCCCGCGGCGAGGGGAGGGCGCGCGGCGCATTCGACTTTGACCCACTGGAGTGGGGTGAACGTCGGCTGCGCGCCTCCCCGCTCCAGGTCTCCCGCTCTAGTCCCCTGCCGTAGCTCCGCGCAGGCTCGACGCGAAGGACCTTGTCTTGGCGTCGGCCGCGAGCGCGAGCGGCTCGAAGCCGAAAAGGTCCTCGCTCGAGCGAAGCAGCGAGTAGGGGCCGTAGGGCGCGGCATCGGTGGCGCCGGGGGCGAGGAAGGGCGAGAGCAGCAGGGCGCCGGTGCGCAGCGGGTCACCGACTGGGGCGGCTTCGGGGCTCGGTGGGTTGACCGTGGCAAAGGTGACGATCAGCAGGCCGTCGGCCTTGTATGCCGGGGAGGCGAGGATCGGCGGCACCCATTTGGCCAGGAAGGTGTCGGCGTTCGCCGGGCCTTCGACCGCGCCCGCCGCGCACTGGCCGGTCGAGCCGGCGTCACAGGGCGTTGGGGCGATGAAGGAGAAGCTCGCCGTCTTCTCGGCCTTGCGCAGGTCACTCGTCAGCTGGTCGATCTGCAGGTCGTTCGCGGTGCAGTCGCCAAGGTCGAGCAGCGAGTGGAAGTAGACGAAGGGGTTCTGGCTCGCCGCGTACCCACCGGGGACGGCGGCGCTGGGTTCGCCGGGGTTGGGATGGACGCAGCTACCGGGCTGGCCGGTCTCGTCGACCATGCCCTCGACGTAGGCGCGCCAGGAAAGGCGAGCGGCGCTCAGCTGGTCGGCGAGGGTCAGCGTTTCGACTGGGTAGACGCAACCGGAGCCGTGCACGACGCCCTTTCCATCCGTTTTCGCCGCGGCGAACTCTTCGAAGCCGGGGCAGCCGGTGCTGGTCGCCGGGTTCGGCGGCTGACCGCTGAGAGCGGCGATCTGGTTGGGCAGGCCGGCTTCGTCGAGCAGGGTGTAGCCGCTCAGCAGCTCGCCCTGGGGGCGCAGGGTCGCGGACAGATAGGGCATCTGCGACTGGGCGCCCAGCGACTGTTCGTAGCCCGGACTGGCCAGCGAGATCACGAAGACGTGCTTGACCGGGCCCGTTTCCGGCGGCGGCGGCTCTTCCTCTTCGGCGGGCTGCTTGGGCGCGGGTTCGCTTGCCGGGCTGCTTGGCGCCGCGAGCGGCGTCGGTGAGCCGGAGGGCGCGGGGGCGGGTTGAGCCGAGCCACCCTGGGCGGGAGCCGTCGATCCGGAGCCGGCCGAGGATCGCGGCGGCGCCGTCGCGACCACGGCCGGAGCACGGTCGGAGGCGAGGCTGCGGCCGACCAGCGCCGCCAGGGCGCCGCTGCTGCCGGTGCCGGTCATTGCGCTGGCGACGATCGCCGAGGTCGCCACCACCGAGGAGGCGACGAGGAGTCCGAAGCGCTTGCCGGTGAGCGTGGCGGCAGCCACCATCGCCCGCCGCAGCGGTCCTGCGATCGCCGCCTTCACGCCGGCACCTCCGCTTGCACGAGCGACTGGCCGCACTGGGCGCAGAAACGCACCCCGTGGCCGTAGGGCGAGCCGCAGCTGGGGCACATCCCGGCCGCGTCGGAGCGTTCCAGCTCGAGCACCCGCTCGACCGAGAGCAGCTCGGCGTCGACCCGCTGCAGCTCAGCCGCCTTGCGGGTCAGCACGTCCATCCGCACGTGGTCGCGGATCGCCATCTCATAGAAGGCTCCGCCGAGGTCTGCCTGCATGATCGTGAACTTCTCCAACAGCCGGTCGCGTTGGGCGATCAGCTCGGCGTTCTCGACCTTCTCCCCGGGCGGCTTGGCCGTCTCGGGCTTCGGTTTGACGGGGGCCGGCTTGTCGCGCGCGCCCTTGACCGCATCGACCGGCCGCCGCAGGATCTCGCTGAGCTGGCTCATGGCTGCCCGCTCCCGGTCGGCGCCGCAGGGGCTTCGCTGGGGTCGCCGCCAACCACCGTCACATCGGGCAGGTTTTGCTGCGCCTTGATGTAATTTTCGCCCGACTGTTCGGGGTTTTCGGCGACGATTGCCGTGTCTTCTTCGGTCTTCTGCTTGGTCGGTTTGAATCCCGTCACCTCGTGGACGGTTCCGTTGCTGGTCTTTGCCACGACTTTGCCGCCCCCCTTGCTCGATGTGTTGGCCTTCTTGGCTTTGGCTTTTTTGGCATTGCCCGCGGTGGTCGCAACGCCGGCCGCGGGCGTGCTGGCCTGCGCCACTTCCTGGCGGTGCAGCGCTTCCAGCAGCGCCTCGTTTTCGCCGCTGTCGTTGCCGCTGCGACCGACGACGACGCCGATCGCCACCGCGATCGGCAGCAGCGCGAAGAAGGCAACCGCGGCTGCCCTGCTGCTCGAGCTCGGCTTGACCGCCGAGGGACGAATGGCGGGCCGGCGGGCACGCTGGCTCATCGCCGCGAAGTAACGCGAGGAAGGGTTGGCGCCGTTGCCGCGCCGCGCCGCGCAGTTGACGCAGTAGCGCTGCTGCGGGTCGAGCGGCGCACCGCACTCCTCGCAGGGTTCGTACTGAGCGCGGCCGTTCAATCTTGGCGAGTGCTCGGTTGAAGCTTTCATTGCTCGTTGCTCCCCTGGTCGTGCGACTTGGCTCGTTGCCTCTTCGCCTGCTTGTGGTCGCGCCGTTCGAGGATGCGCTTGGATTCCGCCTGCTTTTGCGCCGCGGTGTCCTGCGTCGTGGCGCAACCGGAGATCGCGCCCAACACGAGTAGGCCGCAAACGGCAAGGAGCCCGAGTCGGATTATGTGCGGGCTAGCCGAACGCACCGCTCACGTACTCCTTGGTCCGCTGCTCGCGGGGCGTGTTGAAGAGGGCCGTGGCGCTGCTGTACTCGACCAGCTCGCCCAGGTACATGAAGGCGACGTGGTCGGCGATCCGGTAGGCCTGCTGCAGGTTGTGGGTGACGATGACGACGGCGACGTCGTCGCGCAGCTTCACGATCAGGTCCTCGATCACCTGGGTCGACTGCGGGTCCAGGGCGGAGCAGGGCTCGTCGAGCAGCAGCACCTCGGGCTCGGCCGCCAGCGCCCGGGCGATACAGAGCCGCTGCTGCTGTCCGCCGGAGAGCTTCAGCGCCGGGTGGTCGAGGTTGTCCTTGACCTCCTCGAAGAGGCCAGCCCGGTCGAGGGCGCTGTGGACTTTCGGCTCCAGCACCTTCTTGCGCTGGCGCCGCGACCCCTGCTCGCGCAGCACGTAGGCAATGTTGTCGAAGACGCTCATCGGGAACGGGTTGGGCTGCTGGAAGACCATCGTCACCCGGCGCCGCAGCGAGGTCGGCTCGATCAGGGTGATGTCGACGTCGTCGAGCAGGATGCGCCCCTTCAGCGTCGCGGTCCGGGTCAGCTCGGTGAGCCGGTTGAGCGAGCGCAGCAGGGTCGTCTTGCCGCAGCCCGAGGGACCGATCATCGCCAGCACCTCGCCCTGGCGGACCGGCAACGAGACCCCCTTGACCGCCTCGCGATCGGAGTAGGCGACCGAGACGTCGTCGATCTCCATGCGCCGGATCGAGAACTGCGGCGCGCCGACCGCGCGCCGCGCCGCCGTGAAGCCGCTGGGCGCCCCCGCGGCGCTGCTGCCATGGGACACCGCCGGTGGCGCCACCTGCGTCGCCGGCTCGGAATCCTCGAGCGGAAGCCGCCGGATCGGCGGCGGGTAGGAGGTGTCTGAGCTGACCCCTCCAATCTGGCGGTCGAGCTCAGGCACGTCAGGGGCTACGAACTCCACGTTCCTACCTTTCTTGCGCGGCGGTGGACGACGTCGACAGCGGCGTTCAGCGCGAGTACTAGGAGCAGCAGGACGAAGGCCGCCGCGTAGGCCTTCTGGGGCTGGTTGAGGTTGCCGGTCGGGGAGGCCTCGTAGACGAAGTTGGTCAGCGTCGTCCCCGCTCCGCGCAGGTAGTTGAGGGGGAAGGCGCTGCCTTCGACCGGGGCGAAGTTCTGGGTGGCGCCGAGCAGGACGACGATGATCGCCGTGTCGCCGATGATCCGGCCGAGGCCGAGCATCGCTCCCGTCGCGACCTGCGGGCGCGCCGCCGGCAGCAGGATCCGCCGCGTCGTCGCGATCTTCGTCTTGCCGACCGCATAGGAGGCCTCGCGCACGTGGCGGGGGATCGCGTTCAGCCCCTCGCGGGTGCTGGCGACGACCAGCGGCAGCGCGACCACCGAGAGCATCGCCGAGGCGGCAAAGAAGGAGCGGCCGAAGACAACGCCGTCGGACGTGCGGCTGAGGAAGCCGAGCGCGGTGCTGGAGAAGATCACGGTGCCGAAGAGGGCGAGCACGATCGAGGGGATGCCGGCGATCGCCTCGATCGTCGACTCGGCGAGCCGGGCGAGCCCCGCGGGGCGGCCGTACTCGACCAGCCAGACCGCGATGCCGACGCCCGCAGGCAGGGCTATCGAGATCCCCATCACGGCGACGATCAGGGTGCCGAGCAGGGCATCGGAGAAACCGCCGCTCTGGCTCTGGCTGAACCCGGCCGTGGCCGGGGTGACCAGCATCGAGAGCTTCAGGTACTGCAGCCCCTGCACCATCAGGTAGATCACGATCGCGACCGCGATCGCGCAAAAGAGCAATCCGAGGGCCCAGCAGATCGCCAGGCCGATCCGGTCCGAGAGGCGCCAGGCGGCGCTGCCCTCGACCGCGTCCTCGCCCGATTTCGGCGGGCCCATGCGCGGCGGGCGCCCGCCCGTGGGCGGCGGCGTTGCGACCGAGGCCTCCACTACGCGGTCGCCCCGTATTTGCGCATCGACCGCCGCGCCACCCAGCCGGCCAGGGAGAAGAACGCCGCCGAGAGGAGCAGCACCGCGGCGATCGCGAACAGCGTCGCGTTCGCCGGCGGCGAGCCGAGCGAATCGATGTTCTTGACGATCGTCGGCGCCAGCGGCCGCGAGGGCTCATAGATGAAGATCAGGCCGTCGGCCGGGTTGGGCGCGAAGGCGACCGAGCCGGAGACCATCGCCAGCATCACCGCCTCGCCGATCGCCCGCGCGACCGCCAGCACGGTGCCGGCGACGATCGCCGGGCGGGCGGTTCGAACGGCGATCTTCCAGGTCGTGCGCCAGCGGTTGACGCCGAGGGCGAGCGAGCCCTCCAGCCATCCCGGCCGCACCGAGCGCAGGCCGTCGGAGAAGATCGAGACCATCAGCGGCGCGATCATCACGGTCAGGATCAGCACCGCGGCCAGCAGGCTGTAGCCGCTGAGCGAGATCACGCCGGCGACCGACGCCTTCTGCGACTCGGTCACCAGGTGGTTGCCGATAAAGGGGACGATGACCAGCACCCCGAGCAGGCCGTAAATCACCGAAGGCACGCTGGCGAGGAAGCGAACCACCGGCTGCAGGATGTTGCGCATCCACTCCGGCGCGAACTCGACGATGAAGACGGAGACGAAGAGCGAGCAGAAAAGCGCGATCGTGACCGCGCCGCCGGTGATCAGCAGCGTGCTCCAGATCAGCTGCCAGGCGTGGAAGGTGTAGACGTAGTTGGCGCCGCTGAGGCCGGAGAGGTAGATCTGGTTGAGCTGGTCTTCGACGCTCCCCCCCGCCCCGAACCAGGCCAGGCCGTTGTGCGCGAAAGACGGCCAGGCGTGGACGAAGACGGTGACGATCATCGCCAGCAGCAGCCCGACGACGGCACAGACCAGCGTGCCGAGCATTCGCTCGGCACGCTGGTCCGACCACTTGGGGCCGTACTCCGAGGGGTACTGCTCCTCCATCTACTTCTTCTTCGCCTTCTTGTTGAAGGCGGGGACGCCACCGGCTTTGGCGATGACTTCACCGGCGAGCGGGTCACGCCGCGCCCAGTCGATGAACTTGGTCAGCGCAGCGTTGGTCGTACCCGTCGGCAGGACCAGGAAGAGGTAGCGCGAGAGCGGGTACTTGAGCGGCTCGACGCTGATCTTCGATGCCGTGCAGGGGACGCCGTTGACCTTGAGCGCCTTCTGGCCCTTGCCCTGCCAGGCGAGCCCGTCGTAGCCGATCGCGTTCGGGTCCTGCTTGACCGCGTTGACGACGAGGCCGTCCGCCGTCAGCGCGTTGACGTTCGAGGACGGCAGTTCGTTGTTGAGCACCGCCTGCAGGAAGAAGTTGTAGGTCCCCCCGTTGGTGTCGCGGCCAACCGGGTCGATCGTCGTATCGAGGCCCGAGCCGGGGATCTGGGCCCAGCTGGTGAGCAGTCCCCGATAGATGTCGTGGGTCTGCTGGATGCTGATGTCGGTCAGCTTGTTCTTCGGGTTGACGTCGATGCAGAGCCCGTCGAGGAACATCTTGATGTAGGTGGTGCCGGCGTCGCTGGGCAGCGGGGTGCGGGCCTGGCCGGCGAACTGGCTGACGCCGTTCTGGACGTCCTTGACGCCCGCGTTGCCTCCGTTGGCGGTGTAGACGAAGTGGACCTTGTGGTTGACCTCTTTCGTGTAGGTGGCGAAGAGCGCCTGCAGCACCGGCTGCGCGGCCACCGAGCCCGACCCGATCAGGGTCACGGCGCCGGCCGACGCCGGCACGGCAAGCGCCACCAAGGCGATTGCCGATACGGCAAGGGACTTGATTCTCATCTTGTTTTGCTTCCTTTCCTGGCGGGTAGAAGAGTTTCTTGATTGGCTAACTCGACATGACCCTACCAGCTTCTGTACTTTATTGACCTCTTTACTAAGAAAGGCTCACCCGGCGCCCTTTGGGCTCCCCGGCAGCCCTGGATACGGAGGTTCAATTGCTCAGAAGAAGACTGTCCACGCCACGCGCCGCGACCGCGGTCGCGCTGGCAGCGGTGCTTGCCGCGGCGATCGCGGTGACGCCGTCACTTGCCGGGTCATCGATCACCGGGGCCTTCATCACGAAGAAGGCGGCCTCACAGGTCTACGTCACCAACAAAAAAGCGTCGACGCTCTACCTGCGTAAAAAGGTCGCCGGCAACACCTTCGTGAAAAAGGCCGACGCCCCCCTGACCCCCGTGGTCGGGATCGCCGCCGGCACCGCGGTGTTCGGCCCCAGCGGGGCCACCACCCCCGGCTACATCCCAACCGCGTTCACCTCGTTTGGGACCCCCGGCACGGGTTCGGCGGTGATCACGTTCTCGGGCTCGGCAACCTGCACGGCGGCAAAACCCACCGTTGAACTCGCCTGCCCGATCCAGATCCTGGTCGACGGCCAGACCACGGGCAAAATCAACTTTGCCCCGGCGACCGCGGCCACGCCGACCCCGGCGCCGCTCGTCTACACGGTCATGCAGACCACGGTCCTGCAGAAAGGCGGCCACACCGTGGCGATCCAGTACGCGGGCGCGAAAAACGTGACCTTCACGCTGAAGAACTGGAACCTGGCCGTCCAGGCCTACCCGCAACGCCCGGAAATCCCGGCCGAAGCGACGAAATAAAGACGGGCCGGCGGGCCTCGAAGCGGGCGGACATGACGCTTTGAGGCCCGCCGCGGCGGGCCCGACCGCGCCGCGGCGCGGTCGGGTCGCGGCGGGCTGCTAGTGCCCGCGGAGCTGGAAGCGCGCGGGTCGGGGAAGGGGCTCGCCGAGGATCAAGCGGGCCCGGTAGTAGAGAGCCTCGAAAGCCTGGGTGTCGAGCTCGTCCAGACCGCTCTGCTCACGCCCTGGCTGGGTACTGGCGCCTTCGGCCGGCCCACCTCTCGAGGGTCCTTGGCGAAGCACGCCGTTCAGCCTGCCGCGCGAGACGAACTTCGTGTGGGGGGGTGCACTCATCGGCTCTCTCCTTTCTTGCTTTTATTGACCATCTAACTCAAGAATAACAGCAAAGGAAATTCCGCGCCCTGTCCCCCACAGCTTCGGGGCCAGGGCGCATAATCAAACGCAGCGGCGGGTCGGGGCGGGGCGCCACCCGGCAAAGCGCACCCCGCCCCGTCGCCTCTTCAAGCGGCTGCAGATACCTCTGCGTCACCGTCGCCCGGTGAGCGGCGGGGAGTCGAGGCCCCACCACCGTCGGACGGCGGGACATCACCGCTGAAGCTCTTGGTCTGCCCGGGCCGCAGGTAGGCGATCTGGCCCTCGCGCAGCTCCAGCTTCTGGAGTTCGGCGCGGGTCAGCTGCGCCCAGACCTCGGTGCCGTCGGCGAGCACGAACTCGACCCGAACCTCGAAGCCGAGGGCGACGATGCGCTGCACCATCGCCTCCTCGGCACCCTCGTCGCGGTCGAGCCCGACGGTCATGTCGTGCGGGCGCACGAAGTGCTCGCCGAGCCGGTTGACCTCGCCGACGAAGCTCATCACGAACTCGTTGGCCGGGTGCTCATAGAGATCGTCGGCGCTGCCCGACTGCTCCACCCTGCCCTCGTTCATCAGCACCAGCTGGCCGGCGACGTCCATCGCCTCCTCCTGGTCGTGGGTGACGAAGATCGTCGTCACGTGCATCTCGTCGTGGAGGTTGCGCAGCCAGACGCGCAGGTCCTTGCGCACCTTAGCGTCGAGCGCCCCGAAGGGCTCGTCGAGCAGCAGCACCTGCGGCTCGACCGCCAGCGCCCGGGCCAGGGCCATGCGCTGCCGCTGCCCGCCGGAGAGCTGGGAGGGGAAGCGGCCGGCGAGGCCCTCGAGCTGGACCAGCTGGAGCAGCTCGTGCACGCGGGTAGAGATCTTCGCCTTGTCCCACTTGCGGATCTTGAGGCCGAAGGCGACGTTGTCGTAGACCGTCATGTGCTTGAAGGCGGCGTAGTGCTGGAAGACGAAGCCGACGCCGCGCTTCTGCGCTGGCTTCCCGGTCGCGTCCTCGCCGTTGATCGTCACCTGCCCCGAGTCCAGGTCCTCGAGCCCGGCGATCGCCCGCAGCAGGGTGGACTTGCCGCTGCCGCTGGGGCCCAACAGGGCCGTCAGCGAGCCGTCGGGAACATCGATCGATACGTCGTCGAGCGCCTGAAAGTCACCGAAGCGCTTGTTTGCTCCCTCGACTGAGATTCCCATCAGGCGTCCTCCTTTCGTTTGAGCAGGTTCATTGCGAACAGGGTGATCAGCGCCAGGAGCGCCAGCACCAGGGAGGCGCCGTAGGCGCCGGTGGAGTTGAAGTTGGCGTACTGCTTCTCGACGAACAGCGGCAGGGTCTGGGTCTGCCCGCTGATCGAGCCGGAGACGATCGTCACCGCGCCGAACTCGCCGAGCACCCGCGCGGTGGTGAGGACGACGCCGTAGGCGACGCCCCAGCGGATCGACGGCAGGGTGATCTTCCAAAAGGTCTGCCAGCCGTTCGCACCGAGGGTCGAGGCGGCCATCTCCTGGTCGGTGCCGATCTCCTGCAACACCGGCACCGTCTCGCGCACCACGAACGGCAGCGAGACGAAGATGCTGGCGAGGACCATCCCCGGCACCGAAAAGAGGATTTCGATCCCGTTTTCGCCGAGGAACGCGAACCAGCCGCCGGTTCCGTAGAGAAGGAAGAGCGAGAGGCCGATGACGACCGGCGAGACCGCGAACGGGAGGTTGATGATCGCGTCGATCACCGGGTTCGCCTTCGACTTGCGGCGGACCAGGAGCAGCGCGCAGCCGATCCCGAAGATCGTGTTGAGCGGCACCGCGATCACGACCATCAGCAGCGTCAGCTTCAGCGCGTGCAGGCCGTCGGGCGAGGTGATCGCGTCGAGCGGCGGCCCGATCCCGTCTTCGAAGGTCTTGTAGAAGATCATCACCAGCGGGATCAGCAGCAGCATCGTCAGGTAGCCGAGGCCGAGCACTCGCAAGCCCCAGCGGCTGGCGGGATTGGAGCCCATCAGACGCCACCTCCGTCGCCGCCGACGTCCTTGGCGAGCGTCGGGATGAACTCGCTCGAGCTGCGGTCGTGGCGGATCGCCCAGCGCTGGATCAACGAGACGGCGGCGAGCAGCAAAAGCGAGGCGACGAGCAGCACCACCGAGACGGCGGAGGCGCCGATCTCGTTGCCGGACTCGATCTGGTTGCGGATGAAGACCGAGGAGACGGTCGTGTCGGGCAGCCCGCCGGCGAAGAGAAGGACGGAGCCGAACTCGCCCAGCGCGCGGGCGAAAGCGAGGGCGACGCCGGCGGCGAGGCCGGGAAGGAGGTTGGGAAGGATGATGCGGCGGAAGATGGTGAAGTTGCCGGCCCCGAGCGAGGCGGCGGCGGCCTCCATCTCACGGTCCATCTCCAGCAGCAGCGGCTGCACGGCGCGGACGACGAAGGGAAGGGTGACGAACATCAGCGCTACGACGACGGCGGCCTGAGTAGCCGCCAGGTGAATCCCCAGCGGGCTGTCGTTGCCGTACAGCGTCAGCAGGGTGAGGCTGGCGACGATCGTCGGCAGGGCAAAGGGGAGGTCGATCACCGCGTTGACCGCGCTTTTGCCGGGGAAGTCGTCGCGGACCAGCAGCCAGGCGAGGATCGTGCCGAAGATCCCGTTGACCACGACGACGATCAGCGAGCAGACGACCGTCAGCTTCAGGCTCTTCAGCGCCAGCGGCGAGGTGACCTGGTCCCAGAAGGTGCCGAGGCCGCCGGCGAAGGCTTCGCTGACGACGGCCGCCAGCGGCAGCAGCACGATGATGCTCAGGTAGAGCATGACCGTGCCGCCGCCGATGCCGATGCCGAGCCCGGGCAGGCGCAGGCCTGCCCGGGGCTGTGCGGGAACCGATGTTGCGCTTGCCGGGTGCGCGGACATCAGCCTGAGGTGGAAACCCCGAGTTCAGTCTCGATCTTGGCGACCGAACCCGTTTCGTCATCGAAGAAATCGTCGTTGACCTTGCTCCAGCCGCCGAACTGGCTGATCTTGAACAGATCCTTCGGCGTCGGGAACGTCTTCGCGTCGACCAGCTTCGGGTTGACCGGGCGGTAGCCGTTTTCGGCCCAGATTTCCTGGCCTGCGTCTGACCAGATGAACTTGAGGAAATCTTCCGCCGCGGGCTCCGGCGCGTCTTTGGTGACCGCGATCGGAGTTTCGATCTGGATCGTCGAGGGCGGCACGACGTATTCGACGTCTTCGCCTTCGTTGACGGCCTTGATCGCCTCGTTCTCGTAGCCGAGCAGCACGTCGCCCTGGCCTTGGGTGAAGGCGGCAAGCGCATCGCGGGCGCTGCCCGGCTGCGCAACCGTCTTTTCGAGCAGCGTCTTGACGCCTTCCAGCGCCTGATCAGGCGACTTGCCCTCGTTGATCAGGGTGCCGTAGACGGCCATGATGTTCCAGCGCGCGGCGCCGGAGCTGAACGGGTTGGGAGTGACCACCTCGACGTCCTTGCTGAGCACGTCGTCGAGGGTCTGGATGCCCTCCGGGTTGCCCTTGCGCACGCTGATCACGACCACCGAGTCCTGGGCGATGCCGCCGTAGGGCTGCTTGTCCCAGCTCCCAGCGACGAGACCGCCTTCTTCGACCAGCCGTTCCATGTCGCCGGCCTGGGCGAAGTGGACGACGGAGGCGGGCTGGCCGGCTACGACCGCGCGGCTCTGGTCGCCGGAGGCGCCGAAGGAGTTGCTGAAGCTGACATCCGTCCCTGCGGAAGTCTTCTCGAATGCCGGCTCCAGGCTTTCCTGGTAGACGGATTCGGGGGTGGAGTAACCGACCACGTCGAGCTTGCCGCCGGCGGAGGAGCCAGTGCTGTCGCTGCTGCTGCCACATCCGGCCACGACGAGGGCGAACGCAAATAGCGCGGCCAGGAGGGCCGCGTTAACGCTGCGCCGCCGGGTTACCTTGCGAGCGTTCCGCATAGAAAGGAATCCTTTCTTTCTTTACTGATTTAGTTTTTTGACTGACTTAGTGCTAAAGAGTCCGGCAGGGTAGCACAATGTCGATCGGCAAAGTCGTAAAAGCTGAGGCGGGGTTGCACCGCAGGACGGCCCTCAAGCGCCGACTGGCGCGGGAACGGCAGCCCGGACGCGATCCTCGTCGCCCGGCCCGGGCTTCAGGATCAGGACCTCGGCCGGGGCGCGCTGCAGCAGCCAGACCATGTCCTCCCCGGAGAGGCCGGTGCGGCCGGCCGCGGTCGCGGGGACGACGACGCGGTCGAACTGCTCGTGCTCGAGCAGGCGCCCGAGCGCGTGCCGGTAGCTGCGGCCGCGCTCGATGCGGGCGTCGACCGGCACGCCCTGGCCGGTCGCCCGCTGTTCGATCGCCTCCAGCATCGGCATCGCCCGCGCCGCCTCGCTGGGGATCGCGCAGTCGAGCGGCAGCTGCTTGGGCACGGCGGCAAGGTAGGCGGGCATCAGGGTCGCCTCCTCGGCCCGCGCCAGGCGCAGCGCCGCGTCGACGGCGCGGCGCGAGATCTCGGTGCCGGTGAAGGGCAGCAGGATCTGGTGCACCTCCCGCGGCCGCTCGGAGCGCTTGCCGCGCCAGCGCGAGCTGGCGATCAGGTAGCCGCCACCGAGCCCGAGCAGAAGGGCAAAGCCGACCAGGAAGTGCTCGATCACGACCGCACCCCGCTGCCGCCGCGGTGGGCGACGATCCGCACGTCAACTCCAGGTGGGGTCGCGTCCATCAAGCGCTGCGGAAGCGGCTCGCGCAGGCGCGCCAGGCCGCGCCGCGGCCGCGACTCGCCGACCATGATGTAGGTGCTGCCGCGCTCGCGGACGACGCGCGCCACCGCGGCGACGACGTCGTCGTGCTCCTCGATCAGCAGCGTCGCGCCCAGCACCGAGGCGAGCTGGCGCAGCGCCGTCACCTGCCGCTCCACCTCTCCCCCGATCGGTGCGCCGGGGGGCTTGACCCAGAGCAGGTCGAGGTCGGTGCCCAGCCGCTGCGCCGAGCGCCAGGCGCGGCGCACGAGGCGCTGCGAGCTGGGCTGCGGGCGGACCAGGGCGAGCAGGCGCTCGCCGACCGCCTTCGGCACCTCGGCGGCGACTCGCCCCTCGCCCTCCCGCGTCCCCAGCTGCTCGGCCTCGCCGAGCACGAGCCGCTTCGACTCGACCTCCTCGGCGACCTGGCGCAGGCTGACCTCGCGCAGGGCCGCCAGGTTCTCGATCCGGAAGAAGTTGCTCAGCGCCGCGTCGACGTTCTCGCCGGGGTAGACCTTGCCGGCCCGCAGGCGCGCCACCAGCGCCTCCGGGGTGAGGTCGATCAGCACCACTTCGTCCGCCCTGCCGAGCACCGAGTCGGGGACGGTCTCGCGCACGCGCACCCCGGTCAGCTCCGCCACCTGGTCGTTGAGCGACTCCAGGTGCTGGACGTTGACGGTCGAGAAGACGTCGATCCCCGCCGCCAGGACGTCGGCGATGTCCCCGAAGCGCTTGCCGTGCTCGAGGCCGGGGGCGTTGGTGTGGGCAAGCTCGTCGATCAGCGCCAGCTCGGGGGCGCGAGCGAGCAGCGCCGGCAGGTCCATCTCCTCGACGCCGACGTCGCGGTAGGCGACCTGGCGGCGCGGCACGACCTCGAGCCCGCGCGCCTGGTCGCTGGTCTCCTGGCGCCTGTGCGGCTCCAGGTAGCCGATCGCCACGTCGCGGCCGGCGGCGGCTTCGGCCTGGCCCTCCTGCAGCATGCGGTAGGTCTTCCCCACCCCGGCCGCCATGCCGAGGAAGATCTTGTAGTGGCCGCGACCCGCCGCGCCCACCCCTTGGCTTTGTGACGGCGCGGCCATGGCCTGTCCTCGCAGCCCTCCGCTCAGGCGCCGAGGAGGTTGTGGACGACGAGGTCTATCGCCTTGATGCCGACGAACGGGACGACGAGGCCACCGAGCCCGTAGAGCAGCATGTTGCGGCGCAGCAGCGCGGTGGCGCCGATCGGCCGGTAGCGGACGCCGCGCAGCGAGAGCGGGATCAGCAGCGGGATGATCAGCGCGTTGAAGATCAGCGCCGAGAGGATCGCCGACCGGGGCGTGCCCAACGACATCACGTTGAGGGCATCGAGTGGCCCGCGCTGGCCGGCGAGGGCGTAGGTCGCGGCGAACATCGCCGGCAGGATCGCGAAGTACTTGGCGACGTCGTTGGCGATCGAGAAGGTGGTGAGGGCGCCGCGGGTGATCAGCAGCTGCTTGCCGACCTCGACGATCTCGATCAGCTTGGTCGGATTGGAGTCGAGGTCGACCATGTTGCCCGCCTCGCGCGCGGCCTGGGTGCCGGTGTTCATCGCCACCCCGACGTCGGCCTGGGCCAGCGCCGGGGCGTCGTTGGTGCCATCTCCGGTCATCGCGATCAGGCGGCCGTCTGCCTGCTGCTCCTTGATCAGCTCCAGCTTTCGCTCCGGCGTCGCTTCGGCGAGGAAGTCGTCGACGCCGGCCTCCTCGGCGATCTTCGCCGCGGTCAGCTTGTTGTCGCCGGTGACCATGATCGTGCGGATGCCCATCGCCCGCAACTGGTCGAAGCGAACGCTCATCCCCTCCTTGATCACGTCCTTGAGGTAGATCACGCCGAGCACGCGCTCGTTGCGGGCGACGGCAAGCGGAGTACCGCCCTCCCGCCCGATGCGGTCGAGCTCTCCCCGCAGCTCTCCCGGCGCCCTGCCACCCTCGGCGGCGACCCAGCCCTCGATCGCGTCGCCGGCCCCCTTGCGCAAGCGGGTGCCGTTGAAGTCGACGCCGCTCATCCTGGTTTCGGCGCTGAAGGGGACGAAGCTCGGCTCGTGCCCGGCGAAATCGTGCTCGCGGATGCCGAAGCCCTTGGCGAGGACGACGATCGAGCGGCCCTCGGGGGTCTCGTCGGCGAGCGAGGACATCTGCGCCGCCTCCGCCAGCTCCTCGGTGCTGACGCCCGGCATCGGGGTGAATTCCACCGCCTCGCGGTTGCCGAGGGTGATCGTGCCGGTCTTGTCGAGCAGCAGCAGGTCGCAGTCACCGGACGCCTCGACCGCGCGGCCGGAGAGGGCGAGGACGTTGCGGCGGACGAGCCGGTCCATGCCGGCAATGCCGATTGCCGAGAGCAGCGCCCCGATCGTGGTCGGGATCAGCGCGACGAGCAGGGCGATCAGCGTCGTCTCGGAGAGCTCGGTGCCGGCGAAGAGGGCGAAGGGGCGCAGCGAGACGACGACGATGACGAAGATCAGCGTCAGGGCGGCGAGCAGGATGCCGAGGGCGATCTCGTTCGGGGTCTTGCGGCGCGAGGCCCCCTCGACCAGGGCGATCATCCGGTCGAGGAACGACTTGCCGGGCTCCTGGGTGATCTCAACGACTATCCGATCCGAGAGCACCCTGGTGCCGCCGGTGACGGCGCTGCGGTCGCCGCCGGCCTCGCGGATCACCGGCGCCGACTCGCCGGTGATCGCCGACTCGTCGACCGAGGCGATCCCCTCGATCACGGTGCCGTCGCCGGGGATCGTCTCGCCCACCTCGACCACGACGACGTCGCCGCGGGCCAGGTCCGATGCCGGCACCTCGCCTCCGTCGCGCAAACGCGCCGTGGTCTCGGTCCGCATCGCCCGCAGGCTCGCCGCCTGGGCGCGGCCGCGACCCTCGGCCAGCGCCTCGGCGAGGTTGGCGAAGACAACGGTCAGCCAGAGCCAGATCGCGACGCTGAAGGTAAACCAGGCGGCCTCGTGCCCACCGCCCAGGGGCTGACCGCCGAAGACCTGGATCAGCCAGGCGACGGTGGTGATCGAGGCGCCGATCTCGACCACGAACATGACCGGGTTGCGGACCTGCACCCGCGGGTCGAGCTTGCGCGCCGACTCGAGCAGGGCGGGCCGGAGGATCTCCGGGTCGAAGAGGGAGCGGCGCTTGTCGTCGGCACTCATTCGAGCGGAGCCTCCCGGTCGAGGGCGATGTTGAGCTCGAGCACGTTGACGCCGGGCTCGCCGAGCAGGCCGAGGAAGCGGCCATCGGTGTGGTTGGAGATCAGCGCTTCGACCCTGGCCAGCGGCAGGCGGCGCACGGCGGCAATGCGGTGCGCCTGGATCCGCGCGTTGGCCTCGGAGATCTGCGGATCGACGCCGGAGGCCGACTGGGTTGCCGCGTCGACCGGCACCTGGTCCACGCTGAGGCCGTGGTCGTAGGGCTTCTCCAGGGCGACGTAGGCGGCGAGGTATGCGCGCACTGCTTCGCGCGCGGCGACGCTGTTGGGCCCGGCGTTGCCGAAGAAGGTGGCGTCGGCGGAGTATCCGGTCGCCGATGGCCGCGGCTGGAAGTAGGCCTTGTCGGCGACGAGGATTTCCTCGCCTTCACCGTCGAGCTTCGGCCTGCCGTCCCTGCCGATCAGCGGGCGCGAGAAAGACTGTCCCAGCAGGCTCGAACCGACGACCCGGCCGTTGACGCTCAGCTTCGAGCCGTTGGCCTTGCCGGGGAAGACAACCTGGGAGATCCCCGTGATCGCCAGCGGGTAGGCGACGCCGAAGACCAGCGTGATCACGGCGACGGCAACCGCCGCGGTGAGCAGGTCCCGGCGCATCAGAACAACCTCGCGGTCAGGCTCTGCACGACCGGCCCGAGCAGGATCGCCGGGAAGAAGGTGAGGGCGCCGACCAAGATCACGACGCCGATCACCAGGGCGACGAAGGTCGGGTTGTCGGTGCGCATCGTGCCGAGCCCGGCCGGAGAGACCTTCTTGCCAGCCAGCGCGCCGGCAACCCCGAGGACGAAGAGGATCGGCAGGAAGCGGGCGCCGACCATGACGACGCCACCGAGCAGGTCGGCGAAGCTGATCCCGTAGGAGCCGGCGTTGCCGGGGGCGTTGGGCTGGATGAAGCCGGTGTAGCCGGAGAAGGCGGAGCCGTTGTTGTTGGCCTGGGAGAGGTAGGCGTAGAGGGTCTCCGAGAAGCCCTGAGGGTTGACGCCCGCGTAGAGAGAGCGTTTGCCGAGCTCGGTCGCCGAGGCGACGGCGGCGGAGAGCAGCGTCGCCAGCGGGGTCACCAGCACGCCGAGCGCGACCAGCCTGATCTCGCGCGCGCCGATCTTCTTGCCGAGGTACTCGGGCGTGCGGCCGACCATCAGGCCGCCGATGAAGACCGCCAGCAGGACGTAGAGCAGCATCGAGTAGAGGCCGGTGCCGACGCCGCCGAAGACCACCTCGCCGAAGCCGAGATTGGCAAAGGGAACCGCGCCGCCGAGGCCGGTCAGCGACTCGAAGGCGGCGTTGACCGCGCCGCAGGAGGTGACGGTGGTCACCGCCGTCCACAGCGAGGAGTCGGCGATGCCGAAGCGCTGCTCCTTGCCCTCCAGGTTGCCGCCGGTCGAGCCGCTGAAGGCGTGCGTGTGCAGGCCGGCCAGGTGCTGAGCCGGCGTGCCGTGCTGCTCGGCTGCGTAGACGACGACCACGGCGGCGAGGAAGAGCACGAACATCGCCGAGAAGATCGCCCAGCCCTGGCGCTGGCTGCCGACCATGCGGCCGTAGGCGTAGGTGAGCCCGGCCGGGATCACCATGATCAGGAGCAGCTCGACGAAGTTCGTCAGCCCGCTCGGGTTCTCGAACGGGTATGCCGAGTTGACGTTGAAGAAGCCGCCGCCGTTGGTTCCAAGCTCCTTGATCACCTCCTGCGAGGCGACAGGGCCCTGCGCCAGCGTCTGGGTGCCGCCGGTGAGCGTGTGTATCAGCGTGTAGTGGCCGAGGTTCTGGATCACCCCCTGGGAGACGAGGAAGAGGGCGCCGACGATTGAGATCGGCAGCAGGACGTAGAGCAGGGCGCGAACGAGGTCCTGCCAGAAGTTGCCGATCTCCCGGCCGCTGCGGGCGACGATGCCGCGGATCAGGGCAACGACGACGGCGATCCCGACCGCGGCGGAGACGAAGTTCTGCACGGTCAGCCCGGCCATCTGGGTGAAGTAGGTGAGCGTCGCCTCGCCCCCGTAGTACTGCCAGTTGGTGTTGGTGGTGAAGGAGGAGGCGGTGTTGAAGCTGAGGTCCCAGGGGCCGGAGTGGAAGCCCTGCGGGTTGAAGGGGTGGATGCCCTGGGTGCGCAGGATCACGTAGAGGGCGATCCAGAACAGCAGCGAGAAGACGATCAGGCTGCGCGCGTATCCCTTCCAATCCTGAGCCTCCTCGCCGGGCCGCACGCGCAGCGCCCTGTGGGCGAGGCGCTCGATTGGCCCGACGACGGGGCTGAGGAACACGCGCCGGCCGCTGAAGACCGCCGCCATGTAAACGCCGACCGGCTTGGTCAGGGCCACCAGGACGGTGACGAAGATCGCGATCTGGAGCCACCCCTGCGCGATCAGAGCTTCTCACCGCGCAAGAGGGCGTAGAGGAGGTAGACGCAGACCAAGGCCGAGACGATCAGGCCGAAGAGGTCGGCGCCGCCGAGCGAAGCGAGCGGCAGGGCGCTCATATGCGGTCGATCAGGTCGATCGCCCAGTAGAGGAGGGCGAAGAGGCCGATGGCAAGCGCTATGGCGAAGAGATCGGCGAGCGGGCTACCGCCCCCGGGAAAGATGTCGGCCGCCGTGAGCAAGACATACCGATGGTGCACCGAGGCGCGTCAAGGCCGCATCAACGAAGCGGCCGCCCGCATACAGATTTCGTGAAGGCGCCAGCAGCCTCTTCAGCCGCCTGCCTCTGCCCTCTCGACCGCCGTGATCGCGGCGATGTCGTCGAGGTCGACGGGCCGTCCGGCGGCGCGCTTCATCCGAATCAGATCGTCGAGGGAGGCAATCGCGACATCGGCGCCGTCGATCTCGATCACCAGCGCCGCCTCCCGCAGCTGCTCGAACGCCCGGGCGCCCTTTGGCTCCTTGAGGATGTGGACTAGGCCGTGTCGCGTGAGCAGCGGCGGCACGATCGCAGCGATCGCAAGGCGCTCGGGGTCGGTGGCTGAAATCTCAGCGTCGACGAGCTCGGGGTCAACCGGGCGTGCCTCCAGCTCATCGAGCGCGGCCGCGAGGCGACGCAGGTTCTCCGGATCCGGCCCCGGGGTCAAGTCGAGGTCCATCGTCGTACGGCGGTGACCGTGCACCTGAGTCGCGACCCCGCCGATCACGACGTAGTCGACATCGTGGCGAGCCAGCGTCTCCAGCAGGCGCCGGACATCGAGCGGCCGTTCCTCTCCACCCACGGGGTCACCCATCGCGATCGGACCTGGTTGCCGGATGCCCGGCACGACGAGCCCGCGCGCCAGCGGCATCCAGCTGCGCCACCATCCGATTCCATGAAGCCGCCTCACGAAGGCGCTCCTCGGGCGTCATCGCCGCGGCGACGGCCAGCTCAGACGCGGGCACCCGGCCCTCGAGTGGCTCCAACCTGAGGTCGACCCGCTGTCCCATCACGAGCATCAGCTGTGCAAAACGCTCGAACGTCGGCACCTCGGCGCCACGCTCGAGCCTGCTGATCGCATCCTGGCTGGTGCCGGCGCGCGAGGCCAGCCGCCGCTGGCTGAGCCCAAGCAGCTTCCGAGTGTCCCGCAGGACTTGGCCGACGTCGAGGAGATTTGACACTGTATACGGTGTATATCGTACTAAGCGGCGAAGCGGTAGCCCACGCCCGGATCGGTACGGATGTAGCGGGGGCCGTCGGCGGGCTCGATCTTGCGGCGCAGGTTGGCGACGTGGGCGCGCAGGACCTGGAAGTCGTCTTCGTACTCGACCCCCCAGACCTCGACCAGCAGCGAGCGATGGGTCATCAGGCGGCCGCGATTCTGCGCCAGCACCCGCAGCAGCTCGAACTCGGTCGGGGTCAGGTGCACCGCCTCGCCCTCGCGGCGCACCGCCCGCGCAGCGAGGTCGATCTCGATGCCCTCGGCGACGATCACCGGCTCCGAGGCCTCCGGCCTGGCCCGCCGCAGCACCGCCTCCAACCGCGCCACCAGCTCCGGCGGCCCGAAGGGCTTGGTCACGTAATCGTCGGCGCCGGCGGCGAGGGCGCGCACCTTCGCCTCCTCCTCCCCCACCGCCGAGAGCACGATGACCGGCATCTCGCTCCACTCGCGCAGGCGCTTGGTCACCTCGACACCGTCGATGTCGGGCAGCATCAGGTCGACTATCGCCGCCGCCGGGGGACGCACCGCGGCCAGGTCGAGCGCCTCCTCGCCGCTGGCGGCCGGCACAGCCTCGTAGCCGGCGTCGCGCAGGATCACCTTGAGCGCGCGCAGGATCTGCGGCTCGTCGTCGCAGACGAGCACCCGCGCCGCGCCGCTCACCGGCGGTCCCGGCACGGCATCGAGACGACGAAGCTGCTGCCCTGCCCCGGCAGCGACTCGACCGCGATCTCGCCGCCGTTGGCCTCGACGAAGCCCTTGGCGATGGCGAGCCCGAGCCCGGTGCCGCCGCCGGCGCCACCCGCCGCGCCGCGCTGGAACGGCTCGAAGATCCGCTGCCACTCGCTCTGGGGTATGCCTGGGCCCTGGTCGACCACGCGCACGGTGATCTTGTCACCGACCAGCACCGACTTGACCAGGACGGGCCTGCCGCCGCCGTGGCGGACGGCGTTCTCGAGCAGGTTGGCGAAGGCGCGCTCGAGCTGGGCCGCGTCGGCCTCGACCATCGGCAGATCGCGCTCCAGCGCCAGGCTCACCACCCCGGGCTGCGCCGTCGCCTCACGGGCGGCGTCGAGCACCTCGGCGAGGTCGACCGGCTCGCGGTGCGGCTCCGCCTTGCCCGCTTCGAGGCGGGACATGTCGAGCAGGTTCTCGACCAGGCGCGAGAGCCGCTCGCCCCCGGCGACGATCGCCTCGCTCAGCTGCGTCCGCTCCTCATCGCTCAGCCCCGCCGAGTCGAGCGCCGCGCCGCTGGCGATGATCGAGGTGAGGGGGGTGCGCAGGTCGTGCGAGATCGAGCGCAGCAGCGCCGTCTTCAGCTCATCGCTGCGCCGCAGCGCCTCCGCCTCGACCATCTCCCCCTGCATGCGGTCGCGCTCGCGCGAGAGCGCCGCCAGCTCCGCCAGCGCCCGGTCCGCCTGCTCGCGGCGCCGCTCGGCCTCGACCGCCTGCGCCCGCGCCAGGCCGGCGACGCTGCTGCTCGCCACCGAGGCGACGACGAAGGTGAAGAGCGCCACCCAGTTCTCCTCGTCGGCGATCGTGAAGCGGTGCAGGGGCGGGATCTGGAAGAAGTTGAAGGCGAGCGCGCTCGCCACCGAGGCGAGCAACCCCAGCCGCAGCCCCCAGACGATCGAGATCAGCAGGATCCCCGGCAGGTAGACGACGCCGAGCGAGACCACGGGGGCGATCGACTTCAGCGGGTAGACGATCAGCGTCCCCGCCGCAACGACGGCGACGGTCGCCAGCAGCCCGAACCCGCTCGCCGGTGGCTCTCCGCTCAGGCCAAGCGGAAATCGACCTCTGCTCATGCGCTCAGGCCAAGCGCGATCAGCCCGGGCTGATGCCGCCGCCGATGGCCGGCGGCGTCGCCGGGGCGGGAGTGGGTTCCGGCGCCGGAGTCGCTTCGGGCGCCGGTTCCGGGGCAGCTTCGCCTTCTGGCGCCCCTTCGTCTTTTCCGCCCTTGCCCTTCGACGGCTCTTCCGTCGTTTCTTCTTCTTCGGCGTATTCGTATTCGCCTTCGCTGTAGGACGAAGAGGAGCCGGAGGTGTGATCGCTGCTGAGGCCCGAGAGTTCGGGCAGGGCGGACGGTTCGGGGAATTCGGGGCAGTCGCCGGCGACGGCGGCTTCCATGTAGGAGCGCCAGATCGGGCCGGCGGTCGGCCCGCCGAACCCGGTCGCTTCGCGCGACTGCGGGTGGCCGACCCAGACCGCGGTCGAGTAGAGCGGCGTGTAGCCGACGAACCAGGCGTCGGAGAGGTCCTCCGAGGTGCCGGTCTTGCCGGCCTCGGCGCCGCAGCCCATGTAGGTGTAGCCGGCGCCCGTCCCCTGGGTGATCACGCCCTCCAGCAGCCTGGTCACTTCGTATGCCTGGCCCTCGGTGAGGACGCGGTCGCCGGAGTCGGGATCGGTTTCCTCGACCTTGCCGCTGGGGAACTCGACCCGGCTGATCGCGGTCGGGTCGTGGTGGATGCCGCCGCTGGCAAGGGTCGCGTAGCCATCGGCCTGTTCGAGCGGCGTGACGCCGATCGCGAGACCGCCGATCGCCTCCGCCGGCACCGATTCGAGCGGGGCTTCGATCCCCATTTCGTGCGCGGTCTGGGTGACGTTTTCGGGACCGACGTCGAGGTCGAGCTGGGCGAAGATGACGTTGACCGACTCCCAGGTCGCCGAGGCGAGCGACATCGTGCCGCCGCCCGGCTCGGCGTTGTTGACCGTCCAGGTACCGCCGCCGGGAGTTTCCAGCGTCATCGGCGAGGTGCCGTTGTAGTAGGTGCTGTCGGGGTCGATGCCCTGCTTGATCGCGGTCGCCAGCACGTAGGTCTTGAACGAGGAGCCGGGCTGGCGGTGCGCCTGCCAGGCGTAGTTGAATTCGTTTTCGCTTTCGAAGCCTTCGGTCGAGGCGAGGGCGACGATCTCCCCGGTCGATGGATCAACCGAGGCCAGCCCCGCGGCGGGGCCGCCTTCTGCGTAGCAGACGCTGCAGGAGTCGACCGCTTCCTGCGCGCGTTCCTGCAACTCCGGGTCGATCGTCGTGTAGGCCTTGAGCCCACCCTGACGCACGGTGTTGATGCCGTATTTGTCGATCAGCTCCTGCTGCACCAGGTCGAAGAGGAAGGGGTCGCGGATCACCCGGTACTTGTGGCCGGGGCTGAGGTCGAGGCCGCTGTGCAGGGCTTCCCCGTATTCGGTCCCATCGATGTAGTCCTGGTCGTGCATCGCGGCGAGCACGTCGTTGCGGCGCTGCAGCGCCGCGTGCGGGTCGAGGAAGGGGTTGTATTCCGAGGGCGCCTGCGGCAGGCCGGCGATCAGCGCCGATTCCTCCAGGCCCAGGTCCTTGGCCGGCTTGCCGAAATAGGTCTGCGCCGCCGCCTCGACGCCGACCGCGGTCTCGCCTTCAACCGTGCCGTAGGGCGCCGTGTTGAGGTAGGCGGTGAGGATCCAGTCCTTCGAGTGGGCTTCCTCCATCTCGTAGGCGAGGTGCGCTTCGATCAGCTTTCGCTTGATCGTCTCCTGCGGGTTCTGGATGTAGAGGTTGCGGACGAGCTGCTGGGTGATCGTCGAGGCGCCCTGCACCGGCTTGCCGCCGGCGAGCAGGTCCTTCCAGGCGGCGCGGGCGATCCCGGTCGGGTCGAGGGCGCCGTGGTTGAAGTAGTTCTTGTCCTCGATCGCGACCGTCGCGTCCCTGAGCGTCTGCGGCATCGCCCGTTCGGGGACCGGCTGGCGGATGTTTTCCGCCTGGATGAAGCCGATCAAACTGCCATCGGCGGCGTAGATCGCCGAGGAGCGGCCCTTCTGCACCGGTTTGAGGCTGGAGAGCGGCGGCGCCGACTCGTAGACGTCGATCGCCCAGCTGGCGGCGACGCCACCCGCGACCACTGCCGCAGCAACGAGGACCCCAATCGGGATCAGCACCTTTTTCAGTTTCGAGGTATGCGACTCGCGTCTTCGCCGTCGCGTCCGGCGTGCCATTCGACTGCAAATTGTAGGCAGGTCGGTAGCCTTGGCCTCGCATGCCGGCCTTCCTGCACACTTGCTACCGGATCGGCGAGATCGATCGATCGGTCGCCTTCTACGAGAAGCTCGGCTTCAAAGAGGTCGCCCGCATGCCGATCGGCGACGAGGCGATCAACGTCTTCATGGCCCTGCCCGGCGAAGACCCGGTGCTCGAGCTGACCTACAACCACGGCGTGACCGACTACGAGCACGGCACCGGCTACAACCACATCGCCCTCGCCGTCGACGACCTCGAGGCGACGATCAAGCAGCTCGCCACCGAGGGCATCGAGCCCGAAAAGCCCCCCTACCGCCCCGGTGGCCGCACCGAGGGCCACATGATCTGCTTCTTCAGGGATCCCGACGGCTACCGCATCGAGTTGATCGGCGCCTAGCCGTCATCGGCCGATCTCACCCAGCCTCCAAAGGCACTAGGTCTGAGTAGCGATATTCCAGCTGTGGCTCTGCTCGCAACATCAACAGTAGTAGCGGTCGTGTATACGGTCGCGCTTTTCGTCGTTTTGATCTTCGGCCCGCTGATCGTCACGGCGTTGAAGCGGCATTGGCTCCTCTTCGTTGCCGGCTGGCTAGCGGTTGGCCCGGTCTGGTGGATCGCGTCCCTTAGATTGGCCCGACCGGATTCATGGTGGGCGCGGCGCTTTTACGGACCGGACAAGCTGGCGCGAGCGCAGTCTCGATATGGCACGACCGCCGAAGTCGCATGAAATGTCCTGTCACGACCCCGACGGCTACCGGATCGAGCTCGTAGAGAAAGCCGACTTGACCGGGTAGGTCAGCGATACTTGCGGCATGGTGCCGCTCGCGGTTTCCACCGCGGTACAGATCGCATACGTGGTAGTCCTCGTGATCGTGGTGTTTCTGGGTCCGGTCACGGTCGCCGAAATGAAGGGCCAGAATGTTCTCGCCAGCTCCGACTGGCTGACGATGGGGGTCGGTCCGTGGATCGGTGCGTTCAGGCTCGCCACGCCCGGATCATGGTGGGCCCGCCACTTCTACGGCCCCCGCAAAATGGCACGGGCTGAAGCCCGCTACGGCGAAGACGAGTTCGTCTAGTGACCTGAGTCGTTGGTTCGTAGCTCGGTACCCAGAGAGCTTGGGACGAGGAAGAAGAATGGGAATAGGCCTCAATCAATCTGGTGTCGCGACCCGGACGGCACCGCATCGAGCTGATCGGCCGTAGCGGTAGCTCACTTCACCACCTCGAACTGGGTCATCAGGCCGTGGTCCTCGTGGTCGAGCATGTGGCAGTGGATGACGAACTTGCCGGTGTAGTCGGCGAAGTGGCCGGCGAGCAGGATTCGTTCGTCGGGGTAGACGAAGAAGGTCTCCTTGAGGCAGTCTTCCCAGGGCGGCACCGGCTTGCCGTTGCGGGAGAGCAGGTACCAGTCGGTCATGTGGATGTGCATCATGTGGGCGACGCTGGTGCGGTTGACGATCTCCCAGGTCTCGGTCGTGCCCAGCTTGGGGTGAGCGTCGGCGCGGGCCGGGTTGAAGCTGCGGCCGTTGATCTGCCAGGTGGGCTTGAAGAAGCCGCCGATCGAGATCTCCCAGCTGCGATCCGCGGTGCGTGAGACGTGCTTGGTCCAGGCCGGCAGCGGGCGCAGCCTGCGCGGCACGCGGCTGCGATCCGGCAGCCGCCGCGAGTCGACCCGGAACTGCATCAGCGCGCCGGCGTAGCAGTGGCCGCCGAGCGGGTCCCTGCCGCCGTGGCGCGGCCCGCTGCGCAGCTCCACCCTCTCCCCCGCCGCGCCGGCGAAATCGACCACGACCTCGATCCGCTCCCCCGGCCCGATCGTCGCCTGCCGCCGCCGCACCGGCTTCGGCATCAGCCCGCTGTCGGTGCCGATCTGGACCAATGGGGCGCCGTTGGAGAGGAAGAGGTTGTAGGAGCGGAACTGCGAGACGTTGAGGATGCGCAGGCGGTGGCGCTGGGCGCTGACCCGGTGGTACGGCATGTGGGCGCCGTTGACGAGGATCTGCCTGCCCTCGATGCCATCGGCCGGGGGTCGCAGGTTCGTGAACGGATCGGTGAGCTGGTTGTGACGGTCGAAGGAGCGATCGCCGACCATCAGCGCCAGGTCGCGCTCGCCCCGCGGCAGCGGCAGGCTGGCCTCGAACTCGTCATCGACGATCCACATCCCCGCCAGCCCGTGCCAGACGTTGCGGGCGGTGTGATCGAGGCGATGGTCGTGGTACCACTGGAACGAGGCCCGTTCAGGCTCGCCGTCCTCGACCAGGTCGTAGACGTAGGTGCGCTGGCCGCCCGGCTCGAGCAGCAGGTCGTTGCCCGATTGACGCGGCGAAAGGCCAGGCGGGATGCGGCAATAGAACGAGCGCGCGTGCGCGGGCGTCAGCCCGCCCGGCTGGCCGTCGAACTGGGTGCGGTTGTGACCGCCGTGCAGGTGAACGGTGAGCTCACCGGCCGAGCGGGGCAGCTCGTGGTGGAAGGTGACGTTGGTGCGCTGGCCGGCGGGGCGCCTGATCGTCGGCCCCGGAAAGGTGCCGCCGTAGGTCCACATCCTCGTCTTCTTGCCGGGCAGGACCTGGACCTCGGCCTCGCGGATCGGGATCGTCAGGTGCGCGTCGCCGAGGACCGCGGGAATCGGCAGGCGAGCGCGAAAGGGCTCGGCGTAGCCGCGGCGTGCGGGTGCGTCGCCGGAGGGGGCCAGCAGCGCCCCCGGGCGAACGCCAAGCGGCAGCGCCGCGGCGAGAGCGCCGCTGCCCAGGGCGCCGAGGAAGGCTCGGCGCCCCAGGTGCGGTGCGTCTGAGGGACTTCCAGCCGTGTTGCTAGGTACCGGCCGGGGGCAGGACTTCGATCGAGCCGTGCATGAACGGGTGGATCGCGCACATGAAGTAGATCGTCGTGCCCGCAGCCGCAGTCACCGGCTGGGTGATCGAGGTGCCCGATTTCTTTTCGCCGGTGAACCAGGAGTCGCCCACCTTGGTGACGCTGCCGAGCGTGTCCCAGCCGGCGACGCCGGCTTTGGTCGGGTTCTTGGTGACCGGGCCATTGCCGTTGGTCCCGTGCCAGTGGGCGATCGCCATGCAGATGTGTTTGGGCGTGAAGCAGGTCTGGCGCGCTTTCGGCGTCGCCGGGATCGACCCCTTGGTGACCAGCGAGAAGGTATGCGGGCCAACCTGTTTCGGGTTGGTCTTGTTGAGCACCTCCAGGTCTTCGCCGGCGACGATCGTCTTCGGCGCTTCGAAGCGAAGCCCGCCTTTGGCGGTGATCACAACGGTGTGGGCGGCGTCGACCGGGTCGGCGCCGCTGGCGAGGGCAGGTGCAAGCACCAGCGACGCCGTCAAGCCCAACGCGATCGCGATCGTTGTGCGAACGGACATCGCACGGGAAAGTCGCTGCTTCAAGTTTCTCTCCTTTTCAGCGCCGGCCTCTCCACCGCGCGCCTGGACGAATGGACGAGAAAATGTATATGGGAAGCGCCGGCCGATCAAGCCTGCCTCGCCCGACGAGCAAGCGCCCCGAGGTCTGGGAACATGCCGGGCATGCCCGCAGGGGAGGGAGACGGCGGCCCGGGTGAGCGCGAGGACCTCGCCGAGGTGCTGCGGCGGCGGGCGCTGACCGGCGATGCGGCGCGCCACGAAGCCGTCGAGCGGCGACGCTCGCGCGGTGGCCGCACGGCGCGCGAGAACATCGGCGACCTCGTCGATCCCGGCTCATTCGTCGAGTACGGCCGCTTCGCGATCGCCGCGCAGCGGGGACGGCGCGAGGTCGAGGAGCTGATCGCCCGCACGCCCGCGGACGGGCTGGTGGCGGGGACGGCGCGCGTCAACGGCGAGCTCTTCGGCGCCCGCAGCGCCTGCGCGGTGCTCTCCTACGACTACACGGTCCTCGCCGGCACCCAGGGCGCCCTCGGCCACCGCAAGAAGGACCGCCTCTTCGAGCTGATCGAGCGCATGCGCCTTCCCACCGTCTTCTTCGCCGAGGGCGGCGGCGGGCGCCCCGGAGACACCGACTACCCCGTCGTCTCGGCGCTCGATACCCGCGCCTTCGCCCTCTGGGCGCGCCTCTCGGGGCTCGTGCCCCGCATCGCCGTCGTCGCCGGCCGCTGCTTCGCCGGCAACGCGGTGATCGCCGGCTGCTCGGACCTGATCGTCGCGACCGAGAACGTCTCCCTGGGAATGGGCGGCCCGGCGATGATCGAGGGTGGCGGCCTCGGCAAGGTGGACCCGGACGAGGTGGGACCAATCGCGACCCAGGCCGCCAACGGCGTCGTCGACCTGGTCGTCGCCGACGAGGCCGCCGCGACCGCCGCGACCAAGCGCCTCCTCGCCTACTTCCAGGGGACCACCACGCCCGGCGCCGAGCCCGACCAGGCGGCGCTGCGCGGCGCCGTGCCCGAGGGCCAGCGCCGTGCCTACGCGGTGCAGCCGATCATCGAGACGCTGGCCGACGAGGGATCGGTGACCTTCCTGCGCGAGCGCTTCGCGGCGGAGATGGTGACGGCGCTGGCCCGCATCGAGGGGCGGGCGGTCGGGGTGATCGCCAACGACACCCGCCACATGGCCGGCGCGATCACCAGCGCCGCCGCCGACAAGGCGGCGCGCTTCCTGCAGCTCTGCGACAGCTTCGATCTGCCGGTCGTCTCGCTCCTCGACACCCCCGGAATGATGGTCGGCCCGGAGGCCGAGGCGACGGGCCTGGTCCGCCATGCCTCGCGACTGCTGATCGCGGGCGCGGCGCTCCGCGTCCCGCTCGTCGCCGTGATCCTGCGCCGCGGTTACGGCCTCGGCGCCCAGGCGATGGTCGGCGGCAGCATGCACGAGCCGCTGCTCACGGTTGCCTGGCCGTCGGCGCACCTGGGGCCGATGGGGCTGGAAGGCGCGGTCAAGCTCGCCCTGCGCAAGGAGCTGGAGGCGATCGGGGACGACGGCGAGCGCGAGCGCCGAATCCGCGACCTCACCGCCGCCGCCGAAGAGAACGCGAAGGCCCTCAACGCCGCCGCCCTCTTCGAGATCGACGACGTGATCGACCCCGCCGAGACCCGATCGGTGATCGCCTCCACCCTCGCCGCCGCCGAGCCGCGTGAGCCAGCGCGGGGCGAGAGGCGCTTCGTCGACGCCTGGTAAGCCCCGCGCTCCCACCTCGACCACGAAACCGTCTCAGTCCGTGTATATGGCGGGCTGAGACGGTCTCGTGGAATCAGAGGTCGACGAGCGACATGTCGGCGTAGCGATCGCCGGCCGCGGCACCGTGGGGGGCGGCCTCGGCGAGGCGACCCAGGTCGGTGGCGCTGAGCTCGATCTCGGCGGCTGCGACGTTCTGCGCGAGGTAGTGACGATGCTTGGTGCCCGGGATCGGAACGATGTCCTCGCCCTGGGCAAGCACCCAGGCGAGCGCCAGCTGACCGGCGGTCACGCCCTTCTCCTCGGCGATCTCCTCGACCCGATCGAGCAGCTCCAGGTTGCGATCGAGGTTCTCGCGCTGGAAGCGCGGGCTGTCGCGGCGAAAATCGTCCTCGGGCAGGTCCTCGACCGAGCGGAAGCGACCGGTGAGGAAGCCGCGGCCGAGCGGGCTGTATGGGACGAAGCCGATGTCGAGGTCGCGCAGCGTCGGCAGGACTTCGTCCTCCGGGTCGCGGCTCCAAAGCGAGTACTCGGTCTGCAGCGCCGTGATCGGGTGGGTTGCGTGGGCGCGGCGGATCGTCTCCGGCGCCGCCTCGGAGAGGCCCAGGTGGCGCACCTTGCCCTCCGTGACGAGCTCCGCCATCGCCCCCACCGTCTCCTCGATCGGCACGTCGGGGTCGACCCGGTGCTGGTAATAGAGGTCAATCGTCTCGGTGCCGAGCCGCCGCAGCGAGGCCTCGCAGCACTCGCGCACGTAGTCGGCGTCACCGCGGACGCCGAGGCGCTCGCCGCCCGGCCCGCGCACGTTGCCGAACTTCGTCGCCAGCACCACCTCGTCGCGCCTGCCCGCGATCGCCTTGCCGACCAGCTCCTCGTTGGTGAACGGCCCGTACATGTCCGCCGTGTCGAGGAAGCTGACCCCGAGCTCCAGGGCAAGCTCGATCGTCGCCGTCGCCTCCGCCTCGTCAGCCGCGCCGTAGAACTCCGACATCCCCATGCAGCCCAGCCCCAGGATCGATACCTCCAAGCTGCGACTACCCAGCATTCTCTTCTCCATCAAGCCTCCGTTGCCATAGCGCTCTGTCCTTGCCTATCCGCGACAGATACGGATACCCTCGAACCGCGCGCGGCAATCACAACTACCGTAGGCTCATGAACAGGGGAGGGGACTTTGTTCAGCGATCAAGGTGACATCGTCGATGGCACGCTCGTCGTTCGCACGGCGAATGACGGCGACACGCGCGTGATCTCCCTCTGCGGAGAGCTCGACCTCGCCAACGCGGCTACCGCCGAAGCCGCGCTGGACAACGCCCTTGGCGCCAACGGCGCCCAGGTCGTCATCGACATGCAGGAGCTGGAGTTCATCGACTCCACCGGGATCGCCCTGCTGGTCTCGGCACTCGGTCGCGACGAGGGCGAGGACAGGGTGCGGTTCGTGCCCAGCACCTCGCCCGCGGTGACCCGCGTGCTCGAGCTGACCGGCCTGGCCAAGCGCCTGCCGCTCGCCGACCCGAGCTAACTACGCGCGCAGGCGATAGCCGCGCGAGAAGAGGCGCAGGTTGACCGCGAAGAGGGCGGCCGTGGCGCCGGTGAGGGCCAGCAGCGAGAGCGGGATGCTGACTTCGCTGAAGCCGACGAAGCCGTAGCGGACCAGGTTGATCATGTAGTAGATCGGGTTGAAGTGGGTCAGGGTCTCGAACGGCTGCGGCAGCAGCGTCGCCGAGTAGAAGACGCCGCCGAGGAAGATCAGGGGTGTGAGGACGAAGGTCTGGACGAAGGCGACGTCGTCGAACTGCTCCGCCCGCACGCCGGTCAGCACCCCGAGCTGCGAGAAGAAGAAGCCGACGAGGAACAGCGACGGGATCAGGACGAGGACGTGTTCGACCGGGAGATCGACCAGGAGCGAGGCGGCGATGAAGGTCAGCCCGGCGACGATCAGCCCGCGCATGAAGCCGCCGAAGGTGAAGGCGAGCAGCAGCTCCAGCGGCGAGGCGGGAGAGGAGAGCTGGTCCTGGATCGCCCCCTGGAACTTCTGCTGCAGGATCGAGGAGGAGTTGTTGGCGAAGGCGTTGATCGAGAACGACATCATGATCAGGCCGGGGATGACGAAGACGACGTAATCGATCCCGTGCAGCTGCTTGATCCGCGAGCCGAGGGCGGCGCCGAAGACCGAGATGTAGAGGAAGGTTTCCAGCAGCGGCGCGCCCAGCGTCTGCTTCTTGATCTTCATGAAGCGGTTGACCTCGCGGCGCCAGAGCGTGGCGAAGCGAATCTGCGCCGCGCTCACGACAATGCCTCGCGCCCAAAGCGCCACGGATTCGAACGCCCGGAAGTCACCGTGACGATTTGGGCGCTCACGAGGCGACCTCGATCTTCGAGCGCGAGAGCTCGTTGCGCCCGACCAGCGCCAGGTAGGCGTCCTCGAGGTTGGCGACGCCGTAGCGGGCGGCAAGCTCCGAGCTCGACCCCTCGCCGACGATCTGGCCGTCGTTGATGAAGGCGACGCGGTCGCAGAGCTGCTCCGCCTCCTCCAGGTAGTGCGTGGTGAGCAGGATCGTCGTCCCCTCGCCGTTGATCCGCTGCATGTAGTGCCAGAGCTCCAGCCGCAGCTCGACGTCGACGCCGGCGGTGGGCTCGTCGAGGATCAACAGGCGCGGCCGGTGCATCATCGCCCGGGCCAGGATCAGGCGCCGCTTCATCCCGCCGGAGAGAGTGCGGGTGCGTTCGTCGCGCTTCTCGGTCAGCGAGAAGGTCTCCAGCAGCTCTTTGGTCCGCTCGCGGCGCTCGCGCTTGGGCATGCCGAAGTAGCCGGCGTGGTAGTCGAGCGTCTCCTCGACCGTCAGGAACCAGTCGATGTTGAGCTCCTGCGGAGCGAGCCCAACCGCCTGGCGCGCCTCGCCGTAATCGCCGATTGCGTCGTGGCCAAAGACCTCGATCGCCCCCGAAGTCGGCTGCGCCAGCCCGGTCGTGCAATGGATCAGCGTCGACTTGCCGGCCCCGTTCGGCCCCAGCAGCGCGAAGAACTCGCCCGCCTTGATCTCCAGCGAGACGCCGCGCAGCGCCTCCACCCCGGTCGGGTAGCGCTTGACCAGATCCTTGATGTCGAGAGCCCTGTCAGTCACTGCGGCGCTAACCGTAGTGCAGCCGCTGCCTCAACCTCGCTGCCGGTGCCAGGCAGCGCTTTCCGCACAGGTCCTCGACGACCGCCGCTGTTGTGGGCGACGCGCAGGATGACCAGCTCGGTCCCCTCGCGGGGCGGCTTGCCGCCTTCATCCAGCGCGTAGACGGGTGACCGAGGCCGCGCGACCCGGGGCCACTCCCATGTACTGGAGGCCTAGCCGGAAGAGAGCTGTTCGAGTGCGTAGATGGCGGAGATGGACGGTGCCACCAGCGTCTCGGATATGGCCCCGAGCTCGGGGGAACGCACAGCCGGGCCGGAGAGAGCATTGCGCAGGGTGGTGGTGTTCCTTTTCCAGCACGGCATCGAATGCCTTCGGAAAGAGCGCTTGCCCTGAATGTGCGGGTAAGTGACAGCGATGAATTCGGCGGTTTTATCGCCCCAGTAGTAGTTGCCTGGATACGGCAGCTCGGGAAGCGACACGAGCGCCTGCCCAAGCGACATGGGGCTTCGCGGTCCATCGGTGACGAGCGCAATATCGAGCTCGAACAGATACGTGCCCTCTACCTCCCTCTTGCCGTTCGCTCTGGCGCCGAACAGGATTCCGAAGCGATCGGCTTCATCGGCGCCGATCTGCTGGTGCAGCGGCACCCTGACGAGCGCACCGGGACGGGCATCGATGGGCAGCAGAACCCCGTAGGTATTGCTCAGAGGAAGATCCCCCTGAGGGAAGCACGGGCGCAGCTCATACACACGACGGATCCTGACTCGCGCTTCGCTGACCACCACCAGCTGACCGCCGGTGTTGTGAAACGTTACCTCCAGTCGCGCATGGCGTTGGTAGGGCTTATGGATTTCTCGCACCGTCATGCTTACGGGCTCGAGATGAGAGGCGCGCGGAGCGCTTTCGACGCGGGACCCCCCATCGTCGTCGAAGGGGTTGGGGGCCAGCCAGATCGCGAACGCAAGTGCGACACTGGCAATCACCGCCCAAGACTGCCAGCGCGACAATCGCGCGTCTGACACGCGCCGCATCGGCCCTGTCTTTTTACTGGAACGCCCCATCTGCTCCGCCCTCGAGCACAGTACCCCCTCGCAAAGACAAAATCCGAAACAGCGTCGCGCGCGGGCAAGCGATGTGCTTAGAGTTGCGGTGATGAAGCCGCTGCTCGTAGTCGACACGCCCTCGCTGCTCTTCCGTGCCTTCTACGCGCTGCCGAAGACGATCGTGGGCAGCGACGGCGAGCCGGTCAACGCCCTGCTCGGCACCGCCAACCTCGTCCTGCGCGAGATCGAAATCCACCAGCCCCGCGCCGTCGTCCTCTGCTTCGGCCCCGACGCCGCCTCCTACCGAACCGAGCTCTACCCCGCCTACCACGCCGAGCGCGAGGCGGCGATGCCCGACGAGCTGGCGCCGCAGTTCGTCGCCTGCCGCGACTTCTTCGAGGCCTTCGGCTGGGTCGTGGCGACGAGCGACTCGCTCGAGGCCGACGACCTGCTCGGCACCTACGCCCGCCGCGAGGCGAAGGCGGGCGGGCGAGCGCTGCTGATGACCGGCGACCGCGACATGTACCAGTGCGCGGCCGAGCGGGTCACCGTGCTCTACGTGAAGACGGGGAGCAAAGGCAAAGGCGCCGAAGAGGTCACGCCGGCGGAGGTCGAGCGCCGCTACGGAATCGGGCCCGAGCTGGTGCCGGACTTCATCGCCCTGCGCGGCGACCCCTCCGACGGCCTGCCGGGCGCCAAGGGCGTCGGCCCGAAGACCGCGGCCGAGCTGCTGCGCCGCCACGGCTCACTGGAGGGAGTGCTCGACAACGCGATCCGCGAGCGCCGGCCCGCCCTGCGCGGCGCCCTGATCGAGGCCGCCGACGACCTGCGCGCCTTCAAGGACATCGCCACCCTGCGCGACGCCGGCGTCGCGCCGCCGCCCGACCGCGAGACCGACTGGGCCGGCGCCGCCGGGGCCGCGGGCGAGCGCGGCATGAACCGCCTCGCCGAGCGGCTCCTCGCCGAAGCCTGAGCGCAATTCCGTGCTACTACTTCGAGGAACTTGATCGAAGCGGATGCGGACAAGCTCGTCGACCTCTCGGTCACGCTCTCCGAGCACCTGCCGGGGACCTGGCCCGAGCACATGCCGTTCGCCCACAAGAACTGGAGCTGGCACGAGGAGGCAGAGCTGCCCAGCGGCGCCAGCAGCTGCTCGCTCGGCCCCTACGTCACCCACTTCATCATCATCGACGAGCACGCCGGCACCCACGTCGACGCGCCCTCCCACTACATCCCGCCACCCGGCTCCGAGCTGCCGGATGCGGGGCCGCTGGGTGAGGCCAGCGCCGAGAAGCTCGACCTCTCGAAGCTGATCGGGCCGGCCGCCGTCGTCGACCTGAGCCAGCTCGACGGGCAGGCCGAGCCCGGCGCCAGCCCGCCGATCACGGTCGCCCACCTCGAAGCCTGGGAGGCTGAGCACGGCCGCTTCCAACCGGGCGACATCGCGCTCCTCCACACCGGCTGGTCGAAGCACTACGTCAGCGGCGAGGCCGGCCGGGCTTTCGTGCACGAGCCGGTGGTGCTGCAGTCGCGCCCCGCCTGGCCCGCACCCGAGGCCGCGGTCGCCGTCTTCCTGCACGAGCGTGGCGTCAGCACGATCGGCATCGACGCGCCGAGCATGGGCTCCGCCGAGGAGGGCAACGAGGTCCACCGCGCCGGCCTCAGCCGCGCGATGCTCTTCGTCGAGATGCTCACCAACCTCGACCGCCTCCCCGCCCGCGGCGCCTCCTTCGTCTTCCTCCCGATCAAGGTCGCCACCGCCAGCGGCGCCCCCGGCCGGGCGATCGCGCTGCTCCCCGAGGCCAGTTGAGCGCAGCCGACATTCACCACGCTGGGGTGGGGTGAAACGCGGATGCGTCGCTCGACTCCAAGGGACTTGACCTTTTAGCTCCGACAGAGGGCTATTTCCGGCCGCGATCCGCGGGCAGGATCTGAACGGAGGCTGCGGATGGAGCGCCGCCGAGAAGCGGATCGGGCTGCATCGGCGGTTGCTTCATCGAGCTGCTCGGGTGGCGGCTGCGGCGGCGGGGGATGCGGCGGCGGCAGCTAACCCGTCAGCGATGCTCGGGATTGGGGAAGTCGGTGCGACAGCCCGCGTCCCAGGCGGTGCGCTGGTTGCCGTGGGCGGGGATGCCGCCGGCGTCCTTGAGGATCCGCGCCAGGTGGAGCATGTTCCAGGCGGCGAAGGTGGTGTTGCGGTTGGTGAAGTCGTTCTCCGGACCACCGGAGCCCTCGTCGAGGTATGAGGGGCCTGGGCCCGCCTCGCCGATCCAGCCCGAGTCGGCCTGCGGCGGGATCACGTAGCCGAGGTGCTGCAGCGAGTAGAGGGTGTTCATCGCGCAGTGCTTGACGCCGTCCTCGTTGCCGGTCACCAGGCAGCCGCCGACGCGGCCGTAGTAGGCGTACTGGCCGTCGTCGTTGAGCAGGTGAGAGTTGCCGTAGAGCCGCTCGACGATCTGGGTCGCCACCGAGGACTTCTCCCCCAGCCAGATCGACATGCCGAGGACGAGGATGTCGGCCGCCATCACCTGCTCGAAGATCGCCGGCCACTCGTCTTTGTCCCAACCGTGCTCGGTCATGTCAGGCCAGACGCCGGTGGCGATCTCGTGGTCGACCGCGCGGATGCACTCGACCGCGACCCCGTTGCGACGCATGATCTCGATCGAGATGTCCATCAGTCCCTGGGTGTTGGAGACCTCGGGGCTGCGCTTCAGCGTGCAGTTGATGAAGAAGGCGCGTAGGTCGGAGTAGTCGGTCTTACTGCTCTCGCACAGCTCGGCCTGCCTGTCGGTCAGCTCCGTCATATAGCTCTCCTCGCCCGTGGGTTTCGCGGGCAGTCTATGAGCGGTCAGGCAGCGCTAGCGTCAGCGTCAGGCCGAGGCGAGGCTGGGTTCGCTCTCGGAGCCGCGCGGCGCGGGGTTGCAGAAGCGCATCGCGCCGTCATCGATCTGGCCACGCCGGATCTCCCGGGTGTCGAGCACGTAGTTCTGGCGCAGCTTCCAGGGCTCCTTCGAGCCCTGCTTGGGAAGTTTGTCTAGGGCGCGGAGGACGTAGCCGGCATTGAAGTCGAGGATCGGCTCCTCGGTGACCGAGGGGTCGGTGATCTCCGGCACGCACTGCCTGTATCCGTGCGCGTCCATGTGGTTGAGCAGACGGCAGACGTACTCCGAGGTGAGGTCGGCCTTGAGCGTCCAGGAGGCATTGGTGTAGCCGAGGGTGAAGACGAAGTTCGGGATGCCGTTGAGCATCATGCCCTTGTAGGCCATCTTGCCGGGGAAATCGACCGCCTCGCCGTCGACGGCGAGATCCATGCCGCCAAGGAAGAGTACGTTCAGCCCGGTCGCGGTGATGATCACGTCAGCCTCCAGCTCGGCGCCGGACACGAGCTTGATCCCGTTCTCGGTGAAGGTCTCGATTCGATCGGTGACGATCTCGGCGCTGCCCGAGCGAATCGCCTGGAACAGGTCCCCGTCGGGCACCAGGCACATGCGCTGGTCCCAAGGGTTGTAGGGAGGTTTGAAATGGGTGTCGAGGTCGTACCCGGCCGGCAACGAGCGCTCGTTGCCCTTGCGAATCATCTTCTTGACGAAGGCGGGGCGGCTCCTGCTCAGCTTGTAGGTGCCCATCTGCAGGAGGACGTTCTTCCAGCGGATCAGCGCGTAGGCGGCCTTGATCGGCAGCACCCGGCGGATCGCCCTCGCGATCGGATCCTTGCCCGGCATCGAGACGATGTAGGTGGGTGAGCGCTGCAGCATCGTCACCTGCGCGGCCTTCTCGGCCATCGCCGGCACCAGGGTGACCGCGGTCGCGCCGCTGCCGATCACGACGACGCGCTTGCCGGCGTAGTCGAGGTCCTCCGGCCAGTGCTGCGGGTGGACGATCGGCCCGGGGAAGCGCTCGGTCCCCTCGAACTCCGGGGTGTAGCCCTCGTCGTAGCGGTAGTAGCCGGTGCAGGTCCAGAGGTAGCCGCAGGTCAGCGGCACGGTCTCGCCGCTGCCCGTGCGTTCGGCTTCGACCGTCCAGCGCGCCTCAGCCGTCGACCACTCGGCGCGGACGACGCGGAGGCCGTAGCGAATCTTCTCCTCGATCCGGTTCTCGCTCGCCGTCTCCCGAACGTATTCGAGGATCGAGTCGCCCTCGGCGATCGCCTTCACGTCGGTCCACGGCTTGAAGCGGTAGCCGAGCGTGTGCATGTCCGAGTCCGAGCGAATACCGGGATAGCGGAAGAGGTCCCAGGTGCCGCCGAGATCATCACGGGCCTCGAGGATCGCGTAGCTCTTGCCGGGACAGCGCTCGTTCAGGTGATACCCGGCGCCGATGCCTGAAATCCCGGCGCCGACGATCAGGACGTCGAAGTGCTCAGTGAGTTGCCCGTTCCCAGTCAAGACTCCGGCATTCTGACAGGCTGGCTGGTCAGCCAGTCCGCTCCCTCCCGACATGTGCGCATCTCACACTTGCGGCGGCGGCGGAGCGGCTGGCGCAGGGGACTGCTCAGGCGAGGCGCCTAGTCGCCGTAGGGCGCGTAGCGGTTGTGCAGCATCAGGTCGTTGCCATCGGGGTCGGTGAAGAGGGCCATCTGGCAGACCCCGGTGTCGAAGGTCTCGCCGGAGAAGACGACGCCCTTCGCCTCGAGCTCCGCTCGCGCCGCGGCGACGTCGTCCACGTGCAGCGCCGGGTGGGCGTTTTTCTGCGGCGCGAACTGCATGCCCATCTGCTCCGGCTCCCAGATGCCGAAGCAGGTCTCCCCCGCCCAGAACTCGAACTTGCCGTTCTCGTCCGGCCGCAGCCCCAGCGTCTCTACGTAGAAGCGCCGCGAGCGCTCGGCGTCCTGCGAGGGAATTCCGATGAAGTCGGCCTTGGTGATCATGGTTCCTCCAGTCAGGGTGTTGAAGTCACTACAGACTAGGCTCGACGCGTGAACGTAATGATCGCCGCCGACATGGAGGGCATCGCCGGCATCGACGACTGCGGCGACTGCCTGCCCTCCCACCCGGCCGCCTACGCCCGCGGCCGGAGGCTGATGACCGACGAGGTGCTGGCCGCGATCGAAGCCCTGCGCGGCGCCGGCGCCGGGCGCATCTCGGTCGGCGACTGGCACATGGTCGGCACCAACGTCGAGCGCCAGCGCATCCCATCCGGCATCGAAGTGCGGCCGATCGCCGACCTGGCGCTGGTCGAGGCCACCCCCTCGCTGAGCAAGGCCCACGGTGGCCCGCTCGACGCCGTCGTCTTCATCGGCCACCACGCCAGCACACCCAATCCGCGCGCCTTCTCCTCGCACACCTTCGTCTGGGACATGGAGGTGCTGCTCGACGGCGAGTCGCTCAACGAGGTCCAGGTCTACGCCCAGGGGCTGGCCGTCGAGGGGATACCGGTATTGGTCGCCAGCGGCGATCGCTGGATGCTCGAGGAGCTCGGCGAGGGCGAGCTGGGCAGCGCCCGCCTGGTGCCGACCAAGGAGGGCCAGGGGCGGGCGCGAGCCCAGTCGCGCGATCCGGACTCGGTCCGCGCCGAGCTCGCCGACTCGATCCGGGCCGCCCTCGCCGCGCCGATGCGGCCGCCGCCCGCCCGCAGCTACCCGGCCGAGCTGCGCATCACGGTCGAGGGCGAGGAGCTGGCGAAGACGACCGTGGCCGAGCCGGCGCAGCTGCTGAGGACGATCGCCACCACCTTCCGCAGCAGCCGGGTCTCGCGCGAGTACAAGCAGCTCGCCAAGCTGCTGCCCGCCGGCCACGATTCGCGGGCGCGCGCCCTGCAGCGTCGCCTCGGCAGCGTCGTCGCCACGCCGGTGATGCGCTCGAAGGAGCGCCACTGGCTCGCCTCGAGCCCGTAACGCGTCCGATCTCGAAGAAAGCCGGCGTCGAACTGCCAGGCGGCCGGGGTCGTCCGAACTCAGCGAGAGCGCTACGGAAGCGAGAGCACGTGGGCGCGCTTCGGCTCGACCCGGCCCTCGAGCACGTCGAGGTAGGCGCTCTGGACCGCGTCGAAGCCCTCGCCGGGAATCAGGTCCAGCCAGCCGCTCGTCCACTCGCAGAAGGGGTGCCAGGCAGCGGACACGCGGGTATCGAGGCCGACCCGGCCCCAGTCCTTGGCCCGCTTGGTGACCCGGGTCGGGGCGAAGAAGAAGGCCGGCGTCGGCCCCGGCAACTCGTCCGATCCGGGCGCGGGGCCCTCCCAGTGGGTGGCGCCCACGGCCATGCTGTGGAGGAGGTCGTCGGCGAAGTGCGCGTGGACCGCGAGCCGCACGTCCGCATCGCCGGCGACGTCGACGAAGGTGGCCGGGCCCCGATCGAGCGAATCGATCGCGTCGTAGGCGACGGTCCTGCCGTAGATCCCCAGGCCCTCGACGAACTCGACGCTGCGCGGCGAGGTCAGGCCGACGAGCTCGACCCCGTCGCGCCGGGCCAGCAGGAAGGCGGCGGCGATCGCCGTCTTGCTCGAGGCGCTGGAGATGACGATCGGCCCGCGCGTGGCCAGGCCCTCGTCGTCGAGCTGGTCGTCGATCAGGAACGAGGTGAAGAAGAGCGGGCGCAGCAGCATCTGCACCGCCTCGGTATCCGGCCGGTAGAAGGAATCGGTCCCCGTCGCCAGGTAGCGGTGGTAAGCCGAGGGCAGCGCCGCCCGGTGGGCTGAGCCGTCGACGAAGCCGGCCCCGTCGACCGAGACCGGCGTCACCGCGAAGTGCGAGGACGGGGGGAAGTATCCGTAGAGGCGGGTCCCCGGCTCGACCCCCGCGGCCTCGCTGCGCTCGACCTCGGCGAAGCCCCAGACCGGCACCCGGCCCCAGCCCTCCTCGGCCGGGAAGAAGTCCCAGTAGGACATCGCCTCGCCGAAGACCGCGTAGGTGACGTTGTTCGCGGTCATACCGAAGCTGTCAACCCGGAGCAGCGCCTGGCCCGGCTCGATCTCGGGCGCGGCGGACGCGACCACGCGGCACTGGCGGAGGTCGTCGCGCTTGACCAGGAAGTCGGTCACCGGCCCTCCCGGCGAAGGCCCGCTTCGGCGACGCCCCGCTCGAGCGCATCGAGCCCGAATCCGTCAACCGGCCCGAGGGCGCCGCTGCCCTGCAGCCTGCCGGCCGCGACACGCTCGGCCGCCCAGGCGATGACGGAGCCGGTGAAGGTGTAGCAATCGACGCCGGAGAGGCGGGCTTCCGCCAGCACCCCGCCGGCGGGATCGAGCGCCTCGGCGACGATCTCCGAGCCCGAGCGCGCTCGCTGCTCGGCGCTCGGCCCTCCGGTGGAGCCCTTGACGAACCGGGAAAAGGCCCTGTCCAGGGCGTTCTTGGCGCCGGGAATGCGCGTCACTCCGGACATCGCCAGGGAGACGACCGAGAGGGCACGGGAGCCGCCGCCGAACCACCCCAGGTAGGCGTCGATATCGCGCAGGCCCGGATGGATCCGCGGCAGGGTGAAGGGTTCGCTGCCACCGGTCGAGATACCGGCCCGCGAGCGACCGCCGATCTCGAAGCTGTGGACCCGCGCCGCGCCGCGCTCGTTGACCACGCGGCCATCGTGAAACCCGTGCTGGGGCTCGAGCAGGGCCCCGGCCGAGGAGGCGTTGGTGCCACCGCTCATCGCTCCGGGCCCAACCTTGCCATGGAGGTAGTAGCCAATCCGCACGGCGCTCGCGGCCTCGCCGGCGTCGCGCAGGGCGAGCGCGCCCGCCAGGTTGCCAGGCACCCAGTCATAGCCGAAGGCGGTGAGCAGGCCACAGCCTGCCCGCTCGGCCCGCGGCCCCTCCTGCTCGAAGACGCGGCGGATGAAGGAGGGCTCGCCGGTCGAGTCGATGTAGTGGGCGCCGGCCCCGATCGCCGCCTCGAGCGCCGCGTCGCCCCAGCGGGCGAAGGGCCCGACCGTCGTCACCAGCACGTCGCCGGCCTCGACCAGCTCCCTCACGCTGCTCGGCCGGGAGACGTCGGCAACGGCGGTCTCGAGGCCACCGTGCTCGGCCGCCAGCGCTTCCAGGCGAGCGGCGTCGCGGGCGGCCAGCGTCGGTTTCTGACCGCGGGCGACCAGCTGCTCGCAGACGAGCCGGCCGGTGTAGCCGGTGGCGCCGAAGACGATGATGCGACCCGCCATGCAGCCAGGCTAGTCGACTCGGCCCGAGCCATATCCAAACGATGACAGGCGACTGTCGCGATCACCGGCTTCGTCGAAGCCGGCGCCGCCGCTGCGCTCGCCAGCGAGCAGGGCCGCGACGAGCGAGTGAGCGGGCAGCTCACCCGGCCGGCCCTAACTCAGCGCCCGCACCAGATCGTCGACGTAGCGGGGGCGCTCGACGCCGGCGGCGAGCCGCTGGTCCGGCTCGGGCTCCCCGGCGACCGGCCGCAGGCCCACCACCCCGGCCCAGACGGACAGCTCGTAGTCGGCCTCGTCGTCGACCGGTGGGCCGCTCCTCAGCTTCGCCGAGGCCTGCTCGAGCGGGATCCGCAGGACCGAGGTCGCCCGCAGCTCCTGCTCGGTCGGCGTCCTGACCTCGGCCCAGCGCCCCGGCACCAGCTTCTCGACCAGCGCCTCCAGCGCCCGCCGCTTCTCCTCCACCCCCTCCACCTGCTCGCCGGATCCGAAGACCATCGCCGAGCGGTAGTTCGCCGAGTGGTGCATGGCCGAGCGAGCGAGGACCAGGCCATCGACCAGGGTGACGGTCAGGCAGACCTGCGAGCGGTTTGCCGTCCGCAGGGTGCGGCTCGCGGCCGAGCCATGGAGGTAGACGCGCGAACCGACCCGCACGTGGAGGGTCGGCGTCACCACCGGGAAGCCGCCCTCGTCGATCACCCCGACGTGGGAAACCATTCCCTCGTCGAGGATCGCCTCGACCACAGCCGGGTCGTGGGAGCCACGGCTTGGCTTCCTGCGCAACTTGGTCCGCGATGTCATCGTCATTTGTTACAGTACAGAATTAGTGTCTGAAGCAGTACAATATCGAATCTCCGGCAAGGGGGCGCGGGAGATCGCTGCCAGCGTCGAGGAGGGGATCGAGTTGGGCGCGCTCGCCCCCGGTGATCCGCTGCCGACGGTGCGTGGGCTCGCGGCCCAGCTCGAGGTCAGTCCCACGACCGCCGCCGCGGCCCTGGCGGACCTGCGCTCGCGGGGGCTGATCGTGACCCGAGAGCGAAGCCGCTCCTACGTGAGCTGGCGGCCACCGGTCGCGGGGCCCAGGCTCGGCTCGATCGTCCCGGCCAGCGCCCGCGACCTGGCGAGCGGCAACCCCGACCCCGCCCTGCTCCCCGGCCTCAAGCCCTTCCTGCGCCGATTGGACCCGCCGCGCCAGCTCTACGGCGGCGAGCCGGTCGTCCCCGAGCTGCTGCGCCTGGCCGAGGCGGAGCTCTCGACGGCGGGGGTCGAGGCGAAGGACATCGCCGTCGCCAGCGGCGCGCTCGACGGGATCGAGCGCGCCCTGCAGGCGCAGCTGCGGCCCGGCGACGTCGTCGCGGTCGAGGACCCGGGCTTCTCCGGCCTCTTCGATCTCCTCCGCGCCCTCGGCCTGGCGCTGCGGCCGGTCCCGGTCGACGAGAGGGGGATGCTCCCCGCCGCCCTCGGCGAAGCCCTCGACGAGGGCGCCACCGCGGTCGTGGTCAACCCGCGTGGCCAGAACCCGACCGGGGCCTCGCTCGACCCGGCGCGGGCGGGCGAGCTGCGGGCGGTCCTCGACCGCGCCCCGACGGCGATGGTGGTCGAGGACGACCACCTGGGCCCGATCGCCGGGGCGCCGCGGCTGACCTTGACCGGCGGCCGGCAGAGGTGGGCAGCGGCGCTCTCGGTGGCCAAGTCGCTGGGCCCCGACCTCCGCCTCGCCGTGCTCGCCGGCGACGCCCAGACGATCAGCCGGGTGCGCGGCAGGCAGTCGGTCGGCCCCCAGTGGGTCAGCCACCTGCTCCAGCACCTGGTCGCGGCGATGTGGTCCGACGAGGGCGTCATCGCAAAGCTCGACCACGCCGCCGCCGTCTACGGCGAACGTCGCCAGCGCCTGGTCGAGGCATTGGCCCAGCGCGGAATCGGCGCCAGGGCGGCGGCCGGGATCACCGCCTGGATCCCGGTCCCCGAGGAAGCGCCGGTCGTCCAGTCCTTGCTCGCAGGGGGCTGGGCCGTCTCCCCCGGCGCCCCCTACCGGCTGCAGAGCGAGCGAGCGATCCGGGTCACCTGCAGCACCCTCAAGGCCGAGGACTCCGAGCGGCTTGCCGCCGCGATCGAGGGTGCCCTGCGACCGGCCAGCCGCACCCGAACCGCCTGACAACCCAGTTGCTCGCCGGGAACGCGTCGACCGGCGCCTGACGGGCCTGATCAGTGCCTAATCGACGAAAAATTTCGCCGACTGTCGACTCAGCCGTTTCCCGTTCGTCTAATACGGGACCATCCCGAAAAGGAGGAAGCGATGAAGTACATGCTGCTGATCCACCAGGGCACCACGCCGACGCCCAACTCGCCCGAGGACTGGGCGCAGCTCTCGCAGGACGAGCAGAAGGCGGTCTTCGCCGACTACCAGGCGATCAACGAAACGCCCGGGGTCACGCCCGGCGCCCGCATGGACGGTCCCGAGACGGCGACCACGGTCCGCGTCGAGGACGGCAAGGCGCTGACCACCGACGGGCCCTTCGTCGAGACCAAGGAGGCGCTCGGCGGCTACCTCTTCTTCGAGGCCGACGACCTCGACGCCGCGATCGAGCTGGCGGCGCGGATCCCGGCGGCCCGCCTCGGCGGCGCGATCGAGGTACGCCCGCTGGTGGAGGGCTAACGATCCTCGAGCGGTCCTTCCGCGAGCAGTGGGGGCGGGTCCTCGCTGCGCTTGTCGGCTTCCTCGGCGATATCGACCTCGCCGAGGAAGCCACCCAGGAGGCTTTCGCGATCGCCGCCGAGCGCTGGCCCCGCGAGGGCGTCCCGTCCAGCCCCAGCACCTGGCTGGTCTCGACCGCGCGCAACCGCGCGATCGACCGCATTCGCCGCGATCGCACCCTGATCGAGAAGACCCGCCTGCTCGAGGTGCCCGAAGCCGAGGAGGAGCCGATGGAAGCGACGACGTTTCCCGACGAGCGGCTGGAGCTCATCTTCACCTGCTGCCACCCCGCCCTCGCCACCGAGGCGCAGGTCGCCCTCACCCTGCGCACGCTCGGCGGCCTCAGTACCGAGGAGATCGCCCGCGCCTTCCTCGTCCCCGAGCCGACGATGGCGCAGCGGCTGGTGCGGGCAAAGCGCAAGATCAAGGCCGCCGGGATTCCCTTCCGGGTGCCCCCGACCACCTGCTGCCCGACCGGATCGTCGCCGTGCTCGCCGTCGTCTACCTGATCTTCAACGAGGGCTACGGCGGCCGCGGCGACCTCGCGGCGGAGGCGCTGCGGCTCGGCCGAGCGCTGGCCGAGCTGATGCCCGACGAGCCCGAGGCGCACGGCCTGTTGGCGATGATGCTGCTGCTTGACGCCCGCCAAGAGGCACGCTTCGAGGGCGAGGACCTGGTCCTGCTCGCCGATCAGGACCGGGCGCTCTGGGATGCGGCTCAGATCGCCGAGGGGCAGGCGACCTTGGACCGGGCGCTGGCCCTGCGCGGACGCGGCCCATATGTGATCCAGGCCGCGATCGCCGCCCTCCACGCGGAGGCGCCGCCCGACTGGCCCCAGGTCGCCGCCCTCTACGGCGAGCTCAGCCGCCTCACCAACTCAGCCGTGGTCGAGCTCAACCGCGCCGTCGCCGTGGCCGAAGCCGACGGGCCAGAGGCCGGCCTGGCCATCGTCGATCGCCTCGCCCTCGACGACTACCACTACCTGCACTCGACCCGAGCGGAGCTGCTGCGCCGCAGCGGTCGGAGCGACGAGGCGCGCGAGGCTTACCGGCGGGCGCTGGCGCTGGTCCACGACGACGCCGAGCGCCGCCTGCTCGAACGGCGGCTCGAGGAGCTCGGCTCGACTACCTAGCTGCCGCCCCCTCGACTTCGGCTGTTTTCGAAGCGAGCAGGGACGGGTAGCGCCGGCTAAACGAAATGTTCCAAATCGGGACCGAAGCTGCATGGGGGGAACAATGGTTGGAGCTATCGTCGGACTGCTGATCATCGTCGCGATCGCGCTCGTCCTGCTCAAGGTCGCGGTGGCCGGGGGGATTCTTGGCCTGATTGCGATCGTCCTTCTCATCCTGCTCTTGCTGGGCCGGATTTGATCGCGGGAGTGGCGGCAGAGATGTCCCCGGGGCTCAGATGAGCGAGCTGGTCCTCGGGCCGCTGCTGCGCTACGTCTCGGAGACCGAGGCGACCGTCTGGGTGGAGACGAGCGAGGCCTGCGAGGTCGAGATCCTCGGGCGCCGCGAGCCGACCTTCAGAGTCGAGGACCATCACTACGCCCTGGTTCGCCTCGAGGGCCTCGAGCCCGACTTCCAGCTACGAGTACGAGGTGGCGCTCGATGGCGCGACCCGCTGGCCACCGCCCTCCTCGGAGTTGCCGCCGAGCGCGATCCGCACCCAGGGCGGTGAGGGCCCGCTGGACATCTGCTTTCGGCTCCTGCCGGGTCGCCCTCCCCCACGAGCCGCCCTACACCGAGACCAAGGACAGCCACGAGGACGGCCGCGAGGTCGACGCCCTCTGGGTGCTCGCCGAGCAGATGGCGCGGGGCGATCGCGAACGCTGGCCCGACCAGCTCTTCCTGCTCGGCGACCAGGTCTACGTCGACGAGGGCTCGCCGCAGACCCGCGAGCGGATCCGGGCGCGGCGCGGCACCGCGACGCCGCCGGGCGAGGAGGTGACCGACTTCGAGGAGTACACCTGGCTCTACCTGAGAGTCCTGGCGCGAGCCACTGATCCGCTGGCTCTTCTCCAACGTCTCGCTCTCGATGCTCTGGGACGACCACGACATGAGCGACGACTGGAACATCTCGCGCTCCTGGGTCGAGGAGATGCGGCAGCGCTCCTGGTGGCACCGGCGCGTCGTCGGCTGCATCGCCAGCTACTGGATCTACCAGCACCTCGGCAACCTCTCCCCGCGCGAGCTCGACGAGAACGAGCTCTACGCGCGGGTCCGCGGCAACCAGCACGCCGGCTCGGAGCTCTTCGAGTGGGCGCGGCAGATCGACTCGACCGAGTCGGGGACCCGCTGGAGCTTCTGCCGCGACTTCGGCCGCACCCGGGCGATCTTCGTCGACTCGCGGGCGGGCCGGGTGCTCGAGCGGGACCGGCGCTCGATCGTCGACGACGAGGAGTGGGACTGGATCGCCGCGCGGGCCGAGGGCGACTTCGACCACCTCCTGATCGCCACCACCGTCCCCTTCCTGCTCTCGCCCGGCCTTCACCACCTCGAGGCCTGGAACGAGCGGATGTGCGACGGCGCCTTCGGCTCGACCCTGGCCAAGGCCAGTGAGAAGCTGCGCCGCGCCGTCGATTTCGACCACTGGGCCTCCTTTGGCCTCTCCTTCGAACGGCTGCGCGACCTCCTGGCCGAGGTGGCGACGGGCCAGCGCGGCACGGCGCCGGCCTCGATCGTCGTCCTCTCCGGCGACGTCCACCACGCCTACCTCTGCGAGGTCGCCTTCCGCGGCTGCGGCCCAGCGAAGCCCGGTCTACCAGGCCGTCTGCTCGCCCTACCGCAACCCCCTCGAGGAGCGCGAGCGCAGGGTCGTGCGGGCTGGCTTCGGCCGGCCCCTGACCGCCGCCGCCTCTGCCCTCGCCCGCCTCGCCGGCGCTCCCGACCCCGGCATCCGCTGGCGCACCCTCGAGGGACCCTGCTTCGACAACCAGGTGGCCAGCCTGCGGCTCGACCGGCGCGAGGCATTCATGCGCCTCGACAAGACCGTTCCGGGCGAGGATGGCGAGCACGCCCTGCGGCCGAGCTTCCGCCGCCACCTGACCTGAGCGGGATCGCACGGCTCGGCGACTAGACCGGCGAGGGGCTGACTCTCTTCAACGCCCGCTCGCGGCAGCGGCGCTCCTTCACCGTTGCAGCCTACGCGCAGCGCGGCGCTGCCTCGAGCGGCGGATTTGGTTGCCGATCTCCGTCGCCGCCTCTCTCGCCATCGCCGGGATCTGGTCCGGCCGGTTGCGGACCGCGCGGGCGGCGGTGCGACCGAGGCGCCGCGGGGTGAAGAACCGCGAGGGCAGGAGATCGTGGTTGAGCACTCGCAGGAGTCCTTCGATGGCCTCCTCGTCGCCAGCGAGGTCGTGGTTGAACTGAGCGGCGAGCGGCGACTCCGTGCTGGCAGCCCCCATGTCGGCGGCGAACCAGTGCATCTCGTAGGCATCCTCGTCGCGCCACCGCCACCAGCGGCGAAGCTCGTCGTCGGCGTCGGCCGCTCCACCGAGACCCGCCTCGATGGCATCGGCCAGGCGCTCGGCCTGGCGGAGTGCGTCTGCGATCCCCTGCGCCGGCGAGGGGTCCTTGAAATTCCCGGCGTCCCCCAACAGCGCCCATCCGGGGCCAGCCGCCTGGCGAAAGTAGCCGTGCCAGTTGCTCATCACCCGTATCGGGCCGATCCGTTCCCCCCCGGCCAGCAGGTCGGCCAGCTCGGGCCAGGTGCCGATTGCCGCCATGAAGCTGCCCTCGCGGTCGGCGAGGAAGGCACCCTTGGTGCTCAGCGGAGGGCAAACCGCCGCCATGTAGAGCCCGGCATCGGTGGGGCTGGCGACGAAGTTCAGCGGCCCCAGCGATCCGAGTCGCAGGTGACCCTCCGCCTCGGCGACGCCCTCGAAGTAGGCCCACGCAAACATCCGCTCGGGGGGCGCCAGGTGGTATTCGGCGGCCCCGACCGAGCTGGCCACGGTCGAGCCGCGACCGTCGGCCCCGACCACCGATCGAGCGCTCAGCGGGCCCTGCGGAGTCTCGACCCCCGTGACCCGTCCGCCGTTCCTCAGCAGACCGGTCGCCCGCGTGCCGGTGCGGACCTCCGCCCCGGCCGCTGCCGCGGCCTCGACGAGGAGATGATCAAGCGTGACCCGGCGCAAGCTCAGCGACGGGGCGCCGAACGCGTCGGCATCGATCGCCGCTTCTATTCGCGCGTCGTCGGCGACGAGGGTGAAACGCGTCAGCGATGCCGCCCCCGCCGCGAGGACGGCGTCCAGCAGCCCGAGGCGGTCGAGCACGGCGACGCCGCAGGGCTGGATCACATGGGTGGAGAGGGTCTCGCTGGGAAACCGCGACCGGTCCAGGAGGCAGACCTTCAGGCCCCGGCGGGCGAGCATCGTCGCCAGCGGCGAGCCCGCGCACCGCGCCCCCACCACCACGACGTCGAAGCCCTCCACATTTCTCCCCCGCCGCTCGATACGAGCAACCGTCGCAGCGATCGGGAGGCCTGTCGATTACCCCCGAGGTAGCTTTTGCAGCGCTGCGGCGGTCGCGACGTCGGCGGGAAACCCGAGCTCGATCGACAGCTCCGAGGTCGTCACCTCGACCGCGGTGCCGAAGGTGGCGACGGTGAAGAAGAACGACAGCTCGCCGCCGCCGGGCCCCCTCATCCGCATCATCGGCGTGAGGATGTTCCCAGCGGCCACCTCGGAGGCCGGATCGTGCTCGTAGGCCGGCGCCGGGTAGGCGGCGACCTCGGCGAGCAGCGCGGCCAGGTCACCGTCCCCGCTGAGCGCGACCTGGCGTTCGAGCCGCCCGACGAAGTAGGCCCGCACCTCGCCCAGGTTGGCGATTCCGGCGGCCAGGCCCCGCGGGTGCAGGCCGACCCGCATCACGTTGACGGGCGGCTCGAGCAGCGCCGGGTCCACCTGCTCGGCCAGCGCTCCCATCGCCGAGTTGGCGGCGACCAAGTTCCAGCCACGGTCGACGACGACTGCCGGATTGGGTTCGTGGCCGCTGAGGATCACGTCGAGCGCCTCCCGCACCGGCGCCATCTCCGGCTCGTCCAGCGAGCGCTCGGGAAAGATCGGCGCGTGGCCGGCGGCGAGCAGCATCTGGTTGCGCTCGCGGAAGGGGACTTCGAGCTGCTCGGCCAGCAGCAGCACCATCTCGGCGCTCGGCCGCGAACGGCCGGTCTCGACAAAGCTCAGGTGCCGTGCCGAGATGCCGGCGTCAAGGGCCAGGTCAAGCTGGGTGCGCCGTCGCCGCCCGCGCCACTCGCGCAGCAGCGACCCGACCCCGGGTGGGGAGCTTGCCGTCGCCATCTCAGAGCGGCCGACTCTAACCGCCATGCGGCCGGTCCTCGATTACCTCGCAGGTAATGGCCGGGCTTCACTCGAGCTCGGCTCTGTCAAACGCGTTGAGGGGCAAGGCGAGCGGCGGGCCACAGGGAGCGCCGCCGTGGTATTACCTACCTCCGTAAAGCTCGATTAATCGATAACTGAGAGGCAGGTTGGCAGAGATGAAGCGATTGCTTTTTGGCCTGCTGCTTGCAGCCGCGCCCATGCTGTTGAGCCCGCTGCCAGCATCCGCCGCCGAATTCAAAACTTATGTCGGCTGTGACGACCTGGCAGACACCCCAACCCCTGCGCACGTGTGCCAGCTGGGCGACTTTCCAGGGGCCTTCTTTGAATCAAGCGCCAACACGGAATACGAAATCTGCATCGAATTCCCGAATGAAGACGTTCTTTGCGGGGACGAAGAACTCGCTGAAGGCGGTGTTCTCTACGTCAACTCCATTGTCACGGGAGAAGCGGGGACTCATTTTGTCTCCTGGTACGTCGAAGGCGTGGAAGTTGGGTCGTGGGACTTTCGAATGGATGCCCCTGCGCCACCACCCCTCCCGCCCGCCCCGGTCGTACCGGCTCCGGCAATCCCGACCCCGCCCGCCGTCTCCATCCCATCCGCGAAGTGCCTCACGGCTCGGCAGCAAATCAGCAAGCTCAAAGGCCAGCTGAAAAAAGCCAGCGGGCACAAACAGAGGGTGAAGATCCAGGGCAGGCTGAGAAACGCGAGAGCCACCGCAAACCACGCCTGCTGACCGGCCTGTTTCTCGCTGTTCACCCAGGTCGATCCCAGGACGATCGGCGCCTTGCCTTGACGAAGCGCCGGTAGTCCCGGCCCAACCGCCGCCATGCCCTGAATCAGGACGCGCCGGGGCCGGCCTCGAGCCACCTCATGGCCAGCTCCAGCGCGTCCGCGCGACTGCGCCGACCGTGATCGGCTGCCATGAAGTGACTGCCGATGAAGAGCGAGAAGGCGAGCGTGCAGCGGGCCTCGACGTCGTCCTCGTCCTGGCAGAAGTCCCCGAACAAGGAGCGCATGTACTCCATTCGCCGGTTGTCGACGCGGCGGAGGCGCTCGGCGACCGCCGGCTCGCGCCGGGCCCAATCGCGAACCGCGAGGTCGATCTTCAGCAAGCGGTCGCCGGAGGAGGCGAGCGTGAACAGCCGCCGCAGCTTGGCCCTGCCGTCACCGTCCCCGCTCTCGACCCGCTCGATCACCTCGTCGACGCTCAGCCGCTCCCAGGCGTTGAGCATCTCGTCGAGCAGCGCCCGACGGTCGTCGAAGTGCCAGTAGAAGCCGCCCTTGGTGACGCCAAGCGCCTTCGCCAGCGGCTCGATCCGGACGGCGTCCGGGCCGCCGGCGGCAAGCGCCCGCAGGCCCTCCTCTATCCAGCTGCCGCGTGGCGTGCGGGTCACTGCCATCGCCTACTCGATCCCTTCCCCGGGCGGATTTGACACCGCCGTGGATCATGCCTAGTCTCCATCCATACGCTACCGTATAGATGGAGGTCCACGAATGAGGCTGCCGAACAGCGCACACGCTTCCCAGCCCTGGCGCATCCACGAGTTCACCAGCGACTTCCGGCTCGAGGACGTCTGGGAGCTGCCCGGGTCGGGCGGTCCGGACGACTTCCCTCCGCTGGTGCAGATGATCACCTCGCAGGACCCGTCGCAGAGCTCCTCCAGCGCCGTCCGCACCCTCTTCGCGATCCGCTGGAAGCTCGGGGAGCTGCTCGGCTGGGACGACCCGGACGCCGGCCTCGGCTCCAGGGTGCCGACGCTCCGCGACCGCTTGCCGGCGGACCTCCTCGAGACCCCCTGCCCCAGCTTCGATGCGCTCCCCTTCACCTCGCTCTACCTGCTCGAGGACGAGTTTGCGGCGGAGATCGCCAACGGGACCATGCACGGGGTCATGCACATCGGCAGGGTCCAGGACGAGAGCGGGGGCTTCCGCGCCCGGATGGCCGTCCTGGTGAAGCCAAACGGACTTTTCGGATCCGCCTACATGGCCGCGATCAAGCCCTTCCGGCACCTGATCGTGTACCCGCCGATGCTGCGCGAAGCGGAGCGGGCCTGGCGAGCGCGCGACGCTGCCGCGACGCCGACGCAGGCCTAGCCGGATCGCCGTGTCGCTGCCCGGCGGCGCAGGACGGCAACGCTGGCTGATCCTCTACGACGCCGACTGCGGCTTGTGCAAGTGGGTCCTCGCCGTCCTGCTGAGCTGGGACCGCGCCGTGCGCCTGCGGCCGATCGCTCTGCAGCGAGCCGAGGCCGATGACCTTCTCGCGGACCTCTCACCCACCGAGCGCATGGCTTCGTGGCACCTGGTCTCCCCCATCGGCGCACGCCAGTCGGGAGGCGCCGCGCTCCCGCCATTGCTGCGCTTGCTGCCCGGCGGGCGGCTCCCAGCCGTCGCCTTGGCGAAGCTCCCGGGACCCACCGCCGGCGGCTACCGCTGGCTGGCCGACCACCGCTCGCAGCTCTCGAGCTGGGTGCCGGCAAGCTCCAAGGAACGCGCGAGCGAACGCGTCCGCCAGCGCGAGCAATCGCTCAATCGGGCCGACTAATCCTCAAAGCCGCAGCGACGGCGCGGCGGGCGTCGCCCTCGTGCTCGGCTCGCCCGCCGCGCCGTCCGGCCCGCTACTGGTTCTGCTCCGCCTGCGCCCGGATGCGCTCCTCCTGCTCACGCAGCTCCGGCGTGAGCTCCTCGCCGAAGTCCTCCGCCTCGAAGATCTGGCGAATTTCGATCTCACCTGGCTCGCTGTGCGGGTTGGGGCAGCGCTTGATCCAGTCCACCGCCTCCTCGAAGGAGCCCACCTGCATCAGCCAGTAGCCGGCGATCAGCTCCTTGGTCTCGGCGAAGGGGCCGTCGGTCACGGTCCGCTCACCATCGCCGCCGAAGCTGACCCGGGCGCCCTTCGCGGTCGGCTGCAGGCCCTCCCCCGCCTGCAACACCCCAGCCTTGACCATCTCCTCGTTGAACTCGCCCATCGCGGCAAGCAGCTCCTCGCTCGGCATCACGCCGGCCTCGGAGTCCTCGCTCGCCTTGACTATCGCCATCACTCTCATCTCGCTGTCCTTTCGGTCGTCATCGCGGAAGCTCGGCATACCCCGATATTCCCGCCTCTACCCACTACGACGAACGAGGGCCGTCGAAATCGACACGACTCGCGAATCCCCGGGACAGCGCGCAGCCCGGTGGCAAGGACCACTTCACTCGCTGCGAAGGGCCGATGCCGCCTCGCGAGGACGAAAAGAGGGGCACCCACGCCTTTCCACCTCCAATTTATAGCCACCTGGGGGGCTTGTTTCAAGCCCCCGGTCGTCCGCATAATGCCCAGCCGCAAGCCAGAACCTTCGGAGATGGGAGTGGCGAAAATGCCTGTTTTTTCCTTGACGCATGGGTCGTGCGGAGCGTGGCGATGAGCGAGCATGCAGTGGTGATCGCCGGCGGCGGTCCGGCGGGGATGATGCTGGCGGCTGAGCTGGCCTTGGCGGAGGTCGACGTCGCGGTCGTTGAGCGGCGTCCCGATCACGTGCTCGCCGGCTCACGGGCCGGTGGCTTTCACGCGCGCACGATCGAGCTGCTGGATCAGCGTGGGGTCGCCGATCGCTTCCTCGCCGAGGGTCAGGTGGCCCAGGCCGCGATGCTGGCCACGACCGTGCTGGAGATGAGCGACTTCCCGACGCGCCACCCCTACTCGCTGGGGATCTGGCAGAACCAGATCGAGCGGATCATGGCCGCCTGGATCGCCGAGGTGCCGGTGCGGATCTACTACGGATGCGAGGTGACGGGCTTCGCCCAGGACGACACCGGCGTCGACGTCGAGCTGTCCGACGACCAGCCGCTGCGGGCGCGGTATCTCGTCGGCTGCGATGGAGGACGCAGCGTCATCCGCAAAGCAGCCGGCATCGAGTTCCCCGGATGGGACCCGACCAGGAGCAACCTGATCGCCGAGGTCGAGACGACCGAGGAGCCGGATTTTGGCATCCGCCACGACGATCTTGGCATCCATTCCCTCGGCAGGGTCGAGTACGAAATCCGCGACGGCGAGGTGGTCTATGCGGATCAGGGACCCGTACGGGTCCTGGTGACCGAGGAGCAGGTCGGAGCCACAGCCGAACCCAGCCTGGGCGATCTGAGCGAGGCGCTGATCACGGTCTACGGCACCGACTTCGGGGTCCACAATCCCACCTGGATCTCCAGGTTCACCGACATGACCCGCCAGGCAGCGGCCTACCGCGAGGGGCGAGTCCTGCTCGCCGGCGACTCGGCGCACGTGCACTACCCCGCGGGTGGACAGGGCCTCAGCCTCGGTGTGGGCGATGCGGTGAACCTGGGTTGGAAGCTGGCCCAGGTGGTCAACGGGGCCTCCCCGGAGAGCCTCCTGGATACATATCAAGACGAGCGCCACCCGGTCGCTGCCCGTGCGATCCAGCACACGATGGCTCAGGCCGCGCTCCAGCGCCGGGACGAGCGCATGCAGGCCCTGGTCGATGTCGTCTCGGAGCTGGCGACCATGGACGAGCCTCGCAAACGGCTCGCCGGGCTGATCTCCGGGCTGGACATTCACTACGACCTCGGCGAGGGCCACCCCCTGCTCGGCCGCCGCATGCCCGACCTGGACCTCGCGACCGCCGACGGCCCGCTGCGGGTCTTCGAGCTGCTGCACGGCGCCAAGCCGGTGTTGCTCAACCTCGGTGAGCCCGGCGGCTTCGACATCACCCGATGGGCCGACCGGGTGCAGCTGATCGAAGCGAGCCATGAGGGCGAGTGGGAGCTCCCGGTACTCGGCCCGGTCACCGCTCCCGCTGCCGTGTTGATCCGGCCCGACGGATATGTGGCCTGGGTCGGAGACCTAACCCAGCCGGGCCTCGTTGAGGCGCTAACCACCTGGTTCGGACCGCCAGCTTCGGCGTAGCGAACCGCTTCCAAGATCCGCCAGCGGCCGGAAGCGGATCAGTCGAAGCGAACGGCGATCCAGCGCAGAGCGCGCTACCGTCGAGCAAGGGCAATGCCAAAGGGGGACTTCTTGCGCGCCGTTGGGCCGAGCCGATGCAACTAGCGTGGATCGTCCGCTGCTTCGCTATCGCAATCGCGACCGTGACGATTGCACCGCTCATGCAAGTCAGCTCATCGGCACTCGCCGTGGCGGCCTGGGAGTCGAGACAGGTCGAGGTCGGTGAGAGGGAGGGCGACAGCCTTTTCAGCGTCTCGTGCCCGACGGCCTCCACCTGTGTGGCCGTCGGCAATCGGGGCACGATCGTCAGCTCTGAGAACGCGGGCGGAGGGGCCGCAGCCTGGAAGAGCGAGACCGCAAAGCCGGGGCCCTACGTCGGAACCGTGGCCGGCGAGGCGGACCGGACCTCGCCGGGCACCTTCGAGTCCGTTTCCTGTCCCACGGCGGGGATGTGTGCTGCCGTCACCTATGCGGGCGATTTCTACGCATCCGGAGACCCGCGGGGCGGTGCCTCGACCTGGCGCGCAACCGATCTCGACGGAGACGGCGCCGATACCCACCTGAAGAGCGTCTCCTGCCCCACCACTACGTTCTGTGTGGCCGTCGCGGCCGGAGGAGCCGGAGCGGCGGACGCGGACGGAGGCGGTCAGATCATCGGCATCGGCAACCCGCTCTCGGCCTCGATCTCCCCGGTGCGGGTCCAACTTGACGAGTCACTGGACCTGCAGGCCGTCTCCTGCCCCAGCCCCGCGTTCTGCATCGCGGTCGCGAACCAGGGCAGGATCGTCGTCTCCGCCAACCCCGCTGCCGCTACCCCGGCCTGGAGGGAGATCGGAACGCCGGGCGGGCCAGGGGACCTGGAAGCTGTCGACTGCCCCGAAAGGAGCCTCTGCCTGGCCGGGAACGCACGGGGCAACATCCTCTCGACCGCCGATGCAAACGCGCCCACGCCGGGCTGGCGTGAGGTCAACTCTGGTCCGTCGGTGCCGATTACCGGCATCTCCTGCCCAGCTGGCTCGCGCTGCGCCGCCGTCGACAATAATGGCGACGTCGCCGTCTCGACGGACCCAACCGGCCCGCTGGGCTCTTGGTCGGCAACCAACCTGATCCCCTTCCTTCCCAGCGGGAGCCAGGGCCAGCCATTCAACGCCCTCTTCGGAATCTCTTGCCCGAGCGGCGACTTCTGCGCCGCGGTCGGCTCCCGGGGCATGATCTTGACGAGCGCGAACCCCTTCGACATCGAGGAAGCCCGCGGGGGACCGAGGCACGGCAGCGCCAAGCGCCCGCGCATGAAGATCCTGCACAGCGACAACTTCGTCAGGCAGTCACGCACCCAGGGGGCTGGCAGCAGGGTCACCTTCCGCCTTCGCCCCTATGGCAGAGTCCGCGGCTTCGTCTGCAGCCTCGACCGCCGCAGATTCCGTCGCTGCAGGTCGCCGCTGCGGATCTACGTGAAGCTCGGCCACCACGTCCTGCGGGCGAGGGCGATCGGGGTGACCGGCCTGAAGGGGCCCGTGGCGAAGGGCCGATTCACGATCCGAGGGCCCAACTCGCCCGGTTAGAACCGGTAGCGCCCGCCCGGGCACAGACAACTCGCCTCCCGACCGCACATTGGCTCAGCCCGCCTCCGCTATGGCGCCTCGCCGCCGCGGCGTCAAGGAGCGATGACGCCAGCCTCAGTGGCCGGCGCCGCATAGGCGGCGGCGAGCGTCGCGGCCGTCTCGTGGGCGTTGAGCCCGCTTGGGTTGGGGACCACCCAGAGCGCCGCGCCGGACCAGCGGATCCCGCTGTCAAGCGTGTCCGGCTGCCGGCCCAAGGCCGCGCCGCGCTCGCCGAAGGCGTCGCGGTAGGCGGTGACGCCGGCGATCGCAACGACCGCGGGCCGGTGATCGGCGACGAACCGCTGCAGCCGCGCGCCGCCCTCGCGCAGCTCCTCGCGCGAGAGCTCAGAGGCGCGCGCGGTGGCGCGCCGCACGAGATTGGTGATCCCGACTCCCCGCGCGACGAGATGGGCGCGATCGGCAGCGGTCATCCCGGCGACCCGATCAACCTCGTAACCGGTGATGCCGGCCGCGGCCAGCGCCGGGTAGAAGCGGTTGGTGGGGTGGGCGAAGTGGGTTCCGACCGCGGCCGTCCAGAGGCCCGGGTTGATGCCGACGAACAGCAGCCTCAGGCCCGGCCCGACGAGGTCGTCGACCTCGTGGCCGCGGAACTCCTCCAGCTCCAAGCGCGTGAACTGCATGCGCGCGATCCTGCCCGAGCGGCGCCACGGCCGTCGCGCGGCCGACGAGGCTACGGCCTGGCGCTACTGCTTTTCGATGTCCCTACCGGGGCCGCCGACCAGCTTGTCGCTGCCGCCCTCGCCCCTCAGGGTGTCGCGGCCCGGCCCGCCGAGCAGCTTGTCCGCCGCAGAACCGCCGCGGAGAATGTCGTTTCCGCGCCCGCCGTCGATCTTGTCGCTGTCGGCGCCGCCACTCAGGCTGTCGTTGAGGTTGCCGCCGGCGATGGAGTCGAAGCCGAGCCCCCCGTCGAAGATGTTGATGTGGCCCGGAGCCCCGATGAACTTGTCGTCGGAGAATTCAGTCGGATCGCTCACCGTGGAGGCAGCGTGGATCTCGATCGGCCCCTGGCCGCCGCCGAGGTCGTCGGGCAGCTGTGAGAAGTCGAAGAGGGTGGACACGGACGAAGAAGCCTCGATCCGCCTCAGGTCGCGGCAGTAGGCAGGGCCGTTGTCGAGGAAAGCGCCGCTGACGGTGATCTCGCCATCGCTCGCGCAGCGAGGGACGATTTTCCCCTCCCCGCCATTGACCGTGAGCACACCGTTGGTGAAGGTGCCAAAGGCATCCGCCCTCGCCGGCACCAGCACCGCGACTGCCAGCGCCAGCGTCGCCCCGATCAGCAGCCAACAGGACGGTCCACCGAAGCGAAACCGAAGCGCTGTCATCGCTGCACAACCCTCGTCGACCCAGGGACCGGGGGGAGAACCCTGAGGCTCGCCGTTTTGGTGGCGCCGATGCCGGCATCGTTGCGAGCGCTGGCGCTGAGGCGATAGGCGCCCGGCGCCAGGTCAACGCGTTTGCCGTGGCGGCGAATCTGGCCGTTGAAGGCGATTGAGGAAGCGCCGGCGTCGAGAGACCTGATCAGGGTCTGCAGCGGCTTGCCGGCCGTCGACTGGATCGTCAGCGTCACGGTTGCCGCCGCCGAGAGGTTGAGCTTCAACTTCGTGCCCCAGGCACCCCCGGCCGCGACGCGACCGAGCGGCTTGGCGCGGAAGCGCTTGGGCTTGACCGCGAGACTGTCGATCGCCGGGGCGACAGGCCCCGGTGGCGACTTCGTCGACGGATTGCCCGGCGCGCTCCCGGCGCCCCCGCCAGCCGCCGGTGGTGGGCAGGGACCTTCGTGAACCGACGCCGCGGTCGGGCAGGAATCCTGGCTGACGTCGCCATAGCCGTCGCCGTCGACATCGGGCTCGATGTCTGCGTCGTAACCGACGACGCTGGCAGCCGTCGTCGGCAGGCCCGAGTAATTCGTGCCGTCGGCGCCGTCGGCGAGTTTGCTCATCGTGGTACCCGGCGCCCCGCCGGCAATGGTCGGCATCGTGAAGGTGGGGTCCGTAGCGATCCCGACGTAACCCCCGCTGGGCACCGACAGGCGCGTCGCGAAGCTGCCGATCGCCCCCGCTTCGGCGCTGATGTCTTTCGGCAGGGTCTCCGCCGCGCTCGAACGCGCGACGGTGTACCCGCCGCCGGCCTTCGGCGCGAGCACCCGCAGCTGGAATTCGCGGGCAAACGTGGGGATCCCAAACACGCGCCAGCGAACGACCACGCCACCTGCGGGCAGCGCGGTCGGGGCACCGCCCAAGGCGGTCTGGACATACAGCGAGTCGGACCCGGCGCCACCGGAGTTCGCGAGGACGCCTGCGAAGTTGCTGCCGAACAGCGATCCCGAGCAGGCGGTGCCGGCAATCGGCGAGCCGAGACAGAGGTCCTGGGAGACGTCGCCGTAGCCGTCGTGGTCTTCGTCGGGCTCGATCCAGGCTTCGACGTTGACCCGCTCTTTGGTCGCGTTGGAAGAGCCGGTGAAGCTTTCGCCGGCCGCCAGCGCCGGCGTCTTGGTGGCGATTTCATCGGCGGTGGTCGTGCTGTTGAAGAAGGCGTTCGTGTATTCGATGAAGGCCGACCCCGTGGAAAAGCGGGCGCCGAGAACATCGCCGGCGTGGACCGGAAAGCGCTCGTAGAACGGGGCGAGCGTCCCCGCGAGCCCCGAGAGGTTGTGCGTCGCCCCCGCGCTGGCGACCGTGCCGGCGTTGGCGCCGGTCTTGTGGGCGGCCTGCGGCTGGAAGGTGTCGGTGGAGCCGGTCAAGGCGCCGACCTTGACCCGGGACTTGACGATCACCCCGTCGTAGGGGATTCCGTAGGAGCCGACCGCGGTGCCTTGGTCGCCGAACTGCCAGGCGCTGCAGCTGCATGGGGCGATTTCTTTGCCGGGAACCGTCGCTTCACCGAGGTGCTTCGGCGCCGGCGCCGCACTCGCCGGCACAGCGGCGATCGTCGCGGCGCCAACGGCGGCGAGAAACAAGGCACGCGCGAGCGGGCGGACCCGATGCATATGCCGATTTAACACCGGATCGAGGCGGCCGGGCTTCCGCCTTTGGCGCGGGAGCGATTCGAGCCCAGCCCTGCGGGCTACGCAACCAGGCTTTCCGTCACATCTCGGCCCTCAGCTTCGTCACACCGATGAGACGAGGAAACGGCCGAGCCGTAGTCGGCCCCCCGACCGAGTGGCTCGACCGGCAGCGCCCAGTCGAGCCGAAATGTCGAATTCGCGTGTCCCCGTTCGTCTCATGGGTAAAGGGAGCTCAGAGGGAGCTCCCTTACCGAAGGAGGATCGAGATGGGCAAGCTGATCGCGACAACGCAGGCCACCATCGACGGGGTCATCGACCCGGTCGGCGAGTGGGTGCAGGCGGACGGGGACCACGGCGAGTACTCGTTCGAGCGCCAGGCGAGATCGAGCGGGCTGGTGCTGGGGCGCAAGACCTACGAGGGCCTGGCGGGATACTGGCCGAGCCGGTCGGGCAAGTGGGCGGACATGGTCAACGCGATGCCGAAGTACGTCGGGTCCAACACCCTGTCCGGCGAGCTCGAGTGGAACGCGACCCTGCTCGAGGGCGACCTCGAGCAGTCGATCCCGAAGCTGAAGGACGAGGCCGGCGGTGAACTCTTCATGCACGGCAGCGGCGAGTTCGCCTACGCCCTCGCCGAGAAGGGCCTGATCGACGAGTACGAGATCTACCTCAACCCCCTCGTCTGGGGCGAGGGAAACGTCCACGTGCTCGGCGACAGGGGAACCGTCCGGATGCAGCTCGACGAGATCAAGCGGTTCGACTCCGGGGTGGTCCTCCTCACCTACCTCCCGGCGCCTTGACCGCGGCTATTTCTTGGGCTTCGGCCCGAGCCTGAGGTCGACGTTGCCGTCGGCGGATCTCGCACCTGCCGCGGGGCTCGATGACTTGACGACAAGCGGCCGGCGCCCTTTGCCTTTGCCTTTTGGCTTCCGGACCGTGCCGAGCTCGCAGCCTGCCGCCGTCAATGCCGTCTTCGCTCGTGCCAGCTTCTTGCCGACCAGCATCGGGACGATGCATCCGGCGGGTCGGGGCGGGTCGCCGTGCGGCGGGCGCGTGTACGAGATCGGAGCGGAGCAGGACGAGGTGTTGCCGGCCGCGTCGGCCGCGGTCGCCGAGAAGGCGGCAGTGACGCCCTCCCCGACCTCAACGCGGAGGCCGGGTGAGCCGAGCTCGGCCGCGCTTCCAGTGGCGACCGGCGCGCCCGCGCAGCTCGGGCCCGCATAGACGCGCACCGTCGATCCCGCCTCGGCGGCGCCGCGGATCCGCGGCGTGCCGCTCGGGTTCGGCGAGGCCGGGTCGGTGCTCGTCAGCTGCGGCGCCGATGGCGGCACGGCGTCGCCAGCCTGCTCGAACCAAAAGCCCCCCGGCCCTTCCATGGCTTCTTCGGCGACTTCGCAGACAGCGACTCCTTCTCCGGGGATGACTGGAGTCGCGGTCAAGTCGTTCCACTGGCCGGCGATCGCCCCAGCTCCGGTGAGCCCGTGGGTGAACGGCGCTCCAGAGCGCGGACTGCCTCCAGTGCTCGCTGCGGTCAGCGTCGAGAAGGTGAGGACCGGCGGGCTCGTCGAAACGGCGCATTCTTTCCCGTTGGCCGTCAGCGTCCCGCCGGTTGTCGTTTGCAGGGTGAGCGCGCCGGTCGCCTGGTTGAAGTCCCCCGAGATGACATCGATCTCGAAGTCGACCGCGACGTCGGCAACGACGGGGTCGACGATGGACGTTGAGAACTGAGGAACTACGAGGAAGCCCCCCGTGATCGAGCCACCGGAATCGATCTGTGCCTCGAGCGGCGCCGTTTTGGGCGGCCCAAACAGGGAATCGTCGGTGAGCTGGTCGCCGCCGACGTTGGCGCGACCTTCGGTGAACGTCATCGAGAGGGGCTCGGCGCTCGCCGTCGAGGCCCATGCGCCCAGCGCCAAGAGGGCGACAAGCGCGATCGTCCCCGTGACTCTCATTGCTCCGCGGCCGTTCGCCACCCCACCCACCGACACGGCTTCCCTTGAAGTCATCGATTTCCCTTTCGCTGTTCCCGGCTTGCGTTAGGTGCCGCGACCCGCTGGTCCGCGTCGGCTCCCTGGTCCGATTCCGCTACAGCGTATCAATCTGGCGGATACGGTAAATCAGCCAACGGGCCGCGCGCTTCAGCCTGTCGCGATCCGGTCGGTTGGAACTACGGTTCAAGCGTGCAGAAGACGAATCCCTCCGGGGGACAGCCAAAGAAACGGCAGCGGCTTTCGCCCGGGGCGATCACCGGGGCGGCGATCCGGCTGGCCGATGCCGAGGGCCTCGAGGCGGTCTCGATCAGGCGCGTCGCCGCCGAGCTCGACGCGCGGGCGATGAGCCTCTACGACCATTTCGCCAGCAAGCGCGAGCTGCTTGCCTCGATGGCCGACGAGGTGGTCGGGGAGATGCTGACATCCCGGCCCCTGCCGGATAGCTGGCGAGACGCGGTGGCGGTTTCGGCGCGGAAGATGTACGCCGCTTACGCCGGTCATCCCTGGACGCTCTTCATTCACACCGAACGGGCCCGCCCGGGGCCTAACGGCGTCAAGATCGCCAAGCAGATGGCGGGGGCGCTCGCGACGCTCTCGCTCGAGCACGGGGATGTCTGGCAGGTGCAGGGAATCGTCAACGACTACGTCATCGGCTACTCGTTTCGAACCGTCGGCAGCGTGAACCCGGAGGACATGGAGGCGGCGATCGACGCCAGCGACGTGGTCGAGCTCCCCGAGCTCGCCGCCCTGCCCGACAACCTCCGCAACCGCTCCTCGATCGAGCGCTTCGAGCTCGGCCTGCAGACCGTGCTCGACGGCATCGAGCGGCGCTTCCTCGATCAGCCCGGCTGAGAATCGGCCGCTGCCAGCAGGCGGAAGTGCTTGATCGCCGCCGGGCCGCGAAGTCCGGTCGGGCCGATCGCGCGCACGCGCAGCACGTGTCGCCCGCGCCCCGCCCAGTAGCGCAGGGGCGAGTCACAGGGGCGGTAGCGACCGCGGTCGCGCTTGCATTCGAACCCCCTGGCCTTGGTCGGTGAGTAGAAGCGAAAGCGGGCGCGGATGCGACGGTGACGGCTGCTGGCGACTTTCCAAAAGTGCTCGGCGAAGACGAGGACCGTGCGGGGGCGCCGGGGGGCCTTGCGAGCCCGGTGTTGACCGGGCGAGTCGACGGGCACGGAGAACGGATCGGTGGCGGTGAAGACGCGACCGTCGATGCCAACCAGGGCGCAGAGCGAGGTCGAGGCGCAGGAGGCGGAGAAGAGCGCGTTTCGCGGCGGCTCGAGTCCTTTTTCATTCTCGGTGGGTCGAAAGGGAACCATGTTCTCGAAGTGCCAGGAGCCGGCACCTCCCGTCGGATCGGTCGAGGTGAGGACGTCGCCGTTGTTGTCGACCGCCAGGCAGCGACTCATCGTCGGGCAGGAGAGGCCGGTGATCTGGACCGAGCCGCCGGCGTTTGCCTCGCTCCAGCTTGGACGGCCGCCGGCGGGGTCGGTCGAGGTGAGGATGTTGCCCGTCAGGTTGCCGGCGGCGCAGAGCAGGGTCGATGCGCAGGCGACTCCTTCCAGGTCACCGGGCCCGCCCGGGGTCCCCGCTTCCCTCCAGGCCGAGGCGCCGCCGGTTGGGTTGGTCGAGACGAAGATCCGGCCTTCTCGGGCGACGGCGACGCAGAGCGAAGGGCTGCCGCAGGAGACGCCACGGAGATCGAGCGAGCTGCTGAGCTGGATCGCCTGCCAGTGGCCCGAGGTGGGGTCGGTCGAGGTCAGCACCTTGCCGCCGTTGGAGTTGTTCGACCCACCGGAGACCGCCACGCACAGGGCCGGCGAGGGGCAGGAAACCGCGGTCAGGTGCGTCGCACCGTCGCCGTCGTTTACGACCGTCGGCGACCAAGCGTCGGCGGCGCCAGCCGGTTCGGTGGAGGCGTAGACGAAGCCTTCGTAGCTCACCGCAACGCAGAGGTTCCGCGAGGGGCAGGAGACCCCGGAGAGCGGCGGCCCAAACCTATCGCCGGAGGGCGGGGGCAGCTGCCGCAGCGTCCAGTTCGAAGCCGCAGGGGCGTTGGCGGGCGCGAGAGCCGCCGATCAGGGCTATCGCGGAACAGGCGGCGGTGAGGATCCGCTGCGGCGGAGGAACGATCATTTCAGGCGTTCGTGCGCGGAGTCGACGATCCCGGACTGCAGGTAGGCGGTCTCGCGGTAAGGAGTGCCGGCCGGGGCTCCATACTCGCTCGTGGCCTTAGGGCCGAAGATCATTTCGGCATCAGCAAGAACCCTGCCGGTATGGGGGTCGAAGATGAACCTGCGGCCGAATCCCCTTTCCCTGACCCAGCTGATTGCGTCGCCCTGACGCCCGGCGGCGTCGGCCACATCGCGCTCGAAGCCGATGCCGGGTATTTCAGCGAGGGCGTTGAAGGCAGCCGCGCGTAGCGCCGGAGCGGCGATCGGTTCGCTGAGGATTTCCAAGAGCCTTTCGACGGTCGCACCACCTCTGGGCGAATCGGCCGGTGACGGAGCAACCGGCGAGTCCCCGCCGCGGCGGTTTTCGACCGCCAGGCGCAGGGCTTCAGGCTCGGTCGGAAGCCGGGTGAGCCTGGACATGTAGGTGAATTCACGGCGGCCCCGGAATGCTTTAGACGCGAAATCCTTCACCAGGCGCCCGGAGCCGTCGCGGCGCACGTCATGTTCGCGGGGGTCGAAGGCCCAGGGCGGCGGCGAGCCCGCGTCTTCCCAACGTCTTTGGTCTGCGCCGGAGAAGAAGTTGACCCGTGCGAGGGCTTCCCGCTCGCGCGTCTTGCCGTCCGGGGCCGTCCAGACCTCTTTCAGCGCCGGCACCAAGGCGGGCATCGCGTTGTCGGCGCCTAGCTGCCTATCCGTGAAGTACCTCGGTTTCGTTCTCGAACCAGATGCCGGGCCGTCTGGATCCCAGGCTTCGAGATGGACCTCCATCGTCTTCGCGTAGAGGTACCGGCCGAGACCGGGCGGCGCCTCAACCTGGGTGTCGGATGCTTCGGCGGAGGCGGCGGCCCGGCGCAGATCGGCGGCAATGGCGGCTTGACTTAGGGCTTCGTCGCCGCGCGGAGCGAAGGCGGACCCGCCCCCCTCGCTGAGCCCGAAGGCGCCAAAACCGCTGGGCAGCGCCGGGACCAGCCTGCAGGGTTCGACCGGGCCTTCTGCCACGCCCATCTTCGTGATGCTCCCCCCTTCGGGGTCGCCGCCGTAGGGGACGGGCGTGCCGGAGAGAACCACGCTCTGATCCGGGCGAAAGGCTTTGGGGTCCAGATTGATGTTGGCCAATTCATCAGCGGAAATTTCGCCGCGCCTGTGTTTGCCGAAGCTTTCGCGCGATGCCTTGGTGCTGCCAATCCCGATCGTGATGCCGCCGGGACCCCCCATCGTCATGCCGCCGAAAGAGCCACCGCCCGGAAGATGCACGACCGAGGGGGTGTAGTGCGGTTCCCGGCAGACCTTCCCGGCCGGCAGCCACGTCACCTGGGACTTGATTCCGGCTTCCTCCAGCGCCCGTTCCAGGCCCGAGGCGTCTTCGAGGCTGTAGACCTTGATCGTGACTCCGCCACCCTTCTGCGGTTCGACGGCGAAGGCCGCCGGTGGGTTGCCGCCGCCAGCACTGACGATCAGCGCGACCGTGACGGCGGCGAGAACCGTGGCGGCGCCCAGCGCCAGGCGCGGGCCGCGCCGGCGCCAGGAAGGCGAGGCGACCTGCGCCTCCGCGGCCTCGGCGGCGGCCGCGCCGCGCTCGGCGACGACCGCCTTCAGGCGAGCGAGGAGCCGCTGCTCGAAATCGGGGCTCGGTTTCTGCTCCGGACTCACGATCGTTCCTCCTTCCTTGGGTTCTGTTGGTTGGCCGTCGCCTCGAGCTCGGAGCGCAGCCTGCGCCGCGCCCGGTACAGGCGCACTCGGGCGGTGCCCGCTCTCACGCCGACTGCAGCCGCCGCCTCGGCGACCGCCAGCTCGTCGAGCGCGACCAGCTCCAGCACCGCCCGCTCCGTATCTGGGAGGCGGTCCATCGCTTCGTAGAGGCGGCGCGACTGGGCGGCGGCGTCGATCCGCGCATCCATCCGCGCCGCGTCCTCCTCGTCGAGCAGGGCACTGCCGCGAAACCGCTCCTCTCGCGCGCTCTCGCGACCGCGCCGGCGGCGGTCGTTGGCGACGAGAGCGCGGGCGATCCCGTAAAGCCACGCCTTCGGCGTGCCGCGTCGCGATCGGTAGCGGTGAGCCGAGTCGATCGCGGCGAGAAAAATCTCCGCGGTCAGGTCGGCTGCCCGCTCACGATCCCCCACCCGGCGGGCGACGAACCGCTGCAGGTCCTCGACCTGCTCGCGGTAGAAGACCTCGAACAGCTCGGGATCGGTGCCGATCCAGCGCAACTGCTCAGCGCTGACGCCGTGCTCGCGGGCGGCGACCACACGCAGGCGCCGGCCGAGCGCACTTGGCGCCGTTGGCAACGCTTCCTCTGTCTCCATGCCCCTTATTGGTCGCGGAGGAGGAAAGCGTTACCGGCCGCAGCCCTCAGCCGATCTTCTCCGCCAGCTCGACGATGATCCCCTCTGGGCCGCGGACGTAACAGAGCCAGTAGATCTCCTCGTAGTTCACCAGCTCACCGACCAGCTCACCGCCATGCGCCCGCAAGCTCGCAAGGGATGCCTGGATGTCGTCGACGAGAAAGAGGATGTGGCGGATGCCCGGGGCGTTGGCCGGCGCCGGCCCGTCGTTGCCCTCGTATGCGGGCGAGCGGTACTTGGCGAGCTCGAGCTTGCTGCTGTCATCCGAGGTCCGCAGCATCACGATGTCCGACCGCACGCCCTCGAGCCCATTTATTCGGTCCACCGAGCCGCCCTCGACGGACGTCTCGCCCTCCAATTCGAGTCCGAGCGCGACGAAGAATGCCGTTGCCGACGCGAGATCGTCGACGACGATGCCCACGTGCTCCATGCGTTGGATCGCCATGCGCTCGACTGTAGCGACACGATGGCCCAGCTACAGCGCCTGTGCCCCAGGACGATTTCTGCACCGGCGGCAATTCCCTCAGACGTGAGATCGAGCGGTGACCAGCTAGGGAGCGGCGAACCGGTTCGCCCACATCTTCTTGAGCGGAAAAAACGAGGGATTCAATGCCCGTGGTCCCTCCTCGATCTGGGTCTCACCCACTACCGGTCGACCCTTGGAGTCACGCGAGAACGGTGTGTTGTAGCTGCGCTCCTCACCGGCCGCCGTAGCGACCAGCACGCACAGCGCCTCGGTTCGGTCAGGCCGCTCACCGGCCCGTTTGATCATCGTCGAGACCTCGGCGATCGGCACCTGCGCCTGCCACACCTCACCAATGTGGATGACCGTTGAGGCCCCGCAACGCTCGGCCTCGGTGGCGATGCTGCGGAAGGCAAGGTACTTCTCGGCCTGGTCTTCGAAGTTCAACTTCATCATCCCCAGGGGCCTGTTGTCCTTGTCGTAGTAAAAGACGGTCGGGTCGTGATAGCCGTCATGGGCAAGCGTCTTTCGGGCAACATCTGAGAGCCGAGCCGCCACATCGAATGGGTGGTCCTCGGGGCTATGCCTGAATGCAGTGCCAGGGTCGACCAACATCGACTCGAATCGCTCGCGCATCGATCGAGCGAGGTGCTCGGTCACTGCCAACTCCTGCTCCACCGACTCCAGCTCAATCAGCGAGCGCTTTGCCAAGTGAACATGAGCGATTCGCCCTTCGCGGCTCATTGTCATGCAGGGGAGCGGCCCGCCACGTTGGGCCAACCGCTCGTGGCGGGCTGCGTGAGTCTCGCCGCCAAAGGTGTGCATCTCAATCCCGAGCCGTTCGTGTGCCTCGGCGAGGATCTGCGCCACCACGCCGTATCCGTAGGCACAGACATCGGTCAGCTCATGCCCAGGCAGGTCGGCAGCCACCCAGCGCCGCTCAACGCGCAACAACCCTTCCCTGCGGATCTGCTCGGGAACATCTGCCGAAACGAAGTCCTCGGCGATCTCTTCAGGCCCAGCGTGGGCGGGAACCGCGAATTCGGCGTAGGGACCGTCGATCCAGCTCGCGATCACCGTCACCATGGCCGTACTTTCGAGATCGAGGTCGCCGACGTGCTCGATCTTGGTTCTAGCGTCACCGAGCCAGGCCATGACGGGATCGCGCTTCATCCGCTCGCGCCAACCGTCTTCGTACCACGACTCGAAGTCCTCAATCTTCGCTTTCTGGTTTTGCAGCATGAAAGTAACCTGGCGCAGCGTGGTGATCAGGTTGTTGAGGTTGAGGACGAAGTCCTCGGGGACGGGATAGCTCGCCGCCGTTCGGTGCCAAAGGTCGTGGGCCTGGCGCAGGCGAGTGTGGGCGCTCTGCAGAGGACAGGACTTCTCGATCTTGAGATGCGGATCGACTCCGTCGGCCATTGCGAAAATCTAGAGGTGCGCAGCGCCGATGGTCGACCCGAGCTTGGGTTTCCGATGAGGCAGACGGGGGGTAATCGAGTTTCGCCCCATCTGCGCGAACATGCTCCCGCTCTTGAACCCGGACTCGCTCGTAAGCGTGTTGGAGGGGGATTCTCCCTATGCGACGCGCAAGCTAGTTGTTGATTCGATGTCGAGAAGCGTCGGCCGGCTCCGCTCACCAGGTGAAGGGCCACGACAGGCGCGGCCCACGACGACAGGAGACCACGATGCCGAAGTACCTGCTGCTCAAGCACTACCGCGGCGGCCCGGAGCCGCATCGACCCGTGCCCCCGATCGACCAGTGGGCGCCCGAGGACGTGGAGGCGCACATGGCCTTCCAGAATCACGTCAGCGAGCTGCTCGAGGAGAACGGCGAGTACGTCGACGCGCGGGCACTCACGCCGGCACGCACCTGGGTGCGCTACGGCGGCCCGGACGCCGCCCCCGTCACCAGCGATGGCCCGCACCCCGAGACCAGCGATCTCGTCGCGGGTTGGTGGATGATCGACGTCGAGTCGCACGAGCGCGCGGTCGAGCTCGCCGCCTACGCCTCCTCCGAGCCCGGCCCGGGCGGGGAGCCGCTGTACGAGTGGATCGACGTCCGGGAGGTCATGTGGGAGCGTCCTCAGACGACTGACGCGGCGTGATCGACGAGCCGGCGCGACGGCTGGACGAGGGCGCGCTGCGCGCCCTCGTCCCGCGGGTGCTCGCGGGCCTGGTCCGCCGGGGCGAGGACTTCGATGCCGCCGAGGACGCGCTGCAGGAGGCGCTGATGGAGGCACTGCGGGTGTGGCCCGAGCACCCGCCGCGCGACCCCCGCGCGTGGCTGGCGACGGTCGCGACCCGGCGGCTCGTCGACGGTCGCCGCAGCGAGGCCTCCCGTCACCGCCGCGAGGAGGCGACGTACGCCGAACCGCCGCCGGCCGCCGCCGAAGAGGGCGACGACACCCTCTTCCTGCTCTTCTGCTGCTGCCATCCCGACCTCGCGCCCGCCTCCCAGGTGGCGCTGACCCTGCGCGCCGTCGGCGGCCTCACCACCCGGGAGATCGCCGACGCCTTCTACGTGCCGGAGGCGACGATGGCGCAGCGGATCAGCCGGGCCAAGCGCTCTCTCCGGGGGCGCCGCCTGGACCAGCCCGGCGACCTTGCCGTCGTGCTGCGCGTGCTCTACCTCGTCTACACGGCCGGCCACGCGGGCCGGGTGGACCTGGCGGGCGAGGCGATCCGGCTCGCCCGCCAACTCAACCTCGCCACCGAGGAGCCGGAGGCGCGCGGGCTGCTCGCGCTGATGCTCCTCAACCACGCCCGGCTGCCGGCGCGACTCGACTCAGAGGGTCGCATCGTCACGCTCGACCGACAGGATCGCGCCCTCTGGGACACCCGCGAGATCGCCGAGGGCGTGCGGGTCCTGCAGGCGGCACTGGCCGTTCAGACGGAGGAACGGCGCCCCGGCCGCTACCAAGTCGAGGCCGCCATCGCCGCCCTGCACGACGATGCGACAAGCTCCGAGGAGACCGACTGGCCGCAGATCCTCGCCTGGTACGACGACCTCGTCGCCCTTGCCGACGATCCAGCGCGCCAGGACCCCGCCGCCGTGCTTGGGCGCGCGGTCGCGGTCGGCCACGTCCTCGGCGCCGACGCCGGGCTGCGCCAGACCGAGCAACTGCGTGAGATGCTCGGCGACCGCCACCGCTGGCACGCCGTCCGTGGCCACCTGCATGAGCTGAGCGGTGACCTGCCCGCCGCCGCCACGGCCTACGCCGAGGCCGCCCGCCGGGCCACGAACGTCGCCGAGCGCGATCACCTGGTCCGCCAGGCCGCCCGCGTCCGGGCCGGCTAGCTACGCAGGTGATCGAGCGGTCCGGGGGTGATCACCAGCCAGTCAATGGAGGGTGGGTCGGTAGACCAGCTCTTGGGTGTGGCCGTCGAGCGTCCGCTGCTCGATCAGCTCCAGGTCAAAGTCGGCCGCGCCCTTGAAGATCGGGTCCAGCCCGGTCTGACCGGTGATCACAGGGAAGAGCGTCACCTGGACGCGGTCGACCAGACCCGCGGCCATCAGCGCCCGGTTCAACGAGAGGCAGCCATGCGAGCGCAACGGCACCTCGGACTCCTCCTTGAGCCGAGCGACGACGTCGACGGCGTCACCGTGCACGACGGTCGCGTCCGGCCAGTCGAGGGGTCCTTCCAGCGTGGTCGACACCACCGTTGCCGGCAGGTTCCTCATCCGGGTGACCCATGGGTCCCGCACCTCGGACCCCTCGCTGCTCGAGGCCAGCATCCGCGCAAATGCCCGATACGTGTTGGCCCCGAAGACCATCCGCTGCTCGGCGCCGTACAGGGCGTGGCGGTGGTCGAGCAGCTCGGGGCCTTGCTTGCCCCAGTAGCCGGTCCAGTTGGCACTGGCGGCGCCGTAGCCGTCGAGGCTGGAAAAGACGTCGAAGGTGTAGGTAGCGCTCATGTCGTTCTCCTCGAGTGCGGTTGATCGGTGTGACCAGGCCCCGTGAGCCAATCCGTCGGTGGGTGGGTCTTGGCCATGGGCTGAAACCAGACTAGTAGTGCGGCGCTAATGCATTGAGACCCGGTTGTTGCCCTTGATTTGCCCCCAGGTGCCGGTTCCCCAGGAACGTCTGGCAGGGCCAAATTTCTCCTTGACGGCCACCGTGCCGTGAGCCCCCATGGCAATCCTGCTCCGGATGGCCGGGGGCCGCATAAGCAGCTGAATTCGAATCGACCGCGTTCCTCGCCGCCTGGCCTCAGCGCAGGCCAAGCAGCTCGAGGCGGGAGCCTTCGATTTCCTTCTTCGCCCGCTGTTCGCCGGCGACCACGAGGCGTCCGCCAGGCTGCAGCGCAGCCGAGACACGAGCCACGCCCTGGTGTCCGCCGGCGACCACGGTCGCGCCGCTCCTGAAGGAGCGATCGACCGCCCCGTCGAGACGGAACGCCCGCATCTGCGCCGGACCCGAGAAATAGCCTCGCTGGCCGACCACTACGAGACGCCCCCCGCGGACGAAAAGCTCGATCGAGGTCCCGACGCGAACCGGCCTGTACCCGCGACCGGCAAAGGAGCGGTCGAGCCGTCCCGCGGCGTTCACCTTGACCAGGTCGGTCCCTTCGCCGGCGGCAGTCGCCCAGTGGGTGAGGGCGTAGACGTAGCCGCGATCAAAGACGGCGTCGACTTTCGACGGATAAGCACCGCCGCAGCCACAGGTGAGGAGCCCGCCGCGGCCGAATCCGCGACGCAGGCGCCCGCTCGGCCCGAGCTCTGCCACCGCGAGACGTGCGTCGGCCGCTCCGACGATGACGACGTCGCCTCCCGGTCGCACCACCCCTGCCAGCGCCCGGACATAGGTCGCGCCGGCGACCCTCACCGTGGCGAGGCCGTGATGGGCGAAGTCGCCGTCAGGCCGACCCGCCGCCGTCAGTCGGTAGACAGCCATCCGCCGGCCTTCCTGGACCGCGCCGAAGACCGCCACGCCGCCATCCGGATCGACGACGAAGGATGACGCCTTGAACCCGTGCGGCAGTCGCACGAGCCCATGCCTGCCAAAGCGGTCGACCAGTGCGCCGCCGACCTTGAACTTGGCGATCAAGGGCCCGGCGTCGTAGACGAGCGAGTAGAGCTGGTCCTGGCCGGCCGGACGCAGTTGGGTGCCGACCACGGGGACCGACGCGTACGGGGCTCCTGACGGCGTCCGGCGGAGCTTCCCGTCGGCGGTGAAGCGCATCCAGAACGGATGGCGGTGGGTGCTGCCCGCGTCGGTGAGCCCGGTCACGACCAGTTCGCCGTCTGGCTCGGCGGTGATCGCGCGGGGCGAGGTCCAGCTCGGCAGCGTTGTCGGCTGGACGACGGTTCCGGCGGTACCGAACGCGGCGTCGACCGCACCGCTCGCCGCGAGCCCGACGAGGATCGCGTCGCCCCCACCGCCGGCCACCACGATCCGGCCGCCGGACGTGAAGGCGACACCTTCGATTTCCACTGGCCCGCCAGCCGCCGCTTTGGCAGGTGCGGAGACGGTCACCGACCCGCCGCTGCCAAAGCCCGCCGCGGGCGCTCCCGCGGCGGTGAGGAGCAGAAGCCGCGGGGTGCCCTCGCCACCCGCCGCGTCGAGCACTCCGCGGATCAGCAATCCACCTCCCGGTGCGGTCGCGATTCGGCATTCCGAAAGGCTGGGTTCGCTGAACACGCCTGCCTCTGCGAAGGCTGAGTCGGGCGAGCCGCCAGCGGCGTAGCGAGTGACCGTGCAGCCGGGCTTTGTCAGCGGCGAGCTCGCGATCGCGAAGCTCCCATCGGCAAAAACAGCCAGGGCAGGCTGCCCTTCCCCGAGGCTGATTTCCGGGCTCGGCAGGACGGTCCCATCGGCGGCCACGTGCATTACCGCCGGGCCGAGGGCAAGCATCGAACCATCGGGCAACAGCCCGAGCTCGCCGCCATCTCCGCTCGCTACACCCAGATAGACGACGCCCCCAGAGGCGAAGGTGCGGTCGCGCCTGCCGTCCGGCTTGAAGCGCATGACCGCCGCTTCGCCCTGGTGCGCGTGGTAGCGAGCGCCGTTGGAGACACTGCCGCCGACGACGATTCCCGCCGCCGCGTCGAAGGTGATCGTCGCCGGGCCGAAATTCCCAAGGGACCGAGGGCCGCGGGCGTCGAAAGCCTTGTCCTTTGCACCGTTCGGCTGCAGCCGCCCGAACGTTCCGTGGCCGCCGTAGACGACGCCGCCGGACGGGTCTTCGGCGAGCGCGGTGACCGATCCCCGCACCGTCACCGAGCCCCCCTTGCCAAAGCTCGGGTCGGGGGCGCCGTCCGCTTCGCGCCGCTCGATCACAGTCGACCAACGTTCCCGGTCGGGTTCGCTGACATAGGCGACGAGGAGGCGGCCGCCCGCGGCGGCGGCGATTGGACCGAACCGGCTCGGCGCCGTTGCGCGCGGCAGCGGAACCACAACGCGGCCGCCCCTGCCGAAGCTTGCGTCTGGCGCCCCCGAATGACCGCCCGCCGCGGCAGCGATAGCAGTGAGCAGCATCGACAGCAGCAGCGCCAGAATGGCCACCGCCTCGCACCGGCCGAGTCGTCGCAGCTTCGACCGGTTTGGTCTATCCGTCATCGTCTCCCCCAGAACACCTGATGGTCCGTGAAGGATGCGGCGGCGCCAAATGGGCACGCCCATTCCGCACCTGATCATTCCGCACTTGATGTCGCTGGTGGCAGGCTCGCCTCACCGCCGATCGCGCCTACATCGAGGCGTTGCGGCGAGGAGGGGACCCGGTCGACTCGCGTCTGGAGACGGACCGGCTCTCGGGGCCCCACCAGTCGAACCTGGAACAGGCCCGAGGGCGGTAGGCCCAAACTCCAATCCCAGCCGCTCGGCCTTGTCGAAGTCCTTCTTCCGCTGGTCGCCGCCATCGAGGGGCGGGCGCCGCCCGTCTTCGCGCCGAAATGGTGGCGCTACGTAGCGGCCCTGCGCGACCTCCTCAACCCGGTCTTCGACCGGCAGATGGAGCGCGGCGCAAGGGTCCACGCCGCAGTTCGCCGAGCCGGGGCGGACAAGGCGACGGCTCGGAGCTAGGAAGCACCGCCAGCAGGAAGAACCACCAGCCCGCGGCGAGCAGCCAGCCGGCCGGGACGTCGCCCGGGTAGTGGTAGTTGAGCAGCAGGACCCCGAGGCTGATGTAGAGAGTGAAGACGATGCCGGCGGCGGCGGTCGGCCGTCGCCAGGAGGCCGGGACGACGCTGAGGAAGGCGAGCGACATCGCCAGCGACCCGGCGGCATGCCCACTCGGGAAGGCGTCCTTCCACGGGTAGGCGTCGGAGTCGACCGGAGCCGGCTGGTAGCGGGGATTGGCGAGCAGGGCCTTCAGGGCGAGGACGAGGCCGCCAGTGCCGGCAACGAGGGCGGCGGCGAGGACCGCGTCCCGTATCCGCCATTGCGCCAGCGCGATCAGGACCGTGATCGCGCCCACGAGCACCCAGGTTGGCCTGAAGTTGACGACCAGGAAGCCGACGTAGGCGACTTCGTTGACGAGGGTGTCGGTGGGGGTGCTGAGGGCGTCGAGGACGCTGCGGTCGAGCCGCTCGGCTGGCCCGACCCAGTAGGCGAAGACGAGCACCAGCGAGAACCCGGCGACGCACGCGAGGCACCCCCCAATCGCGTGTCGCCTAGCGCGCTCGACCATCCGTCCCGCAATTAATTCAGAGTCGGCACTGTGAACGCGGCGACCCGCAGAAATGGCGGCGAGTTATCCCTCTAGCCGCACCGGCGGTAATGCAAGTACACGGTCGCGCCGAACGTGCGGGTCTCGACCAGCTCGAGGTCGATGTGCACGTCCGGCGGGAAATACGGCGTGCCGCCACCGACCACGATTGGGATGACGAACAGCTCGAACTCGTCGACCAGACCGCGCCGCATGCATTCCGCCGCAAGGCCGGCGCCGCCGACCCCGATCCTCCGGTCCCCGAGCGCGGCGATCTCCTCCTCGAGCGTTCCCGTGGCCAGGCGGTTGCTGCCCCCGACGCTCGTCAGCGTGGTCGAGAACACGATCTTCTCGAGCGGGCGCCAGATCTCGGCGAACTCCGCCATCACGGGGTCGGAGAACTCCTCGGTGTCCCAGACGAGCATCGTCTCGTAGAGGCGCCGGCCGAGCAGTTGGGCGTCGGTCGCGGCGGCCCGTTCGTTGTGGAACCGGTGCAGCTCCTGGCTGGGCACCGCCCAGTCGAAGCTTCCGTCGGGTCCGGCGATGTAGCCGTCGGCCGACAGGCTCATGGAATAGGAGATCACAAGGACGCAGTAAACCGCGTCGAGCTGAGCCCGGAGAGCGGGACCGTCTCGCCGTGCCGAGCCTGCTCGATCGAATCTTGCGCCCTCTCCCACGCTCCGGGGATCCCGTTGAGGATTTCAGTGATCCGCGAGGCATCGGGATCGGCTTCGTCGAGGGCGCTGGAGAGATCGGCTCCTCACCCCGCCCGCCGGTAGCGGATGTGCGTGGCGAGCGGAGAGTGGAGCACCTCGACCGGCTCCAACCCGAGGGACTCGACTCCGTCGAACAGCCGCTCGCCGGACCCCAACAGGACGGGGGCCACGTCGAGCGTGAGTTCGTCGACCACTCCGGCGGCGAGCGCCTGACGGACGGTCGAGGCGCCGCCCGCGATGTCGATGCCATCCTCGCCGGCCGTCTCACGCGCCTGCGCGTAGGCGGCCTCGAAGCCCTGGGTGACGAAGTGGAAGCTCGTGCCGCCCTCCATCTCGATCGGCTCGCGGGCGTGGTGGGTGAGCACGAAAACCGGCGCGTGGTAGGGCGGCTCGGAACCCCACCATCCATCCCAGTCCTCATCCCACTCGCCGCGGATCGGCCCGAACATGTTGCGGCCCATGACGTAGGCCCCGCGCGGTCGCATAAGCCAGCCCTCTGCCGTCGCGTCGGCGTCGTTCGCGCGCTCGTCGCCGAGGTGCCAGCCATGGACCTCCCTGCCGCGCTTCCCCAGCGGATTCTCCCGGCTTTGGTCGGGCCCGGCGACGAAGCCGTCGAGCGAGATCGACATGTGGCAGGTGGTGTCCGGCATCGGCGTCCTCCAAGTACTGGCGATTTGCAAGCGTTGGCACCGTACTCCGCCGTGCTAACCTACAACCAAATGGTTGTAGATAAGAAACCGATCCACGACGACGAGGGGGCCACTGACCTGCTGTTCGGGGCGCTGGCCGATCCGATCCGCCGCGACGTCCTCCGCCGCGCCCACGAGGGCCGGCTCTCGGTCTCGGCCCTGGCCCGCGAACACCCGATCAGCGTGACGGCGATGCAGAAGCACGTCGCCGTGCTGGAGCGGGCTGAACTGGTGAGCAAGCACCGGGTCGGTCGCGAGTCGATCGTCCACACCCAGACCGACGCCCTCGCGCGCGCCCACGCCGTACTCGATCGTCTCGAGGCGGACTGGCGTGGCCGGATCGAGCGGATGGAGCAGATCCTCGAAACCGACAAAGGAGAAAGCTGATGCCCGTCACCGACGTAGACAAGGACATCGACGCCCTGACCATGACGATCACGGCGAAGTTCGACGCCGATGCCGAGCGACTCTGGGAGCTGTGGTCGGATCCGCGCCAGCTGGAGCGCTGGTGGAGCCCGCCGTCCCATTCGTCGACCTTCGTCGAGCACGAGCTCACGGTCGGCGCGCGCACTACCTACTTCATGACCGGCCCGGACGGTGAGAAGCACCACGGCTGGTGGCGGATCGAGGAGGTCGAGCCGCCCCACCGGCTGCACATCAAGGACGACGCTGTCGACGACGACGGCAAGCCGGATGACGGAGGCCCGACGGCGATGACGGTGACGATCGCCGAGACCGACGGCACCGCGACGATGTCGATCCAAACCCACTTCGCTGACCGCGAGTCGATGGAACAGATGATCGAGATGGGGATGGAGCAAGGCATGACCGAAACGCTCAACCAGGTCGACCCCCTCCTCGTCGCCGCGAGGGCATGACGAAGGGCCTGCCAGGAAGCACCCGGCAACAGTCCCTCCTCGAAGCGCCGAAAGCCCCGCATTCGCGGGGCTTTCGTTCGATAGCGGGGGAGCGGTTCAGCCCCTCGGGCGACCTCGCCATCGCCATCGAATGGGCTTATGAATGCCGCTTCAAGAGGCAGCTACGCAGCTAGTGGTGATTCAAGCTTGCGGTGCTCTCCTTCGAGACCAAATCTGCTCGCAATGGGAGGCAAGATCCACTGCATCTCCATGTCGAGAGTTTCAGAGTCGCAAGACATCGACTCACAGGCAGATGTCAGTCGTGTCGATGATGACTCTTGTGATTCAAGACCTGATGGATGTAGAGGCCCTTGCTCTGGCCAGGATTGGAAAACTCCTCCCAAACATGAGGCGGGCAACCCTCGTAGCACCACTCGACTTCGTCCTTCTTAAAACGCACAAGAATCGCCTCCTCCTCTTCGTCGTAAGCCATAGCGACTATACGCTCGGAGTCAGTGACGTCGATCCACTCGATCTCAGCCATTTGCTTTCCCTTTCTTGCCTTTCTTTGGTTTCTCTTTCTTCTTGGAGTCGTAAAGGCCGCGCCACTTGGCAAGCGCTGGCTTCAGGTCGGGTATGCCCGCATCCTTACGCCAGGACGTCAATTCGGGGTCTTCGGCCTTCGGGTATGGGTCGGGCTCGTCGATCGTCGTGCGCACAGGCAAAACAATCGCCTCACCGCTCACTACCGCCTCACCAGTGCGGAGCGAAGGCAGAATGTCCGCGAGGCCAGTTACGTTGTCGGGCAAGGCGCTGCGGATCTGGCCCTGATCCTTTCCGTTGGTGAGCCGTAGGGCAATCAACGTCCCGCACTGGGCCAAGGCGGTCTCTGGAAGCTCGCTAGGCCGCTGAGTGACCATCAGCAGCCCGACTCCGTACTTGCGCCCCTCCCGGGCGATCCTGCTTGCGGCCCGCGCCGTGACCTCATTGGCGTCTTTGTCGCTTAGATAACGGTGAGCCTCCTCCAAGACGAAGAGGACCGGGCGGGGACGCCCAATCCCAGGGCCCTTCTCCTCGCTTCGCAGCGCCAACTCAAAAAGCAGCTCGAGGACGACGCCGATCGCTAGATCTGCAACCCCAGTTGGCACACCGCTGAAGTCGAGCACCGAAATCGCGCTCTTCTCTCCCAGCCACTCGACCATCGCGAGGCGCAGCGGATCCTCACCCTTAGGGTCGGTCTCGGGCTGTTGCAGAAAGGCGAAGTCAGGGTTTCCCAAAGCCAGGCGCAGTAGCTCAGGTACGCGGCCATGGTTTTCATAGTCTGGGCCCTGGCTTGGCTTGCCGCCCGCCGGTTTGTAGGGAACAAAGCGGGTTGGCTTCAGTTTCTTGGGATCGCCCTTCTCTTCTACGCGGACCGTGCTCGGATCGCCTTTCTCATCTCGGGTTTCCCGATTTTCGAAGTCGAGCTGATGCCAGACTTCACGAATGTCAAAAGGCACTGGGGTGTCAGCCGTCACCGCGATGGGGTCGAGGTCAAGCCAAGTCGCTTCTTCGACGAATTTGACCCGCGCCTCGGCTACAAACTCCGACCAGCGCTTGAGCGTCGTTTTGCCGATCGAGACGCCGGTGAAGATCTTGAGGATGTCATCGGCGCCCAGAGCCCAATAGGGCACCCGTAGCTGCCTTTTCGGGTTGAGGACACTGCGAACGCTGCCCTTCTCTCCAATGGCTCGCGCATACTCGCCGTGAGGGTCTATGACGACCACGTTGGCACCCGGCCAACCACCCGCAATCAGGCTCTGCAGCAACTCGGCTACGGCACTCGTCTTCCCTGCCCCGGTAGAGCCGACAACCGCGGTGTGGCGAAGGACGAGCTTTGCGGCGTCCAGACAGACAGGAATTGCTGGCGCTGAGGAGAGCGAACCAAACTTGAGGAGGCCAGGCTCTTCTGCAGGGAAAACGCGTCCGAGATCGGCCGGCGTCGCAAAATGGACCGGGTCGTCAAGGCCGGGGTAGCTGCCAACACCTCGCTGGAACTTGTCAAGGCTGTCGACCTCGCCCAGCAACTGGACCTTGAGCCAGCGCTCGCCGACCTGAACGTTCTCGACCGGCGGCAGCGCTGGGCTTAGCTCGGCAATGCCAACCAAGGTAACCGCGCCGATCAGGTCGACGAGACCCTGCGGGAAGCGAACGATCGACCCAATCTGGCCGACGGACTGCAGCTTTCCGCGATAGATCGGCTCGACCCCGGCGAGCTCCTCGTCGAGAGCAACGGTGACGGTTGATCCGAGGACGTGGCGGACCCGTCCAATACAAGTGGGGTCTGCCTCACTCATCAAGCTCGTCGGAGTGCCCTGAGGCGCTGGCAAGGAAGGCAGCTAGAGCCTCGAAATCACCGAGCTTGAACTCCTCGCCCTCCCAGACGCCAGGTGGAGTCTCCGACCCAGCCTTCCACCTCCCACGCTTCGTGCCGAGAATCGCCTCCTTACAGGAGACGACCGACAGTGCCGGAGTCACTTCGGCCTTTGCCGCAAGAGGACCGGGGATCTTTGAGTGGCAGAAGACAACGAACTCAGAACGCGGGCAGCGCATTGCTGCGCCGTAGATCAGCTCGTCGAGGTGCTGGTCGCCAAAGGAGTAGCCGGAGATCAAGAGCAGGGTCTCGGGCTCATAGAGGGCTCGGCGAAATCGATCCATGAGGACCACGAATGGGACGCGCCGTGATTCCTCGTACTTGGTATCGGCCGGGTAGATAGCGGCCGCCTCCTTCTCGGGAGCCGGCCCACCGAGGCGAACTATCGCCGCGGGATTCTCACGCCAGGCCCAATTGAGCGAGCCATGCAGCTTCCAGAGACGGACGAAACTCTCCGACAGTGGACTCTCGCCCTCCCCAATCCCCTCGACAAGATCGACGCGAAAGCGGGCCTGCAGCGAGCCGATGAAGCCGTCGAACCAGAGCGCTCCGATCTCCTCCAATGCCGCCTCGACTAGGAGGTCGTAGTTGACAGTGAAGATCTCGAGCGGATCGTGGTAGTCGGACCGGCTCGCCCATGCGGCAAACCGCCTCATCGGATCGAGGGTTGCCCCAGCCAGATCGAGTTGCCCCACCACTGCAGAGCAGATACTGCGGTCGAGCGCCTCAGCCTGTGCACCACTCAGACCATCTACATCCTGGCCTTTGTCTTTGTCCAACAGCGCGGCGATACGGCGAAGACGCGAGAGGACTTCCTCAAGGTTGCGACCCCCGAGCAGCGCCTCAAAGCGACCGCGCTGGTCACCTTTCAGCGCTTTAACGACCGATTTCTCGAGCATCGAGACATCTGGCAATCCACAGGCCCGGGATGCTCCGGCCCCTAGCAACACGCCGACGTGGCGCGAACGAGTGGCAAGCTTGGCGCCTAGCTCCGCCGCGAAATGCATTGGGTTATGACTAGTTTCGGTCAAGGTATGACCGAGTATTTCTGTTGAGCCGGATGCCGTGCTCTGGAAACAGAGCATCCGCGGAGTTGATGATGCATCACGGCTCTTTCTGGCGACAGCAATTTCTCGCCAGCTGCGCTTCCTGGTAGTGAGCCGACACTCTTTATGCAGAAGCATCCCCAACGACAGAGGGCGCTCGCACTGAGCGCCCTCTGAGTCTACATTCGGGCAACGTCCACGGTCGCCCATAAGGCCATAGCGGGGGCAGGATTCGAACCTGCGACCTTCGGGTTATGAGGTTTCTAGGCGGGGTTGACCAGGCTGTTTTTTGGCTTATTCAAGCGGTCCGAGTTGGTCTGAGTTGACCCCACTTTCGCTCAAATTGTGACCCGTTTGTGTACCCGCCGGCCCGGATGACAGGTGCCAAAGCGAAGGAGGCCAGCGCGGTCTCCGCGAGCGGCCGAACAAGCCAGAGACTACGTTTCCCGCATGACGCAGATCGTCGTTGCCCTCGTCGGAAACAAGAAGGCGCCAAGCGGGACTTTCCCTCCGGACTCCGAGTGGTCGAAACCTTGGAACCAGCGTCGGCGAGTCGAGGTTAAAGCGGGCCCAACGACGACCTATGGCGAGATTGTCGAGACCGCGCTCGAGGATCTCTGCAAGGGAGCCGCGGCTGGATATCGGCCCTATGCGATCTCGTTCTGGCAGCCGTCCGACGACGACGGATCAGGCCTCGGTCGATCCTCGTACGTCCTTGCCGTCGTGCGCTCCGACGGCAGTGCAGACTGGAAGCCCTGGCATGAAGTCACCGTGGAGGAGACCGAGCAAGCGCGCGCTCATGGCCTTCTCGCCGGAGACCCCGAACGGCCCTATGCCTTCGTCCTTCCGCAGATCGGCAACGGGACCTTGCCGATCTGGGCGGACCTCGCGCATATGCTGGAAATCCTCCAGCAGGTCGCCGAGCTGCTCGCCCTCCCGGGAGGAGTGGCCGCGACCTACTGGTTGATCCGCGGGCGACCTAAGGAGGCACAGGAGGCGGTCGCGCGTCACGGAGGCGACTGGCAGGAGCGGGGCTTGGACCCCTACCTCCTAGACGAGTGGTTGGACAATCACTCGTGGGAGGCGAAGCAGATCGCCGCCGCGCTGGCCTGCACGGACCAGGAGGCTGCCGCCGTCCTCTGGGCGCTCGGCTTCGCCGAGGGCGAGGACGGCCGCTGGCGCCGTTCCGTCGATCCCGAGTCAGAGACCTTGAGTGGAGTCCGACGCCTGCTGATTTCAACGGCGTCCCCCCTCGCCAACGATCCGCAGCTGACAGAGGAGCTACAGCGGAGACTCAAATATCTCTTGGATACGGGTGAGGCGCCCCCGGAGCGGGACTGGGATCGGTTGCCCTGGCTGCAACCGAAAATGCCTGGCACCGAGGCAACCCAATCTCGAAGTCGGCGCGCCTTCGAGAGGATGCTGCGTCGCCTCGGCAAGTCGGTCGACTAGGGCGGTGGTCGCTAAGACCCGATCCGCAGGAGCGGATCCAGGTCGCCAGCGGCGTCGGGACGTCGACATCCTCAGTCGGCCTCCTCGAAATACATGAGCATCATCGAGATCCGATCGGTGGTGATCAGCTCGGACAGCGGGGCGGTCGCCGGATCAATCTCCGGTTGACTGCGCGCCATCATCGCGTCGTAGTCCGGGTAGTCGAAGAGACGCAACTTTTCCGGGTGATCTCCGCCTCGATGAGCCGAGCCAACCGTCCAAAGGACGTCGAGAAGATCGCGAGCCATCCCAATCAAGCGGATCGAAGCTGCGAGGTCGATCCATTTCGTCTCTTGTGCCCATCTCGGTTGAGATTTGTCCCCTCGGATAGCGAGGTATTCGATGGCTGGGCCAGACTTGCTCAGGAAAGGGCCGTCAGAGTCGTTGTTGACTCCAAGTTCAATGCCTGAATGCCCCGAAACGACAGCCATGCCGTGCTTGGCTGCGTTGTACGGGGCAGAGTCCAAGAACTGCTCCGCGTAGCGGTCGAGGAACCGCCCGATGTTACGAAGACTCGCTTCCCAGCGCTCCTCCTCCGGGACGGGATTGAACGCTTTGCGGTTGGCCCTGCCGAAGAAGACGTACTCGATGTTCTCGCGCTCCGTGCCGTCCTGCAGGCGATCTCGCAGGTCGGCTACGTCGCCCTTCAGCTTCTTGAAGTCCCGCTCCCTGGCAATGTCCAGCCATGGACACGGCGAACGAGCGGCGTGTACGAGATAGAGCCTCAGCAGGGTCTCGCTGATGTGATGCAGGAGCACCTCCGACTCGGCAGTGGCATAGCGCTGGCGTGACTTCTCCGCCTCCTCATCTGACAGGTCGCTCCGCCAGAGTACGCCCACGTCGGCAGCTTTGAATTCATCCTTGATCGCTGCCTGGAACTCAGGCGGATTTCCCAGCCAGAGCATCAAACCCATCAGGCGGCGAGAGAAATAATCGTGAGGATCGGTCGCGTAGAACCGTCGGTTCAGCTCAGGAAAATTGGCAGGAGCCAGGCCCTTGTTTGGGCTCGGTGGGCGATTGCGCTTGCGCCGTTTTCTTGCCACCTACTCGGAGCCTAATTCAAGAGGTGGGTAACCGTCCCACCGTAGCGACCGAGGCAGCGGTGTCAGGCGGGATACTGCCGCAGCAGACTCTAAGCAGCGTTTTTTAACCCGCGCCGGTCACAACGCACTACCACGGGCTGCTCGCGAGCTGGCCATATCTGGCTGAATTCCGTGAGCGAGTTCGGCGCCACCGGGGGAACCCGACCACCTAGATAGGCATAGAGAGCACCCAACATGACCTGATAGCCAGGGATCGGGACAGAGAAGGTGCTCGTACCCGCAGGTTTACCCTCAGGCGTCTTCATGTCCAGAGTGACATTGGCAATGCCGTTCGCTGGCCTGACGCCGAACATCCGGACGCCCGCCACCTCGGGAATGCCGGGCACCGTCCACGGCACCGGCGTGGCCGGCCCTGCGTAGATCACACACCCAGGAGGGGCCTTTCGCGATGAACAGAATTGGGCGCGCAGCGATTTAAGTGGGCCGTTCTCACCATTACCGGCTGCGTCGAAGGTGAGAGCGCACTTAAAAATCCAAGCTGCTACAGAGGCTTGGGCCGTCTTGTCGAGGCTTACCTCCGCATCCCCACGGATTAGGGGCTTCAAGACCTGCGCCGCTTCGGAATCGATCACAGAGAGCCACTCGTTATTGCAGGATCGACATACGACCCGCGCAGTGCTCGGTGGAGGCGAGGCGTCGATCCGCATCGTCTCCGGAGCCACAAAGGTTCCGCTGAAAGTGCCGTCGGTTCGGCGGCTTCTGAGGAAGGCCCTCACCGCCCAGTCGGCCACAAGGTGCTCCTCGGTCAGTTCGGAGCTGCCGCAGAATATGCAGCTCTCGCATTTGTCTTCGCTGCCCATGCGACAAAGATAGGCGGCGAGGCTGACGCGGCCAGGTCATTCGTAGTGCTCGGCGAGTCCGACACGGTCACTGAGGCCATACCGCGCAGTTCGAGAGTAGCCTGGGCCGATGGCACATCACAAGCGCAAGCGACCGAAGCACCGACGGAGCGGCTGTCTCCTCTGCAAGCCGCAGAAGTTGACCGCCAACGTGAAGGCGGAGCGTCGCAAGACCACCAGGGCCTGGACCTCGCATGAGCGAGTCGCCTGGAGTGAAGCTGTCTAGGCCATCCTGACGAAGAAGCCCCTGCGGCCTGGGCAATCCCAGCCTCCAGGTCCTTTGTGTTTGCGCATCGCAGTTGAGCGCGTCTTGCGCCGGAACTCCTTACCGCAGGTCGCACATTGAATGATGTACGTAGGGCCGGCCGAGCGAGCGCGTCGTGCTGATCGACGGGGTCCAAGCCTTGACATGCCCGCCCGCCTGCGGACTGGCGGGGCGGACAAGGCTCCCGCGGATCCGAACTCAATTGCGAAGACGGGTTGGAACGGCTGGGCGGTGGCCCGCGCCGACTGAATCCTGTCCACCCGGTAGCAGCGGATTTCTCTGCTGTCAGCCCGAACCCCGTAGAGCAGTAGATTGCCGGCGCTGCTGCGTCGGAGCGAGTAGGGCTCGATCAAACGCGTGCGACCTCCATAGCCGAGCTCCACCAGGAGGTGGTTGACGCCGGCGAAGCGGACCACCTCCAGTGAAGCTCGGCCCCAGGTCGCCAAAGTCAGCGGCGGCGACCAGGTCTGGTCCTCGCTGGTCATCGCGCCAATTGACTCCACCGGCTCCTCGACGGCGTCGCCTTCAAGCCACTGGAAGAGAACCTCGGCTTCCTCCCAGAACTGCTCGAAGGGCGGCAGAACTGGCAGCTGGTGGCCGAGCATGTTCGCCCACTCGGCTTCGAGCTCGGCACGCAACGGAGAGGAGCTGATGTCGCCGTGGGTCGGCATCGCGATCCCCTTGGTCTCGCACTTGCGCTCAAGCGTCGATCGGATCAGCTCCTGCTCGAGCCGTAGGTCCTCGCGGCGAAAGAGGTTGACGATGTCGTAGAGATCTCGCGGGCGCGAGCGCTCCCCCATCGCTCGGATCTTCTCGGCGAAGAGCTCCTCGAAGCCGTAGCAGCGAACCTCGGCCGGCGCTGGGAGCTCGTCAGGGTAGGCATGGGCGATGGGTCGCAACACCGGCGGCCGAGCGAGGACCTCGTCGGCACTCAGGTCGAGCTTGATGCGGGCCGGCTGCGGCGCGCCCCGGGGGCCGCGGTAGTAGATCCTGCCTTCCGCGGTGCGCCCACCGGGTCGCAGCTTCAGCCGCGGCGTCTCGACCGTGAAGTCGATGCCCGATGCGTCGTTGACGCCGTTCAGCACCTCACCGATAAGCGGCAAGACGTCGTCGGGTTCGATTGGCCCCTCGGGCAGGACGGTGAAGTCGAGGTCCTCGGAAAAGCGGTAGGTCTCGATGTAGCACTTCTTGAGACAGGTCCCGCCCTTGAAGACCCAGGAGGCGCCTAGTGACTTATTCGACCCTATCCCCCACAGCAGCCAGCCGAGGACGTAATCCTTCTCAACGACGTCGTCGCGCAGACCCCACTCGCGGACCCGCTCATCGAGGACCGCTCGAGTGATCACGAGGCCACCTGTCTAATCCGCGCGTTGACACGAAGATTCCAGTCTGAGTTGCGAACGCCCGCCGCCTGGATGCCTGGATCGAGCGGCACTACGCCACTCGACTGCCGCTCCCGACAGCGCTCGATTAGGTCGGGCTCATCGAGAACGAGGGCCTCGATCAGGTACCCAAGCCGCTTATAGGCGCTGCGGTTGCCAAATCGCTCGCAGTAATCGAGCAGCAGCCCCTCGTCGCGATGCGATCCTGAGAGGTACTCCTCGAGCACCTCCGCCACATGGCGGATCCCGCCCCCCATCGACGGATCATCGAGCAAGTCGACAATCGTGCGAGTGGGGTCAGAGACCTCGACTCGCTCTGATCCCCGCCAGACGCCAACCGTGCCGAACATTTTTTGGAGTCCGACAACCTTGATCCTCACGGGCGTACCCTGGATTTCGTCGCTGCGAAAGCCCATCTGCCTGGTGCTCACGACCATCAAGTCGCGAAAGATCTGCTCGGTGAGACCCCAGTGCTCGCAGGCGCTCCAGCCCGCGATGTAGCAAGGGGAGTAGGCCTGCGCTGCGGCCCGCCAGAGATCGGCCCGCCACTCCTCCGGGACCTCAGTCGAGAGAGGGACTGGTGCATAAACGCCCTTGCGGACACGAGCGAGCCACCCCCGGTCAGCTAGATAGCGCAGCAAGCGCTGCGCGCGAGGGCGATCTACGTCGAGTGCCTCTTGCGCCTCGTCGACGGTGAATGGACCGTCAAACCGGTGAAGGGAGGTCAGAAGAGCACGATTTCGAGCGGTAAGACCAGCGGGTGACATCCGCATCATTATAGCGCCCATCCGATGGGCGCTTACGTGAGAAATATGTCGCGGAGCTATCGACCTTCGGGGTTTGAGACCCGAAGGTCGGCCACACATGACAGTCGAAAGGTCGTTTTCCGTGCCTGACGGACTGCCGCACCGCGTCCGGACCGACGCCTTAGGCATTGAAAATGAGTACCCAATTGGTACCCGCCCAGCGATATACGCTTGCGCCTGGAGCAGAAAAAAGGCCCCATTTGCGGGGCCTTTTCCTATAGCGGGGGCAGGATTCGAACCTGCGACCTTCGGGTTATGAGCCCGACGAGCTACCTGGCTGCTCCACCCCGCGGCGTGGGGCCATGCTAGCAACGTCGGCGCGGTGGGGCTTGGGTTGCGGGGCCGTGTGGGCGCGCTTGCTTGGCGGCGGTGTCTAGAGTGCCGCCGGCAATGGCAAGGGATTCTCACAGGGTGGCGGTGGTCGACATCGGCTCCAACTCGACTCGGCTGCTGGTCGCCGACGTCGATCGGGGGCTCGTGTCGGAGGTCGAGCGACAGAGCCGGGTTACTCGGCTCGGTCGTGGGGTCGACCTCTCGGGGCAGCTTTCGGCCGAGGCGATCGAGGCGGCCTGCGCGGCGATCGCCGACTACGTGGCGATCTGCCGGGAGGCCGACGTCGAGACCATCGACGCGATCGCGACCAGCGCCGTCCGCGACGCCTCCAATGGCAGCGCCTTCGTCGCTGAGCTGCGCGAGCGCTTCGCGCTCTCGGCCCGGGTGCTCGATGGCGAGGAGGAGGCCCGCCTCACCTATGTGGGCGCCACCAGCGAGCGACGCGCCCAGCGAGCCGACCCTGGTCGTCGACATCGGCGGCGGCTCGACCGAGCTGATCGTCGGCACCGGCGAGGAGATCGCCTTCCACGCCTCGCTGCAGGCGGGGGTCGTCCGCCACACCGAGCGCCACATCTCGACCGACCCACCGACCGCGCTGGAGCTCGAGGCACTGGCCACGGACGTCCGGGTCCTTATAGAGAGCGCGATCTCAGGCCAGCGCAGGCACGACCGCCGCCAGCCGGGATCGCCGTCGCCGGCACCCCCACCTCCCTGGCCTCGATCGAGATGGGCCTCGAGCCTTATGACCCCAAGCAAGTACATGGGCATACGCTGACCCTCGCCTCGATCCAGCGACTGCTCTCGCAATTGGCCTCTGCCCCTCTGTCCAAACGGGTCGAGATCGCTGGCCTGCACCCCGACCGCGCGCCTAACATCGTCGCCGGAGTGGTGATTTTGGTCGAGACGATGCGCGCTTTTGGCCTAGAGCAGATCGAGGTCTCCGAGCACGACATCCTCTATGGCACCGCGATAGCGGCTGTATCGGCTTTGGACTGCGGATAACCCCGTATTCCCAATCCGGGGCTAATACGTGGCCCAGGTGGACAGTCGGGTTTCGCGATGCGGTACAGATGGGTGAAGATGGCGCTCGAACCCATAAAACTTGGTAGGCTCTTTTAGCGGATTATCAGTAGCTCAGGAAAGTGGCAACTAGACGTAACGGATAGTCAGGCAGATAATCCACACATCGGGAAAGAGGTGGGGCAATACCTACCGCAGACCCGGTACAGGACTCGGACGATTGCCGCATCATGGCGCCTCCCGCCGTCTGAGTCCACCAAATAAGAACTGGTCCCTGAAGACGTACCCCTGCCCGTCCTGAGGGACCAACCTTGAATCGGCCGCCAGCGATGGCGGCCGATTCTCGTCTGGGACGACTGGGACGAATCGGCTGGCGCCACGCCAACCGCATCAGCCTCCCAACCGCCAGATCGAGGAGTTGATGCAGCTCCGAGTTGCTTCAGGCCAGGTTCGACTTGCGCGGGTAGACGACCTCGGGGTCGGTGAGGACGTTGACCAGGGTCGGGCGGCCGGACTCGAACGCCCGCTCCAGCGCCGGCCGCAGCTCATCCGGCTCGCGCACGAGCATCCCGTCGCAGCCGAGCGCCTCGACCATCTGGTCATAGCGGGTCTCCGGCCGCAGCTCCGCCGCCACCGAGTAGCCGTAGAGGAACTTCATCGGGTGGTGCTCGAGCGCCCAGATGCCGTTGTTGCCCATCACGCCCACCACGGGCAGGCCGTGGCGCGCCATCGTGTCGAACTCGATGCCGGCGAAGCCGAAGGCGCCGTCGCCGAGCAGCAGGCAGACCTGCCGCTCGGGGTGGGCGAGCTTGGCGCCGATCGCCTGGCCCGGGCCGGCACCGAGGCAGCCGAACGGCCCCGGGTCCATCCAGCAGCCGGGCTGGAAGGTCTCGATGAAGCGGCCCGCGTAGGAGACGAAGTCGCCGCCGTCGCCGACGACGACCGCGTCGCGCTCGCAGCACTTCGCCCAGCTCCTTGTAGATGCGGACCGGATGCAGCGGCGAGCGCGCGTCGTTCAGCTCCTCCTGCTCGGCCGCGCGCTTCTCCGCCTCGACCTTGCGCAGCTCGGCCAGCCAGGGCTCGGTACGCCCGCCCGCCCCTACCGCCTCGCGGATCGCCGCCAGGCTGGCGGCGACGTCGCCGACCAGGTCGACCTGTCGGGGCGCGGTTCGCGCTCAGCTCGTTGGGCGCCGCATCGAGGCGGATCAGCTTCGCCCCCTCGGCGATGCTGGCGCCGAAGCCGAGGCGGAAGTCGAGCGGCACGCCGATCACCAGCGCCACGTCGGCGCCGCCCAGCCCCGCCCCGCGAGCGCGGCTGAAGGCAAGCTCGTGGTCGGCAGGCAGGCAGCCGCGGCCGAGGCCGTTGAGGAAGACCGGGATCCCGAGCGCCTCCGCCAGGGCCCGCAGCTCGTCCTCGCCCCGCCCCCAGTAGAGCCCGGTCCCGGCCATGATCGCCGGGCGCTCGGCGCCGGCCAGCAGCGCCGCCGCCTCCTCGACCCCGCCGGCGGGCTGCGCCTCGGCGCTGCGGCGCGGCCGGTACCTCCAGCTCGGCCTCGGTGAAGACGACGTCGAGCGGGTAGTCGACGAAGGTCGGCCCGTTGGGCGGGGTCGAGCGCGAGGTCGAGCGCCGCCGCCGTCCGGGCCGCGATCTGCCCCGGCTCCTTCACCGTCTCCGCCGACTTGACCAGCGGCGAGACGAAGGGCAGGTGGTCGATCTCCTGCAGCGAGCCCGAGCCCCAGCGCAGCTCCGGCGCCCGCCCGCCCAGCACGCAGACCGGCGAGCAGTTCGCCTGCGCCCCGGCGATCGCGCTGATCCCGTTGGTCACGCCCGGCCCGGCGGTCAGCGCCGCGACCCCGACCCCGCGCGTCGCCTTGGCGAACCCCTCGGCCGCAAACACCGCCGTCTGCTCGTGGCGGACGTCGACGATCTCGATCCCCTCGGCCTTGCAGCCGTCGTATATGGAGAACAGGTGTCCCCCGGAAAGCGTGAAGAGATGGCTGACCCCCCGCGACTTCAGCGCCTTGGCGACAATCCGCCCCCCATGAGCCTCCATAATTTGAGCCTATAACGAGTTCGCTGGCTACCATCGCCGTGCCCGGGTGGCGAAATTGGCAAAAGCGGCGCCCTTAAAAGGCGTTGCCCCACTGGGGGGCTTGCGGGTTCGAATCCCGCCCCGGGCATTGATTTCGGATTCATAAATTCGCACTAAAAACTGCCGAGGTACCGCAACTATGCCGGTGCTACGGTGTCTCTTGAGCTAGAAGACAAACGCCTTCCCTGGTCTTGGAGGATTCGCTTGGAGGCTTCAGCTCTTACACATGCCAGTCGCCGCGGACTTCTCGCCCGGCGTTCCCCGCTGCTCAAGCTGCAAGGCGATGAGCACCTGATCGCGATGGCCCGCGCCGGCAACCCCGGCGCCTTCGAGGCGATCGTCGACCGCTACCAGGGTCGTCTGCTCGGCTTCTGCCGCCAGATGCTGGGCTCCACCGAGGACGCCGAGGACGTCCTGCAGGAGGTCTTCGTCAACGCCTACCGGGCGATGCTCGCCGACGAGCGCGAGATCAACCTGCGCCCTTGGCTCTACCGGATCGCCCGCAACCGCTGCCTCAACCACCTGCGCAAACCGACCGCCGACGCGCAGGAATCGATGGACATGGTGCCGACGGTCGAGGCGGCGTCGACGGCGGAGAAGGTCCACAACCGCGAGGAGTTCCGCCAGCTCCTCACCGACGTCGGCAAGCTGCCCGAGACCCAGCGCACGCGCCCTGCTGCTGCGCGAGATGGACGCGATGTCCTACGAGGAGATCGCCCAGGCGATGGAGACCAGCGTGCCCTCGGTCAAGTCGCTGCTGGTGCGGGCGCGGATCTCGCTCGCCGAGGCGAGCCAGGCGCGCCAGCTGACCTGCGGCGAGGTGCGGATCGACCTCGCCGAGGCGGCCGAGGGGCTGCGCAAGCTCTCCGGCCCGGTGCGGCGCCACGTCCGCGACTGCGAGGAGTGCGCCGACTTCCGCTCCCAGCTTCGCTCCAACGACAAGGTGCTCGCGGCGCTGGTGCCGGCCGGGCCCTTGCTCGCCCTGAAGGGCTTCATCTTCTCCAAGCTTGGCCTGGGAGGTGCAGGAACCGGTGGCGCCGCGACCGCAACAGGCGCCGGCGCCACCGGAGCCGGCGCTGTCGGTAGCGTCGGAGCGGCGCTCAGCTCCGGCGGCGCGGCCGGCGGCCTTGGCGCTGTCGGCGGCGCGATCGGCACCAAGGCCGTGGCCGGGGTCGTCACCGCCGCCGTGATCACCGCCGGCGCGGTCGAGGTCAAGCAGCAGGCTCAGCCTGGCCCGGCACACAGCAACGAAGCCGCCATCTCCCGCGTCGTCACGAGACCCGGGGCCGACGGCCGCGGTTGCGCAGGGACACAAGCGCGATCCTGGCGCCGAGTCGCTCCCAGGCGGAGGCGCCCCCAGTCGAGCCCGCGCCGACCGAAGCGGCCGAGGCCGAGGCCGAAGCGACGCCAACCCCGGCTGAAGCGCCGGCCGCCGAAGCGACGGATCAGTCCAGCGAAGGCGCTGAAGCAACCCCTCAATCTTCAGCTGGCATCGACAGCCGCGACCCCGTCCACGGGTGTCGCCGGCGCCCCCGCGGCCGGGGGCACCGTGGTCGTCACGGTCGGCGGCAGCCCCACCAGCTCCGAGCCCGCGCCTGCCCCGGCTCCAGCTCCCCCCGCGGAAGCAACTCCGCCGCCAGCTGAAAGCACGCCTCCCCCGCCCGCCGAATCACCGCCGCCGGAGCCAGAAGGCTCGACCAGCGAAGGCCTGGGCTAACCGCCCTTCGCGCGCCCAGCAGGGGCCACGAGGGCGCTCTTACCCACGGCCCTTCTTACTGGAGGCCGATTACCTTGAGGCGGCGCATCAGGCAGGTGCCGGCGAATTTGCGCGTGTCGGCCAGTGAGTAGCCGAACAGCTCCCAATCGTCGCCCTGCGGCGCCCACGGCGGCGAGAGCACGCCGTCGGCCACCGGCAGCGACTCCTCGAGCGTGCGCTGGATCGCCTGCTTGTAGCGATCGTCCTCACGCGCCTTCTCGCGCAGGAAGACCGAGCCGAAGGCGACGTGGCGGTGCTCGTCGCGGGCGACGCTCTGGAAGCCTTCGACAAAGGCCGGCAGCGTCTCCTCGCGTTCGTTGTAGTCCATGATGAAGTGCTGCCCGGTGAGGGCCAGCATTCCCTCGATCACCATGTGGTAGATCGTCACCGCCTCGACCAGGGCCTCGGTGTCCTCCGGTTCGACCGCGAGCCGGTCGGTGCGCTTCTTCAACATTTCGTCGAAGAGCCGGCCGAAGTTCTCGTTCAGGTGCTCGGAGGTCTCCACCAGCATCGTGGAGAGCTCTTCGGACTCGAGCACGCCGACCTCGCGGTAGAAGCGCTCGAAGAAGCGCACGTGGCGCGCCTCGTCGGCGATCTGCGTGCAGAGGAAGATCCGTTGATCCTCGGTTGGAGCGGCGCGCATGATCGGACCCAGCTCCTCCGCCACCTTCTGCTCGCCGATGAAGAAGGAGGAGAGGCCGTACATCCGCTGGAAGCGCTCCTCCTCGCTGAAACGCTCGTTCCAATCTTCGCGGTCACGGCTGAAGTCGAGCTCCTGGGTCTGCCACTGCTGGCGCTCCCAGAGCAGGTAGAGCTCCTCGTAGGTGAGGAGCTTGACGTCGGCGGTGCGGTCGGCCGCCTGCATCAGCGCCGGATCGGCAGTGGCCTGGAAGTCCGCCCGCTCTGTTCTGGACTCTGTCCCCGTTGCCTCTTCGGTTCCCATCGCTGCTCTCCTCGAGTCGCCTGCGCGGTTCGGGCGAGACTAGCACCGGCCTGGCTGGTCAGCCAGTCGAATGTGTCTCGCCCGGCTGCGAGGACGACGACCGACGAGGAAGTCTTGGCCTCGACCTCCGACTTGAACGCCGCGGCGTCGGTCTCGATCGGCGGGAAGGTGTCGTAGTGCATCGGGATCACCGTGCCGGCGCCGATGAACCCCGCGGCGACAGCGCCATCGTGGCGATCCATCGTGTAGTGGCCGCCGATCGGCAGCAGGGCGACGTCGACCGGATTGCGCTCGGCGATCAGCTTCATGTCGCTGAAGAGGCAGGTGTCGCCGGCGTGGTAGACGGTCACCCCGCCGAGGTTGATCAGCAGGCCGGCCGGCGTGCCCGTGACCGTGCCCGGAGTCGGGCTGAAGGGGGCCTCAGCGGAGCCGGCGATCGTGCTCGTGTGCCAGGCCGGCACGAGCTTCACCCAGCCCCAGTCGAACCGCACCGTGCCGCCCAGGTTCGGGTCATGGACCTTCTCGACGCCCTGCTCTTCGAGCCAATTGGCGATCTCGACGATCGCCACGCACTCGGCGCCGCTCCGCGTCGCGACCCCGACGGCATCGGCCATGTGGTCGACGTGGCCGTGGGAGATCGACGACGTGGGTCGGGTCGACGTCCTCGGCGCTCGCCACAGCCGCCGGGTTGTTGGGCTTGAGGAACGGGTCGACCAGGACCCTGGTCTCGCCGTCGCTCAGCTCGAAGCACGAGTGGCCGTGAAATTTGATCTCCATCCTCAGCGCTCTCCTTCCGTGTCTCCGTTGGGTGCTTCGGCATCGGTCATCTCCCCGTGGAGTGCCCAGCCGACGGCAACTCCAACCATCATCCCCATCCTCGCCTCCTCGGCGAGCAGCGAGCGCACGGCGGCGACCCGCTCGTCGGGATCGGGGGCGGTCGCCGCCTTCAGCGCCTCGGCATCGTGGGACTCGCCGAACCAGCCGCCCTCGGCCAGCGCCGCGGCGAGCACCTTCTGCAGCTGGGGCGCCGCCCGGGCGACGATCCGCTCCGCCTCGGCAAAGCGCTCGGCGTCGACCAGCCGCTCGATCGCGGCATCCAGTTGCTCGTCCGAGGGCACGACAGCAGCCTAGCCACCGCCCCACCAGAGCGTGACTTCGCACTTACTCGCGCACAGCGCGAAGGAACACGAGCTCAGCGGATCTAGTGCTCGCGCAGGGCCGACGCCGCGAGGCCGGCCAGGCCGCCGACGGCGGCGCCGATCAGGCCGGCGAAGGGGTCCGCGGTGGACTCGAAGATCGGCAGGGCCAGCAGCACGGCCGCGGCGACCATGACCCCGACCAGCGTCGTAGTCGTCGTCGATCGCACCGTGGGCCTCGGCACGGCGGATCGCGAACCAGGCAGCGACGGCGCCGAGCGCCATCCCGTTGCCCCCGGCGATCACCTCGATGTTCGCCCTGCGCCGTTGGCGATGCCGCTCGCGACCAGCATCCCCAGCGAGCCGCAGGCAAGCAGCAGCAATGCGGTCGGCGGGGTGCCGAGGCGGCGCTCCAGCCCAGTCGCGAAGATCGCCAGGCCGACCGCGACGACGAAGAGGTAGCCGACGTCGATGTAGGCGAAGGGCGCGGTGAGGAACCGCCACCACTGGTCCTCGAGCGGCACGACCAGGCCGCCGAAGGTGCTGAGCTGATCGCCCGTCGCCTTCTGCATCAGCAGCAGGACGGCGGAGCCGAGGATCACGGCCATCGTCGCGTACGGGCGGAAGGGCGCGCGATGAATCGGCGCGGCGGGGGCGGAGGAACTTCGGCCGGGCGCGGCGGCGGGGCTTTGCCTCCAGGCCGTCGCCGCGGCGTTCGAGCTTCGGCGCCCGCTTGCGCAGGCGGGCGCCGCAGTACGGGCACTCGGTTACGTAAGGACTGACCTCCGAACCGCAGTTCTTGCAGATGACGCTGAGCTCAGTCTCGCTCATGGTCAACCGAGGATAACCCCCCGCCGTCAAGCTCTCGAAGCCGGCTGCCGATGGCATACTCCGGTAACACCCATCTTCGAGGAGGAAACAGCGTGGAGTTGAAGAGCCTGACCGAGCAGAAATCGCTGCTGGCCACCCTGGCCCCCGGCAAACGAGCCCGCCTGCGACGCCTGCTCTTCGAGTTCGGCCCCGGCAACGGCACCCTGATGCTGCTGCCGATCGACCAGGGCATCGAGCACGGCCCGCGCGACTTCTTCCCCAACCCGGCGTCGAAGGACCCCGACTACCAGTTCCGGCTCGCCGCCGAGGCCGGCTACTCGGCGCTCGCCTGCCAGATCGGCATGGCGACCAAGTACTACCCCGACTACGCCGGCCAGGTGCCGCTGATCCTCAAGGTCAACGGCAAGACCGACATCCCCTCCTCCGCCAAGGCCTTCTCGACCTGCAACGCCAGCGTCGAGGACGCGGTGCGGCTCGGCGCCGACGCGGTCGGCTACACGCTCTACGTCGGCTCGCCGCGCCAGGACGAGGACCTCGCCCAGCTGCGCCAGGTGCGCCAGGACTGCGACCGCTTCGGCATGCCGCTGATCGTCTGGTCCTACCCGCGCGGCGAAGCGGTCGAAGCCAAGGGCGGCCCCAACTCCTTCTACGCGATCGACTACGCGGCGCGGATGGCGATGGAGATGGGCGCCGACGTGGTCAAGCTCAACATGCCGAAGATCGACGCCGGACAAGGACAAGGATGCGCCGGCCCCGTACAACGAGATGCAGGTCGACCAGGCCGAGGCGATCCGCCAGTGCGTCGAGTCGGCGGGCCGTTCGCTGGTGGTGCTCTCGGGCGGCTCCAAGGTCGACGACGAGACCGTGCTCAGCCACACCCGCGAGATCATGCAGGCGGGCGGCTCGGGCGTGATCTTCGGCCGCAACGTCTGGCAGCGCGAGTGGAACGAGGCGCTGGAGATCATCGCCCAGATCAAGGAGTCGCTGCTCTCCAGCGTGCGCCGCATCCCGTAGCAGAGCCTGCAAACCGGCGCATCTCGGGGTCTTCGGTCGGGCCGGATCGGGTCACGCACTAACTGTGCGCTCCCCTCACCGGCCCTTCCCGCATCCCCCGACCTGCTTGGTTTTCGGCACCTGGGTGGGGAGAAAATGCCGCCCCAGAGCATTGACTTGGGGTGGGACGAAATCTGTGGAGTCGCGGTCAGCTCGGCAGCCTGGTGCTGCTGCTGATCGCCGCGCTGCTGATCCTGCGGCCCTGGGAGGGCGGCGGCGGGCGGACGAGGGGCCCGCGGCGCGGTGGCCCTCGTCACCCGCGTGGTCGACGGCGACACGATCGAAGCGCGCATCGGCGGCCGGCTCGAGGACGTGCGCTACATCGGCGTCGACACGCCGGAGACGGTCAAGCCCGACACGCCCGTGCAGTGCTTCGGCCCGCGCGCCTCGGCCTTCAACCACCGCCTGGTCGAGCGGCGGCGGGTGCGGCTCGTCTTCGGCGTCGAGCGGCGCGACATCTACGGCAGGCTGCTCGCCTACGTCTACCTGGGACGGCGTTTCGTCAACGCGACCCTGGTCCGCCGTGGCCTCGCCCGCACGCTGACGATCCCGCCCAACGACCGCTTCGCTCGCCCCCTGCGGCGCCTGGAGCTGCGCGCCGCAGGGGCCGGCCGGGGCCTCTGGGGCGCGCTGCCCTCCCTGAGCTGTCGTGACCAATCGCACATTTCCTGCCCCTGCAAGCGCCCGTGCGCCTTTGCTACGGTCCCCCGCGGCCCACGGGCCACCCCGACCTATGCGAATGCGACAGAGCATCTCCCAGTTCGAGACGGCCTTCGAGCAGGAGACCAGTTTGGAGCGCCGCCGCCGCGAGCAGCTTCGCCGCCGCGCCGCCAACCGCTCGCGGGCGCGGCGGATCACCCGCGTCGAGCAGGAGAGCAAGGTCCGCTTCAGCGTCCTCGCCGTCTGTCTCACAGTCACCGTGGCCGTCGTCGTCGTGTCCATGTTCGAGGCGCTCGCCTTCCTGATGGCCTAGTGACCCCGCCAACGACCGCCACTGTTGAATAGACTCGCGCGCCGATGCCTCGACGTTCGCTGAAGCCACAGCTAAACCAGATCCGCGCCTGGGTTCGCCAGGGTCGCACCGATGCCTGGATCGCCCACCAGCTCGAAGTCAGCACCTCCGAGCTGCGCGAGTTCCGCAAACAGCACGGCTTCACCCCCGACGAGGAGGACTCGGCCTCTGGCGAAGTCGATCTCCGTGACGAGATCGAGGCCGAGATCGAGGCCGCCGCGGCCGAGGAGCCCGAAGAGGACGAGGAGTCCGAGGACGACGAATCGGAGTCCGAGGAGGGCGAGGAGAAGGACCGGCCCAGCGGCGACGACGGAGAGCGCCCGAAACGCAGGCGCCGCCGAGGCCGTCGCGGAGGCCGTGGCCGCCGCAAAGACCTCGAGGCGACCTTCGATCACGGCGAGACCGACGGCTACGGGCTCTGGCTCGACCCGGCGGTCAAGGACAACCCGGTCTACGCCGAGCACTGGGCCGGCAAGCGCGAGGTCACGGTCCGCATCGACGCCGACCAGATCGTCATCCGCCGACCCGGCGCCCCCGAGCCTGACGGCTCGGACGAGTAAGCACCGAGCCCTTTCCCTCAGCTTCAGGCGGCGGGCGGCGGCGCGGGCTGCTGCGATGGCGGGCCGGGCTGCGACGACGGCGGCGAGGCACTGGCTCCCTGCTGCACGGCCAGCAGGCCACCGATCGCCCCCAGCACCGCGCCACCGAGCAGGAAGGCGACGAAGACGCTGTCCCCGCTCGGGTCGCCGACGATGTTCTTGCGCGCCAGCGCGGCCAGCAGCACCATCGTGATCGCCCAGAGCGGGCCAACGACCGCCCCCCAGGCAGCGGCCCGGTCCGGCCGCTGCTCGCCGATGCCGCGCGCCACGGCAAAACCGGCGTAGAGCGCGAGCAGGGCGACGATCCCGATCAGCCCGATCAGCAGCGGGATGAAGAGGTAGGCCGGCATGGTGCTGCTGAAGTCAAAGAGGTTGTAGGTCGGCGCGACGTCCTCCGAGCCGCCGTCGGCGAGCTCGAAATAGCTCTCCTGAGAGACCGGCAGCGCCGGGTAGTTGCCGACGAACCTCTGGCTGGCGCCGGCGCCGAGGGGCAGGACGTCGATGGCGTGATCGCCGGCGTAGGCAATCTGCTCGCCGACGGCGATCGCAGTGGAGCGGGGCGGGAACTCGTGGTAGTCGGCTTCGCGGGCCACCTGGACGACCCAGATCGCGGTCGCCAGCACGCCGACGGCGGCGAGCGCCAGGGCCAGGGGGCGCAGGGCGCTCCAGGCGATGCGGGCGTAGCGAGCCGGTCCCGGGGGCAGCAGCTCCGGCATCGGCTCGGGCGCCTGGCGGAAGGCGAAGAGCATGCCGAGCACTCCCCCCAGCGAGCCCCAGAGCAGGCTGAGCAGGAAGACCGAGCCGCTGGCCAGCTTGATGTCGGTGTCGAAGAGATCGAACTGCACCTTGCCGACGCTGAGCGCCGCAATCAGCACCAGGAGAGCGAAGGGGACGCCCGCCGCCGCCGCCCAGAGCAGCCGCTCACGCGGTTGCATGCCGGCCGTGCGCGGCGCCAGGGCGGCCGAGGCCGCGGCGACGCCGAGGATCGGGATCAGGACGAAGAGGACGGGCACCGTCCGCACCGCCACCCCCAGCCCGGAGAGGTTGAGGTTGGCCTGCGAGAAGGACGCGGCCTGGGCGAGCGTTTCCTTGAAGAGGCCGGCGCCGCCCGCGATCGAGAGGAAGCTGGCGTGCGGCAGGAGGATCGCCAGCACGAGGCCGGCGGCGAGGCAGACGCCAAACCCGATCAGCGCTGAGAGCCCCGCCAGCGCCACGCCAGGCGCCTGCAGGTGCGTGGCCAGCTGGTCGGCGAGTTCACCCGCGCCCGGCGCCACTCGCTCGGCGCTCTGGCGCGTGCCTGGCCTGGCCGCAGCGTCGGCCTCGGGCCGCTGGGACTCGGCCGCGGGCGAAGACGTCGGCGCCGCAGGGCCTGGCTCAGCCAAGGGCTGCTGGGGCTCAGCCGGGGGCGGAGATGCCAGCGCGGGGGCTTCCTCGGCGGGCTGCTGGGGCTCGGCTGCCGCCGGGGGCTCAGTTGGGGCCGTCGGCTCTGCCGCGGCCACCGGATCCACCGGATCCGGTGCGGCCGTGGGGGAAGCGGATGGCTGGACGGGCGCCGGGGACGACTCGACCGCATCGGGAGAGGAAGAATCCTCGACCTTAAACGGCGTCTGATCCGCCCCGCAGTGCTTGCAGAACTTCGCCGTCGCCGGAATCTGGCCGCCGCAGCCGCCGCAATAAGCCAACTCTGCCATTACCTGCCCCCCACCTTTCTCAACTGATCTCGTCCTGACTCTCACCGCAGGCCGCGCAGAACCGATCGCTGGCGCCGATCTGCGCACCGCACGAGCCGCAGAAAACCTTCTGGACCTCCGTCTCGGCGACGACCGTGGGGGCCTCACCGGGATCGGGACCGCCGCTCGCGGGCGCCTCGGCAACGGCCTGCGGCAGGGCCTCGGCAACCGCGGGGGCCACCGGCTCGATCTCCTTTGCCGGCGCTTTGCCGGCGGCGCCGGGCCGGTCGGCGTAGTGGCCGGTCCAGGCCCTACCGTCCCAGTAGCGCAGCCTGTCCCCGCCCTCCGGATCGTCGTGCCAGCCCGCCGGCGCGGCATTTGGGACAAGCGGCGAGGTGACCGACCGGGTCGACATCGCGCCCAGGTTGCTGTTGTGTGTGCTGGCTGCGATGCCAGCCCAGAGGGCGCCGAGCGGCACCGTGATGAAGAGGCCGAGGCCGAGGGTGAGGAAGGCGACGAAGATGTTGACGAAGAACATGACCAGGGCGCCGACGACGGTCGCGTAGAGCATCCCCAGCGGACCGAAGAAGAGCGCCAGCAGGACCGCCCCGACAACACTCTTGTGGGAGCCCATCTGAATTACCGTGGTCTGGTGAACCGCGACCGGCGGTTGGGTATTGGTGACTCCGCCACCACCCGGAGGCTGCTGCCCTGGCGTGCTCATCTTTCTCTGACTCCCGCTAGATAGTTCAGTTGAACAACGGCGGCGAGCCTATCCGCTTTCACCGAGCCGCTCAAGCAGGCCCGAGCGGCATCGGTGAGTGTGGACGACTAGGATCGTCGCGTGCCCGCGGCAACGCCAGCCAAGTCGTCGCGCACGCCCCTGCTGGTTCTCGGTGGTGTGCTGCTGGTTGCGCTGGCAGTTGGCGCGGTGGTGCAGCTCACGCAGGACGACTCCAGCGGTGATTCCGGCTCACTTCCCTCACCGCAGGACCTGCCAAGCGACACCGTCGCCGTGATCTCGGGGGCGCCGGCATCGCTGGAAACGGTGACCCAATCCGATTTCCGCCGGGCGCTTGGCCAAGCCGCTGCACAGGCCGAGGTCGAACCGGTCCCCGCGCCCGGTGACGAGAAGTACGACGAGCTGAGGGAGAAGGCGCTGGGCGAAGTCCTGGACTCGGTCTGGATCCAGGGGCAAGCGAAGGAAATGGGAGTCTCGGTCACGCCGGGCGAAATCTCCACGGAACTGAAGAAGCTGAAGAAGCAGACCTTCAAAACGGAGAAGCAGTACGAGGAATTCCTCCAGGAAGCGCACTTCACGCAGGCCGACGTCAACGAGCGGGTGACGATCCAGCTGCTCAGCCAAGAAATCCAGGACATGATCAGTCATCGCGGCTCGAGCGAGGACGAGCGGCAGAAAGCCTTTGCTGATTTCGTCAAGCGCTACGAATCGCGGTGGCGGTCCCGCACCGTGTGCGCACCCGCCTTCGCGATCGAACACTGCTCCAACGGCGAGCAGGCCGCGGCTCCACAGGGTGGCGACAGCGCTGGCGCGCCGAAAGAAATCCCCGGCGCGGGCTGAGTCACTCGGCGGCTTCGCGCAGCGAGCGCATCACCAGCTCGATCGCCTGCGGCGCGGCGGTGATGCCGGGGTCATCGCGCGAGGGCTGCACTTCGGGATGGAACATCGCCGCCAGCGCCATCCGTTCGCCGCCGGGCAGGGCAACCACGGCGACCTGGCCGGCGAGGAAGTCGCCGTTCATAGCGCCGCCCCAACCCGCCTTGTAGGCGGGCTCCTGCCCGGCGAAGACCTCGCCCGCGCCCCAGTCGAGCGGGGCGGTGAGTTCGCCGGGTGGAACCTCGCGGCTGACCAGCTTCGGCTCCCGCATCAGCCCCAGCACGCGATCGGAGACGGCGGCCCCGAAGCGGTCCGTCGCCAGCGCGTGCACGAGCAGCGCGGCGTCGCCGACGCGCCAGGTCGAGATGCCCAGCAACAGCGCCGGCCGCATCGGATCGGACACCCCGGCCTGGGCTTCCAGGTAGGGGGCGCAGCTGGACTCGGCCGCTTCCGTTTCGCTGCCGATGGTGGCGTGCGCGCCGCCAAGGAGGAAGACGTCGGCCAGGGCAGCGCGAGCCTCGGCGGTGCCGCCGCTGACCCGTTCGAGCTCGAGCACGACGCGGCGCTGGCGGCAGTTCTCCGAGCGCCGGATCGCCCCGCTGAAAGCCTCGTCGACCTCGGCTGAGGTCGGCTTCCCCGGCCGCGCGCCCCAGCCCAGCGAACGCAGCAGGGCGATCATCGTCGCCACCTTGCTCATGCTCCACATCCGCATGTAACGAGCCCCTCCCCCGGGCTCGGACGTTTTCACCAGGGGCGTGCTCCAGCGATCCTCGATCGCCGCCGCCTCCACCGTGCCGCCGAGCGCAGCGGCGGCCTCCACCGCGCGCGTGAGCGCCTTCTCGATCCTGGCTCGGCCGGGCCCAGCCGGCGCCCGGGGCGCAACTGGAGCGGCCGCCCCGGCGCGATCGCGGGCCTGGGCCCGCGGCGCCGGGGAAGAGCCGTCAGCCGAGAGCTGGAGCCACAGCAACAGGCCCAAAGCGCCGGCGGCCGCAATCCCCAGCAGCGCCAGCAGGCGCCGTCGCCACACCGTGCCTGAGCTCAGCAGTTCGCCCCGAGCAGCTCGTCATAGCGCGGCTTCCAAGCCCGTTCGCGGTCGGCGGTGGTCGAGTAGCCCGGGTCATAGGTCCACCGCCCCCCTTCGTACTTGACCCAGGTCAACCCCGACCATTCGGTGCAGGGCGACCCGGGAGCCGACCAGCCCATGCCGCTGAGCAGGACCCGGGCAACGCCTTCGCCTTCGAGTTCTTCGATGCGAACGGTGAGCCCGGCCGGGGTCAGGTAGGGCGAGAGCGTGGCCTGATTTTTGGCCCAGGCGCCGAACCCTTCTTCCCGCTGCGCCTGTGCTCGCTTGCGTGCCGAGAGCAGGCCCCAGGCTTCGCGCGGGTTACCGGAGAGAATCTCTTCGTGGTAGGCGAGCAGCGCCCCCTGGATTTCACTCGCCATCTGCGCCCTGCTTTCAGACGGGAAGCCCGCGGTTTCGCTGCCCGCAGTTTCATCCGAGGAGTTCGCTTCGCCGCTCTGCTGGAAGGTCGCTTCGTTCGCTGGGACCGTCGCCGCCGATTCCGGCAGCGGCGCGCTTGCCTGCTTCGAGTCGTCGCCACCCAGCAACAGGATCGCCGCCGCAACGCCACCGCCGACGAGAAGGCCGACCAGGGCCGCAATCAGAACCGGCTTGCCCCAGCCCCCCGACTTCGCTTTCTGCGGCGGCTGCGCAGCCGGGGGTATGGGTGCCTGAGTGTGTGACGCTTGCGGCTGAGATGGCGGGAGGACCTGGGTCTCGGCCGGCGCCGACGGCGCGGGCGGCTGGCTCTCCACTGGCGCGTTGGCCGGCTGCTCCGGCGCCGTCCGGGTACCGCAGCTGCGGCAGAAGGTTGCGTTGGCCGCGAGCGCCTGACCGCAGCTCTGGCAGCGCGCCTGGCTCTCTGGAGTGGGGTTCACCTGCCTGTCATCCTCATCGTCAACAGTGACGGTTAGCGGCGCAGCCTACCTCAGCCGTGGCTCAGCGGCGCTGCAGTTCGCCGAGAACGATCTCCTCGGAGTCCGGCGGCAGCAGTGTCATCGAGAGGCTTTCACCGTGCGGCCGCACTCTCCAGTCACCGGGCCCGAGACAGCCTTCGGCAGGTCCGTAGGTAAGTGAGATCGCGGTTGCCGTCTCCAGTTGCAAATCGACCGCGCAATTGGCACTCGGCACGTCCAGCGTGGCCAACCGACCATCCGACTCGACCATCAGCGTCACCTGCAGCGGGCCGTCCAGGCCCGGCTTTTCGCTGCCGGTTCGTTCCAGCGTTCCAGCCCACTGCCCGGCGATCTCCGCCGGCCCCGAGATCGTCGTCGCCGGGCTGAGGTCGCGGCCGAAGGCCGAGGGCACGCCGTTTTCGCGCAGCTGGCGCAACAGCGCCCGCTCCGAGCCACGGTCGAAGAAGGGGCCGCCGAGCAGCACCTGAAATCCCGGGTACAGCTCCTGCGCGAGGTCGGATTCGACCACGCTGACGTCGGCCCCCTCGGCTTCGAGTCGCTGCTGCTCCTCTTCGGCCCCCGCCACCGTCCGAAACGAGCCCGCCTGCACGTAACGGCCCGCTTCGATCGCACCGGCCGCGGCGTTGACGGGCGCGCCCGGCGAGGGCGTCGACGAGCTCGCCGTTCCGGTCCGCACCGGCACCTTCGCCGCGCCCGCCGGAACGGTCGATGAGCCCTGCGGCGCCGATGCGGTGGTCGAGTCGTCGTCGCGCAAGAGGAGGATCGTCGCCGTGACGACCCCGGCGCCGAGGAGGAGGCCGACGGCGGCGGCGATCAGCATCGTCCGCTGCTGGCTCACCCGCTCACCTCGCCGAGGCGATCGCGCCGGCGCCCGAGCCCGAGCAGGACCAGGGCGAGGACGACGGTGACTGCCACCCCGGCGATGCCGGCCCAGAGCAGCGCCGTGACCAGGGTGGGCGGACCGCCGCCGGCGATCTGGAAGGGGATTTCCACGCTCCGCGGCTTGCCGTCCCCGCTCGCGCCGGAGACGGTCAGGGTGTGGTCGCCGGGCTCGATGCCGTCCGGAATCACGACCCGGGTGGAAATCGCGCCGGTGCCGTCGGCGGTGGCGTAGGCAAGCACACGGAAGTCCGAGTGGACGCCGATGGTGAGCGCCGAATCGGGGGCGAAGCCCTGCAGATTTAGTGGGTATGAGGTCCCGCCCTGCAGCAGGGGGGTCGCGCCGGGAGCAAGCTGGCCGAGGTCGTTGCCCGACGACGTGACTTTCACCGTGAGCGGCTTGGCGACGGGCGCGCTTTCGAGGAATTTAACTGCGGCCGTCGCGTCGGGGCTCTGGGACCAGCGCAGGATGGCGCGCGTCTCCGCCTCGTACCCGGCCCGGTTGGGGTGGACGAGCTCCTGGAAGCTGCGTTCGATCTGGGCAAGACCAACCTGCTTGACGTTGAGCGCCGCCTTGAAGGCGCTGACGGGGTTGGGCAGCGGCGGCCACTGCCAGACCGACGCTTTCAGCGCCTTGACCAGGCTCTCGGGATCGATCCCGGCCCCGTTGAAGCTCTTCACGTTCCTCGCGTAGGGCGCCCGGTCGCAGAGCGTGTGGTCCGGCTGGAAGGCCATTTCGGTATTTGGCACGAAGAAGGCGGGCACACCGTCCTTCCTCGCCTCTTTGACGGCGGCCTCGACGACGCCGTTCAGCCGCACGATCAGCCGGTCGAAGAAGTCGATCTCATCCGGGGAGAGCAGATCGACCATGCTCAGGCAGCTCTGCGGCGTCAGCGGAGTCGGCAGCGGGTAGGCGAGCACCAGGATCGGCACAGGGCCGTGACTGGCGCGGGCATCGGGCCCGTTGACGATGTCGTTGATCGCCAGATAGACGCGCCTCAGGGACTCCGGCAGGGCCTTGATCCGCTCCTCCACGAACTGATCGCTCGCCTTGCCCTTGCGCTGCCAGAAGGGCACGTCTTCGTAGATCGTGTGGGCGCAGTCGGAGCGGCCGATGAGGCACGACTGGGCGATCTGCCTGAAGCCGACGTCGTTGCCCCCCATCGTCATGACCACCGAATCGGTGCGACTCTTGGCGAGCAGGTCTTCGAGCTGCTCCACCTGCGGTGGGACCCCCCGGCCGCCCTGGGGAGCGCGAACGTCACCCGTCACCGCCCCCGAGCAGGCGATGATGTTCGCGTCCGGGAGGTTGAAGGCGGGGGCCAGGTAGGTGAGATGACTGCGATGGCAGGCATTCGCGTCCGTGTCGGTGCCGCGCAGGTAGGCGTCGGCGCCCTCTCCGGCGGAGTAGGAATCGCCGAAGATCGCGATCCTCGGCCGCGAGCGGAGGATCGGGCCCGCCTGGGCAGCCGTCGCGAACGCGTCGCTGACCCGGATCGTCGCTTTGAACTCCGCGTCGGCGAGCGTGTTCTGGGCGCCGGCGATCACCGCGAAGGGCAATGGCATCGGGTTGTTGTCGCGCGGCGGCACGCCCGGCCGGAAGGTCCAGGACACTTTCCGCGATTCGCCGGGAGCCAGGTTGCCGAGGTAGACGACCGGCCGCACCACGGCCGGCGCCCCCGCGGCCGCGTCGAAGCGGATGCGGGCGACGGCGCCGACGGCGAGCCGCTGGCCGGCGTTGGCGATCTCGGCTTCGATCCGCACCAGGCCAGATGGATCGTTGCCCACCTGCGCGGTGACCAGCGGCGGGTAGTCCACCTTGAGCTCGATCCGCGGTCGCGAGATTTCGTCGAAGGCTTCGGCGAGGCCTTCGTTGTCGTGCACGCTGAGGTACTTGCCGCCCGTTTGGTCGGCGATGCACTGGAGCTCCTTGGCGCCGGCGCCGGAGACCCTGAAACCGACCGTGATCGTTTGCAGGTCGACGCCCGATTCGCCGATTTCCCTTGCCACGTCGCAGGGATTACGGCCGCAGTTCGACTCGCCGTCGGAGACGAGCACGATCGTCCCCTGCGAAGCGCCGCTGGCGCTGAGGTCATCGGCGGCGGCCTTCAGCGCCGCCGCGGTCGGGGTGTCCCCGTCGGCGCGCAGGGTGCGAATCGTCGCCGCCATCGCGGTCGGGTTGCGCGGGGCCACCTCCAGCTGCCTCTTGCCGGCGCTGCACCCTTCTTCTTCGCCGCTGGCTTCCCCCTCCGCCGGGTAGTTGCGCAGGCCGATCGGGGTGTTGGGTTCGATCTGCTGGAGGAAGTCGAGCAGCGCCACCTTGGCCCCGTCGATCTTGATCCGGCCGCTCGAGCTGCCGTCGCTTTCGTTCATCGAGCCCGAGGTGTCGACGACGATCACGATCGGGCTCGGCCGCGGCCCTGGGGCAGCCGCCGCGGCGGCAAGCGCCGGCGGCGCCGAGAACGCGACGACGATCGTGGCGAACGCCAGCGCCGCCGCGCGGCGGCTCATTCGACCAATCCTTCAGAGATCCGATCGACGGCGCTGCGCGAGCCGACCAGCTGGGGCTCGGCGAAGACAGCGCCGACGGGAGAGGCGCCAGGGCTGGCCGCGACCGCCGCGGCGGATGCCTCGAACCTCAGCTGCAGCTTGCCGAGCAGCGGCACGTCAACCGGCAGCACGTCGCCGAATTCCAGCCGCCGGCTGAGCACCTGCCGGCCGTCGACGAAGATGCGGAATTCGACCGGGGTTTCCGCGTCGCCTTCGTCGTCGAGGCCGAGCTTGGCCCGAAAGGACTCCATTTCGCCCCCCAGCGCGTAGGTCACCGATCGCGGATTGGCGCCCGGCGGCGGCTGGCAGACGATCGCTTCTTCCTCGCTTTCGCCGTTGATCAGGGCGCTTTCGCCGGTGCGGCAGCTGGAGGCCGCTGGCGTCAGCTGGGTGAGGAAGACGCTGGATAGGGGCTCGGCGACGTGCAGGGTCGCCCGATCGGTGATTTCTTCCCCGGCCAGTGGCTCGGTCGAAAGGACCACGCCTTCGCTGGCGCCGGGCTGGTACTGATCAACGACGGCGATGCGGGCGCCGAGCTCTGACAGCGCCGCCCTGGCATCCGCTTCGGAGGAACCGCCCAGATCCGGCATGCGGGCTGGAGTCGAGACGTCGAGGACGAACTCTCCGTCGTCGATCTGCGCGCCCGAGGCGGGCGTCTGACGCACCACCAAGTCAGCCGGCCCAACGTAGGCGACGTCCTGAGAGGAGACAGCGCTGAGCTCGACCCCGGCGTCGCTGAGGACCCGTCGCGCGTCTTCCTCGGTGAGGCCGACGACGTTGGGCACGCGACCGGCGACGACGGTCTCGGGCGCGTAGACCTGCACCGGCCGATCGACCGACACCACCACCTCGTCGCTGCCGAGCCAGTCGTGCAGGAACCAGCCAAAGACGATCGCGAGGACGAGGGCACTGAATGCCCCAACCGCAATCGCTGCACGCCTCAGACGACGACCCCCACTGGACACGAGGCGGCGATGTTACCCCGCAGCCGGCGTGCTCCGCACTGCGCCACGGGAGTGCTGTCAGATTCCGGGTGTGTCGGGCAGGTCTCGCAGGGGCTCGTTTGCTCGACCGCAGCCCGCCGGGTTGAGCCTGCCGCGAACTTTCCACACGGTTACAGCGCCGCTGCGCGCGACCGGCGCCACCGCCGGGTCGCCCCGCAGCCAGCCGGCCTCGGGGGAAGTGACTGGTTCTCCGGTGTGGATGAAGTTGAGGAAGGGAGAGGTGACGATGTATTCCAGATCGTTGGCGTTGACCGCCGCCCGGAAGCCGGCGCAGGTCGGGATCGCGTTGAAGGCACCGTGCGGTCCCCTTTCACCCAGGTAGACGACGCGGTTGGAGAGGTCGGTGCCGTAAAAGCCGTACTGGAGAAAACCAGCCGTCGTCCCGGCGAGGCCGATGCGGGTGTCACTGGTGTCGCGGGCCCACCGGTAGGCGGCGTCGAGGCCCAAGCCGGGAGCTTCCGACTCAGGCCCGAAGCGATCGCGCAGGTAGTGGCGCTGCAGCGGGTAGCCGATCGCGACGAGGAGGAGGACGAGGGCCACGGAGGCGCCGACCACGAGGGACAGACGGAGTTGGCCGGCGGGTCCTGTCGCAGCAGGGGGCCCACCACCCCCTGCGGTCGCTGAAGCGTCGGGGGTGGTCCTCCCTGCTGCGCCACCCGCCGCACGACGCCCCAGATTCGGCGCGGCCCAGATGAGGAGAGCTGGGATCACCACGAGGAGGAATGCAAGCGCCAGGCCGAAGATGCGGGCTGGGTCGCGGAGGACGGCGTCGGAGCGGTCGGTGACGAGCAGGACGACGAGGAGGAGGCCGAGCAGGGCCCATTCGCGTACCCCGTCGAGGCGCCGGATGGCGACCGGGAGCAGGACCAAGCCAAGGAGGAGGGCCGGGATGGCGTAGCGGATGTTTATGCCGAAGCCGACCGGGGCGCCGTCGGCGCCGGCGGCGCTCAGTGGGGTGAAGAGGTAGGCGAGCAGCCCGAACAGCGCCACGCCGCCGAACCAGCGCAGCATCGCGCCGTCCCTGGCCCGCAGCAGCGCCAGCAGGCCGCCGGCGACGGCCCCGGCGATGACGAGCGGCCACAGGGCGCCGAAAGCCTGATGCAGGCCGGGCTCGAAGTAGGCCCGCCAGACCCCGGTGTCGGTCGCGTAGTGGACGATGCTGAAGTCGGGCCGCGCCTGCTGCAATCGCTCCGGATGCGGCAGCGAGATCGGCCCCAGGCTCGTCGCCTGCGGCAGGGGATTGGCGGCGACGACCAGGTTGCGCAGGTACCAGTAGCCACCGCCGAGGAAAGCGGGAACGAACCACCAGCCGGCAGCCGCCCACCTCCTGCCCGCCGGAGCGAGCACGAGCACGGCCAGGGTCAAACCGGCGGCCATGGCCACTGCAGTCGACTTGGTGCCCACAGCGAGCCCCACGGCAAGCCCGGCGGTCGCCACGGCCCAAACCGGGAACGTGTCGGCGCGCGGGTCCTGTCCCGGGGGAGGGGGGCCTGCGGGCAGTCCACGGGCTGTCCTCGACCCCCCTCCCCCGCGCCACCCGCACGAGACACGCCAGGCATTGACGAGGATCGCCACGGCAGCGAGGAGAAGCGCTGCGGCTACAAGGTCGTTCTTGGCGGCGCCCGGCTCGCGCACCACGAGCGTGTGGCACTCCAGAACGATCGCTGCAGCCACTACCGTTAGATGCCCGCGCCCATACGGCCTGCCGATGCACCACGCGGCGAGGAAGCTGAGCCCCAAGAAGCCGAAGTTCAGAAAGAGCGACAGCGTGTCCCGGTGCGTAAGCAGAATCCCCGTTGCGTGCAGCAGCTCGGAGTTCTGCGGGTAGAACCAATTCGTGAAGACGGTCTCGGTGTAGTGCAGCCCGGTGACGGAGTGGCCCTGCACCATGTCCGCCGCGAAGGGCATGTGGTACCAGAGCGAGTCGAAATTGAAAATGCCTCGGTCGAGCGCGTCCTTGGTCGTCAGGCCCCAATGGGCGAACACCAGCGCGACTACGCCCACCGTCACAAGCCACGCCAGCCAAGACGCTCCTTCCGCGGGTGGCGCAGGGGGAGGGGGGTCGAGGACAGCCCGTGGACCGCCGGCAGTGCCCCCCTCCCCCTGCGACAGGACCCGCGGCCGGGAGGTCCGTGCATCCTCCTCAGGGTGGTCCCCCAAATCCGTGCCACCCCCCGGCGGAGTCGGCTGCTCCAGCAACGGTGGACGGATGCGCCAGGCAGCGGCTGCTGCCGCCAGCAGAGACGAGGCGACGAGAGCCCACGCATAGAAGAGCCCCACGGTGCCAAGGACCTCGCCGAGCCAGATCAACAGCGCGATACCGGCCACGGCCTCCACCAGCCGCGCTGGAGCGCCCTCCCAGGCCGGAAGCAGCCGCTGACGCAGCTTGAACGCGGTGAAGCCCAGCGAGAGCCCTACGGCGGCTAGAGCCAGGGCGCTGAGGATGTACGAGCCGGCGCTAACCACCGCGGGCTCCGGCGAAGGGGGCTAGAGGCCGCGGACGATTATCGGGGTCTCTTCGGGGGCGACCATGCCCTGGGCCCTGGCCTTGCCCTCGAGGACGATCGGGTCGTCGGCGTGCTGGACCCGCCAGTGCAAATGGGTGTTTTCGCCCTGGACCCGGTGCAGCTCGGCTTTGGCCGCGGTCGTGGCCGTGTAGGTCTTGACGAAATCGACCAGCGGGCTGACGTAGGAGTAGAGGACGGCGGCGAGGACCAGGGTGAGGGCGACCCGCCCGACGCGATCCCAATGGATGCGGCTGGCGCCGCGGCGGGCGGCCGGCTTGCGCCGTGCGGCGGGCTTGCGCCGCGTCGCCGGACGTCGTTTTGCCCCGCTTGCGGGCCGTTTCCCCGCTCGGGTGCGCGCTGCCATACCCGGTCCTACGCGGCCGGGCCCCGCATTCCTTCACTGCAGGTCGGCGCGAAAACTCCCATGCACGCCTGACGGCGGCGGACGCTGCGCGGTGCGGCGTCCTCAGTCGGCCAAGTAGCGCCGCTATTTGGCCTCCCCGCGTCCTCGCCCCGCTTGGTCCGGCGCTCGCCAGTCGCACATGCGAGTCTCCGCGCCGACCTAGGCGGACCGTTGGTGGAACGCCTGCAGGCCGGGGAAAGTCGCCGCGGAGCCCAATTCCTCCTCTATCCGCAGGAGGCGGTTGTACTTGGCGACGCGATCCGAGCGCGAGGGGGCGCCGGTCTTGATCTGGCCAGCCCCGGTGGCGACGGCCAGATCGGCGATGGTCGTGTCCTCGGTCTCACCCGAGCGGTGCGAGATCACCGCCGTGTAGCCCGCCTCGGAGGCGATGCGGATCGCCTCCAGCGTCTCGCTCAGGGTTCCGATCTGGTTGACCTTGACCAGGATCGAGTTGCCGACGCCGAGCTCGATCCCGCGGCGCAGGCGCTCGGGGTTGGTGACGAAGAGGTCGTCGCCGACCAGCTGGACGCGCTCGCCCAGCTTCTCGGTCAGGAGCTTCCAGCCGTCCCAGTCCTCCTCGTCCATGCCGTCCTCGATCGAGAGGATCGGGTAGCGCCCACAGGCGTCCTCCCAGTAGGAAGCCATCTGCTCTGGCGAGAGCGAGCGGCCCTCGTGCTCGAGCACGTAGGCGCCAGCTTCGAAGATCTCGCTGGTCGCCGGATCAAGGGCGATGAAGACGTCCTTGCCGGGCTCGTAGCCGGCGGCCTCGACTCCCGCCAGAACGGCCTGCAGGGCCGCCTCGTTGGACTCGAGGTTGGGGGCGAAGCCGCCCTCGTCGCCGACCGCGGTCGAGTGCCCGCCCGCCGCCAGGCTCTTCTTCAGGGCGTGGAAGACCTCGGTCCCGACCCGCAGGCACTCCGAGAAGCTGGCCGCCCCAGCCGGCACGACCATGAACTCCTGGAAATCGACCGAGTTGTCGGCGTGGGCGCCGCCGTTGAGCACGTTCATCATCGGCACCGGCAGCAGCGATGGCTCGGCGCCGCCGTAGAGCGTGGCCAGGTATCTAAAGAGGGGTTCGCCGGCGAGCATCGCCGATGCCTTCGCGGCGGCCAGCGAGACGCCGAGGATCGCATTGGCGCCGAGCCTGCCCTTGTTCGGAGTGCCGTCGAGCTCGATCATCCGCGCGTCGAGCCCGGCCTGGTCGGCGGCGTCAAAGCCCTCCAGCGCCGCGGCGATCTCCCCGTTGACGTTGGCAACGGCGCGCGAAACGCCCTTGCCCGCCCAGGCGTCGCCGCCGTCGCGCAGCTCGACCGCCTCGAACTCCCCGGTCGAGGCGCCCGAGGGAACCGCAGCGAGGCCGCGCGCGCCGGACTCGAGCCCGACTTCCACCTCGACCGTCGGGTTGCCGCGCGAATCGAGGATCTGGCGGGCCTGGATGGAGACGATGGCGCTCACGGGTGCGCCATCCTATTCACCCAGCCGGAGTTATTCGCCTTCGGGGACGACTCCGGGTGGGAGTTCGGTGGCGCCTTCCGGGGCTTTGGCCGCAGCTTCCGCCGGGCGCGGGCGCTGCGCCAGTTGCTGCCCCCCGGGGGCGAGCGGGCTGATCGTTCCCGGCTGCGCCGGTTTGACCTGAGGGATCACCGCCGGGCAGGCTTCCGCCGGCGTTTTCGGATCTGCTTCGAAGCAGGCCGGTTCGGATTCCGGCGGGCGGCCGTCGCCCTTGAAGTTGGCGCAGCGTTCATTGGTCGTGAAGTCCGAGGCGCAGAAGGTGCGTGATCTCCACTTGCCGTTGTAGCCGCGGACGAAGGCGGCAAAGGCCTGCTGTTTGGCCTGTTCCGCCAGCTGCGCGCTGATCTGCGACTTGGCTTCGTCCAGCGACTGGACTTTCTCCGGGGTGATCTTCATCACCTCGAAGACCGTGTAGCCGGTCGTTTCCTTGAGCGGCCCTTCGAGGTCGCCCTGATCGGCGTCGTAGATGGCGCCGCCGAGCGGTTCGGGTTCCTGGCCGTCGGCGACGCTCGAGAGCAAGCCGCCGCTGCCTTTGGTCGTATCGGTCGAGTATTTCTTCGCGACCGTTTCCCAGCTTTTCACCGAGTCGTCTTTTTCCAGCTCGGCCTTGGCGGCTTCGACCTTCGCCTTGTCTTGGTTCTTGATCAGGCGGACTTCGCGCGATTCGGGAGTCGTGTACTGGCTGGCCTTCGCCGCTTCGTAGTAGTTCTTGATTTCAGCCGTGCTCGGCTGCGACGCGCCTTCGGTGATCGTGTCTTCGATCTTTTTGCTGAGCATCTGAACCTTCACGCGTTCGGTGACGTCAGCGGTCGTGTAGTGCGCTTCTTTGAGGAATTCCTGGTACTGCGCTTCCGTTTTGAAGGCCTGTTTTTTCAGTTTTTCGAGTTCTTTGGCGACTTCTGATTTCGTCACCGAGAAGCCCATTTCGGCCGCCTCGCCCTGGATCCAAATCCCGTCCAGGACTTCTTCCAGCGCCGTTTCCTTCAATTCGTCGTATTTCTTGTCGCCCGGTTTGGGGACGGGGCTGATCTGCCCTTTGGCAGCCGTCTGGGCGAGCGCGTGCTCGAAGTCAGCGTCGGTGATCGTCCCGAGGCCCTCGGGAGCGTCTTCGACGATCGCCACCGCATCGGAGGGCACGCTGGGATTGCCGATCCCCTGGGCGATCGCGAAGATGACGAAGAGGAGGATGAAAAGGGCCGCGAAGGCGAGCAGCGCAAGCCGCTGTAGCCCGGCCGACTTCCTCCCTTGCCGCTGATTCGATGCCACCGATCGGGCAGCATAAATCAAATGCTCGACATGCGGGCTGCCGCGCTTCGCGGCTCAGCCGGCAAGGGTCTCCGCAGCGGTGGCAGCCTGGGCCTGCTTGGCGTCCCTGATCGCCTCCGCCAGCGCCAGCACGGCGGCGAGTCGCGCCTCCGGCTCGTCGGACACGCGCACGCCGACGGTCTTCTCCCGCCACTCATACAGCGCCCCTTCGACCTTCTCGCTCAGCACCCCGGCCGCCTCGGAATCGAGCTCGACCCCGGTGACGCTGAGGCGCCCGCCGCGGAACTCGACGCTGCGCGCGCCGGCGAGGCCGAGCTCGATCCGCGCCCGCTGCAGCGCCAGCAGGTTCTCCGCCTCGGGCGGCGGCGGGCCGAAGCGGTCGCCGATCTCGTCGCGGATCGCCCGCAGCTCACCCGGCTCGCGGGCAGCGGCGATGCGGCGGTGGACGTCGATCTTGGCCGCCTCGAAGGGGATGAAGGCGGCGGGCAGGTAGGCGTCGACGGGGACGTCGAGGCGGACCGGTTCCGGCGCCTCCTCCCCGCCCTCGGCCGCCTCGCGGGCGATCCCGACGGCCTCGTCGATCATCTGGCAGTAGAGCTCGAAGCCGACCGCGGCGACGTGGCCGGACTGCTCGTCGCCGAGCAGGTCGCCGGCGCCGCGGATGTCGAGGTCACGCATCGCGATCTTGAAGCCGGAGCCGAGCTCGGTGTGGTCGGCGAGGGTCGAGAGCCGGGCCGCGGCGTCCTCGGTCAGCGCCTCGGCCGAGGGGTAGAGCATGTAGGCGAAGGCGCGCTCGCGAGAGCGGCCGACGCGGCCGCGGATCTGGTAGGCCTGAGCGAGGCCGAGCTGGTCGGCGCGCTCGACGATCAGCGTGTTGGCGCTGGGGATGTCGAGGCCGGACTCGATGATCGTCGTCGTCACCAGGCAGTCGGCGTCGCCGCGCAGGAAGCCCAGCATCGTCTCCTCGAGCTGGGTCTCGTCCATCTGCCCGTGCGCTTCGAGGAAGCGCGCCTTCGGCACCAGGCCGCGCAGCCGCTCGACCGTCTCCGGCAGCGAGTCGATCCGGTTGTGCAGGAAGAAGGCCTGGCCGTCGCGCTCCAGCTCGCGCTCGATCGAGTGCCGGACCAGGTCCTCGTCGTAGGGGCCGACGTAGGTGCGAACCGGCCGCCGCCCCTCCGGCGGCGTCTCGATCGTCGAGATGTCGCGCAAACCGGCCAGGCTCATCTGCAGGGTGCGCGGGATCGGCGTCGCCGAGAGCGCCAGCACGTCGACCTTGAGCTTCAGCTGGCGCAGCAGTTCCTTCTGCTTGACCCCGAAGCGCTGCTCCTCGTCGACGATGACGAGGCCGAGGTCCTTGGCGCGGACGTCGCGCGAGAGCAGCCGGTGGGTGCCGATCAGGATGTCGACCTTGCCGGCTTCGAAATCGGCAAGGACCGCTTTGACCGCGGCCGGCTTGCGCAGGCGGGAGACGCCCTCGACGACGAAGGGGAGGTCGGCGAGGCGCTCGCGGAAGGTGCCGAAGTGCTGCTGGGCGAGGATCGTCGTCGGCACCAGCATCATCACCTGCTTGCCGTCGGCGGCCGCCTTGACCGCGGCGCGCAGCGCCACCTCGGTCTTGCCGAAGCCGACGTCGCCGCAGACCAGGCGGTCCATCGGCTGCTCGGCCTCCATGTCGCCCTTGACCGACTCGATCGCCTCGACCTGGTCGGCCGTCTCGCGGTAGGGGAAGGCCGCCTCCATCGTCATCTGCCACTCGCCGTCGGCGCCGAAGGCGTGGCCCTTGCGGGTCCGTCGCTCCGCATACAGGTTGAGCAGCTCGCCGGCGAGCGCGCCCGCTGCCTTGCGGGCGCGCGCCTTCATGTTCTGCCAGCGCTTGCCGCCGAGCGCGGAGAGGCTCGGTTCGCCGCCGGCGCCGACGTAGCGGCTCAGCTTGGCGAGCTGGTCGACGGGGACGTAGACGCGGTCCTCGCCCTTGTATTCGAGGTAGAGGTAATCGCGGGTGACGCCGCCGACCTCGCGCGTCTCGAAGCCGGCGAAGCGGGCGACGCCGTGATCCTCGTGGACGACGTAGTCGCCGACTTTGAGGTCGCTGAAGGCGAGGCGGCCGCGGCTGCCTGCCGTCCCCGGAGCGCGGGCTTCGGCGCGGCGGCGGCGGTGGACGAGGCGGCGGAAGGGGTAGACGGCAAGGCGCAGCTCGGGGCTGATGAAGCCCTCGCGCAGGCGCGCCTCGGCAAAGGTCAGGGCCGGCTTGGGCGAGAGGCGGCCGCCCTCGAGCAGGGCCGCGTCGATGCGGTCGAGGCCGTAGCGCGTGCGCTCCGCCTCGCCGCGGTCGTCGAAGGCGACGACGGTGCGGTAGCCGGAGCGAACCTGCTTCTCCAGCTCCGCCTCGGCCTCTTTGATGCTGCGCGCGGGCGACTCGGCGCGGGCCGCGCGGAATGCGCCCTCGTCATCGTCGCTGGCTGCCTGGAAGGAGAGGGCGGCGCGCTCGGCCAGCGGCGCCGCCACGTCGACGTAGAGGTGGCGGGCGTCATCGGCGTGCATCGCCGTCGTCGCGTCCTCCCAGTGGTCACGCAGCGCCGGCTCGATCTCCTCGGCGGCGGCGAGGATCACGGCGGCCGAGTCGGGAACCAGGTCGAGCGGCGCCCCGAAGCGGTCCAGCGGCAGCACCTCGGCCAGGCTCGGCGGCTCCTTTTCCTGCTCGGCGGCCTCCATCGCCGCCAGCTCGGCGAGTTCGCGGTGCTCGGCGTCGAGTTCCGCCGCGGGCGCCAGCTCGACCCGCTCGGCGTCGCCGAGCGAGCGCTGGGTGAAGGTCGAGAACCAGCGCATCGACTCGACCTCGTCGCCGAAGAGCTCGATCCGCACGGCGCGCTCCTCGGTGGCGCCGAAGACGTCGAGGATGCCGCCGCGGACGGCGAGCTGGCCGCGCTCGGTGACCTGCTCGACCCGTTCGTAGCCGGCGGCGGCGAGGTCGCGGGCGACGGTCCCAAGGTCGATCTCCTCGCCCTCGGAGACGGCGAAGCCGGCCGGGCGCAGGGCGGCGTCGGGGACGGCCTCGGCCAGGGCGGTGGCGCTGGCGACGACGACCGCATCGTCCTCCCGCCCAAGGGCGTCGAGGGCGTCGATCCGCAGGCCGATCAGGTGCGGCGGCGGCGTCACGTGGGAGGCGAAGCCGGTGCCGCGGGAGGGGTAGAGGCGGACGCGGCGCGGCGCCAGGTAGGCGCGCAGGTCGGCGGCGAGGTCGCGGGCGGAGCGGTCGTCGGCGCTGACCAGCAGCGCCGGGCGGCCGGCGAGCCCGCGGTCGTCCTCGAGCATCGCTGCCAGCAGCAGCGGCCGCAGCATCGCCGAGGCGGGCAGCGCGACCTTCTCGCCCCCCGCGGCGGCATCGCGGACGCGGCCGGTGAGCGCGTGGACGCGCTCGTTCTCGGCGGCGATCTCGATCAGTGGACGAAGCGACATCAGGCGGTCTCTGAGCATGCCATGCGGCGTCCTCAGTCGGTCGCCTGCGGGTCACGCACTAGACGTGCGCTCCCCTTGTCGACCTCCCTGCGTCCTTGCCTGCCAAGCTCAGAGCCGCGCCCGAGGCCGCCGAGAGCCATAATCGGCCAGTCTGAAGCTGAGAAACACACCCCAGGGAGTGATCGTCGAGGACCCGGAGCGCGGGCGCTGGGTCTCACTGCCGCAGGCCGGCGACATGCTGGCGCTGCTCGCCAGGGGCGCCGATGGACAAGCCGAAGTTGCCGCCCACCTCGAGGCGGCGGCCGATGACGAGAGTGCCGCAATCGATCCCGCAACCGCTGGCCTCCCCTTCGCGCCGCGCTCGATGCGCGCTTTCAGCCTCTGGCCCTCGCACTACGAGGGATCGGCGCGGATGCTGGTCAAGCGCTTCTTCCCGCGCCCGGTCCAGCGCCTCGCCGCCGGCTTCGAGCGGGTCACCGGCAGGACGTTCCCGCCCTTCAAGCCCAAGGCCAGCTTCTACGAGACGCCCGCCTTCTACCTCGGCAACCACACGGCGATGCTGGCCGATGGCGAGGCGATGCCCTGGCCCTCACATACTTCCTACCTCGACTTCGAGCTGGAGCTCGCCTTCGTGCTCGCCCGCCCCCTCGCCGATGCCACTCCAACAGAAGCACGCGAGGCGATCGGTGGCTGGTTCGTGCTCAACGACTGGAGCGCCCGCGACGTTCAGGCCGACGAGGTCCGCCACGGCGTCTTCGGACCGGCGGTCAAGTCGAAGACCTTCGCCAACTCGATCGGCGCCGATGTGCTCAGCGCCGACGAGCTTCCCGACTGGCAGTCGGTGACCGGGCGGGTGCGAGTCGACGGCGAGGTCTGGTGCGAGGGCGCCACGGCCGGAGCCGCCCACGACGTCGGCACGATGCTCGCCCACGCCTCGGCCGGCGAGCGGCTCGACGTCGGCGACATCGTCTCGACCGGGACGATGCCCGGCTGCTGCGGGCTGGAGCTCGACCGCTGGATCAAGCCGGGGCAGACGGTCGAGCTGGAGATCGACGGCATCGGCACCCTCGCCAACAAGGTCGGAGCGCGGCGATGAGGCGCCTGCTTGCCGCCGGATCGGCGCTCGGCCTGCTCGCCCACAACGCCTTCGAGACCCGCGCCGGGGTCGGCCTCGTCTTCGAGCCGTTCATCGGCCGCCGCGGCGCCTACGCGCTGTGGAGCGCCTACTTCCCACTGATGCTCGCCGCCGCCGCCCGCGACGGCGAGAACGCGCGTCGGCTGACGGCTTTCAGCGCCGGGATCGGCGTCGCCGGCGTCGCCGTCCACTTCAAGGCCTGGCCCTGGTCGCTGCACCGCGGCCTGCCGATGCTCGACGAAGCCGAGGGCCTGAGCGAGGATCAGCTCCCCGCCTACAACGCCGTGCTCTGGTTCTGGCTCGTCTGCAGCGCGCTCAGCCTGCCGGCGGCGAACCGCCCCGGAGCACGCCGTTTCGCGATCGCCGGCCTGCTCAACTTCCCGGTCCTGCTCGCCTCGGCCCAGCACCACTTCCGCTGGGCCCGCGAGCAGGCGGAGCTCGAGCCGGAGCGCTGGAGCCCGGCGCTGCGCGAATGAGCGAGCCGCCTCCCTGGCCGCGTGGCGCCCGCGCGGCGCTCAGCCTCAGCTTCGACAACCTCGGCGAGGCGGCGGAGCTGGAGATGGGAGCGTTGCCGGCGGACGCGCCACTGGGCCGCCACGCAACGGCGCGCGAGGTGCTGCCGCAGTTGCTCGAGCGGCTCGCCGAGCGCCGGATCGCCGCGACGTTCTTCGTCGAGGGATTGAACGCGGAGCTCTACCCCGACCTCTTGCGCGAGATCGACGCCCGCGGCCACGAGGTCGCCTACCACGCCTGGCGCCACGAGCAGTGGGCGGACCTGACGGCGGCCGAGCAGGCGGCGAACCTGGAGCGGGGCCTCGCCGCGTTCGAGCGGCTCGGCCTGGAGATCGCCGGGCTGCGCCCGCCGGGCGGCCAACTCGGCGAGGGCGGCACCCGCGTCCTGCGCGAGGCGGGCCTGACCTACTGCTCTCCCGCTGGAGCTGGGGCCGGCACCGAGGACGGCGTCTCCCTGCTGCCCTTCGAGTGGTGCCACCTCGACGCCAGCTGCGTGCTGCCGCCCCTCGCCGCGGCGCGCAAGCAGATCAGCGGCTCCCCCGACCCGGTCGAGCCCGCCACCTTCGTCGCCTGGCTCAAAGCGGAGATCGGCAGGCTGGCCGAAGACGGCGGCTACATGGCGATCGTCCTGCACCCGTTCATGCTCGGCTGGCTCGGCGACGAGCCCTTCGCGACGCTGCTCGGCCACGTCGCGTCAGCGTCGACGGGAGACGAGGTCTGGGTCGCGGGCTGCGCCGAGGTGGCCGAGCAGATGAGCGCCCACCCGGAGCGCTTTGGGAACGGCGCAGTGCTCGATTCGACCAGCTGGACCTAAGATCAAGCCATGTCCGCGCTGGGAGACGTGGCGGCAGCGATCCTGCCGCCCGAGGCTGGGGGGCCTGACCCTGAGCGGGTCGCGAGCGTCGCCAGGCGGATGGTCTCGCGCATGCCCGCGTCCTCTCAGGCTGGCCTCGCAGCGGCGCTCGTCGGCCTCGAGGCGCTCTCGCTCGCTCGCAGCGGACGTCTGCTCGGCCGCGCATCGCCCCAGCAGCGCGAAGCGCTGCTCGCCCAGGTCTCTCGGCTCGGCGGCTCCCCGGCGCTCGACGCGGTCAAGTCGGTGGTCATGCTCGCTCACGGTGCCGATACGTTCGCGGGCGAGATCGCGGCGGTCGGATCGCGCCACGAGCCCTCGCGACCGGACCCGCAGATGGCGGTCGTGCCGGCAACGGAGTGGCCACACACATCGAGTTGCGACGCGGTCGTGATCGGCTCCGGGGCGGGCGGCGCCTTCGCCGCGCGGGCGCTGGCGCGGGCCGGATTCGACACCGTGATCGTCGAGGAGGGCGAGCGCTGGACCGCGGACCGGATCCGCAGCTCGCACCCGCTCGACCGCTTCGCCGGCATCTACCGCGACGGCGGTACGACGATGGCGCTGGGCAACCCGCCGATCGCGCTGCCGCTGGGACGGGCGGTGGGCGGCACCACCGTGATCAACTCGGGCACCTGCTTCCGTCCGCCGACGGCGGTGGCCACCTCTTGGCACAAGGAGCACGGCCTCGCCCTCGCCGATCTCGAGCTGCTCGGCGCGCGGATCGCCGACGTCGAAGCGACGATCGGCGTCGCCCCAGCGCCGATGGAGGTGCTGGGCCGCAACGGCGAACTCGCCCTCGAGGGCGCAGCGACCTTGGACTGGCAGAGCGCCCCCCTGCGCCGCAACGCGCCGGGCTGCCGCGGCGCCTGCCAGTGCGCGATCGGCTGCCCCAACAACGCCAAGGGCGGCGTCCACCTCAACGCCCTGCCGCAGGCCTGCGAGGCCGGGGCGCGGATCGTCTCCGGGCTGCGCGTGACGCGGGTGCTGAGCGAGTCCGGCCGCGCGACGGGCGTCGCGGCGCGGCGGGCCGACGGCAGCGAGGTGCAAGATCTCTGCCCCGCTCGTGGTCGTCGCCGCGGGCGCGATCCCGACCCCGCCGCTGCTGCGCCGCAGCGGCCTCGGCCGCCATCCCCGGCTTGGCCGCAACCTCTCGATCCATCCCGCCACCGGGATCACCGCCGGCTTCGAGCAGGAGGTCGTGCCCTGGAGCGGCGTGATGCAGAGCGTCGGGATCGAGGAGCTGCACGAGTCCGAGGGCGTCCTGATCGAGGCCACCGGCAGCCCGCCGGGCATGGGCGCGATCTCGGCGCCCGGCTACGGCACCCACCTGCTCGGCCGGCTCAACCGCGCCCCCAACAGGGCGATGATCGGCGCGATGATCGCCGACGAGCCCTCCGGTCGGGTCTTTGGCTCCCGCGCCCCTCTCGTCTCCTATCGCCTCGCCAAGGCCGACGAACGCCGCCTCGCTGTCGCGATCGAGGCGATGGCGCGAGTGATGCTGGCAGCCGGCGCAAAGGACGTCGAACTCGGCGGCGGCGCCCCGGCAGTGGGCTCAGAGGCCGAGCTCGAGGCGGCGATGCAGCGACTAGACGTGCGCCGCCTCCGCCTCGCCGGCTTCCACCCCAGCGGAACCGCCGCCGCGGGCTCGGACTCAGCCCGTCATCCGGTCGACCCGCAAGGACGGCTGCGCGGCGTCGAGGGAGTCTGGGTAGCCGACGGCTCGATCCTCCCCAGCTGCCCCGGCGTCAACCCCCAGATCTCGATCATGGCGATCGCGGCGGGCGTCGGCGAGGCCGCGGCCGTAGCTACGCGACCCTGAGGTCGTCAGGCAAGGGCGCAGGGAGCGCGTGGCGTGCCCCTGCACGCGAGCGACTGAGGGCGCCGCATGACGACTTCAGCGTCGGTAGGGCAGGCCGGGGCCCGAGCGCTGCCACTCGACCTGGCCCACTCCCTCGCTGCGAGAGCGGCCCTCGACGTCGTCCCACCCGTGCAGCATGCGCTTGAGCTGGGCCACTGCCTGCGGTGGGTGCGCGGCGATCTCGGCGGCAAGCTGCAGCGCCGACTCCTCGGTCGCCGCCGCCGGGGCGACGCGGTTGACCAGGCCGAGGCGCAGCGCCTCGTCGGCGCCGACCGTGCGCGAGGAGAGCAGCAGGTACTTGGCGGTGGCGAGACCGCAGAGGGTGACCAGGCGGGCCGGGCCAACCGGCACCCCCAGCGCCGCCCCGGGGAAGCGCATGCGCAGGTTCGAGCCGCCGACGCGCATGTCGCAGGCAACGGCGATCTCGGCGCCGCCGCCGACCACGTCGCCGTGGCAGACGGCGATCGTCGGCTTGGGGAAGGCGACGATCTCGTCGTAGACGTCGGCGAAGAGCTGCATGCGGTGGACCTTGCCCTCGTCGTCGAGCTCCTCCTTGACGTCGGCGCCGGCCGAGAGGCCCATGTGATCGGCGGAGCTGACCACCAGCACCCGCACGGCCTCGTCGCCGCGGGCCACAGCGAGGTGCTCGAGCAGCTCGACCAGCATCTGGGTGTTGATCGCGTTGCGCGACTTCGGCCGCAGCAGCCGCAGCACCGCCACGCCCTGCTCGTCGACTTCGTAGCTGGTCAGCTCGGCGAGTCGGCGCTCACGCGGTGAAACTTATTCGATCTAGCTTCATCGACCAGCCTCTCGGCCTCGCCGCTGGCACGCTCGACCAGGGCGGCGACCTCATCGCGAGGCTCGCGGAAGCGCCCGAGCACGTAGGAGGCGACGACCTCTGGGTCGGTCGAGTCGGGACGGTCGACCCCGACCCGCACCCGCCAGAACTCGGCATCGCCGAAGCCGCGCTTGAGGCTCTTCAGCCCGTTGTGGCCGGCGAGCCCGCCGCCGAGGCGGACCTTGACCTCGCCGAAGGGAAGATCGATCTCGTCGTGCAGGACGACGACCCGATCGAGCGGCACCTTGAGCGAGCCGCGGGCAGGGCCGGCCGAGTCGCCGGAGGCGTTCATCTGGGTCTGCGGCAGCAGGATCGCGACGCGCGGGCCGCCGGGGCCGGCGCGGCCTTCGCTGATCAGCCCGCCGAACTTCTGCTTCGCCCGCGGCAGGTCCCAGCGCCGCGAGAGCTCAGCCGCAACCTCGAAGCCGATGTTGTGGCGGGTGGCGGCATAGCGCTCGCCGGGGTTGCCGAGGCCGACGATGAGGATGCGGTCGCGCGCTGCTCGCCCTCGCCGCGATCGGCCCGGCGGCGAAAGATCGACAGCGGTTACTCCCCGCCGGAGTCGCCCGAATCGCCGTCGCCGCCCTCGTCGGCGGCGGCTGCCTCGCCATCCTCGCCGACCAGCTCGGCCTCCTCCTCGACCGCGGGCTCGGCGACTTCCTCGACCCGCGGCGGCGAAAGCGTGGCGATCGTCACCTCGTCGAGATCGTCGGCGACGAGGGTGACGCCCTCGGGCACGACCAGCGCCGAGAGCTGCAGGGTGTCGTTGATCTCCATCGCCGAGACGTCGGCGATGATGCGATCGGGAATCTCGGTGGGCAGCGCTTCGACCGTGACCTCGCGGGTGACGTGCTCGAGCACGCCACCGCCCTTGACGCCCGGGGCGACATCGGTGCCCTCGAGCTCGATCGCGACCTCGGCCTGGATCGCCTCGTCGAGCCGCACCTCCTGCAGGTCGATGTGCTGGAGGCTGCCGCGCACTGGGTGCAGCTGCTGCTCCTTGACGACGACGGGGACGGCTTTGCCGCCCTCGATCTCGAGGTCGAACAGCGCGGCGCCTTCGCCGAGCACGTTGCGAACGTCGCGTTCGGCGACCTGGAAGGCCTCGCGCCTCGGAGCCGCCGCTGTAGACGACACCCGGCACGAGACCCTCGCGCCGCAAGCGGCGGGAGGTCCGCGAGCCGAACTCGGTGCGGGGTGCTGCCTTCAGCTTTTCGCGTCCACGGGCCATTCGGACGGGAGAGGATAGAGAAAGCGCGCGTGTGGCACCCTTCGGCCGATGGCCGACGGCTCGAAGATCCCCAAGGGCCGGATGAGACGCTCGGCCAAGCTGGGCTCGATCGTCGGCGTGCAGGGCGCCCGCTACGCCGGCACAAAGGCGACCAACGTCGGCCGTTCCGAGGAGAACAGCAAGGAGCGCCTCGAGCAGCGCCACCTGGAGACGGCGATGAAGATGGTCGGCGCTTTGGGCCAGATGAAGGGGGCGGCGATGAAGCTCGGGCAGTTCGCCTCCTTCATCGACACCGAGTTCATCCCCGACGAGTACCGCGAGATCTACCAGGAGCAGCTGGCGAAGCTGCGCACCGACGCGCCGGCGATGCCCTGGGAGAAAGTCGAGAAGGTGCTGGAGGAAGAGTACGACGGCGAGCCGCTCTCCGAGCTCTTCGCCGAGTTCGAGCAGGAGGCTTTTGCCGCCGCCTCGATCGGCCAGGTGCACCGGGCCGAGCTGCCCGACGGCCGCCGGGTCGCGGTGAAGATCCAGTACCCGGGTATCGCCGAGGCGCTCGACGCCGACCTGCGCAACGCCGGCACGATCGTCCGCCTCGCCCGCGCCCTCGCCCCCGGCCTCGACGCCAAGGCGATCGCAGCCGAGCTGCGCGAGCGCGTCATGGAGGAGCTCGACTACGAGTACGAGGCGCAGAACCAGCGCAGCTTCTCCCGCGCCTACCGCGACCACCCCTTCATCTACGTGCCGGACGTGATCACGCGGCTCTCGCGGCGCCGGGTGCTCGTCACCGAGCTGGTCGAGGGCCTCGGCTTCGAGCAGATCAAGGAGTTGCCGGACGAGGAGCGCAGCCGCTTCGGCGAGATCGTCTTCCGCGGCAGCTTCGGCTCGATCTACCACCTGCGCCACTTCAACGCCGATCCCCACCCCGGCAACTACATCCTGATGGCCGACGGCCGCGTCGCCTTCCTCGACTTCGGCATGACCAAGAAACTCACTCACGAGCAGATCGTGCTCGAGCAGCGGGCTGATCGACGCCGCTTTCCATGACGACCCGGAACGCTTCCGCGACGCGCTTCACGAGGCCGGCTTCATCAAGAACCCCTCGAAGCTCGACGCCGAACGGCTGATGGAGCACATGATGGCGGTCAGCGGCTGGTTCGTCGAGGACCGCGAGATCGAGATCAGCGCCCGGCGGGTGATGAAGATCATCGAGTCAACCAACGACCCCCGCTCGGAGTACTACGACCTGATGCGGCGCGAGTCGGTGCCCGCCGACGAGCTGATGGGCCGGCGCATGGAAATCGGCGTCGTCGCGGTGCTGGGGCAACTGCGGGCGAAGCGCAACTGGCACCGGATCATGCGCGAGTGGATCTACGCCGATCCGCCGGTGACCGAGCTGGGCGAGCAGGAGTGGGAGTACTTCGAGGGAAGAGGGATGACGCAGACCCCGATTGTCGAGAAGTCCCTGGAAGGAGAGCAGCGATGAGCAGGATCGAAACGTGGGTGGGCAGCTGACCAAGAAAAGCTGGGCACTGCTGCGCCAGAACCCTGAGCTGTTGCGCTTTCCCCTCTACGGCGGGGCCGCAACGATCGTCTGCGCGCTCGTCGTCGTCGGCCCCGGCATCTACCTGATCGCGGACGACCAGAACGGTATTCGGCGGTGCCATCGCCGTGATCGGCTTCTACCTGCTCGCCGTAATCGGCACCTACTTCAGCGTCGGCCTCGCCGCGGCCGCCGACATGATCTTCCGCGGCCAGCAGGCGACCGTCAGCAACGGTCTGGCGATCTCTCGCAGCCGCTTCTCGCAGATCTGCGGCTGGGCCGCCGTCGCGACCACCGTCGGGCTGGTGCTCAGCGCGCTCGAGAACCAGGGCGTCATCGGCGAGATCGTCAGCCGGGTGCTGGCGATCGGCTGGTCGTTGATCACCTTCCTCGCCGTGCCCGTGATCGCGCTCGAGGGCACTGGGCCCCTTGAGACCCTGAAGCGCTCCTCCAACCTCTTCAAATCTCGCTGGGGACAGCAGGTGACCGGCAACATCGCAATTGGCGGTGCGGTCTTCCTCTTCGGCGTGCTGCCCTCGGCGCTGCTGATCTTCGCCGGCTTCCTGATCTGGGCCTCGGCCAGCTTCGCCGGCGCCCTGCTGCTGGTGCTCGGCGTGATCGGCCTGGCGATCTCGATGCTGATCTCCAGCGCCCTCAGCAACATCTTCGGCGTCGCGCTCTACCGCTACGCGATCGACGGCGAGGCGGTCGGCGGTTTCACCGCCGACGAGCTCAACTCAGCCGTAAAGAACAAACGCAACGCACCCCCCACAACAACCCCCGGCACCATCTAGCGGGGGCCGAGTGGTCAGTTAGGCCGGTCAGAGCCGGCTCAAGTGACCACTCGCTGGAAGAGGCGGGGGTCGTTGGAGCAGAGGCCGGTTACGCCGGCGGCGACCAGCTTGTTCATGCGGGCGAGGTCGTCGACGGTCCAGGCGATCAGCTCAACCTGAGCGATCTTGCAGATACGCCCCAGGCGCGGGCTGACCAACGGGTGGTAGACCCACATCGCCTCGACCCCGAGCTTCGGCAGCTCCTGGGCGGCGAGGCCCGGCAAGCGCTGGCGCATCACAACCAGCGCCGCCAGCATCGGCAGCTTCGCCCAGCGCTTCGACGTCCAGTCCTTGGTCACCTTCGGATAGGTCCAGCCGCGGCGCAGACGAGGCTCCAGCTCGCGGATTCGAGCGAGGCTGTACAGCTCCATCGTCGAGACCATCGCCCGGCCGACCAGGGCACGCTCCTGCAGTGCCGCGACGATCTCCTCCTCCCTCCCCGGCAGCTTGATGTCAATGTCGATCTCGACCCGGTCGAGCGGCGGCTCGAGGAAGGCGTCGAGCGCCTCGGTCAGCTTCAGCGGCGTGCGCCGTTCCGCGTCGGCCCAGTCGTGAGCGACGACCAGCGGCGCCCGCTGCTCGAGCGGCAGGTGAGCGTCGCGCAACCAGAGCACGTCGAGCTCGATCGTGTCGACGCCGGCCTCGACCGCGGCGAGGAAGCTCTCGACCGTGTTGCCGGGCGCGATCAGGTCGGCGCCCTTGTGGCCGACGAGGCGGAGGGTCGGTGCATCTCCGGGACTGGTCATCTGCCCCACCCGCTCAACAACCGATTCCGCTGGAGGCGAGCAGGCCCAGCAGGCCGACGAGGGGATAGGCGAACAATGCGACCCCGAACAGGTAGAGGGGCAAGAGCAGGCCAATCCGGTTGAGGCGCGCTCCCGCCGCCCAGGCGACCAGAAGCACGACAAGGGCCAGACCCGTCAACAACAGGCCTACCACCGGAACGACCTCGATTCGGTCGCGCGGTGCGGAAGCGAGGACCGCAAGGGCCAAGGCGAGCACCGCGCTGGCGCCGATCGTCAGGTCCCGGCCCGTGCTGAACGCATTTGCGTTGCCCAAGCCCACCAGCCTCCACAGCGCCGCGCCCGCGGTGGCAAGCGACGCCGCTGCGACGAGGACGATGAGCAGTACTTCCTCCCCTCCGCTGTCGGGCCCGTAGCCGTCGCAGTTCGGAGGCAGGCATCGAGAGCGCCGCGGTCCAGACAGCCGCCCAGGCGAGCAGCGGCAGGCAGATCCACAGCCCGAGCTTTGTCCGTTCCCCCATCGAGAGTCCCGCGCTGTCGCGCGACCCTCAGAAGAGCTGATTCTCGCCGGCGAAGATCTCGGAGACCGAGTCGTCGGTGAAGATGCGGCGGATCGAGTCGGCGAAGGTGCCGGCCGTGGAGAGCACCTTGATGTTGTCGGGCGCGCCGGGCCGCAAGGGGATCGTGTCGCTGACGACGATCTGCTCGATGCCGGACTTCTCGTAGGCGAGGCGTTCGTAGGCGGGGCCGGAGAAGACGCCGTGGGTGGCGCAGGCGATCACCCGCGCCGCCCCCTCGTCGAGCACCGTCTGCGCCGCTGCGCAAAGCGTGCCGGCGGTGTCGATCATGTCGTCGACCAGGACCGCGGTCTTGCCCTTGACGTCGCCGACGACGTAGCCGATCTCGGCCACCTGCTGGGCCGGGCGCTCCTTCTCCATCACCGCCCAGTGGGTGCCGATGCGGCGGGCGAAGTTGCGCGCCGTCTTCACCCGGCCGGCGTCGGGAGAGACGATCACGAGCTCCTCGGCGCGGTGCTGGTCGGCGAACCACTGGGTCAGCATCGGCATCGCCGTCATGTGGTCGACGGGGACGTGGAAGAAGCCCTGAACCTGACCGGCGTGGAGATCCATGGTGAGGACGCGGTCGACGCCGACGCCCTCCAGGCACTTGGCGACGATGCGGGCCGAGATCGGCTCGCGCGGCGCCGACTTCTTGTCCTGGCGGGCGTAGCCGTACCAGGGCATGACGGCGATGATGCGGTGAGCGGAGGCGCCCTGGGCGGCATCGATCATCGTCAGCAGCTCGATCAGCGAGTCGTTCGGCGTCATCCCCGAGTGTTCGTTGGCGCAGGTCGACTGCACGATGAAGACGTCGGCGCCGCGGATCGACTCCTCGTAGCGGCAGTAGACCTCGCCGTTGGCGAAGGTCTTCAGCGTCACCTGGCCGAGGTCGACGTCGAGCTTGCCGGCGACCTTGGCGGCCAGCTCCATCGAGCTGCGGCCGCCGAAGACCATCATCCGCTTCGAGTAGTCATGGGTGATGGCTGTCGCCGCCACCGCCTCTGGTCGCTCCTCGATCGTGCTCACGGGGTCTGCTCCTCTTCCATCTTGGCCGCCTTGCGGGCGGCGAAGCCCTCGATGTTTCGCTGCTCGTTCTCGCTCACCGCGAGCGCGCCCTCGGGCACGTCGCTCTTGATCACTGCGCCAGCGCCAGTGTAGGCACCGTCGCCGACTTCTACCGGTGCGATCAGCATCGTGTCAACGCCGACCCGGGCGTTCTCGCCGATCACAGTCCGGTTCTTGCGGAAACCGTCGTAGTTGGCGGTGATCGAGCCGGCGCCCAGGTTGGCGCCCGCTCCGACCTCGGCGTCGCCGACGTAAGCGAGGTGCGGCACCTTGGCGCCGGCGCCGATTCGCGAGTTCTTGATCTCGACGAAGGTGCCGGCCTTGGCCCCCTGCTCGAGCTGAGCCCCCGGGCGCAGGTAGGCGAACGGGCCGACCTGAGCGCCGTCGCCGACCTCGCATTCGACCAGGTAGGAATGCGGCACGGCGACGCCCTCGCCAAGCCGGCTGTCGATCAGCGTGGTCAGCGGACCGACCGTGCAGCCGGCGCCGATCGCGGTCTCGCCGCGCAGGCTGGTGCCGGGCTCGATGCGGGCGTCGGCGGCGATCTCGACGCCGACGTCGATCCAGGTCGAGCCCGGGTCGACGACGGTGACGCCGGCGATCATGTGAGCCTCGAGGAGGCGGCGGCGGGCCTCGGCCTCGACCGCGGCGAGATCGGCGCGGTTGTTGACGCCCATCGTCACGGCGAGGTCGTCGGCGAGGTGGGCGCCGACGGAGTGACCGGCCGCGCGCAGCGCCGGCAACACATCGGGCAGGTAGTACTCGCCCTGGGCGTTGTCGTTGGAGAGGCCGGCAAGCGCCTCCGCAAGCGGAGCCGCCTGAAAGACATAGGTGCCAGCGTTGATCTCGCGGATCGCCAGCTGCTCCGCCGTGGCATCGCCGGCAGCCTTGGCCTCGACAACCCGCTCGACTCCATCCTCGTCGTCGCGCACGACCCGCCCATAGGAGCCGGGCTCGTCGAGCTCGATCGTCAGCATCGTCGCCGCGGCGCCGGAGGCGGCGTGAGCCTCGAGCAGGCCCGAGATCGTCTGCGCCGAGAGCAGCGGCACGTCACCGGAGAGGACGAGCACGGTCTCGGCCTCCTCGATCAGCGGCAACGCCGCCCGCACTGCCCCTCCGGTGCCATCCGGCTCTGGCTGAGTGACGATCCGAACCTTGTCGGGCAGACCGGGAACGCTGTTCTGCTTGGGCGAATCGATCGCAACGATCCACTCGGCGCCGGTGGCCTCGCGAGCAGCTTCAATCGGCCAAGCAACCATCGGCCGCCCGCAGACAGGGTGCAGCATCTTCGGCGTGGCGGAACGCATGCGCGTTCCTTCGCCCGCAGCCATGACCAAGACGAGGGGAGACTCCACCCCGGGATCGTAGTCAGGGCGCGCGGGTCCTGTCATGGCGCCAGGCGCGCGGGTCCTGTCATGCATGAAGGGGGCCTGCGGGCGAGGTGTACGTCCTCGACCCCCTCCATACACGCCACCCGCGCGAGAGGCGAAATGACAGAACCCGCGCGAGCTGCGGTGCGGCGGACTAACTCGGGCGCGAGCCGCGGCAGTGATGCGGCATGCGGTCCGCTGGGCTCAGCTAGCTTCGGGCGAGGTCGCGGCCGACAAGAGCCACGGAGGTCAGCGTCCAGCCGGCGAAGATCAGGTCTATGCCCACCAGCAGGCCGATTGCCCAGTCAGCCGAGCTGGGGAACTTGGCGAGGACGAGGACGCCAATCAGCAGGCCGGCAACACCGCTGAGGCCGACCAGGCCGGCGCCCTGCTGGCCGCGGCCGGCGAAGGCGACGGCGATCCGGGTCAGGCCCATGAAGAGGAAGTAGATGCCGAGGACGAGGGTCAGGGTCAGGGTGCCGTTGTGCGGCTCGACGATCAGCCAGACGCCAACAACCACCGTCAGCAGCGCCCAGATCAGGCGCAGCACCACGGTCCCGATCGAGTGCGCCGTGAAGGCTCCGGCAATGAGAAAGGCGCCGGTGATCAGGAGGATCCAGCCGATGAAGATTGCGGTTCCGACCGCGGCCGCCACGGGCACGACGATCGCCACACAGCCGATCAAGATCGCCAGGACGCCGACGGCCATCAGCACCTTCCAGCCCCGCCGCAACCCCTCGCGAACCTCGGGATCCATCTGCACGCTCCCCATCTCCATATTGCGGACCCTAAGCGCCCCTGCGGACGCACTCAAGCAGGGATACCCCATCGACCACCGTGGAGGTGGAAAAGGGAGGGTTTGTGCCCGCGGACGCTAGGCTCGAAACCGATCCGGGGTGGTGTAATTGGCCAGCACGCCAAGTTTTGGTCTTGGAAGAGAGGGTTCGAGTCCTTCCCCCGGAATCGCCGAGCCCTCCTACTCGTCAACGGACCGCGGGACCTTGCCGGCTTCGGCCCCCGGTTCCTGGGCCGGGCCCCGCGGCGAGGCTATGCCGAGGACTCGCATCGTTTTGAGGCCGAGGCCGAGCTTCTCGCGGCCCTCGGTGGCGGAGACGTCGTGGCCGCAGAGCTCTTTGACCCGCTCGAGGCGGTAGCGGATCGTGTGGCGGTGGGTGAAGAGCTGTTTGGCGGTGCCGGCGACGTTGCCGTCGTTGTCGAGGTAGGCCTCGACCGTGGCCACCAGGTCGGTCTCGTACTGGTCGTCGTAGGCGGAGAGCGGCGCGATCGTCTCGGCGTAGAAGCGCTCGAGCTCACGCGGGTCCTCGCTCATCGCCGGCAGCAGCAACCGGTAGGAGCCGGTGTCCTCGAAGGCGAGCAGCGGGCGGCCCTCGGCTTCGCCGACGTTGACCGCCAGCCGCGCCTCGTTGCCGGCCCGGTAGAGATCGACCGGATCGGCGGCGTGGCGGCTGTGGCCGATCGTCAGGTGGAAGCCGGCGAGGCTGTCCTCCAGCTCCCGCATCAGCCCAGCCGCGGCGCGCTCGACCCGCGCGTCCTCCTCGGCCGGGACGATCACCGCGATCTCCGCCGCTTCCTCGCCGTCGGGACTGGCGAGCGAGCCCGGCGCCAGCGAGCGCAGGGCGCGCTGCGCCAGGGTCAGCACCCGCGCCCGCCACTCCCCCGTCTGCGCCGCACGCGGTGCCGCGTGCAGGATCAGCACCCCAGCGCCGCGCTCGAGGTCGGCGCCGAGCTCGGCGCCGCGGGCGACGATGTCGCCTCGGTCGGTCACCTCCCGGGCCAGCACCGCGGCGACGAAAGCCCCCGCGACCTCCTCGCTCTCCCACTCCGGTGAGCGCGAGCGCTCCAGCTCCAGGGCCAGCAGCGTCGTCACCATGCGGACGATCGCCGGCTCGGGGGGGCCGGTGCTGCGATAACGCAGCTCACCGACGGCGCTGTCGGCGACGCGCAGCTCGACCCGCGTCACCTCCTCGCCGCCGACGAGCAGCTTCTTCTCCTGGTCGGGAGAGGCGCCGGCGACCGCCAGCACGGCGCTGGAGCGGTCGATCAGGACAACGCTGGCGTCCAGCACCTTGGCCGCCGCGCGGGCGATGGCGGGCAGCCCAGCGCCCGATTCGACCGCTTCCGAGAGCGCGTCGAGCGTCCCTTCTCCCCCCTCTATTGCAGGGCTTTTCTGGCCTTTGGAGGCGGCTGGCATGCCCCCATTATCCCCAGCTACCTGCCGTTGAGGAGAGTGACGATGTCGTTGTAGTAGTAAACGACCACGAGTCCGCCGACGACACCGACCAAAACCAGGGCGGCGAGGACGAAGAGCGAGAGGAAGCCGGCGGCGGCCTTCTCCCACAGCCGCCCGTAGGAGCTGACCGCGGGCACCAGGATCAAGCCGACGAAGGCGGTCAGGCTGACCAGCCCGGCCGCGCCGAAGAGCAGGTACTCATTCTCGATTTTCTGCAGTGCCAACGGCAGCATCGCGTCCATTCTGCCGAACCGTGGTGATGACAAGCGCAACGGCCGCGCAGAGGGCGAAGGCGGCGACGCCGAGCGCCCAGCCGCCGCTGACGTCGCTGAGGTAGTGGACGCTGAGGTAGACGCGGGAGAGACCGACCAGCGCGGTCAGGGCGATCCCGGCCGCGATCACCGCCGCGCCGCGCGCCATCCCCGGGCGCAGCCGCATCACGATCGTCACCGCCAGCCAGACGTAGAAGGTCGAGTAGGCGGCATGGGCGCTGGGGAAGGAGGAGCCGGAGACACCGATCAGGCCGCCCCCTGGCCGCGGCCGGTCGATCGCGTCCTTGAGCTCGTGCACGCCGACGACGATCAGCACCGCACCCGCGACCAGAACGCCGAACTCCGCCCAGCGCCGGCGCGCGACCAGCAGCGCCGCGCTGAGGAAGGCGAGGGAGCCGACGACGGCCGCCGAGCCGAGGTGGGTGAAGGCCTTGGAGAAGCCGGTCAGCCAGCCGGCCTGCAGGCGTTCGGCGATTTCGATCGCCGTGTTGTCACCGGGGGTCGGTCCCGGTTCGCCGTTGATGATCACGGTGTAGGAGACAAGGACGAAGCTTGCGACGGCGAAGATCGCGGTCAGGGTGGTGAACTCGAGGCCGAAGGTGCCGCCCGGCGTGACCCGCCCCCAGAGGAAGAGCAGCTGTGGGCGGAAGCGCCGCGTCAGCACGACGAGCCAGCGACTGGCCGCGTGGCCCTCCATCCAGGCGACCGCGGCGCGGCGGTTGGCCTCGACCCGGAAGCGGCGGAAGAGGAAGACGATGCTGGCGACGACGACGATCGTCGTCGCCAGCACGAAGGCGCCGCGGCCGGCGTACTCGGCGGCGCTCTCGATGCTGCGCGAGAAGAAATAGCCGACGAGGATGTGGGCGCTGGCCCAGAGGCCGGTGCCGAGGACGCTGTAGGGGACGAAGGCGCGGTAGCGCATCCCGGAGCTGCCGGCGATGAAGGGGGCGAAGGCGCGAACGAGGCTGATGAAGCGGCCGATGAAGATCGTCTTGCCGCCGTGGCGGGAGAAGTAGTCCTCGACCTTTTCGAAGCGCTCGTGGCTGATACCGACTCGCGGCCCATGCTCGATTACGAACTCGCGGCCGAGGCGGCGGCCGATGAAGAAGCTGGTCGTGTCCCCCGCCCAGGCCGAGAACCAGGCGATCGCGATCAGCAGGTAGATGTCGATCGCGCCCTGGCCGGCGACGGCGCCGCCGAGCAGCATCACCGTCTCGCCGGGGACGACGAGGCCGACGAAGGCGCCGGTCTCGGCAAAGGCGAAGACGCCGACCAGCAGATAGGTCCAGGCGCCGAGCGTGTTGGAGATGTCTTCCAGCAGGCCCTGCAGATCGAGGTGGCCGAGCTGTCGGCTGAGCATGTAGTAGCCGAAGGCGACCGCCGCGGCGACGATCGCGATCAGCAGGCGTTTGCGGTTGCCGCCGTCCTTCTCCCCCGGCAGCCTCAAGGCCCGAGCACCCCCTTTGCGCTTCGCTCAATCGCGCTCATCGTCACCGGCTCTCTCGCTCAATGGCTTCGCGCCGGCGGCCTGCCTCACAGACGATCGCGTCGTCGCGGTCGAGCGCCGCCGCCGCCGCGCGGGCCGCGGCGAGGCTCTCGAAGAGCCCGAACGCGGTCGGGCCGGAGCCGGTGAGCAGCGCCTGGGGCGCGCCGGCCGCGCGCAGCGCGTCGAGGGCCTCGCCGATTTGCGGTCGCAGTGAGCGCGCTGCGGGCTCGAGGTCGTTCGCGAGCAGCTCGGGGTAGGCGAGCGGCGAGGCGCCGGCGCCGGCCGCGAGGCGCAGGCGGTCCGCCAGCTCGTCCAGCTCGGCCGCGCTGCGTCCAAGGCCGAGGCGGTCCGCCTCGCCAAATACCTCGGCGGTGCCGAGGCCGCCACCGTCGGGCAGCAGCACCACCGCGTGCGGCGCCGGCTCCGGCAGGCGCTCGACCCGCTCACCCGCGCCGCGCACGAGGGCGAGCGCGGGGCTCAGCTGCGAGGGCACGTCGGCGCCGAGCTCGGCCGCGATCGCCTCGAGCTCCGCCACTTCGCCCGCCGCCAGCCGCAGCACGGCCGCCGCGTCGGCGCTGCCGCCGCCGAGTCCGGCGGCAACCGGGATCCGCTTCTCGATCTCGATCCGCAAAGGTGGCTCGCGCCAGCCACGCTCGCGCAGCGCCTCCAGCGCCAGCGCAGCCAGGTTGTCGCCCTCGACGCCCGGGCAAACGACCTCGTCGCGCTCGGCCTCGCGGACCTCGATCGGGTCGCCAAGAGCGAGCGGCTCGAAGAGGGAGCAGAGCTCGTGCAGGCCGTCGCCTCGCGGAGGGCCGAGGTAGAGACAGAGGTTGAGCTTGGCGGGGGCGTGAGTCAGCATCGAAGTCGCGGCACGGCGCTCAGGGCGCCACGCGAATCAAGTTCTCTATCTATTTCCTTGACTACTTGATTCGCGCAGCTTCGCCGATAGGGCGGCGAACTCGTTGGGCGAAAGCGCCTCGGCACGTGCGTCCGCAGCCAGGCCCAGCTCCTCGAGCGCCTCTCGGGTCGTCGCCAGCGACCCCGGCCGCAAGTGCTCGAGCGAGCGAGCGAGGGCCTTGCGGCGATGGGCGAAGGCGGCGCGGATCAGGTCTCGAGTCGCCGGGTCGGCGCCGGGCGCGGTGCGGCGCAGCCCGAGGATCGCCGAGTCAACCCGCGGCCGCGGCCGGAAGACCGCCGGGTCGACCTTGCGCAGCAGCTTCACGTCGCAGGCGAGCTGCACCACCACGCTCGGCGAGCCGTATGTGCGACTGCCCGGTGCCGCGCGCAGCCGCTCGGCGATCTCGCGCTGCACCATCACCGTCCAGCGTCCGACCGTCGGCAGCTCCTCAATCGTGCGCAGGATCACCGGCGTCGCCACCGAGTAGGGCAGGTTGGAGACGACCGCGGTCGGGGCGGGGTCGAGGCCGGCGAGGTCGAGCTCCATCGCATCACCCCAGTGCAGGCTGACGTTCTGCCGAGCCGCCAGCGGCGCCAGGGCCCCCTCCAGCCGCCGGTCGAGCTCGACCGCGTGGACCCGATCGGCGGCTTCGGCCAGCCGCTCGGTCAGCACCCCTTCACCGGCTCCAACCTCGAGCACGACGTCGTCCGCGCTGAGCTCGGCGTCGCGGACGATCGCGTCGAGCAGGTTCGGGTCGGACAGGAAGTTCTGCCCGAGCCTAGGCCCCATTCAGAGACTCCGCGTGTGCTGGCGAGCGCCGGAGCGAGCGGAGCGAGGACGCAGGGAGGCCGAGTAGCGGTTGCTATTCGGCCGACTGAGGGCGCCGCGCCGCGCCGCGGCCGCCGCCGCCAGGCGGGCGCGAGGGGTCTCTGAACGGGTCCTTGCCACGGCTACCAGCCGAAGAGCGCCAGCGCGTTGGCCTCGACCGTGCGCTCCAGCTCGGCGTAGGAGACGCCCCGGACCTCGGCGACGACCTCGGCAGTGGAGACGACATGGGCCGGCTCGTTGGGCTTGCCGCGCACCGGTTGCGGGGCGAGATAGGGGGCGTCGGTCTCGACCAAGACGAGCTCGTCGGGCAGCTTGGCGGCTGCCTCGCGCAGCTTCTCGGCGCTGGGGAAGGTGACGATGCCCGAGAAGGAGCAGAACCAGCCACGCTCGATCGCGTCGTCGACGCGCCAGGGAGCGAGGAAGCAGTGCAGGATCACCGGCACACCGGCGGCGCGCGAATCGAGGATCTCGAAGACGTCGTCGGTGGCGCCGGTCTCCTCGTCGGGATCGCGGGCGTGGATGACGACCGGCAGGCCGTGGTCGCGGGCGATGTCGATCTGCGCTTCGAAGGCCCGCCGCTGGTCGGCCCGGCTCGCCGTGTCGCGGTAGTAGTCGATCCCGGTCTCGCCGATCGCCCGAACCTTCTCGTGAGCCGCGAGCCGGCCGATCTCCTGCGCCCGCGCATCGTCGAAACCGGCCGCCTCGGTCGGGTGGCAGCCGACGGTCGCGAAGACGCCCTCGTGGCGCTCAGCGCCGGCGATTGCCACCTCGTTGGACTCGGCGTCGAGGCCAACGTTGAGCATCCGCTCGACGCCCGCCTCGCGGGCCGCGGCAACGACCTCGTCCTCGGGCCGCTGGCAGAGGAAGAGGTGGGTGTGCGAGTCGATCATCAACGGCAGTCTAAGAACGAGAGCGACCCGCGCGTCAACGAGGGCGCGCGGGTCGCTGGTCCGGGAGGCTGTTTTCGCGACTAGATGCTCAACAGGTGAATTCGCCAAGCGGTGCAATCGTCGGCAGTTTGAGGCCCAGCCCCGGGATGGCGCCCGCTCCGAGCAGGGAGATTTCCCCCAGCGAGCTGCCGACTTTGTTGACCTGTTTGGTCAGGCCTTCACTCTATTCGCAGAGGGTGCCGACCAGCGGCAGCGAGGCCACGGTTTCTGTGAGTTCTGCGTTGGTCAGACCTTTGACGGCGTCCACAGCACCGGTCAGGTCCCCGCTGGTAAGGCCTTTGACCGGGCGTCGACGGAATCGAGCGGCTCACCGTTGGTGAGGTTCAGCGTCGCCTGCACGTCCAAGAGGTCGTCGTGGGTGATCCCGCCGAGGATGCCTTCGAGGGCGTCCAGCTTGAGCGTGAGGAGGAGACTTCGGTTTTGAGCACGGCTTCGTTGGACGAGCCTTTCGTGCCGGCTGACCCTGCTGGCCGGCTAATCCGGCCTGATCGGTTGCACCCGTCTGACCGGCCGAGGCGCCCTGGCCGGCCTGGAGTATCGATCCACCTCCCGCTCAAATAGCCTGTGCCGGTGAGCGACTTCGCCGATTACTACCGTGAGATCTACGCCCGCGGCCTGGGCGGAGAGACCCCCTCGATACCGGTCTCGATCGCCGAGCTGGAGCGGCGCGCGGCCGAGGCGATGGACGAGCGGGCGGCAAACTACGTCTTCGCCGGCGCCGGCAGCGAGGACACGATTGACGCCAATCGCGAGGCCTTCCGCAAGCACCGCATAGTGCCGCGGATGCTGCGCGACGTCGCCGAGCGCGACCCCTCGACCACGCTGCTGGGCACGACGATGCCAGCCCCGCTGTTGCTGGCTCCAATCGGCGTGCAGAAGGTCGTCCACGAGGACGGCGAGCTGGCAACCGCGCGCGCCGCCGCAAGCCTCGCCCTGCCGATGATCGCCAGCACCGCCTCGGCCTTCACCCTGGAGGAGATCGCGGCGGCGGGAGGCGAAGCGCCGCGCTGGTTCCAGCTCTACTGGCCCAACGACCGTGCCCTCGCCGAGAGCCTCGTCACCCGCGCCGAGGCCGCCGGCTACGGCGCCATCGTCCTCACCGTCGACACCTTCGTCCCCGGCTGGAAGCCGCGCGATCTACAGCAGGCCTGGCTGCCGTTCCTCGAAGGCGTGGGCGTCGCCAACTACTTCCAGGACCCCGTCTTCCGCGCCGGCCTGCAGAGCACTCCCGAGGAGGACGTCGGCGCCGCCACCGGCCACTTCCTCGGCATCCAGGCCAATCCCTCGCTGAGCTGGGACGACCTCGAGTGGCTGCGCGGAAAGACCGAGCTGCCGATCGTGATCAAGGGGATCCAGCATGCGGACGACGCGATCGAAGCCGCCAAGCGGGGCATCGACGGCATCGTCGTCTCCAACCACGGCGGCCGCCAGGTCGACGGCGCGATCGGCTCACTCGAGGCCCTGCCGGCGATCGCCGAGGCGGCCGGCGACGATCTGACGATCCTCTTCGACAGCGGCATCCGCAGCGGCAGCGACGTGATCAAGGCGCTTGCCCTCGGCGCCGACGCCGTCTGCCTCGGCCGCCCCTACGTCTGGGGCCTCGCCCTGGAGGGCCAAGCGGGCGTTGAAACGGTCCTCAAGATGATCCTGGCCGAGTTCGACCTGACCATGGCCCTGAGCGGCTACACCAGCCCGGACCAGCTCGGCCCGGGCTGCCTCGCCGCCAAGTAGCTCAGAGGTCGCGCCGGGAGAAGGCCAGGGCGGCGACCGCCAGGATGCCGGCCATGTAGAGGAACGCCCAGGCGATCAGTCCGGGCCCGGCCGGCTCCGAGCCGCCGAAGGGGCCAAGCTGGAGAACCACCCCGGTCAGCCCCGAGGTGCCGGAGATCAGCGCGTGCAGGCCAGCTGCGTAGAGGCCCTCGAAGGGCAGCGCCCAACTCGCCACCCGCCCAATCGTGTGCAGGGAGTCGGAGTTGATCGCGTGGCCGATCTGAGCCAGCAGCCCGGCCGTGAGCCCGGCGCCGAAGATCATGAAGACGACGATCCCCTGGGCGGTGGCGGGCAGCAGCACAGACAGCAGCAGGGAGATCGCGGCGATGATCGAGACCGCCAGGGCGAGGCCCAGGGCCGGGCCGACGAGGTGGTCGGGCGACCAGCCCCCGGTCGCCTTGGTTATCGCCCAGGCGACCAGATAGACGAGAACGACGTAGGCGGCCGACAGCAGCGCCGCGCCGGCGAAGCGCGCCAGCAGCATCGTGGTGCGGCCGATCGGCCGCACCACGATCGGCTGCAGCAGGCCGCTCTCGGCGTCGCCGCGCACGGCGCCAAGCGTGAGGAAGACCGAGAGCACGGCGCCGAGGAAAAGCGTCGCGAACATCGCCAGGCCGAAGATGGTGGCGCCGGCGAAGGCCTTGGGATCGAGGATGTGTGCTTCCCCGCCGGCAAATTCGTGCGCATCGCGAAAGACGAAGTGGGCGCCCAGCGCGTAGAGCGCGAGGAAGGCGACGGTGAGAGCAAGGACCGCGACGAAGACGCGGCGGCGAATCCCCTCGCGCATCGAGAGCGCGATCACGGTCATCGCCGAGCGGGCGGGCGAGGGAGTCATCCGGTCTGCCCTCCAACCGCCTCGAGGTAGACGTCTTCAAGCGAGCTGTGGCGTACCTCGACCCGGTAGACCCGCTCCCCGGCGGCGACGAGATCGGCGACGATGCGCGGCGCGTCGTCGCGCTGCGCCCCCTCGAAGACGCGGACTCCCGACTCGGTCTCGACCGCCACCCCGCCCGGGCCCGCCAGCTCCAGCGGCGTCCCCGCTTTGATCAGCTCGCCGCGGGCGATGATCGCGACCCGGTCACAGACGAGCTCGACCTCGCTGAGCAGGTGCGAGTTGAGCAGGACCGCGACGCCGCGGCGACGCAGCTCCTCGAGCAGGACGCGGACGATGCGACGCCCAACCGGGTCGAGGGCGCTGGTCGGCTCGTCGAGCAGCAACAGACGCGGTGAGCCAACCAGCGCCTGAGCAATTCCGAGCCGCTGCTGCATTCCCTTCGACATCGCCTCGATCCGCTTCTCGGCTGCCTCGCCGAGCTCGACCAGGTCGAGCAGCTCGCGACGCTCCGCCTCGCCCCCCGTCGAGCCGGCCAGCCGCTGGTGCAGCGCCAGCAGCTCCTCGGCCGAGCACCAGCCGGGGAAGCGGAACAGCTCGGCGAGGTAGCCGAGCGCAGCGCGGGCGGGCGGCGAGCCGGCTGGGCGGCCAAGCACCTCGACGCTGCCACCGCTCGGCCGCACCAGCCCGCAGGCGATCTTGGTCAGGGTCGACTTGCCGGCGCCGTTGGGCCCCAGCAGGCCGACCAGCTCACCGGCCCCGACCCGCAGATCGATCCCCGCCAGCGCCTCCTGCCCCCGGTAGCTCTTGCGCAATCCGGCGACGGCGAGGACCGGGGCTTCCATCAAGCGGGCGGCTCGATCTTCGGAAACAGCGCCGGGATCCGCTCGACCGCCTGGCCGCCAGGCCGCGACCCCAGCTCGGCCAGCTCCCGGCCGCCTTCGCCGAGTGCAGCCAGCAGCTTCTCGCTGCTTCGGGGCAGGTACGGGGCAAGCAGCAACGTCGTCACCCGCAGGCCCTCGACCAGGTTGTAGAGGACCTCGTCGAGGCGCTCGGGATCGGCCTCGTCCTTGGCCAGGACCCAGGGCTGGGTCTCCTCAACGAAGCGGTTGAGCCGCCGCACCAGCTTCCAGGCCTGCTCCAGCGCCTGGGTCAGCTCGGCCCGGTCGAGCAGCTCGCAGAAGCGCGGCACGACGCCCTCGAAGTCCTCCGCCAGCACCGCGTCGACCGCGGCCTCCGGCACGACGCCGCTGCGGTAGCGCTCGACCATCGCCAGGATGCGGCTGGCCAGGTTGCCGAAGTCGTTGGCCAGCTCGGTCTCGTAGCGCGCCTCGAAGCCGGCGGTGGAGATCGAGCCGTCCTGGCCGAAGCTGACCTCGCGGAAGCAGTAGAAGCGCAGCGCGTCGGCGCCGAAGCGCTCGATCACCTCGAAGGGGTCGAGCACGTTGCCGAGCGACTTCGACATCTTCTTCTCGCCCATCAGCAGGTAGCCGTGGATCGTCATCCGCCGCGGCGGCTCGAGGTCGGCGGCCCAGAGCAGCGCCGGCCAGATCACCGCGTGGAACTTGAGGATGTCCTTGCCCAGCACGTGCAGGGAGGCGGGCCAGTAGCGCTCGGTCAGGTCCTCTCCCTCGCGGGCGAAGCCGAGCGCGGTGACGTAGTTGAGCAATGCGTCAAACCAGACGTACATGCGCTGGCTCGGGTCCCAGGGCAGTGGCAGGCCCCACTTCAGGCTCGGCCGCGAGAGCGAGACGTCTTCGAGGCCGCCCTTGATGAACGAGACCGCCTCGTTGCGGCGGAAGTCGGGGACGACGAAGTCGGGTCGCTCCTCATACAGAGCTTCGAGTCGCTCCTGGAAAGCGGAGAGGCGGAAGAACCAGTTCTCCTCGCGAACCTTCTCCAGCGGGATCTCGTGGATCGCGCAGGTGTTGCCCGGGCCGAGCTCACGCTCGGTCTTGAAGTCGGCGCAGCGCGGGCAATACCAGCCCTCGTAGACCCCCTTGCTGACCCAGCCGTTGTCGTAGACCCGCTGCATGATCTCGGCGACCTTCGCGGTGTGGCGCGGGTCGGAGGTGCGAATGAAGAAGTCGTTGGTCGAGTCGATGATCGGCATCAGCGCCTCGAACCTGGCGGCGTTGCGATCCGCCAGCTCCTGCGGCGAGATGCCCTCGCGCTCGGCGGCAAGCTCGATCGGCTCGCCGTGCTCGTCGGTGCCGGTGAGGAAGAAGACGTCCTCGCCGCGCTGGCGCATGTGGCGGGCGAGCACGTCGGCCGCCAGCGTCGAGTAAGCGTGGCCGAGGTGGGGCTCGGCGTTGACGTAGTAGATCGGGGTCGTTACGTAAAAGGACACTGGAGCCAGGCTATCTACGCGGCTCGCGACCGGTCAGCGCCCGGTAGAGGTCATTGGCGCGGGTGCCGGTGAGGGCGGCGACGACGCTGGCCGCGGCGCGCGGGCGCGCCCCCGACTGGACCAGGTGGCGCAGCGCGTCGACGGCAAAGCCGACGTCGCGGTCGTGGTCCTCCGCGGCGGCCGGCCCGATCACCAGCACGATCTCGCCCTTGACGTCGCCGCGGAAGCGCCGCGCCAGTTCGGCCAGCGAGCCGCGCGAGACCTCCTCGTGCATCTTCGTCATCTCGCGGCAGACGGCGGCGGGGCGGTCAGGGGCGATCGCCGCCAGCGCCGCCAGGGACTCGCCGACCCGGCGCGGCGACTCGAAGGCGATCACGGTCTCGGCCGAGCGCAGCACCCGCTCCATCTCACCGGAGCGCTTGGGCAGGAAGCCCTCGAAGCGCCAGCGGTCGGTCGGCAGGCCGGAAGCGACGAGGGCGACCGGGACCACCGAGGGGCCCGGCAGCACGGTCACGTCGAGGTCGCGCTCGAGGCAGCGGCGGATCAGCCGGAAGCCGGGGTCCGAGACCCCCGGCATGCCAGCGTCGGAGACCAGGGCGACCGTATCGCCGCGCTCGATCTTCTGCGCCAGCTCGGTCGCGCGGGCGGCTTCGTTGCCCTCGTGGTTGGAGACCAGCGGCGGCGCCGGGCGGATGCCGAGCTTGTCGAGCAGGCCGCCGGTGCGGCGGGTGTCCTCGCAGGCGATCCAGTCGGCGGCGACGAGGGCGTCGCGGACCCGGAGCGTGATGTCGTCGAGGTTGCCGATCGGGGTCGGGCAGACGATCAGCTCGCCCGGCATCAGCCCCTCCCCTGCTCCAGATGACCGATCCACAATTGCCGTGCTCGCGGGGGCACGACTGGCCAAGCTGGGCGGTGCGCGCGGGCGGTGCGCGCAGCGGCGCTACGCACAAGGCCGTGAGTGCCGATCCAGCGCCGCGCCAGGCGCGTCATCCGTGGGTGCGTGAATTGTCGGTCGGTCATCTCTCAAGCTCGATCCGCGCCATCGCCGCGGCGCCGATCATGCCGGCGTCGGGCCCCAGCTCGGCGGCGACGACGGGGGTCCGCTTCATCGGTGGCAATGCCCGCGCCTCCAGCTCGCGGCGAGCGGGATCGAGCAGCAGGTCGCCGGCGGCGATCACGCCGCCACCGATGACGAAGACCTCGGGCTCGAAGATGTTGGCGAAGCTGGTCAGGGCGGCGCCGAGCCGGGTGCCGATCAGGTCGAAGACGCCGATCGCGGTCGCGTCGCCGCCGAGCGCGGCCTCGGTCACCGCCTTGCCGTCGACCTCGTGGCCGTCGGCCGCCATCTGCCCCAGGACCGAGTCGGGCTCGCGCGCGGCGGCGGCCCGGCCCTCGCGCCCCAGCGCGGTACCGGACGCCAGGGTCTCGACACAGCCGCGCCCGGGGCAGTTGCCCTGGCAGGGCGGCCCGTCGATCGCGATCACCGTGTGGCCGAGCTCAGCCCCGGCCCCGGTGCTGCCGCGGTAGACCTCGCCGCCGAGGATCAGGCCGCCGCCGATCCCAGTTCCGATCGTTAGCATCACCGCGTTCTCGGCGCCGCGGGCGGCGCCGTAGAGGTGCTCGGCAAGGGCGGCCACGGTGGCGTCGTTGTCGACGAAGGCCGGCAGGCCGGTGCGCTCGCCGATCAGGTCGCGGATCGGCACGTCCTCCAGCGGCAGGTTGACGGCGCTGACCGCGATGCCCTTGTCGTGATTGATCGTCGCCGGGACGCCGAGACCGACCGCGGCCGCGGCCGGGCGGGCGGCATGCGCCTCGCCGATCTCGCGCACCAAAAGCTCGACCAGCTCGTCCTCGGTCTGCCCGGTCGAGGCCTCGCGGCTCTCCCAGAGCACCTTCGAATCCGGATCGAGGACGCCGAGCAGCATCTTCGTCCCGCCCAGGTCGACGCCGACGATTTCCCCTGCACTCATGCGAGCTTCGAGGAGGGCTGGAGGCGGACGACCGCGGGCATCGGCATGATTCTCCGCAGTCTTTCATGGCCGACAATGGCGAGCAGCAGCCCTCCGGGCCGCCCGAGTACAAGGTCTACCGGTCCCGGAAGGGCCGCTTGTCCGGGTTGCGGTCCCCCGATCTCTCAGGACTCAGAGAGCGGACGCCGCGTGCGCCGAAGTGGTGGCGACGCCCCAAGGGGGAGCGGCCAGACCGCCCCGAGCGGCCCGGTCCACCGCGTCGCTGGACCGGCAAGCGCGTGCTCAAGTGGGTCGGGCTGGCGGCGCTGGGCTGGGTCCTGCTCAGCTTCCTCGCCTTCGCCGTCTCCGCCCAGCTGCAGTCCTTCAAGCTCTCCGGCGAAGCAAAGGACGCGCTGCACGGCAACCCGCTGCTGCTGCCGAGCGCGCAGACGATCCTCGTTCTCGGCACCGATGCCCGGCCGCCCGATACCAAGGAGCCCGGCGCCCCCCACTCGCAGAAGTGCTTCGAGCAGCAGTCGCACGGCGACGCTCCGCACGACGGCTGCGAAGCCGGTGAATACCGGGCCGACACGCTGATGCTGATCCGCGCCGGCGGCGGCGCCTTCCGCAAACTCTCGATCCCGCGCGACAGCTACGCCGAAATCCCCGGCCAGAGCCCGCAGAAAATCAACGCCGCCTACACCTTCGGCGGCGCCAAGGCCGAGATCGAAGCGGTCGAGAACTTCCTCGACATCGAGGTAGACCACGTCGCGATCGTCGACTTCACCGGCTTCGAAAAGCTGATCGACGCGGTCGGCGGGATCAAGGTCGACCTCCCTCACAAGCTCTGCGCCGACATCTCCGGCGGCGCCGGCGGCGGCCAGGGCGGGGTCAGCCTGCGGCTGGCAAGGGGCGAGAACACGCTCAACGGCGAAAAGGCCCTCGCCTACGCCCGCACCCGCGAGCCGGTCGAATGCCCCGGCCTCGGCAAGAGCGCCTTCTCCTTCGGCTACAACGACTTCAAGCGCGCCCAGGCCCAACAGGCGGTGATCAACGGCATCAAAGACCGCCTCACCGACCCGCTCCGCCTCCCCTACAACTTCATCCACGGCCCGATCATCGGCTGGGACGCGCCCAAGGCCTTCGTCAGCGACATGGGCTTCCTGACCATGCCGCAGCTGGTCCTCTCCGCCGCGATCGGCGGCAGCGCCCCCACCGACGTGCTCTGCGCCGGCGCCCACTCGGGCTGCGACCCCGAAGGCCCCGAAGGCAGCGTTGTAGTGCCCGAGGCAACCCGCCGCCGAGCAGTGGACCGCCTGCTCACCGGCTAACCGCTCCGCCGAGTGGTCACTTAGGCCGGCCATGGCCGGCCTAAGTGACCACTCGCTCAGTCGGGTGTGGGGGCCTTGGGCTTGGGGTCGCTCGGCTTGGACTCCGACGAGGGCTTCGAGTCACCCGAATCCTGCGAGTCGCTGGAGCCCTTTGCGTCGCCAGAGCCCTCTGACGATCCGCCGTTTGCGGCGGCGCCCTTCTTCTTCTTGCCGTAGTCGGTGTTGTAGAAGCCGGAGCCCTTGAAGTGGACGGCAACCGGGTGCAGGACGCGAACGGCTGGGGCATCGCACTCCTGGCACTCGGTCAGCGCCTCGTCGCTCATCCGCTGGATCACGTCGAAGACGTGTCCGTTGTCGCATTTGTACTCGTAGATCGGCACGGGACGGGCGATTATCGCAGCCGGCCGCGGCGAAGCGCGCGCCAGGCGCACCCGGGGGGCGTCGCCTCTATACGGTTCCCCCGATGCCCGCAGCAGAGGAAAAGCGCCCAACCGAGGTCTCGATGGAGGAGATCGTCGCCCTCTGCAAGCGGCGCGGCTTCGTCTTTCCCTCCTCGGAGATCTACGGAGGCCTCGGCTCGACCTACGACTACGGCCACTACGGCGTGCTGCTCAAGAACAACGTCAAGGCCGAGTGGTGGCGGGCCATGCTTGCAGAGCGCGACGACATCGTCGCCCTCGACTCGGCGATCCTCCAGCACCCGCAGGTCTGGGAGGCCTCGGGCCATCTCGAGGGATTCACCGATCCGCTCGTGCAGTGCCTCGGCAAGTGCAAGAAGCGCTGGCGCGAGGACCACCTGCGCGAGGCGGTCGAGGCCGAGGGCGGCGACCCGGAGGCGGAGCTGCGCTGCCCACAGTGCGGCGGCGAGCTCTCCGAGCCGCGCCAGTTCAACCTGATGTTCGAGACCCACGTCGGCCCGGTCGCCGGTGAGGGCTCCGAGGTCTACCTGCGGCCGGAGACGGCGCAGGGCATCTTCATCAACTTCAAGAACGTGCTCAGCTTCGCCCGCAAGAAGCCGCCCTTCGGCATCGCCCAGATCGGCAAGTCCTTCCGCAACGAGATCACCCCGGGCAACTTCATCTTCCGCACCCGCGAGTTCGAGCAGATGGAGATGGAGTTCTTCGTCCCGCCCGAGGAGGCGGGCCGCTGGTACGAGACCTGGATCGGGGAGCGCGAGCGCTGGTACACCGAGCTTGGCATCCGCCCCGACTTCCTCCGCGTCCGCCCCCACGACGCCGACGAGCTCTCCCACTACTCATCGGGCACCAGCGACGTCGAGTACCTCTTCCCGATCGGCTGGTCGGAGCTGGAGGGGATCGCCAACCGCGGCGACTTCGACCTCAAACAGCACGCCGAGTTCAGCGGCGAGAAGCTCGAGTACTTCGATCAGCAGACCAAAGAGCGCTACGTCCCCCACGTGATCGAGCCGGCCGCAGGCGCCGATCGCGCCACCCTCGCCTTCCTCGTCGACGCCTACGAGGTCGAGGAGATCGAGGGCCGCCAGCGCACCGTGCTGCGCCTCCACCCCCGCCTCGCCCCGAACAAGGTCGCGGTCCTCCCCCTCGTCTCCAAGGAGGGCATGCCGGAGAAGGCCCGCGAGATCTTCAAAGAGCTGCGCGCCCGCATGCCGGCCGAGTTCGACGAGGGCGGCTCGATCGGCAAGCGCTACCGCCGCCAGGACGAGATCGGCACCCCCTGGGGCATCACCGTCGACCACCAGACGATGGAAGACGACACCGTCACCCTCCGCGACCGCGACTCCCTCGAGCAGACACGAGTCCCGATCGCCGGCCTCGCCGACGATCTGGCCACCCGCCTCGGCCAGCCCTGGCGCAGCCCCAAGCTCAGCTGACGCTGGCTAAGAGCGGCCTGCCGAAAGGGCAAACTGCTCGCTCAGCTCTGAGCGCCGGAGCCGGCTCCCGCCTCGATCGCGAGCAATTCGACCACGTAGACCTTGCTGATTCCAACGATGGAGAGCCTCTCGGGAACGCGCAGTTCTCGACGACCCCCCACTTTCATTCCTTTCAGGCCGATTTCCCAGCCTTTGTTGACCGAGCCGGCGCCGAGTACGAAGGAGATGGGTTTGTCGTGGTCTCCCCTCCAGCGAACTTCGTAAGTGTGACCGGTGGGGTAAGCGGCATCGACGTATTGCACCCGAAGCAGCTCCTCCTGTTTCACAACGGCCCCAGGCCCCACCTTGAGGTCCTTGACGATGAGCTTCTTCGGGGCCGGACCAGGTGGAAGCTGAATGTTCGGGGGGTTGGGCACCCCGGCTACCTCGGTCAGGTCGGGCCCGGACTGGGCGCCGGACGAGCTCTCGCCGCCACAGGCGACGAGACCGGCCGATAGGCAAAAAGCAAGGACTAGTACAAAATATTTCACGCATTCGATCATAGGGCATTCGTGCCCAATGAACGGCCAGCCGACACTAGCTCGTGTGAACCGAGCCACGCGACCTCTCCGAGGCCGCGCGACCGGCCAAAAACCTCTGGCCCACCTCGCGACGGCCGCTAAGAGCCGCCCTCGATCAGGCCGATCACGTTGCCCTCCGGGTCGGCCAGCTGGCCGAGGACCATGCGGCCCATGATCGTCTCGGGGCCCATCACGCGGGTGCCGCCGAGCGCCTCGGCCTTGCTCAGGGCCTCCTCGACGCTGGGGACTTCGACGTAAAAGGTGACGTGGCCGTCGTAGCCCTCGGGGCCTTGGCCGATGCCGCCGCCAAGGCCGATGCCTTCGGCGTTGGAGTTGGCCTCGCGATCGACCAGGCCGTATTTCATCTCGTTGCCGGCATCGACCTTCCAGTCAAAGAGCTCGGCGTAGTAGCTCTGCAGCTTCTCGCCGTCGCGACCAACGACCTCGAAATGGACCACTGGCTGTCCCATGTCATCTCCTCGCGGTGTGGAATGTGGCGCGGATCTTCTCGCATACCCGCAGCGGCGACGATCCACGCCAGCACGGTGGCAGGCTGATCGCCGGCATTGCCCTGGGCGCCAGCCGCAAGGAGCCGATGAGCTCGTCAACTCGATCGAACGGGGCGATCGAGGCCAGCTAGGCGCCGGCCATGAAGCGCTCGACGTCGGCGGCGTCGAGGTCGAGCGCCGCGGCGGCTTTCTTGGTGACGCGGCCGAGCGGCTCGATCGTCACCTCGCCGCGGTTCAGCTTCCAGGTGGCGACCGCTCGACCGTCGACCATCGCGAAGGGGCGGAAGATGCCGTTGGTGGTGACGAGCTGGGTGTGGGGGCCGAGGATCGCCTCGCGCGAGTTCCAGCCGAGCAGGACGGGATCGAAGGCGCCGATCAGGCGCGGGGGCGGCAGCTCGGCGATAGGCGGGTGCTTGGCGAGGTGGACGAGGCCGTCGTCGCGATCGACCAGCTCCGGGGCGATCGCCGACAGACCGGCGCGGGCGTCGCGCAGGGGCAGCCCCGCCCACCTGGCAAGGTCGCGATCGTCGGCCGGGGCGTGGCCGACGAGGTAGCGGCGGGCCAGCTCGGCGAGTGCGGTGTCGCGGTCCACGGGCTTGGCGGGCTCGAGCCAGTCGCTGACCAGGATGTAGGCGTGGTGCTTGCCCACCATCGGCCCGCGCACGGCGATGCCGCGCAGGGTCGCGAGGAAGAGCAGGTGGATCAGGGCCTGGCCCTCCGTGGCCAGGCCGGCTTGGTCGAGCCGCTCGCGCAGTTGCAGGCGGTTCAGCGGGCCCTGATCGGCAAGCGCCCGCTTGATCGTCGCCACGCCGCGCTCAGCGGCATCGGGCGAAACACCCTCCTGGGCGAGGCGCCGGGTCGCCGAGGTGAAGAGCGGCGGCGTCGTCAGCGCGTGCAGGAGCGGATAGTCCTCGCTGCGCACGAGGTGCAGCGTGCCGCGGTTGAGCCAGGTGATTAGCAGCGAGCGCTCCTCGCTCAGCGCCCGGTCGACGTCCGCCGCCGTCAGGCCCTTGCTGCGGGCCCGGATCGCCAACCGCGCTCCGCGCGGGTCCTGGCCCTGGACCGCCAGCAACCGCTCGGCGACCGCGGCCGGATCGCGGGCGGGAGGTCCCGCCAGCCCCTGGGCCACGAATCGCTCGGCAAAGATCGAGGCGGTCGGCATCGCCGGAGATGATCGCGCCCGCCGGCCGATCCTGCGCTCAGGGCCATCTCGCATCGAGTGGGCTGCCACCCCGTGCCGTGTCCGCCGTCGCCGGACGCGCGCGCTCTTCCTAGCACCGTCGCGACGGCTGCCAAGGCTGCCACCGCCCTGCTTCGTCAGTGAGCGTCCGCCCGCTGGAATCCGGGCAGCGGTTGCTGCGACGCTATTTGACTTCGAGCAGGTCGATGACGAAGATCAGCGTTTCGTTCGGGCCGATTTTCGGCGGCGAGCCAGCGGCGCCATAGCCGAGGTCACCGGGGATGAGCAACTCGCGGCGACCGCCGACCTTCATCCCTGCAACGCCCTTGTCCCAGCCTTTGATCACTTCTCCGGCGCCAAGGGGGAAGGTGAACGGCTGGCCGGCGCTCCAGGAGGAGTCGAATTCTTTTTCGGTGTCGTAGCCGACCCCGACGTACTGGACCGTGACTTCGTCGCCCGATTCGGCCGTGGCCCCCGTGCCTTCGACGATTTCCTTGTAAGCGAACTTATCCGGCGAAACGCCCTTCGGCACGGTGACATTCGGCTTCGTTTCGGTGTCCGTCAATCCGGCTTCAGATTCGGCGGCGTCGGTCGAGGAGGGGTCCGTCGACTCGGCCGAGGAGCTTGATTCGCTCGACCCGGTCGAATCGCTGCTTCCACCGCAACCGGCAACGGCAAAGGCCAGGGCGAGGCACAGCGCGAGCATCAATGCAGGAAGTTTCATAGAGCGGGAAATCCTACGCAAGCCCGGCGAGAAAGGGCGGCCGCCTCAACGCTTTCCGGAAATCGAGTTCCAGGCGCGGCGGAGAAAGCCCTGGCGACCGGCGACGAGATCGGCGGGATTCACCGAGAGCGCTCCGGGGTTGGCATCCGGCGCGGCTAGCTTCGCGGCCTCGGCAGCATCGATCTTGAGCACGATGCCGCCCTCGTAGATGTCGCCGACCTCGGGCGCGTCGACGAAGCGATGGCCGCCCGGGCCGGCGGTGGTGTCGAAGATGACGCCGTCGAACATGTCGAGGTTGGGCGCCGAGAGCACCCGCACGACCCGGCCGAGGTTCTCACCGTCGCTCGAGTAGACCGGCACGCCCTTGCTCACCGCGAGGTATGAAGTCGGCTCGCCCAGATCCTTCATCCAGCTGAGCATATCCGGGTCCGAAAGCGGCCCGGAGTTGCGAGGGCGGGCTATGCTCGCCTGACAGGGTTCGCAAACAAGGAGAGCACGATGGCGATTGGACTGAGGCTCAGGTTCGAGGGTGGGACACAGGAGCAGTACGACGCGCTCCATTCCCACATGGACATTGACGGCAATCCACCCGAGGGGCTGATCTTCCATGCCGCCGGCCCGACCGAGAACGGCTGGGGCATCATCGACTTCTGGGAGTCCCGTGACCACTTCGACCGCTTCCAGGCCGGACGCCTCGGCCCGGCGATCGGCGAGCTCGGAGACAAGGCGATGCCGGGGCCGCCGGACATCAAGGAGTTCCCGGTCCATCACCTGACCAAGCCCTAGGCGACCCGGCTACGCGCATGGGCCTCAACCTCGCATCGCTGCTCACCGAAAGCGCCGAGCGGGCGCCGGACAGTCCGGCGATCCGGCTCGGCGGGGTCGAGCTGAGCTACGGCGAGCTCGACGACCGCAGCGCCCGCCTCGCCACCCTGCTGCGCGAGAAGGGGGTCGAGCCGGGCGACCGGGTTGGGGTGATGCTGCCCAACGTGCCCGAGTTCCCGATCGCCTACTACGGCGTGCTGCGGGCAGGCTGCATCGTCGTGCCGATGAACGTGCTGCTGAAGCGGCGTGAGATCGCCTTCTACCTGGAGGACTCCGGATCGAAGCTGCTGCTCGCCTGGCATGGCTTTGCCGAGGAGGCCGTCGGCGGCAGTGCCGACGCCGGCGCCGAGATGATTGAGGTCGAGCCGGCCGGCTTTGCCGCGAGCCTGGCCGAGCTGCAGCCCACGCCCGGCCTCGCCGACACGGCCGAGGACGACACCGCGGTGATCCTCTACACCTCGGGCACGACCGGCAAGCCCAAGGGCGCCGAGCTGACCCACCTCAACCTCTTCCGCAACGCCGACGTCTCCAGCCGCACCACCTGCGAGATCGCCCAGGGCGACGTCGTCCTCGGCGCCCTGCCCCTCTTCCACTCCTTCGGGCAGACGGTGGGCATGAACGCCTCGCTCAAGGTCGGCGCCTGCCTCACCCTGGTGCCGCGCTTCGATCCCGCCGAGGCGCTGGAGACGATGCAGAGCGACGGCGTCACCCACTTCTACGGCGTGCCGACCATGTACGGGGCGCTGCTGCACCATCCCGAGCGCGAGAGCTTCGACACCTCGTCGCTGCGCAACTGCATCACCGGCGGCGCCTCGATGCCGGTCGAGGTCCTGCACGGCTTCGAGCAGGCCTTCGACGCCAAGGTGCTGGAGGGCTACGGACTCTCGGAGACCTCGCCGGTCGCCTGCTCAAATCACCCCGACGTGGAGCGCAAGGCGGGCTCGATCGGCACCCCGATCGAAGGGGTCGAGATGCGGCTGGTCGACGAGGACGACAATCCGGTCGCCCAGGGCGAGGTCGGCGAGATCGTGATCCGCGGCCACAACATCATGAAGGGGTACTGGCAGCGCCCGGACGCCACCGCCGAGGCGATGCGCGGCGGCTGGTTCCACAGCGGCGACATGGCCCGCACCGACGAGGAGGGCTACTTCTACATCGTCGACCGCAAGAAGGACCTGATCATCCGCGGCGGCTACAACGTCTACCCGCGCGAGGTCGAGGAGGTGCTCTACGAGCACCCGAAGATCCGCGAAGCGGCGGTCGTCGGCGTCCCCCACGATGAGTGGGGCGAGGAGATCGGTGCCGCCGTCGTCCTCCACGAGGGCGAGGGACTGGCCCCCGAGGAGGTCAGCGCCTACGTCAAGGAGCGCATCGCCGCCTACAAGTACCCGCGCCTCGTCTGGTTCATCGACGACCTGCCCAAGGGCCCCACCGGCAAGATCCTCAAGCGCGAGATCGAGCCGCCGGCGCCTGTGTGATCGACTCACACTCGGCCAAACTGGCTGACTGGCCAGTTTGGCGGTAACCTCCTCAAGCAGCCGCCCCGCAGGATCAGCAAAGGAGAGAGATGAGCGTCGCATCGCAGAGCCTGATGGACAACGTCACCTACGAGGACCTCTACCGCCGTTGGGAGGGTGGTAACTGGAGCGCCTACGACATCGACCTCTCAGGGGACAAAGCCGGCTGGGACGGCCTCAGCGACATCCAGCGGCGCTCGGCGATGTGGATCTACTCGATGTTCTTCTACGGCGAGGATCGCGTCGCCGACACCCTCGCCCCCTACATCACCGCCGCGCCGACCGAGGAGCAGGCCTACTTCCTCGCCACCCAGCAGGTCGACGAGGTCCGCCACGCGGTCTTCTTCCACCGCTTCTTCAAGGACGTGATCGGGGTCGGCGGCGACTCGATCCAGCAGACCCTCTCCTCCACCCTGCCGCAGCTCAACTGGGGCTACCGCGGCGTCTTCGACCGCCTCGACGTGATGGCCGAGGAACTGCGCAAGGACCGCTCGCTGCCCAAGTACGCGCAGGCGATCACCCTCTACCACCTGATCGTCGAGGGCTCCCTCGCCCAGCCCGGCCAGCACTTCATCGAGGACTTCTTCGCCTCCGAAGACACGATGCCAGGCTTCAGCGCCGGCATGGCCAACGTCTCCCGCGACGAGCAGCGCCACATCGGCTTCGGCGTCAAGGTTCTCTCCGAGCTGCTCGCCGACGAGCACCCCGCCCACGAGGAATGCAAAGCGGCCGTGGTCGAGCTGCTGCGTGAAGTCCTGCCCTACGGGCCGGCGGTCTTCTACCCCCCCAACTTCGATCGCGAATACACCGAGTGCTACGGCTTCTCGCTCGAGGACATCTTCGCCTTCGGGCTCAAACTGATCCGCCAGCGCTGGCGGACGATCGGCTACCCGACCGAGGAGATGCCCCCCGGCGTCTTCCCCTTCGACCCTGAGGCCACTCCCGAGGAGGTCGCCCAGAACCAGGTGAAGCTGATGGAGGCCGGCATCCTCGGCCCGCCCGACGTCACCCCGGAAGCCACGCCGGAGATGCAGCGCCTCTACTTCGACGTGGTCAAGCGCGCCGCCAACCCCAAGGCCGCCAACGGCTCGCCGCTCGTCTACCAGTGGCGTTTCACCGACGCCGAGCCCTGGCACCTCGTGCTCGACAACGGCTCGACCCGGGCGGAACCGGGCGAAGCGCCCAACCCGACCCTGACGCTCGAGGCCAAGTGGGCCGACTTCGTCGGGATGAGCAAGCCCGACGCGAACCCGGTGAAGATGCTGCTGACCCGCCGCATCCGCCCCCGTGGCTCGATCCGCGAGATCGCCCGCATGCGGAAGGTGTTCGGCTAGGCGAAGCGCACCGGAGGCCGGCGGGAGGGGTCCGCCGGACAAAAGCGGGGAGTGTCCGGTGGACCCCTCCCGCCGGCCTCCGCAGCCCATGCGGTCTCCGAAATAGCTTTATGAGATCGGTGGGCGGGCGTCGGCCCAGGGGCGCTCGGCCTCTAGCTGGCCGGCCAGGGAGAGCAGGGTTGCCTCGTCGCCGGGGCGGCCGATGATCTGGACCGCCAGCGGCATGCCGTCGTCGGCGAAGCCGGTTGGGACGGACATCGACGGGTTGCCGAGGTGGTTCCAGGGGACGCAGTAGGGATAGAAGCGGCTCATGCCGAGGACGGTGCGGATGGCGCCTTGGCCCTCCCAGCGGCGGATTGGGATCGCGGTGCCGCCCATGACGGGGGTGATCAGGACGTCGAAGGAGTCGAAGATGGCGTTGACGCGGGCGGCGTCGACCTCACGGCCGCGCAGGGCGCGCTCGTAGATGGCGTCGGGGATTGTGCTGCCCAGCTTGCCGAAGCCGCGGGTGCGGCGTTCGAGGCGCTCGGGGTGTGGCACTTCCTCGACGGTGTCGGCGACGCCGCGCAGGAAGCGGAGCGTGATGTTGTTGCCGATCCCACCCCAGGCGGGATCCTGCTGAGCGACGTCGTGGCCCAGCGAGCGCATCAACTCGGCGGCGTCGAAGACGGCCTGCTTGACCGCGTCGGAGACCGTCGGCGGCGCGGCGGCGCGCGGCGCCAGGGTCGAGTAAGCCACCCGCAGCTTGCCCGGCGGCGTCTTTGCCGACTCGACAAAGGGGCGCTCCGGCGGTGGCGGTGCGCCGGGCTCCCCCGAGCCACCCGCGGTGATGTCAAGCCAGAGCGCGGTGTCGATCACGCCGCGGCTGACGCAGCCGTTGACGGCGAGCCCGTGCCAGCCTTCGAGCAGCGGAGCGAGCGAGATCCGCCCCTTCGACGGCTTGAGGCCGAAGAGGCCGCAGGAGGCCGCGGGCAGGCGGATCGAGCCGCCCCCGTCACCGGCCGAGGCAATTGGGACGAGGCCCGCGGCCACGGCGGCGGCCGAGCCGCCGCTTGATCCGGCGGGGCTGCGCTGCAGGTTCCAGGGGTTACGGGTGACTCCGTAGGTGGCCGACTCGGTGAAGCCACAGATTGCCAACTCGGGCAGATGAGTCAGACCGACGACGATCGCGCCCGCCTCGCGCAGCCGTCGCACCATCTCGGAGTCGGCGGTGGCCGGCTCGGTGAAGGCGTCGGTGCCGTACTTAGTCACCTCACCGACCACGTCGCTTTCGTTCTTGACCGCGATCGGCACCCCCAGCAGCGGCCGCCCATCCCCCGCCTTCAGCCGCGCCTCAGCCTGCTCGGCCTCGAGCAGTGCCCGCTCCCCAAGCACCTTGTGAAAGGCATTGAGCTGCGGATCGATCCGCGCGATCCGGTCGAGACAGAGCTGCACCAGCTCTTTAGGAGACACCTCCCCCGCCCGCACCATCTCCGCCTGTCGGGCAGCCCCAGCAAATGCAAGGTCGTCGCTCATGCCGTCACAGCGTATTCAGACCTGTCCCGGTAGGGGTGGAACGTCTTGTACTTTTTCGGCGCCAGCTTGAGGCGCCAGCAATTTCCGTTCCACCGAAAAAGTTAAGTGGAACCCCTGCCGGGACAGGTCTCAGGCCTCTGCAGGCTCTGGCTCGGGCGCGCCGCCCTCGAAGCTGAGGTCGGGCAGCGCCCGGTCGAGCCAGGAGGGCATCCACCAGTTCCAGCCGCCCAGCAACTTCATCGCAGCGGGAACGAGGATCAGCCGCACCAAGGTCGCGTCGAGCGCGATCGCCACCGCGCAGCCCAGTCCCAGCTCCTTGATCGAGGGCACTCCGGTGAGGACGAAGACGCTGAAGACGGCGGTCATGATCAGCGCCGCCGAGGAGATCGTGCGGGCGCTGGTCGAGAGCCCTTCGGCGACGGCGCGCTCGTTGTCGCCGTGCTCGAGGTAGTGCTCGCGGATGCGGGACATGAGGAAGACCTCGTAGTCCATCGAGAGGCCGAAGACGATGGCGAAGATCAGCGGCACGTTGATCGTGTCGAGGGCGCCCTGGCTTTCGAAGCCGAGCAGGTTGGAGAACCAGCCCCACTGGAAGATCGCGACGAGGACGCCGAACGCCGCCCCGATCGAGAGCAGGTTCATCAGCACCGCCTTCAGCGGCAGCAGCAGCGAGCGCAGCATCACCATCAGCACCAGGTAGCTGAGCGCCAGCACGAAGAGGACGATCTTCCACATCGAGCCGCTGATCTGACCGCGCGCGTCCTGGCTGCGGGCGGTTTCGCCGCCGACCTCGACCGTTGCGACCTGGCTCAGCGCGGTGCTCGGCACGACGTCGTCGCGGAGCTCCCCGACCAGGGCGATCGTCGCGTCGGACTCGCTGGGGGCGCTCGGCGTCGCCTGGATCAGGACGCTGTTGCCGGCGAAGGCGGGCGGGGCGACGGAGTTGACGCCCGGCGTCGCCTCGATCGTGCGAACGAACCCGGCGACGGCGACCCGCTCGCGCTGCGCGGGGCCACCGAAGGAGGCGACGATCTGCACCGGGTCGGTGCCGCCGCCGAGCTGCTTGGAGGCGAGTTCGTTGCCGATCCGCACGTCGCTGTCCTTGGGGAACTGGCCCAGCGCCTGGGTCCCCGTCTGAATCGAGAGCAGCGGGATCGCCAGGAAGAGCAGGACCGAGGAGACGCCGATCACGGCGACCCAGGGATGGGCCATCACGCGCGCCGTCCACCTGACCCAGAACGCCTCGCGGTCGGGCCGCTCGCCGCGGCGGTGAAAGACGCTGAGCACCTTGGCGACGATGCCGCCCGGCAGGACCCGGTCGCCCAGCATCGCGATCAGGGCGGGAAGCAGGGTCGTCGCGGTCAGGATCGAGACGGCGACCACGGTCATCGCCCCCAGCGCCATCGAGCGCAGCGCCTGGTTGTCGACCATCCAGAGGCCGGCGAGGGAGACGATCACGGCGAGGCCGGAGAAGGCCACGGCCAGCCCCGAAGTGGAGAGCGCCTCGGCGCGCGCCGCGTCCTTGTCGCGCCCGCTCGCCCGCTCCTCGCGGTAGCGGGCGAGGATGAAGAGCGAGTAGTCGATCGCCACCCCGATCCCGATCATCGAGGCCATGTTGGTGACGAAGACCGAGGTGCCCATGTGGAGCGAGATGAAGTAGATCAGCGCGCCGGTGACGATGACGCTGACGAAGCCGAGCACCAGCGGCAGCACGGCCGCGGCCAGTGAGCCGAAGACGACGAGCAGGATGATCGCGACGATCGGGAAGCCGCCGGCCTCCGCTTTGGAGAGGTCTTCCTTCGAGAGCTCCTGCATGCCGGCCCAGATCGTCGGCTGCCCCGCCATGTAGGTGGTGACGCCGTTGCTGGCGGTGCCGGGATCGAGGTCTTCGCGCAGGGTCGTCGCCGAGTCGATCTGGCGGTCGGATGACTGTTCGCTGCGCAGCGGCAGCATCGCCGTCCCGGTCCGCCGCAGGGCCAGCTCCGCGCGGCGGACGGTGGCGGGCGGCAGGTGCACTTCGTCGAGGCCCGCCACCGCGCGGCGCACCCGGTCGACGGCGGCGGCGCGAGCGGCCGTGCCGGCGCGGCGCTCGGCCTGCAGCAGGACGACGATGCCGCCGGTCTTGGCGCTGAAGTCGTTTTCGAGCGCATCGCTGACCGCCTTCGACTCGCTGCCGGGGACGTCGAAGCCACCGCCGGTGAGGTGATCGGTCTGGTGCGAGGCGAGGGGAAGGGCGACGGCGAGAACCGCGATCCAGGCGAAGAGGACCCAGCGGCGGCGGCGCCCGAGAAAGCCTGCAAGTTGAACCATGAAGTCACGCATTGGCTGGTTAGCCAGCCTTACGAAGCGACGGCCGGCCGTCTGTGAGTCCGATCACTCGCAAAGCCCGGAGGGCTGCGAGCGCTACTCGTCGGTGAGCAGGTAGCGCCCCGACGCCGCGGCGACGGCAAGGCCGCCGCTGATGTCCCGCTCGGCGTCGGAGAGCGCCTGCAGGGCGAAGCCGTCGGCGATCGCGAAGAGGTAGGAGACGATCGACTCGGCGTCGTGGCGGAGGCTGAGCACGCCCTCGCGCTCCTTCGACCTCAGCACCTCGGCGACGTGGGAGCGGGTGCGCTCGAAGAGCTGGCCGACCTCGTGCTGGATCTCGGGGTTGCGGCGGCCGGCGCTGAAGAGCTCGTAGAGGAGCAGGAAGAAGGCGGGCTCGTTCTCGATCATGTCCTTGAGGTTGGCGAGCAGGACGTCGATCACGTCGTCGACCGTCTGCGCTTTGCCCAGCGGATCGTCGAGGCGGGCGACCCTGATCTCGGCGTCGCGCCGCACCACCTCGACCAGCAGCCGCTCCTTGGTCCCGAAGTAGTAGTGGAGGAGGCCGCGGCTGACGCCCGCCTCGCGGGCTACGTGCTCGAAGGTCGAGCCGGCGGCGCCGCGCTTGGCGACGCTGACCCGCATCGCGTCGACGATGCGTTGAGCCTTCTCACCGCTCAGCTCGCGTTCCTTGGTTGCCGCCTCCATCAAATCAGTCTATTACCGGCTGACCGGGTCAAGGCGTCGCCAGGCAAGGACGCAGGAAACGTGGCGTGCTCCGCACGCGAGCGACCGAGGACGCCGCGTGGCGACGCCTTGACCCGGTCAGGAGCCGTTGATCGAAGTGGTGCTGGTGTACTCGAACTCCTCCTCGGCGCCGAAAAGAGCGTCGAGCACGGTCTTGCGGGCGTCCTCGCTGACGACGAGGGCGACCACGGCTCCCACCAAGGCAAGCAGGACGAGGCGACCGAGCCGGCTCTTCTTGCGCTTCTTCGGCGCCCGCAGCTGCTCGCTGGCGTCGCGCAGGCTCTCAGCCGCGGTACGCAGGTCGCGCTGGACCTTCTTGTCGCTCGTAACCGCCTTGACCGTGCTGCCGTTGCTGGTCGCCCGGCCGTAGGCGCCACGCGCTGCCTCGAAGGCGTTCTTGAGGCTGTCGCGCAGCTCTTCGTCCTCGATCAGGCGCTGCACGTAGGGATTCTCGCGTGCGGTCGCATATATGTCGGCGGCCTGGGTCGCCTTTGTCTTGCTCATGCCTTCTCCTCGCTCGATTCCTGGGTGGCGGTCAGGATAACTCCGAAATCATTTTTCGTCACCGCGGGCCGATGCCATCGAGGAGTACCCCGTTCGATCGGAAACCAAGCCTGGCGTCGCGAACGATCCCCAGGCGCAGCCGCGCCAGGCTCGGTCCGGGGACGGCGTAGCGACGCAGGTACAGGCGGCCGACCTGCTCGTAGCCGACCTGGCGGAAGGCAGGGCCCAGCAGGCGCCGGGGCGGTGGCGGGGCCGGGCCGTCGGAGATGAAGTCGACTTCGCCGACCAGCCAGTCGAAGCCGTCGGAGGGCTGGACCTGGAAAGCGCCGGTCTCGAGGTAGTAGCGCAACGAGGCCTCGCCGAGGGTCCAGGTCACCATCGCGCGGGGCACCGTCGGTTCGCCCAGGGCCGAGCTCGCCGCCTGCCAGTCGGGCCGTTGCAGCGCCGGCGAGAGGCTGGCCCAGGCCGAGAAGCCGAGCGAGTAGGCAACCAGCGCCGCGGCGAGGATCGCCCCGCTGCGGCGCCCGCGACGCAGGGTGAAGCCGACCGCGAGGGCGACGAGCAGGGGCACCAGCGCCGGCAGCAGGTTGCGGGCCAGGACAAAGTCCTTGTCCGGGGCGAGCAGGCCGAGGGCGACCGGGACGACGACGGTCACCGCCGCCAGGCTGAGCGGGATCGCCGCCGCACGGCGCTCCTGACGATCGCCGCGGAGAAGGACGAGGGCCAGCGCGGCGAGGCCGAGCAAGCAGGGGATGACCGCCAGCAGCGGGTGCTCGGGTCGGGCGATGATGTCGCCGGTCTCCCCCAGCATGAAGCTGAGGCCCGTCTCCCAGAGGCGGTGGCCGAGGCTGAAGCTGCCGATCCACTCAGCGTGGCCAATCGACATCTGGTGGATCGCCAGCGGCGCCAGCAGCAGCCCGGCGGCGCCGAGGATGCCGAGGCCGGGGACGGTCGCCTTGCCGCGGCGATGCAGGAGCCAGAGCGCCTCGGCGGCGATCGGAAAGGCGGCGAAGTAGTGGGTGGCGAGGGCCAGCGCCGAGGCGATCCCCCAGGCGACGAAGTCACGGCGGCGACCGCGATCCAGGGCCCGGGCGAAGTAGAGCAGCGAGAGCGCGGTCAGCAGCGCGAAGAGCGCGTAGGCGCGCGCCTCCTGCGAGTACCAGACCAGCATCGGGTTGACCGCGACCAGCGCCGCCGCGACGAGGCCGGTGCGGCGCTCGCGCAGCTCGGCCCCGAGCAGGTAGGCGACCGGGACCGTGGCGACGCCGGCCAGCGCCGAGACCGAGCGCAGGCCGAACTCCCCCGTCCCGGTCAGCTGGGTCCAGAGCCAGGCCAGCGCGTAGTAGAGCGGCGGCGCCGACTCGCTGTAGCCGACCGCATCCATCGCCTGCCAGAAGCCGCTCGGCAGGATGCGGCTGGCGGTCACGACCTCGTCGTGGTGGTAGCTCTGGGCGCCGAGGGTGACGAAGCGGATCGCGGCGGCGAGAACGGTCAGTCCGGCGACGATCCAGAAGGCGCGCGAACGCGCCCGCACCGCCTCGCCGACCGCCTCCAGATACGTCGACAAGCTGCCCCTGCCCAGCGCCCCAGCGGCCTCCATCAGACGGTTGGCATCTGGGCCGCGTGCGCCCGGGGGCGCGCGCGGCCGAGCAGATCAAGGACGCAGGGTGGGGCCTTTGGTGGCGCCAAAGGCAAGCCCGAGGACGCAGAGATGCGCAGTGCCACGTGCGTCATCCGGGTGTGCGTGGTTCAGGTGTCAACCGTCTTACGCGAGCGCCGCTTCGATCGCCTTGGAGACCCTGTCCACGTAGACGAACTCCAGCTCGCTGCGCTCGTGCTCGGGGATCTCTTTCACGTCGCCTTCATTTCGCTCCGGGACCAGGACGCGCTTGATTCCAGCTCGCTGGGCGGCAAGCGACTTCTCCTTCAGCCCGCCGATCGGCAGCACCTGGCCGGTCAGTGTCACCTCGCCGGTCATCGCCACATCGTTGCGAACGGGTCGGCCGCTGATCAGCGAAGCCAGCGCCACGGTCATCGCCACGCCCGCCGACGGCCCGTCCTTGGGCACGGCGCCGGCGGGAACGTGAATGTGGATGTCGTGCTTGGCGAACCACTCCTCGCCGATCTCGGGCGCCGCCTCGCGCCAGTGGCCGCGGATGTAGGAGAGCGCCGCCTGCGCCGACTCCTTCATCACGTCGCCGAGCTGGCCGGTGATCGTCAACGAACCGGATCCGGGCATCGAGGTCGCCTCGATGAAGAGCACGTCGCCGCCGGTCGGAGTCCAGGCCAGTCCCGTGGCCACGCCCGGGACTTTGGTCCGACGCCGTTGCTCGGCGAAGACGCGGCGGCGGCCGAGCAGCTCGCGAGCGCGTTTGGCCGAGACCTTCACCTTGCCTTTGGAGTTCCCCTCGGCGACTTTGCGCGCGACTTTGCGGCAGATCGTGCCGATCTGGCGCTCGAGGTTGCGGACGCCGGCCTCGCGCGTGTACTCGTCGATGATCGCCGCCAGCGCGGGGTCGGCGAACTCGATCTGAGAGGCCTTCAGCCCGTTGGCTTTGATCTGGCGCGGGACCAGGTAGCGGCGGGCGATCTGCTTCTTCTCTTCCTGCGTGTAGCCGGCCAGCTCGATCGTCTCCATGCGGTCCTGCAGCGGGCCGGGGATCGTGTCGAGCACGTTGGCGGTGGCGATGAAGAGCACCTCGGAGAGGTCGAACTCGAGGTCGAGGTAGTGATCGCGGAAGGAGTCGTTCTGGGCGGGGTCGAGCACCTCGAGCATCGCCGAGGCGGGGTCACCGCGGAAGTCGGCTCCCATCTTGTCGATCTCGTCGATCATGAAGACGGGGTTGCGGGTGCCGGCATCGCGCAGGGCGCGCACGATCGTCCCCGGCAGGGCGCCGATGTAGGTGCGGCGGTGGCCGCGGATCTCCGCCTCGTCGCGGACGCCGCCGACCGAGATCCGCTCGAACTCGCGCCCCAGCGCCCGAGCGATCGAACGGCCGAGGCTGGTCTTGCCGACCCCGGGCGGGCCGGCGAAGCAGAGGATCGGGCCCGGCGAGTCCGGTTTCAGCTTGCGCACCGCCAGGTACTCGAGGATGCGGTCCTTGACTTTCTCCAGGTCGTAGTGATCGGCATCAAGCACCTCGCGGGCGTGGGCGATGTCGAGGTTGTCCTCGCTCTGCGCCGACCAGGGCAACTCGGTCAGCCACTCCAGGTAGGTGCGAATGACGCCGTGCTCGGCTGCCGCCGGCGGCAGCTTCTCCAGTCGCGAAAGCTCGCGGTCGGCCGCCTTCTGGGCGTGCTCGGGCAGGCCGGCCCCTTCGATCCGCTCGCGCATCTCGTTGACCTCGGCTTGCTGCTCGTCGCCCTCGCCGAGCTCGTCCTGGATCGCTTTCAGCTGCTGGCGCAGGAAGAACTCGCGCTGGCCTTTGTCCATCTCCGACTGGACCTGCGACTGGATCTGCGAGCCGAGCTGGACCACCTCGAGCTCACGGGCGAGGATCTGCGAGAGGTGGCGCAGTCGCTCCACCACCCCGACCTCCTCCAGCAGCCTCTGCTTCTCCTCGGTTGAGATCCGCAGGGCGCCGGCGATCAGGTGGGCGAGCGCCGCCGGGTCGTCGATGTTGGCGACCGCCATCTGCAGCTCCTCCGGCAGGTAGGGGATCTGCTCGATGATCTCCGAGAAGGTGCGCTGCACATTGCGGGTCAGGGCCTCCAGCTCGGCGCCCTCCTCGACCACGTCGGGCAGCTCGCCTATGCGGGCCACCAGGTAGGGCTGCTCGGCGACGAAGGGGCCGATGCGGACTCGCTGCGTGCCCTGGACGAGGATCCGCAGGGTGCCGTCGGGGACCTTGAGCATGCGGGCGACCACCCCCACCACCCCCACCTCGTAGAGGTCGTCGGGCCCCGGCTCCTCGTTCTCGGGGTCGCGGGCGGCGACCATCGCCAGCATCCGGTTGCCACCGAGCACGTCGTCGACCAGCTTGATCGAGCGCTCCTGGCCCACCGCCAGCGGGGTCAGGGTCTCGGGGAAGGTGACGGTCTCGCGCAGCGGCAGGACCGGCAGCGCGTCGGGAAGCGGCTCGCTGGCGCGGATCGCGTCGTCGGCGTCGAGCGAGTCGACGACCTCGAGGACCGGGCTGCCCTCCATCAATGCCGCCCCTCGTGCAAACCGGGCGCGCTCGCCTGCAACGGCACTGCTAGTCCCTCCCGATCGGAACCCGGCGGGTGGTTTCGGCCGGATCGCGCAGCGGCAGCTCGATCCGCAGCACCCCGTCCTCATAAGTCGCCTTGGCCCGCTCGGCGTCGACGTCGACCTGCAGCTCGACGATGCGCCGGAACGGCCCCGAGGGGATCTCGACCTGCTGATAGACCCGCCCCTCGGTCTCCTGCACGGCCCGTTCCCCGACGATCGCCAACTGCCGTCCGGAAACCTCGATCCCCACCTCGGCCAAGCTCACCCCGGCGAGATCGACCTTGACCACGGCCATCTGCGGGTCACCGCTGTAATAGACGTCGACGTTGGGAGAGAACCCCCGGCTGCGTCGAGTCACATAGGTAGCGCGGCCCCAGGCAAGGGTCGCAAACGGATCGCGTTCGGGCATAGTCGAAAACATAGCCTGAGCGCTGGGCGCGGCGGGTCCTGTCACGGGTTTTGGAACCACCACCCGCTGCGGGGGCGGCTGCGCCGCCTCCTCGGGGTGGTCCCCCAAAACCCGCGCCACCCCCCGCGAGCGACGTCCCCGACTGAACCCTTCCCAAGCTCAAAACGCTAGTGAGCGACGTGACTCAGGCGTGGCGTCAGGGGAAATATGCCTCCCACCTTGCGGGTGAGCTTCTTGGGTTCAAGCCGCCCGACGGGACCGCGCCTCAAGCTCAAGTTGCTGGAAGTCCTCTCCGCGGGTGGCGTCGGGGTGGGGTGATCCGCGCCGGGCGAAGGCTGTGAAGGGCAAGGCTTCGACCCTTCGAGCGCGATGTCCCTTCGCCCGGAGCAGCGCGTAGCCCAAAGCGGGGCACCCCACCCCGACGACAGGACCCGCGGCCGAGCGCCTACGTCAAGCGGTCTGAGCCTGCGACGCCCAACGAGGCGGTCGCATCAGCAGGACCGGCTGCTTCGGAGGGACGAGGCCCTCGGGGCGATTCGGCCGGAACGTCGCGCAGGGCTCGTCAAGCTCAAGCGAGCAGAGCAGGTTCTTGCGGAAGTAACAGTCGTCGCATGTCGGCGGCTTTGGCTTGCGGGGCACGGCGGCGCATACTGGCAAGCCCGTGACGCTTTCGTGAGCATCATTTCCGCAAAGCGCAACGTCTTTGACACAGTCTCGTCACAGGTTCCCCGCGTCTTGCGGAAGCCGGGAGAGGCCGCCGCTACCATTCGGCCCTGATGGACTCCCCCAGCCGGACCGACAAGCTCGCGGCTTCCCCCCAGCTGTTCGAGAGCGACTTCCTCAACTTCTTCTCGCGGGTGCATCCCTCGATTCCCGCGATCGTCTTCGTGCCCGTGGTCGTCGCGATGGAGTGGCTCGGAATCGACCGTGGCTACAACGCCTGGCAGCTGATCGGCCTCAGCCTCGGCGGGATCGCGATCTGGACCCTGACCGAGTACTGGCTGCACCGGCTCGTCTTCCACTGGCAGCCCGACAACGCCTTCGGCCGCCGCATGCACTTCATCATCCACGGCATCCACCACGATCACCCCAACGACAAGCTGCGCTTGGTGATGCCGCCGGCAGTGGCGATCCCGCTCGCCGCCCTCTTCTTCGGCGCCTTCACGCTGCTGTTCGGAACCCCAGCCGCATACCCGCTCTTCGCTGGCTTCATCGCCGGCTACCTCGCCTACGACTACACGCACTACTACGTGCACCACTTCGTGCCCAAGTCCGGCCTCGGCAAGCGCCTGCGCGAGCAGCACATGCGCCACCACTTCCAGGATCACCGCTTCGGCTACGGCGTCTCCTCGCCGCTCTGGGACGTCGTCTTCCGCACCCTGCCCCGCAGCCGCCGCTCCGACTCCCAGTAGCGCCGCATCAAGCCCTTCTCCCGCGAGAGAAACTTGATGCAGCTCAGCTCGACTGCCGATTGAGCGCCGCAGAGCGAAGCGACACCTCGAGCTCGAAGCGAGCGTCGGGGTCGTTGAGCTGATCGCCGAGCAGCTCGCGCAGGCGGGCGATCCTGTAGCGCACCGTCTGCGGGTGGAGGTGCAGGGCCGCGGCCATCTCAACCGAGTTGCCACGGTGGCGGACGTAGGAGAGCGCCGTCTCCAGCATCCGCTCGCGCGCCTTCGGGGTCAGTGAATCGAAGGGGGCAAGCCTGCGGGCGCCGATCCTGCCGGCAAGCCCGCTGCCCTCGAAGAGCAGCAGGTCGGCCAGGTGGTCCTCGGCCTGGACGAGGCCAGCCGACCGCAGGGCGCCGGCCTCCAGCGCGCGCAGAGTGGATTTGGCCAGCGCCCATGATTCCCCCAGAGCCTCCGGGGCGCCGGCCGGGCCGAGCGCCGCCGGCCTGCCCACGATGGCGCGCTCGATGGCGCTCGCGCGCCCGGGCCCGCCGGGGTCGGGCAGCAGCACGCAGCCGAGCTCGTCTACCTGCGACACCAGGGCGTCGACGGGAAGGCGGCGGGCCAGCCGCGACAGCTCGGCCTCGGCGCAGGCAAGTGGGGCGACGCTGCGCGGGACCCTCCAGCCGGCCGCCTGGGCGGCGGCGCGCAGGTCGGCCGCCTCGGCGGCTTGCTCTCGCATCATCAGCAGGACAAGCTCCCGCCGGCGGGAGCGGCGCAGGTCCTCGTCCTCTGAGCGAGCCTCGGCGTAGCCCTCGACCGAATCGGCCGAGAGCTCGTCGATGTAGGCGAAGATCGCCTCCGCGAGCAGGCTCAGCACCTCCGACTCGAGCTTTGCCCGCCGCCCCGCGCGGGCAAAGCGGCGCCAGGCGACGCGGGCGCCAACCCGGTAGGCCGCCTGCAGCGAGTCCAGCGTCCGTCCCTGGCGCAGCTCGCCGCGGCCAAGGCTGACGTAGACCTCGCGCCCCAGCCCGCGGCCCGCATCGGGGTCGCGGATCAGAGCGACGAACTGGCCCAGGGCCTCGCCGACTCCGGTGCGGATGCCGCGGCCGAATTTCCCCTCCAGCGGGCGCGCGTACTCGGGCACCTCGCGGGCGATCGTCTCGAGGACCTCCTCGATCACGGCGTCCAGCTCGGGCTCGATCAGGTCGGCGACCGTGGCGGGCAGCCCCCGCCAGGGCTCCAAATCGAGAGAAGTTGTCATTTATCTCATAAGAAATAGATCCATGAATTGACTACGAGTCTAATTCTTACTGAGAAAGGCAGCGTAACTTGTTCCCGGATGGGCGAAATGACCAAAGTCGAGAAGGTCGCCAACCTCGGCGCCGTCGTCTTCCCCTTCCTCGCCACGCTGGCGGCGATCGCGCTGCTCTGGAACAGCCTGGTCAGCGCCAGCGACCTCGTCATCGCCGCCGTCATGTACCTGTTGACCGCGGTGGGGATCACCGTTGGCTTCCACCGGTTGCTCACCCACCGCTCCTTCCAGACCTCCAAGCCGCTCGAATACACCTTCGCCGTGCTCGGCTCGATGGCGGTCCAGGGCCCGGTGATCTCCTGGGTCGCCGACCACCGCAAGCACCATGCCCACACCGACGAGGAGGGCGACCCCCACAGTCCCCACGTCGGCCACGACGGCGGCCTGCGCGGCGTGGTCGCGGGACTGTGGCACGCCCACTCGGGCTGGCTGATGTCCACCCAGGGCCGGGCCGACTGGAAGCGCTACGCGCCGGACCTCTACGAGGACGGGGGCATGCGCGCGATCTCCCGCCGCTTCGTCGCGCTCGTGCTCGTCAGCCTGGCAATTCCCGCCCTTGCCGGTTTCGCCGTCAGCGGCACGCTCGCCGGGGCTGCAACCGGTCTGCTCTGGGGTGGGCTGGTGCGAATCTTCTTCGTCCACCATGTCACCTGGAGCGTCAACTCGGTATGCCATTTCATCGGCACGCGACGCTTCGACACCGAGGACAGGTCCACCAATGTCTTCTGGCTGGCCCTGCCCTCCCTGGGAGAGTCCTGGCATCACAACCATCACGCCTTTCCACGCTCCGCCGTGCACGGTCTGCGGCGCAGTGAGATCGACCTATCGGCCCTGATAATCGGCACGATGGAGAAGCTCGGGCTTGCCAGGAACGTGGTGCGGATTTCACCTGAGCGTCAGGCTCAGCGCTCCGCCTGACGGGCTTGAGCTCATCACTGCCTCATCCAAATGGCCAGAGTGACAGCGTGGAATTTGACTATATGGGGAATAGTCACTGACACTGTCACTGTGCCACACTCCCGAGCAACCAGCTGACGATCCCGGGAGGCACAAAACTGCCGGATGAAAGGAATGCAATGCCCAGCACCAGCAACGTACTCGATGAGGCACTCGACCTTGTCAAGAAGAGACTTGCCGAGCTCGACGAGGAGCGCACGCGCCTCGAGCGCGCGCTGACCGAGCTTGGCGGCACCGCAACCCGCCGCCCCGGCCGTCCCGGTCGACCCCCCGGCAGTGGCAAACGCGGCCCCGGCCGTCCCCGTAAAACTGCGCCTGCTGCAACCACACCCGCGCCGGCTGCGGGTGGGACAGCCACCGCCCCCCGCCGTCGCCGTCGCCGCGGCGGCACCCGCGCCGATCAGGCGGTGTCCCTGGTCGAGCAGAACCCCGGCATCTCCGCGTCGGAAATCGCCAAATCGATGAAAATCAAACCCAATTACCTCTACCGGGTTCTCGGCGAAATGGAGAAAGAGGGCAGGGTCGTCAAGAAGGGGCGCGAGTACCACCCGGCCAAATAGAACTGGCCACAGCGCTTTTTTGAACAAAGCCGGCCCCGAGAGGGGCCGGCTTTTTCAGTTCGAGGCTTAGACCAGGCCGAGCTTGCCGACCGCGTCGCGCTCCTCGCGCAGCTCGGCGGCGCTTGCGTCGATGCGGGAGCGCGAGAACTCCGTCACCTCGGCGCCCTCGACGATCGACCACTCCCCAGCGCTGCACCTGCAGGGGAAGCCGGCGACGATTCCCTCCTCGACGCCATAGGAGCCGTCGGCGGGAACGCCCATCGAAACCCAGTCACCATCCGGCGTACCCAGCGCCCAGTCGCGCACGTGGTCGATCGCGGCGTTGGCGGCCGAGGCCGCGCTGGAGGCGCCCCGCGCCTCGATGATCGCCGCGCCGCGTTTGGCCACCCGCGGGATGAACTCGTCGGCGATCCAGGTTTGGTCGTCGACCGCGTCCCAGGCGCTCTCCCCGTTCACCCTGGCATTGACCAGGTCGGGGTACTGCGTCGTCGAGTGGTTGCCCCAGACGGTCATGTTGGTGACGTCGGAGACCCCCTTGCCGAGCTTGTTGGCGAGCTGCGCGATCGCCCTGTTGTGATCGAGCCGCATCATCGCGGTGAAGCGCCCGGCGGGAACGCCGTCGGCGTTGGACATCGCGATCAGGCAATTGGTGTTTGCGGGGTTGCCCACCACCAGCACCCGCACGTCGCTGGCGGCGCCAGCGGCAATCGCTTCGCCCTGTGGCTTGAAGATGCCACCGTTGGCCTCGAGCAGGTCCGAGCGCTCCATGCCGGGCCCGCGCGGCCGCGCACCGACCAGCAGCCCCACGTTGCAGCCGTCGAAGGCCTGCTTGGGATCATCGAAGATGTCGATGCGACGCAAGAGTGGAAAGGCGCAGTCGTCGAGCTCCATCGCGGTTCCCTCCGCCGCCTTGACGGCATCGGGTATCTCGAGCAGGCTGAGCTCAACGGGAGTGTCGGGGCCAAGCATCTGCCCACTGGCGATGCGGAACAGCAACGCGTAGCCGATCTGTCCGGCGGCGCCGGTCACGGTGACTTTCACGGGGGTGCTCACAGGGTCATCTTTCTCCTGAAATCGGGGTCTTGGTCAGCCGACGGGCCTCAAAGCGGCCTATATATCCACTTTTCAAGCCCAGCGGCGGCATTAGGTCATCGCCTGCTGCAGGTTCTCGTCGATTGAGGCGAGGAACTCCTGCGTGGTCTGAAACTCCTGGTCGGGGCCAACGAGCAGTGCCAGGTCTTTGGTCATCCGGCCGCCTTCCACCGTCTCCACGCAGACCCGCTCCAGCGCCTCGGCGAAGCGCGAGACCTCGGGCGTGTCGTCAAGTCGGCCACGGGCCGCGAGGCCGCGGGTCCAGGCGAAGATCGAGGCGATCGGGTTGGTTGAGGTCGGCTTGCCCTGCTGGTGCTGGCGGTAGTGACGCGTGACCGTGCCGTGGGCGGCCTCGGCCTCGACCGTCTTGCCGTCGGGGCTCATCAGGACGCTGGTCATCAGCCCCAGCGAGCCGAAGCCCTGGGCGACGGTGTCGGACTGCACGTCACCGTCGTAGTTCTTGCAGGCCCAGACGTAGCCGCCCTCCCACTTCATCGCCGCGGCGACCATGTCGTCGATCAGGCGGTGCTCATAGCTGATTTCCGCCGCCTCGAAATCGGCCTTGAACTCGTTCTCGTAGACCTCGGCGAAGAGGTCCTTGAAGCGGCCGTCGTAGCGCTTCAGGATCGTGTTCTTGGTCGAGAGGTAGACCGGGTAGCCGCGGTTCAGCCCGTACCGCATCGACGCCCGGGCGAAATCGCGAATCGAATCGTCGAGGTTGTACATCGCCATCGCAATACCCGGGCCGGGAAAGTCATAGACGTCGAGCTCGACCGGGTCGGCGCCGTCCTTCGGCGTGTAGGTGAGGGTCAGCGTGCCCTCGCCGGGGACGACCAGGTCGGTGGCGCGGTACTGATCGCCGAAGGCGTGGCGGCCGATCACGATCGGCTTGGTCCAGCCGGGGACGAGGCGGGGGATGTTGGCGATCACGATCGGCTCGCGGAAGATCACCCCGCCGAGGATGTTGCGGATCGTCCCGTTCGGCGAGCGGTACATCTCCGCCAGCCCGAACTCCTCCACCCGCGCCTCGTCGGGAGTGATCGTCGCGCACTTCACCCCTACCCCGTGCCGTTTGATCGCGTTTGCCGCGTCAACGGTGATCTGATCGCGGCTGGCGTCGCGGCTCTCGATGCCGAGATCGAAGTAGTCCAGCTCGAGATCGAGGTAGGGCAGGATCAGCTGGTCTTTGATGAAAGCCCAGATGATCCGCGTCATCTCGTCGCCGTCGAGCTCGACGATCGGGTTCTTGACTTTGATCCTGCCGGCCATTGGGTCGGCGATGCTATCGACGCAGGCCTTCCAGCAGATCGACGACGACGGCTTCGGAGCGCTCCCGCGCGGCCCGCCGGTCGGCGGCGACCGCGATCAGCATCGCCGCCTCGATCAAAGCCCCCAAAAGAACCATCGCGGTCGTCTCGGGATCGTGTGGCGCCAGCTCGCCCGCCTCGATCGCGGCCGTGACGGCGGCCAGGGTCACCCCTATCCCCAGCTCCGTAGCGGCCGCCCTCCATCCCTCCCAGCCGAGCACCTCGCGGCTCTGGGCGAGGCCGATCCGGCGCAGCTCCTCGTCGGTCTCGCTGAGGCGCAGGTAGACCCTGGCGCTCTCGACCAGCGCCTCGAAAGGAGTCCCGGCGAGGGACGCGCGCAGCGCGACGAGCTCGATCACGCGTCGCTCGCCGGCTTCGAAGACGGCCTTGAAGAGGTCTCGCTTGGAAGCGAAGTGGTGATAGAGCGCGCCGCGGCTTACACCGCTGCGCGCAAGGATCTGCTCGGTCGAGACATCGGCGTAGTCGCGCTCCATGAAGAGGTCGCGCGCCGACTCGATCAATGACTCGCGCGCGCCCTCGCTCGGCCTCCCCCGCGCTCTCGTCCTTGTCACCACCACCGGTGTCCACTATATTACCGACTTTCAGTCTGTAATTGGCGGCCCGGGTTTGCCGCCGGCGAGCAAGGAGGAGACATGAAGACGTACGTGATCCGCAGGGAAAAGGCGTGGCAATCGCCCGCCGAGCTGGAGGCAACGGCGGCGCGCTCGAAACAGGTCGCCGAAGACGACTTTCCGGACGACATCTCCTGGATCCGCAGCTACGTGATCAGCGAGCCCGGCGGAACCCTGGGAACCGTCTGCATCTACCAAGCCACGGACGTCGATTCGGTCCGGCGCCACGCGGAGCGCGTCGACATGCCCGCCGATGAAGTTCTCGAGGTCGCCGACACGGTCGTGATCCGGCCCGATCCCCAGCCCGAGGGCGCCTCTGCCTGACAATGCGCGGATCGCCTGCGAGAATGGCGGCGTGGCAACTGCCCAGCGCCCGAAACCCCAACAGCAGACCCACCAGGTCTTCAACCAGGCACCGCCGCTGGAGGACTACAACCCGTTCGACGCCGACCGCCCGCTGACCGAGGCACTGCGCCGCGAGGGCGCCGAGTGGGCCGAGGAGCGGGCGCGCGAGCTGGGCGCGATCTGCGGCTCGCGGCAGACGATCCGCTGGGGCTACGAGGCCAACGAGCGCAAGCCCGAGCTGCGCACCCACGACCGCTTCGGCAACCGCATCGACGAGGTCGAGTTCGACAGCTCCTGGCACGAGCTGATGCGGATCGGCGTCGGCAACGGTCTGCACGCGATGCCCTGGCGCGAACCGGGGCCCGGCGCTCACGTCGCCCGCGCCGCGACCTTCATGCTCTTGATGCAGGCCGAGAGCGGCGTCGGCTGCCCGATCTCGATGACCTACTCGGCGATCCCGGCGCTGCGTCGACAGCCCGAGCTGGCCGCCGAGTGGGAGGAGCGCTTCCTCTCGCTCGACTACGACGAGCGCTCGCTGCCGGCCGAGCGCAAGAGCGGCGCCCTCTGCGGGATGGCGATGACCGAGAAGCAGGGCGGCTCCGACGTGCGCGCCAACACGACCACGGCGACGCCGCTGAACGGCGGCGGGCCCGGAGCGGAGTACGAGATCGTCGGCCACAAGTGGTTCTGCTCGGCGCCGATGTGCGACGCATTCCTCGTCCTCGCCCAGACCGAGTCGGGGATCTCCTGCTTCCTGATGCCGCGCTGGACCCCCGACGGCGAGCGCAACGCCTTTCACATCCAACGGCTCAAGGACAAGCTCGGCAACCGCTCCAACGCCTCCAGCGAGGTCGAGTTCCGCGGCGCCTGGGCGAGGATGGTCGGCGAGGAGGGCCGCGGCGTCCCGACGATCATCGAGATGGTCAACCACACCCGGCTCGACTGCGTGATCGGCGCCGCCACCGGCTACCGCGCCGGCGTCGTGCAGGCGCTCAACCACACCGCCCATCGCTCCGCCTTCGGCGTCGACCTGATCGACCAGCCGCTGATGCAGAACGTCCTCGCCGACCTCTGCGTCGAGTCCGAGGCCGCCACGGTGGCGGCGATGCGCCTCGCCCGCTCCTACGACGAGGTCGCCAACGGCGACGACGAGGCGACCGAGTTCCGCCGCCTCGCCAACCCCGTGCTCAAGTACTGGCTCTGCAAGCGCGCTCCGTCGCACGCGGTCGAGTGCCTCGAGTGCCTCGGCGGCAACGGCTACGTCGAGGAGTCGGGGATGCCCCGCCTCTACCGCGAGGCCCCGCTGGCTTCGATCTGGGAGGGCTCGGGCAACGTCCAGTGCCTCGACGTGCTGCGGGCGATGGTCAAGAACCCCGCCTCGCTGGAGGCCTTCTTCGCCGAAGTCCTCGAGGGGGCCGGCGCCGAGCCCCGCCTCGACGCCTACGTCAGCTCCCTGCGCGAGGAGATCCCCGGCGAGATCGAGACGATCCAGGCCCGCGCCCGCCAGATCGTCGAGCGCATGGCCCTCGCCCTGCAGGCCTCGCTGCTGGTCCGCTACGGCGACCCAGCCGTCGCCGACGCCTTCTGCGCCTCGCGCCTATCGGGAGACTGGGGCCACGCCTTCGGCACCCTGCCGGCCGGCACCGACTTCGGCCGGATTATCGAGCGCCACCGACCGGCTTAGCGGCGTCGCGCAGCGCCCGGCCGACCTGCTCGGCGGTGATCACTCCGCTGAGGCGGCCGTCCGCGTCGACCGCCATCAGCGCGCCGAAGCGCCGCAGGGCGCGGCTGGCGAGCAGCGAATCGAGCGGGGCGTCGTCGCGGACCTGGAAGGTGCCGTCGTCGCGCTCCAGCAGGTCGGAGACGTGCGAGCTGGCGCGCGAGGTCTCCGGCACCTCGTCGGCTTTGTCGCGGACCACCAGGCCGAGGAAGCGGTAGGCGGCGTCGACCACCGGGAACCAGGGCCAGCGGTAGCGCAGGAAGTACTCGTCGAGGGCCTGCTCGACGCTGATCTCGTCGGGGATCGCAACCGGTTCGCGGTCCATCACGTCGGCGACGCAGAGGTCGCTGAGTTTGCCGGTGACGGCGGTCTGGGCCGAGGCAGCGCGGGCGGAGCTGTTGATCACCATGCCGATCAGCGCCAGCCAGATCCCTTCGAAGGCCCGGCCGCTGACGATCAGCAGCAGGCCGCCGCCGATGAAGATGTAGCCGAAGATCCGTCCCAGGCTGGCGGCGAAGCGGGTCGCCGAGTTGCGATCGCCGGTTCGCCACCAGGCGATGGCCCGCACGATCCTGCCGCCGTCCATCGGGAAGGCCGGCAGCAGGTTGAAGACGAGGATCAGCAGGTTCATCGTCGCCAGCCAGGCGATCATCGCCATCACGCCGGAGACGCCGGAGTTGCTCTCCACCAGCGCCGCCCTGCGGTAGCCGTCGGCGCCGACCGCGGCGAGGCCGATCGCGCTGAGGACGATGACGACCGCGAGCGTCACCAGCGGGCCGGCGACCGCCACTTTGAACTCGGCCGAGGGGCTGTCGGCTTCGCGGTCCATCCGCGCCATGCCGCCGAAGATCCAGAGCTGGATGCTGGTGATGCCGATCCCATTGCGCCGGGCGGCGACGGCGTGGCCGAGCTCGTGCAGGACGACCGAGCCGAAGAAGAGCAGGGCGCTCGCCACGGCGAGCGCGAAGGGGCCGGTAGCCGAGCTGGACTCTCCGAGCACCCGTCCGTAGAACGGCGAGAGGAGCAGGATGACCAGGAAGAGGACGAGGAACCAGGACCAGTCGACCGCGATGCGGATCCCACGAACGTGAAAGAGGGTGATCGAGCGGCCGCCGAGCATCGACCAATGGTAAGCGGCCGCGATCACCCGCCACCGCAAGGCGTTGTCCCCGCCCGGGTGGACGGCGGGTTGGGGCAATCGGTTGGGCCGCCGAAATCCGACTTCGCGCTCGGATTTCGGCTCTATAGAGTCCGCGCTCGTGCCCAGTGGACACGCCACTCACCCCGCCCGCACTCTGGCGGCTGCAAACCTTCGCCCGGCGGCGGGTGAATAGCGTGCCCACGCATGACGTACTGGTGATCGGCGCCGGCCTCGCCGGCCAGCGGGCAGCGTTGGCGGCAGCGGAGGAGGGCGTATCGGTTGGGATCGTCAGCAAGGTCCACCCCGTGCGCTCGCACTCCAACGCGGCGCAGGGCGGGATCAACGCCGCGCTCAACCCCGGTGACTCCTGGGAGTCGCACGCCTTCGACACGATCAAGGGCTCCGACTACCTGAGCGACCAGGACGCGGTCGAGATCATGTGCCGCGAGGCGCCGGAGGAGATCCTCCACCTCGAGCACCTCGGCGTCACCTTCCACCGCAACGCGGAGGGCAAGCTCGGCACCCGCGCCTTTGGCGGCGCCTCCGCCGCCCGCACCTACTACGTCGCCGACATCACCGGCCAGGCGATCATGCACGTCCTCTACGAGCAGCTGATGAAGCACTCCGACTCGGTCGCCCGCTACGAGGAGTGGTTCTGCACGGCGCTGGCGATGGACGAGCAGGGCGAGTGCTGCGGCGTCGTCACCCGCAACATCGCCGACGGCTCGATGCAGCTCTTCCGCGCCAAGTCGGTGATCCTCGCCTGCGGCGGCAACGGCCAGGTCTGGAAGCCGACCACCAACGCCTTGATCTGCACCGGCGACGGCATCGCGATGGCCTACCGGGTCGGGGCGAAGCTGATGGACATGGAGATGATCCAGTACCACCCGACGACGCTGGCGGGCAAGGGCTTCCTGATCACCGAGGGCGCCCGCGGCGAGGGCGCTCACCTGCTCAACAAGAACGGCGAACGCTTCATGGAGAAGTACGCGCCGAACAAGATGGAGCTGGCCTCGCGCGACGTCGTCTCCCGCGCCGAGCAGACCGAGATCAACGAGGGCCGCGGCTTCCCCGACGGCACCGTCGCCCTCGACATCACCGTGGTGCCGAAGAAGCGCGTGCACGAGGCGCTGCGCGAGATCGTCCTCGTCGGCCAGGACTTCGCCGGCGTCGACATCACCCGCGAACCGATCCACATCAAGCCCGGCAACCACTACACGATGGGCGGGGTCAAGACCGACGTCGACGGCCGCACCGACATCCCCGGTCTCTACTCGGCCGGCGAGACCGCCTGCGTCTCGGTCCACGGCGGCAACCGCCTCGGCGCCAACTCGCTGCTCGACACGCTGATCTTCGGCCGCCGCTCCGGCGCCGACGCCGCCGCCCGCGCCAAGCGGATCGAGGGCTCGCGCCCGTCGAAAGCGGTGCTGGAGGCCGAGGAGGCGACGATCGCCGCGATCTCCGCCCGCGAGAAGGGCTCCGGCCGCCGCATCTCCGAGATCAAGCTCGATCTCGGCACGGCGATGGACGCCAAGGTCGCCGTCTTCCGCGACGAGGCCGGGATCCAGGAAGCGCTGGAGACCGTGCGGCGGCTCAAGGAGGAGGCCGAGACCGCCTACATCGACGATCGCAGCAGCGTCTTCAACCAGGACATCCTCGGCGCGATCGAGCTCGGCTACATGCTCGACAACGCCGAGTGCACCTGCCTCGCCGCGCTCGAGCGCAAGGAGAGCCGCGGCGCCCAGTACCGGACCGACTTCCCCGAGCGCAACGACGAGGAGTGGCTCAAGCACATCGACCTCCAGCTGGGGGCCGACGGGCCGGAGATCTCATACTCAGAGGTGACCATCACCAAGTGGGAACCGCAAGAGAGGACTTACTGATGGCCGAGTACACGCTGAAGGTCCGCCGTTTCCAGCCCGAGTCGGGCGAGGGCGCCTACTGGGAGGAGTTCAAGGTCGAGCTCGATCCCTCGCTCGCGGTCCTCGACGGCATCCTCCAGGCGAAAGACCGCGACGATGGCTCGCTGACCGTGCGCTGCTCCTGCAAGGCGGCGATCTGCGGCTCCTGCGGGATGAAGATCAACGGCCAGTCCGGCCTCGGTTGCAAGACCCAGATCGGCGAGGCCCAGGAGCTCGCGAACAAGAAGGCGAGCATCGCCGGGAACGGCAACGGCGACGCCCCGATCGTGGTCGAGCCGATGGGCAACATGCCGGTGATCAAGGACCTCGTCACTGACATGGAGTCGACCCACTGGACCAAGATCCGCCGCGTCACCCCCTGGCTGCTGCCACACGGCGAGGCTCCCGAGCGCGAGTACGTGGTCGAGCCCGAGTCGATGATCGACATCACCCAGTCGATGGCCTGCATCCAGTGCGGCGCCTGCGTCTCCTCCTGCCTCTCGATGGAAGCCGATCCCGACTTCATCGGCCCGGCGGCGCTGGCCAAGGCCTACCGCTTCGTCGGCGACCCGCGCGACGCCGAGACCGTGGAGCGCCTGCACGACCTCGCGCACGACCCGCACGGGATCTACGACTGCACCCATTGCTTCAGCTGCATCGACGCCTGCCCCAAGGGCGTGGCGCCGATGGACCAGATCATGCGCCTGCGCCGCAAAGCCGGCGAGGAGGGCATCGACGATCCCAACCACGGCCATAACCACGAGGCGGCCTTCGTCAAGATCATCGAGAAGAAGGGGACCCTGGACGAGGGGCTGCTGCTGCAGGAGTCCTTCGCCCCCGGCGTCAAAGGCAAGCTCAAACCGAGCAAGGCGGCGATCAAGGAACTGCTCGGCTCGATCCCGACCGTGCTGCGCGCGATCAAGACCGGCAAGGGCCGCACGCTGTCAAAGCTGGTTCCCGGCATCCACCCGAAGCTGCCCGGCGGCGCCCAGGACGAGGTCAAAGCGATCTACAAGCACGCCGAGGAGCACCGCGAGGAATTCAACATCTACATCAAGGGCGAGGACGAGGACTTCGTCGAACCCGAGCCCGATGAGATGACGGACGAGGCCTTTGCCGCGGAGGCGGCCTCGGCCGCGGATACGACAAAAGGAGAGTCGTGATGAGCGACGGTCAGATCAAGGTCGCTTACTGGCCCGGCTGCGTCTCGCGCGGCTTCACCAGTGAGCTGCACGGCTCGATGGCCTTCGTCGCCGAGAAGCTGGGCATCGAGCTGGTCGAACTCGACCGCGCCAACTGCTGCGGCGCCGGCGTCATCGCCGAGCACAACCAGGAGCTCGCCGACACGCTCAACGCCCGCACCTTCGCCCTCGCCCAGCAGACCGGGCTGGCGATGATGAACATCTGCTCGACCTGCCAGGGCGCGCAATCAGAGTGCCAGCAAAGGCTGGACGCAGATTCTTCCTACCGCGCCCACATCAACGAGGTGCTGAGCGGCCAGGGCCTCGCCTACGAGAAGGGCAAGGACGGCTTCACCAACAAGAACTTCCTCTGGCTGCTGGTCGAGGACTACGGTCTCGACAAGCTCGCCGAGCAGGTCAAGCGACCGCTCTCCGGCCTCCGCGTCGGCCCCTTCTACGGCTGCTACGTGGTGCGCCCCAAGGAGCGGCTCGGCTACGACGAGTTCCCCGATCGCGACATCTACCTGGAGAAGGTGATCGAGGCGCTCGGCGGTCAGGTCGTCGAGTACGACGGCGCCCGCAAGTGCTGCGGCTTCCCGGTGATCACGATGAACCGCGAGACCTCGCTGCGCCAGGCCGGCACCCACGTCGGCGACGCGCTCGACGCCGGCGCCGACTGCCTCGTCACGCCCTGCCCGCTCTGCCACCTCAACCTCGACATGCAGCAGCCCGAGGCGGCCAAGGTGGTCAACCGGGACCTCGGCCTCGCGGTCCTGCACCTCCCCCAGCTGGTCGGCCTGGCTCTCGGCGCCGAGCCGAAGCAGCTGGGGATGAGCAAGCACATCGCCTCGACCGGTTGGGTCGAGGAGCGGCTTGCCGCGGTCCCTGCCTGATCTGACCAACTTCCGGCGCGGTGGGCAAGTGAGCCTGGGTCTGCGGACAGCGCTTCGCGCTTGAGTGTCCGCAGACCCAGGCTCACTTGCCCTTCCCAGTTCGCAACGATCAGGCAGGGACCGCTCGCAGGGAAGCTTTTGTCGAAGCGCGTAAAGCTCAGAGCTGAGCGGCGAGCAGTACGCCGCCGAAGGTGGCGAGGATGCTGGCAACGATGCCTCCGAGGGTGAGGATCATCGTCCGTTGCAGAGCGTCGAACTTGCCGTCAAGCGCAGTGAATTTCGCGTCGATGCGCTGTTCGAAGGCCATGAATTTCGCGTCGATGCGTGCTTCTTGGCGTTCGAAGCGCTCGTCCATGTGGTGACGAAGAGAATCAACTTGGTCTCGCACCGAATCCACCTGGCCCGAGAGGTGGTCGAGGCGGTCGTCGTTCCACTTGGTCCTTGCCTGCTCCATCGTCAGCCTAGGCTAGCGGACAAAATGTTACGTGTGGCGCGCGGAAGTGTGCCGGACGGATAGCTGACTTCTCAGGGGCGAGAATCTGCTGAGAGGCCGACGCGGCGGGCCAGCCATTGGGCGCCTACGGTGTCGGTCAGGCCGTGGGCGGCGATCGAGGCGATGATCGCTATCGAGGCGATGTCGAAGATCAGGTTGGCTTCGCCGACGTCGGACTTGAGCACGAAGAGGGCGAAGAGCATCGAGGCGACGCCCTTGGGTCCGAACCAGGCCATGAAGAGCTTCTGCGGGCGTGGGATGCCGGTTTTGATGAAGGAGAGCATCACCGCCAGCGGGCGGGCGACGATCAGGGCGAAGACGACGAAGAGGACCAGCGGCGGAACGCTGTGGTGGAAGCCGGTGGCGACGATCAGGGCGCCGAAGACGAAGAAGGTGAGCACCTGCAGGATCGCGCTGGCGTTCTCGGCGAACTCGACGAAGCCCTCGGGGACGTCGCGCTCGGTCGCCGCCATCGCGATGCCGCAGACGAAGGCGGCGATCAGGCCGTTGCCGATCGTCACTTCGGCGAGGCCGAAGGCGAAGAGGGCGATGCCGACCGCGTAGATCCCCTCGTAGCGGGTGGTGAGCCCGCCGCCGGGCAGGTGGTGATGAAGGCGGCCGCCGAGAGTCCCCAGCCCGACGCCGACCGCGGCTCCGAAGAGTGCCTCGCCGACCAGCTTCGCCGCTTCGCCGCCCGGGTCTCCACCGGGGCCGGCGAGGACGAGGAAGAAGAGGACGAAGGGCAGGGCGAGGCCGTCGTTGAGGCCGGACTCGAGGTTGAGCGTGTGGCGGACGGAAGCGGGCACGATCCGCGAGGTGACGACCGCCGAGGTGACGACCGGATCGGTTGGCGAGAGCACCGCCGCCAGCAGCAGCGCCTCCGCCCAACTGAGATCGGGGAATAGCGCCTTGGCGGCCAGCCCGAGCAGCGCCATCGTGATCGGCATCGCGATCACCAGCGCCCGCGCCACCGGGCTCCAGTGGCGGCGCAGCAGCTCGCGCTCGACGAACATGCCGTCGGAGAAGAGGGTGAGGATCAGCGCCAGCTCGACCAGCTCGACGATCGACTCGGATTTCGGGTCGATGTCGACCACGCCGACGGCGGCGAGGACGACCCCCAGCGCCACCGACAGCACCGAGGCCGAGAGCACGGTGCCCTTCATCACCCCCGAGAGGGCCGCGACCAAAGTCAGCAGCCCCCCGAAGATCAGCACCCCGTCGCCGAAACCGATTCCCATCAGAGTTGGAACCTAGACCAGGCCAATCGGCCAGGCGCTGAGTCGCTCGCCAAAAGTCACCGCACGCTCACCCATGTAAAGAACAACCCCGCGGACGAACCGCTCTCCAAGGCTCTGCTCAAGGCGCTCAAATCGCCGGAAGTCACGCGCATCGACGCTGCGTGCGCCCTTCACCTCGATTCCGACCACCCGGCCGTCGGCAGCTTCAACCAAGAAGTCGACCTCCGTGCCCTTGGTGGTCCGGTAGTGCATGACATCGCTCTCGCCACCGGCCACTCCTACCGCCTTGACCAGCTCCATTCCCACATAGCTCTCGAGCACCAAGCCGCGCAATGCGTCGTCCTCGAGCAATCGCCCGCGGTCAGCGCGGAGCAATTGGCAAAGCAAGCCGACATCGCTGACCAGCAGCTTCGGGCCCTTGACCAGCCGCGGGCCAAGGCGGTTGTGCCAGGCCCCAAATCGGCGCAGCAGGAAGACACGGGCCAGCAGCGCCACGTATCGATCGATCGAGCTGTTCGGGATGCCAAGGTCCTGGCTCAGGCCACTCTTGTTGAGTGGGCCCCGGGCGCGCAAGGCGATTGCGGTCAGCAGGGCTGGAAGCTGCTCCAGGCGCTCAATGTCTGCCATCCCCCGGATATCGCGCTCGAGGATCGTGTTCAGGTAGCTCGAGAACCATTGACTCCGCCGCTCGCTGTCCTTCCGCGCAACTGCCTCCGGATAACCACCGGCGAGGAGGCGGGAAACCAACTTCTCCACGCTCAGCTCCGCGGCTGGTGGCCGTGGCTCGTCGGCGAACAGCAGGTCGACGATCCCACCCCCAGGCCGTCCCTCGATCTCGGCGGTCGAGAATGGCCAGAGCGTCAGCACCTCCATGCGTCCGGCAAGAGCCTCGGCGACCGAAGGCGCGAAGAGCACGTTCGCCGAGCCGGTGAGGAGGAAGCGCCCCGGGCGGCGGTCCCGATCTACGGCAGCCTTGATCGGCAGGAGGAGCTCGGGGGCTCGCTGGATCTCGTCGAAAACCACCGGGCCCTCGAAGCGATCGACGAAGGTGAGCGGATCGTTGCGAGCCCCCGCCAGCTCGGTGGGGTCATCCAGCGTGACGTACTCCGCCGGATGGCCCTGCTCGGCAAGGCTCATCACAAGCGTGCTCTTTCCGGTCTGGCGTCCCCCGATCAAGGTCACGACGGGCGTGTCAGCAAGCGCCGCCAGCAATCGACCCGTCAGGGCACGTTCAATCATGGGAACAATTTACCACGTTGTGGGGAAATATCCCCCACGTTGTGGGGAAATCTATCCCAGCAGGTTCCGCTCTATGAGCAGCTCCGCAACCTGGACCGCGTTGGTCGCGGCGCCCTTGCGCAGGTTGTCGCCGGCGACCCAGAGGTTGAGGGTGCGCTCCTGGTCGGGATCGCGGCGGATGCGGCCGACGAGGACGTCGTCTTGGCCGGCGGCGTCGATCGCCATCGGGTAGGCGCCGGCGGCGGGATCGTCGACGACGATCACGCCCGGGGCGTCGGCGAGCAGGGCGCGGCAATCGTCCGGCGAGAGGTCCTCGCGGGTGCGCACGTTGACCGACTCGGAGTGGCCGCTGACCACCGGCACGCGGGCGCAGGTGGCGGAGATCGCCACCTCCTCGCCGATCTCGAGGATCTTGCGCGTCTCCGCCATCACCTTGCGCTCCTCGGTCGTATAAGTCGTCACCGTCCATGAAGACCTCGACCTGGGGCAGCACGTTGAAGGCGATCCGGTGGGGGTAGATCTCCGGCGCCGGCACGTCCTCCCCGGCCAGGACCGCGCGCGACTGCGCCTGCAGCTCCTCTATCGCCCGCTGGCCGGTGCCCGAGACCGCCTGGTAGGTGGAGACGACGAGGCGCTCGAGGCCGACCGCGCGGTGGATCGGCGCCAGCGCCATCATCGCCACCATCGTCGTGCAGTTGGGGTTGGCGACGATGCCCTTGTGGGCGTCGGCCGCGTCGGGGTTGACCCCGGCGACGACCAGCGGCACGTCCTCGTGCATGCGCCAGTAGCTGGTGTTGTCGACGACGACGGCGCCCGCTTCAACGAGTTGGGGCGCCCACTCGGCGCTGACCGTCCCCCCGGCCGAGGAGAGCACGACGTCGAGCCCCTGGATCGTCTCCGGGCTCAGCGGCCTGCAGTTGAGCACCGAACCGTTCCACCCGATCTCGCGCCCAGCCGAGCGCTCGGAGGCGAACGGGACCACCTCGGCGGCGGGAAAATCGCGTTCCGCAAGCACCTCGAGGATGGTCGATCCGACGGCGCCGGTGGCGCCCAAAACCCCGACTCTGTAACGGTCGCCCGCCATTGGATCGAGTATGACGAAGCGAACGCCGCGCGGGCCGTTCGACCGCCCACCCGAGGGCTAGTCTGCGCGCATCGGTGGGCCGCGGCGAAACATCGAGCTGAAGGCGCGGGATGCCGACCGGGCTCGCTCGCTGGCGACCTGCGCGAGCCTGGGCGCCGAGCCGCTTGGCGTGTTGACCCAACGCGATACCTACTTCGAGGTGCCAATCGGCCGGCTGAAGCTGCGGGAGGAGCAGGGCAACCCAGCGCAGCTGATCGCCTATTCGCGACCGGATCGAGAGGAGAGCCGCGAGAGCCGTTACCGGATCGTCGAGGTCAAGCAGGCGGAGGAGCTGATCGCGGCCCTCTCGGAAACGCTCGGCACGGTGGCCGTGGTTGCGAAGCAGCGCCAGCTCTTCCTCTGGCGGGGCGCGCGCCTCCATCTCGACCAAGTCGATGGCCTGGGCAACTTCCTCGAGCTCGAGGCGGTCGCGACCCCCGGCTCCGACCTCTCGTCAGAGGCAGGCAAGGTCCAGCGGCTGCGCGAGGCGTTCCAGATCGACGACGCCGACCTGGTCGCCGGCAGCTATTGCGATCTGATCTTGGCTAGCCGCTGATCGTCGGGCGGTGCTCGGCGCCGGCCGGGTCTTCGTGGCGCACCGCGTCGGCGCCCAGCTCGAAGGCTTCGTGCAGGGCCCGCACCGCGTCGGGGACCTGCTCGGCCGAGATCACGCACGAGATCTTGATCGGCGAGGTGGAGATCATCTCGATGTTGATCCGCTTGGCGCCGAGGACCTCGAAGACCTTGGCGGCGACGCCGGGGTGGGAGCGCATGCCGGCGCCGATGATCGAGACCTTGCCGATGCGGTCATCGGTGCGCACGCCCTCGCTGACCCCGCCGAGGGCAGCGATCGCGTCGGTGGCGGTGGTCAGCTCGGAGCGGTCGATCGTGAAGGAGAGGTCGGCAAGCTCGTCGGGGCGCACCGGCTCGTTCTGGATGATCACGTCGACGTTGATCCCGGCCTCGGCCAGGGCGCTGAAGATCTCGCCGGCGACGCCGGGCTCGTCGCGGATGCCGATCAGCGTCACGCGCGCCTCGTCGTCGGAGTGGGTCACGGCTGTTACGAAGGGTTGCTCCACGGTCTCCTGCTCTGCCTCGTCCTCGGTCACCACGAGGGTACCGGGGCCGTCGTCGAAGCTGCTGCGGCAGTGGATGCGAACGCCATGGTTCCGGGCGTACTCGACCGAGCGCAGCTGCAGCACCCGGGCCCCCGAGGCCGCCATCTCCAGCGTCTCCTCGTAGGAGGCGACCGTCAGCTTGCGTGCGTCGGGGACGATGCGCGGGTCGGCGCTGAAGACGCCGGCGACGTCGGTGTAGATCTCGCAGACGTCGGCGCCCAGCGCCGCCGCCAGCGCGACGGCCGTGGTGTCGGAGCCGCCGCGACCGAGCGTGGTCACGTCCTGGCTCTCGGTCGAGACCCCCTGGAAGCCGGCAACCAGCACGATCCTGTCCTCGTCGAGCGCCTCACGGATGCGGTCGGCGCGGACGTCGATGATCCGCGCCTTGGTGTGGGAGGAGTCGGTGACGATGCCCGCCTGCGAGCCGGTCAGCGAGATCGCCTTGTGGCCCATGTCGTGGATCGCCATCGCGCAGAGCGCGCAGGAGATCCGCTCGCCGGTCGAGAGCAGCATGTCCATCTCGCGCGAGTCGGGGCGGTCGGAGATCTCCAGCGCTTGGGCGACCAGCTCATCCGTCGTCTTGCCCCGCGCCGAGAGCACCGCGACGGCGCGGTTGCCTGCCTCGCGGGCAGCGACGATCCGCCGCGCCGCGCGCTTGATCTGCTCAGCACCGGCAACCGACGTGCCGCCGAACTTCATCACCACGGTCTTGGCGCTGCCTTCAGTCATAGACGGTTGAGGATAGTCGGCCCCAAAGGGCCGCCGCAGCCGTGCAGATCTGCGCTCAACCTGGAGCCGGGCACGGCCGGCAGTTGGTCAGCACTCTGGTCGCCGAGCTGGGCTAGCCGTAGTCGGGGCGCCTATCTCGGCAAGGGGGACGACCTCCTCCGGCGCGACGATCTGGACATCGCCATCGGGGGAGACGAGAACTATGGAATATCCCTCGCGGGCGGCACGCTTCATTTCGCGATCGGCATGGGGAGTATTGGCATCGAGGAAAAGGGCCTGTTCGGGGTACGGTGATTCTTCGTCTATAGCCAACCCAATGGCCTCGTCCATCAACTTGCCAGCCGGGGACTCACCCTGGCCAAGCGTGCTCTCCATTCGGTGGTGCCGGCTCATCGCCCCCTCCAGCCCTCGATCATTTCGAGATGACTCCGCGTGATCGCATCGATCGCGGCGCGCATTCCTTCGGCAAGGGTACCGCTGTGAAACTCCTTCCCATCCTGTTTCCCGGCGAGCCTGGTGTAGCGATGCATCTCGTTGTATCCATGCGCGCTGTCGAAGACCCGAATCGTCTCAGTGCCTCCGGCAGTTGGGAGAAGAAGCAGGATCGAATAGCCGACCACTTTGCCCCGCGCGGTTGTGAAGTCGAGAACGCGCGAGTCGCGCGCAGGACTACTCGGAGCCGCCGAGGTTGCCGAGCATCGCGTGCTCGGCCATGCGAATCAGGCCGAGGGCCATGTGGGGGCGCATGTCGCTGGTCCGCACCCTGACGTGTGAGCCGTGGGGCCCGACGACCTCGACGATCGTGCAGACGTCGCCGATCTGACAGTCCTCGCCGTAGTCCGCTTCCAGCGCCTCCATCTGGGCGGTAACCACCTGGCCCATCTTGCTCTGGTCAATCGGCATCTCGTGTCCTCAGTTCTTTGCTGATTCCGCCGCCCGGAGCCTCTGGGCGGCCTTGCGTTCCTTGCGGCTGCCGAACAGCTCCATCATCGATTCGGCGAGGCTCGCCGCATCGGCGTTGTCGACGTGGTCGGCCCTCTTCTTCGCCTCTTCGTAGCAGGCCCCGTCATCCCTATCCCCGATCACGCAAACCGTTGCCACGGTCTCGGCCTTGTCGACGCGGAAGACGATGCGCCAGTCTCGATGCCCGACAGTGATCTTGCGCCAGCCGACGAGATCTCGGCCAAGTGGTTCGCCGGCTTGGGAGCCTTTGGCTTCGATCTCCAAGAGCTTCTTGAAGAAGGCCTTGAGCTTGCCGCTCTCGCTGTGCTTGGCGAGGTCGGCGATGGCATCGTCTATCAGCTCGACCCGCACTGACATGCAACCTAGCCTTCTTCCAGCTCGTCGCGGGTGAATCCAAAGCGGTCGAGTACGTCGTCGAGGGAATGCCGCCGCTCGCTGGCGGTGAGAAGGCGGGTGAGGGCAAGTGAGACATCCAGAAGACGCTCCTCAAGCTCCTCGGTACGTTCAAGCGCGTCAATGCTGACGATTGCCGCGACGGGCTTGCTGTTTCGCATCAGCACCCGCTTCTCCCCCTGCTCGGCCGCCTTGACAAGCGCAGAGATGCCCGCCTTACCGGCGTCGGAAATGGACATAAGCTCTTTTGTATCAATCAAGGGCATTGATCTACCTAGATTTAGATATGAAATTTTATGGTGAATCCCGAATAAGAATAGCAGTAGCTCCCTACGTGGCCCACATCACACTTCTAGATATATCGGAGAGATATATCTGGGCCGATGGAGCTGAGCCCGACCGCCTACGTGATCCTCGGCATGGTCAGCCGCGAGTCTCGCTCGGGCTACGAGATCAAGGCGGCGGTTGACGACTCGACCCGGTTCTTCTGGGCGGCCAGCTACGGGCAGATCTATCCAGAGCTGAAAAGGCTCTCCGAGGCGGGGCTGGTCGAGGGAATCGACGCCCCGCGCGGTGAGCGCAAGCGCACCGTCTACGCGATCACCGCCGACGGCGAAGCGGAGCTGGTGGACTGGTTGCGCCAGCCACCGCAGACCACGGAGATGCGCGAAGAAGGGCTGCTGAAACTGTTCTTTGCCGACGTGCTGCCGCGCGAGGACGCGGTGGCGACGCTGCGGGCGATGCGGGCGATGCGGCTCGAGCTCGCCGCCCAGCTGCGTGGCATGGAACCAAAGGCCTTGGAGAAGGACCCCTTCTCGCTGATGGTGCTGCAGGGGGGAATCGAGTTCAACGAGTGGTTCGCAGACTGGTGCGAGCGGATGGAGGCACGCCTCCTCGAGTCCGCTCCCGACAAAAGGAGCAGCTGATGTTCGACGCCCTCGCCCGCCTCGCCGACGGTCACGCCCGCCGCGTTGGCCTCCTCGCCATCGTCCTCTTCCTCGCCGCCGGCGCCCTCGGCGGCTCGGTCGCCAACCGCCTCGATCCCTACGGCGCCGACGACCCGGCGACCGAGACGGTGCAGGCGAAGGACCGTCTCTTCGACGCCGGCCTGCGCATCCCGGCGGTGCTCGCCGTGGTCACCGACGCGCCGGTCGCCGCGCCGGCTACGCGGAAGCGAGTCGAGGCGCTCGAGGCGAGCGTGCGCCGCCGCGCCGATGTCAAGTCGGTCACCGGCTACTACGACACCCACTCCCCCGTCTTCGTCTCCAAAGACGGGCGCTCGACCTACTTCGCCATCGCCCTCAAACCGACCGAGGACAAAGCCTGGCAGGAAGCCGGCGCCGACATCGCCGATCAACTGTCCGCCAAGCCCGGCGTTGTCGTCGGCGGCGCCGCGGTCGCCCAGGAGCAGGTCAACAAGCAGGTCGAGCAGGATCTGCGCAAGGCCGAGATGCTCGCCTTCCCGCTGCTCTTCCTGCTCTCGCTGCTCTTCTTCCGCAGCCTCGTCGCCTCGGTGCTGCCGCTGATGATCGGCGGCCTGGCGATCGTCGGCACCTTCCTCATCCTCCGCGTTGCCAGCGAATTCGGCTCGATCTCGATCTTTGCCCTCAACCTGACCACGGCGCTGGGCCTGGGGCTGGCGATCGACTACAGCCTCTTCATCGTCTCCCGCTACCGCGAGGAGATCGCCGTGGACGGGCCGGGGCTGGCGGCGATGCGGCGCGTGCTCGCGACCGCCGGGCGCACCGTCTTCTTCTCCTCGCTGACGGTCTCGGCGGCACTCGCCTCGCTGCTCGTCTTCCCCCAGCGCTTCCTCTACTCGATGGGCCTCGGCGGCGCCTTGGTCGCCCTCTTCGCGGCGCTGATCTCGCTCACCGTGCTGCCGGCGGTGCTGACCCTGCTCGGTACCCGGGTCAACTCGCTGGCGCCGCGCTTCCTGCGCCGCCGCGCCGAGGCCGAGACCAGGCCCGACGAGCATGGCTTCTGGTACCGGCTCTCGCACTTCATCATGCGCCGGCCGGTGCCGGTTGCGACCTTCAGCGCGTTGTTGCTGATTGTCATGGGCCTGCCCTTCTTCGGGATCAAGTTCGACACCGTCGACCCAACCGTGCTGCCGAAGTCGGCCAGCGCCCGCCAGGCCTACGAGACGGTCAGCAACGAGTTCCCGCCCTACCGCGAGACGCCGATCTGGATCGACGTCGAAGGTGGTGGGCCGCAGGCTGCCGCTCGGGTCGCATCTCAGGTCCGCCGGGTCAGCGGAGTGGCGGAAGTCAACCCGCCGCTGCCGCTGAAAGGCGGCGTCACGGCCCTCCAGGTCGTCTCCAGTCACCCGTTCGTCTCCGAGGCCAGTCAGACGACGGTGAAACAGATCCGCGATCTGCGCCCGCCGCAGGGTACGACGATCCTCGTCGGCGGCGCCACGGCCGACTTCGTCGACCTGCAGAGCAGCCTGGTGAGCCACCTGCCGATCGTGCTGGCGATCATCGTGATCGCAACGCTGACCATCCTCTTCCTGATGACCGGCTCGGTGATCCTGCCGATCAAGTCGCTGCTGATGAACTTCCTCAACCTCAGCGCCGTCTTCGGCCTGCTGGTGCTGATCTTCCAGGACGGGCGACTGGAGGGCTTCCTCGACTACAGCAGCCCGGGGGCGATCGAGCAGACGATGCCGATCCTGCTCTTCGCCGTCGCCTTCGGCCTCTCAACCGACTACGCCGTCTTCCTGCTCTCGCGGATCAAGGAGGCGCGCGACAACGGCGCCTCGGACTCCGAGTCCGTGGCGATCGGCCTCGAGCGCACCGGTCGCATCGTCACCGCCGCCGCCCTGCTCTTCGCCGTCGCGATGTTCGCCTTCGCCACCTCCCAGATCATCTTCATCAAGGAGAACGGCGTCGGGACCGCCCTGGCCGTCCTGATCGACGCCAGCATCATCCGAGCGTTGCTGGTTCCCTCGCTGATGGAGCTGCTGGGCAAATGGAACTGGTGGGCGCCGAAACCGCTGCGGCGGCTGCACGAGCGATTTGGGATCAGCGAGGCTGGGGTGCCGGAGCCCGAGAAGGCGTAAGGGACGGGGCGCTCGGCCGCGGGTCCTGTCGTCGGGGTGGGGTGCCCCGCTTGGGCTGCGCGCTGCTCCGGGCGGAGGGATACAGCGCTTGCAAGGCTGGAAGCTTGCCCTCCACAGCCTCCGCCCGGCGCGGATCACGCCACCCCAACGCCACCCACGGAGGAGAGTCCACTTTCACGAAGCTGCAGGCTGCAGCCGAGAGCAGGTTGCTTGCTCGACAAGCCGAGACGTGTACTTCCCCGCACGGAGCACTGCGTGTTGAAACTTGCTGTTCGGGCGGGGACGCTTCTCGCGCGGGTGGCGTCGTGTTGGGGTACTCTCGCCGGACCCGGAGGCTGCGGAGGGCGAGGCCTCGGCCCGAGCACCGCTTCATCCCTGCGCCCGGAGCAGCACGGAGGGCCGCCGAGAGCACCCCAACACGACGACAGGACCCGCGCGCCTAGCGCTCCCAGCCCTATTTCGGTTTGGCGAGAACCAAATCGCCCTGCGTCGCTTTGGCGTCATCGGCGCCTTTTAGCCGCTCGTCGCTTGCCAGGCCGGTGAGCGAGAGGGAGGCGTCGGCGCCGATCGTCGCCGTGGCGAGCACGGACTGGCCGACTTTTAGCTTTGCCGTATCTATTCCAGGGGGCACCGCGAGGAGCAGGTCGTGGCCGCTCTCACCGACGTCGTCGGCCGAGACCAGCAGCTGGGCTGTGGCGGGACAGACCGCTTTGACCATGCCGGCGAGGTCGCCGGCGGTGAATGGGGCCCCCGGAGCACTGATCTGGCGCTGCCAGAGGATCGCCCTTGGCCGCGCCGCGGGCAGGGACGGCTGGCTGGGATCCGGGGCGCAGCTCGGCGGGGCCAGCGCGGGAGCCGGCTCGGCGGGCGCCGGTGGCGGCACCGGGATCGGTTCGGCGGGCGGGGGCGGGGTCGGTTCGCTCGGCGCCGGTGGCGCTTCATTCGCGGGCGGCGCGGGCGGTTCGGTCGACTGGTCCGGGACGGACTCGGCCGGCGTCGCCGATGAAGCCGAGGCCGGGGCCGGGGCCAGCGACTGCGGCTTTTCGATGTCGACCGCCACTTTTGCGAAGGCGCCCAGCGCCGGCAGGGTTGGGGCGGCTGCGGCGGGATCGGGGTGGACGTGGACGAGGACCGACGCGCCCCGCTTGGACACCGTGTACGCGGGGGCTGCGGGCGTTGGATCGACGTAGGTGACGATGCCGCTGAAGGTTGCTCGATCGCGCTCCCCACTTCTGATCCGCGCTCCCGCTTCGGCGAAGGTGCCGTTGGCGAGCAGGCGCACCGGGACGCTGACCTTGGTCCCTGGCTGGGGCGGTTTGCCGGCGTGCAGCACGTCCAGCGTCCCCCCCGGCTCGGCGATCGTGTAGCTGCCCGCGGCGGGGTTGACGTGCAGGACGATGCCCGCCAGCGCCTCCTCTTCGGGCTCGGGCGCTTCTTCCTCGGCCGGCGATTTGGGCGGCGACGAGGTCGGCGCCGGAGCTTCGCTCGGCTCGCTTTCGAGCTCGCTCGGGGCGAACGAGGGAAGCGCCGATTCGGTCGGGATCGAGCTTCCCCCACCGCCCGAAGCGGCCCCGGCGGAGCTGGCGGTGGTCGCGGGGCCTCCGCCCTCGCCACCGCCGTCGCCGGAACCCGTACCGCCGATGAAGCCGGGTATTTCGATCACCTGCGCGGCTCCGGTCGCGAAGGTGCCGGCCGCTCCCGGACCGATCGCGACGCCGACGAAGAGCCCGAAGCCGAGCGCCACCGCGGAGAGCGGCGCCGCCCAGCGGCGGTCGGTCACCGGCAGCGCCGCCCAGCGCAGCAGGCGCCGATAGCCCTCCGGCCGGGGCGCTTTCGCCGCGCCTCGCGCCGGCCTGCGGGCCTTTGGGATCACGCCTCGGCCACCGTCCCCACCGGGCCACGCGGCATCAGGTCTTTGCCGCACTGCCAGCAGAAGACCGAGCCGCGCGCGTAGAGGGCGCCGCACGATCCGCAGGCGCCGGCGGCGCCGGCCTGATCGAGCTTCAGCATGCGCTCGACCTCGGCCAGCTCGGCATCGACCTGCTGCAGCTTCGCCGCCTGTCCGGAGAGCACGTCGAGCCGGAAGTGATCGCGGCTGGCCATCTCGTAGGTGAGCCCGCCCAGGTCCCACTGCAGGTCGACGAGCTCACGGGCGAGCCGGTCACGGCGTTGTTGGAGATCGGAGCTCATTCGATCGATTCCGCCGCGCCGCCGCCGCCGGGCGCCTTGCTGGTGTCGATTGGGGGCGCCTTGCCCGGTGTGGCGATTTTGTCGGGCAGCTTTTCGATCGATTTCTCGTACTCTTCGCCGCTCTGGCTGTTGAGGTTTTCGAGGTCGTTGGTGCTGGCTTCGACCGGCTGCGCCGAGCTCCGCGCCGCGCTGCCGGTGAGGCCGCCCTTGACCTTGGTCGCGCCGGTCTTGGTGGAGCCGCCGCTCGCCTTCTTCGCCGCCTTGGGCTTGGTCTCTTCCGGTGCGGCGCTCGCGGTGCGCCCGGCGCCAGGGGCTTCGCCGCTGTATTTGACGATCGTCGGCGGCGCCGTCGCGGTCGTGTTGTTGCCCTTGCCGATCAGGACGCCGACCAGCAGCATCAAGCCGAGCACGGCGATACCGCCGACCGCGGCCAGCGGCGCGTAGTCGCGCTCGCGTTTCTGCGGCTCCGGAGTCGCCGCTTTTGCCGCGGCCTGCGGGGGCTCGACCGGCGCGGCGTTGCCACCGTCCGCGGCGCTGAGGTGCTGGCGGTACTCGACCCGGGGGCCGGCACGCCGCTGCCCGCAGTTGAGGCAGTAGCGCTGATCGGCCGCGAGCGGCGAGCCGCACCCCTCGCAGGGCTCGCCCTGTTCGCCGAGCACCGGAATCGGGATCGTCTCTGTCGGGTCCATGCCTTCCTCCTATTCGGGCTTAGCGCCAGGGAGCGTCGGGAACTTGGTCACTTCGAGGTCGGATCCGGTCGGGTCGCCGATGAAGAAGATGTCGTAGTGCAGCGGCTTGGCGCCGGCCTTCAGGTGTTCGATCGCGCCCCGCCCGGCAGCGACGACCTTGCCGCCCCTGGTGCCAATCGCGTAGAGCAGCAGCTGACCCTGCTCCTCACCGGTCCTGTTGACCACGGTGCCGGTTGCCTCGATGCCGGAGACCGGGTCCCCCTCGATCTTCGGCGCCGAGACCTGGATCTCGGGCAGCGCGCCGGAATAGGAGTCACTGCTCTCCCCCACCTTGACCTTCACCGACTTCGGCTTGCCCGTGGCGAGCACCTGATCGTCGACCCAGTCGGTGTCACCGCCGGCGGCGATGTAGGGGACGGCGGACAGATTGGACTCGATTCCGGGAAGGTCGTTTTTGTAGACGCTTTTGCCCTTGGCGTCGAGGACTTCGATCAGGATCGGCACGTCGGTGAGGTTCCGCGCGGAGGAGTTGTGCAGGCCGATCACGACGGCGCTGCCGTTGGCGTCGCTGAGCACGGCGGTCGACGTCACCTTCACCTCGGAGCTCTCCTTGGTGATCTTGAGGCCGGCTTCGGAGACGAGCTCGGCGCCGCCTTCCTTTTCCAGCTCGGCGCTGCGGCTCTGGGTCGACTCACAGGCCGCAAGCCCGGTGGCGACAAGGGCCGCAAGGCCGGCCAGGGTGAGGGCGCGGAGGATCAACCGAAGCCCCCGCTGACGTACTCGCGGGTGCGCTCCGCGACCGGCGAGGCGAAGACGCGCTCGGCCTCGCCGTACTCGATCAGGTCCCCGAGGTACATGAAGGCGACGTGGTCGGCGACGCGCTGGGCCTGCTGCAGGTTGTGGGTGACGATCACGATCGCGATCTCGGTGCGCAGGGAGACGATCGTCTCCTCGATCACCTGAGTCGAGATCGGGTCGAGGGCGGAGCAGGGCTCGTCGAGCAGCAGCACCTCCGGCTGGACCGCCAGCGAGCGGGCGATGCAGAGGCGCTGCTGCTGGCCACCCGAGAGCGCCAGCGCCGGGTGGTCGAGGTTGTCCTTGACCTCCTCGAAGAGGCCGGCGCGCTGCAGCGCCTGCACCACCGCCGGCTCCAGCTCCCGCTTCGAGGGCTTCTTCGAGCCGCGCTCGCGCAGCCCGTAGGCGACGTTGTCGAAGATGCTCATCGGGAACGGGTTCGGCTGCTGAAACAGCATCCCGACCCGGCGCCGCAGGTGGGTGACGTCGAAGAGGTCGACGTCTTCGCCGTCGAGCAGGATCCGCCCGCCGCGGTTCGCCGCCGGGGTCAGGTCGACGAGGCGGTTGAGCGAGCGCAGCAGCGTCGTCTTGCCGCAGCCCGACGGTCCGATCAGCGCCAGCACCTCGCCCTGGCGCACGCTCAGCGAGACCTGGTTGACGGCGAGCTTCTGCCCGTAGGCGATGCTGAGCGCCTCGGTCCGCATCCGCTCCACCGGCACGCTGTCCAGGCGCGGCATCCGCTTCAGCTTGCGGCCCAGCGGCCCCGCCGGGACGGCGTGCTCGTTGCCGGCAGCCGGCGGCTGGGCGATCGTCGGCGCCTCGTCGACCGCGATCCGCCGCACCGGCGGCGGCAGCTGCGCGGCGACGGCCAGGGGCTCGCGCATCGGGTCGAAGCCGTCGCCCTCGGGCGGACTCAGCGATTCCATGTCGGCTCCTTTCGGCGGGCGATCAGGTCGACCGCGAAGTTGAGGAGGATGACGACGATCAGCAGCACGAACGCCGCCGCGTACGCCTTTTCCGGCGCGCCGCCCTCGCCGGCCGGGGAGTTGTTGTAGACGTAGGTCGTCAGGGTGCTGCCGGTCCCCTTCAGCAATCCCAACACCGGGGTGCCGTTCTCGGGGGCGATCTGCAGCGAGGCGCCGAGCAGGATGACGACGATCGCCGTGTCGCCGACGATCCGGCCCATCCCCAGCGTTACCCCGGTGCCTATCCCCCGCCTCGAGGCGGGCAGCAGCACCCGCCGGATCGTCGAGATGCGGTCCTTGCCGAGGGCGTAGGAGGCCTCGCGGACGTGGCTGGGTATCGCCTGCAGCGCCTCGCGGGTCGAGCCGACGATCAGCGGCAGCGCGATCAGCGCCATCATCGCTCCGGCGGTGAAGAAGGAGCGCCCGAAGACGGCGTTGCCCTCCGCCGTGAAGGAGAGGAAGCCGAAGAAGCTCTGCTGGAAGATCAGCAGGCCGAAGATCGCCAGCACGATGCTCGGCGTGCCGGCGACGATCTCCACCCCGGACTCGACCGTGCGGGCCAGCCAGGAGGGCCGCGCGTACTCGGAGAGCCAGACCGCGATCCCAACTCCGATCGGCGTCGCGATCAGGGTGCCGAGAATGGTGAGGATGACGGTGCCCTCGATCGGGTCGAGGAAGCCGCCGGACTGGCTCTGGTCGACGCTCGGCTGCGGGTGGCTGGTGAGCAGGCTGACGCTCATGTACTGCAGGCCGCGGACCAGCATGTAGATCACGATCGCGGCGGCGATCAGGCAGAGCAGGATGCCCGCCGCCCACGCCATCGCGACCCCGATCTTGTCGCCGCGGCTCCAGGATTCCTCGCTGCCGTGATGACTGAGCGGCGCGGGCGGCGCGGCAGCTGGCGGAGCGGGTGTCTGTGCGTGCGTGCTCACGCTCACCTCGCCTGCAGGGTGTACTTGCGCATCGACTGGCGGGCGACCCAGCCGACGAAGGAGAGGAAGAAGCTGGAGATCAGCAGGACCGCGGCGAGCGCGTAGATCGTCTGGCTGAAGGGCGTCACCGAGAGGCCCTCCGCGTTCTCGACGATCGTCGCCGCCAGCGTGCGGGCGGGCTCGACGAAGAAGGTGACGCCGTCGAGCGGGTTGGGCGCGAAGCCGACCGAGCCCGAGACCATCGAGAGCATGATCGCCTCGCCCAGGGCGCGGGCGGTGGCGAGCACCGCGGCGGCGACGATCGCCGGTCGCGCCGCGCGCAGGCCGACCGTGCGCAGGGCCCGCCAGCGATTGACGCCGAGCGCCGCCGCCCCCTCGGTCCAGTTACGCGGCACCGAGCGCAGCGCGTCGCTGGTGATCGCCACCATGATCGGCGTGATCATCACCGTCAGCACCAGGATGCCGACGAGGATGCTGGAGCCGTCGAGCTGGATCACGTACTGGACCGACTCCTTCTGGCCGCCGGAGATGACGTGGTTGCCGACGAAGGGGACGAGGACGAGGATTCCGATCAGTCCGTAGACGACCGACGGCACCGCGGCGAGCAGCCGGATCACCGGCTGGAGGATCCGTTTCATGTAGTCCGGCGCGAACTCGACGATGAACATCGCCGAGAGCAGCGAGATCGCCGTCGCGAGGATTACCGCGGCGCCGGTGATCAGGGCGGTCGCGTAGAGCAGCGGCCAGGCGTGGAAGGTGTAGGTGTAGTTACTCGGGTTGGCCGGCGAGTTGAAGATGTTGGTGATCTGTTCGTCGACGTTGCCCCCCGGGCCGAACCAGGCGAGCCCGTTGTGGGCGAACGACGGCCACGCCTTCGAGAAGACGAAGACGATCATGAACGCGATCAGCAGCAGGACCGCGGACGCCAGCGCGCCGAGGGCTACCTCGGCGCGCTGGTCGGTGCGGTCCTTCGGCTTCGCTGGGTGCGAGCCGTTGTTACTCATCTAGACCAGCGGGACCCACTGCGTGCCGACGATTTTGGCGGCGTCTTTGCTGTGTGTGATCCAGTTGATCCATTTCGCCGTGGCGCCGGTCGGCGCGCCGCGGGTCACCATGTAGAGGTTGCGCACGCCGCCGTACTGGCCCGACTTGGCGTTGCGCAGGTTGCATTCGACACCCGCGTAGGGAATCGTGTGCACGTTCTTGGTGAAGAACAGCGAGACGTAGCCAATCCCACCGGGATCGCTCGAAACAGACTGTTCGACCAGGCCGTTGGAGCCCTTCTGGCTGGTGCCCGAGAAGATTTTCGTAGTGCCCATGAAAATCTTCTGGAAGGCATCCTGGGTACCGGACGCGGCGGTCCTGGTGAACAGGTCGATGGTGCCGGTCTGGGTCGAGCCCGGAACCTGGCTCCAGCTGCGGACTTTGCCGCTGTAGATCGACTGCACCCCGGCCTGGTCAAGCCCGGGAAGCGGGTTGGCGTTGTTGCTGACGAGGCAGAGCGCGTCCTTGGCGATCTTGTTGAAGACGAGGCCGCCTGGATCGGTTGGTTTCGGGTCGCGGGAGGAGTTGCCGATCGTCACCCGGCCGGCGGCGACGTCGGCAACGCCGATGTCGGAGCCGCCCTGGAGCAGCTTGAAGCTGATGCAGTGGTTGCAGACGCTCAGGTACTTGCGAGCGAGCAGCGCCGCCAGCGGCGCCACCGTGGTGGAACCGCTCATCGTGATCGTCGTCTTGGCCGAGGCCGCGGCGGGCGCCGCGACGGGAACCGCGGCAACGATTGCCAGGGCGGAGAAGAGCCCGACCCGGCGCAGTCGATTTTTCATCGACGTGACTCCTTTCGAGTTGTCACTGCAGTGGTTGGTTGCGTTCGGACGGGACATCAAGCGCCTGCTCGATGGTGCAGCCGTTTCGCGGCTTTTTTGGGGGTGGCTTCTTTTTCGGACGTCGCTTTGCTGCAGTCCGGGCCCTTGAGGCGGAAGGGCTGGGTTACGGCGGTGAACGGTTTGCCGCTGATCGAGTCGAACTGGGTCACCGTGGCGCTCACCCAGACCTTGAACTTGTCCGACTTCGCCTTCGCCACTTCACATGGGTCGCGGCCGATCGCGAACTCGCCGGACATCGAGTTGCCGTAGTTGCTGACGCCCTTGCAACCGAAGCCGGAGCTGGGGAACGGACCTTCGCACCCAAACGCTTCGTTGGTTGCTTCGCCGCTGTTGATGTCGAGGACGAGCACCTCGGTGCTGAAGAAATCGACCTGGCGGGTGGAGGTGATCGAGTAGCCCAGAACCTGGGAGTTGCAGTTGAATTTGTAGCTCAGGCCACCGGGCGGGTCGATCCCGGGGATTTCGTCGTTCAGCTCGAGGCTGCCGCCACAGAGCGGAGCTTCAGCCGCGGTCGCGCCCGCCGGCAGGCTGAGCACACCGACACATCCAGCGGCGGCTGCCAGCGTCGCGATTGCCATCCGTGCACGGCGCGGACGCCTTCTTCTGATCTTGGTCACCTACGGACTCCTTGCGTCTTACGGGTTTACGTCCCGCCAAACGCGGGCCGCTAAGAGAGTTCGCGGCAGTGTCCGGGCACACGGATGCGCACATGTTGCGATCCGGTATAGGCGTTGTAAAAAACAAGTAACAACACCGCCTCCTCCGCTTCGCGTCCGGGGGGGCGGTGGCAAGCGCCATATCAGCGCCGCTCACGAGGAATCAGATCGTGACGTTCGCTAATCGACGCCCAATGGGGCGTCAGGTGAAACTAGGCGAAGGCCTGGGCGGCGCGGCGGCGCAGGTCTGCGTTGAGCATCCCCGTCACTTCGCTCGGCGTGGTTCCCGCGGAGGGAACCGCATCGCCGATCAAACCGCTGGCGCGGAATCCAAAGAGCGGCGCGTCGAAGCCGACCTCGCGGATCTTGCGGATCAGCTTGATTGCGCCGGCGGTGTCGGCGCCGGGGCCGCAGAGGACGATCGCGGTCGGGTCCAGGGCGCGCAGGGCGCGCTCGAGCCGCTCGTCGCCGAGCTCGTTGGAGAGCATCAGCACGCGGAAGCCGGCGCGGCGCATGGTCAGGTCGAGCGCCTGGGCGTGGACCGCCTCGGCGTCGGAGCCCTGGCTGGAGTCGAGCAGCAGGATCCCCGCGGGCCGGGAGGCGGCGGAGGCGAGGCGGCGGGCGCCGTGCAGCCAGCCCGTCGCCCAGCGCGAGGCGAACTCCAGCTCGGCGTCGCGGTCGGGATCGGTGGCGAGGCGGTCGATCGCCGGCAGCAGCAGCTCCTCCACCGTGCGCTCCAGCGGGCGCAGCGCCAGGCTCTCCTCGACCGCGCGGTTGGCGGCCTCCTCGTCGAAGCTCTCCAGCGCGACCAGCAAATTGCCACCGCTGGCCGGCGCCGCCTGGCGCTGCTGCGCCAGCTCGATCGCCGAGGAGATATTGCCGGTCTGCGCCAGCGCGTCGCGCAGGGTCTGCAGCTCGACCAACTCGTAGTTGCGGTGGTTGCCCTGGGTGCGCTTCGGCACCGGGTAGCCGTAGCGGCGCTCCCAGCTGCGCAGGGTGTTGGGGCTGACCCCAAGCACTTCGGCGGCGGCGTTAGTTCTTATTCCCGGCATCTCAAATGGTCCTTTTGGCGTTGCCCAGCGCTATTCGCCAGACATCGGCATCTTCCCATCGAAAATCCAGGTTTACGCAAGTTATGGACAGATTTCCAAAATCTGTCAGCGATCTTGCAAAGCGCCGACGCCCACGGGCTGGCCCACCGCACGAGCTCGCCACATCGCCTCGTCGGCCTTTTTCAGCAGGCCCTCGGCCTCGGTGCCGTGCTCGGGACAGGCGACGACGCCGGCCGAGATCGCTATCCGCAGCCCCCCCGCCGCCTCCAGCTCGTCGAGCAGCGCCAGCAGCCGCTCGGCCATCTGCACGCCCTCGATCGTGGTCAGGTTGGGCGCCAGCACGCAGAGCGCGTCCTCCTCGAGGGGGAAGGTCTCGTCGACCAGGCGGACGCTCTCGCGCAGCGCCGCGCCGACGACCGCCAGCACCGTCTCCTGGCCGCCCGCCTCGTCTCCCTCGCGCGTCCCGGGCCCGTCGACGTCGAAGACGACGAGGCCGAAGCTGTGCCCATAGCGTTTGTTGGTCTCGATCAGCTGGTCGAGACGACGGCGCATGTGGCCCGGGTGGAAAAGGCTGGCACGCGCATCCGGCGCTGGCGGAGGGGGCGCAGCGACGCGCCCGTCGAATACCGCCGTCACCGCCGTCGCCGTCACCGAGCCGAACTCCTCGGCCAGCTTCTGCGCCGCGTCGGCAAACGGCTCGGGGTCGCCACCGCTCATCTCCTCGCGCAGCTTGGCCAGCAGCGCCGCCTGCAGCGAGGAGACCTCGCGGGCAACCTGTCCCGCCGAGGACCCACCTCCCGCGCCGTTGTCTGTCGGGCTCCGCGTCGTCAACTTGAAGACCATCTCGAAAGCAACGGACGCCAGAGCGGCAAAATCTCGCTATTTGCGGGGGGACAAACGTCTAGGAAAACTGTCCGCCCCGAGCCCACCGGGTGCAATGTTTTGTCACGCCACGGCGGCGGCCAGCTTTGCCGAGGATCAATCGAGGCTGCGGCGACCGGCGAAGGCCTTGCCCAGGGTGACCTCGTCGGCGTGCTCGAGGTCGGCGCCGACGGGCAGGCCGCTGGCCAGGCGGGTGACGGCGACCTGGCCGCGCAGGCGATCGGCGATGTGCAGCGCGGTCGCCTCGCCGGTCGTGGTCGGGTTGGTGGCGAGGACGACCTCGCGCACCTCGCCGCGCTCGACCCGGCGCAGCAGCTCGGCGATCTTCAGGTCCTCGGCGTCGACGCCGTCGATCGGCGAGAGGGCGCCGCCGAGCACGTGGTAGAGGCCGCGGTACTCGTGGGTGCGCTCGATCGGGATCACGTCGGCCGGCTCCTCGACCACGCAGATCGTCTCGCGGTCGCGCCCCGAGTCCAGGCAGATGCGGCAGCGCGGCCCCTCGGAGAGGTTGAAGCACTCCTCGCAGAGGCCGACCTTCTCCTTCACCTCCGTGATCGCAGCAGAGAGTGCCGCGGCCTCTTCGTCGGGGGCGCGGAGGATGTGGAAGGCGAGCCGCTGCGCGGTGCGCTGGCCGATCCCCGGCAGGCGCGAGAGCTCCGCGACGAGGCGGGCCAGCGGCGCCGGTCCCTCAGCGCTCACATTCCGGGCAGGCCGCCAAGCCCGCCGGTGATCCCGCCCATCTTCGAGCTGGCCAGCTCCTGGGCGGCGCGCAGTCCCTCGTTGACGGCCGCCTGCACCATCTCGGCGAGCAGGTCGGCCTCCTCGGGGTCGATCGCCTCGGGGTCGATGACGATCTCGCGCAGGGTCAGGTCGCCGCCCATCTTCACCTTGACCATGCCGCCGCCGGCGCTGGACTCGACCACCTCGTCCTTGAGCTGCTCCTGCGCTTGGGCCATCTCGTTCTGCATCTGCTGCGCCTGCTTCATCAGGGCATTCACGTCGAAGCCCCCGGGCATTCCCTTGGCCACTAGCCAACCTCCTCCGCGTCGAACTCGCTCTTCAGCTTCTCCATCAGCGCATCGTGATCGATCTCCTCGGCGGCCGGGGCCTCCTCCGGCGCCGCGGGCTCAGCCTCGAACACCACGTAAGTCGGGCGCAGCCGCTCGCTGACCACCGACTCGAGAGCGTCGGCCATCTGCTCCCGCTTCTCAGGCGCCTCCGCCTTGCGTTTGTTGAACGTGTTGGCAGCCGGGAACCCAATCGTCACGATCCGCTCGGCCGCATCGAGCTCGATCGGCCGCGCTCCCTCGAAGGTCGCCGCAAGCGCCGGGCTCGTCTCGCCAAGCTTTTCGATCACCGATGGCCAGACGCGGGTGACGTCCTCTAGGACGAGGGTGCCCTGGCCCGCGGGTCCTGTCGCGGCTGGAGACCCACCGCCCCTTCCGGTAGCTAAAGCTTCCTCAGGGGCGGTCCCCCCTGCCGCGCCACCCGCGGGAGGATCGCCCTCGATGGACGCCGCAGGCTCACTGGGCTGCGGCGTGTCTGCGGGCCATGAAGCTTCCGGCTCATCGGCCGGTGCGGACTCCGTCGTAGGTGACGTGGGAATAGCGGGCTCCGGCGCTGGGGCTGGGGCCGGCGGCTCGGGCTTCGCCTCGGCGGCCGGTAGCTCCGCGGCTTGCTCGTCAGCCGGTGCGGACTCTGCCACGGGTGGCGGTGTAGGGGGGACCGCTCCCGAGGACGCTTCAGCGACCGCAGGGGGCGGTGGGTCCCCTGCACCGACAGGACCCGTGGCCCGGGGCGCTCCCGTCCCATGCTCGAGTCTCTCGATACGTCGAAGCAACCCCTCGGTCGATGGATCGAGGTCGGGCCGCGCTGCCTTCAAGAGGGCGATCTCGACCGCCATGCGGGCGTCGTCGCCCTCGCGCACCGAGCCGAGGGCATTCGCCAGCTCGTCGATCGTGCGGACCAGCGTCCCCGGCCCGATCGAGTTCGCTTGCGCCGTCAGCCGCTCGGCGTCGGTCGCCGTCACCACGAAGGTGTTTGGCACCTCGCCCACCGTCTGCGTCACCAGCAGGTGCCTCAGGTGCGCCAGCAGATCACGGGCGAACTGGGCCGGATCACGGCCGGAGCGGGCCATCTTCTCGACCCCGAGCAGGACGCCCTTGGGGTCTTCGGCGATGACCGCGTCAACCGCGTCGAAGAGAAGGTCGGCATCGGCGGCGCCGAGCAGCTCCAGCACCATGTCGAGGCTGACGAAGTCCTCGCCAAAGCTTCCCTCCCCACCCTGCGTGCCCGAGCCGCCAAACCCCTGGTAAGCCACCAGCTGATCGAGCGTGCCGAGCGCATCGCGGAAGCTGCCCGAGGCGGAGCGGGCGATCATCGCCACGGCGGGATCATCGATCTTGATTCCCTCCTTGGCGACAACCCGATTCAGCACCTCGGAGATCTGCTCCAGCGAGGGCCGCTGGAAGTCGAAGCGCTGGCAGCGGTCGGCGATCGTCGCCATCACCTTGTGCGACTCGGTGGTGGCGAGGACGAAGACGGTGTTCGGCGGCGGCTCCTCGAGCGTCTTGAGGAAGGCGTTCCAGGCCTCCTTGGTCAGCATGTGCGCCTCGTCGAGGATGTAGACCTTCCAGCGCCCTCCCGTCGGCGCGTAGGCGACGCGCTCGCGCAGGTCGCGGACGTCGTCGACCGAGCGGTTCGAGGCGGCGTCCATCTCGATCACGTCGATCGAGGTGCCGGAGGCGATCGTCAGGCACGATTCGCATTCGCCGCAGGGGGTGACGGTCGGGCCGCCGCGCTCGCAGTTGAGTGAGCGGGCGAGGATCTTCGCCATCGAGGTCTTGCCGGTGCCGCGCGAGCCGACGAAGAGGTAGGCGTGGTGGACCTTGCCCTGCTCGACCGCGTTGCGCAGCGTGCGGACCACGTGCTGCTGGCCGACCACCTCGTCGAAGGAGCCGGGTCGGTGGCGGCGGTAGAGGGAGATCGAGTCGCTGGGGGACGGCACCAGGGCCAGTGTATCCGCGCGCCCGACCCGCCCTGGCGGGGCGTGTTTGACCTTAGGGGTCATATACACCCCCTAAGGTCAGACATGCCCCCGGAAACCGCAGCGGATACCGTGCGCCGGTGCCATCGAGGGTCTCCAGCTGGCTGACGCCGGTCGCCTGGGTCGCCGCCGTGAGCGCCGTCCTGCTGCTCGTCTTCCCGGTCGGCTTCCCCAACTACGACACGATCTACGCGCTGGTCTGGGGGCGGGAACTGGCGCACGGCGTCAGCCCCGACTACGGCGCCGCGCTGCCCCCCACCCCGCACCCGCTTGCCGACCTGCTGGGGCTCCTGACGACGCCGCTCGGCGACGGCGCGGTCGGGGTGACGATGGTCATCGCCTACGTCTCCCTGGGCCTGGTCGGCTACTTCGTCTACCGCCTCGGCGCCCTCTGGTTCGACCGCCCGATCGGCGCGATCGCGGCCCTGATCGTCCTCACCCGCGCCCCCTACCTCTCCAACGGCCTGCGCGCCTACGTCGACCTCCCCTACGTCGCCCTGGTGCTGGGCGCCCTGGTGATCGAGTCGAAGCGCCCGCGGGCTGGCTGGCCCGTCCTGGCTCTGCTGGCGCTCGCGGGCCTACTCCGCCCCGAGGCCTGGCTCTTCTCAATCGCCTACCTGATCTACCTGCTGCTCGATTTCCCGCAAGCTTCTACTACCGCCGCCGCGGTCAAACCCGGAAGCGCGTCCCAGCACCCCGGCCCCGAGAGCGAGTCCCTCCGGCCAGACCCCGAAGGAGAGACGAGGATGCCTCTCGGACGGGCGGATACTCAAAATGCCGGCCTAATTAGGCCGGCATTTGTCCGGGCGAGAGGCATCCTCGTCTCTCCCACCGGCGCTGTTCTCGTGGCCCTCGCCCTGGCGGCCCCGATCCTCTGGGCCCTATTCGACTGGATCACCGCCGGCAGCCCCACCTACTCCTTCACCGGCACGCGCGAAACCGTCGACACGCTCGCCCGCCAAACCGGACCGGCCGACCTCGTCCTCTACGGGCCGCGGCGGCTCGGTGAAGTCCTGCAGTGGCCGGGAATGGTCGGCGCCGCCGGGGGCGTCGTCCTCGCCTTCTCCTTCCTGCGCCGTCGCTCGGCCCTGGGCCTGGTCTCAGCCGCTCTCGCCCTCGGCGCCTTCGCCCTGCTCGGCAGCGCCGGCCTGGCGATCATCGCCCGCTACACGATGCTCGGCGCGGCAGTGTTGGCAATCTTCGTCGCCGTTGCCCTGCTTGGCTGGCGGCTGCTGGAGCCTGGGCACCCCTGGCGCCGTCGCTGGCAGCTGTTCGCCGGCCTGGTGGCGGCGATGTTCCTGCTCTGGCTCCCCAATCAGTGGGACCTCGACTCGACCGTGCATCGCGACCTCAGCGACCAGGGGACGATCGAGCGCGACCTCACCGACCTGGTCGACGCCGGCGCCTTCGCCGAGCCACTCTGCGGCCCGATCGCCGTCCCCAACCATCGCGCCATCCCTCGCCTCGCCTTCGGCCTCGACGTCAAGCCGACGCAGATCGTCAGCGCCTCCGAGGAGGGCATTCCCCGCCGTGGCTATTTCCTCGAACCGGCCAGCCCCTTCGTCATCCACAACTTCATCCTCGACCCCAACGACCCCACCGACCTCGAGACCACGGTCCCAGCCGGGTTCCACCGAGCCGCGGCCAACGACTCCTGGATCCTCTACCGCCGCTGCTGAGCACCGGTATAGGCTGGCGCGGCAATGGCCGGTGGGTTCAAGCGCTCGAGCCTGTTCGGGCTGATCGGGGTCTTCGTCGTCGCCGGGATCGTGCTCGCGATCGCGCTGTCGAGCTCGGGCAACGAAGCCAACCCGAAGGGCACGCTGGCGCTGATCTTCGGCGTCCTCGCGGTCTTCTTCGTGATCCTCTTCGTCCTCCAGCGCTCCGACCTCGAGCGGGTCGCCGGCGGCAACGCGCGTGAGGTCGAACGCGCCGCGGCGGAGGGCGGCGCCAAGATCGAGAACCCGACGACGATGGCCGAGCCGGATCTCTGGGCCGCGCTCGCGATCAAGCCGATCGACGCGGCAGCGATACGGGCGCGGAGCCAAGTCTGGGATTCCAGCCGGCGCAGCCTGCGACTCGGCATCGTGGTGACGCTGCTGATCTTCCTCACCGTGCCCTCGATCTACCTCTTCGAAAGCTTCGTGCCGCTGCTGATCGGCGGACCGCTGATTGCGATCGCGGCCGTCTACGGCAGCATCCGCGCGATCGGCCCCGGCGGCGAGGTGAGCAAGGCCTTCGACAACCTCGACCAGGCGATGCAGCCGCTTGGATTGAGCGTGGCGCGGCGGCCCCAGATCCGCTTCGAGACTCGCGAGCCGTCGATGCCCGGCTTCAGCGCCCGCCTCAGCGGTCCGACGATCCTCGACGGCGAGCGCCACGGGCGCACCGTCTCGGTGCAGATCGGCGGGCACGAGGACGCCGGCACGACCGAGGTGATCGTCGCCGCGGCCACGCCGGAGTTCGCGGCGCGCTCCAGTGACGGCTGGGTCAAGCCCGGCGAGGGCGCGCCGGCGGCGATCCAGGAGGTGTCGAAGTCAGTCCCCAACTCGACCCGCTGGAAGAAGCTCACCGTGAAGGCCGACGGTCGCGGCATCGTCGTCAAGCGCAAGGGCGGCGAACAGGCCGACTGGCTCTGCGACCTCTGGCTCGCCGAGCGCCTGGCCGCAGCCTGAGGCGCGTCGAGTCCTCGGAGCGCGAGCCCAGCGCCCGCGCTCGACCCGCTCGACCGCGGCGTGGGTCTCGGCCGCAACTTCGGGGTCGGCCAGCTCGACCCCGGCGGCAGCTCGACATGCAGGTCGCTGGAGGGATCGAGGCGGACGCGCAGCCGCCCGCCGCAGCGCGAGCCGAGCACGTGCCCGCCGCGACTGCGGTCGTCGCTGATGAAATGCAGGTGGTAGCCGCTGACCTCGATGCCCTCGACGTAGGCCGGGAAGCGGAAGCCGAGCATCGTCCCCGCCACGTCCGCCAGCTCGAAGACGTGCTGCTCGGCGACGACCTCGGTCAGCGGCCGGTAGGGCGGGAGCTGGCGCGGCACCGAGCGGGCGCGGACCGAGCTCGAAGCGGCCGTCGATCCGGATCGCGCAGGAGGCGGGGCCGTCCGGAATCAGCTCGTCGAGGCGCGCCAGCAGCTGCTCGTGCTCGAGCGGCCCTTCGACCTCCGCCGCGATCCCGGGCTCGAACCGAGTCACCACGGCGAACGGCGTGCGCTTCGCTGCCTCGACCTCGCCCACCGCCCCATCGACGTCGGCGCGGTAGAAGCGGCCGTCGATGGCGATCATCTCGCCGTCGAGCCCGTTCAGCGTGCCCAGCCCGAGGTCGCCGTGCTCGGCCAGCTCGGCGAAGCTGAGGTCGCCGTCGTAAGCGCCCTCGAGCAGGGCGCCGATCGTCGACGCCTGGAAGAGCACGTGCGGCTCGCGCTCGGCGTGCAGTTCCTCCTCGCGCAGCGTCTCCACGTGCAGCGACCTGATCCAGCGCTCGTCCAGCACGCCGCCAGTCTCCCAGGCGTGTCTGACCTTAGGGGGTCATATGGACCCATAAACTCAGACACGCCTGATGCTGAGACGCGCCACCGAGACGACGCCGGGACGGGTCGCGCTGCTGGTCTCGACGGTGGCGCTGGTGCTTCTGGGCAGCGCTGCGCTCGCCCACTTCGCCCTCGGTCAGTTCGACGACTTCGGTGAGGCGCTCTGGTCGGCGGTCCTCCACGTCCTCGACCCCTCCAGCCTGCACGAGGACAGCGACGCGGCGGAAAGGACGATCGGCGTCTTCCAGGTGGTGACGGGGCTGGTCCTGCTCGTCGGCCTGCTCTTCACCTTCGTCGCCGAGGTCGTCGGCAGCTCGCTGGAGCGCCTCGGCCAGTCCGATCGGCCGGTGACCTGTCGCGACCACCTGCTCATCGTCGGCGGCATCGACCTCGCCTCGCTGGCCGCCTCGGCCGCCGCCGAGGCGCAGCTGGAGACGGAGCTGAGGCGACTCGTCGTGCTGGCGCCGGAGTCGGCTCGCGAGTCGCGGGCGCAGATCCTCGACGACCTGGAAGAGGCCGGCGGCAATCTCAAGATCGACCTCATCTTCGGCGATACGGCCGGCGACTCGGGCTTCGAGCTCGCCGGCGCCGAGCGGGCGCGGGCGATCCTGCTGATGCCGTCGACCAGCGGCCCGGTCGCCGCCGAGGCGGCGGACGTCGAGGTGACCCAGAGCGGCCTCGCCCTGCTCGACTACCTCAAGGAGAGGGACGCAGCGCCGATGGTGCGGCTGCTCTTCCGCCGCGGCCGCAACGTCGACGCCAGCTGGGAGCTCTTCCCGCCCGAGTGGGACGCGGTGGTCGGCGATCGCACCATCTCCGCCCTGCTGCGGCTTGCGATCACGCGCCCGCCGGCCTTGGAGCAGCTGCCCGGCTGGGTGGCCGAGCATGGCTCCCCCGAGCCCTTCACCAGGCTCGTCGACGCTGCCTGGAAAGCAGCGGCGAAAACGGGTAGCCCGCTGCGCCTCACGATCGTCGGCTGCGGCATCAACGCACCCGCGCTGATGGAGGACCTCGCCGAGGTCGGGCGCCGAGAGCTTCACGGTGACGATGATCGCACCGCGCGCGGCCTTCGATCGATACCTGGGCACGGCCGAACCGTCAGGCGTGAGGATCCACTACATCGAAGAGGTGCCGACCGAAACCGACCACCTGCCGCGCAGCCTGATCGAGTCCCGGCCCCACATGGTCATCGTCACCCCCAGCCCGTCCGACTGGAACCAGCGTGCCTCCGATGCCAGCGCCACGCTCTCGATCCTGCGCGTGCTGAGCACGGCCGGCGGCCGGGAGCTGCCCGTGCTTGCCGAGCTCTTCCTCTCCGAGACCGCCAAGCGCTTGCCCAATGACCCTCGCCTGCTGGCGGTCTCGACGCTTCGCTCGGTGGCGACCGCGGTCGCCCTGAGCCTTTTCGACGCCCCCCGCGCGGCCGAGCTGGAGCGCCAGCTCGCCGCCGGGGCCGCCGATCATTGAGAATCGGCGGATGGCGGCGATCGAGCTCCACGGCGTGGTCAAGCGTTCGGCCCGATCACGGCGGTGGACGGGCTCGACCTCGAGGTGCCCGAGGGCATCTGCCTCGGCCTGCTCGGGCCCAACGGCGCCGGCAAGTCGACGACGATGCGCCTGCTCACCGGCCAGGCGATCGCCGACGAGGGCGAGCTGCGCGTGCTCGGCCACGAGCTGCCCGGCGACGCCAAGGACGCCCGCGCCGAGATGGGCGTCGTCCCCCAGCTCGACAACCTCGACGTCGACGTCACGGTCGAGGACAACCTGGCGGTCTTCGCCCGCCTCTACCGCGTGCCCGACGTCGCCGCCGCGGTCGACCGGGCGCTCGACCTCGCCCGCCTGCGCGAGCGCCGCCGCGACGCCGTCGACGAGCTCTCCGGCGGCATGCGCCGCCGCCTGCTGCTGGCCCGCGGCCTCGTCCACGAACCGAAACTGATCCTGCTCGACGAGCCGACGGTCGGGCTCGACCCGCAGATCCGCACCGAGCTCTGGACGCTGATCGGCGAGCTGCGCTCGCGCGGCACGACGATCCTGATGTCGACCCACTACATCGAGGAGGCCGAGCGCCTCGCCGACGAGGTCGCGGTGATGCGCAGGGGAAGGATCATCGCCGCGGCAAGCCGGCGGAGCTGATCGCCGAGCACGCCGGCGTCCAGACCGCCGAGGTCTACGGGCCGCCCGACCGGCTGGCCGAGGCGCGGGCAGACCGCCGAGGCGCACGGGCTCGAGGTCCGCCCGGCCGGGCCCGGCGATCGCGATCGTCGGCTCCGAGGGCGCCGCCAACGGCGCCGTGCCCGAGGACGCGATCATCCGCGCCGCCTCGCTCGAGGACGTCTTCGTGATGCTGACCGGGCGAGGAGGCCGAGTGAGGCGGCTCGAACCGGCGGCGATCGCCGGCGTGATGAGCCGCGAGGTGGCCAACTTCCGCACGTACTGGAAGGGGACGACCTTCTCCAGCCTCCTCGAGCCGATCGTCTACCTGCTCGCCTTCGGGCTCGGCCTGAGCGCGACCCTCGTCGACGAAGTCGACGGCGTCCCCTACATCGAGTTCGTCGGCACCGGCATGGTCGCGACCGCGGTGATCTTCTCCAGCGCCCTGCCGGCGATGTTCGGCACCTTCGTCAAGCACCGCTTCCAGAACACCTACGACGCGATCCTCGCCGCCCCGGTCGACGTCGAGGAGCTGGTCACGGCGGAGATGCTCTGGATCGGCCTGCGCGCCGGCATCTATGGCTGCGTCCCGCTGCTGGTCACGATCGGCTTCGGCCTCGACCCCGCCTGGGGAATGCTGCTGGTGCCGCTCTTCTGCTTCGTCACCGCGCTCGGCTTCGCCGGCTTCGGCATCGCGATGGCGGCGACCGTCGCCAAGATCGACCAGTTCAACTACGTGACCGCCCTCTGCATCACGCCCCTCTTCCTCGTCGCCGGCACCTTCTTCCCGATCGACGGCCTGCCCCAGGGCGTCCAGGTCGTCGCCCAGCTCAACCCGCTGCTACAGCTGGTCGAACTGGTCCGCGGCGGCGCCTTCGGCTTCGAGGCGGTCGACCTCGCCCGCTTCGCCTTCCTGGTCGGCTTCGCCCTGCTCACCTGGCGCATCGCGGTCAGCCGCATGCACAACCGCCTGATCGACTGAGCGCTTTCCCGGCCGAGCTCGCACTTGGTCGGCGCGATGCCAGACAAAGTGCGAGCTCGATGGCGAAGATATGGACCGTGCGCCCCGCTCTTCGAAACATGGTCACCGGGCGTGTCCGTCGCGTTTGGCTCGAGCCGGGCTCTCCTGCGGCACCCGCGGCATCCGCTTAAGGCTGCTTCCTTCCGGACCTGACCTGATTCGCGTGCCCACGTCGCGCAGGACCCGGCCGTCAACACCGCCCGCAGCGCACTGACCCCGACGGCCAGTCCCTCGGAACAGGTTTCGGCCCCGCTAGAGCGGATTGCGGGTTACAAGGCACCGCTGATTCCCCGCCTAGCACGGTCCGCGACCATCGTATCCATCCGCGGGCGGTCAGTCACGCCGGATCAGCCGGCGTGACTTGAAGAGGGTCGCCGTCGCCTTGCCGGCGCGGACCTTCTGGCGGACCAGCAGGCGCTTGCGCGTTGCCAGCTGCTTGCTCGCCTTCGGCTTGACCGGCAGCGCGATCAGCTTGGCCTTGCCGCTGCGCAGGCGGACGCTGCGCCTCTTTGTCGCCGGGCGCCCCTTCTTCAGCAGCCCCTGCACGGAGGTGCGGCAGGTACGACCGACCTTGCGCGGGCACTTGACCCGGACGAAGAGGCGCTTGCCGTTGCCCCCCAGCGTCGCCGTGCCGGGCGTCGCCCCGCGCAGCAGGTCCTCCAGCCGTTGCGAGCTCAGGGCGCCGGCGTTTTTGCCGGAGCCCGCGCCATCACCGTTACCGTTGCCGGCACCGCCGCGGCCAGTCGTCGCTGCGAGCACGACGTTGTCGTAGTCGGCGCTGCCGCTGGCCAGAACGCTGGTGCCGCTGGTGTAGCGGCTGGTGATCTGGATCCGGTAGTCATGGCCGGCGGTGAGGCTGCCTGGGTCGATCGAGCCACGGCTGACGTTGGTCCAGGAGCGAGCGCCGGCCAGCGTCGCTGGCGCGATCAGGGTCAAGGCCTCCCCGCCTTCCGTGAGGTCGATGAGCTGCACCGAGTACTGGGCCGAGTTGCCGTCCACGGCGAGCAGCTGATCGACGCTGGCGCGGCGGTCGAGCGCGAAGCTCACCGCCGTGGGCGAGGCGCCGGCGGCGCCGGCGTAGGTGAAGGCCGGGCTCTGCCAAACGGCGGTCGCAGTTCCCGCAACCGCCATCGCCCCAACCACGCCGGTGTAGGAGGAGCGGACGAAGCCGCCGTCATCGGCTCCGCCGGATCCTTGAAAGGAGTTGTCGACGCTGGCGCAGAGCAGCGGCGGCAGGCAGGCACCGTCGGTGCTCGAGGAGGAGGTCCAGCCGGCAAGGCCACCGTCGAAGCCGCGTGCAGCCGCCGCGGGCGGGTACTTGCTGCTCGCGGCGCCAGCCACAGCCGGCAGGGTCAGCAGGATGCCGGCGAGGAATACCGCGGCGACAACAGCGGTGCGGCGGGAAAGTGCAGAGCGCATCAGGATCCTCCGTTGACTCGTCGTTTCGCCCAAACAGGCACTACTGAATTCTTGGTACCCGACGAAATGGCGGCACGGAAGCCCTTGGACGAACGTAGGATCGGCGCCACGTGATCGACGTCGACACCTCCTCCTTCTTCGTCATCGTCCTGATCGCGGCCATTGCCGCGATCACGGTTGCGGTCGTGCCGAAGGGAATGGCGCCCCCGGTGGTGGTGCTGGAGCTGATGCTCGGAATCGTCGTCGGCCCGGAAGTCCTCGACCTCGCCCGCTCTTCCGACTTCATCGACTTCTTCTCCAACCTGGGATTGGGGATGCTCTTCTACTTCGCCGGCTACGAGATCGACTTCGAGCGAATCAAGGGCGCACCGCTGAAGCTGGGAGCGCTCGGCTGGGCGATGTCGGTCGCGCTGGCCTACGGGATCGGCGGAGCGCTCGCCGCCGCCGGCATCGTCGTCTCCTTCCTCTACACCGGCTCGGCCCTGGCAACGACCGCGATCGGCACGCTGATCCCGATCCTCAAAGACAGCGGCGGGCTGAAAACCCGCTTTGGCACCTACCTGCTGGCGGCGGGCGGCGCCGGCGAGTTCGGCCCGATCCTGCTCGTCACCCTCGTGCTCACCACCTCCAGCCCCCTGCACGAGGCGGCGATCCTGGTCGCCTTCGTCGCCCTCGCCCTCGCGGTCGCCCTCGCCTCGGTCAGGCTCGCCTGGCGCGGCTGGCCGGCGCTCGAGAAAACCTTCGAGGCGAGCAGTCAGCTCGCGGTGCGGATAACGGTGGTCCTCGTCTTCGGCCTCGTGCTGCTGGCAAGCAAGCTCGGCCTCGACGTCCTGCTCGGCGGCTTCGTCGCCGGGATGATCACCCGCGCCGCCCTCAAAGGCCACGAGCTGCAGATCTTCGAGTCGAAGCTGACCGCGATCGGCTTCGGCTTCTTCGTCCCCTTCTTCTTCATCACCAGCGGCCTCGAGTTCGACCTCGGCGCCCTCGGCTCAGCCGAGGCCCTGGCCAAGATGGCCCTCTTCTTCGCCCTCTTCCTGGTCGTCCGCGGCGCCCCGGCGATGCTGCTCTACCGCAAGGTGCTGAGCGCCACCGAGCGCCGCGCCCTCGCCTTCTTCAGCGCCACCGAGCTCCCCCTCGTGGTCGCGATCACGACGATCGCGGTCGACGCCGGCAAGATGCGCACCTCGACCTCAGCCGGCCTGGTCGGCGCCGCCATGCTCTCCACCCTGATCTTCCCCTTCATCGGCATGGCCCTGCAAAAGCGAGCGATGGCCGAGCAGGGCGAAGGTCCCCCACCCGACGCCGCCCCAGCTCCAGCCCCCGCCTGATCCCAAGCCCCCTCCGCACGCCTATGATTGACCCTCTCCCGGGCGCGTAGCTCAGTGGGAGAGCGCTCGCCTCACACGCGAGAGGTCGCTGGTTCGAACCCAGCCGCGCCCATCGAAAACGGCTTCACAGCTGGGATTGCGGTGCCATGCGGGCAGACCTGGGAGCGCTCGCCTAACACGCAAGAGGTCGCTGGTCGTACCCGGCCGAGCCATAGCCCTGAATCCGCTCGGTAGCACTGTTTGTGGCCCGGCCTGCGCCTGCTGCCTACCTGCGATGGGAGAGTTCAATCGCCATTGACCCATTCATGGGCCAAATCGCTCGCAGTGCAGCTTTCGTGGCTCACCAGTGCGTCAATCTGATCTCGGAAAGGAGGACAGACGGATCTGCTCTGATTCCACAAGGATTCGAGAGCGTTGATGCGCTCGGCTGGCTTGTCACGCTTCTTCTGCTACGAACCGACGGCGTTAAGGCTCGGTGAGACCTCAGCTATATCGCGCAGGAGGCGAGCCAGTGTGCTCGGTCGGCGCTATGCGCCCTACAAAGCGGAGGGGGTTGGAGTCGGATCCACGAGCGCCTTGCGACGCCAGCAGTGTTCGAGACTGCCCCATTCCCGGCACCCCTCGGGGCACGCGAATCCTAGCGGTGACGACCACGACGCCAACGCCGAGACCGCATGCCGTCCCGCATTTGATCGCGGGGGTCCACTCGTAGAGGGGCTGCCGTCCTCGATCGAGGTCGTGCCCGTGAAAGTCTCCGATGCCGATGCTTGTGATGCCCTCGCTTGCGCGACCTTACACAGCGTTTCTTGCCACCGATTTTCTTGCGCTTCTTCCCGGCCGGACAATGCTTCCGTGCAACCGACTGTGGCGGGATAGTTACGACAGGATTAGGAGTCACCGGCTGCACCATCGGCGGCGTCGACGAGGAACCCAGTCTCGCGTCGATCCCCCCAGTCGTGCCGAGACCAAGAGTCAGGATGTCGGCGGATTCCCAGCTCGGCTTATCGTCCCAGTACTGAATGGGGAAGGGACTACTCTCAGCTTCCTCTTCTTCTTCGGGCAAGGGTTCCGGAAAGAAACCGATCTTGTATTTTCCGGCGGGTAGATCTGTCAGCGTGTACGTACCCGTCGGTTCGGTAAGTTCGCAAACTTCGAATTCGAACCCGGTGAGCTCGAAGGCGCAGACTTCGATTTCGCCGAGGCCGCCGGAGGTCGAAGCGTCGCTGACGTGCCCGGTGACGGTCGCTTCCGGCTCAAGGGCGGCATTGACATTTCCGACCGTTCCCCCGGTCGCGACCTGAACGAGGTCGGCTTCACTCGGATCCGGTTTGCCTTTGTAGACCTGGCTCCGAAAGCCTTCGCCTTCGGGCACTAGAAACGAGACTGCGTATTTGTCTTTGACCAGACCTTGGATCCTGTAGGTGCCGTCCACGCCGGTGTCTTCGCATTCTTCAAATTCTTGGCTGGTGTCTTCGGCGCAGACGAGGACATCGCCGAGCGGTTCACCGTCTGAGGCAGCGGTAACCTTGCCGCCTATTTCGCCGCCATCCGTGAGTTCAGCGTCGACTCCTTGCGCCAGGTCTTCCATGACTTCGACTGGTTTTGCGTGTGACCAGGACAGCGTGTTTTCGTAGTACTCGAACACGTAACCGGCACCCGAATATCGCGGCCAGAATTCAACGTAGTACACGCCTACTGGCAGGTTCGCGATGATGTATCTACCTTCCGCGTCGGTGAGTGCGCAATGCTGGCCTTCCCCATCCTCTTCCTCTTCATCTTGAAGCGCACAGACGAGGATCTGGGGTAGAGGGTCGTGTTCGCCGCCTTCCTTGGTGACTCGACCCGATATCGCCCCCGTCCCGGGGGTCAGTCCGACCTGAAAGCGACGCTCGACTGGGATGGCAGCGGCGTATCTGAGGTTGCCCGCCTGTTCTGACTCCACCTTGCATTCCCCGAGGCCGACGAGATGGACTTCGCGGGAGACGATCGTGCAGACGTCCGGAGTCAGCGACGTATAGGTGACGTCGAGATTGGAAGTCGACCTGGCCTCGAGCCGGAAGTCAGGTTCACCAAGCGTAAGGTTGTCGATCGTCTGGACGAAGACCCTCTGGCCCTGCTGTTCGACCGGAGCGTCGACCGGGCTGCTCTGCTGGGCATTGGTGCCGTCGCCCAGCTGGCCGTGTTCGTTGTTGCCCCAGCATTCGACGAGGCCCGAGCGCAGGACGGCGCAGGTATGCGCTCCGCCCGCGGCGAGCATCGAGCTTTCAGCCAGGAACCGGACCATGGCGGGGGCATGCCGCTCGGTCTTCGTGCCGTCGCCCAGCTGGCCGTGTTCGTTGTTGCCCCAGCACCAGAAAAGTCCATACGCTGCGGTCCCTATCACGCAGGTGTGGTTGGCCCCGGAGGTGATCTGGGCTGCTCCAGAGAGACCGGCGACTTCGACCGGGCTGTGCCGCTCGGTGGTCGTGTCGTCGCCGAGCTGGCCGTGTTCGTTGTTGCCCCAGCACCAGACCTCGAGCGCTTCGGTGATCGCGCAGGCGTGATCTCCGCCCGCCGCGATTTCGACCGCGGGCGGCAGCCCGACGACTTGGACCGGGCTATGCCTGTCGGCGGTGGTCCCGTCGCCCAGCTGGCCGTGTTCGTTGTTGCCCCAGCACCAGACCTTGCCTCCTTCGGTCAGGGCGCAGGTAAAGCTCGCGCCCGCGGTGACCTCGATCGCTCCGGAGACGCCAGTGACGTCTACGGGGGCGTGCCGCTCGGTCGTCGTGCCGTCGCCCAGCTGGCCGTGTTGGTTGTCTCCCCAGCACTTGACCGTCCCGGTTTCGATCACGGCACAGGCATGGAGATCGCCGAGGGCGATCGCGGTCGCGGTCGCGAGACCGGAGGCTCCCACAGGCTCGTCCCGATCGGTCGTGGTCCCGTCGCCAAGCTGACCGTCTTCGTTATCTCCCCAGCACCAAACCTTGCCCATCTGGGTGGCGAGCGCGCAGGAATGATTGCCGCCCACGCCAATACCAGTGACGCCCGCGAGGCCGGCAATCTCGGTCGGGGAGGAGACATCATTCTGCTCTCCCCAGCATTTGACCTTTGCGCCACCGGTGACAGCGCACGATGTCGACCCTCCGGTCGCCGCGGCGATCGCCCCTACCAGTGTCTTGACACCAACCGGTGCGGAACTGGCAGCCGTCGTGCCGTCGCCCAACTGGCCGTGTTCGTTGTTGCCCCAGCACCGGACCTTGCCGGATTCATTGAGGGTGCACGCATAGGAGTCCCCCGCCGCGATTAGGCCGTTGATCGGGTGGTTGGCGAGCTTGACGGGGGTGTGGCGCTCGGACGTCGTTCCGTCGCCCAGCTGGCCGTGTTCGTTGTTGCCCCAGCACCAGGCAAAATAGGAGACAGCGCACGTATAGGACCCGCCTGCGGCTAGCGCTCCGCTACCGGGGAGTCCGGTGACTTGGACCGGACTATGTCTGTCGGTGGTGGTCCCGTCGCCCAGCTGGCCGTGTTCGTTATCTCCCCAGCACCAGACCGTATATTGAACGTCGGAGCAGGTGTGTTCGCTTCCTGCCGTGATCTCCCCAATAAGACCGGAGATGTCGGCGGGGACCGGACTGTGCCGCTCGGTCGTCGTGCCGTCGCCCAGCTGGCCGTGTTGGTTGTCTCCCCAGCACCAGACCGTGCCTTCGAAGCGCGCGCAAGTGTGCGCCGTTCCGGTAGCAATCTCATAGGCTTCAGCGAGACCGATAACCGCGACCGGACTGTGCCGCTCGGTCGTCGTGCCGTCGCCCAGCTGGCCGTGTTGGTTGTCTCCCCAGCACTTGACCTCAAGCGCTTCGGTGATCGCGCAGGTGTGATCTCCTCCCGCTGCGATTTCGACCACGGGCGGCAGCCCGGTGACTTCGACCGGACTATGTCTGTCGGTGGTGGTCCCGTCGCCCAGCTGGCCGTGTTCGTTGTTGCCCCAGCACCAGACCTTGCCTTCTCCCGTCAGGGCGCAGGTGAAGCTCGCGCCCACGGTGACCTCGGTCGCTCCGGAGACCCCAGTGACGTCAACGGGGGCGTGCCGCTCGGTCGTCGTGCCGTCGCCCAGCTGGCCGTGTTCGTTGTCGCCCCAGCACTTGACCGTCCCGGCCGGCGTCACAAAGCAGGTGTGCTGGAGGCCCGCGTCAAGGTTCTCCGGTCCGTAAGCCGACGCGCTCGAGGCGAACACCAGCAGACCGCCCACCATCGTCAATACAGACCAAAACCCCCATGGACCCCGCAAATCCCCACCTCTTCTCTTTCTATCCCGCCGGGACGTGGGATTTCGAACCCACGGTACGCCAAGGGCGCAGCAACAGTTTTCGAGACTGCCCGTTCAACTACTCCGGCATTTCCGGAGGCTCAAGATATCCGAATCGGTATAGATCAGCAAAGTCCTGCCTGGCCTACAGCGAACAGGAGCGGGGTCAGGTCTGGCGGCCCGAAAGGATGATGAACCAGTCCACGGCGCCATGATGTCGCGTCGTCGACCCACATGAACTCGCTATCGGTCAGCGATTTCGAACTAAGAGTCGCGGCGATGCAGTCGTCGATGAGCCAGACGGTAGACGGACTCGGCGGCGGACCCTGGTGGATGGTGTCGGACGCCGAAGGCCAGATGGTCGAGATAGAGGCGCCCCTCTTTGTTCTTCGCGAGTCGGTATACGAGGCCAAGCGGGCCCCCGGGCGGCGGGATGTAGACCTTCACGCAGCCGGGGAGGCTTGTGCCGTCCCTCCCATCCTCGTCGCAGGCGAATAGGGCATCCACGGCCTGCCCCTCGCGCTCCAGGCGAGAGCGGGTCTCTTCGCCGATGCGACGGGCGCTCTTGCCCGCCTTACGGAGATCGTCCTGCCATGCCAGCTCGTCAAAGGCCACTGGCGCAAAGCCCCGCTTGAGGGCCACGGCTCAGCGCTCGCCGTCAGGGGGCTTTACCGCCCCGTAGGCAGCCTCGAACTCGGCCAGCGTTGCGGGCTCGTGGCCCAGGCGCTCCATGATCGCCTGGGCGGAGGTATCGGGGGCCACGAGAAGACGGCCGTCTGAACGGGCCTCCTCTACAACGTAGGGACCCTCGTAGTCGCCGCTGAGCTTGACGTGAGGCTGCTCCACAGAGGAAATCATGACAAAGAGGGCGGCCTATCCTCGCCATCAGTAGGTAGGTGGCCGAAATACCTGTCGAACTCCTCCCTCGACATGCGCTTCCCGCCGGCTCGTTTGAGGAGCGCCTCCAAGGTGATTTCTTCTGGCGGCTGCGGTCGAGCTGAGAGCTCATCGATCAGGACGGCGACATCTTTTGTCTGCGGATCGGACATGCGGGCATGGTAGCCGCCTCTGACGACGACCGGGAAAGCCTGGCACCAGTGCCCAACCCGCCGAGAATCGACCGCAAACAGCGCAATTGGGCGACTCAGAAAATCGAGGGGCGGCAGATGAATCATTCCTCTTGGGAATACGGGTTTGGGGCCGGTTTTCCGCTCCCCAGCAGCGCTCCTCACACGCGAGAGGTCGCTGATTCGAGCCCAGCCGCGCCCATATCCCGGAATCCGCTTGATAGCTGCGATTTGCGGCCACGACTGCGATCTACTGCTGACCTGCGATGGGAGAGATCAATCGCCATTGGCCAAATCGCTCGCGGTGCCGCTCCTCCCGGCTCCTTAGCCACCCTCGCGAAATTCGGCGCGCGATCCTAGATCTCAGCCTGTTCTCCGAGCGCCAGTTGCAGATGTAGACAGGAAGATCTGTTGATCTCCCGGCGCAGTTGCCATCCTCTTCTCTCAGCGCAGCAAGCGGACCTTGCAGCTGAGTCCGGAGACTTTCGCCACCTGTATATCCCCGGTCACGATCAGGTCGATCTCCGGGTGGATCTCGGCCGTGGCAAGGATCAAGGCATCGGGCATTTGCAAGGACTTGCGCCGAGAGCGAAGCTCGGCCGCCGTGTCCGCCACGGCCACATCGACGGGAAGCACCTCCGAGATCAACCCCGAAAAGAAACCTCTGAATTGGTCCTCGTCGTGGTGGCTTAGCCGTACGCCGGTTAGAACCTCGGCGTAGGTAACAACCGAAACCAGGAGTCGCTGGTCGCGGACAAGGTCGCGGATCGCCGCGTCCGCTGCATCATGGAGGGCGTCCTTGCGATCGAGAAAGCCCACGACCGCATCGGAGTCCAGAACTACTGCCACTCCTCGCGCAGCCCTTCCACCTGCCTGCGCAGGTCGCCGCCGGTGTCCAGGCATCCGGAGTAGCGATCGACCAGCTCATCGATTCGCGTCAGGACAACGCGACCAGCTCCCTCGGCCTCGACCTTCAGGGTATCGCCGGGCTCGAAACCCGCTGTGCGGAAGGCACCAACCGGGATCGTCACCTGATGCTTGCTGGAGACCCTGGTCTGATTCTTTACTTTCTCTGCCATAGGTAAAGAGTAGCAGCGGATGCGAGGTCGCTGGTTCGAACCCAGCCGCGCCCATGCTCGATGTCCTTAAAGGCAGGGCGGTGGTCACGGGGTCCATAACCATTGGTCGCCGCTGATCAGCGCGCGCATTTTTTCCATCGCCGCTTTGTGATGGCGGTCAGCCGCCGACTTTTGCCAGCCGAGCTTTCGGCCCGCTTCTCGAATCGAGAGGTGCGCGACGTAGACGAGGATCAGCAGCTTGCGCTCTTTTTGGGGAAGGTGATTCAGCGCCTTGCGCAGTTGCCTGCGAAGGTCGCTTTCGAGCACCTGTTGTTCAGGCGTTGCGGTCGAATCAGGTAGATGGTGCACAGCATCAAGCGACATGGAGCGGGGCTTTCGCGTTTCCCTGTCCAGGAGGTGGATGGCGCGCCAGTAGACGCAGTTGAGAAGCCAGCCCACCGGGTTTCTCGCAGGTGGGTTGTCCTTTAGCCATTCCGCATACCCAGCGTTCGCCTGGCTGAGTACGTCTTTGGCGTTCTCGGCAATCCAGGTTGCCGAGAACGTCCTGGCAAGTGTCGGCCCGAGGCCGCGTTCGGCCTCACGGAATTGAGCGGGAGTGACCCCGGTTGCGGCACCTCTTGACGGTTTGACGCCTTCACCCTTGTGCATGGTCGTCCTCCTGGAGCAACTGGTGTACGAGTTTTCTCCGTCAGCATGGAGCAGCTAGCCTGCGGTCATGCCGGACAAACCCGAAGCACATATCCCGCCATACAACGATCTTCTGTGGCCCGCTCTCTGCGCGGTGCGCGAACTCGGGCACTCCGCCAAGCTCGAGGAGATCGACGAGCGGGTCATCGAAACGCAGGGGTTCAGCGAGGATCAGTTGGCGACCCTGCACAAGGACGGGCCAAGGAGTGAGATCGAGTACCGGCTCGCCTGGGCTCGCACCTACCTCAAGGGCATGGGTGCGCTGGCAAATCCAGCTCGCGGGACCTGGGTGACGACGGAACTCGGCAAGGCATTGACGGAGGGTGAGATCGAGCCGCTGCGGAAGGCCTACCTGGCGAAGCTCGCCGAGGCCCGGAAGAAGAAGAAGATGGCGGCTCAGGAGGCCGGCGCGGATCTCGAGCTTGCCAGCGGAGGAGTGGACGACGAAACCGACGACTGGCGCGAAGAACTGCTGCAGGTGCTGCTGAAAATGGACCCGACTGGATTCGAGCATCTGGCCAAGCGCCTCTTGCGGTCGGCCGGCTTCATCAACGCAAGCGTGACCGGCGGCTCCGGAGATGGAGGCATCGACGGCGTTGGCGTCTATCGACTTTCGCTTGTGAGCTTTCCCGTCTACTTCCAGTGCAAGCGATACAAGGGGTCCGTCGGGCCCGAGAAGGTCCGCGACTTTCGCGGAGCGATGCAGGGCCGCGGCGACAAGGGACTGCTCATAACCACGGGGAACTTCACAGCCGAAGCAAAGAAGGAGGCGACCCGAGACGGGGCGCCGCCAATCGACCTAATCGATGGAGAGCAGCTGTGCGAGCTCCTGAAGGAGCATCACCTGGGCGTAGAGACAACGACCCGGATCATCGAAGAGGTCCAGATTCGGCAAGAGTTCTTCGTCAACCCCGCATAGGGCGTCCAGCTTTCAGACCATCTCGTCGGCCAGCAGGCCCTCGCGAATGCGGAGCTCCTCGGTGGTCGGCGCCTCGGCCGCGCGGCTTGGGGCCGGGGAGCGGAGGATCGTCAGGGCGAAGACGATGCCCAGGGCCACGCAGCCCGAGGCGATCGTGAAGGAGAGGTGGAAGCCGCTGGTCAGGGCGCTGGCTTCGGTCTGACCTGCCGCGATCAGGTCACTGGTGCGGCTTGCGGCGACGGTGCCGAGGGCGGCGACGCCCACGGCGGCGGCCATTTGCTGGGCCACGTTGATCAGGCCTGAGCCGAGGCCGGCGTCGGCCTTTGGGACCTCGGACATCGCCAGGGTGATGAGGGGCATGAAGGAGGTGCCGGCGCCCAGGCCGAGCAGGAGGAAGGCCGGGAAGAGGTCCGGCCAGTAGCTGGCGTCCGCGGGGACGCGGGCGAAGAGGATGAGGCCGGCCAGGGCCATCGCCAGGCCGGGGATCAGGGTCCGCTTGGGGCCGAAGCGGGTCAGCAGGCGCGGCGTCACCGCAACCGAGAGGGCGCCGATGCTGATCGTCATCGGCATGAAGGCGAGGCCGGTGTCGATCGCGCTGTAGTGGAGCACGTGCTCGAGGTAGAGGGCGCCGAGGAAGAAGGAGGAGAACATGCCGACGACGAGCAGGCCGCGGACCAGGTTGGCGCCGCTGAGGCTGCGCGAGCGCAGCACCCGCAGCGGCATGATCGGGTTGGCGATGCGCGACTCGTAGAGGCCGAAGCAGGCGATCATCGCCAGCGCCAGGGCGCCAAAGCCGAGCGTGCGCGGCGAGCCCCAGCCGTAGTCGCCGGTCTTCACGATCGTGTAGACGCCGAGCATCATCGCCGCGGTGATCAGCACCGAGCCGAGGACGTCGACCCCCTGGCGCAGGCCGAGGCCCTCACTCTCCTCGACCAGCACCAGCCCGAGCCCGATCGCCGCCAGGCCGATCGGCAGGTTGATGAAGAAGATCCAGTGCCAGTCGAGCGCGTGGGTGAGCACGCCGCCCGCCAGCAGCCCGATCGAGCCGCCAGCCGAGGCGACGAAGGCGAAGACGCCCATCGCTTTCGCCTGCTCGCCAGGCGCCGGGAACTCGGTGACGATGATCGCGATGATCACCGACGAGGCGACCGCGCCACCGACGCCCTGGATGAAGCGGGCGCCGATCAGCAGCCCCTGGCTGTCGGCGAGGCCGCAGAGCACCGAGGCGACGGTGAACAGGGCCAGGCCGCCGATGAAGACCTTCTTGCGGCCGACGAGGTCGCCGAGGCGGCCGGCCAGCAGCAGGAAGCTGCCGAAGGCGATCAGGTAGGCGTTGACCACCCAGGTCAGGCTCGCCTGGGTGAAGTGGAGGTCACCCTGGATCGAGGGCAGGGCGACGTTGACGATCGTCGCGTCGAGCACGATCATCAGCTGCCCGAGGCAGAGCACGACCAGCGCGATCCAGCGCCGCCGGCCGTCGCCGGAGCTCGCGGCGCTGCTCACGCGGTCCGCGCCCGCGGCGCCGGCGCGCCGGCGCCGACCCGTCGGATCGCCTGCTCGAGCTTGCGCTCGCTGGGCGGGGGCGGCAGCTTGCCGGCGCCCTCGGCCCGCAGCGCGTCGAGGATCAGCGCCACGTAACGCTTCCAGGCGTAAGGGGCGACGTCGCGGGTCACCTGCAGGTAGCTGCCGTTGGCGGTCAGCACCCAGACCAGGTCGCCGAAGACGAAGTCGAGGCGCAACTCGCCGCAGGCCTGGGCGCGCGCGATCAGCGCCTTGACGTTGGCACGGACCTCGGCCCGGCGGGCTTCCAGCCCGGCGACGCGCGGGAAGGTCGCGGCGAGCACGTCGGTGAAGCCGCGATCGGCCGCCTGCATCGCGCAGATCCGCTCGACGTAGGCGCAGAAGCCCCGCCAGGGATCGGCGGCCGCCAGGCCCTCCTCGCTGGCGCGAACGTATTCCTCGACCTTCGTGCGGAAGAGCGCCTCGAGCAGATCATCGCGCCTGGCGAAGCGGCGGTAGAGCGTGCCGATCCCCACCCCGGCGCGGCGGGCGATCTCCTCCAGCGGCGCCTCGATCCCCTGCTCGCCGAAGACCTCGCGCGCCGCCTCAAGCAGCAGGCCGCGGTTGCGCTCGGCGTCCTTGCGCAGGCAGCCCCTGGGCTCGGCATCGGTCACGGTGGCCACCGCGCCACTGTAGCGAAAGCGGAGGCAACCCTCCGCTTGTGCCAGACTCGGCGGCCGTGACGCCACCGGACTCGAGCAGCCCCGCCGCGGCCGACCGCTACAAGTGGATAGCGCTCTCCAACACGACGCTGGCGGTGCTGCTCGCCACCCTCGACGCCTCGATCACGCTGATCGCGATGCCCGACATCTTCCGCGGCATCCACCTCGACCCGCTGGTCCCGGCCAACAGCTCCTACCTGCTCTGGATGATCCTCGGCTACCTGGTCGTCTCCAGCGTCCTCATCGTCAGCCTCGGCCGGCTCGGCGACATCTACGGCCGGGTGCGGATCTACAACCTCGGCTTCGTCATCTACACGGTCGCCTCGCTGCTGCTGGCGATCGACTGGATGACGGGACAGGCCGGCGCCACCTACCTGATCGTCTTTCGCATCGTCCAGGGCGTCGGCGGCGCCTGCCTGCTCGCCAACGCGGCGGCGATCATCACCGACGCCTTCCCCGCCAACCAGCGCGGCATGGCGCTCGGGATCAACAACATCGTCGGCGTCAGCGGGCTCTTCGTCGGCCTCATCCTCGGTGGCCTGCTGGCGCCGATCGACTGGCGCCTGGTCTTCCTGATCTCGGTCCCGGTCGGCCTCTTCGGCACGGTCTGGGCCTACCTCAAGCTGGAGGAGCGCAGCGAGCCGCGCCCCGCTGCAATCGACTGGGGCGGCAACGTCACCTTCGCCCTCGGCCTGGTCCTGGCGATGGTCGCGGTGACCTACGGAATCCGCCCCCACGGCGGCAGCCCGACCGGCTGGGGGAGCCCGTTGGTGATCACCCTGCTGGCCGGCTCGGTCACCTCGCTGGTCGCCTTCGCGGTAATCGAGCGCCGCGTCGCCGAGCCGATGTTCCGCCTGCCGCTCTTCCGCATCCGCGCCTTCACCTTCGGCACCCTCTCGACCTTCCTCGCCGCGATCGCCCGCGGCGGCCTGATGTTCATGCTGATCATCTGGCTGCAGGGCATCTGGCTGCCCCTGCACGGCTACAGCTTCACCGAGACGCCGCTCTGGGCCGGCATCTACATGCTGCCGCTGACCCTCGGGCTGCTGATCGTCGGGCCGGTCTCGGGCCTGCTCTCGGACCGCTTCGGCGCCCGTCCCTTCGCCACTGGCGGCATGCTCGCCGCGGCGCTCAGCTTCGGCCTGCTGATGCTGCTGCCAACCGACTTCAACTACTGGGTCTTCGCCCTCATCCTCTTTCTCAACGGGGCCTCGATGGGGCTCTTCGCCGCACCCAACCGCGCCGCCGTGATGAACAGCCTGCCGCCCGGCGACCGCGGCGCCGGCGGCGGCATGAACCAGACCTTCCAGAACTCCGCCCAGGTGCTCTCGGTCGGGATCTTCTTCACCCTGCTGATCGTCGGCCTCGCCTCGAGCCTGCCGGCGGCGCTGAGCGGCGGCCTGGAAGCGCACGGGGTCGGTCCCGGCGTCGCCCACCACGCCTCCCAGGCGCCGCCGATCTCCGTCCTCTTCGCCGCCTTCCTCGGCTACAACCCGATCCAGCACCTGGTCGGGGCCGAAGCGCTGGCGGCCCTGCCCGCCCACGCCCACGCCGTGCTGACCGGGCCGACCTTCTTCCCGCAGCTGATCTCAGGACCCTTCAGCGACGGGCTCGACACCGCCTTCGGCTTCGCCATCGTCGCCTGCCTCGTCGCCGCCGCCGCATCGCTGCTCCGCGGCGGCCAGTACCACCACGCCGAGGAGCCCGGCATCGTGCCGAGCGCCCCGGGCCAGATCGCGCAACTGGAGGAATCGCACGCGGGTTGAGTGGCACGGGCAGTCCGCCTTCACCCTGGCCGCGCCGGAAGCGAAGGTTTCCATCGACCGTCGCTATGGTTCCCCTGCCGGGCCTCCGGCGTCTTTTCAACGACGAAAGGGAGTCAGCTTTGACCGGCGATGAGCTCAGCGAGATGGGTCCGATCGATTACCTGCTGGTCGAGTGGCCGGGGCGCCAACCGACCGGCGAGGCCATGCCACACCTGATCGACCTCGTCGATCGCGGCCTGATCCGCATCCTCGACCTCGCCTTCATCACCAAGGCGGAGGATGGCTCCGTCGCTGCCCTGGAGATCTCCGATCTCGGCGGCGAGGTGGAGGCGTTCGCGGCATTCGAGGGCGTCTCTTCGGGGCTGCTCGACGATGACGACATCGGCGAGGCCGCGGGCGCGCTCGAGCCCGGGACCTCGGCGGCCCTGCTCGTCTTCGAGAACCGCTGGGCCGCGCCCTTTGCCGCCGCGGTGCGCAACTCGGGCGGCCAGCTGGTCGCCAGCGGCCGCATCCCAATCCAAGCTCTGCTCGCCGCCCTCGACGCGGCCGAGTCGGCCTCGTAGAAGAAAAAGGAGACCACCATGCCGGGACTACTCAGAGGAGTCGCACGAACGGCGGTCATCGCCGGAACCGCCACCACGGTGAGCAACCGCGTATCGCGCCGTCAGGGCCAGCGCTGGGCGCAGCAGGAAGAAGCGCAGCAGGCGCCGCCGGCTGCCGCGCCGGTCGCCGCCGCCCCCGCCGCGCCCGCGGGCGGGCAGGCGATGATCGACCAGCTCAAGGAGCTCGGCGAGCTCAAGGCCCAGGGCATCCTCACCGAGGAGGAGTTCGCCGCCCAGAAGGCGAAGCTGCTCGCCGCCTGAGCGGCGCCTTGTCGCTCAGCTCGGCTGCTGCAGCACCGAGAGGATGTTGCCCGCCGGGTCCTTGAACCAGGCGATGTGCGGGCCGGGGCCGTGGGCAATCCCCTTCTCGTCCTGCTCGAAACCCTCGTAGCGCTCGAAGCTGACCCCGCGCTCGGCGAGCCCATCCACCGCGGCGTCGATGTCGTCGACTTCGAAATTGAGGATCGTGTAGGTCGCCGGCTCGAAGTCGGGCTTGCGGTAGATCAGGGTGTCGCGGCCGCCGGCGAGCTGGATCGACATCACGCCGAACTCCTCGCTCAGCACGGTGGCGCCCAACCCCAGCGTCTCGCCGTAGAACTCCCGCGCCTTCTCCACATCGTCGACCGCGAAGCCGTTGGTTGCTTTGGTGTTCGTGAACATGTCGCTCCTTTCGCTCGTTCCTTCCAGCTACCCCGAAAGCTCCGGGATATGCCGGGCGAGGTGCTCGGCGATCGTCTCACGAACCCACTGCTGGGTGGCCGAGTCGGCCATGCGGTAGCGACCGAGCAGCATCTTCTGGTCGCTCAGCGGCAGGCCGGCGATCTCCCAGCTGACCGCGAGCCGCTCGAAGAGCAGCTCGGAGCGACGGTGCCAGGCGTCCTCCCGCGAGGTCGCCGCCGTGGCCGGTCCCTCGCCGAGCTTGGCGATCGTCCCGGCGCTGAGCGACTCGCGCAGGCGGAGGATGTTGCCTTCGCCGTCGACGTAGTCGACCGTCGTCGCCCTCTGCTTCGGCGGCCGCTTCTTCTTGCGCTTGGCCACAGCCCGAGTCTGCCAGGCGGGGTCACCCGCCGCAGCGGTCAGTGCTCGCCGCTCGGCCGCCCGCGGCCGCGCTTGCGTTCGCCGGCGCGGCGCTTCTCTTCGAGGCGGCGCTCGCGCGAGGCCCGCGTCGGCCTGGTCGGCCGCCGCCGCTGCGGGGTTGCCAGGCCGACGGCGATCTTCTCGGCCAGCCGCCGCAGCGCCAGCTCACGGTTGCGGGCCTGGCCGCGCGTGTCCTGGGCCACGGCCGTGATCACCGATCCCGCCCGGCCCAGCAGCCGGTCGCGCTGCGCCTCGTCAAGCGCCCGCGAGGCCCCGACGTCGAAGACCGCTTCAACCCGCGACGCGGTCACGTTGGCGTGCTGCCCGCCGGGCCCGGAGGAGCGGCTCGTCCGCAGCTCGACCTCGCTGAGCGGGATTGAGAGCCGCTCGTTGATTCTCAGCGCCTCCGCCATACGACCACGGTAGCCAGCCGCCGGGCAAGCCGGCGCTCCGCGCTCAGTAGGCGATCAGCTCGAGCAGCTTGCCGTTCGGATCGCGAAGGGAGACGCCCTGGGCCGGGCCGTGAGCGCCCTGCGTCGGCGCTGGGCCGGCGACGACCTCGAAGCCCTGGCTGCGCAGCTGGGAGATCACACCGTCGAGGTGCGCGCTCGGCGGCGGACCCGCAGCGGCGACGGGCACGGCCGCCTGCCTTCCCGACCAAGCGCCGGCCCGCATCAACGGCAACAGCAGCGTCCCGAGCAGATAGAGGACGGCGAGCACGCCAACCGCCCCAGCTCACGTCTTCACTCCTCGGCGTAAGGATCTCGACGCAGAGCAAAACCCCCAGCAGCGACATCGCGCCGAGGGTCCCGGCGCGAACCAGCCCGACCGCGTCCGTGTCGGCCTCGCGCGCGCCGCCGAGCAGAAGCGAGGCGTGGGCGCAGGCGATTGCGATCACCAGCGCGACGCCAAACGGCCGCCCGAGGTCCGAGTCGCCAAGCTGCCAGATCGCCCCGACGCCGAAGAGAAGCGCGACGGCCGCCGTGAGGACGCCGACGTAGCCGAGCAGCGCCAGCGACGGTCGCCGGCGCACCAGCGAGAGGCAGGCCGAGACCATCAGCGAGGCCAGCGCGAGCGAGACCGCGGTGCCGAGCAGCCGGGCGCTGGTCTCGTCGACACCGCTGCCGCTGAGGATGAGGGCGATCGCGACCAGCGCGCAGGCGCAGAGGATCGCGATCGGCACGGCGATGACGTTGCGCGAAGGCGCTGTCCCGGAGTCCGGCTCCATCGCCCCCGCTACTACCCGATTGCGTCGATCTTGCCGGCGAGCTCGAAGTCCGCCGCGGTGAGGCCACCCTCGGAGTGGGTTGAGACCGTCACCTTCACCGTGTCCCAGGAGATCTCCAGGTCCGGGTGGTGGCCCATCGCCTCGGCCGGCTCGACCAGGCCCTGCACAAAGCGCACCGAGCCGACGAAATCGCCGCATGCGAAGCGCTTGCAGATCGCCTCGCCCTGGCGCGACCAGCCGGCCAGGCCGGCGAGCTTCGCCTCGATCTCCGCATCGCTCAGAAGCGCCATCCCCGGCTATGCTGACACGGCGACACCGTGGACGCAACGAGCGACCCCCGCCCCACTCTCTGGCACATCGCCATCTCGCATTTCAACGAGAAGGCGCGCTGGGCGCTCGATTACAAGGAAGTCCCGCACAGCCGCCGCGCCGTCGCCCTCCCCGGCAGCCACGTCCCGGCGGCGCTGTGGCTCACCCGCGGCGACAGCCACACCTTCCCGTTGCTGGAGATCGACGGGCGCGGGATTGGCGACTCGAGCGAGATCATCGCGGCGCTGGAGGAGCGCTTCCCCGAGCCACCGCTCTATCCGGCCGATCCCGAGCAGCGCCAGCGCGCGCTCGAGCTGGAGGAGTTCTTCGACGAGCAGCTGGGACCGCACATGCGGCTGCTGGCCTTTCACGAGCTGGCCAAGGACCCGGAGCGCTTCCGGGCCGTGATCGCCCGCTCGGCGCCGGCCCCGGTCGCTCGCCTTGGCGCCGGCGCGGTCGCCTACGCCCGCGCCTACACCGCGCTGCGCTTCGGCGCTCGCGACGAGGAGGCCGCCGAGCTCGCCCGCGGCAAGATCCTCGCCGCCCTCGACCGCCTCGAGGCCGAGCTCGGCTCGGGCGATTACCTGGTCGGCGATTCCTTCAGCGTCGCCGACCTCACCGCCGCCTCGCTCTTCTTCCCGCTGGTGCTGCCGGACCAGGGCCCGCTGCCGGAAGAGGAACCGCCGCCGGCCGGAATGGTCAGCTTCCGGGCGCCGCTGGAAGGCCGCCCGGGTTACCGCTGGGTGGAAGCGATCTTCCGCCGCCATCGCAGGCCGGCCGGGGCGCTCGCAACGGCTGCTTCTCAAGGCTAAACCTTTCGCGCGACTTACCCGATAGCGGGTCAATGAGTGAGCCGAACGGCCGGCACCTGCTGGCGATTATCGAGACCCAGACCGAGATCGCCGCGAGCGACCTCGACCTCGACGCGGTGATGCAGCTGATCGCCGCGCGCGGGCAGGAGCTGACCCGGGCGAGCGCCGGCGTGATCGAGATCGCCGACGGCGACGAGATGGTCTACCGGGTGACCACCGGCGAGGCGACGCCTTTCCTCGGCGTGCGCCTGAAGATGGCCGCCAGCCTCTCCGGGCTCTGCGTCGCCGAGGGACGGGTGCTTCACAGCGACGACACCGCCACCGACCCCCGCGTCGACCGCGAGGCCTGCCGGCGGGTCAACGCCCGCTCGATGCTCTGCGTGCCGCTGATCCACCGCGGCGAGACGATCGGCGTGCTCAAGGTCTACTCCCCCGAGCCGGGCAACTTCGTCGACGGCGACGTCGAGACGCTCGAGCTGCTGAGCGGGCTGGTCGCCGCCCACCTCTCCCACGCCAGCCTCTACGCGGCGGAGGTGCACGGCGGCCGCCACGACGCGCTCACCGGCCTGCTCAATCGCCGCGCCTACGAGGAACGGCTGCCGGTCGAGATCGCCCGCGCCAACCGCTTCGGCTGGCCGCTCTCGCTCTGCCTGCTCGATCTCGACGGCTTCAAGCAGCTCAACGACACGCTCGGCCACCCCGCCGGCGACCGGGCCCTGCAGCAGGTCGCGGCGCTGATCGACGAGTCGAGGCTCGCCGACGACGGCTTCCGCATCGGCGGCGACGAGTTCGCGATCCTGATGCCGGAAACCGAACCCGCGGACGCCGAGCTCGCGGCGGCGCGACTGTGCAAGTCGATCAGGGATATAGGCATGTCGGACGGCTCGCTCGGCGCCTCCTTCGGCGTCGCCGCAGGGGAGAGCGATCCGGCCGCCCTGCACGCGATCGCCGACGAGCGGCTGCTAGCCGCAAAGGACCGGCTGTACCGACGCTCGCGCTGAATCGGCCGACTGGCCCTGGGCCGCGTGGCGCAGGCGGCGCGGTTCGAGCACGCCGCAGATGCCGCCGAACCAGCGGCCCCGGGCGCGAGTCAGGAACAGGCCGTAGACGTGATTGAGCCGGCGCGGCAGGGCACAGGTCGCCGCGCGCCGTCCACTGCGAACGGTCAGCATCTGACCCTTGTCGATCTCCGCCGCGCCGCGGTAGACCTGCCTCACTTCATAGCGATAGTCGGCGTGAAGCTTGCCGTGCGGCAAAACCTTGACCAACCGCGCGACCACCGCCGCATCGGACTGCTCCAAAGCTTCCGCAGGAGCCTGCGGCGCACACGAACAAGCCATTGCGCCGTCGGCAAGCACCAGCATCGCCACGACCGCCACGATCATCCCCATCCCCCGCACGCGTCCAACTTACCTGAGGGCCTGCCCCGGTAGGGGTGGAACGTCTTGTACTTTTTGGGCGTCCACCTTGAGGCGTCAGCAGGACCGTCTCGATCCAAAAAGTTAAGTGGAACCCCTGCCGGGGCAGGCCCTCACGGAGTAAGAACGATCTTGAGAGCCTGGCGCTGGTCGTAGAGCTCGTAGGCCTCCGCCGCCTGATCCAGCTTCATCTGGTGGGTGACCAGCGGCGACGGATCGAGCTTGCCCGCCTCGATCAGCGCCAGCACGCGGTCGACGTGGGCGATCACGTTGGCGAGGCCGAGCCGCAGGGTCAGGCCCTTGAGCCAGGCCAGGCCGAGCGGCACCTCGCCCTTGCCGGCGTAGGCGCCGATCCCGGAGACGGTGCCGGCGTCGCGGGCGAGGCTGACCGCCATCGCCAATGGCCCGGGGTCGCCGACGGCGTCGACCACGACGTCGACCCCGCGCTTCTCGGTCGCCGCCCGCACCACCCGCTTCGGCTCTTCCTCGGTCAGGTGGATCGGCGTCGCGCCGAAGTCCCCCGCCATCGCCAGGCGCTGGGGCACCGAGTCGATCGCAAAGACCCTGGTCGCCCCGCCGGCCAACGCCGCCTGCACGGCGCAGAGGCCGACCGGGCCCAGGCCCAGCACGGCGACGGTGTCGCCGGAGCGCATCCCGGCGTGGGCGACGGCGTGGTAGCCGGTCCCCATCACGTCGCCGGCGAACAGCGCCACCTCGTCCGACATCCCCTCCGGCACCCGCCGCAGGGTTAGATTGGCGCGCGGCACCAGCAGCTGCTCGGCCTGGGCTCCCTGCAGGTCACCGAGGTGCGAGCCGTGGCCGAAGGTCTGGCCGTTGTCGCAGCGGTGGTAGTCGCCGCGCAGGCAAGGGACGCAGGTCGCGCAGGCGGTGTGGAAGCAGCCGAGCACGCGGTCACCGACGGCGACCCGCTCGACGTCGGGGCCGGCGGCGAGCACCGTGCCGACGAACTCGTGCCCGATCGTGAAGCCCGGCTCGACCGGCACCCGACCGTGGAAGATGTGGAGGTCGGAGCCGCAGATCCCGCTCGCCTCGACCCGCACCAGCGCGTCGTCCCCCGCCCCAACCTCAGGCGCGGCCTTCTCCTCGACCCGAACCTGCCCAGGGGCTTGAAACGTCACAGCTCGCATTGCAGAAACCTATCGGTCATCAGCTGGACGGCTGGGCGCGAATTGGGGCGCCACCGCCTAGGCGGGACTGGCGAAGTCCCGCCTAGCCGACGGTGACGCCCGGGGCCTGGAAGCGGCTGGCGCTGCCGGCGGGGTTCGCGGTCTCTTCGATCCGCGCCTCCAGCGCCAGCTCTTTCTCGAAGTCGGCGGCCTCGGCGTGCTGGAAGGAGACGTCCTTGCCCTCGAGCAGCTCGATGAAGACCTCGACGAAGCGGGGATCGAGCTGTTTGCCGGCGACCCGGCGCAGCTCCTGCATCGCGTCGTAGGAGGAGACCGGCGTGCGGTAGGAGTCGCGGGCGGTCATCACGTCGTAGGTGTCGGCGACGGAGATGATCCGGGCGAACTCGGGGATGTCGTCGCCGGCGAGGCCACGCGGGTAGCCCTTGCCGTCGATCCGCTCATGGTGGGCGAGGATGATCTCCGCCACCGGGCCGTAGCCGTCGAGTGAGGAGACGACGCGGGCGCCCTGCTGGGGGTGGCGCTTGATCAGCATCCAGTCCTCGTCGGTGAGCGGCACGTTGGCCTTGAGGATGCGGTCGGGGAGGATGAACTTGCCGATGTCGTGCAGCAGCGCGGCGATGTGGACCAGCTCCTCCTCCTGGCGCGAGTAGCCCGCCCGCTGGGCGATCGCCCGCGAGTAGCGCGCCACCGCGGCGCTGTGGCGCGCGGTCATCTGGTCGCGCAGGTCGAGCGTGCGCAGCATCGCGCTCAACATCCCGACCTGGAAGCTGGCGAGCTGCTTGCTGCGGCGCTCGAGCTCGTCGGCGCGCTGCTGGGAGACGAGCAGGGCGCCGAGCAGGTACTGGAAGGTGACGAGGACGACCCCGAAGAGGGCGACGCTGGCGAGGCCCACCCGGGCGTAGAGGTAGGCGACCGCGATCGCCATCAGCGCTGCCATCAGCTCGGAGGGCAGCAGCGGGAAGAGGGCGGTCTTGACCTTCGAGAAGAAGGAGGCGCGCTCGAGATAACAGATGTAGGAGACCGTCATCGTGAAGTTGATCGCCAGGGCCAGCAGGAAGAGCCCGAAGACGCCCAGGTAGAAGGCCAGGTCAGAGGTGGTCCAGCCCAGCGCCGCAACCGCTTCGTGGAAGACGAACCCGCCGACCAGGGGGAAGAGCATGTAATTGATCAGGTTGTTGAGCAGCGAGTACCAGGCGGTGTGCCAGCGCAGCCAACCGACGAGGATCGTGAGGACGCCGATCAGCGCTGCCGGCGTGCCGCCGAGGAAGACGATCGCGACGACGATCGCCAGGAAGCTGCCGCCGATGACCAGGCTCGACTCGGTGTCGACGGCGGTGAGCTCGCTGAAGACCGAGAAGGCCAGCAGGATCGCGAGCAGGGCGATGTCCCAGTTGTCATACGGGGCGCGCAGGATGGCCGCGGCGAGCACAGCCACGAAGGCGAAGCCCATGACGGCGATCACGCGGCTGCTTGGACGTTGTTGTTCAGCCATCGGCTGCCTCTGGGTGGGGTCGGTACGAGAGAGCGCCGTGCCGAGGCCCGGTCCCTCCGACCGCGGCCTCACTATGCTCGCTGGCGCGCGCAGTCATCTGGCTTCACCGCGGTCTATTCATAGCCAAATTACTTAGTAATCCCGAGGCTGACAAGGTCGATGGACGCATTGCAAGAACCCTTTCCGCTCCCGACCCTAGAACCCTTTAGGCCCCTGAACGACGAAAAGCGCCCCTGGGGGGCGCTTTTCAAAACTGCTGGCGAAGCCTTTGCTTCGCCTAAAGATTTACCTGACGTGGTAGCCCATTTCAAACCCCTTTCGCGTTGAAGCCACTAGATGAGTCAATGCGCTGCTGTCGAAAAGCTCTTTCGCTGGGTCAGTTTGTAGCACAACTTGGCCGAAACTTGTGCAAATGCAAGGAAACTTGTGCATAAACCAGGTAGAAGAACATCTCAGTCGTGCCCAAATCGAGCCTGATAAGCCCGCTGAGGAGGCCGGTCTTCCGGCGCCTGGCGGCGACGTTCGCGGTCAACGAGCTCGGCGACTGGATGGGGATCGTCGCCCTCTCGGTGCTGGTCTTCGACCGCACCGACAGCGCCTTCGCCACTAGCGCGCTCTTCCTCGGCACCGGATTCCTGCCGGCGCTGATCGCTCCCGTCCTCGTCGCCCGGGTCGAGCAACCGCCGCCGCGCTTCGCCCTGCCGGTCATCTACTGCGGTGAGGCGGCTGCTTTCGGCGCCCTGGCGCTGCTGGCCGACGACTTCTCGCTGGCGGCGGTGGTCGTCGTCGCGGCCATCGACGGGGCGCTTGCGCTGAGCGCGCGCGTGCTCACCCGCGCCGTGGTGGTGGCGCTGCTGGAGCCGGTCGGCGAGCTGCGCGCCGGCAACGCGATCCTCAACGTCGCCTTCACCGGCGGCGCCGCGGTCGGCCCCGGGATCGCCGGCCTCGTCGTCGCCGGCTTCGGCATCCCCAGCGCGCTGCTCCTCGACGCGGTCTCCTTCTACATAACAGCCTGGATCCTGCTCACCGCCGGGCCCCTGCCGCACGCCGAGCCGGAACCCGGCCGCCTGCGCGAGCGCGTCAGCGCCGGCCTCGCCTACATACGGGAGCGGGCGACCCTGCGGCGGCTGCTGATCGCCCAGGGGGTCGCCGCCATCTTCTTCACCGCGGTGCTGCCGATCGAGGTCGTCTACGCCCAGGAGACCCTCGGCGCCGGCGCCTCGGGCTACGGACTCCTGCTGGGCAGCTGGGGAGCCGGAATGGTCCTCGGCAGCGTCGTCTTCGCCGCGCTGCGGCGGGCGGCGCTGCCGAAACTGCTCTTCTTCAGCACGCTGACGATCGGCGCCGGCTACCTCGGCCTCGCCGCCGCGCCATCGCTGGCGGTGGCCTGCGCCGCCTCGGTGCTGGGCGGCGCCGGCAACGGCGTGCAGTGGGTGGCCCTGATCAGCGCCGTGCAGGAGCTGACCGCCCAGGGCATGCAGAACCGCGTGATGAGCGTGCTCGAATCGATCGGCACGGCGATGCCCGGGATCGGCTTCCTGCTCGGCGGCCTCACCGCGACCGTCTTCGACCCCCGCGTCACCTTCTTCCTGGCCGGCGCCGGCGTGCTCGCCATCGTCGCCGTCGCCGCCCCGCTGCTCGGCAGGAAATGGCCTGACGACGGGGAAAGCGGCGACACAACCCGGCTTCGCGCCGATGCCGAGATTATGGTGGAGCTAATTCCAGTGGGGAGCCGCCCGCCCGCCCGGCCTAATTCGGAGGTAGTGACTTGAGAAAGCTTGGCCTCGTTCTGATCGCGCTGGGACTAGCCATGGGTTCCGCTCTGGGCCTGGCCGCCTGCGGCGGCGGCTCGAGCAAGGAAGGCGGCACGCTCACCGGCAACTACGCCTCCTTCCCCGACTACCTCGACCCCAGCCTGTCCTACCAGGTCGAAGGCTGGACGGCGATGTACAACACCTACCTGCCGCTGCTGACCTACGCCCACGCCGACGGCGTCGCCGGCAGCAAGGTGGTCCCGGCCCTGGCCGAGAGCCTGCCCGAGATCACCAACGGCGGCAAGACCTACACCCTCAACCTGCGCCAGGGCCTCAAGTACTCCGATGGCAGCCCGGTCAAGGCCTCCGACTTCGCCAGCTCGATCGAACGCCTCTTCAAGATCGCCTCGCCCGGCTCGCCTTTCTACGAAGGCATCGTCGGCGCCGAAGCCTTCGCCAGGACGAAGACGGGCGGCATTCCCGGGATCAAGACCGATGACAAGACCGGCAAGATCGTCATCGACCTGGTCAGCCCGCGGGGCACCTTCAGCAACGAGCTGGGAATGCTCTTCGCGGCGGTGCTCCCGGCCGGCACGCCGGCCCGGGACCTCTCGACCGATCCGCCCCCGGCGACGGGGCCGTACATGATCACCTCGGCCGATCGCAGCCGTGGCTGGAGCTACGTGCGCAACCCGCAGTGGGCGAAGAACAACAGCAAGCTGATGCCGGACCTGCCCAGCGGTCACTTCGACAAGATCAAGATCAACGTCGTCCGCAACGACTCGACCGACGTCAACGAAATCGAACGCGACAAGGCGGACTGGATGCAGCCCCCGCCCCCTTCCGACCTCTACTCGCAGGTGAAGGGCAAATACGAAGGGACCCAGTTCCGGGTCGAGCACCCGATCAACTTCTATTCCTTCTGGATGAACAGGACGCGGCCGCCCTTCGATGACCTCAAGGTGCGCCAGGCGGTCAACTACGCGGTCAACACGGCTGCGCTCGAAAAGATCTACTCCGGGTCGCTCGCCGCCAGCCACCAGATCCTGCCCGAGGGCATGCCGGGCCACGAGCCGTTCAACCTCTACCCGACGAACATGGCTAAGGCGAAGAAGCTGATCGCCGAAGCCAATCCCTCCGACCGCGACATCACGGTCTGGACCGACAACGAAAGCCCCAACGACGATGCCGGCGCCTATTACCAGGGCGTGCTCAGCGAACTCGGCTTCAACGCCAAGCTGAAGACGCTCAACGCCGACAACTACTTCCCGATCATCGGCAATCAGTCCACGCCCGAACTGGATACCGGCTGGAGCAACTGGTACGAGGACTACCCCCACCCGAACGACTTCTTCCAGCCCCTCTTCTCGGGGGAAAGCATCGCCCCGACCTACAACACGAACCTCTCCCACACCGATAACCCGCAGCTCAACGCGAAGATCGCCAAGCTCGGCGAAGAACCGCTCGGGCCCAAGCAGGAAGCCGAATACGCGGCGCTGGACAAGGCCTTCATGAAAGAAGCGCCGATCGTGCCCTACGGCACCAACACGCTCTCCACCTTCGTCTCCAGCGCGATCGACCTGGACAAGGTCATCTACAACCCAACCTTCGGGCACGACCTCACCAGCTTCGAGCCCAAGTAGCCGCCAGGCGCTGCTTCACAATTACGACGGTGGCCTCCGAGCCCAATGCCGACCCCGGCCCCGCGGGCGGTAGCCCGTGGCGGCTGGCCTGGCGGCGGCTGCGGCGCAACCGCGTCGCGCTTGGCTTCCTCGGCCTCTTCATCCTGATCGTCCTCTTCGTCCTCGCGGCCCCGCTCTGGGCAGATCACGTCGCCCACACCGGGCCCAACACGACCCACACGCTGCAGAAGATCGAGGTCAACGGCGAAGAGCGCGAAGTCGTCAACCGCGAAGGCAAGCCGATCGGCCCGGTCTGGCTCGGCGCCGACGGCAAGTTCTTCCTCGGCGCCGACGGTCGCCTCGGCCGCGACGAGATGGTGCGGCTGATGTACGGCGGGCGCACCTCGCTGCTGATCAGCTTCGCCGCGGCCTTGATCACGATGCTGCTGGCGACGATCCTCGGCCTGCTCTCCGGCTACTACCGCGGCTGGACCGACACGGTGATCTCGCGCACGATGGACGTGATCTGGGCCTTCCCGGTCACCCTGCTGGGCATCGCGCTCGGGCTCGCGCTCGCGGTTGGGGGCCTGAGCCTTGGGCCGGTTCACCTTGCGGGAGACTCGCTCTGGATCCCGATCCTGATCATCGCCGTCGTCTACACGCCGTACATGGCGCGGCCGATCCGCGGCGAGGTCCTCTCCCTGCGCGAAAAGGAGTTCGTCGAGGCGGCGGAAGCCCAGGGCGCCGGCGCCCTGCGGGTGATGTTCGGCGAGCTGCTGCCCAACCTCTGGTCGACGATCATCGTCTTCTTCACCCTCAGCATCGCCAACAACATGCTGCTCGAGTCGACGCTCTCCTTCCTCGGCGTCGGCCTGCAGCCGCCCAACACCTCCTGGGGCACGATGGTCGGCAGTGGCTTCGAACTGATCACCAGCGCGCCGCTGCTGACCGTGATCCCGGGCACGATGATCCTGCTCACGGTGCTCTCGGTCAACGTCTTCGGCGACGGCCTGCGCGACGCGCTCGACCCCAAATCGAAGCTGCGGCTCGAGGCCCATGCCGGCATCGCCGAGCCCGAGGGGACCGCGGTCTGATGGGCCGCTTCGTGCTCAGGCGGCTGCTCGGCATGGTCGCCGTGCTCTTTGCCGTCTCGGTGCTGACCTTCCTCATCTTCAACGTCATCCCCGACGCCGATCCCGCCCACAGCATGGCCGGCAAGAACGCCTCGCCGGCGCTGCTCGCCAGCATCAACGAGGAATGGGGATTCAACGACCCCCTTCCCCAGCAGTACCTGACGATGATGGGCAAGATCTTCAGCGGCGACCTGATCTCCTACGAAGGGGAAGAAAACGTCGACGAACGGATCGCCGAAGGGATTCCCGCCACCCTCTCGGTCTGCATCGGCGCCGCCGTGATCTGGATGTTCTTCGGGATCCTCTTCGGCTACCTCTCGGCGGTGCGGGCCGGCGGCCTGCTCGACCGGGCGCTGACCATCGTCGCCGTGGTTGGGATCTCGATGCCGGTCTTCTGGCTGGCGGCGATCTTCCTCAACTACCTCACCTACAAGACCGAAATCTTCCCCTCCTCGGGCTACGTCGAGCTCACCGCCGACCCGATCGAGTGGGCCAACCACCTGATCCTGCCCTGGGTCACCCTGGCGATCGTCTACGTCGGCTTCTACAGCCGCGTGCTGCGCTCCAACATGCTCGACGCGATGGACGAGGACTACGTCCGCACGGCGCGCGCCAAGGGCCTCGGCGAGCGCCGGGTGATGACCCGCCACGTGCTGCGCAACTCGCTGATCCCGATCATCACGCTCTTCGGCCTCGACTTCGGCGCCCTGCTCGGCGGCGCGATCGTGGTCGAAGCGATCTTCGACCTCAACGGCGTCGGCCAGTACGCCTTCGAAGCGCTGAAGAACTTCGACCTGCCGCCGATCATGGCGATCGTCCTCTTCGGCGCCTTCTTCGTCGTCCTCTTCAACACCCTCGTCGACATCGCCTACGGCTACCTCGACCCCCGCATCGGCCTTGGGGGCGCCCCAAGTGAGTGAGGCGCCGCTGCTCCGCGTCGATCGCCTGCGGGTTGGCTTTGCCACCGAGGGTGGCCTCGTGCAGGCGGTCGACGGGGTCTCCCTCGACCTCGCCCCGGGCGAGGTGGTGGCGATCGTCGGCGAGTCGGGCTCGGGCAAGAGCGTCACCGCGCAGACGCTGATCGGCCTCACCCGCTCGCCCAACTCGCGGATCGAGGGCTCGGTGCGGCTTGGCGGCAAGGAGCTGCTGGGCGCCGGCGAGAGCGAGCTGCGGCGGGTCCGGGGCGAGCGGATCGCGATGGTCTTCCAGGACCCGATGACCTCCTTCAACCCGGTCTACAGGCTGGGCCACCAGATCGTCGAGGCGATCCGCGCCCACCGGCAGGAGGTCAGCAAGCGCGAGGCGCGCGAGCGCGCGATCAAGCTGCTCGACTCGGTCGGGATACCCAACGCATCGCAGCGGATCGACGACTACCCGCACCAGTTCTCCGGCGGCATGCGCCAGCGGGCGATGATCGCGATGGCGCTGGCGCTGGAGCCGGAGGTGCTGATCGCCGACGAGCCGACGACGGCGCTCGACGTCACCGTCCAGGCGCAGATCCTCGCCCTGCTCGAGCGGCTCAACCGCGAGCGCAACCTGGCGACGATCCTGATCACCCACGACCTCGGCGTCGTCGCCGAGGTCGCCGACCGGGTGCTGGTGATGTACGCCGGGCGCGTGGTCGAGCAGGGGACGCTCGATCAGATCTTCTACGACCCCCAGCACCCCTACACCTGGGGCCTGCTCGGCTCGCTGACCCACCTCGACCGCGACCGCCCCGAGCGCCTGCCGCAGATCGGCGGCGCGCCGCCCTCGCTGCTGGAGCTGCCGCCGGGCTGCTCGTTCCGCCCCCGCTGCCCGCACGAGTTCAAGCCCTGTGACGAGCTGCCCGGCCTCGATGCCCGCTTGACCGACGCGGCCGGGCATTGCGACCGCTGCTGGCTCAGCCCCGAGCGCAAGCGAGCGCTGCGCGAGGTCAAGGGCCAGATCGGCCTGGAGGCCCCAGCGTGACCGCCCAAACGCCCGCCGAGGGGCCCAAAACCGACGCATACCGACGGGAATCGACCCCTGGGCAGGAGGTCCTGCTGGAGGTGACCGATCTGGTCAAGCACTTTCCGGTTCAGCGGGGGCTCTTGGTCAATCGGGGGGTTGATCGGGTGCGGGCCGTCGATGGCGTCAGCTTCAGCGTGCGCGGGGGTGAAACGCTGGGCTTGGTGGGAGAGTCCGGCTGCGGCAAGTCGACGCTCTGCCGCGCGGTGCTGCAGCTGCTGAAGCCGACGTCGGGCTCGGTCCACTTCGAGGGCCGCGAGATCGCCGGGCTCTCGCGGCGGGCGATGCGCCCCTTGCGGGGCGACTTGCAGATGGTCTTCCAGGACCCCTACGCCTCGCTCAACCCGCGCAAGCGCGTCGGCCAGATCATCGGCAGCCCGCTGAAGCTGCAGGGCGCGGCGAGCGGGACGGAGCTGCGCCGCCGCGTGCAGGAGCTGCTCGAGCGAGTCGGGCTCTCCCCCGAGCACTTTGACCGCTTCCCGCACGAGTTCTCCGGCGGCCAGCGGCAGCGGATCGGCATCGCCCGCGCCCTGGCGCTGCGGCCGAAGCTGATCATCGCCGACGAGCCGGTCTCCGCCCTCGACGTCTCGATCCGGGCGCAGATCGTCAACCTGCTCGCCGATCTCCAGGACGAGCTCGGCTTGACCTACGTCTTCGTCGCCCACGACATCGGCATCGTCCGCCACGTCTCCGACCGGATCGCGGTCATGCACGAGGGCAAGATCGTCGAGGAGGGCACTGCCGACCAGGTCTGCGAGCGCCCCCGGGACGCCTATACGAAGCGGCTGCTGGCGGCGGTGCCGATACCCGACCCGCGCCAGGCGCGCGCACGTCGGCAAACTGTTGGGTCTTGACCCTTCCGCTCGAGCCACCGATCAAACCGCAGCTGGCCCTGACCCGCAAAGAGCTTCCCCTGGGCGATCAGTGGGCCTACGAGCAGAAGCTCGACGGCTTCCGCGCGATCGTCTTCGTCGACGGTGAGCAGGCCTACGTCCAGTCGCGCGGCGGCAAAGCGCTTGCCCGCTACTTTCCCGAGCTGAGCTTCGCCCCCGGCCGCTACGTCCTCGACGGTGAGCTGGTCATCCGCGACGCCGAGGGCAATCTCGAATTCGATGCGCTGCAGAGCCGCATCCACCCGGCCGAGTCGCGGATCACGCTGCTCTCGAAGGAGATCCCCGCCGATTACGTCGCCTTCGACCTGTTGGTCGAGGGCGACGAGTCGCTGCTGGAGACGCCGTTCGGGGAGCGGCGCGAGCGGCTGGTGAAGCTGGCCCGGGGCACCGGGGTCGAGACCAGCGTGCTCAGCCCCGATACCGAGCAGGCCGAGCGGTGGCTGCGCACCACCGAGGGCGTGATGGCCAAGCAGCTCGACGCGGGCTACGTCCCCGGCAAGCGCAAAGGCATGGCCAAGGTCAAGCGCGAGCGCGAGATCGACTGCGTCGTGATGGGCTGGCGCCCGGGCAAGGAGGAGGGCACGGTCGGCTCGCTGATCCTCGGTCTCTACGACGGCGACGAGCTGCGCTCCGTCGGCCACATCTCCGGCTTCAGCGCCGAGGCCAAACGCAGCATGCGGGCGATGCTGGAGCCACTGGAGACGGGCGACAGCGGCACGGCCGAGCCAAGTCGCTGGACCGGCGGGCGCGACCTCGAGTGGGTGGCGCTGAGGCCGGAGCTGGTGATCGAGGTGGGGTACGACCACGCTGCAGCGGGTCGGATCAGGCACGGAGCAAGGTTCCATCGGTTCAGGGACGACAAGGACCCTCAGGAGTGCCTCTTCTCCGAGCTCGACGAGGGTTAGAAGAGGGAAGCCTGGGGAGGGTCGGCAGGCTCCTCTCCGGACACTCCAGAGCAGCCCGAAGGGGTGCTCGTCCGGAGAGGGGCCTGCCGACCCTCCCCAGCCCGCTTGTTTCGACCCCAACCGCGGACTGACCTGGTGAGCTTGGCTCGCTCCGGGGCGGGCAGGTTGGCCCGCTTGTTGGCGTAGAGCTTCTCGTAGCGGGGCAGGAGGTCCGGGCGTTTCTGCTCCAACCAGGCGAAGAAGACGTCGCGGACCTCGTCGCGCAGGTGGAGTGCTGCGCTGCCGAGGAAGGTGGCGCCCGCTGCGCGGGCTCGGTCGACGATTGGCTGGATTTGCTCGGGGGTGTCGTTGATGCCCGGCATCAGCGGGGCGATGAGGACGCCGGAGTCGATGCCGCGGCGGCGCAGCTCCGCTACGGCGTCGAGGCGAGCCGACGGGCTCGGGGTGTGCGGCTCGGTCGCTCTCCAGGCCTCCTCGTCGAGGGTGGGGACGGAGAGGTTGACCGATATCGGCAGGTGCTTTGCCATGCGCTCGAAGATCTCGACGTCGCGCATGACGAGGGGCGACTTGGTCAGCACCGAGACTGGGGTCTCGGCCCCCTCCAGCGCCGCCAGGATCTCCGGCATCATCCGGTAGCGGCTCTCGACCCACTGATACGGATCGGTGTTGGTCCCCAGCGCCACCAGCTCCCGCCCCCAGCTCGGCCGCGCCAGCTCCCCCCGCAGCAGCTCCGGCAGGTTCACCTTGACCACGATCTCCCGCTCGAAGTCCCGGCCCGCATTCATCTCGAGATAGGTGTGCGTCCGCCTGGCGAAGCAGTTGTGGCTGACAACGCCGTCGGCGATGAAGTCCCCGGTCCCAGTCGTCATGTCGAACATTCGAATTCGGCGCCCCAAGGGCTCAATCGAAGCCACTCTCAGCCTGGCCTTTGACTTGAGGGCGATTCCCGCGATCGAACGCTTGCGGGTGATGGCCGGGTCGACCTGCTGAAGCAAACGCAGTTGTTCGCGTAGACCTCCGAGAAGGCGCACATTGCGCACACCGATTGCATTTGGCCGCTCGACCGCGTGAGCGAAGCCGAGCCGGCTCAAGCAGGCCGCCGTCCGCTCGATGATCTCTCGGTCTTTGTTGGATATACGCAAGGCCTCGCTCCGACATCCCTCGGCATCGAAGATTCCCGCCAGGAAGCCGTGGGTCCAGCCGCCGCTCGGCGAATTTGGCCAACGGATCAACTCGCGAATTCGGTCGACGTTTTCGCGCGTAGAAGTACGAATTGCCCTCATCGGCCTACGACGATCATCGCCCTCGAGAAATTGGAATTCATCAGTTCGAACACCTATGTCGCTGAGGTAGCTGCTTGCCCTTTTCAGCGCCTCGCTGTCGGTCAAGGCAAGCCGGAAGCGATGCACTTCGTAGTTCGCTCTTCCGGGGCGGTCATATGCATATGAGCCGACATGTCCGTCTCCGCGGATGAGTCCGCAGAGATACCCGCGCCGGTAGGCCGCTGACTTCTCAACGGGGATCCCGAGAGCGCCCACTCCCATCAACTTGTTGCTCAAGGTCAAATGAGGGCGCCGGCCGCGGCCGTGTTCCGCACCCGTGACGTACTTCCAGCCACGCTCCGTAAGAAAGCGGTGATCGCCGCTTGCAACCAACTCCGTGCCGTCCTCAAGCATCACTTTGTAGCCAGGCTTACGCGTCTGCCAATGCGCAAGGACGCGAGTCGGCTCGTAGCGGCGATAGGCGCCACGCCGGACAGTGCCATAGACCATGTCACCAACCTGCACATCCGCCAAGCGCTTGGTGCTTCCGCCGACCATGAGAATTGGGGTATCTCCCGCTAGGCAGTAGACACAGGCATGCGTGCATCCCCGGTACGGGTTGATCGTCCAGTCGAAGCCAAACCGCCCGCCCTGCACGTGGTTCAAGGCCGAGCGAGCACGTACCTCGTGGAAGTTGATCCCCATCGCCTCGGGGGCGTCAAAGGTGCGAACGACGGTGCCGTCGCCCACCCCCGGTAGCCGCAGGTCCTTCTCAACTCGCTGCTCGTCCCATCGCATACGAACACATGTTCGCATGCGCTCCAGGGGAAGTCGAGCTTAGGCGGCGCCCTTGTCCTGCTCGGACGCGATGAACTCGTCGAGCTGACCGCGGGCCTGAGCGTGGGCCTTCTTGCGCAGGGGCGGCAGCACGGCGACCAGATTGCCCATCGGGCCCAATGCCTGCTTGGCCCAGTTGCGAAAGTCGAAGTCGTCGACGTGGTCGGCGATGAGGCCGTCGGCGAAGCGGAACTTCGCCTCGATGTCGTTGACGACCGGGCGCCCCGTGTTGAAGGTGTAGCGGGCGATCCAGTGGGCTGAGCCGGCCTCCTCGCTCGCCTCGTGCTCGTCCAGCTCGATCTTCAAGTCGGTGGCGCGGCCGGTCAGCATCCGCCACATGGCGCCGATCTCATCGCCGGCGAGATCGCCGAACGCCGGGTCGTGGAAATGCGCGTCGGGCGCGTAGCAGGCGGTCATCGCGGCGCCGTCGCAACGGCCGAACGCGCCGTAGAAGCGCTCGATCAGCTCGCGGTTCGCGTCTGCACTCACGGGCGCACCCTATCCGCACCAGCCGCGCCACTGAGAGGAGAGGCGGTTAAGGAAGCTTGCCCGTCATCACGTAACGCAGCACGTCGACCACCTGCTCCGCGGTGCGGGCGGTCGCCTCGGCCGCCCGGTCGACCTCCTTCAGCGCATGGTCGAGCTCGGGATCGTGCAGGGTGACGAGCGGCTTGCCCAGCGCCGCCGCGTAGCCGGCGTCGAAGGCGGCGTTCCACTGGCGGTACTTGTCGCCGAAACGGACGACGACGAGGTCGGCGGCGCGGATCAGCGTCTGAGTGCGAATCGCGTTGACGCCAGCGCCGATGTGGTCGCGCCAGAAGGGAGTCGACTCCTCCCCCAGCGTCCCGGTCCCAGCAGCGTCAGAAGCCGCGTGATCGGTGACCGGCGTCGAAAGCTCCACCGGCAGTCCCGCCTCCCGCACCCCAGCCTCGATCCGTTCCCGCCAATCCGAATGGATCTCCCCCGAGAGATAGACCTGCCACGTTCGCTCTGCCACCCCTCCATCCTAAATACAGCTCAGAAACGAGCGCCAGGAAGTTGGAAGGGAGGTCCGGTGGCCCCTCCCAAAACACTCAAGAGCGGCGTCAGCCGCTCGTTTTGGGAGGGGCCACCGGACCTCCCCCCACCACCTGCTCCTCAAAGTGCTTGGACAGCATCGTCACCTGGCCCTGATAGTTGGAGCCCAGGCCCGCCCCGTAGAGGCGCTCGGCCGGGGCGCTGGTCCGCTCCAGGGCGAGCTTGCAGACCGGCTGGCGGTGCTCGACCATGAAGGAGACGTCGCGGGCGCGCACCTCGAGCGCGGCGCGGCTGCCGTGGCGGTCGCCGGCCGGGTCATAGCCGAAGCCGGGGTCGAAGAAGCCGGCGTAGTGGGTGCGCAGCTCACCGGCGGTCGGGTCGTAGGCCATCATCTCGGCGGCGATCTGGGGCGGGATGCAGACCCCCTCGGCGGAGAGCAGCAGGTAGAAGATCTCCGGCTCGAGCACGATCTTGCCGCCCGCCTCGGGGAAGACCGGGTCCCAGAAATCGGTCCAGCGGTAGGCGCGGATGCGCGAGAGGTCGATCGGCAGGCTGTTCTTCTTCGCCCGGTAGCCGACGATGCGGTCGCTCGGCCCGGAGAGGTCGACGCTGAGGAAGAGGCCGTCGGCGAGCGCCAGCTCTGACTCGCGCAGCGCGTGGGAGTCGAGGTAGAGCAGCGGGAACTCGTCCTGGAGGGCGCGGATCTCCCCGTCGCTCAGCCGCACGTCGCCGCGGGCGAGGCGCAGCTGGTTGAGCGAGAGACCGGTCTGCACCTGGATCGCGAAGGAGCGCGGCACCACCTCGAGGTAGAGCTTGCCGCGATAGCCGGCGCGGATCTCGTCAAAGCGGTGGTGGCGATCGGTCAGCACCCGGGTGAAGACGTCGAGGCGGCCAGTCGAGCTCTTCGGGTTGGCCTTCGCCCGCACGTCCTCGGGCAGCGCCAGCTGCTCGATCAGCGGCACCAGATAGGGACGATCGCGCTCGAGCACGGCGCCGTCGCGCAGGTCGACCTTCTGGAAGGCAAGCCCCTCGATCTTCTCCTCGACGGTCGAGTCGACGTCGGGCAGGAAGGAGCAGCGCAGGGCCCAGGCGTGGTCGCCGAGCCGGAGGTCGATGCTGGCCGGCTGGATCGCCTCGGGGCGGATGCGGTAGTCGCCGGAGCTGACCCAGTCCGCCGCGATCGCCTCGCTCAGCGCCTGCGAGGGCAGCACCCCGTCGGCTGTCGCGACAGCCTCCTCGCCGATGGCGCCTGCCTCTGCTGCCGCGTCGCTCATCGATCGGAGATTATGCGGCTCGCCTCGGCTGCGCGTTTGGCGGCCAAGAGTGTCGCAACGTCCTCGAGATCGCGATCGCGCCCAGCCTCCTGCTTCAGGCGGATCAGGTCGTCGAAACCCACTGTACGGATGCTTACCCCTTCGACCACGGCCTCCACGGCACGTGGCCGCATCTCGTCGTACGGACGGCCCCCGGGGATCTCAGCGGGATCGAAGAGGTCAAGCCCCCCCGCGGCGGTGCGCAAGGTGAAATTGCCGCCGTTGAGGAGGTCGGCAGGGTCCCGAGGATCGACATCCAAGAGATCGGCGTCGACCCCGAAGAGCTTGGCGTCAAGATCAGAGAGAACGGCGGCGAGACGCTCCATGTTCCCCGCGTTCCACTCGATCAGGATGTCAACGTCGCGCGTGTTACGAACATGCCCATGTGCGTTGACGGCGACGCCACCGATAGTCAGGTACTCGACCTCGTGCCGCTGCAGCGCCTCGAAGATCCGCACCGGGTTCAGCGGGCCGCGATCGAGCTCGGACGGCAAGTCCTCGAGCACCTCAGCCCCTGCGATCGGGTAGCGGGCGCAGCTGTGCGTTGGCAAGTCGATCGCCAAAGCGCATCCATTCGAACAGGCTTGCCAGGCGCTGGGAGGGTGTCGCCGCTGCCTCCGCCGCGAGATGGACCGGATCGGCATCGCTGCCCCCGAGGAAACCCAGCTCGACAGCGGGCGCGAATCCAAGGGCTTCCATGCAACGGGCGAAGCGCTCAAACGAAGGCGACTCATGCCCGTTCTCGATGCGACTGATCGCGGGCGCGGCAATACCCGTGCGAATCGCGAGTTGCGTCTGCGAGACACCTACACCGCGGCGAGCGTCGCTAAGGATCTGACCGAGCGCTGGCTTATCCGTCCTCGGCATAACGGATACGTTAACAGGCCTTAACCTTCGGCGATTATGCGGCGCGCCTCGCTAGCACCGAGGTACGGGGTGAGCGCGAACTCCGCAATCTCCGGCAGTAAATCGCCGACCTGCTCGGTCTCGCCGGCGAGGACGCGCCGCGCCAGCAGCGAGGCGATGCCGCCGACCACGGCCTCGTCGGTCGCCTCGGGCGGCGCCGCTCCCCCGGCCGGCGCCGGCGCCCCGTCGCGCAGGAGCGGAACAAAGCTCTGCAGCGCCTCCTGGTAGCGGTCGTAGACGCCGCGGCCGGCGCGCAAGCCCTCGACCAGCACCAGCCCCGCCTGGGCGGGCTCGGCGGCAAGCAGCTCGAGCAGCGCCGCGAGGGCGGCGAGCACTCCCGTCGCCCAGTCGTCGGCCTCAGCGCAGGCGGCGACCATCTGCTCGCGGATCCGCCTGACCGCGTCGTCGTAGGCGGCGATGAAGCAGGCGTCCTTGCTCTCGAACTGCTTGTAGAAGTCACTCTTGGAGACGCCGGCCCGTTTGCCGATCGTCGAGACCGTGGCGCCGTCGTAGCCGCCCTCCTGCAGGGACTCGGCGAGCGCGGCAAGCAGCCGTGCACGCTGATTCTGCGCGACGAACTCGCGGGGAAGGCCGTGGCGGCCACGGGGCAGTCGTTCCACTGGCGTTGGAGTCTGCCAGCGCCGGCCCCTGGGTGTTTGCTCGCCCTTTGCTTCCGCCTCGGATTACCGAACACGGTCCTCTACGCTTAGCCCGACCGATGCCGGACGAACAATTCAAGAGTCTTCCCGGAGCAGAGATCGTGCTGCCTGGTATTGCCGACCTCGAGGCCGGTCGCACGAGCGTCAACGCGAGCGCCGTCCAGTGCGCGGCGCCGCGCCTGCGACGCGTCGGGCTGAATGCTCCCAGCGTCAAAGAAGGGGCCACACCAGCCGCGCACGACCTCTACAGTCAGCTCAGCAGCGAGTTTGGCGACAGAGCCCACTCCCGCTACAACGCGATCCTCGCGCGGGTCGCCAGCTTCGCCGGAGCCGCGGACCGTGCGCGAGGCAGCTGACGCCGAGCGGATCAGGCGCCTCGCCCGCGAGCTGGGACGAGCGGTGCCGGCGGGCACCCGCATGTACCTCACCGGCGGAGCGACCGCGGTCCTCGAGGGCTGGCGGGATTCGACCGTCGACATCGATGTGCGCTTCGAGCCCGATTCCGACGCAGCCCTGAGTCGGATCAGCGAGATCAGGGAGCGGCTCTCGGTCAACATCGAGCTGGCATCGCCGCTCGACTTCCTGCCCGCCTTGCAGGGCTGGCAGGATCGTTCGCGCTTCCGCTTCCGCGAGGGCAGCCTGGTGGTCTTCGACTTCGATCTTTACTCGCAGGCCCTGTCGAAGCTGGAGCGCGGCTTCGAGCTCGACCTGACCGATGTACGAAACATGGTGCAAACCGGCCAGGTCCAACCCACCAAGCTGCTCGAGCTCCTCGAGGGCATCGAACCGGAACTGTTCCGGTTCCCGACGGTCGATCCCAGGAGCCTCCGGGCGGCCGTCGAGTCGCTCTTGGATTAGTCCACGGCCCGTTTGCCGATCGTCGAGACCTGGCGCCGTCGTAGCCGCCCTCCTGCAGGGACTCGGCGATCAGACGTCCATGCTGAGTCTGCGCGACGAACTCCGGGGAAGGCCATGGCGGCCGGGCAGTCGTTCCACTGAGTGTGGAGTCTTTACCGCCATTGACTGATGCGCCGCCGGAGCGACTGACTACAACTGCGTGGCGATCAGGCCAATCAGGGTGGCGATCAAACCAACCAGGGCTGCGATCAGGCCGCCGCCGATCTGAAGCATCGTGCGCTGTAGCGAGTCAAAGCGGCCGTTGAGCGCGCGCAGGTCGGCATCGACTCGCCTGAAGCCCTCGTCGACCCGACGTTCAAGCGCCTCGAAGCGCCCGTCGGTATGCACCGCGAAATCGCTCAGCCTCGCGTCAGTCCAGCTCTCCCTCATTGCCTCCATGATCGCACCGTAAAGGTTTCGGCGTCACGCGTGGCGCACAAGACTGTGGCATTTCGGTCTCCACCGCTGGTAATCACATATTCGTTATAATATTTCGATGACGGCAGGTGAACTGATTCGCACAACCCGCGTCCAGCGTGGCCTGAGCCAAGAGCGACTCGCCAGGAGAACCGGAACCCAGCAGTCGGCGATCAGCAGGCTCGAGGCCGACGAGATCTCTCCGGGGGTGGAGACCTTGGACCTGCTGCTGCGAGCGATGGGAGAGCGCCTCGAGATAGGAGGCGTCACGCCGGAGCGAGACTACGATCCGGCCCACCGCCGGGCCACAGCGGACCGCTCCCCGAGCGAGCGCCTCGCCCTTGGCATCTCCTGGAATCGCATGGCGGGGCGCCTCGCCGCAGCCGGACGAGCGGCGCGTGACAGAGCCTGAGACCCCGCTCGATGCAGAGCGAATCCTTCGGGTCCTCGCAGAACATGGCGTCGACTACGTGCTGATCGGAGGCCTTGCGGTGCAAACACATGGTCACGTGAGGACGACCAACGACGCCGACCTCATACCGGCACCTGACCCAACAAACCTCAAGCGACTCGCAGCCGCCCTACACGCACTCGCAGCAAAAGTGCTCAACGCCGGCGAGGAGAACACGGAGATCGATGCCAAGATGCTTCCGCGGGCAACTATCTGGCAGTTCGCAACCCGTGACGGCGGCATCGACGTCATGCATGAGGTCCCGGGGGGCCGCCCCTATCGCGAGCTGAGCAAGCGCGCATTGCACGTGCAGCTGGGAGACATCGATGTGCCAGTGGTGAGCCTCGATGACCTGATTCAAATGAAGCTCGCCCGAGGACGGCCTGTAGACCTTGCCGATGTCGCGTCCTTGACCGACCCAAACGTGAGCCCCTAATTACTGAGTGGCAATCAGACCCACCAGAGCAACGATGACGCCGCCACCGGTGTGCAGCATCGTGCGTTGCATCACCCCCCCTACCCCCGCACCCCGCAATCCCGCGTCAAGGTCGAGGTCACCGTCTGCTTCCCAAAGCCAAAGCTCGCTTTGGCAAAGGGGAAGGCGGCTCCGGGGAATCCCTTCGGGGCGGGGCAGCCGGCACTCAGGTAGCTGCGTTGCTTGCCCTCGTAGGAGAAGCTCTTGCCCAGGGTCATCTCCAGGCCGGTGATGTAGCCGGAGTCCGAGGTAACCGCCGGCAGTGAGGCGGTGAGAACGTTTGAGAAGGTGCCCTTGGCCTGGCTGATCACGAAGGGCAGGGTGTAGGAGGCGGGAGCGGGCTGGGTGCCGTAGACGTGGACGAGGATCGCCGGCTTTCCCTGCAGCCTGGAGTTGAAGGCATAGACCTTGCCGTTGGAGGGGAAGGGGGCCTGGCCTGCCAGCAGCACCTTGGCTGAGAAGCGCCCTTCTCCGATCAAGGAGGAGCGACAGGCGGCGAGGGCGTCGGCATTGGTCGAGGGCTGGATCTGGTCGAGTGAGCAGACGGGGATCCCGGTGGGGTCGAAGTGCCCGTTGCGGTTGATCGCGATCGAGATCTTTCGCAGCTGCGGTGGGGTCTTGCCGTCGGTGGTGGAGATCTTGGCCCCGACGGTGACCTTGACCGGGGCGCTTCCTTGCCTTGGCAGGGCGTGGGGGGCGAGCTTGCCGTCGAAGCTGACCCGCAGGTGGCCGCGCTGGGTTATCTCCGAGGTGGTGGCGGGCTCGCTGGGGCTCCTCTCACCCGCAGAGGAGTCGCCCGAACGCGCCGCAGCGAGGCTCTTCTGTGCGCCGGGGCTGCCCCCGCCCGTGGGCCCCGGCCGTTTCGGTTGCCGTGAAGGAGGCGCTGTAGGGGCCGAAGCGAAAGACCGCGGCCCCTTCGTCGTTGCCCGAGGTGGCGTAGAGGTTGCCGGAGCTGTCCACAGCAAGGCCCGGAGGTTCGGCGTCGATGATCCGGTTGGTCAGTGGCCCAAGAAAGGTGCCGGCTGGGGAGAACTCCTCGATCACCGCTTCGGGGTGCTCGAAGCCCGGCTGCAGGTTGTCGGTGACGAGGAGGTGGCCGTTGGTGGGGTCAACCGCGAGGGCAGCGTCAACCAGCGAGTTGAAGCCCCCCGAGGGGCCGCCGATCACGGCGCTCGGATTTTCGGGTTCGACCGCGGGTTCGTAGACCTTGACGGTGTTGTCGCTGGCGTCGGCGACGTAGACCTTGCCCTCCGAGACCGCGAGGCCGTAGCCGTCATCGAGTGTCCCAAGGCCGATTTTGAGCGGCAGGCCCCCGGAGAGAACCGGTGCCCCCGAGGGCTGGTAGACGGCGACGTGGGTGCGATCGGTGACATAGACGTTGCCCGCGGAGTCGACGGCGACGCCGGTGGAGCTTCCTTCGTCGAAGATAAGGGGGTTCGGTTCCAGCCTGACCACGGCCTGGTGGTAGTAGTTGACATAGAGAGTCCCGCCGGGGTCGATCGCCAAAGCGCAAGGGCCCTCGGGCGAGATGCCGGCGAATATCCGGGACTGGTAGAGGCCGCCGCTGGAGAAGAGGTTGATGACCCGGTGGTAGTAGTCGGAGACGTAGATCTGCCCACCGGGGCCGACCGCCACCCCGCAGGCGTCTTCGATCTGTTCGGCAGGAGTTGAGCCGGCCCTGACCGCTTCTTCTGTGAGCAGGGCGCGACTTGCCTGCGCTCCACTTGCCCCCGAAGCCAATGCCATGAGCAAAGCGCAAAGGCAAAGCCCACTGATTTTCACTCGCCGGCTCATCGCCCACCCCTCCCCTTCTTGGCCTTGCCCTTGCCCTTGTGCGCCTTGTGCCCGTTGCACTTCGCCTGCACCTCAGGGTGCACCAGCACTCCTTTGTTGTTGTGGCCGACCAGCTTCGCCGTGGCGAGCTGTGGGCTGGCGCAGAGGTTGCCGGCGTTGACCAGGGCGCCGTGCTTGCCGCCGAACATCGTCAGCTGGAATTTGGTTACCGGGGCGTCGGGGATCGCTTCGAAGGAGCCGCGGATCCCGCCCCCTACCGAGTCGATCTTGCCGGCGAGGTTGACCTCTATGCCCCTGCCGCGCAAGGCGAAGACTAGGTCGGGCAGCGGGTTACTGGAGGAGCGCAGGTAAACCGGGCCTTCCATCGGCGCTTCCAAGAGCGGGGTGTAGGCGCGGGCCTTGCCGTAGACAGATGCCGCTGGGCAGTTGTGGTTGGCGAACTGCGGCCTGGTGCAGACGGTGCCGATGTGGTTTTGGGCGAGGAACTCGGTCGGGGGAAGGGTGACCTGGGCCTTGGCGATGTTGGCATCGCCGGGGCGTGGCTTGACAGTGACCCGAAGCGATGGGTAATCACCGCGCTTGGTGCCTCCCTTGAACTTCAGCGAGATCCTCGGCTTGAAGCCCAGCGAGCCGCAGTTGAAGGCCTGGAAGGGGACGGTGGCAGTGGCGGTGGTGTCGTCGGCGGGGTTGGAGAACAGGGCGCCGGAGCCGTTCAGGGTCGAGGCCAGGGTGGAGCGATCGCAGCTGGTCGGGTTGAGGGTGAGGTTTGGCTTGTCGATGTAGGCGCGGACGTCCCTGAGGTGGATCGGGATGCCGTCGATGATGTGGGGGATCGGGTCTGATCCTTGGGAGTCGATCGAGACCTGGGTCGTTATGGGGTCGACTCGAATCGCCGATCTGACGATCACCACTCCGAGGTCGAAGGGGCCGACCAGGGCGGAGTCGATCGCCACCACCGAGAAGGAGGAGCCGTGGTAGGGGCCTGCCAGGTAGAGGCCTCCCGGGGCGTAGGTGAGCACCGCGCCCAGTCCGTAGCCGGCGAGCGTGTGGCCGATGCGAGAGGCCGCGGGGCAGGAGGGGTTGTCTCGCTCGGCCACGCCCGATCTCTGCTTCGCCGCCGCGATCGCCGCCTCGGGGCAGTAGGGCAGCCCGGCGATCTTGCCCAGCAGGCCCGGTGGCAGGGTCGCCGAGTAGGTGGTGATCTCCTGCTCGATGTCCTGCCTGGTCAAGTGCAGGTAGAAGGGGGTGTAGGAGCCGGCGTTTGAGTTGAGCATGCCGCCGCTTGCCGCGGGGGCAAAGGGGGCGAGGCCGGAGGGGCAGGGGCCGCCTCCGATCCCGGCGGTGATGCTGGCGGGGGAATCGGTGTGTTTGGTCAGGCCCGGATCGCGCCAGGCGCTGAGGTCGATCGAGGTCGAGATCGGCCCGCAGGAAGCCGGGGAGGCCAGCGGGCTGCGCTGGCCTTCGCGGAAGTGGACGTTGAGGCTCGAGTAGGGCAGCTGGGGCAGGCGGTCGAAGCTGGCGAGTGAGCCTTCCCGTGTTCGGGTCGGCCTTGAGCTCCCCCGCGACCTTGACCAAGATGCCGCGCTCTTCTGACTTGGCGACGAGGTAGATCGCGATCAGAGAGCCGAAGGGGTTGTCGTGGGGGGCGGCGAGGAAGAGTGAGCCCTCGATCCGCTCGTCAAAGAGCGGGCTCTTGACGATGAAGTCGCCGATCTTCGATTCGTTGGGGCAGCCGGCGCCGGGAGGGGAGGTCGGCGTCTCGGCTTGGAATTGAGCTGGGGAGCAGACACCCAGTCCCGCTCCCACCGAGGGGTTGATCGCTCACCCCTTCGGGCAGGCGCACCACCGCTTTTCTGACCGCCGAGGGAGCGAGGCGGTGGGGGTCGGTGATCCCACCGGTGTCCTGGGTGATTTCGAATTCATAGCCCGAGGGCGAGGAGGCCCTCGGGTCTGAGATGCGCCCGAACGGAACCGGGTTGAAGCCGAGGGATTCACAGCCCGTGAGCGTGGAGCCTTGGGCCGTGCGGCTCACCGCCCCGGGCTGTTGCCACGAGGACGCCCTGGCGAGGAAGACGAGTGGCCCCTCGCAGGAGGTCGGCATCGTCAGGTAGGCGAGCGGGGGGTTTTGCTTGGGCTGCCCGGCCGAGCACTTCGACCAGCCGAAGGAAGGTTCTGCCTCGTTTAGGCAATTGCCGCGCTGGGTGTTGTGCGCGACCGACCAGGGGGTGCCCCAGATCGAAAGCTCAAAGCCGTAGGTGTCGAAGAGCTGGGGGAAGTTGCGGGTCTGCAAGGTGAGCCCGTATTCCCCTTCTGCCTGGCGCACCTGCGGGGTGAAGACGATCGGGGCGCCGTAAGGTGCGGCGCCCAGCTCCGAGGGCACCCCTGGCGGCGGCTCGAGGTTGAAGACGCCGAAGGAGCGCGTCTCCCCACCGCCCTGGGAGGAGTGGACCTCGATCACGCCGACCTGGGTCCGATCGGGGCAGCTCTCCCCCGCGCGGCTTTTTTCGAAGGGCGAGCTGCGCGGGGTGTGGAAGGCGGCCTGCGAGCACTCGGGCACAGCGGTGGGGTTTTCGATCAGCCCGGGGGGAGCTCCAGGCTCAGGTCCCTGAGGTCGCCATCGGTGAACTGGCCGGCTTTGTTGAAAGCGACCTTCATGCTCAGCGCAGCGGGGTGCGAGCCGGCCTGGGTCGCCGGGGCGCCGCCTTCGGCCTCGGCGGTGGCGCTGAAGCCCTCAGAACCGGGGAGCAAGCCGAAGGCGGCCGAGGCGGGGGCGGCCATGAGCAACGAGACGAGCGCGGCACACATCACGACGCCGAGCCGGGCCTTCATCGCCCACCCCCCTTGTGGTGCTTTTGCTTCTTGGGCTTGTGGTGTTTGCCCTTGTGCGTTTTGTGGTGCTTCTTTTGCTTTTCCTTGACGATCTGAAGCCCCGGGTTGCCGGAGTTGGGCACCAGCGTGCCGGGAGTCGGATCATCGGGCGCCGCCGGCAGCGCCTGACAGGCATCGGCGACGCAGGGGATCGGTTTGGCCGCTTCGGCGAAGCCGCCGCCCACCCGTGCGTCATAGACGTCGATCGAGCCGGGGTCGGCTCCAACCAGGGAGGCGTCGGTGAGGAAGAAGACGTCGGAGCCGTCGGCGGAGGCATCGAGGAAGGTGGCCCCGCCCGGCGAGCGGCCGGAGGAGATCAGGCTGACGCAACCCGACGAACGCCCGCAACCGCCGGAGCCTTTCGCCTCCCACTGGTAGACATCGGGGGCGGGGTTGGTGTCTTGGGAGGCGAGGGCCTCGCCGGACTCGAAGAAGAGCCTGGTGGCGTCGGTAGAGAGGCTGCGGGGCTTGTAGGGGGTTGGGGCGCTGCCGTTGGGCGGTGCGCCTGGGATCGAGGCCGAGCCTGGTCGGACGTTCGCCGGTCGGATTGCAGGAGGCACAGATGAGATCGGGCGCCCCGCCTCCCGCCGGTGGCCCGTAGAGATAGACCTCGGTCCGCCCGGCGTTTTCGTAGTCGGTCAGTTCGGCGTCGGAGAGGAAGGCGAGGTGGGCGCCGTCGGGGCTGACCCGGGCGGTTGCGGTGGCGGGCGGGTAGTCGCCGGGTAGGGTCGCGTCTGCTCCCGGCGCGACCTCGGTGATCGTGCCTTCCCGCCAGAGCTCGAGGGCGGTGGCGCCCTGGTAGTAGACGCTCTCGCCGTCCTCGGAGACTCCGAGCACCCCGGTAACCCCGCCCGTCGGCGTCAGGTCGGTGGCGACTTTGGTCTGCGCCGACCAGCGGAAGAGATGTTCGGCTTTGGTGAAGTAGGCGACGGAGCCATCGCCAGAGGCGCTCTGAAACGTTCCCCCTCCCCCGGCTGTTTCGTCGACCTGGACGCTCTGGCCGGCTTCGCGCAAATACAGGTTCGCGCTTTGGAGGTCCTTCCAGTAGACACGCGAACCGTCGGCGGAGACCGCGCCGAGCGAGGCGGCGATCTCAGCCCCGGGGGTCCCTTCCGTATCGCCGGGCAGGAGGTTGATCAGCGAAAGGCCCGAGGGTGACCACTCATAGAGGTTGGGCTCTTCGGGGTCACACTGCCCCGGCGCGGCCGGAACTTCGCTCGCCTCGGGTGTGAGCGCCGCGCAACTGGAGAGAACCGCGTGGTAGAGGTCGGCAGAGGCGGCGGCGAAGCTCGCCTGCAGGCCCTTTGGGCCGAGGCCCGATTCGACCACATCGCCTTGGCCAAGCAGCGCGGTGAAGGCGCCGCTGGTGTGGTCGCGCAGGTAGTAGTTCGCGTATCCCGGCGGGGCGTCGGTCCCAGCAAGGGGCGGGTTGGCCTGGGCACATTCGCCTTCTTCGCCAAAGCAGCCGCCACCGAAGAGAAGCCCCCTGCCAAGGTCTGCGGAGAAGAGCCGGTAGGGGACACCGTCGGGTTCTTCGCCGTAGGCGCCCGAATGCAGCGGCGTGGAGACGTTTTGGCTTGTCCAACCGCTCGCCGTGCGAGTGGCGATGTACTGGCTGGCTGGCGGCGCGCCGGGTGTGCTTCCAAAGGCGGTGGCGGCGCTGTAGGTGAAGAGGTTGCCCTGGGCCGCTGCCTGGTCGAGGTTGCCGCCGAAGTTCTGTCCCGGCCCCTGGATCGCGCCGCCGTCTTTGTCGATCGGAGAGACCATCTCCCAAGCACGGCTATCGGGCAAGACAAAGGCGTTGGTGGGATCCTCGGTGGTGAGCGAATGCTCCGGACCGAGCACCGTTTCGACGGAGTTGGTCGCCCAGACGCGATAGTGGTAGGTGCTCGCCGCAGCGAGGCCGAAGGCGTGCTGGTTGACTTTCACCGCCACGGCGCCGGCACCGATTCCCACCGGCGAGCCCGAGGGAGGCAGTGTGGAAGCCCCCACGAAGCCGCTTTGCCGCCAGGCGGCGTCCGTGACGTATTCGAAGCGGTAGGTGGTGGGCGAGCCGTTGGGGTTGATCTCGGCCCACAGGGTGGCCCCGCTCGCGGAGACCCCTTCCACCCAGGTGGCTCCGACCAGCGGTGGGCCGGCGGCCCTGGCGGTGGGGGCAAACGCGCACAGGACGAATGCCGCCGCCAGACAGAGGAACCGGGCCCTCACCGGCGAGCGCCCCGCCGGTGCTTGCGCGAGGTCTCCTTGCAGGAGCTCGCTAGCAGCGGACTCGATTCATGGGTCTCGGCGTCTTGGCCTTCGAAGGAAGCGCCGGCGCGATCGGAGGCTCGGCAGAGATTTGCCCGGTTGACCAAGAGCCCGGTGCGCCCACCGTCGATCTCGAGCATGAGCTTTGAGATGGGTGCGTCGGGCAGCGCCCCGAAGCTGGCGCGAAGGCGCCCGTGGGCCAAACCGAGATCCCCGGCGACGGCGAATTCGAACCCTCCCCCCGCAATCGGGCGGCCAGCTCGGGCAGGCCGTGCCCGGAGGAGCGCAGATAGACCGCGCCGCGCAGCCGCTGGCCCAGAAGTGGCGTGATCGCCGTGACCTGGCCGTAGGCCGAAGCCGGCGGACACTTGCCGGCGCGAAACTGCTCTCTGCCGCAGAGGGCGCCGATGCGGCTGCGATCGAGCGCCACCGAACTCGGCAGGGTGACCTGAACGGCGGAGAGACCGGCCCGCATGCCCTTGGGCTGGGCGAGGGTGGCACGAAGCGCCGGGTGCCCACCGCGCTTCGTGCCGCCCTTGAGCGAGAAGGCGAGCTTGGGCTTGAAGCCAAGCGCCGAGCAGCCGCCCACCTGGAAGGGGCTCCTCAAGGCGGCGATCGAGCCCAGGCTCGAGGTCGCGCTTGCAAGCACCGACTTCGGGTCGCAGTTGGTCGGGTTGAGGGTGAACTGCGGTCGGCCCAGCTTCACCGCGACCGAGCGGACGTCGAGCGGGATGCCGTCGAGGATCTGGGGAAAGGGATCGGAGACGGCGCTGACCCGGGTGGTTTCGGGATCGACCTTGAGCGCGGCTCTCACCGTCACCGCCCCGAGGTCGAAGGGGCCGGCGATCGCCGGGGTGATCACGACGAGGCTCAATGGGGCGCCTTTGTAGGGGCCGGCGAGGTAAGCGTGGCCCTGGGCATGGAAGGGGGTGATGCCCACTCCTGCGGCGACGTCGACCGTTCCCACTTCCGAGGAGAGCGGGCAGCTCGGGCTCGCCTGCTCGACCGCGCCTTCGTTTGGCTTCTCGCGGCTCTGAGCCTGGGAGATGGCTGCCTCCGGGCAGTAGGGGATCCCGGCGAGCTTGCCGATCAGCCCCTCGGGCAGGGTGGCGTCGATCCCGGCCAGGGGCTGGGTGCCGTCCTCGCGGTTCAGCTTCAGCACGAAGGGTGAGTAGGCGCCCGCCTGGGGGGCGATCGTTCCGGCGCTGAAGGAGGGGTTGTTGGCAAGCCGGGCCTCTGCGCCGGGGCAGGAACCACCACTCGGGACGATACGGACTGCGAAATCGTCGGCAGGATGCGCATCGGCCCCTTCGGGGCTGCTCCACGGGGTCAGCACCGAGGTGGTGGTGTAGTTCGCGCATGTAGCGGGGGTGCGAAGCGGCGCCCTCGGGCCGGCGAAGAGGTGGAGCTTCAACTCTTCGAGGGGAAGCTGGGGGCTTTCCTTGAAGCTCACCACGAGCCGGCCGCTTCGTGGGTCTGCATCGACCTCGCCGGCGAGCTTCACCACCACCCCCGATTCGGGGTCGTCGATCGTCAGATAGACGGCCAACAGGGAGCCGAAGGGGTTCTCGTAGGGCTGGGCGAGGTAGAGGGCTCCCGACAGCGGGTGATCCACGAGTGGAGTGGTGACCTCGACAGTGCCGAGCTTTGCCGCGTCGGGGCAGGCTGCCGGCTCGGATCCATGCCGGTCGAGTTGAGCCTGCGTGCAAGCACCCGTCCCGGCCGCGAAGGAGGGGTTGATCGCCATGCCCTCGGGCAGGGCGATCGTCGCGTCCTTCAGGTTGGCCGCGGAGAGGCGGGCGAGGTCTTGGCTTTGGGGGACACGCAGCTCGAGCTCGAGGCCCGAGGGCGAATCGGCGAGGTTGGTCGTCGGCTTGGCTTCGATCTTCGGGGCAAATTCGAGCTTGTCGCAGCCATCGAGGCCGATCGGTTCCCCGAGAGCGTTTTCAGCCAGGGCGCCGTAGTCGAGCCTGCGGGCGGTGTCCTCCCAGGAGTCGGCCGTGACGCCGAGGGAGAGCGAGCTCGAGCAGGAGCCAGGCATGCTCAAAAACGGCCTGCTCGATGCCGGCACCGGACAGGAGCCGCCTTCGAAGACGCATTTCCCACGCACCCCGTCGTGGGTTGGATCTGAGGGGTCCCCCCAGAGCTGGGCCTGGACGCTGATCACGGGACTGAGGTGGCGCGCCAGGAGCTCATGGGCGCTGAGGGAAATCTCGTATTCCCCGTCGCTGGCAAGGCCGGCCATGAAATGGATCAAGGGGCTGCTGAGGCCGAGGGGGTTCATCGCGAGCTCGGCGAGAGCTCCGGGTGGCGGCACCATGTTGTAGAGGGGGGAGGCGGCTACCTGGGGGTCCAGCAAGAAAAACTGGAAGCCGGCGAAGCCCACCGCCGAGGCGTCGGGACAGCTGTCGGTTCCCAGCTGGGCCTCGGTGCACAGCGGCGCCGCGCCGGCGTCGAAGATCATGCCCCGGGGGAGATCGACGCTCAGGTCGCGCAGATGCTCGGCGCCAATTAGATCTCCTTCCTGTCCCAAAGCGGTCGAGAGACCGGTATCGAGCGTCACCTGGTAGGGGTGGGAGCCCGCCTGGGTCACCGGCGCCGCTTCTTCGCCGGTCAGCGCCAGGCTGAGGCCCACGGCGCCGAATGGGTCGGGGTCGGATGTGATCTCCGTCGTCGTCGTCGCCCGCGCTTCGCCGCTGCCACCGCCGAAGACGCTCGCCCTGTTGAGCACCTCCGCCGGGGCGTCGGCCGCCACTGCCACCGGGATCGCCACCTGGGCCATTCGGCCGGGCCCCACCGGGTGGGGATCGGTGCAGGTGACGGTCTGCCCGGAGACGGCGCAGGGGAAGTCTGCGAAGACGATGCCGTCGATGCCGCTGTCACGGCCCTCCGGATCGATCGGCGTCAGGCCCGCGGGCAGCGTGTCGGTGATCGTGATCGGCCCGCTGGTCGGCGCCGAGCCGACGTTGGTGGCGATGATGTCGTACTCGGGGAAGCGCCCGAATACGCCGGGTTCGCCGGGCGTGGAACCCGGTGTGAAGTTGGTCGGCAGGGAGGCCATGGTCAGCTTCCAGGCCGGCGCCCCCGCGGAGGCCGTGCTAGGCAGGACAGCGGGCGCCATCGCTAAAGCGACTAAAAGAGCGGCTCTCCATCTCGCCCTCACCGCTTGCCTTTGTGGCGGCCCCCTTTGCCCCCTTTGCGCCCCTTGCCCTTGCAGGAGGCCACCGAGATCGCCGGCCTCGTGTCATAGGTCTTGCCGTTTTGCCCGTCGAGCTGAAGAGTCGCTCTGTGGACGGTGCGACAGATGTCGGTGGAGTTCTGAAAGAGGCCCTTCTTGCCGCCTTGCAAAGAGACGACGGCCTTGGTGATCGGTGCGTCTGGGACCGCTTCGAAGGTGGCGCGGATGCCACCGTTGACCGAATCGACCGTGCCTGCAAGGTCTACCTCGACCGGTTGGCTCGGCGGGCCTTTGAGGGCGAGGACGATGTCGGGCAGCTGGTGGCTCGAGGAACGCAGGTAGACCGGGCCTGCCAGCGGATAGTCGAGCAGTGGCGTGACCGCTTTGACCTGGCCGTAGATGGAGCCCGCTGGGCACTGGTCGGCGGCGAACTGCACCCGGGTGCAGATCGTGCGGAAGTGGCCCTGGTCGATGAACTCCGAGCGCGGCAGGGCAAAGGAGACGCGGGCGGTCCCCGCTTCGCCTGGCTTGGCGGTGAAGGTCGACTTCAGGGAGGGGTGCCCGCCCCTGGTCGTCGAACCGCTGAGCCGGGTGGCGAGCTTTGGCTTGTAGGGGAGCGAGGAGCAGCCTCCTACCTGGAAGGGGCTGCTCAAGGCGGCGGCCGAGCCCAGGCTCGAGATCGCGCTGCCAAGCACCGCCTTCGGATCGCAGTTGGTCGGGTTGAGGGTGAACTGCGGTCGGCCCAGCTTTGTCGCGACCGAGCGGACGTCGAGCGGGATGCCGTCGAGGATCTGCGGCAGGGGATCGGAGACGGCGCTGACCCGGGTGGTTTCGGGGTCGACCTTGAGCGCATCCCTCACCGTCACCGCTCCCAGGTCGAATGGGCCGGCGATCGCCGGGACGATCACGACGAGGCTGAGCGGGGCGCCTTTGTAGGGGCCGGCGAGGTAGGCGTGGCCCTGGGCATGGAAGGGGGTGATGCCCGCTCCCGCGGCGACGTCGACCGTTCCCAATTCCGAGGAGGCTGGGCAGCTCGGGCTCGCCTGCTCGACCGCGCCTTCGTTTGGCTTCTCGCGGCTCTGGGCCTGGGCGATGGCGGCCTCCGGGCAGTAGGGGATCCCGGCGAGCTTGCCGATCAGGCCCTCGGGCAGGGTGGCGTCGATCCCGGCCAGGGGCTGGGTGCCGTCCTCGCGGTTCAGCTTCAGCACGAAGGGTGAGTAGGCGCCCGCCTGGGGAGCGATTGTTCCGGCGTTGAAGGAGGGGTTGTTGGCAGCTGCCGCTTCGCTCGTCGGACAGGCTCCCGAGCCCGCCGCCGCCACCGAGGTGGCGAAGGCATCGCTCAGGTGGGCGTCCACCCCTTCCGGAGTGCTCCAGGGGGTGACGTCGACGGCGGTGGAGTAGGTGCCGCAGGCACGCGGGGTGCGAAGCGGCGCCCTCGGGCCTTTGAAGAGGGAGATCTTGACGTCTTCGATCGGCAGCTCGGGATTTTCCCTGAAGACCGTGGTCAGCCGGCCCGTGCTTGGGTCCGCTTCGACCTTTCCGGCCAGCTTGGAGACGGTCCCGGTCTGGGGATCCTCGACATCGAGGTAGATCGCCAGCAGCGAGTTGAAGGGGTTGTCAAAGGGCTTGGCCAGGTAAACCGCCCCCGGGAGAGGGTGGCCGAGCAGCGGCGTCTCGACTTCGACCGAGCCGAGCTTTGCGCTCTCGGGGCAGGCCGCCGGGTCTTCGTTGAAGCGGGCCTGGCCCTGGCCGATCGGGGTGCTCAGCCCGATCTGGGCCGAGCTGCAGGCCCCCAGGCCGTTGGCCGAGGAGGGGTTCACCGACATTCCTTCCGGCAGCGTGACCTTGACGTCTTTGAAGTTCGCCGTGGCCAGTTCCTCGATGCCTTCGCTCTGGGGGACGTGGAGGTTGAACTCCAGCCCCGAGGGAGCGTCGGCGAGGTTCGTCGTCGGCTTGACTTCGACGCTCGGGTCGAAGTCAAGTTTGTTGCAGCCGTCGGTGCCGACCGGGTTGCCGAGCGAGTCTTCAAGCGTGGCGCTGCGGTTGTGGAATTGCGGTTCCTCCCAGTCGCTTGCGGCGGCGGTAGCGCTGAGCGTTTCCCGGCAGGAGCTCGGCATCGTCAGGAAGGGGGCTTTGAAGCGTTCGGGCAGGGTTTTTTTGCAGAAGGGTCTTTCGAGAGTGGCGCATTCCCCCCTCGCGAAATCATGGCTTGGGTCCGACGGGTCACCCCAGAGCTGCACCAGCACTCCCAGCACCGGATTCAGTTGCCGGGCGAGGATTTCGTTGGTGTCGGTCCCCAGTTCGTATTCGCCCGCCGAATCAACCCGTCCCGTCAGGTGGATGAAGACGCCGATATTGAGGGCGTCGAAGGCGAGCTCCGCCGCCGTCCCAGGGGGCGGCACCATGTTGTAGAGGGCGCTTGGAACGGGAAGTGCGCCTTGGACGATGTCGGTTGTCACCGTCACCGTGCCGATCGCCGAGGCGGCGGGGCATCCCACGCCAGTGGTGGTGAACTGGGCCTCGGTACAGCGCACCGGGGTCGCCTCGGGGTCAGCGACAATGCCCCGCGCCAAACGCGCGTGCAGGTTGCGCAGGTGCCCGGACGCGAACAGGGAGCCTGGCGCTCCCGGACGGGTCAGGTCGAGGCTGGGAAAGCCGAAGTCGAGCGTCAGCTGGCCGGGGTGGGAGCCCGCCTGGGTTGCCGGCGCCCCGTCGGCGCCGGTGGCGGCGACGCTGAAACCGCCGGGACCGGGGAGGAAGTCAAAGCCGGGAAGCTCAGGACTGACCGTCGTGACGGTCGTGACCGTCGCTTCGGCGGCGGCGCCAGCGCCTTCGACACTTGCCTGGTTGGTGAGGCTGGACGGAGCCTCGGCAGCGACGTCGACCGGGATCAAGAACTGCGCCCACTGGCCGGGCTGCAGCGGTTCTTCCAAGGGATTGGTGCAGGTGACCGTCTGCCCGGCGACACTGCAGGAGATGTTGGGGTTCGAATGTGGGCCGATGAATTCAGGGTGGTTGAAGTCCCTGGCGCCGGGGCCGACCGGCGTCAAACTCGGGGGCAGTGTGTCGGTGAAGGTGATCGGACCACTGGTCGGGGCCGAGCCGACGTTGGTGGCGACGAAGCTGTACTGCGGGCGGCTGACGGATGGGAAGAATTGGCTGGTTTCGTTGGCTTCCGAACCGGCGATGAAGTTGGTCGGCTGCGAGCTGGCGGTCAGCTTGAAGGCCGGCGCCGCGGCAAAAGCCGAGCTCGCACCCACCGCCAGGCAGAGGCCGGCGGCGAGGCTGGCGGTGAGTATCCGTGCGGTCATCTTCGTGGTCTCCTTGCTCTTCACGCCGCTCACCGGTGCTTCCTGGTCGCGTGGCTCTTCTTGTGTTGTTTCTTTTGCTTCTTCTTCTTGTGCTGCTTCTTCTTGTGACGTGAGGGCTTCTGGCCAGCGGGCCCTGAGAAGCTGGCGCTGCCCGCCGACTCGCTCACCGGCGCCACCGGCACCGGTCCCTTGCAGGCTTCCCCTTCGCAGAGCGGTGGTGGCGGTGGCGGGTTCTGGGAGGCGATGCCTCCGTCCACGCGGGCGTCATAGATGTCGGCGATCTGGTCGGTGTCCTGGCCGACCAGGGGCTCGACGGTGAGGAAGAAGACATCCTCGCCATCGGCGCTGGCGTCGGCGAAGTAGGAGGGCTCGACGCTGGTGCCGCTTGAGATCAGGTAGAGGCAGCCGCCGTTTTGGAGCTCGCTCTCGCAGGAGCCGCTGCCGTTTGCCTCCCACTCGTAGACGTCTTGGCAAAGACGGACGGTTCCATTCAAGAAGGGACAGCCGCCGTCACCGTTGGTGTCGCTCGCCACCAGCTTGTCCGGCGTCTCGAAGAAGAAGCGCTTGCCGTCGGCGGAGAGGTTGCGGCTCACCGTCGCCGCCGGGCTCGGCCGGGTCTGCAGGACTGAGGCGTCGCTTTGCAGCGTCGACTCCCCGACCGGCGCCGCGCCGGTCGGGTTGCAGCTGACGCAGGTCACCTCTTCGTCGGCAACGCCGTAGCGGTAGAACTCGCGTATGCCTTTGTTGTCATATTCGTCGAGCTTCAGCTTCGAGGCGAAGAGCAGGGCTTGCCCGTCGGCGCTGACCCGCGCGGTGTTCTCGCCCGACGGCCACAAAAGCCAGTTGCCACCCGAGCCATCGATCGCCGAGACGAAGTCGATGGTTCCATCGTGGGCGAGGTAGAGGTTGCAGCTGCCGCCGCCGCTTTCGCTGCAGTTGCCGTGTGAGGCACCGGGTGCGAGCACGCCGTTGGCGGCGAAATAGACGTAGGTGCCATCGTCGCTTGTGCCGAGCACGCCCCGCACTTCGGCCCCGTTGGGATCGCCGGCTTCGCTGTCGGGGGTGAGGTCGCTCAGCACACCGGTTTCGGCGTCATAGCGGTAGAGATCATTACCTTCGTCATCGGGCCCCGTGGTGGCGTTGTCGGTGAGCTTGGCGGCGCTGGTGAAGAAGGCCGCCGATCCGTCGGCGCTGGCCCCCCAGAAGAGCGGTTTCTTGGATTTCGGGTCGGCGACGGTTCGCTGCGAGGCGGAGATGCTCACCGTGCAGGCCAGCGCCGGTTCGCTGCAGTGTTCGCCGGGATGGGCGCTCTGGGGCTGGGTCGGGTTCTGGCGCATGTAGAGCTGGCCAAGGCCGGCGTCGGTGAAGAAGACGCGGGAGCCGTCGCTTGAGACCGTGCGCTGGGCTTGTGTGAAGCGATTATCGAGAGCACTGGTGGCGCCTTTGGGAGGTGCCGAGCCGGTGTTGAGGACGCCGGCCAAACTCAGCTCGCCGCTGTCTCGGTCCCAGGCGTAGATGTTGGGCCCTTTGGTCGAGGCGCCTTCGAGCAACTCTGTGGGGCTTTCGAAGACGACCAGCGAGCCGTCGGCGGAGGCGCCCACGTAGCTATAGCCCCTTTCGAGATCATTGCTGGCTTCGCTGACGATCGTGCGCGTCAGCTGGGTGGAGCTGTCGCGCTGCAGGAAGTTCAGCGGAGCCAAGGGCTGAGCTCCTTGGACCGCGTAGGTCTGCGAGAGGTCCTCGCTCCAACCCAGGACCGCGGCGCTCGATCCGTTGCTCGCCGCAGGCAGGATGCCCTGGGTCGACCAATCCGGGCCGCGCGAGGCCAGATAGTTGGGATATTGCTGGGCGCCCTCGCCGCCGGGGATGCCACCGCCGGAGCCGTAGGCGATCGCGTCGCCGCCGTAGGCGGCCTGGGTGAAGCTGGGAGTCACCTTGGGGGCGGCGCCGTTCTTGTCCACCGGCGTCACCTGCTCGAAGAAACGGCCGTCGGGCAGCTCGAAGCCGTTGAAGCCGAGGGTGGTGAAGAGCTGGTCGGGGCCGGATTTCGTGCCCAGGGGGTTGGTGGCGACGACGCGGAAGACGTAGTTGGTCGAGGGGGTGAGCCCGGCAATCGGCTGGGACACCGCGACGGCTTCGAAGCCGGAGCCGATCGCTTCGCCGCCGGGCGGCAAGCTCGTCGCTTTCGCGTATCCGCTTGCTTTGAAGTCGGCCTCGGTTATGTATTCGAAGACGTAGCTGGTGGCTTCCGAGGAGGGATTGACGAACGCTTCCAAGGTGGCAGAGGTGCCGGTCAGCTCAGAGACCGACTCGCCGTCGACGATTGGCGGGCCGGGGGTAACGAATTTCAGCGTTTTGCCACGGGTGATGCCGTTGGCGCTGGAGGCGACGAGGCGGTAGCGGTAGAAGGTCTGCGTCGCCAGCCCGCCGATCGCGGCGGAGACCGGCTGCACGCTTGAGCCGGTGAACGGACCCGCCGGCGAGCAGGGCGCCGTCGCAGCGCCTTTGAAGCCTTCGGCTTTGAAGCTGGCCTCGTCGGCGTATTCGAATTCGCAGGTGGCGGGCAGCGCGCCGGCTGCGCTGACGGTGCCGTTCAGGGTCGCGCTGTCAACGGTCAGGTTGCTGACGGCTTCGGTGGTGGCGTCGGGGGTGATCACCGTCGGGCCGAAGACTCCGATGCCGGGACTTTCGCCCCCGGCCCCCGACAAGGCGCCGAACACGTAGACAAGGCCGCTCTGGCCGTTGACCGCGATCAGCCGTCCGTCGATCCGCGGCGTGAGAGTGAACAATTCGAATTCGCCGACTCGGTTGCCGCTTGGGTCGAATTGCTCGACCCGGTCGCGGTAGACGACATAGAGCTCGTTGGCGCTCTGATCGGCGGCGATCCCAGCGGGATTGTCGTGAAAGGAAGTACCGTCGCCGCTGGCGATCTCGATCGGCTGGGTGCCGGGTTCGATTTCGCCCGACCCGTTGGCCGGGAGCTCGATCACCCTGCCGAGGGAGCTTTCGCTCTGGGCCGCTTCCTGGACGTAGAGGTCACCTTTGCCGTCGACCGCCACCCCTTTGGCAGGGAAGCCAACCGGGATCTGACCGAGTGGGCTCCCCGTCGGGCTGAATTTGGCGATCGATTTGCTTTCTTCGTCGGCCACGAAGACGTTGCCTTTGGTGTCGACCGCGACGTCCAGGGGCCTGCTCGCGCTCAGCGTTCCGGTCTGTTCGTATTCTTCGCTCAGCGGGTTGAGGGTGTATTTCTTGACTTCGTGGCTGCCGGTGTCGGCGACGTAGAGGGAGCCTTTGGAAGGACTCGTCGGTGAGTTGTCGACTGCGATGCCTTCATGGCTCTGGTTGGTGGAGCTTTTGGCGGTGACGTCGATCGAGAACGGAGAGGCGAGACCACTCGGTTCTTCGCCTTCGGGCCCAGTGATGTCTATGCGGTATTTGCCGTTTTCGGGGCTGCTGCCGACGAAGAGGTTTTCAGCGGACTCGTCAACCCCGAGGCTGAGGTAGCTGCCCAAACCATGTCCCGGCGCGGCAGCGTGCGAGAAGGTTTTGACCAGCTGATGGGTCTTGGCAGCAAAGGCAGGCGTGGACGCAAACACCAGGAAGGCCACCACGGCAAGCGGCAGGACAAGCAGCCGAAGCTTTCCAACTGCGGCCCCCATCGGCCGAATTCTCCGTGTCACCTGGTTGCTCTGCATCCTCTTCCTACCTCTCCGCGCCTTTGGGCGCCGCTGCTGATAGCGACTCGTCCGCTTGATGGGCGGCGGGCGCCACTCCAAAATGCGCCCGCCGCGCTTGAACATCTACTTGCGTCTCCTGGCCCTTTAGGGAGCCGTTACGGCCCAGCTGCCCGCGGCGTACATTTCGGTTTCTGGGTGTTCCCTGAAGAACTGAATTGTCAGGCCGCTTGTCGGGTCTGTTCCAACCGCAACTTCGCCGGGGAATTCGAGGCCGTGGCCGAGTTTTTCGTACACGCACAGATGTCCCGCTTCGGCTTGGGGATCGGCGTATTCGCCAGGGCACTCGAGAACTTCGTGGTTGGACTGTTCAATGACGTCTACGTAGTGAAACGTCGGTTCGGCGCTGAGCCGAAGGGGATAGGAGATCGAAGTGAAGGTAAGTACGGTGCCGATGCTGCTCACCGCCCAATTCCCGGTCTCCGTTGCCCCCGATGGGAGCAGGCATTCGCCGTTTTCGTTGCAGGTCGGGCCCGGAGCGCCTTTGGCGCCATTGCAGGCGGTGGTCGGCGTGCCGGCGCCGACTTTGAATTCGGTGCCGCCGAGGTGCGCGCAGGTGGCGCTGCTGGTCGGGATCGCGGTGTTGGTGACACTCGCGCCGGCCGCACCGCCAGCACCGTCTTTGCCGTTGGCTCCATTTGCACCGGGAGCGCCGGCATCGCCCTTGGCGCCCGCCGCCCCTGCGGGGCCTGCCGGACCCGCGGGGCCGGTCTTGCCGGTCTTGCCCCGCGGCCCCTGCTTGGCCTTGGCCGAGGCGGTGGCCTTGCCACCGCCTGAAGAGTTGGAGGCGGCGTAGGCGCCGCCGAACATCGCGAAGACCAGGGCGATGACCGAGATGACTCCCGGGATGCCGAAGCGTGTCCGTAGTGACGAGAACATCAAATCTCTCCTTGTCCCGTGAGCCCCTCTGCCCGCCGCTTCCCTTAGCGGCTTCCTCGAGGCTCGGTTTTGTCCCTGTGGAGTCCGCTTTCGCAAACAGACTCTGGCGGCAGCATAAAAGAAACGTTTTACGAATGCAAGTCTAAGTTTTTAAGAAGAAGGAATACGGCTCTAGAATTGCGCGGTAGCAACTCTGCTACCGTCTTTTTTTGATGGCTGTCGTCCCTCAAAAAGAACTGCGCAACAACGTCGGCGAGGTGCTGCGCCGGGCCGAATCCGGGGAGGAGATGACGATCACCGTCTCCGGCCGCGCCGTCGCTCGGCTGGGACCTGTGCGCACGCGGCAGTGGGTGCCCGCCGCCGAGCTGGCCGACCTCTGGGGAGCCCCAGCCGACCCCGCCCTGATGAAGGATCTCGAGACGCTCGGCGGGGGGATCGCCGACCCCTGGACGCCGTCCCAGTAGAGGTGCCGGTCCTGCTGGACACCTCGGTGCTGATCGGTGGCGAGGCAGGCCCCGAGGAGGAAGCGGCGATAAGCGTCGTCTCGCTGACCGAGCTGCATTTCGGCGTCCTGGTCGCTCCTGACGACGACGCTCGCGCCCGCCGAATGCGCCGCCTCGCCATCGTCGAGGACCGCTTCGACGCTCTCCCTTTCGAGACAGAGGCGGCACGCGAGTGCGGCCGGCTGCACGCGGCGATCAGCCAGCGCGGCGGTCAGCCACGGCGCCGTGCGCTCGATCTGGCAATCGCCGCGACTGCAAACGTCCATGGCGTGGCACTGCTGACCAACAACGCCAAGGACTTCAAGATCATCGAGGACTTGGTCGAGATCCGAACGCTTTAGCTGCTGCGGGCGACGCGGCGGGCCTCGTCACGGCCCAGGTACGGCGCCAGGGCGAGCTCGACCAGGTCGGGCAGGAGCTCGCCCAGTTGGGCCGTTTCGCCGGCCTTGAGGCGGCGGGAGATCAGGGTGGCGATACCGCCCATCAGGACCTGGTCGCGCACTTCGACGTCCATCTCGGAGAGCGGCGACTGCGGCCGGATCGTCTCCGCCAGCAGCTGCATCGCGTCGCGGTAGCGGGCGGCTACCTCGCCCCCCGCTGCGAGCGGCTCGACCAGGTAGAAGCGGGCGACAGCGGCGTCGCGAGAGAGAGTGCCGAGAAGGGCCGCGAGCCTGGCCCGCACCTGCTCCGGCCAGCTTTCGGCGGGGTCGGCGGCGGCGAGCATCGAGCCGCGGACGTGGTCGTCGACCATCGCGTAGGCGGCGAGGAAGCACTCCTCCTTGCTCGCGAAGCACTCGTAGAAGGTGCGGCGGGAGATTCTCGCCGCCTCGCTGATCTTGCCGATCGTGGTCGCGTTGTAGCCGTGCTCGGCGACCGCCTCGACGACGCCGTTGAGCAGGCGCTCGCGCTGATTCTCGGCGACGAAGGCGCGCGGCAGGCCGTGGCGCCCGGGCGGCAGGCGGGTTTTGCCCGCGGCGAGCTGCGCCGCTGCTCGCGCCGCGTCAGCCATGGACGAGGTAGGGGTCGAGGACGATCTCGGTCATCCTCGGTAGAAGGCCCTGCACACCCTCTCCCCCGCCCAGCTCGAGCCGCTCCCGCAACAGCCAGGCGAGCCCGCCGACGATCGCCTGCCCGAGTGAATCGGAGAGCTCTCCGGCGACGGCGTCGAGCGCCGCCTCGTAGCGGGCGCGCAACAGCGGCCCGCCCTTCTGCGCCTCGACGAAGCAGAGACGCGCGCGCGCCGGCTCGGCATCGATCGCCGCCAGCAGTGCTGCCAGGGCCCTCCCCGCTTGCTCGGGCCCGGACAGCCCGGCCGGGATCGCCGCCCACAGCTCCTCGACCGCCCGATCGAAGGCCGCGACGAAACACTCTTCCTTGTCCCTGAAGTGCTCGTAGAAGGTGACCGAGGAGACGCCGGCCTCCTTGACGATGGCTTCGATCGTCGTCGCCGGGGCTCCCCTCTCGGCGATCAGCCGCTCGGTCGCGGCGAGGATCCGCTCGCGCTGCGTCGCCGCAACTGGCCCCTGAGGCCGGCGATCTACTCCGGTCCCGGTCGACTCAACCGCAAGTCGCTGCGAGAGGTACTGCATGAGCCGAGGATAGCTCTTCTTAAAAAGATTTCATATCCGGAAAAAAAGGAGTAGTTTTTATACGGCAGCCCCAGTTTCTGGGGAAAGCTCGCGACAAGGAGAGCAACGCAATGCGACAGGAAGCTTGCGCGGCAGCCAGGGAGGCGCTCCCAGTCGAGACCACCGCCCCCACCCCCGACGCGACGGTGCGCGAGGGTGAGATGGAAGGCGTGCTGCACGTCGTCGGCGAGCTCGGCTACCGCGCCGCCTCGGTGCGGGCGGTGCTCGAGTACAGCGGCGGGCACCGCAAGCAGTTCTACGAGCACTTCGAGAGCCTCGACGACTGCTTCCAGCAGGCCTATGCAACCTGGATCGAGCGGCTCGGCGTCAACCTGCTCGAGGCGGCGGTCTCGGCGCCCGGCTGGCAAGCCGGCGTGCGGGCGGGGCTGGTCAGGACCTTCCGGTTCGTCAGCGAGCAGCCGTCGATCGCCCGCGCGCTCTTCGTCGAGGTGCAGGTGGCCGGCGGCGCGGCGCTGGCCGAACGCGACGGCGCGGTCGACCGGCTGGCGCAAGCGCTAGACAGCGTGCGCGCCGAGATCGCGCCCGAGCAGGCCCCGCCGGCGACCACCGGGATCTTTGTAATCGGTGGGGTCGAAGCCTGCCTCTGCGACGTGCTGGCCGCGGGAGAGCCGAACCGCATCTGGGAGGCCCTGCCCGAGCTGATGCACCTCGCCGTCGGCTCCTACCTGGGCAAGGAGGCGGCCGAAGAGGAGTTCGAGGCGGCCAAGGCCCTGCTCGCGGGCGATCGCGCCAAGCTCGGGGCGCGGGAGCGATGACGGAGCTGCGGCTGGTCCCGAGCGACCCCGCGGAAGGGCCCTTCTCGGAGGGCGCCCCCCTGCCCAGCCGCCTCCCCCCCGGCCGCCACCACATCCCCGCCAACCTGGTCGTCGAGCACCAGCGGCGGCGGCTGATCGGGGCGCTGGCCGAGGCGCTGGCCGAGCACGGCTACGCCAACGTCACCACCACCGACGTCAGCGAAGGGGCCAACGTCTCCACCAGCACCTTCTACAAGCACTTCGGCAACCTCTGGGATTGCGTGCTCGCCGCCTACGTGGCAGGCGCCGACCGCCTCTGCGAGCAGATCGAGGCCGCCTGCGCCGCCCGCGACCCGCGCTCGGCGCCGCTGGCGGTGGGCATCGACGCGGCGCTCGCCTTCTTCACCTCGGAGCCGGCGCAGGCGCAGCTGCTCTGCGCCCAGGCCCCGCTCGAGGCGAGTGCGGTCGGGGCGGCGCGGCGCCTCTTGATCTCCCGCCTCGCCGCGATGCTGCGCCGCGACCGCGGTGCCGAGCTGGCCGCAGCCCAGCCGGCGGGCCTCGACGAGCGCCTGATCGACGCCACGCTCGCCTTCGTCGGCGCGCGGATCCGCGCCGGGGAGGCCGCGAGGCTCGTCGACTTCGGCCCTGAGCTGGCCCTGATCCTGGATCGCCCGCGGCGCGCTGCCTGAGCTGGGCGTCAGGCCGACTTGTTCTGCGCTGCGCTCAAAAAGGGCGCGAGCATGAATTCGGCCAGCTCGGGAAGGAGGTCCTCCGCCTTCTCGGTTTCGCCGCGGCGGATCTGCTGGTAGACGATCCAGGCGACGCCGCCGACCAGCGTCTCTTCGATCGTGTCGGGAAGCTGCTCGTCATCGGGGACGGTGCGCTTGGTTAACTCGACGAAGCGCTGCACGGCGTCCTCGTAGCGCTCGGTCGCCGCCGCCGTCGCCGAGAGCGCCTCGATCATGCACATGCGGGCCAGCGCCGGCTCCTCGGCGACGTAGCCGAGGAAGGCGGCGAGGCCGGCCTGAAGGCGCTCTTCCCAGCCGCCCTCGACCTTCGCGCAGTCCTGCTCGATCCTCTGCATCGCCTCGTCAACGGCGCCGTCGAAGGCGGTGAGGAAGACCTCCTCCTTGCCCTCGAAGTTGTCGTAGAGCGTTTTGCGGGCGACGCCGGCGCGGCGCACGATGTCGCCTATTTTGGTCGCGTCGTAGCCCTGCTCGGCGGTCAGCTCGGCGATCGCGTCCATGATCCGACGGCGCTTGTGGACGGCGATGAACTCGCGCGACAGCTCGGGGCGGACCGATGGGGCGGACCGGATCCCGGTCTTCGCCTTTGCGCGCGGTGGCATCGGTCAAGGATACCCGCGGAACGGCGAATCACCTTGCACGGCAGCAACTCAGATGGTACCGTGGAACGACTTCTAGGGTTTTTAACAGAAACGATGAGGTTTCTCGATGTCGCCGAACAGGGTAGAACTCAGCCAGGACATGCTGCTCTCCGCGCTCGGCGACAGCTGGGCCCCGGCCGACGTGAGCGCCGCCGCCGAGCTGCTCTCCGGCGGTGGGGGGCAGTTCCCCTCCGGCATTCGCTCGCTGCCCGCCGACCTGGTCAGCGCCGTCCAGCGCGAGCGCCTGCTGGCGGCGATGCTGCGGGCGACGGCCGAGCTCGGTTACCGCGAGGTCAGCGTCCAGGACGTGCTCGATCGCGCCGGCGTCTCCCGCCCCACCTTCTACGAGCACTTCGAGAACAAGGAAGGCTGCTTCCTCGCCGCCTTCGACGCCGCCGCGGCGCGCCTGCGCAAGCGCCTCGAGGCCGCCGCCGAGGGTGGCGAGACCTGGCGTGAGCGCCTGCGCCTGGCCCTCGAAGACCTGCTCCGCTTCGTCGCCGAGGACCCCGACGCGGCGATGTCGCTGATCGTCGACGCCCGCGCCGCCTGCCCCCCCGCCCTGCTCCGCCGCGACGAGCTCCTCGACCACTTCGCCTCCTGCCTCGACACCCAGGTGCGCGCCGAGACCCCCGCCGACGATCCACCCTCGGCGATTGCCGCCGCGGGCATTGTCGGCGGCATCGAGGCCCTGCTCTACTCCCGCATCAACCGCGGCGAGACCGACGGCCTCGAGGCACTGCTCCCCTCGCTGATGTACTTCGCCGTGCTGCCCTACGAGGGACACAAGGCGGCGAGCGAGGAGCTGGCGGTCCCGGTTCGCTGAGGCACTGACGTACCGTATTCAAGTGTAATTCGTACCTCAAGGAGCAGCAGTCGCACACTCCCGTCCCGGTAAAATTCCGAGTCCATGGGGGGTTCGCCGAAATTCACGCTGGCTCTTGCGGTTGCCCTTGCCTGCACCATCACCCTCACCGCTTGCGGCGGGAGCGGTGACGATTCGACCCAGTCCGCATCGGTGGGATCCGACAGCACCTCAGCGGCCCCGGCTTTGACTCCCGGCGGCCCCGTCCACGGCCGAGCTTCTCCCCAGAGCGCACCGTTCCAGAAGTACAGCGGCAAGGGAACACTCGGCTTGGCGGAATTCGGCGAGGAGGCAAGCGGCAGCGACTTCAGAGAGGCGCAGGAAGTGATCGTCGACTACCTGCGGGCGAGCGGAGGCGAAGAATGGGGCAAGGCCTGTGCCTACCTCGTGTCGACGGTCAAAGCGCAGCTGCAGCAGATCGCGGCGGCATCGAAGGGAATCTCCTTCAGCAGCTGCGGCGCGGCATTGAAGCAGTTCGCCAAATCGTCACTCTGGACGCAAGCCAGCGACGGCTCCCCAATCAACCCTTCAAAGGGCATTTCCAGCCTGCGGACCAAAGAAGGTGGCCTCGCCCGCGGCGGCGCCGGCTTCGCCCTCTTCCACGGCAGCGACGGTGAAGATCACTGGGTCGCGATGAAAGTGGAGGGTGGCAGCTGGAAGGTTCTCTCCACCAGCCCGCAGCCGTTTCAGTAACTCCCGGCCGCTTACCGGTAAGCCATGAAGAAGAATGGCTCCTGCTGCCGGGTCCCCGCGTTGTAGGTCTGCACCTCGACCTTGGGGTATGCGCAGGAGGCGGTGCCGCCGAACCTGACGAAAGCGCTGACGCTGTTGTTGGCGGCATATTCGGGTGTGACCTGGGCTCCTCGGGGTAGGAAGCCGGGAACATTTATGCAGTAGATGCCGGGTTCAAGCCCCTGTTTGACATCGGTGGTGCCGATGCCCTTGGAGAAGGCAGGGAAGGTGGTTCCCATCGCGTCGACTTTGGCAAAGGCCTCCGGGTTTGAGGTTTCAGCAAACGAGGCGAAGCTGGCCGAGGCAGCGCTCGGCACCTGGGTCAGGGTCGCCTCCCTGATCTTTTCACCGGTGAGCGAGTCGTTGGGAACCTTGTCCGGCGTAATCACTCCCCCCGGGATCTTCTCGCTCGTGATCGAGCCGTTGGCGATCTTCTCGGCGGTGATCGCCGCGGAGGCGATCTTGCCCTGCTTGATCGCGAGCGCTTCGATCTTCGGCGCCGTGACGGCGTTCTTCCTCAGCTTGTCGGCGGTGACCGCGCCCGGCCTGAGCTGCTTGGCGCCCACCGACCTGGGCGCGAGCTGGGTCGTCGCATAGGCGGTTCCCATGCCCAGAGCGGCGACGAGGGCCAGGGTCGAGGTGACGTTGGCGTAGGTGATTCGCTTGCGGATCGTGCTCATTTGACCTTGCAGCTCCTGTTCAGGGTCGAGGAAAGAGCCAGCCCACCGTCAAAGGCAAAGGTCGTGCGGGCAAGAGCGAACACCGCCTTGGAGAAGCCCTTGGGGGCCGGGCAGCCTGCTGCCAGGTAGGTGCGCTTCTTGCCGCCGGAGGTGAACTGGCGATCAAGGTTCAGGGCGATCCCGGTGACGTAGCCCCATTCACCCGTTACTTCGGGCAGCAAAGCTTCGAGGATAGTGCCGTAGGTGCCCTTGGCGCTCGAGATCGAGAAGGGCAGGACGTAGGAAGTCGGCACCGGCCTGGTGCCGTAGATGTGGGCGAAGATCGCTGGTTTGCCCCTCAGCCTGCCGTTGAAGGCGAGCACCTTGCCCTGGGAGGGGAAGGGCGACTGCTCGGGGATCTTCACGTTGGCCGAGAAGCCGCCTTCGCCGATCAGGGAGGCTCGGCAGGCCGCGAGCGCTTCAGCGGTCGTCGAGGGATTGATGTGTCCCAGCCTGCATAGCGGCAGGCCGGTCCGGTCCAGCTTGCCGTGGCGGTTGATCGCGATCACGATCTTGGACAGGCGCGGAATGGCGCCCTTGGCGGTCGGCGTGATGTGACCGGCCACCGAAACCGCGATCGGCGCCGTTCCCCTCCTCGGCAGCCCGATCGGGCTCATCGAGCCGTTGACCAAGACCTTGACTCCGGCCTTCTGGCTTACCTCAGCAGGAGCGAGGGGTGTGGTGAGGCTGAGCGCTGCCGCCGCGACCAACGTCGTCGCGGCGGCGCGCATCGAGCGGCTTGTCGTCCTCATCAGCGGCCGTTGCCCTTGTGGGCATGCTTGTCACTCTTGTGCTTCCCGCCCTTGCGCTGCTTGGCGCAGGCGTTCTTCATCACCGGGCGCAGGGTCGCGGACCTGCCGTTCTGCGCCCCGAAGACGGCCGTCGCCTTCTGGGTGCCGATGCAGATGTTCTTCGAGTTGACCAGCAGGCCCTTGCTGCCGCCCAGCAGGTTTAGGGTAAAGCTGGAGACCGGTTGGTCCGGGACCTGTTCGAAGGTGGTCCTGATCCCTCCGTGCACCGAGTCGACCCTTCCCGCCAGGTCGATCTCGATCGGCTGGGAGTCGGGGCCCTTGAGCGCCAGCACCACGTCGGGCAGCGGGTGATCGGAGCTCCTCAGGATCACCGGGCCCCTCACCGGGCTGTCGAGCAGGGGTGACGTCGCTTCCGCTTCGCCGTAGATCGATCCCGGCGGGCACTGTTTCGCGGCGAACTGCACCCTGGTGCAGACGGTCTTGATGTTGCTCTGGTCGAGGAACTCCGAATGGGGGAGGGCAACCGAGGTGCTGGCGATGTTCGCTCCTCCCAGCGGCATCCTCACCGTTGCCCTCAGCCTCGGGTGAGAGCCGCGGTGGGTCCCGCCGAAGAGGCGGAAGCCCAGTTTCGGCTTGAAGCCGAGGCTCTCGCAACCTCCGACCTGGAAGCGGTTGGAGAGGCGCGCGTCGCCGCCTTCCAGTCCGCTGACGTGGGCATCGACCGCCATCGGTTCGCAGTTGGTCGGCGCCTGGGTGAAGTTGGGCCGGTCAAGTGCGACCCGGATGTCCCTCACGTTGAGGACGATGTTGTGCAGGGTGGTTGGAATCGGGTCCGATTCGGTCTTCACCTGCGACGTGACTGGGTCGATGTAGAGGGGGTTCCTGACGACGACGTTGCCGAGGTCAAACGGGCCCGAGACGGCTGGGGTGACAATCGCCAGCGAGACCGGCGCGCCTTTATAGGGGCCAGCCAGATAGACCCTGCCCGGCGCGTAAAAGGGGAAGGGGCCGGAGCCCGCTCCCGCCTGCGACGTCCCCACCTGGCTCGCGGCCGGGCATGACGGATTGGCCATCTCGGGCCGTCCCGTCTCTTCAGCGCTCGAGATGCCGGCGAGCACCGCGTCCGAGCAGTAGGGCACGCCCTTTAGGGAAGCGGTCAGGCCCTTCGGCGTGGTGACGTCGATCTTGCTGAAACGCTGGGTGCCGTCATCGCGCGAGAGGGTGAAGACGAAGGGGCTCTTCGAGCCTGCCTGCGGGGTCTTCAGCCCCGCCTTCAGCCGTGGCGCCAGCGGGTCGGTGGGGCAGGGAGATCCGTTGGGGCCCGAGGTGACCTCGTAGCTCGAATCCTGGGAGACGATCTCGTCCGCCGTCGGGTTGGCCGGATTGACCGCCGACCAGGGCGAGAATTCCGAATGAATCGCGTAGGTGCCACATTTGGGCGGGTTGACGAGCGGCGCCCTGGGCCCGGACGTGAAGTGAAGGGCCAGCCTCGAGAACGGCCATTCGGGATTTTCAGTGAAGGTGCTGACCAGCTGGCCGCTGACCGGGTCGGGAACGACCTTGCCCGCGATCTTCACCGTGACCCCGTCCCGCTTGGAAGAGAAGACCATGTAGAGGCCGATCGGGGTGCTGAATGGGTTGTCGTTCTGCGCCGCCGCGTAGATCGAGCCGTGAAGCGTTTCGCGGATCAGCGGCGTGTCAATTTCAATCGTGCCGAGGCGCGAGGATTCCGGGCATTCATCGGCGGCGTTGGAGTGCAGCTTGACCTGGGCGAGCGTGCAGGCCTGGAGGCCATCCGCGGCTGCGGCGTTGATCGACATTCCTTTCGGGAAGGTGACCGTCACCGTGTCCAGATTTGCCTGGGAGACGCCGGTGTTGGACAGCACGCCGTCGAGCGGCATTTTCAGTTCCACGCCAAGCCCGGTCGGCGTATCTGCCTCGTGGTTGGTTGGGATCAGCGCCGATTCCGGTTCGAATTTGACCGCCCCGCATTCAGTTGTCGCCGGAGAGGTGTAGTCGTAGGCTTTGATTTCGGCCGGATGCTGCCAGGAGTCGATCTTGAGAACCGTCGACGGCGGCGGCCCTGAGCAGCGGGTCGGATTGGTGATCAGCGGAGTTGAGTTTGCCCCTGGTTCGGTCGGCGCTCGGCACCCTCCGAAGCTGCCGACTCCAGTCACCTTCGCGCCAAAGCCGCAGAGGGTGATATCCGAGCCGAAGATACGCGGCACCTGGGTAACCGGCGCCGTGCGGAAGCTGATCGCGTAGCCTTCCTCCGGCCGCAGCTCCGGCACGAAGGTGACTGGCACAAGCCCGGCGACGCCGAATGCGAACTGAGCCGGTACGCCGAATTCGGGTTCAAGTGCATAGATCGGTTCGACGAACGGGTGGTCGATGGCGCCATCGGGGTAGGGGTCGATTTCCCCGGTCGTGCCCGTCGGGGGCGCATAGACGTTGGCTCCTGCAACGGCGCTGGCCACAGGGCAAATCCCGGCGATCACTTCCGCGATCGTGTGGCAGTATTCGGAGACGGTCAGCGCATTGCCCACGAAGCCCCGTGGCGTGTCGACCACCACGTCCTTGATCTGCTCCGTCGGTTCCACGGTTTTGAGCACCGTGCGATGCGCGTTGAAGCCGAAGGTGGCATAGCCCGCAAAGGGATGCCCGCCCGCGGCGGTGTAGGGGTTGTCGAACTCATCGATAATTTTCGACGCGAAGCTGTTTGCCAGCAGGCCAAAGGGCTTTCCGGGGGTGAAGGTGTATTTGACTTCCTTGCTGGCGGCTTTCAGCACACCACCGCCGGACACGGTGGCTTTCGTGACGCCGACTTCGGGGGCGTCTTCGCCCAGGTGAACATCGAGGAGAATTGGCGGATAGGATTTGCCCGTTGCGAGTGGATCCGAGCGGGTACAGGTAACCCTTCCGCTCAGGGCTCCCAGCGGTGGCTGCCGGACGCAGGACCAGCCGGCTGGGGATACGTTTCGGCTCACGGGTTCATGAACGAAGACCGCGAGGGTTTCTTTGCCCGCCGGCAGCTCGAAGTCGACGGTGACGATTCCCGACGTGGGAGTGGATCCAGTGTTGGTCACAAGTGACGAGTAGAACATCCCTTCATCGGTGCGTTCCAGGGTTTTCGGAGAGCTGGTGAAGGAGAGGCTGAACGTCGGCGCGCCAAGTGCCGGCGTGGCCATCAGGCCAAGCGCGACGGCTGCCAAGCCGAGCGCCTTGACGCCGTTGCGGGTCTTGAGAATTCTCACTTCTGACCTCCCTGCTCGTGGCCCGCTCGCTTTGCTTGCTGACGGTGTTTCCTCGTCTGGTGCCGCTTGACGCAGCGGCCGTGCTTGCGGACGGACTTCTTCCCGCAGCGTTGCTGCCCTGCCGATTCCTTGACGTTGCCCGACGTCGCCCCTGCGCTGGCCGCTCCCTGGTCAGCCGGCTGCCCACCGCGCCCCGCCTGGCAGGCTTCGCCATCGCAGGGCGGCGGCGGAATGACGATCGGAAAGCCGCCCCCGGCGCGGGCGACGTAGACGTCGCTGACGACGTCGCCATCCTGGGGCAAGAGCTTCTCGGTCGATGTAAAGGCGACCTCTTCGCCTGACATGCTCACCCGCGGGTCCCCATCGTGGACGGGAAGGGCGGTCAGGCTGCCGTCGCGCCAGATATAGGGGTTTTCCCCATTGTCGGGGTCGCCTGAGGATAGGTTCTCTTCGCTGGAGAAGACGATCGTGCGCCCGTCCTCGCTGACCTCGCGTCCAAAGGAGACGCTCTGGGCTCCGGGGACACCCTCCTGCGAAACGAAGTTGGCTGAAAAGGCGCCGTTGTCGGATCCACCCGGGTCGGCTTTGGTGACCCGTTCGAGCAGGCCGGTCGAGGAGTCATAGCGATAGACGTCCAGCTGCCCGCCGTCCTGATCGTCGCCGCTCAACGCCGCCCGGCTGGCGAAGACGAGGACGTGCCCGTCACCACCAACCGCCAGGTCTTCAACGTTGCTTCCCAGGCGCGGCACCGCCTTGGCTTCGTTCCGCTCGCCGGGCGCATAGAGCCAGGTATTTTCGTCGCCTGGAGCCAGGGTGCCGATGAAGGCCGTGCTCCCAGCGGGATGCGACGCATCGCGCTCGTACAGGTAGAGGTTGGGCTCGCCGAGCTCTGCCTGGCGCCCGAATTCATTCGGCGCGGTTGTCAAGGTGCCTTTGGCAACGAAGTAGGCGTGGGAGCCGTCGCCGGAGAAGTCCGCCAGGCCGAGCACTTTCGCGCCTTCCCCCTGGCTGGGGTCGGAGGAATCGCCAGCGGACACCTGGGTGAGGCGTTCTCCCCCTGGTCGCGAGGCGTCGTAGAGGTACAGGTCCGCACTGGTGTCAAGATCCGTATCGGCCAGCTGACGAACGGTGGTGAAGTAGACCTTTTCGCCTTCCTGCGAGGCGCCCTGGAACTCGTCATCCCCGTCCAGGCTGGAGCAGGACGGTGACACCCGCGTGCACTCCGAGGAAAAAAGCTGCGAGATCGAGGGCCCGGATGGCGTTTCCAAGCGCTGCATGATCCTGAGCTTGTTGGCCACGACGTCGCAAGGGACGCCTTCTGCCTGGCTCGGCCGGGCGGAGAAATAGACCCGCGAGGCATCAGGGGACACCGTCCCCCTGTAACGAACCTGATTACCACGGCCGCCGCCGATTTGAGCCCCGCAGGTGCCACCGTAGACCTGGCCGGAATAATCGCGCTGCAGGAGCCTTACGGTCGGCTGGCCTTCGCCATCCAAGTAGGCCTCATAGACGTTTCCGTAGTCGATCAAGCTGGCGTCAGCCGATGGCTGCGGATCTCCCGCCAAATATGTGGCGTCGTAGATGCTGAAGAAGAGGCGCGAGGCGTCGGCAGAAGCCCCCTCGCAGGTACCCGAGCGAATCCCCCCCGCCAAACCACCATCGCCGGCCACGCCGCCGGTGAGAGGAGTCACGGGTGGTCCGATCGGAGAAAGCGGAGCGCCGAGCGTGCCGCGGTAGGCGACGTTGGTTCCAACCGCCGCCTGCGTCCGAATCGCCCCCCACGTCACCCAGTGCAATAGGTCGGAGCTATAGGCGCAGGGAATACCAGCGGTGCTGTAGCCATCGGATATTTCGGCTGGCGGGTTGACATATTGAGTGTTCCAGCCTGTCGAGCCGCGACTGGATACATAGGGATTAATCACATATGCCATGCTGGGCGTTTCGCTCAACGCCCCTTCGCCCCAGAACTGCACACGGTTTCCATTTGGCGAGAACTCCGGGGTTTCCGATCTTTGATTGTACTTCTTAACCGGCGACACCATCTCCAATGCCATGCAGCTCGGCAGGAGTGTGGAGCCCGCCGGAAGGACAGGCGATGTCTGCGCCTCGCGCGTTGCCGCGTTGGGGCAGGACGCGTTTGCGATCGGAGTGGAAAAAACCTGGTCAGCGCCTCGCGTTTCTCCCGAGTCGTTGACGGCGACAACCCTGAAGTGAAAGCTGGTCGCAGCCGCCAGGCCACTCAATTCAGTGCTCACGCCCTGCGCCATCTCGGTCGACCCCAAAGCCACGTTGCCCGCCGCCGGAAAGCGATTGCCGTAGCTGGAGTCGGTTCCCCAATCGAAGTGGTATTCCGTCGCCGATCCGCGGGGATCCACCCGGGCCAGAAGCGTGGCGGAATCGGTCCCTACGGGCGCCCCTTCCTCTTCGGTCACCAGCGGCGGACCAAGGGCCGTAAGGCTCCTGTCGTCGCCGGCAAAGGTCCCGGCGGCGTTGCTGACGACGAGCCGGTAGTGGTAGGTGCCCTGGGACGCCAGGCCGGTCAGATCTGCGCTGACCGCATGGTCGCTGGAATCAACCGGGATCGAGCCCGCCGCGGGAACGCAGGGCTTGCTTGCGCCGTAGAGTGGCGTTACGCCGTATTCGAACCGACAGTCGCTGAGCGGGAGCCCTTCGAGGTTGACCTTACCCTTTACGGTCGCGGTCGTGTCCCCGGTTACGTCAGCCGCTTCCGTGAAAAAAGTGTTGGCTGTGGCGAAGGTACCGTCGCTGCTCCTCAACTTGGCGATCGCAGTTTTCACCACAAATCTAAAGTGATAAACGGTGCTCTGTGGCGAAAGGCCGCTGAGCGATGCGCTGACCGGGTGAGGTACGGTGTCAGCTGGAAGCGAGCCGCTGCATGGTGCCGATTTTCCGTAACTTTTGGAGAGCCCATACTCGACAAAGCATTCGGTGATCGTCGCACCTTCCGGATTGATCGAGCCGTTGACCGTAGCCTGAGTTCCGGTAACTCCCGTAGCCGCGCCAAGGGTAAAGCCGATTTCAGGTCCATACGGCCCAAAGACAACGATCTGCTGGTGATCGGACTCCTCTGCGTCGGACGCCCCCATATCAAGAACGAATAGGTCGTCGTCTGCCTCGTCGACTGCTATTCCACGGTACTTTGAACCTTGAATCGTTGCGCCAAATGGATATAGAAGCGTGCCGTTGGAGTCAAAGGCTTCAGCGCTGGCGGTCTTTTCCAATGTGAGAAAGACATCATGAGAAACTGTACTGACAGTAAAGTCATTGAGTCCCGAATAGCTTGCGTTAATTTTAGTGTGGGCAGTGTAGCCACTCGCGGCCGTGAACTTATTGAGAGAGAAGCCTTGGTCGTAGTTGGCTACGAGCATGTACGCATCCCCGTTGGAGTCGAAGGCGATTCGGAGGGGGCGCCCCACAGACGCCGTATCGATCGGAGTTCCTTGCGGTATGCCCGCAGCACTGTACTCCCTGATTATTTTGGCTGCGCTATCGCCAACCCAAAGATTTCCTTCTGAGTCCACCCCAAGTCCATTGAAGACAGCGCTTGGGCCAGGCAGCGAAATAGGGAAGTTTCCGCCCAGAGGATTTCCACTCGAATCAAAACCAAAAATCTTTCCTTCTTTGCTCGAAGCAAAGTAGATATTGCCGGCGGTGCCAAGGCTGGTGTTGTCGACGGCAAATCCATCGAAATAGCTAGCTGAGTTGTCAGCTACGCTAATTGGAAAGTTGCCACTGAGTGGAATTGGGGCTTCGGCCGATGAGGCGTCGAAACCAAAGATTTTGGAGGCTTTTGTATCAACCACGTAGAGGCGCTTGGCGGCCTGATCGAAGGCGACCTGCTCGCCCCGTTGAAAGTGACTGTTGGGCGTGCCGTCAGGGCCAAACACTCCAATCTGCGGGCGGCCGTTTGCCGCTGATGCGGGCGCGGCGGCGAGCGCTAGTAGGACGATCGCAAGGACGAGCACTGAAAGGACGGCGGGCAGCCTGCGCCCGAGGGGCACCGTGCCAATGAACCCGACACCGGTTCCTGCGTCTGCAGTTGATTGGGGCGACGGTGCACTCATCTGGCGCTCTCCTTGACCTGCGTCGTTGCGATGTGGGTGGGGAAGATCTTCATTGGGTAATAGCGTCGCCCGGACGAATCGAGCTCGTCCGGGCGACCGTGGCGGAATGGGTCGACCGTTAGGGTGCTGTCACCGCCCAGGAGCCGTAGGCTTCGGCCAGGGTCGAATCAGCTGTGAAAAGGACGGTCAGCAGTGCGCCGGTTCTACCAGCGCCAATCTGGCTGGAGGGTATGGGCTGGAAAATACCTTCGTTAGAAGGGGTAGAGAGCAGATTGTCGCCTCTCGCAAGCCCTTCATATACGCAGAGGTGACCGGGATCGGCTAGCGGTACTTCCACCGACCCGTGGCAGTGCTCGGACGGTTCGCCCTGCTCCTTTCCTTCTTGATCTATGTAATGGACATTCGCTTCGCCCAGTTTGTCGTCCAAGGGAACGGGGAAGCTGATCTGCGCAAACAAGGCGATGGGTCCGGCAGTTTTTTCTGGCTTGTTGATGCTCCAAACGCCGGTCTCGCTCTGCTCGGAGGGGAGGGTTTCAGGGAGCACGGCTTCACCACCACCACCGCCGCCTTCACCGTCTTTGCCGTTGCAGACGTACTGGGTGCCGCTGGCCGAGGTGAGCTTGTAGCCGCCCGCGGCGCAGTTTGCCCCTGCGGGCTCAGCGACGCTGGTCACGCTCTGGCCGTCGGCTCCATTGGCTCCGTTTGAGCCGTTGGCTCCGTTAGCGCCAGCATCGCCCTTTGGACCGACGGGCCCGGGCGCACCGGTGTCGCCCTTGGCGCCCTTGGGGCCGCGCTTGGCGGTCTGTTTCTTGGAGGCGCTGGCGCCCAGATAGTGATCGGCGGCAAAGGCCCCGCCCGTCAGGGCAAAGATCAGGGCAACGATCGCAACCACCAGGCCGGCGGTGCCAAAGGGTTCGCGGATTCTCTTCAACATGCTCAGTTCTCCTCCTTGCGGCCGGACATCCCCTGTGGCCGGGTTGGGTTGCTTGGGGGCGCCAATCCATCTGGACTGGCCTTGGCGATCACCGGGGAAAGTGGTCGGGTGGAGGCAGCTGTGTGAAGGAGCTCATCGATGTCCCGGATCACTGCGATACCTCTCCCTTGTCCCTTGGGGCCCCTTTCCCGGAGACCCCTCCCTGTTGGTGTCCTGCTTGCTGCTTCCCTGCCGTTTCATCACGGGTCCTGAACTACTTCGTACATGGAACAGGCAGAACTGTAGACAGTTGCGGACCCAGAGGTCAAGGAAAAGCTTGTGTTCCTGAAACTCAATGCCTGCCAGCGGCCGAAAAGCCGCTTTGCATTGGGAAAAGCTTGGGTATCCGCGTGTTATTCGGCGCGCCGCGAAATAACCGGTGCGGCGGGGGCTCGGCCTGCCATCAGCCGGCTTGTGCGGGATTCAGATCAGCGGCGACGCGTGCTCTTGCGGCGCGGTTTGCTGGCGCCGCGTGCCTTTTTGGGTCGGGCGACGGCGCGGAGGGTGCGCTCGCTGGCTTTCTCCACCGCCTCGCCCATGGCGATCTGGAAGATGCCGAGGAGGGCGTCGGCGGCGAGGGGGCGCAGGCGCTCGAGCGCCTCGCGGACCTTGGGCCAGTCGCCCTCGGGGCGGCCGGCCTTCTCGAACGGCTGCCAGATCTCCTTGACGAAGAGATCGTTGAAGGTGCGGGCAATGCTATCGGCCTCGCGACGCAGTTTCTCCGCCGCGGCGAGGGCGCCGTCGGGGCTGACGCCGAGTTCGCCCAGGGTCATCGCGGCGCGCAGCACCCGCGGGCTGATCACCTCGATCCTGCCGTCGGGGAGGGCTCGCAGGACGCCGAGCTTTTCGGAGCGGCTGATCAGCTCCGCTTCCTTGCGCTCGTCAACCGGAACGCGCCAGAGCCCGGCGAGCTCATCGGTCTCGAAGATCTCCGCCGCCTCGTCTTCGAAGGGGGCGCGAATGGCGCGGGTGAAGTCGAAGATCTCCGCCGCCGAGCCGTCGCTGCCGTCGAGCACGCGCCGGATCGCCTCCAGGTTGAGGCCGTCGGCCTGCATCTCGCGGGTCAGGGCGATCCGCGAGACGTGCTCCTCGTTGTAGTAGCCGGTGCGGCCGCGCACGACCGGCGGCGGCAGCAGCCCCCGCGTCTGATGGGCGCGGATGTTGCGCACGGTCATCCCGGTGCGCTTCGCCAGCTCGCTGATCGTCATCTCGCCCTTGGCCGGCTTGCTCATCGGGCCGCGCTCATCCGCGCATCGTCAGCGACAGGCGCTGGCCGTTCATCTTCTCGGCTGCGTCCGAGCAGAGGAACGCGATCGCGTCGGCGATGCTCTCGGCGGGGGTGAAGGTGGGGAACTCCTCCCCCGGGCTCTCCTCGCGCATGCGCGGCGTCAGGATCGCGTCGACGACGATGATGTTGGCGGTTGCCGACGCGGCTTCGAAGCCATCCGCGAGGGCCAGGGTCCAGGCCTCGGCGGCCGCCTTGGCGGCGGCGTAGGCGGCGTTGGAGTTGGAGGGAGCCTGGGCCTGCTTGGCGGAGACGAGGACGAAGCGCCCGTGCTCGCCGGCGAGCAGCGCATCGTGGAAGGCCCGCGTCGTGTGCTGGACGGTGCGGATCAGCAGATCGTGGAGCAGGTCCCAATCGGCGAGCGACTCCTCGTGCAGCGGCTGCCCCCCACGCCAGCCGCCAACCAGGTGCAGCAGCGCGTCGACCCGGCCAAAGCGCTCGAGCAGCGCCGCGCACCAGGCCCGCGTCGCCCCCTCGTCAAGCAGGTCCACCGCCCGCCCGTCCCAACGCTCGGCCGGCAGCGCCAGGCCGGCGCCAACCCCATCGGCGTGCTCCAGGGAAACGTCGGCGCCGGCGACCGTGGCTCCAGCGGCAGCCAGCCGCTCGGCGACGACGGGACCAAGCCCGCCAGCAACGCCGGCGATCGCGATTACTCGGCCGTCAAGTGGGCTCACCCATTGGAAACTACCGCGCCGGGGGAGGATCGATGCGTTCGAGAACCACCCGGCCGTCGCCATCGCTTCTCACAAAGAGTCGATCGTCGTTTTGCAAGCCCGCATCGATGCAGGCTTGCTGCGGCAGTGTCACGCGCCGCTTCTGGTTGATGAGGCACTGTCCAGCTCGGCCTCGGGAGCGCTCGTGCTTCGAGCGCCGAAAGCCGGGGCGAGGGCGAAATGGGGGAGGCAGGATTCGAACCTGCGAAGGCTGAGCCGGACGCTTTACAGGCGCCATCCGTTGACCGCTTGGATACTCCCCCGGCGGCGGCGATTCTATAGAGCGACCCTTGCCATAGACGAGCGGATCGATCGGCCGGCCGGGCTCGATCTCGAACCGTGAGTACTTGGGACCGCCGAGAGCGATGGACGTGCGTGCCTCGAGCACAGTCGAAGGAATGAACCATCTGCGGCCACTGCCTATATGGGCAAAGAGGTAGTCGACAAGCGCAGGGTCGACGCTCTTGACGGCCCCGCTCCAACTTCGATTCCCGCCCCGGGTGACGATCGAAACCGCGCTCCGTTCGTGCCCGTTGGGAGTTGTGGCGCGCTGGGTCGACGTCTTGACCTGAATTCTCAAGAGCCGACCATGCGCGCATGCCACAAGGTCGATGTCAGGGCTATGGCCGACCGGAATGAAGACCGTCGCCCCGACCGAGGTGAGCCACTCGATCGCCGACGCCTCTCCGAGATCCCCCTGCTGCCCGCGATTGAGCCTCCGCCCCACCTCTCGAACATAGGTTCAGGAGCGGATGGAATACGTTTCGTCAGCCCGGCGCAACCCCGAGCCGCTGCATCATCTGCTCGTTGAAGGCGGTGAGGGCGGACATCGGGCGCATGAAGACCGTGAGCACGGCGACGCGGCCGTCCTCGTCGAGCTCGAGGAAGTCGATGCCCTCCAGCTCGCGGTCGCCGACGCGGGCTTTGAAGCGCAGGGCCACGGTGTCGCCCTCGGCCAGCTCGTCGACGTAGGTGAGGTCCTCGAGCGTGGCGGCGACGTGGGTGAGGACCTGGCTGACGATCTCGCGGCCCTCGAAGCCGCGGAAGAGGATCGGGCTGTGCAGCTCGACGTCGTCGCGCAGCGTCTCGGCAAGGAGGTCGAGGTCCTTGGCTTCGGCGGCACGGCGAAACGGATGCGGCTCTGCCATCCCCACCACTTTACGCGGTGACTTCGCCTTTGGTCGCGCTACAGGACTACCAAAGGCGAAGTCAGTCTCTGGGATACTGGCCCGCGTGCCCAGCGACCACACACTCGCGCGGATCTCGAACTCGCTCGGCGCCACCGGGCTGCGCTGGGCCGGCAAGCTCAATACCCCGCTCTACCGCCTCAGCGGCGGGCGCATCGGCGGCAAGGTCGGCCGCGCCCCGGTCCTGCTCCTCACCACGACCGGTCGCAAGTCCGGCCAGCAGCGCACCGCCCCGGTCGTCTACCTCGCCGACGGCGAGAACGTGATCGTGATCAACACCAACGCCGGCAACGCCAAGGTCCCGGCCTGGTCGCTCAACCTGAAGGCGAACCCCGAGGGCGAAGTCGAGCTGGGGCGCAAGCGCTACCCGGTCCGCGCCCGAGTCGCCGAGGGCGAGGAGCGCGCCGACCTCTGGCGCAAGCACAACGAGCAGTACGCGGGCTTCGACGACTACCAGCGCAAGCTCGACCGCGAAGCCTCGGTCATCGTGCTCGAACCCCGCGAGTCCTGACGGCCGGAGGCGCCGTCAGGCACGGACGCAGGGAGCGTGGGCGTGCTTCGCACGCGAGCGACCGAGGACACCGCCTGACAGCGCCTCCGGCCGTCAGGACGCTTCGCGCAGCATCTGCGCCTCTGGCAGGGCGCGCAGCTTCTTCAGCGTGTTGGTCTCGATCTGGCGGATCCGCTCACGGGTGACGCCGAAGGTCCGGCCCACCTCCTCGAGCGTCAGCGGCTCGAGGCCGGAGAGGCCGTAGCGCAGCTCGATCACCTGGCGCTCGCGCTCGGGCAGCGCGTCGAGCGCCCGCCGCACTCCCTCGCGCTGCAGGTGCTCGCTCGCTTCCTCGAACGGCTCGGCGACTTCGTCGTCGGCGACGAAGTCGCCGAGCTCCGATTCGTCCTCGTCGCCAACCGGCTTCTCCAGCGAGACCGGCAGCTGGGAGACGCGCAGGATGTCGCGCACTTCGTCCAACGGCCAGCGCAGCTCGTCGGCAATCTCGTGCGGCTCGGGCTCGCGGCCCAGCGACTGCACCAGCTGGCGCTCGACGTGGGCGACCCGGTTCAGCTTCTCGACCATGTGGACGGGGATGCGGATCGTCCGCGCCTTGTCGGCGATCGCCCGCGTCACCGCCTGGCGGATCCACCAGGTCGCGTAGGTGGAGAACTTGTAGCCACGGCGGTAATCGAACTTCTCCACCGCCCGGATCAGGCCCAGCGAGCCCTCCTGGATCAGGTCGAGGAAGCTCAGCCCACGCCCCAGGTAGCCCTTGGCGATCGAGACCACCAGCCGCAGGTTGGCCTCGACCATCTGCCGCTTGGCCAGCATGTCACCGCGCTCGATCCGCTTCGCCAGTTCAACCTCCTGGGCGGCGGTGAGCAGATCGACCTGGCCGATCGAGCGCAGGTAGAGCCGCAGCGAATCGAGGCTGGGCTCGACGGTCAGATCGAGGTCGGCTTTTTTGGCGCTGCCGTTGGTCGCTTCTTCGCGCTGTTCCTTGTAGGCGTCGACGCCGTCCTCGGCGATCACTTCGACGCCCTGCTCGACCAAGTGCGCGTGCAGGCCCGAGATCTGCTCCTTGGTGACCTCGACCTCCTCGAGCGTGGTGGCGATCTGCTCGAAGGTGAGGTAGCCGCGTTCGCGGCCCAGCGCGATCAGCCCGCGCAGCTCCTCCGGCTCCGCAAACGGCTGCCCATCCGAATCCTGATCCAGTCCCCGCGGGACCGTCTCCAACGGTTCGATATCACTGCCTCCGGTGCAACTCTCTCCCTTTCCCGGGGCGCCGGCCCCAACGCTCCGGCTGAGGCGAAGTATAGGCAGAAGAAACGGTTCACTCGGCCCTCGGCCATCGTCCGAGGGGCCGCGTTGCCTAGTCTTCATAGGCCGTGGCGACCCGTACGACGCTGACACCCTCGCTCTCCGCGCCTGACGTGCAGGCGTCGGTGCCGGCAACGCAGGTCAGTCTCTCGCGCGTCGGCGTCACCGGGGTCGAGAAGGTGATCCGGGTCAAGGCGGATGGCACCGAGAACCTCTACCACGCCAATTTCGAGTGCTTCGTCGACCTCGAGCCGCGCCAGGCGGGCGTCCACATGTCCCGTTTCGAGGAGAACGTCGGCGAGGCGATCGACGAGGTCGTGCTGGGCGAGGCCTTCCGCGCCGAGACCCTCGCCGCCCACATCGCCCAGCGGGTGCGCGAGAGCCAGCACGGCCGCCGCGCCGAGGTCTCGGTCGACGCCCGCTACCCGGAGACGGTGAGCACGCCGGCGAGCGGCCACTCGACCCAGGAGATCTACGGCCTCTTCGGCACCGCGGTCGCCTCCGAGCGCGGGACCCGGACGCTGACCGGCGTCCAGGCCCAGGGCATGACCGCCTGCCCTTGCGCCCAGGAGATGGTCGCCGAGCTGGGCCGCGAACGCCTGGCCGCTGCCGGCTTCGACCCCGGGCAGATCGAGCTGGCGATCGAGGCCGTGCCCGTCGCCACCCACAACCAGCGCGGCATCGGCACCCTCTACATCGGCTGCCCCGAGGGCGGCGAGACCTGGATCGACGCGCCCGAGCTGCTGCGCATCGTCGAGGGCTCGATGAGCTCGGAGATCTACGAGCTGATGAAGCGCCCCGACGAGCTCGCCGTCGTCGCCAAGGCCCACTCGCAGCCGCGCTTCGTCGAGGACTGCGTGCGCGAGATGATCCGCGCCGTGGTCGAGGGCTACCCCGACCTGCCGGCCGAGGCCTTCGTCATGGCCCGCCAGGAGAACCTCGAGACGATCCACCGCCACAACGTCGTCGCCGAGCGCTACGGCACCCTCGGCGACCTGCGCCAGGAGCTGGCCTCAGGCGAGCACCAGGAGCGCCACACGACGATGCGCGAGTGGCTCGAGGCGCCGAGCGCCTAGCTCGGCTCCGGCTTCGCTTTCGCCCGCGCCTCGCGCTCTTCCTCGATCCGGCGGCGCAGGCCGAAGAAGTAATCGGCGCCGCTGATCAGAGTGACCGCGACGGCGAGGTAGACCAGGGCGTCGACCCAGGGCGGCGCCGGGTTGGTCGCGATCAGGGCGAACACGGCGCCGATCTGCAGGACGGTCTTGACCTTGCCGAGCCAGCTGGCGGCGATCACGATGCCGCGCTCGACCGCGATCACCCTCATCATCGTCACCGCGAACTCGCGGGCGATGATCACCATCGCCACCCAGGCTTCGAGGCGATCGAGCGAGACGAGCGAGACGAGCGCCGCGACGATCAGCAGCTTGTCGGCGATCGGGTCCATCAGCTTGCCGAAGGTCGTGATCGAGCCGCGCGAGCGGGCGAAGTAGCCATCGAGGCCGTCGGTGAGCGCCGCCAGCGCGAACACGGCCGCGGCAAGCGCGTCGCCGTTGGGCGTCTCCCCCAGCAGCGCCACGACCACGACCGGCACCGCGAGGATGCGCAGCAACGTCAGCGCATTGGGCAGGTTGAGCGGAAACACCCGCTCAATCCTCCTCCTCCAGGGGCGGACGGGCCGATGTCCCTGCTGCGGCTGCGGTTTGAGGCCCGGCGGCGGCGGTGGCCAGGGCGGCGTCGCGCTTGGCGAAGAACTCCTCGCCCTCGATGCTGATGTGGGGGACCGCGCGCTCCATCCACTTTGGCAGCCACCAGGCTCGGCGGCCGAGCAGGACCATGATCGCCGGCACCAGCAGGCAACGGACCAGGGTCGCGTCGATCGCGATCGCCACCGCGAGGCCGACGCCGAACTCCTTGACCAGCGGGTTGCCGTTGAGGACGAAGCTGGTGAAGACGCAGACCATGATCGCCGCCGCCGAGGTGATCACGCGCCCGGTGTTGGCCAGCCCTTCGATCACGGCGCGGTCGGCTTTGCCGGTCTGCTTGTAGTGCTCGCGCATCTGGGTCAGCAGGAAGACCTCGTAGTCCATCGAGAGCCCGAAGAGGATCGCGAACATCAGCAGCGGCACGAAGCTGACGATCGGTATCGGGTGGTCGAGGCCGATCAGCGAGGAGCCCCAGCCAAGCTGGAAGACCGCCGTGACCACGCCGTAGGCGGCGGCAACCGAGAGCAGGTTCATCGCCGCCGCCTTGATCGGCACCAGCAGCGAGCGGAAGGCGAGCAGGAGGACGATGAAGCTGAGCCCGACGACGATCGCGATCATCAGCGGCAGCTTGTCGCTGATCTGGGTGGCGAGGTCGATGTAACCGGCGGTCTGGCCGCCGACGTAGGCCTTCGCCTTCGTGCCCGCGAGCGCCTCGGGGATGACCGGTTCGCGCAGGTTTTCAACCAGGCTGACCGTCTCGTCCGCCCAGGGCGCCGATTTGGAGATCACCGTGAAGACGCCCACCGTGCCCGTTTTGTCGAGCGTCGGTTCGGAGACCTGGGCGATGTCGGCCGTCGCTGCGATCTTCTTCTCCAGCGCCGGCAGCACCTGCTTGGCTTCGGCCGCGCTGTCGAATTCGTTGGCGATCAGCAGCGGCCCGTTGACGCCGGGCCCGAAGCCCTGGGTGAGGCCGTCGTAGGCCTGGCGCGCCGTCGTCGACTTGGGCAGGGCGCTGATGTCGTTCTGGCCCAGCTCGAGCTGGAAGATCGGGATCGCGAGCACGACCAGCACCGCCAGGGCGGCAAGCGCCGAGCGCCAGGGCCGCTTGGCGACGCCTTCCGCCCACTTGGTCCAGCCGTGCGGCTCCTTGTCGTCGGCATGCGTCTTGCCGAACTGCACGCGCAGCGAGTTGATGTGCGGCCCGAGCGCCCCCAGCATCGCCGGCAGCAGCGTCGAAGCGGCGAAGACCGCGATCACGACCGCGATCGCCGCGGTGAAGCCGAGCGTGCTGACCAGCGGGATGCCGGCGAAGGCGAGCGAGCAGAGCGCGATCACGACGGTGAAGCCGGCGAAGACGACGGCGCCGCCGGCCGTCGCAGTGGCGCGGGCGATCGACTCGCGCAGCTCCATCCCTTCGGCCAGCTGCAGCTTGTGGCGGGTGACGATGAAGAGGGCGTAGTCGATGCCGACGCCGAGGCCGATCATCGTCGCCAGGGTCGAGGCGACGCTCGGCACCTGCACCACGCTCTCGAGCAGGCGGATGATCGAGAGCGCGCAGGCGAGGCCGAGGATCGCCGAGAGGATCGGCAGCGCCATCGCCGTCGCGGTGCCGAAGGCGAAGAGCAGGATGACGATCGCGGCGGCGATGCCGATCGCGTCGCTGACCCCGGTGTCGGGCTTGGAGAGCGCCTGGCCGACGTAGGCGCCGACCGAGGTCTTGAGGCCGGCGGCTTCGGCCGGCTCGCCCGCGTCGAGGACCGCCTGCGCCTGCGCTTCGGTCAGCTCGCCGGGGCCGACGCCGAGCACCACCGGCACGTAGGCGACCGAGCGGTCCTTGCTGAGGAAGGGCGCGCCCTGCGAGCTGAGCGGGCTGACGGCCGAGTTGACGTCGTGCAGAGCGTTGAGCCGCTTCACCGTCTGGTCGATCGCCGTGGCGTACTTCGGCGCGGTGAGCGAGGCGCCGGCCTTGGCCTGGATCACCAGCGGGTTGCTGCCGAAGGCCTGTTCGGGCAGGTCGTCTTCCAGCAGTTCGGTGGCGGCGGTGGAGTCGGTGCCGGGAAGCGTGAGGTTGTCGTTGGTCTTGCTGTCGCCCGCCTGGCCGAGGAAGATCAGGCCGACCGCGAGGACGATCCAGACGCCGATCGTCGGCCAGTGGTGCCGAGAGCAGAAGCGCCCGATCGCGTAGAGAGGCCCGGTCACGCCCGCATCTTCTCTGTTTCCGCCATCAATCCCCCTTCAACCGGCCCGCGGATCACGGCTGCGCGCCATCGGCTGGGACGGTGGGAGGCGGCAGGTCACCCGACTCGAACGCTTCGGGAACCGAGGCGGCCAAGCCGGCGCCAAGGCCCTGGCGCAGGATGACCAGGTGCTGGGCATGGTCGGCGGCGAGGGCGACGGCGAGCGCGCGCGGCGCTTCGGTATACAGGCCGGGAACCGCGTCCTGGGCGGCGGAGAGGGCGGCGTTCTCCCCTTCGTAGGCGAGGACCAGCGCCTCCGCCCGGGTTCGCGGCCGGGGCGATTCGAGCTCGCTCGCTTCGGCGTCGACTTCCCCTCCCAGCCCGCGGATCGCCTTGGTCAGGGCGTCGACGTGCGCCTGGTCCTGGCCACGGAACTCGCCCGCGGCGGTGAGCATCGCGCCGCGCAGCAGGGGCAGGCCGCGCCCGTAGGCGGCGATCGTGGTCAGTTCCTGGGCGAGGATGCCGTTGAGGGCCTCAGCGTCGGCGGCCTTTTCGCTTTCGGTCGTGGAATCGCCCCCGCCGCCGCCACAGCCAGCGGCGAGGAGCGCCGTGGCAACTAGAAAGACAACGGCGCGACCGAAGTCGCGCCGCCACCTGCTGAGACATTTACTTCGCTTCGAGCCCATGGACGGGCGCGAAGCATATGTGGAGTTCTAGCCGCTTTTCTCGAGAGGGTGCTAAGCCTTCTTGGAGGTTTTCTTGGCCTTGCCTTTTTTGGCTGCCTGCGAAGGCTTCGCCTCGGGGGCCAAGCCTTCGAAGTTCATGAAAACCGCAGTAGCCGGAATTCCCTCGTCACCCGACTTCGCCAGGCGCTTGGCGCTATTGGCGTGGATCTTGATCATCCGATCGAGCGTTTCGGCGACCAGTTCGGTCGATTCGTCCCATCCCTGCTCGTCCACCACCCCGGGAGTCCAGCTGAGGTGCCGGTCATCGCGAGAGTCGAACGTGCCCCCATTGAGCGCGCCGCTTACGTCCTCGATGATCATCTGGATGACCGAAGAGCTGACCCCAGGCTTGACCGAATCGGGGAGTGTCTGCCAGTCGCGGTCGGTCAGGAACGCCCTTGCCGTTGCCCGGTAGTAGTGCTCAACGGCGCCACGGCGCGGCTCGGTCTTGACCATCTCGATGCATTCGAAGTCCTTGAGCACTTTGACGTGGTAGCTGACCTGGCTTAGGCCCTCTTCGAGCTCCTTCGAGAGTTCGTTGGGGCTCGCCATCCGCTCGTTGAGAATGGCCAAGATTTCCACGCGCAGCGAGTGCGCGAGCGCCTTTACCAAGCGCTGGTCTACGCCGGCACTCTTGCTCTTTTTACTCTTGCTCTTGCTCTTCGTCTTTGCGGCCAAAGCGACTCCTCCGATCCATTTTTGCGGCTTCGAACCACTCCATCCTATTAGACACAAAGCCAAACTGGCAAACCGAACCCGCCCGGTTTACAGGCTAAAAGTCCATTACTGGAACTTTTTCCAGTAATGGACCGGTCTAAAGCGTTGTACCGGGTGGGTCGCGACCCCCAACCGCAAGAGCTGACATTGCGAAGGGGGTGAGGCAGGGTGAAGATTGTCCAGACTGAAAACGTCGTACCCATGCTTTCAATTACCAAGGCGCGCTAGACGTTCCGGAGCGGGCCGATCCTCGGGGCTCAGAGGATCGGCCCGCTCCAGCCTTTCTCCGCCGGGCGGCACATGATTCAGTTCGCCCATGGCCAAAGCGCACCGCTCCGGCGAGGGGGATGGCCTCCCTGTCCTCGCTGCTGAGATCCACGACTGCCGAAGCTGTCCCCGCCTGGTCGAGTGGCGCGAGGCGCGCGCGGCCGACCCCCCACGCCGCTTCCAGGGTGAGGACTACTGGGCCCGCCCGCTCGACGGCTTTGGCGATCCCGCCGCCAGGCTGGTGATCGTCGGCCTCGCGCCGGCCGCCCACGGCGCCAACCGCACCGGCCGCATCTTCACCGGCGACCGCTCCGGCGACTGGCTCTACGCCGCCCTGCACCGTGCCGGCTACGCCAACCGCCCGAGCTCAGAGCACCGCGACGACGGGCTGCGCCTCGGCGACGCCTACGTGACCGCGGTGGTTCGCTGCGCGCCGCCGGCCAACCGGCCCACGCCCGCAGAGCGCGACAACTGCCTGCCCTACCTCGAGCGCGAGCTGGCGTTGCTCGATCGCTGCCGCACGATCGTCGCCCTCGGCGGGTTCGCCTGGGACGGCGCGTTGCGCGCCACCCGCGCCCTCGGCGGTGATATTCCCCGGCCGCGGCCGCGCTTCGGCCACGGCGTGGAGGCCGAGGCCGGGCGTTGGACGTTGCTCGGCTGCTACCACCCGAGCCAGCAGAACACCTTCACCGGCCGGCTCACCGAGCCGATGATCGACGCCGTCTTCGCGCGCGCCGCGGAGCTCACTGAGCAGTAGCGGGCGGGCTGCTTGGCTGCGCCGCCTTGAAGCCAAGATCGGCGAGGGTGCCGCTGCTCTCGTTGGTCAGTGCGTACCAGGATAAATCCCTGGAGGTACCCCCGGATCCGCTGCCGACATTAACCCGATTTTTAAACGGAACTATTTTTAGCAATCGGGTGGTCTAAAGCGATACCCAATGAGGAGGGGCATCGCAAATGCAACGACCGCGACTCAAGCGCACCACGCAGCGAATGGAGGCGCCCAACGGCGACCTCTACCTGCTCCGGCCCAGCGCCGGCGCAGACATCCACATCGAGAACCCGGATGCGGAGGGCCGGCGGCTGCTCGCCGCCCTCGACGGCGCCAGCACCCGCGAGGAGCTGATCGAGGAGTTCGGCGTCGACGAGGTCGGTGACCTGCTCGCCCAGTTCGAGGAGCTCGGAGTGGTCGAGGATGCGGCCGACGACGATCTGATCGCCGAGAAGGTGGTCGAGCGCTTCGACCGTCAGCTGCGCTACTTCAGCGACATCTCCAACGGGCCGACCGCGTCGCAGTGCCAGGACAAGCTGGCCAGCTCGCGGATCGCCGTGCTCGGCGTCGGCGGCCTCGGCGGCTGGTCGGCGCTCAACCTGGCCTGCTGCGGCGTCGGCGAGATGCTGCTCGTCGACTTCGACCGAGTCGAGCTGAGCAACCTCAACCGCCAGGTCCTCTTCTCCGAGGCCGACATCGGTCGCTACAAGGTGGCGGCAGCCGGCGAGCGGCTGCAGGGGTTCAACTCCGCGATGCGGGTGGAGGCGCGGGTGCAGAAGCTCGACAGCGAAGCCGCGATCGCCGAGACGATCAAGGGCTACGACGTGGTCATCGACGCCTGCGACTGGCCGGCGGGCGACATCGAGCAGTGGATCAACTCGGCCTGCTTCGCCGCCGGGATCCCCTTCATCGCGATGAGCCACTTCCCGCCGATCGCGCGCGTGGGGCCGCTCTACGTGCCGGGCGTCACCGGCTGCTTCTCCTGCCAGGAGATCGGCTACCGGCGCACCTACCCGCTCTTCGACGTGGCGATGGAGCAGCAGCGGGGGAAAATGTCGCCGGCGGCGACGCTGGGCCCGGCCTGCGGCTTGATCGGCGGCCAGATCGGCCTCGACGTCCTGCACCTGCTGACCGGCCTCGCCCAGCCCTCCACGCTCGGCGTCGGCCACATCTACGACCTGCGCACGATGGAGGTCGAGCGCGAGCCGGTGGTGCCCGAGCCGAGCTGCCCGGTCTGCGGCGAAATGCAGCCGTCCGCGGTCGGGGACCTTCAAAAGGACGGCGCGCCGCGATAGACAGGGCGGCGGGCGATGGGGCACGCCCGCCGCCGCTGTCGCTGACGCTCGCTGCCCGGGGCGCGAGCGTCGTCGCCGCGCCGATTGGTCGCTGCGCTAAGCGCGCCTGCTGCGGATGAGGCGGGCGATGGTCGGCCCGAAGAAGAGGGCGAGCCAGCAATAGGGGGCAAGGCTCGGATTGAGGAAGGCGACCGGAATCGAAGCGGCGAAGACGAGGGCGATCCAGAGGGCGTGGCGGCGCGATTCGCGCGCCTCCTCGGAGGCGGTGCGGGTCAGCCCGGCCCGCTGGGCGTCGGCGAACATCAGCGTGGCCGAGAGCACGACGCCAACCAGATTGCCCGCGTAGAGGACCTCCGCCGCCGTGCTCCCCCCGTGATCGCCGAAGACCTTGCTGCTGAAGGGGATCAGCACGATCCAGGCGAGGTAGAAGAGGTTGAGCCCGATCAGCCGGCTGTCAAAGCCGGTCACCTCGCCGAAGAAACGGTGATGAATGACCCAGAAGCGGCCGATCACGGCGAAGCTGAGCGCGTAGGCGAAGAGATCCTGGTGCTGGTTCCAGAGCACCGTGCCAAGCTCACCATCGCGAACCTGCTCGGGCACGCTGAGGTTCAGCACCAGCAGCGTGATCGCGATCGCGAAGACCCCATCGCTGAAGGCGACGATCCGCGAGAACTCGATCTCGTTCTCCCCCCGCTGCTTTGCCGTCAAAGCTCTCGACACGGCCCCATCTTCGAGATCGTCGGCGACGGAACCTCGCTCCCGCCCCGCTCCTACAATGGTGCGAACCCGCCGACGTAGCTCAGCTGGTAGAGCACTTCACTCGTAATGAAGGGGTCCCCGGTTCAAATCCGGGCGTCGGCTCTCCATTCCAGAAGGTGCAGCGCGATCCCCGAACAAAACTGAAGCGCCACACGCGCCAAGCTCCGATTCTGAACATTCCACCCCGACACCAGCTCCCTTGGCGGTGCTGGCGGGGTTGCCCGCGCCTCGCGGATGTAGTCGTCCATCGAGCGGGCTACCCAGACAGATCGCGGCGCTCGAACAACCAAGCGCCAAGTGCCGCGAGAACTATCGCGGCGACGGTGACACCGAAGAAGGCCAGCGGTTCGATCCCGTCTTCGATCGCGTTTCCGTAGTCCTCCTCGTGCCGGGGTCGACGGCGGTGGTGATCGGCGTCGGCGGCCTCGGCCACATGGCGGTGCAGATCCTGCGCTCTCAGCCCGGCGCGGGTGATCGCCGTGGACACCTCGGCCGAGAAGCTGCGCCTGGCGCGCGATGTGGGCGCCGAAGAGGCCGTGATGGCAGGCGAGGGAGCGGCCGAGGCGATCAATGACGCGACGGCGGGGCGCGGTGCCGAGTTGGTGATCGACATGGTCGGCAGCGATGACACCCTCGCCCTCTCGGCGCAGATCGTTCGCTTCGAGAGCCACCTCACGGTGGTCGGCCTGGCCGGAGGAACCTTCCAGTTCGGCTTCGGCGCCCTGCCCTTCGATTGCCGGCTCGCCATCCCCTACTGGGGCAGCGCGGTCGAGCTGATGGAGGTTCTCGATCTGGCTCGAGCGGGGAAGATCCGTGCCCACGTCGAGCGCTTCTCCCTGGATCGGGTTGAGGACGCCTACGAGAAGATGCGGAGTGGCACTCTCAACGGCCGCGCGGTGATCTGCCCGCACGGGTGAGGGCAGATCAGGCCATTGCCGCCTCACCGCGCGAGAGTATGGCTTCCCGTGCCAGAGCCCCGCGCCCACCGCACGCCCGGCCGCCACACGCATTGGCGCCTGGCCCGTCGCCGGCACTTCCTGCTGCGCGCCGGCACGACGGCGGCCTTGCTGGCGGTAATCGGGCCGGGGCTGCTGGCGGGTCTCTCCGACGACGATCCGGCGGGGATCACGACGTACTCAATCCTCGGCGCCAAGTACGGCTATGAGCTGCTCTGGGTCCTGACCCTCTCCACCGCGGCGCTGATCGTCTTTCACGAGCTCGGCGTGCGATTGGGGATCGTCACCGGCAAGGGGCTACTGACGCTCGTCCGCGAGCGCTACGGCGGCCGCGCCGCCGGGCTGGTGCTGTCGGCGCTGGTGATCGCCAACACCGGCACGCTGTGCGCCGAGTTCGCCGGGGTGGCGGCGGGGATGGAACTTCTCGGCGGGATGAGCCGCTACCTCAGCGTGCCGCTGGCGGCGCTCGGCGTCTCGGCCCTCGTCCTGCGTGAGAGCTTCCGCCACGTCGAGCACTTCCTGCTCACGCTGAGCTCGGTCTTCGTCGCCTACGTGATCTCGGGGGTGCTCGCAGATCCCGACTGGGGCGCGGCCGCCAAGGGTCTGGTCGTGCCGAGCCTGCCGCTCAACCGAGAGGCGCTGCTCGTCGCCGTCGCCACGGTCGGCACGACGCTGGCGCCATGGGGACTGGCGTTCATCCAGTCCTACGCCGTCGACAAGAAGCTCAAGGTCAAGGATCTGCGTTACGAGCGCATCGACGTGATCGTCGGCGCCGTGCTGACCGGCGTGATCGGCTTCTTCGTCGTGATCGCCTGCGCGGCGACGCTGCACGTCCAGGGCGTCGACGTCAGCGACGCGAGCGACGCGGCCAAGGCGCTCGAGCCGTTGGCCGGCGACACGGCGGCGACTCTGTTCGGTCTCGGCTTCCTCGGAGCCGCGCTGCTCGCCGCCGCCATCGTTCCCCTCTCCACCGCCTACTCGATCTCGGAGACCTTCGGCCGAAAAGCCGACATCAACGACAGCTTCAGCGAGGCGCGGGCCTTCTACCTGAGCTTCGGCGTCGTCACCGCGATCGCAGCGACGGTGGTGCTGATTCCCGGCGCACCGCTTGTCCCGATCCTCTTTCTGACCCAGGCGCTGAACGCGGTGCTTCTGCTCGTGCTCCTGCCCTTCATCCGCTCGCTCGCCAAGGACCGTGGGCTGATGGGAGATCATGCGCTCGGCCGCACCGACCGCTGGGTAACCGGCATCGCCCTTGCTCTTGTCGCGGCGTCGGTTCTCGCTCTCGGCGCTCTTACCGTTGGGTCGGCGTAGCTCAGACACCGATGGCAAAGCTGAGCCCGAGCATCACCGCGGCGCCGAGCACCACGCCACCACTCGGCCCGAGTCGCGCCGGGCCGGCGTATGCCTTCGGCAACAGCTCAACCGCGATCAAGGCCAGCATGGCGCCGGCCGCGAAAGCGAAGGAGAAGGGCAGCAGCGACTGGATCTGCTCGACGAGGAGAAAGGCAACCAGCGCGCCGACCGGCTGGGGAGCGCTGGTGCCGACAGCGGCCCAGAACTGACGGGTGCGGCTGAAGCCGGCCGCCGCCATCGGGATCGCGACGCTGGTCCCCTCGGGAATGTTCTGGATCGCGATTGCGAGGATCACGAAGAGGCTGAGCCCGGCACGGTCAGAGGCGAAGGCCGTGCCAACCGCGAACCCCTCGGGGAGGCTGTGGACAAAGAGCACGAGGAAGACCAGGGCAGAAGTGCGCGCGCCGGCGCCGCTGCGCCCCATGAAGGTAGCTCGGGGGTTCAGCAGTCGGCGGGCACAGGCCACCAGCCCCACCCCCGCTACAAAGCCGCCGACCACCGCGAGAACAGACCCTTCGTCGGCCGCGGGGATCAGCAGACCCGCGATCGAGGCCACCGCCATCACCCCGGCGGCAAAGCCGAGGAGGATCGGCGCTAGCTGGGCGGCGCGACTACCCAGGAAAAAGACCGGGACCGCGCCGAGGCCGGTTGCGAGCGCGGTACCTGACGCAGCAAACACCAAGACCACCGCGTCGGGCATTTGGGAAACCCTAACGACCGACGGTAAGCCCACACCGGTGCCATGAAGCCGAGCTAGCCACGAAGCGAAAGCGCTTCCTCTAGATGGTCGAGCAGAGCGTCAACGATGTGTGGATCGAAGTGGGTGCCCCTCCCTCGCTTCATCACCTCCACCGCCTCCTCGACCGGCAGCGCCGGCCGGTAGCAGCGGTCACTGAGCAGAGCGTCGAAGACGTCGGCCACCGCGGTGATCCGGCCCTCGATCGGAATCCGCTCACCGACCAGCCCCTGCGGATAGCCGCTGCCGTCCCAGTGCTCGTGGTGGTGAGCGCGATCGTCGCGGCGAGGCGCAGCAGCTCGCTCTCCGAATCGGCAAGGATCTGGTAGCCGACGGTGGTGTGGCGCTGCATCTCCTCGCGCTCCTCGGCAGTCAGCGGACCCGTCTTTCGAAGGATGCCGTCGGGGGTCGCAACCTTGCCGACGTCGTGCATCGGCGCTGCCACCCGCAGCAGCAAGACGCGGTCGCGGTCGAGCCCCACCTTGCAGGCGAGAAAGGCGGCCACCGAGGCCATTCGATCGATGTGCTCGCCCGTCTCGGCGTCGTGCATCTCGATCGCCTTGGCGAGTCGCTCGACCGTCTCTTGGCGCGATGCCCGCAGCTCCTCGATCGCCCGCTCGCGGGCCTCGGCGAGCTCTTCGCGGAGAATCTCCGCCTGCTTCTTCTCCGTGATGTCCGTCGAGATGCCCGAGATACCGGCGATCTCGCCCTCGTCGTCGACGAAGGGGAACTTGACGGTGAGATAGGTCCGTTGCCGATCTCCGACCGCAGCGTCTCCTCCGCTTCATAGCTGTCGCCGTGCTCGAGGATCCTGCGGTCGCTCTCCGCGACCCGCCTCTCTGTCTCGGCAGGCATGATGTCGGCGTCGCGGAGGCCGACCAGCTCGCCGACCGCCAGCCCAGCCGCCTCGTGGGCAACGCGGTTCGCAAGGACGTAGCGGCGCTCCCGGTCCTTGATGTAGATGGGCACCGGTGCCCGGTCCATGAGGACCTGCAGCCGATCCTCCAGAGCTTTGCTGTGCGCATTCTGCGCCAGTTCCAGCTCACGCTGGCGCAGCGCGTTCAGCGTCGTGATCTGCAGCTGGCCCGGCAGGAAGGGCTTCACCAGGTAGCCGTGGGCCCCCATCTCGAATGCTCGCCTGGCGACCCGGGACGAGCATCTCGACCTCTCTGCCGAGTAGGTCCGCGCGCACGTATCCGAAGAGCGCCTCGGTCTGGCTGTTGACCAAGACGATCTTGCCCTTGTCGTCGACTCCGATGATTGCGTCAGGCGCCGCCTCGAGCAGCTGCTCAAAGGTCGAACCATTGGCGTCAGAAATGGCTGGGTCTCTCGCAGGGTTCATCCAGCGCAAAGCCCTTGTGCTGCTCAGCTTTCGCGGAACGTAACACTCATCTGGAGTAAACGTAAGCGTTCCTCTTGCAGGGCCCCGATCAGGCCGATTGCTCGCGCTGGCCGTACCAGTCTGTGGCGCGATCTCACGTTCCTTTTCGGGCTGGCGTTGTGCTCCTGACAGCCTTCGACGCCTGTCGGCGCAACCCCGCGATGCCAACAGTTTTCAGACTGCTCGGTTTCGCGCCTCCTTCCGCATAGCCCGAACAGATCCCGAACACCACACGCTGGAATCGGCTCCCCCTGGCGGTGCTGGCAGGGCGCCTCGCCTCGCGGATGTAGTCGTCTATCGAGTCGGGTCTTCAGGGCGCTTCGTAGTAGACGTGCCCGAATCCATCCTGCTCGACGACGACGAATCGCGTGCTGACCGACCCGACGACGGCGCTGCAGGAGAACTTCAGCCCCTCCATCTGGGGAACCGCCGACGGACAGCTCACCCGGGCATGCTGCCCGCGCTGAGCCAAGCTGCTCTGCGCAATCGCCCGCTCGATCTTCTCCGTGTTGAGAGTGGCGGTCGACTCCGAGTAACCGCACGCCCCGAGTACCAGGCTGGACCCCACGGCGAGGGCCAGAGCCAAGGCCCAGAGATGCTGTCCAAACCGGGGCATCAGGCGACCTTCTCGATGACCACGGACGCATTCGAGCTCGGCTGCGTTCCTCCGATTGGCGTTGCGAGGCCGACTGCCGCACTCGAGGTGTGATTCCTGATCGTGAGAATGGCGCCCGCGGAAGCGACGAAGATCGCCTGTCCCGTGTTCTGCTGGGTACCAGCGCCTGAGCCGTAGACGGTTCCCGGAATCAGAGTTCCGTTGACGAAAAGCGCTATCTGGCTGGGCTCGGTTCCCGACACCGAGAAGGTGGCCTCGTAAGTACCGGCAGTCGTCAGCGTAATCCCGGCGGCACCGGGCGCGTGGGTAATGCCAGGCGTCAGGACGCCGTTGGAATCGAAGGTGACATCGGCCTCAAGCGGGACGGTCTCTCCGCCCAAGTTGTAGATGTATGCGTATTGCGAGAGCCCGCTCGATCCAGCGGGACCAGTTGCCCCAGTGGCGCCTGGCGTGCCGGTCAACCCTTGAGGGCCTTCAGCGCCAGGGGCTCCCTGCTGGCCAGCTTCGCCGGGTGGCCCCGGAGTCCCGGCGGCACCTTCTGAGCCGGTGGCCCCGATTTCTCCCGAAAGACCTACTTCACCCTGAGCACCTGGAGCCCCGTTTGTGCCGGCGTCTCCTTGGGACCCGGTGGCTCCTGTTTCCCCCGGGGCGCCGACTTCGCCCTGGACTCCCTGCAGCCCTTGAGAACCTTCAGAACCGGTTGCCCCGATTTCACCCTGGGGACCCGTGGCTCCGGCTTTACCGACTTCTCCGTTGGCGCCTGCCGCACCAGCGCTGCCAGTGGTTCCCGTTTCGCCTTGTGAACCCGTTGCCCCGGTCGACCCCGCGGCCCCTTCTGCGCCTGCAGTGCCCGTGGCCCCAGTCGGTCCAGCGGCACCGATTTCGCCCTGGACACCCTGCAAGCCTTCGGGGCCAACCGCGCCCGGCGACCCGGTGGCGCCCGCAGCTCCGTTGCTGCCGGGAGTGCCAGCGACGCCTGGAGTGCCTCCTGGTCCCTGGGGACCGGAAGCACCAGCCGCGCCCGTGGCTCCTGCTGCACCGGGTTTACCTGGGGAGCCAGTCTCGCCGGTAGTTCCCTGTTGCCCTCTCGGGCCCCTATGCGTGTGGCAAACCGGCGGTGGCCGGTGGCCGCAGCGAAAAGAATTTCCAACTCTGCCCGTGAACCCCGCCGAACCGCAGGGCGGCAGGGGCCGCAACGGACAGGCCGCGACAGAGATCGCAGCGGAACACAGAACGGCAATCGCGCCTATTGCGAAGAGCAGGATGCCCCGATACCGCCGACTGCGCATGTCTCCACCAGCTTTCTTGACCTCGGTGCCGGGAGCGTCCCGGGCCTCGAATCCACCGGGGTGGATGAGGAGTGACGGTCAAGTGCCCGCTTGATCAGCCTGTGAAGCCGAAATCAGCGGGAAGGCGACCGTCTTATGGAGTATCGACAACAGGTGTACATAACTAAACCCCTCATCGCGTGATGGTCAGTGGAACTCCGGCGCCGATGCGTCTCGCCAGCCAGGTAATTGCGCGGGTGCCGAGCCGAATGCAGCCGTGTGAAGCCGCCGTCCCGAGTGCACCCGTGAGGTTGTTTGTCCCATGGATGCCGATCTGTCCCGGGCCTCCCTCGAATTCCTGAAAGACATTCGACCTGGCGCTGGTGGCCAGCGCGAACGGTCCGCCGCTTTCGTAGGAGGAGAGTGCGAGGGCCTCTTCGATGAAAAACGATCCCCGCGGGGTCGGGGTCGAGGGCTTGCCGACCACCGCACGGAAGTGGCGGCGGGCACGATCGCCGTGGTAGACGGTGACGCGCCGGGTCGAAAGCTTGACCACGACGCGCCAGCCAGTGGAGCTGAGCTTCGTCCGGTTTGTGGAGATCCAGCCCTTATGACTGTTGGGCCGCCCGGGAAGCCGGACATGCAGCCACGAACCTCTCTTTCGACTGCTTGCACGGCCAAGAATCGGGAGGACGGTACGAGCTCGGGTCAGCGGCCGGCGGGAAGCAACCGATTCGATCCGGCCTGCATCTGCGCTGGGCCCGGTCCGGGCGACGTGATCATGCAGGAGCGTCGCGAGCGGCTGACTAGCGGGCGTCGGGGCAGCAGCAGCCGGAGCGACGAAGGCACATGCGAAGGCCGCCGCGACCAGCGCCAAGGCCAACCCCGAACCCCCCCGGCGAGCGCCGGAGGGGGTTGGGTCGTTGTCAGCCCTGTAGGTCATCCCGTGAACTGGGACGGTCCGTGGCGCGGCTGCAGCAGTGCCGCGGCACAGGCGCGATAGGGGAGCGTCACGGTCTTCGCACGGGTGGCGTCCGTGAAGGTGACGCGGGCGCTGACCTCGTGCGCGCCGGGAGTGGCTCGCACCGACATCGCGAACGGCGAACCGGTGCGGCTGCCGATCGATTTGCCGTCAAGGCTGAAGACAACCCGCTGGATCATCTTGCCGTTGACAGTGACGCGGAATCCCTCGGTGCAGGCCTCGCGCGGTGCGGATCGCACCATGGCCCTGCCGTTGCGAGACGACCGGGGAGCTTTCGCCCGGCGGCCGGAGGCAACCCGGGAGCCGTTGCTTGGCACTGCTGGCGAGCCAGTGGTTCCGGGCGTGGTTGGCGACGCGGTTCCCGGACCACCCGGCGTTTCGCCACCTGGCGTTCCGCCACCCGGGGTTTCGCCACCCGGCGTTTCGCCGCCGGGCGGGTTGGTCGGCCCGGTCGCGCACAGCGGTCGGGTCAGGGTGTTTTCGATCAGGCTGACCTGGCCGTTGCGGGCCAGCATCCTCCCCACCACGGTTGCTTTGCTGTTGAGCGAGATCGAGGTCAGCGCCATCAGGCTTCCCTGGAAGGAAGTGGTGGTGCCGAGGACGGCCGAGCTGCCGACCTGCCAGTAGACGTTGCACGGCGAAGCGCCGTTGACGAGCAGGACCGAGCTGGCCGATTCGGTGGTCAGCTGGGAGCCGATCTTGAAGACGAATTCGGCGTTGGGATCGCCTTCGGCATCGAGGGTCAGGGCTCCGGTCATCAGGGCCGCCGCGTTGTAGCGATAGGTGCCCGGAGCGAGTTTCAATCCGCCCAGGTCGGTGCCGGAGAGGTCATTCGCCGGCAGCACCGGCTGCCCCGCCGCAGCGTCGTAGGCGGTGGTGAGATCGAGCTGCGCCTGGGCAGCGACTTCGTCGGTTGCGTGGGTGGAGCCGTTGATGACGGCGGGCAGGCCAAAGCCTTCGAGTTCGGTGCCCGGCGAGACGCCGAGGTTGCCGTTGAGCACCGACGGCCCGACGTTGGTGACCGTGGTGCCGCCGAGGACCACAAAGGGGCCGGCGGTGCCGAGGCCCACGGGCGCGGCCTGGGCCACGGTGGGCAGCGCGAAGACGGCGAGCATCGCGAGGGCGATGCCGGCAAGCCGGGCGCGCCTGAGATCGAATCGGTTGGACATGGATGTCCTCCCTATATGTCGAGCAGTCCTGACGACGTTCCTGATCCCAGCCGCTTCCCGCCTCGGGGGGCGGCTCGGGTCATGAGGTCTTCGGTAGCCCGGCTCGCTCCGGCGGAGCTCCGTGGCTTTGCGGATTCGTCTCGCGACGAGGGTGCCTGTGTCGAAAGGGATTTGCCCTGGTGTCCTGGTCCATCGCCCACCGGTTGGGGCGGCTTGAGCATTCGCTGGCGCAACTCGACGTTCGTTGTCAGGAGTGCTCAAACCGCCTCGCGTCGGCATAAGCGGCGGCGAACTTGAGCCCGCAAGGCCTCTCTAGACGAATCTATGAGGCGGATATTCGAACATCTGTGCTCCACTGGCCTCATGGACTTCGCAGGGACTCCCCAATGATCGTCGTCGCCGCGATCGCCAGCGCGGCCGTTTCGCTTGTCACCCCCACGCCTGCCACCCTGCCTGGTGACCTCGACGCTGCGGCTGCCTACTGGCACCAGAATGTGCCCGCGCGCTGCTCGACCGAGGCCGTCGGCTACGGCAAGCTGCCAAACCGCGTACTCGGCCAGGCGACGATCCCGGACCTCGTGGAAAGTGGACCGTGCGAAATGACCATCGAACTCGGTCTCTCGAAGCGGCTCCGCTGCATGACCGTGGTTCACGAGTACGGGCACTGGCTCGGTCTAGAGCACTCAAAGAACCGGCTCAGCCCGATGTACCCGCTCATCGACAAGGGCGCGATCGTCCCTGAGTGCGGCGTTTCAAGACCCGCTTAGGCCGCCGCTAGGGACAGTGGCTGGAGTTCGCGCAAGACGTCTGCGCAGTAGTCGTAGCGGCCAACTGTCTCTCTGTCATGGCTACCGCTGCCCAGTACCAGCGGAACGCCATGCCGCAGAAACGGCCGCAGGGTCCGCGCCGCCGGACACCCCCAATGCTCATCGACCACGATCCGGGCATTGGACTCGGCCGCCGCAATCGCAAGCGAGTCGATCAGGTCTAGCGATACATCTCGCTCGTCGAGCCCAAGCCCCGGAAGGACGCTGAACAAATGGGCTATGACGAGGTGCTCGTGGTGGGAGACCGCAGCGACGGTCCCGCTGACTATCCATCGGAGCACCATCTGCGGATCGAGCTCCCCCGCTTCGATGCGTTCGCGCGTGGAGCGGGGATTCATCGGTCCGTCGGGCGATGGCGCCTGATGACTTGCGGCGTACACCGCGTCGATCCCGTCCAGTTCGCGGGGAAGGTCAAGGCAGCCGTAGATATCGAGGATCTTTGCCTCGACCGCACAGCGCAAGACAATCGGTGTTCGCTTCCTGCTCTCTCTGATCGCGGCGGCGTAGGCGGGAATCCACCTGGTGTCCTCCCGAACGTGCTCGACACAAGTGAGTTCTGTCAAGCCGATTCGCTCTGCCTCGGCGACGTTCTCCCTGATCGTGCTCGCCCCGTCTGAGAAAGTCGAGTGGACGTGCATGTCCCGGGTCAAGGCCGGCTCAGTCATCGGCGAGAATGCCGTCGACGCAGAGCTTCAGCATGCTCACGCCGCTCGCCGCCACCGGCGGCATTGTTCCTGTGAAGTACGGGTTGACCTCGAGCAGGACCGGCTCCCCGTCGGAGGCCTCCTTTACTTCGATGTTTGCCAAGGAGGTGAGTCCGATCCCCGCGGCGATTTGACGCCCGATCTTCTCCAGCCCCTCGTCGTGCACGGTGCGCCCGCTCGCCGCAGCTCCCGAGTCGCCCTGCGCCCACGGCACCACGGCAATCACCTTCCCATCGGAGCGCGCCAGGGTGGCGAGCGAATACTCGGCTCCAGGCAAGTCGTCAGCGAGCGCCGAGTCAGACACCCGTACAACTCCCCTGCAGCACCTGCGAAGCGCGCGCCTGTCGAGGCATATGCGCAGCGTCTTCTCCGACGGGAGAACGATCCTCGTGCCGATCTCGGCGAAGAAGACCCGCGCGCTGGCAAGCAGCAACAGCTCGAAATCCAAAGTTGGGACCAGGACGTCGATTCGATGACGCTCGCAGAGCTCGAAGAGCAACTCGGTGTAGGAGTCTCCGTATCCCTTGGAGACCGGCAGTCGTCGATCCTCGTCAACCAAGCCGAGACCCGGCGCGTTGGGATCGATGTCGGCCGAGAAAATATCGAGCGTCTCACCGTCAAGCGCCTTTATCGCCGTGACACCAGATGGCCCTCCAGCCCCGGCGACGAGTACGCGTGGGGGCCTTGATGCTTCCTGGGGGCTCGGCGACTTGATGAGGCCGAGCTGGTCAACTTTCATCTCATGCCACTATCCGGGCGCCGAATGAGCGGCACAATCCCCCGGACAGAGGAGGCGCGGCGAATATCCCCCGGAAGGACTAAGCGTTATTACTTATTGGTATGACAGCTATACCTCCCAGGTGATCTGCCCAGTGACCAATGCAATCGCTACAGCATGCGCGCGCGTGTGTGCTCCGAGCTTGGACAGGGCGTTGTGAACATGAGACTTGACGGTCTCCGGGGAGAGAAATAGCTGCCCCGCGATATCGCCGCTCTTCAGTCCGGAGGCGACCAGCATCATGACCTCCCTCTCGCGCTCTGTCAGGCGGACCCTGCCTGTTCTCTCCACCACCACTGGCGCCCAGGCCGCTTCACGAGTCAAGGCGCTTTTTGTCTGCTCAGCGGATCCCTCGTCATGCGAGATAAAGACGGAGAGGTGGCGGGCTGGAAGTACGTTGGCCGTTGCACTGAACTCGACCGGCACGGCCCGCGGTCCGGAACGTACAGCTGATACCACCCCTCTGCGCCCCCACTCGCCAGGAACGCTCCCCATTGCTCCTCCAGCCTCTTGCGCTCACCCGGAGATGTGAACTCATCCATCGTCCGCCAGGGGATCTCCTCCCGCGCAACCCCCAACAGCTCACATGCGGCAGCGTTACCGGTTACCCAGCGTCGCTGGTCGTCGGCGATCAGCATCGGATGCCGTGATCGCTCAAAGGCCGTTCGCAGGCGCACCGCTGCTTGCGAATCAGGCTCGCCGTTTGCAAAAACCTGGGCGTTCTCTACGTCGCCGGGCAGATCAGGAGAAGCCACCTCAAACTCCCTTGGCACTGGACCCGTACATGCTGATTACTCCTCGTTCGTACGATAAGCGAAAAGTCCTTGGCAGTGCAAGGCTTGCGACGAATGTCGTTCTTTGCACGCCTAACCCCTTTGGGGGATATCCACGGTGCTTCACACGTCTGGGGGATTGCGCTTTCCGGCCGAAGCCACAACAGTGAGACCCGGCGGCGACCTGGACGGTTCATCACGCCAACCGCCTGCCAACCCCATGATTGCCATCAGGCCCCCTAGGTCTTCTCCCTGCCGGACCTAGGGGGCCGCAACAAGCGGTTACACGCGTGCGGGGCGTTCCACGCGAACGAAGGGATGTCGCATGTACACGACTCAAGGCCCTCCGGTTGAATCCAGGGGACTGCCCGCATTTTCCCCGCCTCTATTTGGGATCAGCACTGCCAGGGAGAACGACACCTATGTCATGCGCATCAAGGGGGAGCTCGATCTATCCGAGTGCCCTCGCTTGGAGCATGCACTGCGAGTGGCCGAGGCAAGCCACGCTGCCCAGATCCTGCTTGACCTCGAAGACCTGACGTTCATCGACGCGGCAGGACTAAGCACCCTAGTCATGGCCTGGCATCGCTCGGCGGCCGATGGCAACCGGCTGCGGGTAACGCTTGGCAGGGGAAACGTGGCATACATGCTCCACTTGACCGCTCTCGACACGGTGTTGCCATTTATCCCCGCCTGACCATGTTGCGGCCCGAGTTCTTGGCCTCGTAGAGCGCTACATCGGCCCGCAGCAGCGCTCGCCGGACATCGTCCTCCAGCATGGCAACGCCGAAGCTGGAAGTGACCGAAGCGCCGGAGCCGGCGTCCTGCACGCTTGCCCGCAATCGCTCCGCCAGGCTCGCCGCCTCCTCCAAACTGGTGCGAGGCAACAAGGCCGCGAACTCATCGCCGCCGAGGCGAGCGACGAAGTCACCCTCCCGAAGACCCCCGGCGATCGCTCGGGCCATCGATGCGAGGATTCGATCTCCGGCCTCGTGTCCTTCTAAATCGTTCACCTGCTTGAAGCCGTCCAAGTCCATCATCAACACCGCGAGAGGCTTGGCGCCTGAGAAGTCCCTCAGCCGAGCCGCACGGTCCTCGAACGCCCGGCGGTTGGGCAGCCCGCTGAGCGTGTCGGTGTAGGCCAGGTCCTTGTAAGCGTTGGCCTGACGGGCCAGGTCTCGGGCCAAATCGGCCGTCTCCGCGGCGATGCCCGAGAGATTCCGCTCAACCGTCTCGTCTTCGCGCTGCACGGCCACTTCTTTTACGCCGCTTGCAGCCGGCTCCACCCGCACCGAGGGACTTTCCGAATCTGAGGCCGGGACGTCGAGCGCGGTCTCGACCACCGCCAACAGCTGCTCGAGATTTCGAACCAACACCGCTCCGTCGTCTCCGCCGCGAGGCTGGGCTCCTTGACCTCCAAACAAGACGATCAAGTTGGGATTGAGACGCCGAATCCCGGTAATAGTGCGTTCGAGTGCGGTGGTTGAGCCTGGCATCGTCGCCGAGAGGCCGACCAGGTTGGGTGAGCGAGCTGCCACAGCTTGGAGGAGATCGGCGGTCGGAACGTCGGCCCCGAGGTAGATCGTTTCGTAGCCCGCCAACTCGATCACATCAGTGGCCATCCTCAGTCCGAGAGCGTGCTGCTCGCCCTCCACCGCCGCCATCAGAATCCGGCCTGTCCTGACCTTGTGACCAAGGCTGGGTCCATAGATGCCCGCCATCGCCTGGTGCGTAAGTGCTGTCGCGAGATGCTCGTCGGCGACCGAAATTTCCCCCTGTTCCCAGAGATCGCCGATCCGCCACATCGCCGGCGCGATCACCCGCTGGTAGAGACCCGCGACCCCCAGCCCCTCCCCGAGGGCCTGCCTCGCCACACGACCCGCGCCACCGGCATCGGCAACCGTAAGCGCGTCCTGATAGGCGCGAGAGAGGCGACAAGTGGCCTTGTCTGCCTCGCGGCGTGCCGGGTCCTCGGCGCGCTCGGCTGATGAAGTCACAGTTACTAGCGTACGCCCGATTCAGACGTTAAACAGGTAAACGCAATGGTATTCGGCCTCAACCGCCCCTACGCCGGGGGTGACAAAACAGCGAAAGTCAAAAGTTGCATTCCAAGACCAGAGCGCCTACGGTCTGTTCGACTAGTCAAGTACATCATCACCCGACTAGGCCTCCCGACCGGCTGGAGGAACCGCCGGTGAATCCTGTGGTTGGCACAACTAGATCCGGTACGCACGGCTCGACACACGGGCGGTTCGGGATAGCTTCAGGGGCGATCTTCAAGGCTGAGCGTTCGAGGAAAAGACACGCCCGGTGAGTCCTCGCCAGACGAGCTCAAGTCCACCGCCCCAGCCCGTTAAGACACAGCCCGGGCTGGCGCGCATCCTGGTCACTGACGATCAGCCCGCGATGCTGCGATTGGTCGATCGGGCGCTGGGAGACCGATACCGGTGCGAATTCGCGGGCAGCGTTTCGCAGGCGCACAAGAAGCTTGCGTCTAGTCGCTTTCACCTCGCCCTCTGCGACCTTCAAATGCTGGACGGCTCGGGGCTGACCCTGGCTGAAGAAATCACCGAAGAACACCCCGAGATTGCCGTAGTCCTCATCACCGGAAAAGACGACCCCGAGGTTGCAGCAAGGGCCTTCGGGTTCGGCGGCCACGGCGTCCACGGCTACCTGGTCAAGCCGTTTTGGCCGGGCCAGCTGCTGATCACGGTGATGAATGCCCTGCGACGGCGTCAGCTCGAAGACTTTGAGAGCGCCCACAGGCTCAACCTCGAAGAGCGCCGTCAGACGATCATCGACATGGCACCGATGCCCGTCTATGTAAAGGACGAGGACCTCCGTTACGTCTTCGCAAACGCGCAGGCGGACGACCTGGCAGGGCTGGAGAGAGGCAAGCTGCTGGGCCAAACCGATGAGGCGATCATGAGCGCCGAGGCTCTGGCCCTCACCCGCAAGGTGGATCAGCAGATCCTCAAGAAAGGCACGACGTACGAGGCGGAGGAAACGCTTGAGATCGGCGGTGTTGAGCGGACCTTCCAGACCGTCAAGTTTCCCCTCGTCGACGAGGATGGGAAAGCGACCGCGGTCTGCGGAATCTCTACCGACGTCACCGCCCAGAAGGACGCGCTGCGGCTGCGAGACGAGCTGGCGGCTGCTCAGCAGCAGGCGATCGACGAGCTGCGTCTCTCGCGCCAGGAGACGATCGAACGGCTCACCAAGGCAATCGAGCTTCATGACTTCTCCACCGGGAAGCACGTCGACCGAATGGCCAGGGTCGCATCCTTCCTGGGTGCTCACCTCGGTCTCGACCCCGAGCGGGTCCATCTATTGCAATTGGCAGCTCCAATGCATGACGTTGGAAAGATCGCCACCCCAAGCGAGATCCTTCGCAAGTCCGGCCCCCTCACGCCCGAGGAGCGCGAGGAGATGAAGCGCCACACCACGATCGGCCACGAGATCCTCGTCGACTCCGAGAGCGAGCTGCTCGGCCTCGCGGCAACCATCGCGCTGACTCACCACGAGCGCTACGACGGCAGCGGATACCCCCAAGGACTCGTCGGAGAGGAGATCCCCCTCGAGGGGAGGATCACCGCAATCGCCGATGTCTTCGATGCATTGCTCAGCGACCGCCACTACCGGCCGGCGCTCACCGTGGACGAGACTGTCGAGATCATCAGGGAGGGCCGGGGTCGTCAATTTGACCCTCAGATAGTCGACCTCCTGCTTGAGCACCTCGACGAGGCACTCTCGCTACGCAGTTAAGGCAAGTAGCCGAGGATCCGTCGCAGATCCTAAGACTGCCCCAATAGCCCGAACAGCAGCGTGGATAACTAGGGGCAAGCGTGGTCGGCAAGGGCCAGCACGCTCTCGTTCGCCGCCTTCCGATCCTCAGCTCCCGGGGCCGTAGGTTCTGATCGTCCCGATCGCCTTCGTCGGTTCGCCGTACCCTTCCGCGTCGCTGAAGTTGAGAATGTCGAGGTTGCCTTCGGTTTCGATTTTTCGCGCGATCGAGTTCGGCACGTCGAAGACGACGTCTCCCGTTTGCGTCGCTTCGGGCTGGATCGGCTCGCCGATCCAGAGGAAGGAGGATTCGAGCGCCCCGTTCTCAGCTTCAAAGTCCTCCGTGTATTCGTTTTCGTTGACGACCAGCACGGCCTGCTTCTGATTTTCATCGAACTGCGCCGGGCTGTGGAGCTTGTTCTTGACTTCGAGCGTGAAGGTCGCGAACTTGCCGCTCGCGGCTTCGGTCCGGTATTCGCCGCCCACCGAGTCAGTGATCTCAATGCCGACCAGGCGAGCGCTCAGCTCTGGGAGCTGGAGGGTGGAATCGCGATTGACGACGACAAAGGTCGTTCCGCCCTCGGTGCATTCGCCCTCGACCAGCTTTTCCGAGTTGATCCCGAGCTCGTCGCAGCCCCCAGGCGTCACCGAAGCAGCGGTCGACCCGGTCGACGTCGTCCCCCTTTCGGCGGCCGGCCGAACCGATTCCGTCGTTGCGGCCCGCGCGCCGTCGCCGTCGTCGTCGCCACCGCCATTCGTGAGCGCCGCTCCCAGCGCAATTCCAACGCCAAAGACGACGAGCAGCGCCAGAGCCATCAGGCTCCACCTCGGAACTTTGACCGTCAAACCGCACCTCCCCAGTTTCTCGGACCAGACCGGAGAAGCATTTCAAACGTGACCCCCCTCAGGCGCAACCGCTGTGGAGCCCGAAGGATCGGGGTCGCCGCGGGTGTCGGCGATCGCCACGGCAACCAGGACCGCGCTCGACGCGACCACCGCGACGAGGAGGCTGAACGGTGCGGTGGCGACGGCCAGCACCACCAACCCGGCGCAGGCGAGGACCCGCGGCCGCGGGATGCGCCCGGTCGCCCTGCGCATGAAGCCCAGCTGGGCGAGCAGGAAGATCACCGGGCCGCCGAAGATGAGCACGGCGGTACTGAGCGTGTTGGGACCGTGGGGGTCGGCGATCGCCAGCTCGTCGCCGACCGCGATTGCGATGATGCCGATCACCATCAGGATCAGGGTGTAGTTGCCGACGCCGACGATCCGCGCCGCATCGGCGGCGCCCTCGACCGCCCGCGTGCCGATTTCCTCGGCACGGTGGAAGTAGCACCACCAGAGCGCGACCGTGCCGGTGAAGGCGACGGCGAGGACGAGCAGGCGGTCGGCCTGGACCGGCTGGTCGGTGAACGCGTTGCCGATCGTCAGGACGGTCTCACCCAGTGCGATCAGGAAGAAGAGGCGGAAGCGCTCAAGCAGGTGCTCGGCGTAGATCTGGCTGTCGGAGGTGAAGGGGCTCTTGCGGCCGGGCAGCGGGTGGCCCGCGATCACGCCGCCGTAGGTGATCAGCGTCGCGACCCCCCAGAGCGCCAGGCGGGCGTCGTCGTCGACGGCGATCCCGGCGATCCAGATCGGCGCCGTGCCGATCTCCCAGACCAGGGCGTTGACGAAGTGCATGTGCAGCCGGTGGCCGCGGAAGCTGGCGACCGCGAAGGCGGTCCGCCCGATCTGGATCGCCAGGTAGCCGATCACGAAGAGGCCGGCGCGATCGCCGAAAGCCTCCGACACCGACGTCGACATCAGCAGGCTGGCGAACATCAGGCCGAGCAGCAGCAGCCGCACCGGCTGGCGGTCGCCGTCGAGCCAGTTCGAGGTCCACACGGTCATGAACCAGGCGTACATGACGGCGAGCGTCAGCACCAGCGTCTCGACCATGCCGCGCGCATCGACGTGCTCGAGCAGGTTGTGCGCCAGCTGGCTGACCGTGAATACGTAGACGAGGTCGAAGAACAGCTCCAGCGGGGTGACGGCCCGCGCCACCTCGCGCGGGCGCACGACCGACGAGGGACGAGGCGCTGCTTCGGTGGAGGTCGTCATCGCCCCGCATTCTCATCGACCCCCGCCCGCCACGGGCGTCTGCAGGTTCGGCGGGGCCTAGGCGGGCACGGTGTCCGGATCGTCCAGATAGAGCTTCGGGAACGCGACCGCGCCCAGATCGAGGTCGTTCCGCAATCGCGACAGCATTTCCCAGGCCGTGTTCAAATCGACGGAGAACTCCTGGCTGACCGCCGCCAGCCGATCGACCGGGGCGACCACCTTGCCGGGCCCGGGCGGTGGGCTCAACGCTGCGTCGATGCTCTCCGAGGTGTCCATGGCTTCGAAGATCTGCAGCATCGTCGCGGCGTAGTAGGCGAACGCGACCAGCTGGATCGCCATGTCCTGCAGCTGCATCTCGTCCTCCCGGGGGCGATCGGCCGGCAGCTGACCGAGTTCTTCCCTGAACCTCACCTCGAAGCCTCGGCAGACGTCCAGCAACGGGTCCGGCTCGCAGTCGGCGGCGCAGAGGAATTCCAGCCACTGGACCAGCACGGTCACGTGACCGCCGAACGCCAGCCGCCGCGCCTGCACCTTGGCGCCCCCGGCCTTGGCGCCGAGCGCTCCCCCGACCAGAGCCTTCGCCGCCTCGTTCAAGCTCGTGTTCGCAGGCAGGTCGACCAGATCTCGCGCCGCCCGGATGAGATCGCGCGGGAGGCCCCCCGACATGCAGTGCAGGAGCGCCGCGAACGAGACGGGAAGATCGACGATGCGGCGATCGAGCAGGGCCTTTGAATCCTCGAAGCGGAGGTGGGGCACGTGGAGAACCGCGTCGAAGGAGCTGTCGAAGACATCCCTGAACGGCAGCCCGCGACGCTCGAAGACGCTCATCGCGTCTTCGGAGATCGAGACGAAGAAGAAGCACTTCGGCACGCGAAAGATCACCTTGATCTCGTTGAGGAACTGCCGCGCGGTCTCGTCGGTCATCTTGTCCAGCTCGTCGATGCCGATCCGCACCTCGCGATCGCTCGCGACGAGCTCGAGGAATTCGCGCAGGAGGTCGACGACGTCGGGCAGGCTCAGCTGCTGTTCGGACAGCTCGGCGCTCGCGTTGACGCCACCCTCGAGGCCGATGGGAACCTTCAGCGCCCCCGACCACCCCGAGGAGAAGCTCTGCTGGAACCAGATCTGCCGCAGTCGCCGTTCGGCAATCGCCCTCGCGTCGGCCTCCTCGTCCTCACGCCCCCCAGAGCCTCCCCGCCTGCCCCTGAGCATGAGGCGGACCCGGTCGCGATCGCGCAGCAAGGAGATCGCCGCCGCGACGTAGCCGAGCAGGAAGAACATCGCTCCGATGAAGAGGGTGAAGGGCACGCCGCTGATTTCGAGCGTGGTGACCGCCAGCAGCGCTCCGAGCAGCATCAGGGCGGGGCCCAGGGCCGGGTGGTAGCCAAGGCGCCGATCCTCTGTCCCGGCCGTGAGGTGGAACGGGCGGTCCCAGTTGCGAAGCGCCACCACCCGCTCCGGGCCGACCACCGCCGCGCACAGCTTGGCGAACAGGTGGAGGATGAACTCCCGCGCTTCGTACTGGACCGGCGCATCGACGACGACGCCGAGCACGGCGCCCTCGGGCTCGGCGATGCCACTGCAGATCGAGCGCATCAAGGTGCTCTTGCCGGCTCCCCGCGTACCGGCGAGCCCGATCGCCCCGCCCGGCATGCGAGCGATCAGGGCGACGAGGCGGTCACGCGCATCGGTCGGTATCTCGTGGCTGGGGTCATCGACCTCGCCCAGGCCCGAGCTGTCCTTGAACCTCAGGCGCGTGCCGTAGGAAACGCCTTCGGCGATGTTGATGCGCGTCCTCACCCAGGCGGATATCGCGTCTGCCAGGCGCGAGCGATAGTTGCGCTCGGCGGCCGCGGCTTCGGCGCTGGCGGAGCGGAGGTCCGACTCAGAGGGTCGCGGCGGCGCCAGTGTCGCGGACAGCCGCAGCGTCGCGGCGACGATCGGCGCGACGATCAACGCGGTCGTCAGCGCCGCCACGATCGAAGCGACCGAATAGGCGCCGTTGGCGGTGATCCACACCGTGGCGCCGACCAGGGCAAGCAGGAGCGTGCCCTGGCCGAGGTCGCGGAGGCGGGCGTAGGCGAATGCGGACCACCAGCGCCGCAACTCCTTGCCGAGGCGCGAGCTCGGCAGCTCGCTCTCGAGGACGCCAAGCTTGCGCTTGGCCGTCATCCAGCGCTCCCACAGCGGCGACACACCGGCGAGGACCTCCGTGGCTTCCGACTCCGCCAGCCCGCGCAGCTCCTTGCCACTCAGGTCGATCTCGGCGGCCAAAGCCCCGAGCTTGCCGGCGAGGGTTTCGTCAAGCGTCTCCTCGAGCAGCTCCAGCTGGTCCGCATCGGCCTCGTCGACCATCGGCTCCCTTACGTAGATAACGGTCGATTACTTTAGATCAGAAAACCATAAGGGAGGCTGGCGGGGCCCGATGGGCCGCTACTGCAGGCTGATCTGAAGCGGCTCGGTGCTGGCCAGCCGCTGCCGCTCTATCGCCTCGGCGTAGACGCCGTGGATCGTGCTCCGTGGGCTCGGCCCGGCGACCCCGTAGCCCTCGCCCATCGCCCGCGCGAGCGTCCGCTTGAAGGTCTGCCCGTGCCATCCATGCGCCTCGGCAGCGCGCCCGACGTGCAGGTGCACCAACTCGTGGAGAAGCGTCTCGAGAACGTCACCGGGGCGGATTCCCGGGTACGCGGTTACGGAGAGCCGGAACTGGCTCGGCACGGCGAAGCCGAGGCGGTTGGGGCGCCGCCGCGCCCGCCGCACCTTGAGCTCGGGCTCACGCGCGGCCAAGGGCCCATCGGCAAACGTCGGCAGCTCCCGCAGCCTGCCCATCTCCTCGCGAAGGGCAACCCCCGCCACGCTGAAATAAGACGGATCGCGCCTCAAAGTCGGCAAAGCATGCCGCCGCTTGCGGATGACAAGCCGGCGGGCGCGCAGTGGCCCGAGGGCTTTAGACGGCGCCGCTCTGGCCGTCGAACTTGTAGCCGACGCCGCGCACGGTGACGACCAGCTCGGGGCGCTGGGGGTCGCGCTCGACCTTCTGGCGCAGGTTGGAGATGTGGACGTCGCAGGCGCGCTCGTCGCCGTCGAACTCGGTCTGCCAGAGCTCCTCCATGATTAAACGACGGGGGAAGACCTCGCCGGGGCGGGCGACGAGCAGGCGCAGGAGCTGGAACTCCGAGCGGGTCAGGTTGACCGGCACGCCGTGCACGGTGGCGACGTGGCGGACGAGGTCGATCGTCACCGGGCCGGCTTCGATCTTGACCGCCTGGTTGAGCGGGCCGCGGTCGAGCTCGCGCCGACGCAGCTGGGCGCGCACGCGACCGAGCAGCTCACGCACCGAGAAGGGCTTGGTGACGTAGTCATCGGCGCCGACCTCGAGTCCGACCACCTTGTCGACCTCGGCGTCCTTGGCGGTGAGGACGATGATCGGCACGGCGCTGCGCGCGCGCACGTCGCGGCAGATGTCGAGGCCGCTCGGTCCCGGCATCATGATGTCGAGGATCAGCAGGTCGTAGGGAATGGCGTCACCGCCAACTTTCGCGGTCGCCTCGTCGCCGTCGGCGGCGACGTCGACGTCGAAGCCGTCCTGGGCCAGCGCGTAGCCGACCGACTCGCGCACCGACGGCTCGTCGTCCGCAACCAGGATGCGCCCGCTGCTCATCCTCAGGCCACCGGCGTCGGGCTGGGCTGGGCGACGGGGAGGCGGACCCAGAAGGTGCTGCCCTTGCCCTGGACCGAGGTTGCGCCGATCTCGCCACCCATGACGTCGACCATGCGGCGGGCGATCGCCAGGCCGAGGCCGAAGCCCTCCTGCTTGCGCGACTCGCTGCGCCGGTAGAAGCGCTCGAAGACGCGCTCGATCTCCGCCGCGGGTATGCCTGTGCCTGTGTCGATGACTTCCAAGATCACGTCCGTCTCGCCGTCGCGGCGGCCGCGTACGGTAACGGTGCCGGGGGGTGGCGTGTTCTTGAAGGCATTGGTGAGCAAGCCAATCATCACCTGGCGCAGCAGGGTCGGGTCCCCCTTCGCGGTCAGATCGGGCTCGGAATCGACCACCAGCTCGACGTGTTTGGGGGCCGCGACCGCGGCGACGACGTCGCGGATCGCGATCGACACGTCGACCACCTCGGTCTCCCCCGCCCCCAGCGACTCGACCCTGGCCAGGGTGAGCAGCGCCTGCGTCAGCCGGTTCATCCGCTCGGCATCCTCGGCCAGGCGGGTGAGGAAATGGTCGCGCGCCTTCGGATCGTCCTTCGCCCCGTCCTGGAGGACCTCGATCGCGCCGGAGATCCCGGCCAGCGGGTTGCGCAGCTCATGGGCGGCGTTGGAGACGAAGTCGGCTTCGGCGAACTCGCGGCGCATCTCGTCGGTGCGATCGCGGACCACCGCCAGCACCGCCCGCTCGTCGGGCAGCGCCCGCGCCTGCATCGCGTAGGCGCGGTCGCCGATCCGCAGCGCCGGGTGGGCGGCGAAGCCGACCTCGGCGGCGCGGTGCAGCAACGGCAGCAGCGGCTCGGCGGGGCGGCCGTCGGCGAGCAGCTTGGCGGCGGCGTTGTTGGAGAAGCGCACCGGGCCTTCGTCGTCGACCACCATCACCGCGTCGGTGAGGCCGTCGAAGATCGCCTCCAGCTTGTTGCGATCGGCGGTGAGCACGCCGAAGCTCTCCTGCAGCGAGGCGCGCATCGACTCCAGGGCGCGGGCGAGTTCGCCGATCTCGTCGCGGCCGCCGACCCGCAGCGGGGCGTCGAAGGAGCCCGCGGCCATCTCGCCGGCGGCCTGGGCCAGGCGGGCGACGCGGTGGGAGATCGCCGCGGCGATCAGGAAGCCGGCGAGGACGCCGATCAGAACCGCAACGACAAGCGCCCGCTGGTTGTCGCCAAAGAGGTAGACGGCAAAGGCCGTGATCAGCGAAACGGCGGCAAACGCGCCCGCCAGCCACAACCGCATGCCAATCCGTCTCATGAGCAGTTACTAACACAAACGCCCCGTTGACAGGCGTGTCTGACCTAAGGGGGTTATACGGACCCCTAAGGTCAGACACGTCGTCGGGAACGGGGGGACCGGCCATAGTGGGAGAATCGGTCGGTGCGGACTCTGGTCTTCATTCCAGCCTGGAACGAGGAGGGCTCGATCGCGGCGGTGATCGCGGGAGTGCGCGAGTCCCTGCCCGAGGCCGATCTGCTCGTGATCGACGATGGCTCGACCGATGCGACGACTGAACGGGCGCGCGAGGCGGGCGCCCTGGTCGCCTCGCTGCCCTTCAACCAGGGGCTCGGGGCGGCGCTGCAGACCGGCTACCTGCACGCCCGGCGCGAGGGCTATGACTTCTGCGCCCACCTCGACGCCGACGGACAGCACCCCCCGGCGGAGGTGGCACGGCTGCTCGAGGAGGTCTACGCCAATCGCGCCGACCTGGTGATCGGCTCGCGCTACCGCGACCGCGGCCCGGCCGAGAACGACGACTACAAGCCGACCCTCTCGCGCCGCATCGGCACCGGCGTCTTCCGCTTCTTCCTCACCCTGGCGACGCGGCAGCGCTTCACCGACACGACGAGCGGCATGCGGGCGGCGAACCGCGAGGTGATGTTGCTGTTCAGCGAGCGCTACTCGCCCGACTTCGCCGAGATCGAGTCGCTGCAGCTCGCCGTGCGCGAGGGCCTGCGGGTCGAGGAGGTTCCGGTGCGAATGCTGGAGCGCGCCGGCGGCACCTCGTTCCTGACGCCGCTGCGCTCGGCCTTCTTCATCTTCAAGGGGCTGATCGTGCTGCTCGTCGGCCAGTTCCGGCCGCGGCGAGTGGAGGCGGAGCGATGACGGCCCTGCTCCTGGCCGCTGCCGAGAGCCCCAAGGTCCACCTGACCTCGCAGACGCGGATCATCGCCGCGGTCCTGGCACTCGCCTTCATGGCGCTGGTGCTCGACCTGATCCGCCGCGACCGGCTGCAGGAGCGCTTCAGCGTGGTCTGGTTCGTCGCCGGCCTGGGGATGCTGGTCGGCGCCGCCTTCCCCGGCCTGCTGACGGTCGTCGCCGACGCGATGGGCGTGCGCGACACCAACGTCGCCCTGTTCTCGATCGTCTCGCTGCTGCTGCTCGGCCTGGCGCTCAACTTCAGCGTGATCATGTCGCGCCAGGCCGCTCAGATAACCCGCCTGGCCCAGGAGCGGGCGTTGGAGAAGGCGCGCGAGCAGGCGAGCTCAGGCGAAAACGGCCTCAAGGCGAAAGACCAGAGCCTCAAGGGCTAGCTCCTCGGAGACGTTGAGGTCGAGGCGCCGGCGGGTGTCCTGGACCAGCTCCGCGGCACGGCGGGGACGGGCTGGATCGAGGCTGGCCGCGCGGGCCTCGAGATCCGCAAGGCGGTCCCGGTTGAAGACGACGTCAGTGGCGCCGGAGGCGGTGGCAGCGAGGTCGCGGAACCAGCTGGCGCAGAGCTCGAGGGCGAGGTCGAGCATCTCGGTGCGGCGGCGGCGACCGGCGCGTTTGGCTTCGTCGGTTATGTCGCGGGCGCTGCGTTTGACGCCGGCCTCGGTTTCTTCCTCGAGGATCTTGCGGGTTGCTTCTTCGGCTTCTTCTCCGGCGGACCCTGCGGTTTTGAGCAGCTGCGTCCAGGGGGAGCCCGTTGCCGGGGGGGCGGTGGGGGTGGGTTCGTCGGACGCGTTTGCGCGCTGAGCGTGCGACGAACCCACTCCCGCCGCCTTTCCCAGTTCGAGCGCCGATGCGCGGAGCTCTCGGCCCGAGTCCGTGAGGAAGAGGCGGGCGCGGGCGAGGTCGCCGGCGGAGAGGCGGGCCGCCGCGGCAATCTCGTCCGGTGAAGCTTCCGAGGGATCAGCGGCGAGGTCGTCCGCTGGGACGCCGCTGGCGAGGGCAGCTTCTATGGCTTCCAGGGGCAGCGGAGCGAAGTCGACGGGTTGGCAGCGGGAGGCGATCGTCTCCAAAAGGGCTGCTGGTTCGGAGGTGAGCAGGATCAGGTGGACGAAGTCGGGGGGCTCCTCCAGGGTCTTCAGCAGCGCGTTCTGGCTCTCGTCCCGCATCGCCTCGGCAGCCTCGACGACGAAGACGCGCTTCTCGCCCTCGAAGGGGCGGTAGGAGGAGGCTCGGATGATGCGCTCGCGCACCTCCTCGACCATGTGCTGCGCTCCACGCGGCGCCAGCCAGACGAGGTCGGGATGCGGGGAGGGGTCGATCAGGGCGCGGCGGCGGGCGTCGTCCTCGTCGGCGGCCCCAGCGGCGAGGATCTCCGCGGCGAAGGCGCGAGCGACAGCGCTCTTGCCCGCTCCGCGCGGGCCGCGAAAGAGGTACGCGTGCGACGGGCTCGTGGCCAGGGCGGCGCTCAGCGCCACCCGCGCTCGCGGCTGATGCTCCGTGCTGCCCTCCAGCATCGCGTTCATCGCGGTGAGTTCGTGGTCAGTCGCGGATAGCGCGAAGAAAGGCGAACTCGGCTCACTGGGCGCTCTTCACGGCGTCGAGCACGCGGGCGTGGACCTCCTCGGCGCTGCCGTTGGCGTCGACCACGACGACGCGGTCGGAGGCGATCTGGGCGATCTCCTCGTAGGCCTCGGCGACGGCGCGCTGGAGATCGACGCCCTCGGCCTCGAAGCGGTCCTTGCCCTCGGCGCGGCCGAGGCCGACCTCGGGGTCGACGCGCAGCAGCACGGTGACGTCGGGCCAGAGGCCGTCGATCACGGTGTCGGTGAGCGAGAGCACGTGGCTGGTGCCGAGCTCGCGGGCGCCGCCTTGGTAGGCGACGCTGGAATCGGCGAAGCGATCGGCGACGACGTCGGCGCCCGCCTCCAGCGCTGGCCGGATCACCCGGCTGACGAGGTCGGCGCGGGCGGCGGAGAAGAGCAGCAGCTCGGCGAAGGGGTCGATCTCAAGCGAGGGATCGGCGAGCAGCTCGCGGATCCGCTCCGCGGCGCTGGTCCCCCCCGGCTCGCGGATCAGCAGCGTCTCAGGACCGAGGGCCTCGGCCAGCAGCTTCGCCTGCGTGCTCTTGCCAGAACCGTCGATGCCCTCGAGAGAAATGAACACGTCGAACCCGTTCCGGTGGTCCTTATCCGCCGTATCGGGGGATAAAGCGCACCGGCAGCTCTTATTTGGCCGCGGCCTTGGCGCGTTTGCGGCCGCGCGTGGCGGTGTCGGCTTTGCTGGCGACCTTCGTCTTGGTTTTCTTCGCCGGCACCTTGTCCTCGTCGCCCTCGGGCAGCGGCTTCTCCGCCATCGCTTCTTTGGCCGCTTTCGCCGCTTCGCGCTCGGCGCGGCGTTTCTTCATCTCCTGCATCGACTCGCAGTCGTCGTTGAGGCAGAGGTTCCAGGGGCGCCCGCGGAAGGGCTGGACCTTGAGCCGCGGCGTCTCGCCGCAGACCGAGCAGCGCTCTTCGAGCTTGAAGACGTCGCCGCGCTGGGGCAGCGGGAAGGTCTGGTCGCAGGACTCGGGATCATCGAGGGTCCAGCCGCTGCAGCCGACGAAGCGCTTGCCCGACTTTTTCGCGCGGATGATCCGCAGCATGTGGGGCGAGCCGTCCTCCTTCTTGCGGCCGGCTTCTTCGCAGACCTTGCAGGGGCCGAGGATGCGGTCCTGGTCCATCCCGGCCCAGACGACTTTGGCCAGGTCCTCGCGGCTGCCGTCGATTTCGGTCCAGGTGTTGTGGAGCAGCTCGCGGCTGTCGCCGACGACGCCGTCCTTGGTCATCTCGCCGGCGGCGATCTGGTCCATCTCCTGCTCGAGCTGGGCGGTCATCTCCGGCGTCGCCATCCGCGGCACGAACCTTTTGAAGGCCTCGTACATCGCGATCCCGGTCTCGGTCGGCACCGGCGGGTTGCTGTAGACGTAGCCGCGGTCGAAGAGCTTCTTGATGATGTCGGCGCGGGTCGCCTTGGTGCCGAGGCCGCGCTCCTCCATCATCTCGACCAGCTTCGCCTGCGAGATCCGCGAGGGCGGCTGGGTCTCCTTGTCGACGATCCAAGGCTCGCCGTCGAGCTGCAGGGTCTGGCCCTCCGCCAGCGCCGGGATCTCCTCGTCGGAGGAGCGGGCGTAGGTGTAGATGCCGGCGAAGCCGGGGTCGACGACGACCGAGCCACGGACGAAGTAGGTCTGCGAGCCGGCCTCGATGTCGGCGCGGGTCGACTCGGTGATCATCGGCGGGCTGAAGGTGGCGAGGAAGCGGCGCACGACCAGTTCGTAGACGCGCTTCTTGGGCCCGTCGCCGAGGGCGCCGGGCTGGATCGCCTGGGTCGGGTAGATCGGCGGGTGGTCGGTCGTCTCTTTTTTGCCCCGGGTCGGCTTCAGCTCGCCGTCGAGCAGGCCGGAGGCGGCGGAGAACTCCTTGACCCGGACCAGCGAGGTGACCAGCTCACGCAGCGGCAGCGAGACCGGGTAGACGGTGTTGTCGGTGCGCGGGTAGGAGATGAAGCCGTCCATGTAGAGGTCCTCGGCGAGTCGCATCGCGCTCGAGGGGGTGATGCCGAGGCGGCTGGAGGCGTCGGTGGTGAAGGCGGTGGTGTTGTACGGCGTCGGCGGTTTGCGCGTGTTCTTGCGCGCCGTCACGGCCTTGACCGTGGCCGGGCTGGCGGTGCCGGCGAGCGCCGTGTCGGCCTCCGCCTTCTCCCAGAACTTGTCGGTCTCGTGGTGGGCCTCGAAGCTGCCGTCGGGATGCTCGAACTTGGCGAACAGTTCCCAGAATGGTTTGGCGACGTGGGCGCGGCGCTCCATCTCGCGCTCGACGATCAGGCCCAGGGTCGGGCTCTGCACGCGGCCGACCGAGAGGAAGTTGGAGCCGAAGCGGCGGGTCGAGAGCGAGACCGCGCGGGTCAGGGTCGCGCCCCAGAGCAGGTCGATGTCCTGGCGGGCGGCGCCGGCGTTGGCCAGCGGGTAGGAGAGTTCGTCGAGCTCGCCGAAGGCGCGCTCGATCTCTTCTTTGGTCAGCGCCGAGTAGCGGGCGCGCTTGACCTTCAGCGTGCCGGCGCGGGTTTCCTCGCGGGTGCCGAGCTCGGGGTTGGCGTCGAGCATCTCCTCCAGGGCCTCGAGCCCGATCAGCTCGCCCTCGCGGTCGAAGTCGGTCGCGATCACCAGCTCGTCGGCTTCTTTGGCGACTTTGCGAATCGCCTTGACGACGTTCTTGTCGGTCGGCTCCTTGATCAGCTCGGCGTCGATCAGGTCGTGCAGGTCGGTTTTCTGCCAGTTCGAGTAGCCCTCGGGGAAGGCGGGGCCGAGCACGTGGCCCTTGAGGCCGATCGTCCTCTGGTCGTCGCCGTTCTCGTCAGTCCAAGTGTAGAACGGGACTTTGAAGGTTTTGTCGCTGGTCGCGCTGCCCTTGCTGAGGAAGGTCGCGATCTTCTCGGCGCTGTTGTTCTTCTCGGTGACGATTAGGCGCATGGGGCGGCGAGGGTAGCAGGGGCGCTCGGCTGGCCCGCCGCGGCGAAAAGTTCGCTGCGCCTCTACATATACGCCCGCCGGCTGCCGATGAGGGGGGCAATGTCCATAGGATCGCGACTTCAATGAAGGCTCTGGTGACAGGCGGCGCGGGGTTCATCGGCTCGAATCTGACCGACGCCCTGCTCGCGCGCGGCGACGAGGTGACGGTGGTCGACGACCTCTCGACCGGGCGCCGGGAGAACCTCGAGGGAGCGCTGGTGGCGGGCGCCGAGCTGGTCGAGGCCGACATCCGCGACCGCGCCGCACTCGAGCAGCTCACCGTCGCGGCGAGCCCCGAGGTCGTCTTCCACCTCGCCGCCCAGATCGACGTGCGCAAGTCGATCGCCGACCCCGCCTTCGACGCCTCGATCAACGTCGGCGGCACCGCCAACGTGCTGGAGGCCGCGCGAGCGGCGGGTTCGCGGCGCATCGTCTTCAGCTCGACCGGCGGGGCGATCTACGGCGAGGGCGACGGGCAGGAGCTGCCGCTTGCCGAGGACGCGCCGCTGGCGCCGGAGGCGCCCTACGGCCAGAGCAAGTTCGCCGGCGAGGGCTACCTGGCGCTCTACGAGCGGCTCTACGGCCTTTCCAGCGTCCCCCTTCGCCTCGGCAACGTCTACGGCCCGCGCCAGGACCCGCTGGGCGAGGCGGGCGTGATTGCGATCTTCTGCGGGAAGCTGCGGGCCGGCGAGCGGCCGACCGTCTTCGGCGACGGCAAGCAGACCCGCGACTACATATATGTCGGCGACGTGGTGGCGGCGATGCTGGCCGCGGCGGATGCGGAGACAACCGGGGCGATCAACGTCGGCACCGGGGTCGAGACCGACGTGCTCGAGCTGGTCAGGCAGCTCGGCGAGCTGGGCGGCGCCGAGAGCTTCGAGCCCGAGCTCGCTCCACCCCGCACCGGCGAGGTGCAGCGGATCTCGATCGACCCCGCCCGCGCCGAGCGCGAGCTGGGTTGGAGGCCGCAGACCGGCCTCGAAGACGGCCTCCGCGTCACCCTAGACTCGATCTAGCCGCCGACGGGACGATTTCCCGACCCCACAAGGGTTTTAGGTCCACCGGCAGGCATTTTGTGGGGATCGCCTAGGCTTTGGGCATGCCCGCTCAGGCTTATGCCGGCAAGGAGTGCGTCTGCCAGTTGCGCAAGGGGATCTGCGACCAGTCCTGCGTGCGCGACATGCTGGAGACGCCGTTCTACATCGCCTGCCTGAAGCTGAAGGGGCGGCGCTGCCTGGTCGTCGGCGGCGGCGACATCGGCCTCGAGAAGGTCGAGGGGCTGCTCGCCTGCGACGCCGACGTGACCCTGATCGCGCCGGTCGCCCATCCCGAGCTGGAGAGCCTGGCGGCGGAGGGCTCGATCGATTGGGAGAAGCGCGAGTACGCCGGTCCCGCCGACCTCGAGGGCGTCTTCATGGCGATCGCCTCCACCGACGACACCGAGGTCAACATCAGGGTCTACGACGACGCCGAGGTGCGGGCGATGTTGGTCAACATCGTCGACGTGCCGCCCCTGTGCAACTTCATCCTGCCGGCGATCGTCCGCACCGGCCCGCTGGCGATCGCGATCTCGACCGCCGGCGCCTCCCCCGCCCTGGCGAAGCGGATGAAGCGCGAGATCTCGGAGCTGTTCGGCGAGGACTACGCCCGCCTCGCGGTGATCCTCAACGACGCCCGCGGCTGGGCCAAGGGCACGCTGCCGACCTACCAGGACCGCAAGGAGTTCTTCGAGGGGATCGTCAACGGCGATCCCGACCCGATCGAGCTGATCCGCGACGGCCTGGAGCCCGAGCTGCTGACGCTGATCGAAGCGGCCAAAGGCCGCGCCACCGCGGCCCTCACCTGAAAACGGGCCCGCCGGCTGGGATTCAGCCGCCGCAGGCTGAGCTGCGGACGCCGTCGAGCGTCTGGCGCAGCTCGTTGGCCTGGCTGACGCTGAGGTTGGCGGAGAAGGCGACCTCGAGCTCGGCGATCACCGCCGGTCGCATCTCGGCCAGCAGGTCGCGCCCGGCGGCCGTCAGCGTCGCGTAGCTGACCCGGCGATCGGTCTCGCAGAAGGTCCGCTCCAGCAAGCCGGCCTTGACCAGGCGGTCGACCAACTTGGTCAGCCCGCCGCGGGTGATGACCAGGGCCTCGGCCAGGTCCCCCATCTTCATCCGCTCCTCAGGCGCCTCGGCAACGGCGGCGAGCACCTCGTACCAGGGCAGCGGCGGAAAGTCGGAGCTGGCGAGCATTTCCTGCAGCCGCTGCGTGATCGCCGCGTGGGTTCGGGTCAGCGCTCCCCAGGCCTCGCCGTGGGGGCTTCGATCGAGCGTCGCTCCGTTTCGCTCCGCGGTTCTCGTCGCCTGCTCCATCGATCAGATCATCGCAGATGAATGTTGTCTAAGCAATAGTTGTAGAGACAATCTTTTCTGCTAAGATAGTTATCAAGTCAATCATTTATTTGGCAACTATCTATTTGGAGGAGCGGACATGAGCACACAAACCATCACGCAGGAGATCCCGGCGGGCACCTACGCGGTTGACCCGGTCCACTCCTCGATCACCTTTTCCATCGTCCACAACGGCGTCGCCACCTTCCGCAGCGGCTTCGGCTCATACGAGGCCCGGCTCAACGGTGGCGCGGAGCCCCGGCTCGAGGGCACGGTCGACGTCACCAGCGTCGAGATCGACGAGGCGCAGCTCAAGGGCCACCTGCTCTCGCCCGACTTCTTCGACGCCGACCGCTACCCGCGGCTGCGCTTCGAGTCGAGCGAGCTGAAGGTCGAGGACGACGGCTCGGTGCGGGTGCGCGGCGAACTCGAGATCCGCGGCTCGGCACACGAGGTCGAGGCGAGCGGCAGGTTCGGCCAGCTCGGCGAGGACCTCGCGGGCGGCGCTCGCGTCGGCCTCTCGCTGGCGGCAACCGTCGACCGCCGCAGCTTCGGGCTCGACTGGAACGCCGAGCTGCCGAGCGGCGGCGAGGTGCTCGACTACGAGGTCAGCATCGCGGTCGAGCTGGAGCTGTCCAGGGAGGCCGAGTAGCGATGCGGGTCCTGGGCATATCCGGGAGCCTGCGCCGGGACTCGCTGAACAGCGCCCTGCTGCGGGCGGCCGCCGAGCGGCTGCCCGCGGGGGCGGAGCTGATCGAGTTCGACGGTTTGCGCGAGGTGCCGCCCTACGACGAGGACGACGATGCCACCGCGACCCCGGCGATCGTCGAGGAGCTGCGCGAGGCCGTCCGCAGCGCCGACGCCGTCCTGATCGCAACCCCCGAGTACAACCACTCGATCCCGGGGCAGCTGAAGAACGCCCTCGACTGGGTCTCCCGGCCCGCCGGCGAGAGCGCCCTCAACGGAACCCCGGCGGCGGTGATCGGCGCCTCGACCGGCATGTTCGGCGCCGTCTGGGCCCAAGCCGAGCTGCGCAAGGTCCTCGGCGCGATGGGCGGCCGCGTGGTCGAGGCCGAGCTGCCGGTAGGCCACGCCAAGGAGCTGCGGGTTGATGGCCACCTGGCGCTCTCCCCCCAGCAGTCCGAGCAGCTGGAGGAGCTCCTCGCCGAGCTAATCGCCCAGGCCGAAACCGAGTCAGAACTAGCCATCGCCTAACAAGGGGGGCGAGTGGTCACCTAGACCGGCTATCGCCGGCAAAAGTGACCACTCGGCGCTAGGAGGCTGGGAGGGCGAAGAAGGCGACGGCGGCGAAGTGGGCGGCGGCGGCGGCTATGACGAGTAGGTGGAAGACCTCGTGGTAGCCGAAGACCCTTGGGTTCGGGTTGGGGCGCTGGGTGGCGTAGACGACCGCGCCTGCCGTGTAGAGCAGGCCACCGGCGGCGACCAGGAGGGTCCCGGTGGTGCCCATCGAGCCCCAGAGCTCGGGGAAGGAGATGACGGCGACCCAGCCGAGCGAGAGGTAGATCAGCGCCGCGACCCACTTCGGATGTTCGATCCAGACCATCTCGACGATGGCGCCGGCGATCGCGCCGATCCAGACGACGAGGAGGATCGCATCGGCCAGAGCCCCGTTGAGGACGAGCAGCGCGAACGGCGTGTAGGTGCCGGCGATGAGAAAGAAGATCATCGAGTGATCGAGCCGGCGCATCCAGCGGCGCACGTTGGGCCGGGTCCAGTTGACGCGGTGATAGAGGGCGCTGGTGCCGAGCAGAGCGGAGAGGCTGACCGCGTAGATCGCCACCGCCAGGGTCGCCTCCGGGGTCTTGGCGGCGATGATCAGGCCGGCGCCGAGGACGAGGGAGACGAAGAAGGCCCACTCGTGCGAGACGCCGCGCAGCTTCGGCTTTACAGCCGCGATCGCATCGCTGGCCGCGTCCTTGGCGGCCTCGGCCCTTCCGACCGCGGCATCTCTCGCCGCTGTCGCTCGCTCACCCATCCGCTCCGCGCCCCTGCGCAGATCTTCAACCATGCATACAGCGTACCCCGCTCTTTCTGCCGACATTGCGGGATTGGCACCATGTAGGAGCAAACGAATTGCAATAGATCTTTCGCGATCGTGCGTAGTAGGCGTGGATTGACATGCGTTCCGTCCGCGCCAGAGGCAATCCTGGGAAGTCACCCCTGAAAGTCGCTGCGAGAGGAGAAGTTTGATGTCCAAGACCGCCACCAGTACCCCCCAGACCGGTCTGCAGGGCCTCTCGATAGAGCGGCGATTCACCACCGCCGGGACCCATCCCTTCGATGAGATCGAGTGGGAGATACGCGATGCGGTGATCGGCAACCCGGAGAACCCCGCCTTCGAGCAGCGGGGCGTCGAGTTCCCGAAGGGCTGGTCGCAAAACGCGACCAACATCGTCGCCCAGAAGTACTTCCGCGGGCAGCTCGGCAGCCCCGAGCGCGAGTCCTCGGTCAAACAGATGATCGGCCGCGTCGCCGGGACGATCTCCAACTGGGGCCGCGAGGGCGGCTACTTCGCCTCCGACGAAGACGCCGACGCCTTCGAGGCGGAGCTGACCTCGATCCTGCTCAACCAGAAGGCGGCCTTCAACTCGCCGGTCTGGTTCAACGTCGGCTTCGAGGAGAAGCCGCAGTGCTCGGCCTGCTTCATCCTCAGCGTCGAGGACACCATGGAGAGCATCCTCGCCTGGAACACCAAGGAGGGCAACATCTTCCGCGGCGGCTCCGGCTCGGGGATCAACCTCTCCAACATCCGCGGCTCGATGGAGCCGCTGCAGAAGGGCGGCACGGCGAGCGGCCCGGTCAGCTTCATGCGCGGCGCCGACGCCTGGGCGGGGACGATCAAGTCCGGCGGCAAGACGCGGCGGGCGGCGAAGATGGTCGTGCTCGACGTCGACCACCCGGACATCGAGCACTTCGTCTGGTGCAAGGCCGACGAGGAGAAGAAGGCCGAGGCGCTGCGCGACGCCGGCTTCGACATGTCGATCGACGGTGAGGGCTTCACCTCGATCCAGTACCAGAACGCCAACAACTCGGTGCGGGTCACCGACGACTTCATGGAGGCGGTCGAGGCCGGCGAGGACTGGAGCCTGATCGCCCGCAACGGCGGCGCGGTGACGAAAACGCTGCCGGCCCGCGACCTGATGAACCAGATCTCCGACGCCGCCTGGCGCTGCGCCGACCCCGGCGTCCAGTACGACACGATCATCAACCGCTGGCACACCTGCCCGGAGTCGGGCCGGATCAACGCCTCCAACCCCTGCAGCGAGTACATGCACGTCGACGACTCGGCCTGCAACCTGGCCTCGCTCAACCTGATGAAATTCCGCCGCGCCGACGGCAGCTTCGACGTCGCCGACTTCGAGCACTCGGTCGACGTCGTCTTCCTCGCCCAGGAGATCGTCGTCGGCTTCTCCAGCTACCCGACCGAGGGCATCACCGAGAACGCCAACCGCTTCCGCCAACTCGGCCTCGGCTACGCCAACCTCGGCGCCCTGCTGATGTCGGACGGCCTGCCCTACGACTCCAAGGCGGGCCGCAACGTCGCCGCCGCGATCACGGCGTTGATGACCGGCCGCGCCTACCGCCAGTCGGCGTTGATCGCCGCCGGGGCGACCGGGCCCTACGACGAGTACGAGAAGAACCGCGACGCCCACAACGGGGTGATGCGGATGCACCGCGACGCCTCCTACGACGTCGACCCGACCGGGATCAAGGGCGACCTGCTGCCCGCCGCCCAGCGCGCCTGGGACGAAGCGGTCGAGCTCGGCGACGAGCACGGCTACCGCAACGCGCAGGCGACGGTGCTGGCGCCGACCGGGACGATCAGCTTCCTGATGGATTGCGACACGACCGGGATCGAGCCCGACTTCTCGCTGGTCAAGTTCAAGGAGCTGGTCGGGGGCGGGCAGATGACGATCGTCAACAAATCGGTGCCGCTGGCGCTGCGCACGCTCGGCTACGCCGAGCCCCAGGTCGAGCAGATCGATGCCCACATCGCCGAGAACGCGACGATCATCGGCGCTCCCGGCCTCGAGGACGAGCACCTGCCGGTCTTCGACGTCGCGGTCGGCGAGCGGGCGATCTCCCACACCGGCCACATCGACATGATGGCCGCCACCCAGCCCTTCATTTCGGGGGCGATCTCGAAGACGGTCAACCTGCCGCAGTCGGCGACGGTCGAGGACATCGCCGACGCCTACACGCGCGGCTGGAAGGGCGGGCTCAAGGCGCTGGCGATCTACCGCGACGGCTCCAAGACGGCGCAGGCGCTGCGCACCGACGCCCAGGAGGAAAAGGGCGCCGAGGCCGAGGCGCCGACGCCGATTCGCAAGAAGATGCCGCGCGAGCGCGAGTCGATCACCCACAAGTTCTCGATCGCCGGCCACGAGGGCTACATCACCGCCGGCAAGTACGAGGACGGCAACGTCGGCGAGATCTTCCTCACCGACATCGGCAAGGAGGGCTCGACGATGCGGGGGCTGCTCAACGCCTTCGCCACGGCGATCTCGATCGGCCTCCAGTACGGCGTCCCGCTCGAGGTCTTCGTGCGCAAGTTCAGCTACATGCGCTTCGAGCCGGAGGGCATCACCGGCAACCCGGAGATCCCCTTCGCCAAGTCGATGCCCGACTACATCATGCGCTGGCTGGCGAGCCGCTTCATCGAGGACACCGAAACGCTGGAGGACCTCGGCATCCTCACCCAGGAGGTGCGGGCCAAGCGCGACGCGGAGACGGCCCAGCTCGGCCTCGGGATCGACACCAGCGGCGGCACTGCAGGCCCGGCCAACGGCGGCGGCAACGGCAGCTCCAAGCCCGCCTCCTCGGCCTTCACCGAAACCCCCCCGGTGGTCCCGGCCAAGATGTCCGGCCTGGAGCTGGGCCCCGCCTGCGAGCAGTGCGGCGGCATGATGCAGCGCACGGGCAGCTGCTACACGTGCAGCTCTTGCGGCAACAACACCGGCTGCGGCTGAGGGCGTAGGACACACTGCGCGGGGGAGCACCCGCGGCTGCGCGCCGTGCAGAGCACTGTCGCTTCGCCGCTGCACTCCCCCGCTTGGTCCTACACCCTCAGATTCGCTTGGCTCTGCGACCTCAGGGCCGCTCGGCTAACTGACTGAGGATCAGCTGAGGATCACTTCGGCGTCGTGGCGCGGGGTCTCGGTTATCGCGCGGCGGAAGACCTGCTCGGACTTCGGTTTGGCCGGGCGGATCTGGTGGCGCTTGACCAGCTCCTTGAGGACCACGGCCATCTCGAACTGGGCGAAGGAGGCGCCGAGGCAGCGACGGACGCCGCCGCCGAAGGGGATCCAGGTGTAGGTGCCGGGCGGGGTCTCGAGGAAGCGCTCGGGGAGGAAGCGCTCGGGCTCGGGGTAGATCTCGGGATTGCGGTGGACGAGGTAGACGCAGGGCGCCACCGAGACGCCGGCCGGCAGCTCGAAGCCGCCGATCTCAACCGGCTCGGTGAGGCGGCGCAGGACGATCGAGATCACCGGGCGCAGGCGCAGCGTCTCCTGGATCGTCGCCGTCAGGTACTCCTCGCGGCCCTCGGCGACCTCGGCGCGCAGCCGCTCCAGCTTCTCGGGGTGACGGACGAGCCGCTCCACCGCCCAGGCCAGTGAGGTGGCGGTCGTCTCGTGGCCGGCGACGAGCAGGGTGAGCAGCTCGTCGCGGATCTCCTCGTCGCTCATCGGGCTGCTGTCCTCGTGGTGGGCGCCGACCAGCAGCGAGAGCACGTCATCGCGCTCGGCGATGTCGTCGGCGCGGCGGCGCTCGGCGATCTCGCGGTAGATCAGCTCGTCGACGCGCTCGATCCGCTTGCGGAAAGCGGCGACCCCGCGGATTCGCTTGGGGCCGACGATCAGCAGCGGGGCGAGGAAACGGGGGTTCGTGGTCAGGTCGAGGAACTCGCGCAGCGCCTCGCGCAGCTCGGCCAGCTTGCCGACCTCGGCCGCGCCGACGCCGAAGACGGTGCGCAGGATGATCTCCAGCGTCAGCGCCTGCATCCGCGGCCGCAGCTTGTACGGGGCGCCGGTGGGCCAGCTCTCGATCTCGCGCTCGGCGATCTCGGCCATCGTCTTGCCGTAGCCCTGCATGCGGCTGCCGTGGAAGGGCGGCAGCAGCAGCTTGCGCTGGCTCATGTGACGCTTCTCGTCGAGCACGAGCAGTGAGTTGCGGCCAAGCAGCGGGGCGAGGATTTCGTTGCCCTCGCCGGCGTGGAAGATCCGCGGATCGCCGGTGAAGACCTGCTTGATCGCCTCCGGATCGGCCAGCATCACCCAGGTGCCTTCGTAGGCGACGCGGATCGTGAACATGTCGCCGTAGCGGTCCTGGCAGGCGTAGAGCATGCGCCTGGCCTGGCGCGACCAGACTGCGGTCTGCAGTGGCTTCGGCAGCGGCGGGCTGGGAGGCAGCCCTCGCACCAGCGGCCGGCTTGCCGGCGGCGGAGCGGTTGTCGTCGCTGCCTCCATCGTGCCTCCTCCCGTCAGGCTAGCCCCCGCGGGGAACCCACGTGTGAGATTCATCACCCGCGATGCCGTAGCCTGACGACCGATGGCCCCACCCCGCCTGCCCCCCCGCGCCGAGCACCGACTCGTTCGCAGGCTCTGCGGGCTTTCGCCACGCCTGCAGCGAGTGCTCTTCGGGCAACCGCCTCGACTCGACGGCCAGGAGCTCGCTGCCGACATCCACACGCTGCTGCAGCTGGCGAAGCTCTCCGGCGAGACCTCTCTGGTCGAAGGGCGGACGGTCGAGCAGGCCCGGGCCGAGAACCTCGAAGGGGTGCCGGTGGTCTGCGGGCCGCCGCGGCCGATGGCGCGGGCCGAGAGCGTGGCGATCCCGGGACCGGCCGGCACGATTCCAGCCCGGCTCTACGTGGCGCTCGGCGCGCCCCATCCCCCGCAACCGCTGCTCGTCTATTTCCACGGTGGCGGCTGGGTAATCGGCGACCTCGAGACCCACGACGGACTCTGCCGCTTCCTCGCCGAGCACAGCGGCTGCCGGGTGCTCTCGGTCGACTACCGGCTGGCCCCCGAGGACCCCTTCCCGGCCCCGGTCGAAGACGCCTTCGCCGCCTTTTCCTGGGCTGCCGAGAACGCCGCGGAGCTTGGCGCCGACCCGTCCCGGATCGCCGTCGGCGGCGACAGCGCCGGCGGCAACCTCTCCGCCGCGGTCTGCCTGCTGGCGCGCGACGGCGGCGCTGCGCAGCCGGCGATGCAGCTATTGCTCTATCCCGTCACCGATTCCGTCGGCGGCCATGCCTCGAGGGATACGTTCGCCGAGGGCTTCCTGCTGACGCGCAACGACATGGACTGGTTCGAAGGCCACTACATACCCAACGGCTGCGAACCGGGCGATCGGCGGATCTCGATGATGCGAGCGGACGACCTCTCGGGCCTGGCCCCCGCATTCGTGACTACGGCGGGCTTCGACCCGCTGCGCGACGAGGGGGAGATCTACGCGACCCGGATGCGCGAGGCAGGGGTGCGGGTCGTGCTGCGGCGCTATCCCGAGCTGATCCACGGCTTCGCCAACCTGACCGCGATCTGCCCCAGTGCTCGCAGCGCGATGCTCGAGGTCGCCGGCGCGCTGCGCATGGGCCTCGGGTTGGCGCCGGCCCAAACGGCTGCTGCCGCTTTCGTCTAAATACCCCTAGGGGGTATGCCATACTTGGCCGCTCCCGATGACTGCCGACGAGACGATCCACGGCTACAGCGAGAACCGCGAGGCGGTGCTGAAGCGCCTGCGACGGATCGAGGGGCAGGTGCGCGGGGTCGAGCGGATGGTCGAGGGGAACCGCTACTGCATCGACGTCGTCACCCAGGTGACCGCGATCCAGGCCGCCCTCGACAAGGTCGCCCTGGAGCTGCTCAGCGACCACGCTGCCCATTGCGTGGTGGGTGCCAAGGCGGAAGAGCAAGAAGAGCGCACCGAAGAGCTAATGGCGGCTGTCAAAAGACTCTTGCGCCGCTGATCGGGCGATACGGACAAGCAGATCAAGGACGCAGGGAGCGTGGCGTGCACTGCACGCGAGCGACCGAGGACGCCGATATGCGCCGTCCGCATCGCCCGATCACTCGTACTGGAGGGACTCGAGCACGTCGAGGCGCGAGGCGCGCCGAGCCGGCGGGATCGCCGCCACCACACCGAGCAGGCCGGCCAAAACGAGGATGAAGATCAGCGACCCAACCGGGTAGGAGAGGGTGAAGCCTTCGTCCTTGAGCGGCTGGGCAATCAGGAAGGCGAAGATCACGCCGAGGACCATGCCGAGGATCGCTCCGATCAGGGCCGTGATCACGGCCTCATAGCGGATCATCGACCTGACCTGACGGCGCGACATTCCGATCGCGCGCAGCATCCCCAGCTCCCGCGTGCGCTCGTGGATCGACAGCGCCAGCGTGTTGGCAACGCCAAAGAGCGAGATCAGGATCGCCAGCGCCAGCAGCGCGTAAAACAGGTTGACGAGTCCTTGGACCTGGTCTTCTCTGGTTTCCTTCAGTTCCTGCTGGTTCAGCACTTCGGCGGTCGGGAAAGCGACTTCGACCACCTTCGTCAGCGCCGCCTGCACCGCGGCGGCATCGGCTTGCGGAGCGGTCTTGACGAAATCGACCGTGTTCTGGGTCTGGTCGAAATCACGGGCGAGGGCGGCCTGGGTGATCAGGACGCTGCCGAAGACGCCGAGCTTGGAGGAGAACTCGCCGACGACCTCGAAGGTCGGTCGCCGCCGGGTCTGGCTGAGCAGGCGGAAATGATCGCCAACCTCGAGTCCGTGTTCGGAGGCAAAGGAATCGGAGAGGATCGCCTGCCCGTCGGAGAGCCTGCGCAGCACTGCCGGCCCACCCACCTTCCATTCGACCTCGACCGTGCGTTCGATGTCCGGCGTGGGCGCGGAAACCCCTGCCCCGGCGCCGCTGCCGACCAGCTTCGCCTGGGTCGAGCGGATCGTCGAGACGAGCGCTACGCCGGGTACCTTGGCGGCAGCGGCAGCGGTCCCGTTCGGGATGGGAGAGAAGCCATCGCTGTTCTGGATCACCAGACCGCCGGCGAAGTTCTCATCGACGACCTGGGCCACCGAGCTCTTCAGCCCGGCGGCGAAGACGGTGACGAAGGTGACCAGGGCGAGGCCGATCATCAGCGCCGCCGCGGTGACCGCGGTGCGGCTCGGGTTGCGCTGGGCGTTCTCCCGCGCCAGCCGACCGATCAAGCGCCGCAGGCGTTCCAGCGGCCACCCCGCAAGGGTGGCGAGCAGCGGCACCAAGCGGGGGCTGAAGAGCGATACCCCGAGGATGATCACGACCGCGCCGCCGCCCATCAGCCCGGCGGCCGCGCCGGCGTCGGCGTTGCCGAAAAGGCCGGCCAAGACCATTGCCAGGCCGACGAGCCCGAGCAGGACCGAAAGCACGGCGTAGACGAGGCGACGGCGCCGGCTCGAGGGCGCCGTAAAAGCATGAAGGGCGGCGATCGGTGGCACTCGGGTCGAGCGCAGCGCGGGGACCAGCGAGGAGACCAAGGTGACGACGATCCCAACCGCCAGCGAAGCGACGACGGTCCGCTCCTTCAAGACCAGGCTGGTGGTCGGCAGATCAATCCCGATTGCCACGAAGAGCGCGTTCAGGACCGTGGCGATGAGGAAGCCGCCGGCGATCCCAACCAGCGCCCCCACCAGGCCAACCGCCACCGCCTCGACCACGACCGTGGTGAGGATCTGGGGACGGGAGGCGCCGAGCGTACGCAGCATCCCGAACTCGGTCACTCGCTGGGCGACCGTGATCGAGAAGGTGTTGAAGATCAGGAAGGCACCGACGAAAACGGCGATGAAGGCAAAGACCAGCAGCACGGTGGTGAGGAACCCGAGGCCGTCACGGACTTCTTCAGAGCCGCGATCGGCGTTTTCCTTGGCGGTCTCGACCTTGACCCCAGCGGGCATCTTGCGCTCGATCCGCTGCTTCAGCGCATCCGCCGAGACTCCGTCCGCGGCGGCCACCGAGATCTGGTCGAAGCGGCCGACCTTGTGGGTGAGGCGCTGCGCCACCGGCAGCGTCACCTGGGCGATGCTGGCGCCGCCGAAGGAAGCGCCGCCGAGGCGGGTGAACCCGACCAGGCGGAAAGAGCGGGCGCTGCCCTGGCCGACGAGCCTGATCCGTTCGCCGAGCTCGAGGTCAGAGCTTTCGGCGGCCGCCTTGTCGATCGAGGCTTCGGTCGGCCCACGCGGCCTGCGGCCTTCGAGGTAGGTGAGCGACTCGAGCTGCCCGGGCAGCGTCGAGGAGATGAACTTGGGGGCGAATTTGTTGCCGATCTTGTCGCCCTTCGAATCGAAGAAACCGCCCGGGGTGAAGATCGCCCCGGCCGCCACCTTCACCCCCACCGTCTTCTGCACCCGCGGCAGCAGCGAGGCGGAGATCGTCGGTATTTCGCCGTTGTCCTGTTCGACCGGGTTCTTGGCGGTGACGACGACGCTGGTCCCCTGCAGCGACTCGCTGAAGATCTCGTCAAAAGCGGCGAAGATCGTGTCGGTGAGGATGTAGGAGCCGGCGACGAAGGCGACGCCGATCATGACCGCGAAGATCGTCGCCGCAGCGCGGAACTTGCGCGCCCAGAGGCTCTTGAGGGCGAGGCTAGTCAATCTGCTTCATCAGCTCGATTACCTCGTCGGCCGAGCCGGGACGGTCGTCGTGGGCGAGCTTGCCGTCGCGCAGCGTGATCAAGCGGTCGGCGTGGGCGGCGGCGGCGGGATCGTGGGTGACCATGATCACCGTCTGGCCGAACTCGTCGACGGACTGGCGCAGCAGCCGCAGCACGTCGGCGCTGGCTTTCGAGTCGAGGTTGCCGGTCGGCTCGTCGGCGAAAACGACGGCCGGTTTGGAGACCAGGGCGCGGGCGACGGCGACGCGCTGCTGCTGGCCCCCGGAGAGCTCCGCGGGCCGGTGGGTACGGCGATCCTCGAGGCCGACCGTGTGGACCAGCTGGTCGAGCCACTGCTTGTCGGGCTTGCGACCGGCGATCGAGAGCGGCAGCACGAGGTTCTCCTCGGCGGTGAGGACAGGCAGCAGGTTGAAGAACTGGAAGACGAAACCAAGCTTGTCGCGGCGCAGCTTGGTCAGCTCGCCGTCATCGAGCTTGGTGATCTCGTCGCCGTCGAGGACGACCGTGCCGGAGGTCGGCTTGTCGAGCCCAGCGAGGATGTGCATCAGGGTCGACTTGCCCGAGCCCGAGGGACCCATGATCGCGGTGAACCGCCCGCGCTCGAAGCCGGTGCTGACGTCGACCAGCGCGTCGACGGCCGCCGCACCCTCACCGTAGCGGCGGGACACACCGCTGGCCTGCACTACCTGCCCGTTGGAGATATTCATGGAGCGGACCGTATCTACCCGATTGGTCGCAGCCTATTCCGGCAGATGCTCCACTTAACTTTTCGGTCGAGACGCGTTTGCTGGCGGCGCTGGGAATCGGCGAAAAGCACAGGACGTTCCACCCCTACCGGAATGGGCCCTAATAGCCTGGGGGTGATGGCGCTGGCGCAGCAATTCGATGGGTTCCTGGTCGACCTCGACGGGGTGGTCTGGATCGGTCGCGAGCCCGTCCCCGGGGCGGCGGAGGCGCTGCGGGCCCTGATCGAGGGGGGCAAGGAGATCGTCTTCGTCACCAATAACTCGGTGCGCCAGCCTGCGGCGTATGCGGCGTACCTGCGTGAGGCCGGTATCCCGGCGGCCGACGACCGGGTCGTGACCGCGGGCGCGGCGACGGCTGGGCTGGCGGCCGAGCGTGTGGGAGCCGGGGGAACTGCCTTCGTAATCGGGGCAACGGGGTTCAAGCAGACGGTGGCTGCCGCCGGCCTGACCCTGCTGGAAGGCGAGGCTGCGCAGCACGCCGGCGCAGTCGTCGTCTCGGGCCACCGTGAGTTCGACTACGCGGAGCTGCTCACCGCGACCTTCGCCTTGCGAAACGGCGCGCCCCTTTTCGGCACGAGTCGGGATCCGACCCTGCCGATGCCGGGGGGAGCCTGGCCCGGGACCGGCGCGACCCTGGCCGCGGTCGAGACCGCGTCTGGGAAAACCGCCGAGATCGGCGGCAAGCCCGAGCGCCACCTCTTCGAGCAGGCGCGGGCGCTGATCGCGGGCGCTGAGCGGGTGGCGATGGTCGGCGACCGGATCGCCTCCGACATCGAGGGCGGCCGCCGCGCCGGCCTGGCAACGATCCTCGTCCTCAGCGGCGCCTGCTCGCGCGAGGAGGCCGCGCGCGCCGAGCCGGCACCCGACCACGTGCTCGACGACCTCTCCGGCCTGCTGCGGTGAGCGAGGAGGCAGTGGCGCCCGTCTCCCGCCCGGGGATCGCCTTTGCCGGCGTCTTCGCGGTCACCTTTTGCGGCCTGGTCGCGGTTGGCGCGGTGCTGCCGGTGATCCCCCGCTTCGTGCATGGCCCACTGGGCGCGGGCAACATCGCGGTCGGCGTGGTGATCGGCTCCTACGCGATCACCGGCCTGCTGCTGCGCCCTTTTGCCGGCCGCCTCGCCGACCATCGCGGCCGCAAGCCGACCGTGCTGCTCGGCTCGATCCTGGTCGCGCTCGGCGGCTTCATGTACCTGCTGCCACTGGGCGTGCCCGGCCTGGTCGCGGCGCGGCTGGTGCTCGGCGCCGGCGAGGGAACGGTGTTCACCGCCAGCTCCGCCTGGGTCGTCGACCTCGCCCCGCCCGACCGGCGCGGACGGGTAATCGGCCTCTACGGCCTCTCGGTCTGGGCCGGGCTCAGCATCGGGCCGCTGATCGGCGAGCTGATCCTGCACGCCTCCAGCTACACGGCGGTCTGGATCTTCGCCGGCGCCGCCCCCCTGCTCGGCGCGCTGATCGCGACCCGCCTGCCGGACCCCTTCCACCCGGCGCCGCTCGCCGAGGAGGAGGACCACCCGCTGATCGAGCGCGAGGCGATCCGCCCCGGCGCCGCCCTCGCCCTCGCCTCGATCGGCTACGCGACGGTCGCCGCTTTCGTCGTCCTGCACCTCGACTCCCGCGGCGTCGGCCACGGCGCCACCGTTTTCGGCGCCTTCGCGACGATGGTGGTGCTGACCCGCCTGGTCGGCGGCGACCTGCCCGACCGCGTCGGCCCCGTCCGCGTGGCGATCGTCGCGGCGCTGGTCGAGGCCGCCGGACTGACCACGATCGGCCTCGCCCACAGCCTCCCCGTCGCCCTCGCCGGCGCCCTGGCGATGGGCGCTGCCTTCTCCCTCCTCTATCCCGCGCTCTCGCTGATCGTCGTCAGCCGCATCTCCGACACCCGCCGCGGCGCGGCGCTGGGCACCTTCACCGCCTTCTTCGACGCCGGGGTTGGCTTTGGCGCCCCGCTGGCCGGCGCCGCGGCGGCGCTGACCAGCTACGAGGGCGCCTTTCTCCTCGCAGCCGCGATCGCCCTGACCTCGGCGACGATCACCGCCGTGGTGATCGCGCCACGCAGCCGAGCCCTGCTCGCAACCCGCTGAACGGGCCGCACTGCATCAACTTCTCCCCCAGCGAGATCGAGGGCTGATGCGTTGCCGCTTGGGCCGGCTCAGCGCGCGGCGATGAGCAGGGACTGGGCGGCGCGGCCGATGCGGCCGTTCGCGTCGGAGAGGACCGACTCGGCCGTGCCGATGCCGCTCGGCTGGGGCCGGGAGACGGCGTCGACGCAGATCCACTCGCCCTCCGGCAGGCGCTCGAAGTGGACGCTGAGGTCGACGTTGATGAAGACGTACTGGCGCCAATCGAGCACGGCGCTGATCCCGTTGCCGACGTCGGCTGCGACCAGCGCCCGCTGCAACGGCGAGGGCTCCTCCCCGGCGACAAGCGGCTGCCGCATCCGCATCCAGACCGTCGCCGGCCCGGGCTCGAGGAATGCCCCCGCGACCGCCTTCCACTCCATCGCCGTGTGATACCCGACGTCCTGCCCCGTGGGGAAGAACTCCGGCGTCCACCCTTGCTCCGGCCCAGCCGGCGCCGCGTCCTCAGCCACGGCGCCATCGGGCAACTCAAGCTCCGAAGTCCGCAGCAGCCAAGCAGTGGCCCGCATCAGCTCCCCCGCCCCATTGCTCAGCGACGCCTCGACAAGCTGAACCTTCTTCCCGGGCCGGATAACTCGCGACTCAACGCTGACCGCGCCGATCGGCACCGGCCTGAGGATCTCGAAGACAACCCGCCCAACCTGGAACTCTCCGGCCCCATCAATCCGCTCGATCTCCCGCCCCAACAGGGCCGATGGCGGTCCAGCATGCTGCGACCCAGGATCCCAGGGACCCCTCGTAAGCTCAGTAGCCAGGTACTGGTCGGCACTCCGACCCGGCTCGTAGAACGCGTCGGCCATCGCGGATCGATCCTATGCAGGAGGTGACGGGCACTGCCTCGACACTCCCTCCCCCAGCACCGCAGGGTAATTCTCAGCCGCGAAGCGGCTCTCTGTTAACCCCGCCTCCGGCGGGGTTTGGGGAGTGGCGAGGCAGTGCCCGTCACCTCCCCGTAAGGACCTACCCGTACCCTGGATACAGGCGAAAGGAGCGCAATGACCGAGACCACAAAGAAGGTCCAGAAGTCCGATCAGGAGTGGCGCGACCAGCTCACACCTGAGCAGTACGAGGTGACCCGCAAGGGTGGCACCGAGCGCGCCTTCACCGGGCCGTACGTGGACGAGAAGACCGAGGGCATGTACCACTGCGTCGGCTGCGGCACCGAGCTCTTCTCCTCGGACACGAAGTTCGATTCCGGCACCGGCTGGCCCAGCTTCACCGAGCCGGCCAACCTCGAGCAGGTCGAGCTGCGGCCCGACAACAGCCTCTTCATGCGCCGCACCGAGGTCGTCTGCAAGCACTGCGACGCCCACCTCGGCCACGTCTTCGACGACGGCCCCGGCCCGAACGGCCAGCGTTACTGCATCAACGGCTGCGCGCTGGAGCTGAAGCCCGCGGCCGACTAGGCCTTGCCGCCGGCGCCGAGGTAGCTGAACTTCACGGCGAGGGCGACTGCCTCGGTGCGCGTGTCCACCTCGAGCTTGGCGATCGCGTTGCGCACGTGGGTGTGCACGGTCGCCGGGCTGAGCTGCAGCCGCTCGGCGATCTCTTTGACCCGCAGGCCCTCGGCCAGCAGCTCGAGGATCTGGCGCTCACGCGGCGAGAGCTCGAGCAGCTTCTCCACCTCCGAGGGCTTGCCGCCGGCGAAGTCGCCGCCGAGAAAGGTGCCACCGCCGGTGACCGCTTTGACCGCGCGGGCGATGTCCTCGGCGGGCGCCGACTTGAGCACGTAGCCCGAGGCGCCGGCTCTCAGGGCCAGCGCCAGCAGGTCGGGCTGGGCATGGGCGGTGAAGATGATCACTTTGGTCCGCGGCCGGGCCTTGAGGACCTCCTTGGTGGCCTCGATCCCGTCGCGCTTGGGCAGCTCGACGTCGATGATCAGGACGTCGGGCTCGAGCTCCTTGACGACGTCGACCACGTCGCGCCCGTCGCCGGCCTCGCCAACGATCTCGACGATGCTCGAATTCGCCATCCGGGCCTTGATCGCCTCGCGGACGATCTCATGGTCATCGCAGAGGACGACCCGCTTTGCGTCTCGAACACTTGTGCTCATCTTGGTCCGATCTTTTCAGGCGAACCGTACGAATGCAAAATAGTGGGTAGCGTGAACCCGCCGTCCCGGTCCTGCCGGTTCTCGATCAGGGCGATCATCGTTCGTCCCACGGCAACCGCCGTGCCGTTCAAGGTATGCACCGTCTGCGGAGATTCGCCGTCAGCAGAGCGATACCTACAGCCCAGGCGCCGTGCCTGGTAGTCGGTGGTATTAGAGCAAGACGTCAGCTCACGATAGCGGCCCTGGCTTGGAATCCAGGCCTCGCAGTCGTACTTCTTCGCCGCCGGCGCCCCGAGATCCCCAACGGCGACGTTGACGACGCGGTAGGGAATCTCCAGCTCAGCGAGGATGCGCTCCTCGATCGCCAGCAGCCGCTCGTGCTCGGCGGCCGACTGCGACGGCTCGACGAACGAGAACATCTCGACCTTGTCGAACTGGTGGACGCGGAAGATGCCGCGGGTGTCCCGGCCGGCGGCGCCGGCCTCGCGGCGAAAGCAGGTCGAGAAGCCGGCGTAGCGCAGCGGCAGCCGCTCGGCCTCGAGGATCTCGTCGGCGTGGAGGGCGGCAAGCGGGACCTCCGAGGTGCCGACGAGGAAGAGCTCGTCCTTCGGCACCTCGTAGATCTGGTCGCGGTCACCGGGAAGGAAGCCGGTACCGACGAGCGCCTCCTCGCGAACGAGGACCGGTGGCACGACGGGCTCGTGACCCTCGCCGCGAACCAAGTCGAGCGCGAAGCGGACCAAGGCCAGCTCGAGCATGACCAGGTCTCCCTTGATGTAGGCAAAGCGAGAGCCGGAGACGCGCGCGCCCGCCTCCATGTCGATCAGCCCCAGGTCCGTGCCGATGTCGAGGTGATCGCGCGGCTCGAAGTCGAAGCTCGGCCGCTGCCCCTCCTCGCGCAGGACGACAGCGTCCTCCTCGGTCATCCCGTCCGGGGCATCGGGGTCGGGCAGGTTGGGCAGGGCAGTCACGATCCGCTGCAGATCGGCCTCGACCCGCTCCAGCTCGGCCTTGCCGGACTCGATCGTCTCCTTGAGGCCCTGGACGATCTCCATCTGCGCGCCGGCGTCATCGCCGCGCTGCTTGGCTTCGCCGATCTGCTTGGAGACCGTCTTGCGCTCGGCCTGCGCGCCCTCGATCCGCGGCAACAGCTCGCGGCGGCGTGCGTCGAGGGCGAGCAGCTCGTCGACGTGGTCACCGGCGCCACGGCGGGCAAGCGCCGCCTTGACCCGCTCAGGGTCGGAGCGGATCAGCTTCAGATCGAGCATGGCTCGGAGAGCTTAAGGAGAGGCTCTCGCCGGGACGAGGCGAGGTTTCCGCTTCGGTGCCGGCGTACTTGGCGACGAAGCGCGCGACCGCTTCGGCTTCCCGGCCGACGAGGATGTTCTGGGGCATGATCGCGCCGGAGAAGCCGCCGTTCTGGATCGCGAAGAGGGCGTCTTCATAGCTCTCGGTTCGCTGGTCGAGGTTCGGCCCCTGCGTGCGCACACCCCGATTGCCGCTGCCCTGGGTTCCCGCGGCGCTGAGCGTGTGGCAGCCCGAGCAGTGCGTGGCGAAGAGAACGGCACCGCCGTGGTTGGGGTCGTCCTTCGAGACCGAGACCCCTTCCTCGCCAAACCCACAGGCAGCGAGACCGAGGGCCGAGGCGACCACCAGAGCTGTGATTAGTGCCGGGCGCACGCGGCGGGCATCATATTGTCTCGCTTAGATGCCCGAGTTCAGATCCCCGCCCGCCCGGATGACGCACGCGGCACTGCGCATCTCTGCGTCCTCGGATTTGCCTTTGGCACCAGAGGCTGCACCCCGCGTCCTCGATCTGCTTGGCCAGGCACGCCCCCGGCCATTCGCGGACCTGTGCTCGGGCATCTCGCCGTGAGCCCGCTCGACCCCGACCGCTTTCGCGCCGCGATGGCGATGCTGCCCACTGGGGTGACCGTCGTCAGCGCCAGTGGGCCCGATGGTCCGGCCGGGGCGACGGCCAACGCCGTCTGCTCCCTGTCGATCGAGCCGATGCTGATGCTGGCCTGCCTCGACCGCGGCTCGCGCACCCTGCTCGCGGTGCAAGCGGCCAACCACTTCGGCATCAGCGTCCTGCACTCTGGCCAGGAGCAGATCGCCCGCTCGTTCGCCACCAAGGCCCCGGCGGCGGACAAGTGGGGCGGCGTCACCTGGAGCGAGCGGGGAGGCATTCCGGCGATCGACGACGCGATCGCCTGGATCGCCTGCGAGCTGCGCGACGTGGTCGCCGCCGGCGACCACGTGATCGTCACCGGCGAGGTCCGCGACCTGGCAAGCGGCGAGGGCGACCCGCTGGTCTTCAGCGGCGGCGAGTACCGGCCGCTGGACTGAGTGGCACCTTGGTCGCACCTACCGCGACCAAGGTGCCATCAACTCAGCTTGGCGGGGCCTGGTGGCAGACGGCCTCGACGTTGTTACCGTCGGGGTCGAGGACGAAGGCGCCGTAGTAGCCGGGGTGGTACTGCGACCGCAGTCCGGGCGCGCCGTTGTCCTCGCCGCCGGCCGCCAGCGCCGCCGCGTGGAAGTCGTCGACCAGCTCGGGGCCGCGGGCACCGAAGCAGATGTGGGCGCCACTCACGGCCGGGCGACCGCGAGCGTGGATCCAGAAATAGGGCTTGGGCCCGTGCTTGCCCTCGCTGCCCATCCCGACCGAGCCCTCGAACTCCATGATGTGGCCAATCCCGAGCGGCTCCAGGGCCGCTTCGTAGAACGCCTTGCTGCGCTCCAGGTCGCTGACCTCGATGCCGATGTGGTCGAGCATTGCCCCAGCCTATCCTGGGCCAAGCCTCCGAAACGGATACTGCTTGATCACGGCGTTGACGAACGTCCCTTTCGAATCGGCGTTCGCCAGCTGCTCGAATACCTCGGCCGCTACGCCTCGTAGGCGTAGAGACCGCCGCCGATGTACTCGACGTAGGCCTCTTCGGCCTCGGGGTCGTAGCCGATCCTCGCCACCGCGCTGGACTCGACCGGGTGCATCCTCGGAATCGGCATGCCTCTTCACCGCCTCGAATATCTGCCGGACAAGAGTAGGCTCTGGCGCGATGGAGGCAACCACCGCGCCGCGCGCGCAGTGGACCTTCGCCCAGTGGGGCATCGTGATCGTCGCCGTCGTTCCAGCTCGCCTGGGCGACGGCCGGCCTGATCGCCGAGCCGAGCTTCGACTTCGGCGACGGCGCGGCCGACGCAGCGGGTGCTCGGCGTCGACTTCAACGGTGTCCACGCCCTCTCCGGCTTCCTGCTCTTCCTGCCCGCCTTCTACTTCGCCCTGAAGCCACGCTGGGCCGTGCTCTACGCGATCTACGTCGCCATCGCGCTGATCGTCACCGGCGTCTGGGCGATCTTCTCGACCAGCCCCGCCGGCATCTTCACCTTCCCCAACAACGGCGCCGACGCCGTCCTCCACCTAGCTACCGGCACACTCTTCTCGGTCGTCGCCGCAGTCCAGCTCGGCCTCGACCGCCGCCCCGCCCTCGTCACCGCGAAACCGTCCTGACCCGCCATATACGCGGGTTGAGACGGTTTCGCGGCTAGAAGGCGCCGCTGGTGCCCGCGGCGCGGAGGGCCAGGAAGAGGATTACGCCGCAGCTGACGGCCATGATGCCCATCTCGCGGCGGACTATCGCCAGGGCGAGGGACTGCTGGGCGTCGGCGGCGAGGGATTCGAAGTCGACGTCGCGCAGCTCGCGTTCGGCGGCGCCACCGCGGGCACCCTCGGCGATCAGGGAGACGACGAGGGGCAGGATCCCGTAGAGGTAGTGGAGGCTGTCGTCGGGCTTGTGGTTCGTGAAGACGAGCAGGCCGCCCAGCATCACCTGCAGGAAGACCGCGCCCTGCGCGGCGCGCAGCAGGTACCAGAAGCTGATCGAGGGCCGATCGCGAAACCAGGCGACTCCGCCGACCGCGAAGGCGACGAGGTTGAGCAGGATCAGCGCGCAGCCGACGACGAGATGGACCTCCGCCACCGCTATTTCCTCCTAAGAGGGTCGGGATTCGGCTTGCTGATGCGGAAAATCACTATGTAGCAATGTGTCACAAGGTGGGTGTATAAAGCGGCTGCAGGCGGTGAGGTGAGGCGAACGACGCCCCACTGAGCCGCCAGCCCAAAACGGACTTCCCAGTGCTGAAGAGCTACCTGCCGATTCTCGTCTTCGCCTTCCTCGGCGTCACCGTTGGGGGGGCCTTCGCGATGCTCAACCACGTGATCGGGCCGAAGCGCCCGAAGCGCCCGACCGCGGCGAGCATGCGCCAGAGCGAGCCCTATGAGTCGGGCATCCCGGTCGAGGCCTCGCACGGGCTGCGCTTCGGCGTCAGCTTCTACCTGATCGCGATGCTCTTCATCCTCTTCGACATCGAGGTCGTCTTCCTCTACCCGATCGGGGTCATCCTCAAGGGCGCCGACAGCGTCTTCGTCCTCGGCGAGCTGGTCACCTTCGTCGTGCTGCTGCTTCGTCGCCTTCGCCTACGTCTGGCGAAAGGGTGCGCTGGATTGGAAATAGAGCGTGCAGACGATGCGCTCGCGGCAGCTGCGCGCCCGCGACATGCTGCGCGGCGACCTCGAGGGCGAGGAGCTGGAGCGCTTCGTCGAGGAGAAGGTCGTGATGACCAGCTTCGAGAAGCTGCTCGACTGGGCGCGTTCGAACTCGATCTTCCCGCTCACCTTCGGCCTCGCCTGCTGCGCGATCGAGGCGCCGATCTCGGTCGTCGCACCGCCCGCTACGACATCTCCCGCTTCGGCGCCGAGGCATTGCGCGCCTCACCGCGGCAAGCCGACCTGATCATCCTCTCGGGCCGCGTCTCGATCAAGATGGCGCCGGTCGTCCGCCGCCTCTACGACCAGATGCTGGAGCCGAAGTGGGCGATCTCGATGGGCGCCTGCTCCTCCAGCGGCGGCATGTTCTCCAACTACGCAGTGGTCCAGGGTGCCGACAAGTTCATGCCGATCGACCTCCACATCCCCGGCTGCCCGCCGCGGCCGGAGGCGGTCCTCTACGGCTTCACCAAGCTGCAGCACAAGATCCAGGGCAACCCCGATCAGGGCTGGCGCCAGCGCTACAACGCCGCCGGCACCGAGGAGTGGGCGCGCGGCGGTCCGCGCAGCGAACCGAGCGCCGAGGCGGCGCAGGCCTATCTCGCGGCCAGGGAGCTGATCGGTGCCTGACGCCCCCGGACTGGAGTTGATCCGGGGGGAGATCGAGCAGGACCACCCCGGCGCGGTGCTCGATACGAGCTTCGGCCAAGGCCGGGCGAGCCTGTCGATCGACCCGGCGCAACTGCTCGCCGTGCTCGGCTGGCTGCGCGACGCCCCGGGCCAGGGCTACCGCTTCCTCTCCAGCCTGCACGCAGCGGACTACCTGCCGGCAGAGCCGCGCTTCGCCGTCCACTACGAGCTGCTCAACCGCGACAGGGTCGAGCGCCTGCGGGTGAAGGCGCTGCTGGCCGATCCGGGCGAGGACGCGCTGCCGGAGATCGACTCCTGCGTCGAGCTCTTCCCCACCGCCGAGTTCCAGGAGCGCGAGGTCTACGACTTCTTCGGGATCGTCTTCAAGGGGCACCCGGACCTGACCAGGATCCTGCTGCCCGAGGACTACGTTGGCTGGCCGCAGCGGCGCGACTTCCCGGTCGGCGGCGAGCCGGTCACCTTCACCTACAACGAGCGCAACTATGGCTGAGGCGCTCCCCACGCACGACCTCACCAGCGAGGTGATGACGGTCAACATCGGGCCGCACCACCCGGCCACGCACGGCGTGCTGCGCCTCGTCGTCGACCTCGAAGGCGAGGTGGTCAAGGACCTCAAGCCGGTGATCGGCTACGTCCACACCGGGATCGAAAAGTCCTGCGAGGACAAGAGCTACTGGAAGGTCATCCCCTTCGTCGAGCGGATGGACTACGTCTCCTACTTCTTCCAGATGGAGGCCTTCTGCGGCGCGGTCGAGCGGCTGATCGAGCTGGAGATCCCGCCGCGGGCCAAGTACCTGCGGACGATCTTCCTCGAGCTCAACCGGATCCACTCCCACCTGGTCTGGCTGGGCACGACGGCGCTCGACCTCGGCGCGATCTCGATGCTCTGGTACTGCTTCCGCGAGCGCGACCGCATCCTCGACCTCTTCGAGATGGCGACCGGGCAGCGGATGCACACCCGCTACTTCCAGGTCGGCGGCGTGATCGAGGACATCCCGCTCGGCTTCGAGCAGAAGCTGCGCGACTTCATCGCCGAGATGCCGGTGCGGGTCGGCCAGTACCAGGCGCTGCTCGACCGCAACGAGGTCTTCCTCTCGCGCACCAAGGGGACCGGGATCGTCTCGCGCGAGCGGCTGCTGGAGCTGGGCGTGACCGGGCCGCTGCTGCGCGCCGCCGGCGAGCCCTGGGACCTGCGCAAGGCCTTCGACTACCTCGCCTACCCCGAGATGGACTTCCAGATCCCGGTCGGCACGGTCGGCGACAACTACGACCGCTACCGGGTGCGGGTGGCGGAGATGCTCGAGTCGACGCGGATCATCGAGCAGGCGCTCGACCTCCTCCCCGAGGGCCCCTTCATCGCCGACGACCGCAAGTACGTGCTGCCGCCGCGCTCGGAGCTCTCGACCTCGATGGAGTCGCTGATCCACCACTTCAAGCTCGTCACCGAGGGCTACCGGGTGGCGCCCGGGCGAGCTCTACTACGCGATCGAGTCGCCGCGCGGCGAGCTCGGCTGCTTCGTCCTCGCCGACGGCTCCTCGAAGCCCGCCCGCGTGCACTTCCGCGACCCCTCCTTCGTCAACCTGCAGGCCTTCAAGGACATGTCGACCGGCACCTACATCGCCGACATGATCTGCTCGCTGGGGATGCTCGATCCGATCCTTGGGGGGGTCGACGGTGAGACTGGACGATGCGCACGGGCCAGCGGGTCCTGTCGCCGCAGGGTACCCGCCGCCCCTTCGTCGCTAAAGCGTCCTCAGGGAGCACCTGCCGGATGCGGATGGCTGCTGCCTGTCGATCACCGAGGGGCGCGTGCCGGACCGAGCTCCGGAGCGGGTTCCCGAGCTTCATGAGGTGGACTGCCCGCCCGAACTGCAGGAGCGGATCGAGCAGCTGATGTCGCGCTACCCCGACCGCAAATCGGCCTCGATCCCGGCGCTCTGGGCGGTGCAGCGGCTCTACGGCTGGTGCACGCCGGAGGGGATCCGCCAGGCCGCGGCGGTGATGCGGGTGACGCCCGCCTACCTGGAGTCGGTGGCGAGCTTCTACGACCTGCTGCACACCGACCCGGTCGGCACCCACAAGATCGCCGTCTGCACCAACATCAGCTGCTGGATGCGCGGTGGCGACGAGCTGCTCGACGCCTTCCGGCCGCCGCCGGGGACGACGAGGATCTCTTCGTCACCGGCTTCGAGTGCCTCGGCGCCTGCGACATCGCGCCGATGGCCTCGATCGACGAGCGCTACTTCGGCCCGCTGGAGAGCAGCCGAGGCGGCGACCGCGATCGAGCAGCTGCGCAGCGGCGCCGACGTCCTGCCCGAGAAGGCGCTGGAGAAGCGGCCGCTGCCGGGAGGTCCCGATGCCTGAGACAAGGATGCTGCTCAAGAACGCCGAAGACCCGGCGCTGCGCACGCTCGCCGGCTACAAGGGCTACGGCGGCTACGCGACGCTGGAGAAGGCCTACCGCGAGCTCGAGGCCGACGAGGTGCTGAAGGAGCTCGAAGAGTCCGGCCTGCGCGGTCGCGGCGGCGCCGGCTTCTCGATGGGCAAGAAGGCGAGCTTCCTGCCCCGCGGCGGCGGCGTCGACAAGTACCTCTGCTGCAACGCCGACGAGTCCGAGCCCGGCGCCTTCAAGGACCGCGAGCTGATGCAGCGCAACCCGCACCAGCTGATCGAGGGGATCGCGATCGCCGCCCTCGCCGCCGGCATCGGCCACGCCTTCATCTTCATCCGCGGCGAGTACGACTCGCAGGCCGACATCCTCGACGCCGCGGTCGCCGAAGCCTATGAGGCGGGCTACCTCGGCAAGGACATCCTGGGCACGCGCCGCGATCTGGAGCTGGTCGTCCACCGCGGCGCCGGCGCCTACATCTGCGGCGAGGAGACGGCGCTGCTCGACGCGCTCGAGGGCAAGCGCGGCAACCCGCGGCTGAAGCCGCCCTTCCCGGCAGTGCAGGGCCTCTACGGCGGCCCGACCCTGATCAACAACGTCGAGACTCTCTCCAACGTGCCCCACATCGTCAACAACGGGGCGGAGTGGTTCAAAGGCTTCGGCACCGAGCAGTCGCCGGGGACCAAGGTCGTCTCGATCTCCGGCGGCGTGCGGCGGCCCGGCAACTACGAGGTCGAGCTGGGGATCCCGACCCGCGAGCTGATCTACGGCCTCGCCGGCGGCCCGGCCGAGGGTCACGAGGTCAAGGCCTTCTACCCGGGCGGCTCCTCCTCCCCGGTGCTCACCGCCGAGGAGGGCCTCGACCTTCCCTACTCCTTCGAGGCGATGGCGGCGGCCGGCTCGATGCTCGGCTCGGGCTCGATCATCGTCGCCGACGACCGGGTCTCGATCCCGCACATGGCGCTGCGCACGGCGCGCTTCTACCACCACGAGTCCTGCGGCAAGTGCACTCCCTGCCGCGAGGGGACGAACTGGACGGTGAAGATGCTGGAAAGGGTCGTGCGCGGCGAGGCGACGCCGATGGACCTCGACATCGTCGCCTCGGTGCAGGAGAACATCATCGGCCACTGCCTCTGCGTGCTCGGCGACTCGATGGCGATGCCGGTCGGGGCGATGGTGAGGAAGTTCAGGGATGAGTTCGAGCGCGTGATCGCCGAAGCGGGCTCGCCGCTCGAGAACGAGCGAATCGCCGCGGTCCAGGGCGTGCCCGAGACCCTGGGGGCAGCGACGTGAGCGGCAAAGAGATCAACCTGATCATCGACGGCCGCGAGGTGAGTGCGACCGAGGGCGAGATGCTGCACGACGCCGCCAAGCGCGGCGACGTCGAGATCCCGGTCTTCTGTTACGAGCCGAAGCTGGGCGAGCCGGTCGGCGCCTGCCGCATGTGCCTGGTCGAGATCGAGGGGATCCCGAAGCTGCAGACCTCCTGCTCGACCCCGGTCCGCGACGGCATGGTCGTCCACACCCGGACCGACCAGGTCAAGCACGCGCAGAGCGCCGTGGTCGAGTTCCTGCTCGTCAACCACCCGCTCGACTGCCCGGTCTGCGACAAGGGCGGCGAGTGCCCGCTGCAGGACATCTCGATGGGCTGGGGCCCGGGCAAGAGCCGGATGACCGACCAGAAGCGCCACTTCGAGAAGCCGATCGAGCTCTCGCCGCTGGTCGCGATCGACCGCGAGCGCTGCATCCTCTGTTACCGCTGCGTGCGCTTCAGCCAGGAGGTCGCCGAGGACGAGCAGCTGCAGCTGCTCGAGCGCGGCGACCGCACCTTCGTCGGCACCTTCGACGACCGCCCCTACGTGGCGCCCTTCCACGGCAACATCACCGACCTCTGCCCGGTCGGCGCGCTGACCAGCTACACCTACCGCTTCCGCGCCCGGCCCTGGGACATCGAGCAGGCCGGCTCTGTCTGCACCCTCTGCCCGAGCCAGTGCAACGTCAGCTTCACCGTCCGCGACGAGCAGGTGAAGCGGGTCGTCTCGCGCGACAACGCCGATGTCGACGACGGCTGGCTCTGCGACCGCGGCCGCTACGGCTTCGAGATGTTCGCCGCCGAGGAGCGGGTGCGCGGCCCGCGCCTGCGCAGTGGCGCCGCCAATCTAGGCTGGGAGGACGCGATCGCCAAAGCCGCCGCGGCGCTGAAGCACGGCGGCGCCCAGAGCGCCGCGATCGTCGGCGACGCCTCCAACGAGGAGGGTTACCTGGTCCAGCGGATCATGCGCGAGGCGCTCGGCTCATCGAACGTCGACTCGCGCCCATCGCGCGGCCCCGCCCGCGCGACCCAGGTCCGCCTCGACCACCCCGAGCTCTCTGCCAGGGTCCGCGACATCGACAACGCCGAGGCGATCCTCCTCATCGGCACCGACCCGCTCCACTCCAGCCCGATCCTCGACCTCCGCATCCGCAAGGCGATCCGCCGCAACGGCGCCAAGCTGGCCGTGGCCACCGAGCAGCCGACGGCACTCGACGGAGGCGCGGCAGCCGCAACGCGCTACGCCCCGGGCGGCGCCACCCTCTTCCTCTCCGAGCTGGCCAACTGCCTGCGCCTCCCCAACGAGGGCAGGGCTTCCGACATCGCCGCGACCCTCCGCGACGCCGATTCCGTCGCGATCATCTGGGGTGATCGCATCGGCCGCGAGGGCGAAGGAGCCGTGACCGCGCTCCTCGACGTCGCCAAGGCCCTCAACCTCGCCGGCAAGGACAACTCGGGCCTGCTCGAAGTCCCCGAGCTCACCAACGCCCGCGGCCTCCGCGAGGCCGGCTGCCTGCCAGACGCCGGCCCCGGCCTCAGTGACACGAGGTCTACGTTGACCACGCCATACGGGGCAAACGCAGACCTCGTCGGCAAGTCGACCGAGGAGATCCGCGCTGCCCTCGAGTCAGGCGAGCTCAAGACCCTCCTCCTCTTCGGCGTCGACCCGCTGCGCGATTTCCCGGACACCGCGGCCTGGGACCGGGCCCTGACGGCGGCCGACCACGTCATCGCCTTCTCCAGCTTCGAGACCGCGACCACCGCCAAGGCCTCGGTCGTCTTCCCGCTCGAGACCCACGCCGAGAAAGACGGCACGGTCTCGCACCCCGACGGCCGCCTCCAACGCGTGCGCCCAAGCGCCTCCCGCCCCGGAGACATCCGCCCCAACTGGGGCGTCCTCGCCGAGCTTTCGCTTGCTCTCGGTCACGACACCGGCGTCTCGTCCCAACCTTCAGCTTTCGCAGCCCTCGCCGAAGCTGTCCCCTTCTATGCGGGCATCACCGACGCCAACATCGGTGGTCGCGGCATCCGCTGGCAGGACACCCCGGCGGCGAGCTCCTTCGGCTCGACCGGAGCGGCAGCCTCTGGAGTGGAAAAGGCGAGTGGGCCCGACTCGCCGGACACTCAGCCCGACGCGCCTACCTCGCCCACGGAGACAACTTCGGCTCCTCGCGGAGCGGCGTCCGCCGAGTCGGGCCCACTCGCCTCCCCCGCCCCAGGGACCAACGGCGACGCCCTAGCCCTAGGCACCTACCGCGACCTATGGACCGGCCCGATCACCGAGCTGAACCCGCCGCTTCGCTTCCTCACCCCCACTCAGCGAGTGGAACTCTCGATCGCAGACGCCGAGCGCCTGGGCCTGAAGACCAACGACGAGGTAAGCGTCGCCCAAAACGGCACCAGCATCCGGGCCCGCGTGGCGATCAGGGAGCGGATCGCGGAGGGCACCTGCTTCCTGCTCGAGGGCACCGCCGAGAGCAACGCCAACGCCCTGCTCAACGGCAGCCCGGTCAGCGTGACGATCGAGAAGACTGCCGGCTGATGCTGCCGATCGCCGACACAACGGTCGTTGAAGCGACCTGGGTGATGATCCTCAAGAGCGTGGTGATCTTCGCCGTGATCTTCGGCATCGTGCCGCTGATGACGGTGCTCGAGCGCAAGCTGATCGGCCGCTTCCAGCACCGCTACGGTCCCAACCGGGTCGGCCCCTTCGGCATCCTGCAGCCGCTTGCCGACGTCGGCAAGCTGCTCGGCAAGGAGGCGTTCCGGCCCGCCAACGCGATCCAGACCCTCTTCATCCTCGGGCCTCTGCTGCCCGTCCTCTCCGGCGTCCTCGCCCTGGCGATCATTCCCTGGGGCGACGTGCAGGACGGCGTCGGCCTCTACGGCATCGACGTGCCGATCGGCATCCTCTACTTCTTCGCCGTCGGCTCGCTCGCCTTCTACGGCCTGCTGCTCGGCGGCTGGTCCTCGGGCTCGAAGTACAGCCTGCTCGGCGCGATGCGCGGCGCCGCTCAGCTGATCTCCTACGAGGTGGCGATGGGGCTGGCTCTGCTCGGGGTGATCATGATGGGCGGCTCGCTCTCGCTGGTCGACATCGTCCACGCCCAGGGCGACCTCTGGTTCATCTTTCCCCAGTTCGTCGGCTTCCTCATCTTCATGCTCGCCGGCTTCGCCGAGACCAACCGCACCCCCTTCGACATGCCCGAGGCCGACGCCGAACTGGTGCAGGGCTTCATGACCGAGTACGGCGGCATGCGCTTCGGCAGCTTCCTCTTGGTCGAGTACATCGAGATCATCGTCGTATCCGGCGTCGCCACGGCGATGTTCCTCGGCGGCTGGATGGGCCCCGGCCCGGGTTGGCTCGACCCGATCTGGGTGCTGGCCAAGATCCTCTGCCTGGTGCTCCTCTTCATCTGGGTGCGGGCGACGCTGCCGCGGCTGCGCTACGACCAGCTGATGAGCCTCGGCTGGAAGGTGCTGCTGCCGCTGGCGACGCTCAACCTGCTCATCACCGCGATCCTGGTGGTGGCGACGTGATGGGCTTGGCGACTTTCCCGTCATATAGCCCGGAAACTCGCCAAGGGGGGTTCGCCCGTGGCTGAGTTCCCGTACCTGAAGGACCAGGACGTGGTCGTCGTCCAGCGCGGGCCCGAGCCGGGCGGGGCCGGCGGTGTCTACCGCGCCTTCGGCGAGACCCTGCGCGGCCTGAAGACGACGATGGCGCGGCTGATCGAGGGCCCGATGACGATCCAGTACCCCGAGGAGAAGACCCCCGTCTACCCGCGCTTCCGCGGCCGCCACAAGCTGCACAAGTTCGAGGACACGGGTCTGGAGAAGTGCGTCGGCTGCTCGCTCTGCGCCGCCGCCTGCCCCGCCGACTGCATCCGCGTCGTCGCCGCCGAGAACATCCCCGGCGACCGCGTCTCGGCCGGCGAGCGCTACGCCGCCGTCTACGAGATCAACCTCTCGCGCTGCATCTTCTGCGGCTACTGCGAGATCGCCTGCCCCTTCGACGCGATCACGATGGGCCACGACTACGAGATGGCCGACTACGACCGCTCGAACCTGATCTTCACCAAGGAGATGCTGCTGGCCGAGCCGATCGAGCGCACCCCGCTGCGGGCGGAGGGCGAGTAAGTGGAAGCGGTCCTCTTCTTCGCCGCGGCGCTCGGCGCCCTCGCTGGCGCGGTCGGCGTCGTCGCCCTCCGCAACCCCTTCTATGGGGTGCTGGCGCTGATCGTCCACCTCTTCTCGCTGGCGGTCCTCTTCCTCCTGCTGAGCTCCGCCTTCGTCGCCGCCGCCCAGGTGGTCGTCTACGCCGGCGCCGTGATGGTTCTCTACGTCTTCGTCACCGCCTACGTCGGCGGCGACACCGAGTCGGCCTGGGAGCCGATCCCGGGCCAGCGCTTCCTCGCCCCGCTGATGGGCGCCGCCCTCTTCGTCGAGCTCTCGATCGCCGTCCTCAGCTCCTCCCTGATCGCGCTCAGCACCCACGGCCCCGAGGTCAATCCGGGCTTCGGCGACCCCGCCGCGATCGGAAGGCTCCTCCTGGAACGGTTCCTCCTCCCCTTCGAGGCCTCCTCCATCCTCCTGCTCCTAGCCGCAGTGGGCGCCGTAGTACTCGCCGGCCGCAACCGAACGCCTGAGTCCGGGGAGGGCGCCGATGCCCTCTCCGGACACTCAGCGCCGGAGGCGCGTCCGGGGAGGGCATCGGCGCCCTCCCCCACCGCCCCAGGAGTCCGTGCATGAACACCGAGTGGTACATCGTCCTCTCCAGCCTGATCTTCGCGATCGGCGCCACCGGCATCCTGATCCGCCGCAGCCCCGTGGTCATCCTGCTCTGCCTGGAGCTGATGCTCAACGCCGGCAACCTGGCGCTGGTCGCCTTCAGCCGCATGGTCGGCAACCAGCAGGGGCAGATCTTCGCCATCGTCGTCATGGTCGTCGCCGCCTGTGAGGTCGTCGTCGGCCTCGGCCTGATCGTGGCGATCTTCCGGCGCAAGCTGCCGCTCGACGTCGACGCCCTGCGGGAGCTGCGCGGGTGAGCGCGACGACCTGGGCCTGGCTGGTCCTGCTCTTCCCGCTGCTGGGCTCGATCTTCATCGCGCTCAGCTACCGCACGCTCCCGGCCAAGGCGGCCGGGGCGATCGGCACCGCCGCGATCGGGCTCGCCTTCGCCTGCGGCATCGGCGCCCTGCTCTGCCTGCTCGGCGAAGCGCCCGAGGCGCGCCACCACGCCTCAGCGCTCTGGGACTACGCCAGCGTCGCCGGCCTCGACATCAAGCTGGGGATCTTCGTCGACCCGCTCTCGGTCTTCATGGTCCTGATCGTCACCGGCGTCTCGACCCTGATCCACCTCTACTCGTTCGGCTACATGCAGTCCGACCAGGGCTACCACCGCTTCTTCAGCTACCTCAACTTCTTCGTCTTCTCGATGCTGCTGCTCGTCCTCGCCGGCAACTTCGTCCTGCTGATCGTCGGCTGGGCCTTCGTCGGCTTCGCCTCCTACGCGCTGATCAGCTTCTGGTACCGGCGGGGAACCGCGACCAAGGCCGGGATGAAGGCCTTCGTGATCAACGTCGTCGGCGACATCGGCCTCGTCCTCGCCGCCTTCCTGATCTTCCGCGAACTGGGCACCTTCGAATACAGCGAGGTCTTCACCAAGGCCCCCGAGGTCTTCCAGACCAACGAGTGGACGATCACCGCGATCTGCCTGCTGCTCCTCGTCGGGGCCTTCGCCAAGTCGGCGCAGCTGCCCTTCCACACCTGGCTGCCGGACGCGATGGAGGGACCAACGCCGGTCTCCTCGCTGATCCACGCGGCGACGATGGTCACCGCCGGCGTCTACCTGATCGCCCGCACCCACACGCTCTTCGTCCTCGCCCCGACCGCCGCCGACATCGCCGCCTTCGTCGGCCTGGCGACGCTGCTGGTCGCCGGCACGATCGCCCTGGTAATGACCGACCTGAAGCGGGCGATCGCCTACTCGACGATGAGCCAGATCGGCTACATGATCATGGGCGTCTCGATCGGCGCCTACAGCGCCGGCATGTTCCACCTGATGACCCACGCCTTCTTCAAGGCGCTGCTCTTCATGGCGGCCGGCTCGATCATCGCCGCGATGGCGAACAATCAGAACATCGACGAGATGAAGGGCTTCGGCAAGGCGATGCGCTTCACCTCGATCACGATGCTCTGCGGCGGCCTCGCCCTGGCCGCCTTCCCCGGCACCTCGGGCTTCTTCTCCAAGGACGAGATCCTCGCCTACGCCACCGCGCGCGGTGGCATGTACGAGATCTTCACCGTGCTCGGCTACTTCGGCGCCCTGCTGACCGCGATCTACACCTTCCGCCTGATCTTCCGCGTGCTGCCGGGCAAGCCCTGCCCCGAGGCCCAGGAGCTGATCGACAGCGGCCACGTCCACCACGCCCATCCCTTCAACCCGGCGACGGGTGAAGAGGAGGACACCGACGTCGGCTTCCCCGGCGCCGATCACCACATCGCCGAGCAGTCCTGGCCGATGCGGGCCGCGATGGGCGTGCTCGCCTTCCTGGCGCTGTTCGCCGGCCTGATCCAGGTGCCCGGCCTCGACGATGTCGTGACCAAGTTCCTCGACCCGGTCTTCGCCGACTCGCCGCTGGCTGAGATCGTGCCCTCGGTCGGCGCCTCCTGGGCCGGCCTGGCGATCGGCGCGACGATCTCGATCGTCGGCATCGGCATCGCCTACTGGCTCTACATCGCCCGCCCCGAGACGCCGGCGATGCTGATCCAGCGCCTGCGCCCGCTGCACACCTTCCTCGTCAACAAGTGGTACTTCGACGAGGCGATCGACTTCCTGATCGTGCGCCCGGCGCTGGCGATCGGCCGCTTCGCCAACCGCACCTTCGAGCGCCTCGTCGTCGACGGCCTGGTCAGCGGCACCGAGGACATCGTCGGCGGCAGCGGCCGCATCGTCCGCGTCGTGCAGAGCGGCTTCGTCCGCAGCTACGCGCTGCTGCTGATCGTCGGCTTCGCCGGCCTCGCCCTCTACTTCCTGCTGAGCAGCTCATGAGCGCGAAATTCGCAAGCGTGCACCCCTGGTTCTTCGCGCCGCGAATTTCGCAGGAGACGATCTGATGAGCAACTCGCTGCTCTGGACACCACTCGTCTTCGGCCTCGTTGGCCTCTTTCTGCCCAAGCGGCTCGCCGGCTGGTGGGCGACGCTGGGCGCCGCGGTCACGCTTGGCCTCGCGATCTCGCTCGTCGCGGGGTTCGATTCGAGCGCCTCGGGCCTGCAGGACACCGTCGACGTCAACTGGATCCCCGGCCTCGGCGTCGACTACAGCCTCGGCATCGACGGCCTCAACGTCTTCCTCGTCCTGCTCACCACGGTGCTGTGGACGGCGGGCACGGCCTTCGCCGCCTTCCGCGAGCAGGAGCGGCCGCACCTCTTTTTCCTGATGATGCTGGTCGGCGAGACCGCGACCCTGGGCTCTTTCCTGGCCCAGGACCTGCTGCTCTTCGTCCTCTTCTTCGACCTGATGCTGGTCCCGTTCTACTTCCTCTTCGGCGCCTGGGGGAGCGACCGCGAAGGCGGCCCGACGGCGGCTGCGGCGACGCTGAAGATGATCGTCTACACGCTGATCGGCTCGCTGCTGATGCTGGTCGCGGCGATCGCCACCGCGATCATCGCCGCCGACGGAGGCCACCTCACCTTCTCGATCGCCGAGCTGGCCAAGCACCCGATCGGCGAGGGCAGCCAGCGCTGGATCTTCTGGTTCTTCGCCGCCGCCTTCCTGGTCAAGATGCCGGCCTTCCTCCTCCACGGCTGGATGCCCGACGCCTACCGGGCGGCGCCGCTGCCGGCCCTGGCGGTCTTCTCCGGCGTCCTGGCCAAGGTCGGCGCCTACGGCTTCCTGCGGGTCGTGCTGCCGCTCTTCCCGGACGCGACGATCGAATTCCAGGAGGTGATCCTGGTCATCGCCCTGGCCTCGATCCTCTACGGCTCGGTGATGGCCTTCACCCAGACCAACGTGCGGCTCGTCGCCGGCTACTCCTCGGTGGCGCAGCTCGGCTTCATCACCGCCGGGATCTTCGCCTTGAGTGCTGACGGGGCTGACGGTGCGGTCCTGCAGATGGTCAACCATGGGCTCGTAGTGGCGCCGCTGTTCGTGATCATCGCGCTCCTCGTCGAGCGCACCGGCACTGAAGACCTGGGCAAGATGGGCGGGATGGCGATGAAGGCGCCGGTCCTGGCCGCCCTCTTCCTGATCGTCACCCTGGCCACCCTGGCGATGCCGGGCTCGGCCAACTTCGTCGGCGAGTTCTACATCCTCAACGGCCTCTTCGACTCGAAGATCGTCTTCGCCTTCGTAGCAATCTCCGGCGTGGCGATGTCGGCCTACTACGCACTGAGGCTCTACCAGCGGACGATGCACAACCGGAGACCGGAGGGTCTCGAATCGCGTGAGATCGGCTGGCGCGACGGGGTCGTCCTGGCGCCACTCGTGCTCTGCATCCTGGGACTGGCGCTGTATCCCCAGCTGATCCTGAGCCGGACTGACAAGTCTGTGAGCGCCGCCGTGGGGCCATCGGGGGTGCCTCCCAAATCACTCAGCACAAAGCGGAGCGTGGCCATTCGAGAGCAAGAACGCCCCCTCCGCGAGGGTGCGATTTGGGAGGCACCCCCGATGGCCCTCGCGTGGGAGACCTCGAGACGATGAACTTCCACGCCCCCCACATCGACTACGCCGCGCTCTCGCCGGTCCTGGCGCTGACCGTTGGCCTCTGCGTCGTCCTGCTCAGCGGCGTCTTCAAGCCGCTGCGGCGCGCGGCGCCAGGCCTGACCCTGATCACCCTCGCCACCACCGCCGGCCTGTTGATCTGGCAGTGGGGCGACGCAACCGACCTGATCTCCGGCTCCCTGCGCCTCGACGACCTGGCGATCTCGATCTCGCTGATCGCGATCCTCACTGCCGCCTTCGCCGTGCTCTTCTCGATCCGGGAGCCGGCCGCCGAGCAGGTCGGCTCTGGCGAGTACCACGCGCTGCTGCTGGGCTCGGTGCTGGGCATGGTCCTGCTCTCGCAGGCGCAGAACCTGGTCAGCTTCTTCGTCGCGATCGAGACCCTCTCGATCCCGCTCTACATCCTCTGCGCGGCCAACCTGCGCCGCGAGAAATCGCTCGAGTCGGGGCTCAAGTACCTGATCGTCGGCTCGCTCGGCTCGGCGACGCTGCTCTACGGGATGGCCTTCCTCTACGGGGGCACCGGCTCGACCGACTTCTCCGCGATCGCCGCCGGAATCGCCCAGAAGAGCGTGCTCGGCGACCCGCTGATCCTGGTCGGCATCGCCCTGACCGCGGTCGGGCTCGCCTTCAAGACCTCGGTCGCCCCCTTCCACCAGTGGACGCCCGACGTCTACGAGGGCGCGCCGACGCCGATCACCAGCTTCATGGCGGTGGCGACCAAGGCAGCTGCCTTCGCCGTCTTCGTCCGCTTCTTCGACGTCGCCCTGGCGCCGCAGGCAAACGAGTGGCAGCCGGCCCTCGCCGTCCTGGCCGCGATCTCGATCGTCGTCGGCAACGTCGGCGCCCTCGGCCAGGACTCGCTCAAGCGGCTGCTCGGCTACTCCGGAATCGCCCAGGCCGGCTACATCCTCGGCGGCCTCGTCGTCGCCAGCGAAGCCGGTATCAACGCCCTCGTCTTCTACCTCGCCGGCTACGCCTTGATGAACCTGGCGGCCTTCTCCGTCCTCATCGCCCGCGAGCGCGAGACGCCCTACGGCGACGACATCCGCTCCGTGCAGGGGCTGGGCCAGGAGCGCCCGCTGCTGGCCTGGCCGCTGACGATCTCGATGCTCAGCCTCGCCGGCCTCCCCGCCACCGTCGGCTTTATCGGCAAGCTCTACCTGATCGAGGCCCTGGTCGAAGGCGACTACACCTGGCTCGCCGTCTTCATCGCCGTCGGCACGATGATCTCGCTCGCCTACTACCTGCGGGTGGTGGCGGCGATGTGGATGCGCCCCGCCGGCGAGGCGACGGGCGCGACCCCCGCGATCGCCGGAGCCTCACCCGAGGCCGACCCGATCGACCCCGACGCGGGTCGCCGCATCTACCTGGTCGCACCGGCCCTTTTGGCCGCGGCGGGAGTGGTCTTCTTTGGCGTCGTCCCCCAACCGTTGGTCGAGTTCGCGGAACACGCCGGCTCAGCGCTGTTCTAAAAAGAGCGGCTCGCCAACTGGCGCCTTCAGCCTTACTATGGCCGGATGAAAAAACGGCTGGCCAAGAAGCTGACCTTCGCCAATGTGATGTCCATGACGGCGGTCTTCATCGCCTTGGGTGGCAGTGCGGTCGCGTTCACCCAGCTTCCCAAGGACAGCGTCGGCGCCAGGCAAATCAAAGAGGGCGCCGTGCGCTCGGCCGAGGTGAAGGACTTCTCGCTGCAGGCTGACGACTTCGCCAAGAACACCCTGCTGAAGGGGGACAAAGGAGACAAGAGAGAGCAGGGGCCTGCGGGCCAGCCCGGCACGCCAGGCGCTCCTGGGACGCCGGCGACCAAGATCTACGCCTTCATCCGCACCGGGGGATGCTGCGGCGGGGCGCCGCCGCTCGACCCGCCCAAAATCATCAACGGGCACGGCGTGACGGCGGCGAAAATCATCTCTACGGGTCAGTACGAGATCACCTTCGACACCAGCCTGCTCCCGGGTGGGAGCGTCGAAAACTGCGTGCCGATCGCCAGCCTGGGCACTGCCGATGCCGCCGGTTCGTTGTCCGGCGTTTTGACCTTCAACCGGGCCTCGGGGCTGCCGAACAACAAGCTCGTTGGGTTCTTCCGAAACACGGCGGGAACTCCCACTGCGCTCTCCAGCGGCGGCGGTTCAGACGGCTTCAGCATCGCGCTCCTCTGCTGAGCGGGATGGAACCGATCGAGACAACAGAGACGGGGACGGAAGGTCGCCCCGCTGCGCTGTCCGCCGCCACGATGTGCGAGGCGTTTCAGCTCACCGCCGCGGAGTGGGCAGACGGCCCGGCGCTGCGGCTGAAGGACACGGACTACGAGGCGAGCTGGGCTGATTACGCGGATGTGGTGCGGAAGCGAACCGCCGGGCTGGCGAAGCTCGGTGTCGCTCGCGGCGACACGGTTGGGTTCATGCTGATCAACAGACCGGCCTTTCATCTGGGCGATTGCGCTGCGATGCACCTCGGCGCGACCTGCTTCTCGGTCTACAACACCTCTTCTCCGGAGCAGGTGGAGTACGTGGTTCGCGACGCCGGCAACCGGGTGATCGTCACCGAGCAGGCGTTCCTCGAGACGGTGCTGGCGGCGCGCGAGGCGGTTGAGGATCTCGAGCACGTCGTTGTGATCGACGGCGAGGCGCCCGCGGGGACGATCTCGATTGATGAGCTGGAGGCGATGGGCGATCCGGGCTTCGACTTCGAGGCCGCCTGGCGCGCGGTCGAGCCCGAGGACGTGCTCTGCCTGATCTACACCTCGGGCACCACCGGGCCGCCGAAGGGCGTGCAGCTGACGCACGCCAACATGGTCGCCGTCTGGCGGGCCTGCGACGCGGTCCAGGCGACCAAACCCGGTGGACGGATGATCTCGTTCCTGCCCAGCGCCCACATCGCCGACCGCTGGGCCGGGCTCTACGCCCAGATGTTCTACGGCAACTGCGTTTACTGCTGCCCCGACCCGCGCCAGATGGTCGCTTACTCGATCGAGGTCAAGCCGACGGTCTGGGGCGGCGTGCCGCGGATCTGGGAAAAGCTGAAGGCGGCAATCGAGATCGGCATCGCGGCCGAGGCCGACGAGGCCAAACGCGAAGCCACCGTGGCCGCGATCGAGCTCGGCCGTCGCCGCGCTCGCGCCCGCATGGACGGCGGGGCGCCCGCCGAGCTCGAGGCCGAATGGAAGCGCGCCGACGAGCAGGTGCTGTCGAGGATCCGCGCGATGCTCGGCCTCGACCAGGTCGAATCGTTCGTGGTCGGGGCGGCGCCGACGCCGCCCGAGGTGCTCGAGTTCTTCCTCGCGCTCGGGATCGAGATCCGCGAGACCTGGGGGATGTCGGAGACGACCGCGATCACGACGCTGAACCCGCCCGGCAGAGTGCGGGTGGGGACCGTCGGGCCGCCGATCCCCGACACCGAGGTGAAGCTGGCCGAGGACGGCGAGGTGATGGTGCGGGGCCCGCAGGTGATGCTGGGCTACCGCAACCTGCCCGAGAAGACGGCGGAAGCGCTGACCGAGGACGGCTGGCTGCTGACCGGTGACATCGGCGAATTCGACGAGCAGGGGTACCTGCGGATCGTCGACCGCAAGAAGGAGCTGATCATCAACGCGGCGGGCAAGAACATGTCACCGGCCAACATCGAGGCGAAGCTGAAGGCCGCCTCGACCCTGATCGCCCAGGCGGTCGCGATCGGCGACAACCGCCCCTACAACGTCGCCCTGATCGCGCTCGACCCCGAAAGCCTCGCCGCCCGCGGCGCGGCGCCGGACGACCCCGCGGTGGCCAAGGAGATCGCCGAGGCGGTCGAGGCCGCCAACGCCCGCCTCTCCCGGGTCGAGCAGATCAAGCGCTACAAGCTGCTCTCCGGCGAGTGGCAGCCGGGCGGTGAGGAGCTGACCCCGACGATGAAGCTGAAGCGGCGGCCGATCGAGCGCAAGTACGAAGCGGAGATCGAAGCTCTTTACTCAGGCTGAGGCGTCGGGCGCGGCGGGTCCTGTCGCCGCAGGGGACCCCCCACCCCCTGCGGTCGCTAAAGCGTCCTCGGGGCGGGTCCCCCCTACGGCGCCACCCCCCGCGAGGAACGTCCCCTGTTGAGCAACCAAGCTTCAAATGAAGGAGCTTGGCCCCGATGACGCTTGAGCCGGGCTTGCGTGGGGAGCTTTTGGGAAGCTGAGCAGTGGTGTGAAGCTCAGGTCACTGCGGCATCTTCCGCGGGTGGCGTGGATCTGGGGTGGACTCGCCGGACCCGGAGGCTGCGGAGGGCAAGGCTTCTGCCCTTCAAGCGCGGTGTCCCGGCGCCCGTAGAAGCACGGAGGGCCGCCGAGGGTGCCACACATCCACGACAGGACCCGCGACCGAGCGCTGTGTCCCACATAGGGTCCCGCCATCGGCGTCCTGCTCACAACTGCCGCGATCGTGATCTCGGTCGCCATCGGGGTTGCCTCTGAGCATCGCTGGCCGCAGGGTGCTGCGCTGGCCGCTCGTCGCGCGCTGACCTTGCTCCTGTACGTCTTCCTGCCGCCGGTGATCTTCTTCAACATCGCCGCCGCCGACGTCGACCTCGGCCACGGGGTCGGGCTGGTGCTGGGGATCGTCGCCTCCTCGCTTGGCGCCCTGCTCGCCTGGTGGGTGGCGAGCCGCGTGCTGAAGCTGCCCCGCTTCCAGGTCGGCGCCGTCGTCTGCTGCGTGCTCAGCGTCAACACCGGCTACCTCGGCTACCCGCTGACGGTTGCGCTGCTCGGTCGCGACCAGCTCTCCACCGCGGTCCTCTACGACGTGCTGGTGACCGGCCCCTGCCTGCTGCTCGGGGCCTTCGCCGTGGGCGCCGCCTTCGGCACCAAGGCCGGTGAAACGCCGCGCCAGCGGGTGCGCGCCTTCTTCACCCGCAACCCGCCGCTCTACGCGGCGATCGCCGGGCTGCTGGCGCCAAGCGCGCTGGCGCCAGACGTCCTCGTCGACGTTTCGCAGGCGCTGATCGTGGCGATCCTGCCGATCGGCTTCTTCGCCGTCGGCGCCACCCTGGCCGAGAACGCCGAGCACGGCGAGCTGCCGATGCCGCCGCCGCTGAGCCGCCCGGTCGCGCTGACGGTTGCCACCCGCCTGGCGGTCGTGCCCGCCCTGCTGATGCTGCTGGCGCCGCCGCTGATCGAGCTCCCCGCCGCCTACCGCCTGCTCTCGGCGATGCCCTCGGGCCTCAACTCACTGGTCATCGCCCACGCCTACGGCCTCGACATGGAGATCACCGCGGAGGCCGTCACCTGGTCGACCGCGATCGTCGTCAGCGCCGCGCTGCTGTCACTCTTGTTCTGATGCTGCACCACATCGGGATCGAGGTCGCCCTCGCCGACGTCGAGCGCTCGGTCGAGCTCTGGCAGCTGCTTGGCTTCGAGCTCGTCCAGCCGCCGGAGACCCTCACCGAGTTCACCTGGCTGGAACGGGAGGGGACGCAGATCCACCTGATGCCGACCGAATCGCCGACCGTGCCTGCGCGCGGCCACACCGCCGTCGTCGTCGCCGACTTCGCGCGCACCTTCGCTGAGCTGGCCGCGCACGGCTTCGAGGTCCAACGACGTCGCGAGCACTGGGGGGTGCCGCGCGCCGTGGTGATCGCCCCGGCGGGCCACCGGATCGAGCTGATGGCAGCACCCCCATCACCACGCAACTAGGTCCACGGCGGGCGAATCCCAGCGGGCCCGCGTCAACCCCTGCCCAACAAGGGTTTGGCTGACTCGCGGCTGGATTCCGGCGGCGGCGGCCCCGCCGCGGGCGCGGCTACGATGCGCCGGTGCGCTACCCGGTCGAGACCTTCAGCGTCGAGGAGCAGGCTCTGCTTGCGCCTCACTTCACCAACCTCGACCGTCCCGTCTTCGCCCTGGTCAACCTGCCGGAGACCGTCAAGGGGGCGCTTTTTGCCCGCTATTCACGCTATTCCGGAACCGTGCGCCGGCTTTACCTGGAAGAGTTCGCGGAGGATGCCGCGGAGGGCACACGGCCCTTCGACGGCGCCGAGGGCGAGCGCGCGGCGGGGCTCTACGAGCGCGTCTTCCTCGGCTACGGCGACGACTCGATCGCCCAGGTCGGCGGCGCTCACGTCGCCTGCGAGTGGGTCTCGAACATACTCACCAAGCTGCTGCAGCGCGGCCGCCTCGCCGCCTACCTCGAGCAGTCGACCCGCTACATCCCCTACGACAAGCCGCTGCCCGAGGATGCGGGCGGGGGCTACCGCTACTACCGCGGCGATGACCTCGGCGCCGAGTTCGGCGCGGCGATGGATGAGATCTTCGCGATCTACTCGCGCTCGCTGCGCCAGGTCGAGGCGTGGGCGGCGGAGCGCTGGCCGCGCGGGGACGGTGAACCCGAGGGACCGTGGCAGCGCTCGATCCGGGCCAAGGCGCTCGACCTGCTGCGCGGCCTGCTGCCAGCGGCGACGCTGAGCCACGTCGGCATCTACGCCTCGGGCCAGGCCTACGAGCAGCTGCTGCTGCGGCTGATGGCCTCGCCGCTGCCCGAGGCACGCGCCTACGGCGAGATGATCCTGGCCGAGCTGAAGCAGGTGATGCCGAGCTTCGTCTCGCGGGTCGAGCGGCCCGACCGCGGCGGCGAGTGGATCGGCTACCTGCAGAGCCGGCGCGACCAGACCGAGCAGTGGGTGGCACGGCTCGGCCTCGACCGGCGCGACGCCGGTGAGGGCACCCCGTCGGTCGAGCTGGTCCACGTCGACGGCACCGAAGAGAACCTGCTCGCCTCCTGCCTGTTCGAGGGGGCAGCGAGGCCGGAGACCGAGATCCTCGCCCGCCTCGACGTGCTCGACCGCTCCGAGCGGGCGGAGCTGCTTGGGGCGATGGTGGGCGAGCGGGGCAACCGCCGCCACCGCCCCGGCCGCGGCTTCGAGGCGCTGCGCTACCGCTTCGAGATCGTCTCCGACTACGGCGCCTTCCGTGACCTGCAGCGCCACCGCATGCTGACCTGCCAGTGGCAGCGGCTGAGCCCCGACCTCGGCGCCGGCGTCCCCGACGAGGTGCGCGAAGCCGGCGCCGGCGACGAGTTCGAGCGGGCGCTGGAGATCTCGCGCGCCGAGTACGAGCGACTCGCCGCCGCCGGCCTGCGCGAGCAGGCACCGTACGCCCTCAGCCTCGCCTACCGCATCCGCTACACGCTCGACCTCAATGCCCGCGAGGCGATGCACCTGATCGAGCTGCGCTCAGGCCGGGAGGGCCATCCCAGCTACCGCGCGGTGGCCCAGGCGATGCACGAGCGGATCGCCGCGATCCACCCCGGGGTCGCGGCGGCGATGGACTTCGTCGACACCTCGCAGGAGCCTCGGCTGGAGCGCATCCTCAGCGAGATTCGGACGCAGCGTAAGCGCAGTGCTACGGGCCAATCCCAGTAGGGGTTCCGCTTAACTTTTTCGGTGGAGCGAAAGCCTGCTGGCGCCTTGTGGTGGGCGCCGAAAAAGTACAAGACGCTCCACCCCTACTGGGATTGGCCCTTCTCGGTCGGCTTCTCTAGTTCCTCGGCGGAGGGTGCGGGGTGCTCGTCAGCTTGGGGGGAGTCCTCGGCGGGGGGTGTGAGTTCGGCGGCGGCTTTGTCGCCTGGGGTGGGCCAGGGGATCGCTTCGCCCGTCTCCCACGCCGGCGGTTTGCCGCCGTGGACTCGGCCGAGCAGGAGGAAGGCGAAGTAGACGAGCCAGAGGAGGGTGAAGAAGAAGAAGGTGGCGATGACGAAGGAGGCCGCGCCCAGGGCCATCCCGAGCGAGCCCCAGAGCCGGCTCAGCAGGCCGACGCGCATCGCGTTCAGGCAGGTGTAGAAGAGGGCCGCGGCCAGCCCAAACCTGCCGCCGAGGGCGAATCCCCCGGCGAGGTTGCGGAGCGAGGCCTGCGTGAGGGAATCCGATGCCACCTTGTTGGCGTGATCGCCGGTCCCGGTCAGGCCCGCGGCGGCGAAATCGCTGGCCGCGTCGAGGCTGACGAGACCGCCGAGGATCGCCGAGATCGCGAGGAACAGCGGCGCCGCGATCACCAGGCCGACGAGCTGGCCGCGCATGCGGTCACTGCGCGCGTTGGCGGCGCGGAAGAGGAAGTAGAGCGGCGCCGCGAGCAGGCCGACGCCAAGTGCCTGCAGGAGGCTCGAGATCAGCTCCGCGCTGCGGTGAGCGTCGACGCTGGTGAGCAGATCGGCGTCGCCATCGCTGCCGCCGACCGCCCTTGCCGCCACCACGAGCGAGGCGACGATGAGCAGGACAGCGGCGAGGGTCGCCAGCGCCACCGGCCGCGACCAGCGCTGCTCCCAGGCCAAGACCTGCCGGCGCGGGCTCATCTCCTAGCCACGCTCGCGAAAGTAGAACTGCGGCAGCGCGCCCTCGATGACCTCCGCGGTCATCTTCTGCGCCACCTCGAGGTTGCCCGTGCGCACGGCGATGTCGTCGAGCGTGACGATGCCGGCGAGCCTACCCGCATCGACGACCGGGAGCCGGCGCACCCGATGCTGGACCATCAGCGCCGCCGCCTCCTCGAGCTCCATCGCCGACTCGCCGCAGATCAGCGGCCGCGAAGCGTGCTCACCAACCGGCGCCTCAGCGTCGACTCCCTCGGCGAAGACGCGCAGGGCGAGATCGCGGTCGGTGACCATTGCTGCGGGAGCGCCGCCAGAGTCGACGATCACCACCGAGCCGACCCGGTGATCGCGCATTAGCCGCGCGACCGAGACAGCGCTCGCCTCGGGCGGAGCGGTGACGACGGCGGCGGTCATGATCTCGCGCAACTGCACTGCGCCGTACGCTACCGGCGATGAACGCCAAGCGAGAGACCCCAAGCGGCCTGCAACGGGCCCCCGTCGTCCCCCTCGAGGCGGGCGCCGGACCGGAGAACCCGCCCTGCCCGGCCTGCGGGGAGCCGCTCTTCGGCTGGATCGACCAGAGGCCCGGCTTGCGGGGGCCGGTCAGCCGCTGCGAGAGCTGCGGGCTCGGCGTCGCGGGCGAGGCGGACGGCGTCGCCGAGGCGCTGGCAGCGCTGGACCGCCACGGCGCCGGGGACACGACGCGGATCGCCAATCGAGCCAGCTTCTCGGCCTGGATCGGCGGCGCCGGCTGGGCCGGCCTCGAACCCGGCGGCCAGTTCCTCTTTACGGTCGAGTCGGTCCGTCGCCTCGTCGCCAACCGCGACCAGGTCGTCGCCAGCGCCCGCTGGTCCCCCGCCGCCGGCATCACGACGATGTGGCAGACGATCCTCAACGGCTTCACCTTCGGCCGCAACGTCGCCCTCGGCGCCCTCGGCCGCACGACAGCGGTCCCAGCCGACAAGCCTTGGCAGCGCCGGCTGGACAACCTGATCTGCGTAGTCGTGGCGATCCCGGCTTTCCTGGCGGCCCTTCCCTTGGAGCTGACGGCCGCAGCCACGAGGCGCGGCAGTGCCACCGTGTTGCGCTTCGAGCTGCTTTAGAGCTAGGTGGAACCCCTACCGGGTGGGGCTCTACGACAGCCCCTCGCGGGCCTCTCGGACGAGAGTTACCGACTCGGGAAAGAGGACGCGGATCGCGTCGCGCACCTGCATCGCCTGCTCGTCGGGACTGCCCGAGAGGTCGAGCTGGCCGACCGAGGCGACGGTCATCTCGACCGCCAGCTTGATCGCGTTGTCGGCCCAGGCAACCCGCTGGGAGGACTGCATCTGCTCCGAGAGCTCCTCCATGCGGGCGCGGAACTCGTCCGGGTCGCCGAAGAGGTTGAAAGGGCTGCCCTCCATCCCGCACATCAAAGCAGAAGGCCGCGATGGGGCAAAATCGTCACGTTCTGCGCGCCACTCGCGCGCCTGCCCGCCCTAGATTCGGCTCATGCGGAACGGGCGGGAACGGGAGCGGGGCTCAGCCAGCGTCGAGCAGGCGAGCCTGGTCGCGATGATCGCGCTGCTCCTGCTCGCCGCGATCGCCGCCGTCGCGGCTGGCGGCGAAGTCGGCGCCGGCCGCGGCCTGGCCGGCGCGATCTCGCGGCGAATCGCCTGCGCCCCCCACCTCCCTGACGCCTGCCGCCACCATCCCCTGGTGCCCGCCTACGGCTGGCCGCTGGCGCGCCTCGCCCGCGCCCTGGCACCGGCCCCGGAAGGTCGGCCGGGGCGCTCCGGGCTGCCCCTCGTCCCGGTCGACTTCCGCCGCTGCCGGCGCGAAAGCTGCGCGATCGCCGCCGGCCCCCACCTGACCGCCTCGCGCCGGCGCACCACCGCCTTCACGCAGCTGCTCGACCGGCGCCGCTCGCGGGGCTGGGTCGAGCTGATCTACTGGCTCTACCGGCCCGGCCTCGGCTGGGAACGCATAGTCCGCCGCGCCGGCCAGGCCCAGATCGAGGCGGCGAATGGCGTCCGCGTCCTGCAGCGAGACGACCCGGCGCTCGTCCCCCTGGAGACCCTTCCCGGCCGCGATCACTACGAATTCCCCCCGGCCGAGCGCCCGCCGTGGCAGGGGCAGATCCACCCCCGCTACCCAGGCTGGTCGAGCTAGGGGTGTGACCGCAGCGTTGCCCGTCGCAGCCCTAATCCTCCTGGTCTCCCCTGGGGGGCGGCCGCCAGACCTCGCCGCGCTGGACCCGCTCGAAGCCGACCCAGAGGCCGTTCATCGCCGTGGCGACGACCTGGCTGCGGGGTACGTGGGGGTTGTCGTACCACCACATCGCCAGGCCCTGCAGCACTCCGCGCATCACCACCCAGACCATCTCGAGGCCGTCCTCGGCGGCGGCGCCGATCGCGTTCTCGGCGCCGGGCTCGCGCTCGTAGAGGGGCATGATCGCCGCCCGGCTTCGCGCCGCCACGTCTCGCTGCACGGCGTCGACCTGGGGGTCGCCGATCGTGTCGCGAAAGAGCATCCGGCCGGCGAAGGGATGCGCCTCGATGTAGGCAAACCAGGCATCGAACGACCGTGCCACCCGCTGCTCGGGAGGCTCGTCGCCGATGAAATTCTCCCGCCAGACCTCGCGCAGATCGGCGAAATGACGCTCCAGCAGGCAGCGGTACAGGTCCAGCTTCGAGCCGAAGTGGTCGTAGAGGACCGGTGGCGTAACGCCCGATCGACGCGCGATCTCGCCAATCGAGGCCCCCTGGTAACCGCGCTCGGCGAAGAGCTCGGCAGCTGCCCGCTCGATCACCTCGCGGCGGGCAGCCGAGCTCATCCGCTTGCGCGGGGCCGCTGCTTCCTCGCCCGGCTTGGTTGACAACCTAACGCTCCCTAGGTACCGTTTTCGACACTTCCTAGTAGACGCTAGGTTAGCTCGAAGGCAGGAGGTAGTCCAGATGATCGTCTCGGTTCACATCGCCAGCCTGGGCCCGCGGGCGGCACTCGACGCACTGCGCCAGCCGCCGCGCCCGGGGGACGTGCCCGGCCTGAGCTACGCGGAGGCGACGGTCACGGCACCCTTGGGCGAGGGTCTCCTGCCCAGGCCGCGACTTAACCCCATCGGCCTGATCGCCGCCTGGGACGACGACGGCGCCCTCGACGAGTTCTCGCGCGGCCACCCACTCGGCAAGGCGCTCGCCGGCGGCTGGATGACGCGGCTCGAGCCGCTGCGAGTATCCGGCGCCTGGGCCGGCATGCCCGGACTCCCCGCCCGCGAGATCCCGGTCGCCGACGACGAGCCGGTCGCAGTGCTGACCCTCGGCCGCCTGCGCCTGCGCCGCCTGGTGCCCTTCCTGCGCAGCGGCGCCCCGGCCGAATCCGAGGTCGCCGCCGAGCCGGCGCTCCTCGCCTCGACCGGCCTGGCACGGCCTCCGCACCTGGTCTCCACCTTCTCACTGTGGCGAGACGCGGCGGCGATGCGCGACTACGCCTACCGCAAGCAGGGAGCGCACCAAGCGGCGGTGCGAAGCGACCGCGCCCGTCCCTTCCACCACGAATCCGCCTTCGTGCGCTTCCGCCCCTACGCCTCGCGGGGCAGCTGGAACGGCCGCGACCCGCTCGCCGGCCTGGTCGCCACCCCGGCCTAAGCCCGCCAACCGCGAACTGCATCAATTCCAATCCAGCAGGATGGAAATTTGACGCGGTGCGGCTTGGATTCGCTCAGCTGGTGCCGGCGGTGGAGGCGCTTGCTGCGCCCGCCTCTTCGCGCTCGGCGTCGTCTTGGGCCTGGCGGATCAGGCCTTTCCAGTCGGTGGTGCCGAAGACCAAGAGGATTGCGCCGAAGCCGAGCACGACCGACCAGGCCGCCATCGCGATCTGGGTCCCGACCGAGAAGGAGAGGACGGCGGAGCGCGACGGCCCCTTCAGCGTCGCCACCAGCAGTGCCTGCTGGGCGCCGGCGCCCCCGGGGGTGAAGGGGACGATGTTGGCGATCGCCTGCACGCTCATCACCAGCATCACGTTGCCAACCGAGCCGCCGATCCCGAACGCCTCGAGGAAGAACCAGAAGGCGGCGAAGCGAAAGAGCCAGCCGACCCCCTGCCAGGCCGCCACCTCGCGCAGGTAGCGGCGCGGCTGGCGCAGGATGACGAGGCCCTGTTTGACCCGGTCCCAGAAGCGCCGCACCCGGTGGGCGAGGAAGTAGACGCCGATCGCGATCGCCAGCAGCAGCGCCACGGTGACGATCAGCAGCGTCTGCGGGTGATCGGCCCAGAAGGAGATCTCGAAGGCCGGCAGGTCGGGGATCCGGGGCAGCGGCGGCAGCAGGCCCTGGGTGATCGCGTAGAGGAGGACGAGGGCGCCGACGCTGGTGTCGAAGACGGTCTGGACGAGGAAGGACGAGGTCACCGCCGGATAGGACGAGTGGGGGATCTGGCGCTTGACCAGGAAGACCTTGGTGACGTCGCCGGCATGGGCCGGGATCACGGCGTTGATCCCGGCCCCGGCGAGGTAGGCGGCGGCCAGGTGGGTGAAGGCGATGCGCTGGTCCGGGTAGGAGGCGCGCAGCACATTGCGCCAGGCCCAGGCGCGGGCAAGCTGCATCGCCAGCAGGAAGCCGAGCGCGAATGCGAACGGCGTCCAGCGGATGTCCGAGAGGTGCTGGAAGAACGCCGTGGCGGCGTTGAAGAACGCGTTGAAGCTGGAGGCCAGATCAGCGGCGGGCATCGCAGCTAGACTAGCCCGCTGGTGTCAGAGGCCGAGACGCAGATTCCCGCTTCCCAGGCTCCCCGCGACCCCGCCGACGAGGCGATGTGCGCGCGTGCCCGCGAGCGCTACAGCGCCGATCGCAAAAGTCGCTTCCGCCGTCGGCGCAAGCGCCATGCCGAGCTGCCCAACCTGATCATCATCGGCGGCCTCAAGTGCGGTACGACCAGCATCCACCACTACCTCGGCCTGCACCCCGAGATCCAGATGTCGAAGCCGAAGGAGCTCAACTTCTTCGCCGAGGAGCTCAACTGGGACCTCGGCCTCGACTGGTACGCCAGCCGCTTCGACGGCCGCTTCAAGGTGCGCGGCGAGTCCTCCCCGCATTACACCAACCTGCCGCGCTTCAGCGGCGTCCCCGAGCGCATTCATCAGCACTGCCCCGACGCCCGCCTGCTCTACATGGTGCGCGACCCGATCAAGCGCATCCTCTCCCACTGGGTCCACGCGACCGGCGCCGGCTACGAGACCCGCGAGATGGTCGCGACCCTCTCCCAGCCCGACTCCTCCTACATCCAGCGCTCGATGTACTGGATGCAGCTGCAGCCCTACCTCGAGCACTTCGACCGCTCCCAGATCGAGATCATCACCCAGGAGGAGCTGCAGAGCGAACGCGAGGCGACGATGCGCAAGGCATTCGGCTTCGCCGGCGTCGACGAGAGCTTCACCTCGGAGCAGTTCGACCGCGAGTGGGAGAAGTCGAGCGCCAAGCAGGGCGACAAATACCAGTTCATGGAGAAGCTGATCAAGCTGCCCGGCTTCCGCTCCTTCGACCGCAACTTCGACCGCCTGCCGGAGCGGATGCGCTGGCTCGTCGAGAAGGTCGTCCACGACCCCGACAAGCCGCCGGCGCCGAAGCCGAAGCTCCCCGACGACCTCTTCGAGACCGTGCGCGGCCGCTACAGCGCCGATGTCGCCGGCCTGCAGAAGTTCGCCGGCCGCGAGTTCGCCGGCTGGCACGACTACTCCTGAGCACCGCTGACTTCGCCTTTGCTCGCCCTATGCGCGAGTAAAGGCGAAGTCACCCCAATAGGCTCCGGGCCGATGCGGCGGCTGATGCCCGAACCCGGTGCGACCACGGTCGAGGAGCAGCTCGACTCCTACCGCCCCTGGGAGCAGCCGCAGGCGGAGCGGCCCTTCGTCGCGACCAACTTCGCTGCCACGGTCGACGGGCGAGCGACGATCGGCGGCGTCTCCGGCCCGATCGGCTCCAGCGCCGACACGGAAATGCTGGCCCGCCTGCGCACCCGCTTCGACGCGGTGATGATCGGCGCCGGGACGATGCGGGCCGAGCGCTACGGCCGCGTCGTCGCCGACCAGGAGCAGCGCGAGCGCCGCGAGCGGATCGGCCTCCCACACGACCCGCTGATGGTGATCGTCAGCGGCCGCCTCGACCTGCCCTGGGACGCGCCGCTCTTCACCGCCGGCGGCGGCCGGGTGCTGGTCTTCACCGCCTCGGAGACCGAGCCGCCGCAGACGGCGACGAGCCTGCGCATCGTCCGCCACGAGGGGCAGATCGACCTGGCGGCCGCGCTCCTCCACCTGCGCCAGGAGCGCGGCATCCGCGCCCTGCTCTGCGAGGGCGGCCCCCACCTGCACGATCAGCTCTGGGCCGCCGGCCTGGTCGACGAGCTCTTCCTCACCACCGCGCCGCGGCTGACCGGCGCCGAGGCGCCGCGCATCCTCGAGGGCGGGGCGCTGCCGGGCATCGCCGAGCTGGAGCTGGCCTGGCTGCTGGAGAAAGACGGCGAGCTCTTCGCCCGCTACCGGCAGCGGCAAACCCGCTGAGCTCGTGTTTAGTGGCGCTGTGCGCGAGTAGACACGAGCTCACCCGCTAGCGTTCCCGCCAGCCCCAGCCCCCGAGGAGAGGACCCAGTCGATGGACTTCACGCCGAGCCCCCAGGTCGAGACCCTGCGCGAGCGCATCCTCGACTTCATCGACGCCGAGATCTACCCGCAGGAGCGGGAGATCATGGAGGCGCTCGACGCCGAGGTCGCCCCCGGCGTGCCCTTCCCGAAGATCCTGGTCGAGATCCGCGAGAAGGCGAGGGGCGAGGGGCTGTGGAACCTCTTCATGCCGGAGGAGCGCTTCGGCCCCGGGCTGACCAACTGGGAGTACGGCTTGCTCTGCGAGGAGATGGGCCGCAGCCCCGTCGCCGCGCCGATGGCCTTCAACTGCGCCGCGCCGGACACCGGCAACATGGAGATCCTCGCCGAGCACGGCACCGACCAGCAGAAGGAAGACTGGCTCGAGCCCCTGCTCGAGGGGCGAACGCGCTCCTGCTTCTCGATGACCGAGCCCGAGGTCTCCGGCTCGGACCCGACCCTGCTGCAGGCGCGCGCCGTGCGCGACGGCGACGAGTGGGTGATCGACGGCCACAAGTGGTTCACCTCGGGCGCGGTCGGCGCCAGCCTGGCGATCGCGATGGTCGTCACCGACCCCGAGGCCAACCCCTACGCGCGTGCCTCGATGATCTGCGTACCGACCGACGCGCCGGGCTTCAACCTGGTCCGGCCGATCCCGGTGATGGGGCACGACAAGGGCCCCGGCCACTGCGAGATCCGCTACGAGGAATGCCGCGTTCCCGCCGCCAACCTGCTCGGCCAGCAGGGCATGGGCTTCGTCGTCGCCCAGGACCGCCTCGGCCCCGGCCGCATCCACCACTGCATGCGCGCGATCGGAACCGCCGAGCGGGCGCTGGAGATGATGTGCAACCGCGCCAACGAGCGCCAGGCCTTCGGCGGCCCGCTGGGCGAGAAGCAGTTCGTCCAGGAGGCGATCGCCGCCTCGCGGATGGAGATCGACCAGGCCCGCCTGCTCACCCTCTACGCCGCCTGGAAGATGGACACCGAGGGCAAGCGCGCCGCCCGCCAGTCGATCTCGGCGATCAAGGTCGTCGCCGCCAACATCGTCATGAACGTGCTCGACCGCTCGATCCAGGTCCACGGCTCACTCGGCATGACCGACGACACCCCCCTCGCTGCCCTCTGGCGCTTCAGCCGCATGCTGCGCCTGGCCGACGGCCCCGACGAGGTCCACAAGATGGTCCTCGCCCGCCGCGAGCTCAACCGCTGGTCCAAGCGGGCGGAAGCGGCGGCGGCCGGCGAGCTCGACCCCAAGCACGCCCGCCGGGCGATCTGAGCAGATCCTCCCCTGAGCAGGGCCGGACAGTTAGCCCGCTCCCGCTCACGGAGCTTCAATCGGTCTCTAGTAGAGCAGCACGAAGAAGCCGGCGTCCACGGGTTTGCCGAGTTTTTCGCGTGGATTGACGAACGCCTGAGTCCCGGCTGGACAGACCGCGATTGGCGGCTGGCCGGTATCGAGCTGAATCGTCACGTCTTCGCCGGCGTCGGAGTAGTCGACCGTCGCCACGCCTCCAGCGGGCGCGGGAGTGAGGCCGGAGAAGCAGTAGAAGCCGGTCGAGGTGTGGGCGACGTTGGCCTGGGCGATCCCCAGGCTCCCGGCCAGAACCGTGCCCGCGCCAGAGACGTTGGCGGAGTGCGCCAGCTTTTCCGCAGCTGGGGCGACGAATCCCGCGGCCAGCTTCGTGGCCACCACGGAACCGTCGGCGATCTTTTCACCGGTGACCGCTCCCTTGGCGATCTTCACGGGGGTGATCGAGTTCTTCTTGATCTTCGACGCGGTCACCGCGCTTCTCTTGATCTTCGCGGTCGTGACCGAGTTGCCCTTGAGCTGGTGGCTGCCGATCTTCTTCGCGGCAAAGGCGGTGGCGCCCCCGAGGATGAGAAAGACGGCGATCGACGACATCACGTTCGCGTACGTGAGCCGCTTGCGTATCTGCTTCAAGACTTTCTCCTTCATCGCGGGCCGAAGGCTGATGGCGGCAGCGGCTCCGGCCCGATTTGCCGAGCTTCGCACGCTACAGATCCGCCATCGAGAGTCAAACCAGAAAGCACGAGGGCCGGGCTTTTCGCCCGGCCCTCGTGCCTACCGAAATCGGATCAGCTACGGCTGAACCGAGACAGCGGTTATCTCGGGTGTAATCACGTTGCCAGAAAAGGCATCCGTCGTGCAGCTGAGCGTGGCTGTCCCAGGTGCTGTCAACGTGCTCACGATGTGCGCGTCGAAATCCTCAGTCTCACCGGGATCTCCGTTGGCTCCCAGGAAGAAGTTGCGAACTTCGATCGTGTCGGTGCCAGCGGCCAGGTTGCAACGAACGCTGTTGGCTCCAGAGGCGGCTGTCGCCGCCCCGTTGTTGTTGACCGAGCCACGGCCGAATATGGCGTAGGTCCCAGCCGGCAGGTCCAGGGAAGAAACCGCCGTGGTGCCGGTCGCACCAAGAGGCACGGCGACAGAGGTCTGAACGTGGAACGCTTTCGATTCATAGGAGGCCGGCCCCTTGCCCGCAAGCTTGGAGGAGTCCGGAACCGCTCCGGCGAGCTTTTCGCCGGTCACGGCGCCTTTGGCGATCTTGGCGGTCGTGACCGCATCATCGGCGAGCTTGGACGAGTCAACAGAGGCTTTCTTGAGCTTTGCCTTGGTGACCGATTCCTTCTTCAGCTTGCCGGTCGTGATCGAGTTGCCCTTGATTTCGTTGCTGCCGATCTTCTTCGCCGCGAAGGCGGTGGCGCCGCCGAGGACGAGGAAGACAGCGATCGACGACATCACGTTTGCGTACGTGAGTCGCTTGCGTATCAGCTTCACGAATTCTCCTTGCAATTGAGACGAGCAGCAGGCATCGCGGAGCGACAGCCTCTACTCAGTTTTCTGAGTAATGCAGGACCTTTTCAGGCCCTTTAAATGCTGTCAAGCAGCCTGGACACTCTTCAACGTCGGCGCCTCTCGGCCTGCTTGGTGCACATGAACCCGGCGGCCCAGCGGGAGTTTCGCTGCCTCACCGAGGAGTCGGAGGCGGACTAGCCGCGCCGCTCGGCCTGCTCGGCCGCTTCCGCAAGGCGCTCGACGAGGCGAGCGAACTCTTCGATGCCGGGGTCCACCTTGCCGTACTGGCCAGCGGCATAGCGGGCGTAGACGCCCTCGAGGATGATCGCCAGCTTCCAGTAGCCGAGGGCGATGAAGAAGTCGAGCTGGGAGAGGTCGCGGCCGGAGCGCTCGGCGTAGCGGGCCTTGAGCTCCTCGCGCTTGGGAAATCCTGGCGCCAGCGTCGCCGGCTGACCGAGGGCGATCGTCTCCTCGCCCGCCTCGGGCCAGTAGACCATCAGCAGACCGACGTCGGCAAGCGGGTCGCCCAGGGTGCAGAGCTCCCAGTCGACGACCGCCGCGACCTCGCCCTCGGGCGTCAGGATCATGTTGTCGAGCCGGTAGTCGCCGTGGACGATCGTCGCCGGGCCCTGCGCGGGGATGCGCGCCGCGAGGCTCTCGTGGACGGCGTCGATCTCCGGCAGCTCGCGCGTCTTCGACTTCTCCCACTGGCCCTGCCAGCGATGGAGCTGGCGGGCGACGTAGTCCTGCTTGCGGCCGAGCTCAGCCAGCCCGACCGCGTCGGGGTCGACGGCATGAATCTCGACCAGCGTGTCGACCACCCGCTCGCCGATCGCCCGCCGATCGGCCTCCTCGGGGAATACCTCCGCCTCGGCCAGGCCGCGCAGGATCGGGCCCTCGACGAACTCCATCACGTAGAAGGGAGCTTCGTTGACGCTCTCGTCCTCACAGAAGCCGGCCACCGGGGCGACCGGCACGGGGGTCCGGGCCAGCGCCGAGACGACACGGTGCTCGCGCCCCATGTCGTGGGCGGAGCCGAGGCGTTTGCCAAGCGGCGGCCGGCGCAGCGCCCAGCGACCGCCAGCGGCATCGCGCACGCCGTAGGTCAGGTTCGAGTGGCCGCCCGAGATGCGCTCGAAGGAGAGCGGCGGCTGGGCGCTCGGCAGCTGCTCGGCGAACCAGGCTTCCACCCCGGCCCGGTCGATTCCCTGCGGAGCCTCGGCGGTCCCGTCGGCCGTGTCTGTAGCCTCGTCGCCCATAGTCGCGCAAGCATATTCCCGCCGCCGATTTCGCTTGAGCCCGTCGATCGCCAACAGGCTGACGATCGGCTTCGCGATTGCGTTTGCCGTGCTCACCGGCCTGGCCGTGGTCGGCGTCGCGCGCTTCCTGCAGCAGCGCCAGGACTTCGAGAACGCGACTGCCCGCTCCTACCAGCTCGAGATCGCCGCCCGCAACCGGCTGACGAGGGGAGCCCATCCCGAGGCGGCGCGGGCGGCGATCATCTCCCAGCAGCACAAGCGCCAGACGCTCCGCAACGACATCGACGGCGAGACCCGGGACACCGCCCTGCTGGTCGGGGCGGGCCTGATCGCCGGCCTGACCGGCGCCGCCCTGCTCTTCACCGGCCTGATCGCCTCGATGCGCCGGCCGCTCGAGGAGCTGGTCGACGCTTCCGGTCGCCTCGCCGGCGGCGATCTCAACGCCCGCGTCAAAGCCGGCGGGCTGGCGGAGACCGCGGCGCTGGGAGCGGCGTTCAACCAGATGGCCGCCGAGCTGCAGCGCCGCGCCGGCGAGCGCGACCAGCTCGAAACGATGAAGGACGAGTTCGTCCTCACCGCCTCGCACGAGCTGCGCAGCCCCCTCACCTCAGTCCAGGGCTTTGCCGAGCTGCTGATGCTGGAGCGCGACAAGCTCAGCCCCAAGCAGGCCGACACCGTCGAGATCATCCTCGACAACACCCGCCACCTGGTGCGGCTGCTCAACGACCTGCTTGACCTCGCCCGCAGCGACGCCGGCAGGCTGACGATCAAACCGGCGCCGATCGAGGTCGCCTCGCTGGTCGAGGACGCGGCGCGGACGATGCGCAGCCAGACCGAGACGGCGAGGCAGACGCTCCGTCACGAGGTCCAAGCGGAGCTGCCACAGGTCAACGTCGACAAAGACCGGATCCGCCAAGTGCTGGTAAATCTGCTTACCAATGCGCACGAGTACAGTCCGGACGGGGCGTCGATCGAGGTGACCGCCGCGGGCAGGAACACTGAAGTCGAGCTGGCCGTGAGCGACAACGGCCCGGGAATGGCAGAGGACCAGTTGGAGCACATATTCGAGCGCTTCACACGCGGCGACGCCGGGCTGACGCAGCACGTCGGCGGCACCGGCCTCGGCCTGGCGATCTCCAAGTCACTGGTCGAGCTGCACGGCGGCGCGATCGAAGCCGAATCGACCCCCGGCCACGGCTCCACCTTCCGCGTGCGGCTACCGGCGCTCGGAGCGCCCGCGGTCGATGGGCATGAAAGCGGAGAGGCCGACGACCTTGAAGCCCCTCGACGGGGGCAGGCGCTGTGACCCGGGTCCTGATCGCCGATGACTCCGAGACGATCCTCCTGCTGCTGCGAACCCGGTTGGAGATGGAGGGCTACGAGGTCCTGACCGCCGCCGACGGCGTCGAGGTGATGGAGCTGATGCAGAGCGCCAATCCGGCGCCGGACATCCTCCTGCTCGACGCGATGATGCCGCGCAAGTCCGGCATCGACGCCCTGCGCGAGCTGCGCGCCGGCGGCGTGCTGACACCGGCCCTGATCGTCAGCGCCCACCAGGACGAGATGGACGCCGGTGCTCCCACCGGCACCGAGGTGAGCGGCTACATCACCAAGCCGATCGACTTCGACCGGCTCTTCGCCACGATCGCCGAGCTGACCGCTTAGCTCTTCGCTACCTCGAGGCGGATCTCGCGACCCTTGACCTTGGTTCCGTCGAGGTACTCGACCGTGCGCTCCGCCACGTCCGGATCGACCTTGACGAAGGAGAAGCGGTGCAGGACGTTGATCTCGTGGATCGCCTCCTCGGGAAGGACGGCGCCCTCGCGCAGGGCCCAGCGCAGGTCCTCTTCCTCGATCCCGCTGCGCTCGCCGCGGTTGACGAAGAGCTTGACCGAGTCCGGGGCCTTGCCGTCCTTGCTCTCGGCAGCCTCAACGGGCTCGACCTCGACCGCATCCTGCTCGGGCTCGGGCTCGGCGGCCTGGGCGGGCTCCGGCTCGGCGGCGGCGGGCTCCACTCGCGGCTTGGACCGCTCGCGGCGCTCGCGGCGACGTGGCGGCGGCGCGTGCTCGAGCCGCTCCTCCGGGCTTTCCCACTCACCGATCGTCGTCTTCACGTCGCGCTCGATACGGCCGATCTCGTCGCGCTGCGCCGGGGTGACGAAGGTGATCGCCCGGCCGGTGCGGCCGACCCGGCCGGTGCGGCCGATGCGGTGCACGTAGACCTCCGAGGAAGCCGGAACGTCGTAGTTGATGACGTGGGTGACGTGCTCGATGTCGAGCCCGCGGGCGGCGATGTCGGTCGCCACCAGCAGGCGCACGCGATGGTCCTTGAAGGCGATCATCACCCCGTCGCGCGAGCCCTGGCTCATGTCGCCGTGCAGCGCCTTCACGTCGAGGCCCTTCTCCTTCAGCATCCTCTCCAGCCGCGAGGCGCCGATCTTGGTGCGGCAGAAGATGATCGCCTGCTCGGGCTCCTCCTGGCGCAGCAGCTCGATCAGCCGCGACCCCTTCTCTTTGGCGCCGACCTCGATGAAGGCCTGGGCGATCGCGTCGACGGTCAGCGTTTTCGGCGTGATCGAGATCGTCGTCGGGTCGTACATGTAGCTCTCGGCGAGGCGTTTGACCGGCGGCGGCATCGTCGCCGAGAAGAGCGCCGTCTGGCGCCCGCTGGGGCACATCCGCAGGATCTTCTCGACGTCTTCGATGAAGCCGAGGTCGAGCATCTCGTCGGCCTCGTCGAGGACGATGTAACGAGCCGCGGTGAGGACCAGCGAGCGGCGACTCATCAGGTCCATCATGCGGCCGACGGTGGCGACGACGACCTGGGCGCCGCCGCGCAGCTGAGCCTGCTGGGATTTGATCGGGGCGCCGCCGAAGACGGCGACGATCTCGATCTCGAGGTGCTCGGCGTAGGCGCGCAGCGCCTGCGTCACCTGGATGCAGAGCTCGCGGGTCGGGGTGAGGACGACCGCCTGCACCTCGTCGTTGGCGGGGTCCAGGTACTGCAGCAGCGGCAGCCCGAAGGCAGCCGTCTTGCCGGTGCCGGTCTGGGCCTGGCCGATCACGTCGTGGCCGCCGAGCAGCTCGGGGATCGCCTGCTCCTGGATCGGCGTCGGCTCGTCGAAGCCGAGCTCGTCGATCGCCTGCTGGATCGGCGGCGAGAGGCCGAGGTCCTTGAAGGCGGTCATTTGGACGGGTCCAGCAGGAGCTTGCCGCTGCTGCGGCGGGCAATCAGGTCTTCGTGGACGCGGGCAGCCTCGGAGAGCGGGTAGACGTCGCCGACGGTGACCTCGAGCTCGCCGGCCGCGACCGCGCCGAGCAGCTCGCCGATCATCGGCGCCGCCAGCTCGCGGCGGGCCAGCAGGTGGATCAGCCAGAAGCCGATCACCGACTTCGAGCCGCGCAGCAGGGCCGCGGTGGAAATCTCGCGCTGTTCGCGGGAAGCGATGCCGAAGACGACCATGCGGCCGAGCGGGGCGAGGATGCCGAGCTCGGCGTCGAAGGCGTCGCCGCCGCTCATATGCAGGACCGCGTCGACCCGCTCGCCACCGTTGGCCTCGCGAATCGCCGCGCCGAGGTCCTCTGAGCGCGAGTCGACGGTGGCGTCGGCGCCGAGTCGTTCGACCAAAGCCCGCTTCTCCTCGCTGGAGGCAAGGCCGATCACCTTCGCCCCGGCCCGCTTGCCCAGCTGCACCGCGATGCTGCCGGTGCCGCCGGCAGCCGCCTCGACCACCAAGGTCTCCCCCGGCTCGACCCGGGCGCAGCGCTGCACCAGCGCCATCGCGGTCAGGCCCTGCAGCAGCATCGCCGCGGCCTGGTCGTCGTCGACCTCGTCGGGAATCGGGATCAGCAGCGCCTCGGGCACGACGACCTTCTCCGCGTAGCCGCCGCTGCCCACCAGCGCCGCAACCCGGCGCCCATCGGCGGTCCGCCCGCTGATCTCCGCCCCCGGAATCAGCGGCAGGGTCTGCTCGGCCAGGTAATCGTTCTGGGTCGCGTGAGTGTCGGCGAAGTTGACCCCGCTCCGCGCCACATCGACCACGACCATGCCCTCGCCGGCCACCGGATCATCAAGCTCAACGTGCCGAAGCACCTCGGGCCCACCGAACTCCTCAATCTGAATCGCCTTCATGGCGTCGAGCATATTCGTCCAAGCCAGCTTTGCCCCAGCGGGTCCCCCTTGGCGACCGGAGCCTGGTCCCTGAAAGCCGCGTCGGGGGTGCCTCGTCGGGCGCGGCGTCCCTTTTTTCGCAAAGACCACTCAGCGAGCAAAACAACGCGCAAGGCGAAAAAGCCAGCGCCGGACGAGGCACCCCCGACGCGGCTCCCCGCCCAAGGTCAACCCGCCCCAAGCCGATAACCTCCGCCGCCGAATGTCCCTGACCGTCGTCGGATCAATCGCCTTTGACGCCGTCAAGACCCCCTTCGGGGAGCGCGACCGCATGCTCGGCGGCGCCGCCGTCCACTTCTCGCTCGCCGCCAGCTTCTTCACCGAGGTGCGCCCGGTCGGCCCGGTCGGCGACGACTTCGGCGCCGCCGAGTTCGAGGTGCTGGAGCGCCGCGGGGTGCTCACCGACGACATCGAGCGGGTCGCCGGCGGGCAGTCCTTCTTCTGGCGCGGCCGCTACGAGTACGACCTCAACGTCGCCCACACCGAGGACACCCAGCTCGGCGTCTTCGGCGAGTTCGAGCCGAAGCTCTCCCCCGCCTCCCAGGCCGCCGACACGCTCTTCCTCGCCAACATCCAGCCCGACCTGCAGCGCCAGGTCCGCGCCCAGTGCGACTCGGCCCGCTTCTCGGCGCTGGACTCGATGAACCTCTGGATCGACACGGCCAAGGACTCGCTGCTGGCGGCGATCGCCTCGGTCGACTGCGTGATCCTCAACGACGCCGAGATCCGCCAGCTGACCGGCGAGCCCAACCTGGCCCGTGCCGCGCGGGCGCTGATGGAGCATGGGCCGCGCGCGGTCGTCGCCAAGCAGGGCGAGTACGGCGCCGCCCTCTTCACCGCCGACGGCTTCTTCGCCCTGCCCGGCTTCCCGCTCGATGACGTGCGCGATCCCACCGGCGCCGGCGACAGCTTCGCCGGCGGCTTCGTCGGCTACCTCGACAGCCACGACGGCGACCTCGACGAGGCCTGCCTGCGGCGGGCGATGGGCTACGGCACGGTGCTCGCCTCCTTCAACGTCGAACAGTTCGGCACCGAGCGCGTCGCCGCTCTCAGCCGCGAGGAGATCGACGAGCGCTTCGCCCAGCTGCACGCGATGACCCGTTTTGAGCCGCTGCCGGCCGCGGCCGAGTAGCGGCCGCTGTTCTCCGCAGCGCAACAGGTCAGCGAAATCGAGCTGCGATACTTGGTGCTCCAGCTCATACAGCCTGAGGAGGGGTGATGGCCACCGATCAGCAGACGGGAAGTGCAGGGGCAGACGGCGGGGTCGTTACCGGCTCCGAGACGCTCAGCGTCACCGACAACCGCACCGGCAAGACGTACGAGCTGCCGATCGAGGACGGCACGGTACGGGCAATGGACCTGCGGCAGGTCAAGGTCGTCGAGGACGAATTCGGGATGATGGCCTACGACCCGGCCTTCACCAACACCGCGGCCTGCCGCTCCTCGATCACCTACATCGACGGCGAGGCGGGCGTGCTCGAACACCGCGGCTACTCGATCGAGCAGCTCTGCGATCGCTCCAGCTTCCTCGAGGTCGCCTACCTGCTGATCTTCGGCGAGCTGCCAACCGGGCCGCAGCTGGACCGCTGGACCTACGACATCGTCCACCACACCTTCGTCCACGAGGACCTCAAGCAGTTCTTCGAGGGCTTCCGCTACGACGCCCACCCGATGGGGATGCTGCTCTCGGGCGTCGGCGCTCTCTCCACCTTCTACCCGGACGCCAAGCGCATCGACGACCACGAAGAGCGCTACATGGCGGCGGTACGGCTGATCGCCAAGGTGCCGACCCTGGCGGCCTTCTCCTACCGCCACAACATGGGGCTGCCCTACGTCTACCCCGACAACGACCTCAACTTCGCCGAGAACTTCCTCTCGATGATGTTCAAGAAGACCGAAGCCAAGCACCTGCCGAAGGAGAGCCTCTCGAAGGCGCTCGACGTGCTCTTCATCCTCCACGCCGACCACGAACAGAACTGCTCGACCAGCGCCGTGCGCGGCGTCGGCTCCTCCGACGTCGACCCCTACTCCGCCGTCGCGGCCGGGATCGCGGCGCTCTATGGGCCGCTGCACGGCGGCGCCAACGAGGCGGTGCTGCGGATGCTGCGGCGAATCGGCTCGGTCGACAACATCCCCGGTTTCCTGACCAAGGTGAAGGGCCGCGAGGAGAAGCTGATGGGCTTCGGCCACCGCGTCTACAAGAACTACGACCCGCGGGCGCGGATCATCCAGCAGCACATGGACGAGGTCTTCGAGGCGACCGAGTACAACTCGCTGGTCGAGATCGCCCGCGAGCTCGAGAAGCAGGCGCTCGACGATGAGTTCTTCACCTCGCGCAAGCTCTACCCCAACGTCGACTTCTACTCGGGGATCATCTACGAGGCGCTGGAGATCCCGGCCGAGATGTTCACCGTGATCTTCGCCATCCCGCGCACCGCCGGCTGGGTCGCGCAGTGGATGGAGATGCTCGACGACTCCGAGCAGAAGATCGCCCGGCCGCGGCAGATCTATACCGGGGAGCGGCAGCGGGACTACCTGCCTGTGGCTGACCGGGAGGGGCCCGAAAAGATCGTCGGGCCCCCTGCGCGGCGGCCGAAGCGGCCGAGGCGCGGGGCGTAGCGTTCGACTTAGTCGAGTGGGCCCGACGGGCCTTTCCAGATTTCGTACGCTGCGCCCCATGGGTGCCTGGAAGCTGACTGTGCGACATGGGTCTGATGTGGATCATGCGAGCTTTGATCAGCTTGGGGAGGCTGTGGCCGCGATGCGGGCTCGGGCCTTGGAGATTCGGGCTGAGGGGCCTGTGAAGGGGGTTTCCTCGCTGCGGGACTTTGCGCCGGCGGACCAGGTTCATGCTCGGCTGCAGCTGGCGGGCAAGGGGCTGCTGCGCAAGCCGGTTGCCGGGATTGACGTGCGGGGGGATGGGACCTTCATGCCGTATCGGGGCGCGATCAGGCGCGAAGAGCTCGACCCGGTCAACCACGAGACGCCGTTCGACCTGGTCCGCGAGACTCTGGAGCGAGCAACCTCGTAAACGCTTGGCGACTTCCCCGTCATATACACGGGAAACTCGCCAAGCCCCCGACGATGAACGAGACCGAGACCGAGATTCCAAAGGGCAGCTATGCCGCCGGGCGGCGGGTGAAGCTGCCGGCTGGGGCGGAAGCGCCATTCGGGGTCTTCATCAACGGGGTCGAGCAGCGCGAGGGCGCCGACTACGAGGTCGGCGCCGCCGAGATCGTCTTCAGCCGCCAGATAGTCAAGGAGAAACTTGGCACCGGGCGCTGGCTGGCGATGTACCTGGGCCTCTTTGGCACCTACCGCAAGGACGAGACCGTCGATCTCCAGTTCCAGCGCGGCGGCAAGGTCGAACTGGTCTCCGACCTCACGGTCCAGCCCGACTGACCCACGTATCCTGGGCCGATGGAGATCGGCTTCCTCATGCTCGCCGACCACAGCGAGGCGGTCAACGGCAAGCTGTACATGGTCGGCGGCGGCTGGAACGTGCTGCGCCTTCCCGAGCTGCCGCACGAGTGGGGCTTTCACATCGCCCTCGGCCTCGACGTCGCCTGGGACGAGACCAACCAAGCGCACAACCTCCAGGTCAGCGTCCACGACCCCGACGGCGTCGAGCTCGGCGAGGGCCTGCAGGCGGACTTCGAGACCGGCCGCCCTCCCGGCATGCCAGCCGGCCAGGACCAGCGCCTGGTGATGTCGATTGGCACCGCTGCCACCTTCACCACCTCGGGCCCCCACGCTGCCGTCGTCCACGTCAACGGCGAGGAGCTGGGCCGCGCCCGCTTCTACCTGACCGAAGCCCCGCAGGAGCCCCCGGCGGCAACTATGTAGCGGGGTGAAACCGCTTCTTCAATCTCTCCGCCATGGCCAGCCATTCAGCTCCAAAAACGAGCGTCAGGTACCGCTCTCTCTCTACTTGAACACGTAGAGCAGGAGGAAGGCGATGATCACGAAGGAGGCGCCGGCGGCGATCATCCCCTTGTCGCCGGAGACCATTGAGGCGATCGAGCGGTCGTCGGAGCGGTCGTAGATCAGGTAGAGGTAGCGGAAGATCCCGTAGATCACCGGCGGGATGGTCAGCATCATGCGGCTGCCGATCAGCGGTGAGTTGACGGTGTAGATCGCGTAGCTGATCACGGTGCCGGTGGTGACCAGGGAGACCATCTGGTCGAGGAAGGGCAGCGAGTAGTGCTCGAGCACCGGGCGGCTGCTGGTGCCCTGGTGCAGCTCGGAGACCGCCTCCTGGCGGCGCTTGGTGAAGCCGAGGAACATCGCGATCATGCCGGTGCAGAGGATCAGCCACTCCGAGGCGTGAGCGTCGACGGCAACCGCGCCGGCGGCGACGCGGAGGATGAAGAGCCCGGCCAGGGTCATCACGTCGACGATCACGATCTGCTTGAGGCCAAGGCTGTAAGCCATCTGGGCGACGCCGTAGCCAACCACGATCAGGCCGACCTGCCAGTTGACCGTGGCGAAGGCGAGGGCGATGGCGAAGGCGGCGAGCAGCGGCGCGATCGTCTTCGCGGTGCCCTCCGAGAGCTCGCGGGCCGCGATCGGCCGGAAGCGCTTCTTCGGGTGCTTGCGGTCGAGCTCGACGTCGATCAGGTCGTTGACGTAGTAGCCGGCGCTGGAGATCGCGCAGAAGGAGAGGAAGGTGAGCGTCGCCTCCAGCACGTCGTGCGGCTGGTTGAACTTGCCCGAGAAGAGCAGCCCGGCGAAGACGAAGAGGTTCTTGATCCACTCCTGCGGCCGTCCGGTCTTGATCGCCGCCCGCAGCGGCGAGCGGCGCGGGACGACGGGCTCGTCCATCGAGGCATCGGCCTGCACGGCAGCGGCCGGGACCGTCGGCTGTTCCGAAGTAATCGTTTCCACAGTGGAGCGGCGGCGCGGGAGGGGATCCCGCTTGCGGCCAAGGAGATTCAGTCGCGACAGGGTAGCGCTCAGCCCGGTAGCTCAACCGTAAAGCGGGCGCCACGGGTGGGGAGATTCTCCACGGCGGCGCTTCCACCCATCGCTTCGGTCAGCTCGCGCGGGGGCGAGGACCGTGTAAGCAGCTTGCGGCCGCATTCCCCTGCGCCCTGCGGCGGCAAATGGCTAGAAGGGACTAAGGGTCGATGAGGACGCCGGGGTTCAGCATCCCGGCCGGGTCCAGCTCCGCCTTGGCGGCCCGCAGCGCCGCGGCAAACGGCGCCGGGCGCTGGCGATCATACCAGGGGCGGTGATCGCGGCCGACCGCATGGTGGTGGGTGATCGTGCCACCCCCTTCGATCACGGCCTCCGCTGCGGCGGCCTTGACCTCGTCCCACTGCTCGACCTCGCCGCCGCGCACCGCCGGCGCGATCACGGTGAAGTAGGGGGCCGGGCCATCGGGGTAGACGTGGGTGAAGCGGCAGCTGACCCTGGGCGCGCCCGGCCCGTCGGCAGGGGCGTCGCAGACCTCGGCGACCTTGGCCCGCACCGCGTCGATCGTGGTGGCGTGGAAGTCCTCGAAGCGATCCCAGGTGATCGCCGTCTCGAAGGTCTCGCTGAGAACTCCGCAGGCGACGAAGGTGTCGCGCAGGTAGGGCGCGAGCAGGAAGGCGCCGCGCCAGGTCTCGACCGCCGATGCGTCGCTGCCGGTATCCCGATTCCGGCCCTCCCCCACCGACTTGCGGCCGGGCGATGGCGAGTTCGGCACCCCGCCGTGGGACTGGGCTATGTCCAGGGCCAGGCGCATCGGCTCGTCGACCGGGAGATGTGGGGACTCGAAGCCGAGCACCAGCAGGCTCTTCTCACCCGAGCCGGCGCCCGTGGTTCCCGCCTCCATCGCGTCGAGCAGGCGGCAGTTCGCCGGGTACAGGCCCGACTGCGAGATCTCGCGGATCGCCCGCGCCGCGGCGTGGAAGTCGTCGAACTCGACTCCGCGGGAGGCCTTGAACTGGGGCCGCGGGCGCACCCGCAGCCAGGCCTCGGCGATCACGCCGAGGATTCCCTCCGAGCCGATCAGCGCCCGGTCGGGAGAGGGCCCCGCACCCGATCCCGGCAGCCGCCGGCTCTCCCAGCTGCCGCGGGGGGTGATCGCCCGCACCGACTCGACCAGGTCGTCGATGTGGGTGTAGAGCGTTGCGAAGTGCCCGCCGGCCCGGGTCGCGACCCAACCGCCCAGGGTCGAGTACTCGAAGGACTGCGGGAAGTGGCGCAGGGTCAGGCCATGCTCGCGCAACTGGTCCTCCAGCCCGGGGCCCGTAGCCCCCGCCTGGATCCGCGCCGCCAGCGACTCGGCATCGACCTCGAGCACCCGGTCCAGCCGGCGCAGGTCGAGCGAGACCACCGGCCGGTCCCCCAGCCGCGCCTCCACCCCGCCGACCACGCTGGTGCCGCCGCCAAACGGCACCACGGCGGCTCCCTCCGCCTCGCACCAGTCGAGCACCACCTCAATCTCCGACTCGTCCTTGGGAAAGGCAACGAGATCCGGCGGGTTCTCGAATTCCCCGCGGAACCCCCGCACCACATCGCGATAGGCCTTGCCCAGAGCACGCGAAACCCGCTCGTAGTGATCGTCCGAGAAGAGATCGCCCAAAGACCCCGGAGCCTTCAGCCGCGAAGCACGAAGCTCGACCGCCTCCAGAGGAACCGGCTCCTCAACCTCACCACCAAAGCCAAACCGCTCCCTGATCCCGGCAGCAGCCTGCCGAAGCTCCTCCATGGAGGGCGCCTGGTCCTCCCACCCCCACCCCCAATGCTTAAGCCGTCTCTCACCCATGCAAACGCTCCGCTGGTAGGCGGGCGGTGCCCCTCCCCAGGAGGCTCAGCGACCACCTTCGAAGCACCTAGCCAACCCAGCTGCGCGACGGTCTCATGGGGAGGGGCACCGCCCGCCTACCAATGCACACCTTTCATCAAATGAGCGAAAGCCACGGCCTCGGTGGAGGGCGCCTTGTCCGGCGCCTCCTCCCCCTTCCCCTTCGCCGCCTGAGACTCGGGGAACAGCCTGTAGGCCTGGTTGAGAATGCGATCGCTGACGGTCGGGGCGACCGCGTAGAGCAGCTCGCCGAAGGTGCCGAGCCGGGTCGCCACCTTCTTCGGCTTGGCGATCATCGCGCCGGCGATCATCTCCGCCGCCTCCTCCGGTGAGATCGCCGGGAAGACGTCGTACATCCGCGTCGGCGCGATCATCGGCGTGCGCACCAAAGGCATGTGAATCGTGGTGATGTGGACGCCGTCGTCGATCACCTCGGAGGCGATCACCCGGCTGAAGGCATCGAGCGCCGCCTTCGAGGCGACGTAAGCCGAGAAGCGCGGCGGATTGGTCTGCGTCCCGATCGAGCTGATGTTGATGATGTGACCCGACTTATGAGCCCGCATCGAGGGCAGCAGGGCGAGGATCAGCCGCACGGCGCCGAGGTAGTTGAGCTGAACCGTCCGCTCGTAATCGTGAAAGCGGTCGTAGGCGAGGCCGACCGAGCGGCGGATCGAGCGCCCGGCGTTGTTGACGAGGATGTCGACCTGGCCGTGGTAGGCGAGGACCTCCTCGGCCATGCGCTCGATGTCCTCGATGTCGGCCATGTCGCAGCGGTGGATGTGGGCGACGCCACCCGACGCCTCGATCTCGCGCTTGGTCTCCTCCAGCTTCTCGATCGAGCGCGCGACCAGCAGCACGGTCGCGCCGGCGTCGGCGGCCTTGACCGCGGCCGCCTTGCCGATCCCCGAGGAGGCACCGGTGATCAGCACCACCTTGCCCCGCACCGCAGCGCTCAGCGTGCGGTCCTTGAAGAGGTCGGGATCGAGGGTGCGCTCCCAGTAGTCCCAGACCCGGTCGGCGTAGGACTCCAACGGCGGCACCGAGATGCCGGAGCCGGCGAGCGCCGCCTGGGCGTTGGTCGAGTCGAAGCTGGTCGGGTAGTTGACGTAGGTGAGCATGCCGGCGGGGATGCCGAGCTGGCCCAGCCCCGACTTGAGCACCCGCTTCGCCGGCGGGAAGAACCTCAGCCCGGTCCTGACCAGGGAGGTCGCCGGGTCGGTCACGTCGGAGTCGAGCCGCAGCGCCGCCTGCGGCGCATCAGCGGCGCGGGCGAAGAGGTTGATCACCTCGCCGGCGCTCTTCGGCGCCGGGTCGGTGAGGTGGAAGGCCTGTCCGTCGAGGTCTGGCTGGTGGGCGATGTGGTCGATCGCGTCGGCGACGTAGTCGACCGGGACGATGTTGATCTCGCCCCCTTCGATCCCCACCGCCGGCAGCCAGGCCGGCAGCACCCGGCGCGCCCGCTGCAGGACCTTGAAGAAGTAGTAGGGCCCGTCGACCTTGTCGATCTCCCCGGTGCGCGAGTCGCCGACGACGATCCCCGGCCGGTAGACGCGCCAGGGCCGGCGGCTCTCTTCGCGCACGATGCGCTCGGACTCGTGCTTGGTGCGGAAATAGGGGTGGGTGTCGAGCCCTTCGGCCTGGTCGAACATGTCCTCGCGCCACTCGCCGTCGTAGAGGCCGGCGGCGGCGATCGAGCTGACCTGGTGGAAACAGCCGGCCTCGATCGCTCCGGCAAGTTCGACCGCGTGGCGGGTCCCCTCGACGTTGGCGATCTCCTGCGCTTCGACTCCCGCCGTCATGTCGTAGACCGCCGCCAGGTGGAAGAAGTGGTCGACCTCGCCACGCAGCGTCAGCAGGTCCTCCTCGGAGACGCCGAGGCCCGGCAGGGAGAGGTCGCCGGCGATCGGCACGATGCGCGCCCCGTCGGCTCCCCAAGCGGTCCGCAGCTCCTCCAGGCGACCTCGCGAGCCGGCCCGGACCAGGGCGTAGACGGTGCCCTCGCGCTGCAGCAGCCGCTGCACGAGGTTGCGGCCGATGAAGCCGGTGGCGCCGGTGACGAAGTAGTTCATCGCTCTTTCATACACTCATTCCAAGAATGGCGCAAACGGCGACCGTGCAGATCCAGATGCCCGAAATGGGCGAGTCGGTCACCGAGGGCATCGTGCTCGAGTGGCACGTGGCCGAGGGGGACTTCGTCAACGAGGGCGACACCGTGGTCGAGGTCTCGACCGACAAGGTCGACGCCGAGGTGCCGGCGCCTGCGGATGGCGTCATCACGAAGCTGCTGGTTTCCGTCGACGACGAGGTGCCGGTCGGGGCTCCGTTGGCGGAGATGGAACCTGGCGAGGGTTCTAACGGGTCGGCTGCGGGTCCTGTCGCCGCAGGGGACCCACCGCCCCCTGCGGTAGCTAAAGCTTCCTCGGGGGCGGTCCCCCCTACGGCGCCACCCACGGGCGATGCCGCTGGAACTGCCGGCGGCTCCAACGGTGGCGACGGAGTCCGGGCGACTCCGGTTGCCCGACGGGTTGCTGAGGCTAATGGCGTCGACCTTGGCTCGGTGGCTGGCTCGGGACCGGGCGCGAAGGTGACCAAAGAAGATGTGCTGGCCGCTGGCAATGGCTCGGGACCGACCGTTACCGGTGAGGAGAAGGCGCTGCGGGGTCCGGCGGCGATGCTGGCCCAGCTGATGGATGAGAGTCGGGAAGTTCCTACGGCCACCTCGTTCCGGACCGTGGCCGTGGATACGTTGGATGCGAAGCGCAAGGCTCTCAATGGGCTGCTCAAAGAGCGGGGGATGAAGGTCTCCTTTACTCATTTGGTCGCCTGGGCGATCGTGCAGGCCGCCAAGCAGCACGCGGTGATGACCCGGGTCTTCGAGCGGCGCGAGGGGAAACCGTTGGCGATCGAGAACGGACCCGTAAATCTCGGGATCGCGGTCGACGTCGAGCGCAAGGACGGCTCGCACAGCCTCATGGTGCCCGCGATCAAGGGCTCGCAGGGCCTCGACTTCGCCGCCTTTCACAGCTACTACGAGGAGCTGATCACGAAGACGCGGGAGAGCAAGCTCACCGCCGACGACTTCCAGGGCACCAACATCTCGCTGACCAACCCGGGCGGGATCGGCACCGTCGCCTCGGTGCCGCGGCTGATGAGCGGCCAGAGCGCGATCATCGCCACCGGCGCGATCGCCTACCCGCCCGAGTGGGCGCACGCCTCGCCCGATCGGCTGCGCCAGCTCGGCGTCTCGAAGACGATGACGCTGACCTCTACCTACGACCACAGGGTGATCCAGGGCGCCGAGTCCGGCGCCTTCCTGCGCCGCATCGAGCAGCTGCTGCAGGGCGAGGACGGCTTCTACGAGGGGGTGGCGAACGACCTCGGCCTCGATCCGGCGACGATCTCCTCGGCGCATCCCGCCTCGGCCTCGGCACCCCCGCTCGGCACGGCCACGCCGAGCACGAGCGAGATGGCCGTCACCACGACCCAGCCCGACGAGGAGCTGCTGCAGGCGGTCCAGGCCGCCACCTCGCTGCTCAAGGGCTACCGCACCCACGGCCACCTCTCCGCCCGCCTCGACCCGCTCGGCCGCGAGCCCAAGGGCGACCCGGCGCTGCAGCCCGAGAACCTCAACCTGACTCCGGAGCTGATGGAGCGCATCCCCGCCTCGATCCTGCGCATCGGCGTCCCCGGCGAGACCCTGCTGGAGGCGCTGCCGCGCATGCGCGAGGCCTATTGCGGGACGATCGCCTACCAGTTCGAGCACCTCTCCTCCCACCAGCAGCGCACCTGGCTGCGCGAGATGGTCGAGACCGGCGCTCATCGCCAGCCGCTCGCCGAGGAGGAGAAACTACGCCTGCTGGAGCGCCTGATCGACGTCTTCCAGTTCGAGCGCTTCATCGAGAAGGCCTACCTGGGCCAGAAGATCTTCACGATCGAGGGTCTCGACATCGTCGTGCCGATGCTCGACGAGCTGGTCACGCTGGCGCACCGCAGCGGCGCCGAGGAGGTCGTCTTCGGCATGGCCCACCGCGGCCGGCTCAGCGTCCTCGCCCACAACCTCGGCCGCTCGGTCGAGTCGATCCTGGCCGAGTTCGAGGGCTCAAAGCAGATCGACGCGGTCAAGGCGGTCGCCGCGATCCCCCACGGCGGCACCGGCGACGTCAAGTATCACTACGGCCACCAGGGGGTCTACGAGACCAGCGAGGGCGAGAAGATCGCCGTCCGCCTCTACCCCAACCCCAGCCACCTCGAGTTCGTCAACCCGGTGGTCGAGGGCGGCACCCGCTTCATCCAGTCCAGCTTCGAGGGCGCCCAGATCGAGCACGAGCCGAAGCGAGCGGTGCCGGTGCTGCTGCACGGCGACGCCGCCTTCCCCGGCCAGGGCGTGGTCGCCGAGACGCTCAACCTGCAGTCGCTGAGGGGCTACACCACCGGCGGCACGATCCACGTCATCCAGAACAACCAGGTCGGCTTCACCACCGACCCCGAAGACGCCCGCTCGACTCCCTACGCCGCCGACATGGCGAAGGGATTCAACGTGCCGATCATCCACGTCAACGCCGATGACGTCGAGGCCTGCTCGGCGGCCGTGCGCCTGGCGATGGCCTACCGCGAGCGCTGGGGCCGCGACATCGTCATCGACGTGATCGGCTACCGCCGCTACGGCCACAACGAGACCGACGAGCCCGCCTACACCCAGCCGCTGATCGCCGCCAAGATCAAGGCCCACCCACCGGTCTCCGAGCTCTACGCGGAGAAGCTGGTCGCAGAGGGCACGATCGGCCGCGAGGACGTCGACGCGGCCGCCAAGCGGCGCCACGACGAGATGTCGGCGGCGCTCAAGGACCTGCGCCACAGGATGGAGCTGGGCGAATACGAGGACCCGACCGTGACCACGACCAGCACCGGCGAGCTCGATCGCAGCGCCAGCCCGCCGGTCGACACCGCCGTGCCGATCGAGAAGCTGCGCGAGCTGAACCAGGCGCTGATCGAGGCTCCGGAGAGCTTCACGATCCACCGCAAGCTGCGCAAACCGCTGGCCAAGCGGATCGACGCGCTGGAGAGCGGCGGCGTCGAATTCGGCCAGGCCGAGGCGCTGGCCTTCGCTTCGCTGCTGACCGAGGGCGTCCACATCCGCCTCACCGGCCAGGACACCGAGCGCGGCACCTTCTCCCACCGCCACCTCGTCCTGCACGACGAGAACACCGGCCTCGAGTACTGCCCGATGCAGAACCTGGACGACGCCAGCGCCCCCTTCGAGCTCTACAACAGCCCGCTCTCGGAGATCGCCTGCCTCGGCTTCGAGTACGGCTACTCGTCGGCGACGCCCAATGCGCTGATCCTCTGGGAGGCCCAGTACGGCGACTTCGCCAACGCGGGGCAGGTCATCATCGACACCTTCATCGCCTCCGGCGAGGCCAAGTGGGGCCAGACCAGCCGCCTCACGCTGCTGCTGCCACACGGCTACGAGGGCTCCGGCCCCGAGCATTCCAGCGCCCGCATCGAGCGCTTCCTCGCCCTCGCCGCCGAGGGCAACATCCGCATCGCCAACCCGACCACCGCGGCCCAGTACTTCCACCTGCTGCGCCGCCAGGCGCTGATCCGCAAGCCGCGGCCGCTGATCGTCTTCACCCCCAAGGGCCTGCTGCGCCTCGATCGCGCCGCCGCCACGCCCCAGCAGCTCACCGAGGAGCACTTCCACTTCATCCTCGACGACCCGACCGCCGCCGAGCGGCGCGAGAAGGTCGAGCGGCTCGTCCTCTGCACCGGCAAGGTCTACTTCGACATGGACGCCAGCGAGCGCCGCGAGGGGGCCGAGAACGTCGCGATCGCCCGGGTCGAGCTGCTCTACCCCTTCGCCAAGCAGCAGCTGACCGAGCTGATCGCCTCCTACCCGAGCCTCAAGGAAATCACCTGGGTGCAGGAGGAGCCGCGCAACATGGGCTGCTGGAAGGTGATGTCCCGCCGCCTCCCCGACCTGGTGCCGGAGGGCGTCGAGCTCGGCTACATCGGCCGCCCGACCCGGGCCAGCCCCGGCGAGGGCTACTCGGTCGCCCACGCCCGCGAGCAGGAGAGAATTGTCCTGACTGCTCTAACTCCTGGTCTCTAAATGCGAAAGCCGGTTCCAGGACCGCTCTTCACCTGGGTCAAGTGGCTCTCCTGGGTGGAGCTGGGGATCTTCGGCCTGCTGATCCTGTTCTGGCTGGTGCCGGGATTCGAGACCGCGACGATGTTGTTCGGCTGGGCGCACGGCCTCGGGTTTGTGGCTCTGTGCCTGGTGATCTGGGTTGCCTGTGGCAAGCGTCAGGCTCCCTACACACTGTTGGCCGCGACCCTGACACCGGTGGGACCGGTGGGCAGTGTGATCGGGATCGAGCTGATCGAACGCAAGGGCTGGGGCATTGCGGATTCTCCGCAACGAGTTGCGGAATCGCCGTAGATACGCTCAGATTGCCTTGACCCGAGGGGACTGACGCGGTATAGGTAGAAGCTGACTGTTCCTCTGAGCAGTCCCGTTTAGGGGAACGGCCGCGTCGGCATCCCTCCCTGGCTACCGACGCGCAGGTGCAGTGAGGGTCGCGCGGACCCCCCTGCCTCCCGCGACCCCACTGCACCGCCTTTTCTGCGGTCTTAGACGATGGCGGGCTGGCGCGATGCGGCGTCCTCAGTCGGACGGGTAGCACCGCACCTGTCCTCCCTGCGTCCTTGCCTCGCTTGGCCCGGCGCCGCCAGCCACGCACCCCATCCTCCCGAGTCGGCCCCTACCTCTTCGGATTTCTCAAATTGCGCAGGACGGTCTGCAGGATGCCGCCGTTTTGGAAGTAGGAGACCTCGTTGGGGGTGTCGAGGCGAACCGTTGCCTCGAACTCCACCGCGCCGGCTTTCACGGTTACGGTCTTTGCCTCGCCGTTTTGAAGGTCGCCGATGTCGATCGCCTCCTCGCCGGTCAGGCCCAGGGACTCGACGTTCTCGCCAGCCGGGAACTGCAGCGGCAGCACGCCCATGCCGATCAGGTTGGAGCGGTGGATGCGCTCGAAGCTCTCGGCGATCACGGCGCGGACGCCGAGCAGCTTGGTTCCCTTCGCCGCCCAGTCGCGCGAGGAGCCGGAGCCGTACTCCTTGCCCGCGAGGACGACGAGCGGGACGCCTTCGCCGGCGTAGGTCATCGCCGCCTCGTAGATGGTCGTCTCGGCGCCGTCGGGAAAGTGACGGGTGAAGCCGCCGGCCCGCTCGACCAGGAGGTTGCGCAAGCGGATGTTGGCGAAGGTGCCGCGGATCATCACCTCGTGATTGCCGCGACGCGAGCCGTAGGAGTTGAAGTCGCGCGGCTCGACGCCTTCCTCGGTAAGCCACCGGCCAGCGGGGCTCTGCGCCTTGATCGCCCCCGCCGGTGAGATGTGGTCGGTGGTGATCGAGTCGCCGAGCAGGGCCAGCACCCGGGCGCCGCCGATCGGCTCGACCCCGGGCGCCTCAACCGGCATCCCCTCGAAGAAGGAGGGCCTGCGCACGTAGGTCGAGTCGGGCCAGGTGTAGCGATCGCCCTGGGGAACCTCGACCGCCTTCCAGGTCTCGTCGCCGGCGAAGACCTCGCCGTAGTTGCGGGTGAACATCTCCGACGCGATCGAGCGGCCGACGAGCTCATTGATCTCCTCCGTGTCCGGCCAGATGTCGCGCAGGAAGACCGGCTCGCCGTCGGAGCCTTGACCCAGCGGATCGTTGATCAGGTCGAGGTCCATCCGCCCGGCCAGCGCGTAGGCAACCACCAGCGGCGGGCTGGCCAGGTAGTTCGCCTTCACGTCCTGGTTGATCCGGCCCTCGAAATTGCGGTTGCCCGAGAGCACCGCGCAGACCGCCAGGTCCTTCTCTTCGATCGCCGCGGAGATCTCCTCCGGCAGCGGGCCGGAGTTGCCGATGCAGGTGGTGCAGCCGTAGCCGACCAGGTTGAACTGGAGCTCGTCCAGGTATTTGGTCAGCCCGGCCTTGTCGAGGTAATCGGTGACCACGGTCGAGCCCGGGGCCAGCGAGGTCTTCACCCAGGGCTTGCGGGTCGAGGCCGCGTTCGATCGCGTTGCGGGCCAGCAGGCCGGCGCCGACCATCACGCTGGGGTTTGAGGTGTTGGTGCAGCTGGTGATCGCCGCGATCACGACCCGGCCGTGGTCGAGCTCGACCGCCGTGCCGTCCTCGAGCGTGACCTCGATCGCGTCGTCGCTGCCACGCTCGGCAAGCGCCGCCGGGGCGCCGCTGACCGCGGGGCGCGGCTTGCCCCGCTCGTCGTCGTGGTCCTCCGCGGGCGGGTCGGAGGCGGGGAAGGACTCTTCGATCGCCTTGTCGACGCCGTTGCCGATCTGCGACGCCGCCTCCGGATCGAACTCCTCCATCGCCTCGAGAAAGGCCTGCTTGGCCTCCGCCAGCGGCACCCGGTCCTGGGGTCGCTTCGGTCCGGCGATGCTGGGCACGACCTCGCCCAGATCCAGCTCCAGCAGGTCGGAGAAGACCGGATCCGGGCGTCTCCTCGGTGTGCGAACATCCCCTGCTCGCGGGCGTAGGCGTCGACCAGCTCGATCGTCTCGGTCGGCCTGCCGGTCAGCTCCAGGTAGCGCAGCGTCTCGGCATCGACCGGGAAGATCGCGCAGGTCGAGCCGAACTCCGGCGACATGTTGCCGATCGTCGCCCGGTCGGCGAGGCCGAGGGTCGGCAGCCCGGGCCCGAAGAACTCGACGAACTTGGAGACGACGCCGCGCTCGCGCAGCATCTCGGTCACGGTCAGGACGAGGTCGGTGGCGGTCGCTCCCTCGGGCAGCTCGCCGCCGAGCTTGAAGCCGACCACCTGGGGCAGCAGCATCGAGACCGGCTGCCCGAGCATCGCCGCCTCGGCCTCGATCCCACCGACCCCCCAGCCAAGCACGCCGAGCCCGTTGACCATCGTCGTGTGGGAGTCGGTGCCGACCAGGGTGTCGGGATAGGCCTGCAGGGCGCCGCCGCGCTCGCCGCTGTAGACGACCTGGGCGATGTGCTCGAGGTTGACCTGGTGGCAGATCCCGGTCGCCGGCGGCACCACGTTGAAGTTGTCGAAGGCCTCCTTGCCCCACTTGAGGAAGGAGTAGCGCTCGCGGTTGCGCTCGAACTCGCGCTCGGCGTTGACGGCGAAGGCACGGGCGTTGCCGAAGGCGTCGACCTGGACCGAGTGGTCGATGACGAGGTCGACGTCGACCAGCGGGTTGATCGCTCCGGGTCGCCGCCGATCTCGGCCATTGCGTCGCGCATCGCCGCCAGGTCGACCACGGCCGGCACCCCGGTGAAGTCCTGCATCAGCACCCGGGCGGGCTGGAAGGGGATCTCGGCGCTGGGCTCGGCAGCGGCGTCCCAGCCGGCGATCGCCTCGATCGTCGGCGGCGGTCACGGCGACCCCGTCCTCGAGCCGCAGCACGTTCTCCAGCAGCACCTTGATCGAGTACGGCAGCCGCGCCACGTCAAAGCGCTCCTGCAGCGCGTCGAGGCGGAAGACCTCGTAGGAGCGAGCGCCGACCTCGAGGGTCGAACGGGCGCCGAAGGAGTTGCTGCTGCTCACCTCTTCATCCTAGGCAACGGGGCGAGTGGCGGGTGGGGTGCCTCTCGACCGTCCAATCGCCGGCCTAATTAGGCCGGCGATTTGTGTATCCGCCCGGTCGAGAGGCACCCCACCCGCTTCACGACCGTCCCGCTAGTACTTGTCCGTCTGCCCTTTGGCGACGTTGGCGGCGGCCTTCTGGCCCGCGTCGCCGCTGGCGATCTTGACCGAGAGAGCGGGGGTGGCGAGGGCGAAGTGGGCGAGAAAGCGTTGCTGGACCGGGGCGACGGAGATCTCGACCTTGTTCTGCTCAATCGCCTTGATCACCGCATCGGCGACCTGCTTGGGCGAACCGGTGCCGAGGCCGGGGATCGGTTTGGCGCCCGAGTCCGCATACATGCCGGCTTCGCGGATCGTGCCCGGGGAGACGATCGAGACGCCGATGCCTACGGGGTCGAGATCCGCTCGCAAGCCGAGGGCGAAGCCGCGCAGGCCGAACTTGGTGGCGTTGTAAACAGAAGAGAGCGGGGTCGCCGACTTGCCCGAGAGCGAGGCGATGAAGACCATGTGGCCGCAGCCTTTCGCCAGCATTGCCGGCTCGACCGCGCGTGCCAGGTGCATCGGGGCCTCGAGGTTGACGCGCAGCGTGCCCTCGAGACGCTCGCTGGTGTAGTCGGGCAGGCGCCCGGTGCCGGGCAGCCCGGCGTTGGCGACGAGGACGTCAACCGGGCCGGCCTCGGCGGCGAGCTTCTCTGCCGCACCCGGCTCAGCCAAGTCGGAGGGGACCGTGCGATGGCCGTCGCCGGGCAGTTCGGCCGCCAGCGCCTCCAGTGCCTCGGCCTTGCGGCCGCTGAGGATCAGGGTCGCTCCACGAGCGGCCAGCGCCTTGGCGGTCGCCCGGCCGAGGCCGCCCGTGGCCCCGGTCAACAGCGCTTTGGTACCCGCAAGTTCCATCCCAGCGCGCAAGCTACCAGCCGCGGCGTCGAAAGGCTCTTGAGCAAGCCAAAGTGCGGAAGGCCACAAAATGTTTGTTTTTCATGAGCAAGCGGCCGGCCGATCGTCTACACTGCCGCCGTTCCGAATAACCGAAACGCCGAATCCCGCGTGCTGTAGGCGCTGCGGGAACGGGGGAACCACGTTTTCGGGGCTAACTCGCCTAGTTCAGGCGGGGGCGCAGGCTCCTTTCGCGCCAGCCCGACAGCTAACCCCGTAGGCCGACAAAGGAGATCGGTTTGCGCAAGAACAGCAGGAAGCTCAAGCTAGGCATAGCTACCGTCTCGGTGCTTGTCGCCCTTGTTTGTACCCCAGGCGCCGCCTCGGCAAACTGCGGCGGCGGCGGCCTCTCACCGGCCGAAACAGACGTCTGCACGCCCACCGCCAAAGCGCGGTTGCTCCCCAACGGGATGCTGATTCCGCCCAAGTCCGCCCCGCTTCAGGTCAAAGAGGTAATCGCGGCGGCCAACAAAATCCGCACCAAGCCCTATGTCTGGGGCGGCGGTCACGCCCGCTGGTGGGACCGTGGCTATGACTGCTCCGGCTCGGTCAGCTACGCCCTGCACGGCGGCGAATTCATCGAAAGCCCACTGCCATCCGGCCCGATGGAAAGATGGGGCCTGGCTGGCGAAGGTCGCTGGATCACCGTCTACGCCAACGCGGGTCACGCTTACGCCGTGATCGCCGGCGTGCGCTGGGACACCTCCGGCGACTCCAGCGGCACCGGACCGCGCTGGCACGAAGACCTGCGCGACAACGTCGGCTACGTAGCCCGCCACCCAGCGGGCTTCTGAGCCACGCCTGAGCCGTACTCCACCCCGGCCAACCGGCCGGGGTGAGTTTGGCCGTTCTTTCCTCAACCACTCGGATAACGTCAAGGCGTAGCTGCTACACCCGACATCCGCTTGGCCGGCCTTTCCAAGCACTACGGAGAGGTGGTTGCGGTTGCCGGAATCGACCTCGAGATCGAGGCCGGGGAGTTCTTCACCATGCTCGGGCCCTCGGGCTCCGGCAAGACGACGACCCTGCGGATGATCGCCGGCTTCGAGGACCCCAGCGGCGGCACGATCGAGCTCGCCGGCGAGGACGTCAGCGGCGTGCCGCCGTACGACCGCGCCGTCAACACCGTCTTCCAGGACTACGCCCTGTTCCCGCACATGACCGTCGGCGAGAACGTCGCCTACGGCCTGCGCATCGCCCGCGTCGACAAGGCCGAGCGGGCGCGCCGCCGCGACGAGGCGCTGGAGATGGTCCGCCTGCCCGGCTACGGCGACCGCAAGCCAGCCGAGCTCTCGGGCGGCCAGCGCCAGCGCGTCGCCCTGGCGCGGGCGATCGTCAACCGGCCCAGGGTGCTGCTGCTCGACGAGCCGCTCGGCGCGCTCGACCTGAAGCTGCGCGAGCAGATGCAGGTCGAGCTGAAGGCGATCCAGGGCGAGGTCGGCATCACCTTCGTCTACGTCACCCACGACCAGGACGAGGCGCTGACGATGAGCGACAGGATCGCCGTCTTCAACGCGGGCCGGATCGAGCAGGTCAGCCCCCCGGTCGAGCTCTACGAGCGCCCGGCCAGCGAGTTCGTCGCCGGCTTCGTCGGCGTCTCCAACCTGCTCGAGCGCGACGGCAACCGCTTCACGATCCGTCCGGAGAAGATCCAGCTGGTCGACCCGAGCACGGCGGCCAACGGCCTGCGCACCGAGCGCGGCCGCATCGCCGCCGTCGCCTACGCCGGCATGGTGACCCGCTACACGGTCGCCCTCGAGGCCGGCGGAGAGCTTCAGGTCATACGCCAAAACGTGGAGGGCACGTCAGTTGACGCCACCTCCGAGCAGGGTAGGGAGGTCATTGTGGGCTGGCGCCCGGAGCAGGCGGTCGCCGTCCGTGGGAGTTCGACAACAGAGGAGGATTCATCGTGAGAACGCGCGACGCACACCCCGCACGGACGGCGTGGCTGATCATCGGAGGCCTGATCGCCACCATGCTCTTGCTCGCCGGCTGTGGATCGTCCGACAGCAGCAGCACATCCGGCGAAGAGCTGAAGAAGGTCGGCAAGGGCGAGGGCTCGCTCAACCTGATCGCCTGGGCCGGCTACGTCGAAGAACCGTGGACGAAGCCCTTCGAAGAAAAGACCGGCTGCAAAGTCAGCGCAAAGGTCGCCGGCACCTCCGACGAAATGGTCGAGCTGATGCGCAGCGGCCAGTACGACGGGGTCTCGGCCTCGGGCAACGCGACCGCGAGGCTCGTTGACGGCGGCGACGTCGACCCGGTCAACGTCGACCTCGTCCCCAACTACAAGACGATCTTCAGCGACCTGAAGAACCAGCCCTACAACACCTTTGACGGCGTCAACTACGGCATCCCGCACGGCCGCGGCGCGAACCTGCTGATGTGGAACACGGGCGACGTCAAGCCCGCTCCCACCTCCTGGGACGTGATGCTCGACCCGAAAGTGGCGGCCAAATACAAGGGCAAGATCAGCGCCTACGACGATCCGATCTACATCGCCGACGCGGCCGTCTACCTCAAGGCCCACCAGCCCGACCTGGGCATCGACAGCCCCTACGAGCTGAATGAAGAACAGTTCGACGCGGCGGTCAACCTGCTCAAGGAACAGCGGCCGAACGTGGGCGAATACTGGTCCGAAGCGGCCAAGCAGATCTCCGCCTTCGCCGGCGGTGACAGCGTGGTCGGCACGACATGGCAGTACCAGTACTTCGAACTCCAGGGTGGAGGCAAGCCGGTGGCGGCGAGCCCGGCGAGCCAGGGCTTCCTGCCCAAGGAGGGCGCGACGGGATGGTCGGACACCTGGATGATCAGCGCCGAAGCCAAGCATCCCAACTGCATGTACATGTGGATGGACTGGATCGTCGAACCGAAAGTGAACGCCGAAGTGGCGGAATTCTTCGGCGAGGCGCCGGCTCAGAGCCTTGCCTGCGACCAGACAGCGGACAAAGAATTCTGCACCAAGTACCACGCCGACAACCCGGGGTTCTGGAAGCGCGTCTACTACTGGGAGACGCCGCTCGCCGACTGCGGCAACGGGTCGAGCGACTGCAAGGACTACAACGACTGGGTCCAAGCCTGGACCTCGATCAAGGGCTGAGCGGCAGCTCGTAGTCGATGGCGACTGAAGCAGTCGTGGAGAGGAGGTCGGTGGGCCACAGGCTCGCCGGCTTCTTCCACGGCCGCCCTCGCCTGCAGATCTCCGGCCTGCTGGCGGGCCCGGTCGGCTGGCTGGTCATCGGCTACCTGGGATCGCTCGCGGTCCTGCTGATCGCCGCCTTCTGGACCGTCGACCCGCTCAGCGGCGAACTGGTCCACGGGCTCAGCCTCGAAAACTTCGAAACGCTGGTCAACGAACCCGTCTACCGCGACATCGTCAAACGGACGGTCCTGATCGCGGCGCTGGTAACCGTCACCGACGCGGTGCTCGCCTTCCCGATCGCTTTCTACATGGCCAAGGTGGCCAGCCGCCGCGGCAAGGCGATCCTCGTCGTCGCGGTGCTGCTGCCGCTCTGGTCGAGCTACCTGGTCAAGGTCTACGCCTGGCGCACGATGCTCTCCGCCGGCGGCGTGATCAACTGGGCGCTGGAGCCCTTTGGCCTGAGCGGGCCCGGCTTCGGCGGCACGGCGGTCTGGCTGGTGATGAGCTACCTCTGGCTGCCGTACATGATCCTGCCGATCTACGCCGGCCTCGAGCGCATACCCAACTCGCTGATCAGCGCCTCCGAGGACCTCGGCGCCTCGCCCTTCACCACCTTTCGCCGCGTGATCCTGCCGCTGTCCTTCCCGGCGGTGGTGGCCGGCTCGATCTTCACCTTCGCCCTCACCTTGGGCGACTACATCACGCCGCGCCTGGTCTCCAACGACCAGTTCATCGGCAACGTGATCTTCAACAACATCTCCAACAACCTGCCCTTCGCCTCCGCCCTCGCGCTCGTCCCGATCGTGGTGATGATCGCCTACCTGATGGTCGCCCGCAAGCTGGGCGCCTTCGAGCACATCTAGGCGATGAGGCTCTCGCGCCGCTCAACCGTGCTGCTGCGCCTGGCGATCGCGGTCGGCCTCGCCTTCATCTACATCCCCCTGATCGTGATCTTCATCTACGCCTTCAACGCCAGCAACATCCTCGAATGGCCGCCGCCGGGACTGACCCTCGACTGGTTCCCGAAGGCGATCGAAAGCCCCTCTGTCCACGAGGCCCTGCTGACCTCGCTGAAGGCCGGACTGGCGGCAACGGCGATCGCGATCGTGCTCGGCACCCTCGCCTCGCTCGCCGTCGCCCGCTACCGCTTCTTCGGCCGCGAGACGATCTCCTTCCTCGTCATCCTGCCGATCGCCCTGCCCGGGATCGTCACCGGCGTCGCGATCAGCAACACCTTCACCGAGGTGCTCGGCGTCCACCTCGGCCTGCTGACCGTGATCGTCGGCCACGCCACCTTCTGCATCGTCGTCGTCTACAACAACGTCGTCGCCCGCCTGCGCCGGGTCTCGGCCTCCTTCGAGGAAGCATCAGCGGACCTCGGCGCCCACACCTGGCAGACCTTCCGCCTCGTCACCTTGCCCAGCCTCAAGAGCGCGCTGGGCGCCGGCGCGCTGCTCGCCTTCGCCCTCTCCTTCGACGAGATCATCGTCACCACGTTCACGATCGGGGCCGGCGAAGAAACCCTGCCGATCTGGATCTTCTCCCGCCTCTTCCGCCCCAACGAACTGCCGATCGTCAATGCGGTCGCCGTGCTCGTCGTGCTGATCTCGATCGTCCCCGTCTACCTCGCCCACCGCCTCACCCGCGAGGAAGGTGGCGTCGCCACCGCTCGCGGTGGTCGCGGCAACCGAATCGAGGGCGGTGGAGTCGAGACCGAGGCGACCGCGGTGCCCTAAGGGCGTCTGACCGGCGCATCTCAGCGTCCTCGGTCGCTCTCACGTGCAGGAGCACGCTTCGCTCCCTGCGTCCTTGATCTGCTTGGTCAGACGCCCTTAGACCTTGGAACTGTCATCTCGGGCGAGGCGCTCTGCCTCTTCGATCCCGAGGTAGGGGGCGAGGATCAGCTCGACCAGGTCGGGCAGGAGCTTCTCCAGCTCCGCGCTGCGGCCGGCGCTGATCTCGCGCACGATCAGCGAGACGATGCCGCCGACCAGGGTTTCCTCGGTCGCCTCGGGCAACGGCCGCTCGCCACTGTGCTGGGGGCGGCCGGCCTTGAGGATCCCGACGAAGCCCTGCATCGAGGCGCGATGGCGGGCGGCGATCTCGCCCCCCGCGGCGACCGGCTCGATCATGCAGAGGCGAGCCAGCTCGGGCTCGGCGGCGAGGAAGCGCAGCATCGTCGCCAGCGCCGCCCGCACCTGCTGCGGCCAGTCGCCGAAGGACTCGGCGGCGGCCCGCATCGAGGCGCGGATGTGGTCGGCGACCATGTCGTAGGCGGCGAGGAAACAGGCTTCCTTGTCGGCGAAGTGCTCGTAGAAGGTGCGGCGCGAGACCGAAGCCGCCTTGGTGATGTTGGCGACCGTGGTCGCGTTGTAGCCGCGCTCGGCGACGGTGTCGACCAGCGCCGTGATGATCCGCTCGCGCTGGTTCTGGGCGATGAACTCGCGCGGCAGGCCGTGCCGGCCCGCGGGCAGGCGCGGCGAGGCGCCAGCGGGGGCCGATGGCTCCCGGTCCTTCGCCTCCTCGCCTTTTGCCGCTCGCTTGGCGGTCCCCTTTGCCACCGACCGAAGATACCCGACGCCGACTCGGCAAAGGCCGTCAGCGCAGCGGCTGGACCAGCAGCTCGTCCTCGGCGGCGCGCGAGCCGAGGTAGGGCATCACCGCCATGTAGACCAGCTCGGGCAGGAAGTCCTCGCCGCGCTCGACGCAGCCGCTTTCGATCCTGCCGAGGACCGTGCCGTAGATCGCCCCGGCGACGATTTCGGCGGTGCAGCGGGAGACCGAGTCGGGCTTCTCCAGCTCCTCGCGGCCGCCGTCGAGGATGTCGGCGAGCCGCTGCAGAATGCGATCGCGCCGCGACTGGGCGCCGTTGCCGACGCCGTTCACCTCGACCACGAGGAAGCGAGCGCGGGCGGGGTCCTCCTCGAAGAAGCGCATCGCCGCCCAGCCGGCCGCCCAGACCCGGTCGTGCCAGGAGGAGGGGCCGGCGTAGGCGGCGAGAACGCGCTCGCAGAACTCGGCGCCGACCTCGTCGTGGAGGCTGAGGAAGCAGTCCTCCTTGCCGGCGAAGCAGCGATCGAAGTGCGAGCGCCGCGTCGCGGCCCGCTCGCAGACCATCTCGACGCTGGTCTCGGCGTAGCCGCGGGTGCCGACCAGGGCGATCATCGCGGCGGCGATTCGATCGCGGGCGGGGTCGGCCAGGCACCCGGCCCGGCCGGCCCTCCGTTGCCGGTGCTCACATCCGCCCGGCCCCTCCCCCTGCGCTCGCTCGTACCGTCCCCGTCGCCCTCGTCAAGCCGCGACCCGCGCCTGCGCCGCATCGGCCGCGCGGCCCGCCTCGACCTCGCCCACGTATGGCGTCAGCGTCACCTGCAGCATCTCCGGCAGCAGCGCCTTGATCTCGTCGTCGCGGCCGGCCACCAGGCGCTGGTGCACCAGCCAGGCGAGGCCGCCGACGATCGCCACCTCGAGCCCGTCGGGGAGCCGGCTCGCGCGCGGGTTGTGGGTCGCGTCCCTCGCGCAGCTTCGGCGCCACGCTCTCCAGCATCGCCTGGTAGCGCGCCAGGGCCGCGCCGCCAGCGGCCTGCGCCTCGACGATGCAGAGCCGCGCCCGGGCCGGCTCGCCGACGACCATCTCGAGCACGATCTCGATTCCGGCGGAGATCTGCTCCGCCCAGGGCTGCTCCGGATCGAGCAGCTCGTCGAAGACCTCGGCCGCCGCGGCGACCGTCTCGTCGAAGGCGGCGAGGAAGCACTCCTCCTTGCTGGAGAACTGCTCGTAGAAGGTCGAGAGAGCGACGCGGGCCGTCTTGGCGATCAGCTCGATCGTCGTCTTCTGGTAGCCGCGCTCGGCGACCAGCTCGGCGGTGGCGAGCAGCATGCGCTCGCGCTGGTTCTGGGCGACGAAGTCGTGGGGGACCAGGTGGCGCCCCGGGGGCAACTTGGCGAGCCTTTCGGAAAGCGACCGCGAGTCCGCCATCCCGACAAGGTACCAAAACATATATCTGATGTCTACTTGCCTTTTTTACAGAAAACATTGCGTTCTAGTCAACCGGCTGTTTTTGAAAGCTGCTATACCTAGACAAAAGGTTCTTGTTTTCAGAACAGGTGGAGCGATGCCGGAAAAACCCTCCAACGCCCCCCAGAGCGACGACGAGATCGCCCCCGTAGTCCCCTTCCCAGGCCTGCGCTCGCGGCCACCGCGGGAGCGGCTGCTGGAGGCGATGCTGCTGGTCAGCGGCGAGATGGGCTACGAGCAGGTCGCGGTCAAGCACGTGATCGAGCGGGCGCAGGCGAGCCGGGCGACCTTCTACAAGCACTTCGAGGACCGCGAGGACTGCTTCGCGCAGGCTCACCACGACGCCAGCGAGTGGCTCTACCGGCGCCTGATCGGCGCCGCCAAGCGCCAGCCGAGCTGGCGCGAGGGACTGCGGGCGGCGATGGCAGAGCTGCTCGAGTTCTGCGCCAACCAGCCGGCGATCGCCAAAGCGATCTTCGTCGAGGTACATGCGGCCGGCGAGCGGGCGCTCGCCCAACGGCGTCGATTTGATGGAGCGCCTCTCCCGCGCACTTGACAGCGCGCGCCGCGAGATTCCCTCTCGCCAAGCTCCACCTCCAGTGACGTCGACCTTCATGGTAGGCGCTATCGACACTCTCGTGTGCGCCAAGCTGATGGACGGCGACGCCGCCCAGGCCCCGGAGATGCTCCCCGGCCTCCTCTACTTCGTCGTCATGCAGTACTTCGGCGAGGACGCCGCCTGGGAAGAGATGACCGCAGCCTCCGGTCAGCGACCTGGCACTCCCGGCGCGACGCGGCGTCGCAACTGCCTTAGTCGACCTGAACGCGCGGCGCGTCCAGCGCCTACAGCGGGATGTTGCCGTGCTTGCGCTTCGGCTGCGCGACCCGCTTGGACTGCAGCATGCGCAGGGCCTTGATCAGCTTCGGGCGGGTCTGCGCGCGGCTCGATCACGTCGTCGATGTAGCCGCGCTCGGCCGCTGAGTAAGGGTTGGCGAAGTGGGCCTTGTAGTCGTCGATCAGCTTCTGGCGGCGCTCGTCGGGGGTCGGCGAAGAGGCGATGTCCTTGCGGTAGATGATGTTGACCGCGCCCTCGGGGCCCATCACCGCGACCTCGGCGGTCGGCCAGGCGACGTTGAAGTCGGCCAGCATGTGCTTCGAGTTCATCACGTCGTAGGCGCCGCCGTAGGCCTTGCGGGTGACGACGGTGAGCTTGGGCACGGTCGCCTCGGTGAAGGCGTAGAGCAGCTTGGCGCCGTGGCGGATGATCCCGTTCCACTCCTGGTCGGTGCCGGGCAGGAAGCCGGGCACGTCGGTGAAGGTGACGATCGGGACGTTGTAGGCGTCGCAGGTGCGGACGAAGCGGGCCGCCTTCTCCGAGGCCTCGATGTCGAGCACGCCGGCGAGGAAGGCCGGCTGGTTGCCGACGATGCCGATCGGGAAGCCGTCGAGCCGCGAGAAGCCGCAGACGATGTTCTTGGCGAAGTGCTCGTGGACCTCGAAGAACTCGCCGTCGTCGACGACGCGGGAGATCACCTCGCGCATGTCGTAGGGCTTGGAGGGATCGTCGGGGACGAGCGTGTCGAGCTCGTCGTCTTCGCGCTCGGGGTCGTCGTCGGGCTCGAAGCGCGGCGGCGCCTCGAGGTTGTTCGAGGGCAGGAAGCTGAGCAGGTGGCGAGCGTCCTCGAGGCAGCTCTCCTCGTCCTCGGAGGCGAAGTGGGCGACGCCCGACTTGCGAGTTGTGGCTCATCGCCCCGCCCAGCTCCTCGAACTCGACTTCCTCGCCGGTCACCGTCTTGATCACTTCCGGGCCGGTGATGAACATGTGCGAGGTCTCCTTGACCATGAAGATGAAGTCGGTCATCGCCGGCGAGTAGACGGCGCCGCCGGCGCAGGGGCCCATGATCAGGCTGATCTGCGGGATCACGCCGGAGCACTTGACGTTGCGGACGAAGACGTCGCCGTAGGCGCCGAGCGAGACGACGCCCTCCTGGATCCGGGCGCCGCCGGAGTCGTTGATGCCGATCACCGGCGCCCCGACCTGGGCGGCGAGGTCCATCACCTTGCACATCTTCTCCGCCATCACCTCGCCGAGGCTGCCGCCGAAGACGGTGAAGTCCTGCGAGAAGACGAAGACGGTGCGGCCGTCGATCGTGCCGTGGCCGGTGACGACGGCGTCGCCCCAGGGCCGTTTCTTCTGCATCTCGAAGTCGTAGGTGCGGTGGCGGACGAAGGTGTCGAGCTCCTCGAAGGAGCCGGGGTCGAGCAGCTTCTCGACCCGCTCGCGAGCGGTCATCTTGCCCTTCGCGTGCTGCTTCTCCACCGCCTCCTCGGAGGCCGAGTTGACCGCGGCGTCGCGCAGCTCGCGCAGGTAGGCGAGCTTCTCCTCGTGGGTGACCGGATTTCTTCTCGCGCATAGGGCGCGGGAGTCTATGACGAGAACGGCTGCTTCTGCGGCTCGGCCAACTGGTCCAGAATCCGCTCCAGGTCGGCCTCGGCGAGACCCGAATCCTCCCCGGCCCGTACCGCAACCCGAGTCCCGAAGCCCTTCTCGGCCATCGTCACCTCGACCCCCTCGACGGAAGCGAGTTGCTCGACCAGCTCGGGCTCGGACTTCATCAGCGTCCGTGCGACCTCGACCATGGAGTGCGCTTCAACCGCAAAGTGCGCGTTCCTTCCGAGCATGGACGCCTGAACGAGACCGTTCAGGGGGAGAACTCGCGCGCATCCGGCATTGACCGATTTCAGGTGCGGTCTATGCGCGACTACAAGCGGAGCAGGAGGGCCTGGGAGCTGGCCGGGCGGCAGCATGGGATCGTTGCGCGGCGGCAGCTGCTGGCGCTGGGGTTCAACGGGCGGGAAATCGAGCACCGCGTCGGTCGCGGGCGCCTGCACTTGGTAATGCGCGGCGTCTACGCGGTGGGCTGGCCACGACTGGCGCGAGAGCAGCGCTGGATGGCGGCCGTTCTTGCCTGCGGGGACGATGCGCTGCTGAGCCATCGCAGCGCGGCCGCGCTGTGGGGATTCGGCGCTGAGCGAGGCAGAGAGATCGACGTCAGCGTGTGTCGCCGCACCGAGACTGCGCCGACCCGGGATTGCTCGTTCGCGGCACGTCCCGGTCTTGGCGAGACCACATACTGCTTGCCGCGATGGAATCCCCGTGACCGGCGTCGTTCGAACCTTGATCGACATCGCAACCGAACTCAGCCCAACGTGCGGTCGAGCGGGCGGTCAACGAGGCCGACAAGCGGGACTTGGTCGATCCCGAGACGCTGCGGGCAGCGCTCGAGGACCACCCCGGTGAGCCCGGAGTTCGACCCCTGCGCGCGCTTCTCGACAAGCGCACATTTCGGCTCTCCGACTCCGTCTCGAGGTCCTCTTTCGACCGATCGCGGCGGCAGCCGGCCTTCCCCTCCCCCTCACCAAACAAATCGTCAACGGCTTTGAAGTTGACTTCTTCTTCCCGGATTTGGACCTGGTGGTCGAGACCGACGGCCTCCGCTACCACCGAACCCCTCAGCCCAGGCGCGGGACGCACGCCGCGACCGCGTCCCACACGCTGGCCGGGACGACCCCGCTCCGCTTCACCCACCACGAGGTCAAGTACGAAGCCGCCAAGGTCAAGCAGTCCCTTCAGCGCGCTGCCACCTTGCTTCGCAGACGAAGAGAGATTGACCACGCTAGAGATGGGTCAACTCTCGCTTGAGTGATCTTGAGCGGTTGAGCTCCGAAGAAGCGCCCGCTAGAAGAAGGCGCCGCCCTTGTATTCGCCGAAGACGTCGCGCATCGCGCCACAGACCTCGCCGATCGAGGCGTCGGCCGCGAGCGCGGCGCGGATTGGGTGCAGCAGGTTGCCCTCGCCGCGGGCGACGTCGCGCAGTGACTCGAGCTTGGCCTCGACGGCGGCCTGGTCGCGCGACTCCTTGAACGCCTTCAGGCGCGCCAGCTGGCTGCTGCTCGGCCTCGGGGTCGACGCGGAGGATGTCGACGTCGTCGACCTGGTCGGTGACGTACTTGTTGACGCCGACGATGATGTCCTGGCCGCTCTGGTAGCGCTCGTGGTAGGAGTGCGCCGACTCCTCGATCTCGCGCTGCATGAACTCCAGCGCCTCGACCGAGCCGCCCAGCTCTTCGACCTTCTCCATCAGCTCCCAGGAGCGCAGTTCGACCTCGTCGGTCAGCGACTCGACGAAGTAGGAGCCGGCGAAGGGGTCGACCGTGTCGGCGGCGCCGGACTCGTGGGCGAGCACCTGCTGGGTGCGCAGGGCGATCCGGGCCGAGCGCTCGGTCGGCAGCGCCAGCGCCTCGTCGAAGCCGTTGGTGTGCAGGCTCTGGGTGCCGCCGCAGACGGCGGCGAAGCCCTGCAGGGCGACGCGGATGATGTTGACCTCGGGCTGCTGGGCCTGCAGCGTCACCCCACCGGTCTGGGTGTGGAAGCGGATCTTCATCGAGTTCGGGTCCTTGGCCCCGAAGCGCTCCTCGACGATCTTGGCCCACATCCGCCGCACGGCGCGGAACTTGGCGATCTCCTGGAAGACCTGGTTGTGGCCGTTGAAGAAGAAGGCGAGGCGGGGCGCGAACTCGTCGATCTTCAGGCCCCGCTCCAGCGCCGCCTCGACGTAGGCGATCGCGTTGGAGAGCGTGAAGGCGACCTCCTGCACCGCCGAGCAGCCCTTCTCGCGGATGTGGTAGCCGGAGATCGAGATCGTGTTCCACTTCGGCACGTTCTCGTGGCAGTACTCGAAGATGTCGGTGGTCAGCCGCATCGTCGGCACCGGCGGGTAGATGTAGTTGCCGCGCGCCATGTACTCCTTGAGCACGTCGTTCTGGACGGTGCCGCGCAGCTTCTCGGAGGGCACGCCCTGTTCCTCGCCGACCAGCTCGTAGAGCAGCAGCAGGATCGCCGCGGGGGCGTTGATCGTCATCGAGGTCGAGACGCCGTCGAGCGGGATCTGGTCGAAGCAGATCCGCATGTCCTCGATCGTGTCGATCGGGACCCCGGTGCGGCCGACCTCGCCGCGGCAGAGCGGATCGTCGGAGTCGCGGCCGAGCTGGGTCGGCAGGTCGAAGGCCATCGAGAGCCCGGTCGAGCCGTGCTCGATCAGGTAGCGGTAGCGCTCGTTGGTGTCCTCGGGCGTGGCGAAGCCGGCGTACTGGCGCATCGTCCAGAGCCGGTCGCGGTACATCCCCTCGTGGATGCCTCGGGTGAACGGCGGCGCGCCGGGCGCGCCCAGGCGCTCCTCGCAGCCCGGGGGCGACGTCGTCGGCGTCGTAGACGCGCTCGATCTCGATCCCGGAGTCGGTGAAGACGCGCTCGTCCTCGGGCCCCACGACCGGGGCGATGGTGCGATGGGTCTCTTCTGTAGCCATGGCGACAGGATATGCGGGAGCGGAACATTGCGGCCAAGTACGGTTTGTAGGGACGCGTGCCGGGAATAGTCTCGGCAGCAAATCGACTTGCCGTAAGTCGCCTTTTCGGACAGCAGGGGGCGGCAGCAAAACGGAGGATCGATATGAAGGATGTGACCCAGCCGCTCGAGGCCAGGGGGACGATGCTGGCGGCGGTGACGACTGTTGCGGCGCTGGTCGCACTGCTCGCCTTTGCCCCCCTTGCCGCGGCCACCAGCGACCCGCTGAGCAGCGGAACGACGACTCTCACGCTCAACAAGGGCTTCGCGAAGAAGCTGAAGAAAAGCGGCGTGAAGGTGCTCAAGCTGAGCCCCGGCACCGTCAAAGGCCGCACCGTGACCCTGCCGGTGAGCGGCGGCTCGCTCGACCCGACCAACGGTCTGGGTACCGTCGAACACAGCGGCGGGATCAAGTTCAAGGCCGGCAAGAAGAGCGCGTCGGTCAACACCCTGGTGCTTGAAACCGCGACCGGCTCGCTCAACGCCAAGGTCGCCGGCAAGGCGATGAAGCTCGCCTCGGTAACCGGCGTGACCTTCGCCCGCAACGGCTTCGGCACCAACGTCAGCATCGCCTCGATGAAGCTGACCGGCAAGGCGGCCAAGCAGCTGAACAAGAAGCTCGGCTTCAGCGGCAAAAAGAAGAGCGGCAAGAGCGGTGGAAAAGCGAAAGACAACAAACGCGCTTCGGCCAGCAAGGTCGTGAAACCCCCCTTCAAGGGCAAGCAGGTCATCGGCTCGGCGGCGAGCGAAACGCAGCCGAAAACGGTCGCGGTCGTCCCCGGCGGAGACGCAACGCTGGCGCTCAGCCCAACGGCGTTGAAAAAGATCAAGCAGGTGGGGCCGGAATTCCCGCCCGCCTCGGGTGAACACCCGTTCGAAGTGAAACTGACGCCGGTCGACCCGACGAAAGTGATCTCGCTGTCGCCGGTCACGGCCGCCTTCCCGATCAGCGGCGGAACGATGGGCCCGACCGCTGCGGCGGGCATCCTGCAGACCGCGGGCGGCCTGCGGCTGACGCAGAACCTCGAAGCGCTCGGCCCCAACGGCAAAGGGGAAACGACCCTGACGATGGGCAACATCTGGGTCGATCTCGGCGCCAAGACGGCCACGGTCGAAGTGACGATCGAAAACCCGAAAACCCCGGCGGCCAACCTGGGCAACCTGGGGCGGTCCTCGATCGCCGACATCCAGCTGACCGGGGCGACGATCAGCTCCGATCCGGCGACCCGCGTCGTCAGCGTCCAGAACGCCACCGCGACGCTGCAGGCGGTGACGGCGGAAACGCTGAACTCGGTGTTCATCAAACCGATCGAAGAAGCGACGGCGACCCCGCAGGAAAAGTTCGCTGCGGGAGATCCCCTCGGGACCTTCTCCTTCTCAGCGCAAACGCAGTAGCGGGGGCGGTTCAGCTGACGGGGGGGCGGCCGCGCCCGCCCCCCCGTCAGCCGCGATCTAGATTGCTCAATTATTTAAGTTGCATCTGCGTATTCCCTTGTGTACCTTCAGTCGTACCGGATCGGTGATCTAGTCGTTTCGGGTCGTGGACTCAAGCGCGCATGGCGCCGAGCCATGCAGTAGGGGAAGGGGACTTAGGGAGATGTCGCAGCTGGCCAGTCGCAATGCTCCGCAGCTTCTGCCGCCGTTTTGGCCGCTCGATGACCCGCACGGGGTCGGTCACGTTCGACTCGACGGCCAAGCGCCGACCAACGGCAAGGAGGTCGAGGCGCTGCTGCTCAACCTCGCCGCCCAGAGCGAAGCGATGCGCAGCCTGCAGGCCGCCGACGGCGGCGTCGTCTCCGAGAGCGTGGCGTCGGTGCTGCAAGGGGAGATGGCGGAAGGGCTGCGTGAGCTGGCCGAGCTCGTCGACGACGAGAGCGCCGCCCGCATTCGCACCCGCGCGAAGGGGCTCGCGGGCGGAATCGGGCATCGCGAGATGACCCTCGAGATCGCCCAAAGCGGCCGGCCCCCCGCGCTGGAGATCGTCTGCGGACCGCTCTGCACCTGGCGGATGAAGACCCGCGTCGGCCTGCACTCGTTCCTCGCCGCGGCCCGCGACGAGCGGCGCCAGGAGCAGCTCAACCAGCTCGATGACTCGCTCGAGGACGCCCTGGCGGTCGTCGAAGGCGAAATCGGCGCAAGCGAGCTCAGCGTCCCCTTCAAACTTCCGATGAACGTCACCGACCTGCTGATCTCGGCGGGCGAGGCAGCCGGCCATCCCAAGCACTTCGCTTACTTCATGCCCGAGGACGAAGGCATCGACGGCCTGCCGATCCAGGAACAGCGAACCCTCTACATGCGAAACGTCCACCTCGCGCGCTACTCGGTGATCACGATCCCGCTCGCCGAAACGCTGCTGAGCGGCCCGATGCAGGCCGCCGACGTGCCAATCGAGGAGACGCTGATGCCGTGGATCCGCGGCCATGACCACGGCCACAACGTGGTCGTGCCCGAAACCTCCTACGACGACTGGATGGAGGTGCTCGGGATCGAGCCGTTCATGGCGTTGCAGGAGGCGATAGCCGACGTCTACGGCTTCCTGATGACGATCTCCGATCCGTGGCTGACGATCACCGGAGTCAGCCGCCTCGAGATGTGCGCAACCCACATGGCCGAGCTGCTCCACTACCTGCGCCGCGGGCCCCAGTACTACGGCGACCCCGGCGCGGCCTACGTCGAACTCAGCTTCCTGGCCGAGAACGGCTTCGTCGAGATCGACGATGCCGGCAGGATCAGCTGGAACGAGGAGGACTTCTGCCGCGGCATGGCGGCCCTCGCCAGCGCCCTGACCGACTCGACGGTCGGCGCCCCCGACGAGCGCGGCTCAGAAGCGCTCCTCGCCCGCTACGGCTGGCCAACGGAGACGGCGGCCCTGCGAACCCTGAAGGCAATGCGCGAGGAGCTGACCCACGTCCCCACCTCGATCGCCTTCTACAGAACCAGCGACGTCGCAGCTACCGACACCGTTCCAGTTCCCGCTTAGCTACGAGCAAACTCCGAACGGGCGCTACCCACAGCTGTACATGCGCTTCAAGCTGGGAAGGGCGTCGGGTGTCGCCTCGGCGGACACTCAGCGCAAAGCGCGGCCGCCGAGTCGACGCCGACGGCCCTACCCGACTCAGTCCGAAGCGCCGACCAGGCGCTCGACGCTCGATCGCTCGATCGTCAGCCGCAGGCCCTCGTTGAGATCGATCTTGGGCTCCCAGCCGAGCAGGTCGCGAGCGCGGGTGATGTCCGGCTTGCGCTGCTGCGGATCGTCAACCGGCAGCGGCTCGAAGACGATCTCCGAGCGTGACTCGGTCACCTCGATCACGGCCTTGGCCAGCTCCAGCAGGGTGAACTCGTCGGGATTGCCGATGTTGACCGGCGAGTGCTGGTCGGACTCGGCGAGGGCGACGATGCCGCGGATCAGGTCGTCGACGTAACAGAAGCTGCGCGTCTGGGCGCCCTCGCCAAAGACGGTCAGCGGCCGGTGCTCGAGCGCCTGCCGCAGGAAGGTCGGGATCGCACGCCCGTCGTGGGCGCGCATGCGCGGGCCGTAGGTGTTGAAGATGCGGACGATCGCCGTATCGACGCCCTGCTGGCGGTGGTAGGCCATCGTCATCGCCTCGGCGTAGCGCTTTGCCTCGTCGTAGACCCCGCGCGGGCCGATCGGGTTGACGTGGCCCCAGTAGTCCTCGGTCTGAGGATGCACCTGGGGATCACCGTAGACCTCGCTGGTCGAGGCGATCAGGAAGCGGGCGCGCTTGAACTTGGCGAGGCCGAGCATGTGGTGGGTGCCGTGCGAGCCGACCTTGAGCGTGTGCAGCGGCAGCCGCAGGTAATCGATCGGGCTCGCCGGCGAGGCCAGGTGGTAGACGAAATCGACGTCCTCGGGGATATCGACGTACTCGATGATGTCGATGTGGCGGAAGTCGAAATCGCCGTCGCGGATGTGCTCGATGTTCTGCAGCGAGCCGGTCTCGAGGTTGTCGATGCAGATCACCCTGTGCCCCTCGCCGAGCAGGTGCTCGCAGAGGTGGGAGCCAAGGAAGCCGGCGCCGCCGGTGACTACGCAGGTGCTCATCGCCGCGGATGCTATCGGCCCGGGCCGGGGACGGGGCCGCCCACGTGATTTGTGCAATTTGCGGGCTCGGGCCCCGATCACTCGTCCAGCAGGGGGGAGAACTCGCCGCCGCCCCGGCATTGGATTGGCATGTTCGAGCCACAGATCTGAACCGGTGCGGGGGAATTCAGCGGGAAATGGGCCAGGGACGGCAAGCGACGGCGATGGGGACGAGACGGCTCGAACGGGCTCGCCCAGCGGCGCCCGCTTCCACCGCCGCCCGCAAGCGGGCAGCGGTGGAAATGATCGCCGCGCACGAGCAGGCCCTGAGACGAACCGCGCGGCGCTACTCGATCGACGCCGAGGACGCGGAGGACGCCTACCAACGGGCTTTGGAGATCGCCCTGACCAAAGCGCCGACCACCGACCCGCAGGAGCTGATCCGCTGGACCCAGACGGTGACCAAGCACGAGGCCCTCGCGGTGCGGCAGGGTCGCGAAAAGCTTCTCGGCCACGGCTGTGACAGCGTCGCCGACCCGGTGGCGCTGATTCCCGCCGGCGAAGACGGCCCCGGCGAACAGGTTGAGCGGCGCGAGGTCATCGCCCGCAGCCGCGAGGCGCTGATGGCGCTGAAGCCGGCCGAGCTGCGGGCGATGAGCCTGCTTGCCGAGGGCTACTCATACGCCGAGATCGGCGCGATGACCGGGTTCAGCCGCACGAAAGTCAACCGCGTCCTGGCCGAGGGCCGCGACCGCTTCCGCAGCCTGATCTCCAGCAGCGAGGACGGCAGTCGCTGCCGCGAGCTACGGCCCCTGCTCTCCGCCTTCTGCGACGGCGAGGCGGGCCCAGGCGACTCGACGGTGGTGCGCGAGCACCTGCGCGCCTGCGCCCGCTGTCGCGCGACGATGCGTGCCTACCGGGCGGCGCCGGGGATCGCCGCGGCGCTGTCGCCGGTGTTGCCGCAATCGCGCTCGCTGCTGGAGCGAGCCCAGGAGCTCGCCAGCGGCCTGGGATCACGGCTGCCGGGGATCGGCGGCAGCGACGCGACGGCGACTCAGATCGCCGCGGCCGGCGGCTCGCGGGGAGCCGGCCTGGCCGCGGTGGCCAAGCTGCTGTCCCTCTGCGCCGGCGCCGCGGGCACGGCCGCCTGCGTGGCGACGGGAGTGCTGCCGGCGCCGCTTGGCCTCGGCCCCGAGCACGGCCGCAGGGCGGCGATCGAGCGCGGCGCCGCCCGCCCGGCCGAGCCGCCCGCAAGCGAGGCCGTCCAATACGAGCCCGCCGAGCCGGCGCCGGCGCCGCAACCAAAGGCCCCCTCCAAGGAAGAAACGCGGGAGGCGGACGCCGAGCCAAGCGAAGCCCCGACCGGCGCGGTCGAATACGAACCGCCGCCAGCTCCCGCCCCACCGCCGGCGCCGGCGCCGGCGCCGATCGGCAACGCCGAAAGCTCCGCGTCGAGCCCGTCGAGCGGCTCGGCCGCCGGGGAGTTCGGGCCATGACGCCGCCGTCCAAGCGGGGCACAGGACCGTCTCCCCTGATTGCCTGGGCAGCGCCTTGCACCGTGGCAATCGCGCTCGTCGCCGCGCTCGCCCTGGCCGGCCCCCCAGCGGCCAGGGCAGCGCTCGTGCCGCTCGACCTCCGCGTCGACGGCGGCGAAGAGAGCTGGCAGGCGAGGCGCGACTTCGCCCTGCGCTGGACGAATCCGGCGGCGGCCGTGGCGGCGGTCCACTATCGCCTGCTCGGCCCCGCCGGGGAGATAGCGCCCGGCGAGACGACGCTCGGCTGGCCGGCCACGGCGATCCAGCACCTGAGCGTTCCGGCCGTGCCGGGCACGTACACCGCCGAGGTCTGGCTCGAGGACGCCGATGGCGCCGAGGGCGCGGCGGTCAGCGCCGAGCTCCACTACGACAACGCTCCGCCGGGTCAGGTCGACCCGCGACCCGTCAACGGCTGGATCGGCCGTGCCGCGTTCCCCTTCACGGTCCAGCTCGGCCACCCCGCCGGGCCGGAGCCGCTCGCCGGGATACGCGGCTACGCGGTCTCGATCGACCGCGCGGCCAGCGGCAGCCCCTGTGCGGAGGCCGACGTCTGCAGCGAGGCCGAGACCAGCCTGCGCGGCGGGGTCGCCGAGGACTCGCTGGCGATCGGCGAGCTCCCCGAGGGAATCAACTACCTCCACGCGGTTGCCGTCTCCGGCTCGGGGGCCCGATCGGCGACCCCCGGCAACACCGTTGTCCGGGTCGACACGACCGACCCGGTGACGCGACTCGAGGGCGTGCTGGCCGGCTGGTCAAGCCGGCCACTGTCGCTGACCGCGATCGCGACCGACGCGGCTTCCGGGATGGCCCCCACGGCGGGCGGCGACCCGTTCACGGCGATTCAGGTCGACGGCGGAGCGCCCGCGCGCGCGGCCGGCGACACGGTCACCACCACCGTGATCGCCGCCGGAACCCACACCGTCGCCTACTACGCCCGCGACGCGGCCGGCAACGTCGCCGATGCCGGCGCCTCCAACGGCCAGGCGAACCACGCACCCGCGACGGCCGTGGTGAGAATCGACCGCGAGTCGCCCCAGCTCGCCTTCACCGGCGCCCAGGACCGGCTCGAGCCCGAGCGGATCGAGGCCCGCGCCTCGGACTCGCTCTCGGGGCTGGCCCCGAGCCGGGGATCGATCGCGGTGCGCCGTGCCGGCTCCGGCGAGCGCTTTGAGGAGCTGCCGACGCAGCAGCTGGGCGAATCACTGCGGACGAGGTGGGACTCGGAGGCCTACCCGCCGGGTGAGTACGAATTCCGCGCCGTCGCCTACGACCTGGCCGGAAACTCGGCCTCGACCCTGAGCCGCAGCGGTGGCGCGCCGATGCGGCTGCGCAATCCGCTCAAGGTCTCAACGACGCTGAGCGCCGGCTTGGCCCGGCGCGAGATCACCTACGGGCGGGCGGTATCGCTCGGCGGCCAGCTCCTCGCCGGCCGTCGCACGCCGCTGGCCGGGATGCCCGTGCAGCTGATCGAGCGTTTCGATCCAGGCGCCGTGCCGCGGCAGCGGACGTCGACGATCCGAACCGATGCCGAGGGGGGCTTCGTGGCCCACCTGGCGCCGGGCCCAAGCCGCCAGATCATCGCCGTGGCGCCACCAACGGCGACCCTGCTGGGCGCCAGCAGCCGGCCCCAGCGACTGACGGTTCGCGGCGCCGTGCAGATGAAGGTCTCGGCGGCCGTTGCCAGGATCGGCGGCCGACCGATCGTCTTCGGCGGCCGGGTCAGCGGCGGCGCGATCCCGAGCGACGGCAAGGCAGTGCAGCTCCAGTTCCGCCTGGCGGGCGCCGCCTGGAGCGAGTTCCGCACGGTCCGCACCGATCAACGGGGGCACTTCCGTTATGCCTACCGCTTCGCCGACGACGACAGCCGCGGCGTGCGCTTCCAGTTCAGGGCATACGCCCCGGCGCAAGCCGGCTGGCCTTTCGAGCCAGCCGGCTCAGCGCCGGTAGCGGTGCGCGGTCGCTAAACGGGGAGCAGCTCGACCGCCTTGCGGACGCGCTGCTCGAGCTCGTCACGGTTGCGCTTCAGCGTCGTCTCAACCGTGCGCTGGCGCTTGCGAGCCTCGCGCTCGACCCGGCTCCTGGTCTTGCGCGCCTCGGTCGTTGCCCGGCGGCGGGCGGTGGCGCCGCGACGCTCGGTGCGTTTCACCTGACGGCGCAGCTGGGTGCGGTAGCTCTTCAGCTGTTTCTCGGCGGCGGAGCGGCCGGTGAACGGCTCGACCAGCTCGGAGACGCGGTCGGTCACGGCGAGCACGGCGCCAACCGGGAGGTCGACGGCGGTCTCGGCGACGGCGAGGGCCTGGTTGCGCTCGGAAGCGGTGGGCCTGGGGGTCGCTTTGGCGGCGGCTTTGGCCGACGCTTTGGCTTTCGGCTTGGCGCCGTTGCTTTTACTGCCTTTGGTCTGCGTTGCCATTAAGTTGAATCCCTTCGGTCTGCGGTTTTCCTGCCTGGGAGTTCGCGAGTGTAGCGAACATACGTTCCAACGAACACATGTTCTAAACCCGGCCCTGCGAACGGTTACTGCTGGGCCTCAGCCCTGGGCCAGGCTGGCGATCGCGAGGCCCCGCTGCGCCGCGGCGGCGGCGATCGGATAGCGAGCGTCGAGGCCGAGCGGCGCATCGCCCAGCTCGAGGTCGCCGAAGGCGACCTCGCCGCCAGCCTCGCGCACGATCAGCTGCGCCGCGGCGGCGTCGACCGAGCGGCAGGGCCGGAGGCTGAGCATCGCGTCGAGGCGACCGGCCCCGACGTAGGCCGCGGTGATCGCGATCGAGCCGATCACGCGCAGGCGATAGACGCGGCCGGCGAGGGCCTCCAGCGCCGGCAGCGCCCACTCCGGCTCCGCCGACTCGACCCCGAGCAGCTCCAGCTTGTCGGCGTCGGCGTCTGGGCTGACGGCGATCGGCTCGCCGCCGAGCGTCGCCCCCTCGCCGCGCCGCGCCGCAAACTCCTCGCCGGCGCCGAAGTCGAAGACGAAGCCGAACTCGACATCGGCCATCGAATCGCCGGAGGCGACCGCGATGCTGAGGCTGTGTGAGGGGAGGGTGCGGCGGGCGTTGAGCGAGCCGTCGATCGGGTCGATCACCACCCGGGCGGCGCCGCCGGCGCCGAAGCTGACCTCGCCGCGCTCCTCCGAGACGGCGACGAAGGACGCTCCCTGCTCGGCGAGGATCTCGAGCTCGGCGAAGACCGCGTCCTCGCAGCGGCGGTCGATGACCAGGGTGCGATCGCCGCCCTCGCCGACCCCCTCGTAGACGGTGCGGGCCTCGACTCCGCGCACCTGGTCGAAGACCAGCCGCTGCGCATCGACGATGCGGCGGCAGATTCCCAGCCAGTCTGCGGAGAAAACGTCCATCGAGGCCATCCTATGGAGGGCGCGCACTCGCTAGCGTTGGAGCATGCTCGCCCTCGCCGAGGCCCAGGAACACGCCGTTGACCACGGCGAGGGACCGCTGCTGCTGCGCGGCGGCGCCGGGACCGGCAAGACCGAGGCGCTGGCGCGGCGCCTGGCGCGGCTGTCCAAGCAGGGGGTGGCCCCCGAGGGGATTCTCGTCCTGGCCGCGAGCCGGGCGAGCGGCGAGCGGCTGCGCCAGCGTGCCGAAGCGCTCCTCGACCAGCCCTACGAGGAGCTCTGGATCGGCACCTGGCGGGTCATCGGCGAGCGGCTCCTGCGCGAGCACTCGACCGCGGCCGGCCTCGACCCGTTCTTCGACGTCCTCGGCCCCGCCGAGCGCCTGGCGATGCTGCTCGACCGCCTCGATGACCTTCCCCTTCGCAACCACGAGATCCGCGGCAACCCGGCCGGGCTGCTGGCGCGGCTGCTGGCCCAGATCGACGAGCTGAAGGCGGGTTCGGAGCCGCCGGAGCCCGAGCTGGCCGAGTTCTGCGCCGCCCACGACCGGGTCCTCGCCGAGTCGGGCAACCTCGACGAGGGCGACGTCTACCTCACCCTGAGCAGGCTGCTGGACGAGCGGCCCGAGGTTCGCGCCGAGATCGCCCAGCGCTTCGCCCACCTGATGGTCGACGAGCTCGAGGGCACGACAGCCGCCCAGCGGGCGATCCTCTCGAGACTCGCGGGCGAGAGCAGCAGCCACGTCTACGCCCTCGAGGCCGCGGACGGGGGCGAGCTGGCCGCGGTCGATCGCTGGTTCCACGACCTGCACGGGGACGCCGAGGTCGTCGTCCTCGGCGAGCGGTTCCGGCAACCGGCGCTGCAGCATTGGCGCTGCAGCAACGAGCGCGCGCAAGCGCAAGCGGTGGCGCGAAGCGCCGAGCACCTGCTCGCCGGCGGCGCCCCGGCGGAGGGCGTCTGCGTGCTGGTCGACGACCCGGTGGCAAGCGGCGGAGCGGTGGCCGCCGCGATGGAGGAGCGCGGGATCCCGTTCCACATGGCAGGGCCGGCGGCGCTGTTCCAGCGCCCTGAGGTCCGCGACGCGATCGCCTGGCTGCGGGTGCTCGCCGATCCCGGCGATTCCGCCGCGGTTGCGCGAGCCCTGACCAGACCGCCGATCGAGCTCCGCTCGACCGACCTGGCGCGGCTGACGACGATCTCGCGGCGGCGCAAGGTCGACATGGTCTCCGCCTCCGAGGCGGCGCTGGAGAGCCCGCAGATCCCGCCCGAGGGACGCGAGCGAATCCAGGCCTTCCTCAAGCTCTACGGCGAAGCATCGGCGGCGATGGAGGAACGTCGCGCCGACGTCTTCGTGCGGCGGCTGATCGAGCGGGTGGGCCTGCGCCGGCAGAGGCTGTTCGCCGCCGAGCCGGAGGTGGCGGAGCGGCTGCTGGGCCTCTCTCGGCTGGCCGAGCTCGCCGCCGCCTGGGCACGGCGCGAGCCCCACGGGTCGACGCGCGACTTCGTCCGCTACCTCAGCGCCGTCGCCGAGGCCGGCGTGGCGCCGGCGGGCGGCGACGAACCCCCCGCGCCGGGCGCCGTCCGCGGCCTCGACCGCATCGCGGCCAAGGGCATGGAGTTCGACCACGTCTTCGTCCTCGGCCTCGGCCCCGAAGAGGCGCGGGCGCGCTCCACCCTGGTCCTCTCCCGCATCGACGGCGAGGGCGACGAGGCTGGCCGCGACGGCGAGGAGCTGCACGAGGAGGAGCTGTTCGGGCCGGCCGAGGGGCTGCACGCGACCTACCGCAAGCTGCGCGAGGAGGTGCTGGAGGCCTCTTGGAAGGCGGGGCGGGAGCTCTCGGAGCCGCGCCTGGACACCGTCGTCGACGTCAACCGGGCGATCGCTCGCCACCTCGAGCTGCTGAAGCTGGCGGCGCTGGCCCAGCGGCCGGGCGAGGAGGCGACGGCGGAGGCGATCGAGGCGGTCAACGGCTTGCTGCGCCAGGTGGCGACCCCCGAGCAGCAGGCCGAGCTGGACGCCTCGCCGCTCGACGCCTACCTGCTCGACTCCGAGCACGAGCGCGACGGCCGGCGCAAGCTGATCGCGGCCCGCCACGAGCCCTCGCTGGAAGCTTTCCTGCCGCGCCGCGGCGATGGCGCGCTCAGCCTCTCGGCCTCCGACCTCGACCTCTACCTGACCTGCCCGCTGAAGTACAAGTTCCGCCGCGTCTTCGGCATTCCCCAGGAGCCGACGATCAACCAGCGCTTCGGCATCCTCATCCACAGCGTGCTGGAACGCTTCCACAAGGACTCCGGCGAGCAGGCCGAGAACGGGCGCGAGCGCCTGATGGAGCTCTTCGAGTCCGGCTGGCGCCGCTCGGGGTTCGGCAGCAGCGACGACGAGCTGCAGTTCCGCGACCGCGCCCGCGAGGCGATGCGCCTCTACTGGGAGCGCGAGCGCGAGGCCGATGGGGTGCCGGTCTGGCTGGAGCGCAAGTTCGACATCCGCATCGGCGCCCACCAGGTGCGTGGGCGCGTCGACCGGGTCGACCGCCTCCCCGACGGCAGCCACGAGCTGATCGACTACAAGACCGGCCTGCGCAAGAGCGAAGCCGAGCTGGAGAACGACCTGCAGCTGTCCCTCTACCGGCTCGCGGCGCGCGAGGCCTGGGACATCGAGGCGGCGAGCGGCAGCTACTACTACGTGCTCGACGCCGACAAGGTCGCCGCGCCGACCAAGCCCGACGACGCCGAACGGGTCGAGCGCACGGTGCTCGAGGTCGGCGAGGGAGTGCTAGGGCAGGACTTCGAGCCACGGCCGGCCCCCACCACCTGCAGCTGGTGCGACTACAGGTTGATCTGCCCGGCCGCCGAGAGCTAAGACTTGGCGCTCCGACTGCGGGTTCCCCTTCCGGGCGATGACCGCGGCCCACCGTCGCGCCCGCCACCGTCACCGCGGAAAAACGTCTATTCAGTTCCCTGCTGGCGCAGGAACTGCTGAAAGTCCCTTGCGATCGAGTCCGCCGACGGCACGTCCTCGGCGTCCTCCAGCTGCTCTGACTGTTCGGCCTCGATTTTCTCGACCAGCTCCTCGATCTCAGGATTGGCCGATATGGCGCGGTCGATCTGGTCCTCGTAGCTGGCCGTCTCTTCCTCCAGCTCGGTGGCCTCGACGGCGATGCCGGTGAGGCCCTCGAGGCGGCGCAGCAGGGCCAGGGCCGCCTTCGGGTTGGGAACCGCGGCGACGTAGTGGGGGACCGCCGCCCAGAGCGAGGCGGAGGTCATGCCGACCTGCCGGCAGCAGTCGTGGACGACGCCGACGATCCCGGTCGGGCCCTCGTAGCTGGAGCGCTGCAGGTCGAGTTCCTCGACCAGCTTCTCGTCGGAGGCGAGGCCGGTGATCGGCACCGGCAGGGTGTGGGAGACCTCGGCGATCAGCGCCCCCAGCGTGATCACCATCTCCACCCCGAGGGCGTCGGCGGCAGTGGCGATCGTCTCCGAGAAGGTGCGCCAGCGCAGGTTGGGCTCGGTGCCGTCGAGCAGGACGAGGTCGCGGTCGGCGGCGGGCACGCGGGCGGCGATCAGGTTGTTCTCCGGCCAGTCGATTCGCCGCGCCTGTCCCTCGCTGAGGACGATCGTCGGGCGGGTGGCCTGGAAGTCGAAGTAGTCCTCGGCGTCGATCCGCGCGATCAGCTCGGAGTCGAAGGCGTCGCCGACGGCGTTGAGCGCCGTCGAGGCAGCGGCGGCGGCGTCGTTCCAGCCGCGGAACGAGCAGACCAGGATCGGGCTGCGAAGCTGCGGCACATCGCCTTCCCAGGTGAGTGAATCCACACTCTGAGACTACCGATGGGTCCTCGCCGCGCCAGCGGGCGGCGCCGCCCGGGCACGGACGAGCAACCGGTAGGCGACGAAGAGGGCCAGGGCGGCGAAGGAAAGCTGCAATGCGCGCTCCGAGACGTGGTTGGCGATCCCAACCCCGATCAGCACGCCGAGCGGCGAGAGCGCGCCGATCACGACCGCGTTGCGGACGTTGACGTTGCCGTAGGAGTTCTGGCGGATGGCGCCGATCAGGGCGACGACGACGATCATCAGCAGCGAGGTCGACTCGCCCTCGACCTGGGTGAGGCCGATGCAGACGGTCAGCGCCGGGACGAAGAGGACGCCGCCGCCGACGCCGACGACGCCGCCGGTGAAGCCGCCGGCCAGGCAGATCAGCACGGCCAAGGTCACGTTCAAGGCCGCCGGCTCCTTCGCCTCGGGCGTTCGCTCCGCAGGGCCGGGACGGAGCTCCGCAGGGCCGGGAAGGAAACAGGGAGAGATGCCGACTCCGCTCCGCTCACTGGAGGATCAGCTCGATCGCGATCGCGATCAGCAGGGCGGCGAAGAGGAGCGAGACGGCGCGCTGGGAGATGCGCTGCTGCACGGCGGTCCCGATCACGACGCCGAGGACGGCCGGGATCGCGAGCAGCAGCCCGGTGACGACGTGGACGTTGCCGTAGAGGCCGCCCTGGGCGACGGCGCCGAGCAGGCCGATGAGGACGATCGCCGCCAGGCTGGTGCCGGTGGCGAGCCGCTCGCCGTAGCCGAACCAGAAGATCAGCAGGGGCACGATGACGGTGCCGCCGCCGACTCCGAAGAGGCCGCTGAAAGCTCCCGCCAGAGTGCCGATGACGGCGAGCTTGAGGACGGGATGAGAGGGCAACGCTGGGTCCGGCGCCATCGTGCGGCGATACTAGATGCCGTGTCTCCCGAATTCGAGACAGGGGCCGGCGGGGGCGCGGCCGCCTCGCTGCTGCAGGCGCTGAGCGCCAACCCAGCCAGGGCGGCGATCCTCACCGACGTCGACGGCACCCTGGCCGCGATCGCCGAGCGACCCGAGCAGGCGGCGGTGCCGGAGCGGGCGCGGCGGCTGCTGGCGGGATTGAGCGAGCGCTTCGGGCTGGTTGGCTGCATCTCCGGGCGGCGGGCCCTGGAGGCGCGGCAGCTGGTCGGGGTCGAGGGGATCGCCTATGCCGGCAACCACGGGCTCGAGCTGCTGCTGCCCGGCGACGAGGCGCCGCGACTCGATCCGGCGCTGGCCGGGCAGGAGCGGGGCGCGGCGGAGTTCGTCGCGGCGCTCGATGCCGGCAAGCTGACCGCGCTGGAGCTGCGCCTGGAGGACAAGGGCCCGATCCAGGCCCTGCACTGGCGCGGCGCCGCGGACGAACGCGGCGCCGAGGCCCACGCCCACGAGATCGCCGCCGAGGCGGGCCGGGCCAAGCTCGAACCGCGCTGGGGCCGCAAGGTGCTGGAGCTGCGACCGGTCGGCGGTGGCGGCAAGGACGCCGCCGTTGCGGCGCTGCTCGCCACCGACGGGGTCACCGCGGCGGTCTACGCCGGCGATGACCGAACCGACCTCGACGCCTTCCGCCGCCTGCGCGAGCTGCACGACGACGGGACGCTGGAGTCGGCGGTCTGCGTCGGCGTGGTCTCGCCCGAAGCCCCTCCCGAGCTGGCCGAGGAGGCGGACCTGATCGTCGACGGGCCGGACGGCTGGCTGGCGATCCTCGAAGCCCTGGCGGAGTAGCGAGCGATGCCCTACACCGACCTCCTGCGCGTGACCGTCCTGCTGACCGGCGCCGAGGCCACCGCCCTGGCGGCGATCACCGCGATCGCGGCAAATCGCGACGGCGACGGCACGACGATCACCGTCGCCGCCGCCTGGTGGCTGATCGCGATCGTCGTCGGCTTCTACCTCGGCCGCCCGGGCCGCGCCCGCGACGGCACCCGCGACGCCCTCGCCAAGGCCCGAACCGCAACCTCCCTGCCGCCGGAGACGCCCGCCCGCATAGCCTTCGGCCGCCTCTGGCCCATTGGCCTAACCGCCGTAGCGGCCGGAGCCCTGGGGGTCTTCTTCCCAGGGGTCGCCGCGATAGCCGCTGGCTACGCCCTCTTGGTCTCACTGGCATGGCACTCCCGGGAGCCCGCCGTCCTAGCCATAGAGCAGCGCGACGGCGTCAAGTTCTACGTAGTCCCCAACTCGGCCTTCCGCCCAATCCAGCTGGTCAGAGCCCCCGGCCTGCGCAGCGTCCCTCGCCAGTAAACGCTCCTCTGCGGGTGGCGTCGGGGCGCTACGTCAATAGCCGCTTGAAGTCCCGCCAGCTCCTGGTGTTGGCGACGTCGTCGGCCGTCAGCCAGGCACGCCGCGCAGTCGCCACCGCGTAGTCCATGTTGTTCAGCGTCTCGACCCCGTGCGCGTCGGTGTTGAGCACGATCGTCACCCCGGCTTCCGCCGCCAGCCGCGCGTGCTGCTCGGAGAGGTCACGCCGGTTGGGGTTGCCGTTGATCTCCAGCATGGTGCCGGTGCGCGCCGCCGCCTCGGCGACCGCCTCGATGTCGATCCCGTAGGGCTCGCGGCGACCAATCAGGCGGCCGGTGAGGTGGCCGATGCAGTTGACCAGCGGGTTCTCGATCGCCGCCAGCACCCGCGCCGTCATCTCCCGCTCGGAGATCGCGAAGGAAGTGTGGACGCTGGCGACGACCCAGTCGAGCGCCTCGACCACGTCGTCGGGGTAGTCGAGCGAGCCATCGAGGCCGATGTTGACCTCCGAGCCGGCGAGCAGGCGGAAGCCGCGCTTCCCCTTGTTCCACGCCTCGATCTCGGCGATCCGCTCCCAGAGCCGCTCGGCGGTGACGTGATCGCCGAAGCCGTGGCTGGCGGAGTGGTCGGTGATCGCCATGTAGGCGTAGCCGCGCTCCTGCCCCGCCGCCGCCATCTCCTCGAGCGTGTTGCGGCCGTCGGAGAGGGTGGTGTGGGAGTGCAGGTCGCCGCGGACGTCCTCGAGCGAGACGAGCTCGGGCAGCTTTCCCTCGCGGGCGGCTTTCAGCTCCCCCCTGCCCTCGCGCAGCTCGGGCTCGATGTAGGCGTAGCCGAGGCGCGCGTAGACCTCCTCCTCGCTGGCGCAGAGATCGACCTCGCCGCTCTCGGTGTCGGTGATCCCGTGCTCGGAGACCGAGAGGCCGCGCGCCACGGCGTCCTCGCGCAGCTGCACGTTGTGCGCCTGGGAGCCGGTGAAGTGCTGCAGCAGGTTGCCGAAGGCCTCGGGGGCGACGATGCGCAGATCGACCGAGATCCCGTTCTGGGTCTGCGCCCGCACGCCGTTTGGCCCCGGTTTCCCCGCCGCTGCGATCAGCGGGCTGGCGCCGAGGTGCTCGGCCAGCGCCGCCGGCTCCTCCGCCGTGGCAATCAGGTCGATGTCCTTGCAGGTCTCCCCCCAGCGCCGCGCCGAGCCCGCCACCTCGACCCGCTCGGCGGCGGGATGCTCGCGCAGCGCCCGCGCCAGCTGCTCGGCGATCGGGCGGGCCATCGAGAGCAGCACCCGCCCCGAGCTCTCCCCCGGATCACCGAGCCGCTCGAGCCCGGCCAGCACGTTCTCCTCGACCTTCGGGCCAAGCCCTTTCAGCTCGCGAATGCGCTCGCCCTCGGCCGCCTCCTTGAGATCGTCCAGGGTGGCGACGCCAAGCTCGTCGAAGAGGCGGCGCGCCGTCTTCGCCCCCACCCCCGGCACCCGCGTCACCTCGATCAGGGTCGGCGGGAACTTCGCCTTCAGCTTCACCGCGGCGGGAATCTCGCCGGTCTCCAGCAGCGCCTCGATCTTTTCCGCCAGCGTCTTGCCGACGCCGGGAATCTCGGTCGCCCGTCCCGCTGCGGCGAGGTCGGCAACCGAGATCGGGCTTTCGCGGATCGCCTTCGCCGCGGTGCCGTAGGCGAGCACCCGGTATTTGACCGCGCCGTCAAGCTCATAGAGCACTCCGAGCTCGTCGAAGGCAGCGGCGATCTCGGCGTTGGTCACTCCTGCAAGCTAGCGAGCCGACCCGCCTCTTTAGCCATCGCTGAGGTTCGTCACTAGCATCGCCACCGCAAATGCCCGTGAACAAGCCCGAGCGAGGGCCAGCCTGGCTCGTCCTGCCCACATATGAAGAGGCGACCAACATCGAGCGGCTGGTCGAGGAGGCGCGCGGCAAGCTGCCCGCCGATGCCCAGGTGCTGATCGTCGACGACGGCTCCCCCGACGGGACCGGCGAGATCGCCAAGCGGCTGGCGACGGAGCACGCGGCGGTTCACGTCCTGCAGCGAACGCGGAAGGAAGGCCTCGGCCCCGCCTACATAGCCGGCTTCCGCCGGGCACTGAGCGGCGGCGCCGGGCTGATCGTCGAGATGGACTCCGACTTCTCCCACGAGCCGGCCTACCTGCCGCGGCTGCTGGAGGCAGCCGAGCGCGCCGACGTCGTGATCGGCTCGCGCTACGTGCCGGGCGGCGGCGTCAGCGACTGGGGGCCCTTGCGGCGGGCGATCAGCAGGGGCGGCAGCGCCTACGCCCAGCGTGTCCTCGGGGTCGGCGTGCGCGACCTCACCGGCGGCTTCAAGTGCATTCGCCGCGAGGTGCTGGAGGCGATTGACCTCGACGCGGTGCGCTCCCACGGCTACGCCTTCCAGGTCGAGATGACCTACCGCGCGATCGAGCTCGGCTTCAACGTGGTCGAGGTGCCGATCGTCTTCCGCGACCGCCAGGCCGGCTCCTCGAAGATGAGCCGCTCGATCGTGCTGGAGGCGATCTGGCGGGTGCCGCTGCTGCGCTTCGGGCGCTGAAGGACCGCGCCGGGGTCTGATTTCCAGCCGCTGTGCGGCGGAAAACGCGACCGCAAAACGAGCCCTCGATACCTCGCTATACTTTCTGAAGTATTGAGCGTTGAACCTCGATTCCCAGGAGAGAGATCCCAGTGACAGGCAAGCTCCACGACGTGACAGACGACAACTTCAAAGCCGAGGTCCTGGAGGCTGAGGGCCCGGTGCTGGTCGACTTCTGGGCTCCCTGGTGCGGACCCTGCCGCGTCGTCCACCCCGTTCTCGAGGAGATCGACGCCGAGCGCGAGGACCTGAAAATCGTCAGCGTCAACGTCGACGAGAACCAGCAGACCGCCGCTCAGTACGAGGTCCTCTCGATCCCGACCCTGATCCTCTTCAAGGACGGGGCGATCGCCAAGAAGGTGATCGGAGCGATGCCCAAGCGTCGTCTCGAGGCCGAGCTGGAGCCGGCGCTCGCCTAAGCGGCAGGCCCGCGCACCCCATGCCCTTCGTACAGGTCCACTGGTTCGAGGGACGCTCGGACGAGCAGAAGGCGGAGATCGCCAAGCGGATCGAAGCGGCGCTGGTCGAGGTGGCCGGCGCCGCCCCCGAGCACTGCTGGGTCAAGTTCTCCGACTCGAAGAAGACCGACTTCATCATCGGCGAGCCGGCCGCGGACTAAGGCGGGCAAACCAGCGCGCCCTGCTTAGAGCTGGGTGACGATCGCCGCGAAGCCGGCGATGAAGGAGGCTGAGAGGGCGACGATTCCGTTCACCATGGTCCTGTTGACCGATTCGAATCCGCTTTTCATCTCACTGCGCAGCTCGCCAATTTCGCCCTCGACCTTGTCGAAGCGCTTGTCGACCTTGTCGAAGCGTCTATCGACTTCGTCAAAACGACGGTAGACCTCGCCGAAGCGGCGATCCACTTCGGAGCGGAAATCGTCCAACCGCGCGTCTGTCCAGCTCTCCCTCATCAGGTGCATGATTGCACCGTAAACATTTCGGGCGCGCGGGTGGCGCGCTGAAGGTCAAGCCTTCGTGACGCGAATGTGGAGATCGCGGCCGTCGATCTTCGTCTCCGCCCCCTCGCCGGCGCCGTAGGCGACCGTGGTCGCCAGGACCTCACCGGCGATGTAGGGCTCGTGCTCGCGGGCCGCGGCAAGCAGCTCCTCGTCGCCACCGAGGGCGAGGTCGATGCGGTCGGAGACGTCGAGGCCGGCGTCTTTGCGGGCGTTCTGAACCGCGTGGACGATCTCGCGGGCGAGCCCCTCGCGCAGAAGCTCGTCGTCGAGCTCCAGTTGGAGGGCGACCGCGTGGCCGGCCTCGGCCTCGACCTCGTAGCCGTCCAGCGGCTGCAGGGCGAGGCTGATCTCGTCGGCGTCGATCGTGTGCTCGTCGCCGTCGACGTTGATGCCGATCTCACCGCCATCCGCCATCACCCTGGCGACGTGGACGGCGTCCAGCGCCTCGACCGCAGCGGCGACCTGCGGCATGCGCTTGCCGAAGCGGGGGCCGAGCGAGCGGTAGTTGGGCTTGACCGCGTAGCTGACCAGGTCGGCCTCTTCGGAGACGAAGTCGAGCTCCTTGACGTTGAGCTCGGCGGTGACCAGGTCGGCACGGGCCGAGATCGCCTCGCGCTCGGCGTCGTTGGCGACGATCACGGCGCGGCGCAGCGGCTGGCGCATCTTCGTCTTCGCCTGGGCGCGGGCGGTGCGGCCCAGCTTGACCGTGAGGCGGACCGCCTCCATCGCCGCTTCCAGGCCAGCGTCGGCCAGGGCCGGATCGGGCTGCGGGAAATCGCGCAGGTGGACCGAGTCCGAGCGCTCGCCCAGCTCTTCGGCTGCGCCGCCGGAGAGGTTGAGGTGAATCTCCTCGGCGAGAAAGGGGGTGAAGGGGGCGAGCAGCGCCGCGACCTCGAGCAGGCAGTGGCGCAGGGTGGAGAAGGCGGCCCGGTCGCCCTTCCAGAAGCGCCGCCGGGAGAGGCGCACGTACCAGTTGGAGAGCGCGTCGACGTACTCGGCGATCGCCTCGCCGGCGGCGGTGCAGTCAAAGTCGTCCATGCGCTCGCGCACGGTGACGACCGTCGCCTGCAGCCGCGAGAGCGCCCAGCGGTCGAGGTCGTCGCCGGGCTCGACGCCCTCGAAATCGGCCGGCCCGAGGCCCTCGGCGTTGGCGTAGAGCACCCAGAGCGAGTACGTGTTCCAGAGGGTGAGCAGGAACTGGCGGACCGCTTCGCCCACCGTGTCGACCGAGAAGCGGTATCCCGACCAGGGTTGCTGGACGGTCAGGTAGTACCAGCGGAAGGCGTCGGCGCCGTGGGCGGAGATCACGTCCCAGGGCTCGACCACGTTGCCCTTGCTCTTCGACATCTTCTGGCCCTCGGGGTCGAGGATGAGGCCGAGGCAGACGCAATTGCGGTAGCTGGGGGCGTCGAAGAGCAGCGTCGACTCGGCGAGCAGGGTGTAGAACCAGCCGCGGGTCTGGTCGATCGCCTCGCAGATGAAGTCGGCCGGGAAGCGCTGCTCGAACTCCGCCTCGTTCTCGAACGGGTAGTGGAGCTGGGCGAAGGGCATCGCGCCGCTGTCGTACCAGGTGTCGATCACCGACTTGACCCGGCGCATCTCGGCGCCGCATTGCTCGCAGTCGAGCGTCACCTCGTCGATGTAGGGGCGGTGCAGGTCCTCGGGAACCTCGCCCCTGGCGCGCTCGCGCAGCTCGGCCACCGAGCCGGCGCAGAAACGACCGTCGCAGCCCGCGCCCGAGCACTCCCAGATCGGCAGCGGTGTACCCCAGTAGCGGTCGCGCGAGAGCGCCCAGTCGACGTTGTTCTCCAGCCATTTGCCGAAGCGACCGGTCTTGATGTGCTCCGGGTGCCAGCCGATCTGCTCGTTGTTGGCGAGCAGGCGATCGCGGACCTGCGAGGTGGCGACGTACCAGCTCGACTTGGCGTAGTAGAGCAGCGGCGTGTCGCAGCGCCAGCAGTGCGGATAGGAGTGCTCGTAGACCTGCTCGCGGAAGAGCAGGCCGCGCTGGTCGAGGTTGGCGATCAGCGCCCGGGTTACCTCGGGGTCCTTGACGAAGGCGCCCTCGAAGCCGACGACACGATTGTCGAAGTTGCCTTCGAGGCCGACTGGGTTGTAGAGGGTGCCGTGACTGGTTGGGTCGAAGATGCCGTTCTCCGCCGCCACCCGGTAGTCGTCTTCGCCGAAGGCGGGCGCGATGTGGACGAGGCCGGTGCCGTCCTCGGTGGTGACGAAATCGCCGCCGACGACTTCGTAGCCGCCGGGCTCGCGGTCGTTGAGGACGAACATGGGGCCGAGGTAGAGGCGCCCGACGAGGTCGGAGCCCGGAAAGCGGTCAACGACCTCGACCCCCTCGCCCAGGACCCTCTCGACCAGCGGCTCGGCGAGGATCACGGTCTCCCCGTCGACGCGCGCTCGCACGTAGGTGACGCTCGGCGCCACCGCGACGGCGAGGTTGCCGGGCAGGGTCCACGGCGTCGTCGTCCAGACCAGCAGCGACTCTCCGGCCTCGCTTCCGTCCCCCGCGAGCAGGGGGAAGCGCACGTATATGGACGGGTCCTCGACGTCTTTGTAGCCGAGCGCGACCTCGTGCGAGGAGAGCGCCGTGCCGCAGCGGGGGCAATAGGGGACGACCTTGTGGCCCTCGTAGAGGCGGTCCTCGTCCCAGAGCTTTTTCAATGACCACCAGACCGACTCGATGTAGTCGTCATCGAGGGTGACGTAGGGCTTCTCGAGGTCGATCCAGAAGCCGATCCGCTCGGTCAGCCGGTTCCACTCCTCGACGTACTCGAAGACCGACTCGCGGCAGCGGGCGTTGAACTTGTCGATCCCGTAGGCCTCGATCTCCTGCTTGGAGGAGATGCCGAGCTGTTTTTCGACCTCGATCTCGACCGGCAGCCCGTGGCAGTCCCAGCCGGCCTTGCGCGGCACCCGGTAGCCGCACATCGAGCGGTAGCGCGGGTAGACGTCCTTGAAGACGCGGGCGAGGACGTGGTGGGAGCCGGGGCGCCCGTTGGCGGTTGGCGGCCCCTCGTAGAAGTTCCAGATCGGCGCTCCCTCGCGCTGGCCCAGCGAGCGGTTGAAGACGTCGCGCTCGCGCCAGCGCTCCAGCACCCGCTGCTCGAGCTCGGGGAAGGACTGCTTGGTGTCGACGGGGCGGAAGCCGGGCATTGAGGGCTGATCTTAAGTTGCGACCGCCGAGCGCCGTCCCCGCGATCAGGTCGGCGACGCCAGGATCGACTGCCGACCGGGTCGTTCGGTACGGAATAGTCTTCGCGCCATGCCTGTCTATGACTTGAACGGAAAGGTGGCGCTGGTCACTGGCGCCGCGCGCGGGATCGGCTACGAGACGGCGCGCCAGCTGCATCTGCGCGGCGCCTCGGTGGTGGTGGTCGACCTCGACGCCGAGCAGTCGCGCGAAGCGGCCGAGCGGATCGGCGAGCGCGCGATCGGGGTCGCCACCGACGTCACCGACCACGCCGCGATGATGCGGACGGTGGCGGAGGCGGTCGAGCGCTTCGGTGGCCTCGACGTCGTCGTCGCCAACGCCGGCATCGCCCAGGGGCAGACGGCGACCACCCGGGGGATCTCGGTCGAGGAATGGGAGCGGGTCTTCGAGGTCGACCTGCTCGGCGTCTGGCGCACGGTGCGGGCGGCGCTGCCGCAGATCGTCGAGCGCCGCGGCCACGTCGTCGTCACCTCCTCGGTCTACGCCTTCATGAACGGCGTCCTCAACAGCCCCTACGCGGTCGCCAAGGCGGGGGTCGAGTCGATGGGCCGGGCGCTGCGCACCGAGCTGACGCCACTGGGCGCCAGCGCCAGCGTCGCCTACTTCGGCTGGGTCGACACCAAAATGGTCCAGGACGCGGTCGCGCGACCGGGCTCGAACCGCCTGCAGGAAAACACCCCCGACTTCTTCCTCAAGCGGATCCCCCCCAGCGAGGCGGGAGCGGCGATCGTCGCCGGGATCGAAGCGCGCGCGCCGCGGATCTTCGCGCCGAAGTGGTGGCGCTACGTCTCCGCCCTGCGCGGCATCCTCAACCCGCTGCTCGACCGGCGCATGGAGCGGGACCGCAGGATGATCTCAGCAGTGCTCGAGGTCGAGGTCGACAGTGACGAGCAGGGCGCCGCCGCGGTCGCGGCGGCAAAAGCCTGAACGTCGCTCAGCGGCTCAAGCGCTCGAGCAGGCTCAGCACCGACTCGTAGTCCGTGCCGGTGGCACGGCTGAGGGCGATCTCGCAGGTGCGGTTGTTGGAGAGGTGGGCGTCGAAGTGGCGCCCGGAAAGCTCTTCTGCCTGGGGCCGCGTCGCGGCCGCGGTCAGCTCGGGATGGGAGATGCCGCGGTCGCCGGCGAAGCCGCAACAGGTCGAAGAGGGGGCGACGTAGACGTCTTCGGCCAGGGCCGTCGCGACGGCCCGCAGGCGAGGCGCCAGGCCCATGTGGCGGGTGGCGCAGGTTGGATGGACAGTGGCGGAATTGACCTTGGAGCCGATCTCCAGCTTTGGCAGCAGCCGGTCGTGGGCCCAGGCGACCGAGTCGAGGATCTCCAGTCCGGCGAGCCGCTGGGCGTTCTCCTCACTGAGCACGCCCTCGCCGGGGTCGGTCACGCCCTGGGTGCAGGAGGCGGCGTCGATCACGACCGGCAACCGCCCTTCGTCGCTCCACTCCCATAGCCGCGAAACCATCTCGTTCGCCTTGTGGCGATGGGCATCGCCGAACCCCTTCGAGCTCCAGGGCAATCCGCAGCAGCTGCCGGCGACGTCGTCGGGAATCCAGACCGGCATCCCGGCGCGAGCCGAAACCGCCACCAGCGCCTCAACGGGGTTCCCGTCAAAGATGCGATTCGTGCAGCTGGGCACGTAGACGGCGGCGACTGCGCTTGGGGGAGGAGAGGGTGACCCTCTCCCGACACTCCCCGCTTTTGTCGGGAGAGGGTCACCCTCTCCTCCCCACCGGGCGGCCCCCGGCAAGCCACGCCCGCGCTTGGTCCGGCGCACCAACGGTCCGCCCAGGCGCAGCGCCAGTCGCGAAGCCACCTCGACCGCGCCCCAGCGCTTCGCCGTCGCCAGCGCCGCGCCTTCGGCTCGCTCCGTGTGCCGCTGCTTGCGCAGTTCCTTGACCAGCTTGCCGGTGTCGATCCCGACCGGGCAGGCGAGCTGGCAGGAGCCGTCCGCCGCGCAGGTGTCGAGCGCCTCGTACTCGTACTCCTCGAGCAGCGCCCGCTGCACCGGCGAGCCCGCCGGCTGGCGCGCCATCTCGCGCCGCAGGACGATCCGCTGGCGCGGCGTCGTGGTCAGGTTGCGGCTCGGGCAGACCGGCTCGCAGAAACCGCACTCGACGCAGGTCGTCGCCGACTCCTCGATCTGCGGCGTCGTCTTGAGGTTGCGCAGGTGGACGTCGGGGTCGCGGTTGAGGACGACGCCGGGGTTGAGCACGCCATCGGGGTCGGCGAGCTGCTTCAGCCGCCACATCAGCTCGGTCGCTTGCTCGCCCCACTCCCTCTCCACATAGGGCGCCATGTTGATCCCGGTGCCGTGCTCGGCCTTGAGCGAGCCGTCGTACTTGCCGACGATCAGCTCGACCAGCTTCGCCATGAAGGCCTCGTAGCGCTCGAGGTCCTCCTGCTTGGCGAAGTCCGGGGTGAGCATGAAGTGAAGGTTGCCGGCGGAGGCGTGGCCGGCGACGCCGGGCAGGAAGCCGTGCTCGCCGAGCAGCGCCTGCAGGTCGCGGGCGCCCTCGGCGATCCGCTCCGGCGGCACGCAGACGTCCTCGACGATCAGCGCCGTGCCCGGCAGGCGCAGCTTGCCGATCAGCCCGTGCAGGCCCTCGCGCACGCGCCAGGCCAGCTCGACCTGCTCGGCCTCGCGGGTGAAGTCGATCGGCCGGATCGTCTCGTGGCCGGCGAGGACCTCCATTCCCCTGGCGACCTCGGCGTCGAGCTCCGCGTCGCTGGCGGCGCCGAACTCGACCAGCAGCACCGCCGACTCCGGCGGCAGCTCCTTCCACTCCTGCGGGGCGCCGACCATGTTCCAGGCGGCCGTGATCAGGGCTGGGGCGACCATCAGCTCGACCGCGGTGGCGCCGCTCTCGACCAGGTCGCGGACCGGGGCGATCGCCTCGTCGATGCCGGGGAAGTGAACCCAGGCGGTGGTCGTGCGGGCCGGCTGCGGCACGGTCTCGAAGACCGCCTCGGCGACGAAGGCGAGGGTCCCCTCCGAGCCGACGACGAGGCGGCGGAAGATCTCCAGCGGCTCGTCGGCGTCGAGGAAGGCGCAGAGACGGTAGCCGGTGGTGTTCTTGATCGCGAACTTGCGGCGGATGCGCTGGCTGAGCTCGGCGTCGGCGCGGATCTCGTCGCGGATCGCCTCCAGGCCGGCGGCCAGCTCGGGCTCCGCCGCGGCGAAGCGCTCGGCCGCGTCGGGGGCGGCGGTGTCGATCGTCGTCCCCGACGCGAGGACCAACGTCATCGAGCTGACCGTCGAGTAGGAGTCCTTGGTCACCCCGCAGCGCATGCCGCCGGAGTTGTTGGCGATCACGCCGCCGACGCAGGCGATGTCGGTGCTGGCCGGGTCGGGGCCGAGCTTGCGGCCGTGCGGGGCGAGCACGCGGTTGGCGTGGCCGAGCACGGTGCCGGGCTTGACCCGGGCGCGCTGGCCGCCGTCCTCGACCGCGACGCCGCTGAAGTGGCGCCGCACGTCGACGAGGATCCCCTCGCTCTGCCCCTGGCCGTTGAGGCTGGTGCCGCCGGCGCGGAAGGTGACCGGGATGCCGCTGCGGCGCCCGTAGGCGAGCAGCTTGGCGACGTCGTCGGCGTCGTGGGCCATCACCACCGCCTGCGGGAAGAGCCGGTAGGGGCTGGCGTCGGAGGCGTAGCGGACGATGTCGCCGGCGCTGGCGAGGACGCGGTCGGGGCCGAGCAGCGCCTCCAGCTCACCGCGCAGCGGCTGGGCGATACCGGCGGCGATCCGGTCCGGGGCGCGGTCGGGCGCGGGCTCCGAAGGCGGCGGAGCGAGCTTTTGCTCCAGCAGCGCCACCGTCGGCCCCTTAGAAGAGCGCCATCCCGGGCGCCACCGGGACTTCGACCAGCTCGGGCTGGGAGGAGGCGAGCGCTTTGGCGAGGGCGCCGCGGACTTCGTCGCGGTCCTTGACCCGGTGGGCCTTGATCCCGTAGCCCTCGGCGACCGCGGCGACGTCGAGCTTCGGCAGGTCGAGGCCGGGCGCGCCGTCGACGCCCTCGACTTCGGCAAACCACTTGAGGATCCCGTACTCCTCGTTGCGCACGACGAGGAAGGTGACCGGCGTTTTGTAGGCAACCGCGCTCCAGAAGGCGCTGACCGCGTACTGGACCGAGCCCTCGCCGATCACGCAGACGACCGGGCGGTCGGGCTGGGCAAGCTGCACGCCGACCGAAGCGGCGAGGCCGAAGCCGAGGCCGCCGCCGGCGGCGAAGTAGTAGCTGCCGGGGCGCGAGAGGCGGAGCTGGTTGCGCAGGGCGAGGGTGCTGGTCGGCGACTCGAGCACGACGATGCCGTCCTCGGGGAAGACCTCGCCCAGGGCGGTGTGCACGGTCGAGGCGTTGAGCGGATCGCTGGGCGGGATTTCGCCCGGCCCCGGGTTCGGCTCGGGCACGGGGCGGCTCGACTCGGGCAGCGCCTCCAGCAGCGCCGCCAGGGTCAGCTTCACGTCGGCGACTATCGCGTCGCCCATCGGCGCCCGGGCGGCCTCGTCGGGGTCGCTGGTGATCGCGACCAGCTTCGCCCCCTGCGGCAACAGCGGGCCGGGGATGTAGGGGTAGTAGGGGAAGACCGAGCTGCCGATGACGAGGATCAGGTCGTGGCCCTCGAGGGTCTGGCCGACCGGGCCGATCGCCGGCGGCAGCACGCCGCGGTAGTTGGGGTGGCCCTCGGGGAAGCCGAGGCGGTTGCCGCCGGTGGCGGGCGAGGCCCAGACCGGCAGGCGCTGGCGCTCGGCCAGGGCGATGCCGAGGTCCCAAGCGCCGCTGGCGTCGACGTCGGGGCCGGCGACGAGGACCGGGTTGCGCGCCGCCTCGAGCTGGTCGGCAAGGACGCGGACCGCCGCCGGGTCGGCGACGGCGCGGCCGTCGACCCGGCGGCCGATCGCCTCGCGAGCGTCGCCCTCGTCGACCTCGGCGTACCAGTCGTCCATCGGCAGCGAGACGAAGACCGGGCCCTTCGGCGGCAGCCCGGCGAGGTGGGCGCCGTGGGCGAGGGCGAGCGGCACGTCCTCGGCCCGGGCCGGCTCGTAGGCCCACTTGACCAGCGGGTGCGGCATGCGGATCGCGTCGCGGTTGGTCAGGTTGGCCTGCAGGGTGATCTGCGCCCGCACCTGCTGACCGGCGGTGATCAGCAGCGGCGAGTGGTTGGCCTGGGCGTTGAAGATCGCCCCCATCGCGTTGCCGACTCCCGGCGCGGTGTGCAGGTTGGCGACCGTGGTCTTGCCAGACGCCTGGGCGTAGCCGTCGGCCATGCCGACGACGACCGCCTCCTGCAGGCCGAGCACGTAGCGGAAATCGGAGGGGAAGTCGGCGAGCATCGGCAGCTCGGTCGAGCCCGGGTTGCCGAACATCGTCGTCATCCCCTGCTCGCGGAACAGATCGAAGCTTGCCTCTCGAACCGTCGCCATAGCGAGCGCAACCCTACCGTGCTCTTGCGGTTCTCAAGCCACCCCCCCAGAGCTGTCGATATGGCGGGAGATGGCAATGCAGGACACACGCACTGCGCAGGGAACGCGACGGCGCTCGGCCGCCGTCGTCCTCGCGATCGCGACAACCGCGCTGCTCGGCTGCCTGGCGGCCCCGATTGCAAGCGCCGGCCCGCCGGGCCCGACCCGCCAGGCCTTCACGATCGGTGAAATCGTCCCGATCCCGGCCGCGATCCCGCACGAAGAAGGCGACATGGTCGACAAGCGCATCGTTCCCGATCTGCGCTGGATCGCCCAGCACTTCGCGATCTACGTCACCGACGGCTACTCCGGCCCGCTGCCCAACGGCGAACACGTCGGCTGCAACAACTGCCACGTCCATGACTCCGACCACTACAACGGCCTCGCCGTCGACCTCGTGCCGCTGAACGGCACAGCGGCACATGCGACGCCAGCTGGGCGGGCATCACCCGCCTCGCCGAATGGGCCGAGCCGGTCCAGAACCAGCCGGCGCCGCCCTTCCGCTGGGTCGGCTACGACGGCGACGCCGGCCACGGCTGCGGCAACCACCTCCACCTCTCCTGGCAGCACGCGGCGGCGGCGCAGTTCCAGCTCGCCGAATGGGTCGAAGTCTTCCCGACCGGCAGCTCGCCCCGGCGCCAGCCCCGCCAAACACCGCGCCAAGACACCTCCCGCGTCGCCGCCGGGGCCCTCGGGCGGCATCTCGACGATCCACTCGGGCGGCGTCTCCCCCCGCGGCGACTGACCGAGCTGCATCGAATTCCCTACCTGGCAGATCGGAAGGTTGATGCAGTTCGGCCGCTGCCATCTCCGTAGGATGCGCGGCGATGCGCCGCACGCTCCCGATCGCCGCGATGGTCGCTTGCGCTTGCCGCGAGCCGGCTGCGGGAAGCCCGACGACTCGACGCCGGTCGCCTGCCGCGAAGGCGCGGGGACCTACCTCAAAGCCCTGGACAGCGCGCCAGGCGCGGTGAAGCTGAACGGCGATACGCCGATCAGCGACTGCCTGGCGGAGAACCAGCAGGGCGGCGACCTCGCCACGGTCGGCACGGCGCTGGTCGCGGCGGCGACCAAGCTCAACGCCGAGGCCCGCGCCGAGCCGGGCGGCGACGCCAACCTGCAGCTCGGCTACCTGCTCGGCGCCGCCGAACGCGGCGCCGAGCGCACCGACGGCATCCACGCCGAGCTGATCCGCCGCCTCGCCGCCGCCGCCCGCTACAGCCCCGACAACCGGCCGCTGCCGCCGGCCTTCCTCAGCACCTACCGCGAAGGCTTCGACGCCGGCAACGCCGGCGGCTGAGCAGCCAGCGCGACCCGTGTTAGGGTGGCGCCCGACTCATGGCGCGGGGAACTCCGGTGAGAATCCGGGGCTGACGCGCAGCGGTGTGGGTGACGACTGACCGGTAGTCCCACTGGATCTGATCGAGGTCCGGGAAGGGTGGTCAGGAGGACGATCCCGAGCCCGAATATCCGGCCGAGAGTCGTAAGGAGGTTCGCCTCGCGACTAGGCGGCCGGCTCACTCGACACGGATTGTGCGCGTGCGTCGCCGCCCTTGAAAAAGGAGTTGGCGATGAACACGCCACAGAGCATTTCCCCCCGATGGTCCCTGCGTGCCCTCTGCGCGCTGGGCCTCGTCCCTCGCCTCGCTTGCCGTCTGGGTAAGCAGCGCAAACGCATACCTGTCCCCGGCCCAGGCCGAGCACGCCGCCGAGCGCGGCGCCAACTGGTTCCAGGCCAACCAGGAAGAAAGCGGCAACCTCGGCACCGACTGGGGCATGACCGCCCTCGCCGCCGCCGGGGTGAATGCCGCCGACGTCAGCACCTCGCTCGCCGACCCCAGCGCCCAGGACTTCTACCTGGACGAATGGCAAACGGCCGGGCCCGGCGGGGCCGGCACCGACGCGGCGCGCGGGCATCCTCACCGGCGTCGCCGGCGGGATCCAGCCCTCGCGCCTCTCGGCCTCGAGCGACGCGACCAGGAGCAACCTGGTCGCCCGCATCGCCGAACTGTTCGACGGCACCCAGATCGGCGAAACGGGGCTGCTCAACGACGACATCTTCGGCGTGCTTGGCGCTGCACCAGGCCGGGGCGCCGCAGCCGATCCTGCGGCAGATCGTCGACTACCTGCGCACCCAGCAGCATGCCGACGGAGGCTGGACCTGGAATGCCTCGCCGAGCGCCCCGGCCGACACCGACATGACCGGCTCGGTGGTGGCGGCGTTCTGCGCGGCCGGCGTTGGCGTCGGCGATCCCGACCTGCAGCAGGCCTTCGCCCTCCTGCACTCGCTGCAGGACCCGGCGACGGGAGGCTTCATCGCGCCGCCGGAGTCGTTCGGGATCGGCGTCAACACCGACACCACCTCGTGGGTTACCAGCGGCCTGATCCAGTGCGGGATCGACCCCCAGGGCCCGGAATGGACGACGAGCCAGGGCAAGACGCCGCTCGACTACCTGGTCTCGCTGCAGCGGCCCGACGGCCACTTCGACTGGACCGACGAATTCGCCGGCGGCGCCTTCGAGACCTACGACTCGGTCCGCCCGCTGGGCGGGATCGGCTTCTCGACCGCGCCCCCGGCGCGGCTCGACGGCGTCAGCCCGGCGGTGCGCGCCGGTCGCGGCGGTCGGCAACGGCACGACCGTCCCGATCACGCTGGTGATCGACCACGGCCCGGGCGCCGGCGACGTGCGGATGTGCAGGGTCGACACCGAGTCGGGCTCCGGCCTCGAGCGCGGTGCTCGGCGACGCCAAAGCCTCCTCTGCCCCGGCCGGCTGCGTCGATGACTTCGCGGTCGCGACGGAGCGGGGCGGCGTTCGCCTCTCCTCGCTCAACGGCGTGGCCGAGACAGCCGAATACGGCTGGCGCATCGGCGTCGACGGAGGGGCGCTGCAGAAGGAAGCGACCGAGCCGATCGGGTTCGGCGACCTCGTCTTCCTCGAGTTCGAGGCGACGGTCGCAAACCCGGCGCGGCGCCGCGGGTGAGCGTGCCTGCCGGTGAAGAAGCCAAAGCGGCACCGGGAGCACGGCCCGCGCATCGCCGTCCTGCGCAAAGCCCAGATGGCAGGAAGACGACGGCGTTGCCGTGCGACTGCGCTGCCCGCGCGGCAACGGCGCCGGGGGTTGCCGCGGCACGTTGACGATCCAGTTCCGCCGCCACCGCGGCGGCGACCTGGCGCTGGGCGGCTCGGCGCCCTTCGAGGTCGCCTCGGGCGCCAAGCGCGTCGTCGCCGTCGCGGCCGAGCGAGGCGCTGCGAGCAGGCGCTGGCCGAGCGGCCCCGGCTGAAGCTGCGGCTCACCGCGGCGACCCGCGACGAAGAGGGCGCCGTGCGGCTCACCCATGCGAGGCGGTTCATCGCCGGGTGAGCCAGCGGCTCTCAACGCTCGCCGCCACGGTCGCCCTTGCGGCCGTGGTGGCGGTTGCCGCGCCAGGCGCGAGGCCGCGGTCGTCGCGCTCCGGGTCGAAAGCTCGGAAGCGCCGGCGCCGCTCTTCGACGGCGACCGTCGACGCCCAGCCCCACGCCGTCGACGGCAACGACGGCAGCGGCGCCCACCCCTGCTCGGGCTCGCCGGGTGCGACCCCCGCCGCGACCGCCACCAGCGCGCTCGACGATGCCCTGCGCGGCGCGGCATCTCATGGCGCGGCAACTGGAACCCGAGCTTCCGCGACTTCTTCATCGACAGGATCGGGCCCTACGCCTCGCGGGCCCCCGACCGCTACTGGTCGCTGACGGTCAACGGCCGCTTCTCGGCCGGCGGCTGCCTGACGCAGGTCGCCGCCGGCGACTCGATTCGCTTCTTCTACGGGCCGCTGTTTGGCGCGCCGCCGCGCCGACCCCGGCGGCGGCGCGCGGCTCGCCGAGCGGCCCCTCCGGCAGCGGCAGGCTCAGGCAAGGGCGCGAAGAGTCCGTCGCGGAAAGCACTGCGCCGAATCGTCGGCCGGCGGCGTCGCTTCCTGCGCGGGCACCGTGGCATCGGCGTGGGATGGGCAAAGCTCGCCCTCGCGCTGCGCGGCGACGGCAGCCCGGCGCCGGCCGCCGCCGAGCTGATCGGCGAGAAGCTCGAATCCCAGCTGCCGGACGGGTCCCTCGATCACGACGTCAACGCCACCGCTCTCGCCGTTCTCGCCCTGGTCGAAGACCGCCCGCGGGCGGCGCGCCGGGCGGTGACTGGCTCGCCGCGATTCAGCTGCCCAGCGGCGGCTTCGGCTACCGGCCGGGCGTTGCCGCCGATGTCGATACGACCGGCCTCGCGAGCTGGGCCCTCGCCCTCGAGAAGAGACGAGGACCGGTCCTGAGAGCCGCCGCGTTCATCCGCTCCGCGCAGGCACCCGACGGCGGCTTTCCAGCGTCGCCGGGGGCGCCTCCAACGCCCAGAGCACCGGACTCGCGACGATCGCCCTGCGCGTTGCGGGCCTCGGCCCCGGCAGGCTCTCAGCGCCTCAGGCCACGGTCCGCTCGACTACCTCGCCTCCCTCGCCCGCCGCAACGGCTCGATCGCCTACCAGCCGCGCAGTTCTCCCACTCCGGTCTGGACCACCTCCCAGGCGCTGCTCGGGCCTGACGACGAAGACGCGAGCTGCTCGACTGGGACGCCGGCGGCGGCCCGGCTGAATACGCTGGGGAGACCACGACTTCGATGGAGGCACGGACTTTGACTGAGCAGCTCTGGGGTGGCGAGACCACCAAGGCCGTCGACAACTTTCCGGTTTCGGGCGAGCGCGTTCCCGTTCCGGTCGTCCGCTGGCTGGGCCGGCTGAAGGCCGCCGCCGCCTCGGTCAACGGCGAGCTCGGCGGCCTCGACAAGGACCTTGCCGAGCGGATCGCCGACCGCCGGCGACGCGATCGCCGCCGGCGAACACGACGACCAGTTCCCGGTCGACGTCTTCCAGACCGGCTCCGGCACCTCCTCGAACATGAACGCCAACGAGGTGATCGCCAAGCTCGCCGGCGAGGGGGTCCACGCCAACGACCACGTCAACATGGGCCAGTCCTCCAACGACGTCTTCCCCTCCGCCGTGCACCTGGCGGCGCTGGCCGAGGTCACGCACGACCTGCTGCCGGCGATGGGCGGGCTCGAGTCGGCGCTGGAGGCCAAGGCGACGCAGTTCGCCGACGTGGTCAAGGCCGGCCGCACCCACCTGATGGACGCGGTCCCGGTCACCCTCGGCCAGGAGTTCGGCGGCTACACCGCCCAGGTGCGGCTCGGCGTCCAGCGGGTCGAGGCGACCCTGCGCCGGGTCGGCCAGATCCCGCTCGGCGGCACCGCCACCGGCACCGGCCTCAACACCCACCCCGAGTTCGCCGCCAAGGTGCGGACGAAGCTCGCCGGCGAGACCGGCCTGGAGATCTCCGAGCCGCTCGATCCCTTCGAGGCGCAGGGCAACCGCGACTCGCTGGTCGAGCTCTCGGGGGCGCTCAAGGTCTACGCCGTCTCGCTCAACAAGATCGCCAACGACCTGGCGCTGATGGGCTCCGGCCCGCGCGCCGGCCTCGCCGAGCTGCGCCTGCCGGAGCTGCAGAAGGGCTCCTCGATCATGCCCGGCAAGGTCAACCCGGTGATCCCCGAGGTGGTGATCCAGGTCGCCGCCCAGGTGATCGGCAACGACGCCGCGATCACCGTCGCCGGCAGCCAGGGCCAGTTCGAGCTCAACGTGCGGGTGCCGCTGATCGCCCGCAACCTGCTCGACTCGATCAAGCTGCTCGCCTCGGCCTCGCGCCTGCTGAACGAGAAGTGCGTCGCCGGGATCGAGGCCAACGAGGAGATGACCGAGCGCCACGCCGAGGCGACCCTCGCCACGGCGACCGCGCTCAACCCCCACATCGGCTACGACCGCGCCGCCGACATCGTCAAGGCAGCGGCCGAGTCAGGCCGCTCCCTGCGCGAGGTAGCCCTGGAGCAGGGCGTAGAGCCGGCGGTGCTCGAGCAGGCGCTCGACCACCGCCGCATGGCCAGGCCGCACGAGTAGCCGCTACCCTCGCGACGCGACATCAAGCTTCTCGCATGCTACTGAGACTGGAGAAGTTGATTCGCGTTCGGGCTTGACGCCTAGCGCGGGTCTTCGATCAGCAGCTCGACGTTGCGGTCTTTTGCTTCGCCTTCGCCTTCCGGGGCGCCCGACTGGAGGTCGTTGAAGGACATCGTGCGGCCGACCGAGGCGAGGTCGTTGAGGTCCATGCCGCTCGCCGCCGTGCCGGGCGCCGGCGCCGCCGACTGGCCGACGTGGTCGAGGATCGTGCCGAAGATCGAGAGCGTGCCGTCGTGGTTGTCGAAGACCTGGAGCAGGCGGCTCTGCTGCGGCCAGTCGGCCTCGGCGGCGACGCGGATGCTCCAGAAGCCGCCCGGCCCGCTCGGGTTGGGGAAGGCATCGACGACGTTGACGTGCGAGTGGCCGGCGACCCAGGCGATCACGTTGGGGAACTGGTGCAGCAGTTCGACCGTGTCGGCCTCGAGGTGGATCGGCTGCGAGTTGCGCGGGTCGAGGTCGCAGCCGGGGTTGATGTCGTGCCCGTGCGCGTCGTTGAGCAGGCAGGGCGGCGCCAGCTCGTCGGCGGCGTCGGCGGTGAGGCTCTCCGGCGCGTGGTGGCTGAAGAGCACCACCAGTTCTTCAGCCGCGGTCGCGGCTTCCAGCTGGCCTTTCAGCCATTTGAACTGGGGGTCGTCGATGTTGCCGTCGGCGGTGAAGTTGCCGGTCGGGGTGACGATCGTGCCCGCCTCGGCGACGGTGTCGAGGGCGATGAAGCGCATTCCTGGCGTCGGGCTCCAGGAGTAGTAGCCGGCGGCGCCTTTCGAGGCCGATTCCTGCGCCGGTTCGATGTAATCGAAGCCGTGGCCGTCGGCCTGGGTGCCGGCCTTGAAGACGTCCTTGTATTGCTTCTTGGAGACGGACTGTCGCTTCGGGTCACCGGGGACGAAGATCAGGTTCTGGGGGTTGGTCAGCAGCGTGCTGAGCAGGTTGGTCGGGTTGAGCAGCGAGGTCAGCAGCGCCGGCGCGTTTTCGGGATTGGGCACCGGCCCGATCGGCTTCAGGCAGCCGGTCGCGACCTCCTCGAAGGCGACGTTCGCCGCCGCGTTGCCCTGCACCAGCGCATCGTGGTTGCCGAAGGCGACGTAGGACGGCACGTCGAGCCCGGCCGCGGTGAAGGATTGCTGCGCCGCGTCCATCAGGCCCGGGTATTTGGGCCAGGCGGCGTGCGGGCCCGCGCGGGCTGTTGGGGTCGTAGAACTCCGGGAAGGTGCCCTCGAAGTAGTCGTTGTAGTCCTGGACGCCGGTGTAGCGGGCGGCCTCGGCGGCGCCGGGAACGAGCAGATTCGGGCAGAGCAGGTTGCGAATATTTTTTCTTGTCGACGCCGCTGTTGGGGTTCAGCGTGCCGCCCTCGAGCAGGGTCCGCACCCATTCGGTCTCGTTGAGCTGCTGGTTGTCGGCCGAGTCGCCGGTGTCGATCGTGAAGTCCATCTGCGGGTGCGTGCCGCTGCCGTCGGCGACCGGGCCGGCCGCCTCGAACTGGTTCATCTGGCGGATCATCGAGTCGTCGATCTGGGGCTCGAGCGCCTCCCAGGGGCGCCAGGCGGCGCCGAACGGCAGATTCAGCGGAGTCGACAGCGGGTCGATGATCTCGAGCCGCGCCGGCGACTCCTCGTCGGCGAGCTGGAAGTCGGAGAGCTGCCCGAAGTAGGCGAGCGAGGTGCGGGATTCGCTCCGGCTCGGATTTGCCGTGGCCAGTTCCTGGCGCAGCGCGTAGGGCTCGCCTTCGCCGAGCTGGAGGAAGCGGTAAGAACCGGGCGCGGCGGGGACGATCCGCTGTTCCAGCGTGGTCTGGCCTTCGGTGTCGGATACGGCGGCGCTGCCGGCTGTCGCCATCGCAAACGACGAGGCCAGGACGGCAAGCGTGACGCCGACCCGGACCAATGCTCCGCGCAACTTCATCTCTCTCCCCTTTGCTCGCTGGACGTGGGGAGAGGTTACCCAATTTTTACTACTGGAAGTATCGAACTACTGAAGCGTTATGAAGCGCTCCTCGGTCAGCTCCTGGACGGCGAAGGCCGGGCCCTCGCGGGTGTTGCCGGAATCCTTGACGCCGCCGTAGGGCATCTGGTCGGCGCGAAAGGTCGGCACCTCGTTGATCAGCACGCCGCCGAACTCCAGCCTCCGCGCCGCCTCGAGCGCCCGCCCGACGTCGGCGGTGAAGACGCCGGCCTGGAGGCCGAACTTCGAGTCGTTGGCCATGCGCAGGGCCTCGCCGAAGTCCGCGTAGCGGTCGATCGTCGCCACCGGGCCAAAGATCTCCTCGCACCAGACCTTGGCATCGCGCGGCGGCGAGCCGAGTAGGGTCGGCGCCAGGCAGCGGCCCTCGTCGACGAGCTCGCCGCCGGCCAGCAGAACGGCGCCACCGGCGACCGCCTGCTCGATCCACTGCTTGACCCGGTCGCGATCGCCGGCGGTGATCAGCGGGCCGACGTCGGTCTCGGAATCGAGCGGATCGCCGACCCTCAGCTTGCCGAGGTTGGCGACGAGGCGCTCGGTAAAGCCGTCGGCGACGTCCTCCTGGACGAGGATGCGCTGGATCGAGATGCAGCTCTGGCCGGCGTGTGAGAAGGCGTGGATCTGGGCCTTGTCGGCGGCCGTCTCCCAGTCGCCGTCGGAGTGGACGATCAGCGGCGCGTTCGAGCCCAGCTCCAGGTTGACCTTCTTGTGCGGCACTTTGCTGCGGATGCCCCAGCCGACCCCGGCCGAGCCGGTGAAGGAGAGCGCCCGGGTCAGCTCGTGCTCGACGATCGCGTTGCCGACCTCCGAGCCGGGACCGGGGATGACGCTGAGCCAGCCCTGGGGCAGGCCGGCCTGATCCAGGATCTCAGCCAGCTTCAGGGCCGAGATCGGCGTCTGCCCGGCGGGCTTGAGGACGACGGCATTGCCAGCGGCGATCGCCGGCCCGAGCTTGTGGGCGACCAGGTTGAGCGGGAAGTTGAAGGGGCTGATCGCGCCGACGACGCCGTAGGGGACGCGCAGCATCACGCCGAGCTTGCCGGCGCCCGCCGGCGAGGCCTCCATCGGCACCGTGCCCCCGGTCAGCTTGCGCGCCTCGGTGGCGGAGAAGGTGAGGGTGTCGACGCAGCGGCCGGCCTCGGCCCGCGCCGTCTTCAGCGGCTTGCCGGCCTCGGCGGCGATCGTCAGGGCGAGGTCGTCGACCCGCTCGCCGACCAGGGCGGCGGCGCGGTCGAGCACGGCGGCGCGCTCGTGCTGGGGAAAGTCGGCGGTCTCGAAGGCCTCCTGGGCGGCCACGGCGGCGCGGTCGACCAGGGCCGCGTCCCCTTCGGCAACGCGGCCGACGACGGTGCCGTCATAGGGGCTCCTCACCTCGCCCCAATCGCCGGTCTGCTGCCACTCGCCGGCGGCGAGGAGCTCGTGATCGACCGCCCGCACCGTCTCTGTCGCCATGCCCGGATCTCCTTTGGTCGCTTATTCCCAGCGTAGAGCAGGCCGCGACTCACGCGGGGCGAATCTGTTGTTCCGAGAGATGCTCGCCACCCCGCGCACACTGCTTCGAGTCCTGCTCGCCACCGTTGCGGTGGCGCTGACCGCCGTTCCCATCGCCGGCGCCAGCGTCTCCTGGGTGGTCAGAGGGCACGGCTTCGGCCACGGCGTCGGCATGAGCCAGTACGGCGCCTACGGCTACGCCGAGCACGGCAAGGGCTACCGCTTCATCCTCTCCCACTACTACTCGGGGACGGCGCTGGGGCAGGTGACGAACACGCGCATCGTCCGCGTCCTGCTCGATATCTCCGGCGGCGACGTCGGCTTCAGCGGCGCCACCAGCGCCTGCGGCCAGGCGCTCGACGCGAGCCGCAGCTACGAGGCCCACCGCGACGGCTCCAGCGTCAAGCTGCGCAGCTCCAGTGGCCAGCCGCTGGCGGCCTGCGGGCGCACCCTGCGAGCCGCCGGCGCCGGCCGGGTCGCGATCGCCGGGGTCGGGACCTTCCGCGGCGCGCTCGAGGTCGTGCCGACGGACAGCGACGCCGGCTCGCTCAACGTGATCAACGCGCTGCCGGTCGACCAGTACGTCAAGGGCGTGATCCCCAATGAGTCGCCGCCCTCCTGGCCGCAGGCGGCGCTGCGCGCCCAGGCAGTGGCGGCGCGCTCCTTCGCCCTCACCGTCGACGTCGGCGGCAACGGCTTCGGCCTCTACGACGACACCCGCAGCCAGGTCTACGAAGGCCTCTCCAGCGAGACTGCCTCGACCAACGAGGCGGCGGAGGCGACCAGGGGACAGGTCGTCACCTACGGCGGCAATATCGCCGAAACCTATTTCTCCGCCTGCTCGGGAGGCCACACCGAGAGCGTCCAGAACGTCTTCTTCGGCCCCCCCGTCCCCTACCTGGTCGGCGTCCCCGATCCCTACGACTACTACTGCCCGCTGCACACCTGGACGCTGCGCTTCTCCGGGCCGGAGATCAGCTCCAAGCTCAGCGGCTACCTCGACGGCCAGCTCAAGCGCGTCGTCGTCACCCAGCACGGCGCCTCGCCGCGGATCATCTGGGCCAAGCTCTACGGCAGCGGCGGCGTCACCAAGATCCGCGGCGACCAGCTCGCCTCGGCGCTCGGCGGCTACGACCGCTGGATGACCTTCAGCAAGGAAGTCAACGGCAAGGTCGTCGCCGGCGGGGAAGCCAAGGAAACCGCGCCGAGCGGCCCCGCCGGCGGAGCCGAAACGGGCTAGTCCCTCTTAGGGCAAGACCAGCTGCGCATGAATCGCGCGGTGGTCGCTGCCCGGCAGGTCGACCACGCCGTAGTCGGCGATGCCGAGGCGGCGGTCGGCGAGGACGTGGTCGATCGTGATCGTCGGCGGCAGCAGGCGGTGGCCCATCGTCGGGAAGGTCGGCTCGAGGCCCTTGCCGGCCACGTCGCCGGCGTCGACGTAGCCACGATCGACGACGGCGCGAAACTCCGCCTGGTCCAGGGTCCCGTTGAAGTCACCCACCAGCACCCAGGGCGTGCCCTCGCCCGCGCCCGGCAGGCTCTCCAGCGCCGCCTGCCAGCGGCCGACGTTCTTGCTCAGCGGTGGGTAGGGATGGACGCCGACCACCCGCAGCCGCCGCCCGTCGGGCATCGTGATCGCCGCCCGCGGCATGCGAAAGAAGAAGCGCGTTTGGTGGGGAAGCGGAGTCAGCGGCAGGCGCGAGTAGAGGCCGGCGCCGCTGGCGCTGCGGTGGACCAGCAGCATCGACCGCGGCAGGCGCTCGCCGATCCCCGCCCGCTTCAGCTTCGCCGCGAAGCTCGGGGTCAGCTCCTGCACGCTGAGCAGGTCGGGGCGATAGCGGTCGACCAGTGCGACGACGGCATCCGGGTCAGCGGTGCCGTGGTGGATGTTGGCCGAGAGCACGGTCAGGGTCTCGTGACCCGCCGCCGCGGCCGTCTCGCTGCCGATCGTCCGCGGCAGGACCACGACCGCGAGGCAGACCATCGCCGCCGCGGCCAGCGTTGCGGCGGCCCAGTTGCGCAGCGCCAGCGCAACCCCGGCGGCGAGCAGCGCCGCGATCGCCACGTAGGGGGTGAAGGCCATCATCGCGACCAGCGGGTAGCCGCCCTCGAGGCCAAGGAGGCGGATGACGGTCCAGACGGCGATCGGGACGACCGCCACCCAGATCAGCCAGTAGCGGCGCGCTCCGGCGCGGCTTGTCAAGCTCAGCCGTCCGGGTAGGGCTGGATCGGGATGCCGTGGTCGGTCTCGCGCAGGCCGAACTCGTAGGCGGCGCCGGCGGCGAGGCTGAGCTGGCGGACCGGCTGGGCTGGGCGTTCGACGGTGAGCTCGAGGTCGGATACCGAGCAGTTGAGGGTGTTGTGCTCGGGGCCCTTGGGGTCGGCGTAGACCCAGCCGACGAAGTCCTTCGCGGGAGCGGAGACGCGGCCGCGGACGACGATGTCCACGCCGGGCAGGGTGAACTCGCAGGCGCTCGGGCTGGGCTCGATCGAGGCCGAGCCGATCTTGCCGAGGCCGCCGAGGCGGTGCGCCTCACCGTCGAGGACCAGCATCCCCGAGGGCAGCCAGGGAGTCGTCCAGCTGCCGACCTTTACCCGGGCGGCACCGGCGTCGAAGTAGGTGTCGGGGGAATCGGCGAAGCCCGTGCCCTCGAGCCAGACCCAGCGCTCGGCGTGCTCGCTGCCCCAGTTGTGGCCGATCATCCCCGGCCAGCCGTTGAGCGCGACCCCCTCGCCGTCGATCTCGAGCCGGCCGCTGAAGCGCGCGTCCGGGTAGGGGGCGACGAACTTGGTCCTGGGAACCGGCGCCCCGTAGAGCCAGTCCGCCGGCAGGTACTTGCAGGGCTCGGCGTCGCCGGCGAAGCTCAGGTCCCAGGAGGCCTTCAGCGCCTCGGTCTCGATCGATCCGCTGGCGCTGCCGGGGCCGATCTCGGCGCCCGCGACCCGGATCCAGGAGCCGGCCGGCGCCGACAGCTCCGCCGCCGGCACGGTCAGCTTGGTCGCCCGCGGGCCCTCGGCCTCGCGGTCGAAGAGGACGAACCAGATCGAGGCGTTGGCCTCGCCGCCGGGACGCTTGTGCACCGTGTGGCGGATCCAGATCCCCCGCCCCCCACCCGGCTGGCAGGCCTTGATGTAGAAGCTCTCGTAGTGGCCCGCCTTCGCGGCGACCCCGGGAAACCGCGCGCCCTGATCCATGCCGGAACTCTAGAGGCCGAAAACCAAGCAGGTCGGTGGACGCAGGAAGGGCGGTGAAGCGAGCGCACTTCAGTGCGTGAGCGAGACGGCCGAGCGAGGACGCCGAGATGCGCCGGTTTGCAGGCCTCTAGACCTTGATCGTTATGACGTCGCCATCGCGGACCACGTAGTCGCGGCCCTCGACGCGGAGCAGGCCCTTGTCGCGGGCCTGAACGTAGCCGCCGCACTCGGCCAGCTCCTGCCAGCCGATCGCCTCGGCCTTGACGAAGGCTTCCTGGATCTCGGTGTGGATCGTGCCGGCCGCCTCCCAGGCGGTCGAGCCGCGGGCGAGCGGCCGGGCGACGGCCTCCTTGCCCTCGCCGGCGGTGAAGAAGGTGATCAGCTCGAGCAGGTCGTAGGCGGCGCGGACGAGGCGCGCCAGGCCCGAGCCCCCGACCCCGTAGGACTCGCGCATCTCCTCGGCTTCGGCCGGGTCGAGCTCGGCCAGCTCGCCCTCGATGCGGGCGCTGACCGCGACCACCCCGGCGCCGACCGCGGCGGCGTGGGCAGCCACCGCCGCGGGCGGCTCGGCGTCGCCCTCGTCGACGTTGGCGACGTAGAGGATCGGCTTCGAGGTCAGCGCCTGCAGGTTGCGCGGGCCCTCGGCCGCTGCGTCGGGGACCGGGATCGAGCGGGCCGGCTTGCCTTCGGCCAGCGCCGCCACCACCTGCTCCAGCCAGTCGCGCTCGGCGATCGCCTCGGCGTCGCCCGACTTCGCCCCCTTGCCGACCCGGTGCAGGCGGCGCTCGGCCCCCTCGTAGTCGGAGAGCATCAGCTCGGTCTCGATCGTCTCGATGTCGGCCAGCGGGTCGACGCGGCCGTCGGGGTGCGGCACGCCGGAGTCGTCGTGGCAGCGAACGACGTGGCAGATCGCGTCGGTCTCGCGGATCGAGGCGAGGAACTGGTTGCCGAGGCCCTCACCCTCGGAGGCCCCTTTGACCAGGCCGGCGATGTCGTGAAAGGAGATCGTCGCCGGTTCCAGCTTCGAGCTGCGCACGGTCTCGGCGATCCGGTCGAGGCGCTCGTCGGGCACCTCGGCGATCGCCACGTTGGGCTCGATCGTCGTGAAGGGGTAGTCGCCGGTCTGGGCGCCGCCGCTGGTCAAGGCGTTGAAGAGGGTCGACTTGCCCGCGTTGGGCAAGCCGACGATTCCCACCTTCATATAACGCCTCCCCCTCTGCTCCCGTGGCAGGCCAGAGAATCAGATATGGATGGCCCCCCACCTCCGCGTCCGGGGGCGGCTTTCTTAGCGGTCATATGGAAAGCGGGATCAGCAATCCCAGGATGATGCCGAGCAGGGCGCCAACGAGGACGTCGGACGGGTAGTGCATCCCCAGGTAGGGGCGGCCCAGCGAGAGGGCGAGGGCAACGACGAGGGCGCCCGCCGTGGCGGAATCCACCCTGACCATCGCCGTCGCCACCGCGAACGAAGAGAGGGCGTGAGCGGAGGGGAAGCTGAGCGAGCTGGGCGCGCCGCCGAGCGGCGGCAGGCCCTCGAGCACCGGGCGGGGCCGCTTGACCAGGAGCTTGATCCCGTAGTTGAGGCCAATCGCGATCGGGCCAAGGGCGGCGCAGATCAGCCAGGATTCGCGCCGTTCGGGATCGAGGAGCGCCAGCACCAGCCCCAGCACGACCCAGACGGCGGCGTTGTTGCCGGCCTTGCCCAGCGCCTTCGCCGCCGACTCCAGCGCGGGCGAGTGCCCGTGCGTCCGCATCAGGCGCAGCAGTCTGAGATCGGCGTTATGCATCGGCGCGCAGGATAAGCCGGTAGGTCAGTATCCCGTCATGCCCTCGGTTCCCGGCTATGCCCACACGCCCGGCCACCACTGCGGATCGACGGCGCTGCGCAACCTGCTGGGGTTCCACGGCGCCGAGATCAGCGAGGAGATGGCGTTCGGCCTCGGCGCTGGCGCCTGCTTCTACTACGTCGCCCTGGAGGAGGCCTCCCCGACGCGCTGGTTCAACGGCCGCGCGGCGCGGCTGGAGGAGAACTTCAGCGAGCTGACCGGGGCGGCGCTGGAGCTGCGCACCTTCGAGCCGGGCGATGACGCCGCCTGGGAGGCGGCGCGGGCCGAGGTCGACGCCGGCCAGCCGGTGCTGCTGCTCACCGACCTCTATTACCTCGACCACTACGGCAACTCGGCCCACTTCCCCGGCCACGCGGTCGTCCTCGCCGGCTACGACGACGAGTTCGCCCACCTCTCCGACACCGGCTTCGAGCAGCTGCAGACGACGACGCGGCTGCCCGACCTCGACCGCGCGCGCCACAGCAGCCACCCCGCCTACCCCCTCGCCGGCCACATGTTCACGGCCTCGGGCGCGGTCGCTCCCGAGCAGCTGCGCGCCGCGATCCCGGCCGCGATCGAGCGCGCGGCCAGGGCGATGGTCGCCTCCGAGCTCGGCGAGCTCTCCGGCCTCGGCGCCGTTGACCGCCTCGCCGCGGAGGCCGGCAGCTGGCCCGAGGTGGCCGACGATTGGCAGTGGTGCGCCCGCTTCGGCTACCAGGTGATCGAGAAGCGCGGCACCGGCGGCGGCGCCTTCCGCCTCATGTACTCGCGCTTCCTCGACGAGGCAGGCCGGCCCGAGGCTGCCCTTGCCGCCGAGGCGGCGGCGCGATGGACCGACCTGGCCACCGCTTTCCACGCGGCCAGCGAGCGCGACGAGCCCGAGCCCGCCCTCTGGCGCGAGATCGACGCCGCCGCCGGCAGGGTCGCCGAAGCCGAGAACCGCCTCTGGACCGCCCTGGCCTGAGCAGTGTCCGAGGGCGACACGATCCTGCTTGCGGCGAGGCGGATCGAGGCGGCGCTCGGCGGCGAAGGGGTCGAGGTCAGCGCCCCGAACCGGCGCGGGCGGGCCGCCGGAATCGAGCGCCTCGACGGCCGCGAGCTCGAGCGGGTCGAGGCGCGGGGCAAGCACTTGCTCCTTCACCTCGGCGGGCTCGTCCTCCACAGCCACCTCGGCATGAGCGGCTCCTGGCACGTCTACCGGCGGGGCGAGCGCTGGCGCAAGCCGGCCGCCGCAGCGTGGGCGGTGCTGAAGGGCGAGCACTCCGAAGCGGTCGAGTTCGGCGGCCCGACGATGCGGCTGCTCGGGCCCGCCTCCCTGCGCCGGGACCCGGTCCTCTCGCGGCTCGGCCCCGACGTCCTCGCCGCCGACTTCGACGCCGCCGCGACGAGCCGGGCGCTGCGCTCAGCCGCCGATCGCGAGCTCGGCGACGCCCTGCTCGACCAGGCGCTGATCGCCGGCATCGGCAACATCTTCAAGAGCGAGGCCTGCTTCGCCGCCCGCCTCAATCCCTGGCAGCGCCTCGGCGACCTCTCCGCCAAGCAGCTCCAGAGCGTCGTCCAGGCAGCCCACGACCTGATGCAGGACGCCGTCGATCATGGCCGTCGCGACCGCGCCGTCTACCGCCGGGCCGCCAGGCCCTGCCGCGCCTGCCGCACGCCAATCCTCCGCCGCGGCCAGGGCGACGCCAACCGCACCACCTACTGGTGCCCGCGGTGCCAGCCGGCGCCCCGGGATCAGCGGCGGCGGTTGCCCATCGCCGCGGGTGGGTAGATTCGCCGCATGCCCTTTTGGATCGCGAGCCGTGCCGCACCAGCCATTTGGAAGCGGGTGCCGTGGAAGATGGTCTGGGCGATCTCCGTCTGGCTCGTCCAGAAGGGCCGCGAGCGAGTCAGGAGCAACCTGACCAAGAAGGAGCAGGGGGAACTGGTCAACTTGGTCAAGAAGTCGAAGGGGCGACCCGGTAACCTGGCGCAGCGCGACCGGACCCGACTGAAGAACATCGCCGGCAAGGCGATTCGCGGCTAGCCGGCAGCGCCGACGAGCCGTGGGCTCAGTCGGGGCGGTTTTGGGAGAAGCCGACTCGGTGCTCGCCGGAGTCGATGCGCAGGAAGGAGACCTTGCCGAGGTAGACGGCGAGGATCCCGTCCTCCGTCTTGACGTCGTGCCAGCCGCCCTTCTCGAGCTGCTTGCGCAGATCCTCGAGCTCGTCGTCGGTGAGTCGCACCGAGACCACCTGCCCGCCCTCGAAGCCGATCTCCACCCGCTGCGCTTCAGCCATCAGTGCTCTCCTCCCGCCGGTTCGACGATCTCGGTCAGCACGCGCCCGGTCGAGCGCGGCTGGATGAAGGCTACGCGGCTGCCGCCGATGCCGACGCGGGCCTTGGCGTCGATCAGCTCGAACCCCGCCGCGGCCAGCCGCTCCAGGGTCGCGTCGATGTCCTCGACGGCGTAGGCGACGTGGTGCAGGCCGGCGCCGCGCTTGGCGAGGAACTTGCCGACCGGGGTATCGGGGCCGAGCGGCGCCATCAGCTCGACGTGTCCGTCGCCGACGTTGAGCAGGACCGCCTCGACGCCCTGCTCCTCGACGGTCTCGCGGTGCGCCAGCTCCATCTCGAAGCCGTTGGCGTACATCTCTATCCCCGCCTCGATGTCCTCGACGGCGATGCCGATGTGGTCGATCCTTCCAAACACGGGGCGCTGCAGTCTACGCAGCGCTCTCGGCGCGGAGGATCTCGGCCAGCGCCGCGACGCCGACCTCGAGCTGCCGCGGCGTCGGCTCCTTGGTCGCGATCAGCCGCTGGATCTCGCGCCCCGGCGTGTGGAAGGCCTCGGCCAGCGGGTCGCCGTGATGGCGGTCGCTCCAGGCGAACATCTCGACCGCGATCGAGGCGCCGGCGAGGCCGACGACGGCGCGGGTCGCCGGGCCGGGCCGGTCCACGACCCGCTCGAGCAGGACCGTGCCGCCGGCCGAGAGCAGCATCATCGGCACGAGCAGGTTGGAGCCGCAGCGATCGTGCTCCTTGGGCACGCCAGCCGGGTCGGCGACGCCCTGCTCGTAGGCGGCGATCGCCTTGTGCTCGACCCCGTGGTAGGCGGCGAGGTCGCGATCGAGCAGCGCCGTCACCGCCGGCACGGCGCCGATCACCTGCGCGACCCCCTCGCGCAGGGCCGAGCTGCCGAAGCGCTTGCGCAGAACCGCCGTCCCGGCCAGGGTCAGGGCGACCGCGGCGATCACGCGGCGATCCTCGAAGGGCAGCCGCGCCGCCGACATCCGCCGCCGCACCAGGGGCAGCACCGTCAGCGCCTCGGCCAGCTTCAGCGGCCCGCGCAGGCCCGGCAGCCGCGCCGCCAGGCCGGGGGCCAGCTCGGGCTTGCGCTCGGAGGCGACTTCCAAGCTGCCGTCGGGACGGCGCACCGCGGCGGCCCAGTGGGTCGGCCCGTGGATCAGCAGCCCGTTGCGCAGGGCCATGCCGCCAAGTCGAAGTCGCTCCTTCTCCTCAGTGCCCATGCGATCACGATAGGCGGTCGCCATCGCCGGCGGTCACTCGATCGTTACCGAGGCGCCGGCCCGAATACAGTGCCCGGCCCGTGGATCTCGTCCTGGTCGCGATCTGGTCGTTCGCCGTCGCCGTCGCCGGCGGGGTGGCCGGGCTCGTGCTCGGCAACCTGCGCCTGCCGTTGCTGCTCCAGCTCTCCACCTCGGCCTCGGCTGGGGCCGGCGCCAACGTGGCGATCAGCGCCGCCTCGGCGTTCACCGCCTCGATCGCCCACTGGCGCGGCGGCCGGATCGACTGGCGGCTGTTCTGGCTGATGGCGCCGCCGTCGCTGCTCGGCGGCATCGCCGGCGGCCTCGTCTCCGGCCTGCTGCCGCAGCGGCTGCTGCTGGCGGCGATTGCTCTCGTGGTCCTCTATGGCGCGGTCGAGATCGGGCGGCAGGCCCGTCGCCACGGCGGCGACGCGAGTCCGCAGCGGGCGCGACAGCCCTCGAAAAGCGGCAGCGGGCGCGACCGCAAGGCGGCGATCGCGATCGCCTTCGCGGTCGGAGTCCTCGGCGGCCTGGTCGGGCTGATCCTCGGCACCCTGCGCCTGCCGGCGATGGTGCGCTGGCTGGGAACGGCGCCCAGGGCGGCAGTGGGGACGAACGCGGCGACCGGAGTCGTCGTCGGGATCGGCGGCCTCCTCGGCCACCTCGCCGGGGGCGTCGACTGGAACCTGCTCGCCGCCGGCTGCGCGGGCGCCGTGCCCGGCGCCTACTTCGGGGCGCAGCTCACCGGCCGCCTCGACGACCAGGCCCTGCTGAAGACGATCGCGGTGATCCTCGTCGTCGCCGGCGCCTCCCTGGGGCTCCAGGCGATCCTCGGCTAGCCCTGCCGAGCTGCATCAACTTCTCTGCCTGACGGATCGAGTTGGCGCAGCCCGCCGAAGAGACGACCGAGCGCGCCGGGCTGGTCCTCCTTGCCTGGCCCCTTACGCGGTGACTGCGCCCAGCAAGGCGCAATCACCGTTCCCCCCTGTGTGTCCCTTTTTGAAACCCGGCCGGAGGCCCCCAGTCCAGGCCTCCGGCCGGTGTGTCGGCTCTCCCTGGCTCTAGCTTGGAAAGCCGCACTCTGAAACACATATCTGTTTCAGAAGTTGCGGCGATTGCGCTGGGATTAATTCTCGTGAATTTGCTTTCGCAAAGCCGCGAGCCGGCGGCCCAGCTCTGCCTCGAAACCGCGGTCGGTCGGGCTGTAGAAAAAGCGGCCCTCGAGCCCCTCCGGCAGCAGCTGCTGGTCGCTGACGCCGCCCGGCTCGTCGTGCGCGTAGCGGTAGCCCGCGCCGCGGCCGAGCGCCTTGGCGCCGGGGTAGTGGGCGTCGCGCAGGTAGTCGGGGGGCGTCTTGGCGCCGTGCTCGCGCACCTCTGCCCGGGCCGCGTCGAGCGCCTTGTAGGAAGCGTTGGACTTCGGCGCCAGCGCCAGGTAGACGGCAGCCTGGGCAAGGTTGAGCGCGCACTCGGGCAGGCCAACCCGGTCGACCGCCCGCGCCGCGGCGTCCGCCACCAGCAGCGCCTGCGGGTCGGCGTTGCCGACGTCCTCGGAGGCGAGGATGACCATGCGCCGGGCGATGAAGCGCGGGTCCTCGCCGCCCTCCAGCATCACCGCCAGGTAATAGAGCGAGGCGTCGACGTCGGAGCCGCGCGTCGCCTTGATCCAGGCCGAGACGAAGTCGTAGTGGCGATCCCCCGCCCGGTCGTAGTCGAGCGCCTTGCGCTGCAGCGCGTCCTCGATCGCGGCGACGTCGACCGCCTCGCCCCGCGAGCGCTCGACCGCCCGCTCCAGCGCCGAGAGCGCCACCCGGGCGTCGCCGCCGCTGCGCTGGGCCAGCATCGCCAGGGCCGAGTCCTCGACCGGCGGCGGCTCGGCCAGGCCGCGCTCGGGATCGGCGAGGGCGCGGCGCAGCAGCTCCTCCACCTGCCCGGCCTCCAGGGGCTGCAGCTCGTAGACCTGGCAGCGCGAGAGCAGGGCCGAGTTGACCTCGAAGTAGGGGTTCTCGGTGGTGGCGCCAATCAGCGTCAGCAGCCCTTCCTCGACCGCCGGCAGCAGCGCGTCCTGCTGGCCCTTGTTGAAGCGGTGGATCTCGTCGAGGAAGAGGACGGTGGGGCGCCCGCTGCCGGCCCGCCGCTCTCGCGCCCGGGCGATCACGGCGCGGATCTCCGCCCGCCCCGCGTTGACCGCCGACTCCTCCTCGAAGGCCCCCTCGGCGCCCGCCGCCGCGATCCGCGCCAGCGTCGTCTTGCCGGCCCCCGGCGGGCCGTAGAGGATCGCGCTGTGGGGATGCCCCGACTCGATCGCGGTTCGCAGCGCCGACCCCTCCCCCAGCACGTGCTCCTGCCCAACCAGCTCCTCGAGGCGGCGCGGCCGCATCCTCACGGCGAGGGGCGCGTCGGGGGGCGGCGCCTGCGGCCGGCTGGGCTCACCCGTCTCGAACAACCTGTCTTCCACCGCTCCGAGTATGAGGCGCGGCGGGGTCGTCCCACGCCCTAGCGGTCGGGCAGCCCCTTGGCAATCTCGCCGAGCTCCTGGTCGAGCTCGGCCAGCGAGCGCTCGAACGAAAGCGTGGCCCGTTCGAGCGGCACCTGGAAGCGCCGCTCGAACTCGCCCGCCCGCCTGTCCTTCCAGCCGGCCTGGGTGGACTCCCAGCTGCGTGCGAGCCGGCCCCTTGCCTGGCGCAGCGACTGGCTCTCCGCCGAGAGCCGGATCACGAGCGCCTCCGCGAGATCCGCGCCGGCAGCGTGCGCAGGCCCATCTCGAGCGCAACGAAGATGCGGTGATAGCCGTTGGTGACGCCGTAGGCGCCGTCGGCGCGGGCGTCGAGGCGCAGGCTTTCATCGCCGAAGAAGGCGTCGTAGATGCGCTGGTAGCCGTGCTCGTAGTCGAGTCCACGCTCGCGGTCCAGGCGCGCGAAGTAGTCGCCGTCGGCGCCGTCGCGCACGGCGGGGAGCACGACCTCGTCGAGCCGCTGGGTGCCCTCTCGCATCGTCGCGTAGGTGGTCTTCCTGAAGCTCTCGGGCCCGCTCACGCCGGAGTCGCCGAGGTCGATCCGGTCGAGCGGGACCTCGGCCAGATCGGTGCTGCCGACCGTTGGCGGAGCAGGGGCGGCCGGGTTGCCGCCGGAGTGGGCTGCGGCGGCGAACGCCGCTGCGGAACCGCCGCCGCCCAGCGAGCTCCCCGCGTAGGCGTCAGCCGCCGCGGCGAGCCCGCCGAGGAAGGCGGCGGCGGCCGCGAGCTCGCGGTCGAGGCGGCCCCTGTAGACCGCGGCCTCGCGGCGGAACTTCACCGTGGCGGCGCGCAGTCGCCCCTGGCAGCGCCTCGCCGCGGCGAGGTTGTCCTCGGCGCTGGCGAGCCGCTTTTCCGCAGCGGCGCGAGCGGCGGCCTCTGCGGCGCAACTATGCGGCCTGGGATCGGCTTCGCAGGCGCTCAGGGCGCGCCTCGCCGCGGCGAGCTCGCGCTGGGCCTCGGCCCGTTTGGCGGCCCAGCGCTCAACCGCGCGCTGCACCTCGACCCCAGCCCGCTCCAGGGCGCCCAGCGAGCGCGCGCTGACGTCGGCGGCGGTGCCCTGAAACGCGTGCAGCGCCGCCCGGTGTTCACGCAGGGAGGCGCGATCCTGAAGGTGGGCGGAGCCGTCGCTCACGGCTAGCGAGAGTTGAGGAACTGGCGCAGGGCCTGCGCGTGGCGGCGGAGCTTTGGGGGATAGGGCTCCAGCGCTCTCGTCGCCGCGCGCAACCCGGTGATCGAGCGATCGAAGTCGTTCTGGAAGCTGGCGAACTTGCGGTCCTTCCAGGACCCGCCGAGCCGCCGGTACTCGCTTGCGAGCCGGTCGGCCTGCTTCTGAATTTCGTCGGTCGCGTTCTTGAGCACGGCGGCGAAGCGCTCGATGTCGTCGGCGTTTGCGTGGACGTCGCTCATACCGCCCCCCGATCGGCGGCGACCGGCGCCGCGGCCCGACCCGTGGCCCAGATCGGGCTGCTGGCGAAAGCCCCCAGCCAGGGCGGCGGGGGGAAGCCGTAGCAGCGGAGCTTGACCCGCTGCGAGCGATCTTCGTCGGAGAAGATCGCCTGAGCGCCGAGCAGCTTCGCCGCATCGGGCACGTCGATCAGCTGCAGCGAATCGTTCTCGCTCATCCGGGTCGCGACCCGCAGGCCGAACTCGCGCTGCGCGGCCGGCTCGAGCCTGCGTTCGAGGTTGGTCACGGTGTCGCAGCTGGCGATCGTGTGGATGCCGAATTCGGGGCCGTCGCGGAGGATCGCCGCCAGCACCTCGCCGGGGCCGCGCTCCTCCTCGAGCCCGAGCACCGCGGGATCGAAATCCCGCGCCGACTGCAGCCGGTGCAGGACGAGGAACAGCGGCGAGACCTTTGATTCCGAGGGCAGCTTGATCCGCCGCTCGAGCTCATCGTGAACCTTTGCCAGCACGTCGGCCAGCTCGCGGCGGCGGCTGATCCGCAGCGCCCCGCCCGCGAGCGCGGCGAACTCGTTCGCGGTCTTGGCGAAGCGCTCGTCGAGGCCGCCGAAATCGAGCACCTCGACCGACCCGCCGCTGGGCCCGGCCAGCTGCGGCAGGAGGCCGGCGAGGGCGCTGGTGAGCGCCCCGTCGACGACGTCGGCGTCCGAGCCGGCGATCAGGAGGTTGGAGCCGGCGCGGCGATCGAAGCGCGCTGCCACCGGCCCGTCGAGCGATATCGGCGCCCCGAGCCAGGCCCGCAGCGGGGTCGCGGGCAGCTCCGCCGCATCGCCGGCGAGCAGGGCGGCGAGCTCCTGGTTGTCGCCGACGTCGGCCTGGGCGTTCCCCTCGAAGACCACCGGGCTGCGCTCGAACCCGCGTTGGCGGGCCAGGGCGCGAAGCCGCTCGAGCAGCGCCTCGCGCTCCTCGTCGTGGAGCATGACCACCTGGAAGCGCCGGTTGCCCTCCGGCATGCCGTTCATCGAGTTGTAGATCGCCTCGCCGGGGCGGCTGAGAAGCCGCGCGTCGACGTTGTCCTCGCCGAAGATGACCTGCGAATCGCTCTCCGAGCACTGCAGGGCGATCCGCACCGCGATCTGGTTCATCGTCCCGCGGCCGACCTGGTGGACCCCGGAGATCGTCTGCGAGGCGAGGATCACGTGGACTCCGAACGAGCGGCCCTGGCGCACCAGCCCGTCGAGGATCCGCGCCGCCTCATTGGCGACCGCGTCGTCGTCGGCAAAGAGCACGTGGAACTCGTCGGCGACCAAGAGGATCCGCGCCATCTCCTCGCCCGTGGCCTTGCGGTAGTCATGGAGATCGTCGACGCCGGCGTCGCGGAAGCGCTCGCCGCGGATGGCGATCTCGCGCTCGAGCCCGCGCAGCACGCTCAAGCCGAACTCGCGCTCGCTTTCGATTGCCACCACGCGCGCGTGCGGCAGCGAGGCGAGCGCGTAGGGCTTGAACTCGACCCCCTGCTTGAAGTCGACCAGGTAGAGCTCGAGCTCGGCGGGCGAGTACAGCATGCAGAGGTTGAGGATCGCGGCGTGCAGCAGGGTCGACTTTCCCGACCCGGTCTTGCCGGCGATCAGCGCGTGCACCGAGGTGTCGGTGCCGACCAGGGAGAGCGACTGCACCGCGCGCGCCCCGACCCGGCCGATCGGCACCGAGATGCCCTGCGAGGCGTCGCCTGACCACCAGGTGTCGACGTCGTCGAGGCGCGGGCAGCTCTCGACCACCGGCTGGTGCTCGGTCAGGCCGGCGGCGAGGGTCGTCTCCAGCAGCTCGAGCAGGCGCTTCTCGGACACCTCGACGTTGGTTGCCGCCTTCGCTCGGGTGCCGATCCCCGAGATCACGCGGGTGAAGAGGTTCTGCGGCTCGTCGGGACTGGTGAGGGTGAGATCGGGGGGAACGTCGATGCGATGCCGCCAGGGGCTGACCGACTCCGCGCCGGTGATCCGCGCCAGCGCAGCGGCGCCGGCGCCGCTGCCACCGGTCGTGTAGAGGGCCGTCGGGCCGTCGAGCTCGGAGCCGTCGAACCCGTAGGGCATCTCCCGCCCGGGGGCGCCGAGGACGATCGCATAGACGCCGCAGGCCGGACCGTTGCGGGTGATGCTGACGAGCCGCCGCGCCGCCGCCTCGGTGAAGTTGGCGGGGAAATCGAAGATGACGAGGAAGCGGTACGCCTCGGCGATCTCCCCGGCGGCCGCGTTGTGCGCCTCGATGTCGGAGAACTGACCGCGCAGGTACTTCTGGACGACCATCTCGATGTGGGCCTGGAGCTCGCTGAGGCGCTGCTCGATGTGGCTGCCCTCGCTCCAGACCTTGCCGCCGACGAGCCCTTCTTCGTAGTCGGTCAGGTGGAGGAAGGGAGCGACGCTCTTGCCGGCGCCGAGCGGGTCGACGAAGACGAAGCGGGCCATCCCGGGCGGAAACTGGGCGAGGATGCGCAGGATCAGCGACTGCACCTGCTGGACCACCGCGGGCCCGTGGTTCCAGAGGAAGAGCGAGGTTCCGGCGTTGAGCAGCCACTCCGACGTCCCCTCCACCTCTCCGATCGGGGTCGGGCGCTGGCTGGTGGAGCCGAAGCGAACCGCGGTCGGGTTGACCTCGGCCGGCTCCCAGCTCGACCATTGCTCGGAATCCCAGCGGGGCGAGGCCTGGTCGAGCGACCGCGCCCAAGCGTCCACCGCTGGGCGCTCCTCCTCGACGGCGCCGGCCAGCCTCAGGGCCGCCTCACGCTCCTTGGCCTCGAACACCCCCGGCAGCGCCGCTTCGGTTTGCCTGATGATCGCCCGGGCTTCCTCGATACAGCCCACCATCATCGAGATCGGCTTCTTCCTGAAAAAGAAGAATTTGACTCGCGCCTCGCCGGCGAGGCGTTCGGCTTCGGCGAAGTAGGCGTCGAGTTCCTTTTCGAGCTCCCCCCTGTCCGTCACCACAGCCTCGGATCGGGTCAAGCTGCCGAAGGTGCGGGAGAAGTAGACGAGCTTCGGGTCCCGGTCGACCCTGGCGCGAAGTTCGCTGAACCTTGTTTTCTCGGCGCTCAGGTACTCGTTGAACTCCTTGCGCTCGTGCTCGATCGCCGCGAGCTGCCGCTCCATCTCCTCGTTGGCGAGGTCAACAGCCGCCATCGCGCTGCGGCAATCTCGCAGCAGCGTCGCCTCCTCGCGGGCGGTGGATGGGGCGCGGTCTGACTTCGGAGGTGCGCTATCGGCCACGGATCTCCTTGCTCTCTGAAGTTCGAGTACTTAATTAGAAAGGCGGCGATCTTACCTTCGACACCCGGCTCGGCGCTACGATCCGCGGATGGAGAGCGCAACGCAGAGCCCAGCCGTCCCATCCACCCTCGAGAGCTTCAACCCCGCCAGCGGCGAGCTCGTCGGCTCGGTCGCGACGATCACCCCGGACCAGGTCCAGGCCGTGGTCGACGACGTCGCCCGCATCCAGCCCGCCTGGGCGGAGCTGTCGCTGCAGGACCGCGCGCGGTACATGCGCCGCGCCGCCGACGCCCTGCTCGACGACATCGACGAGATCGCCGAACTGCTGGTCAACGAGCAGGGCAAGCCGCGCGCCGAGGCCTACACGATGGAGCTGCTGCCGACCGTCGACGCCCTGCACTGGTGCGCCAAGGCCGGGCCGAAGATCCTCGCCGACGAGAAGGTGCGGATGAGCCAGGCCTTCCTGATGAGCAAGAAAGGCCACTTCTCCTACGAGCCGATCGGCGTCGTCGGCGTGATCGCGCCCTGGAACTACCCCTGGTCGATCCCCTTCGGCGAGGTCGCGATCGCGCTGATGGCGGGCAACGGCGTGGTGTTGAAGCCGGCCAGCCTGACGCCGCTGCTGGGCGAGGCGATCCGCCGCGTCTTCGAGAAGGGCGGCCTGCCCGAGGGACTGGTCCGCGTCGTCCACGGTGGCGGCGCCGTCGGCGACGCGCTGGCAAAGTCGAGCGTCGGCAAGGTCTTCTTCACCGGCTCGGTCGAGGTCGGCCGCAAGGTCGGCGAGGTCTGTGCAACGCGGCTCAAGGGCTCCGTCCTCGAGCTCGGCGGCAAGGACCCGATGATCGTCTGCGCCGACGCCGACCTGCCCAACGCGATCTCCGGCGCCGTCTGGGGCGGCTTCGCCAACGCCGGCCAGACCTGCTCGGGGATCGAGCGCGTCTACGTCGTCAGGGAGGTCGCCGACCGCTTCATCGAGGGCGTCCACCGCGAGACCGAGCGGCTGCGCCTCGGTGACCCGATGCAGTGGGAGACCGAGATCGGCCCGATGACCTCGGGCGGCCAGTACGAGATCGTCGTCGACCTGATCGCCGACGCCGAGGCCTCGGGCGCGACCAAGCTCTGCGGCGGCCCGACCGACGTCCCCGGCCTGCCCGGCAAGTACGTCGCCCCCACCGTCCTCACCGGGGTCACGCACGCGATGCGGATCATGAACGAGGAGGTCTTCGGCCCGGTTCTGCCGATCGTCGTTGTCGACTCCGAGCAGGAGGCGATCGACCTCGCCAACGACTCCGAGTTCGGCCTCGGCGCCTCGGTCTGGACCAAGGACCGCCAGAAGGGCGAGCGGATCGCCCGGCGGATCGAATCGGGGATGGTCTGGATCAACGACCACTCCTTCAGCCACGGCGCCTGCCAGTGCGCCTGGGGCGGCGTCAAGGACTCCGGCGTCGGCCGCTCGCACTCCAAATTCGGCTTCTACGAGTGCGTCAACGTCAAGATGAACGCCTGGGAGCCGGGACTGACCCGCGACTTCTGGTGGCACCCCTACGACCGCACCCTGGGCGAAGCGGTGCAGGCCTCGGCCAAGCTGCTCTACGGCAAGGGGGCGGTGCGGACGAAGGCACTGCGCGAGGGGGCGGGACCGCTGCTCAAGATCGGCCGCCGCACCCTGCGTAAACGGAGTGGCTGAGGGGCTGTCCCGGTAGGGGTTCCGCTTAACTTTTTGGATGGGGACGGGCCTGCTGGCGCCGCAAGGTCAGCGCCCAAAAAGTACAAGACGCTCCACCCCTACCGGGACAGCCCCTACTACGAGGCAACGAGCTGCTCCACCTCGAAGACGGCGCCGGTTGCGTCAAGCTCGCGGATGCGGTCGTAGTCCGTTTTGAGCTGCCCTCTGTCCGGGTCGACGAGATAGATGATCCCCGGGCAGGAGAAGAGGTCAATCGTCTTTTTGAGCTGGTCGCCCGGGCCCAGCATCGAGATCGTGCCGGCGAATGAGGGCAGGGCCTCGATCTCGCGCAGGCCGGCGTCGGCGACGATCCGGCCTTCGTGCTGGGAGATCAGCATCACGCAGTAGGCGCCGGCCGCCAGCTCGTAGGGCCGCGCGGCGCGGCGCGCCACCGAGTGCGGGTCGAGGTAGGCCTCGGCGGTGAGGGTCTGGTGGCTCGGCGTGCAGCGGTCGACGATCTCGTCGGGGACCGAGCCGTGCATGCGCGCACCCGACTCGACCAGCACCGGCCCGGTCGCGGTCAGCATCACCTCGGTGTGGGCCGGGCCGAAGCGGATGCCGAGCGCGTCGAGCACCGCTTCGACGTAGGGGACGACCTGATCCTGCTGCTCGCCGTGGCGCGGCAGCAGCTCCTCGTAGTCGTAGATGAAGTTGGCGCCGACGCGCAGCTTGTTGTCGCGCCAGACCTCGGAGACGTGGTGGTCGCCGTCCCAGCTGATCGAGTTGACGAAGAGCTGCGTGCCCTCGAGCAGCTCCTGCACCAGCAGCTCCTCGTTGGCGCCGTGCAGGGCGTTGGGGCGGCCGAGGTTGGCGGCGAAGGCGGCCTCGATCTCGGCCGCGTCCTTGCCGATGCTGACCCCGTCGGTGCCGGCGCTGTCGAGCGGTTTGACCACCACGGGCGCGCCGCCGCGGGCGGCGGCCCAGGCGACCGCCTCGGCGGCGCTGCCCGTCTTCAGCGCCTCGGCGGCGCGCAGGCCGGCGCCCCGCAGCGCTTCCGACATCGCGTTCTTGTCGCGCCGCGCCGGGCTCAGCGCGCTGCCGTTGGAGGGCAGGCCGAGCCGCTCGCTGAGCGCGTCGGCCAGCGGCACCCCCGGCTCGGCGCCGACGACGACGAAGGCCGGATCGTGGGCGGCGATCCGCGCCGCCGTCGCCTCGAGGTCACCCTCGTGGACGACGTTCTCGACGAAGTCACCGTCGCGGAAGGCGCGGGCGTAGAAGTCGGGCAGGCGCGGGCTGCTCTGCACGTGGACGACCGGCATCCCGGCGGCGGCGAAGCGCGGCGCCAGCCGCGCCCCGGTCGAGTAGGCGTCGACGACGACCGCCGCGCCGCGAACGGTCATGCCGTCGCGACGAGGACCAGGCGGTCCTCGGGGCGCTTCGGCCCGCCGGCGAAGTTGCCGTAGTGCTCGACCTCGTGGAAGCCGGCCGCTTCGGCCATCCTCTGCAGGTCCGCGGCCTCGTACATGCGGATGCGCGAGTCGACCACGTCGTCGCCGTAGACGTAGTGGACGTGCAGCATCCCGGTCGAGAAGTCGACGTCGAGGGTTTCGGCGACGCCGTTGGTCTCGCGCTCGACCACGCCCTCGTCGGTTTTGAGCCGGTGGCGCGAGCGCTCGAGGTCGGAGAGCTCCATCGCCATCTTGCCGCCGGGGCGCAGGGCGTCGTGGTAGGCACGCAGCATCGCCTCGTCCTCGGCCACCGTCTCGCCGAAGCCGAAGCTCGAGGAGAGGCTGACCAGGCCGTCGAAGCCGCGCAGCTGCGGCGGCAGCGGCTGCATCAGGTCGGCGACGAAGTAGGTCGGCCCCGGGTAGACGCGCTTGGCCTCGGCGATCGCGATCTCGGAGATGTCGACCCCGACCGCGTCGATCCCGTGCTCGGCCAGGGCGGCGACGAAGCGGCCAAGCCCGCAGCCGGCGTCGAGCACCCGGTCCCCCGCCGCGAGGCCGAGCAGGTCGATCGCCAGCGGCGCCTCCTCCTCGTTGCCCTCGTAGCGGCCGAGCTGATCGGCGACGCGCATGTAGGCCGGCCCGTAGGTGTCGACCTCGTTGAGAATTGGTGGTTGATCGCTCACGGATTCCAAAGCGTACCGCGAGCGATCAACCCCCGTACCGACTTCAGCCGCCGGCTATTTCGACCGTCTTCGAAGTTGCCGCCTTGCACTTGTAGATCGGGCCTGCGGTGGCCTGCGTGAGCGGCTTCACTTCCGCGTAGACCTCGGCCGGGATCTTGAGGTTTTCGTTGAGCTCGTCGAGGTCGGCCTGCCAGTTGCCGTTGGCCTTCGACTTGACCCGGCTGAGAACGCCGTTGCCCTTCTGCTTGAGGACAACGGTCCGTTCGCCGACGCAGTTCGAGTTGGCGGCCTTGACCTTGCCCTGGTAGCCGCTGGCGCCGAGCGTCACTTCGGACTTGACGTTGACGGGCTGGCCCGGTCCGGCTGCGCCGGCCGGAATCGCCACCAGTGCGACGGCGGCGAGAGCCAGCGCCACAAACGTTCCTGCCTTGCTGGTCCTGCTCATTCGTTCCTCCTTGGGAGATGTGCCGCGGCAGCCTAGACGTTCACAATCCCCGCAGTGCAGCCCGATCAGGCCAGAGACGAGCCGGCGCTCAGCCTCGCCGGGCTGCGCCGCGACTACGGCGAACGGACCGTCCTCGAGGGGCTCAGCCTCGAGCTCGCCCGGGGCGAGGCGCTGCTGGTGCTGGGACCGAACGGCGCCGGCAAGACGACGCTGCTGCGCATCCTCGCCACCCTGCTGCGCCCCAGCGGCGGCGAGGCGCGGGCGCTGGGCTGCTTGCTGCCGGACGAGGCCTGGAAGCTGCGCGGCCGGATCGGCTTCCTCGGCCACGAGCCGCTGCTCTACCGCGACCTCAGCGGCCGCGAGAACCTGCGCTTCCACGCCCGCCTGCACGGGATCAAGGGGGAGGCCGGCGAGGCGCGGATCGAGCAACTGCTGGCCGCGGTCGGCATCGAGCGGCGGGCCGAGCAGCGGGTCGCCGAGCTCTCGGCCGGGATGCGCCAGCGGCTGGCGATCGCCCGCTGCGTCCTGCACGAGCCGGAGCTGCTGCTGCTCGACGAGCCCGACTCCAACCTCGACGCCGAAGGGCGCGAGCTGGCCCGGGGTCTGATCGGCCCCGGCGAGGGCCGCACCCGCGTCGTCGTCAGCCACGACCCCGAGCGCTTCGAAGCCGAGGCCGACCAGGTGCTGCGGCTCGAGGCCGGCGGCCGGGTGGTGGCATGACCCCGTCCCGGCTTGCCTTCGCCACGATCCTCGCCAAGGACCTGCGGGCGGAGCTGCGCACCCTGCAGTCGCTGCCGGCGATGGCGCTCTTCGCCACCACCACCTTCGTCATCTTCCGCTTCGGCCTCGACCGCACCAGCCTCTCCGGCAGCCTCGCCGCCGGCGTGCTCTGGGCGACCCTGCTCTTCGCCGCCCTGCTCGGCGTCAACCGCCTCTTCGTCAGCGAGCGTGAGGAGGGCGGCTTCGACGCGATCCGGCTCGCCCCGATCGACCGCAGCGCCCTCTTCGCCGCCAAGGCGACGGCGCTGTTCGCCTACCTGGTCGTGCTCGAGCTGGTCGTCGTGCCGATCTTCGCCCTCTTCTTCCTCGGCTCCGCCGCGGCGCTCGGCCCGCTGGTCGCCGTCCTCCTCCTCGCCGACCTCGGCCTCGCCGCGACCGGGACGCTGATCTCCTCGATGGCGGTCCACTCCCGCGCCCGCGATCTGCTCGGCCCGCTCGTCCTGCTGCCCCTCGTCGTGCCGCTGATGATCGCCGCCACAGGCGCCAGCGAGCCGCTTCTCGCCGCCGGCGGCGCCACCTATCACCGCTTCGGGACCTGGCTGGCGGTTCTCTCCCTATACGATCTGATCTTCCTCTTGGTCGGCTATGCGGTCTTCGACTTCCTCTTGGAGGACTGACGCGCCGCCCGCCTCCCACCGCGAGAAACGCATGTACGGCAAAGGACTGAGACCCCTCTCGATCGCGACCGTCGTGGCTATCGCCGCTGCGCTCTCGCTCGTCTTCTTCTACGCGCCGCTGGACGCCGACCAGGGCTTCATCCAGAAGATCTTCTACCTGCACGTGCCGCTGGCGATCACGGCGCTCGTCGGCTTCGTCATCGGCGGCGTCTTCGCGATCTTTCACCTGCGCAGCGGCAACCGCCGCTGGGACGCCTACTCCTACGTCTCGATCCACATGTCGGTGATCTTCGGCGTCGCCGTGCTGATCACCGGCTCGATCTGGGCCAAGGCCTCCTGGGGGCACTGGTGGGTCTGGGACGAGCCGACCCTGGTCAGCTTCCTGATCGTCTTCCTCATGTACGCGACCTACTACCCCTTCCGCTACGCGATCGAAGACCCCGAGCGCCAGGCGCGCTACGCCTCGGTCTTCGCCGTCACCGCGGGGGCCTTCGTGCCGCTCAACTTCATGGCCGTGCGGATGGCCCAGAGCCTCGTCCACCCGCGCACCTTCGGCACCGCCAACGGCGGCCTGCCCGGCTCGATGATGCTGACCTTCCTCGTCTGCCTGGCGGCGATCGCGCTGCTCTGGGTGACCCTGGTCAAGCTCGAGCTGACCGCGAAGAGCACCTCGGGCCAGCTCAAGCGCCTGCGCCGCGCCCTCGACGCCCCGGCGCCCGGCGGCAGCGGCGCCTCCCGCGTCGCCCCGGAGGTGAGCTAGGTGGACTTCCTCTTCGCCGCACCGGCGCTGCCGCTCGACGAGGCCGGCAAGTACGTCGCCGGCGCCTACGTCGTCTTCCTCCTCCTGATCGTCGTCTACGTCGCGATCATGGCGGCGAAACTGCAGCGCATGGAGAAGGAGCTGCGCGAGCTGGCCAGCTTTGCCGAGCAAGGTACTCGCCACCTCGCTGGCACCAGCGACGAAGTCGCGGGCGAGGCGAATCAAGGTTCCCAGGGCGGCGGCGCAAGACCCACCGCCCCCGGAAGCGAAACGGAGGAGGCGGTTGGCGGCGCCCAGCCCGCCGGAGACCAAGCCGCCCCCGGACGCGGGAGCGAGGGGCAATCCATCTCTGATTCTCTTGCCCCTCACGGAAGCGGAGGAGGCGGCGCCTGATGTCTGAGCTCCTCGCCCTCGGCGTCTCCCACAAGACCGCGCCGCTCGACCTGCGCGAGCGGCTCTCGCTGACCGAGGGGCGCGCCGCCGGCGCCCTGCGCGAGCTGACCGAGGTCGCCGGCATCCACGAGGCGGCGGCGATCTCGACCTGCAACCGCACCGAGCTCTACCTCGTCGTCTCCGACCCGGTCGAGGCCGAGTCGACCGCGCTCGGGGTGCTCACCCGTCAGGCCGACATCCGCCCCACCGAGCTGCTCGGCCACCTCTACTCGCTGCGCTCCGGCGAGGCCGTCCGCCACCTCTTCCGCGTCACCGCCGGGCTCGACTCGATGATCCTCGGCGAGGCCGAGATCCAGGGCCAGGTCAAACGCGCCTACGAGCTCGCCCTGGTCGAGGGCGGCACCGGGCCGATCCTCAACCGCCTCTTCCGCGGCGCCCTCGCCGCCGGCGGGCGGGCCCGCGAGGAGACCGGAATCAGCGAGAAAAACGTCTCGATCCCCTCGGTCGCGGTCGAGCTGGCGCGGCGCACGCTCGGCGACCTCGCCGACCGGCGGGTGCTGGTGATCGGCGCCGGCGAGACCGCCGAGCTGCTCGCCCGCGCCCTGGTCAGCCGCGGCGTCGCCACCGTCTTCGTCGCCAACCGCCACTACGACCGCGCGATCGGCCTCGCCCAGCGCTTCGAGGGCAACGCCGTGCGCTTCGAGGAGCTGCCCGAGCAGCTCGAGCGGGCCGACATCGTCGTCTCCGCGACCAACTCGCCGCACCACATCGTCGAGCGCGACGACCTCGAGCAGGTGATGCGGACCCGCAAGGGACGGCCGCTGCTGCTGGTCGACATCGCCGTGCCGCGCGACATCGAGCCGGCCTGCCGCGAGATCGCCGGGGTCAGCCTGCACGACATCGACGACGTGCAGCAGATCGTCGCCCGCAACACCGGTGGCCGCGAGGCCGAGGCGCGGCGGGCGGAGCTGCTGCTCGACGCCGAGCAGGACCGCTTCGAGCGCTGGCTCTCCTCGCTGGAGGTGGTGCCGACGATCGCGGCGCTGCGCGAGCGCGGCGACGAGGTCGTGCGGCGGGTGCTGGCCGAGAACGACGGCCGCTGGGAGAGCCTCGGCGAGGCCGACCGCGAAAGGCTGAGCGCGATGGCGAAGGCGATCGCCTCGCGCCTCCTGCACGAGCCGACCCTGCGGATGAAGCGAAGCGCGGGAAGCGACGAGGCCTACTTGTATGTCAGCGCGTTGCGCGAGTTGTTCGGGCTTGACGTGGAGACAGAGCCGGAGGAAGCGGAGGGCACTTCGAAGGTCACTCCACTGAGGCGGGTCGATCCCGGTAGGGGTTCCACTTAACTTTTTGGATGGAGACAGACCTGCTGACGCCGCAAGGTCGGCGCCCAAAAAGTACAAGACGTTCCACCCCTACCGGGATCGACCCTCACACACTCTGATGCTTCGAATTGCGACACGCGGTAGCAAGCTTGCCCTGGCCCAGGCCGGTCAGGTGGCCGCGATGCTCGGGGGGGCAGACCTAGTGCAGGTCTCTTCTGACGGAGAGCTTGGGGATAAGGCGCGCTTCGTGAGAGGCGTTGAGCGGGCGCTGCTCGATGGGAAAGCCGAGATTGGCGTCCACTCGGCCAAGGACTTGCCGGCCGAGCTGACCGAGGGGCTGATGCTGGCCGCCGTGCCTGGGCGCGAGGACGCGCGGGACGCGTGGATCGGTGTGGGCGCCTCGCTCGACGATGTGCCCGAGGGCGCCAGGGTCGGCACGGCCAGCCTGCGACGAGCTGCTCAGTTGCTCGCCGCACGGCCTGACCTTGAGGTCGGCGAGCTGCACGGCAACGTCGACACGCGGCTGCGCAAGCTGGCCGAGGGAGAGCTCGACGCGATCGTCCTCGCCGTCGCCGGCCTGCGCCGGCTCGACCGGGCGGATGAGATCTCCTTCCCGATCCCGACCGAGTCGATGACCCCAGCCGCGGGTCAGGGCTCGCTGCTGCTGCAGACTCGCGACGGCGACGAGGCTGCGCTGCGCGCCGTCGACGCGATCGTCGACGAAAACGCGCTGCGCGAGCTGACCGCCGAGCGCACCGTCGTCTCCCTCTTGAACGCGACCTGCAACAGCCCGCTTGGCGTGCACGCCAAGTTCGAGGGGCGCTCCGACCAGATGCGAATGGACGCCTTCGTCGGCCTCCCCGACGGCAGCGAGTGGCTGCGCGACAGCGTCGAGGGCGACCCAGCCGAACCGACCCTGCTCGGCGCCGAACTGGCCAAGCGCCTCATCGACACCGGCGCCCGCGAGATCCTCGACCGGGCGGAGAAGTGGAGCGGACGCACCCCCCTGGGAGGGACGAAATGAGCGCGCGCAGCGGGGTTGTGTATCTGGTCGGAGCGGGGCCTGGGGACCCGGGGCTGATGACAGCGCGGGCGCTGGAGCTGATCGGCTCGGCCGACGCGATCTACTACGACCGCCTGATCCCCCCCGGTGCCCTCGACGGGGCGCGCGAGGATGCGGAGCTGGTCTACGTCGGCAAGGCGCCGGGCGTGCCCTCGGTCCCCCAGGAGGAGATCGGCGAGCGGCTGATCGAGGCTGCGCGAGGCGGCAAGAGCGTGGTCCGGCTCAAGGGAGGTGATCCCTTCGTCTTCGGCCGCGGCGGCGAGGAGGGCGAAGCGCTGCGCGCGGTCGGGATCGAGTTCGAGGTGGTTCCGGGGGTCACCGCCGGGGTCGCTGCCAGCGCCTACGCCGGCATTCCGGTCACCCACCGCGACGACGCCTCCGCCGTCGCCTTCGTCACCGGCCACGAGGACCCCGAGAAGGCGGAGAGCGCGATCGACTGGGCAGCGCTGGCCCGCTTCCCCGGCACCCTCGTCTTCTACATGGGGGTCAAGCGCCTCGCCGCCAACGCGGCGGCGCTGATCGAGGCTGGCCGTGACGCCAGCGAGCCCGCCGCCGCGGTCGAGCGCGGCACGATGGATGGGCAGCGCACGGTCGTCGCCACCCTCGGCGGCCTGGCCGAGGCGATCGAGCGCGAGGGCATCGGCGCCCCGGCCCTGATCGTCGTCGGCCCGGTGGTGGCGCGGCGCGAGTCGCTGGCCTGGCTCGAGCGGCGTCCGCTCCACGGCAAGCGCGTCGTCGTCACCCGCGCCCGCGCCCAGGCCAGTGGCCTGGCGAAGCGTTTGCGCGGGCTGGGAGCCGAGGTCGTCGAGCTGCCGGCGATCCGGATCGAGCCGGCGATCGAAAGCGATGAGGTGCAGCGAGCCGTCAACCAGATTGGCGACTACGCGCTGATCGTCCTCACCAGCCCCAACGGGGTCCGACTGCTCTTCGAGGCAATGCGTGCTGCCGGCCTGGATGCGCGGGCGCTCTCCACTCCGGAAAAGCAGCAAGCAGGGGAAGCGGGATCGGGCGCTGCCGCGAAGACCGGTACGACCGTCGCAGCGATCGGTCCAGGCACGGCGCGCGCGCTGGCGAAGTGCGGCATCAGCGCCGACATCGTCCCCGAGCGCTTCGTCGCCGAGTCGCTGGTCGAGGCGCTCGCCGAGGTCGAGGTCACCGGCAAGCGCGTCCTCGTCGCCCGCGCCGCCGACGCCCGCGACGTCATCCCCGAGCACCTGAGCGGACGCGGGGCCGAGGTCGACGTCGTCGCCCTCTACGAGACGGTGCGCGAGCAGCCGGCCCCCGAGGCGATCGAGGCCGCGCAGAGCGCCGACTACGTCACCTTCACCTCGTCCTCGACCGTGCGCAACCTCACCGATGCACTCGGCGAGCGCTTCCCGCACAAGGCCCGCATCGTCTCGATCGGTCCGGTAACCAGCGAGGCCGCCCGCGACGCCGGCCTCGAGGTTGACGTCGAAGCCGAGCGCCACGATGTCGACGGCCTGGTCGCGGCCCTGCTGCAAGACGCGGCGGGCTGAGGCATTTCCCGGTAGGGGTGGAGCGTCTTGTACTTTTTGGGCGTCCACATCGCGGCGTCAGCAGTTTCGTCGCCATCCAAAAAGTTAAGCGGAACCCCTACCGGGAAATGCCCTCAGTGACATTCGGGAGCCCGCACCGCCACTACCGCGTCACCGACTCGACCAACACCCGTGCCCGCGAGCTGGCCGAGGCCGGCGCTCCCGGCGGCACTGTGGTCACCGCGCGCGAACAGACCGAAGGGCGGGGACGCGTCGGCCGCGTCTGGACCGCGCCCGAAGGCAAGGCGCTGCTCTACTCGGCGATCCTGCGGCCGCTCGACCAGCGCCACCTGCTGCTGCCGCTCTCGGTCCCGCTTGCGGTCTGCGCCGCCGCCGAGGCGCTCCGCCCCGGCAGCGAGTGTCAGGTCAAGTGGCCCAACGACGTCTGGCTCGAAGGGCGCAAGCTCGCCGGCATCCTGATCGAGGCCAAGCCGCAGGACGGCTGGGCGGTGATCGGGATCGGGCTCAACCTCACCATTGCTCAAGATGAGTTCCCGTCCGACCTGCGTCAACCGGCGGTTTCGCTCTTCGGCGCGCCCGTGGGGAGTCGGGGGGAGTCCCGACGGAGCCTCCCCGCCGTTGCTCCGGCGGGGCTTCCCCCGACTCCCTCCACGGCTGCCGAAGTCCTGAGCCGCCACCTCGACCACTGGGTCTGGGCGGGAGAGGAAGAGATCCTCACCGAGTGGCGCGATCGCGACGCCCTGCGCGGCCGCGAGGTCGCCTGGGAGGACGGCTCAGGCGTCGCCGACGGCATCGACGACCGCGGAAACCTCGTCGTCGTCACCGCCGGGGGGGACCGCGTCAGCCTCGGGGCCGGCGAGGTCCAGCTGCGCCTCTGAGTCGGTCTCGACCTTGGCGCCGTTCTCCTTGGCGCCGTCGGCCTTTGCTTTCCTCGACCTGCGTTTGCGTTTGGCCCGGGCCTCACCCTGCCCCCCCTGCTTGCCCTCGCCGCCACCTTTCTCACCTTTGCGCTTGCCCCGCTTGTTGCGGCGCTTGCCGCCCTTGGGGAAGTTGCGCAGCAGCTCGCGGGCGATCGCCGAGGGCTTGCGGGCCATCCGCATGCGGGCGCCGCGCAGCACCTCTTCGCCCTCGGGCGTGTGCGAGACCGCGCCGGCAAGCAGCGCCACGGCGAGGCGGCGGTCCTGTTTGCGGGCGGCGTGGACCAGGCGGCGCGCGTTGCGCCCGTGCGCCCGCCCCGACGAGTTGACCAGCAGGCCCAGCAGCCGCTTCGTCTCCGGCCAACGCTGCACCGCATACTCTTCGTGCAGCTCGGGGGTGTAGGAGGCGAGCCGCCAGACCCAGGCCTGCGCCTGGTCACGGCGGCCGATCCGCTTGTCGACCAGCGCCTGCAGCAGCGTTTTGGTCCCGGCCCGGCGGTCATCGCGGCTCCAGGTGCCGACGATGTCGATCGCGTCGTCGAAGGCCTCGGCGTCGCCGAGGTCGGCGATCTCGCTCAGCGCTTTCAGTTTCAGCTGCGAGTTGCGGTTGCGCTGCACGCAGGTGAGCAGGAAGCGGCGCTTCAGTTCTTTCGAGCCGGAGCCCTGCAGGATCGCCCGCCCGCGGCGCCAGCCCTGCGGGGTGACCCGCGCCCCGGCCAGCGCCGCCCAGGCATGCTGCTCGGGGTAATCGAGGTTCTCGACCGCGATCCGCCACACCTCGCGCTCGAGCACCTGCATGCGGCGCTCCTCGGAGTCGGCGACCGGGACGATCCGCCGCTCGACCCGGATCCGCCGCCCGCGCGCCCGCCGCACCGGCCCGATCACGATCGCGCCGCCGCGGTAGACGTCGCGGTCGAGCAGGCTGTGCAGGGTGACGATCGTCTCGTCGTGGGTCGTCGCCGGGTGGACGAAGTCGATGACGAGACCCGCCTCCTTGCCCGGCGCCCGCCGGGTGACGCGGCCGACCCGCTGCTGGTAGATCCGCCGCGAGGCGGTCGGCGCCAGGTGCATGCAGAGCGTCGCCCGCGGCGAGTTCCAGCCCTCGGCGAGCAGCATCGCGTTGCAGAGCACGTCGACCTCGCCGCGCTCGAAGCCGGCGAGGATCTCGGCCAGTTCGCGCTTCGGCGTCTCGCCGGATACGGCGCGGGCGGAGACCCCGGCGGCGACCAGCGCCCGGGCGACGTTCTTGGCGTGCTGCACGCCGGCCGTGTAGAGGACGCCGGGCATGCCGTCGAAGCGGGTCTTGTAGAGGTCGGCGATCGCCACGTTGAAGGGCTCCTGATCGAGCAGCGCGGCCAGCTCCTCCTGATCGAAGTCCTGGTCGACCTCGCCTTTGCGCAGCGGCACCTTGGCGATCGTGCGCACCCCCGGACCGGGCGGGATGCGCATGCAGCGCAGCGGCGAGATCACGCCGCGGCGCGCCGCCTGGATCAGGTCGAAGCGCGAGGTCTGGGTCGGGAAGAGGTCGGCGACGTGACGGGCGATCAACGCCCCGGTCGCGGTCATACCGATGAAGACGGGGCCGACCCAGGCGCGGATGCAGGCGCTGGTCTTCTCGCCCAGCGCGGTGTGCGCCTCGTCGCAGATCACGATCGAGTAGGCGTCGGAGATTTTCTTGTGGTTGCGGACGAACCACTGGTAGGTCTCGACCGTGACCGGGCCGTCGGGGTCGTCGCGGCCGTCGAGCAGCGGCGGGCGCAGCCGCTCCTTGTAGCCGCGGTCGGAGATCTCGCCGATGAACTGGTCGACGAGGTTGCGGCGATGGGTGAGGATCAGCACGCCGCCGGTGCGCGTGGCGTCGATGAAGCCAACCGCGGCGACGGTCTTGCCGGCGCCGGTCGCGTGCTCGAACCAGAAGCGCCGCTCGGCCCCGGGGTCCTCGGGCGCCTCCTCGATCGCCTCGTCCTCGTCGTCGGCCGGCTGCTCCTCCCAGTCCTGGGGCTCCTCGTCGGGGGCGAGGTCCTCGTCCTCGAGGTCGTCCTCGTCCTCGTCGTCATCGGCCTCGTCGCCGTTCTTGCTCGCCCCCTTTGCGGTGGCCTTTGGCGCAGCCTTTTCCGCCGCGGCGACCTTCTCCTCCACCGCCGCGCTGCCGTTGGCTTCGCCGTCGAGGGCGACCTGCTGCTCGGCCATCAGCTCGGTCAGCGTTCCCGAGAGCGCGTCGACCTGGTGCGGATTGAGTTCCGCCCCGTCGCGCAGCTTCGGCGGTTCGTCGGCGAGCAGCCGCTCCAGCCCCAGCAGCAGCGAGAAGTCGCGACGCCACTGGATCGAGGGATCCTCCGCCCCGGCGTCGAGCTCCTTCAGCGCGGCGTCGAGCGCCCGTCGGCGAGCCGTGCCGGGGGCAAGCGCCTCCGGGCCCTCGCCGTCAAGCAGGAAGGGCTCGCGGACGAACTTAGCCGCCCGATCTATGTCGGCGCTAGAGGGAACTGCCGCTGGCGCGGCAACGTCGCTGGTCTTGGCCATAGAAGGCTTTCGGGTTCAGTCCTCGCGGCAACGCGGAAACGTCGGCGAGGGAACTAAGACGAGGATGCCGGGCGTCAACTGCACATCCCCCCGGCCTCTCGAGCGGCCCACAATGCAGCGGACCGAACGTACGTATTGTAATCAATGATTTGATGAAGAAGGGACGACAGTGGACGGTTGGGCTGGCCCTGGCCGCAATCGTGGCCCTGGCGACCGCCGGCTGCGGCTCCAGCGCGGGCGGCGACTACGGCGGGGAGCACCCCGATTACGCCAAGGCGCTGGCCGGCTCGCCGGCCCCGCTCGCCACCCTGTACAGGCAGGCGAACCAGTTGCTGCCGGGCGGCCTCGACGCCTTTCAGCGCCGCATCGACTCGCTTGGCTACCCGGCGGTGGTCAACGTCTGGGGCTCCTGGTGCGGGCCCTGTCGCTTCGAGTTCCCCACCCTGCAGAAGGTCTCGGCGGCCTACGGCAAACGGGTCGCCTTCCTCGGCGTCGACGTCGAAGACTCAGACGACCTCGCATCGACCTTCCTCGAGGAGGCGCCCGTGCCGTACCCCAGCTACACCGACCCCGACAAGCAGATCGCCGACGAGATCGGCGGTCGCGGCCTTCCCGACACTGCTTTCTACGACCGCCACGGCGAGCTCGTCTTCCTCAAGCAGGGCGCCTACACCAACGCCGAAGAGCTGAAGGCCGACATCGAGCACTACGCGCTCGGCCTCGCCACCGCAACGGGATAATCAGGGCATGGACACAGCAGCCATCGTCGCCGCGCTCGGTATCGCCCTCCTCGTCGGCGAGCTTCTGCTCTCGACCGGCGGCGTGCTGGCGGCCCTCGGCGCCCTGGGGCTGATCGGCGGCGGCATCCTCGCGCTCGACTCCAACAGCGACGCCGCCGACGTCGTCGGCCCGGCCCTGATCGCGCTCGGCGTGCTCTCGCTCGTCGCCTTCTACTTCATCACCCGCAAGGTGATGGAGGCCCACGAGGAGCCCGCGCGCACCGGCTCGGAGGAGCTGGTCGGGGCGCTCGCCGAGGCGCGCACGGCGCTCGATCCCGACGGGCAGGTGTGGATTGAGGGGGCGCTGTGGCGGGCGCGGCTCGCCGCCGATGAGGGACGGGTCAGGCTGGGGGATAGAGTCAGGGTCGATGCAGTCGAGGGGCTGACGCTGGTGGTTCGCCCCGAGGCGCCGGCCGCCGGTGACACCACGGAAGAAGGAGCAAGCTGATGGCAGCAGCACTCGGAGTCCTGGTCATCCTCATCTTCTTCGCCGTGATCGCCATCGGCACCTCGGTGCGGGTGCTGCGCGAGTACGAGCGCGGCGTGATCTTCCGCCTCGGCCGCCTGATCGCCACCAAGGGCCCCGGCCTGATCCTGCTGATCCCGCTGATCGACCGCATGGTCCGGGTCGACCTGCGCACGGTGACGCTCAACATCCCGCCGCAGGAGGTGATCACCCGCGACAACGTCCCGGCCAGCGTCAACGCCGTCGCCTACTTCCGCGTGGTCGACTCCAACCGGGCGATCACCGAGGTCGAAAACTTCCTCATCGCCACCTCGCAGATCTCGCAGACGGCGCTGCGCTCGGTGCTGGGCAAGGCCGAATTCGACCAGCTGCTCTCCGAGCGCGAGCGGCTCAACGAAGAGCTGCAGAAGATCATCGACGAGTCGACCGAGCCCTGGGGCGTGAAGGTGACTGCGGTCGAGATCAAGGACGTCGAAATCCCCGAACAGATGCAGCGCGCGATCGCCCGCCAGGCCGAGGCCGAGCGCGAGCGGCGGGCCAAGATCATCAACTCCGAGGGCGAGTACCAGGCGGCGCAGAAGCTCACCGACGCCGCCGACATCATCAGCACCAACCCGGCCTCGCTGCAGCTGCGCTACCTGCAGACGCTGCTGGAAATCGGCAGCAACCAGAACACGACGGTGGTCTTCCCGCTGCCGATGGACATGATCGAACCGTTCCTCGGCGGCGAGCAGGGCAGGAAAAGGCCGAAGCCGACGGGACCAAAGGAGCCGCCGCCTCCTCCACCGCCGGTCCCCCCGCTGCCCGACGTCGACGACCTTCCCCCCTCCCGATCCTGAGCTCCCCCGAGCTACGCATCGACCAGCTCTCGGGGCTGCCGGCGATCCTGGCGCCGGGCCGCGCCGATCGCCCGGAGGGCTTCAACCCGGCGGCGAGCGAGCCGAAGGGCCCGGAGAGCTGCCCCTTCTGCGAGGGGCGCGAGGACCGCACCCCGCCCGAGGCCTACGCGACGCGCGCGGGCGGCGGGCCGGCCGACACCCCTGGCTGGACGACGCGGGTCGTGCCGAACCTCTACCCCGCGCTCACCCCGAACGCGAATCAAGTTCCCAAGGAAATAGCTCGAGAACTTGATTCGCGTTCGGGGACCAAGGGAGAGGCCGGCGCCTTCGCCAGCGCCGGCGACCCGCTGCTCGAGTCGCGGCGCGCCGGCGAGCCCGACCTCTTCGCCTCGCGTCCCGCCAGCGGCGTCCACGAGGTGATCGTCAACACCCCCGAGCACGTCACCGCGATGAGCGAGCTGAGCGAGGAGCAGCTCGCCGCCGCCGTCGCCACCTGGCGCCAGCGGATGCGCGCCCACGCCGAGGCCTCCTACGTGCAGCTGATCGTCAACGAGGGGGGCGGCGCCGGCGCCTCGCTCGAGCACAGCCACGCCCAGCTCTACGCGCTCGACTTCGTGCCGGCGGCGGTGGCGCGTGAGCGCGAGCGGGCCGGCGCCTATGCCGAACGCACCGCTGGCGGTGGGCTGCTCAGCGACGTGCTGGTCGAGGAGGTGCGCCGGCGCGAGCGGCTCGTGGCGATCGACGACGAGGCGGCGCTGATCTGTCCCTGGGCGTCGCGCTCGCCGTTCGAGCTGCGCGTCATCCCCCGTACCGAGACGGCCGACTTCGCCGGCGACGATGCTGGCGCAGCGATGATCCGCACCGCCCTGCGACTCCTCGCCGAGCGCTTTGGTCAATCGCCCGAGCTCAACCTCTGGGTTCGCACCGCCCCGCGCGGGGCCGAGCACTTCCACTGGCACGTCGACATCGCCCCGCGCCTGACGATCAAGGCCGCCTTCGAGTTCGGCACCGGCATCGACATCAACGTCTACCCGCCGGAGCGTGCCGCGTCCGACCTGCGGGAATGCCTCAGCGGCGCCGGTGCTTCTTCTTCACGCACCTGAGCTTGCCACGAACCTTCTTCTTCTGAAATCCCTTCTTGCACTTCAGCGGCTTCGGCGCCACGACCACTGGACCGGAGGGCAGCGGCAGGGGCTGCGGCTGCGGCTGCGGTTCCAACGGGGGGTATGACTGCGTCGAGAATGAGCCATCGAGCCCATTTGTCGTGCCGCCGGCATTGGCTCCGACCAGGCGGTAGTGATACGTGGTGCTGGGCGCCAGGCCGCTCAGCACCGCCTGCTCGCCTACCGCGCTTTCGCCCCCGCCGGGATCACTCGGGCAGGCGACGACGCTGCCGTAAGAAGTCGTGGGGCCGTACTCGAAGTGGCAGTTGGCATTGCCGCCATTGGGGTTGATCGTGCCGGCGAGCGTCGCAACCGTCTGGGCGATGCCCGATGCGGTCCCCGTAGTCACCACTGGCGCGGATGGCAGCGTGGTGAATTCTGCAGGGTCGCCGACGACCGTGCCGGCGTTCGTGGTCACCGACAGCCGATAGTGGTAATTCGTTTTCGGGGCGAGGGCGGTGACTTTCAAGGACTCGGCCACATCCGTGGTGACCGCCCCGATCGTCGTCGGGCAAGGGAGGCTTATCGCGTAGGACAGGCCCTCTCCATACTCAAAATGGCAGTCGGATACCGTGCCGCCTTGGGGATTCACTTTGCCGGTCAGACTGGCCGTCGTCTGCGTGACTCCGGACGGCACGCCCGCGGTCACCGTCGCGGGAGTGCTCGCAAGCGTGGAGAAGGTCTGGCTGCCGGCGGTGACTTCGCCTCCGTTGTTGGCCGCAAAGACCCGGAAATGGTATTTCGTGCTCGTCTGGAGGTTCGACAGCGTCGCGCTTACGGAGGTGTTTTCGGAGCGATCAGGAAGCACGTCGCACGGCGCATCGGTTGCGTTCGCGTATTCGTTTGCGAGGAAATCCGCGTCGTCGGTGTATTCGAAGTGACAATCGATGACGGCGTGCGCCCTCGCGTTTACCGCTGCGTTCAATTTCGCCGTAACCTGGCCGAGCGAGGACGCCGCGTTGGTCGTCGCAGTTGGCGCGGGGATCGTCGCCTGGGCGAAGACGCGGAGGGCGCCAGCGTCGGGATCGCTCACATACAGCTTGTGAGTTGTTGCGTTGGCTGCGATCTGGCCGGCGAAGCGAGGGCCAAACTGCGACCCGGTGAAGAGACCGGCGCCGAAGTCATCGGTCTGCGTTCCCGAGGAGCTGTAGGCGACGATGTGGTAGCCGCCGCCGCCGGGGTAGTCGCCAACGAATACGGAGTTGTCAGAGGGGTCGACAGCCACCGCAGCGGCTTTGTGATCGCTCTGAAGAACGGAGGCGAACACGTACTGGCCTCCCGACGGAATCAACTTGACGACGCGGTCGGCCCCGATGTCGACGACGTAGAGATTGTCTGCGGAGTCGAGCGCAACTCCGTTGGGGGTGACGAAGCCGCCCCCCGGGCAGCCGCCGCAGCTGATCGTTTTCAGCAGGGTGCCGGCGGCATTGAAGACCTGCACGGTCTGGGCGACGGTGTTCGGAAAGAAGACGTCGCCACTCGAATTGGCGGCGATCCTCGTCGGGATGCCAGCGGTGCCGCTGGTGGGGAGCTGCATGCCCAGCGTTCCCGAGGACGAGAACTGGTCGATTTGCGATACACCGGCAGTGCCCACCGGCGTGGAGACCATGAACTCCGAGGCATAAAGGCCGTGCGTAAGGGGGTTGACGGCGACCCCGGAGTAGAACGGCTGGCCGGTCGCTTTGAAGGGGGAGGCGGAGGTGGTGGCCCCGGTGCTCTCCAGCTGTTCGACCTGACCGGTTTTCTGGGCGGAGAGGTCGGCGCTCAGCATCGCGACGTATATGCGCTGGCTGGATTGGTCGATGGCGACTCCATCCGGCTGATCGCCCTGAAGGTTGATCGTTGGCGTCGAGGAGTCGGGCGCATAACCCACGCTTGCCTCGGCCGGGGCGGGCGCGGAAAACGCGACTGCTCCAAGTAGAAACGCCAGCGCGGCGCCAGAAAGGCGCCGCAGCGCGCGGGTCGAAGATCGTTCCCTACCGCTGGCAACCCTGCCGCATTCCTCATCCCTGTCCAGCCTCCCAAGCCGGTTTGATCAGAACGCCAGCCATTGGAGAACCAGCGTGTGTATCGAGGGTAGCAACGGAATTTGCTCTGATTTGCCAGTTCGACAAGCGTTAACAGCAGCGGTATAGCCTCATTCCGTGCCTCCGAACCCACGGCCGATCCCCCGCTTCATCGCCGACAGCACCCAGGAGGGGATCCCGCACGGGCGCTTCGCCGAGCGGCTCGGGGCGGAGTTCCGTCAAGCCTGCACGGCGATAGAGGGTCTGCCCGCCGGGGTCGAGGTGCCCGAGAGCCCCGACTGGTACCCCGAGCGAGCGTGGGGTGGCCGCGTCTGGGTTCCCTGCACAGCACGGGCTGCGGGTCCGGAGGGCGCGGGCGAGCTCGAGCTCTTCGGTCACGTCTCCTACGTGCTGCCGAAGGGAGGCGAGCCGGGCGACCTCAGTGCCCAGGCCGACTTCACCGACGTGCTCGCCGAGGACAACCCGGACTGGAAGATCGACCTCAACGACGAGGTGATCGGCCGCTGGCGAGGCGAGAACGGCCGCGCCGGAGCCGTAACGCTGATCTGGGGACGCCCCCTCGTGCAGGGCGCCGTCGCCGCCACGGCCGACCTCGATCTGGAGACCGTGGACCAGGAAGTCGTCTCCGACGGTCGCTTCACCCTCCTCGCCCTCGACGCTCTCGAGGGCTTCGGCGACGACGTCTTCGTGCAGGTGAAGCTCTGGAACCGCCGGGCCCAGGAGCTGGCCACCGAGAGCCTCTACGCCTAGACGACGGAGCGCACCAGCGCTACTCGCAAAGGGCCAGGCCCGCCTTGGTCAGAGCGCTCTCATATCTGGGTCCGGCGTTCCGCCTGAAGACAGGAGTGATCCTCGGGTATCCGACCATGCGAGCGCCCACGCTCGCGGCGTAGTCCTTCCCGTCTGCCGTCGTGAAAACCACCTCTCTGTTCGCGTACCGGCCCTTGGGCTCACAGCGCAAAAATCCATACTGAACGCGAAGGGGCCAGCGCGGTTCGAAGTTGGCACAGGCCACGGGTAGAACGCCCTGCCGAGGCTGAACCGAACGACGGATTTCGGAGTGGCAAGTCGCCGTCGGCCGGCGAGCGGCCCCGATCAGGGGCCGAAGCTCCTTGATCACCGCGGTGGCCCTGCCGTGCGCCACGCGGCGGTTTGCAGCATTTTCCTTGCTCAAAGCCGCTGCCTTCCGCGGGTGCTCTACCTCGAGGGCACCCTCCTCGCAGCCCGTCGCGGCGGCGACGCAGACGAGCGCCGCGATCCACGGGAGTCGAGCCTTCGCAATCACGTCACAAACCTAATGCCAGCGGACGGAAGCGACTCAGGCCGCAGACTCCGATGTCGTGGTTTATGCCGGTTAGGCAGCGAGACCGCCCCATTGCCCAATCAGCGCCGATGACAAAAGATTCCGCCGTAAGCACCGCTAGCTTGCAGACCGATGGCAGGGGAGTTCGAGAAGCTGGCCTATGAGGCAGCGCTTCGCGGCCTCGACAAGCAGGAGGGTCTGCTCGGGGAGCTGCGGACCCGGACTGGAGTCCTTTTGGCCGCCTCCTCGCTTGCGGCATCGTTCCTCGGACAACAGGCATTCCAGCACCCAAGCCCTCGGGGGTTGGCGATTACGGCTCTGGTTGCGTTCGTGGTCTCGATAGCCGCAAGCGTCTTCATCCTGCTGCCGAAGAAGAATCTGATCTTTGCCGAGGCCGGCGCCGGTCTGTACGAGGGCCTCTATGCATTTCGCGACGACATGCCCGAGGTCTATCGGCGCCTCGCCTACGACCTCGACCTGTCTGGGATTCCAACGACACGAAGATCAAGTGGCTGACCCGTGCCTACACTGTCGCCGCAACCGCTCTCGTAGTCGAGATTCTTTCCCTGGCTGCCCTATTGGGCGATAACATCTTCTAGGCGATGGCAGAAGCACCAAAGCCTCAAACCGGAAGCGGCGGAACCCCACCGCCCCCCCCTCCGCCTACTCCGGGCCTAGGTCGCCCCGAGACTCGCGGCGGCTGATTTCGGTCGTTCAGACAGCGCTGCGCCAGCTCAACAACGAGCCCTCCCAAGCCCACGTTCGGCCTCTACGATTGAGCCATCTGCCCCGATAGCTCAGCTGGATAGAGCGACTCCCTCCTAAGGAGTAGGCCGCTGGTTCGAATCCAGCTCGGGGCATCTTCTTTCCCTGGGGCTACTTCAGCCCTACCGTACCCCGCAATCCCGCGTCAAGGTCGAGGTCACCGTCTGCTTCCCAAAGCCAAAGCTCGCCTTGGCAAAGGGGAAGGCGGCTCCGGGGAATCCCTTCGGGGCAGGACAGCCGGCGCTCAGGTAGCTGCGTCGCTTGCCCTGGTAGGAGAAGCTCTTGCCCAGGGTCATCTGCAGGCCGGTGATGTAGCCGGAGTTCGAGGTGACCGCCGGCAGTGAGGCGGTGAGGACGTTTGCGAAGGTGCCCTTGGCCTGGCTGATCACGAAGGGCAGGGTGTAGGAGGCCGGAGCGGGTTGGGTGCCGTAGACGTGGGCGAGGATCGCCGGCTTTCCCTGCAGCCTGGAGTTGAAGGCATAGACCTTGCCGTTGGAGGGGAAGGGGGCCTGGCCTGCCAGCAGCACCTTGGCTGAGAAGCGCCCTTCTCCGATCAAGGAGGAGCGACAGGCGGCGAGGGCGTCGGCGTTGGTCGAGGGCTGGATCTGGTCGAGGCGACAGACGGGGATCCCGGTGGGGTCGAAGTGCCCGTTGCGGTTGATCGCGATCGAGATCTTTCGCAGCTGCGGTGGGGTCTTGCCGTCGGTGGTGGAGATCTTGGCCCCGACGGTGACCTTGACCGGGGCGCTTCCTTGCCTCGGCAGGGCGTGGGGGGCGAGCTTGCCGTCGAAGCTGACCCGCAGGTGGCCGCGCTGGGTTATCTCCGAGGTGGTGGCGGCGCTGGGCTTCCTCGCCACCGGAGCATCGGCGGGGCCGCTTGGCGGCGCGAGCGGCCTGGCTTGGGAGGAGGTCGCCCCCTCCCCGAAGGAGGGTGCGCTTGGCCCGGCGAGGGAAGGGGAGGCGCTGTATTGGCCGAAGCGAAAGACCGCGGCGCCTTCGTCGTTGCCCGAGGTGGCGTAGAGGGCGCCCGAGCCACTCAGCGCCAGACCCGATGGCTCGGCGTCGATGATCGGGGTCGCGAGCTGGCCCAAGAAGACCCCTTCGGCGTCGAACTCGTCGATCACGGCTTCGGGGTGCTCGAAGCCGGGCCGGAGGTTGTCGGTGACCAAGAGGTGGCCGTTGGTGGGGTCAACCGCGAGGGCGGCGTCGGTGAGGGAGTTGAAGCCATGCTGGGGAGTGGCCGACCCGTCGATCACAGCGCTTGGGTCATCGGGGTCGATTGCCGGTTCATAGACCTTGATGGTCTCCTCTGAGCCGTCGGCGACGTAGACCTTGCCCGCCGAGACCGCCAGTCCGTAGGCGTCACCGAGCGGGTCTACGCTGCCCAGGCCGATCTTCAGCGGCTGTCCTTCGAAGATGACCGGCAGCCCGGAGGGTTCATAGACCGCGACGTAAGTACGGTCGTTGACGTAGACCCTGCCGGCAAAGTCAACCGCCACCCCGGTGGCGTCGCCGGGGTCAAAAGCTTCGAAGCCCGGCTGCATCCTGACCACGCCCTGGTGGTAGAAGTTGACGTAGAGCGTCCCACTGGGAGACACCGCCAACCCACAGGGTCCCTCAGGCTCTGCGCCGGCGGGGATCTGGGACTGATAACCGCCGCTGCCGTTGAAGACGTCAACCACCCGGTGGTAGTAGTCAGAGACGTAGATCTGCCCACTGGGGGCGACCGCCACCCCGCAGGCGCCTTCGATCCCGGCGGGGGTTTCTTCGGCTTTAACCGCTTCCTTGGAGAGCAGGGCGCGGTTGGCCTGGGCGGGGACCGCTGCCAGGCCCAGGAGCAGGGCGCAAAGGACGGCGCAAAGGCCCGCCCCGATCGGCCCCCTCGATCTCGGCTGCAACCTCATCGCCCACCCCTCCCCTTCTTCGCGTGCTCACCTTTCCTGTGCTTGCCGTGCCCGTTGCAGCGCGCCTGCACCTCGGGGTGCACCAGCACTCCCTTGTTGTTGTGGCCGATCAGCTTCGCCGTGGCGAGCTGTGGGCTGGCGCAGAGGTTGCCGGCGTTGACCAGGGCGCCGTGCTTGCCGCCGAACATCGTCAGCAGGAATTTGGTCACCGGGGCGTCGGGGATCGCTTCGAAGCTGCCGCGAATCCCGCCCCTGACCGAGTCGACCTTGCCGGCGAGGTCGACCTCGATGCCACGGCCCTTCAGGGCGAAGACGAGGTCGGGCAATGGGTTCGCTGAGGAGCGCAGGTAGACCGGGCCTTCCATCGGCGCTTCCAAGAGCGGGGTGTAGGCGCGGGCCCTGCCGTAGACCGATGCCTCTGGGCAGGTGTCGGTTGGCGAACTGCGGCCGGGTGCAGACGGTGCCGATGTGGTTCTGGTCGAGGAACTCGGTTGGCGGCAGGGTGACCTGGGCCTTGGCGATGTTGGCATCGCCGGGTCTCGGCCTGACTTGACCCGCAGGGAGGGGTAATCACCGCGCTTGGTCCCGCCCTGCAGGCGCAAGGAGATCCTCGGCTTGAAGCCCAGCGAGGCGCAGTTGAAGGCCTGGAAGGGGACGGTGGCGGTGGCGGTTGTGTCATCGGCGGGGTCGGAGAAGCGCGCGCCGGAGCCGTTCAGGGTCGAGGCGAGGGTGGAGCGGTCGCAGCTGGTCGGGTTGAGGGTGAGGTTTGGGCTTGTCGATGTAGACGCGGACGTCGCTGAGGTGGATCGGGATGCCGTCGATGATGTGGGGGATCGGGTCCGATCCCGGTGAGTCGATCGAGACCTGGGTCGTTATGGGGTCGACTCGAATCGCCGAGCGGACGATCACCACCCCGAGGTCGAAGGGGCCGACCAGGGCGGAGTCGATCGCCACCACCGAGAAGGAGGAGCCGTGGTAGGGGCCGGCCAGGTAGAGGCCGCCGGGGGCGTAGGTGAGCACCGGGCCGACGCCGTAGCCGGCGACGGTGCGACCGATGCGTGAAGCTTGCGGGCACGAAGGTGCGTCTCGCTCCGCGACGCCGCTCCTTTGCCTTGCCGCCGCGATCGCCGCCTCCGGGCAGTAGGGGATACCGGCGATCTTGCCCAGCAGGCCCGGGGGCAGGGTCGCCGAGTAGGAGGTGATCTCCTGCTCGGTGTCCTGCCTGGTCAGGTGCAGGTAGAAGGGCGTGTAGGAGCCGGCGTGGGAGTTGAGCATGCCGCCGCTTGCCGCGGGGGCAAAGGGGGCGAGGCCGGAGGGGCAGGGGCCTCCGCCGATCCCGGCGGTGATCGAGGCCGGGGAGTCGGTGTGCCTTGCCAGGCCGGCGTCTCGCCAGGGCGTCAGGTCGATCGCGGTCGAGATAGGCGCCGCAGGCAGCCGGGGTGGCGAGGGGGCTGCGCTGGCCTTCGCGGAAGTGGACGTTGAGGCTCGAGTAGGGCAGCTGGGGCAGCTTGTCGAAGGTGGCGAGGAGCCTTCCCGTGGCCGGGTCGGCCTTGAGCTCCCCCGCCACCTTGACCAAGATGCCGCGCTCGTCTGCCTTGGCGACGAGGTAGATCGCGATCAGAGAGCCGAAGGGGTTGTCGTAGGGGGCGGCGAGGAAGAGCGAGCCCTCGATCCGCTCGGCAAAGAGCGGGCTCTTGACCATGAAGTCGCCGATCTTCGATTCGTTGGGGCAGCCGGCTCCCGGCGGGGAGGTCGGCGTCTCTGCCGCGTACTGGGCTGGGGTGCAGACGCCCAGGCCGGCTCCCACCGAGGGGTTGATCGTCACCCCTTCGGGCAGCTGGACCACGGCCTTTCGCACCGCCGAGGGAGCGAGTCGGTGGGGATCGGTGACCCCGGCGGTGTCCTGGGTGATTTCGAATTCATAGCCCGAGGGCGAGGAGGCGCGGGGGTTGGAGATGCGCGCGAAGGGAGTGGGGTCGAAGCCGAGGCTGTCGCAGCCTTCCAGGGTCGGGCCCGTAAAGCTCTGACTCACGGCCGCGGGCTGTTGCCAGGAGGTGGCGGTCGCGCCGAAGCCAAGCGGCCCTCGCAGGAGGTCGGCAGGGTCAGGTAGGCGAGCGGGGGGGTTTGCTTGGGCTGGCCGACCGAGCACTTGGCCAGCCGAAGCCCGGCTCGGCCTCGTTGAGGCAATCGCCGCGCTGGGTGTTGTGGGGGACCGACCAGGGGGTGCCCCAGATCGCAGAGCTCAAGCCGCAGATGTCAAGAGCTGGGGGATGTTGTGGGTCCGCAGGGTGATCCCGTATTCGCCTTCGGCCTGGCGCACCTGCGGGGTGAAGACGATCGGGGCGCCGTAGGGTGTTGGAGCCGAGCTCCGAGGGCACCCCGGCGGCGGCACGAGGTTGAAGAGGCCGAAGGTCCGGGTCTCTCCGCCGCCGTGGGAGGAGCGCACCGTGATCGTGCCGACCTGGGTCCGGTCCGGGCAGCTCTCCCCCGAGCGGCTCGCTTCGAAGGGAGAGCTGCGCGGGGTGTGGAAATCAGCCTGGGAGCAGCGGGGCACCGCGGTGGGGTTTTCGATCAGGCCCGGGGGCAGCTCCAAGCTCAGGTCCCGCAGGTCGCCGTCGGTGAACTGGCCGGCTTTGGCGAAGCCGACCTTGATGCGCAGCGCCGCGGGGTGTGATCCGGCCTGGGTCGCCGGGGTGCCGCCTTCTGCCTCGGCCGTAGCGCTGAAGCCTTCTGCACCGGGGAGGAAGTCGAAGGCTGCCGAGGCGGTTGACGGCGCCACCAGCGCCGCGCGCTTGAGAGCGCGAGCAAGAAGACGATCGGCCGGGCCTTCATCGCTTGCCTCCCTTGTGGTGCTTTTGCTTTTTGGGCTTGTGGTGCTTGCCCTTGTGTCCCTTGCCCTTCTTGCCTTTGCCCTTCTTTGGCTTTTCCTTGACGACGTGAAGCCCCGGGTTGCCCGAGTTGGGCACCAATGTGCCGGGAGTCGGATCTTCAGGCGCGTTTGGCAGCGCCTGGCAGGCATCGCCGATGCAGGGGATCGGCTTTGGCGCTTCGGCAAAGCCGCCACCGACCTTTGCGTCATAGACGTCTACCGAGCCGGGGTCGGCACCGACCAGCGAGGCGTCGGTGAGGAAGAAGGCGTCTGAGCCATTGGCGGAGGCGTCGAGGAAGGTTGCCCCGCCTGGGCTTCTGCCGCTGGAGATCAGGCTGACGCAGCCAGGCGAGCGCTGACAGTTGCCGGAGCCCTTGGCCTCCCACTGGTAGACGTCGGCAGGGGCGTTGGTGTCCTGGGCCACCAGGGATTCGTTTGACTCGAAGAAGAGCCTGGTGCCATCCGCGGAAAGGGCGCGGGGCTTATAGGGGGTTGGGGCGCTGCCATTGGGCGGCGCGCCTGGAATCGAGGCCGACGCCCTGCGGGCGTTCGCCGGTCGGGTTGCAAGAGGCGCAGATCAGGGCCGCCGCGCCGCCGCCCACTGGCGGGCCGTAGAGGTAGGCCTCGACGTGGCCGGCGTTGTCGTAGTCGGTCAGCTCGGCGACGGAGAGGAAGGCAAGGTGGTCGCCGTCGGGGCTGAGGCGGGCGGTTCCCGTGGCGGGCGGGTAGTCGCCGGGTAGGGTCGCGTCTGCTCCCGGCGCGACCTCGGTGATCGTGCCTTCCCGCCAGAGCTCGAGGCCGCTGGCGCCTTGGTAGTAGACGCGCGAGCCGTCGGCGGAGGCGCCGAGCACTCCCACCACTTCATCGGCCGGGGTGAGGTCGGTTGCCGCTTTGGCCTCGGCCGACCAGCGAAAGAGGTGGTCCTGCCCGCCGACCTGGGCGCTGAAGAAGGCGATCGACCCGTCGGCCGAGGCGGCCTCAAAGCTCCCCCCTCCCCCGGCTGTTTCGTCGACCTGGACGCTCTGGCCGGCTTCGCGCAGATACAAGTTCCCGCTTTCGAGCTCTTTCCAGTAGGCGCGGGAGCCGTCGGCGGAGATCGCGCCGAGGGAGGCGGCGATCGCCGCGCCGGGGGTTCCTTCGGTGTCCCCCGGCAAGACGTTGACCAATTCAAGGCCCGAGGATGACCACTCGTAGAGGTTGGGCTCTTCGGGGTCGCACTGCCCGGGCCCGGCCGGGACTTCAGTGGCGGCAGGCGTCATCGCCGCGCAGCTGGAGAGGACGACGTGGGAGAGGTCGGGAGAGGCGGCGGCGACGGTTGCGGCCAGGGCCTTGGGGGCCCAGCGTGGACTGGGCGACGTCGGCGGCGCTGAGCAGGGAGCCAAAGCTCCCCGTGGCGCTGTCCCTGAGGTAGTGGTTGGCATAGCCCGGTGGGGCGCTCGTGCCCGGCAGCGGTGGGTTGACCACAGCGCACCCGGCGCCTTCGCCGATGCATTGCCCACCGAAGAGCAACCCCTGGCTCAGATCCGTGGAGAAGAGCCGGTAGGGGACACCGTCAGGTTCTTCACCGTAGGCGCCCGAATGCAGCGGTGTGGAGACGTTTTGGCTCGACCAGCCATTGGCGCTTCTCGTCGCCAGGTACTGGCTTGCCGGTGGGGCACCCTGGGCGTTGGCGAAGGCGGTGGCCGAGCTGTAGGTGAAGGCTCCCCCCTGGGCCGCCGCTTGATCCAGGTCTCCGCCCTGGTTCTGCCCGGGGCCTTGGATCGCGCCGCCCTCTTTGTCTATTGGCGAGACCAGCTCCCAGCCGCGGTTGTCGGGAAGGGTGAAGAGGTTGGTCGGGCTCTGGGTGCCCAAGACGTGCTCGGGCCCCAGTGTCGTTTCGAAGGAGTTGCTGGCCCAGACGCGGTAGTGGTACGTGCTGGCGGGCGTCAGGCCGGAGACGTGGCGGTTGACCACCGTCGCCGTGGTGCCGGCGCCGATCCCCACCGAGCCCGTGAGCGGCGATTGGGCCGCGGTTTCAAAGCCGCTCTGCTGGTAAGCCGCGTCGCCAACGTATTCGAAGCGGTAGAAGGTCGCGGAGCCGTTGGGGTTGATCTCAGCCCAAAGGGTGACCCCGGTCGCAGAGGCCCCTTCCACCCAGGTTTCTTCCACCAGGGGCGGCCCAGCGGCCCTTGCCGCGGGAGCCGCAACGAGGATCAGAGCGAGCGCGACGAGGAAGAGAAGGCGGGTCTTCATCGCCGCCCTCTCCGCCCTCTCCGCCCACCCCTGCGCGAGGACTCCTTGCAGGAAACAGCGATGAGCGGGCTCGCTTCGTCAACCTTGCCGTTCTGGCCTTCGAAGCTGGCCGTCACTCGGTTGCGGGTCTTGCAGAGGTTCGCCCGGTTGCGCACCAAGCCCCTCCTGCCGCCATTGATTGACAGGACAAGCTTCGAGAGCGGGGCATCGGGCAGTGACCCAAAGCTGGCGCGAAGGCGGCCGCGGCTGAGGTTGAGGCGCGCGGCGACGGCGACTTCGAGCTGGCCACCGAGCACGGCGACCAATTCGGGCAGGTCGCGCCCGGATGGCCGCAGGTAGACGGGGCCCTGGAGCGGCTTGTCCAAGAGCGGCGTCTTTGCCGTGAGGTGGCCGAATGCCGAAGTTGCCGGGCATTGGCGTGCGGCGAGCTGAGCGCCGCCGCAAAGAGCGCCGATGCTGGAGCGATCGAGGGTCAACGAGCGCGGCAATGCGAGCCGAGCGGAGGCGAGGTCAGCTTGCGGCTCGCCCGCCGCGGGGAAGGTGAGAGCGGCCCGAATGGCTGGGTGCCCGCCGCGGCCGGTAGCGCTGCCCAAGCGCAGGGAGAGCTTCGGCGAAAAGCCAAGCCCGCGGCAATTACCGACCTGGAAGGGGCTGGAGAGAGCGGTCGCCGCGCCCAGGGCCGAGGTGGCGGCGCCGGTCACCGTCATCGGCTCGCAGGAGGTCGGGTTGGAGCTGAAGCCGGGGCGGTCGAGCTTCCAGGCGATGCTCCTGACGTCAAGCGGAATTCCGTTGAGGATCTGGGGCAAAGGGTCCGATATCGCCTGGACTTGGGTGGTTGCGGCATCAACCCGCAGTGCCGAGCGGACCACCACCGCTCCGAGGTCGAAGGGACCGCCCAACGCCGGGACGATCGTCACCAAGCTGAGCGCTGCGCCTTTGTACGGGCCGGCCAGGTAGACGCGTCCGCGCAGGTGCAGGGGTACGAGCCCCGCCCCGGCGCCGATGTCGACCGTGCCCAGCTCCGAGGCCGCCGGGCAGCTTGGGCTCGCCTGCTCCAACGCGCCCTCGCCCGGATGGAAGCGGGACTGGGCTTGGGCGATGCCCGCCGGCGAGCAGTAGGGGATCCCGGCGAGCCCTCCGAGCAGGCCCTCGGGAAGGGTGGCCTCGACCTTGCCCAGAGGCTGGGTACCGTCCCCGCGGCTCAGCTTCAAGACGAAGGGAGAGCGGACCCCCGCTTTTGGAGCGACCGTGCCCGCGCTGAAGCTGGGCGCGCTGGGCAAGGCAGCCTCCGCGGTGGGACAGGGCCCGCCGCCCGGGGACGCGCTGATCGCGAAGCGATCGGAGGAGCGCGCATCGACGCCTTCGGGAGCGCTCCAAGGCGTGAGCACAGAGGCAATGCCGTACGTGGCGCAGATCGACGGGGTGCGAAATGGCGCCCTCGGTCCCCCGAATAGGTGAACCTCGAGCTCTTCGAGAGGCAGCTCGGGGCTTTCCGGGAAGCTGACCGTGAGCTGGCCGCTTTGGGGGTCTGCCTCGACCTTACCCGCGAGCTTGACCACGATTCCCGACTGTGGGTCGTGGATCACCAGGTAGAGCGCCAAGAGGGAGCGGGAAGGGTTCTCGAGGGGCTTGGCCAGGTATAGCGCGCCCGGCAGGGCGTGGTCGAGCAGCGGAGTCTTGACCTCAACAGTGCCAAGCCTCGAGGCCGGCGGACAGCTGGCCGGCTCGGGACCGCCCAGATCCACCTCGGCTCGGGTGCAAGCGCCAGCTCCCCCGGCAAAAGGGGGATTGATCGCCATCCCCTCAGGCAAGGTGATCCTGGTGTCTTTGAGATTGGCCTCGGCCAGGCGGTCGAGGTCCTGGCTTTGCGGCAGGTGCAGCTCGAGGTCCAGGCCCGAGGGCGAGTCGGCGAGGTTGGTGGTGGGCTTGGCCTCGATCGTGGGAGCGAACTCGAGCTTGTTGCAACCCTCGAGGCTGACCGGCTCGCCAAGGGCTTCTTCAGCCCCGGCGCTGTATTCGAGCATTCGACCAGGGTCCTCCCAGGTATCGCTGGCAATACCCACGGCCAGCGGGCCCAGGCAAGAACCGGGCATCGTCAAAAACGGCCTGTCGGATGCCTTCACCGGACAGCTGCCCCCAGCAAAGACGCATGCCCCGCGCACCCCGTCGTGACTGGGATCGGTGGGGTTCCCCCAAAGCTGGACCTGGATGCTGATCACCGGTCTCAGCTGACCGGCGGGAAGCTCAGCGGCGTTGAGCGAGAGCTGGTATTTCCCAGCCGCATTCGCGCCGCCCAGAAAGTGCAGAAAGAAGAGATTGAGGCCGAAGGGATTCAGGGCAAGCTCGAGAGGGGAGCCAGGCGGGGGCACCATGTTGTAAAGGGGGGAGGCGCCCACGGTTGGAGAGGTGAGGATCGTCTGAAAGCTGGCGAAGCCGATCGCGGAGGCATCGGGGCAGTCATTGCTCTCCAGCTGGGCCTCGGTGCAGAGCACGGGCGTCGCCGTTGGGTCGAGCGTCATTCCGCGAGGGAGGTAGGCGTGGAGGTCGCGGACGTGCGATGCGCCAATCAGATTCTGTGCGGCGAGAGCGGTCGAGAAACCGCCGTCGATCGTCACCTGGTAAGGGTGCGATCCCGCCTGGGTCACCGGCGCGCCCTGAGCGGCGGTGAGTGCGAGGCTGAGGCCGGCTGAGCCGCTGGCTAGGCCAAAGGCAGCGGCCCGCGAGTCGATCGTCGTCGTCGTCGTCGCCCTCGCTTCCCCGCTGCCACCGCCAACGATGCTCGCCTGATTGATCAGGCTGGGCGCGGCGTCGGGCGCCACCGCAACCGGGATCGAGACTTGGATCACGCGACCGGGTCCAATCGTGTGAAGGTCCGTGCAGCTGACCGTCTGCCCCGAGGCGGCGCAGGGGAATTCGGTCAGATCGAGGCCATCGACGCCGCTGTCCCTGCCCTGGGGTTCGACCGGCGTCACACCCGCCGGCAAAGTGTCCGTGATCGTGATCGGCCCACTGCTTGGCGCGGAGCCGACGTTGGTAGCGAGGATGTTGTACTCCGGATAGTGCCCGAAGGAGCTGAATCCACCCGGAACAGAGCCGGGGGCGAAGTTGGTGGGCTCGGAGGCCACGGTCAGCTTCCAGGCCGGCGCCGCGGCCAGGGCGCCGCTGGAGAGGGCGCCGCTGGACAGCACCGCTAACCCCAGCAGGAGCAGCGCTCGATGCGCGGCGCTCACCGGTGGGCCTTACGGCGGCCCCCCTTGCGGCCCTTGCCCTTGCAGGACACCTCCATCACCGGTCTCGAGTCAAAGGTCTTGCCGTTTTGGCCGTCGAAGAGGGCGGTTGCGCGGTGGGGTGATTTGCAGAGGTTGGTCGAGTTGACGAAGAGCCCCTTCTTGCCGCCCTTCATCGTCAGCACGATCTTGGCGGCCGGAACGTCGGGGAAGCTCTCGAAGGTGGTGCGGATCCCCCCGTTCACCGAGTCCACCCGGCCAACCGCGTTCACTTCAACCGGCTGGGAGGCCGGGCCGCTGAGCGCGGCCACCAGGTCGGGCAGCTGATGGGTTGAGCTGCGCAGGTAGACCGGGCCTTCGATCGCGTAGTCGACCAGCGGGCTGGTCGCCCTGACGTGGCCGTAGACGGAGCCCGCCGGGCACTGCTTGGCGGCGAACTGCACCCTGGTGCAGATCGTCCGGAAGTGAGCCTGGTCGATGAACTCGGAATGGGGCAGGGTGACCTGGGCCCTGGCGGTATTGGCGTAGGCGCCTTGGGGGAATCTCAGGGTGGCCCTGAGCGAGGGGTGCCCGGCGCGCTTGGTGGCGCCCTTGAGCGAGAAGGCGAGCTTGGGCTTGAACCCGAGCGCGGAGCAGCCGCCGACCTGGAAGGGGCTGGTCAGCGAAGCCCCCTGGCCCAGTGCGGAGGTGGCGACGCCGATCACCGCCATCGGGTCACAGGACGTTGGATTGAGGGTGAAGTCGGGGCGGCTCAATTTGACCGCAACCGAGCGCACGTCGAGGGGAATGCCGTCGAGGATCGTCGGCAGGGGATCGGAGACGGCGCGGACCTGAACCGTTTCGGGGTCGATCCGCAAAGCGACCCTGACCGTCACCGCCCCCAGGTCAAAGGGACCGGCGACCGCAGGGGTGATCACGGCGAGGCTCAGTGGCGCGCCCTTGTAGGGGCCGGCCAGATAGGCGTGGCCCTGGGCGTAGAAGGGGGCTATGCCAGATCCGGCGCCCACCGTCACCGTTCCCACCTCTGAGGCGGCGGGGCAGGAGGGACTCTGCTGCTCCAAGGCGCCTTGGTTGGGTTGGCTCCTGGCCTGGGCGTGGGCGATAGCGGCCTCTGAGCAGGAGGCGACACCCGCGAGCTTGCCGATCAACCCCTTGGGCAGGGTGGTGTCGAGGCCGGTGAGGCGCTGGCTGCCGTCTTCGCGTGAGAGCTTCAGGACGAAGGGGCTGTAGGCGGCGGCCTGGGGGGCGATCGTGCCCGCGGCGAAGGCGGGGTGACTGGGCGCCGTCGCTTCGCTTGTCGGGCAGGCGCCGCTGCCCGCCGCAGCTACCGACGTCCCAAAGGAATCGGAGAGTTGGGCATCTACCCCTTCTGGAGTGCTCCAAGGGGTGATCTCCGCGGCAGTCGAGTAGGTGCCGCAGGCGATCGGGGTCGTCAGTGGCGCCCTCGGCCCTTTGAACAGGGAGACCTTCACGTCTTCGATCGGCAGCTCTGGGTTTTCGCTGAAGGTCGTGGTGAGCTGACCCGTCTGGGGGTTGGCTTCGACCTTGCCCGCCAGCTTGGCGACGACGCCGGTCGCGGGGTCCTCCACATCGAGGTAGATCGCAATCAGCGAGCCGAAGGGGTTGTCGAAGGGCTTTGCCAGGTAGACGCCGCCGGAAAGGGGGTGATCGAGCAGCGGGGTCCCGACTTCGACCGAGCCGACCTTAGCCTCCTGCGGACAGGAGCCTGGAGCTTCGCTGAAGTGGATCGGGCTCTGGCCGATAGGGGTGAGAAGCCCGATCTGGGCCGAGCCGCAGGCCCCCTGGCCGCTGGCCGTGGAGGGATTGATCGCCATCCCCGCGGGCAAGATGACCTTGACGTCTTTGAAGTTCGCCGTGGCGGGTTCAAAGCCATTGCTCTGGGGGACGTGCAGGTTGACGTCAAGGCCCGAGGGCGCATCGGCGAGGTTCGTCGTCGGCTTGGCTTCGAATTCGGGAGCGAACTCGAGTTTGTTGCAGCCGTCGGTGCTGGTTGGGTTGCCGAGGGAGTCTTCGAAGGCGGTGCTGGCGTTGACCGTGCGTGAGGGTTCCTCCCAGGACCTGGCCGACGCGGTCGCGGTGAGCGTTTCCCCGCAGGAGCTGGGCATCGTCAGGAGGGGGGTATCGAGGCGAGTTTTGGCCGCTCTGGAACAAGGATCCGCAATGGCATCCGTGCACTTCCCCCGCATCGCATCGTGGCCGGGGTCGGACGGGTCCCCCCACAGCTGCGCCTGGAAATTGATCAGCGGGTTCAGCCGCCGAGCCAGGATGTTGTCGGTGTCGGTTCCGAGCTCGTATTCGCCCGCTGAGTTGACCTGGCCCATCAGGTGAATGAAGATCCCGACTCCCGCGGCGTCGAAGGCAAACTCTGCTGCCACACCCGGCGGCGGCACCATGTTGTAGAGGGCGCTCGGTTTGGGGTAGATGCTCGAGCCGAGATTGGTCAGCACGACGACCGCGCCGACCACCGCGGCATCGGGGCAGCCGCCAAATTGTTCTTCTCCCCCCGACTCGAGCTGGGCCTCGGTGCATTGGGACGTAACCGCCTGGGGGTTGGCGACCATCCCTCGCGGCAGGTGCACCTTCAGGTTCATCGGGTGACCGGCGTGGAACAGCCCACCGCCGGGCGGTTCCTGGGTGGGCAAGCCAAGGTCGACCGTCAGCGCGAAGGGATGTGAGCCCGCCTGGGTTGCCGACCCCCCGTCGGCGCCCGTGACAAAGGCACTCAGGCCGGCTGAGCCGGGAAGGAAGTCGAAGGGGGGAATCGCCTCGCTGATCGTCGTCGTCGTCGTTCTCGTCGCTTCGGGGGCGCCGCCGCCAACGATGCTCGCCTGGTTGGTGACGCTGCCGGAGACGTCTTCGTCCACTTCGACCGGGATCAGGATTTGCACCCACTTGCCCGGTGGCAATGCGGTGGAGTCGGCGCAGGTGACCGTCTGCCCCGTAACGTTGCAGGGGATTTTGTAGAAACCCCCTTCGAGGTTGTGGGTGGCGACCGGGTTCGTGGGGGTCAGGCCAGCCGGCAGCGTGTCGGTGAAGGTGATCGTGCCGCTGGTTGGCGCCGAGCCGACGTTCGTCGCCATCACGACGTACTGGGGCCTGGCGGCGGGGCCGGTTTCGGTGGGAGCGGAGCCGGCGGCGAAGTTGGTCGGCTCCGACGCCGCGGTCAGCTTCCAGGTGGGCGCCGCGGCCGATGCCGAGGCCGCGGCCGCCAGCACAAAGGCGCTGGCGACGAGAACGGCGCCAAGTATCCGTGTGGTCATCTTCCTGCTCTCCTTGCTGATCACGGCGTTCATCCGTTCCTCTTCGCCGTCTTGGCGGGGTGGCGCTTCCCGTGCTTCTTCTTCTTGTGCTGCCTCTTCTTTTTGGCCTGGCGGGAGGGCTTGGGGTTGCCGGGCGCGGTGAAGCTGGCGCTGCCCGGCGATTCGGTCGCCGGTTGCGTCGGCGCCGGTCCCTTGCAGGCTTCGCCTTCGCAGACCGGCGGCGGCGGGGGCGGGTTTTGGGAGACGATGCCGCCGCCCACGCGGGCGTCGTAGAGGTCGACGATCTGGTCCTTGTCCTGGCCGGCCAGCGACTGTTCGGTAAAGAAGAAGGCGTTGTTGCCTTCCATGTCAGCGTCGGCGAAGTAGGCAGCATCGGAGCTGGTGCCACTCGAGATCAGGTACAGGCAGCCCCCGTTCTGGCGGGCACTGTGGCAGGAGCCGGTGCCCTCTGCCTCCCACTCATAGACGTCTTGGCAGGTTTTTGTCGAGAGCAGGAGGCCCGCGACCCCCGGACAACCGTCGTCGCCGTTGGTATCGCTGGCAACGAGCTTGTCGGCCGTCTCGAAGAAGACTCGGTTGCCGTCGGCCGAGAGGTTGCGGGTCAGGATCTTGGCGGGATTCGGTGGCGTTTCCCCGGCCGTGTCGATGCTTTGCAGCGCTGGTGCCGTCGCGCCCGGCGCCGCGCCGCTGGGATTGCACGAAACGCAGCCCAGCTCACCGTCGGCGGCGCTGTAACGGTAGAACTCTGGACAGGCTCGTCCCAGGCCAGCGCCACATGATTTTGAGTTCGTTTTATTGTCATACCCGGTCAGCGACAGCTGTGAGCGGAAGAGCAGGGTTTGCCCGTCGGCACTCACCCGCGAGGTCTTCACGAACACCGCCGCCCCTTGGGAGACTGTGTAAAACCAGTTGCCGGCATCGGATCCCTGGGCAGGACCTTCTTGGGATAGCGGCGCGACGAAGACCGTGGCGCCGTCGTGTGCGAGGTAAAGGTTGCAGAGGCCAGCGCCGGCAGAGTTGTAGTCGAGCGCGCTGCAGTTGCCCGGCGTCGCCCCTGCGGCAAGTACGCCGTTGGCGGCGAAGTAGACGTAGCTGCCATCGTCGCTCGTCCCGAGGACGCCTCGCACTTCGGCGCCGTTGGCATCGGTGATGTCGGGGGTTAGGTCCGTGAGGACGCCGGTGTCGGCGTCATAGCGATAGAGGTCGCTGCCGACGTCACCGGGGCCGGTGGTGGCGTCGTCGGTGAGCTTGCTCGAGCTGGTGAAGAAGGATTTGGACCCGTCCGCAGTGGCGCCCCAGAAGACGGCGGGTTTTTTGCCTATGGGGTCCGGAACGGCCCTCTGGGAAGCGGAGACCTGCACCGTGCAGGCCAGCGCCGCTTCGGTGCATTTGCCGTCGCCGTCAAGCGCGCTCTGCGGCTGCGTTGGGTTCTGGCGCAGGTAGAGCTGGCCGCTGGAGAGGTCGGTGAAGAAGACGCGCGCGCCGTCGCTCGAAACCGTGTTCTGAGCCTGATGGAAGTGTTCCTTGAAGCTGGGTTCGTTGGAGCCGGCGAGGGTTCCTTTCGCCGGGGCATGCGCGTTGTTGAGAGCGCCGGCCAGGCTGAGTTCGCCGCTGGCCCTGTCCCAGGCGTAGAGGTTGGGCGCTTTCGCCGCGCCTCCCGGGTAGAGCACGGTGTCGCTTTCGAAGAAGACCACTGAGCCCGTGCTGGAGGCGCCGACGTACCTGAAGGTTCCGATGTCACTGCCTTCCCCCGCGATCGATTGCAACGAGCGGCTGGCGCTGTCGCGTTCGAGAAAGCTGGCCACGGTTCCGGGATCGCCCTGGGAGACGTAGGCGCGTGAGAGGTCTTCGCTCCAACCCAAGACCGCCGCGGACGAGCCAGCGCTTGCCGGCGGCAAGAGGCCCTGGGTTGACCAATCGGCGCCGCGGCTGGCGAGGTAGGTGGGGTACTTCTGGGCGCCTTCGGCGCCGGGGATGCCGCCGCGGGAGATATAGGTGATCCCGTCGCCGTCGGGGGCAGACTGGATGACGTTGGCCCTGCCGGTGGCGGCAGCGCCGTTCTTGTCGACCGGTGACACCTGCTCGAAGACACGGCCGTCAGGCAGCTCGAAGCCGTTGGGGCCGAGGGTGGTGAAGAAGCGGTCGGGGCCGTGGGTGACGCCCAGGGGGTTCGAGGCGGTGACGCGGAAGAGGTAGTTGGTCGACGGGGTGAGCCCGGCGATCGACTGGGAGACTGCGACGTCTTCAAAACCGGAGCCGATCGCTTCACCCCCGAGCGGCAGGGTGACCGCATTCGCGTATCCGCTTGCTTCGAAGTCGGCTTCGGAGACATATTCGAAGACGTTGCTGGTTTCCTTTGCGGCGGGGTTGACCAACGCTTCGAGGGTGGCCGTGATGCCCGTCAAGGCGCCGACCGACTCGGCGTTGACGACGGGCGGGCCAGGGGTGAAGAACCTCAGCGTTTCACCGCGAATCGTGCCGTTGGCGCTGGAGGCAACGAGGCGGTAGTGGTAGATGGTCTGTGCCGCCAGGCCGCTGATCGCCGCTGAAACCGGTTCCACCGAGCTGCCGGCGAAGGGGCCCGCAGGAGCACAGGCCGCGGTGGCGGCGCCTTCGAAGCCTTCGGCTTCGAAGCTGGCGTCGGTGGCGTATTCGAATTCACAAGTTGCCGGCAGGCCGCCAGCCGCGCTGACGGCTCCGTTCAGCGTCGCGCTCGTTGGTTCGAGATCGCTCACGTCCCCGGTGGTCGAATCAGGGGCTATCACCGTGGGGCCGAAGACGGTGACGCCGGGCGTCGACAGAGTCGTGAGGGCGCCGAGCGTGTAGACCAAGCCGGTCTGACCGTTGACGGCTATCCCTTCGGCCCTGGTTTTCTCCAAATCGAATTCACCCACCCGACCGCCATTGGATTCGAACTGCTCCACGTGGTCGATGAAGACGACGTATATTTCGTTGCTGCTTTGGTTGGCGGCGATTCCAGTTGGCTGGGAGTTGGAAGTGCCGGAGCCACTGGCGATTTCGATCGGCTGAACACCCGGTTCTATTTCACCCGAGGGGTTGGCGGGAAACTCGATTACCTTGCTGAGGTCGGTTTCACTGTGATGGTCTTCCTGGACGTAGAGGTTCCCTTTGCCGTCGACGGCCACTGCTCTGGTTGGGAAACCGATTGGGATCTGGCCGATTTCGGTTCCGGCGGGATTGAATTTGGCGATCGATTTGCTGTCTTCGTCAACGACGAAGACATTGCCCTTGGTGTCGACGGCGACACTCAGAGGATTGGCCACAGCCAACGTTCCGCTGAGTTCATATTCTTCGCTCAGCGGGTTGAGGGTGAACTTCTTGACCACATGGTTTTCCGTGTCGGAGACGTAGAGAGCGCCTTTGGAGGGACTTGTCGGTGAATTGTCGACCGTCGCCGACCCAAGCTGACTTTGCGGATGACCCGAGCTGACGGCGATTTTGAAGGGTTTGGCAACTCCGCTTGGTTCTTCTCCTTCGGGCCCGGTGACGTACACCCAGTAGCCCTGGCCATCAACCGCTTGGGTGGCCACAAAAAGGTTTCCGGAGGACTCGTCAACACCCAGTCCTCTGGTGCTGCCGAACTGGTCACCTGATTCGCCCCGTGAAAATTCGGTGATCAATTTGTGGGTCTTGGCTGCGAAGGCTGCCGCGGGAGTCAAGGCGAGGAGGAACACCGTCACGACGAGAGGGGAGATCAATAGGCGAAGCTTTCCGGGCGCGGCTCCCGTCGGGCGAATTCCTGATCTCGTTGAGTTGCTTTGCATCTTCTCTACCTCTCCGCGCCCTGTGAGCGCTGCTGGCTCATCGCCGACCATTGGCTTGAGGACGCAACGGGCGGGCACGTTTTCGCGGCGCCGCCCGTTGCCTGAACCTTCATCTGCTCGTCAACGCCTATGGAGCGGCGGGAGCTGTCACTGCCCAACTACCGGCTGCCTGCATTTCCAGGTTTTCGGCTGTGCGCGAAAACCTCATCTGCAGGCCGCTCGTGTAGTCGGGGGTTTTGAGCGTGAACGGTGGTCCGGCGATGTTCGTTTCCGTGTACCCATAGAGGCACAGGCTTCCCGGCGCAGCTTTGGGTTCAGTGTGAGTTCCAGGGCACTGGGGAGGTGTGGTTTCTTCGATCTGTTCGTCTTGCGTGACGTAAGTGATCGAGGTGGGAGCCTGGCTGAGGCGAAGCGGAAACGAGATCGCGGTCCAGAGAAAGACCGTCTCTCCAGTGCCGTTGACCGCCCAATTCCCGGTCTCGGTTGCTTCGGGCGGCAGCAGGCATTCGCCGTTTTCGTTGCAGCTGGGACCCGCGGGCCCCTGCGGGCCTTCGGCGCCGGCTTTGCCGTTGCAGGCGGTGGTCGGCGCGCCAGCGCCGACTTTGAGTTCGGCGCCGCCGAGGTGGCTGCAGGTGGCGCTGCTGATCGGGACCGCCGTGTTGGTGACGCTCTCGCCGGCTGCCCCAGGCGCGCCGTTGGCCCCCGGCGCGCCGGCATCGCCCTTGGCGCCCGCCGGCCCTGCGGGACCAGCCGGCCCTGCGGGGCCCGCGGGGCCGGTCTTGCCGGTCTTGCCCCGTGGCCCCTGCTTGGCCTTGGCCGAGGCGGTGGCCTTGCCGCCACCGGAGTTGGAGGCGGCGTAGGCGCCGCCGAACATCGCGAAGACCAGGGCGATGACCGAGATCACTCCCGGGATGCCGAAGCGCGTGCGTAGCGTCGAGAACATCTGAAATCTCTCTCCTTGTCCCGTGAGCCCCTCTGCCCGCCGCTTCCCTTGGCGGCTTCCTCGAGGCTCGGTTATGTCCCTGTGGTGCTATCCCTGCGTCGCCTTCAGAGACGACGTGTCAGAAACTGTAAACAGAAACTTTCATAAAGTCAATAGAGACGTTTTTGAGAGAAAGGAGATCGTTTCCTGGAGCCGTAAAAGGGCTGGAAAAGAGGCCAATTGGCCCGCGGTCGATTTGCGAGGGGACCGCGGCGAGGGGGCTCGGCCGCCACACAGCGCCGAAGTGAGCGGCCTCGAAGGACTGGGGACGCGGCGGCGCGCAGCGTCCGCCGACGGCGGATGGGTACGGGGGTTTCGCAGTCCCTTTAGAGCAGCTCGGAGAGGGCTTCGAGCTCTGCCGCGGCTGCGCTCTCGCCCGTGGCTGCCCGCTTGCCCACCAGGGCGACGATCGCGGCGACGGCCGCCCACTCGGAGTCGGGGAGCTGCTGCGGTGGGGCGGACGGATCGCGCAACCGCGCCGCCATGCGATCGATCGCCTTGTGCTGCAGCCGCACGCCCTCGGGGCCGACGGCGAGGATCTCCACGCTCAGCAGACGCGCCGTGGGCGGATCAGCGCCCAGCAGGGTCGCGGCGGCGGCGGCCCCCCGCCTCGCCTTCTCCGCCGGCTCCGCCTCAGCTGCGCAAGCGCCTTCGATCTCCTCGAGCAAACGCCCGAACAGCTCCTCGAAGCTGGCCAGCATGCACTCGCGCCTGTCCTTGAACTGGCGGTAGAAGCTGGCGGTGGAGACACCGGCGCGCCTTGCCACCTCGGCCACGGTCGCCGACGAGTAGCCGCCCTCGCCGCACACCTCCGCCATCGCGGCGATCAGCCGTTCGCGCTGGTTGCGCTCGACCAGCTCCGGCGGGATCCCATGCGGGCCGGGTGGTAGCCGCCGAATGCCGCCTGTCACGGGCTCATCCATCAGTAGGGATGGAACCAGACCCCAGGGATCGTCACTAATCCCCCAACCGCCGCTCCAGCCCCCGCGCCAGCGCGTAGACGCAGCCGCGATAGCCATGGGAGGCAAGCGAGCCCTTCAGCGTCCCTTCATAGACCAGCGCCGCCAGCTGCCCGGCGACGTAGTCGGCGCCGGGATGCTCTTCGGCGCGATCGATCTGCGAGAGCGCCCGGCGCTGAGCCGGGGAGAGCTTGCTCTGGGCGCTGAACTGGTGCTTTACCTCCAGCGGCGTCTTGCCCGCGCAGGCCGCTTCGCCAGCCTTGATCGCCTTCGCCGAGCCCGGGACTTCGGGATCGGGCAACGGAGGTTGGAAGGTGCGGTAGATCCGGCGCTCGAGGGTCGAGGCGCCCTTGGGCGGTTGGGGGCCGCGGATGGGCGGCAAGGGCGCCGTGCTTTGGGTGTCCTCCCCGCCCCCGTCCCCGCAGGCGCCAAGCCCCAAGGCCAGGCAGAGCAGTATCAGCGCTGTCGCGCTGCGCCTCATCCTGACGGTGTGCAGCTGCGCACCACGTTTCCGGAGAGGCGCTCCCCGTCTGCGAAGGCGAAGTCCCCGTGCGCGTAGAGGTGCCCGGTGGGGCAGCTGGCGAGCAGCAGGCTCTGCTTTTGGCCTTTGTAGGTCCAGGTTTTGTGCAGGGTGGCGTTGAAGGCGGTCAGCGATCCCTGCCCGGCGGTGATCGTGGGGATCTTGACATCTGCCGTCGTCGCGTATTTGCCCTTGGCCTTGCCGATCACCGCGGTGGTGACGAAGGTGGTCGGGGCGGGGACGAAGGCGTAGACGTGGAGGATCAGCACCTGCTTGGCGCCCTTGGGCGCGCCGTTGAAGATCAGGAGCTTGCCCGAAGCGCTGAAGGGGGCCTGTTCGGGGAAGGCGATCTCGGCTTGGGCCCTGCCGGTGCCGACCAAGGAGTCCTTGCAGACCTTTTCGGCGGTTGCCGTGAGGGTGCTCTGCAGCTTCCTCGGGGTGCAGGTGGGGAGCCCGGTGGTGTTGAGGGTGCCGTGGCGGTCGAATTCGAGGTGCAGGGTCTCAAGCGCGGGGGGATGGCTGGCGTCGGCTGTTTTCAGGGAGCCGCTCACGGTCAGGGTGATCGGCGCGGGAGTCCTCTTCGGCAGCTCCTTGGGCGTGATCGCGCCTTCGATCGTCACGATCAGGTTGCCCACTCTCACGGTTTGGCCCAAGGCGCTGGCGCTCAGGGCGAGGGCGCCGAGGCAAAGCGCCGCCGCAAGGATCGCCTTGGTCGCCTTGGCCCTCACTTGCCCCGCACCTTGCAATCGCGCACCAGGGTCTGGGCAAGCGACCTGCCGCCGATGAACTCATAGCTCGCCTTGGCCAAGGAGAAGGAGGCGGCGTTGACGCCCTTGGGGGCGGGGCAGCCGGCGGAGGCATAGCTCAGCTCTTGGCCGCCTGAGGCGTAGCGGCGGGAGAGGCTCATGTCGAAGGCCGAGATGTAGCCGTATTCGGAGGCGATCGGGGGCAGGGTCGCGCTGAGGCGGGTGCCGAAGGTGCCCTTGGTCTTCGATACCTCAAAGACGATCACGTAGGTCAGCGGCAGGGGCGCCCCGGTCGCCACCTGGGCGAAGATCGCCTGCTTGCCCTTGTAGGTGCCGTTGAAGGCCAGCAGGGGGCCGTTGGAGGCAAAGGCGCCCTGGCCGGGCAAGATCACCCTGGAGGTGACGTTGCCGTGGCCGACGAGGGCATCGCCGCAGGCCTTCCTTGCTTCGGCGCTGCCTGAGATCGCGTTGAGCTTGGCCAAGGGGCACTTCGCCAGGCCCTTGCTTTGCAAGGTGCCGTGGGAGTTGATCTCCAAGACGATCCGCTCGAGCACCGGTGGGTTGGCGGGATCGGTGCCCTTGATCTTGGCTCCCATCTGCACCGCGATCGGGGCGGTTCCCGTCCTTGGCAGCTTTCGCGGGGAGATGTCGCCGTGGAAGGCGACGGTCACGTCGCCGCTCTTTACGATCTCGGCTTGACCTGTGGCGCTGAGACCGATCGCTGCCAACAGGGTTGTCAGGAGAAGGGCGTAGAGCGCCCTTCTCCTTCTCAGTGACCTCGTGCTCATCGCCTAGCGCACCAGCGCATAGGCGCAGACGTAGTGGGCGGCGGCGTTGGTTTCCTGCTCGGAGAGCGCTCCTGTTCCGTCGAGCACGATCGTTCTGTAGTTGCCGCCGGTGGTGTTGCCGTAGAAGGAGTCGGTGTAGGTGTGGTCGGTGCCCACTCCGGTGCCAAGGTTGATCGTTCCTCTGACCGAGTAGAGCTCAAGCGGGGTGGGCAGGTAGCCGCCCTTGGCCGCGCAGGCATCGGCCGCGGCTTGAACCGAGGAGGCCAGGGGGCCGGGGGAGCTGTCGAAGCAGAGGCCTCGCAGCAGGACCGTCGCGCCGGGGCAGGAAGCGCCGTGGCCGCCGACGGTGTTCGCGTTGCCTGCGCTTTGGGCCGAGGTGGCCGAGGGCACCGTGCCCAGGGCGCCGATGTTGATGTCGGCGCCGGTCAGGGAGTGATCGGCGACCTTGGCGGCGTTGACGGCGTTGTTGGCGATCTTGCCGGTGGTGACCGACTTTGACTTCAGCTGGCGGGTTCCCACCGCGTTCTTTGCGATCGCCGCGAAGGCCGAGCCGCAAAGGGCAAAGACCAGGGCGATCATCGCCACCACCATCGCTGGAGAGGGGCGACCCAACAGTCGCTTGCCCTTCGAGTCCCCTGGCTTCACTTGTTCCTCCCTGTCTTGTTCTTTGCCTTGCCCTTGCAAGCTGCCTTGGTCTTGACCTTCTGCACAGTGCTCTTGCCGTTTTGGCCCTGATAGGTGACTTCAGAGACGGTCGGCCCGGCACAGAGGTTGCGGGTGTTTTCCAGGTAGCCCTGTTTGCCGCCGAGCAGAGTCAGGGCGAAGTGGCCGATCGGCACGTCTGGGATCACCGGCACTTCGGTTCGCAGATGGCCGCCCTTGACCGAGGCCGATTCGGCTTCTGGCATCACCGTCACCTGGCCTCCCAAGATGAAGACCAGGTGGGGCAGCTTGCCGTAGCCCGATACGGCGTAGGCGGGGCCGGAGAGCGGTGCGTCCAGCAGAGGCGTTTGCACCGTCGCGGTGCCGATTGGCTGGCGTCCCTTGCAGCGTTCTGCTTGCAGCTGGGCCCGGGAGCAGAGGTTGCCGAGGTGGCGCTGGTCGATCGCAAAGGCCTTGGGCAGGGTCACGGCGAGGGATTTGACGTTGGCGTCACCCGGCCGGGTCCAGAGGTCGAAGCGAAGGGCCGGGTCGTGGGAGCGCTTTGTGGCTTTGCGTCCCCCCAACTGGGTGATCGCCATCCTCGGCTTGAAGTCAAGCGTCGAGCAGTTGACCGCGTTGAAGTAGGAGGAGAAGGCAGTTGTCGTTCCCTGGTCTCCTGTCCCTTGGGATCCGACCGACATCGCAGAGCAGTTGGTTGGGTTGATCGTGAAGCTGGGGCGGTCGATGTTGACCTGGATCGAGCGCATCCTGATCGGCACCCCGCCGATGATCTGGGGCATCGTGTCCGATGCCGCTCGCACCTGGGCGGTCCGGGGATCGACGTGCAGGGCCACCCGCACGACGATCGTGCCGTAGTCATAGGGACCGGCCAGGGCAGGGGTGATCGCTACCAGGGAGAGGGGCGCTCCCCTGAAGGGGCCGGCGAAGAACATCTTGCCGAGGGCGTGGAAGGGATGAGTCCCCGGACCGGCGGCGACGTTGGTTGTTCCCACCTGGGAGGCGGCGGGGCAGGAAGCAGAGGCCTGCTCTGCACGGCCCGACTTCTGCGCCGCTCCAGCGATCGCACCCTCCGAGCAGTAAGGGATGCCCCTGATGTCACCGGTGAAGCCCGGCGGCAGGGTGAAGCCGAGGTCGCCGAGGAACTGGTCGCCGTCGTCCCTTTCCAGGCGCAGGTGGAAGTCAGAGAAGGCGCCGGCCACCGGGTTGGTGGTTCCCGCTGTGAGGGTCGGATGGAAGGGACGAACAGGCCCCGGGCACTGGGCGCCCAATGGCCCTGAGGTCAAGCTGAAGAACTGGACCGAGGTCTGGTCGGCGAGGACCGAGTTCCAGGGGAAGAATTGAGCGCTTACGGGATGCAGGCCGCAGTTCGTCGGCGTCGCCATCAATCCTCTGTCCGAGGCGAAGAGATGCAGCTGGATGTCGTCGAAGGGGACCTGGGGAAGATCGGTGAAGTAGGTCTTCAGCCTGCCGGTGGCGGGGTCGGGCACCACTTTGCCTTCGAGCTTGGAGTGGATGCCGAAGCCGTCGGCGGCCATGAACAGGCGGTACTGGGCGCCTGGTTTGGGTTCGCCGATATAGACCGAGCCCTCGAGCGGACCGTCCAGGGCGACAGTGTGCAGGGCGAAGGTGCCGATCTTGGAAGCATCGGGGCAGTTGCGGTGCCGACTCGGTGCCGAAGTTGGCCTGCGCGTCGGTGCAGGCGCCCTGGCCGTCGGCCGCGTCGGGGTTGATCGTGAAGCCTTCGGGCAACGTCACGATCGCCGTCCTGATCTGCGAGGGAGCGGCGGCACGGGTGAGGAATTGCGGTGATTGCAGCTCGACGTTCAGTCCCGAGGGGGAGTCGGTCTCTCCCGTGGTCGAAGAGGCAAACAGAACCGGTTTGAAGACCTCTTTCTCACAGTCGGTCGTCGCGGGGTAGGTGCCTTCTTTGCGGCTGAGATGTGTCGGGTCCTGGTAGGTCTGCACTTCCAGAGAGGTGACCAGTGGCTGGCCAGTGCAGATCGTCGGGTTGTCGATCAGGGGCTGGACCGGGATGCTGGACCTGGTCGGCTGCGCAATGCAGCCGGTATCGGCCAGCCCCACGCAGCCGGCTGGTTTTCCCGGGCTGCCCTTGGCGAAACGTTGAGCATTGTGGGTAGCGTCCGCTGGGAAGCCCCAGAAGGTCAGGTTCGCGCCGGCAAGCGGCGTCGCCTGGGTGATCTCCGAGACGGTGAAGCGCAGGCCGTAGTCCGATCCGGTCCTGACCGCGATCGGGATGTTGATCGGGATGCCCAGGCCGGGAGTGATGAAGGCGAACAGCGCGGTTTGGCCCGGTTCGGTGCGCATCGAGAAGATCGGCGCCGTGCCGAGCAGTTTGCTCGGGTCGCCACCGGAGTTGGCATAGACGGTGATCAGGCCTGCCTGTGTGTCCGACGGGCAAGAGGCGAGGGAGAAGTCAGCCGAGGTGCACTGGGTGACCGCGTTGGGGTTGCCGAAGAGGCCCTCCGGGGCATTGAAGATCACGTTGCGTGCCGACTCGGGCGCACCTGGACTGCCCAAGGTGAAGGAGGTGCCGAGATCGGGATGTCCGCCGGCTTGGGTGTCGGAGCTGGTCGTGGTGAAAGATTCGATCGGCTCGGAGGCGAGGGCCGGCGCTGCACCGATTGCGAGCAGCGACGCCATCGAGGCGAGGGCGAGGGCAATTCGGCCGTTCACCCGGGTGCTCATTTGCCGGCCCCCCGCGTCGTCTTGGCGGCTCGTTTGTGGCTGTGGCGTTTGTGTTGGTGACGGGCGACGCACTTGCCCTTGCGCTTGACCTTGCCTTTGCGGCACTCGGCCTTGGCTTCCTTGAACTGACCGGGGGTGCCCGCGGTCGTCCCTGCTGCCAGCGGAGGCGCAGCTGGAGTCGAAGCGCCATGGCACTCGTCCGATGCGGCGCAGCTGAACTGCGGCGGGCCGAAGGCAAAACCGCCGTCTTCACGCGCGGTATAGAGACGAACGTTGCTGCCGCTGTTGTCTTGGGGCACGAGTTTCTGCCTAGTGAAGAAGAAAGCGTTCTTGCCGTCCGCGGAGACCGAAAGCAGACTTGCGTCGCTCGGGCTGGTGCCGGTCGAGATCAGCTCCTGCTTGCCGTCCTCCCACTCATAGGCATCCAGCTTCTCGTTGGTGTCGCGCAGGGTCAGCTGCTCGCCGCTGGTGAAGAAGACGCGGCCGTCATCGAGCAGGCTGAGCCCATAGGGGGTTAGCGTGGCATCGCTTTCAGGACGGGCCGTAGTGAAGCTGCAGGAGAGGCAGACCGGGCCGACGCCGCCCCCGGCTTCGAAGCGGAAGACCTCGTAATGCCCGCTACTCTCATAGCCATCGATGGGCACCGCGGAGGCAAAGGCCACGTAGTTGCCGTCCTCGGTGATCTGGAAGTCGGAAGAGTCATAGGTTCCGGCCTGCTTTACACCGTGAATGATCGCCGGGTTGTCGATCGGTTCGTAGGGTTCGAACTCGTAGCCGAGCTCGATGACGCTGGCGCCGCTTGCGGCATAGACGTGGTGGCTGCCAGCATTGACGGCCACTCCGCGAGAGTTGGAGAGCTGGCCTGCATCCAGCGTCATCTGCTGTTCCCCGGCGGGATTGAAAGTGACGATCCGGCTGCCCTCGTCGACGTAGAGCTCGTGGGTCACCGGATCGGTGGAGAGCGCGGTTGCTGTTTCGTTGACGAGAGCGCCCGAGGCGTTTGGCGGAGAGCCTCCAAAAGAGGATGCTTTGAACCGTCGCACCGGGCCGCTCGGGTAGTTGGAGGCATAGACGTTGCCGTTGTCGGCGGCGACGCTGCAGGGGTTCATCGAGGGCACGATTCCGGTCACGGCGTAGTCGGAGTCATCGATCGGAGCGGCGCCCGTCGGCGAGTAGCGCCAGATGCGGTTTTCATAGGCCGCGACGTAGACGTCGCCGTTCGATTGATCGACGGCGACGCCGCAGATTTCCCCGAAGCTGCCATTGGGCGTTCCCGAGCCGTTCAGCTGGCCGAGTGCCGCGCCGGTCGGTGAGAAGACGCGTATGTTGGTTTCGTTGGTGACGTAGATGTCGCCGTCGAAGGGACCGCCGGAGCCGTCAACGGCGACCTCGGCGGAGGATTCCGTGTACATGGAGAGGCCCGAGATCGCGTTGGTTCCCGCGCCGGGCCCTTCGGTGAATTCCCTGGGGTTGCCGGCTGAGGTGTAGCGGGAGACCCTGCCGGAGTTCGGTTCGACCACGTAGACGTCGCCGTTTGATTGATCGACGGTGAGCGCTTCGGGACCGTTGTGACTGCCGCCGAAGCTGGTCGTCACCACAGGTCGGGTCGGCGGGGCGGGGGGTGGCTTGAACAGGCTGGAGTCGATCGTGGCGACGAAGCTGGGTTCTGAGCTGTCGGGCTCGACCAGGTAGAGGTTCGCCTGATCCTGAGTCCCGCTCGAGGAGCCATCGAGCTTCTCGGGACTGAGAAAGTAGAAGTCACCCGACTGCGATGCGACTCCGGCACCACCGGCGAAGGCGACGACGTTGCACTTGCCGGCGCCCGACACCGCGTTCCAGTTGTTGGGGACGCCTGGCGGCGAGCAGAGGTCGGTGTCCCCGGTGCCTTCGGTTCCGGTTGAGAGCCGCTGTGGCGTGGTCGCCCCCGGGCCGTTGACTTCGTCCCGGTAGGCGTCGACGCTTTCGTCTGTCTCGCCTGGCCCCAGGGGATCGCTGCTGGTGAAGAAGACCTTGGAGCCATCCGCCGTCATTCCATCGAAGAGGGCGCCGTTCGTCGTTCCCGGTGTGAGGTCGACGCTCTGTGCTGTGCCCGCGATATGCAGGTAAAGCCGGTAGTAGGAGTTGCCGGCGGAGTCGGCTGCAAGCTCTTCGCCGATCACGGTTCTGGTGCCGTCTCTGGAGACGGCGAGCTCGGCCACCCCGTCGCCGTTGGCGATCGTCGCTCCGGCATCGTCTGTGGAGACGACTTCTGTGGTTCCCGCTTTGAGGTCGCGCGAGTAGATCGTCGCGTCGGTGCCGCTCGAGTTGGCGGTTGGCTCAAATTGAGCTGTGGTCCCGAAGACGAAGTGCGAGCCGTCTGGCGATAGGGGCCGACTGACCGCGCCGGCGGGATCCGCCGGGCCCGGGTCCGTCGAGCCCGCCATTCCCGCAACGAGATCGCCGCTCGACAGGCGCAGCGGCACGTTGGTCGAACCGTCGGCGAAGCAGGGATCGCAAATTTCCTCGCCGCCGAAGGAGAAGGTGTCCAGGGCGGAATCGAAACCGCTCAAGGGCGAGGCGAAAGAACCCGTCGCGAAGGGGTTGTTGGAGGGAATGCCGAGGTAGCGAGTCGACCAGCCTTCTGTTCCACGCACTGCCAGGTAGGGATCGGCTCCGCGGTTGGTCGGGTGCCCTGCGATGCCGGGGATCGTTCCCGAGCGCATTGAGTAGAGCGCCGCGTCATCTGCTTGGGCGGAGGTCGCGAGGGCGCTCAGGCCGGGAGAGAGGTTCGAGCGCACGTCATAGCCGCCGGTATCAGGGGCCGAGACCAGCTCGTAGGCCCGGCAGTCGAGCAGCCCAGCGGAGCTTGTCTGCTGGCGCGCCTGGGCGTTGGGGCAGGGATCGTCGCCGCTGCTGGGCAGGGCGAAGGTTCGGAACGTGTGGTCTGAGCCCTCCGTTCGTCCCGCGGCGTTTTCGACGACGACGCGATAGTGATAGAGCGTTTCGGGACTGAGGTCGCGGACTTCCTGCCTCAGCGCTTGCGGGGTGAGGACTATTTCGGTCCCTTCGAAGTTGAAGCCAATCCTGGTGCTGGATACCGTCGCATCGGGAACCGGGAAGCTCGCCCCGTAGCCGGTATCCGTGCCGACCTCGACGTGGACATCGGTGTCAGCGCCCTCGGTGTTGACGGCAAAGCCGATCTGAGCCGATTCGGTGGTGATGTGGCGGGCGATTTCGTCGCTGAGTGCAGGTGGGTCAGCGGCGGCGAATTCGGCATCGCGGCTGACGCCGGCAACGCCATTGGCGTTCTTGGCGGACAGCCTGAAGTGATAGACAGTTCCCTTTTTCAGGCCGCCGATCGAGGCGGTTACCGTGTTGCTCCCCGACCCACCCGGGAAAACGTTGCCCTCGGCGCAGGGCGCGGTTTCGCTGTAGACGACGCCGGTCGATTCGACATACGTCCCCCAATCGAAATGGCAATCGGTGGTATCGATGCCATCCGGATCAAGGGTGCCGGTGATGGTCGCGCCGGTCGCGCTGAGGCCTTCGACCCCGCTGACGCCGGCGGTCGGTACCGTCACCAGGCTCGGGTCACGGGAGAAGACGTTGACTTCGCCTTCCCTCAGCACGTAGACCTTGTGGGTCTGGGAGTCGACGGCAAGGTCGCGGGCTTTTTTGCCGATCCCTTCGTAGGAGAAGTGGGCGGGATCGGGATCGCCAAAGGTGGTGATCGGGGTTCCGGCGGTGTCGACCTGTGTGACCAGATCGCTCCCGAAGGCGCTTCCGGGGGAGAAGAGCTCGAATAGGGCGTTGTCGGAACGGTCCAGGGTGAACCCAATCAGGTCGGCAGGGCCCAGATTGCCCAGGAAATGGCGGTCCGAGTCGTATTTGGCCATGTGTTCGCCCCTGGCCACGTAAAAGTTCCCCGCTGAATCGATCGCAATCCGGCAGCCGCCTCCTTTTCCAGCGAACAGAACTCGGCCGGTCGGGAGCCCATTTCCTGAGAACTCGCCATATGCCGCAAGTTCTTGGCTGGCAACCCAGAGATGGCCATCGGGAGCAACGGTGAGGCCGCAGGCGCCCGGGACCGAGATTGGGAAGCCGGACAAGGCGGTACCGTCAGATGCGTAGCCACGGACAAGGCTGCTGGTCTGAAGACCGCCGCTCCTGGTCGATGCGACGTAGAAGTTACCGTCGCTTACCGTCCCAGAGTCGTCGACCGCAATTGCCACAATGGGAGGGCTGCCTGGAATTTCTTCTCCGGTATTAAACGAAGTCGCGTTGGAGCGCCCCGAGAACCCGGCAGGATCGCCGTTGAGCTGGAACTTGCTGATCTTCAGGCCTTTCGCTTTGTCGCCGTTGCCGACGACGAGGATCTTCTGATTGACGCCGTCGAAGGCGATCGCCGCCGGATTCGAGCCGCCCGCTTCGAACTGCTCCCCCGAGTAGAAGTACTGCTGAACCTGCTTGGCCTGAGCAGGGCCGGCCAGCGCCAGCGTCGCCAGGGCGCCAAGGAGCAGCGCTCGCGTAGTCGTCCTCCACATGGCTAACGGCCCTCCCTGTCGACTCGGTGTCCTCGCTTGTGGCGCTTTTGGCCTTTCTTGGCCTTGCCCTTGCAGTTGGCTTGCAGCGGCGGGTTGGAGTTGGCCTGCCGCCCGTTTTGCCCGGTCGCCTTGACCGAGACGCGCTGGGGGGCCTTGCAGATGTCGGTTGAGTTTTCGAACACGCCCTTCTTGCCACCCTGCATGCTCAAGGTGAAAGAGCTGACCGGGGCGTCGGGGACTGTTTCGAAGCTGGTCCTGATCCCTCCCGAGGGACCGGTGTCCACCTTCCCTGCGACGACCACTTCGAGCGGTTGAGACGGCGGCCCTTTGAGCGCTATGACCAGGTCAGGCAGCAGGTTGGAGGAGGAGCGCAGGTAGACCGGACCCGTGAGCGGCTGGTCCAGCAGCGGCGTTGTCGCAGTTGCCTTGCCGTAGATCGAAGCCGCCGGACATGCCTTGGCGGCGAACTGGACCCTGGTGCAGACGGTGCCGATGTGGGACTGGTCGAGGAACTCAGAATGGGGCAGGGCGACTACGAGCCTCGCGATGTTGGCGTCTCCGGCTCTTGCCTTCAGGGTTCCCTTCAAGGCGGGATGCCCGGCGCGCTTGGTGGCCCCCGTCAGCTTCAGCGAGAGCTTCGGCGCGAAGGGCAGGTTGGCGCAGTTGGCTACCTGGAAGTGAGCCGAGGGAGCAGCTGTCGCGCCTTCGACTCCGGTGATCTTCGTCTCGATCGAGTGCGGGTCGCAGTTGGTCGGGTTGAGCGTGAAGTTGGGCCGGTTGAGCTTGACCAAGACAGAGCGGGTGCGAAGCGGCACCCCCTCGACGATCTGGGGCAGGGGATCGGAGACTGCGCTCACCCTGGCGCTCACGGGATCGAGGTAAAGCGCGTTCCTGACCACGATGTTGCCGAGGTCATAGGGGCCCGATACGGCTGGGACGATCGCGACCAGGCTCAGCGGGGCACCTTTGTAGGGGCCGGCCAGGTAGGCCTTGCCGGGGGCGTAGAAGGGACGGCTTCCCGCTCCTGCTCCGCCGATGATTTCTCCTACTCGGCTTGCCGCCGGGCAGCTTGGGTTGGTCTGCTCGCCGATCCCCGAGTAGGCGCCTCTCGCGGCCGCTGCGATTGCTGCCTCCGAGCAGTAGGGGATGCCTTTCAAGGTTGCCGAGAAGCCCGGCGGGGTCTTTACGTTCAAAGCACTGAGGAACTGATCGCCGTCTTGCCTCGTCAGGCGCAAGGCGAAGGAGGAATGCGCTCCCGCTGTGTTGCCTTCTGAGGCCGCTTCGAAGCCGGGGTTGAAGGGACGGGCTGCCGGTGGACAGGGAGAGCCGTTGGGGCCCTGGGTGATGTCGAAGAAGGTCTTCGAGGTCTGCTTGCCCAGGACGGCGGCCCAAGGAGTGAAGGTGGTGGTGATGCCGTAGGTGCCGCACTTGGTCGGAGTCGCGAGCGCTCCCCGCTCAGAACCGAAGATGTGGAGGCTGAACTTCTGAAAAGGGGTCTCCGGCAGGTTTTCGAAGATCACCTTCAATTGCCCTGTCCTCAGGTCGGGCTCGATCCTTCCCGCCAGCTTGACGTGGACGTTGAAGCCGTCTGCCGCCAAGAAGATGCGGTAGCGGTTGCCCGGAAGCGGCTTGCCGAGATAGAGGTAGCCGGGAAGCGGTCCTGGCAGCAGCGCGGTCTCGATCTCAAGCGTGCCGATCTTCGAGGTCTCCGGGCACTGCGCTGCGTTGGTGGTCCCGAAGCTCGCTTCCGCATCAGAGCAGGAGCTCTTGCCATCTGCCGCGTTGGAGTTGATCGAGAAGCCCTCGGGCAACACCATTTCCGTTCCTCGGATCTCCGAGGGAGACGGAACGGTCGGGCTCTCGAACTGCGGGACCGTCAGCTCGACGTCCAACCCGGAGGGGCTGTCCGTCTCTTGCGAGCTCGGCCGTGCCGCCAGGCTCGGATTGAAGCTCAGCACGGCGCAATCGGTTATTTCAGGGTACGGCGAGACGGCGCTGCTTTCCCCGCCGTCGTAGGCGAGCAGGTCGAGGCCGGCCTGCGCCGATTCGCCGCAGGCGGTCGGGTTCTCGGTGAAGGGCTCGGGCGGGCTGTTGGAAGAGATCCCATTGCCAGAGCGAGTACACAGGCGGACAGCCGAGTCGGGACCCGTGGATGGCATATCCGGTTCGGCCGCACTCGGCGTCGCCGGTACGTCGCTCGCATTGCAGAATCGGTTGCCAAGAGCAGAGGTTTCCCCGAAAGCAAACCGAAGTTGGTCATGGCTCTGAGCCGCCGGCACCCCCCAGAGGATCTGGTCGCCATATCTCAGTGGCAGCAGGTCGGGAACGGAGATTTTGGTCTCCAAGCCATAGTCGCTTCCGGTCCTCGCGCCGAAGCTCTCGAAGATCAGGTTGCCCTGAGCTATGAACGCCAGCAAGCCCGCCTCCCCTTCGCGCGGCACCATGTTGTAGACGGGGGATACGATTGGAATAGTGCTGACCACCACTTCGCTGACCCCAACCTGCGAATCGACCGGGCAACCTTGACTGGCAAACTGACTCGACGTGCATCGAGGCGCCGCGTGGGGATTCCCAACCACGCCGCGGGGCGCATGGACGGTAAGAAAGCGAGCGTTCTGACAGTCGCACGGAGTATTGACGCCTTCCTCTTCCAGTTGTGCCGGGCTGTTTTTGAGTGAAAACGCGATCTGCAGGTCAGGATGGGCCCCGGCCTGATGGTTCGAGGGGATGAATCCGAAGCCACTGATCGGCACGTCAGCCGATGCGCGAGGAGCGCCTGCCGCCAGGCCGAGCATGACCAAAGCCAGGAGGCCGATCGTCACCTGCCGTCTCATCGGGCACCTCCCGTTTGGTTGTGGGCTGTTCGCTTCGACCGATTTTTGTGGTGCTTTTGCTTAGGGTGCTTGTGTTTGTGGGCTTTTCGAGCGTTACCACTCGCACCGAGCTGGGCGCCGGTTCCGCCCGGGAGCGGCGCAGGGGGAACGGACGGCGGCCCGTGGCACTCGTCCGCCGAGGCACAGGGCGCCGGCGCCGGCACGAACGAGAAACCGCCGTTGGTCCGCGCGTCATAGAACTTCAGCTGCTGGCCGTTGCGATCCTGGCCGACGAGCGTGTCGGTGGTGCCGAAATAGACATCGACCCCGTCGGCGCTGACCCCGTAGAAACCGGGGGGGCTGCCCGATCCTCCGACTTCAGCGGTACCCGTACCCGACGAGATCAGCTGCGGTCGCCCGTCGGCAAACTCATAGACGTCGGAGCCCACTGGCTTGCCGCTGAAGCCGTCAATTCCAGCATTGGTATCCCTCGGCTCCAGCGGTTCGGTGGTGTCAAAGAAGACCCGGCCGTCGTCGGTGAGGAAGCGGCCCCCCTCGCTGCCCAACACATCGTCGATGGGAGGCGAGCCGTCTGGTCTACACGAGACGCACTGCACCTTTTCGGTTTCTGCGTCGTAGCGATACATCTCGGCGAAGCCGGCGTTGTCGTAGGCCGTGATCCGACTGGTGGTGACGAAGGCAGCGAACCTTCCGTCGGGGGTGACCTGCAGCCTGCCCACCGCCCCGTTGCTGCACGCCGGCCGCTGAAACGCTCCTGGAAGACAGTACGGATCGTCATCGAGGGTGGCCACGTGGCGCACGCTGCCGTCGCGGTAGAGGTAGAGGTTCTCCTTGCCGGGCGCTCCTTTGCCCGTTACCAGCTGCTCGGGAGAGTAGAAGTAGATGTCGCCGCTTTTCGCCGCGATCGCGTTGTCGGTGTAGCCGGGGTTGGTGTTGCTTTGGTCAAAGCTTCCGGCTCCCCCTCGGTTGTACAGGGCGGTGGAAATTACTGAGTCGTCATAGGTCGTGACCGCGCAGCTCGTCGTCCAGGTCGATGCGCAGTCGTCGGTATTGCCGACTGGACCCGCTTCGCCGGTCGAGATGCGGGTCAGCTGCGGGCTGCCACCGTTCTCGCTCCACCTGTAGAGGTCGACGCTTTGGTCCGCGTCATCGCCCGTCATCTGCGCCGCCGTAGTGAAGTAGATCTTGGTGACGTCGGGGGTCGAGCCGATGTATTTGACCGCCCTGCCGTCGGAAACGTCATAGCTGACCGCACCGTTTACCCGCAGGTAGAGATGGGTCGGCTGGGTGACCAATGGGCACAGGGGCGTTACCAGCGGCCCTCCCACGGGGAAGTCCGCCTGCCTGCACGCCGGCTTGGTCGCCGTTCCCATCAGGATGTGGGAGCCGTTGGCCGAGACCGCCGGGAACCGGATCAGCTCTTCGGGGCCGGCTTTGCCGCCGGGCTCCTGCCCGATCGGTTCGCCGTTCGGCAGCTTCGAGACCAGGCGCAAGGTGTTGTTGGCCGTGTCGTTGTCGTAGGCCGACCCGGGTGCTTTGGCGAGCCCGGCTTCGCCGAAGAGGCCCGACTGGGTCGAGAAGACGAAGTGATTGAGGTCTTTGGAAGCGTCGACGTAGGTGCTGCAGAAGTAGGAGACCGGAACGTTGCCGAAGAAGCCCGTCGGGTAGGGATGGATGCTTGGGTCCTGCGGGCAGGCGAAATTCTCTTCGCCGCCCGGCAGGTCGGCGGCCGAGGTCGGCCAGCGATCGAGAAAATCGCCGTGCGCGCTCCACAGATAGGGAGCGTTGGACCCGCGAGCCGCGGTGTTGAGGTCCGAAGGCCTGATGTTGCCGAAAGAGCCGAAGGAGCACTCGATTGGATTTCCGAGATTCCAATCGATGACGCGGTTCAAACCGGGATCGGCCATCACGTCGTTCTGAATCGTCGTCGGTGCTCCGCTGCCGCTGATCAACGGCCGGCCGCCCGCGCAACCCGCTTCCTCTGCAGACGGCCCGACGTAGCGGCTGCTCCAGCCGCTGGCGCCGCGGGTCGCGATGTAGAGATCCCCCGCGGTATTGATCGGATTGCGCCCGGAGCCGGGGATCGCGGCGAGCTGGCCGACGAAGGCCAGCCGCGGCGGGTTGGACGCATAGGGACTCTGCGGTCCGCCGGTGAAGAGGGTGGTACCGCCGGCGTCTTCTGGCGAGACCAGCTCGTAGGCACGGCAGTCGGGCAGGTAGGCGGCGCCGGTCTGCTGGCGCACGGTCTGGTTGGGACAGACCGGCGGGTGGAACGTAAGGGTCTGATCGGCGCTGGTCGTGGTGCCGCTCGTGTTGGTGGCGATAACACGGAAGTGGTAAACGGCATCCTGCAGGCCCTCGATGTGCTCCTGCACCGACTCGCCTTCATGCGATTCGCCAATGCTCGTCTCCGCCGTGCTGTTGCCGTAGGCGGGCGTGGTGCCGTACTCGAAGTGGTAGCTGGTGGCGGTTCCCTGGGGGTTGATCGTCGCGTTCAGGTCGGCTGAGCTCAAGGTCACGCCGCTCGAGGAGAACGCCTCGATTTCAGGCGGCGCCGGCGGCGTCGTGAAGCTCTTCGCTTCTTCGACGGTCGCCGCGAACGGCTTGACCACAACCACTTTCAGTTCGTATTCGGTCTTCGGCGCCAGGCCGCCTACTCCGACGCTGAAGGGCACGGCGTTGGTGCCATTGCCGACGGGGAGATCCGGGGTGTACGCCGCCCAGGTCGAATCGGAGCTCTTCTTGTATTCGACCCGATAGGTGGTCTTGGTGACGCTCGGAGTACCGGTCGTGTCGGGATAGCTCGTTTCCGGTCCGTTGGGATTGATCGATCCTGAGACCGTTCCTCCGCCGGCACCGATATTCGAGATCGCTTCGACCGTGAGGCTCGGTGGCGGGGACGGTGGTCCGAAGACGTTGAGGCGGGGCTGCTCGACGGATGTGTTTTGGTTGAGCAGATATGGATGACCGGTCAGCGAATTGACCGTCAGGCTCGAACGACGATTCCCTTCTCGTCGGTAACCCAACAATCCGGCACAGGGATCGCTGGTCCCGAGCACCGTGCCACTCGGATCGAGCTCCTCGATCCGGATCTCCGACGGTGACGCCACGCCATCCGGGCACAGTGCGAAACTCTGAGGGAAGTACTTCGCCACGAAAACGTGATCGCCGGGACCTACTGCGATATCCAACGGTGAGCTTTTGCCATCGACTCCGCCGGGCCCGCCCGGCGTCGTCGTCTCCACGCTCGCAGTGTTGGCGCCTGCGCCGCTGCCGCCGCTGAGGGGGGTGGCGGCGGCGGCAACCGCGATCTGGGTGGGATCGGTGCGCGCCAAGAGCCCGCCGTCGAACGTGATCAGGTAGGGCGATGTGCCGCCGGGGTCGCCGGGCCCCCCCGTAACGCTGACCGAGCCACCTTCGGCGCTGACCGACGGCAGCGAGTTGAGCGCCGTTTCGACCTGGCTGGCGCTGGCGTTGTAGGGAAGGTCCGCGGTCTTGTAGCGGCGCGAAGACCTCAGCACCACGTTTGTGTACAAGTCAGCGGCAGCATCTTTAATGGCGGGCTTGGAGATCGTGAGCGTATTGGGACCGACCGCAGCAATAATGGTTTCGTCAGGCAGGGTGCCGTTGGTCGTCCTCACTGGAAGGCCGACTTCGAAGGCGCCTTTGACGGTGTTGACGTTGGTTATCGTCATCGAGCCTGAAGCGAGATCGCCTGTGCCTTCGGTGGGAAGAACAGCGAAGGAATCGTCCGCATCCCCCTCGATGCCGAAGACGAGGCGGAACTGACCGGCCCCGGCGTTGGTCGTAAGCGCCTGGGTCTCGCTGGTGCCGAAGGGCGTGGGAGTGAGGCCAAGGCCGCCTGCGGGGATGAACTTCTGCACGCGCATGCCGGCTGTCACCGAGCTGGAACCGTCTTCCTGCTCGGCCGTGTAGATGGCGCCGCTCGAGTCCTCGGCGAGCGCCCGCAGCGTCGCGCCGTTTGGAGTGGCGAACTGGCCGACGCCTGACCCAGACGATCCACCCTGGCAGGCGTGGCCCGATTCGGCGGTGCAGACCTCGAAGCCGGTGGAGGGATCGGTGGCATCGACGTCCCAGCCGAAGGTGCGGACGAAGGCCCCTTGCGGGGTCGACTCCTGCACCCGGTTGCGTTCTCCGTCGCCGGCGATCACGTTGCCGGCATTTGGCGCCCCGGCCGGTGCCACGGAAAGGCTTGAGTTAAACGTTCTAAGCGCCATGGCGGTGGCGGAGTCTTTTGCAGAGCCCTCCTTGCAGGCATCCTCGGATTTGCAGATCTCATAGCCGCCGCCGTCGGCAACGGTGTCAATGTCGGCGGACTTGCTGCCACTGCTGATCGTCAGGCCGTTTGGGTTGGAGACCAGGACCTCTTCGCCGTCGCCGTCGGCAAGGTCATCGCCGCCGAGCAGGCCGTGGAACGTGATCAAGTACGGGTTGGAGCCCGTCAGGTCGCCCGGCCCTCCCGTGACGGTGACCGAGCTTCCGGCTCCGCCGATTTCGGCGAGGTTGTCAAGGGCCGATTCGACCGCCGCCGCAGTGGCGTCGTAAGGAAGCCGCGGGGTGCTCTCCACCGATGAGTTGAGCGTTCGACGGTAGCCGAGGGTGAAAGTGCCTCCGGTGGCTTTGACCGTGACGCTCTTCTGCTCGTCGATGGAGCTGTCGTCGGGACCGGCGGCGACGACGTCCCTGCCCCAGGCTCGCTGGAACTGCCCGGTTGCCGAGTACTTTTCGATTGCGTTGTTGCTGGTGGTGTAGACATCGCCATTTGCCTGATCGACGGCAACGCTGCCCGTGGACCCTGCGCCCGGATCGCGGCATTCGTCGCCGTTGGCCGGCTCGCAGATCTCAAAGCCGCTGCCACCAGTGTTCGTGGTGTAGGAGCTGACCGAAGCCGCGCCGCCGCTCAGAGGAACGCTGCCGTTGGCTGCTCTCAGCTGCGGCTGATCCGTGCCGGCGAGCGAGCCGCCGTCGAAGATGACGATGTAGGGAGCGGTGCCGCCGATGTCGCCGGGGCCGCCGGTGACACTGACCCCGCCGGCGCCGATCGAGGCGAGGCCGTTGAGGGCGGATTCGACCTGGGCCGCCGTCGCGTCGGCGGCGATGTCAGGAGTCGTGTCGGCGTCGAAGCCGAGCGTGAACGTGCCACCCGTCGCATCGACCTGAACGGCCTGCGTCTCGTCTGCCTGGCCGGGGCCGCTTTTGACCGTGTTCGTGCCCCACATACGGATGAGGTCATCGGCAGCCGAGAGCTGCCGCACGCTGCTGCCGAAGGCGCCGCTGGCAAGGACGTAGACATCGCCGGGGTCGGCGGCGCCAGCGCCGTTGGCATTGACATCGACGTCACCGACCTTTGCTCCGGCTTCCGTCTGGAGGGACCCTTCGAATTCCCCGCCCAGTTCGAAGTAGCCGATGATGCCGCTGGAGGCCTGGGTCGTCGCGGCGGCGGCCAGTGCGACGAAGACGGTCGCGGCGAGGACGAGGAGCCGGCGGGAGCGAAGTCGCCCTTTGACGCTGCCGTGTCCCGCGGAGGTCGAGGACGCATCGCCACCGCGCTCGCGGCGGCCAGAGGCCGGTGCAGACGGATTCCTCACGAATACCTCTCCTTGTCCCGTGAGCCCCTCTGCCGGCCGCTTCCCTTGGCGGCTTCCGCGAGGCTCGGTTGTCCCTGTACCGCTTGTTCCCTGATTCGCTTGCTGTGGTGCAGCTAGTTCCTAGAAGGTGTTAGCTGTACCGGCAAGTGGCGCTAGTGAAGCACCCCGTTCTGGGGTTGTCAAGGAAAAGTTCCCAAAAGAAAAAGAGCGTTCCCAGATGCGTTCCTTGGGCATATATGCGGGTACCGAATTACCCGGCTGCTGGAGTGCCGCCGCTAGACTTGGCGCATGGCGGCGAGAACGCATGGCGGCGACATCGGCGATCTAGCTCGCGCGCGAGGCATCCGCCTGGAGGCGGATCACAAGGCACCGATGAGTGAGCGCTTGGCTCGAATGCACGCGCTGTGCAAGCAGATGAGCGCCATCAAGGGCGCTGCCAAGGCACATTGAGCGAATTCGACCTTCGCTCGCTGCTCGAGGCCCTACATCGTCACGATGTCCGTTTCGTCGTGATCGGCGGCGTCGCCGTTGGGGCGCACGGATTCGTCCGCGGCACCGAGGATCTGGATCTGGTTCCTGACCCCGATCCCGAAAACTTGAAGCGCCTGACCGTCGCTCTGGAGGATCTTGAATCGACTCTGCCGACGGTGGGCGGAAGGCGGTTCGATCCCGCGAATGACGCCAGCGTAATTCGGCGGGGCGGCAACGTCACCGCAACGACCAAGTTTGGTGCACTGGACGTCGTGCAACGGGCGCAGGGCGTGCCCAGCTACTCCCAGCTCGTCGATGACGCAGTCGAGAGTGACCTGCTCGGCATTCCGGTGCGCGTCTGCTCGCTGGCTCGCCTACGCGAGATGAAGCAGGCGCAGAGCCGCACACAGGACCTGCTGGATTTGGAGAACCTTCCCGAAAGCTAGGAGCGAGCGAGGCGTCCCGCCGCTTCAGCCCCGAGGTACGGCGCGAGGATGAACTCGGCGAAGTCGGGAAGGAGATCCTCGAGCTGCTCGGCTTCGCCGGCGGCGACCTTGCGGGAGGTGAGCATGACCAGGGCGCCGATCGTCGACTCCTCGGTGGTCGGCGGCAATTCGCGCTCGCCCCGACGCTCCGCTCGGCCCTGCTCGAGATAGGGGACGACCTCGTGGACCGTCTCGTGGAAGCGCGCCGCGACGGCCGGACCGGCGGCCTGCGACTCGACCAGGCAGAGACGGGCCAGGTCCGGCTCCTCGGCGAAGAAGAGCAGGACGGCGCGGGAGGCGACGATGGCGCGGCGCGGCCAATCGTCGATCCCCGCGACCGCCTCGCCCGCCAGCTCGCGGATATGCCCGACGACGACGTCGAAGGCGGCGAGGAAGCACTCCTCCTTGCTCTCGAAGTTGGCGTAGAAGACGCGGCGGGAAACCCTGGCCTGCTTGGTGACGTGGGTGATCGTGACCGCGGCGTAGCCATGATCGGCGACTGCCGTCGCGAGGCCGGCGATCAGGCGCTCGCGCTGATTGTGGGCGACCTGCGCGCGGCTGAAGCCGTGGCGGCCGGCGGGAAGGGGGCCGAGCGTCTCTTCGTCTGCCAAGGCTGGGCTGCCGATCAGGCGGAGGTGACTTCGGCCTGGCCGGCCTCGCGCGCCGCCGCGTCCTCGCCGACGTAGGGCCGCAGGAGGAACTCGAGCGCCTCGGGCAGGAGCCCGCGCAGCTCCGCCTCCTTGCCGGCGACGAGGCGCTGGTTGATTACCCAGAGGACGCCGCCGGTGAGGGTGTCCTCGAGCGTCGCCGGCAGCTGCTCCTGGCGCGGGTTGAGCTCGCGGCCCGGGCGCAGCAGCGGCGCGAAGCGCTTCAGCGCGGCCTCGTGGCGGGCCGCCGCCGCGGGCCCCGCGGTCGGCGCCTCGACCAGGCAGGCGCGGGCGACGTTGGGGTGGGCCGCGGCCTGCGCCAGCAGCGCCCCGAGGCCGGCGCCGACCTTGTCGGGCCAGGGGCCGGCTTCGCGATCGTAGGCTTCCTCGACGGCGTAGACGGTGCGCTCGATCGCGGCGTCGAAGAGGGCGAGGAAGGCCTCTTCCTTGTCGGCGTAGTGCTTGTAGAAGGTCGCGTAGCCAACCCGGGCGCGGCGCACGATCTGCTCGATCGTGGCGCTGGCGTAACCGTTCTCGGCGACGAGGTCCGCCGTCGCCTCGAGAATCCGGCGGCGCTGATCGTCCGCCGAGGCAGCGCGGCTGACCGGCTCGGGGCCGGGCGGCTGCCGGGAGGCCTTTCCAGGCAATGCGCGCACCGGGTCAGGATAGCGCGCGTTCCCATTGGTACGAAGTCAGTATATGAAGTGTCACAAGTTCCCAAAGATGGGCTAAGGTACCCCGAGTGAAAGCGCCGACCACACTGCGGGCGGTCAGATCGTGGGATGAGGCCGTCCCCGAGCGCGCGTCGGACGAGGGAGCGCTGGAAGCGATGCTGCTCAGCGTCGGCGCCCGCGGTTACGAGAAGGCGAGCGTGCAGGAGGTGCTGGAGCGCAGCGGCATCTCCCGCGAGCGCTTCCAGCGCCGCTTCGGCGGCAAGGAGGCCTGCTTCGCCCAGGCCTACGAGATGGCGGCGGACCGAATCTGCGCGGAAGTGCTCGAGGCGGGCCGCGAGGCTGAGAGCTGGCGGGCGGGCTTCCGCGCCGCCCTCGCCCGGCTGCTGCGCACCGTCGCCGAGCAGCCGCTGCTGGCGAAAGCGCTGCTGATCGAGGTGCGGGCGGCGCGGGGCCAGGCTTGGAGCAAGCACCAGCAGCTGATCGAGCGCTTCGCCGCCGCGATCGACTCGGCCCGGCGCGAGGCCGGCGCGAGGCCAACCGCGACCGCCCTCACCGCCCAGTTCGTCGTCGGCGCGATCGAGGAAGCGATCTGCGGCGAGATCGGCGCCGGCCGCACCGCCACGGTCGAGCGCCTGCAGCCCGACCTCGCCCACCTCGCCGTGCTCAACTACTTCGGCGAGGACGAAGCCTGGCTCGAGCTCGGCTCGCCGGACCTGGCATCAGTCCAGCCGGACGATTGAGCTACCAAACCACCCGCGCCGGATCGAGGCGGCGAAGCCGTTCGTCGGCGCTGACCAGCTGCACGTCATGCTCGACCGCAGTCGCGTAGATGAGACGGTCGGCAGGGTCGCCGTGAAACGCGGTGGGGTCAAGGGAGCCGGCCCGAAGCGAGGCTGAGACCGTTGGCGCAACCGCGCGAACTTCGTGGACGCTCAGCGCATCACCGATCCAGGTCGCGATCGACCGATCCGCCTCCAACCGCCCACGCACGGCCATATACGCGATCTCCTGTATCGAAGCCATGCTGATCGCCAGCTCGTTCTCGGATTCGATTGCTTCACGGGCCGCCTCGCTCAGTTGCTCCCGGGGCCCCGCCAACCAGACCAAGACGTGTGTGTCGAGGAGGATCACTCCTTCTCCATGTCCCACGGCCCCATCGAGAAATAGATCAGCTCCTCGTCCGACATGTTGATCTTGATGCTGCCGCGCAGATCGTCCGGCCCCAGCGGCGGCACAACCCGGGCGACCGGGCGACCGTGCTTGGTGACGACGAGCGTCTCTCCCGTTTCCGCCACCTCGTCGAGCAAACGCAGGCAGCGAGCCTTGAACTGGGTGGCGGTGATCTCTCTGAGCTGGGACATGACCATGGTCAGGGTACCATGGTCATTCAATAGAAGTCGCATGCCCTCTTGAGGGCTGGCGGAGGAAAACTCTCCCCTCAGATCAGAGCTCAGGCCGGCTCTTGGGCGATCTTGGCGGCGTCGGCGCTGCCCACGTACGGCGTCAGGGTGAACTCGACCAGGTCGGGCAGCAGCTCTTCGAGCTGTTCCGTTTTGCCGGCGATGATGCGGCGGGAGATCAGCGAGACCATGCCGCCGACCAGGGCCTCCTCGGTGGTCGGCGAGAGGCGGGCGAGAACCTCGGGCGGGCGGCCCTCGCGGCCGGTCTGGAAGTAGGGCACGAAGCTCTGGATCGCGGCGTCGTAGCGCTCGACCACGACCGGCCCGGCGACCAGCGCCTCGACCATGCAGAGGCGGGCGAGGTGGGGCTCGGCGGCGAGGAACTCGAGCATCGCGCCGATCCCGGCTTTGACCGCGTGCGGCCAGTCGTCGGCGGCCTCGAAGGCGGCCGAGACGCGGCCGCGCAGCTCCTCCATCACCGTGTCGTAGGCGGCGACGAAGCACTCGTCCTTGCTGGAGAAGTGCTCGTAGAAGGTGCGGCGGGAGACGGCGGCGTGGCGGGTGATGTGGGCGATCGTCGTGCCCGAGTAGCCGTTTTCGGCGATCGCCTCGGCGAGGCCGGCGATCAGGCGCTCGCGCTGGTTGTGGACGACGAACTCGCGCGGCAAACCGTGCCTGCCCGGGGGCAGGCGCGCCAGCTCGGGCGGGTAATCCTCTGCTGACACGTTGGGATCGCCCGCTTTCCGGGAGGAAGACTTCTTGGCCACAGCCCGACGATATCGCGCTGGCGGGTCGAAGCCTCGGTCCAGCTCGGTCAGCCCCGCCTCGACCCCCAGGTAGGGCATCACCGCAGCCGACATCAATTGGGGTACGAGAGACGGCAGCTCGTCGGCCTGGCCGCGTACCACCTTGGCGTAGACCTGGCCGTAGGCGGAGCCGGCGAGCGCCTCGGCGGTCGTGTGCGGGACCGACTCGGGATCGTCCATCTCGTTGCGGCCGGCGTCGATCAGCGAGGCGATCACCCGCATCGTCATGTCGCGGCGGGCGCGGGCGGCGTCGCCGGCCGAGAGCACCTCGACCGCGAAGGAGGCGCGGTTGGGGTCGTTGCGGAGGTTGTCGACGATCTCGCAGGCGACCGCGCGCAGGCGATCGGACCAGCTCTCCTGACTGTTGTAGGCCTCCAGCATCTCCCTCATGCAGCCCTCGTTCATTTCCTGCCAGGCGGAGAGGAAGCAGTCGTACTTGCCGCGGAAATGGCGGTCGAAGGCGGGCCGGTCGAGCTCGGCCCGTTCGAGGATCAGCTCGATCGTGGTCTCGGCGTAGCCGCGCTCGGCGGCGATCTCGATCAGGGCCTCGACGATGCGCTCGCGCTCGGGACTGGCGGCGCGCTCGCGGGTCTCCAGGTCAAGCACTAGGTCATGGGACCCCCAATCCCTGCCCCTGGCTCAACCCGCAGTGACGGTGGACGGTTCTTCCCCGGCGATCCGCTTGGCGGTCTCGGCGCCAAGGTACGGAGTGAGCGCGAACTCGACCAGCTCCGGCAGCAGCTCCTCGATCTGCTCGGCCTGCCCCATGATGATGCGCTGGTAGAGGATCCAGAAGATCCCGCCGACGATCGTCTCCTCCAGCGTGCCCGGCAGCTCCTCGCCTTTGGGCGAGACCTTGCGGCCCATGCGGAAGAGCGGCACGAAGGCCTGGATCGAGCGCTCGTAGCGCTCGACCGCGGCCGGCCCCGCCGAGAGCGCCTCGACGATGCAGGTGCGGGCCAGCGCCGGCTCGCTGGCGACGTAGTGGAGGAAGGCGGAGAGGCCGGAGTTGACCCGGGCGGGCCAGCTGTCGACCCTGCTGGCGGCGTCGACGACGCGGCGCAGCGCCTCCTTGACCGCGAACTCCGAGGCGGCGAGGAAGCAGTCCTCCTTGGAGGAGAAGTTCTCGTAGAAGGTGTTGCGGGCGATGCCGGCGCGGCGCACGATGTCGGCGACGGTGACGGCGCGATAGCCCTTCTCGACCGTCTCCTCGGCGAGGGCGGCGATTATGCGGGCCCGCTGGTGCTGGGCGATGAACTCGCGTGGCAGTGGATGCCTACCTGGAAGCATCCTTGTCGCTTGAGGAGCGCGATCAGCCACGAACGGCAGGGTACCCCTATAAGAATCCGATTCCAAGCTGGACGTATTGACGAGATACCGGTACAGTACCGGAGTCCAGACAACCGGTTCCCTTGATCGAGCAGAGGAAAGGTCAGATGGGAAAGCAGGCCGCAACCAAAGTCCTGGCAGGGGCGGAGGGGACCGGCGCTACGGGGAAGGTCTTCCCCGAGGCTCCCGCACTAAGGCTGGTGGATTCTCCCAAGCGTCAGAGGATCCTCGAGGGAATGCTCGAGGTCGTCGGCAGCGCCGGCTACGAGGACGCGTCCGTGCGTATGGTGCTCGATCGCACCGGCCTCTACCGCCAGGCCTTCTACGACAACTTCGACGACAAGGACGCCTGCTACCTCGACGCATTCGACTTCGGCGTCGCCCAGCTGGAAGCGGTGGTGATCGCCGCGGCGGCGTCCGAGGAGAGCTGGCGGGGGCGGCTTCGGGCGGGCCTCACAGCCCTGCTTGAAACGTTCGATGCGGACCCGACCCTGGGTCGCGCCCTGGTCGTCGAGGTGCACGCGGGGGGCCCTGAGGCCCTCGCAAGACGGGCCAAGGCGATGAAACGAGTGACGGATTTCATCGATTCGGCGCGCGATGACGGCGAGGGGTCGGAATCGCCGCCGCCGATCGCCGCCGAGGGAATCGTCGCCGGCATGCACGCGGTCCTCCACGCCCGCCTCGCGGCGGGCGACGGCGACGGCTTCCGCGCGCTGCTACCCGAGTTCATGTACTTCGCGGTGCTGCCCTACTTCGGCTCCGACGCCGCCAGCGCCGAGATGCAGGCGGCGCGCGCGTAAGAAGGCGGCTGGGGCAGGGGGTTCCGCTTAACTTTTTCGGTGGAGCGGGCCCTGCTGACGGCGGTGGGTCAGTTTGAATCGGCGGGCCGCTGATCCACCCCTGAAGTCAATCCCAGCAGCCTAGGAAGCAACCTCATCGAGAAAGCGTTTCAAGTCCGCCAAGAGCAGGATTCGGTGGAGCGGATCGGTTGGGGAGGCTTCAAAGCCGAAACGGTCGTAGAAGCCGCTTGCGTCCTCATTGGCGTGAACCACTAGGGCTCGAATCCCAACTGATTCAGCCGCGCCCGCACAGCGCAGCAAAGCGTCCTGGAGCAAGGATCGCCCAACTCCGTGGCCCTGATGGCCATGATCAACGGCCAGGCGGGCAAGAACCACCACGGGAACCGGCCGTTTGGCGGGCTGGCCCTTGAGCAGCCGCTCAGTCGCTGCGCTCGGCTCAACCTGCCCGACGGCGAGGGCGTAATAGCCAACTACTCGATTGCCGTCTGAAGTGACGAAAACGCGCGCCGACCCGGCTGCCTCGGCATGTCGGGAATAGCGATGGAGCCAGTTGTCTAGGGAGTCTTCTCCGCTGCAAAATCCGGCCAGATCATGCTTGCCACGCAGTGGCTCGGGCCGCGAATAGGTCACTACCTACTCGAAAACGCTTGGCTTCGAATAAAGCTCACGGAGACCATCGGGCACGCTGGGTGGGCGGTCCAACAGCTGTGAAAACTCATCCCAAGCAGAATCATCAAGCTCAAATTGAGTGCGGTCAGCAAGGATGCGCCGCGCCTCAGAGACGGCAGCGATTCGAACGAAGCTGCTGTAGCTCGTTTCGGCCAGATCACTCGCGGCCCGGACAAGAGAATCCTCAGAGTCCTCGACGCGAAGGTTCCAACGACGGTCTCGGGTCTCCCCGGTCTTTGCAGCCATCCGTCCGATGCATTGTACATACGTTGTGCAGCGGGCATAAGGCGCTCCACCCCCTGCCCCGACCCTCTACAGGCGCACTAGGTTCTTCGCTTCTATGCCTCGGGTTACGCCGCGGAAGTCGACGACGAGGGGGGCCGAGACGACCACCTCCGCGTAGTCGAGCTCGGGGTGGGCGGTGACGATCGCGGCGACGTCGGCCGTCTCCAGCGCGTCGGCAAGATCGACCGAGGCAAGGTCCAGCTCCGGCAGCTGGGCACGTGGGGGTCGTGGTAGGAGACGTCGCCGCCGAGATCGCGCAGGCGCCGACGATCTTCAGCGCCGGGGACTCGCGGGTGTCGCCGACGCCGGCCTTGTAGCTGACCCCGAGGAGAACGATCTTGGAGCCCTTGACGGGCTTGCCGGCGTCGTTGAGGGCGCGCTCGATCCGCGCCGACGCAGAAGGCCGGCTGGGTCTGGTTGACCTTGCCGGCCAGCTCGATGAACTCGGGGTAGAAGTCGTGCTCGCGGGCCTTGAAGGCGAGGTAGAAGGGATCGACCGGCAGGCAGTGCCCGCCCATCCCGGGGCCCGGGTCGAAGCGCATGAAGCCGAAGGGCTTGGTCGCGGCGGCGTCGACCACCTCCCAGACGTCGATGCCGAGCCGGTCGCAGAGCTGGGCGAGCTCGTTGACGAGGGCGATGTTGACCGAGCGGAAGATGTTCTCGAGCAGCTTCGCCAGCTCCGCCGCCTCGGGGTTGGAGAGCGACGACGACCTCGTCGCAGATCAGCGAGTAGAGCTCGCGGGCGCGCTCGGTGCAGGCCTCGGTCAGGCCGCCGACGAGCTTCGGCGTGGTGCGAACGGTGTAGTCGGTGCGGCCGGGGTCGATGCGCTCCGGCGAGAAGGCGAGGTGGAAGTCGCGGCCGGCCGAGAGCCCGGACTCCTCGAGGATCGGCAGCAGGCGCTCGCGGGTGGTGCCGGGATAGGTGGTCGACTCGAGCACGACGAGCTGCTCGGGCTGCAGCACCTGCGAGAGCGCCGTCGCCGAGTCGAGCAGGTAGGTGAGGTCGGGCTCGCGCGAGCCGTCAGCGGCGTCGGCACGCAGATCATCGACCGCTTCGCAGGAAGCCAGGTCGGCCTGGTTGGGCGTCGCGCGCAGGCGCTCGAGCAGCGGCGCGAGGGTGGCGTCGGGAACGTCCTCGACGTGGCTGCGGCCGGCGTTCAGGCCCTCCACCTTGCGCTGGTCGGCGTCGAGGCCGACCACCTCGTGCCCCGCCTCGGCGAAAGCGACGGCGAGCGGCAGGCCGACGTATCCGAGACCCACGATTCCGATCTTCATCGACGCAGTGTAGGCGTGCGATGGCCCCGGTTGGACATCGCGGCGAGGGCTGGGAGATCGGCTGCGGGAGGGGTTGGACAGGCCGCTATCGCTGCCCTACGCTGAATGCATGGATTCGCCATCTACTTCGAATCCAGAGCAAGCGCCAAGTGGGCGGCGCGGCTTGCCGCGGGCCTACATGGTGCGCTCGCAGCGCGAGCGGTTGCTGGAGGCAATGCTGCGGGTGGCAGCGGCGAAGGGCTACGAGGCGACCACCGTCACCGACGTGATCGAGGTTGCCGGCGTCTCCCGCGACACCTTCGACGCGATGTTCGACGGACAAGTCGAGCTGCTTCCTCGAGGCCTATGACGCCGTCTTCGACGTCCTCGTCGCCCACGTCACCGCCGCCTTCGAGTCGGCCGCGGACGAGCCCTGGCCGGAGCGGATCGCCGCCGGCCTGCGCGCCCTGGTCGAGCTGCTCGCCACCGAGGCCGACATCGCGCGGCTCTCGATGGTCGAGGTGACGGCCGCGGGCGACGACGCGCGCTCGCGCTACCGCGCCGCGCTGGCCCGCTTCACCCCCTTCCTCGAGGAAGGGCGCGAGTACTCCAAGCAGAGCGAGGAGCTGCCGGCGGACACGGCCCGCTTCGCGATCGGCGGCGCCACCTCGATGATCTTCGACGAGATCCGGGCGGGCCGCGGGCCGGAGCTGAAGCGCATCCTCCCCGACCTCGTCTTCGCCGTCCTCATGCCCTACCTCGGGCCCGAGGAAGCGGAGGACGAGATGCGGCGCGTCACGCGTAGTGAGTGAGCCCGAAAAGCCGGGGGAGGGGCTTCACTTAACTTTTTCGGTGGAGAGATGCTTGCTATCGCCGCAAGGGATTGCCGAAAAAGTACAAGACGTTTCGCCCCTCCCCCGGCTTTTCGGGCTTAGACGCCGTCGCCGTGGCGACCCGCCCCATCTGCGAAGCGTTTAGCTCCTTTGACTGCGACGTGGAGGGTCTCGCGGCCCAGCTTGTGCTCCAAGGCGATGCCGTCGGCGAGCGGCAGGCCGAAGCCCTCGATCGCGGCGCGGCGGTCGGCCAGCATCGTCTCCTGCGGAAAGGCGGCGATCCGCTCGGCCAGCTCCAGGGCTCGCTCGAGGTGCTTGCCGGGCTCGACGACCTCGTTGACGAGGCCGATCCGCTGCGCCTCCTCGGCCTCCACCGGGCGGCCGGTGAGGATCAGGTCGAGCGCCCGGCCCATGCCGACGATGCGGGGCAGGCGCTGGGTGCCGCCGTCGACCAGCGGCACGCCCCAGCGGCGCTCGAAGAGGCCGAAGGTCGAGCCCGGGGTGGCGATGCGCAGGTCGCACCAGAGCGCCAGCTCCACCCCACCTGCCAGGCACCAGCCGTCGACCGCGGCGATCGCCGGCTTGGCCGGGGTATGCCGGGTCGGCCCCATCGGGCCGTCGGGATGGTCGACGTCGAGGTCCATCGCCTTGAGGTCGGCGCCGGCGCAGAAGGCCTCGCCGCCGGCGCCGGTCAGGACGAGCACGCGCGCCGCGTCGTCGGCCTCGAAATCGCGCAGGCCCTGGCGGAACTGCTCCGCCGCCGCGGCGTCGATCGCGTTGCGCCGCGCCGGCCGGTCGATCGTCAGCACCGCCGCCGCGCCCACCCGCTCGTAACGAAGGCCCTCGCTCATCCCGCACCATCCTCACACAGACGGAATAGGCGGGAGCGGGCGGGCTAGTCGCGGCGGCCATCCGGGTCTCGCGGCGACGCCCAGCTCCCGGATACGCCCCGGCACGCGCGGCTGTCGAGGGCAGGTGCTCGACGACCGGACCCGGACGCTAGGAGCCAGCCCGGACGGGACGCTGACTTCGTCTCTTCGCGCTGTCCGCGAGCAAAGGCGAAGTCAGCGTTTTCGAGCACGAAAAAGCGACCGGTGATGACGCTCGGTTGCCTGCCGCGTGCGTAGCCTTCGCACGCTGAAGCTCGTCGCGCCACCTCCGAGACGTGCTCCGCTTGGCTTCCGCGGACCGCGTCTCTCCCAGTCGCAAAGTCAACTTAGCGCGACCTTCGCTGCGGCACCAGGGGGGCGACGAAAACGTTCCCGCAAACTGCGTGTAATTGCCCGTCCGGGCCAGCGGTATACGGTCCCCGCGGGATGAGCGACGGTCTCGAGGCCTCTCGGAGGAGGGCGCGGCGCAACGTTGTGCTGACGGCCGCGATCGCCGGCCTCGGCGGCCTGCTGTTCGGCTACGACACCGGCGTCATCGCCGGGGCGCTGCTCTTCATCAAGGGCGACTTCGACCTCGGCAGCTTCGCCCAGGGCCTGGTCGTCGCCGCGGTGCCGATCGGGGCCGTCGCCGGCGCGGCGATTGCCGGGCCGGCGGCCGACAGCTACGGGCGGCGGCTGATGATCCTGCTCGCCGCCGCGGTCTTCATCGTCGGCGCCCTGGCCAGCGCCGCCGCGCCCGGGGTCGAGGTGCTGGTGATCGCCCGCGTGGTGATCGGAGTCGCGATCGGGCTCGCCTCCGCCGCCGCTCCCGTCTACATCTCCGAGGTGGCGCCGCCGGAGAGCCGCGGGCGCCTGGTCAGCTTCTTCCAGCTGGCGGTGACGATCGGCATCCTCGTCGCCTACCTGGTCGGCCTCGCCTTCGACGCCAGCGAAGCCTGGCGCTGGATGCTCGGGCTCGGCTGCGTGCCGGCGCTGGCGCTCGGCTTCGGCATGCTGCGGATGCCGCAGAGCCCGCGCTGGCTGGTGATGAGCGGCGACGACTTCGCCGCGCGGGCGACGCTGGCGAAGATCCGCGTCGACGACCCCGACACGATCGACCGCGAGCTGGACGAGATCAAGGAGAGCCTCGACGAGAAGCCGGGCGCCTGGAGCGAGCTGCTGCAGCCGGTGGTGAAAGCGGCGCTGGTGGTCGGCGTCGGGCTGGCGATCCTGCAGCAGGTCACCGGCATCAACACGGTCATCTACTACGCGCCGACGATCGTCGAATTCACCGGCGTCGACTCCTCGGCGGGCTCGATCCTGGCCGCCGTCGGGGTCGGCGTGATCAACGTCGGCATGACCCTGGTTGCGCTGCGCCTGCTCGACCGGGCGGGGCGGCGGACCCTGCTGATGGTCGGCGTCTCGGGAATGTCGATCTCGCTCTTCGCCCTCGGCGCCGCTTTCATCGGCGGTGGCGGCAGCACCCTCTCCTCGGCGGTGGCGATCATCAGCCTGATGACCTACGTCGCCTCCTTCGCGGTCAGCCTCGGCCCGATCTTCTGGCTGCTCAACGCCGAGATCTACCCGCTCAGCGTGCGCAGCAAGGCGGCGGGACTGGGCACGATGGCCAACTGGACCTTCAACTTCATCGTCTCGCTGACCTTCCTGCTGCTGATCGAAGAGCTCGGTCGCAGCGGCGCCTTCTGGCTCTACGGCGGGATCGGCATCCTCACCCTGGTCTTCTGCTGGAAGCTCGTCCCGGAGACCAAGGGCAAGCGCCTGGAGGACATCCAGGCGATCTTCCAGGCCCGCGTGGACAAGCGCCACGCCTCCGCGTAGCCCGGCTGCGGCTACCCTCCTCCCGTGCGCATCGACGAGATAATCGCCAGCCAGCGGCCGACCTTCTCGGTTGAGCTCTTCCCGCCGAAGACGGCGGAGGCAACCGAGGCGCTGTTCGCGACCGCCCGCTCGCTACGGGAGCTGGAGCCGGACTTCGTCTCGGTCACCTACGGCGCCGGCGGCTCGACCCGCGAGGGGACGGTGGAGATCACCCGGGAGCTGAAGGACGAGCTCGGCTACGAGACGATGGCGCACCTGAGCTGCGTCGGCGAGACGAAGGAGGGCCTCGGCGCCACCCTGGACCGGATTGCCGCGGCGGGAATCGAGAACGTCTTCGCCCTGCGCGGCGATCCGCCGCGCGGGCAGGAGGACTTCGTCCAGCCGGAGGGTGGCCTGGCGAGCGCCGCCGAGCTGACCGCCTTCATCGGCTCGCGCTGGGACTTCGCCGTCGGCGGCGCCTGCTTTCCGGAGGTGCACCCGGAGGCGCCCGACCTGGAGACCGACCTCGCCTACCTGAAGACCAAGGTCGAGGCGGGGGCCGTCGTTCCTGATCAGCCAGCTCTTCTTCGACAACCAGGTCTACTTCGACTTCGTCGCCGCGGCGCGGGCGGCGGGGATCGACGTGCCGATCCTCGCCGGGGTGATCCCGGTGGCCGGCTTCGCCCAGACCAAGCGGATCTGCGAGCTCTGCGACGCCTCGATACCGGCCCGCCTCGAGGAGGCGTTCGCGGCGGCCGGGGGCGACGAGCGGGCAGAGTTCGAGCTCGGCATCGCCTACGCGGCGCAGCAGTGCTCGGAGCTGCTCCTGGCCGGCGTTCCGGGGATCCACTTCTACGCCCTCAACCGGGCGCCGGCGACCCGGGCGGTGCTGGGAGCGCTGCGCGCATCGCGGCCCTGGGAGCGCCGCCGCAGCGACGCGGGCGACTTGGCAGGTCTCTCTGAGTAAAATGACGACCGGCTGATGGCTAACCGCAGGGAGGAAGAGAGAGAGCGACTTCGCCAGGCCCGGGAAGAACGTGAGAAAAAACACGTCGGCTCGGCGCGGCGGCGACTGATGCTCGGCTACGCGGCCGCGGCGATCATCGGGCTGGCGGTGCTGGCGGGGATCGTCTCGCTGATCGTCTCGGCGAGCAGCAAGAACGACGGCGGCGAAGCGCACATCGCCCAGTCCTCCGGCTCGACCAACGGCATCCAGCCCGACGAACGGTCGGGGACGAAACCGCCGCCGGCGAAAGTGACCAACCTGCAGAAGGCGGCGAAGAAGGCCGACTGCGACCTGCGCCTCAAACTTCCCAACGAGGGCCGCACCCACATCCCGCCGACCGCGGCGACGCCGGCCTACGGCACCAACCCGCCGACCTCGGGCAACCACGTCGAACCTCCCTACCAACAGGCCGACGGCGCTTACAAGGAAATGCCGCAGGAAATCGACATCGTCCACTCGCTCGAGCACGGGCGCATGGAGATCCAGTACAGCCCGAGCCTGTCCGAAGGCGCGCAGCTCGAACTGATCGGCCTCTACGACACGATGTACGGGGCGACGCTGCTCTTCCCCAACGAGAACATGCCTTACGAAGTCGCCGCCACCACCTGGACCAACCTGATCGGCTGCAACGAATACAAGGGCGCGATCACGCTCGACGCGATCCGCGATTTCGGCAAGGTCACCTGGGGCAAAAGCCCAGAGCCCGTCGCCGGCTTCCCCTTCACCGGGCCGACCCCGGAAGAACCGACGATCAACTAGAGGGCCTGGCTGGCGCCCGGCGCGGTAGGCGGGGAAGAAGTCGCCGCCATCGCCCCCCGCCGAGAGGCGGGCGTAGGCAGCGGCGTCGCAGACGATCTCCGAGGTCCGCCAAGCCTGCTCGCGGTTGGCGAAGCCGCGCTTGAACTCCTCGAGCCGGTCGCCGCGGGCGAGGCCACCACCGAGGTTGAGCGGCAGGCCCAGCTCGGCGGAAAGGCCGACCAGGGCCGCGACGACGTTCTTCATCGGCGAGTCGCGCAGGTGGGAATCGGCGCTGCCGCTGAGGTAGTAGTGGAGGTATCCATCGCTGCGAGCGGCGATCGAGGCGGCCGCGACCCCTCCCCCCGGCGCGAGGGCGAGGGCGAGCCAGGCTTGGTCCGATTCGAGCAGGCGGTCGAAGTAGGGGGCGCCGAAGAAGTAGCGCTCGGCGGCGCCGGTGCGGCGCATCGTCTGCTCGTAGGCGGCGAGGAAGCCGGCGCGCTCGGCGGCCTCGGCCTCAGGGCCGGCGACGATGCGGAGCTGGTAGCCGTTGCGCAGGTTCCTGTTGATCTGGTTGCGATCGCTGGCGCGGCTCTTCGGCGGCAGCTCGGGGTCGGCGATCTGGACGACGTTGCGATCGCTGGCGCCGGTCAGGGGCGGCTCGGCGAGCGTGTGACGGATGAAGGCGGTGACGAGGCGCGTCGCCGCGAAGTCGATCGAGGCCGGGTCGAGCGGCGCAGCGGACGTTGGCCCCGCCCCAGGGTGGTCAATGCCGGCGGCGGCGGCGATCCCCGGGTAGCCGTAGGGCGAGATCGCGTCCAGCTCGCCTCCGGCGGCGGGCGATGCCGGCGCGGAATCGGCCTCCCCCCCCCCGGCGCGGGCACCTCGCGGACGATCAGGGGGGCGAGCAGGTCCGCTTCGCCGCCGGCGATGCGCAGGGTGTGGGTGACGCCTTCGGCGTCGAGGAAGGGGCGTGAGCGGAAGAAGTCCTCGCCGGCCGCGGCCTCGCCGCGATCCTCGATCAGCTCGGCCCTGGCGCTTGCCGCGCTCACGCCAGGAGATCCGCGGCGGCGGCGCGGAACTCGTCGGGGAGGACGCCCCAGACCTCGCAGTCGTCGGCCGCCGCGCCCTCGCGGCGCAGGTGGGCGCGCATCGTCCCCTCGTGCTTCCAGCCGAGGCCGGCGACGGTCTTCTTGGCAACCTCGTTGCGGGCCGGGATGCGACCGTAGACGCGGTGGGCGCCGAACTCATCGAAGGCCTTGGCGAGCGTCAGCGCCTCGGCGCGGCGGCCGACGCCCTTGCCACGCACGTCATCGCCGATCAGCGCGCCGAGCTCCGGCGCGGTCTGACGGAAGAGCCCGTAGAGGGCGGTGAAGCCGACCGGCTCGCCGTAGCCCTCGACCACGATCGCGTACTTGCGGTCCTCGCCCGAGTCGTCCATCGCCCGGCGCGCCCAGGCCTCGGCTTCCTCCAGCGAGAAGCCGGCGCGCTGCTCCATCAGCGAAGCGGTCGCCACAGGGTTGTTGAACCAGCGGTGGACCGCGGGTGCATCGCCCGGCTCGAATGGGCGCAGCGAGACGTGTGGTCGATCGCTCACACCGAAAACCCTACGCAGTCACGGACCGAATCGACGTGAATCAACTTCTCCATCCATTTCATGGACAACTTGATTCGCGTTAGTCGGGGGCGAGGCCGTGGCCGCTGATCAGCAGCCAGAGGGTCTTGGCGAGGATGCGGGCGTCGAGGGCGGCGCTGCGGCGCTCGACGTAGTCGAGGTCGAGGTCGATCCGCTGCTCCCAGGGGATGCCGGCGCGGCCCTGGACCTGGGCCCAGCCGGTGATCCCCGGGCGCACCTCGTGGCGGCGGCGCTGGCGCGGCGTGTAGTCCACCACCTGGGCGGGGATGGTCGGGCGCGGGCCGACGATCGCCATCTCGCCGGCGAGGACGTTGACCAGGTTGGGGATCTCGTCGAGCGAGGTGCGGCGCAGGAGGCGCCCGGCGGCGGTGACGCGCGGGTCGTCGCGGGTGACGACCGTGCCCACCCCGACCGGATCGGAGCCCAGCGCCATCGTCCGCAGCTTCAGCATCTCGAACTCCTCGCCGTCCAGCCCGACCCGGCGCTGGCGGTAGAGGACCGGGCCGCGGCTGCCGAGCTTGATCGCGATCGCGGCGATCAGCAGCAGGGGCGAGAGGACGACGAGCGCCAGGCAGGCGATGGCTATGTCAAAGGATCTGGGCATTGCCGGCTATCGAGGGGCGCGGGTGCGTTGCTCGCTGCGAGAGCGACGATATGCCGGCCAGATGCGTCATCGGGTGCCGGGGGCCTTCTCCCACGCCGCCGGCGCCCCGCGGCGATAGCGGTCCCAGAGGCCGGCGGCGATCGAGAGGGTGGTCATCGCGTAGTAGCGGGCGACGCGGAACGGCGACAGATCGAACTGGCCGCCGAGGATCGCGGCGGCGATCAGCGCCAGCTGCAGGGCATAGGTGACGACGTAGATCCCGCCCTGGCCGAGCAGGGCGAGGTTGGCGAGGAAGGCGACCAGGTGGAGCAGCGGCGTGAGGTAGCGCAGCAGGCGATGCGAGAACAGCTCGAAGGCGTAGAGGGGCTTGTAGCCGCGCGGGGAGAGCATCCGTTCGCCGACGACGATGTCCCAGAGGCCGACCATCATTCGCCGCTTGCGAGCCAGCTCGCCCTCCAGGGTCGGCACCATCTTCTCCTCGGCGCGCGCCGCGGAGACGTAGAGCGAGCGCTTGCCGCGCTTGGCCAGGGCGAAGGGGAAGGAGAGGTCGTGGCTGCCCGAGGGAGCCAGGGGCAGGTAGGCGGCGGCGCGGACCGCGTAGATCGCGCCGTTGCCGGCGGTGACCCCGGCCAGGGCGGACTCCATCTCCCGCAGCGCCATCTCGTAGCGCCAGTAGGCGCCCTCGAGGTTGTCGCCGCCGGCGTCGAGGAAGCGGACCTGGCCACAGGCATAGCCGACCGCCGGGTCGGCGAAGGCGGCGACCAGCTGGCGCAGCGCGTCCGGCTGCCAGGCGCTGTTGGCGTCGGAGAAGGCGAGGATCTCGCCGCTGGCCCGCTCCGCCGCGGCGTTCTGGGCGGCGATCTTGCCGCCGCGCGGCAGCTCGAGCACGAGGTCGGCACCGGCCGCGCGAGCGCGCTCGACCGTGGCGTCGCCGGAGCCGTCGGAGGCGACGATCAGCTCCAGCCGCTCGCGTGGGTAGTCGAGGGCGAGCGCGTTTGCGACCTTTTCCTCGATCACCGCCTCCTCGTCGTGGGCGGCGACGATCAGGGAGACGCGCGGCGGCTCGGCGGCGGCGCCCGGGCGGGGCTGCGGCCGGCGGCGAAGGGCGACGAGCGCCCGCAGGACGAGCGGGTAGCCGAGATGGGTGTAGACGATCAGCCCGGCGCTGAGCCAGAAGGCAAGTGCGACCAGGGTCATCGCCGGGACTCCAGCAGCTCGTCGTAAAGGGCGAGCGTCTGGGTCGCAACCGCGTCCCAGGAGTAGGGGCCCTCGGCGGCTCGGCGGGCGGCGGCGGCGAGCTGCTCGCGGGTGGCCGGATCGCCGGCGAGCTCGTTCAGGGCCTCGGCCAGGGCGGCCGGGTCCTCGGGGGGGACAAGTTGGGCGGCGCCGCTGGCCGCGACCTCGGGAAACCCCCGACGGCGCTGAGCAGCAGCGGCTTGCCGAAGGCGAGGCCGGTGTAGAGGACGCCGGAGTGCTCGGCGTCGCGGTAGGGCAGGACGACGAGGTCGGCGCGGCGGAAGATCGCCGGGATCTCGGCGTCCTCGATGAAGCGGGGGACGAAGCGGACCCGCCCCGGAGCAGCGGCGGCGAGGCGGTGCAGGGGCTCGACCTCCATGCGGGGGTTGCCGACGATCCACAGCTCCGCCCCGCTCACCTGGCGGAAGGCCGCCAGCAGCGTGTCGAGGCCCTTGTAGGGGCGCAGCAGGCCGAAGAAGAGGATCACCGGCCCCTCGGCACCCTCCAGCTCGGCCGGCAGGGGCTTCTCCGTGGGCAGGCGGGTGAGGTAGTCGAAGGCGCCGTGGGGGATGACGCGAACGCGGGCCGGATCGAGGCCCAGCTCGCCGCGCAGGCGGGCGGCGCCGTGCTCGGAGTGGGCGACCACGGCGTCCATGCGGCCGAAGAGGCGGCGGGCGGCGGTGATCTGCCGGCGGCTTGGCCGCGGCGGCAGGATGTAGTGCGCCGTCAGGGCTCGCGGCGCGCGCGGCGAGAGCAGGTGCGCGTCGATGGCCGGCATCGTCAGCCACTGGTAGTGGACGACGTCGGCATTGGCCTCGCGGCGCAGGCGCAGCATGTCGGGCAGGTGCTCGGCGGCCTTGAGGGCGCGACGGGCGGGCGCGTCGAGGCCGCGGGCTGACGTGCGGCGGTAGAAGCACTCACGCACCCGGTACCCCTGCGGCTCGGGCACCGGCCCGTAGAGAAAGCGGCTGGTCAGCAGCTCGACCCCGGCGCCGGCGCGGGCGAGCGCAGCGGCGAGCGCGCGGTCGTACGGCGGCGTGAAGGCCGAGGGGTCGACGAGCTGAACCTTCATGCGCGGCGGGGTGTCCGGAGTTCGGTGAACAGTGAACGCCGATTATCGTGACCCGCTTGGCGCCAACGCTTTCCTACTGCGTCGTGAACACGAACGGTCGCGAGTACCTGCTCGCCTGCCTCGAGGCGATCGAGCGCACGCACCCAGCCGGGATCGAGCGCGAGGTCCTCGTCCTCGACAACGCCTCCGGCGACGGCTCGGTCGAGGCGGTGAGGGAGCGCGGCGGTGACGTTCGCCTGATCACCCTCGGGCAGCGGACCGGCAAGGCGGAGAACGACTCGACCCTGATGGCCGCGGCGCGGGGCCGCTACTGCCTGCTGCTCAACGAGGACTCGGAGCTGCGGGCTGGAGCGGCGGCGACGCTGCTCGCCGCCCTCGAGGACGATCCGAGGGCGGCCGCGGCCGGGCCGCAGCTGCTGGACTCGAGCGGCGCGGCCGTCCCCTGCGCCTGGCGCTTCCCGGGGGTGGGGACCGCGCTGGCGGGAGCGGTCTTCCTCCACCGCCTGCTCACCGTGCAGAGCAAGGGAAGGGTGACCCGCCGGGTTGACTGGGCGCAGTCAAGCGCCCTCCTGGTGCGCCGTGAGGCGGCGGCCCAGGTCGACTACATGGACCCCGGCTTCTTCGTCTACTACGACGAGTGCGATTTCGCCAAGCGCCTCGCCGCGGCCGGCTGGCACAGCCTCTTCGTCCCCGCCGCCGAGGCCGTCCACCACGACCAGCTCTCCACCGACCTGGCCAAGGGGCTGCCCCGGATCGTCGAATTCCACCGCAATCGCGATCGGTACATGCGGGTGCACCACGGGGGGCTGGCGGCGCGGGCGGTCCGGGTCCTCACCGCCTGGTCTTACGCGATGCGCGCGCTTGCGGCGACCGTTGTCCCCGGCCAGCCCGCCAAGGTCTACTGGGCCCACGCTCGCCAGGCGCTCTTCTCGGGGCGGGGCGAAAGTATTCGGGACCGGGTGGTGGGACAGGCCGATCCCGGTAGGGGTTCCACTTAACTTTTTCGGTGGGACGGCGCCTGCTGTCGCCTATTGCGCGCGCCGAAAAAGTACAAGACGTTCCACCCCTACCGGGATCGGCCTTCACATGCGCGAGTCCTCGTCCATTTGCTCTGCCTCGTAGGCCTCGGGGACGCTGCCGTCGACGCCGGCTGCAGCTGGACGCAATGAGCGCAACTGTTTAGCCAGCACACCTGGTTGGCGCAGGCGGGCCAACCAGCGTCGCTCGCCGGAGGTGAAGAACCCTGTGGCAAGCAGTGCCAGTGGGTAGGCGAGCCATACCGTGACCCGGGCCACGAGCCCGACGAAGCCCTCTGTGGGCAGCAGCACCTCGCCGCCGCCGACCAGTGCTGCGGAGACGAGCAGCACCCGGGTCAGCCGCCCCCATTCGTAGGGGACCGGGAAGAGGCGCTGGGTGAAGCCGTACATCAGCACCAGCACGACGACGTAGGAGGCGACCAGGGCGATGCCGGCGCCGACGATCCCCAGGGAGGGGACGAGGGCGAGGTTGAGGGCGACGTTGGCGGCGAGCGCGGCGAGCGCCGCCGGGAAGTTGAACTCGGTGCGACCGGTCCTGCCGAGGATGACGACGAGGACCATGTAGAGCGCGTAGAGGGTGACGCCGGTGGCGACCAGGCCGATCGCCTTGTAGGCGCCGAAGAATTCCGGCGCCGCCAGGGCGCGAACGATCCAGCGCGAGAGCAGCCACATGCCGGCGACGACGAAGGCGCAGCCGGCGACGAACCAGGTGACCACGGCGGCGTAGGCGCGGCGCGCCTCGCCGTCGTCGCGGATCGAGTAGGCGAGCGGCGGCCAGGCGAGCTGGAAGCCGCGGACGAGCACGTTGACCCCCTGGGCGAACTTGACCGCCAGCGAGTAGAGGCCGGCCTCGGCGAGGCCGGCGGAGCGGACGATGATGATCCGGTCGACGAAGTTGAGCAGGTAGAGCGAGAGCTCGGCCGGCATCGTCGGCAGGCCGAAGCGCATCAGCCGCCGCAGCAGCGAGCGGTCGAACCGGAGCGAGAGCCGCCGGCGGTGGACCCAGATCAAGCCGAGGACGAAGGCGGCGCCGCTGGCGTAGCTGCCGAGCAGCAGGCCGCGGGCCCCCTCCCCCGCGCCGACCACCAGCACGACCGTCAGCCCGATCGCCGAGAGCACGCTGAGCATCGTCGTGACGAAGAAGGCCCGAGCCCGCTCCTCGAGCCGAAAGAGGGTGAGCAGGAACTCGAACATCGTCAGCACCCAGAGGCCGCCGATCGAGATCCGCGCCAGGTCCGGCGCGGATTCCTTGAGCAGGGCTTCGGAGATCGGCCCGGCGAAGGGCAGCGCGATCAGCGCCGCCACGGTGGCCAGCCAGAAGAGCGCCGCGAAGGAGGTCGCGACCACCCGCGCGGGCTCCTCGTCGTCCTTGTAATAGAAGCGCAGCAGCGCCTCGATCAAGCCAAGCCTGACGAAGATGCTGGCGGTGACGACCGCGGCGAACATCACCTCGGCGGCGCCGTAGTCCTCCGCGGTCAGGTAGCGCGTGTAGAGCGGCAGCAGCGCGACCGCGATCAGCTTCGAGACGATGCTCGCCGCCGTGTAGGCGGCGCCGGTGGTCGCTAGGCGGCGGAGGTATCCGGACACGCGCTGACCCTAGCCGCAGCGGAGGAGGCGGCCTGCCGGGGAGTGGCCGCCAGCGAAGCGGCTGCCGCGAGCAGCACCCAGGTGATCGGGTCCTCGAAGAACCCGGCGTAGGCCATGGTGTGCACGAGCAAGGCAACGAAGGTCGCGAGGACCGCTGCTCGGGCCATCGGCTGTAGGCGCGCGGGCCCTCTCGCCGAGGAGAGGGGAAGCAGCGAGGCGCGCAGGCCGGCGGCCATCGTCCACAGGGCCGCCAGGACCAGAGCTATGTAGGCGGCCAAGCCGAGGATGCCCTGCTCGGCGGCGACGGTGATCGGCTCGGTGTGCGAAACCGAGACTGGAGCTTTGTGAGTCTCCACGTGCTGGCGGTAGGCCTTTGGGAAGCTTCCCGACCCGTAGCCGTAGAGAGGGCGCTGGGCGAATAGGTGGATGCCGCCGGAGACGAGATTGGCCCTGCCGCTGGTGTCGATGTTGATGCGGTCGAGGCTCGCCCTGCCGCCGGTGAACAGGACCACGAGCATGCCGAGGACGACGAATCCGCCGACGGCGACGAGGGTCCAGCGCAAGCTCCACTTCAGGGCTGCCAGCACGGCCAGCCCCGCCAGAAGCGCGGCGAAGCTCGACTGCGAGAAGGTCGGGAAGAGGCCGAACCAGACGACGGCGACAAGCACCGTCAGCAACGCGAGATTGCGGCGATCCCTCGCCCACAGCAGTGCTGACATCGCAACCACCGCGACCAAGGCCAGGTAACGCCCGTAGATGTTGGGGTCCCAAAAGACCGAGTTAACCCGGAAATAGGTGTGGAATTCGTTCGACCGGATCACCTGGTCGTTCCAGAACAGGCTTCGGGTCACCCACTCGACCGAGCCGACCGCGACAAAGCAAACCGCCTCGATCGCAACCACCCAGAGGATCAGGGTAAGGAGCTTCTCGTCCCAGCTGACATCCCGAAGCAACCCGTAGCCCAGCGAGAACGGCACGAAGAAGAAGCAGACGTTCTGCAGCCCCTTCGAGAAATCAGGCGAGTAGAGCGCCTGCAGCGCATATAGAAGGACGAACCCGGCGAGGACGCATGGCAGCAGGGCGGCGGGGTCGATGCGGCGCCCTGCTTTTCGCCCCACCGCGTCGGCGGGAGGCGGCGGCCGCCGGGCAGAAAACCCAGCAGCCAGACCGACTCCGCCGCCCTGCTGCCACTCGCCAATCAGCCGAGAGAGGACGCCCCCTGCGATCACCAGGTAGAGCGGCACCAGGAGGTTGGCGGTGTCCCCACCTGCGTTGAGGGGCACGCGAAACGGCAGCGCCGCGACGATCGCCAGCGGCAGCAAGGTGGGCCAGCGGCGGAAGGCGTAGGCCAAAGCGGCGGTCGCCACCAGCGCCAGGGCGCCGAGGGCGGCCAGGCGCGAGGGATGGTCGCGGAGGTCGGCGATCTGCTGCGAATGCCACTGGTCGCCGAGGATCAGGATCGGGAAGAGAACGAGGGCGGCGAGCATCGCCAGCGAGCGGATACGGCCAGCCGGCAGCAGGATCGCGGCGGCGGCGGCGATCGCGGCGAGGAGCACGCCGAAGGCAGCGAGGAAGTCGCTCAACGCCCGCCCCCGGCATGCCCGTACCGGCAGCCCTCAGTCGGGTTGCGGGGCGCGCGGTGCAGGCGGATCGTCCCCGGCGGGACCAGGACGCGATCCTGTTCGAGCAGTTTCACCCGCAGCTTGTACCGCCCCGGTGGCGCGATGCCGTCGTTGCGGCTGCGACCGTCCCAGTAGAAGGTGAAGAAGTGGTAGCGCTTGAGGTACTGGTCGCGGGCGAGGGTGACGATCAGCTTGCCGCCCGGCTTGACCACCTGCACGGTGGCGTGATCGGAGCGGGTGACGCGGAAGCGGATCCGCTCGTGGTCGAAGCGGCAGTCGTGGTTGGGGGTGAAGCCGGGGACCGGCGGGGCCTTTGGATGGAGGCGCGGAGCGCCGCTGAAGGTGACGCGGTCGAGGACGAGCGGGTCGCGCTTGAGGCGCTGCGACCAGGCGAAGGCGGCGAGCGTGGCGAGGACCAGGAGTGCGAAGACCAGGCCAGCCCAGGCCCTGGAGCCCATCAGTTCCCGGCGGGGCTCTCAGCCCGAGGTCGAGGCATTGTCCTCGCCGACGATCACCGAGACCGGCGCGCCGTCGGAGACCGAGGCGATCTCGGAGCTCATCAGCCGTACGTCCGAGATCCCCAGCGTGGCAGCGACGCGGCGCGCCTCGGGGGCGTGGCCGCGGTTGTACATGACGACGCTGTCGGTGAAGCTGGTGGCGCTGTTGGTCACCGCGCCGAGCTGGAAGCCCTTGCGCTCGACCTTGTCGCCGTAGGTGGCGGCGAGGCCCGGCACGGCGGTGCCGTTGAGGACCGTGACCTTGATTTCGCCCGGCTTCAGCGCCGCCGCCTTGCCACTCTGACCGCCCTTGCCGTCAGCGCTGTCGGAGCTCTGGGTGGCGAGGTAGACGCCGCCACCGACGACGAGGAGGACGACGAAGAAGATCGCCACCAGGTAACGCGGTTCGGCGAGGCGGGTGCCGAACCTGGAGAGGGCCTCGCGCAGGCGTTCGCCGCGGGTCAGCTCGGGCAGGCCGGCCTCGCGGCGCTTGCGGCGCTCCTCTCGATGCTCGACCGCCTCGTGCTCCGCCGTGCGCGACTCCTCCAGCGCCCGCAGCTCCTCGGCGCGTTTGGCTGCCATCACCGAGGTCGCGTCCTTGCGCTCGCCGTCGCGCTCCGGCGCCGACCCCGCCCACTCGCGCAGGCGACGGATGTCGCGTGCCTGGGAGAAGGCAAGCATCGCAAGCAGGGCAAGGCCGATAAACGCGGCCAAGCCAGCGAAGGCGCCGATTTGTTCGATCAACTCCACGGAGTGGCTGCGGGAGGCTACTCGTCGTGGACGACCGCCGCCGCGTCACCACCCGGGGCGGTGATCATCTCGACCACCCGCTGCGCCAGGTTAGCCTCGTCGCCGGCCAGTACCAGGTGCTCGAGCGAGTTCAGCGTCGACTCGATCCAATCGGGGTCGAGCGGCGCCTCGCGCACGGCGCGCTGGATTCGCCGCGCCGCCGTCGGCTGGCCGCTCTCGGCGAGGCCGAGCAGCTCCTCGTGCAGCTTCTCTCCCGGCCGCGGCTTGGTGAACTCGATCGCGATGTCGGTTTCGGGCTCGTAGCCGGCGAGGCGAATCATGTTGCGGGCGAGGTCGACGATCCGCACCGGCTCACCCATGTCGAGGACGAAGACCTCGCCCTTGCCGGCGCCGATGTCACCGGCGCGGATCACCATCTGCACCGCCTCGGGGATGGTCATGAAATAGCGCGTCATCTCCGGGTGGGTGACCGTGACCGGGCCGCCGCGCTCGATCTGGCGGCGGAAGATCGGCACGACGCTGCCGGAGGAGGCGAGCACGTTGCCGAAGCGGACGCTGGCGAAGCGGGTGCCGGGGTGTTTGCGGCCGGCCGCCTCGACGATCCACTCGGCCATCGCCTTCGAGGCGCCCATCACCGTCTTCGGGTTGACCGCCTTGTCGGTGGAGATGAGGACGAAGCGCTCGACCTCGGAGGCGGCGGCGGTCTCGGCCGCGATCCGGGTCGCGATCGCGTTGTTGCGCACCGCCTCCAGCGGGTTGGCCTCCATCAGCGGCACGTGCTTGTAGGCGGCGGCGTGGAAGACGACGCTGGGCTTGAAGCGCTGCATCACCTCCAGCATCCGGCCCGGCTCCTTGCAGTCGGCGAGCACCGCCTCGACGTTGGTGAAGTGGCGCTCCTCGACCATCTCGCGGTCGATCTGGAAGAGGTTGTCCTCAGCGTGGTCAAGCATCACCAGCAGCCGCGGTTTGACCTGGGCGATCTGGCGGCAGAGCTCGGAGCCGATCGAGCCGCCGGCGCCGGTGACGAGGACGATGCGGTCGCGCAGGTAGGCGGCGACGCGGTCGAGCTCGCGCACGATCGGGTCGCGGCCGAGCACGTCCTCGACCCGCACCTCGCGCAGCTGCTTGTTGAGCTGGACGCCGCCGCGCAGCAGCTCGAAGACGGTCGGCAGCGTGCGCACGCGGATCTCGCGCTCGCGGCAGGCGGCGACGACTTTCGCCCGCAGCGTCCCCGGCGCCGAGGGGATCGCGATCACGACCTCGTCGGGCTGGGTCTCGTCGAGGATCGTGGTGATCTGCTTGGTCGAGCCGAGCACCTTGAGGCCGAGCATCCGCATCCCGCGCTTGCGCGGGTCGTCGTCGACGAAGCCGATCGCGGTGGCGTCGAGGTGGGGGTTGAGCTGCAGCTCGCGGACCACCATCTGGCCGCCGGAGCCGGCGCCGATCACCAGCACCTCGTGCTTGGGGACGCGGCCGGAGCGCGAGGGCCGCTCGACGATCAGCCGCACCGCAAGGCGGGCGCCGGCGATCAGCATCAGGGTGAGGATGAAGTCCATCACCGCGACCGAGCGCGGCAGGTTGTGGGCGAACGGCCGCAGCACGGTGAAGGCGACGACCAGGATCGCGCTGGAGACGGCGACGGCGCGGACGATCAGGAGGAAGTCGCGGCCGCTGACGTAGCGCCACCACTTCTGGTAGAGCCCGAAGGCGCCGAAGACGACCAGCTTGCCGACGACGACGAAGCCGACCGACTGGGCGAAGAGCAGCCAGTAGCGGTGCGGCAGGCCGCTCTGGTCGAGGAAGCGCAGCCGGAAGGCCAGGTAGAAGGCGAGCGCCAGGAGGGCGCCGTCGGCGATCACCTGGAGGACCCGGTTGCGGTAGACGGGGTGGTTCAACCGGCGCATAGAACCTGGCCAGTTTAGTTGCTGCCTGGCTTCCCGCCTACAATCCCCGCTTCACGAATGCCGCTTCTCCTGCTCGCCAGCGTCAGCGACAAGATCGTCGACCCGATCGTCAACGTCGCCACCGACTTCATCGGCTCCGCCGGGGTGGTCGCCGTGTTCCTGCTGATGCTGCTCGAGTCCGCCTGCATACCGGTGCCCAGCGAGGCGATCATGCTCTTCGCCGGCTTCAGCGCCGCCGAAGGCGAACTGACGCTGTTCGGCATCGTCACCGCCGGCGTGCTCGGCAACCTGGTCGGTTCCTGGATCGCCTACGCCGTCGGCTACTACGGGCGGCTCGACCTGCTGGAGAAGAACAAGCTGATCCACATCAGTCCCAAGCACCTGAAGTGGGCCGACGACTGGTTCGAGCGCTACGGCGCCGCCACCGTCTTCTTCTCGCGGATGCTGCCGATCGTCCGCACCTTCATCTCGCTTCCCGCCGGGGTGGCGAGGATGCCGTTCGGGCGCTTTACGGCCTACACGCTCGCCGGCTGCATCCCCTGGGTGCTGATGCTGGCGCTGATCGGCGAAGCGGTCGGCAAAAACTGGGAGCAGTGGCGCCACAAGCTCGGCTACCTCGACTACGTGGTGCTGGCGGCGATCGTCGGCGGGGTCATCTACCTGATCGTGAAGCGCAGGCGCGGTGACGGGCCGGACGAGGAGGAGCCCGCCGACGCCGTGGAGGCCGCTCGCTCGCCGAGCGCTTGAGCGGGTCGGCCGACGGGCGGATCCCGGCGGCGCGGGCGCTGGCCCTTGGCGTCGTCCAGGGACCGACGGAGCTGCTGCCGGTCTCCAGCTCCGCCCACATCGTCCTCGTCCCCTGGCTGGCAGGGTGGGACTGGGACGCGATCGATCCGGAGCTGCGCAAGAGCTTTGAGGTGGCGCTGCACGCCGGCGCCGCGGCGGCGCTGCTGATCGGCCAGCGCCAGCTGATCGCCGAAGAGCTGCGCGAGTTCGACGCCCGCGGCGCCGTGGTGCTGACCCTCTCCTTCCTGCCGGCCGCGCTCGTCGGCTACAGGTTCGAGCGCTCGATCGAGCGGCGGCTCGGCGGCCCCAGGGCAACCGCGATCGGCCTGCTCGCCGGCGCCGCGGCGATGCTGCTCGGCGACACCCGCCCGCAGCTGCGCGGCCGAGGCGAGGCGGGCGCGGCCGACGGCCTCGCCCTCGGCGTCGCTCAAGCCGCCGCCCTCGCCCCCGGCGTCTCGCGCAACGGCATCACCCTCGCCGCGGCCCGCTGGCGGCGCTTCTCCCGCGACCAGGCCAATTTGCTCTCGCGCACGATCGCGCTGCCGATCATCGTCGGCGCCACGGCGCTGAAGGGCGCGCGACTGGCGCGCCGCGGCACCTCCCCCGAGCTGCGCCGCACGATGGCGATCGGCGTTGGCGCCTCCTTCGCCTCGACCCTCGCCTCACAGCGCCTGATCAAGCTGGTCGAGCGCGACCGCGCGCTCTGGCCGTATGCGGCGTACCGAGCGGGGCTGGCGGTGACCGTGCTGGCGAGGCTGCGCGCCAGTAATCCAAGATTTGGATGAACTTGGATTAGATTTGGATTTGGTCTACTCTATTCCAAGATTTGGATGAACTTGGATTAGATTTGGATGTACGTAGAGAAAGCCCCGACATACCTGGAGCTGATCGCCAAATTGGGAGGCGAGGCCATGGTGCAGGCGCTGAAGGCGCTGAAAAGCGCGCCAGTCGAAGGCAGGTACCTGCACTGGGACAAGCTCCGGCATCTGAACCCACCGGGTGACCTGAGCAGCGAAGAATGGTGGCTCGGGTTGAAGACGAGCCGTGCCGCCGAAGCCCGCGTCTTGCCATGGCGCGACAAGGAGGGGACGTTGTTTCGCTACGGCCTGCCCGACCTGGTGCTCAAGCGGCTGCACCGCGTAGATCAACGGGCAAGCGGGGAGGTGGCGATGGACGAGGTGGTGACCTCCGAAAAGCAGGCAGGCCAGAGGTTCCTGGTCAACTCCCTGATGGAGGAGGCCATTCGCTCGAGCCAGCTCGAGGGAGCGACCACCTCGAGACGAGTTGCCAAGGAAATGCTGCGAACCGGGCGCGAGCCGAGGGACCGCGGCGAGCGAATGATCGCCAACAACTACCGGGCCCTCCAGTACGTGCGGGAAGAGATGGGCGACAGGCTCGACCTCGACTCCCTCCTGGAGCTGCACAGGATCGTCACCGAAGGGACCCTCGACGACCCCTCCGCCGCGGGCCGCCTGCAACAACCGGGGGAAGAGCGAGTGGCGGTCTTCGACCGCGACGAGGACGAGCAGCCGATCCATGTCCCCCCCGCGGCCGAGGAGCTGCCGGGGCGGATGCGGCAACTCTGCGACTTCGCCAACGAACGGGACGACGACGACCGCTTCATCCATCCGGTGGTGCGAGCGATCCTGGTGCATTTTTGGCTCGGCTACGACCACCCGTTCGAGGACGGCAACGGGCGGACAGCGCGGATCCTCTTCTCGTGGCTGATGCAGCGACGCGGCTACTGGTTGATCGAGTACCTGCCGATCTCGCCGGTCATTCGCGAAGCGCCGGCCAAGTACGCCCGCGCGTTCGTCGAGTCCGAGACGGATGAAGGCGACCTGACCTACTTCCTCATCCATCAACTCGAGGCGATCGAAAAGGCGCTCGACCGGCACGACGTCTACATGCAGCGCAAGATCGCCGAGGTGCGCGACGTCGAGCGGCTGCTTCAAGGCGCCGGCGGCCTCAACCACCGGCAACTGGCGCTACTCACAGACGCGATCCGAAATCCCGATGGCGCCTACACCTTCGGCAGCCACGCAACCAGCCATAGAGTGACCCACGAGACGGCTCGCTCCGATCTCTCCGACCTCGACGAGCGCGGCTTGCTGTTGCGTCGAAGCAAGGGCCGCGGCTACGTATTCGAACCAGTTCCCGATTTGGTCCAGCGCCTGAAAGAATCGCCGTCATGAGCGGTGACGCCTACGCAAAGGCAGGTGTGGACCAGGGTGCCGCGGACTCGGCCGTCACCGGCCTGGTCAAGGCACTGGCCGCGATCCAGCTCGGCCGCCCGTCGCGGCAGGTGCCGCTGCCCGGGCACTACGCCAGCGTGATCCGACTCGACGAGCGGACCGGGATCGCGCTCTCCACCGACGGGGTCGGGACGAAGCTGCTGGTCGCCGAGCAGCTCGGCCGCTTCGACACGATCGGGATCGACTGCGTGGCGATGAACGTCAACGACGTGATCTGCGTCGGCGCCGAGCCGCTGGCGATGCTCGACTACATCGCGATCGAGCGGGCCGATCCCGCCGTCTGCGCGGAAGTCGGCGTCGGCCTGGCGCGCGGGGCGGAGCTGGCGGGAGTCGAGATCCCCGGTGGCGAGCTCGCCCAGCTCGGCGACATGGTGCGCGGCGTCGACGTCTCCGGCGCCTGCTTCGGCACCGTCGCCCTGGACGAGATCGTCGACGGCTCGGCGGTCCAGCCGGGCGACGCCGTCATCGGCCTGCCCTCCTCCGGCCTGCACTCCAACGGCTACACGCTCGCCCGCTCGGCCCTGGAGGGGATCGCGCTCGACGAGGATCCCGAGGGGCGCCTCGGCCGTCCCCTCGGCGACGAGCTGCTAGAGCCGACCGAGATCTACGTCAAGCCGATCCTCGAGCTGCTGCGCTCCGCGGTCGAGGTGCGGGGCCTGGCCCACATCACCTCCGGCGGCCTCGGCAATCTCGACCGGCTCGCCGCGGAGGTTGGCTACGAGATCGACCGGCCGCTGCCGGCGCCGCCGATCTTCGCGCTGATCCAGGAGCGCTCCGGCACCTCGGACGAGGAGATGCACGAGGTCTTCAACATGGGCTGCGGCTTCTGCTGCGTTGTTCCCGACACCCAGTGCGACGAGGCGCTCGGCGTCCTCCGCGCCCACTACCCCGGGGCGAGCCGGATCGGCGTCGCCACGGCGGCGGGCAGCGCAACCGCTCGGCGCTAGAGCACTCCCGACATCGCCGCGCCGACCAGGGTGGCGCCCACCGCGCCGCCGAGCCAGAGGGCGACCTTGTGGATCCGCGGGGCTTGCCCCGGCGCGAGCAGCTCCACTCGGGGGATCAGGGTTTCGTAGCCGAGGTAGAAGAAGACACTGACCAGGCCGAGCAGGGTCACCGCAATGAGCAGCAGCAGCAAACCCGGGTTGCCTTCACCCGCCAGCAGGGCGATGGCGGGGCCGATAATCGAGCCGAAAGAGCCAATCCCCGCCCATTTTTCGATTTCCGCTGGCGGCGTGCCCTTCGGTTCTCGCGCCCCGGCGCTCGCCGCGCCCATCACCGCCCCGCAGGCCGCTGCGGCCCGAGGCAGATCGCTTCCAGAAGCGAGGATCGTCACCGCGGCGGTGCTGTGGACTCCCGTTGCGTCGAAGACGGCCGTCACCTTGCACTCGCTGCCGACCGCCTGCAGGGCGAGGCTGTGGAAGGGCTGGGTCAGCGCCCGCTCGAGCTCCGCCGTGCTGGTGAAATCCCTGGTTCCCATCGCATCGGTCACCTCGATCGAGAGCGGGCCGGCGGCGGCGCGGGAGACGGTGTCGGCGATCCGCACGACGTCAGAGGGGGTCCCCTTCCATCGCCAGACCCTCGCCGTCATCGGCTGAGCGGCCATCCCCTGTTCCACCTGGACCGACATGACTCGGCTGACCATTTCAAAATTCACGCGTCGCTGCAAGCGGGCAGGCGAGACCGGCGGCGGCGCGAGCTACCACTGAGGCTCGGTTCGCGAATACCCTCAGGCAAGCCTCCATGGATGTCCGCCCCACAAGCAGCGCGATGATCGGGACCGTGCTCTCCGGCCGCTACCGGCTGGAGGCGAAGCTCGGCAGCGGCGGCATGTCGACGGTCTACCTGGCGCGGGACCAGACGCTCGATCGCCAGGTCGCGGTCAAGGTGATGCACCGCGAGATGTCCGAGCAGGCCGACCAGCTCGAGCGCTTCCGCCAGGAGGCGCGGGCGGTGGCCAAGCTCTCGCACCCAAACGTCGTCTCGGTGATCGACGCCGGCGAGGACGGCGGCCATCCCTACATCGTCTTCGAATACGTCGAGGGCGAAACGCTGAAGCAGCGCGTCAACCGCACCGGCGCGCTCGATCCGCAGGAGGCGATCGCCTACGCGATCGAGATCGCCAGGGGCCTCCCGTCGCCCATGCCCGCAAGATGGTCCACCGCGACATCAAGCCGCAGAACATCCTGATCGACTCCGAGGGACGGGCGAAGCTGACCGACTTCGGCATCTCGCGCCAGCTCGAGCAGGACGGGATGACGGTGACCGGCCGGGTGCTCGGCACCACCGACTACGTGGCGCCCGAGCAGGCGATGGGGCGTCCCGTCGACCCCCGCTCAGACATCTACTCGCTCGGCGTCGTCCTCTACGAGATGCTGGTCGGCCAGGTCCCGTTCGAGGCCGACAGCCAGGTCGGGGTGGCGATGAAACACGTCAACGAGGAGCTGCCCGACGTGCAGCGGCGCCGTCCCGAGGTCTCCGCCGCGGTCGCGTTGGTGGTCGAGCGGGCCACGGCCAAGGACCCGGCCGAGCGCTACCAGCACGTCGGCGAGATGATCGACGACCTCTCGACCGCGCTCGAGGTCGAGGCCGCCCGCGCCGGCTCGACCACCGGCGAGGCGACCAGCGTGCTCGATGCGGTGCCGCCGCCGAAACGCAAGCTCTCGGGACGAGCGCGCTGGAGCTGGGCCGCGATCGTCGGCGTGCTGATCGTCGCCGGCGGCTCGCTGCTCGCCGTGAAGCTGATCTCCGACGGGCTCGGAGGCGGTGGCGCCAACAAGGGCAAGGGCGCCCCGATCACGATCAGCTCGGCGACCGACTACGACCCCCAGGGCGACGGCGAAGAGGTTGGCAGCAAGGTCGAACTGGCTGTCGACGGCGACCCGAGCGGGACCGCGTGGGAAACGGAGCACTACGAATCCGACACCTTCGCCGGCACCAAGACCGGCCCGGACCCCGGGGTCGGCGTCTACGTGACGGTCACCTCGCCGGCGAAGCCGACGAGGATGATCGTGCGCACGCCGACGCCGGGCTGGGACGCCGAGGTCTTCGCTGCCCCCTCCGGGCCCCCGGAAGAGCTCTCGGGCTGGGGAGAACCGATCGGCACCGTGGTCGACGCCTCCTCGACCCAGGAGATCGACCTGGCCCCGCGCGAACCCGCCAGCTACTTCCTGCTCTGGTTCAACAAGGCCTCGGAAGCCGGCGACCAGTTCGGCGGCTTCCAGGTTGAGATCAGCGACATCAAACTGCTGGGTTAGGGCCTTTGCCGTGCGACGAATCGTTTGCTTCAGCTTGATACTCACGATCGCCACCGGCGCGGCGACGGCGCTCGTCGCGCGTATTGACCCCGCGGATGCCGGAGTCACCTGCGGGGGCCGGCAAGCCGCCCGTTCACTCGAGCTCGTTTACGAGTTGCGGGCGACAGAGCGAGATGCCACGGCGGGGGCTCGCGCCGTGGCCGAAAGGATCCTCTGCGCGCGGCTGCAGGCGCTGGCGCTGCCCGGAGCGGAAGTTCGCTCGCTCGGCGAAAGGCGCATTCGCGTCGTCCTGCCGAGCCTTGGCTCCAGGGCGAGGGCGCGGCGGGTGATGGGGCTGCTCGGGGGCAGCGGCCAGCTCCGCTTCTATGACTGGGAGCCCAACTTGATCGGGCGCGAGCTGGCGATCGGGGGCCACCCCGGCAGAGAGCCGGAAGCTGGCCCGCTGCGCCGGGCGGAACGAGAATGGAAGGCGGCGGGCCGGGACGTCCGGCGGCGCTCGAACAGCCAGCTGATCTTTGCCGGCGCCTTGCCAAGCAAGCGCAACGCGCTCAAGCTGGCATCCAGGCAGGGCGCCGATGACACGGTGGTCGTTTCCGAGCAACCGAGCGACTCTCTTGGGAAAGTCAGCGAGACCGCAGCCCCCGGCTGGTATGCGCTCAAGGACAGGCCGGCGCTCGGCGGCTCGGAGATCGTCAACCCCCTGCAGGGGGTTGACGAATTCGGCGCGCCGATCGTCACTTTCGAATTCACCGCAGAGGGCCGCGCCGACTTCGAGCGGCTGACTCGGGCGATCGCGCAGCGGGGGCGGGCGGGGGCGACGGGGCCGGTAACCGCGGCGATGGCTGAAGTGCTTTCCGGCCACCTCGCCGTCGTTTTCGAGGACGAGGTGAAGACTCGGCCGATTATCAACTTCGCCGAGAACCCCGACGGGATCGACGGGCGGGTCGGCGCTCAGATCGCCGGCGGCTTCGACACGGTCCAGCAAGCCCGGGACCTGGCGACGATCCTGAGGATCGGCGCGCTGCCGGTCGGCCTGAAGCTGGTGCGGCAGGTGGCGATCAGAACTCGTACGAGCGAGCCTGCCGGTGGCGCTCGACCCCGAGGCTGACGAGGCGGTCGCAGAGGCTCGGGTAGTCGAGGCCTGAGGCCTCCCAGAGCTTGGCGTAGGCGCTGGTCTCGGTGAAGCCGGGCATCGTGTTGATCTCGTTGACGAGGACGGCGCCGTCGGGCTCAACGAAGAAGTCGCAGCGGGCGAGGCCGGCGCAGCCGCCGAGCTCGAAGGCGGTTGTGGCCAGCTCGCGCACCCGCGCCAGCAGCGCCTCGGGGATCGGCGCCGGGACCACCAGCTCCATCCCCCCCTCGCGGTACTTGGTCTCGTAGTCGTACCAGTCGCCGTTGGCGACGATCTCGCCCGGCTGGGAGGCCTCGACGATCTCGTTGCCCAGCAGCGAGCACTCGACCTCGCGGCCGCTGGCGGAGGCCTCGACGATCACGCGCGGGTCGTGGCGGCGTGCCAGCTCGATCGCCGCGTCGAGCTCGGCGCCCGCTCCCTCGACGCGGCTGATCCCGACGCTGGAGCCGAGCCGCGAGGGCTTGACCCAGAGCGGCGCCTCGATCGCCTCGCAGCGCTCGCGCCAAGCCGGCTCGCCGACGGCGACGAAATCGACCTGCGGGATGCCGGCGTTGGCGAAGAGGCGCTTCAGCGTCAGCTTGTCCATGCAGATCGCGGAGGAGAGGACGTCGGAGCCGACGTAGGGAAGGTCGAGCCACTCGAGCAGGCCCTGCACGCTGCCGTCCTCGCCAAAGGGGCCGTGCAGGGCGGGGAAGGCGACGTCGGCGCCGAGCAGGCCGGCGCCGGGCGCCAGCGCGACCGGGTCTCCCCCCAGGCTCCAGGACCCCCGGCGCGAGATCGTCACCGGCAGCGCCTCGTGGCCCGCCTGCTCGAGACCGCCGGCCACCGCCTCGCCCGAGCGCAGCGAGATCTCGTGCTCGGAGGAACGGCCCCCGGAGAGGACCGCGACCCTCATTCTTCTTCGCCCGCTTCCGTTTCTTCGCTGGCGGCGCTCGCCGCCTTCCCCACCACCACGGTCACGGTCGAGCCCGGCTTCAGCTCAGAGCCCGGCGGCGGGAACTGGTCGGTGGCGCGGCCGACCTGGGAGGGGACTTCGGTCAGCTGTTCCTGAACCACCGGCTTGAGGCCGGCTTCGCGCACCGCTTCGACCGCTTCGGCGCGCAGCTTGCCGATCACGTTCGGCGCCTGCGCCTTTTCTTCGCCCTGGGAGACAACGATCGAGACGGTCGAGCCGGCGGGCAGCTGCGAGCCCGCGTTAGGCGCCTGGCGAATCACCTCCCCCGCCGGCTTCGCGCTCGCTTCTTCTTCAACGCTGGGGGTGAAGCCGCGGCCGCGGATCTGCTGCACCGCCACCGAGCGCTGGGTCCCCGCCAGCACCGGCACGGTCGCCAGCTTCGGCCCGCTGGAGACGGTGAGCAGGACGTCGGTGCCACGGGTCGCGGTTTCGCCGCCGGAAGGGTCGGAGTGGATCACCTGCCCCTCTTCAACCCGATCGGAATGCGCCGTTTCGACCCGTGCCTTGAACCCCGCGGCTTCGAGCTCGGCTTCGGCTTCGGCGACGGTCAGCCCCGAGGTGGAGGGAACCTTGGCGCTGCCGGGACCGGCGCTGACGGTCAGCATCACCTTCGGCTTCGAGCAGAAGAAGCTGAGGAAGGCGCAGTCGAGCGAGGCTTCGTCGGCGGGGGGCGATGCCGATGGGTCCTGCTCCAGCACCGTGTTGGCCGGCGCTTCGCGCTCGACCCGCTTCACTTCGCCGACGTTGAAGCCGTCCTGCTGCAGCCGCGCGAAGGCGAGGTTGAGCGATTCGCCGGTGACGTTGGGCACCTCGGTGGTGGTGTCGCGGGTCAGCGCGAAGCCGGCCAGGAGGCCGATCAGCACCGCGGCGGCGACCAGGATCCAGATCAGCCGCCGCGACTTCTCCTCCTCGCCTTCCTCGATCGGCTCCTCGGGCGTGGCGACGATCGGCGGCAGAGCCGCGAAGGCCGCCGTCCCGCCACCGCCGCCCGGCTCCTTCAGCGCGGCGTCGAGCGCGGCGATGAAAGCGTCGGCGCTCTGGAAGCGCTGGCCCGGCTCCTTCTCCAGCGCCCGCATCACCACGGCGTCGAGCGCCGGTGAGACCTGCGGGTTGATCGAGCTGGGTCGCTGCGGGGCCTGGGAGACCTGTTTCATCGCCACCGCAACGGCGCTCTCGCCCTCGAAGGGCACGCGGCCCGTCAGCGCCTCGTAGAGCATCACCCCGATCGAGTAGAGGTCGGAGACCGCGGTCACGTCGAAGCCCTGGGCCTGCTCCGGCGAGAGGTAGTGGGGAGTGCCCATCACGGAGCCGGCCTGGGTGATCTCCGAAACGCCGGCGCGGGCGATGCCGAAGTCGGTCACCGTCGCCTTGCCCTCGGCGTCGACGATCACGTTCTGCGGCTTGAGGTCACGGTGGACGACGCCGTGGCGGTGGGCGAAGCGGGCGCCCTCGAGCACCTGGCGGATCAGGCCAACCGCCTGCTCCGAGGTGAGGCCGGCCTCGATCAGCTCCTTCAGCGTGCGCCCTTCCAGGTACTGCATCGCGATGTAGTAGGTGCCGTCGACCTCGCCGCGGTCGAAGACGGCGACGACGTTGGGGTGCTGGAGCCCGGCCGCGGCCTCGGCCTCGCGCCGGAAGCGCTCGACGAACTCGCGATCCTGGGTGAAGCGGGCGTGCAGCACCTTGAGCGCGACGCGGCGCTGGAGGTGCGTGTCGTCGGCGAGCCAGACATCGGCCATCCCCCCCGAGCCAATCCGCTGCAACACCGTGTAGCGCCCATCAACCACGGACCCCTGCGTTACCTCAGCCACGCGCCACCCCACGGCCGGCGGGCCGATTTCCGCAGCCGGAGTCTTGTTCTCGGCCCATCGGCGGCTGTTCTATCTCATTCACCGTTGAGGATCGTTTCCGCCACGTCGCGGAAGATCGGCGCGGCGACGTCGTTGCCGAATTCTTCGGTGCACTCGACCGTCGCCGCGATCGCGATCTTCGGGTCATCGGCTGGCGCGAAGCCGATGAACCAGGCCTGGTTCTCTTCTTCGCCGCCGCCGCAGGCTTCGTTGCCGGGCGTTTCGGCGGTGCCGGTCTTGCCCGCCACCGAGACGCCCGGGATCGCCGCGTTTGTTCCGGTCCCTTCGCTGACGACGCCTTCCATCGCGGTGGTCAGCTCTTCGGCGGTCTCGGCGCTGATCGGCTGACTGTACTGGGAGGGGTCGAGGCGTTTGGTCACGCGGCCGTCGGGATCGACGACGCGGCTCCAGATCTGCGGCTTCATCTCCTTGCCCTTGTTGGCGACCGCGGCGGCCACCAGCGCCATCTGCAGCGGCGTCACCGCCAGCCGCTCCTGGCCGATCGCCAGCCGGGCGAGGTCGACCGGGTCGTTGGCGCCCAGCAGTTCTTCTTCGCTGAAGACCCCGCTCTTGTAGACCTGATCGGCGGGGAGGTCGATCGGCAGAGTCGAGTTGAAGCCGAAACGTTCCATGTATTCGAACAGGGTGTCGTTGCCCAGCCGCTGGCCGAGCTGGCCGAACCAGGTGTTGACCGAGTTGGTCAGCGCCGTGTCGAGGGTCGCACCCGGGAAGCTTTCGCCGAAGTCGTTTTCGAGCGGCGTCCCTTCGACCTCGAGCGAGCCCGGCGCGTCGATCGGCGTCTCCGGCGTGATCACGCCGCTTTCCAGGCCGGCCGCCGCGGTCACCACCTTGAAGGTCGATCCCGGCGGGTACTGGCCCTGGGTGGCGCGGTTGAAGAGCGGTGTTTCGATTTTGTTCGTGCTCAGCTTGCCGAATTCGTAGGGCACGCGGTTGGGGTCGTAGGGCGGGTTCGAGGCCATCACCCGCACCCGGCCGCTCTGCGGCTCGATCGCGACGACGGCGCCGTGGCCGGCTTCGCGCAGGTCTTCCAGCGCCGTCGCCTGCGCCGCCGGGTCGAGGTTGGTGACGAGGTCGTTGCCCTCCTGCTTGGCCCCGCGCAGCTGGTCGAGGATCGAGCTGAATTCCGATTCGTTGCCGACCAGCTCGTCGTTGTGGAACTGCTCGAACTCGCTGTCGCCGAACTGGACGAAGCTGTAGCCGATCGGGTGCCCGTAGAGCGAGCCCTCGGGGTAGCGACGCACGTAGCGCAGGCCGGAGCCGTGGCCCTTCGGCACCGAGCGGGCGATCACGGTGCCGTCGGCGGCGAGGATGCGGCCGCGCTTGATCTGCTGCTGCTCGAGCAGCGGGCGCTTGTTGGCGTCCTTCTCCTTCAGCGCCGCGGCGTCGAACACGGACCAGTACGAGGTGAAGCCGATCAGCACCGCGAAGAGGGCGACGACGAGGCCGAAGAGCTTGATGATCTGGCGGTTCATCTCTCCTCCAGGAGGCGGCCGGGCCGGGCGGGAGCCTGCAGCTGGCGGCGGGCGCGATCGGAGACGAGGAGGAGCAGGGCGAGGAGGACGAAGTTGGCGACGATCGAGCTGCCGCCGTAGCTGATGAACGGCAGGGTGACGCCGGTCAGGGGGATCACCCTGGTGACGCCGCCGATGATGACGAAGGCCTGGATCGCGAAGACGGCGGTGAGGCCGGTCGCCAGCAGCTTCGAGAAGCCGTCGTCGGCCTGCAGCGCGACCTTGAAGCCACGGGCGGCGATCAGCAGGTAGATCAGCACGACCGCGCAAGCGCCGAAGAGGCCGAGCTCGTTGACGATCAGCGAATAGATCGTGTCGGTCTGGGCCGCCGGCAGCAGCGCCTGGTTGGTGCCGGGAACCGTGATCAGCGCCTGGCCGAAGCCCTTGCCGAAGAGGCCGCCATCGGCCTGGGCGAAGATCGATTGCAGGATCTGGTATCCGCTCGCCTGCGGGTGGGCGTAGGGGTCGAGCCAGATCTCGACCCGGTCGTGGACGTGGGGCACGGTCGAGGCGAAGAACCAGGCGCCGACGAGGAACATCGCCATGCCGATGACGACGAAGGAGAAGCGGCCGGTGGCGACGTAGAGCAGGGCCAGGAAGGCGGCGAAGAACATCAGCGAGCTGCCGAGGTCGCGGATGAAGACGAGCATGAACATCGAGGCTCCCCAGACGACCAGCATCGGGCCGAAGTGCTTGAGCGGCGGCAGCGTCACCCCCAGCACCCGGCGGGCGCCGACGATCAGCACCTCGCGGTGCTCGCGCAGGTAGCTGGCGAGGAAGACGACAAGGCAGATCTTCGAGAACTCGGCCGGCTGGAAGGCGAGCGGGCCGGCCTTGATCCCGAGGTAGGCGCCGTTGACCTGCTGGCCGATTCCCGGCAGGCGCGGCGCCAGCAGCAGCAGCAGGCCGACGACGGCGATCGTGTAGCGGTAGCGCTCGAGCACGTCGTAGTCGCGCAGGAACTGGATCGTCAGGGCGAAGAGGACGAGGCCGAAGACGAACCAGTTGGCCTGGTCGCGAGCGAGGCTGGGGTCGATCCGGTAGACCATCACCAGGCCGAAGGTCATCAGCAGCGCGACCAGCGGAAAGAGGTACGGATCGGCGTCGGGCAGGCGGATCCGCAGGTATACGTGGGTGGCGAGGCAGACGGCGAAGAAGTAGGCGCCGTAGATCAGGCTGAGGTTGTCGAGCCGGGCGTTCTCCTGGGCGAAGACCGCGGCGAAGCCGGCGGTGAGCAGGAGGGCGACCGGGACGAGGGCGATCAGCTCCCGGTTCCGCGCCGAGATCAAGGCGCCGCCCGCGTGCTCTGCTTTCGCAGCGTCGCGCTCATCGCCCGCGACCGCCTTGCGCCCCTGCTTCCGCCGCTGGTGGCGAGCTCTCGGCGGCCCGTTCGATGTCTTCGATCAGCGAGACGGCGTCGTCGCGCGAGCGCAGGTCGTGGCCGCTGACCGCGGTGCGGCGCTTCGGCGTCAGGGCGGCGGACTGGATCGGGCTGGCGTAGCGCTCGTCGTAGAGCACGATGCCGAGGGGCAGCTCGTAGGGCAGGCCGCGGTAGAGGGCGACGCGGCCGCCGTCATCGGTGCCGAGGAACCAGACCTGGCGATTGCCGTACCAGGCGCCGAAGGCGAGCGCCGCCAGCACGGCGAGCGCCGCCAGCAGCTTCGCGGCGCGGCGCAGGCGGCGGCGCGGAGGCTTGGCGGCGAGCTGCTCGCGGCGCTCCCGCGCGGCCGCCCCGGCGGCGCGGCGGCGCACCTCGGTGGCGGTCAGCCCCGCCTCCTCGGCCGACGGACCGATCAGCGTCGCGCCCTCGGGCTGGCGCCGCGGCGCCGCCGCGTCCTCGAGCCGGAAGGCCAGCGCGGTGATGTTGTCGCGGCCGCCGGCGCGGTTGGCTTCGTCGACGAGGGCGCGCACGGCGGCGCTCATCGAGCTGGCGCCGGCGAGCAGCTTGGCGATCTGCTTCTCGGCCAGCATCGTCGTCAGGCCGTCCGAGCAGAGCAGGAAGACGTCGCCCGGGGCGGCGGGAACGGTCTGCAGGTCCGGCTCGACTTCGGGTTCGGGGCCGAGCGCGCGGGTGATGATCGAGCGCTGCGGGTGGTCCTGCGCCTGGGCGTCGGTGAGCTGGCCCTTGCGCCGCATCTCCTCGACCAGCGAGTGGTCGCGGGTGAGCTGCTCGAGCCGCCCCGCCCGCAGCCGGTAGGCGCGGCTGTCGCCGACGTGGCCGATCGCGACCTCTTCGCGCTCGGCGCTGACGATCGCCGCGGTCAGCGTCGTCCCCATCCCGGCCCGCGAGGGGTCGGCGCGGGCGAGCTCGTGAATGCTGCGGTTGGCGGCGGCGATCGTCTCGCGCAGGACCTGCTCGGGGGCCGCCTCGGGCAGGTCGACGTCGAAGGCGTCGGCGGCGGCCTGGGAGGCGACCTCGCCCGCCTGGGCGCCGCCCATGCCATCGGCGACGACGAAGATCGGCGCCCTGACGAAGTAGGAGTCCTCGTTGGCGCTGCGCTGGCGGCCCGTGTCGGAGCGGAATGCCTGGTCGTCGATCCTCAGCATCGGCCGCCCTCGCGCCCGGGAGCTCGGCGGCAGCTCGGCGCGCCCCGAGCCGGATTGCGGCGGCCGCTAAGCATGGGCCTCGTAGCGAAACTCGGTGTCGCCGATCCGCACCACGTCGCCGTCGATCAGCTCCGCCTCGCCGCTCAGGGTGGCGTCGTTGAGCAGCGTGCCGTTGGTCGAGCTCATGTCCTCGACGTAGGTGCGTCCATCGCGGCCGAAGATCCTCGCGTGCACGCCGGAGGCGTAGCGATCGTCGATCCGCACGTCGGCTTCCGTCGAGCGCCCGATCGAGAGGCCGCCGATCAGGTCGAAGCGCTCGCCCGGGTCGAGGCCGCCGCCGCGCTCCGCCACCAGCCAGGCATCGGTCGCGCTTGGCTGCGGATCGAAGCCGGGCGCCTGGTGGAAGCCGGTCGCGTCGGGCGCCGGCGAGGCGGTGCGGCGCAGATCCTTGAGCGCGCTGCGGGCGATCCAGAGCAGGAAGAGGTAGAGGACGGCGAGGAAGCCGAACTTGAGGGCCACGGAGATCGGTGCGTAGTCCACGCCAGCACCCTAATGACGGCCCCAGAGCACCGCTGGGCCGCGTCGCCGGTCACCCGACGGCGCTGCCATCGGGCTCTCCTGGGTCCTTGCCCAACGGCGCCCGGGCCTCGTCCTCGGGGTGCTGGGGCGCATTCATTGCTCGACGTCGAAGAGGAAGGTCGTGGTGCCGACGGTGACCTGGTCCCCGGGGCTGAGCCGGGTCGAGGTGACGCGGCGCCCGTTCACCTTGACGCCGTTGGTCGAGCCGAGGTCGGCGATCGTCCAGTCGCCGGACTGCGAGCGCCGCAGCTCGGCGTGGCGGCGCGAGACGTTGGGGTCACTGAGCACGCACTCCGCCTGCTTGGAGCGCCCGATCGTCGCCTGCGGCCCCTCCAGCACGTAGCGGCGGTCGTCGAGCGAGACGACCGCGCGGGTCGCGACCGACGCCTCGGGGCGCTCGGGGCTCGCCGGCGCGGCGGCTTTCTCCTTCACCGCCGAGTAGACCATCGTGTGCCCCTCCTCGCCCTGGCTCGGCGCCTCGCCCTCGCGCGCCGGCGGCTTGACCAGGCGGGTCTGGATGCCGAACTCGCCGAGGCGCAGGCGCTCGTCGGTCTTGAACTCGACCGCCGGCCGAGTCAGCAGGTCGTAGCTGCGGCGCCGGGCGTGCTCGAGCAGATAGCCGGAGAGCTCCTGCTCGAGCGAACGCTCGTACCCCTCCAGCTTGACCCGGTCCTTGCTCGAGAGGAAGACCGTGTACTCGTTGGGGACGTAGATCCGCGCCACCCCCGCCGTCTTGTGGGCATCCATCTCCTTGGCCAGCTTGCGGGCGAGCTCGACCGGCTGCACCTCGGAGCTGAAGGCGCGGCTGAATACCCCCTCGACGAGGCCTTCGATCCGACTCTCGAGGTTGCGTAGAACGCTGATCGTTGGCTCCTTTTCGCGAGCGAGACGCCAAAAGGCGGCTGGCGGGAAAACCGGGGTCGAATCCTACGGGAGCAGGAAGCCGTGGCCGGCGGCAAGCCAGGCGCCGAGCACGGCAGCCACGGCAACCGCCCCCAAGCGCAGGCGCAGCGAGGTTTCACGGCGCGGCCGATGCTCGGCGAGGTGGTCGAGCGAGCTTTCGATCGCGGCGCCGAGCTCCTCCAGCGGCGGCCGTCGATCCGGGCGGGACTGCAGGCAAGCGTCGACCGCTTCGCTGAGCTGGCGCGGCAGGTCGGGGCGGAGCTTGCGCATCGGCCGGTGGCGGGTGCCGATCGCCCGCGCAGTCGCCGCCGGGGTGGCGCGGCGGTTCGGGTTCTCGCCACCCCAGGCCTCGTAGAGCATCAGCGCCAGCGAGTAGACGTCGGCCTCCGGGCCGGCGGCGCGGCCCTCGGCCTGCTCGGGCGACATGTAGGCGAGGGTGCCGACGACGTCGCCGGGGGCGGTCAGCCCGGCGGCGTCGGTGAGGCGGGCGACGCCGAAGTCCATCAGCTTCGCGCTCGGCTCACCCTCCGCGGTCACCAGCACGTTCTGCGGCTTGATGTCACGGTGGACGACGGCGCGGGCGTGAGCGTGGTCGAGCGCCTCACAGAGATCGGCGCCGATCTCGCCGATCTCGCGGTCGCTGAGGGTGCCCTCGCGGTTGAGCTGGGCGAGCGTCTCGCCGTCGACCAGCTCGGTGACCAGCAGCGCGTTGCCGTCCTCTTCGCCCATCTCGTAGAGGGTGACGATGCCGGGGTGGTTGAGCCGCGCCGCGGCCTGCGCCTCGCGCAGCACGCGGCCGGAGTCCCGCGAGCCGCCGGCGTCGATCGCCTTGACCGCGACCGAGCGCTCGAGGCGACCGTCCCAGGCCTCGTAGACGGTGCCGAAGCCGCCGCTGCCAATGCGGCGCTCGATCAGGAAGCGGTTGAGGACGAGTGAGCCGACCACAGCACTTCCCGGCTTCGCCGCGAATCCGCTTCTTCCTGCGACATACTCCCTGCTTCTTGGTGGATTCGCCCTCATCCAGGCCGGGTCGGCGGCCGCGGCCGCGCCGGCGCCCTGAGCGCCAGCAGATCCTGCTGCGGCGCGGGCTGGCGCTCGGCGGCGGCCTGCTGCTGCTGATCCTGATCGTGCTCGGCGTCAAGGGCTGCCTCGACGCCCGCAAGGACCGGGCGCTGAGCGACTACGCCCGCAACGTCACCCAGATCGCCGACGAGACCCAGCAGACCAGCAAGCAGCTCTTCGGCAAGCTCGCCGATCCGGGCAGCCTCTCGGTCACCGAGTTCGTCGCCGAGGTGAACGCCGACCGCAGCGCGATGGACAACTACGCGAGTCGCGTCGACGGGCTCAGCGCCCCGGGCGACATGGGCCACGCCCAGAGCGCGCTGGAGCTCGTCTACGAACTGCGCAGCAGCGCGATGGACGAAATCGCCGACAAGATGAGCACGGCGCTCGGCGACGTCGGCGCCGAGCAGGCGACGGCGGACATCGCCGCGCAGATGCAGAAGCTGCTGGCCAGCGACGTGCTCTACGCGACCGTGGTGCAGCCGGAAATCAACAGCGTCCTCGCCTCCAACGGGATCGACGGCAGCGATGTGCCGAAGAGCGCCTTCCTGGCCGAAGGGACCAAATGGCTGGACGAGAGCGCCGTCGCCGCGGCGCTCGGCTCGGTCGACGGCGCCACCGCAGCGGCGACGCCGGGCGTGCACGGCCTCGGCCTGGTTGGAACCAGCGTCAACGGCACCGAACTCAGCGCCGAATCGACCACTCCGGTGCTCAGCGAAGGAACGCCCGAAGTCGAAGTGCAGGTGGCCAACCAGGGCGAATCGACGGAGAACGGCATCAGCGTCTCAGTCACCGTCAGCGGCGGCGGCACCCTGAAGGGGAGCATCGAAAGCATCGCCGCGGGTGAAACGGAAGGCGTCTCGATCCCCTTGACGCCGGCGCCAAGCGGAGAAGTGACGCTCGAAGTCGACGTCGACACCGTGCCGGGCGAGCAGGTCTCCGACAACAACAAGGCCAGCTACACCGTCGCCTTCGAATAGGCGCCGCGATGCGGATCGCCTACCTGGGGCCGGCCGGGACCTTCACCGAAGACGCCCTGCGCGAGGCGCTGGGCCCCGGCGAGGAGTTCACCGCGCTGCGAACGCCGACGGTCCACGACGCGATCCTCGCGGTCGAGCGCGGTGAGGTCGAGCGAGCGCTGGTCCCCTTCGAGAACTCGATCGAGGGATCGGTCCGCAGCACCCTCGACACGCTGGCCTTCGAGGCCGAGGGCGTGACGATCGTCGGCGAGCACGACTTCGCCGTGCGGGCAATGCTGATGGCCCGCACGGAGCTGGAGCTGGAGCAGGTCACGACCGTCCTCTCCCACCCCCAGCCGCTCGCCCAGTGCGCCCGCTTCCTGCGCGAGAGCCTGCCTGGTGCCGAGCCGCGCAGCGCCAGCAGCACGGCCGAGGCAGTGCGCCTGGTCGGCGAGTCCAGCGAGCCCTGGGCGGCGATCGGCGCCCACTCCGCCGCCGAGCTCTACGGCTGCACGATCCTGCGCGAGGGGATCGAGGACGAGGACAACAACGTCACCCGCTTTGTCTGGATCGCCGCGGCGGGCACCGCGGTGGCGCCGGGTGAGGGCTGGAAGACCTCGCTGGTCTTCTCGGAGCTGGGCGAGGATCACCCCGGCGCCCTGGTCGAGGCGCTGCGGGAGTTCTCCAGCCGCGACGTCAACCTCAGCCGCATCGAGTCGCGGCCACTGCGCCTCGGCCTCGGCCGCTACATGTTCTTCTGCGACCTCGACGGGGCGCTCGGCGAACGTGCCGTCAGCGAGGCGATTGAGGCGCTCCGGGCCAAGGCCGAATCGGTGCGAATCCTGGGCTCCTACCCAACTGCGTAGAATTCTCCAGCAATATGGCACGCGTCCTTGTTCTCAATGCGACGTACGAGCCGATCAACGTGTGCACGTTGAGAAGGGCTGCTGTGCTGTTGCTGAAGGAGAAGGCCGAGTTGCTCGAGCGCCGCGAAGGCGCGATCCACTCCGAGCACATGACGATGGAGCGCCCCGACGTGATCCGCCTGGTCAGCTACGTGCGGATCCCGCGGGAAGCGCACAGGAGGAAGATCACCCGCCGCGCGGTGCTGGCGCGGGACTCGTGGACCTGCCAGTACTGCGGCTCGCGCAAATCTGGCCTCACGGTCGACCACGTGATCCCGCGCAGCCGCGGCGGCAAATCGGTTTGGGAGAACATCGTCGCCGCCTGCGCGTCCTGCAACCGCCGCAAGGGCAACCGCCTCCCCCGCGAGATCCACATGCACCCTCAGAACACGCCGAAGGCGCCGGGGCCGACGGTGTTCATCCAGGTGGCGAGCCCGCGCATCCCGGCTGCCTGGCAGCAGTACCTGCCGGTCGCCGCCGCCTGATCAGTCCGCGCTGGCTTCGGGAAGCTCCTCGGCGCCGGGAGCCTCCTCCGCCACCTCGGCGGAGCCGTCGGACTCGACCACCAGCGCCACCGCGCTGACCCGGTCGTCGTCCTTGATGTTCATCACCTTGACGCCCTGGGTGGCCCGGCCCATCTGGGAGATGCCGCCAACCGAGGTTCGCTGGACCATCCCGTTCTGGGAGATGAAGACGAGGCCCTGGTGCTCGCGGACGATCAGGGCACCGACCACGCCGCCCTTTTTTTCGGTCAGGCTGATCGTTTTGACGCCCATCGCGCCGCGTCCCTTGACCTGATACTCGGCGATCGGGGTGCGCTTTCCATATCCGTTTTCGGTCACCACCAGCAGCTCGGTGTCGTCGCGGGCGATGTCCATCGCCAGCACGCAGTTGTCACCGCGGGAGACGTTCATCCCGCGCACGCCGCCCGTATCCCGGCCCATCGGGCGCGCCTGGTCCTCGTTGAAGCGCACGGCCTGGCCGGAGCGCGAGACGATGATGATGTCGTCGTTGCCGCTGGTGCGGCGCACGGCGACGAGCTCGTCGTCGTCTTTGATCTTGATCGCGATGATCCCGTCGGCCTTGATCGGCGTGTTGTAGGCGAGGAAGTCGGTCTTCTTGACCTGTCCTTTCTTGGTCGCGAAGACGAGGTACTTGCCCTCGCTGAAATCACGGGTCGAGAGCACGGCGCGGACGAACTCCCCCTCGCGCAGGGGAAGCAGGTTGACCAGCGCCCTCCCTTTCGCGGTCCGCGAGGCCTCGGGCAGCTCGTAGACCTTCTGGCGGTAGACCTTGCCGCGGTTGGTGAAGAACAGCAGGTAGTCGTGGGTCGAGCAGACGAAGAGGTGCTCGATGTAGTCCTCGTCCTTCATTTCCATGCCGCGCACGCCGACGCCGCCACGGCGCTGCTTGCGGTAGGTGGCCAGCGGCAACGACTTGATGTAGCCGGACTTGGTGATCGAGATGACCATCTGCTGGTCGGCGATCAGGTCCTCGATGTCGACGTCGTCTTCGGAATGGGTGATCTCGGTCCGCCGCTCGTCGCCGTAGGAGCTGCGGATCTCGGTCAGCTCTTCCTTGAGGATGTCGCGAACCCGCTGCTCGTCACCGAGGATCTCGCGCAGCTCGGCGATTCGCTCGACCACGTCGGCGTGCTCCTCTTTGAGCTTGTCGGCCTCGAGCGCGGTCAGGCGCTGCAGTCGCAGGTCGAGGATCGCCTGCGCCTGTATCCGCGTCAGGTCGAACCTCGACATCAGGCCGTCGCGCGCGGTGTCCGGGTCGCGCGAGCCGCGGATCAGCGCGATCACCGCGTCGATGTCGCTGATCGCGATCAGCAGGCCCTCGAGAATGTGGCGGCGGGCCTCCTTTTCGTGCAGCTCGTGCTTGGTGCGGCGGATGATCACCTCGCGCTGGTGACCGGCGTAGGCGTCGAGGATTTCGAGCAGGTTCAGCGTCTTCGGCACACCGTCGACGAGGGCAACCGTGTTGACGCCAAACGTCGACTGCAGCGGGGTGTGCTTGTAGAGGTTGTTGAGAACGACCTTCGGGATCGCGTCGCGTTTGAGCTCGATCACGAGGCGGATGCCCGACTTGTCCGACTCGTCGCGGAGGTCGGAGATCTCCTTGATCTTTTCGGCTTTGATGACCTCGGCGATCTTCTTGATCAAGCCTGAGCCGTCGCCGCGGCCGTCGCCCTTCGACACCTGATAGGGCAGCTCGGTGACGATGATCGCCTCCTTGCCCTGGCGCAGGGGCTCGATGTGGGCCCTCCCCTGACGACCACTCGGCCGCGGCCGGTCTCGTAGGCGTCCTTGATCCCCTGCCAGCCGACGATGATTCCGCCGGTCGGGAAATCCGGGCCCTTGAGATGCGTCATCAGCTCGGCGATGTCGATGTCCGGGTTGTCGATATAGGCGATCGCGGCGTCGATCGACTCGCCCAGATTGTGCGGCGGGATATTGGTCGCCATCCCAACCGCGATCCCCGACGATCCGTTGACGAGAAGGTTGGGAAAGCGGGAGGGAAGGATCGACGGCTCGAGGCGGGCGTCGTCGTAGGTGGGCGTGAAGTCAACCGTGTCGCGGTCGATGTCGCGCACCATCTCCATCGCCAGGCGACCCAAGCGCGCCTCCGTGTACCTCATCGCCGCCGCCGGGTCGTTGTCGATCGAGCCGAAGTTGCCCTGGCCGTCGACCAGTGGCTCGCGCATGGCGAAGTCCTGCACCAGCCGCACCAGCGTGTCGTAGATCGCCGAGTCGCCGTGTGGGTGGAACTTTGCCATCACCTCGCCGACCGTCGCCGCTGACTTCTTGTAGGGCCGAGTCGGGCCCAGGCCGCTCTCGAACATCGCGTAGAGCACGCGGCGGTGCACCGGCTTGAGCCCGTCGCGGGCATCGGGCAGGGCACGGCCGACGATCACGCTCATCGCGTAGTCGAGGTAGGAGGACTCCATCTCCTGCTCGAGCCCGCGCGGCTCGACGTTGCCTCCCGAGAGAGTCTCTGTTCCCGTCATCGAATCGACCCCCGCCTAGACATCCAAGTTGGCGACCTTGGTCGCGTTGTCCTCGATGAACTGCCGGCGCGGCTCGACCTGGTCGCCCATCAGCGTGGCGAAGATCTGATCCGCGGCGGAAGCATCGTCGATGGTCACCTGCTGCAGCGTGCGGCGGTCGACGTCCATCGTCGTGTCGAAGAGCTGATCCGGGTTCATCTCGCCCAGTCCCTTGAAGCGCTGCACGCCGACGCCCTCGCGCGCCACGTCGAGCAGCTTCTTGCGCAACTCCTCGAACGACAGCGCCGCCTGCTCCTTCCTGCCGAGCCGGACGTCGAAGGGAGGCGTGCCGACGAGCGCTTCGAGTGCCTTGTGCACGCCCAGGAAGCTCGCGTATTCGGGCCGCGCGAACATGTCGCGGCGGAGCTTGTACGTGGCGGCGGAGCCGGTCCGCCGTTCGACCACGCGGACGACGAGCTCGGACGAGTCCTCGGAGACGAGCTCCGTTTCATAGGGCTCCCCCTGCGGCGCCTCGCCCTTGATCAGGGCCTCCACGGCCTCGACGTCGGTGGCGCCTGCGTCGAGGATCTGCGACTCCTCGAGAAAGGTGATCGTGTCGTGTCCGAACTCCGCCCGAAGCGACGACGCCCAGCCCTCATACTGTTTGAGCAGGCGACCGAATTTCTGCCAGCGGGAGTGGGTGAAGCTCGTCTTGCTTCCCTTCCGGCCCAGCACCTCGATCCGCTCGAGCTTGTCGCGCAAAAGCACCTCCTCGAGTTCGATCTCTTTCTCTATGTAGGTCTCCTGGCCGCCCATTTTGACCTTGTAGAGAGGCGCCTTGGCCAGGTACACGAAGCCGCGCTCGACCAGTTCGCGCATCTCCCGAAAGAGAAAGGTCAAGACGAGGGTGCGGATGTGGGCTCCGTCGACGTCGGCGTCGCACATGAGGATCACCTTGTGATACCTCGCTTTCTCAACGTCGAACTCCTCACGGATCCCGGCGCCGATCGCCGTGATCAGGGCCTGGATCTCGTTGTTCGAGAGAACCTTGTCGATCCGGTTCTTCTCCGCGTTGATGATCTTGCCGCGGAGTGGCAGCACGGCCTGGGTGTTGCGGTCGCGGCCCTGCTTGGCCGAGCCACCGGCTGAGTCACCCTCGACTACGAACAGCTCGGCGAGCGCCGGGTCTCGAACCGAGCAGTCGGCGAGCTTTCCCGGCAGGGTCGAGTTCTCCAGGGCCGACTTGCGGCGGGTCAGGTCGCGGGCTTTGCGCGCCGCCTCGCGGGCCTGCGACGCCGCCGAGGCCTTGTTGATGACCTGTTTGGCGTCCTGCGGGTTCTCCTCGAGGAACTCGGCCAGGCCGCGGTTGACGGCCTGCTGGACGAATCCCTCGACCGGCGGGTTGCCGAGCTTGGTCTTGGTCTGGCCCTCGAACTGCGGGTCCGGGATCTTCACCGAGATGATCGCCGTCAGGCCCTCGCGGATGTCCTCGCCCTGGAGGTTGCCGTCCTTCTCCTTGAGCAGGCCTTTCTCCTTTGCGTAAGCGTTGATCGTGCGCGTCAACGCCGAACGAAAGCCGGATAGATGGGCGCCGCCCTCGTGTGTGTTGATGTTGTTGGCGAACGACAGCAGGGACTCCTGGTAGGAGTTGTTCCACTGCATCGCAACCTCGACCTCACCCACCTCACCGCTGTCCTCGAGGTATATGACGTTTTTCTGGACCGCGTCCTTGGTGCCCTGCGAGTGCAGGTAGGTGACGAAATCGCGGATGCCGCCGTCGTACTTGAACTCGATCGTCGATCCCGCGTCGCGCTCGTCGGTGAACGCGATCTTCAGGCCTTTGGTCAGGAAGGCCATCTCCCGAAAGCGGGTTTTGAGCGTCGAGTGGTCGTACTCGATCGTCTCGAATATCTCGAGGTCGGGAAGAAAGGTGATGCTCGTGCCGCGACGGTCGGTCGGGTCACCCTTGACCAGCGGCCCGACCGGGGCGCCGCGCTCATAGCTCTGGGTGTGCTCGAAGCCGTCGCGCCAGACGGTGAGCTGAAGCGACTCCGACAGCGCGTTGACCACCGAGACGCCGACTCCGTGCAGGCCGCCCGAGACCTTGTAGCCCTCGCCATCGCCGAACTTCCCCCCCGCGTGGAGGACCGTGAGGACGATCTCGGCGGCCGGCTTGCCCTCCTTGTCCATGACGTCGACGGGAATGCCGCGGCCGTTGTCGGTGACCGTGACCCGGTTGTCCGGGTGAATCGTGATCTGGACTGAGTCTGCCTCGCCGGCAAGGGCCTCGTCGACGGAGTTGTCCATCACCTCGTAAATCAGGTGATGGAGGCCCCGGATGCCGGTCGAGCCGATGTACATGCCGGGCCGCTTGCGAACCGCTTCCAGGCCCTCGAGGACGGTGATGTCCTTGGCGCCATAGGAGTCAGAGCCGCTGTTTTCCTGCGCGGCCGTGTTCGTCTTCTCAGGCAATTAGTCCCTTCCCGCTCTCATAGAAAACCCCGACCGTCCGGGCATTTGCGCACAGGGCCGGGGCAGAAACGCAAGTTGACATAAGGATACCAGTTTGGGTCCTCTGAGAAGCCCCTCGGAGGAAATAAAAGTCCTGCAAATCAGCCATAAATGAAATTACTCTCGACCGCCTTCCACGCGGAAGCGCAAACTACGCGGCGCCCGCTCTCCAAGCCGCTCTCGCAGCCTCTCCAGCAGCTGCCCTTGCATCAGATCCAACTCCTGCGCCCAGACGGAATCCGCGCAGCCCACCTGGACCTCGCCGGCGCGCTCGGAGAGGGGCGTCGCGACGGCGGCAATTCGCTCCCCCACCACCTCTGCCCAGCACGCCTGCAGGGCGGCGAGCGGCGTCTTCGGCGCCGCCAGGTCGAGCGCCGAGCGCAGCGCCTCGGCAGCTGGCCGGGGAGCCTGACGGCGGCTCACGCCGCCACCGCCTCGCTCAGCGCCAGCGGCATCCGCACGACGCTCGCCAGCGCCAGCGGCGGCAGCGAGTCCTCGGCCGCCGCCGTGATCAGCGCCTGGCCGCCCTTGGCGAGGCGCTCGACCAAGCGCTCGCGGCGGCCCGGGTCGAGCTCGCTCATCACGTCGTCGAGGAGCAGCAGGGGAACGACGCGGCGCGCCTCGAGCAGCGCGTCGCGCTCGGCGAAGAGCAGGGCCAGCAGCGCCGCTCGCTGCTGGCCCTGCGATCCGTAGCGCCGCAATGAGCGGCCGGCGGCGGTGAGCTTGAGCTCGTCAAGGTGGGGCCCCCAGGAGCTTCTGCCGAGGCGCAGGTCTGCCTCGCGGCGCTCGGCCAGGCCGGCGCGGATCTCCGCCGCCGTGCCCGCCGCCCGCGGCGCGTACTCGATCGCGGCGCCGCCTTCCAGGCCGAGCTCGGCGGCGGCGGCGGCGAAGGGCTCGGCGAGCTCGGTCACCGCCTCCCCACGGGCCGCGACCAGGGCGGCGGCGGCATCGGCCAAGGTCGCGTCCCAGACATCGAGATCACCCGGTGCGCCCCGGCCCACGGCCAGGCGCGCGACCAGGGCATTGCGCTGCGCCAGCGCCTGGCCGAAGCGCTGGCGCAGGTCGGCGCGGATCGGCCAACGGGCGGCGACAAAGCGGTCGAGATGGGCGCGGCGTTCCGCCGGCGGGCCCTTGACCAGGGCGAGGCGGTCCGGAGAGAAGACCGCGACCGGTGGCCGGCTGCGGGCCAGGGTCGCCGGGTCGGCCGGGCTGCCGTCGAGCAGATGGCGGCGGCCCTCGGCGCGGCTAACCGAGGCGAGCAAGCGGCGCTCGACCCCGTCCTCGTCCCGAAGCGTCGCTTCGACCCGGGCGAAGGAGGCGCCGAAGGGGATCAGGTCACGACGGTCCGCGGTGCGAAATGAGCGCCCCGTCAGGGCGAAGTAGAGGGCCTCGAGCAGGTTCGTCTTGCCGATGCCGTTGGGCCCGACCAGGCTGACGATTCCCGGCGCCAGCTCGAGCCGCGACTGCGCCAGGCTCCGCAGCGGCCTCGCTTCGACGGCGGTGACCAGCACCCCGAGCTCGCCTCACACGTTGAGGCGGATCGGCATCACCAGGTAGCGGAAGTCTTCGTTGTCGACCGGCTGCAGCAGGCCCGGGCGAAGCGGCGAGATCAAGCGCAGGACCACCTCGTCACCCTCGACGCTTTCGATCCCCTCGCGAAGGAAGTCGGGGTTGAAGCCGATCTCCAGGGGCTCTCCCTCAAACGCCGCCGGCATCGTCTCTTCCGCATCGCCGACGTCGGGGGTCGAGGCGGCGATCGTCAGCTCCCCCGGCGCGAAGGAAAGCCGCAGCGGCGCGTTGCGCTGGGCGAGCTGGCTGACCCGCCGGGTGACGTCGAGCAGCTCGGGGCGCGGCAGCCGCACGTCATGGTCGTAGGACTCCGGCAGGAGCTGTCGAAAGTTGGGGAATTGGCCCTCGATCAGCCTCGTGTTGAGGACGATGTCCCCTGCCTTGAAGATGGCCTGATTGCGAAGCAGGGCAACCGAGACCGTCTCGACGCCGTCGGCGGAGACGATGCGGCCCAGCTCGCGCAGCGCCTTGGCCGGGATATTGGCCTCGAGGTCGCCGCCGATCGCGCTGTCCAGCTCGGTCCGCTTCACCGCAAGGCGGTAGGAATCGGTCGCGACCATCGTCATCTCGGTGCCGCTGGCGCTGACCAAGACGCCGGTCAACACCGGCCGCATGTCATCGCGAGAAGCGGCGCGGGCGACCAGCTCGACGGTCGAGGCAAGCGCGGCGGCTGGAATCGTCAGCGGCTCGCCCTCCTCCTCGGGGAAGGTCGGGAAGTCCTCGCTGGGAAGGACGCGGAGGTGGAAGCTCGAGCCGCCGCTGCGGATCTCGACGTCGCGCTCCGCCTCGCGCAGCTCGATCTCCACGGTCGGGTCGCCGAGCGAGCGGGCAAGCTCGGCCAGCAGCCGGCCGGGGAGGAGGATCGACCCGGTGCCGTCGGCCTCGGCGGCGAGACCGGTCTTCAGGCCCATCTCGAGGTCCGTGGCACAGAGGCTGACGCCAGCCTCATCGGCAGTGACGAGGATGCCCGAGAGCGATTGGGTCGCGGCTCGCGTCGATACGGCCCTGGAGACGATCGAGAGCTTGGCGACGAGGTCGTCCCTTTTGATTGTCAGCTTCAAGTGTTGAATGCCTTCTTGAGTTGGATTAGAGCCTGTGGAAAAGCGCGAAGCCAGCGCGGATCTCGCTTTGGCTGGCGCTCGGGGAGCTGTGGAGAAGTCTGTTGAAAGCGTTGATTCTTACAGCGTCGTCGGCCGTCAGGGCGAGCCTGTGGGCGCTTTGTGGATTGCCAGGCGCAACTTCTCGACCCGGGCCAGGAGGTCCTTGTCCTCGCCAAAACGGGCTTCGACCCGGCGGATCGAGTTGAGCACGGTGGAGTGATCGCGGCCGCCGTAGAGACGACCGATCTGCGGCAGCGAGAGGTCGGTGAGCTCTCGGGTCAGGTAGATCGCGACCTGACGGGCGCGGAGGGGCGTGGCGGCCCGGGTCGAGCCGACCAGCTCCGCCCGGGAGATGCCGAAAGCGGTGCAGACGCGCTGCTGGATCTCCTCGACCGTCGTTGACCCGGAGCCCCGGGAGCTTTTGGGGATGACGGCGTCGATCAGCTCGGGGCTGAGCGGCCTGGCGGTCAGGGAGGCGTGGGCGAGGACCCGGGTGAGGGCGCCGTGCAGCTGGCGGACGTTGGCATCGATGCGGCGCGCCAGCTCGCTCAGCACCTCGCCCTCGGTGTCGACGCCGGCCTCGCGCACCAGGCGGCGCAGGACGGTGAGGCGGGTCGCCAGGTTGGGCGGCTCCACCGCCACCGTCAGCCCCCACTCGAAGCGGTCGCGCAGGCGCGACTCGAGGGTGGAGAGTTGGCTGGGAATTCGATCTGCCGAGAGGACCAGCTGACTGCCGCCTTCGTAGAGCGCGTTGAAGGTGTGGAAGAACTCGTCCTCGGTGTGGCGCTTGCCCTCGAGGAACTGGACGTCGTCGACGAGCAGCACGTCGAGGTCGCGGTAGCGCCGCTTGAACTCGTCGGCGCCGGCCGTGCGCAGCGCCGTGACGAACTCGTTGGTGAAGCCCTCGGCGGTCGTGTAGCGGACGTTGAGGTCGGGGGCGCAGGCGCCGAGGTAGTTGGCGATCGCGGCGAGGAGGTGGGTCTTGCCGAGCCCGGGGGGCCCGTGAAGAAAGAGCGGGTTGTAGGCCTCGGACGGCGCCTCGGCAACGGCCAGGGCAGCGGCGTGGGCGACGCGGTTGCTCTCGCCGATGACGAAGCGATCGAAGGTGTAGTTGACGTTGAGCTCGAGCTGCGGATCGCAGCTGTCCGCCGCGCCCGGCCCGGCGCCCTCGGCGCTAAAGCCAACCTCGCTCAGCTCCGATCCGCTGCCGGCCAGGGCCTCGCGGATCAAGCCCGAGTAGCGCCGTTCGGTCCAGGCCCGGATGCTGTCGGGGGCGGAGAGGTAGAGGGTGCCGGCGCGGGCGCCGACGACCTCTAGCGGCTCCAGCCAGAGCTGAAACGTCGAAGGCGGCACCGACGCGCGCAGGCGGGCCTGGACGTCTTGCCAGAGGGAGTCGAGTTCGGGTTTCGCAGGGTCATCGGGCACCGGCGGCCGACCATAGCGACGGCGCAGCTGGGGAAAATGGCCCGCCCCGCAAATGCCGCAGAAAGTTTCCAGCCGCGCTTCACTCACGGATGGAACCGCGTCCGTATACTGCGACGCCGATGAAGAGGACTTATCAGCCGAAGAAGCGCAAGCGGGCGAAGACCCACGGGTTCCGGGCGCGGATGAGCACGCGTGGGGGCAGGGCGATCCTCAAGCGCCGTCGCGCCAAAGGCCGGAAGCGCCTCACCCCTTAGATGGCGGCGCAACGACGTCGCCGCCTTTCGCGCAGCGGCGAGTTCGACCGTGTTTACCGCGACGGATCATCACATGCAACCCGCTACCTCGTTCTCTACAGCTTCCCTCGCAAGGGCGAGGAGGCTGAGGAAGTGAGGCTCGGCGTTTCGGTCAGCCGCAAGGTCGGCGGTGCGGTCGATCGCAACAGGGTCAAGCGCGCCCTGCGCGAGGCCTTCTGGGACACCTCGGCCGAGCTCCCCGCCGACCACGACTTCGTCCTCGTGGCACGACCCGAGATCGGCGATTTGATTGAGCGCGAGGGCAGCACCGGGGTGCGGTCGAGCATCGAAGAAGCCCTGGGGGCAGTTGCGGGAAAGAAGCGTTCCACGTGAAACGGTTGCTGCTGGCGCTGATCGCCGCCTACCAGCGCTGGGTTTCCCCGTCGACGCCGCGCCGCTGCCGCTATGAGCCAACCTGCTCGGCCTACGCCGCCGAGTCGGTGCGGCGCTTCGGCGCCCCCCGCGGGGCCCTGCTCGCCTCCTGGCGCCTCCTGCGCTGCAATCCCTTCAGCCACGGCGGATTTGATCCCGTGCCCGAGCGATTCACGCTCAGGGTCGGCCCGGTCGATCCCGCGGTCCACCACGGCGAGGCCCACCCGTGATTCCCGCCGCAAACATCCTCCAGCCGCTGATCGACATCGCCAACGGCGTCCTCCAGTTCTTCCACGACAGCGTCGGCCTGAGCTGGGGAATGTCGATCATCGCGCTCACCGTCGCCACCCGCGCCCTGCTGATCCCGCTCACCTACAGGCAGTTGAAGGGAATGCGGGCGCTGCAGGCGCTGCAGCCGCAGATCAAAGAGATCCAGGCGAAATACAAAAACGACCGCCAGCGCATGCAGCAGGAGATGATGCGCTTCTACCAGGAGAACAAAGTCAACCCCTTTGCCTCCTGCATCCCGCTGCTGGCGCAGCTGCCGGTCTTCATCACCCTCTTCTACGTGCTGCGCCACGAGCTGCCAGCCGATATCGGCTGTGAGGCCGGCCACTGCGGCTCCGAAGCGGCCTTCTTCTTCATCAACGACCTGACCGCGAAGGCGACCGGCGGCGAACTGATCGCGCTGCTGATCCTCTACATCGGCACCCAGCTGATCTCCGGCCTGGTGATGTCGGTCACCGCCGACAAAAGCCAGCGGATCATGATGATGGCCCTGCCCTTCGTCTTCGTCCCCTTCATCCTCAGCTTCCCCGCCGGTCTGATCCTCTACTGGATCACGACCAACTTCTGGACGATCGGACAGCAGTACACGATCCAGCGCCTGATCCCGGCGCCGGTGATGGCTACGCCGGCGGAGGTCAAGGCGGCCAAGCCCCCGCCTAGACCGCCGAAGAAGAAGAAGAGACGGTAGTAGGTCGGTGTAGGGCGGTGGGGCAGGGTTCGAGACTGCCCAGCACCGCCTTCGGCGGTGCAATCTAGTGCCGCTTCGCGGCTGAGAGCTACTCTGCGGAGCCGCTTTGCGAGGCAGTCTCGAACCCTGCCCCACCGCCCTATCGCGGAGCCTTACTAGTCCCTCCAGCTCCGAGCTCCGAGCGCCTTCGTCCCTTGAAGCTCGGCGACGAAGGTGCTCTCGTCAGCTCCACGGATCAGGGCAGTCTCTAACGCGAGCTTGCTCGCGGGGGGTGGCATCGGGGTGGGGGTGGACTCCGCCGCGCGGAGGCTGCGGAGGGAGAGGCCTCGGCCCTTCTGGCGCTGTGTCCCGGCCCCCGGAGCAGCGCGCAGCGCAAGGAGGCTGCCCCCACCCCGATGACAGGACCCGCCGCGCCCACGCCGTCGCGCATAGACTGCAGAACGTGTCTGGAGCTGACGACTGGCCACAGGAGCCCGCTGGGCGGGTTCGGGAGATTGTCGAGGGCGTTCTCGACGAGCTCGATCTCGACGGCGAGGTTGAGATTGTCGAGGATGACGACCGGATTACCGCCTCGGTCGCCGGCGAGGAAGATTACGGCTTGCTGATCGGCAAGCGTGGGCAGACGATCGACGCCTTGCAGCTGCTGGCCTACCAGGCTGCCTTTCGCGGCTTGCGAGAGCGCAAGCGGGTCGTCGTCGACGCCGCGGGCTATCGCGAGCGCCGCCGGGAAACCCTGACGGCGCGGGCCGACCGGGCCGCGGAGCAGGCGCTGAGCGGCGACGGCTCGGTGGAGATGGATCCGATGAGCGCCCAGGAGCGCCGCGTCGTCCACGAGCACCTCAAGGACCGATCCGGGGTCGAGACTTACAGCGAAGGTGACGAGCCGCGTCGCTGCGTCGTCGTCGCGCCGCTCGTCACCGAGTGAGCGTCGATCCGGCCTCAGCCCTCAATCCCGCCGGGCGAGCGGCTTTGCAGCGCGTCCTCGAGCTGCTCGCCAGCGAGCGCACCTCGGTCAGCTCCGTCACCGACCCCCAGCGCGCCTGGAAGGTCCACGTCGCCGACAGCCTCAGCGGGCTCGAGTTCGCCGCCCTGCGCGAAGCGTCGACGATCGCTGACATTGGCTCTGGAGCGGGGTTTCCCGGCCTCGTTCTCGCCGTTGCACTGCCCACCGCCAGGGTCGATCTGGTCGAGTCGGTGGGCCGCAAGTGCGATTTCATCCAGAGCGCGATCGACGCCGCGGGCATCGCCAACGCCCGCGTCATCAACGCCCGCTCGGAGGATCTGGCGCAGGCCGACGGCCGCGAGGCGTACGAGTCGGTGACCGCCCGCGCGGTGGGGCGGCTCTCGACCCTCGCCGAGCTGGCCTCGCCCCTGCTCAGCGACGGCGGCGCCCTCGTCGCCTGGAAGGGCAAGCGAGATCCGGAGGAGGAGGCGCAGCTCGCAAACGCGGCTGAGGCGCTGGCGATGCGGCCCGAGGAGGTTCGCCACGTCGGCCCCTACGCGGGCAGCCAGCATCGCCACCTGCACCTCGCTCGCAAGAGCGGCCCGACCCCCGCTGGCCTCCCCCGCCGTCCGGGCATGGCCAAGAAGCGCCCGCGCGGCTAGGCACTAGTCTCCGGCCGCATGGGTGTCGTCTACGCGATCGCGAACCAGAAGGGCGGTGTCGGCAAGACGACGACCGCGGTCAACGTCTCCGCCTGCGTCGCCGCCTCGGGCGCGCAGACGCTGCTGGTCGACCTCGACCCCCAGTGCAACGCGACCGTCGCGCTGGGCGGCGAGCGCGACATGCACCCCTCCTCTTACGACTGCCTCACCGGCGACGTCTCGGTCGCCGAGGCGGCCCGTCCGGCCGGGCCGGACAACCTCTGGCTGGTGCCGGCCAGCCGCGACCTCGCCGGCGCTGCGGTGGAGCTGCCGCGGATCGAGGGCTCCGAGACGCGCCTGCGCGAGCGGCTCGGGCCCGGTCCGCGAGCGCTTCGCCTACACCCTGCTCGACTGCCCGCCCTCGCTGGGACCGGTCAGCGTCAACGCCCTGACCGCCGCCGACCGGGTGATCGTCCCGGTCCAGGCCGAGTACCTGGCGCTCGAGGGCCTGGTCCAGTTCCTCGACACGCTGGCGATGATCCGCCGCGAGCTCAACCCGGCGCTGGAAGTGTCGGGACTGCTGGTCACCATGCACGACGAGCGCACCCGCCTGGCCCAGGACGTCGAGCGGGAACTGCGCCAGCACTTCCCCGAAATGGTCTTCGAGACGGTCATCCCGCGCAGCGTTCGGGTCGCCGAGGCGCCGAGCTATGGTCTGCCCGTGACCGAGCATTCCCCGCACTCGCGCGGCTCCGACGCCTACCGCGCCCTCGCCGAGGAGCTGGTCAAGCGTGGCTAGCCGCGGCCTCGGCAGCGGCCTCGCCGCGATCCTGCCCGAAGCGAGTGTCGAGGATGCCGGCGAGCTGCGCGAGCTGCCGATCGAGCTGATCAAGCCCAACCCGGACCAGCCCCGCACCAAGATCGATCCCGAGGCCCTCGCCGGCCTGGCCTCCTCGATCGAGGCCAACGGCGTCGTCCAGCCCCTGCTCGTCCGCCCCCTCCCCGACGGCAGCTACGAGCTGATCGCCGGCGAGCGCCGCTGGCGAGCGGCGCAAGCGGCCGGGCTGGCGAAAGTGCCGGCGATCGTCCGCGACCAGGAGCTGGCCGAGCGGATGCAGGTGGCGTTGATCGAGAACATGGTCCGCGAGGACCTCAACCCGATCGACGAGGCCCGCGCCTGCGCCGCCCTGGTCGACGACCTCGGCCTCTCCAAGGAGGACCTCGGTCGCCGAGTCGGCCGCAGTCGCCCCGCGATCTCCAACCTGATCCGGCTGCTCGACCTGCCCGACGAGGCGCTGGCGCTGCTTGAGTCAGGCGAGCTCAGCGAGGGTCACGGCCGGGCCCTGCTCGCGGCGGAGGGCAACGACGTGCGCCGCCGCCTCGCCCGCGATGCGGTGCAGGGGCGGGTGGTCGGTGCGCGAGACCGAGAACCGCGCCAAGCTGGCTGGCCAGCCAAAGAAAGAGGGGGGTCAGCAGGCGCGGATCGCGCCCGAGGAGGCCGCGGCGATGCGCGACGCGGCCGACAAGCTCGAGTCCGCTTTCGGTCACGAGGTCAAGGTGCGACCGCGCGGCGGGGAGATCGCGATCGAGATCCGCTTTGAGGACCTCGACCAAGCGCTCGCCCTGGCCCGCGACCTCAGCCGTCACCGTGGCTGAGCGCCGCCTCCTTCGGCCCTGATTCCCCCGCTATCCTTCGGCTTGGCTGCGGGCGATTAGCTCAGTTGGTTAGAGCGCGTCTCTGATAAGGACGAGGTCCCTGGTTCGAATCCAGGATCGCCCACTCGTGCAACAGATGCAGATCTACGGCGTCAGCTTTGACATGGTCGGCAAGCAGCCGATCGTCTTGCTGAAGACTGTTGACAGCAACAAGTTCCTGCCGATCTGGATCGGGCACCCGGAGGCGGCGGCGATCCTGATGAAGCTGCAGGGCGCCTCGACGCCGCGGCCGATGACCCACGACCTGCTCTCCGACCTGCTCGAGCAGCTCGACGCCAAATGCGAGCGCGTCTCGGTGACGGAGCTGCGCGACAACACCTTCTACGCCTCGATCACCGTCTCGGTCAACGGCGCCGAGCTGGAGATCGACTCGCGCCCCTCCGACGCCCTCGCCCTCGCGGTCCGCGTCTCGGCGCCGATCTTCGCCGACGAGAGCGTGATCGAGGAGTCGGCGATCGAGTTCGAGCACGACGTCGAGGACACCGAGGAGGTCGTCGACAAATTCAAAGAGTTCCTCGACGAGGTCACGCCCGACGACTTCGCCAAGGGCGAGGATTCCTAAGAGCTCCTCTTAGGCCCGGGTCGTCGCCAGCGCCAGCTCGAGGATTTTCTCGACCAGCTGCTCGAACGACATCCCCGCCGCCTCGGCAGCCTGGGGGAGGAGGCTGGTGTCGGTGAGGCCGGGGATCGCGTTGACCTCGAGCACCTGGGGCCCATCGTCGCCGAGGATCAGGTCGACCCGGGAGAAGCCCGAGCAGCCGAGCGTCTCGTAGGCGGCGAGCGCCGTCTCGGAGACCGCGGTGGCCGCATCCCGGTCAAGCTCGGCCGGGCAGACGAACGAGGTGCGGCCGATCTCGTAGCGCGCCTCGAAGTCGTACCTGTCGCCGGAGCTGGGGATCGCCTCGACCACGGGCAGCGGTTCGTCACCGAGCACGCTGACCGCCAGCTCGCGACCGTCGACGAAGCGTTCGAGCAGCACCCGGTCGTCATAGCTGAAGGCCGAGATCAGCGCCTCCGGAACGTCGAACCAGTTCTCGGCGAACTTGACGCCGAGCGCCGAGCCGCCGCGGCTCGGCTTGACCACGAGCGGGAAGCCGAGCCGTTCCTCGAGCCCGCCCAGCGCATCGCCGGCGCCGAGCTCGCGAAAGGCGGTCTCGTTGAAGGCGAACCAGTCCGGCGTCGGGATGCCGGCCGCGCGCAGCTCGTGCTTGGCGAGGACCTTGTCGATGCAGCGGCCGCAGGCGACGACGCCGGGGCCGGTGAAGGGGATGCCGAGGATCTCCAGCAGCTCCTGCGCGGTCCCGTCCTCGCCACCGAGCCCGTGCATGGCGATGAAGGCCACGTCGGGCTGGCCGAGGGTCAGCCGCCTGACCAGCTCGCCGTCCGCTTCGAGCGGCAGCACCTCGTGGCCGAGCCGCGCGAGCGCGTCCTCGACCCGCGCTCCCGAGCGCAGCGAGACGCCGCGCTCCAGTGAGCGGCCGCCTTTGAGCACGGCGACCTTCACCCGCCGCCCTCACCGGTCTTGCGGAAGGGGACGACGTTGCGCGCCTCCTTGACGACCTCGGGCCGATTCGCCATCGGCGGCGGCGCCTTCTCCCGTCAGCGCCCCGTAGAGCTCGACCTGTTCGCCGATCACTTTGCCGATGCGACGGATCCCCTCGCGGATCTCGTCCTCGCCACCGGCGGAGAAGTTGAGCCGCATCGAGTTGCGCCCCCGGCCGTCGACGTAGGCCGCTTGGCCGGGGACGAAGGCGACGTCCTCGCGCAGCGCCTTCGCCAGCAGGTCGCTGGTGTCGAGGTACTCGGGCAGCGTCGCCCAGATGAAGAGGCCGCCGTCGGGCTCCGTCCAGGTCGCCTGCGCCGGGAAGTAGCGGCCCAGCGAGTCGACCATGGCGTCGCGCCGCGCGCGGTAGATGCCGACCAGGCTCTCGATGTACTCGCGCCAGCGCCCTTCGGCGAAGTACTCGCGCACGAAGTACTGGGTCAGGGTCGAGGTGCAGAGGTCGGCCGCCTGCTTGCCCAGCACGACCTTCTCCATCACCGGCGGCGGCGTCACCGCCCAGCCGAGGCGGATGCCGGGGGAGAGGATCTTCGAGAAGGTGCCGATGTAGATGACGAAGTCGCCGCCGTCGAGCTGGTAGAGCGGCGGCAGCGGGTCGCCGTCGAAGCGGAGCAGGCCATACGGGTTGTCCTCGATCACGAGCAGCTCCCGCGATCGCGCCAGCTCGATCAGGCGCCGCCGGCGCTGCAGCGACATCGTCACCCCCGCCGGGTTCTGGAAGGTCGGCACCGAGTAGACGAACTTTGGCCGCCGCCCTTCGTCGTCGAGCCGCTGCAGCGCCGCCTCCAGCTCGTCGATCCGCATCCCCTCCGCAGTCGCACTCGATCTGGATCGTGTCGGCCTGGTAGCTGCAGAAGACCGGGATCGCCCCGGGGTAGGTCGGCGCCTCGCAGATCACCGCGTCGCCGGGATCGACCAGCGCCTTGCAGAGCAGGTCGATCGCCTGCTGGCCGCCGGTGGTGACGATCACGTCCTCGGGGTCGGGCAGCATCCCCTCGGCGCCCATCACTTCGACGATGCAGTCGACGGTCTCGCGGAAGCCCTCGGTTGGCCCGTACTGCAGGGCCTCGGCCGCCGACTCCTGGGCGATCCGCGTCATCTGCGCGGCGAAGGCCTGCGGTGGGAAGGTCGAGGTGTCGGGCAGGCCCCCGGCGAGGGAGATCACGTCCGGCCGCGCGGTCACCGCCATCAGGTCGCGCATCGCCGAGGAGCGCATCACCTGCGTCCGCTCGGCGAAGAGGCCGGCGTAGCGCTCGAGGTCGCTGCTGCTGGCGTGGGCGCGCCGCCGTTGGGGCGTTTCGGACATGGAGACAGTGTGCCGAATCTCGCGTCAACTCCCCCGGGGAGTTAGGTTTTCGGCGTGGGATCTTTCTCCGGCATCTGCCTCGAGCTCGGCATCGGCATCGCGATCGGCATGCTCGCCGGCGCCACCGGCACGCACGGCTCCTCGCGTGGCCGGATGACGATCCTCGCCGCGGTGATCGGCCTCGTCGTCGGCGCCCTGCTCGCCGGCAGCGCCGAGGTGAGCACCCCGGCCGGCGCCTTCTTCTGCCTGCTCGGCGCCGCTTTTGCCTGCGTCGTCGTCAGTGACGTCGTCAGCTCTGCAGGCCGCAGGGACGGCAGCGGCTCCGGCGCCCTCGGCTTCCTCGTCTCCGTCGTCGCCCTCGTCGTCGTCGCGATCGCGATCCTGATCTCACCGGCCACGCTCCTGGTTGCGGCCGCGCTCGCTTGGCTCGGCATCTCCCGCCGCCGCCGCGCCCAGCGCAAACACGCCGGCCTGCGAGTGCTGCGTTAAGCCCTGTCCCGGTAGGGGTTCCACTTAACTTTTTCGGTGCAGCGGATGTCGCTGGCGCCTCAAGGTGGACGACGAAAAAGTACAAGACGTTCCACCCCTACCGGGACAGGGCTCAAGCCGGCCTCTGGTCGCCGGAGCAAAGGAGATCCTCCGGCATGATGGCGGAATGCCGACCAAGAAGCTGATCCTCACCTACGTCGACTCGCTGCGCACCGACATGCTCGAGCGCGCGGTCGCCGAGGGTCGGGCGCCAACCTTCGCCGCCCTGATCGAGCGCGGGCTGCTCATCCCCGACTGCGTCTCCAGCTTCCCCTCGGTGACCCCCGTGGCCAGCGCCGAGATGGTCACCGGCGTCGGCTCCAAAGAGCACTGGATCAGCGGCATGAACTGGTACCACCGGCTCGAGCGGCGCTACGTCGAATACGGCTCCTCGCTGGAGGCAAGCCGCGCCTTCGGCGTCTTCCGCACCCTCTACGACCTCGTCTACAACATGAACCTGGCGCACCTCAACCCGCGGGTCGAGACGCTCTTCGAGCAGCTCGACGACGCTGGCCTGCGCACGGCCTGCACGCCATTCCTGATCTACCGCGGCCGCCACCGCCACCAGGTCTCGCTCGACGGATTGCTGCGACGGGCGGTCGACGCGACCCGGCTCAAGTTCCGCCACCACACCTGGGGACCGGCCGAGCTCTTCTACGGCGACCTCTACGCCAGCCGCGAGGTGCCCTGCAAAGCGAGCTCGATCCCCGGCAGCCGCGATGGCTACTCGGCCTGCTGCGCGGCGGAGCTGGCAAAGGCCGACAGCTTCGACTTCCTGCTCTTCTCGCTGCCCGACAACGACAACTACTCGCACCGCCATGGGCCCGAGGCGAGCGTCGAGTCGATCGCCAAGGCGGACCACTGCTTCGGCAAACTGGTCGAGGCGGCGGGCGGCCTCGAGGCCTTCCTCGCCAGGTACGCGTTGATCCTGCTTGCCGACCACGCGCAGACGCCGGTGCACCGCGGCCTGCCGCTCGCCGACCTGCTTGGCCGCGACTGGTCGGTGCTGCGCCCCTCGGAGTCCCAGCCGGAGCAGGCGCAGATCGCGGTCAGCCCAACCGGGCGAGCCGCCCACGTCTACCTGCTGCCCGGCGAGGGGGAGCGGGCCGACCCGCAGATGCTGCGGCAGGCGCTGAACGTGATCGAAGGGGTCGACCTCGTCTGCCGGCTGGAGACGGCCGCGGGAGACCCGCTGCGACGTGAGGAGCCAGGAGCGCCGGACGACGGAGCGATGGCGGTGATCGAACGCCGCGGCGAGAAACTGCGCTTTCGCCCCGCCAGGGCAGAACGCGACGGGGCCCCGGATCACCCCCGGCGCGTTACGCCCGTGGCCGATCTGCGCGGCGCCCGATGGGAGATCGCCGGGGACCTGGGAGTGCTGAAGGCGAGCGTCGAGGACGGGCGACTGCGCAGCGAGCCCTACCCCGATCCGCTCGCCCGCGTCTGGTCGGCGCTGAACAGCCCGCACGCCGGTGACTTCATCCTCTCGCTGTCGCCCGGCTACGAGGCGGTCGACTGGGGTGGCGTCACCCACGCAGGTGGCGGCAGCCACGGCTCGCTGCACGCCGGCGACTCGCTCGGCCCGCTGCTCTTCGTCGGCTGTGGGCCCGAGGCGGCCGACGAGCGCGAGCAGTGGGCGCTGCGCGACGTGGTGCCGGTTGTGCTCGAGCACTTCGGGTTGACGTGATTAGGGACGGAGCGGTAGGCCCGCGGGTCCTGTCATTGGGCAGGGGGGCCTGCGGGCGAGGTGTACGTCCTCGACCCCCCTGCCCAATGCCTCCCGCCGGAGCAGCCGTACTGTCCCTCCTGATTCTCGTAGCGCTCGCGATGCCAGGCACCGCGTGGGCGCAGGTGGGAGCTTCTGAGGCGACCCGGGTGGCTAACGGCGATTCGAAGGTGGTCGAGGAGCGGGGCGAGAATGGGACGCTGACGCATAGCGCGAGCAAGGTCGATGGCAAGTGGGAGGTTGCTTATTTCGCCCGCGACGAGCAGGTTGCGCTGGTCATCGTCGACCCGGAGACGGGGGAGGTGCGGGAGTCCTGGACCGGATATCAGGTGGCCTGGAAAATGGCCCGCGGCTACTCCGGTGCCTTCGGGCACAAGCTCAATGCCCCCTACGTCTTCCTGCCGCTCTGCGCGATCTTCCTGCTTGGCCTGGTCGACTGGCGGCGCCGCTGGCGCATCGCCAATCTCGACCTCGTCGTCCTGCTCGGCTTCGGCGTCTCGAACCTCTTCTTCAACCGCGCCGAAATCGGCGTCTCGGTGCCGCTCCAATACGTCCCGCTCGCCTACCTCTTCGGCCGCGCGCTGTGGATCGGCCTGCGCGGCAGGGGGAGGGGATCCGGCCCGCCTGGCCGGCCGCCTGGCTGCTGATCGCCGCCCTCTTCCTGGTCGGCTTCCGGGTCGGGCTCAACATGGCGGATTCGGGCGCGATCGACGTCGGCTACGCGGGCGTGGTCGGGGCCGACCGCGTGGCCCACGGAGAAGCGGTCTACGGCAGCTTCCCCGACGACGTCTCCCAGGGCGACACCTACGGCCCGGTCAACTACTACGCCTACGTCCCCTTCGAGCGGATCTGGCCCTGGTCGGGCAGCTGGGACGACCTCCCGGCCGCCCACGGCGCCGCCGTCTTCTTCGACCTCGCCAGCTTCGCCCTGCTGATCTTCCTCGGCCGCCGCATCCGCCCCGGCCCGGCCGGGCGCAAGCTGGCCGCGACCCTGGCCTTCGGCTGGGCCGCCTACCCGTACACCGCCTACGCCCTGCTGTCGAACTCCAACGACGCGCTGGTCGCAATGTTCCTGGTGGCGATGCTGCTGGCCCTGGCCAGACCGGCAGCGAGAGGCGTAATGGCAGCATTGGCCACCTTCGCCAAGTTCGCCCCAGCGGTCCTCGTCCCAATGCTCGCTACCTACGGAGAGAAGCGCTGGCGGTTCGTCCTGGCCTTTGCCGTCACAGCAGTTGCCGTAATGCTCTGGCCGGCGCTCGATCCAGGCCTGCACACCTTCTACGACCGCACAATCGCCTACCAGGCCGGCAGAAACTCACCCTTCAGCATCTGGGGCCAGGTCCCCAGCCTCGAACCCCTTCGCATAGCTCTCCTCGCCGGAATCGCCGCCCTCGCCCTGCTCTTCGCCTTCCGCCCCAAGGAGAAGAAGCTCACGCAAGTGGCGGCGTTGGGCGCGGCTCTGCTGATCGGCCTGCAGCTGACGATGCACCACTGGTTCTACCTGTACATCGTGTGGTTCTACCCGCTCCTCCTGGTAGCCATGGCATCCCTGGAAAGGGAGTCGGGGTACCCCTCCGAACGGCTTGTACTTTTTCGGCAATCCGCCCACGGCCAGACCCAAGCCCTCCACCGAAAAAGTTGAGTGAGGAGGGGTACCCGATCCCCCACCCGGCAACGGGCTAGGAAGTAGGAGCAGGAACCATCACGGGCGTAATCGAGTCGGCCAGCCCCTTGTCGTTGACGTCGACCACCGCCCCCATCACCCAAACGTCCTCTTCAGCGGTCTCGAACCTGACCGGCATCTGGGTGATCATCGACTCCAGGATCAGCTCCGGCTTCACCCCCAGAACGCTCGTCCGCGAACCGGTCATGCCGACGTCGGAGATGAAGGCGCTGCCCTGCGGCAGCACCCGGGCATCGGCCGTCGGCACGTGCGTGTGGGTGCCGAGCACCGCCGCGACGCGACCGTCGAGGTGCCAGCCCATCGCGACCTTCTCGCTGGTGACCTCGGCGTGGAAGTCGACGATGACGAAATCGCACTCGATCTTCTCGAGGATGTTGTCGACCTCGTGGAAGGGGGAGCGGGCGACCTTCAGCCCGATCGCGCCGCTGAGGTTGATCACCCCGGCACGGCGGCCGCCGACCTCGACCACGGTGTAGCCGCGGCCGGGGTTGGCGTAGGGGTAGTTGGCCGGCCGCACGACGCGGTCGCTGCGGTTGAGGTAGCCGTAGGCCTCGCGGTGGCGGTAGACGTGGTTGCCGGTGGTGATCACGTCGGCGCCAGCGTCGTGGATGGCGTTGGCGGTCTTCTCGGTGATCCCCATTCCCCCGGCTGAGTTCTCGCCGTTGACGATCACCAGCTCCGGCGCGTAGCGCTCGCGCAGCTCCGGCATCGCGGCATGCAGGCCGCGCCGGCCCGGCCCGCCGACGACATCGCCGATGAAGAGCACCTTCATGATCGCCTGACCCTATCTGCCATATTGAAAGCCGGGGTGCAGTGGACTAGCGATCCAGACGATGTCGTACGGCGTGCCCTGGGGTACCCATACCGTCCTGGGCAGCGCGCCTTCGTCCTGTTCGACAACCGCGCCGCCGACCTCGCCGACCTCGACATCGAGTTCAGCACCAACGACCGGGTCACGCTGATCGCCTACGGCGCGAACACGTCATCCGGGCCTCTCGTCGACAAGCTGGCCGACAGCCCGGACCCAATTCTCGTCGAGCCGACTTGGCTGGAGGGCTTCGACGCCGTCTACTCGGCCCACCTCTCGCCCTATGGCGCCGTCCCGGCGACCCTCCAGAGCAGTCCAGGGACCAGCATCCGGGCTGCGCTTGTGCATCTCACGGAAGAACAGGTCGAGCAGCTCTCGGCAAGCGAGCCGAACTACGACCTGGTGCCTTCGTGGGGCTGCCGGTCCGACCAGGGCCTTGGAGTCGGCGAGATGCAGGCTTACCTCAGTCGCCACGGCTGCCTTGCCGTCGAAGGGTCGGCGATCGCCGTCGCCGGGGTGGAGGCAAAAGGCAGGCGACTTTCGGCAATGACCGAGCGCGAGGCGCTCGAGTGGGTGAGGGACCTGGTTTGTCCCGAGCTCAGCCTCGAGGACTTCATCCTCACCAGCGTGGCTGACCCCGAGGTGGCAAGGGCCCGCACCGCGGCGCTGGCAGCCGAAGCGAAGGAGCCCACGTTGCCGTTACTAGACGGAGCTGAAGCGGCGGAGGGCGAAGCGGGCGAGTAGGCCGTAGGCGGCGATCAGGATCGCCAGGTGCAGCAGCGGCGCGCCGATGCTCGGGCCGGCCGGATCGAGGGCGCTCGTCATTGCCTGCAGCGCCGGCTTGAAGGGGAAGAGGGCGGTGATCAGCTTGATCACTCCGTAGAGCGCCCCGCCGACGGTGCCGGAGGGGATCAGCGAGAGGAAGGCGACCGGCAGGGTGACCATGAAGGCGAGCAGCGAGACCGCGCGAACCTCGCGGGCGGCCGCGCCCAATGCCGCGCCGGCCGCGCCGAGGCCGGCGCCGCCGGCGACGATGGCAGCCAGCCAGAGGCCAAAGCGGCTCCAGTGCAGGGGCACGAACAGCGCCAGGCCGGCGAGCATCAACAGCGTCACCACCAGCCCCACGGCAACCCCGAGCGCGACCTTCTCGGCCAGCAGGCCCGTCGGTGAGACGAGCCCGCGGGTGAGCCGGGGAAAGGCGTTCTCCTCGCGCTCCAGCGCCAGCGAGCCGGCGACGAGGAGGACGGTGACGAAGGCCAGGGTGAAGGTCGCGGCCACCGCGATCGCGAAGACTTCGAGCGGCGGGGTGGAGGCATTGACGACCTGCTTGTCGACGGCGATCGGCTGGGTGAGGCGGGTCAGCAGCGGTGCCGCGGTGCCGAGGTTGTTGCGGGCGAGGGTGGTGAAGCGGATCACCTGGTCGATCGAATCCCGCAGCGGCCCCGGCGGCAGCGCCGGCCTCAGCGCCTGCAGGATGCGGGCGGAGTTCTGCAGCCCGAGGATCTGGATCGTCTGCCCGATCACGGTGAACTGGCCGCCGTTGAGGACGAGGCCGAGGAATTTGCCGCCTTCGGCGGCGATCCGCCGCGCGATCACCAGGTTGGCCTGGGTCAGCAGCGAGTTGATCCGGTCGTTGACCAGGCGCGCCTTGACCGGGTCCTCCTCGTTGACGATCACCTCGACCTTGGGGATGCTCGGGCTCGGGGTCGAGAGCGAGTTGATCCGGTCGACCAGGTCCGACGGCATGACCAGCGCCGCGAGCACGTCGCCGGAGCGGACCTCGTCGACCGCTTCGGCGCGGTCCTTGACGTAGACGCACTCGACCCGCTCGCAGATGCGGTCGCTGACCCCGATCTTGGGCAGCTCGGTCGTGCCGACGCTGACCCTGGAGTCGCTCGGAACCTCGTTGAGGAAGGCAACGCGGGGCTTCTCCGGCGAGCGCGAGATGGCGAAGCCGACGAGGACCGCGATCAGCACCGGGTAGGCAACGAGGAGGAAGGCCTGCAGCGGCGAGCGGCGCAGGATCTGCAGGTCCTTGAGCAGCAGCCAGCGCATCAGTGGCCCCGGTGGTGGAGGAAGGCGACGAAGGCGGTCTCGAAATCGTGGTCGGCGGCCTCGGGCGCCTCGCGCCTGACCGCCTCGCGCAGCCCGTCCGGCGAGCCGTCGAAGAGCGCCTCGCCGTCGGCGAGGACGAGCAGCCGTTTGCCGTAGCGCTCGGCCTCCTGGATGTCGTGGGTGGAGAAGATCACCGTGGTTCCGCGCCCGGCGGCCAGCGCTGAGACGAAGTCCCAGAGGCGCGCCCGCTGGCGCGGGTCGAGGCCGACGCTGGGCTCGTCGAGGAGCAGCACCGACGGCCGCGAGAGCAGCCCGATCGCGATGTTGATCCGCTGCTGGTTGCCGCCGGAGAGCCGCGCGACGATCTCGCTCCGCCGCTCGCCCAGCCCGGTCAGCTCCAGCATCTCCGCCGTCGAGCGCCGCGGGTCCTCGTGCCGCTCGAGCCGCGCGAACAGCATCAGGTTCTCCTCGACCGTCAACCGCCGGTAGAGGGCCGCCTGCTGAGGCACCCAGCCGACCTCGCCCTGGGGAACGTGAACTTCCCCCTGATCGGGCCGAGAGATCCCCGCCAGGATCGAAAGCAGCGTCGTCTTCCCCGCTCCGTTAGGGCCGATCACAGCCACAAGCTCCCCGGCGGCGGCCTCGAAGTCGATCCCCCGCAAAGCTTCGCGGCCGCCGTAGCGTTTGACCAGCCCGCGCGCCTCGAGCACCGCCCCCTCAGTCCCAATCCCCGTACCCATGCCGCCGAAAGCTATCCGCCCGCAGGCCAACGCATTGTTAGCCGCCGCTTGAGCAGAGGAACGGGGTGCCCCTCCCGAGACACTCAGCACGGCGAAGCCGTGCGTCTCGGGAGGGGCACCCCGTTCCTCCCCTAAACTCGGCCTCCCAATGCCGTTCCCCGCAACACGCATGCGCCGCCTCCGGCGCACGGAGTCACTGCGCGGCCTGGTTCGAGAGACGAGCCTGTCGCCCGCAGACCTGATCCAGCCCCTCTTCGTGGTGGCCGGAGAAGACGTCCGCGAGGAGGTCGACTCGATGCCGGGCATCGAGCGCTTCTCGATCTCCGAGCTGGTCGCCGAGGCGACCGAGATCGCCAGCTCCGGCGTCGGCACTGTGCTGCTCTTTGGGGTCCCCGCGGCCAAGGACGAGACCGGCTCGGGCGCCTACGACGACGAGGGCGTCGTGCAGATGGCGGTGCGGGCGCTGAAGGAGGCCCACCCCGACCTGATCGTGATCACCGACGTCTGCCTCTGCGAGTACACCTCGCACGGCCACTGCGGCTTCGTCCGCGACGGCGAGGTCGACAACGACATCACGGTCGAGCTGCTGGCGAAGGCGGCGATCTCACATGCCGAGGCCGGCGCCGACGCGGTCGCCCCCAGCGACATGATGGATGGCCGCGTCGGCACGATCCGCCACCAGCTCGACGAGGAGGGCCATCCCGGCGTGCCGATCGTCGCCTACAGCGCAAAGTACGCCTCCGCCTTCTACGGCCCCTTCCGCGACGCGGCCGGCTCGACCCCCGAATTCGGCGACCGCCGCGGCTACCAGATGGATCCCGCCAACGCCGCCGAGGCGGTGCGCGAGGCCGAGCTCGACCTCGAGGAGGGCGCCGACATGCTGATGGTCAAGCCCGCAACCGCCTACCTCGACGTGGTGCGGCGAATCAAGGAGGCGACCGGCGCCCCACTGGCGGCCTACCACGTCTCCGGCGAGTACTCGATGCTGAAGGCCGCGGCAGCGCAGGGCTGGATCGACGAGCGCGCCGCCGTGCTCGAGACGCTGACCTCGATCCGCCGCGCCGGCGCCGACGCGATCGTCACCTACTACGCGAAGGAGGCGGCGACTTGGCTCTAGCGACCCGAACGAGGGAGCATCCATATCTGATTCTTTGCGACCGACTGAGTGGGAGCGCGTTGTGCTGAAGCTGCCCCAGTCCAAGGCCCGTTCCCGCAAGGACGGCGCCGCGATTCCGCTCGACGAGACCGACAAGCGGCTGATGAACCTGCTGCAGTCGAACTTCCCGCTCGACCCCGAGCCGTTCGCCCTCGTCGCCGCCGCGGCGGAGCTGGAGCTCGACGACGTCCTCGCCCGCACCAAGCGCCTGCTCGACGAGCGGATCATCCGCGAGATCACGCCGATCTTCGACACCCGCGCGCTCGGCTACGAGTCGATGCTGGTTGCGGCCAAGGTCGATTCCGAGAATCCCCAGCGCGCCGCGCAGGTCGTCAACTCGCACCCCGGCGTCTCGCACAACTACCTGCGCACCCACGACTTCAACCTCTGGTTCACGATCGCCACGCCGCCCGATTCCGAGCTCGGCCTGGCCGGCACCCTCGACGTGCTGATGCGCGAGGCCGGCGCCGAGTCGATGCGGCAGCTGCCGACCCTGACCCTGTTCAAGATCAACATGAACCTGGAGATGGAGAAGGGCACCGACGCCCTCGCCGCTGCGGTTGACGCCGCGCCGCCGCGCGAGCTGGAGCGACAGCCTTATGACGAGCGCGACGTCGCCGTGATCCGCGCCCTGCAGGGGCCGATGGAGCCGATCGAGCGCCCCTACGACGAGGCCGCGGCTGAGCTGGGGATGTCGACCGAAGAGCTGCTCGAGCAGCTGCGCGGCATGGTCGAGCGCAAGCTGCTGCGCCGCGTCGCGGCGATCCTCTTCCACCGCCGCGCCGGCTTCTCGGCCAACGGCATGGGCGTCTGGAAGGTGCCCGAGGCGGAGATCATGGAGACGGGCGGGCGCATGGCCTCCTTCCGCGGGATCTCGCACTGCTACCAGCGCCCCACTTATGAGGACTGGCCCTACAGCGTCTTCACCATGGCCCACGGCCGTTCCAAGCAGGAGTGCGACGCGATCCTCGACTCGATCGCCGAGGAGTGCGGGATGGGTCCCGACGACCGCGCCACCCTCTACTCCTCGACCGAGTACAAGAAGATCCGCCTGCGCTATTTCACCGACGAATACGCCAGGTGGGAAGCGGAGCATTCGTAGATGCCGAGCCCGGCAGGGGTTCCACTTAACTTTTTGGATGAAAAGCGGCCTGCTGACGCCGCAAGCGCGCGCCCAAAAAGTACAAGACGTTCCACCCCCACCGGGCTGAACACTTAACGCTGCGGTGAGTTCCTCCGAGCTTTATCAGCGGGCGCTGAAGGTTCTTCCCGGAGGGGTTAACAGCCCTGTGCGGGCGATGCGGCAGATCGGCCGCGAGCCGATCTTCGTCGAGCGCGGCGAGGGTTGCGAGCTCCTCGACGTCGACGGCAACCGCTACGTCGACTGGGTCGGCTCCTGGGGACCGCTGATCCTCGGCCACGCTCACCCGCGCGTGATCGCCGCGGTCACCGAGGCGGCGGCGCGCGGGACCAGCTTCGGCGCGGCGACCGCTGCCGAGGTCGAGCTGGCGGAGGAGGTCGTCGCCCGCGTTCCCTCGGCGCAGATGGTGCGCATGACCAGCTCCGGCACCGAGGCGGCGATGAGCGCCGTGCGCCTCGCCCGCGCCGCCACCAACCGCGACGTCGTGGTCAAGTTCGCCGGCGCCTACCACGGCCATTCCGACGGGCTGCTGGCCGAGGCCGGTTCCGGCCTGGCGACGCTGGCGATCCCCGCCAGCCCCGGCGTCACCGCCGCCCAGGCCGCCTCCACCGTGGTCGTCCCCTGGAACGATCGAGAGGCGGTCGGCCAAGCGCTCGCCGAGCACTCCGTCGCCGCCCTGATCGCCGAGCCGATCCCCGCCAACATGGGCGTCGTGCCGCCGGCGCCGGGCTTCCTCGAGTTCCTCCGCAGCGCCACCGCCACCGCCGGCGCCCTGCTCGTCTTCGACGAGGTGATCAGCGGCTTCCGCGTCGCCCGTGGCGGCGCCCAGCAGCTGCACGGGGTGGAGCCGGACCTGACCGTGCTCGGCAAGGTGCTCGGCGGCGGGCTGCCGGCCGCCGCCTTCGCCGGCAGCCGCGAGCTGATGGAGGGGGTCGCGCCGGCCGGCGCCGTCTACCAGGCCGGCACGCTCTCGGGAAACCCCCTTGCCACCGCCGCCGGCCTCGCCACTCTGCGCCAGCTCGACGCCGCGGCCTACGAGCGCCTCGCGGCGCTGACCGACCGCCTCGCCGCCGGCCTCACCGGCCTCGCCGCTGGCCGGCCCCTGCAGATCGCCAGCGCTCCCGGCCTGCTCACCCTCTTCTTCAGCGAGGCCGCGGTCACCGACTTCGCCGCCGCCTCGGCCTCCGACCTCGACGCCCACGCTCGCTTCTGCCGGGCCATGCTCGCCCGCGGCATCTACCCGCCGCCCTCACAGTTCGAGGCCTGGTTCGTCTCCCTCGCCCACGACGAGGCGGCGATAGATCGCACCCTCCAAGCAGCGGCCGAGTCGCTTGACGAGGCCCTCCAATGAGGCGGCACGACCCCTTCCACTCCCCGCTTGGGGACAGAGCGCCACGGTGGAGCCGGCATGGCCACTGATCCGCAGGCCGCCCTGGCCCTGCTCGCGACCGCCCTGCGCGAGGAGGAGACAGCGATCTCCCCGCACGTGGTCGAGCCGGCCGAGCCGCCGCTGTTCGGCCCGCTTGCCGCCGCCGGCCCCGGCGCCAGCGCCGCGCCCGGCGAGTACGCCCTCGTGGTCGAGGCCGTGCGCGAGGGCTATCTCCTGCACTACGGCGAGCCGCGGATCCTGCGCGGGCACGACGCCGACCTGGCGCTGCTCGCCGGCGACTATCTCTACGCCCTCGGCATCGAACGGCTGGCGGCCCTGGGCGACGCCGCGGCCGTTGCCGTGCTCGCCGAATTGATCGGCCGCTGCGCCCAGCTTCACGCCGAGGGCCGCGAGGACGAGGTGCCGCCGCTGTGGCACGCTTCCGCCCTTGCGGTCGGCGCTGAGGACCATGACGGACCTCGCGCGGCCGCGAGTCAATAGACTCCATACCTCCTGAGGCAAGCTGTTGAGCGACGAATCGGACAAGCAAAACGGGGCCGAGGCGACCGGTCGGCCGGAGCGCGCGCAACCCGAGCCGCCCGGCTACTTCGAGGGCGAGTCACTGACGCGCCGTCGCGTCTTCACGATCGCGGCCCAGGGCATCGGCGGAATCGCCGGCGCCGCGATCGTCCTGCCCGCGGTCGGCTTTGCCGTGGCGCCGATCTTCCATCGCGGCAAGGAGCGCTGGGAGGCGGTCGGGCCGGTCAGCGACTTCGTCGAAGACACCTACCGCCAGGTCGTCTTCACCGAAACCGAGTCGATCGGCGATGCCGGTAAGACCACCGCTTACATCCGCAAAAGCTCGAAGCAGCTGGGCGAGGAGCCGGGCAAGTTCGTCGCCGTCTCCAACCGCTGCGCCCACCTCGGCTGCCCGGTCCGCTTCGTCGAGGCCGCCGGCAACTTCATCTGCCCCTGTCACGGTGGCGTCTACGACTTCCAGGGCAAACGGATCGGCGGCCCGCCGGTGCGCCCCCTCGATCAGTTCCAGGCTCGGGTTCGCGACGGCCAGGTCGAGGTCGGTCCTCGCTTCAGCGTCACCTCACAGCTCGAGCCGGTCCGCGCCCGCGACCCCGGCGAGTTCACCGGCGGCATCTGGGAATACCTGTACCCGCCGCGCCCATCCACCTTCCCGCCCCCGAGTGGCTGAGGCGGCTAGCCGACGATGAAGCTCGACTCCCTGATCCCCGCTCCGCTCCGCAAACCGGCCAAGCCGGGCGCGGGCAACGGCGCCACCGGGCCCGCCCCCGCCGATCTCAAGACCGCCCCCCCGGAGCGGCCCTCCGACGCGCAGCGCCTCGGCGACAAGGCCAAAGACGCGCCGGCGGACGTGCTCGCCTGGGTCGACCAGCGCACCGCCGCCTCCGGCTTCCTCACCGGGATGCTCTACCGCAAGGTGCCGAAGGGCACCAACTGGTTCTACACGCTCGGCTCGGCGACCCTGATCGCCTTCATCTCCCAGGCGATCACCGGCGTCTTCCTGGCGATGTTCTACACGCCCTCGACGACCCAGGCCTACGCCTCGATCGCCCACATCAACAACGACGTCTTCCTCGGCCAGCTCGTGCACGGGATGCACAAGTGGGGATCGAGCGTGATGGTGATCCTGATCTTCCTCCACATGGGCCGCACCTTCTTCTTCGGCGCCTACAAGTACCCGCGCGAGCTCAACTGGGTGATCGGGGTCGTGCTGCTGATCCTGACGATGACGATGGCCTTCACCGGCTACCTGCTGCCCTTCGACCAGCGCTCCTTCTGGGCCTCGGTGGTCGGCATCAACATCAACGGCACCGGCCCGATCGTCGGCCCCTACCTGAGCGACTTCCTGCGCGCCGGGCCCGAGCTTGGAGCGACGACGCTCTCGCGCTTCTACTCGATCCACATGCTGCTGGTGCCGGGCGCGATCATCGCCCTGATCGGCGCCCACATGTACCTCGTCGTCAAGCTCGGCACGACCGCGCCGCCCTGGCTGAAAGCCGAGAAGCCGAAGGTCGCGACGCCGGTCTCCCAGCTCGACGCCGGTGCCGAGGGCAACGGGGCCTCCCCCGCAAACGGAGCCTCTGCCTGATGAAGCCAGCCGATAAGCAGGCGTACCTCGAGGAATACGAGCTGATGAAGAAGAAGGGCAAGCCCTTCTTCCCCTACGCGGTGATGAAGGACTCGGCGATGATGCTGGTGGTCGTCGGCGTGATCATCCTGATGTCGGTCCTGCTCGGCGCCGAGCAGGGCCCGAAGGCCGACCCGACGACGACGACCTACGTGCCGCGCCCCGAGTGGTACTTCTTCTTCCTCTTCGAGCTCCTGCGCGTGATCAAGCCGCCGGAGCTGGTGCCGATCGCGACGATCGGGATCCCGACGATCTGCATGGTCCTGCTCCTCCTGCTGCCGTTCTACGATCGCGGCCCCGAGCGCAACCCGATCCGCCGCCCGATCGCGACGACGGCCGGCTGCCTGACCATCGTCGCGATGGCCTACCTCAGCTTCCTCGGCGCCACCGGCGGCTCGCCGACCGAGATCGACATGAAAGTCGCGCCGCGCTACGAGGCCGGCAAGGAGGTCGTCGCCGGCTCCGGCTGCCTCGCCTGCCACAAGCTCGGCGAGAACGGCAACAACGGGCCCGGCCCGGAACTCACCCACATCGCCCAGCGAATTCCCCGCGCTGCGATCCTGCGCTCGGTGGAGATCGGCCCAGGCATCATGCCTTCCTTCCGCGACCTGCCGCCGAAGAAGCTCAACGAGCTCGCCGATTTCCTCTCGTCGCTCGACTGAGGCGTGTGTCAGGATTCATGCACGCGTCTGACGGCGGCGGACACTGCGCGGAGCAGCGTCCTCAGTCGGACAGATAGCTCTGCTATCTGTCCTCCCTCCCTCCTCGCCCCGCTTGCTCCGGCGCGCGTCATCCACGCACATGAATCCTGACACCCGGCCTCAGCCTTCGCGGGAATCAGCTCAATTCTCTGAGCAGGTTCAAAGCATGTTCGACCGCGTTGCGACGCGTTACGACCTTCTGAATACGGTGATGACGGCCGGCCTGCACCATTCGTGGAGAGAGCGGGCGGTCGACCGAGCTCGGCTCTCCCCAGGGGATTCGGCTCTGGATGTCTGCTGCGGAACCGGGGACTTGAGTCTCGAGCTTGCCGAAAAGGTGGGTCCGGGCGGGCACGTGGTCGGCTGTGATTTCTCCGAGCCGATGCTGGACCTGGCACGGGAGAAGGCGAGCGCCCGGGGTGCCTCGGGGGTCCGCTTCGAGTGGGCCGATGCGCTCAGCCTCCCCTACGACGCTGGCCGCTTCGATGCGGTCACGGTCGGCTTCGGCGTTCGCAACCTCGCCGACCTCGATCGCGGCCTGCGCGAGATGACCCGCGTCCTGCGCCCCGGCGGCCGCTTGGTCGTGCTCGAGATAACGCAGCCAGCGCGGCCGCCGCTCTCCACCTTCTTCTCCCTCTGGTTCGACCGGATCGTGCCGATGCTGGGCGCGTTCTCGGAGGAGTCAGAGGCCTACGCCTACCTGCCCGAGTCGGTGCGCAGCTTCCCCGGCCCACGGCGCCTGGCGGAGAAGATGGATTCGGCCGGGCTGGAGCAGATCCGCTGGACGGTTCTCGCCGGGGGGATCATCGCGATCCACAGCGGCGCCGTCGGGTGACCCGCCCCTCCGCCGTCCCGCCCCCGGTCACGGCGGTGCTCGACGCCTCGAGCCGCTGGCTGCCGGCGAGGCTGGGCGAGGTCGAGGAGCTGCTGCGCGAGCAGAGCCGGGGCCACGGCGAGCTGCTCGCCGGCGACGCCGGCGCCACGCTCGCGGCCGGCGGAAAGCGGCTGCGGCCCCTGCTCGTCCTGCTCTGCGCTGGGGAGGATGGGGGTGAGGCGGCAGTTCGCGCCGGCGCCGCGATCGAGCTGGTCCACATGGCCACCCTCGTTCACGACGACGTCCTCGATCAGGCGCCGTTGCGGCGCGGCCAGCCGACCGTCGCGGCAACCTCGGGTCGCGAGCGCGCGGTCGCGGTCGGCGACCTGCTCTTCTCGCGCGCTTTCGCCCTGCTCGCCGAGCAGGGCGACACCCGCGCCGTCGCCCTGCTCGCCGCGGCCTCGGTGGCGCTGGCGCGCGGCGAGCTTGCGCAGCGGCAGGATGCCTTCGACACCGCGATATCGGAGCAGCGCTACCTGGAGCGCTGTCGGCTGAAGACCGCCAAGCTGTTCGAGTGCGCCTGCCTGATGGGGCGCGACGCCGAGGCGCTGGGCGCCTTCGGCGCCGAGATCGGCCTCGCCTTTCAGCTCCTGGACGACGTCCTCGACGTCTCCGGCCCGCCGCAGCGCACCGGCAAGGCGCGCGGCACCGATCTGCTCGACGGCACCGTCACCCTGCCGCTGATCGCAGCCGCCGAGGTCGACCCCTCGATCCGCTCGGCCGACCTGCGCCGGCTTGACCCAACCACGGCGGCGCAGCTCTGTGACCGCATCGCGGCCTCCGGGGCGCTCGACCGCGTCCGCGAGCGCGCCTTCGCGATGGTCGTCGCCGCCAAGGCGCAGCTCGATTCGGCGGCCTTCGACCCCGAGCAGCGACAGCTGCTCGACCTGGTCGCCGACGGCGTCGTCCAGCGCTACTCCTAATCAACTCCGCCCGCGTGCTCCGCCCAAATCGGGCCCGAGAATCAGATATGGAAGGCCGCTTTGGGCGCCCGCCAGATGCGGGTTAGCGCTTAGCGGAAGTCGTCGGCCGTGATCAGGTCGGCCTCGAGCGCGGCGGCGAAGGTGTCGGCGACGAACTGCATGTTCTCGTGCTCGAGCGTCTTCAGGTTGTCGCTCAGGGCCCGGGTGCCGAGGTCCAGCTCCTCGTCGTAGGCGTCGATCTCGATTTCGCCGTGGACCTCGTCGCAGTGCCAGCCGCACTCGGGGCAGCGCCGCCAGAGGCGCCAGTGGCCGCGATCGCCCGCCTGCTCCCAGCAGGTCGGCTGCACCAGCCCCGAGCTGCACCGCGGGCAGACGTGGAGGCCGGCGGCTGTCTTCGTCTGGCTGGCGCTCGCGTTTCGCATGCTCTCCTTATCGAACCCGCGAAACAGCGACTCAATCCGCACTTTCGCGTAGCGAGCCGAGAAAACTCAAATATCAAGTAGCGCCGCGATCCTTAATTAGTTGCGCGCCGGGGCCGTTACCATGGGTCGATGCCAAACGTCGGACCCATGGAGCTCGCGATCGTCCTGATCATCGCGCTGGTCATCTTCGGGCCCAAACGCCTGCCCGAGCTGGGGCGCTCCCTCGGCAAAGGGATCCGCGAGTTCCGCGGATCGGTCAGCAGCGATCATCACGAGCCCGAGGCCCCCGAGACGATCGAGCCGCCGCCGGTCGTCAAGGACGCCGAGGCCGAGCCCGCCGTGCGCGACCGCAGCTGAGGGCAACCTCGATGGCCCGGATGAGGTCGGTCTCCCACGAAGACCGGCTAACCGTCGTCGAGCACCTCGACGAGCTGCGCACGCGCATAGTCGTCTGCCTGGTCGTGTTCGGGGTCGCCCTGGCGCTCTGCTTCTGGCAGAACCACCTGCTGCTGGAAATCGCCTCGGGCCCGCTGCCCGACAACCACGACAAGCTGCTCACCTTCGGCGTCGCCGAACCCTTCACGACGACTCTCACCGTCTCCACCTACGGCGCCCTGATCCTCTGCCTGCCGATCTTTCTCTACCAGGCCTACGCCTACGTCCTGCCCGCCTTCAGCCGCACCGAGCGCCGTCTCATCCTGCCCCTCCTGCTCGCCGCCCCGCTGCTCTTCCTGGCCGGCGTCGCCTTCTCCTATTTCGTCGTCATGCCAGCCGCGGTCAAGTTCCTGCTCAATTTCAACGACACCCAATTCAACGTCCAGGTCCGCGCCCGCGACTACTACAGCTTCTTCTCGACGACGATGCTCGCCGGCGGGGTCATCTTCCAGCTGCCGCTGGCGATCCTCGCCGTCACCAGGCTCGGCATCGTCACGGTTGAGCAGCTGAAGAAGAACCGCCGCTACGCCTACCTGATCATCGCCGTCGTTGCCGCCGCGCTACCGGGCGTCGACCCGATCTCGATGTTGATCGAGATGGTGCCACTGCTCGTTCTCTATGAGTTGAGTATCTTGATTGCTCGCGCCTTCGGCACGCCGAGGGAGGCGGGAGGAATGGCTAGGCCCTCAACCCAGGAGCGGTGATTCAAGTTGGCGGAAGGCGAGCGGCGGCTGGTTTTCGATACCGGCGGAAAGCGGAAACACGTCGTCCGGGTCGTCTACGCGATCCTCGCGCTGCTGATGGGCGCCAGCCTCTTCCTCGTCGTCGGCCCGTTCAACATCGGCAACCTGCTCGGCACCAGCGACAGCACCAGTGCCAGCAAGGTTCTCGACGAACAGGCTGAACGGACCGAACGCAAACTTCGGCTCGAACCCAAGAACGAAGACCTGCTGCTCTCGCTGACCCGGACGCGAATCGCCGCCGGCAACGCCCTGACCGAAGTCAATCCGGAAACCGGCGCCACCCAGCTGACCCCCGAAGGGCGGGTGGAGCTCGAACAGGCGACGCAGGCGTGGGACCTCTACCTGAAGCAGGCCGACGAACCGAAGGCCTCCGCCGCCCTGCTGGTGGCGGGCGCTTTCTTCAACCTCGCCGAATCCGCGAGCAGCCTCCCGGAAGCGTTGGCCAAGGTCGAAAAAGCTGCCGACGCCCAGCAAATCGCCGCCGAAGCCCAGCCGACGATCAACTCCCTCACGACCCTGGCGATCTACCACTACTACGCCGGCGATTTCGCCGCCGGCGACAAGGCAGCGAAGCAGGCGGCGAGCAAGGCTCCCTCCAAGTCGGAAGCCAAAGAAGTCAACAAACAGATGGCCGAATATCGCCTCCGCGGCAAAGCTTTCGAAAAACAGAAGCAGGAAGTCGCCAAGCAGGAACAGAGCCAGAGCAAAGAAGCCCTGAAGAACCCCCTAGGCGGCGGCCTCTCGGGCAGCACGGGCTCCCTGGGCGAATAGAGAAGTAAGGCTTTTCAGGCGTTGGGGTGACGGCTGGCAAGGAAGCGATGGGCGCCGCGTACGCCAGTACGCAAGCCCATCAATGACGCAGTCCAGGCGCCTCCCCAACGCCTGAAAATGGGCCGCGAAGGACTCGAACCTTCAACCTTGAGCTTAAGAGGCTCCTGCTCTAACCAGTTGAGCTAGCGGCCCGGGACGGGCAATTATAGGAAGGCGCGGCTGCTGGGAGGCCAGCGGGGTTAGCGGGGGGTGGTGCAGGCCTTTTCGACGTTGCCGTCGATGATCGTGCCGTCGGCGAAGGTGAAGCGGCCGTGGGTGCGCAGGATGCCGTCGCCGCAGCGGGCCGAGACGTAGCTGCGCTCGGAGCCGCGGAAGCGGAAGCGCTTGCCGACGGCAACGTCGAGGTGGGTGAGGGCGCCGCGGCCGGCGGCGATCGGCGGCACGTCGACGGTGGCGCGGTAGCGAAAGAGGCCGCCGCGGCGTTCGATCGGCACCGTTATGACGAAGGTCTGCGTCGCCGGCACGGTCGTGCGCGCATGGAGGATGACGGTGGGGTTGCCGCCCTGGCGAGGCCCGTTGAAGAGGGTGACCGGCGACGTCGCCTGGAACGGCGGTCCCCCCTGCTGGGAGATCAGCGCCTCGATGTGGCCGGTGCCGACGACCGCGCCGCGGCAGCGGCTGCGCGCTTCCGCCGGAGTGGCTTCCTCGAGCGAGGACGGCTGGCAGACCGGAAGCCCAGCCGTGCTCAGCCTGCCGTCGCGATCGAAATCGACCACGACCTGCTGCAGGGCGGCGGGAACGCTGCCGTCGACGGCCTTGAGGTCGGCGTGCCCTTCGAAGTCGATCGGGGCGAAGCTGCTGCGCGGCAGCGTTCGCGGCGTGAACCCGCCGTCGGCTGTCAGCACCAAGTTGCCGGTCCTGACCAGCGCCGCGCTGGCTCCCCCTGCGAGCAAGACGCAGGCAGTCAAAACCCCGATTCCCAAAAGCCGCTTCAACTCTCCTCCCAAACCAGGCTAGCGCTCCGATCAAGCGGGGGGCTCGAAATGCGGCCTTAACAGAGTCTTCTGTTTCTTTTCTCCCGCTCGGGCGCCGCGACCGCCAAACTACAAGCGTGCCTGTACGGAGGAGCAGGGGGCGGAGCGATGACGCGCGCGCTGAGCGCGACGGTAAGGGCCGCCCGCCGCTGATGCTGCGGCACCCAGGCTGGACGCTGGCGATCGCCGCGATCTTCATCGCCCTCCTCGTCGGCGCCGGCTTCAACCTCGAGGAGAAGCTCTCGCCGAGCACGCTCGACATCCAGGGAACCGAGGTCCACCGGGCCAATGGCCTGCTGAGCGAGCACTTCGGCACCTCGACGCCCTTCGTTGTCCTGCTGCGCGGCGACCCCGCGGCAATCGACCGCCAGGGGCCGAAGTTGATCCGCACCCTGCATCGCGACCCGAAAGTGACCACGCTCTCGCCCTGGGACCGGGGCTTCGTGGAACCCCTGCGGCCCAGCCCCGGGCGCGCCCTGATCATCGCCGACTTCCACGTCGGGATCGACGAGGCGGTCAACGACAAGGTGCCGCTGCTCAACCGGACCCTGGAAGAGAAAATCCACGCTCCGGTCAGCGCAATCCAGAGCGGCTTCGCCACCCTCAACCGCTCGGTCCAGGACGAGTCGATCACCGCCGGCGAGCGCGGCGAGCTGATCGCGCTGCCGATCCTGCTGATCGTCCTCCTGCTCGTCTTCCGCTCGCCGGTGGCGGCCGCGGTCCCGCTTGGCTTCGGCGCCGTCGCCGTCTTCGCCTCGCGCGGCCTGCTGGCGCTCGCCACCAACTGGTTCGAAGTCAGCGCCCTGGCGCTCACCGTCTGCTCGATGATGGGCCTGGCGCTGGGGGTCGACTACGCCCTGCTCATGGTCTCGCGCTTCCGCGAGGAGCTCGCCGACGGCGCCGATCCGATCGACGCCGCCTGGGCGACCCGGCGAACCGCCGGCCGCACCACGGTCTTCGCCGGCAGCACGCTGGTGCTCTCGATGCTCGTCGCCCTCTTCGTCGTGCCGGGGGTGCTGCTGGCCTCGCTGGCCGGGACCCTGGCCATGGTCGTGGTGCTCACCGTGCTCGTCGCCACCATCCTCGGCCCGCCGATCCTCGTCCTGGTCGGCCCCAACATCGATCGCTGGCGCATCGGCGCCGCTCCCAACGGCGAGCGCTCGAGGCTAATGACGGTCGTCTCCGCCGCGCTCAAACGGCCGGTGCCCGTCTCGCTCGCGATCGGCGGCGTGGTGCTGGTCCTGGCGGCCCCGGCGCTGGCGCTCAAGACCGGCACCTTCAGCGTCGGCCAGCTTCCCCACGACGACCCAGCTCGGGTCGACGCCGAAACGGTCCAGAAGTCGTTCGCGGGTTTCGAAGCGCCGTTCACGATCGTCGCCGCCGCCAAGGAAGGCACGATCACCGAACCCCAGCGCCTCGCGGTGCTCAGCCGTTGGCAGCGGCGGATCGCCGCCACCCCCGGCGTGCAGAACGTCGTCGGCCCCGAACAGGTGGCGCGGGCGGTCGAGCCACTGCGCAAGGGCTTCTCGGGGGTTCTCGCCTCCAACAACAAAGTCGGACCGCTCGCCAACCTCAGCCGGCTCGGCCGCAACCTGGGCCGCGCCGCCGGTGGCGTCGCCGACCTGCGCGAGGGCATCTCCCAGGCGACCGCCGGCGCCGGCGTGCTGGCGGAAGGATCCGGCAACGCGGAAGCCGGCGCAATCGCGATCGCCCAGGGCCTGGGCCAGGCCGCCTCCGGCAGCCAACAGGCGGTCACGGCCCTCGACAAGTTCGCCACAGGCACGAGCGAACTCGCCGCCGCCCAGCGCAAGGCGGCAAACGGCGGCCTGGCGATCAAGTTCGGCACGCACGACCTGGTCCCCAACCTCAATGCCAACGTGCTGCCCCGCTCGCGCAAGCTGAAGCGGTCGCTGGACCAGGTTACGGGGACGACCGTGCCCCAGCTGCAGGCCAACGCCCAGGCCGCCGACGAACGGCTGAAAACCGTTGTGCAGCAGCTCGAAGCGATGACGGTCGGCAAATCAGACCCCAGCTACGCGGCCACCTTGGAAGCGGCCCGCCAGGCCTCCGCGGCCTCCGCGGCCCTGCCGGCAGAACTGGCCGCTCTGGAGGACGTCCTGGTCAAAGACGGTGAAGAGGCAAAGCAGATCAAGTACTGGCTCGAAAGCACCCTGGGCCAGCTGCGAGAACTGGCGGCGGTCTCGAAACGGCTTTCAGAAGGCCTGTTCAAGATCTCCTCCGCGGGCAAAAAGGTCGCCCACGGAGCGGCGACGCTGGACCGGGAAACGAAAAAGCTGTCCTCCGGGCTCGACCAGCTCGGCAGCGCGCAGAACAGGCTCGCGGGCGGCCTCACCCAGCTCGTCGGCGGCACCACCGAACTCGAACGCGGCCTCGGCGAAGCCTACAGCCGCTCCTACCCGCTGCAGGCCGGCATGCGCCGCATCACGGTGCGGGTGCTCTCGCAGAGCGCCAGCCTCAACCGCCGCGCCGACAACCTTCGCCGCGCCTCGCCGGGCATCTTCAACTCGGGCTACTTCGTCCTCTCCGCGCTCGACGGCTCGCGTGGCCGCGCCCGCGAACGCGCCTCGGAAGCGGTCGACCTCGACCACGGCGGCCAGGCGGCGACGATCACGGTCTTCTCGCGCTACGGCTTCAACTCCGACGGCTCGATCGCGCTCAACAAGCAGCTCGAACGCGACGCCGCGGCGCTCGGCAGGGAAGCGAACGTCGAGACCGGCGTCGCCGGCGGGCCCCCCACCCTCAACACCTACAGCCGCGTGACCAAAGACCGCTTCCCCTACGTGGTCGCCGCGATCACCCTCGCCACCTTCCTCGTCCTCATCCTCGTCCTGCGGGCGCTGCCGCTGGCGGCGATCGCGGTCGGGCTCAACCTGGCGACGGTCGGCGTCGCCTTCGGCATCCTCACCCTGCTCACCTACGTGCCCGACGGCTGGCCGCTGGGCGGGCACACCTACATCGACGCGGTCGGGGCGACGATGATCTTCGGCATCGTCTTCGGCCTCTCGATCGACTACGCGGTCTTCCTGCTCGTGCGCATGCGCGAGCACTACGACAAAGAGGGCGACAACGCCGCCGCGATCGAATTCGGCCTCGAGAAGACGGCGCGGGTGATCACCGGCGCCGCCGTGATCATGATGGCGGTCTTCATCGCCTTCGCCGGGGCGCCGATCGCGACGGTGAGCCAGCTCGGGATCGGGCTGACCGTCGCGGTGCTGCTCGACGCCACGGTGGTTCGCATCGTCCTGCTGCCGGCGCTGATGCTGCTGGTCGGCGATCGGGTTTGGTGGCTGCCGCGCTGGCTGGAGCGGGCGCTGCCGCGGCTCAACGTCTGAGCGGCGGCCCTATCCCTTCTTGGCTTCCGCCTTCTGCACGCATTTCTGCGTCAGCGCCGGGGTCAGCGATTCGCCGTCGCGGAAGACGAATTCACCGCGCGCCTTCAGCTTCTTCGTCGCGCAGGCCGCGCTCACGTAGCTGCGCTTCCGCCCTTTGTAGGTGAAGGTCTTGAAGATCTTCACGTGGAAGCCGGTGATCGCGCCCTGGCCGCCGGCGATCAGCGGGATGCTGACGTCGAGGCGGGGGCCGAAGCCTTCCTTGTCGAAGTTGCTCACCGTTCCGATCAGCACCAGCGTGGTCTGGATCGGCGACTGGCTGTAGGTGTGCAGGAGGATCACCGGCCTGCCGCCCTGCGGCACTCCGTTGAACGCCGTGATCGTCGTCGTCACCGGGAATACCCTGGTTCCCACGACGAGATCGGCCGTGCCTTCGCCGCCGCCGATCTTGGCTTTCTTGCAGGCTTCCAGCGCCGCTTCGGTCGAGGTGCTTTGGATCAGCGCCGAGTCGCAGGTGGGGTAGCCCTTGCTGAAGACCCGTACCCCTTTGGCGAAGTCGACGACGGCTCTCACGGCGGGGATCGGCACGCCGTTGGCGTTCGTCGTCGTGCTCGTCGCGGTCCTCACGTCGAGGGTGACCGGTTCCGCCTTCGTCTTCGAGAGCTTTTGCGGCGAGAAGCTGACGGCGATGCTCTGCGTGTTCCCGTCGGCCGCGTTCAGCAGCGGCGATTGGGCGGCGACGGCGACGCCGGCGAGCGCTACGGCAACCGCCGTGGCGGCGGCAAGGGTGAGGCGTGTGCGCATTGGCATTCACTCCTATTCGATTTGGCCAAGCGCCTCCCGGTCCCTTTAACCACGCCGCGTACCCAGAGTAGCGCGTTGATTTCCAGTTAAGTCCCTGCTCGTCCGACGCTTGGCAGCGGGTCGCTCGGATACGATTCTGCGGCCGTTCCCCCGGATCGGAGGCCGGGGGAGCCGCAAGCGACGATCCGTGGCTGCCAATCCCTCAGGCGAGGAAAAAGGCTCGGCGAAAAGCCGGGGGGTCACCCCTGTGCGGGTGGCGGTGATCGCGGCGCTCGGTGTCGCCGTCGTCATCCTCGCCGTCGTCATCTTCAGCGGCGGCGGCGAACACAAGTACAACCTGCTCTTCCAGAACGCCAGCCAGCTGGTCCCCGACAACCAGGTGCTGATCGGCGGCCAGCCCGTCGGCTCGGTCGAAAGCATCGAGCTGACCGACGACAACCTGGCCAAAGTCGTGGTCAGCGTCGAACAGGACCTCCACGAGGGCAGCACGGCGATCATTCGCGCCACCTCGCTCTCCGGCGTCGCCAACCACTACGTCTCGATCAGCCCCGGGCCGAACAGCAACCCGTCCCTGGAGGAAGGCGCCACGCTCGGCCTGGCCTCGACCACGACCCCGATCGACATCGACCAGTTCTTCAACACCTTCCCGGCGCCGGTGCGCCGCGGCCTCGCTCAGTTCATCAAGGGCAACGCGGCCTGGTACGCCGGCGCCGGCAAGGTCGCGAACGACACCTTCAAATACCTCGGCGTCGGCTTCAACCGCGCCGGCGCCTTCGCCCACGACCTCAATGCCGACGAACGGCTCTTCTCGCGCTTCCTGGTCAGCTCGAGCAGGCTGAGCACGGCCGTGTCCGAACGCGGCGCAGAGCTCTCCAGCGCGGTCTCGAACGCCAACGCCGCCTTCGGCGCGATCGCCAGCCAGAACGCCGCCCTCGGCCGCAGCCTGGAATTGCTGCCGCCGACCTTCCGCCAGGCAAACACGACCTTCGTCAACCTCCGCGCCGCCCTCGACGACGTCGAACCGCTGATTGACACCTCCAAGACCGCGACCAAGGAACTCGCCCCCTTCCTCAGTGAATTCCGCCCGGTGCTCTCGAAAGCGGTCCCCGTCTTCAGGAACCTCCGCCTCACCGTGCGCCGTCCGGGCTTCGCCAACGACACGGCGGAACTGCTGGGCGCGCTGCCGGACGTGCAGCAGCGCGCGTCGAGGGCCTTCCCGCACTCCGAAGAAGCGATCGTCGCCTTCCAGCCCAACCTCAACTTCTTCCGCGCCTACGCCCCGGACCTCTTCAACGGCTTCGCCAAGCTGGGCCAGGTCAGCGCCCCCTACGACGGCAACGGGCATTACGTCCGCAGCAGCTTCGCCAACCTCAACCTCTTCAACTTCGACAGTGGCAGCCGGGTCCTCGAACCGATCTCGCCCAAAGAACAGTACGACGCCTTCGGCCCCTCCGCCGCGATCAAGCGGCGCTGCCCCGGCGGCGCCAGCCAGCCAGCCGCCGACGGCTCCAGCCCCTTCGTCGAACCGCCCCACAGCGGCTCCGGCGTGACCACGTCCGAGTGCAACCCGGCCGACGCACCACCCGGGCCATGAGGAGGGCACTGGTCATAGGCGCGCTGCTGGCGGCGGTGATCGTCGCGATCGTGCTGATCTCCTCCGGCGGTGGCGGTAGCAGCAGCTACGTCGTGCGGGCGATCTTCGACAACGGTGGCTTCATGGTCAAAGGCGAGCAGGTGCGGGTGGCCGGCGCCAACGTCGGCGAAATCGAATCGGTCGGCGTCACCTTGCCGGGAGAAATCACCGGCTTCGAAAACGGCAAGGAAAAGGCGGTGTCGGGCAAGGCGGTGATCGCGATGAAGATCACCGATCCCGGCTTCCAGGACTTCCGCAGCGACGCAAGCTGCCTGATCCGCCCACAGTCGCTGATCGGCGAGAAGTTCGTCGACTGCCGGCCGACGGTGCCGCGGGCGCCGGGCTCGCCGCCGGCGCCGGCGTTGAAGCAGGTCCCCGACGGCCAGCCGGGCGCCGGCCAGTACCTGCTGCCGCTGGGCAACAACAGCACCAGCGTCGACCCGGACCTGATCAACGACATCAACAAACTTCCCTACGCCCAGCGCTTCCGCCTCATCTTCAACGAACTCGGCGCCGGCCTCGCCGCTCGCGGCGCCGACATCGAGGCCGCCGTCAAGCGCGCCAACCCGGCGCTGCGCGACGTCGACCGGCTGCTCGGCATCCTCAACGACCAGCGCGACCAGCTCACCCAGCTCGCCGTCGACTCCGAGCAGATCCTTGGGCCGCTCTCGCGCGAGCGCGCCCACGTCGCCGGCTTCTTCGCCAATTCCGGCGCCGCGGCCCAGGCCAGCTCCGAACGCGGCGCGGACCTGGAAGCCTCGCTGCGCAAGTTCCCGGCCTTCCTGCGCGAGTTCCGCCTCACCATGCACAGCCTGCAGGGCTTCTCCGACGCCGCCACGCCGGTCTTCAACGAACTCGGCACGGCGGCGCCCGCGTTCACCGAAGCAACCCGCCTGCTCACCCCCTTCTCCGCCGCCTCGACCGTGGCGCTGAAGTCGCTTGGCGTCAACGGCGAACAGGCGGGCCCGACGCTGCGCGCCGCCGACCCAATCGTGCGCAAGACGCGCGACCTTGCCCAATCCGGCGCCAGCCCGACGACGAAGTTGGCCGAATTCTTCGCCAGCACCAAGGAAACAAAAGGCTTCGACGGCCTTGTCGATCTGATCTACAACGGCACGGCGGCGACAAACGGATTCGACAAGTACGGTCACTTCACTCGGCTCTTGGTCACTCTGACCAACTGCCCCGAATACGTCGCCGCTGGAGTTAGTGGCTGTTCAGCCAACTTCACTGGTCTCAATGCGGGTACCTCTTCGATCAGCAGCGCGGATCTGTACTCCCTCGTCGAAGAAGAAAGAGCAAAGAAAACTGGCGGCACCGCTGCTCGCCCAGGCCTATCCGCCACGGTCGCACCCTCTGCTCCAATTACGCCTGAAACGCCTGAACTCAGCGAAGGCCGCCGCCTTGGCGCCGACACGGCTCTTCCCGAGCCTCGCCAGCGTGCCCTCCTCGACTACCTCCTCGGCCCATGAGAAATCGCCGCGGCATACAGGGAGTGGCGAGCAACCCAGTGATCGTCGGCGCGGTCACCGTGCTGGTCGTGATCGTCGCCGTCTTCCTCGCCTACAACGCCAACAACGGGCTGCCCTTCGTCTCCACCTACAACCTCAAGGCGCGGGTGCCAAACGCCAACGCCCTGGTCAAGGGCAACGAGGTGCGGATCGGCGGCGCCCGGGTCGGCGTGGTCAAGTCGGTGGTCCCGGTCCAGACCGGTCACGGCGGCGTCGCCGCGGAACTCAGCCTCAGCCTCGACAAGAACGTGCAGCCGCTGCCGGTCGACTCGACGATGATCATCCGGCCCAAATCGCCGCTCGGGCTCAAGTACGTGCAGCTCGTCCCCGGCGACTCGCGCAAGGGCTTTACCGCGGGCGACACGATCCCGATCACGGCAGCGCACCCGGAACCGGTCGACATCGACCAGTTCTTCGACATGTTCGACGAGAAGACCAGGAAGTCGATCCAGCGCGGCCTGGCCGGGTTCGGCAACGCCTTCGCCGGCCGCGGGCCGCAGATCAACAACGCCTTCGCCGCCTTGCGGCCGCTGCTCGAAAACGGCCAGCCGGCGCTGGCCAACCTGGTCGCGCCGAGCACCGGCTTCGGTGAGTTCTGGCGGGCGCTGGAGGGGCTCTCGGCGACGGTGGCCCCGGTCGCCGAGGAGCAGGCGAGCATGTTCGTCGCCCTCGACCGCACCTTCGCCGCCTTCGCCCGCGTCTCCCGCCCGTTCATCCAGGAAACGATCTCCAAGGGCCCGCAGACCCTCGACACCGTCACCGACGCCCTGCCGGCGCTGCGCCCCTTCCTGCGCGACTCCGAACGCTTCTTCACGGCGCTGAAGCCCGGCGCCAAGGCGCTCGCCCGGACCTCGCCGACGATTGCCGCCGCTTTCCGCGCCGGCATCCCCGCCCTCAACGCCTCGCCGAGCCTCAACGACCAGCTGCCGCCGACCGCCGACGCCCTGCTCGCCTTCCAGCAGTCCCCGGGGGTCTTCAACGGCCTCGATCTGCTGATCGACACCAATGATCTGCTCGACCCGGCGATTAGATTTATTGGGCCAGCTCAGACCACTTGCAACTATCTCTCACTCGCCTTTCGCAACCTTGCGAGTACTTCTGGCGAGGACAACGGACTTGGCGGCTGGTTCAACGCGATCTCCTTCGAGGCCCCGGAAGGCCCCAATTCCGAGGCTGGTCAAGCGTCCGCCCCCGCCAATGGCCCTGACCGCCTCAACCACCTGCATTCCAACCCCTATCCGAATACCGCAGCCCCCGGCCAGCCGAAGGAGTGCGAGGCCGGCAACGAGCGCTATGAAAAGGGCGTGACCAGGATCGGCAATACGCCCCGCAATGACGGCACCAAGACTGCCGGACAATCCAAAAGGCAGCTGGGGGAAAAGTAGTGGGACGGCTTCCGGAGCGCGATACCAGGGTGGGGGCGACCAACAGTCGCTTCAAATGGCGTCCCAGCAACGCCGCGATAGCCGTGATCTTCATCCTGATCTTCACGATCGGCCCCTACCTGGCTTTCACCGGCCACGTGCCCTTCACCAGCTACGGCTACGAGCTGAAGGCGACCTTCTCGAACGGGGTCAACATCTCGACCAACTCGCCGGTGCGGATCGCCGGCGTCGACGTCGGCCGCGTGATCGCAACCGAACGCGACGGCGACGCGACCACGGTCACCTTCACCGTCGAAGGCAAAGGCCAGCCGGTCCACGACGACGCCTTTGCCGCGATCCGGCCGCGGATCTTCCTCGAGGGCAACTTCTTCGTCGAACTCTCCCCCGGCAGCCCAAGCGCGCCCGAGCTGGGCAGCGGCGACACGATCCCGGTCAGTCGCACCTCGACCTGGGTCCAGATCGATCAGGTGCTGACCGCCCTGCAGGCGCCGGTGCGGGCTGACCTCGGCCACCTGCTGGAGGGCTACGGCACGGCGCTCACGCATGAGCCAACGGCCGCCGAAGACAAGACCCAGGAGCCCGAGGTGCAGGGCAGGACCGCCGCCCAGGCGCTCAACCAGGCCTTCCACACCGGCGGCGACGCCGGTCGCTACAGCGCCCAGGTCACCAACGCGCTGCTCGGCACCCAGCCGCACGACCTCTCCCGCCTGGTGGCCGGAACCGGGCGCGCCTTCGGCGCCCTCTCCAGGCACGAGGAGGACCTCAAGGGCCTGATCGTCAACTTCGACGTCTTCACCGGCGCCCTCGCCTCGCAGTCGGCGAACCTCTCGACCACGGTCCACCGCTTGGCGCCGTTCCTGCAGACCTTCCACAGCTCGCTGGTCAGCCTCAACCAGACGCTGCCGCCACTGCGCGCCTGGGCGATCGAGCTGACCCCCTCGGTCGCCGAGCTGCCGGACTGGATCAAGGCCGGGCGCCCCTGGATCGAACAGGCCCGTCCGCTGCTTTCCGGCAGGGAGGCTGGCGGCACCGCCAGGCTGCTGCGCGAAGCTACCCCCGGCCTCGCCGGCGCCGCCCAGGCCGGCCGGGCGGTGGCGCTGCCGCAGCTCAACAGGATCAGCCTCTGCACCACCAGGGTCCTCGTCCCGACCTTCGACCAGACGATCAATGATCAGTTCAGCACGGGTGGTCCGAACTATCGCGAGTTCCTCTACACGCTGACCGACTTCTCCGGTTGGGGCGCGAACTTTGACGGCAACGGGCCATTCGTCCGCCTCCAGCCGGGCGGCGGCAATCTACTCGTTGGTCAAACCAACGAACTGGGCAGACAGGTCAATGAGAAACAGGACTTTGCACACACAGTCGCTCCTCCGCTGGGTACCCAGCCGCAGCTTGCCGGTCGGCCGCCCAAGAAGCCCGAAGTGCGCTGCGACAGCAACCCGGTCCCCGATGTCAATGGTTCGACTGGCCAGGTCGGTGCCCCCAGTCCCGCGGTGGTGACCCCATGAGCGAGGAACCAAAAGTGAGCCGCTGGAGGCACTTCCGCAACTCGCTCTCGCGCCAGTCGAGGGGCCGCAGCAAAGACACGATCGCGATCGTGATACTCGCCGCGCTCGGCATCGTGATGACGCTCTGGATCTTCACCCAGCAGAAGGCGTCGCTGCCCTCCTGGGTGCCGATCGTGGGCGAAGAATTCGTCCAAATCACGGGCGAGTTCACCACCGCGCAGGCGGTCACGCCGGGCCAGGGCCAGGCGGTCGACGTCGCCGGCATCCAGATCGGCAAGGTCACCTCGGTCGACCTCGAAGACGGCCACGCCGTCGTCGGCATGGACATCGAGCCGAAGTACCTGGCGCTGATCCACCCCGACGCCTCGCTGCTGCTGCGACCGAAAACCAACCTCAACGACATGGTGGTCGAGGTCGACCCCGGCAAGGCCAAGGGGCACATCGAGGACGGCTACAACTTCCCGCTCTCTCGCACCGAACCCAACGTCAACCTCGACGCCTTCCTGGCCACCCTCGACGCCGACACCCGGCAGTACATCCAGCTGCTCGTCGCCGGCGGCGCCCAGGGCATCGGCGGCCGTGGCCGCCAGCTCTCCGGCGCCCTGCGCCGCCTGCAGCCCTTCTCCCACTACATCGCGGACCTCAACCGGGCGGTGGCCAAACGGCGCACCTCGCTCGCCCGCGTGATCCACGACTTCGGCCTGCTCACCACCGAACTGGGGCGCCACGACTCCGAGCTCGAACGCTTCGTCGTCTCCTCCAAGGCGGCCCTCGGCAACTTCGCCAATCAGCAGCAGTCGATCCAGGAGACGCTGACCGAGCTCCCCGCCACGCTGAGCGCCGCGCAGGCGGCCTTTGCCAGCTCCGACCGCTTCTCCAGCGCCGCCAAGCCGGCGCTGTTCGGCCTGATCCCCCAGGCGCAGGCGCTTGGCCCAGCGCTGCGGGCCAGCGAGAAGTTCTTCGAGCAGACGACGACGCCGATCCGCGAGCAGATCCGCCCCTTCACCCGGCAGATCCGCCCGGTCCTGAACCACACCAACCAGGGCGCCGCCGACCTCAGCAAATCGGTCCGCGGCTTCGGCAACTCGCTCGGCGCCTTCAACAGCTTCCTCAACGAGCTCGCATTCAAGCCGAAGGGCTCGAAGCAGAGCTACCTCTTCTACTTGCCCTGGCTCAACCACAACACCAACGCCACCTTCAACCTAGATGACCCGGCAGGACCAGTGGGGCGCGGGCTGATCATGCTCTCCTGCAACGGCAGCAACCTTGCCTACGGTATCGCGGCACAAAATCCATACCTACAGACCGTGCTGCAAGGCCCGAGCCTTCCGCGCCGAGCAGAACTACCGGCAATCCCAGGCATCCCGAACATCCCTGGTTCGAATTGCGGCCCGGGAACAGAATGAGCAAGCGAGCCCCCAGCACAACCCAACTCTTGATCATCGCCGGCTTTGCCCTGTCGTGCTTCGGCATCCTGCTCTTCCTCTGGATCACCTTCGGCGGGCCGACGCCGTTCAAGGCGAAGCCCTATGAGGTCAAGATCCCCTTCAACGAGGCGACCCAGCTCGCCCAGCAGTCCGACGTGCGGATCTCCGGCGTCTCGGTCGGCAAGGTCCAGGACATCGTCCTCGCCCCCGACGGCAAGCACGCCCTGGCCAAGGTCGACATCAACGACAAGTACGGCCCGATCCCGCGCGGGACCCGCGCCATCCTGCGCACCAAGACGCTGCTCGGAGAGACCTACATCGAATTGACCCCCGGCGATCGCGACGGGCCAAAGCTCGCCGACGGCGGCACCCTGTCGCCTGCGCAGATCGCCGAATCGGTCCAGCTCGACGAGATCTTCCGCACCTTCGATCCCAGCACCCGCGCCGCCTTCCAGACCTGGCAGCAGGAAGCCGCGGTGGCAATCGAGGGCCGCGGCGCCGACCTCTCCTACGCCTTCGGCGAGCTCGAACCGACCTTCGCCCAGTTCGATCGCCTCTTCCGCCAGCTCGACAGCCAAAGGCTGGCGGTCAAGCAGCTCTTCCGCAACGGGGCGACCTCGCTGCAGGCCCTGCGCGGCCGCCAGGGTGAGCTGGCCGGGTTGATCCACAACTCCAACACCGTCTTCAGCACCACGGCGGCTCGAGATCGCGAGATCGAAGCGCTCTTCCGCGCCTTCCCGACCTTCGAGGACGAGTCCAGGCTGACCCTGGAGCGACTCAAGTCATTCTCGATCGACGCCGCCCCGGTGATGCGCCAGCTGGTGCCCGTCGCCGAACAGCTCTCGCCGACCCTGATCGCCCTCTCCAAGTTCGCGCCGCAGGCAAAGGGCTTCTTCGAAGGCCTCGAACCCGTGATCGCCCGAGCACCGACCGGCTTCCCGGCCTTGCGCAAGCTCTTCCGCGACGAGTTCCCGCCGCTGCTGCGCGCGGTCGATCCCTTCCTGCGCAACCTCAACCCGGTGCTCACCGGCCTCGGCCTCTACAAGCACGAGCTTGCCGCGACAATGGCCAACGTGGCCGCTATGTCGAATGCTCAGTTGACGGAAGAAAATGCGGCTGGCGAAAAGACGCATTACATCCGTGCGATGGGGCCGTTCAACCCGGAATCGCTGGCGACCTACCCGACGCGCACGACGACCAACCGCACCAACGCCTACCCGCAGCCGCTGGCCTCGAAAAGCCTCGCCACCGGCTTGCCCAGCTTCGACACGCGTGGCTGCACCGCCGGCGTTACCGCAACGCTGAATCCAGACACGCCCAAAACACCGGTCTTCAAAGCGCGTACAGAAGAAGCCAAGAGAACGCCAGAAGAAAACGAAAAACGATCAAAAGAATTTTTCGACCGGCTAAAGAAATACGCCTACGCCGAACAGAACGACTCGGCAGCGGTGCCAGCACCCGGCTGTTTCCAGCAGGCGCCGTTCAACCCCGTCGGCAGGAACGGCGCGGGGACGACCTACCAGCACTTCTTCCAGCAGAGCGAATAGCGGATCGGCCTAGGCGTGGCGGGTCCACCCCCCGCGAGAGGCGGATTCTTCGCCCGGTATTTGCACGGGAGCTTCGTGTGGCGAAGCAGGTCGTCTGATTTGCTTGAAGCAAGGGCGCGCGAATCCGCCGCTGCCCGCCCTTAACTAAGTCAGATGGCCTCCGCTCCCACAGCCCACGTCCCGCCGCAGAACATCGAGGCGGAGGAGTCGGTGCTGGGGGCGATGCTGGTTGCCGAGTCGACGCTGACGCGGGTGATCGACGAGGTGAAGCTCAACGCCGCCGACTTCTACCTCGAGAAGCACGCGGCGATCTTCACCTGCATCCACGACCTCTACGCGGCCTCCAAGCCGGTCGACGAGCTCAGCGTCAGCGAGTCGCTGACCCAGCGCAACCAGATCGAGGAGGCGGGGGGCAAGCACTACGTCTCCGAGCTGGCGGCCAAGGTGCCGGCTGCCGGCAACGCCAAGCACTACGCCGAGATCGTCCAGCAGAACTCGCTGTTGCGGCGCCTGCTCGGCGCCGGGCAGCAGATCCAGGGCTGGGTGCACGAGCGCGACGGCGAACCGCGCGAGCTATCGGAGCGGGCCGAGAAGCTGCTCTTCGACGTCGCCCACAAAGAGCAGGCCAGCGACTTCCGCCTCCTCTCCGAGATCCTCCACGACGAGGTCGACCGGCTCGAGAAGCTCTCCACCGGCGAGATCGAACTGACCGGCACCCCCTCCGGCTTCCGCGACATCGACGCGATCACCGGCGGCTTTCAGCCCGGGAACCTGATCATCGTGGCGGCGAGGCCGGCGATGGGAAAGTGTCAGGCCGCACAAAGTTTGGTGTACGACCCTCTAACCGGCGCTCGCCGGCGAGTCGACGAGCTGTTCGAGGCGTACGAGAGTGGAGATGAGGTTTGGGTCGCCTCTCTCGGGCCCGACCTGAAGATGAAGCCGGCCAAGGTTGCGGCTATGGAGTGCAACGGGCGCAAGAAGGTCTATCGGTTGACGACGCGGCTAGGTAGGTGGACCGAGGCCACCTCGAATCACCCGGTGCTCACCAGTTCAGGATGGCAGGAGCTGGGTGATCTGGAGAAGGGCATTCGCGTCGCGGTGCCCCGTCGCTTGCCGAGGCCGAATAAGACGGTTGAGCTCCCCGACGCGGAGCTTGTGCTGCTCGCCGCTCTCATCGTCGACGGATCGATAGGAGGGGGGACCCCGGCCTACTGCTACGGCCCGAATTCCGGCGTGGTGGAGACGGTCGAAGGGGCTGCTCGAGAATACGGCGTTCGGTTCCGACCCTCGCGTCGTGATGCGAGGGGAAGCTCCTATCTGACCTCGGGCAACCGGCCGGGGGGCAATCCAGTGACCCAAATGCTCCGAAGCCACGGCCTGATGGGCCTTCTCTCGGCCGAGAAGTTCGTACCCGACGCGGTCTTCGGACTCGGCGACGAGCAGATCGCTCGCTTCCTCGGCGTCATGTACGCCTGTGACGGACACGTCTATTGCAGCGATCGGCTGGCCCAGATCGGCTATACGACGATCAGCGAGCGGCTCGCTCGCGATGTTCAGCATCTGCTGCTGCGACTGGGAATCGTGGCGACTATTCGGACCTTGAAGCGCCCTGTTTATGACGGCACCGGGAAAGTCGCGCGCGAGGTGAGGATCACCGGCCAGGAGGGCCTGCGCAGGTTCTGCGAGCTGATCGCCGTTCCCGGCAAGGAAGAGCCGCAGCAGCGCGTGCTCGAGCGGCTCGCCGCCGCGCCGCGGTCGACCAACACCGACACGCTGCCGACCGAGATCTGGGCCGACGTCCTGCTCGCCAAGGGGAACCGGTCATGGGCCGACGTCAGCGAGGTCACGGGTCGTCCGCGCAATCACAACTGGCATGTCGGCGCCCGAGCGCCTTCGCGTGGGCTCGTCGGCGAGCTCACGACCGCGGTCGTGTCTCCTGCCCTCGAGGAGCTCTGCGACTCCGACGTCTGGTGGGACGAGGTCGAGTCGGTCGAGTACGTCGGCGAAGAAGAGACCTACGACCTCGACGTGCCGGGGCTGCGCAACTTCGTCGCCGACGACGTGATCGTCCACAACTCGGCGATCGTCGCCAACATCGCCGAAAACGTGGCGGTGAAGCGCAACATGCCGGTTGCCTTCTTCTCCCTGGAGATGTCCGAGGTCGAGCTTGCCCAGCGCTTCATCGCCTGCCGGGCGCGGATCTCCGGCGACAAGCTGCGCAAGGGGCAGGTCTCGCAGAAGGACTGGCCCAAGGTGGTGCGGGCCTGCAACGAGCTGGAGGAGGCGCCGCTCTGGTTCGACGACTCCTCCGACCTCGGCGTCCTCGACCTGCGGGCCAAGGCCCGCCGCCTGCACGCCCAGGAACAGGACAAGGGCGGCCTCGGCCTGATCATCGTCGACTACCTGCAGCTGATGCGCACCGACGACCCCCGCGCCAACCGGGTCGAGCAGGTCGGCCAGATCAGCCGCGGGCTAAAGATCCTCGCCCGTGAGCTGGAGGTGCCGGTGCTGGCGATCTCGCAGCTCTCCCGCGCCCCGGAGCAGCGCAGCCCGCCGAAGCCGATGCTCTCCGACCTACGCGAATCGGGGAACCTCGAGCAGGACGCCGATCTGGTCGCCTTCCTCTTCCGCGAGGACTACTACCGCGACCCCGACGACGAGCCGGACGGCCTCGCCGACCTGATCATCGCCAAGCATAGGAACGGCCCGATCGGGACCCCGAAGCTGGTCTTCCTCGACCGCTTCCCCAAGTTCGCCGACTTCGCCGGCCAGGAGCGGCCGATCGATCAGCCGCCGGGCGAAGGGCCGCCGCTCGAAGACGCTGCTCCCGTGGGGCCTGAGTTCTGATGCCGGCGATCCCCCGCAGCGAACCCTTCCGCGAGCAGGCCTGCCCGCTCGGCGCCTGCGATGGCTCCGGCTGGATCCTCGGGCCAGAAGACGTGGCCCGCGAATGCGAGTGCCGGGCACAGCGGTTGAAACGGGGACGGAACAAGGGAGTTGCCTCGGTGATCCCGCCGCGCTACCGCGGCGTCTCCTTCGATCGCCCACCGGTTTCCGACATGGCCCGGGACCTGCAGACGAGGGCCGCGGTCGCCGAAGCGCGCGGCTTCGTCGACAAGCTCGACGATCGCCTCGGCGCCGGGCGGGGGCTGTGGTTGTTCGGCGACACCGGCACCGGCAAGACGACCCTGGCGATGCTGGTCTCCAAGGCCGCGCTCGAGGCCGGTCACTCGGTCGCGATCTACTCGCTGCCGAAGTTGCTCGCCAGGATCCGCCGCACTTACGACTCCGAACCGGGTGGCGACTCATACCTGGCGTTCTTCGAGCGCCTCACCTCGGTCGATCTGCTCCATATCGACGACCTTGGCGCCGAGAAGCGCAGCGATTGGGTGCTCGAGCAGCTCTACGCGCTGATCAACGAGCGTTATGAGGCACAGCGCTCGGTGTTGGTCACGACCAACCTCCCGCATGAGGAGCTGGAGGAGCAGATCGGCAGCCGCACCGTCTCGCGTTTGAGCCAGATCTGCGATGAGGTGCCGCTGCACGGCGCCGACCGCCGCTACGGCAAGGTTGCCTAACTTCCGGGACTGGACATGGGCAAGCAGATCAAGGACGCAGGGAGCGTGGCGTGCTCTGCACGCGAGCGACCGAGGACGCCGATATGCGCCGACCATGTCCAGTCCGGCACAATGCCCCGGTCATGCCAGGGTTGGTCATAGTTGGCGCCCAGTGGGGCGACGAGGGCAAGGGCAAGGTCACCGACCTGCTTGCCGAGCGCGCCGACGCGATCGTGCGCTTCCAGGGCGGCAACAACGCCGGCCACACGATCGTCCGCGACGGCGAGGAGTTCAAGTTCCACCTGATCCCCTCCGGGATCCTCTATCCCGACAAGGCCTGCGTGATCGGCAACGGCGTGGTGCTGGACCCGCGCATCCTGCTCGGCGAGATCGACGGCCTGCGACGCCGCGGCGTCGACGTCAACAACCTGAAGATCTCCGCCAACGCCCACCTGATCATGCCCTACCACGTGCTGCTCGACACGGCGGGCGAGCTGAAGCTGGGCAAGCTCTCGCTCGGCACCACCCGCCGCGGCATCGGCCCCTGCTACGCCGACAAGGCCCTGCGCCTGGGAATCCGGGTCCAGGACCTGCTTGACGAGAAGATCCTGCGGGCCAAGATCCGCACCGCCCTCGAGCCCAAGCAGCAGGCGCTGCGGGAGCTCGGCGTGCAGCGGCGCAAGCTGCGCAAGGAGGCCGGCGAGGGCGGCGGCGGCGAGGGGGCGGTCGAGGACGCGCCCGATCCCCGCCTCGACCTGCACACGATGACCGAGGAGCACGTCAGCTACGGCCACCGCCTCGAGCCCCACATCGCCGATACCGCCCGGCTCTGCTGGGACAAGCTCGACGCCGGCAAGACGGTGATCTTCGAGGGCGCCCAGGCGACGCTGCTCGACCTCGATCACGGCACCTATCCCTTCGTCACCTCCTCCAACCCGATTGCCGGCGCGGCCTGCGTCGGCGCCGGCATCGGCCCAACCGACATCAGCGAGGTCTGGGGCGTCGCCAAGGCCTACGCGACCCGGGTCGGCGCCGGGCCCTTCCCGACCGAGCTCGAGGACGAGGTCGGCCGCCACATGCTCGAGCAGGGCCACGAGTACGGCACCACGACGGGCCGCGAGCGCCGCTGCGGCTGGATCGACCTGGTCGCGCTGCGCTACGCGGTGCGGCTGAACCGGATGAGCTCGCTGGCGATCACCAAGCTCGACGTGCTCAGCGGGCTCGAGACGCTGCGGGTGGCCGTCCGCTACCGCTCACGCGAGGGCGCCCTGCTCGACAGCTTTCCCTACCACCAGTCGATCCTGCACTCGGCCGAGCCCGAGTACGAGGAGCTGCCGGGCTTCGACGCGGATATCACCGGCTGCCGCGACGCGGCCGATCTTCCCGCGACCGCCCGCGCTTACCTCGACTACATCGCTGACTTCGTCGGCGTGCCGATCCATCTGGTCGGAGTCGGCCCGGCCCGCGATCAGGTCGTCTGGCGGGACTGAGACGGCTCAGCCGAGGGCGTTGCCCGAGAGCGCCGTGACCTTCCAGGCGCCGTCTTCCTGGGCGAGCGGCATCGCGTAAACGGTTTTGTCGGCGCCGAAGTAGATGAGGAAGGCCTGTTCGTCTTCGTGACGGATGCTGCCGGCGTCGACCGTGGTGATTTCGCGCCAGGTGGAGGGCGGCAGGTGGGTGGTGAAGGCTTCGAGGAAGGAGGCGCAGCCCTTGTCCGCGAGCGCCGTCGAGCTTTCGGCGAGCTGCTGAAGCTGTTCGAGCATCGACTTCGACAGGTACCCGCAGGCGGCCGACCAGTCTCCTTCGGCGCGGGCGACGAAGAAGCCGTGCACGGCTTCAGCCGCTTCCTGGAGTTCCGATTCGTCGCCCTCCTCGCCAAATTCCTGAATGCTGTTGTCGCCGCCCTTGGTGACGAACTGCTCCGAGCCACCGCCCGAGACCTTGAGGGGGGTGGCGACGTCAGCGGAGCCCGAGCCGCCGGAATCTTTGCCGGAGCCGCCGGAAGAATCGCCGTCATCGCCCTGCGGCGCTTGCCCTCCGCCGCCCTTCGAGCCGCCCTCCTCGCCCGAGCTTTCGCTGGCGCCCTGGCTGGTGGTTTCGCCGCTGGCCGCCGTGCTCGTGGTCGAATCCGAGCCGCCACAGGCAGAGAGAAGGCTCGCCGCGAAGACGGCGGCGAGAAGCATTGCGAACAGCCGTGTGCCCTCCCTGGTCACTGGCCAAGATTGTAGAGGCCGCGGGGCGCCCGCGTGGAGACGCGCGGGTACAGAAAAGTCGCGGGGCGCAGACTTCTGCACTACAGTTTCGGAGTGGCTTCCGGTAGACGCACGGCTAGGTTGAGTGAGCGGCTGCCAAGGGGCCGGCACGGGTTGCCAAGGGAGACCGTGACGGAATCCCAGCGCACCCGCATCCTGCAGGCGATGATCGAGGTCGTCTCCGAGCGCGGCTATCCGGAGACGCGGGTGGTCGACGTGATCGGCGTCGCCGGCGTATCGAGAAAGACGTTCTACGAACTCTTCTCCAGCAAGGAGGACTGCTTCCTCGCCACCTACGACGTGCTGCTGGGCAACCTGCTTGGCGACACGGCGCGGGGCTTCGAGTCCAAGCCCGGCGCGCCCTGGGCGGAGCGGGTCGCAGCCGGCCTCGGCGAGCTGCTCAAACACCTCGCCGAGCACCCCGACGAGGGCCGCTTTGCAATCGTCGAGGTCCTCGCCGCCGGGCCGAAGGCGCTGGCCCGGCGCGACGCGGCGTTGCGCCAGTTCACCGGATTTCTCGATGCCGGCCGGGCCGAGACCTCGGTCGAGCTGCCGGGGATCACCTCGCTCTCGCTGGCCGGTGGGATCAACGAGCTCCTCTACAGCGAGATCCTGCACGGCGCTGCGGCCCGCCTGCCAAGCCGCCTGCCCGACCTGATGTTCTGGATCACGCTGCCCTTCCTCGGCCCCGAGGGGGCCGCCGAGGAGCGCGATCGGACGCGCCTGGCGATGCTCGAAGGGGATTGAGCCCCCTGTTAAGCCGCTCTTTTCTGTGAATGCCGGGGTTTATCTAGATTGCAAGGCTGGTAATTTGGGCATTGGAGGGATTGACCAAGGCTTTCAATGGCCGGGGCTGTTAGGCCGGGCCGCAAAGGAGAGAGATAGAGCACATGCGCAAGCGTCTGATTTCGATACTGGCACTGGGGGCGATACTCGCTGTCGCAGTTGCCGGCCTGGCGACCGCCAAGAAGTACCCGGACACGGTCATCAAGGCTGGGAATTTGGTCCTCAATCTCAACGGCGGCTTCAGCCCGACGGCGTTGCCGAAGAGCAAACTGGCGCCGATCACGCTGACGGTCAGCGGCAAAATCGCCACGGCTGACGGCAAGCATGCCCCGGCCCTGAAAGAAGTAATCATCGAAACCGACAAGAACGGCGAAATCAACGCCAAGGGGCTGCCGGTCTGCACCTCCGGCAAACTGCAGGCGCAGGACACCAAGCACGCTGAAGAAGCCTGCAAGCCCGCGATCGTCGGCGAAGGCATCACCGACGCCGAAGTCGAATTCCCCGAACAGGCGCCGTTCATCGCGCACAGCAAGCTGCTCGCCTTCAACGGTGGCGTCAAGGGCGGCGTGACCACGCTCTACATCCACGCCTACTTCAGCGCCCCGGTTTCCGGCGCGATCGTCACCACGGTCAAAGTCTCGAAAATCCACAAAGGCCGCTTCGGCACGAAATCGGTCGCCACGATCCCCAAAATCGCCGGCGGCTATGGCTCGGTCAAGGCCTTCAGCCTGACCGTTGGCCGCAGCTTCACCTACAAGGGCAAGAAGCAGAGCTACCTGCTCGCCAAGTGCCCCGACGGTCATCTCAACGCACACGCGACCTCGGTCTTCAGCGGTGCGGAAGGCACGACCAAACTGGTGGGAGACTTCGTCCGCTCCTGCACCCCGAAGGGCTAGCGGCAGCTTTCGACTCAGGACGAAAAGGGGAACGGAAAGGGCGGCCACTCGGCCGCCCTTTCCTTTGCCCCAATGGCCGAGCTGGCGCCAATCGCATTTAGCGCTTCGCCGAAGGCGTCCGCTCCTGCGCCCCCTACTGGCTGACGGGGATCAGGCCCTCGGCCTCCTGGCGGCGCTCTCCCCGGCGCAGCATGCGCTGGGTGAGGATGGCGATGCTGAGGATCGCGGTGGCGCCGAGGCTGAGCTGGACGCTGAGCAGGCCCTCGCGAGTCCAGTAGACGTCGCGCAGGTCGAGCAGCAGCGCCGCCTCGTCGAAGGTCAGCCCCATGCCGACGCCGGTCGATACGGCCAGCCACTCTTCCAGCTCCTCGTCGTCGGTGAGCAGGGCCGTGGTCCCGGAGGCGAAGGCGATCAGGATGCCGGGGACGAAGTGATGGATGTGCCGGCCACCGAGGCTGACGTTGCGAAAGGGACCCCAGTTGTCGCGGATCCCCCAGGTCGAGGTCCGCACCAGCGCGAACGAGGCGAGGAAGCCGGCGAGCAGGTTGAAGAGGACCGTTTCGGTGCGGGGAGCCTCGGCGTAGCCACTGACCGCGACGCTGACGGTATCCAGCGCCGCCGCTGGCGCGGCCTCCACCAGCCGCTCGTCGTCGTCGAACGAGCGACGCTGCAGCATGCGGCCGAACTGGCCGGCCAGGACCGCCCCCGCGCCTCCCAGCGCCAGCGCGGCGAGTGCCACCGTTGCTCGCTCCGAGCGAGCCCAGCCCAGCCGGGTCCTGGCGCGGGCACGGCGGGTGAGACGGGTGGGGAGACGAGGCGAGCCCATGCCTCGCGGCCTAACGCCGCTGGGTCAGCGTTCCTCGGTGACGATCGTCTTCACCGAGGCGACCGCGCCGTCGGCGAGCTCGATTTCAACCATGTGGGTGCCGATTTCGCGAATCGGCTGCTCGAGCAAGACCTTGCGGCGGTCGACGCGCAGATCGCGGGCGTCGCGGATCGCCTCGACGATCTCCTTGGCGCCGACCGAGCCGAAGAGCTTGCCGTCCTCGCCCGCCCGTTGGTAGATCGTCAACACCGTCTTGGAGAGCAGCGACGCCGCCTGCTCTTCGCGCTCGGCGCGCGCCCGCTCGGCTTTTTCGTTGGCCGCGCGACGCCGCTGCGCTTGCTCGAGCGCGCCGGGCGTCGCCGGCGCTGCCAGCTTGCGCGGGATCAGGTAGTTGCGCAGGTAGCCGGGGGATACGTCGACCGGCTCACCGCGCTGGCCGAGCTCGTCGACGTCCTCGAGCAGGATGGCCTGCGCCATCAACGCTCTCCGACGTAGGGCAGGAGAGCGATCTCACGCGCCCGCTTCACCGCCACCGAGAGCTGGCGCTGATGCTTGCGCGAGAGGCCGGTGACGCGGCGGCCGCGAGTCTTCCCCTTGTCCGAGAGGAATCGACGCAGGAGGTTGAGGTCCTTGTAGTCGACTTCCTCGGAGTTGATCCGCGTGTATTTGCGCGGACGCGTGCGGTCGTCTCTGCGACCGCGGCGGGGTGCTGCTGCTGTTGCGTCCTTTGTCCTAGCCATGCGGGCTGGGAATCCTAGCGTTTTCCCAGCCCAGACCCTGCCGGGCCTCCGTCGGGGCTAGAAAGGGATGTCGTCGTCGGCGCCGCCGCCGGCTGCCGCGCCGGCGAAGTCGGAGGAGTCGGCTGGGACGTCGCTGCTGGGGCTGAAGCCGCCGCCTTCGCCGCCCTGGCCGCCGCCCGAGCCGTCACGCGAGCCGAGGAACTGGACGGAGTTGGCGATGATCTCGACGCTCTGGCGTTTGCCGCCGCCTTCTTTGGCCTCCCACTCGCGCCAGTCAAGCCGGCCCTCGATCGCGACGGGGCGACCCTTCGAGAGGTAGTTGGCGCAGTTCTCGCCCTGCGCGCCCCAGACGGTGACGTCGAAGTAGTTGGGCTTGTCGATCCATTCGCCCGTCTGGCCGTCCTTGCGGCGACTGTTGACCGCCACGCGCAACTTGCAGACCGAGGTTCCCCCCGGTGTGCTGCGCAGCTCGGGATCGCGGGTCAGGTTCCCGGTGATGACGACTACGTTGACGTTCGACGCTGCCACGGCTCTCAACTCCTCCAAATCGTTGTCTGGACTCCAGTCTAAGAGCGCAGCCGGCGCAACTCTCCCCCCTCGATCCGCAATCTGCGCAGAAATCAAGGTTGATCAGCCCAAGTCGCCGGATGCAGCAGGCGCGCGAGGGTCTGCGGCGACTACTCGGCGGCGGGCGCCGCGGGTGCGGGCTCGTCGACGGCTGCTGCCGCGGACTCTTCAGCGGCAGCCGCAGCGGGCTCATCGGCGGGCGCCGCGGCGGGCTCATCAGCGGCCACGGTCGCCGGCGCGTCGTTGCCGGCGCTCTCGCTGGGCTCACTGGGAGCAGCGTCGCGGCCGCCCTGCGGGCCCCGGTCGCCGCGCTCACGCGAGGAGCCGTGGGCAGGCGCGGCCACTGCGGGCGGCACCATGACCGGTGAGTCGGAGTCGACTTTGAAGATGCGGAAGCGAAGCACGCCGTCGGCGATCCTCAGGTTGTGGTTGAGCTCGTCGAGCAGCTCGGTCGGCGCCTCGAAGCGGAACCAGCGGTAATCGGCCTCGTTGCGCAGCTCGATCTCGTAGGCCATCTTGCGCAGGCCCCATTTGTTCTCGTGCTTGAGCGTCCCTTTGCCCTCGATCCGCGCCTTCACATCCTGCGCAAGCGCGTCGCGGCCGGCCTCGTCTGGACCGGGGTCGAGCATCAGGACCAACTCATATTCGCGTGGGGCTGCCAAAACGGCGAGGGACTATAGCCGGTGTGGGGTGGAGGTCGGGTGCCACTCCCCGCTCAACTTTTTCGGTGGGGCCTGTTCGGCTGGCCGCGATTGGACCGCCGAAAAAGTACAAGCCGCGGGGAGCGGCACCCGACCTCCGCTCTCAATGCGGCGCGAACTCCGACGATCCGTCGTCGGCAGGGGTGGCTGGAATGGTTGGTGGGGGAGCTTCGGACGCTGGCGCAGACGGGGCCGTTGCTGGAGCTTCGGGAGGGGGTGGTGGTGCTGGCGTCGGCGGGGGAGCGGCGGGCTGGAGTTTGCGCCGACGCTGCTTTGGGCGCCGGACGCGGTGGACGCGCTTTTTACGAGGCGGCCTGGGATCCCGAGCGGCAGCGGGCCGCGCATCGCGGCGGTCAGGTCCGGGCCCTGGCGCCGCCACCTCGGCTGGCGCCGCTCCGATCTGCGGCAGCCCGATGTCGCGCTCGAGCGGCGGCGGCTCGGGAGCCCGCAGCAAGCCCGGCGCCACCCGCAGCCCCAGGAGCACCACCGCCGCAACAAGGAGCAGAAGCCCAAGTCGAGACCAGCGAATCCGCAGACCCATGCATGACTAAGCCCCCAGATCGCGGAGTTCTCCCCCGGGAGCGGCAGGGGAGGGAGTCGGGGGTGCCTTGGCGGGCCCTCGCAAAGCGGCTCCGCAGAGTTGCTTTCAGCCGCGCAGCGGCACAAAATCAGCACCGCCAGTTGGCGGTGCTTGGGGCCCGCCAAGGCACCCCCGACTCCCCTACGTAACCCCTTCGCGCAACTCCGCGATGTCCGCCAGCTGGTCATCGACCCAGTCCCCCGGATTCCGCGCGAAGACCAGCTCCTTGAGGTGCCGCGCCCGCAGCCGCCGCTCCTCGGGGTCCATCGTCAGCGCCCGGTAGATTGCGTCGGCCTGCTCCTGGATGTCGAAGGGGTTGACCGTTATGGCCGAGTCGGCGAGCTCCTCGTGGGAGCCGGTGTTCTCGGAGAGCATCAGGACGCCGTCGCGGGTGTTCACCGCGGGGGCCTCCTTGGCGACCAGGTTCATGCCGTCGAAGAGCGAGTTGACCATCAGCAGGTCGAAGTGCTTGTAGCGGGCGACCGCCTCGGGGAAGTTCTCGTAGACCTTGAGGTCGATCGGCATCCAGTCGGTGGTGCCGTGGCGGTGGTTGACGACCGCCACCAGGGCGTTGATCCGCTCCATGTACTCGGCGTACTCGACCACGTCCTCGCGCGACGGCTGCAGGTGGGCGATGAAGGTGACCTGTTCGCGGAACTCGGGGTGCTGGGTGAGGAAGGCGTCGAAGGCGGTGAAGCCGCGCAGCACGTTCTTCGAGAGGTCGGCGCGGTCGACGCGGATGATCAGGTGCTTGCGGCGGCGCTCCAGCACCTCGCGCTCCGCCGCCGCCACCTCGGGTGACTCGGCCGCCCGCCGCAGCCGTTCGGCGTCGATCGAGAGCGGGTAGGCGCGGGTCAGGGTCCGCCCGCCGGCGTGGTGGACGACGCCGAGTTCGTAGTCGACGTCGGCCTCGAGCAATTCGTCGCAGCAGCGCAGGAAGTTGATGCAGTAATGGCCGGTGTGGAAGCCGATGATGTCGTTGGCGAGCATGCCGCGGAAGAGCGCCTCGCGGATCCGCCCCGGCAGGATGCGCCAGCTGTCGGGCTGGGACCAGGGGATGTGGACGAAGTGGTGGAGGAAGGCGTCGGGGCGCTCGGCGCGGATCATCGCCGGCGCCGTGTAGAGGTGGTAGTCGTGCAGCATCACCAGCGGCCGCTCGCGCCCCTCGATCTGGCCCAGAACCGCGGTGGCGATGTCGCGGTTGACGGCCTGGTAGCCGAAGTCCCAGGCGTCGAGCTCCTCCTGGCGGATGTCGGGGGCGTTGGAGAGGTCCCAGAGGTAGTGCTGGATGAACCAGAGGATCGGGTTGGCGATCACGTTGTAGAAGCGGTCGTAGGCCTCGCTGTCCGAGCCGACCAGCAGCACGCGGTAATCGATGCCGTCGATCGAGAGCTCGACCGGCCCGCCGCGCTCCTCGGAGACGGCGACGTCCTCGTCGGTCATCGCCGAGGCGATCCAGAGCGCGTTGCGATGGGAGACGAGGCCGGAGAGGGCCGTGACCAGGCCGCCGCCGCCGCGCCGCACGCTGCGCTCGCCATCCTCGCCCCGCTCGAACTGCGCCGGTCCCCGGTTCGAGACGATGATCAGTGGGTCGGCGCTATCCGGCACCCGCTCAGCCTACCCCGGCCGTTCTGGATTTATGTGTCGAGCTCCGCCAGCAGCTCCATCCAGTCGCGCAGCAGGCGCGGCGAGAGGAACTTGTGACGGGCGTCTTCCTTGCCGGCGCGGCCGAGGCGCTTGCCCAGCTCGGGGTCGGCGAGGATCTCGAGGCAGCGCTGCGCGCACTGCTCGGAGGAATCGACCAGGAAGCCGCTCTTGCCGTCTTCGATCTGCAGCGGGATGCCGCCGACGTTGCCGCCGATCGTCGGGCGACCCTTCCAGAGCGCCTCGGTCACGGTCAGGCCGAAGCCCTCGCGGATCGACTTCTGCATGCAGACGTCGGACTGCGACTGGAAGGCGTTGACCTCGATCGCGCCGACGTTGTTGAGGTTGTTGAGGATCTTGATGTCGGGGTCGGCTTCGGCGTACTCGAAGGTGTGCTGGAAGAAGTCCCAGCCCTCCGGGTCGTCGGTCGCCATCGAGCCGACCAGCGCCAGCTGCACCTCGGGGATCTGCGCGGTGACTTCGCGGTAGGCGTCGATCACGCCCATCGGGTCCTTCCAGGGGTCGAAGCGGGAGACCTGGGTGATCAGCGGCCGGTCGACGTCGATGCCGAACTGGCGGCAGACGAAGGCGGCGTCGTCGGGCGAGAAGGCCATGTTCTTCGGCGAGAGCGGGTCGATCGCCGGCGGGATGATGCGGACGCCGTTGTGGCCGTCGACCCCCTTGGGCACGTAGCTCGGCAGGTGCCAGACGGTTGCGTCGTACTCTTCGATCATCGGCTGCAGGCGCGCGATCGGCGCCGGGTTCGGCTCGGAGAGGTCGATGTGGCAGCGCCAGATCCAGTTGCGGCCCTTGTCGCGGGCGCCGCGGCGCAGGCCGATCGGCTGCGGGTCGTGGACGATCACCGTGTCCCACTCGCCCTGCAGCCCGTCGGCGTTGATCGTGTTGATCTCGTCGAAGATGTCCCACTGCTCGTCGCTCAGCGTCTCCTCGGCGCCCTGCAGCGAGTTGTGCAGGAGCTTGGTCGCGTTGAAGAACTCCTCTTTGCCGAAGATCACGTGCCAGTGGGCGTCGATGCCGACGTCGCGCATCAGCGGCACGATCGTGTAGAGGATCTCCGAGACGCCGCCGCCAAATGCGGTGGCGCTGACGTGCAGGACGCGGTGTCCCTTCATCGGCTCCGCCAGCTCGCGAATCCGCTCGATCGTCTCCTTGCCGGCTATGTGGGTGTAGTCGGCGAGGGACTTCTGTCCTAGTGAGACTTCCTGAAGCATCGGGGAGTTCTACATCGCCCGGCGGTCATCCGAACTTTAGCCGTGCGGACGCTTGCCCAGGGTGACCTCGACCTGCTCGTGCTTGTTGTCGCGGAGGACCTCGACCGTGACCGTCTCACCCGGCTTGTAGAGCGAGATGACGCGGGCGAGGCCTTCGGGGCTGACCACCTTGTGGCCCTCGATCGAGAGGATCACGTCGCCGCCAATGCTGTAGCGGTTGGCCTGGAAGCGCAGTTCGTCGTCGCCGCCGCGGAGGCCCGCCTTGTCGGCGGGGCCGCCGCGGACGACTTCCGAGAGCAGTCCGCCGTAGTCGACGGCGAGGCCGAGCTTCTGCGCCAGCTGCGGGTAGAGCGGCTGGGTGCTGACGCCGATGTAGGCGTATTCCGCCTCGCCGTTCTTCTCCAGCTGAGCGAGCGAGCGCTTTATCGCCGAGACCGGCACCGCGAAGCCGACCCCGGAGTTGGAGCCCGAGCTGGTCTCGATCTGCTCGTTGATGCCGAGGACCCGCGCTCCGGCGTCGAGCAGGGGGCCGCCGGAGTTGCCCGGATTGATCGAGGCGTCGGTCTGGATCGCCCCGCTCGATCTGGAACTTGGTCAGCGATTCGACCGAGCGGTCGGTTGCCGAGACGACGCCGACCGAGAGCGATTGCTGCTCGCCGAAGGGGCTGCCGATCGCCGCCACCGGCTGGCCGACCACGAGCTCGCCGTCATCGCCCAGCTCCAGCGGGTGCAACTCGAGGCCGTCCGGCTTGACCTCGAGCAGGGCGACGTCGGCGAAGGGGTCGAAGCCGACGATCTTGGCCGGCACCACGTTGCGGTTGGGGAACTCGACGTAGACCTGCTCGGCGGGCTTGCGGGCGCCGCTGGCGTCGTCGGTGACGACGTGGGCGTTGGTGACGATGCGGCCGCTGGCGTCGAGGACGAAGCCCGAGCCCTCGGCGGCGCCCCCTCCGTCGCCGAAGATCGACCGGATCGTGACCACTCCGGGCGAGGCCTCGCGGTAGACCCTCGCCGCGTCGAAGCCGTGCTCCGCCGTCTCCACGATCACCCGCGGCGCCTGCTGCGCGCTTGGCGCCGGCGGCTGCGAGGCGGAGCTCCCGCCGCCGCCCGAGCCGCCGCAGCCGGCCAGCGCCAGCGCCGTTGCCGCCGCCGCGCCCAGCGCCCGCGCTCTCACGCCGCCGCCTTCGGCGACAGCGCCGCCGGGGGAGTGGCCGTTTCAGACCGTGAGCGCGGCAGGTCGAGCGTGAAAGCGGTGAAGCGCTTGCTGGAGGCGATCGCGACGCGGCCCTGCATGCGCTGCGCGAGCTCGCGGGCGATCGCCAGCCCGAGGCCCGAGCCGCCGGCCGAGTCGGCGGTGTAGAAGCGCTCGAAGATGCGGCTGTGGACGCGGCGGGGGATGCCGGGCCCGTCGTCGGAGACAGTCAGCTCGGCGCGGCGGTTGACGGGGTAGGTGGTCACGGTCACCTTGGTGCCCTCGGGAGTGTGGGTAAGGGCATTGTCGAGCAGGATACGGATCACTTGGCGCACCCTGTCCGGGTCGGCGCTGGCGATGACCGGCAGGTCGGGGGTGCGCAGCTCGAGGCGGGAGCCGCGCCGATCGGCGCGCGGGCCGAACTCGCGGGTCACTTCGCGGGCGACGGAGCCGAGGTCGACGTCGCTGCTCTTCATCGCCACGGCGCCGGCGTCGAGCTGGGAGAGGTCGAGCAGGTCGGCGGTGAGCTTGGTCAGGCGGGCGATCTGCTCGCGCATCGTGTGCACGAACTCGGCGCGCTCCTCGGGGCTGGGGTCCTCGTCCTCGAGCAGCTCGACGAAGCCGCCGAGGCTGAAGATCGGCGTGCGCAGCTCGTGCGAGGCGTTGGCGATGAACTGCTTGCGGGCGCTGTCGAGCTCGGCGAGGCGGCGCTGCATCTCGTTGAAGGTGCGGGCGAGCTGCCCGAGCTCGCCGGCCGAGGAGATCGGGATCGGCGTTTCGAAATTGCCGTCCGCCACCTTGCGCGCGGCGTCCTCGAGCCGGCGGATGTTGCGGCTGGCCAGGTGCGCGTAGTAGCCGCCGCCGACGCCGGAGAGAACGGCGGCAATCAGCCCACCGACGAGAATCTGTTCCTTGACCGCGCCGAGGCCGCTGGCGCTGCCACCGATCGCGACCGTATAGATGTAGATAAGGAGCGTGGTTCCGGCGGCGATGGCCACCGACATGACGGTGACCCTGTTGCCCAAGGGGGTGAGCTTGAACCGCCGCATCGGGCGCTACTCCCGGAAGCGGTAGCCGACGCCGCGCACGGTGAAGAGGAACTCGGGCTCCTTCGGGTCGCTCTCGAGCTTCTCGCGCAGGTGGCGGATGTGAACGTCGACCGTGCGGGGGTCGCGGTACTCGGAGTCCCCCCAGACGTGCTCGAGCAGGGTCTCGCGGCTGAGCACGCGGCCCGGCGAGCGGGCGAGGGCGCCGAGGATCTCGAACTCGACGTAGGTGACGCGGACCTCCTCCTCGTGCAGGGTGACCATGCGCCGGCCGAAGTCGATTTTCACCTCGCCGTGGTCGATCGCCTCCTCCTCGGCCGGCTCGCCGGCCATCCGCGAGCGCCGCAGCGCCGCCTTGACCCGGCTGCGGAACTCGCGCATCGAGAAGGGCTTGGTGATGTAGTCGTCGGCGCCGACCTCGAGGCCGGCGACCTTGTCGGTCTCCGAGCCCTTGGCGGTGAGCATGATGATCGGCACCTGGCTGCGGGCGCGCAACTCACGGCAGACTTCGACGCCGTCGAGCTTGGGCAGCATCAGGTCGAGGATGACCAGGTCGAAGCGCGCTTCGTCGAAGCGCTGCAGCGCTTCGCGGCCGTCCTGGGCCGAGGTGACGTGGTAGCCGTCCTTGCGCAGCGGATAGCTGAGCAGGGTTTGGATCGACTGCTCGTCGTCGACGAGGAGGATGCGGGTCGAGCCGTTGGGCATAGACAAGAGGTTAATCCCAGGCATTGCCGCCATGGGGACGGCGACTATCGGCTGGGCGGATGCCTGCCATGGACAGATGTGCGAGTACCAAGTACTAAGGTTCTAAGGTAGGAAGCCGATATGAGGCGCAGGATGCAACCACGACAGCTGAAGAGCCTGGTCGAGACGGGCCATTACAAGCCGGAGCCGGCGCTGATCGCCGACGCGATGCTGCAGCGGCGCAGCGTGCGGGCGCTGCTCACCGACGTGAACTTCATGTCAGCTGGTCGAACCCCGCCGGCTCCAGAAGCCGGCCGCCGGGCAGCCTGACCTCGACCCCCCCCGCATCGACGATTTCGCCGATCTGCGTCAGCGCGATGCCTTCCGCCTCGCCAACCGCCCGCCTCGCCTCTCGCAGCCGGTCCGCCGCAACGCTCGCCAGCAGCTCGTAGTCCTCGCCGCCGCTCACCGCCAGCTCGGTCGCATCGAGTTGCGCCGCTGCGGCGATCTCGGCGAGGCCCTCGGCAAGCGGCAGCGCCCCGCCGTCGATTCGCAGGCCGACCCCGCTGCTGCGCGCCAGGTGCCCGGCGTCGCCGCCGAGCCCGTCGCTGAGGTCGATCATCGCCGTCGCCCCAGCTTGGGCCAGCGCCCGCCCGGCGCCGAGGCGCGGCTGGGGCTCGATTTGGCGGGCCCGCAGCCGCGCGGCGGTTTTGGCCGCGAGGGCCGCACCAAGCTCGGGGCGCTGCAGCAGCTCGAGGCCAGCGGCGGCGCCGCCGATCTCGCCGGTCAGCACCAGCGCATCGCCGGGCCTCGCCCCGGCACGAGCGACGAGGGAGGCCGGATCGGCCGCGTGCCCGACGACCGTGATCGCGAGGAAGAGCTCGGCGGCGCGGGTCACGTCGCCGCCGGCGATGCTGGTCCCGGCCGCGCCGGCGAGGGCGACCATCCCGTCCAGCAGCTCGATGCAGCCGTCCTCGTCGAGGTCCTCGGGGATGCCGAGCACCACGTAGGCCTCGCCTGGCTCCGCCCCCATCGCCGCCAGGTCCGAGAGCGCCGTCGCCAGCGCCTTGTGGCCGATCTGGGCGAGGGTCGCCTGGCTGCGGTGGAAGTGCACGCCGTCGACCAGGGCGTCGACCGAGGTCGCGGTGGCGCCGGCGGGGACGGTGACGGCGGCGTCATCGCCACTGCCGAGGTGGACGCGCGGGCCGGGCGCGGGCAGTCGTTCCCGCACCCGCGCCAGCAGCTCGAACTCGCCCATGGAGCCATTGTCCCGCCTGGCCGCCGCGCCGGCTGGCGAGCTCGCCATCTGTCGGCGCACGGGACTGCAAAGGCGAGCTCACGCCCACGCTCGCCACTAAGGTGCTGCGGACGTGGAGCAGCCCCTTCTACACCGCATTGGCGAGGCCGGCGCCAAATTCGGCGCCCGGCCGCCGCGCAGCAAACGCGTTCGCCTGGCGATCCAGCTCGGCATCGCCATCCTCGTCTTCGGCTTCCTCGTCCTCACCGTGGTCGACCAGTGGGCCGAGATCAAGGACAAGGGGGTGCACTTTCACGCTCTCTGGCTGATCCCGGCCTTCGTCATCCTGCCGATCTTCTACGCGCTCAACGCGGTCGGCTGGGACCTGATCCTGCGCTTCCTCGGCTACCGGCTGGGGGCAGGACGAGCGCAGGTTGCCTGGGGGCAGCCGATCTTGGCCCGCTACGTGCCCGGCAGCGTTCTCTACGTGCTCGGCCGGGTGCTGCTCTCCGAGCGGGCGGGGGTGCCGCGGCGGCTGACGATCGCCAGCATCGTCTACGAACAGGCCCTGCAGGCGACCTCGGCGATCGCCGTCGCCGCCTACTTCCTGATCGCCCATCCCGACCTCCAGGGCCAGCCCCTGCGCTGGGCGGTGCTGGTGCTGATCCCCCTCGCGCTCACCCTGCTGCACCCACGCGTCTTCGGGCCGATCGCCAACCGCGTCCTGCGCGCCTTCGGCCGCGAGCCGCTGCCTGAGGTGATGTCGCTGCGAGGCGTGATCGCGGTGCTCGCCTTCTACACGCTCAACTGGGGCGTGATCGCGCTCGGCATCTGGTGCGTGGCCCGTTCCGTCAGCGGGATCTCGGCCAGTGACATCCTCGCCGTCGGCTCGGCGCAGGCGTTCGGCTACGTCGCGGCCCTGGTCACCCTGGTGGCCCCCGCCGGGCTGGGCATCCGCGACGCCGCCTTCGCCTGGGCGGTGAAGGTGGCGACGCCCGGCAACAGCTTCGCCGTCGCCTCGCTGATCGCGATCGTCGTGCGCGGGGTGCTGACCGTGGTCGAGGTCATCTACGTGGGGATCGTGACGGTGATGGGGCGGCGCGAGGGGTGGTCCATACATACGGGGGTCATTCACCCGTCGGCCGAGGAGGAAGAGGCCGCGACAGAGGTGTAGGCGGGCGGGTGGCATCGGTGTGGGGCACCCTCGGCAGCCCTACGCGCTGCTCCGGGCGCCGGAACTGAGCGCGTGCAGTGTTGGGCCCTGCCCTCCGCAGCCTTCGGGCTGGCGAGTCCACCCCACACCGATGCCACCCGCCCGAGGCACCGTCGGGTCAGGCGTCTTAGAGCGGGATGCGTGCTCCGAGTTGGTAGGCCGTCAGGCATAGGAGCAAAAGCTTCAGGGTTCGGTCCCTTGAGAGGGCTGCGGCGGGCAATGGCCAGAGGAGGTACCAGGGCAGGAGCCAGGCGGTGGCGAGGAGGAGGGCGGTGGTCGCCCAAGCTGCTGCGCGGAGCCAGTCGCCGCCGCGGTAGGTCCAGAGGAGGAGGTAGGCGACCAGGGCGCCGTAGAGAGCCAGGGCCCCTATGCGGACCGTGTCGGGGTCGAGGCCGGTGAGGCGGGCTGTGGTGATCGGGATGCTGAGGTGGCTCGTTCGCCCCTGGTTCTCCCCCGCCAAGGTGAAGGCGTCGAGCCAGTGCCAGCCGAAGCCGAGGTACGCGACCCCCCCGATCACCAGCGCCGCAAGCCCAGCCCCAGCCAACAACCGGCCGACGGGGCTAAAACCTGACTCGGGGTCCGGTTTTAGGCCCGTCGGCGGCGGTTTTGCGGTGGCTAGGAGAGCGAAGGGGATTGCGACTGCGGCCGAGGCCTTCACCATTGCCGCGGCTACGAGGGAGGCGCCCGCTGACGTCTCCCGCGCTGTCAGCACGCCAGCCACCCCCAGCGTCATCAGCAGGATCGCCAGCGAGTCGTTGTGGGGACCGCCGACGACGTGGACGAGGACGAGGGGGTTGAGGGCGACGAAGGCGGCCGCTCGCAGGGGCTCGATGCCGCGGGCGGGGGCGAGGCGGGCGACCAGCGCCGCGGTCGCCAGGACCGCGGCGGCGGAGATCGCCTTGAGGACGTAGACGGCGACGCCGACCGGCAGCCAGGCGAGCGGATAGGTCGCCAGGGTGAAGAGGGGGCCGTAGGCGCTGGTCGTTTGCGGCCAGGTGACGTGGGCGAAGGCGGCATCGCCGGGCGCCGCCGCCGGGGGGTGCAGGTAGGGGTCGAGGCCGTGCAGGGCGCCGAGGCGGGCGTAGTCGACGTAGCTGTAGACGTCGTGGGAGAGCAGCGGCGGCAGGCAGGCGAAGGCCGCGATCAGCAGCACGATCGCGCTCCAGACGATCCGCCGCCCCAGCTTCGGCGCCCACGCCAGCACCCCGAGGTAGGCGACGAAGCCGGCCCAGATCAGGCCGTAGGCCGCCCCCGGCGCGAGGCTCAGCTATTCGCTCCCGGCTTCGCCCGCGGCGCCGCCTCCACCCACGCCAGTCGCCGCTGGCGGCGGAGGGGTCGGGGACGGTTCCTGCCCCACCCCCGGAGCGTAGGCGTCGGGGTCGTAGCCGCCGGTCGCTTCTTCGCCCAGCTCCTGGGCGCGTTCGGATTCTTTTTCGGAGGCGCCGTAGACGCCGGCGCTGTGCCCTCGCGGTGGGGAGGCGGTGAGGTTGCCGTAGTAGGGCGCCCAGGAGATCGGCGCCTTCGGCTCGCTGAATTCCTCGCAGGGAACTTCTCCTCCCGAGTAGAGCTCGTGCCAGATTCCCGCCGGGAAGGTGCCGCCGAAGACGGTGATCCCGTGGACGCTGGTCATTTCGATCGCGTTGGACTGCGGGTAGCCGACCCAGACGACGCTGGCGAGGTTGGGCTGGTAGCCGGCGAACCAGGCGTCGGTCTCGCGGTCGGTCGTTCCGGTCTTGCCAGCCTGGCCGGCGCAGCCGGTGTAAGCGGCGGTGCCGGTCCCTTCGGTGATGTTGTCGTGCAGCAGCCGCGTCACCTCGTAGGCGACCGCTTCGGAGACCACCCGCCGCGGCGCCGTGCGGTCGGGCCGCTCGGTCTTGCCGTCTGGGAAGTCAACGCGGCGGATCGAGACCGGGTCGTGGCGGATGCCGCCGGCGGCCAGGGTCGCGTAGGCGTCGGCCATCTCCAGCGGCGAGACGCCGACCCGCAGGCCGCCGATGCCCTCCGCCGGGATCCCGTCGAGCGGGCTGGTGATTCCCATCGAGTGCGCCGTTTCCGCGATCCGCTGCGGCCCGATGTCGAGATCCAGCTGGGCGAAGACGGTGTTGTCCGAGGCGACCGTCGCCTGCTGGAGGTTGACCCTGCCCAGGTAGCCCTCGTCGGCGGTGTGCACCTCCCAGTGCCCCCACTTGGGCAGGTCGAGGTCGAGCGGTTTCGAGGTGTAGTAGGTCGAGTAGGGATCGACGCCCTGCTTGATCGCGGTCGTCAGCACGAAGGTCTTGAAGGTCGAGCCGGGCTGGCGATGGCCCTGGGCGGCGAGGTTGAACTGGTCTTCCGCGTAGTCGGAGCTGGAGGCCATCGCCTTGATCGCGCCGTTGCCGGGGTCGATCGAGACAAGCGCCGAGGAGGGGTCGGTCGGGTAGGGCAGGGTCGAGTGCATCGCTTCCAGGGCGACGGCCTGCAGGTGCGGGTCGAGCGTCGTGTGGACCTCGAGCCCGCCGTTGCGCACGGTGTCGACCCCGTAGCGTTCGATCAGCTCGTTTTCGACGTAGTCGAAGAAGAAGGGTTCGCGGTGGGCGAAGTAGGAGCCCGAGACGCTGAGCCCGAGGCCGCTCCGCTCGGCTTCCCGTGCGCGCTGCGGCGTGACGTAACCCTGATGCGCCATCTTCGCCAGCACCGCGTTGCGGCGCTCCAGCGCCCCCCGCGGGTTGAGGATCGGGTTGTAGTCGGAGGGCGCCTGCGGCAGTCCCGCCAGCAGCGCCGCCTGGCGCAGGTTCAGCTTCCAGACCGGCTTGGAGAAGTAGATCTTCGACGCCGCCCCGACCCCGACCGCGGTCGCCCCTTCGATCGTCCCGTAGGTCGCCGTGTTGAGGTACTGGCCGAGGATCTCCTTGCGCGAGTGCCGCTCGGCGTACTCGATCGCCAGCTGCGCCTCGACGATCTTGCGTTCGAGATCGCGCTTGGGGTTGTCGATGCAGAGGTTGCGAACGAGCTGCTGGGTGATCGTCGAACCGCCCTCGACCGCCTTGCCCGCTTCGAGGTTCTTCAGCGCGGCGCGGGCGATGCCCTCGGGGTCGATGCCGCTGTGCTCATAGAAGCGCTGGTCCTCGATCGCCACGGTCGCCAGCTGCAGCTGCTTGGGGATGCGGTCGATCGCGACCGGCGCCCGCGCCTCTTCGGAGTCGATCAGCCCCAGCTTGCTGCCGTCGCCGGCGTAGACCACCGTGTTGCCGCTGCGATCGACCTTCTTGCAGCTGGCGAGCGAGGGCGCGTCGGCGGCCACGTCCAGCACCCAGGAGGCGACGGCGATTCCGGCCAGGGCGACCGCTACGAAGAGGCCGGCCGCGACGAAGAGCAGCTTGCTGCGGGCACCCCCGCGCCGTCGCTGACGTCGCCGATTGCGCTGCCCCATGCCCAGAGAGTACTTCGGCCCCGCCCCGGCCAAGGGGTCGTCCAGGCGCTAGGCCTGGGTGTCTTCGGTCGAGAGGTTGTGGATGATGCCCTCGACCAGGAGCTGGTTGGGGATCACGACCGCGGTGTCGTCGCCGGGATTGACGTAGGTGTAGGAGAGGGTGATGTCGGTGACCCGGCCCTCGACCTCTTCGAAGGAGACGCGATCGCCGATCTTGAACGGCTGGGAAACCGCGAGCTGAACCCCGGCGACCATGTTGCCGATCGTGTGCTGAGCGGCGAAGCCGACGATCGCGGCGAGCACCGCGGTCGAGGCGAGAATCCCGGTCGCCAGGCGCCTCAGCTCGGTGAACTGGCTGAGCGCGATCGCGACGACGACGAGGAAGATGACGAGGAAGAGCAGGCGGCGCAGGAAGCGCAGCCGCGTTTTGGTGGACCTCGAGACCTGGGAGACTGGCGGCGTCATGGAGGCCACCGTACCCGCAAAGCCCCCCTTTCCGTACGCGAACTGGGGGCCGCTTGCTGCCCTCCTGGGGGTGTTCCTGGCGATCGGAACCGGGATCGTGCTCTCGGTCCCGGTGCTGATCGCCGACAAGCCGCCGAGTGGCGGTGATCTCAGCGACGCGGCAAACGCGCTGGTGCAGCTCGCGACCGCGCTTGGCTTCCTGCTGGTGCCCTTTGCGATCGCCGCGGGGCGTGGGGCCAGCGTCCGCGAGGCGCTGCGGCAGCTCGGCGTGCGCCGCTTTCGCCCCTCGGCGGCGAAGTGGATGCTGGCCGCGATCGGCGCCTACCTGCTCTTCTCGATCGCCTACATCGCGATCTTCGGCGCCCCCCACCAGAAGGACATCGCCGAAGACTTCGGCGCGGTGCCGATTCAGGTCCTGCTGATCGTCGTCGCCGCGCCGATCAGCGAGGAGGTCTGCTTCCGCGGCTTCCTCTTCGGCGGCCTGCGCGAGCGCATGCCGCGCCTCGCCGCCGCGCTGATCAGCGGCCTGGTCTTCGGCGGCCTGCACGCGACCACCGGGATCAGCGCCGTGCCGCCACTGATCGTCTTCGGCTTCGTGCTCGCCCTGCTTTACGAGAAGACCGGCTCGATCGTGCCGGGGATCCTGCTGCACATGCTGAACAACTCGGTGGCCCTGCTGGGGCAGTAGCGGGCAAAGAAACGGCCCGCCGTAGCGGGCCGTTTCTGGTCAGCCGCAGAATGGCGGCGGCAACAGTTGACACCTGAGAGCAACGAGGCTAGCAGAGGAAAACCACCAATTTGCTGCGGCGTGAGAGCGGCTCGTTCAAGCGGGCGCTACCCGCAGGCCGCATGACATCGCACCTCGTTCCAGCCCTCACTCGCGCAGCAATTCTGTTGGCGGAGGGCGGGGGACTCGAACCCCATCCGGACCACGACAGCTCGGACTTTCAGGTGTCAACTGATCGCCGCCACCCGGCAGCTTCACCCTCCGCTGCGGCGAAGCTATTTGACGCTTCCTACAAATCAAGGGGCCGTTGCACTCATTTGGCAAAGAGTTGACTCTTTCGTCACACGACCGCCTCATCGGTAAGAATCCAGACTTCGTGAGCCGCCGCCTTGTCCCCGCGCTGATTCTCCTTTGCCTCTTGGTCGTTCCTGCCATGGCTTTTGCGGCGCCCACCACGCCTGCCAAGGAAACCGGTCCGCCCGATGCGACCTTGAAGATCAAGCTCGGGCACCTGAAGGGCGGCAAGGCGCCGATCTACGGGCCGGTGCCCGTGACCGGCTCGATCTCGCCGTTTGCGCCGGGGCAGAAGGTCGAGGTCGACTTCTTCCTCGACGGTCACCAACTGCTAAGCCGCAAGGTCGCGGTGCAGAAGGGCAAGGGGGGCACGGGCACGTTCAAGGCCTCGATCGTCGTTCGCGAGGACGGCAAGTACGCCGCCTCCGCCAAGCACGTCGCCACGCCTGAGCTCGGCGCCGACAGCACGGTGCGCAAGAGCTGGAGGGTGAGCTTCCCGGCCCTGCACGAGGGCCAGTGCGGCAACGTCGTCCTCGGCTTCAAGAAGGCGATGCGGGAGATGGGCTACATCGCCAACAGCGGCCGCTGCTTCGGCGGCAAGACGGCTCGCGGCGTGCTTGCCTACCGCAAAGTCAACGGCATGAGCCGCAGCTACCGCGCCGGCGCCGGCCTGGTCAAGGACGTCTTCGGCGGCCGCGGTGAATACAAGGTGCTCCATCCGGCCGCCGGTGAACACCTCGAGGCGCCGCTCTCCAAGCAGGTCCTCGTCTTCGCCAAGGGCGACAAGCCCTTCGCCGTCTACCCGGTCTCCTCGGGCAAGTCATCGACGCCAACCGTGACCGGCCACTTCACCTTCATCCGCCAGGAACCGGGCTACAACTCCCACGGCATGTACTACTCCTTCTACTTCTACGGCGGCTACGCGGTGCACGGCTACGAATCGGTGCCCGACTATCCCGCCAGCCACGGCTGCATCCGCACCTTCATCGCCGACCAGCCGGAGATCTACGAGCGGATCAATTACGGCGAGTCCATCTTCGTCTTCTAGTCACGCTGATCCGAACGACGAGCGATCCAAGCGATCGATTGGGTATCCCCGCCGTTCCTAAGCGATAACCGGCTATCCTTTATTAAGCGATCCGGATCCTGAACCAACGCTTTGGAGGCAAGCCTTGACGTCTATCGCACAAGCATCGCCTCGCGCCGGGCGTTTCAGGCAGGCGCAGGACGGCGCCGCCGAATACACCGCGTTCTTCCCGGCGCCGCTGCCGCCGGACCCGCCGCTTGAGCTCGACGTCGAGCTTCAGCGTCTCCTCGAGCAAGCAAATCAGGCCCTCGGCCGGCTGGATGGGATCACCCTCCTGCTGCCCGACCCTGGTCAGTTCCTTTACACCTTCATCCGCAAGGAGGCAGTGCTTTCTTCCCAGATCGAGGGGACGATGTCGTCCCTCTCGGACCTGCTTCTCTTCGAGAACGAGGTATCCACCGAAGCCCCGATCGAAGACGTGGAAGAAGCGGTCAATTACATCGCCGCGATGAATCACGGGATCAACTCGATCGAGTCAGAGCGCTTGCCGTTGTGCAACCGCCTGCTGCGGGAGATCCATGCCTTGCTGCTCCGCTCCGGACGAGGATCGGACAAGGCCCCCGGTGAATTCCGTCGGTCTCAAAACTGGCTCGGAGGAACGCGGCCCGGCAACGCTCGTTACGTTCCCCCGCCCTGGGAGGAAGTGGAGCCGGCGATGTCAGCCCTCGAGCGCTTCCTTCATGACGATCCCTCGCCGACGCCGGTGCTGGTCAAGGCCGCGCTCGCGCACGTCCAGTTCGAGACCATCCACCCGTTTCTGGATGGCAACGGCCGCGTCGGACGGCTGCTGATGACGCTGCTGCTGGTCGACCAGGCGGTGCTGAGCCGACCATTGCTGTATCTGAGCCTCTACCTCAAGAGAAACCGAGATGCCTACTACGAACATCTGCAGGGAGTTCGTCTGGACGGGGCCTGGGAGGATTGGCTCCGCTTCTTTCTGGAGGGGGTGATCGAGGTCGCCGCTTCGACGACGGAGACGACCCGCGGCATCGTCGAGATGATCGAGCGCGACCGGCAGCGGATCCACGGCCTCGGGCGCGGCGCGGCGACAGCACTGCGAGTTCACGACCTTGCCGTCCGGCGGGTGGTCGTGAAAGCGCCGACCGCGGCCCGTCAGCTGGAGCTTTCCGAGCCACCCGTTTACGCGGCCATCTCGCGGTTGGAGAGGGCCGGCATCTTGCGCGAGGTCACCGGCAAGGCGCGGGGCAAGACCTATGTATACGGGGAGTACATGGACATCCTCAACGAGGGGACCGAGCTATGACCGACAGAGCCCTGAAAGCGGTTCTCGCCGTAATCGCCGCCTATCACGTCGTTGTTGGCGGACTGGCGCTGGTCGCGCCCGACACCTTCTTCGACCAGATCGGCCACTACGGGATCGAGAACTCCCACTACGTCGGGGACGTTGGCGCGTTCATGCTGGCCTTTGGAGTCGCGGTGGGGATCGCGGTCGTGCGGCCGGCCTGGCGAGCGCCGATCCTCTGGCTGGGGGCGCTCTGGTACGGCTTCCACGCGATCAACCACGCCTTCGACACGGGCGAAGCGAAGAGCGAGGGACGGGGATGGGGCGACACCCTGCTGATCGCCTTCGGCGCCGTGGCGTCCGCCTGGCTGGCGCGGGTATCGGAACGGTTGAACGGAAACGCCCGCACAGGGCGCGCGCGATGAAGGTCTTCGTAGCGGGGGCGAGCGGGGCGATGGGCAGGCCGCTGGTGCGGCAACTCCTCGCCGCTGGCCACGAGGTGACCGGGATGACGCGGCGCGAGGAGCGCGCGGCGGAGATTCGCAAGGCGGGAGCGAGCGCGGTGGTCTGCGACGCCTTCGACGCGGCGGCGCTGGAGCGCGCGGTGGTGGAGGCGGCGCCCGAGGTCGTCGTCCACCAGCTGACCTCGCTGCCGCCCCGCATCGACTACAAAGCCAAGGACGATCCGCTGGCCGCGACCAACCGCGTGCGCGGCGAGGGCACTCGCAACCTCCTCGCCGCGGCGAAGGCCGCCGGGGCCCGCCGCCTGGTGGCCGAGAGCGTCGCCTTCCTCTACGCCCCCGAAGGCGACTGGGTCAAGGACGAGCAGGCGCCGTTGTTCAAAGACGCCCCGGACCCCTTTGGCGGAGCGGTTGCCGCCCTCACCGACCTCGAGCGCCAGCTGGCGAACGCCGAGGGCATCGAGGGGGTCGCCCTCCGTTACGGCTGGCTTTATGGGCCCGGCACCTACTTCGACCGTGACGGCTCGCAGACCGAGGAAGTGCTGAAGCGCCGCCTGCCGATCGTCGGCAAGGGCACCGGCACCTTCTCCTTCATCCAGGTCGAGGACGCGGCCGCGGCGACGGTGGCCGCGGTCGAGCGCGGCGCGCCTGGCATCTACAACGTCGTTGACGACGAGCCGGCGCCGATGCGCGACTGGGTGCCGGTCTTCGCCGAGGCCGTCGGCGCCAAGCCTCCGCGGCGCGTACCGGTCTGGCTCGCCCGCCTGATCGCCGGCTCCGCCGCGGCCAATTCGGCGACCCAGCTGCGCGGCGCCTCCAATGCCAAGGCCAAGCGAGAGCTCGGTTGGCAGCCGAGCTACGCGAGCTGGCGCCAGGGCTTTCGCGACGCCGGCGCGCGCGGGTAGCCGGGCGCCGATCGAGCTTCAAACCGAGCGCCCACCTCCGCTCGCGCCGCCATAGGATGCCTGCCGTGGCCGACCTCGACGCCGCCAAGGGGACTCTGCTGGCGGAGCTGCGCGAGCACTCGCTGGTGATCGGCGAAGTGACGCTCTCCAGTGGCGCGGTGGCGCAGTACTACGTCGACGCGCGGCGGGCGCTGCTGCGCCCGGCAGGGTTCCTCGCCGCTGGCGAGCTGATCGCCGCCGCCGCCGCAGAGGTGGGCGCCGATGCGGTCGGCGGTCCCGCGACGGCGGCGATCCCCCCATCCTGCGCGGCGCTCGCGGTGCCGGCGGGGAAGGAGCTGCTCGGCTTCTTCGTCCGCGGCGAGCGCAAGCAGCACGGCCTGCAGCGCTGGGTCGAGGGCGCGGTCGAGGCCGGCGCCCGCTGCCTCGTGGTCGAGGACACCGTCACCTCCGGCGGCTCGACCGTGAGCGCGATCGAGCGCATCGCCGAGCAGGGCCTGGAGGTCGCCGGCGTCATCGCCGTCGTCGACCGCCTCGCCGGCGGGGGGGAGAGGATCGAAGCCGCGGCGGGCGCCCCCTACCGGGCCCTGTTGACGATCGACGAGATCTACCCGGAGCGGCCCGACCGGGGCTGAGCTGGAGCGATGGAGCCCGACGCCGTAGAGATCCGCGTGCTCGGCTGCCTGGTCGAGAAGCAGCGCACCACGCCCGACGCCTACCCACTCTCGCTGAACGCGCTGCGCCTCGCCTGCAACCAGGCGACCAACCGCGAGCCGGTCGTCGCCTACGACGAGCAGGCGGTGGTCGAGGCCCTGCGCCGCCTCGCCTTACGCGGCTGGACCCGCCTCGCCAGTGGCGCTGGCAGCCGCGCCCGCAAGTACCGCCACCTGCTCGACCAGGCCTTTGGCCTCGACGCCGCCGAGGTCTCCCTGCTCGCGGTGCTGATGCTGCGTGGCCCCCAGACGCCGGGTGAGCTGAAGCAGCGTGCCCAGCGCCTCCATGACTTCGCCGATCTCGCCGCCGTCCAGGAGTCCCTCGACCGCCTCGTCGAGCGCGGCCAGGTCGCCCGCCACGAGCGCCGGCCGGGGCAGAAGGAGGATCGCTTTGAGCAGCTTCTGGGGGGCGTTGAACCCTCCGAGCCGACCCCCGTCGTGCCGGATACGGACGAGCAGGCACCGCCTTCGCTGACCCCCGGCGAGAATCCGCCGGCCGAGGAGCTGACCCCCGCCGAGGATCGCCTCACCCGCCTCGAGCGCGAAGTCTCCGAGCTCCGTACCGAGTTGGCAGCCCTGCGCGCCGATCTCGGCGACTGAGCACCAGCCGCGCGACGCTTCATATTCTCTAGAAACGTTTTTATCTGCGCCAAAAAGGCCTGTTTTACAGGTAAAAATAGATACCACTTGACAAAAGAAACACGACTATCTACTCTCCATTCCGGATCGGTAAACATCGTTATCCACACCTGGATAGGCGTTAGAGCCGACCGCACCACCACAGGGACATAACCGAGCCTCGCGGAAGCCGCCAAGGGAAGCGGCGGGCAGAGGGGCTCACGGGACAAGGAGAGAGATCTAGATGTTCTCGACGCTACGCAACCGCTTCGGCATCCCGGGAGTGATCTCGGTCATCGCCCTGGTCTTCGCGATGTTCGGCGGCGCCTACGCCGCCTCAAATACTTCGGGCGGTGGCAAGGCCACCGCCAGCGCCAAGGCCAAGCAGGGGCCGCGGGGCAAGACCGGCAAGACCGGGCCGGCAGGGCCTGCCGGCGCTCAAGGGCCCGCCGGACCGGCTGGGCCCGCAGGCGCCCCCGGCGCTGCCGGCGAAGAAGGCGCGACCGGACCGACGGGCAAAACGGGTCCGGCCGGCGCCAACGGCGTCGACGGCGCGACCGGTGCAACTGGCCCCGAAGGCTCGCCGTGGACCGTCGGCGGCACCCTTCCCGCCGGAGAGACCGAGACCGGCACCTGGGGAATGGGGACGGTATCCGCAGCTGCGATCGTCCCATTCAATCCCGTCTACGTGCCGATCTCGTTCTCGATTCCCCTGGCGGCGCCGTTCGACAACGCCGGCTGCGCAGAAGCAGATCGAGATCCGTGTCAGGCCCACTACATCAGGGCGAATGGAAAGGAATTCGACGAATTCCTGCACGAATTGGTGACCTCGAGCAAGTGCACGGGGAGCGTGGCCGCGCCCAGCGCTCTACCGGGCAACCTCTGCATCTATGCCGGGTTCGAAGAAAAAACGGACAACGTCTTCAACACACAGATAACGGTGCCTTCGTCCGAACTGGTCAGCAGCGCCGGAGCCGGCAAATCCGGCGCTCTCCTACTGGTCACCCCCGCAGAAGGAGGAGCGCACAGCCTTGGCACCTGGGCAGTGACGGCCCCCTAGTCGAGGCCCCGATGACAGCTCGGCTCCCCCGACCGCAGACCGCCACACACACCGAGACAAGCGAGGACACCGTGAAGGCAATGACACAGTTCGCTATACCCACCCGGCGCTTCGGTGCCGGCTTGGCGGCCCTCGCTGCGAGCGTCCTCGCTTGTCTCGCCCTCGAGGCCGGTGCGGCTCAAGCCGCACCCTGTCCCAACGAAGCGATTCGCGAAGCCCAGACCTCGACGAAGTTCCCCGAAGGGACGGTCAACCTCCCCGACTGCATGGCTCTGGAGCTGGTCTCGCCGGCGAAGAAGTTCAACCAGTACGCCTACCGACCCAACTTCTCGGCCAACGGCGAACGGGTCGAGTTCTCCTCCCTCGCCGCGCTCGGCGAAACTCCCAAGCAGGCGAGCTTCAACGACCCCTATATCGCCACCCGCGGCGCCTCGGGCTGGAGCACCGAATCGACCGCCACCCCGCCCGAGCTGGTGCAGGGCTCCAGCCTGATCGGCGAACCCTGCAGCTTCAGCACCGACCTCTCGCGCTGGGCGCTTTGGGCCTCGACCCTCCAACAGGCCATCGTCGGCATCACCACTCCCTTCCAGGGAGGGCTCGGCCACTTCTTCTCGGCGGTCGGGCCGACCATGGTTCCGCTCAGCGGCGACATATCTCTGGGCTCTTTCGCGGTCACGGCTGGCAGGTGCGAAGGCGCCTCCAGCGACGCTTCGCACCTGCTCTTCTCGCTCAACGCGGCGCCGGGCAGCGCTGCTCCCGGCTATACCTTCCTCCCCGGCGACCCGGCTCCCCGCAGCTTCTTCAGCACATACCCCGCCAACGTCTATGAGGCATATCTCGACCATGGCACGCCGACACTGGCGCTGTTGCAGCGCGACCGCAACGGCATTGCCTACGGCGGCAGCTGCGGCGTGAAAGTCGGCGGCAGCCTTGGGGCCGATTCTGTGGCCCAGCGCGGCTCGGTCTCCCCCGACGCGGGGCGGATCTATTTCACCACTCGCCCCGACCAGCCCGAAGGTGCTCCCTGCGACGAGACCAACGAGCTGCGGATCATGCGGCGCACCGAAACCCCCACGGGGCCCGAAATCGTCGAATTGGTCGCCGACGAGTGCACCCGCCTCGCCCCGGCTTGCTCGGCGGTCGACGGCAACGACACCTACCTCGGCGCCTCCCAGGAAGGCGACAAGGTCTTCTTCACCACCTCGCGCCAGCTGACCGACAGCGACCGCGACGAAAGCAAAGACCTCTACCTCTACGAGGCCTCCAGCCCCGAAGGGGAACGGCTGACCCAGGTATCGGCGGGAGACAACACCGACCCCACTCCCGGCGAAGGCTCCGAATTCCTCGGCCTGGCTGACTACTCCGGCGACGGCACCCGCGCCTACTTCGTCGCCAAAGGCGTGCTCACGACTACCGCCAACCAAGCGGGCAAGTCCGCCGAAGCGGGCAAGCCCAACCTCTACCTCTACGAGCGTGACAGCGCCCACCCGGCGGGCCGCACTGTCTTTGTTGCCACGCTCGGCCCCGTCGACAGCGCTGTCTGGAGCAATAGCCCGGGAGAAAAAAACGGCGCGATAGCGGTGCCGCGGCTGGGCAACGACCCCGAAGACCAGGCGGTCGGCGGTGACGGCCACATCCTCGTCTTTGGCAGTACGGAACCGCTCAACGCCGACGATACCGACGGCGGTCGAGGAGACGTCTACCTCTACGAAGCGGCGAGCGGGGCGATCGAACGCGTCTCTAAAGCCGCCCCCGGCGGCGAGGACAACGGCGCTTTCGGGGTAGGTATCAGCGGCGGGGGGTACCTCTTCCCCGGGCCCCAGAACGTCTCCTTCGGGCGCCTGGTCAGCGAAGACGCCAAGACGATCGTCTTCGGCACCGAAGAGGCGCTCGATCCCCACGATCTCGACGAAGCCAAGAACGACTACGTCTGGCGCGAAGGCGCCGTCGCCGCCCTGCCCGGGCCGCTCCAGCAAGGAACCTCGAGTCCGACGGTGAGCATGTCGGGCAACGAGGTCGCCTTCATCGATACCGCCCAGCTTCTGCCCGAAGACGGCGACGCGGCCAAGGACGTCTACCTGGTCCGCATCGGCGGCGGCTTCCCGCCGCCGGTCGCACCGGTGCCGTGCGAAGGCGAAGCTTGTCAGGGCCCGCCTGCACAGCGCCCCGCCGCACAGGGCGCCGCCTCGGCAGCCAGCACCGCGGGCAATCTCAAAGAGGCGCCGTGCAAGCGCGGCTTCTCGCGCAAGCGCGGCAAATGCGTCAAGAAGCAGAGCAAAAAGCGCCACCGCAAGCACAGTAAGAAAGCCAACCGCGAGCAGGGAGCCCAGAGATGAGAAACCGAAAGCTTGGACTCCTATTGGCCCTCGCGTTTGGCGCGTTCGGCCTGCTTGCCGCACCGGCCCTCGCCGTCGTGCCCACGTTCGAAGTCGACCTCTCCAACGAACCGACGACCCTGCCGCGCACCGACGAGGGTGAGTACTACACCGCTACGGTGAAAAACACGGCTGGTGTGAACCCCGGAATCGGGGATCCCCTGACCTGTGCGGGACTGCCCGAGGACGGGTTTAAATGGTACGGCCGACCCATCCCGACCTTTGAATATCAGTGGTTCCGAAACGGCAAAGCTATTGGGGGCGCTACCGAACGCAGCTATACCGCCGCCGAAGCCGATAGCGGCAAGTCGCTGCAGTGTGTGGTGACCGCGACAAACCAGAGCACCCCCGCCGGCACCGCGACGACCGAAGCCGGCTCCAACGTCATAACCGAAGTGACCACCGCCACCGGCAGCGGCACGCTCAAAGCCGGCTCGACGGAAATCACCGGCGTGACAACCGCCACCGGCAGGTTTGCCACCGGCCAGGCCATTAGCGGCCCGGGCATCCCGCCTGGCACCACCGTCAGCGTCGGCGAAGCTACGCCCGATCCCCACACAGAGCTCTTCCTCTCGGCCCCCGCCACCGCCACCGGTCCGCAGTCCTTCTCGGCGGGCCCGGGCGGCTTTGGGGTGGATGCGGCGGTCACCGGCGCCGGGATCCCGCCTGGCACCACGGTGACCGCGGTCAACGGCCGCAGCCTCACCCTCTCCGCCGCCGCCGAAGCCAACGCATCGGGGGTCGAAGTCTCTGGCTCCTATGCGCCAATCGCCTCATCGGCTGCCTCTCTGCCACCCGTGGTGGTAGCTCCGGCGCCAGTCCCGGCCCCTCCGAGCGGGACTTCGCGGGGGTCACTGGAAAGAAATTCGGATGCGGAAGGCGGAGTAGCTACCTGCGAAGCGCCCAGCGGGGCGGATGCATGGACCGGCAGCGGGATCGAATGGAGCTTTCAGTGGCTGCTAAACGGCCTACCGGCGCCCCACGCCGCGCTCGAAACCACGTCGACCTCCAGCAAATACGAACTGCAGAAAGACGATGTCAAACCGTCGGGAAGCCTTCAGTGCGAGCTGATCGCCAAGGACGCGATGGGGAACGAAGCGCTCACCATCGCCAATGGAATTGGCAACACCACTCCATCCCCCCCTCTTCCTTACGACAGCCCCCAAGCGATTGCTGCCCCCACCGTCACCGTCCCCAACTCCACCTCAGGCTCTGTAAGCCTCGAAGTAGAACTTCCCTCGGGCTTGGAAACCTTCGTCTATGAAGTCAAAGGGCCGGGCTGGGACTGTAACTCGCTGCTCCCTGTTGGCGAAACGCACGCCAAGGCGATCTGCACTCGCAAAGACACGCTGGGCCCGGGAGCCTCCTATCCGCCACTCTTCCTTGCCGCCCGGCTCGGCAGCGACGCGCCTGAAATCGGCACCGCTGTGGCCACGGCCTCCGGCGGCGGCGCAAGCCCGGCAAGCGACGGAGCCACCTATACCTTCACCGAAGGCTTCCCCTTCGGCGCTTTGCCGGGGAGCTTCGAAGCTGGCGTCTTCGACAAAGCCGGCGTCCCGTATACCGTCGCCGGCGGGCACCCCTACCAGGGTTACGCGACCTTCGGCTTCAACGTGCACCGCCTGCCTTCGAAAGGGATCTGGCCGACCGGGCGGATCAGGGACGTCGTCATCGACGTCCCGCGCGGCTTCGTCGGCAACGCGCTGGCCTCGCCCGAACTCTGCGACTCGGTGGAAGACGTGATGCTGGCGCTCTGCCCGCCGGGAAGCGTCGTCGGCGGGATCGACATCTACACCACAGCCGAGGAACCGAAAGTAGAGAACCTTTACCCGAACCACTTGTTTGAGGGCGGCGCAAACACCCCGATCTACTCGCTCGAGCCCGAATTCGGCCAGCCCGCCCAGTTTGCTTTCTCGGCCGTGCAGACCCCCTATACCTTTGTGCCGGAGCTACGCGCCGACGAAGGCTACGCGATCAGTTTCCGCACGGCGCCGATCCTGACCAACCCGCCGGTCTACGGCGCCAACATCAACCTCTGCGACTTCGGCGCCAAGATCAAAGGCAACGATCAGAACGCCAAGTTCGACGGCTGTCGCAAACCAACCGAAGCCGGCGCCAACCCGACGCCGCTGATCACCAACCCGACCCGCTGTGCGGGCGCGCCGCCGGCCTTGGGCCTGCGGATCGACTCCTGGGAACATCCCCAGGACGTCAAGACCTATGGCTTCACCGATCCGCCGGTGACCGAATGCGAAGCGGTTCAGTTCGAACCCGAAGCGCAGCTGATACCGACCAATCACGAAGCCGATTCGCCGACCGGCCTCGGCGTGGAAATAACGGTGCCGATCGACGGGCTGCTCTCGACGACGGGCGTCTCCCAGGCAAACATGGACACCGCCACGGTCACCTTCCCGAAGGGGATGACGATCAACCCGGCGGCCGCGGATGGCCTCAGCTCCTGTTCGCTGGCGCAGGTAAAGATGCACACCAACCTGCCCGACGAATGCCCCGAATCGTCCAAGGTCGGCACGGTCGAAATCGACACCCCGCTGATCCGCAAAACCCTGACCGGCTCGGTCTACGTGGCCCGGCAAAACGCCAACCCCTTCAACGCCCCGCTGGGCCTTTACATGGTCTTCAGCTCCAAGCGGGACGGGGTAATCATCAAGGTCGCCGGCAAGCTGACCCCCGACCCCGTCACTGGGCAGCTGGTCTCGACCTTCACCGAAAACCCCGAAGCGCCGTTCTCGCGCCTGGCCCTTCACTTCACCTCCGGCCCGAGGGCGCCGCTGATCAACCCGCCCAAATGCGGCACTTACGCGATCCACGCCGAATTCTCGCCCTGGTCGGCGGTCAACCCGGCCAACCCGACTCCGGATGAGATCGTCAGCCAGGACTCCAAATACAAAGTCACGCGGGGACCGAACGGCAGCCCCTGCCCCGCCGGCGCCCTGGCGCCGAAGTTCGACGCCGGCCTGCAAAACAACCAAGCCGGCTCCAAAAGTCCCTTCGTCCTCTCGCTCTCCCGCGAAGACGGCACCCAGCGCTTCGCCGGCCTCTCGGTAACCAACCCCAAGGGCCTGACCGCATACCTCAAGGGCGTGGCCACCTGCCCCGAGTCGGCGCTCAACTCGATCTCCCCCGCAGAAGAAGCGGGTGCAGTGGAGATCGCCCACCCCTCCTGTCCGGCAAACAGCCAGGTCGGAGTAGCCGAGGCCGGCTCGGGAGCCGGCCCCTTGCCCTTCTACGTGAAGACAACGAAGGTCTACCTGGCAGGCCCCTACAAGGGCGCCCCGGTGAGCCTGGCGATAGTCACCCCGGCGGTGGCGGGCCCCTATGACCTGGGAAGCGTCCTGGTCAGAACCCCCCTCTACGTCGATCCCGAAACCGCGCAGGTGAAAGCGGTATCGGATCCGATCCCCACCGCCCTTCACGGGATCGCCCTCGATGTCAGGGACATCAGGGTCGCCCTGAACCGCCCCGGCTTCACCGCGGCGCCGACCAACTGCGAACCCTCTTCGGTGGACGCCACCGTCACGGGAGAACAGGGAGCGACCGCGGCCGTCTCCAACCGTTTCCAGGCAGGGGGCTGCGAGAGCCTCGCCTTCAAGCCAAAACTGGGCTTCCGTCTCTTCGGCGGTATCCACCGGGGCAGCCACCCGAGGCTTCGAGCGACCCTGACGATGCCCTCCGGCGGAGCCAACATCGCCACCACCTCCGTCGCCCTGCCTCACTCCGAGTTCCTCGACCAGGGCCACATCCAGACGGTCTGCACCAGGGTCCAGTTCGCCGCCAAGGCCTGCCCGCCGGGATCGATCTACGGCGAAGCAGAAGCGACCACCCCCTTGCTCGATACCCCGGTCAAGGGCCCGGTCTACCTGCGCAGCTCCAGTCACGAACTACCGGATGTAGTGGTCTCCCTCAGGGGCCCGGCTTCCCAGCCGATCGGGATCGACCTGGTCGGGCGCATCGACTCGATCCACGGCGGCATCCGCGCCAGCTTCGAATCGGTCCCAGATCAACCGGTGTCGAGCTTTACCTTGAACATGCAGGGCGGCAAGAAGGGCCTCTTCGTCAACTCGAAGAACATCTGCATCGGCACGCAGAGGGCGACGGCGATCTTCACCGCCCAAAACGGCAAGAGCACCACCCAGCACCCGCAGATGAAGAGCGCCTGCTCAAAGGCCAAGAAGAAGCACAAGAGCGACAAGCACCACAACGGCCGCTGATGGGTAAGACAAGCCGTATCGCAACCGCCGCCGCGGTCTTGCTCGCGGCGGCGGGCCTGGGCGCCTCGCTCGCCGTGGCCGAGGTAAGCCAAAAAGGCGGAGTGCGGGTCTCGGTCAAGGGCTCGATGAGCCCGACCGCATTGCCGCGGAGCGGAAGCGCCCCGATCGCCGTCTCCGTAGCGGGCCATATCGCCGCCACCAAAGCAGGAGCCCTGCCCAAGCTGAAGACGATCTCGGTCGCGATCAACCGCAACGGGCGCTTCGACACCCGCGGCATCCCGCTCTGCCGGATCGGCCACATCAACCCCTCGACCACCTCCGAAGCCCTCGAAGCCTGCGGCACTTCCCTGATCGGCGAAGGCAGCTTCTCGGCCAACGTGAAGATCCCCGAGCAGTCGCCCTTCCCCTCCCAGGGCAAGGTCTTGGCCTTCAACGGTCGCCTCAGGGGCAAGCCGGCGATCCTCGCCCACATCTACGGCACCAGGCCCGTCCCCACCTCTTATGTCCTTCCTTTCGCGGTGAGTAAGAGCAAGGGCACCTACGGCACCCTGCTGGAAGCATCGCTGCCGCAGGTAACCGGCGAATGGGGCTACGTCACCGGCATCGCCCTCAACCTCGACCGCAGCGTGCTCTCCGCGGGATGCCCCGCCCCCAAGGGTTTCTCCAAGGCGGTCTTCCCGCTGGCCCGCACCAGCTTCGCCTTCGACGGCGGTCTCGCCCTCACGTCCACCCTCAACAGGAGCTGCAAGGTCAAATGAGACTTCCCAAGCGCCTCACCTACGCCAACGTGACTTCGACCCTGGCGCTCTTTCTCGCCCTCGGCATGGGAACCGCTTATGCGACGAGCCAGCTCGCTCCGAAGTCGGTTGGCGCCAAGCAGCTCCGCCCCGGAGCCGTCACCGCGGACAAGATCCGCAAGAACGCCGTGACCGCGCCGAAGATCGAATCGCTCGCGGTCAAGAAGGGCAAGATCGCAAGTGCGGCGGTTACCACCGAGAAGATCGCCGACGGAGCTGTCGTTACGGCAAAGATCCCCACCGGCGCGGTCACTCCCGACAAGGTCCCCGATAACTCGCTGAGCGGAGCCAAGATCGACGAGAGCACCCTGGCCCAGGTGCCGAGCGCCGCTTCGGCCAACTCCGCCGCCTTCGCCGAAACGTCCAATCCCGAGGCCTTCGCCAAGGTAAACGAGGAAGCGACCGTCTTTCCCGCCTTCTCCAAGGGGATCGGCACCGCCGACGTCAAACAGGGCCCCGAACCCGGGATCTACTGCATCAGCGTCCCCGGCTTCGTGCCCAGGGGCGCCCAGGTGACGCCTCAGTATCACTCCGTCAACAGCGTCACCGTCTTCGCTACGGTCGGCGGCACCCAGGCCTGCCCCTATCCGAAGGTCGAAGTGCAGACCTATAACGCCGGCAGCCGGGTCAAGGAGCCGTTTTACTTCGTGGCTTACCGGTAACCAGCGTGGACCCTGCAGAGCTCGAGTGTCTGCGGGCGTTTTTGATGGTTCGCAATTCCGACTTGATTCTGCTCCGCTCTTATACGAACATACGTTCGTATGGAAGTCGCTTGCGTCCTGCTCCCCCAGTCTGGCTTCGCCGATCCGGTTGAGGCCAGCGAGCTGACCGAACGGCTGCTGTGCCGACTTGAGAGGATCGGCGCGGCGGTTGAGTCGGAGCGGCCGGGGGAGGCGTTCTTCACTCTCGACGGGCTGCGTGGGCTCTACGGGGGGAAGGGAGCCGGGGTGCTGGCGGCGGCGCGGCAGGCGGCGGAGATGGAGGTGCGGATTGGGGTTGCGCCGACCCGCTTCGCCGCCCACGCCGCCGCGCAAAGGGAGGCGATCGTCCCGCCGCTTACGGCCGGCGACTTCCTGGCAGCGCTCCCCGTCTCGACGCTGGCCGGCAGGCTCGACCTGTCGCCGCGCGAGGCGGGGAGCTTGATCGTGACGTTGCGGCGGCTGGGGGTCGAGAGCCTGGGAGCGCTCGCGGCGCTGCCGGCCGACCGGGTCGCCGACCGCTTCGGGCCAGCCGGGCTGGGGGCGCTGCGCCTGGCCCGCGGCGAGGACTCCCCGCTGCGTCCCCGCCGACCGCACGAGGAGCTGGTCGAGGAGGTCGAGCTGCCCGAAGGGGCTGCCGGCGGTCAGCTCGAGCACGCTTTGAAGCTGCTCGTCGCCCGGCTGCTCGCCGCGCCGCAGCGCAAGGGGAGAACGGTGCTCGGGATGCGCCTCGGCGCCGTGCTCAGCGCCGGCGGCAGCTGGAGCGTCGATCAGGGACTGGGGCGCCCGACCGCCTCGGAACGGACCCTGCGCGCGGTGTTGATGCCGCGGTTGGAAACCCTGCCGGGCCCGGTCGCCGCCCTGCGCCTGCGCGCGCTCGGCCTTGGCCCACGCGTCGGCGATCAGCTCGAGCTCTCGGTCCGCGGCGAAGAGCACCGCAGGCGCCGCCTCGGCGAAGCGATCCGCGAGGTGCGCAGCGCCCAGGGCGCCGACTCGCTGCTCCAGGTCCTGCCGCTCGACTCCAGCTCGCGCTTCCCCGAGCGCTGGGCGATGCTGACCCCGAGCCCGGACCGGTGACTCCCGGATTGCGGCGGCTGTACGTGCCGCGGCCGGCGAGGGTCGAGGCCAACTCGGCGGGGCAGCCGACCTCGGTCGACGGCGTCGCGGTGGAGGCGGTGCGGGAGGAGTGGGTGGTCGAGGACCGCTGGTGGACGCCGCACCCGCTGGGCCGCCACTACTTCGAGCTGGTGCTGGCCGACGGGCGCAACGTCAGCGTCTTCCGCAGCATCGTCAGCAGGCGCTGGTACCGGCAGCGTGGCTGATGGCGACGACGATCCCCTACGTCGAGCTGCACGCTCACTCGGCCTTCTCCTTCCTCGACGGGGCCTCGACCCCGGCCGAGCTGGCGCTCGCCGCGGAGAAGCTCGGTTACGCGGCGCTGGCGCTGACCGATCACGACGGGATCTGGGGGTCGATGGAGTTCGTCCAGGCCTGCAAGGGGCTCGAGCTCGAGGCGATCACCGGCGCGGAGATCACCGTGCGCCGCCCGCGACCGCAGGGCTCGCCGGCGCGACCGCCGGCTGAGCACGCCCACCTCACGCTGCTGGTCGAGAACGCGGTCGGATACCGCAATCTCTGCCGCCTGCTCACCGCCGCCCATTCCCACACCCGCGATAGCTCGCAAAGGAGCGCTGGGCAGCCGTGGGTGACGATGGAGCAGGTGGAGGAGAACGCCGAGGGGCTGGTTTGCCTCTCGGGATGCGCGGGGGAGGGGGTCCTGGCCGCCGCCTGGGAGAGGGGCGAGGTGGCCGAGGCCGCCGAGGCAGCGCGGCGCTTGCGCCGGGCGTTCGGGCGGGACCGCCTCCGGGTCGAGCTGCAGCGGCCCTACTGGCGCCGCGATCGCGCCAGGAACCGTTGGCTCTCGGGACTCGCGGAGCGCCTCGGCGTCCCCTGCGTCGCCACCGGCAACGTCCACTCGCACGCGCGCGGTCGGCGTGCGCACCTGCAGGACGCCCTCGTCGCGGCGCGGCTGGGGATGACGCTGGAGGAGTCCGAGCCGCGGCGGCGGGGCAATCGCAGCTCGGCCCTCGCCTCGCCGCGGGGGATGGCCGAGCGTTTCGCCGAGCACCCCGATGCCGTTGCCGAGACCGTGCGGGTGGCGGAGCGGCTCGAGTTCGACCTCGGCACGGAGCTCGGCTACCGCTACCCCCGCGAAGGTGAGCCGGGGGTCGACCGCAAGCTGGCCGAGACCTGCAGGGCGCTGCTGGGGGAACGCTACGACGGCTCCGGGTACCGCCAGCAGGCGGCGGCGGAGCTGGAGAAAGAGCTGGAGACGATCCGCGCCCTCGGCCTCTCCGGCTTCTTCCTCCTGCACCGGGACCTGCTCGTCCTGGCCCGTGAAGTGGCGCTCGAGGTGCGCGGCCGAGGGTCAGCCCGCTCCGTCCTGCCGCCGGGCCGCGGGCGCGGCTCCAGCGTCAGCTCGATCGTCTGCTACCTCACCGGCCTCTCCCATATAGACCCGGTCGAGAACAAGCTCAACTCCAGCCGCTTCCTCAACGAGGAGGTGGGCAAGCAGCTCGGGGCGACGATGCCCGACATCGACCTCGACTTCCCCCGTGACATCCGCGAGGTGCTGATCCCGCGGGTCCACGAGCGCTACGGCGCCGATCGCTCGGCGCTGGTCGCCGCCTTCCCCACCTACCGCCCGCGCGCCGCCGTGCGCGACCTCGGCAAGGTGCTGGGGCTGCCGCAGGGGGAGATCGACAAGGTGGCGGGGATGGTCGGCTTCCACGAGCGCAGCGGCGAGATCGAGAAGGACGTGGTGGCGGCAATCGGGCCCGAGCGCGCCGCTTCACCTCGCTGGCGGGCGCTCTTGCGGCTCTGTCCGGAGCTGATGGGCCTGCCGCGCCATGTCTCCCAGCACCCGGGCGGCATGGTGATCTCGACCCGGCCGCTGGTCGACGTCTGCCCGGTCGTGCCGGCGGCGATGGAGGGGCGCCAGATCGTCCAGTGGGACAAGGACTCCTGCAATGACGCGGGCTTGCTCAAGATCGACCTGCTCGGCCTGGGGATGCTCTCCGCGGTCGAGCGCTGCGTCGAGGAAGTGGAGCGGACGCGGGGCAAGCCACTCGACCTCTCGCGCATCGCATTCGACGATCCCCAGACCTTCGACTCGATCCGCGCCGCCGAGACCACCGGCGTCTTCCAGATCGAGAGCCGCGCCCAGATGCAGATGCTGCCGCGCACCCTGCCGCAGGATCTCGACGACCTCACCGTGCAGGTGGCGCTGGTCCGTCCCGGCCCGATCCAGGGCGGCGCCGTCCACCCCTACATAGAGAGGCGCAAGCGGCGGCGCGCCGATCCCGCCTACGAGATTCCCTACGAGCACCCCCTGCTCGAGGACGTGCTGCGCGACACGCTCGGCACGATCGTCTTCCAGGAGCAGGTGATCGAAGTGGCGATCGCGCTGGCCGGCTTCAGCGCCGCGCAGGCCGATTCCCTGCGCCGGGCGATGAGCCGCAAGCGCTCCGAGCAGGCGATCCAGGAGCACCACGACCGCTTCCTCGCCGGCGCCGGCGAGAAGGGGGTTCCCGAGGCCGTGGCGGAGAAGGTCTGGGGCCAGATCCAGGGCTTCTCCGGCTTCGGCTTTCCGAAAGCGCACTCGGCTGCCTTCGGCCTGCTCGCCTACCAGTCGGCCTGGCTGCGCATCCACCGCGCCCCCGAGTTCCTCTGCGCCCTGCTCAACGAGCAGCCGATGGGCTTCTACCCGCCCGACGCCCTCGTCCACGAGGCCCAGCGCCGCGGCATCCGCCTCGCCGGTCCCGACGCCAACCGCAGCCAGACCCTCTGCCACGTCGAACGGGTCCAAGGTGGGCTGACCGTGCGGATCGGGCTCGGCTACGTGAAGGGGGTGGGCGAGGAGGGGATGCGTTCGCTGGTGGGGGAGCGGGAGCGCAGTGGCCCCTACGAGGGGATCGCCGACGTCGCTTCGCGCTCGGGCGCCCGCCGCGACGACCTCGAGCGCCTCGCCTGGGCCGGCGCCCTCGATGCCCTGGTCGAAGGCGCGCGGTTTGAAGATGTGCCCGCCCTCCCCGAACGGGCGGATACTCAAAATGCCGGGCTAATTGGCCCGGCATTTGTTCGGGCGGGGAGGGCGGGCATCTCCTCCACCAGCCGCCGGGAGGCCCTCTGGGAAGCGGGCGGCGCCGGGACTGGGATCCGCCACGGCGAGGACGTGCAGATGGCGCTGCCGCTGGAGCCACCGCGGGCGCCGCAGCTGGAGCCGCTCGACGACTGGGGCAGGACGATCGCCGACTACCGCTCGATCGGGATGACCCTCGACGAGCACCCGATGGCGCTGATGCGCGACGGGCTCGCCGCCGCCATCTTGCGCAGCTCCGACCTGGAGAAGGCCGCCCGCGGCCAGACAGTCGAGGTGGCTGGCATGGTCGTCGCCCGCCAGCGCCCTGGCACCGCCAAGGGAGTCGTCTTCATGCTGCTCGAGGACGAGCGCGGCACCGTCAACCTGGTCGTGCCGCCGCCCGTCTACGAGCGCTGCCGCGCCGCCGTCCGCGCCGCCCCCCTGGTCCGAGCCAAGGGCAAGCTGGAGCGCCAGGAAGGCACCACCAACGTCGTCGTCACCGAGGTCACCGAGCTCGACCCCCCGATCAACCCCCGCCGACGGGCCTCGAAGCGGCCTGCGTCTCCACTTCCAGGCCGATCGGCGCAGAAGCCTTCCCGTCGTCGTGCCCGCGAGCGGGCCGTCGCCGAGCTGCGCGCGGTTGCCCCCGCTGGCCACAGCTTCGGCCGGCGCTGAGATTCCCCCGAATTGATCTGCCGGGGAGAGATTCGAGATGCACAGCCTTAGACGGGTGTGCGTTTCAGCCACCACGCGAGGAATGAGATGAGGCTCTATGGGATCCGGCAGTCCGATGCAGAAAGCGTCGCAGCGCATCCCACGAAGACCGGAGTCGACAAGCGTGGGAATTCACGCCTGACTGGATTGGACTGCAGCGGCCGTGCGATCATTGTGGTGATTGCCGCTGACGATCCCAACTTCGTAATCACCGCTTTCCCGGACGATTGACATGCGAGCCGACTACGACAGCGAAGCCAATGCCATCTCGATCGAGCTTCATGCGGGATTCGCGGATCGGGCCGATCAGGTCCATCCGCGGGCCATTGTCGCGATTCGCGCCGATCAGCCGATCGAGCTTCAGCTCCTCTATCCCGATCTCGGAGTGGATGAGCCCCTGCGTGCCGTCGCGGACCGTTACGGGCTCGACCCCGAGTCCTTGACGGCGGCAGCGCAAGCCGCCCTCGCCGCCCCAGGGCGCTCTGTCACCGTCGACGTAGCCCTGCGCTCAGCGGCATAGCTCAGGGCACGGCAGCGACCCGCTGCTCGACTCCCGCGCAGGCGCAGGGTTCGGGCATCGGGAAGAGGCGGAGGAAGCGCTTCGCGGCCTGCTTAGCGCCCTCGATCGCCAGGGACCCCGAGGCCAAGGCATCGTCGAGGCTGAGCTGGCCGGTGAGGATCGCGGCGAGGGTGGGCGCGTCGGCGACCGCGATCGAGGCGACGGGTTCGGCGGCGGGGCCGCGACTCAGCTCGAGCTTCCCGGCCTCGATCTCGACGCCGAAGCGTTCCTCGCCGATCCGCAGCTCGTAGCTGGCGCTGAGATCTGCGGCCGCCTCGCGGTCGAAGAGCGAGCCCAGGGCGAGGACGATCGAGTCGGGGCCGATCTCCTGGGTGTCGGGGGGGAAGGGCGAGCGCGCGCCCCAGGCGCCGAGCTTGGTCACGATCGGCTCCAGCTCCTCGCCCCACTCGGTCAGCTCGTAGACCGCGGAGCCCGCCGGCGGCGGCAATTTGCGACGCTGTATGACGCCCGCCTGCTCGAGGTCGCGCAGGCGCTCGGCGAGGATGTTCGAGCTGGCGCGTGGAAGGCCGCCCCGCAGGTCGGTGAAGCGCTTGGGGCCGAGCAGCAGCTCGCGGACGACGAGAAGGGCCCAGCGCTCCCCAACCAGGTCAAGAGCGTGGGCGAAACGACACGCCTCCCCGTATGTGCGCTTGGTCGCCATACCCGGAGTCTATGCCGTTTGGTTCAGATTTACAACCAGGTAGTTGTGTTTAGTAACCATTTGCTAGGGTAGCCCCGACCAAGGCAAGCGATGAGAAGGAGGTCAATTCCAGTGACCGCTGACGCAGCAACGACAACGCAGACCTCCACCGCCGGGCACGACCGCAGGCGCTGGCTGGCGCTCTACGTGCTCTGCGCGGGAATGCTGATGATCGTCCTCGACGCGACCATCGTCAACGTCGCCCTGCCGACGATCCAGGACAGCCTCGGCTTCTCGCAGAACAACCTCGCCTGGGTCGTCAACGCCTACCTGATCCCCTTCGGCGGCCTGCTGCTGCTCGCCGGGCGGATCGGTGACCTGGTCGGCCAGCGGCGCATGTTCCTGATCGGCCTGACCGTCTTCGTCGTCGCCTCGCTGGCCTGCGCCGCCTCCGAGACCCAGGGCATGCTGATCGCCGCCCGCTTCGTCGCCGGCGTCGGCGGCGCGCTCGCCTCGGCCGTGATCCTGGGCATGATCGTGACCATGTTCCCGGCGCCGCGGGAGCAGGCGAAAGCGATCGGCATCTACGGCTTCGTCGCCTCCGCCGGCGGCTCGATCGGCCTGCTCCTGGGGGGCATCCTGACCGAGGCGATCAGCTGGCACTGGATCTTCCTGATCAACCTGCCGATCGGCATCGCCACCGCCTACGGCGCCCTGCGCCTGGTCGAGGGCAAGCCGGGAATCGGCCTCAAGGAAGGCGCCGACATCCCCGGCGCCGCCCTGATCACCAGCTCGCTGATGATCGGCGTCTACACGATCCTCGGCATCAGCGAGCACGGTTGGGGATCGACCCAGACGCTGGCCCTGGGTGCGGTCTCCTTCATCCTCGGCGCCGTTTTCGTCGCCCGCCAGGCGCGGATCGAGCGGCCGTTGATGCCGCTGCGCCTCTTCCGCTCGCGCAACGTCGCCGGCGCCAACACGATCCAGGCGCTGGTGGTCGCCGGCATGTTCGGCATGTTCTTCCTCGGCGCCCTCTACCTGCAGCGGATCCTCCACTACGACGCGATCGAGGTCGGCCTCGCCTTCCTGCCGGCGACGGTGGCGATGGGGACGCTCTCGCTCGGCTTCTCCGAAAAGCTGATCATGCGCTTCGGCCCGAAGACGACGCTGATCCCCGGCGTGATCATGGTCGGCATCGGCCTGCTGCTCTTCGCCCGCACGCCGGTCGACGGCGACTACCTCACCGACCTCTTCCTGCCCTTCCTGCTGGTCGGGATCGGCGTCGGCACCGCCTTCCCCTCGCTGATGACGCTGGCGATGTCGGGGGCGACGCCGAGCGACGCCGGCCTCGCCTCCGGCCTGGTCAACACCAGCATGCAGGTGGGCGGGGCGATCGGCCTCGCGGTGCTGGCGACGCTGGCGACCGAGCGCACCGACAGCCAGCTCAGCGGCGGCGCCTCGGAACTCGCCGCGCTCAACTCCGGCTACCACGTCGCCTATCTGGTCGGCGCCGCCCTGGTCGCGATCGCCACGGTCATCGCCATCGTCGTGCTGCGCCCGGTGCCGATGCCCTCGCCGGCAGAGATGCAGGAGCACGAGCCGGCTGGCGAGCGTGAGCCGGCCTATTCCGAGGCCTGAGCGCCGCCGCCGCTTCGCCGCTCCTTTGCGCCGCAATCGGCGGCCGCGGAGCGGCGAAGCTGGGTGAGGCGGCGCTCGACGAAGCGGCGCTCGACCGGATTGGCGGTTAGCTCCAGCGCCCGCCGGTAGGCCAGCGTCGCCTCAGCCTCGCGGCCGAGGCGCCGGAGCAAATCGGCGCGGGCGGCGTGCAGCGGCTGGTAGCCGTCGAGGCCCTCGATCGGGTCGATCAGCTCCAGGCCTCGCTGCGGCCCCTCGACCATGGCGACGGCGACCGCCCGGTTGAGCTCGACCACCGGGCTCGGAGCGATCTCGCCGTGCCAGGCGTAGAGGCGGACGATGCGCGGCCACTCGGTCTCCGCCGCGCTCGCCGCTTCACCGTGGACGGCGGCGATGCGGGCCTGGATCGTGTACGGCCCGCCGGGGCCGCCGGCCGCCGCCTCGCGCGAGAGCTCGACCCCCTCGGCGATCAGCTCGCGGTTCCAGAGCGAGCGGTCCTGGTCCTCGAGCAGGACCAGCTCGCCGCGCTCGTCGACCCGCGCCGCCCGCCGCGCGTCGGTGAGCAGCATCAGCGCCAGCAGCCCGCGCGCCTCGGGCTCGCGCGGCAGCATCGCGACCAGGGCGCGGGCGAGCCGGATCGCCTCGCCGCTGAGCTCGGTCCGCACCAGCTCCTCGCTGCTCGAGGCCAGGTAGCCCTCGTTGAAGATCAGGTACAGCGTCGCCAGCACCGCCGGCAGGCGCTCGGGCATCTGCTCGGCGTCGGGCACCTCGTAGCGGATGCCGGTGGCGGCGATCTTGCGCTTGGCACGGACGATGCGCTGCGCCGTCGCGCTCTCGCTGGCGAGCATCGCGCGGGCGATCTCCTCGGTGTTGAGGCCGCCGAGGCTGCGCAGGGTGAGGCCGACCCGAGCCTCGATCGCCAGCGCCGGGTGACAGCAGGTGAAGATCAGGCGCAGGCGGTCGTCACCGATCTCGCCGAGGCCCTCGCCGGGCACCGCCTCGGGCTCGGCGTGCAGCGCCTCCAGCCGCTCCAGCACCGCCAGCTTGTCGCGCAGCACGCCCTCGCGACGCAGCCGGTCGATCGCCCGGTTGCGGGCGACCTGGGTGATCCAGGCGCCGGGGTTCGCCGGCACGCCCTCGGCCGGCCAGCGCTCCAAGGCGACGACGAAGGCCTCCTGCACCGCCTCTTCGGCGAGGTCGAAATCGCCGGTGACGCGGATCAGCGTCGCGACCGCCCGCCCGGACTCGTGCCGGAAGGTGCGGTCGACGACGCTCTCGCGACCCGCCGTTACGGGGCTTCCGCCTTTTCGATCAGTTCCTTGCCGCCGCTGACCATCGGCCGAATTTCGACGTGGCCGCTGATCAGCGGCACCCGCTTCGCCCAGCCCAGCGCCTCGTCGAGGCCGTCGCACTCGAGCAGCCAGAAGCCGGACAGCTGCTCCTTGGTCTCGGCGAAGGGGCCGTCGGTGATCAGCGGCTCGCCCTCGCCGTAGTGGACCGTGGTGCCGGTGGCGCGCTCCTGCAGGCCGCCGGCGGTGACGAAGGCGCCGGCCTCGCTCAGCTCGGCGTTGAACTGCCCCATCTCGGCCAGGTTGCGCTTCACCTCATCCGGGGTGATGTCCTCCCAGCTGCGCTCCTCGTTGATCAAAGCAAGCATGAACTGCATCGCAATCCTCCTGATTCACGAGCGACGCCAATCGCCGCTCCCACCCTAACGACGAACGGGAGCCGCCCAGGTCGACAATCCACGCCGAGCTCGCCCTTTGTCAACCGCGCAGCCGACGAAAGCGGGCCGGCGGAATCCCTACCTGGCGAGGGCGCCGCGCAGCGCCCGGGCGATCTGCGGCGGGTCTTCCAGCTGGGGGTAGTGGGCGAGCTCGGGCAGCTCGGCGACCGTGACCCCGGGGCGCAGCTCGCGCAGGGCCGCGAGGACTTCCGTCGTCGCGACCCGGTCCAGCAGGCCCCAGGCGAGGCTGAGGGCGCCGGGCCAGTTGCTGATCGCGCCGTGCCAGCGCTCGGCGTGCTCTTCGCGCTGGTCCATGTAGGAGATCAGCCGGTGGCCCAGGCTGCGGCCGCCGTCGTGGCAGAGCAGGGACCACTGGTCGGCGGCCTCCTCGTCGCTGAGCGGCCGCGCCGCTGAGAACACCGAGCCGAACTGCTGGCGGAAGACGCGCTCGCTGGAGAGGCGGGCGAAAAGCGGGCCGAGGCGGCTGCGCAGGATGCGCTGGCCGAGGATCGGGCTGGCCCGTTCGAGCACCATGCTGCCGTTGAAGAGCAGGACGCCGGCCAGCTCCATCTCCAGCTTCCCCTCCAGGTCCCGCGCCATCAGCTCGTTGGCGACGGAGGTGCCCATGTCGTGGGCGAGGACGAAGACCGGCCGCCCGTCGCCGTGGCGGCGGACCAGCTCCTCGGCGAGGTCGGCCTGCCAGAAGAGGCTGTAGTCGTGATCGCGCGGCTTCGCCGAGAGGCCGAAGCCGAGGAAGTCGAAGGCGAGCGCGTTGTGCCCCGGCTCTTCGTCGAGCAGCAGCCGCCAGTCGTAGGAGCTGGAGGGGAAGCCGTGCAGGAGCAGCAGCAGCGGGCCCTCGCCGGGCTGGCGAAAGGTGTGGATCGAGTGGCCGCGGAACTCGGCGACCTCGCCACGCCGCTGCCAGCCGAGGACGCGCTCGGTCAGGCCCATGCCACCGCTCCCAGCCAGCGCATCCGACTTTGACCCCGCTCCGCTGGGGTCAATCTCCGAAGCGCTTGACGAAGGCCAGCGCCAGGTCGGCGACCTCGCGCCAGCCGTCGTCGATCGTCAGCGAGTGGTCGCGGTCGGGCAGCTCGACGTGCTCGGTCACCCCCGGATTGCGGCTCTGCTTCTTGAAGGCGGCCCTGCTCATCGCCGGCGGCACGGCGTGGTCGACGCCGCCGGTGGTGATCAGCAGCGGGCCGCGCTCGGGGTTCTCGGTGTCGACCTTGGTCTCGCTGCCGGGGTTGAAGTTGGCCGTTGCCGCCTGGAAGATCGGCTTGCCGGGAGCGGCGACGTGGAACTGCTCGTAGAGGCGCTGCGACTGCTCGTCGCTGAGGGCGTTGGCCCAGCCGTAGCGGAACTGCTTGAGCGTGAGGGTGACGGCGCGGCCGTGGTTGGCCGGGTTGGAGAGCACCGGCAGCGTCGTGCGAATGGCCGCGATCGGCAGCTGCAGGACGCCTTTGAAGGGGGCCGGATCGACCGCGACCGAGGCAACCGAGAGGCCGCGGCCGGCGAGGATCTGCGTGATCAGCCCGCCGAAGGAGTGGCCGACGATCGCCGGCTTCCTGGTCAGCCCGCCGATCACCTCGGCGAAGTGGTCGGCGACCTGGGCGACGCCCTTGCCGGCGAAGGCGCCGGGATTCGCCCGGGCTGCCTCGACCGTGTCGGGGTCATCGGGCCAGCCCGGCGTCAGCGGCGCGTAGCCGGCCTCCTCGAAGGCCCCCGCCCAGCGGTCCCAGCTGCTCGGCAACAGCCAGAGCCCGTGGATGAACACCACGGGAGTCCGCCCGCCCGCGTTTGCCTGCTCGATCTGCTCCGCCTCGCGCTGCGTGATCGTCGCCATCTCTTAGATCTTTCGTTGAAAGGTTTCTCGCATCGTCAAATAGACGAGCGCCGCGGTCGATGAAGCGTCCATGATCTCACTCCGAAGCAATCCAGCCCGCGCGGGAATTGCCTCCGCACTCACCCTCCTGGCGCTCTGCGCGGCGATGCTGGCTCTTCCCGTCGTCGGCACGGCGGCCCCGGCCGAAGAACCGCCGGCGCCCCAGCTCAGCTTCGAGCCGGGCAGCTACGACTTCGGCTTGCAGCAGGTCAACTCCAGCGCCAGCCAGGCGACGCTGCAGCTGCGCAACACCGGCGTTGCGGCGGCGCCGGTCTATTCCCTGGAAATCTCCGGCCCCGGTTCCAACGCCTTCTGGATCGGCCAGAGCGATTGCTACGGCAGGACGCTGAACCCGAGCGAAACCTGCTCGGTCCAGGTCAACTTCAATCCCTACGACGCGGTTGAGCTCAGCGCCCAGCTCCGCGCCGGCTCCGAAGGCAGCACCATCTTCACCGCGGACCTGAGCGGCGAAGGTGGTCGCGCGCAGCTCGACGTCGATACCAATCCGACCAACTTCGGCTCCGTCGCCGTCGGCTCGGCGGGCGTGATCAAGACGATCGACATCACCAACAACGGCAACTACCCCGGCGGCTCGTTCATCGCGGTGATCGCCGGCGGCGCCGTCGGCAGCTTCCACCTGCTCGACGAGAACTGCACGGGGATCCCGCTCTCCCCCGGGGCGACCTGCAACGTGGTGGTCAGCTTCCAGCCGCTCAGCAGCGGCGCCAAGACGGCCCGCCTGGGCCTCTTCGGCGACTCCGACGGCGGCGCCCAGATCACCCTCACCGGCGTTGGGGTGGATCCCGAGAGCAAGACCGCGGTGGCCAGCGGCCCAGCGGCCGTCAGCGGCGTCCCTGCGGCCCAGCCGCGCCGCAGGCGCCACCAGCGCCTGAGGCCCAGCCGTGGCCAGTCGCTGCACGGCCATGGCCGCCACCGCCGGATCAACCCCTCTCGAGTCAGCGCCTGACCAGCTCCTAGGCACGCCCGCCGGCGCGATCTGCTCCCTGCAGCGCCCGCCCGAGCACGATCGCCTGCGGGTAGGAAATCGGGTGCATTCGGCGACACTATTCGCGCTTTTACCAAAGACCGGGTGAGAATCCGTCCGATGGCGAGTGGCGCAGCGACCTCGATTCCAGACCGGGTGCGGACGGCCTCGGCATGGGTGGCCAGCCGCGCCACCTCGGTCGACATCGACGAGAGCGCGATCGAGGCTTATGCGGCCGGCCTGCCGGCGGCGTCCCAGCTGCCGCCGCTCGACCCGGCGACTCACCTGGCCGAGGGCAGCCGGGAGTCCCGCGCGGCCTTCGTCATCTGCCTCGACGCGATCAACTTCGGCTCGGGCTGGTGGCCGACGATTCGCAAGCGGCCCGGCCACAGCGGCTACTTCACGATCGCGGCGGGGCTGACCGAGCGCTTCCGCGCGCAGGGAGCCTGGCCGCCGGCGGCGATGGCCCAGCTTGCCGCCGCCGACGTCGCCCGGGTCGTCGGCCAGGACCCGGCACACCCACTGATGGCCCACTACGCGGCGGCGCTGCGCGACGTCGGCGAGCGCGTCGGCGACGATCACGGCGGCCGCTTCGAGGCGGTGCTCGACGCCGCCGGGGGGTCAGCGGTGGCGATGGCCGACCTGCTCGCCGGCTGGCGGGCCTTCGCCGACACCTCCACCTACGCGGAGCGTCCGGTGCCCTTCTTCAAGCGCGCCCAGATTGCCGCTGCCGACCTCAACCGCGCCGGTGTCGCCGCCCTGGGTGACGAAGACCGGCTCACCGCCTTCGCCGACAACCTCGTCCCCCACGTGTTGCGCATCGACCGCGTCCTGCGCCTCGATCGCTCCCTCGAAGGGGCGATTGACGCCGGTGACCTGCTCCTCCACGGCTCCCCGCAGGAGGTGGAGCTGCGCGCCTGCGCCGTCCACGCGATCGAGCTGCTCGCGGCGGCCTCGGGCGCCCGGCTCTCGCCCGCCGAGATCGACGCCGCCCTCTGGAACCGCGGCAGCGGCGAGCGCTACAAGTCGATTCCGCGCCCCCGCTCCCGCAACACGGCCTACTGAGGCGAAGCGTTCGCGCGGGCCGAGCGCCTGGAGCCCCCGGCGTAACGCGCCATCCCCGTGAGGGAGAACGCGCTGCGTCGCCCCTCCCGCCCCTGGGTCAGCCGGCCGCTTCGGCGCGCCTGAGGCCGCCGCGCGCCCAGAGGGCGAAGAGGACCGGCAGGGTGACGGCGATCGCGAAGGCAAGGGCGACGACGACAGGTTCGCCGGAGATGAAGCCGCGCCCGGCCTCGAGCATGGCGGTGACCGGGTTGACCGAGGCGACCGCGTGGATCCAGCCGCTGAGCAGGCTGAGCGGCACGTAGACCGGGGCGAGGAAGAGGATGAGGAAGACGGGGAACTGCATCAGCGGCCCGCCCTGGATCGAGCGGACTCGCATCGCCACCCCGGTTGCCCACATCGTCGCCGCCAGGTTGGTGAGGATGGCGAGGCAGTAGAGCCCGGCGATCTGGCCGGCGCTGCCGCCCACTTCCATGCCGGCGATCACGGCGATCACGGTCAGCATCGTCCAGGTGATGAGGGCGCGGACGAGCGCCGCGACCGCGTAGCCGGCGACGATCCCGTTGCGGTTGCTGGCGGCGAGCAGGTAGCGCTGGGCGAAGCCGACCTCGAAGTCGCGGGCGATGCCGAAGCCGGTGAAGACGCCGCCGAAGGCCGCCGACTGGAGCAGGACGAAGACGAACTGGAAGGCGGTGTAGCCGCTGGGGAAGTCGAAGCCGGGCACGTTGGCGATCGCCGAGAGGCCGCCGGCGAAGGAGACGAAGAAGAAGAGCGGGAAGAGCAGCGCCGGCATCAGGAAGGCCGGGTTGGTGAGGAAGTTGTGAATGCTGCGCCAGGCGACCGCGCGGGCGATCGTGCGGAAGCCCGCCGGGCGGCGGCTTTCGGCGGCGGCGCTCACGTGCGCACCAGCCGCGTCTTCAGGGCGGCGCTCGCCGCCAGCATGCCGACCACGAGCACCGCCGCGGCGATGCCGAAGCCGAGCAGCAGGTCGCCGAGGTTCCAGCCTTCGATCAGCAGCGAGCGGAATGCCTGCAGCAGGTAGGAGACCGGATTGGCGCTGGCGATGTCGTGGAACCAGTCGGTTTGCAGCAGTTCGAGCGGCAGCGCCATCGAGGAGAGGAAGAGGAAGACGAAGAAGACGGGGAAGAGGCTCTGCACCGCCTCGCCGGAGCCGCTGCGCAGGGCGACGAAGAGGCCGATCGAGCCGAAGCCGACGGTGATCAGGACCGAGAGCGCGACGATCACGAGCGCCCCGCCGGCCCCCGCTGCCAGTTCGGCGCCGGCGAGCAGGCCGACGCTCAGGTAGGTGACCGCCTGCACCAAGCCGAGCAGGACGGCGCCGGCGAGCAGGCCGCTGAGCAGCGCCGCGCCGCGCAGCGGCGTCAGCGCCAGGCGGTTGAGGAAGCCGGTCTCGATGTCGCGGGCGAGGTCGGTGCCGGCGTTCATCACCGAGAACAGCGCCCCCTGCATGAAGGGGACGGCGAGGGCGAAGGTGAGGTAGGAGTCGGTCGGGAAGCCGTCGAGGTTGGTGGCGTCTTTGAGCCCGCCCGAGTTGACCGCGAGCAGGAAGAGGGGGAAGACCAGCGCCGGCACGATCTGCGCCGGCTGGCGCAGCGTGCGCAGCACGGAGCGCCGCGCGAGCTGACCGACCTGGGTGCGCAGGTGGCTGTTGCTCACGCCGCGCCCACCGCTTCCTCCTCGCTCTCCTCGACCTCGTCCTCCGCGCCCTCCAGCGAGCGGCCCGTCTTGGCGAGGAAGACGTCGTCGAGCGAGGGCGCGTGCAGCTGCAGCTGCTCGATCGCGACTCCCTCGGCGTCGAGGGCGCGGACCACCTCGGCGAGCTGGGCCTCGCCGCCCTCGAGCCGCGCCGCGGCCCCTTTCGGCGAGCCACCGGCGCTGGGGCCGAAGCGCTCCAGCACCGCGGCCAGGTGCGCCCGTTCGCTCGGCTCGCGCGGCACGGCTTCGACCGTGGGCCGGCCGATTTCCGCCTTCAGCGCGGCCGGCGTGCCCTCGGCGACGATCTTGCCGTGGTCGATGATCCCGACCCGGGCGGCGAGCGCGTCGGCCTCCTCCAGGTACTGGGTGGTGAGGAAGACGGTGACGCCCTCCTCGGCCGCGAGCCGGCCGACCTCGTCCCAGAGGGCGGTGCGGCTCTGGATGTCGAGCCCGGTGGTCGGCTCGTCGAGGAAGAGGATGCGGGGGCGGTGGGCGAGCGCCAGCGCCAGGTCGAGCCGCCGCTTCATCCCGCCCGAGTAGCCGCCCACTTTGCGGTCGGCCGCCTGGGAGAGGCCGACCCGCTCCAGCAGCTCCTGCCCGCGCTCGGAGCGCTCGGACTTGGGCAGGCCGTGCAGGGCGATCTGCAGCCGCATGTGCTCGCGCCCGGTCAGCAGCGGGTCGAGCGCGGCCTCCTGCAGCGCGGCGCCGATCGCGGACCGCACCCACGGGCCCTGCTTGACGATGTCGAAGCCGGCCACCCGGGCCGTGCCCGCGGTCGGCGGCAGCAGCGTGGTCAGCATCAGCACCGTGGTCGACTTGCCGGCGCCGTTGGGGCCGAGGAAGCCGTAGATCTCACCGGCGTCGACCCGCAGGTCGATCCCGTCGACGGCTCGCGGGCCGTTCTTGAACTCGCGCACGAGCCCTTCGACTTCGATTCCGTCTCGCGTCTCCGTCGCCATCGTGCTCCAGCCTCTCGAGAGTTGTCGGTGCGCCTCGATAGTTGACGTTATCAAATATTGAGTCTACAATGCATCGCGAAGATGGCCGAGGCGAAGACCAAGCGAAGCAGGGCGCCGGGCAAAGGCGCCGCCGGCGAAGCCTGGGACTCGCTCGTGCGACTCGTCTACCCGCCGCCCTTCCTCGCAATCGCCCGCGAGCTCGGCCTGCGGCCGGCTGCCTTCGGCACGCTGCGCGTCCTCGACCAGCCGCGGACGATGAGCGAGATCGCCGCCGTGCTGCACTGCGACCCCTCCAACGTCACCGGCATTGTCGACGGGCTGGAAGAGCGCGGGCTCGTCGCCCGCACGCCCTCGCAGCAGGACCGCCGCGTCAAGCTGATCGCCCTGACCGCCGAGGGGCGCCGCGTGCGCTCCCGGCTGGTCAAGGCGATCGAACGACCCCCGGCCTGGCTCGCCGATCTCTCCGCGGCCGACCAGCGCACCCTGCGCGACCTGCTCAAACGGGCTGGGCCTGGCAGCGCAGCGCCTCCCCACGGAGACGGTGAGCCGTAGGATCGGCTGGTGAAGCCCGTCACCGTGTCGATCAACGTGGCCAGGCCCGTGCAGGAGGTCTACGACTTCCTCGCCGTGCTCGCCAACCACGCGACCTTCCTCGACCACTTCCTCGTCGACTGGAAGTTCTCCGGCCCCAAGCGCGGGATCGGGGCCAGGGGGGAGGCGCGGGCCAATGCGCCGATGTCGCAGGACTGGACCGAGTTCGAGATCGTCGAGGACGAGGCGCCGAGCCGGATCGTCGAGGAGGGGGTCGGCGCGCACGGCAAGCGCCACACCCGCGGCACCTATCGGCTGGAGGAGCTGCCCGGCGGCCAGACCAAGGTCTCCTTCGAGCTGGAGTGGATCAAGGCGTCGCGAGCCGAACGCCTCTGCCCGCCGCTGATGCGCGCCTTCGTCCGCCGCCCCAACGGCAAAGCGATGCGCCGCCTCGCCAGGCAGCTCGAGCAGGGCTGAGGCCCTAGGCCTCGATCGCGGCTGGCGGCCGGGCGGTGTCCTCGCCGCCGCGGAAGAGGTGGGCGGAGGGAATCCCGATCACCTCGCCCCGGAAGCGCTTCTGGCGGCCGTAGACGACCCAGGTGGTGTCGATTTCGCCGATGTCGAGGTCGAGCCGCAGCTCGTCGGCATGCTCCTCGGCGTGCTCCATGTGGGTGAGGCCGGAGTCGTAGTCACCGCGCAGGAGCCCTTCGCCGACCACCGGCTTGGAGACGACGTCGATCACCTCGTCCCACTGCGACAGGTCCACGTAGCCCTTGGTCGCGGGCACGATCCCGATCGAGCGCGGCACCTCGACGTCGCGGCGGCTGAGCAGCACCAGGTGCTTGGTCGGGTAGATGAAGGTGTCGACGACGAAGACCTCGGTCCAGTACTTCTCGGTGATCTCGTGCACCTTGGGGTGGGCGCTGCACTGGACGAGGAAGGCGTTGGGGGTCTCGCGGACGGTGTCGAGGGCGGCGAAGAGGTCGGTGCTGAGCACGATCTCGTAGTCCTCGATTCCCTGGAAGCGCATGTACTCGGTGACCGCCCGCTCGTGGCAGGTTCCGCTCGGCCCGAGCGTGAACACGGTGACCCTGCCCTGCGTCTGGCTCGCCTCCATACGGCTTACCAGGGTAGGCGACTAAACAGAAATCCTCAACCTAAAGGCCGGCCGGGTGGCGGGCGACGAAGCCGGGCGGTTCGACCCTGGCCCTGTGCCAGCGCGGCCCGCTGACGCCGGGGGCGTCGTCGCGGGTGTCGAAGCGCAGGCCGGCGATGACCATGTAGACGTGCTCGGAGTTGGCGTAGACGGTGATCCAGCGGCCGGCCCCGGCCTCGCCCCAGCTCGCCAGCTGGCCCGAGACCATCGTCTGGTCGAGCAGGCCGGCGCCGTGCAGCGCGTAGCCGACAGCGCCCGAGCAGTCGTAGCCCCTCGCCACCCAGCCGAGGTGGCCGCCGCCCCAGACGTAGGGCCGGTTGTCGATCCGGTTCGCCGCCTGGATCGCTTCCCGCACCGCCGCGGGCGCGCCGGGCGGGGCGACCGCCCGTTCGCCGCTGAGCTCGGCGCCGCAGTTGGCGCTGGTTCGGACCGCGCCGGGGAGCGCCGGCAGGCAGCCACCTCCCCAGGGGATGCCCTGGGTGGCCGAAGCCGTCGCGGCTGCGGCCGCCAAGGCCAGCGCAGCGCAGCCGCTCGCCAGAGCAACCGCCCCCCGGTGTCGAATCCAAGTCAAGGCGGCGAAGGCTGGCACAACTGCGCAACTGCATCAACTTTCCTGCCCAGCGGGATTGGAAGTTGATGCAGTTCGGTTTCAGCCGCTGGGTTCGGGTCGCAGCGCCAGCACGACCATGTCGTCGCGCAGGGGCCCGCCGCTGCGGGCGATCGCGTCCCGGCGCAGGGACTCGGTCATCTCCGCCAGGTCGAGGTCGGCCAGCGAGGCGGCGAGGGCGCCGAGCGCGGCGGGCTCGACGTGAGTTTGCGGCGGGCCGGCCTCGAACCAGCCGTCGGTGGCGAGGACGAAGGTCTCCCCGGGCAGGAGCTCGAGCTCGTGATCGGCCACCGGCGAGCCGGCCCAGGCGCCGAGCGCGGTGCCGCCGCCGAGCTGGACCGGCTCGCTCGGCGTGACGTGAATCGCCGGGGGGTGGCCGGCGGCGGCGAGGCTGAGGCTCCAGCGCCCGGCGCCGCGCCGCAGCCGCAGCAGCAGGGCGGTCGCGAAGTCGTTGAGGCTGTCGCCGGCGAGCAGCATCTCGTTCAGCTGCGCCAGCAGCTCCCTCGGCTCGTCGATCTGCCGGGCAAGCCCGCGCATCGAGTGGCGCAGCGCCACCGAGACGCCGGCCGCGGCGCTGCCCTTGCCGGCGACGTCGCCGATCATGATCCAGCAGCCGTCGTCGGTCGGCAGGATGTCGTAGAGGTCGCCGCCGATCTCCATCCCCTCGCCGTAGGCGTCGAAGGTGACGGCGATGTCGAGGCCCGGCACGAAGGGCGGCTCGGGCGGGCGCAGGCCGCGCTGCAGGTTCTGCGCGATCCGGTCGCGTTCCTGGTAGAGGCGCGCGTTGTCCAGCGCCAGCGCTGCGCGGTCGGCGAGCTCGCCGAGCAGCTGCAGGTCATCGGCGTCGTAGCGCAGGTCGGTGCTGGCGTGCAGGAAGGAGAGGGCGCCGAGGGTCGAGCCGCGGGCGACCAGGGGCGCCACCGCCGCCGACTGGTAGCGGGCCTGCTCGATCAGCCGCCGGTGCTCGTCGTTCTGGGCGACGCTCTGGATCACGTCCGGCGAGGTCAGGTCGCGCCAGACCATCGGCCGCCCGGCGCGCAGCACCTGGGCGACCGGGTGGTCGCTGCCGGGGCTCAGCGGCGAGCGGCGGCGAAGCTCCTCGAGCAGCGCCGCCGCCGCCGGGTTGGCGCCGCCGACGATGCTGTCGCCGATCCAGCCGTCGCGGCGGACGAAGTCGAGCACGCAGAGCTCGGCCAGCTCCGGCACCGCGGTCGCGACGATCGTGCGGGCCGTGCGGTCGAAGTCGAGCGAGGCGTCGAGGCCGCGCGTCGCCGCGACGAGGAAGTCCTGCGCCCGCCGCCGCCGCTTCTCGTCGGTGATGTCGCGCGCGATCACCGAGGCGCCGATGACGCCGCGCGCGGGATGCTCGATCGGCGAGATCGTCAGCGAGACGTCGATGCGGGCGCCGTCCTTGCGGATGCGCTCGGTCTCGTAGGTCTCGACCCGCTCGCCGCGCTGCACGCGGGCGAGGATCTCCTCCTCCTCGTTGGCGCGATCGGCGGGAATCAGCAGCGAGGCGTGCTGGCCGACCGCTTCCCCCTCGCTGTAGCCGAAGAGCCGCGTTGCGGCGGGATTCCAGGAGGTGAGGATGCCGTCCAAGCCCACGCTCAGCACGGCGTCCTGGCTGCTCCTCACGACCTGGGCGAAGTGGCGGCCCTCCTCCTCGCGGTCAGCCGCCGAGGCGCCCGTTGCATGAGCCGATTTCACCAGTCCAAGCTACTCCAGAGCCAGTGGTCGATTTGACAAGTGACTAAAAGGTCACCTATACTCGGACCATGGACGAGGTCTTCAAGGCGCTGGCCGACCCGACCCGGCGCGGTTTGCTCGACGAGCTGTTTCGCCAGGACGGGCAGACGCTGAGCGCGCTCGAGGCGCGGCTGCCGATGACCCGCTTCGGCGTGATGAAGCACCTGCGGGTGCTCGAGGAGGCCGGGCTGATCACCACCCGCAAGCGCGGGCGGGAGAAGCTGCACTTCCTCAACCCCGTCCCGATCCGGCTCGTCCACGACCGCTGGGTGAGCAAGTACGCCGAGCCCTGGGCAGCGACCCTGACCGGCCTAAAGCACGAATTGGAGGACGCGACGATGGAAAAGGTGTTCGAGATCTACATCAAGACGACCCCGGAGCGACTCTGGGAGGCGATCACCGATCCCGAGCTGAGGCAGAAGTACAGCTTCGGCGTGGGGATCGAGTCCGACTGGACGACCGGCTCCCGCTATGAGGCGGCGCACCGGCAGGCCGGCATCGCGATCAGCGAGGGCGAGAACCTCGAGGTCGATCCGCCGCGCCGCCTCGTCCAGAGCTTCACCGCCCTCTGGAGCGAGGGGGTGAAGAGCGAAGGGACCTCGCGAGTCAGCTGGGAGATCGAGCAGGTCGAGGATTCCTGCCGGCTGACCGTCACCCACGACCAGCTCGCCGAGGGCGCCAACAGCGAACTCTACGGCGGCTGGCCGATGATCCTCTCCGGCCTGAAGACGCTGCTGGAGACGGGGGAGGCGCTGACCACCCCGGGCTCGCTGCGCTACGCGCAGGGGTGGGCCTAAGGGCCCACGCGCTCCTCGGGCTCGAGCATGAAGACCTCGACGGCGATGTCCGGGTCGAGGTGGATCTGGCTCATGTAGGCGCGGACCCGGCGGCCCGTCGCAGCTTCGACGACTTCGGAGAACTGCTCCTCCATCGTTGACTGGAAGGTGCGGCGGAACGCCTCGACCGCCTCGCCCTTGCCGCGCTCGAGCAGGGTCTGCTCGACGGTCGTAAAGCCGTCCCAGAGGACGCAGACGACCAGGTCGTCGACGAAGTGGGCCTTCGCCCGGGAAGGCCCCCGCCCGTAGAAGCGCATGTGGAGGTGCGCCAAGCCGTTCGATATGGCTGCCAGCGCCTCCCCTTGGGGGTGCCCCGAGTCCACGCACGCTCCTTCTCCGCCCCTCTTGCCACGGCGCCGAAGGGGAAGAGTTGCGGCGAGCCCCTCCGACGTTCCCAGACGGTACCACCGTTGGCTCTATAGCTGCCGACTTAGTAGGCTGATGCTCCGACCGATCATGCGGGCCAGCGCGCGCGACTTGTGAAGTGCTGACCGGACGGCGAGGGCCCGCGAGCCAGCGCCGTCCGTGCAGAGCCGCGCGAGGAGCGATTGAGGTTGGCAACTCTGTCGAACCGAGCCCGCGCGCTGTTAACCGTCTTGTCAAACGGCTCCGGCGCCCCCCGCAGAACGGAGCAGCGATGGTCGGAAAAGAGACACCCAAGGGGGGCCAGGCGCTGGTCGAGCTCTCGAACGCGATGGTCGCCCTGCACCGGGAGTACTTCGGCCGGGGCCCCGGCGCGGCGAAGAGCTTCGTCGCCGACGAGATGGTGGTCTGCGTGCTCAGCGACATCTACACCGCGGTCGAGCGCACCCTGATCAGCGCTGGCCAGGCGGAGCACGTGCGGCGCACCCGCGGCCTGCACCAGGAAGCGCTCGAGCACGAGTACAAGGCCAGCGTCGAACGAATCATGGGTCGCCCGGTCGATGCCTTCCTCAGCGTCGTCCACGTCGATCCCGACGTCGCGATCGAGGTCTTCCTGCTCGGCGACGCCGCCCCCGCCAGCCCCTCCTAAGCGCTCGACGAGCTCGCCGCCGGGCTGGGGGCGTCGGCCTCAGCCCCGGCGAAGATGAAGAACTCCAGCGCCAGGTTGGCGTCGACGTCGACCTGGCTGAGGAAGACGCGCACGCTGCGCCCGGTTATCCGCTCGACCACGGTGATGAACTCGTCCTTGACCGCGTCCTGGAACTTCTTGCGCGTTTCACTGACGTGATCCCCCGAGCCGGCGACGATCAGGGTGCGCTCGGCGGTGGTGAAGATCTCCTCCAGCACGCAGACCGCGTAATCGGGGTGCAGGTAGCTCCTCGCCTTCGTCGGGCCGCGCCCGTAGAGGCGGGCGTGCAGCTGGACGATCTCCCGCGAAAGCTGAGAGACAAGCACCCCGCGGGCAGGGCTATCGGGAAGGTCCGGACGATCCAAGTTACGGCTCCTGTACGTGTTTCACCAAGCGAGGGGTACGCAAAGCTCTTGCGCCCGCTTACCGCTGCGGAGCCGTTTGCCCTGGCTTCGTAGGTGTATCGCGCCCTGCGCCGCAACTCTGTGTCTGCCGCGCCTGGCTTAAGCTCGGCGCCGCCAGGGCACTCGAGCGGAAAAAGCATACCGTGGAGCCGCGGCGCCACGCCCGCGGTTTTGGTACGCCCGGTGTGCCCTAGGAGGGACTAGCGAAACCCCCGCACGCGTCCGGCGGCGGTGGACGCTGCGCGGTGCGGCGTCCTCAGTCGGCCAAATAGCGCCGCTATTTGGCCTCCCTGCGTCCTTGCCCCGCTTGGTCCGGCGCTCGCCGGCCCGCGCACCCGGGTTTCGCCAATCCCTCCTAGTCCGTACGCCCGGTGTGCCCTATATGCGGCTGCGCGCCGCGGCGACGGCCGATGCCGAGGTGTGACAGGCCTTGGCGATCGCGTTGTCGGCGCGCTCGGGAGCGCGCCGCACCTCGAACTCGAGCAGGCCGGAGCGGCGCAGCTTGGCGCGGACTTCGTTGCTGCTGTCGGGTGGCGCCGCGTCGAGTGCCGCTTCCGCGGCGCGCTCGCGCCGGCAGGAGAGGCAGAAGTGGCCGTCGGCGGAGCGGGCCCAGCTGTCGGGCAGCGAGGCGCTCTCGCCGTCGATCCGGGTCACCGACATCTGGCAGCGGTCGCAGGTCCACTTGCGGGCGGTGGCGGCGGTGGCGCTCATCCGGCCACCTTCGTCCGGCGCCGGCGCCGCGAGTTGCGCGACGGTCGCTGCTGGGGCTTGGGCCGCTGGGACTGCTCGGAGCGATCGGCGCTGCCGCGTCCGTGGTCGAACTCCCGGGAGAGGCCGAGGGCCCTCGCCATGCGGCCGACTTCGGCGGTCTGGTCGGCGAGCACGAAGCTGATCCCGGTGCCGCGACTGCCGGCCCGGCCGGTGCGGCCAATGCGGTGGACGTAGGAGTCCTGGTCCCCGGGCGCGTCGAAATTGATCACGTGGGTGATGCCGGCGACGTCGATTCCGCGGGCGGCGACGTCGGTCGCGATCAGCGCGTCGACCTCGCCCGCCTCGAAGCGGGCGAGAGCCCGTTCGCGCTGGCTCTGGCTCTTGTCGCCGTGCATCGCCGCGGCCTCGACCTTGCGAGCGCGCAGGCGCTTGGCGAGGCGGTCGGCGCCGCGCTTGGTGCGGACGAAGACCAGGGTGCGGCCGCCGTCGTCAGCGCGCAGCTGCTCGATCAGGTGGTCGAGCTTGGCGCTCTGCGAATCGACGTGGAGGAAGCGATGCTCGATGTCGGCCTTGCCGTCCTCGCTGGCGGCGTGGGTATGGCGCCGCGCGTCGCGCGTGTAGGCAGCGGCGACCTTGCCGGTTGCGCCCTCCAGGGTGGCGGAGAAGAAGAGGGTCTGGCGGTCCGACGGGGTCTGGGCGACGATCCGGCTGACCGCCGGCTTGAAGCCCATGTCGAGCATGCGGTCGGCCTCGTCGAGGACGAGCAGGCGGACCCGGTCGAGTGAGATGACGCCGCGGGCGATCAGGTCCTCGAGCCGGCCGGGGGTGGCGACGACGATGTCGGCACGCCGCGCCGCCGTGCTCTGTGGGCCGAAGCCGACGCCGCCGTAGACGGCGGCGATGCGCAGCTGGCGCGCCGCGGTGATCGTCGCCAGCTCGTCGACGATCTGGCTTGCCAGCTCGCGGGTGGGGGCGAGGACGAGCGCCGAGAGGTGCTTGGCGCCGGGCTCGATCCGGTCGACCAGCGGCACGCCGAAGGCAAGGGTCTTGCCGGAGCCGGTTGGTGATTGGACGAGGAGGTCATGGCCGGCGAGCGCATCGCGGATGACCAGCTCCTGGACGGGGAAGGGCTGAGTGATGTCACGCTGCGCAAGTGCGCGCGCGACAGACTTCGAGACGCCGAGATCGGCGAACGACATGATGATGTGAGCTCCTTTGTAAGCGATTCAGGGAGATCCAGCGACCCCTAAACGCGAAGCAGCGCACGGAGGGAACGGAACCTCTCGGGTGGCAGTGGGCCAAGACCCGACCTATTCACCGTAGCAGCCGCAGCCCCTTTCTCCCGCCACCCGACCCGCCGCGGGTCGCAGCCGCCGCACGGAGGCTGCGACGAGGAGCCTCCCCGGCAGGTCTCGCCGCCGCCGGAGCTCGCCAGCCGCTCGAGCTCTAGCGGCGCTTCACCGCGACCAAGAGGGCCAGCTCCAGCCACTTGAAGTGGCAGTCGACCTCGTCGAAGCCGGCCTGGCGCAGCCAGCTCAATTGGTCAGAGAGGTCGGCGAGGCGGTCGGTCGGGTCGTCCTCAGCCCTGCCGATCTCACGGCGGAAGCGCTCGTGCAGCCGCGGCGAGGCGGGCGCCACGAGGTCGAGGTTGGCGAAGGCGCCGCCGGGCCTGAGCAGCGCCCGGGCTTCCTCGAACAGCTGGCGCTTGCGCTCGTCCTCGAGGTGGTGGATCGCCAGGCCGGAGACGATCGCGTCGACCGGCCCCGTCTCGGCGAGCGGTAGCCGCAGGTCGTGGGCACGCAGCTCGACCGAGCGGTCGCCGCCGAACCTCTCCGCCGCCCGGGCGAGCATCGGCTGCGAGGCGTCGAGCCCGATCGCGACCGCCTCGGGATGGCGGCCGCGGACCAGCGCCAGCAGCCGCCCGTCGCCGCAGCCGAGGTCGAGGAAGCGCTCGACTCGCTCCGGCAGCGCCGCGAGCAGCATCTCCTCGGCGCTGTGGCGGTGCGGTATCTCACGCGAGAGATACTCGGCGATGCGCCCCGGGTCAGACCACTCGCTGCTCACGCGATCAACGTATCGCGGCGCCGCTGTCGAGAATGCATCGGCAAAGAAGATTCGAGATGAAGTTCATGCTGCTGCAGGCGTATGGGGAGTCAAGGCCGGGTCGGGCCGGTGAGCAAAGTGGGCCGCGGAGGAGATCGAGGCCCACGGCCCGCTTGAGGGAGCGGCAGAGAGAAAATTCCTGAGCCTGTCGATTGCGTGCCCGCCCGTTCGTCGTAGGGGTAGAGGCAGCCAAGAACGAGTGAAAAGGAGATTCAGCATGGGCAAGATCGTCGTAACCGAGTTCATTTCCCTCGATGGCGTGATCGAGGACCCGGGCGGAGCCGAGGACTACCGTCACGGCGGCTGGACCTTCGCGATCGACCGCGGCGAGGAGGGCGATAAGTTCAAGCTCGACGAGACCCTCGAGGCCGAGGCGCAGCTGCTGGGCCGGGTCACCTACGAAGGTTTTGCCGCCGCCTGGCCCTCGCGGGAGGGTGACTTCGCCGACAAGTTCAACACGATGCCCAAGTACGTCGTCTCCTCGACCCTGGGGGAGCCGGAGTGGAACAACTCGACGGTCCTCAGGGGCGATCTCGCCGAGGAAGTGGCGAAGCTCAAGCGGCAGGTCGACGGCGTGATCCTGGTCGCCGGCAGCGCCCAGCTGGTGCGGGGGCTGATCGAGCACGGCCTCGTCGACGAGCTGCGGCTGATGGTCTTCCCGGTCGTCCTCGGCGCCGGCAAGCGCCTCTTCGGCGAAGCGGCCGGCGAGAAGCTGCCGCTGCAGCTCACCGACTCCAAGACGGTGGGCGCCGGCGTCACCCTCCTCACCTACGAGCCGGCCGCGCAGTAGGTCCGTCCGGGGAGGCCCCTGTTCGCGGCCCTGCCCGGTTGGCGGTTTTCGGCGCCAGCGTGGGGGGTACCCCGTCAGGGCAACGAAATTCGACGGAAGGAAGACGAATGAGCATTCTCGACAAGCTCACCGGCAGGGCCAAGAAGGCAGCTGGCGACCTCGCCGATGACGCATCGCTGCGCCGCGAAGGCAAGCTCGAGGAGAAGAAGGGCGAAGCGAAGGAGCAGCGCGACCGCGCCCGCGAGCATGCCGACGAGAAGGCCGAGGAGGCAGCGGAGCTCGAGCGTAAAACCTGAGCGCTCCGCCCGGCAGCGCGAGTCCGCGCCGGCGTCGCGCGGGCTTGCAAGCAAACGCGGTCGGCACGGCTTGCGCTGGTAGACAGTCGTGTTTATAGTTGTCGCGATTCCTGCGGTGGCAGGGACATCCCTCCCGCTCTCAGGAAGGTATGAACGAGACCGCGCGGCATCCAGACGACTTCGTCGGCGCCTTCGAGTCGGCCTTTGCCGAGCTCCAGGTTCGGATCGAGACGGCCTGCGCCGCCGAGCTGGCCTGGCCGGCCAGGGTGGCGGCCGGGATCAGCGCCGCCTTCGCCTGGGCCGCCGCCGAGCCCGCCGCGGCGAACGCCTTGACCAACGACGCCCTGGCCGGCGGCAAGGCCGGCTTCGCCCGCTATGAGCGCATGGTCTCCTACGTCGGCGACCTGCTCGCTCCCGGCCGCGCCGAGAGCCCCCACGGCGACCGCCTCCCCGGGATCACCGAGCGGGCGATGGCAAGCGGCGTCGCGATGCTGGTCGCCCAGCGCCTGAGCATGGGCAGGGAGGGGGAGCTGCCCGCCCTGGCGGGCGAGGCGATCCAGTTCGTCCTCACTCCCTACGTCGGCACCGCGGAGGCGCGGCGCGCCGGCGCGGGCTGAGGCGCTACCAGCTCAGACCACGCCCCGGTCGACCATGCTCCGCGCGGTCTCGACGATCGTCTCATCGCTCGGGCGCGGTGACCAGCCGAGCAGCGCCTCGGCCTTCTCGCTCGAGTACTCCTGCTTCCTGCCCAGCTGACCGACGACCGAGCGCACCCCGGGGTCGAAGAGCCCGATCGCGCGCACGAGCAGGTTCGGCACGCCCCGCTTGGGCACCTTCGCCGCCGCCGGGCCGAGCTGCTCGCGCAAAACCGCGGCGACTTCCGCCATCCAGAGGAACTCGCCGACCGCGACGAAGCGCTCGCCGCCGGCCTCGGGGGCGAGCATCGCCTTGACCTGCATGTCGGCGACGTCGCGGGCGTCGACGAAGTTGAAGCCGATCCGCGGCACCCCGGGCATCCCCTTGAGCAGGCGCTCGATCGCTTCGAGCGAGAAGGAGCGGTCGCTGCTCAGCAGCGGCCCGAGGATGGCGCCGGGGTTGACGACGGCCAGCCTCTCGGTCGCGCCGGCCTCGCGCACGAAGTCCCAGGCGGCCCGCTCGGCGATCGTCTTCGATCGCACGTAGGGCGACAGCGCCTGGCTGCCGAGGTCGGTCCAGTCCTTCTCGCTGAGCGGGCTGTTCCAGGTGCCGCCGCCGATCGCGGCAACCGAGGAGGTGACGACGATGCGCTTGACCCCCGCCGCCAGGCCCGAGCGCAGGACCCGCAGGGTTCCCTCTCGCGCGGGCACGATCAGCTCGTCGGGGTCCTTGGGCTGGACCGGCGGGAACGGCGAGGCGACGTGGAGGACGTAGTCGCAGCCATCGACCGCCCGCTCCCAGCCCTCGTCGCTGTTGAGGTTGGCCGCGAGCACGCTGAGCCGCTCGCCGGCGCTCGTCTGAGACTCGACCGCGGCGCGGACCTCGGGCTCGCGCGAGAGGTCCCGCACCGTGGTGCGCACCTCGTAGCCGCGCTGCAGGAGCTCGACCAGGCACCAGCCGCCGAGGAACCCGGAGCCGCCGGTGACCAGGACCGTCTCAGCCATCGACGGCGGCGCCTTCCGCTTTGAGCGCTGCGCTCGAGCTCACCCGGCGATCCTATCCCTGCGCCTGCCTGCCCCGGGTCTGATTGGCCCGGCCAGCACCGCGACTAAGGTTTGCGAATGGCCGAGCCAAAGCTGCCACTGTCCGGCGGGTGCATGTGCGGCGCCGTGCGCTTCGAGCTGTCGGCGCCGTTGCTCGGCGCCGTCTACTGCCACTGCAAGCGCTGCCAGCGCCGCACCGGGACGGGGTTCTCGGTTACCGCCTTGACCGCCCCCGGCTCCTACCGCACCAGCTCCGGTCAGGATCGGGTCGGCTCCTGGGCGCCGCCCGGCGGCGGCTGGATCAAGTCGTTTTGCGCCGACTGCGGCAGCCAGCTCTTCGCCACCAACCCGGCCAATCCGGAGCTGATCGCGATCCGCATGGGCGCCCTCGACGACGATCCCGGCATCCGCCCGAGCGCCCACCAGTTCACCGCCTACGCCGCGCCCTGGGCCCCGGTCCCCGACGATGGCCTGCCGAGCTTCCCCGAGCGCCTGCCCGCGGAGGAGCTTCCCAGCCAGTGAACGCGCCGGCGGCCAAAGACGGCAGGCAGACCAGCTGGCGCAGCTGGATCGTCGGCATCCTGATCGCGCTCGTCGCCATCGTCGCCCTGCAGAACTCCCAGCAGGTGAGGGTCGACGTCCTCTTCGTCACCGTCAACGCCCCGCTCATCGTCACCCTGCTGGCGGCCGTCGCGATCGGCGCCTTGATCGGCTACGTGGCCCCGGTCATCCGCCGCCACCGCCGCGACGAGAGCCGCCAGACCAAGGCCTGAGGTGGCTTCCGAGGCCGACGTCCGCGAGCTCGCCCTCGCCCTGCCCGAGACGACCGAGGTGCCCTCGTATGGAACCCCCGGCTTCAGGGTCCGCGACCGCCTCTTCGCCCGCCTGCGCGAGGGCCCCGACGCCCTCGTCCTCTGGCGCGAGAACGAGGAGGAGAAGCGGGCCCTGATCGAGTCCGAGCCGGAGAAGTTCTTCACCACCCCGCACTACGACGGCTACCCCAACATCCTCGTCCGCCTCGACGCGGTCGACCGCGTCGAGCTGGCCGAGCTGCTCGAGGAATCCTGGCGCTTGCGCGCGCCCGGTCGGTTGGCCGATCGGCTCGACCGAGGAAGTTAGGGTCGGGGCAGCGCCCAGTCGGCTAGGGCAGCGGTGGTAGCGTCGCCCGGTGGACCCGATTGCGCAGCTTCCCTGGCGAGGACCGGCTGCCGACCGTCCCGACCTGCCACTGCCTCCAGCCCGGATGCCCCTGCGCAGCCGGGGCCAGACCCGCAAGCGCTGGCGCTACGTCGGCTTCTACGGCGAGGAGCTGATGCTCTGCGTCGCCCGCGCCCAGATCGGCCCGCTCGGCCAGTGCTTCTGGGCGCTCTGGGATCGCGAGGGCGATCGCAGCTACGCCAAGACGAGGCTGCGGCCGGGCAGCCGGGAGGTGCGGATGGACGGTTCCCGGATCGAGATCGAAGCGCGCGAGCTGCGGGCAAGCCTGGTCCTCGGCGACTCAGCCCCGATCGAGACGATCTGCCCCAGCGGCTCGGGCTGGGGCTGGACCCAAAAGCGCTCGGGGGTTCCGATCAGCGGCACGATCGAGACGGCGGAGAGGCGCTGGCAGGTCGACGGCCACGGCGTCGACGACCAGTCGGCCGGCTACCAGCAGCGACACACCAGCTGGCACTGGTCGGCGGGCATCGGCCGGGCGACGGACGGCCGCTCGCTTGCCTGGAACCTGGTCGAGGGGATCAACGACCCGGCCGGCGAGCAGCGAGCGGGCGATCTGGATCGACGGGGCGCCGGTCGAGCCGGCCCCGGTCTGCTTCGAGGGGGTGACCGCGATCAAGTTCGCCGACGGGGCGGAGCTCAGCTTCACGCCCGGTTCCGAGCGCGCCCGCGACGACAACTTCCTCGTCTTCCGCTCGAGCTACCGACATCTCTTCGGCGAGTTCCGCGGCTCGCTCGACGGCGTCGAGCTGGCTGAGGGGCTCGGCGTGATGGAGCAGCACGACGCGGTCTGGTGAGCGAACGGCGTTCCGGCACCGGCGGGCTAGGTTGCCTGCGATGAAGACGATCATGGCTTTCGCTTTGACCGCGGCATTGGTCGCCGGCTGGGCTCCCGAGGCGGATGGACGGGGCGCCGCCGCGCCGGCCTTCCACGCTCGCGTCGAGCGCATCGACGCCAGCACGCGGGCGCGGATGAGCGGCGTCTCCTGGCATCGCGGCTGCCCGGTCGGCTTTGCCGACCTGCGCCTGCTCAGCCTCAGCCATTGGGGGTTCGACGGCCGGCCGCACCGCGGCAGGCTGGTCGTCAACCGCGACGCCGCGGCGGCGATGCTGAAGACGATGCGCTCGCTCTACCGGCTGCGCTTCCCGATCCGCCAGATGCGCCTGGTCGATGCCTACGGCGCCGACGACCACCGCAGCATGGCGGCCGACAACACCTCCGCCTTCAACTGCCGCATTGTCGCCGGCAGCCCCGGGGTCTGGTCCGAACACGCCTTCGGCAGGGCGATCGACCTCAACCCGCTCGAGAACCCCTACGTGACCGAGTCCGGCTACGTCTCGCCCCCTGCCGGCGCTCCCTACGCGGACAGGTCACGCCATCGCCGGGGCATGGTCCAGCGCGGCAGCCCGGTGGTCGAGGCGTTCGCCGCCGCCGGCTGGGAGTGGGGCGGCAGCTGGCCCTGGCCCAGGGACTACCAGCACTTCTCGGCGAGCGGCCACTGAGCGGCGCTCAGCGTGGCAGCGCCTGGCCGCGGCGCAGCTGGATCAGCCCCCATACGGAAACCGCCGCCCAGACGGTCTCGAGGAGGAGGAAGCCCCACTGGCGTTCCTCCCAGGCGAGCACGGCGAGGATCGCCGAGCCGGCGACGTTGAGGACGAGGTAGATCCGCGAGTGGGGATCCATGGCGCCGAACTGGGCGGCGGCGAAGGCACTCAGGATGAGCAGCGCACCGACGATCTGGACCAGCTGACTCACTGAATTGGAGCTTAGACTCGAACCCGCAAAGCGACGCTAGGGATCGCAGCCGGTTCCATCGCCGTCATCGTCCAAGCCGTAGTGGTCTTCGCCGAGAACCGAAACCGTGCCGGTGTAGTCGGGGCCGTCGCCACTGCCCCCCTCGCAGTCGTAGTCGGGCGAGCTTGGATTCAGGCAGCCGCTGTAGCTGGGATCGCATTCTGCGGAGAGGTTTTCTTCCGTTTTCTCGCTTTCGAGTTCCGCCTGTCTTTCGGCCCGCCTTGCTTGCGCTTCCGCTTCGCGGGATTCCCTGGCTGAGATCGCCGCCAGTCGGCGGCTGAAGTGGCGGGCGCTGCTCTCGGCCCGGGCGAAGCGATGCTCGGCGCCGTCCAGCTGGCGTCGCGCTTGGCTCAGATCCCGGCGAGCCACCTGCTGCACGGCGCCCAGCCTCGATGCCACCCCCTGCAGTTTCACCGCTTCGGCTTCGGTGGCGGCGAGGCGGCGGCTCACCGGGTCGGTTCGCGAGCTCGAGGCTCGATCTCGCAATTGGGCGGAAACGAGCGCGGGCTCCGGGCCGTCGGCGGAGATCGCCGAACCGAATCCGATCAAGGCCAACAGTCCCATCGCCACGGCCACGCTCCTGGTCACCCATGACGGCATCCGCCCGCGCCCCAGCAGTGGTTTGGCTTGATCGCGCTGAATCCGTACCGAGTGACGGGCCAGGAGCAACGCCGTGGGGAGGACGAAACCGGCGAAGAGGAGAAACGCCCCGACCAGGGCGACGAGCCCACCTCCGTCACTCATCGCCGCTCCGATGACCAGCAGGGCCAGGCCGCCGATGACACACAGTGCGATCGCCTGTCCCAGCTGACGCTCGGTCAGCCAGAGGACCGCCGCCGTTGCTTTGAACCGTCGCCAGCCCAGGGCGATGGCCGCGGCCAGGAGCGCCGCCAGGGCCAGGCCGATATCGCCCTTGACCTGGTCGTCATGGCTGTTGACTTCAGCTTGGTGGTCGGCCTCGATCCGCGCGATCCGCGCCGCCGCGGCCCGTTGCCGATTCACCCGGCCCTCTTTCAGGCCCTCGGCCCTCAGGCGGGCGGACCGGGCGGCCCTTCGCGCCGGTGCAGCCCGGCGCGAGCGAGCGAGGTAGCGCGCCTCGGCGGCGGCCAGCCGTGCTTCGGCTGCGGCGATCTCGGCTTCAGCGCTCGCCGCGCCCGCTTCGGCATTGCGCAGGCCTTCGCCCGGATCCTGGGCCTGGGCGGGACCCGCACCGGCAAGGCTCGCCAGCAACACCACCAACACCGTGACCATCGCGACTTTCACGCAGCGCACCCGGCTCCCCAAACCTCACCCCCGCCATATAGCTCAAAGTGTGTAAAGCTAATCTAACTCACCAAAGTGAACCTGACTGTTTCTGCATACGCAAATGCCTTACTACGGTGATCTCAATCCCAACGGCCCGCTCGATCCGGCCTGGAAGGCCGATGAGGGCGGACGGCAACGGACGGTCAAGAACCTCGCCGCCCTGCGCGGCGCGTTCGACAACGGCGAGGGGATGCCACCGCCTCGCACGTTCCAGTCACTCCTCCTCGGGACCTGGAACCTGCGTGAGCTCGACTCCCCAACCTGGGGGCTGCGGATACCCGAGAGCTATGCGTACATGGCCGAGATCATCGCCCGCTTCGATCTCGTCGCCGTCCAGGAGGTGCGGTCCGACCTGCAGGCGCTGAAGCAGCTCTGTCACCGCCTTGGCCACCACTGGTCGTATCTCGTCTCCGACACCACGGCCGGGAAGGCGGGCAATCAGGAGCGGCTCGCCTTCCTCTATGACACCCGCAAGGTCCGCTTCCTGGGCATGGCCGGCGAGCTGGTCCTGCCGCCGGTGAAGTCAGGCGGCAAGGAGATCCCCGCCACCCAGGTTGCGCGGACGCCGCTGATGGCGGCCTTCCAGGTCGGTTGGACCAAGTTCGTGCTCACCACCGTCCACATCGTCTATGGCGAGAAGACGGCCGAGCCGGTGGCGCGCATCGAGGAGATAAAACAGGTCGCGGAATTCCTCAAGAAGCGCACCGAAGATCCAACCGAGCCGATCCACAACTTCATCGTCCTCGGCGACTTCAACATCTTTGCCGAGGGCGACAAGACGATGAAAGCGCTCACCGAAGCCGGCGACTTCAGCATTCCCGAGCAGATCGCCAGCATCCCGGGCTCGAACCTGACCGGCGAGAGGAAGTACGACCAGATTGCCTACCGGTCGCGAGAGGGGCGGTTCGAGGCCACCGGCAAAGCTGGCGTCTTCGACTACTACCGCCATGTCTTCACCGCGGACGATTCAGCTACCTACCGGCCCTACATCGACCGGTACATCAAGGAACGCCATGCGGCGGGCAAAAAGAGCCCGAAAGAACCGACCACCGACGCGGCCAGGCTGAGCCAGTTCAAGACCTGGCGGACCTACCAGATGTCCGATCACCTGCCGCTGTGGGCGGAGTTCCGGGTTGACTTCTCGGATCAGTACCTGCAGGAGCTGGCCGAGGTGAAACCAAGCGGCCCCTGAGCCGCAAATGGCCGCCTGGCGCAGGTGGCGGCGCGTGAAGCCGGGCGATTCGTCGAAGGCCCCTCGGCGGTTGCCCGTCCGCACGCTATAAGCGGATTAATTACTAAGGAGTGCATGTACCATCCGCCGGGTGACGGCGGCCTATGACGCGGTGATTGTCGGCTCGGGCTTCGGCGGCGGCATCGCCGCATGCAGGTTGGCGGAAGCGGGCAAGCGCGTCTGCGTGCTGGAGCGGGGGCGGCGCTTCGCGCCCGAGGACTTCCCCGAGGAGCCCGGCGAAGCGCCGCAGATGCTCTGGCACGAGTCGCTGAATCCCGACGGCCTCTTCGACGTGCGGATGATGCGCGACGTCTCGGTGATCACCGCCGCCGGCGTCGGCGGCGGCTCGCTGGTCTACGCCAACGTGCAGTTGCGGGCGCCCGCCGCCGTCTTTGACCAGGACTGGCCCGACGGCCTCGACCGCCGCGCCCTCGACCCCTGGTACGACCGCACCGAGGAAGCGCTGCAGCCGCGGCCGACGCCGACCGATCCCGCCCTGCCAAAGGTCCGCGCCTTCGCCGCCGCCGGTCGCCACGTCGGCAAGGAGGCGGAGCCGCTGCCGCTCGCGGTCCACTTCGGCGAGGCCCGCGAGCACCCGTTCAGCGGCGTCCACCAGGAGGGCTGCCAGAACCTCGGTCGCTGCGACGTCGGCTGCCCGATCAATGCCAAGAACACGGTCGAGATCACCTATATCGCCCGCGCCGAAACGCATGGCGCCGAGGTGCGGCCCCTGCACCTGGTCGAGGAGATCGCGCCGCCGTCGAGCCCGGGCGGCAACTGGACGGTGTCGTTCAAGCACCTCGGCGACGGTGACGACGGCAGCGTCGAGGCGCCGAACCTCGTGCTCGCCGCCGGCACGGTCGGCTCCTCGCGCCTGCTGCTGGAAAACCGCCGCCGCCTGCCCGCCCTCTCCGCCGCGCTCGGCAGCCGCTTCTCCGGCAACGGCGACGCGCTCGGAATTGCCTTCGACCCCAGCGCTCCCGATGTCCAGGGCGCCCGCAACGACTACGGCCCGGTGATGACGAGCAAGCTCGATTACATGGACGAGCGCCAGCTGATCGTCGCCGACGGCGGCCTGCCCGCCAACTTCGACGTCCTGCTCGACGTCGCCCGCGGCGTCAACGTGATCCGCGGCTGGCGCCGCTTCCTGCTGCGCCTGCGGGCGGCGCTGATCCAGCTCGGCTGGAGCGACCAGCCGCTGCGCCCGCGCGAGCTGCACCTGGCGCAGCGCGAATCCGACGTCGACTCGCTGATCTTCCTGATGATCGGCCGCGACGCCGCCAACGGGCAGATGCGGCTGACGCGGCTGTTCCGCCGCTTCGACATCCGCTGGAGCCAAGGCGCCTCGGCGCAGCTCTTCGCCGACCTCGAGCGAACGGCGAAGGAGATCGCCGAGGCGAGCGGCGCGACGCCGTTCTACGCGCTCGAAGGCGGGCCGCTGAGCAAGTTCACGACCGTGCACCCGCTCGGCGGCTGCCCGATGGCGGACGACCCGGCCGCCGGCGTCGTCGATGACGTTGGCCGCGTCCACGGCTACCCGGGGCTGCGCGTCCTCGACGGCTCGATAGTGCCGACCGCGCTCGGCGTCAACCCGTCGAAGACGATCGCGGCGCTGGCCGAGCGCGGTGTCGCGCAGATGGTCGAGGAGCTTGCTTGAGCCCCGTCTGGAAGAACCACAGCGGTGGGCAGAGCTGCGAACCGGCTGAGATCGCCCGCCCGCGCACGCTCGGGGACCTGGTCGCGCTCGTCAGCAGGGCCGAGCGCGAGGGCAGGACGGTGCACGCCGCCGGCGCCAGGCATTCCTGGTCGGACATCGCCCTGACCGACGGCATCATGGTCGAACCCGACCAGCTCAGCGGCGTCGAGCTTGCCGACCCGGCGAGCCTGCGCCCCCAGCCCGCCGGCGTCAACCTGGTCTGGGTTGGATCGGGCACCCACCTGCACACCCTCAACCCCAAGTTGGAAGCGATGGGGCTGGCGCTGCGCAACATGGGCGGCTACGACGCCCAGACGATCGCCGGCGTCATCTCCACCTCCACCCACGGCTCCGGCCTCGCCTTCGGTCCCTTCCCGGACGCCGTCCGCTCGCTCGAGCTGGTCGTTTCCGGCGCCCGGGCGCTGCGGGTCGAGCCCGCCGACGGCCCCACCGATCCGGCCACCTTCGCCGTCGCGGGGCTGGAGCTGGTCCAGGACGACGAGCAGTTCGCCGCCGCGATCTGCGGCCTCGGCACGCTCGGCCTCCTGCACCGGGTGATGATCGACGTGCGAGAGAAGTTCTGGCTGAAGGAGGTGCGCACGCTCGACACCTGGGAGAAAGTTCGCTCCACCCTCACTGCCGACGGCGTGCTCGCTGAGCCGGGGCACTACGAGCTCTTCGTCAACCCCTACGAGGGCGACGACGGCGAGCACCGGGTGCTGGTGACGATGCGGACCGACACCGCCGAGCCGCACGACGAGCCGCAGGACAAGCTCGAACGCCATTTCCTCACCGAACTCGAGTCCTCCTGGCACTTCACCGGGGTGGTGCTGAGGTTCCTCGCCAGGCACTTCCCCTCGCTGATCGCCAAGCGCTTCGACGCGGTGCTCGAGGAAATGTGCGACGACAACTACACCAACGTCTCCTACAAGGTCTTCAACATCGGCGAGGCCAACCACCTGCCCGCCGACTCGATGGAGCTCGGCATCGCGGTCGACGGCCGCCACGTCGAGGCGGTCGATGAGATCCTCGCGATCGCCGCCGAGCGGGCGAAGGAAGGCATCTACCACACCTCACCGTTCTCGCTGCGGTTCGTCGCCCCTTCCCGCGCCTACGCGTCGATGATGTATGAACAGCCGACGATGATGATCGAGCTGATCATGGTGACCGGCAGCCGCGGCGAGCTCGCCCTGCTGGAGGGCTACGAAGACGCGCTTGCCGACCTCGGCGTGCGTCCGCACTGGGGGCAGATCAACGCGATCGAGCCAGCGCAGCCGCCACTGCTCTACCCCGAGTGGGAGCGCTGGATGGCGGTCGAGCGGAGCTACAACGCCTCCGGCGTCTTCAACTCGCCCTTCAGCGAGCGGCTGGGGATCTCGTGAGCGACGCGGAGCTGCTGGCGCGCTACTCGCCCTACGTCCAGTACGACTCGCTGGAGAGCTTCGCCGCCGATTCCGTCACCACGATGACCGACTGCGTGCCGGCGAAATTCCCCCGCGGGAACACGCTCTGCAAGGACGGTGGCAAGGTGCTTGCCGCGGTCAAGCCGCCCGCCGGCGAGTCGAAGCTCGAGCTGGGCTTCCTGCGCCCGGGCAAGTACACCGACGCCGCCCACACCGCGGTCAGCGCCGCTGACTACGTCGACGTCGCCGGCAAGGACTACGTCGTCGACGCCCGCGCGATGCACGCCCGCCCCGGCTATGCCAACCAGGTCTACGGCAGCGTCAGGCGGGACGAGAAGGGTGATCGCTGGCTCCAGTACTGGTTCTTCTACTACTACAACAACAAGGCCTTTCTCCACCTCGGGCTGCACGAGGGCGACTGGGAGATGATCCAGCTGCGGATCGGCGCCGGCGACGAGCCCGACGTCGCCACCTACGCCCAGCACTCCCGCGGCGAACGCTGTGAATGGGGCGACGTCGAAAAGGAGGAGGGCGCGGACGGCCCGGCGCCGGTCGTCTACTCGGCCCGCGGCTCGCACGCCTCCTACTTCCGCCCCGGCACCTACACGCAGGCGCCAATCGTGCCCGACCACAACAACGACGACGGCCCGCGCGTCCGCCCGCAGCTCAACCTGATCGACGACAAAAGCCCGGCCTGGGTCGCCTGGCCGGGGCGCTGGGGCAGCACCAGGGCGCTGATCGGGCCGATTGGCTCCGACAGCCCGCCCGGGCCGCGCTGGCACGGCGCCTGGCGCAACCCGCTGGCCTTCCACAACGAGGCGCGGCCGGTGCAGGACCTCGGCCGCGAGGTGGGCGCGGACCTGCCGAAGCCGCCGGCGCCGAAGCTCGAGGCGCGCCGCGACGCCACCGGCGCCACCGTCTCCTACAGCTTCCCCCAGCCCGATCCCTCGGCGCCGAAGCTGAAGGGTCTGCTGGTCAGCCTCGACGGGGTCAAAGACGGCCGCCCGCCGGCGACCCGCGTCTTCGAGGTCGACGCCAAGCCCGGTGAGGTCGAGTTCCCGCTGCAGCTCGAAGACCGCGCCTACGTCGTGCGCGCAAGCGCGGTCGGGGAGAACGGCGTCAGCGGGCCGGCGAGCGCGACCGAGCTGCCCGCATAGGGCCCCGACGGCTCCGGCCAGCCAGGGGCGTGGCGCCAGAGCGCGAGCTGGAAGAGGCCGCCGCCCGCGAGGCCGCGTTGACTACCTAGGCATGCCGCGACTCAACTGGGATCAGCCGCCCAGTGCCGAGAGGACCTCTGACGCGGCGCGCTCGCCCGACTGCACGGCGCCGTCCATGTAGCCGTTCCAGACCGTCGCGGTCTCGGCGCCGGCCCAGTGCAGCGGCCCGATCGGGGCGCGCAGGGCGCTGCCGTATTCGGTCCAGCCCCCGGTGGTCATCAGGCAGCCGTAGCAGCCGCGGGTCCACTCCTCCTCGGCCCAGACCCGCTCGATGAAGCGCTGTGGCCGCGCCGCCCGCTCGCCGAAGAGGCGGGCGTGGCCGGCGAGGATCGCCTCGCGCCGCTCGCTCGCCGGGCGAGCTCCCCACTGGCGCGCCAGCCGGCCCTCGAGGAAGCCGAGCAGGACGCCGGGGCTGCCGTCGGGCGGTGAGTTGTCGAAGACGACGCGGGCCGGGCCGACGTCGCTGGCCGCCTGGCCCGAAAGCCCCTCCTGCCGCCAGAACGGCCGCTCGTAGATGGCCATCGTCTTGATCACCGTGCCCTGCGGCATCCGCTGCGTCAGCTGGTCGCGGCGCCCCGGCAGCGGCGGGTCGTAGGAGATCCGCCCGGCCAGGGTGGGCGGCACGGCGACGATCGCGCGCCGCGCCCGCACGCTCAGCCCGCCCGGCTCGCCATCGGGCCCGTCGGCCTGGACGACGACGCCGGCGTCGTCGTGCTCGATCCGCCGCACCGGCGCGCGCAGCCGCAGCCGCTCCGCCCCCAGCTGTTCGGCGAGCAGCTCGGCGATCCGCTGCGAGCCGCCGTGGAAACGGTCCTGCTGAGCGCCGCCGCCGGTGCCGAGAAGCCTGTTGAAGCCGCCGCCGGAGTGGGTGTAGAAGAGGACGTGGAGGAGGGAGACGTCAGCGGGCTCGGCCGCCCAGACCGCCTCGGTGGACAGTTCGAAGAGGCTGCGCGCCACCGCGGTTCGCGCGTTGCGCCGCACCCAGGTGGCGAAGGTCTGGCTGTCCCAGCTCGCCGCCTTTGGCGCCGTCCATGGCGCCTCGAGCGGCACCTGCTTCGCCATCCGGTCGAGGCGGATGCGAGCCCGTTCGAAATCGGCGAGGGCAAGTGGGGAGATCGCCGGCGAGAGCTCGCGGACCAGGCCGATCCGGGCGTCGGTCAGCGCCCCTGAGTAGGAGGCGAGCTTGCCGGACACCTCGATCAGGTGCCTGCCCTCGTCGTGGGTGGGGAAGGTGTCGACTCCGAGCTCGGCGGCGAGGGCGGCGATCCGCTCCTGGGTCGCCCCGATCCACTGCCCGCCGACCTCGACCACCTTGCCGCCGCCGATCGCCTCGTTGAGCAAGCGCCCGCCGACCCGGTCGCGGGCCTCGAGGACAAGCGGACGGATGCCGTTCGCCGCGAGCTGCCGCGCGGCGACGAGGCCGGAGAGGCCAGCTCCCACTATCGCCACGTCGGACTGGATCGCCTCGGGGCCGCTGATCACACAGTGACTGTAGCCCGGCGATTCATCCGCCCGGGCCAGGCGCTTGTGGCGGCTGGATCAGGACTCGGCCTTGAAGGCGAGGCCTTCGAGATGGACGCCCGTCGCGTTGAGGACCGAGAGCGATCCGTCGTCGCCGGATATTTCCAGCCTTCCTCCGGCGCATGTGCAGAGCACGTTGAAGGCGAGGAAGGTGTTGTCGGCCGGGCGGAATCCAGGTGGCAGCCTGAAGATCTCTTCGCCGCCACTGCCGCTGCCTCCGCCCGCCGGGCCTTTGAGGTGGACGATTCCCAGCTGGTCCTTGTAGAAGGCCACCGGTCCGTATGAGGTGCCGATGCTGAACCAGCTGCCCAAAAAGCTCGGCTCACCGGGGGTGCCGACCAGGTGCCACGGTTCGGAGGGAGTCAGCGATTTGGCGGAATCGGCGGAATCGGCGCTGCGGGCGGTATTGGCGGTTTGAGCCGAGGGCACGGTGCCCAGCGTCGAGGCGTTGACCTGCACTCCGGTCAGCGAATCGGCCGGGATCTTCGAGGCCGTCACCGCGCCGGCCGCGAGCTTGGCCTCGGTGATCGCCTCGTTCTTGACCTTGGCGGTGGTGACGGAGCTCTTCTTCAGCTGCTTGGCGCCAACGCTGTTCTTGCCGAGCTTGCCGGCGGCGAAGGCGGCGCCGCCACCGAGCAGCAGGAACAGGCAGAGGCTCGAGACGACGTTCGCGTAAGTCAGCTTGCTGCGCAGGCGCTTCTTCATCGCACTTCCCCCAGTAGATCGGATCGAGACGGTCGCGCAACCTACTTCCGGGGCGACCGGACAAATCCTTGAACGGCTGGAGCTACTGAAAGCCTCCGCCCCTGCCCCCCGGGGCCGCTTGCGTCCCGGCCAGCCGCTTGCGGGCCGCGTAGAGGGCGAGGGCGACGAGGGAAGGTACGAGTTCGGACGACATCCACGCAAAATTCCTTATTGATGGATAATTTCAGAGTTAGCCCGGCCGGCCGAGCAAGCTCGCTGCCTTGCGGGCAAAGTTCCTACGGTCTAGAGTGCCGATCGTTCGATCAGTTCCGATCATTCGGGGAATTGCGCGGGGACGCGCGAGGTACCTCGTCAATTCAGACAAAGGCAGAAACCGGGTGAGAAAGATCATCTTTGCGATGGCGATGATTTCGATCATCGCGGTGGGGAAAACTTCTTCGGCAGCGGCCTTCGACGGTGGAGGACGGAAGCCGAGTGAAGCGCCGACGGTGATCGTCGGCCAGCACAACACCGGCCAACTCAACAACCACCATGACGACGCGAACTACAGCGGCAATACGGAGGTGGCTTTTTGGCGATTGCCCCCGGTGTCGACCCGCGACATCGTCACTGTTGACTGGCACAGCGTCCCCTTCACCAAATACCCGGGCGAATTCCCGATCTGCATGACTCTCGTCCAGGGCATCGACGACTTCAACTGGGGAAGCGTCTTTGAACACCGGCGTGGTTGTGAAAGCACCGGACCGGTCTACGGGCTCCCGGGAAGTGGCACGGCCCACACCGAGATCACGGTTCAGGAAACCACAACCAACTCCAGCTACCTCGAGTTCTTTGCATACGCCAACAAGACCAATCCCTCAGATTACGAAACCTTCCCCTACGACTTCACGGTCGGGCCGGTCCTTCACTACCTCGGCGTCGCCCTAAGATCGATCAAACGGGTCAGCGCCGCCGGCGTCATCCACGCAACCGCCAACCTGGCCAATGGCCAGCCGGCGCCAGATGGCCTTCCCTTCAGCCTTTCGGTGACCTGGCCGGGCGGCGGCGTCGCCAGCTATACGGGCGCCAGCAGCGGAGGAGCCGTCGGCTTTCAGCTCTCGCTTCCGGAAACCGCCTACGGCAAGGACGCCACCTTCGTCGTCTCTCACCCCGCCGACGGCACATATCAAGCTGTCGTCACGCCGAAGCTGACGGTGAAGGTGGCGAAGCCGAAGGCGCCGCCTCCGTCCCCCTGCGAGACGGCCGAAAGCCGCGCCCTCGCGCTCAAGCGGCAGTTCAAGCGCCTGAAGAGCCACGCCCGCTACGCATCTGGTCCGCGGAAGCGCCGCCTGGCTCGGCGGGCCGAGCGGGTTAAGCGCAGGCTCCGCGCGGCTCGCCGTGAAGCTCGAGCGCTCTGCGCGGCCTCTTAGGCTCGACGGGCCCCTCCACAAAATGGATACGGTCCCGACCGCAATGAGCGCCACCGCCGATATCTACGCGATCCCCCAGGACATGCTCGACTTCCGCGAGACGATTGGGCAGATCGCCCGTGAGCGGATCGCGCCGCGGGCGGCTGAGATCGACGAGAAGTCCGAATATCCGAAGGACGTGCGGGATCTGCTGGCCGAGCACGACATCCTCGCCCTGCCATTCGAGGAGCGCTACGGCGGCACCGGGACCGGCACGCTGATGCTGCAGATGGCGGTCGAGGAGATCGCCAAGTCCTGCGCCTCCAGCGCCCTGATCCTGATGGTGCAGGAGCTCGGCTCGCTGCCGATTCGGCTCTTCGGCAGCGACGAGCTGAAGCAGCGAGTGCTGCCGCGCTGCGCCAGCGGCGAGTGGACACCCGCCTTCGCGCTCTCCGAGCCGGAGGCCGGCTCGGACCCGGCGGCGATGCGCACCCACGCCGTTCTCGACGGCGACGAATGGGTGATCAACGGCGCCAAGAACTGGATCAGCAACGCGGGCGTCGCCGACTTCTACGTCGTCTTCGCCGTCACCGACCGCGAGAAGCGACGGATCACCGCCTTCGTGGTCGAGGCCGACCGCCCCGGCTTCTCGATCGGCAAGCTCGAGCACAAGCTGGGGATCCGCGGCTCGCCGACCGGCTCGCCCGTCTTCGACGACGTGAGGGTGCCGGCCGAGAACGTGATCGGCGAGGTCGGGCGCGGGCTCGGCGTCGCCCTCGGCACGCTGGAAAGGACTCGCCTCGGCGCCGCGGCGCAGGCGGTCGGGATCGCCCAGGGGGCGACCGACTACGCGACCACCTACGCCTCCGAGCGGATCGCCTTCGGCAAGCCGATCCTCGACCTGCAGGCGATCCAGTTCAAGCTGGCCGAGATGGAGACCGGCACCGCCGCCGCCCGCGAGCTGCTCTACAAGGCCTGCGCGATGGCCGACCAGGACGATCCCGGCCTCGCCAAGCACTCCTCGATGGCGAAGCTGTTCGCCTCCGACAACGCGATGCGGGTCACGGTTGAGGCGATCCAGGTGCTCGGCGGCTACGGCTACGTCAAGGAGTACCCGGTCGAGCGGATGATGCGCGACGCCAAGATCACCCAGATCTACGAGGGCACCAACGAGATCCAGCGCGTGGTGATCTCCCGCGCGATGGACCCGCGGCGACGGTAGGACCGGCGGCGGGCGCACGCTCCCAATTGGACCTTGCCCCAACGGCCTTCAGCAGCAAGGGGAAGGGAGCCGGCCACACCTCTGGTGGGTCTGCAATCGCAGCTCTCGCCAGGCTCCTCCGAGAACACAACGGTTCTTTTACCGGCTAGAGAATTGAGTATTGAGTCGGAGTGGCGGTAGACAGTAGGCTCCGCCGTCCACGTCCATGCAGTGAGTGCTACGGGAGGCGCCGTGAGGAACAACTACCCCTGGGAATGCTCCAGCGCGAGTCTTCGCCGCTGTCTGTGCGTAATCGCGGCGCTCCTCTATGTGGCGATCCCGGCGTCGACCGCGGCTGCCGACCCCACCTACGGAGTAATGAACGCCAGCGGCGGCATCTACTGGCGCTCGGCGCCGGACTGGAACACGCCGGTGGGGATTGCCGGCTTTGGCTTCTACCCCGACACGATCATCGCCGTCCACTGCTATCAGGCCGGCGCTGGAAACGTTCCCGGGTCCGCCGACTACATGTGGGAGTACGCCACCAACGTCGGCGGCTCCGGTTACGGCACCGGCTGGGTCAACGAGCACTTCATCAATGACGGCCAGCCGATCAACCAGCCCTCTCCTGGCGTCCCGCCGTGCGGCGGGACGCCGCCGCCGAGCACTGTCCCAGCACCCACGCCGGCCCCGGCCCCCGCCGCGGGCGGCGGCGGTCTGGTCTTCACGATCTTCAACGCCGACGGCGGGATCTATTACCGCTACGGGCCGCACTGGCGCGAAACGACCGCAACGGTTGGCGTTGGCGTTTACAACGGCGATCAGGTTGAACTCATCTGTGGATCTCCGGGCGATCCAGTCGGGCCGTACAACAACACCGCCTGGAGCAAGGTCAGAAATCTCACTAGACCTGGAATTGGCGAAGGATGGGTAAACGAGCACTACATCAACGACGGCGCGCCATCAAACGCTTTCGTGCCAGGCGAGCCTGCCTGCGGACAGACTGGATCAGGGTCTTCCTACCCCGCCGGGGGGTCGCTCTACTACTCGCCCTACAGGAGCAGCGACCCTGGTCATGGCAGTGAAATCATCGAACACTGGGGGCCGCTCGGACACTTCACCCGCTGGATTTGGGCGCCTGCCCCCTCGACCTTCACCGCGAACTACGACGAATGGCACCCGAGTGGCGACGATGCGACTTGCCCGGACTCCTCATCCACCGTTCCCGCGAGGATCAAGGGAGGCGCGATCGGGGGCAAGCTGATCACGACTCTCGCGGCTTGGAGCAAGGCGAGGTCGGCTCCGCTGCTGTTTCTGAACGGGGGCCCTGCCTGGGCGAGTCAAATCCGCTACATCTTGTTGCTCGATCCAGGTGACCTGGACGAATACAAGTCGGGTCGCTGCTCGAAGGCAATCTACAAAGCGCTCGCGGCCTGGCTGGGGGCCAGCAAGAGTCATCGCCTTGCCGTGCTCGCCGGAAAGGTCACCGCTGACTACGATCACCCCGTCAATGGTCACGGCCATGCGGGAATCCAGAACTACCTCTTCCCGGCGATCCGGAACTATCCGGTGACGCGCACCCAGAACATCCGGCAGCAGGTCGTTGTATGCAACTACGACGACATGAGTCACGAAGACGTGTGGATTCACTTCCGGAGCTCGATGAACGCGTCTCCGATAACGCTTTCGACATGTCCGGAGTGGAAGCGCGGGGAAGATCCTGTCAGCTGGAATCCTTAGCGGATCGATCGAGTCCCAGCTCCGCCGCTGCCGTCGAGGAGCAAACCCGACCTAAGTTCGCCTGTGCCAGTCGCTGCCGTTGAGAGGGTTATGATCGCCCGGTGGGAAGGCCTAAACAAGTAACGCTTGGGGTTGATGATGCACTTTTTCAAGCCTGATGGAGTCGATGTTACGGTCGCGACGCTCTTCAAGGAGTGGATAGACAAGGCAGACCTGCCGGCCAAGCAAAGCAAAATCCATGCAGATTTCGCCAAGATGGAGGTCGAGGAACGTCTGCGCTCCTACAAAGAGGTGGGGTCACGGTGGCGCTCGGCGCAGGTCGCTATCTGGATCTTGATTGCAGCTCTTGGTCTGCTCGGCGCGGCCCTTGCCGTGACCGAAAGCCAACACGCGATTGCCGTAATCGCAGGCGGCCTCGTAGCGACCCTGACGGCTTTTACGAGCGCGGCGCACCCCGGTCGGCAGGCCGACGGCTACGTGAACGCCCGGCTTAAAATCCGCGATCAAGCCTGGGATCTCCTCAACGAGCTCGGCGATTACGAGGATCTGAAAACGGATCAGAAGCGTTTTGAGACGTTCGCGACAGAAATCCGCAACATCGTCCATCGCAAGCGGACCGCCCAATTTCAGCTGTCCTGATCGCAACATCGCGCTCCCGCTCGCGCGTCCGCATTAGTCGTCGATCGCGGGCTCGTTCCCTTGGGTCTTTCAACGTGTCGGATCTCGACGAACGACACTGCCTGTCCGTCTACTGGGAGTCCTGGCGGGAGAGCTGAGCGCCGCCGCCGTGATCGCCACCTGCCGCGGTCCGCTCGGGAGCCGGGGGTGGGGTCTCGGCCCGCGAGCCCCCTCGACCAAAGATCGCGACCAGGGCGGGGACCAGCAGGGTTCGGGCTATCAGGGTGTCGAGCAGCAGCCCGACGCAGAGCGCGAAGGCGATCTCGCGGAAGCCCTGGATCGGGATCAGGGCGATCGCGGCAAAGGAGAGGGCGAGGATGACGCCGGCGACGGTGATCGCCCGGCCGGCGCGAATGCCGGCGCTGCGGATGGCCGGCCGCAGCTCTTGGTCTTCGGCCTCGCGCCAGATGCGGCTGATCAGGAAGACGTTGTAGTCGGCGCCGAGCGCCAGCAGCAGGATCGCGCTGGCGACCGGCACGAAGAAGGCCAGCTCGCCGTAGCCGAGCAGATCCTGAAAGACGTAGGCCGTGAGGCCGAGGGCGGCAGCGACGACGAGGAGGCTGCTCCCCACGAGGTACAGCGGAGCGCCCCAGCTCCCGAGCAGAATCCAGAGCAGGACGAGCAGGACGACGATGGCCGCTGGCGTAACCCGCACGAAGGCAGCGGCCGTCTCGTCGGTCAATTCGGAGGAGATGGTGGTGTCGCCGGTAATCCCCGTATGCGCGCCCGGCAGGCCGCTGCGTTCGAGCATGGCCGGCAGGTCGGCTTCGACCTGCGAAAGGGCGTCGATCGCATGGGCGCCGTCGGGATCGCCGTCGAGCACGAGGACGTAGCGCCCGGCGCCACCGCCCGGCGCGAGCATCACCCCGGCGCGGGAGGGCAGCGGCTGATCGGACGGTCCGAGCACCGTGGCGACCCCGGGCTCCCGTTCGAGCTGGGCCTGAAAGCTCGCCAGCTCTGCTTCGCGCCCGGCGATGCCAGGCTCTTCGAGGACGAGCATGGTCGGGCCGAGGACGCCGGGGCCGATGCCCGCGGCGGCGGCGTCATAGCCTTGCCGCGGTTCGCTCGTCTCCGGCAGGCCACGCATCACCGGGTTGCCCAGCTCCAGGTTGCGCAACCCGCTGGCGGCCGCGAGCAGGGCGATGGTGCAGAGGAGCGTGGTCAGCACCGGCAACCTGACGGCGATGCCGATCAGGCGCCCGCGGGCGCCTGACCTCTCGCCCGGGCCACCCTCCTTTTTGGAGTCCCGCTCCTCGGAGGACGGCTTCCCCAGCCCGCGCGGCCACAGCATCGCCCGGCCGAAGATTGCCAGCGCCGCCGGCACGAGCGTCATCGCGACCAGGGCGGAGACGATCACCGCGACCGCCATGCTCGGCCCGAAGGCGCTGAGGAAGCGCACCCCGGAGAGCAGCAGGGTCAGCGTCGCTCCGGCGATCATCAAGGCCGCGGTGAGGATCACCGGCAAGAGCTCGCCGGTCGTCTCACTGACGGCGTCGATCGTCCGCGCGCCCTGTCGCACTCGCTGCCGATAGCCGGAGACGAAGAAGACGAGGTAGTCGGTGAGGACGCCGAAGATCAGGGCGACGATCACGGGCTCGGCCTCGCGTGGGATCGAGAGGCCGTAGCGCTCGGCTATCCAGCCGAGGACCCGGTCGGCGCAAAGGTAGGCGATCGCCACCGTCGCCAATCCGAGCAGCGGGATGCCGGCAGAGCGGAAGTAGAGGGCGAGGATCGCGACCACGAGCAGCGCCGTCGCCAGCTCGACCCAGATCAGATGGCTTTCGGCGATCTCGGTTTCCGCCCGGGTCCCCGGCAGGGCGCCGGTCACCTTCACCTGCGGCGCCGAGGTGGCGCGACCGAACCCGGCCGCGAAGCGCTCGGCGCTTTCCTGGGATTCGTCTTCGCTCAGCTCCGGGTCGAGATAGAGGTAGGTGACGATCGTGGTCGCCGCGCTACCGCTGCCCAGCATCTTCCGCGTGTCGGTGAGCGGCACCGCCTTCACCGCACGCGGTCCCTGGCTCCGATCGACCGCGGCGATGTAGCGGGCGGCAGCGGAAGCCTGTGCAGCCGAGAACCCGCGCGGCTGGCGAGCGACGACCATCGTGCGGCTGAGCAGCGGAAGGCCGAACGTCTCGATCGCCTGTTGTTCCACTTCGACCGCTTCGGACGAGTGCGGCAGAAGGCTGCCCAGCTCACCCGCTTCGGCTTCGAAGGCGGAAGGCAGGTGGGTGACCGCCAGCGCGGTGGCGGCGATCCAGGCGGGGACGATCAGGAAACGCAGCCAGACGACCGCCCTGCCGCTGCGGTTCCACCTGAGCCCGCCCCGCGAAAGACGAGAATTCTTTTTCGGCACCGACATTGCCTACCCGGTCCGCGGCCAGCGCAAGCGGCCTGTTTTGCCTGACCGGCCCGGGGTATTTGACGGCAACGGCTGCCAGCCCGGATCCCAGCGGCTTTGATCGGCGTCAGGCCCGGTTCCCGCTTTGGGTGAGAAGACCAACCGCCGCTTGGCGGAGAGGCGTCCGGGCTGGCGACATCACTTGCTAAAGCGAACCAAGGAGCTTCAAATGCCAGATCAGCTGCAGGGCAAGAGAATCGCGATCCTCGTCGCCAACGAGGGGGTCGAGCAGGTCGAGCTGACCAGCCCGGCGAAGGCGCTGCAGGAGGCCGGCGCCGAGCTTGACCTCCTCGCTCCCGAAGGAGGGGAGATCCAGGCCTTCAACCACCTCGACAAGGGCGACACCTTCACCGCGGACAAGGCCGTGGGCGAGGCGGACCCCGACGACTACGACGGCTTGGTGCTGCCGGGTGGCGTGGCCAACCCCGACCAGCTGCGCACGGATACCGACGCGGTCCAGTTCGTCCGTTCCTTCTTCGAGGCCGGCAAGCCCGTGGGGGCGATCTGCCACGGGCCGTGGACCCTGATCAACGCAGACGTTGTCGACGGCCGCACGCTCACCTCGTGGCCGAGCCTGCAGACCGACCTGCGCAACGCCGGCGCCGAGTGGGTCGACGAGGAGGTCCACGTCGACCAGGGGCTGGTGAGCAGCCGCAAGCCCGACGACCTCGAGGCGTTCAACGCAAAGCTCGTCGAGGAGTTCGCCGAGGGCGCGCACGAGGGTCAGCGCGAGGCGACCGCCGCATAGTTCGCGCCGCGTGGGGTACTGGCAAGCCGACGAAAGGAGTTGACCCATGCCCCCACGCGGAGTGAAGAAAGGAACCAAACGAGCTCGTCAGTACGAGCACATCAAGGAGAGCGAGAGGGAAGCAGGCCGCACGGAGGGTCGGGCGGAGGAGATCGCGGCGCGGGCTGTCAACAAGGAAAAGGCGAGGTCCGGGGAATCGAAGAGCTCCTCGCGCAGTTCGACTCAAGGTCGCTCGGCGAGCAGTCGCGGCGGCAAGCGCTCGGGCGGTGGCCCCGGCGGGCGCACTCGCGAGCAGCTCTACAACGACGCCAAGAAGCTGGGGATCGAAGGTCGCTCGAAGATGAGCAAGTCCCAGCTTCAGCGCGCCGTGGCCGGCGCTGAAAGCTAACGACAGCCGCAGAAGGCGCGCCCCGCCAACTCGCGAGGGCCGTGTAGGCGCCGGCCTCACGGGGTAGCCGTGCTGCATGGCGATCATCCGCACGGTCGACAAGAAGAAGATCAAGATCGAGATCGGCGGTGCGATGCTCGAAGAGGAGATCAGCCACGTCGCCGCGAGCGAAGTCCCGATGGTGAAGTTGAAGCGCGCCGGCGAAGACGAGTTCGTCTGGGTCAACGCCCGGCACATCGTCTCCTTCGAGGACGACGACGCTGATTGACTTGGGCCCCGTTTGGCCATCGGCCAAGCGAGGTAGGAGTCGCTGCACGCGACTCGGCTGCAGGCTCTCCAGCGAGGAGTTCGACGCCCCCTCGCTCGTCGCCCAGGCTGAGCGCGCCGAGCAGGCGGGGTTCGCCTTCACCTCGATCTCCGACCACTACCACCCTTGGGTCGAGGTCTACGAACGCGAGGTGCTGCCCAGCTTCAATTGATCTGCGGGCTCAGCAGCGCCCCCCGGTCAGTACCACCTGCCGCGGGCGAAGCCGCCGAAGGCGATCAAGCCGATCAGGGCGACGATCAGGCCCGCCCAGAAGCTCCAGACGAAGATCAGGACGATTCCGATGATGACGAGGATTCCGCCCAGCGAGATTCCCATGCTGCTCTCCCTCCTGTGTTTCGTTGCCCTGGGGGCTTCGGCCCTGCAGCTACCCCGAGGATCGCGAGCAAAACGGGTTCCGGCACGATCCTGTTTGCCGTAGGGGGTGGCTCCTCGGTTGCTCAGCCCACGAGCAGCACGAAATTGACCACGACCGCGAGCGGGGTGCCGATCAGCGCGATGGAGCGGAAGAACTTGGCGAAGCCGCCGCGGTAGCGGACGCTCTCCATCAGCGTCAGGCCGACGACGTGGGCGACGTTGGCGAGCGCAATTCCGAGCGCGATCAGGATTGCGGCGGCGGCGCGACCGCTCACCTCGTCGTTGTCGACCGCGACCGCGCCGGCGAGGACGGCGGCGACGATGCTGCCGAAGATGCCCGCGACCATGCCGGCGAAATCGGCGCGCGAGAGGCCCGGTAGATAGGCGGAGCCGATCTCGTGGCCCTCGGCCGGGTCCCGGGTCCCCGGGCCGGAGGTCTCGACCCCGACGACGTGCTCATCGCCGTCTCGGTCGCTGCGCAGGGCAACCAGGCGAAGTGGCGGCTCGAGTCCGGCTTCGGCCTTTTCCAGCAGCCCTTCCTCGAACCAACGGGCTTGCGCGCGCTCGTGCTCGAAGATCACGATCTCGTCGGCGGGCGCCTTCAGCAGGGCGTCCTGGGCCGCCTGGATCGGGTCGGGATCGCCCACCTCGCCGGCGGCTTCGATGCCGTTTGCGCGGAGCTCTTCGAGCACCCGGACGAGCCGGGCCTCGGCTTCGCGCTTGGGCTCGTCGACGTCACCCAGCGTGTGCCGGAAAGCGCTCGCCTCGACCGCTGGGACCACCACCCGTAGGGCGACCTCGTTGCCCTGGCCCTGAGAGCCAGCCGGGCGGATCTGGCGCAGCGACTCGGGACCGATCGGGTCGTTGGTGACTATCGCCAGCAGTCGACGTGCCATCGGTCCTCGACTCGATCTGGATCTGGGCTCATGCCGTTTGCCTACCCCTCGGCGAACGGGTGAAAACGCAAACGGGGCGGTTCGGCAGGTCGGAACATGGGTAGGAGACCAGCGCTTGTTCCCAACGAAAGCTTGTTCCCAACGAAAGGAGGACAGAAATGGCTGAGCTGACGACGCTGGAGGAGAAGCTCGCGGAGGTCCTGGGCCTCGCCCAGGCCGCTCAGGGCGCTACCGAAAAGGTCGAGGGCATGGTCGAGGACGAGGAGATCGTCGGCACCCTGAAGCAGATGCGTGAGGAGGCCGAGGAGACCGAGCAAAGGTGCACCGCCGTCGCCGATGCCCGCAACGGCAAGAAGACGGCCATCCTCGAAAAGGCCCAGGAAACGAAGGGCGAGGCGACCGAGATGATGTCGACCTACCTCGGCGGTGACTCCGATGGGCTCGATGGCTTCGAGTTCCTGACGATGGCCGAGGCTGGCGAGGTCGGACACTGGGCGGTGCTCGACAAGCTCAACGAGTCCGCGAACGAGAGCGAGATCTCCGAGCTGGTCGAGTGGGCGTTGCCGATTCAGGAACGCCACTTCGCCGAGGTCAAGGACGGCTCGCTGAAGCTGGCGGGCGAGAAGGATCCCTACGAAGAGTCCTAGTGGCTGGAAGCTAGGACCATGCACAGGAGGCGCCGCCCAGGGGGCGCCGCCCAGGGGTTACCGCAGCATCGGTGGCACTCGGCGTCTCTCTATAGAAGGCGAGAGCGCGAAGAACGCAGGGTCAGCGGAGCTTCGCGAATCATGTTTTGAGACGGCCTCCCCCTGGGTAGATCGCTGCCATGTCACAGGGGATGAAAGCGGGCGGCGGAGTGCGGGACCTCCGAACGGTGCCTTCCCTCGCCCGCACCGTTCAAGCACTGCGGACGATCGGCGGTCGTCGCCCACGCTCACTGGATTCCCGCCAGCTTCATCGTCGCGACAAGCTCTCGATCTGATTCGCGCAGCTGCCGCTGGGGTAGCGGCAGCGCGTGGGAGAGCTACTCGCCATCTACCTCAACGACCACTTGGCGGGGGCGACGTTGGGGGTCGAGCTGGCGAGGCGGCTGCGGGCCAGCAACCAAGGCGATCCCGAGTTCGGGCCGGTGCTGGCCGAGGTCTGTGCCGAGATCGAGGCGGACCGCGAGACGCTCAAGGCGGTGATGGATCGGCTCGGGGTCGGTCAGAGCAAGATCAAACCGCTCGCCGCCGTCCTCGCTGAGCGAGTGGGCCGGTTGAAGCTGAACGGGCGTCTGTGGGGTTACTCGCCACTGAGCCGCCTCGACGAGCTGGAGCTGCTGCAGATCGGCGTCGCCGGCAAGCGCCGGCTGTGGCGAGCGCTCGAGCACACCCACGCCGGCGACCTGCAGCGCCTCGATCTCGGCGCCTTGGCCGAGCGGGCGACCGAGCAGCTGAAGCGGCTCGAGGCGCTGCACCTGAAGGCCGCCGCCCTGGCTCTGTAGCGGGGTCGCAGGTTTTGCCTTGCCCCCGGCTGGGGTAGGGATGTCGAGAGGCCCAGGGGAGCGGTTTCCCGCTCACTCCTCGTCATTCCGAACCCCCGGAACTTTTGGAAAGGCGAGAAAAATGAAGGTAGTCGTCACTGGCGCGACGGGAAACGTCGGCACCAGCACTGTCCAGGCGCTCAGCGAGAGCCGGGAGATCGGCGAGATCGTCGGGCTGGCTCGGCGCGAGCCCACCTGGGCCCCGCCGAAGACCAGCTGGATCGAGGCCAACGTCCTCACCGCCGACCTCGGCGCGATCTTCGCCGGCGCCGACGCAGTCATCCACCTGGCCTGGGCGATCCAGCCCTCTCGGGACGCGGTGACCTTGGAGCGGATCAACGTCGAGGGCAGCCGCCGCGTCTTCGAGGCCGCCGCCGCGGCCGGCGTGCCGAAGCTGGTCCACGCCTCTTCGGTCGGCGCCTACTCGCGCGGCCCCAAGGACCGTGAGGTCGATGAGGGCTGGCCCACCGAGGGCACCCCGACTTCGTTCTACTCGCGCCACAAGGTCGCGGTGGAGCGCGAGCTGGATCGCTTCGAAGCCGAGAATCCCGATACGCGGGTGGTGCGCCTTCGTCCCGCGCTGATCTTCAAGGACGAGGCCGCGACCGAGATTCGCCGCCTCTTCGTCGGCCCGTTCCTCCCCGACTTCCTCCTGCGCCGCCGCCTCCTCTTTGCCCTGCCACGAGTCCAACGCCTGCGCTTCCAGGCCGTGCACTCCGAGGACGTCGGGCGGGCCTACCTGCGGGCCGTCCTGGCCGATGTGGACGGCGCCTTCAACATCGCCGCCGAGCCGCCGCTCAGCCCCGAGCAGATGGCCGAGCGGATCGGCGTGCGCAGCTTCCCGGTGCCGGCAGGGGTGGTGCGGCGCCTCGCCGATCTGAGCTGGCGGATGCGCCTGCAGCCGACGCCGCCGGGCTGGCTCGACATGGCGCTGAACGTGCCGCTGATGTCCGCCAAGCGGGCGCGCGAGGAGCTCGGCTGGGAGCCCCGCCACAGCGGGGCGGAGGCGCTGGAAGAGCTGCTCGAGGGCATGCGCGAGGGTCATGGCGCCAGGACCCCGCCGCTGGAAACCGACAGCGCCGGCGCCCGGCTCGACGACCTGAAGACCGGCGTCGGCGCCCGCCAATGGGATCGCGACCGCGGCGAGCAGCTGGTCAAGTACCTGACCGACGTGCACTCGATCGAGCTGCAGGCGCTGGCGCAGCTGCGGGCGGCGCCGAGGATCGCCGCGGACGAGCGCCTCTGCCTGGCGTTCGAACAGCACCTGGTCGAGACCGAGGACCAGGAGCGGCGCGTGCGCGAACGCCTCGAGGCGCTGGGCGGCAAGCCCGCGAAGCTGAAGGACGCGGTCGGAGCAGCGGGAGGCTGGGGGATGGTCGCCTTCGCGGCCTCCCAGCCCGACACGCCGGGGAAGCTGGTGATGCACGCCTACTCCTATGAGCACATGGAGCTCGCCGCCTACGAGTTGCTGAAGCGACTGGCCGAGCGTGCCGGTGATGAGGAGACGGCGCGAATGGCGGCCGCCATCGCCGCGGAGGAGAAACGAATGGCCGAGCGGCTGGAGCAGTGCTTCGACGCCGCGGTCGAGGTCTCGCTGGGCGCGGTCGATCCCGACCAGCTCGACTCCGCGCTGCTCGCCTACCTGCGGGACGTCCATGCGCTGGAGGGGCAGGCGGAAAAGCTGCTGGAGGCCGCTGCCGAGCGCGTCGACGATGAGCACCTGGAGGCTGCGTTCCGCGAGCATCTCGACGAGACCCAGCGCCACCGGGAGCGAATCGCGGGCCTGCTGGATGAGCGCGGCGCCAGGCCCTCGCTGGTCAAGGACGCGATGCTGAAGGCCGGCGGACTCAACCTCTCCGCTTTCTTCGGCGCCCAGCCGGACTCGACCACCAAGCTCGCCGGCTTCGCCTTCGCCTTTGAGCACCTCGAGGTCGCCGCCTACGAGCTCCTGCAGCGGGTCGCCGCTCGGGCCGGCGACGAGGGGGTGGTTGCGACGGCGGAGGAGATCCTCGCCGAGGAGCGCCGCGCGGCGGAACGAGTCGCCGAGAGCTGGAATCGGCCCGAAGTGCCGCTTGGAGTGGCCTCGTGAGAGAGCGAAAGGACGAGAGGAGGGACCCGATGGAAAATGGACAGAGCAGGCAATTGGCAGTGGTCACCGGCGCCTCCAGCGGCATCGGCTTCGAGCTGGCGAAGGTCTTCGCCGAGGAGGGCTTCGACCTGCTGATCGCGGCCGAGGACGCCGAGCTGACGACCGCGCTCGAGGAGCTGAAAGGGTCGGGCGTGAGCGTGGAAGCCCACCGCGTCGACCTTGCCACTGAGGCTGGGGTGATCGAGCTCTACCGCCAGATCTCGAACACCGGCCGCCCGGTCGACGCGCTCGCGCTGAACGCCGGCATCGGTGCCGGCGGGGCCTTCGCCACCGAAACGGAGTTGGCCGACGAGCTGAAGCTGATCGACCTCAACGTGCGCAGCGACCGTCCACCTCTGCAAGCTGGTGGTCAGCGACATGGTCGAGCGCGACGAGGGACGGATTCTCTTCACCTCCTCGATCGCCGCGACGATGCCCGGCCCCTTCCAGGCCGTCTACAACGCTTCCAAGTCCTTCGTCCAGTCCTTCGCGCTGGCGATCCGCAACGAGCTCAAGGACACCGACGTCGCGGTTACCTCGCTGATGCCGGGGGCGACCGAGACCGAGTTCTTCGAGCGCGCCGAGATGGAGGACACCGAAGTGGGCGCCGGCGAGAAGGACGACCCCGCCGAAGTCGCGCGTCAGGGCTTCGATGCCCTGATGGCAGACGAGGAGAGGGTCGTCGCCGGCGCCTTCAAGAACAAAGCCCAGGCCGCGGCCAGCCGGGTGCTGCCCGACAGCGTCAAGGCCGAGAAACACCGCGAGATGGCCGAACCCGGCTCGGCGGCGGAGGAGGACCGATGAAGGCGCTCACTTTCCACGGCAAACGCGACGTCCGAGTCGACGAGGTGCCCGACCCGAAGATCGAGCAGCCGACCGACGCGATCGTGCGCATCACCTCGACCGCGATCTGCGGCTCCGACCTGCACCTCTACGAGGTGCTGGGAATGTTCATCGAAGAGGGCGACATCCTCGGCCACGAGCCGATGGGGATCGTCGAGGAGGTCGGCTCGGAGGTCAGCCAGATCAAAGCGGGCGATCGGGTCGTCATCCCCTTCAACATCTCCTGCGGCGATTGCTGGATGTGCAGGGAAAAGCTCTTTGCCCAGTGCGAGACGACGCAGGTGCGCGAGCAGGAAAAGGGCGCCTCGCTCTTCGGCTACACCAAGCTCTACGGCGAGGTGCCGGGAGGCCAGGCCGAGTACCTGCGGGTGCCCCAGGCTCACTTCGGGCCGATCAAGCTTCCCGAGAACAGCGCCCCCGACGAGCGCTACCTCTTCCTCTCCGACGTGCTGCCGACGGCCTGGCAGGCGGTCGAGTACGCGGCGCTGCCCGAAAAAAGGCGGCAGCGTCGCCGTCTACGGGCTCGGCCCGATTGGGCAGATGAGCGCCCGCATCGCCCGCCACAAGGGCGCCGAGACGGTGATCGGCGTCGACAACGTTGCCGAGCGCTTGGAGATGGCCCGCCGCCACGGGATCGAGGCGATCAACTCCGATGAGCACGAAGACGTGCCGTCGATCATCAGGGAGATGACCGACGGCCGCGGCCCCGACGGGGTGATCGACGCGGTCGGCATGGAGGCCCACGGCTCCCCCGGCGCCGAGCTCGCCCAGAAGGTCACCGGCCTGCTGCCCGACGCGCTCGCGGCAAAGGCGACCGAGCGCTTCGCCACCGACCGCCTCTCGGCCCTGCTGGAAGCGATCGACACGGTCCGCCGCGGCGGCACGATCTCGATCTCGGGCGTCTACGGCGGCCAGCTCGACCCGCTGCCGATGATGCAGCTCTTCGACAAGGGGGTGCAGGTCCGCATGGGCCAGGCTCACGTGCGGCGCTGGACCGACGAGATCCTGCCGCTGCTGGAAGGCGACGAGGACCCGCTCGGGGTCGATGACCTCACCACCCACCAGCTGCCGCTGGCGGAGGCCCCGAGCGCCTACGAGATGTTCCAGAAAAAGGAAGACGGGGCGATCAAGGTCGTCCTCAAGCCCTGAGCCGGAAGGAGATAACGCGATGGCAAAAGACCACGGATCGAGCGTCAAGAACGACAAGCAGTACGAAGGGCTGCGCAAGAAGGGGATGAGCAAGCAGCGCGCCGCCTCGATCGCCAATTCTTCGGAATCGTCTAAAAAGGGTGGGGAAAAGAGCGGCAAGGGAAGCGGCGGCAGCAAGTCGCAAAAGCGCGCCGCGGGCCGTGAGGGCGGCAAGAAGTCAGGGAAGTCGAGCTAGGCGGTGAAAGCGCTGCTGATCAATTGCACCCTGAAGGCGAGCCCTGAGAAGTCGAACACCGAGGCGCTCGCCGGCGTCGTCGCCGAGGCGCTGCGCGAGGAGGATGTCGAGGTGGCAACGGTGCGGGCGGTCGACCACTCGATCCCGCCCGGGGTCGAATCGAGGATGGGCGAGGGCGACGAGTGGCCGGCCATCCGCAGCCAGATCCTCGACTCCGAGATCCTCATCTTCGCCACCCCGACCTGGCTCGGCCGCCCTTCGAGCATCGCCCAGCGGGTGCTGGAGCGGATGGACGCGATGATCGCCGAGACCGACGGGGAGGAACGCCCGGTCGCCTACAACCGCGTCGCCGGCGTCGTCGTCACCGGCAACGAGGACGGCGCCCACCACGTCATCTCCGAGGTCTCCGGCGCGCTCGGCGACATCGGCTTCACGGTCCCCGGCCAGGCCTGGACCTACTGGAACAAGGGGCCGGGGCCGGGGGAGGATTACTCGGAAACCGAGGAGGGTCACGAGTGGTCGCACTCGACCGGCAGGGCGGCGGCGGCGAACCTGCTCGCGGTTGCCCGTGCGCTTGAGGCCAAGCCGATCCCGGCGCCGCCCTCCGAATGAGCGCATCCGGGTCTCGCCCGCAGGGGCGACTCAGGCGCTCGGACTGCTTAGGCCCAGGAATCAGCCGCCGCCGTCGTGGTGGCGGATACGGCTACCTCGACCCCGAAGGGGGGCGTATCGCCGACGAGGACACCCTCGAGCGGCTCCGGGGGCTGGCGATCCCCCCGGCCTGGCAGGACGTCTGGATCTGCAGCGACCCCTGCGGCCACATCCAGGCGACGGGCCTCGACCAAGCCGGCCGCAAGCAGTACCTCTACCACGAGCGCTGGCAGCTGCGGGCGGCGGCGAGGAAGTTCGAGTCGATGCGCGAGTTTGCCTCCGCCTTGCCGCGATTGCGCCGAGCCGTCAAGAAGGATCTCGCCCGCGAGGGGATGCCACGGGCGCGGGCGCTGGCTTGCGCGGTGCGCCTGCTCGACCTCGGCTTCTTTCGGATCGGCGGCGAGGAGTACGCGGAGGCCAACGAGAGCTACGGCGTGGCCACGGTGCTGCGCGAGCACGTCTCGATCGAGGGCGAGGAGGTCGTCTTCGACTTCCCGGCGAAGAGCGGCCAGCGCCGTGTGCAGTCGATCCGCGACCCCGAGGTCAAGCGGGCGATCGAGGCGATGCGCCGCCGCCGCAGCGGGCCCGACGACCTCCTCGCCTTCCGCGAGGCCGGCGCCTGGCACGACGTTCGCTCCGAGGACGTCAACGCCTACCTGCAGGAGAAGGCCGGGGAGGAGTTCTCGGCGAAGGACTTCCGCACCTGGCACGGGACCGTTCTCGCCGCGGTCGAGCTGGCGCTGGAGGAGCCAGGCAGCACAAAAGGGGGCAGGGAGCGGGCGATCCGAGCGGCGATCAAGCGCGTCGCCGAGCGGCTCGGCAACACCCCGGCGGTCTGTCGCAGCTCCTACGTCGATCCGCGGCTGCTCGATCGGTTCCGGGACGGCAAGACGATCGAGCTTCCCCGCCTCGGCCCCGAAGGCAGCCTCGCGCCCCGGCAGCAGGCCCGGGTCGAGCGCCGGGTCTTGGAGTTGATCGAGGGCTGACCGGCTCCACCGCCATTCGCCCCGACCGCCCGCTCAAGCATCGCGCGGGGGTGTCGATGAGGACTCATGACGAAAGCGTCACATCCGCGTCGGGGTCGGGGCGGCTCGCGGGCCCTGACCGTAATCGCAGTCGTGCTGGGGGTGCTCGCCGGGGCCTCGGTCGCGGCGGCGGCGCCGAAGCCCGCGGTCCTCAGCTTCAAGACGGTGAAGGTCGGAGCTCCCGGCAACGCCTCCGCAGGGATCGTCCCGTTCGAAGACGCGATCTACAAGTCGTGCGCCGAAGCCGCTGAAATCAAGCCGCCCTGCCAGATGGTGGGTGGGGTGAAGTACCGCTACGGGATCGGGCAGCTCGAGGTCACGGTCGCCCAGTGGGTGGCCTTCCTCAACACGGTCGACCCGGCGGGACGCAACCGGCACCGGCTCTACAGCTCCTCCGAGAGCTCGTCGGCGTGGCCGCGGTTCGGGCAGATCGACTTCTTCGCCGGTGCCGCCGCCGGCCGCCACTACACCGTCGCCTCTCCCGAGTGGGCCGACAAGCCCTACGGCTTCGCCAACTTCCTGCGGGCGGCGCGCTTCGTCAACTCGCTCTACAACGGCCGCGTCGTCTCCAAGGCCGACAGCGCCGAAGGCAGCTTCCGCTACGTGACCTACCGGGTCCGGCTCTCGCGCAAGACCGAGAGCGGGATGTACGAGATGAGCGAACGCGCGGCGACGCGTTCGCACAAGGCCGGGTTCGTGCTGCCGAGCCAGGACGAGTGGATCAAGGCCGCGTACTACGACCCCAACGGCGGCGGCACGTACTCCTACTGGAAGTACCCGACCAACCCCAGCGCCTTCGGCGACGGGACCGCGACCGCACCCACGCAGGTCACGCTTGACCCAGCCAACGGCGACGTCACCAACTCCTCGACCCAACCGCTGGCGAACTACCACGCCTCCGGCACCGCGGCCCCGAGCTGGTGCCCGACCACCGAGTCGGCGGAAGCCTGCGCGACCGCCAACCCGTTCGGGCTCAACCCGAACGCCTACGCCGAGGCCTTCCAGGGCAGCCTCGGGACCGTCGGCCAGGCGCTCACCACCTCTCCCTGGGGCACCCTCGACCAGGGCGGCAACGCGGTCGAGTGGACCGACACGATCACCCCGCCGCCGTTCGGCGCCAAGGGGCACCGGATCTGGCGACGGCTGCACGGCGGCATCTCCAACGCGCCCGTCTACCAGCTCTGGCTCTCGGCGATCGGGCTGCAGCCGCAGGACAACACGCTCTTCACCGCGACCTACCCCTGGCTCGGCCTGCGGATCGGCGTCCTCGGCGATCTCAAGCTGGCGAAGCGCTGAGCCGAAGGGTGAATTCGTCCCCCGTCCGCGGAGCGGCATAGGGTGGGCGCGTTGAGCTCTCGGGGCGCGCGCCCACCCGCTCTTGCGGCGGCAGTCCTTCTCTTCGCGCTCCTGGCGGCGCTCCTGCCCTTCTGCGCGCTCGGCGCGAAGGCACCGAAACCGAAGTCGAGTCACCCCTCCGCCGAGACAAGCGGGCGGCTGGTCCAGCTCGCCGGCGAGCGCGGCTGCCTCGTCGACCGCTCGGCCAAGCGCGGCAGCTGCGGGATCGCCCGCGCCCTCAAGGGCCCGGGGCCGTTCATGGGCTCGCGGGCGATCGCGGTCAGCGAAGACGGCAAGAACGTCTACGCTGCCTCCTCGCGCAGCGACGCGATCGCGATCTTCACCCGCAACCAGAAGACCGGAGCGCTGACCCAGCCCGCCGGCAGGGGCGGCTGCGTCTCGGCCAAGGGCAGGAGCGGCTGCGCCAAGGCGGTCGGGCTGGACGGTCCGAACTCGGTCGCGCTCAGTCCCGAAGGCCGCTTCCTCTACGCGACCTCGCGCGCCAGCAACTCCGTCACGGCCTTCCATCGCAACACGTCGACCGGCGCGCTGACCCAGCTCGCGCCGGGCACGGGGTGCGTCTCCGGCGTCCCGATCCCGGGCTGCGCCGGCGGCCGTGCCCTGGTCGGCCCCGACGTCGTCGCGGTCAGCCCCGACGGCAAGAACGTCTACGTCGGCGCCTTCTTCGGCAACGCCGTCGCGATCTTCCAGCGAGCGAAAAACGGCGTCCTCTATCAGGCGACCGATGCGAGCGGCTGCATCGCCGAGGCAACCGCCGGCTGCGCCCCGGCCGTCGCCCTCGGCGCCCCGGAGGGGCTGGCGGTCAGCCCTGAAGGCTCCAGCGTCTACGTCGCCAGCGCGCTCTCCAACGCGGTCGTCGAGCTGGTCCGGGAACCGTCCACCGGCGCCCTCTCCCAGCCGACCGACGGCAGCGGCTGCATCGCCGGCGCCACGCTCACCGGCTGCACCAGCGGGGTGCAGCTGAGCGGCGCCAACGCGGTCGCGATCGCTCCCGCCGGGCGCGACGTCTACGTCACCTCGCTCTTCAGCAACTCGGTCACCTCGTTCAGCCGCTCCGCCGCCGGCGTCCTCTCCCAGAAGCCGGGCACCCGCGCCTGCATGGTCTACCTGCGCGCCGTCGGCTGCTCGTTCGGCCGCGCGATGATCGCGCCCGAGGGGCTGGCGGTCAGCCCCGACGGCTCCAGCGTCTACCTCGCCTCCTTCAAGAGCGGCGCGATCGACGTCCTCGACCGCGAACGCGAATCAGGCGTCCTCGCCCAGAAGGCGGGCCGCGCGGGCTGCCTCGCCTCGCGCTCGCTCCCGGGCTGCGGCCCTGGGCGGGCGCTGCACGGAGTCAGCTCGATCGCGGTCAGCCCCGACGGCCGCTTCGTCTACTCGACCTCCTTCGCCAGCAACGCCGTCGACGTCTTCAGGAGGAACAGATGACCGAGTCCGAACGCCGCAGGGCGGGCCTCACCCGCAAGGAGCTGCTCGGTACCGGGGCCGGAGCGGCGGCGGCCGCGCTGCTGGCGCAGAGCGGGGTGGAGGCGCTCGCCGCCAAGGGCAAGGGCCGCAGCGTCGCCGGGATGAACATCATCCTCATCCTCACCGACCAGGAGCGGGCGATCCAGCACTTCCCACCCGACTGGCTGCGCAAGAACCTGCCGGGGATGCGGCGGCTGCGCCGGCACGGGATCAGCTTCGAACGGGCGTTCACCAACGCCTGCATGTGCTCGCCGGCGCGCTCGACCCTGATGAGCGGCTTCTTCCCGGCTCAGCACGGCGTCAAGTACACGCTCGAGGAAGACATGCCTTACCCCGAATACGAAGCGCAGGTCGAGCTGCCGTTGCCCGCGGTGATGCCGAACCTCGCCACGGTGATGAAGGCGGCCGGGTACAAGGTCGTCTACAAGGGCAAGTGGCACTGCTCGAAGCCGGCCGAAAAAGAACACGCGGTGCCGGCAGATCTCGAAAAGTACGGTTTCGACCGCTGGAACCCGCCGGACGCGGGCGCCAACCAGACGGTCCCCGAGGCCGGCGGCGGCTACGTCGACAACGACGGCCGCTTCATCGACTCAGAAGGGGAAGGCGCGGACGAAGGGGTCCTGCAGTACCTCAGCTCCAACGCCGCCAAGGAGCAGCCGTTCTTCATGGTGATCTCGCTGGTCAACCCCCACGACGTCCTCTTCTACCCGAGCCGGACCTTCGAGGAAGCCGGCTACGACGGCACCTGGCTGGAGGGCGACATCGGCGTGCCGGCGACCAACGGCGAAAGCCTGAAGACCAAGCCGACCGCCCAGGAGGAGTTCCTGAAGATCTTCAACCTCACCGGGAAGCCGGCCAGCGAGGCCGAAAAGCGCCGCTACCTGAACTTCTACGGCAACCTGATGCGCTCCTCCGACAGCTACATGGTCAACGTCCTCGACAAGCTCGAAGAGACCGGCCTGCTCGACGACACGCTGATCGTCCGCAGCGCCGACCACGGCGAGATGGGGCTGACCCACGGGGGGATGAGGCAGAAGAACTTCAACTTCTACGAGGAGGCGATCCGGGTCCCGCTCGTCTACTCGAACCCGAAGCTCTACCCGCGGCCACTGACCACCGACGCGATGGTCTCCCACGTCGACTTCCTGCCGACGCTCGCGAGCCTGGCGAAGGCGCCGAAATCAGCCCGCGCGAACTGGCAGGGCGTCGACTACTCCTCGCTGGTCCTCAATCCCGGCAAGGACAAGTCGACCCAGGACTACATCGTCTTCACCTACGACGACTACCAGTCGGGGCAGAACAGCCCGCCCTACCCGAAACCCCCCAACCACATCGTCAGCATCCGCGAAGGGCGCTGGAAGCTGGCGAAGTACTACGACGTGGCAAAGGAAGACCCGAAGCAGCCGCAGTGGGAGATGTATGACCTGAAGACCGACCCGCAGGAGACCGAAAACATCGCCCACCCCGGCTTCAAACGCTCGGCGACGCAGGAGGCACAGCTCCAGCGCCTGAAAGGCAAGCTGGCCCGGATCGAAAAGACCCGCCTGCAGGGGACGTAGCGGCTCTCGCTAGGTCGACTCGCAGCGCTACGGCCCGTCGATCGTCGGGCGCTGCCGTCGGGGCAGCTCTCGGGGTTCGATTTGGCCGATCAACCCGGTGGATTCCGGTACTCGCCCGGGGGCTGTTGGTAGCGGGGATCGCCGACGCGCCGATCGTCGACCAGGACTTCGGACTGGCGGGAGCGACGGGACCACACGGCCCATTGCCAGATCGCGATGAGCAAGCCGACGACGCCGGCGATCATCAGGATCAGGCCGATCGTCCGTAGGTCGAGTCCCTTGACGTGGAGGTGGGTCGCGAAGCGAAGGATCGCGCCCAGCGCGATCAGGAAGATGCTGCCTGCGAAGGTCATCTCGCCCGCCCGCCCTCAGACGACCCGGCGAAAGAGATAGACCGCGAGCAGGATCAGGATGATGACGATGAGGATTCCTACGATGGTCATTTGGGGCTCCTTTGGATTGGATTGATGGGTCGGTGAAACAGGCGCCTTCGAGCCGGCTCGGGCGCCAGTCGCAAGCCCTTGCCGGCGCCGTGGCGGGCGCGTCCGGCGCGCAGGCTCATAGGTTCTCCTCGATCTCGTCGGCCTTGTGACCGTGCGCGCGCGCCTGCTCGCGCTCACGCTCGACGCGCTCGCTCGCGTCCTCTGACTCGGCGGCCAGCTGATCGGCGCGATTTCTCTTCCGCTCGGCCAAGCGCGCGTGGCGCTCGGCCTCCTGTGCTGCCTCGTCGGCCTCGGCTCGCTTTGCCCGCTCCTCCTCGGAGTGCTCGCTCGCCTTCGCCGCGCGGGTCTGCGCCTCGTCACGGTGGGCGCCGGCCCGTTCGGCGAGGCGTTGCCTTTCAAGCCGGCGGCGGGCTGCCGCTCGGCGGCCGATCACGGCCGTGGCCGTGGCGAGGACCAATACGACGATCACGATGACGACGATCAGCACGGCGGACATCTGCATTTTCCTCTCGTTGGGGCAAACCGGCGACTCCGCCGGCCTGCGCAGCCCTTGAGCTCAGAGAGCCGTGCAACGCAGTCCAGCTCTTACGACCAGATCGACTTTCTTACCCTTCCCCGCTGCAACGAAAACCCCGTGGGTCTGTCAGGCGCAACCTCTAAAAGGTCAGGCGTCGAATCCACTGCGCGCCCTGGGCAGCGCCGCGGAGGAGATCCGGAGCCTTCGAAGGCGTGTAGCTCGGCCTCTTGGCGGTGGCTTTCGAATTGGAACATCGTCCAATGGGGTTGCCAGGGCCCCACTTGGATAGGCGCTGATAACGCTGTCTCATCTCCCGTTTAGGGAATGAGCGAAACACCCCTACCCTTGAACGGATGGCGCTAGATGGGCACAGCGAGAAATGAGCGAAGCCGTGCCGAGCGGGCTGGGTTCGGGTTCGGGGATCACCCGCGTGCTCTCCGACGACCGTCTCGCGCAGCGAGCGGCCAGGGGAGACAAGCGCGCCTTCGCGGCGGTCTTCGACCGCTATCACCAGAGCCTGTACCGCTACTGCCTGGCCGTTGTCGGCAACTCCCAGGATGCCGAGGACGCCCTGCAGAACACGATGATCAAGGTGCTGCGGGCGTTGCCGGGCGAGGAGCGGCACATCAAGTTGAAGCCGTGGCTCTACCGGATCGCCCACAACGAGTCGATCGAGCTGCTCCGCCGCCGCCGCGAGACGCGCCAGCTCGACCCCGAGCTGGCGGCGGTGGGGTCCGGCGTGGCCGAGGAGGCGGCCTCGAGAGAGCGTTTGCGGCGGCTGGTCTCCGACCTCGACGCCTTGCCCGAGCGCCAGCGCGGCGCCCTGGTCATGCGCGAGCTGGCGGGCCTCGACTTCGCCGAGATCGGGACCGCTCTCGGAACCTCCCCCGCGGTTGCTCGCCAAACCCTCTACGAGGCGCGGCTGAGCCTGCGGCAGATGGATGAGGGACGGGAGATGAGCTGCGAGACGGTGACCAGGGCGCTCTCCAATGGCGACGGCCGCGTCGCCCGCCGCCGCGACCTGCGCGCCCACCTGCGCGCCTGTGCCAGCTGCCGTCGCTTCGGAGAGGAAATCGAGAGTCGTGAGCGGGACCTCGCCGCGCTCTCGCCGCTGCCGGCGGTCGCCGCGGCGGGGTTGCTGCAGGGCCTGCTCGGTGGCCACGCTGGGAGTGGCGGGGTGGTGGGAGCCCTGGGTGGCGGGGCGGCCAAGTCGCTCGGCGCCTCGGCAGCGCTCAAGGGCGCGGCGACCGTCGCGGTCGTCGCGGCGATCGGCGTCGGCGCGGCGGACCGTGGCGGCTTGATCCACGCCGGGTTGCCAGGCGAGGACGGCTCGCAGACGACTCGGGCGGAGAGGTCCCCGGACGCCGTCCCGGCGGGAACGCAGTCGAACGGCTCGGGCTCGGCCGCGATCGACGCCAAGGCGGGCTCGGCCGCTGGGGCAGTGGGCGCCAGCCGCCTCGGCGCCTCCCAGGCCGCGAAGCCTGGCGCCGGGAAGGCTGCGAGCCCGGGCGGCGCCGCGACCGACGCCGAAGCCGGGGCGGCAGCCCCCACCTCCCAGGGCAACTCCCTCGCCCACCCCCACGGCAATGGACACGAGAAGCAGCTCCCCAGCGCCGCCGCGCACGGACAGCAGACGGCGGCGGGTCACAAAACCGCCAACCACGGGGCCGCCGGGGCCCAGGGCCACCCCGAGCACCCGCCGAAGCCAGCCCATCCCGCCCATCCATCGAATCCCAGCGCCGAAAAAGGGCCCGCATCGCCCCCATCCAGCCCCGCCGCGCCCGAATCGCATACACACGGCAGCGCGGCCGCACCCGCCGCCGGCGCCGCAGAAGCGCCCCAAGGAGACGAAACCGGCAGCAAGCCCTAAGGGGGTTGTCGCAGATAGGGCCTGACGGGCGTGGCCCGCCGGCGTTTTGGCCCCAGAGAGCGCAAAGGAGCTTCCCGAGCGGGGGCTCCCTGAATCGATGGAGGCACACGATGAAGCTGCAGATGAAGATCGCGATGGTTCTCGGAGCACTCGCTCTTGCCACTGCGCCTGCGATGGCCCTGGCCAGCCAGCCCACGAACCCCGGCCAAGGCCATGGTCACGGCAATGGCCCGCAGTACACGCCGGAAACGCCGGCTCCCGAAACGCCGGGGCCGGGCGCATCACAGCCTGAAAAGGCGAAGGCTTACGGCGTCTACTGCCAGGACCAGAGCAAGAAGCACGTCGCCGGTGAGAAGGGCACGCCGTTCAGCCAGTGCGTGACCGCGATGGCGAAGGCCGCCAACAACGAGAAGCTCACCCCGAGCAAAGCCTGCAAGGGCATGAGCCGCAAGCACGTCAAAGGCGAGAAGGGCACGCCGTTCTCGCGCTGCGTGAACGCGGCGGCGAAGCTCAAGAAAGCCCAGCAGGCCTGAGCGCGAAGGAGAGGAGAAGCCGATGCGATGCCCGGACTTTCTGGACCCCCTGCGCTCAAAGCGATGGGCGCGTTGCGCAGGGCTTCTCGCGGTGGCGCCCGTCCTCGCCTTTGCTGGCGTGGGCGTGGCGGCGCCCTCCGGCTCAACCGACCTGGGAATCACCATGGCCGACAGCCCCGACCCGGTCAATGTCGGATCGACCCTCACCTACACGATCCAAGCGCAAAACCTCGGGCCGGACCCGGCGACCGGCGTAACCGTCACCGGCCAAGTCCCGAAGGGCGTTGACTTCGTCTCCGCCACCGCCAGCTCGGGCCAGTGTGCGCGCAAAGGGAAGAAAATCACCTGTGCTCTCGGCGGGCTCAGGGCGCCGACGATCGACTACGGCAGCCCACCGACGGTGACGATCGCCGTCATCCCTCGCCAGATCGGGACGATCAGCGACACCGCCTCCGTGAAAGGAGACCAGAAGGACCCGGTTGCATCCAACGACAAGGCCACCGCGACGACCCTCGTGATCGGGCCGCCGGTGACGTGTCGTGGCGTCCCCGCCACGACGACCGGAACGGCGGGCGACGACACCATCGCCGGCACCAGCGGCCGTGACGTCATCGCCACTTTCAGTGGCAACGACACGATCGCTTCGCTGGCGGGCCGAGACCTGGTCTGCGCGGGAAGCGGTGACGACTACATCGGCGCCGGCCCTGCGGCCGACCGCATCTTCGGTGGAGCGGGCGAGGACCGCCTCCTCGGTCGTGGCGGCCCCGACGTGCTGAGGGGCAATGGTGGCAACGACCTGCTCAAGGGCAACCGCGGCCCCGACCGCCTGCGCGGGGGCCCCGGCTTCGACCGCTGCCGCGGCGGCACCGGCGCGGACTCGATCAGGGGGTGTGAGCGGTAGATCTGCGCGAGCATCGCGCGCTTGCTACGCAGCACCCCCGAAATGGCCGCGCCTTACTCGGTAAAGACGCAGGGGGCGCAGCGACGCCCGCCCCGGCCGGGCTTTGAGCTCGCAATCTGCGACCTCAAAGCGCCGTCTCTGTCTCATCCAGCTGAAACATGAAGTCCGCCGGAAGCGCTCGAGATTCCGTTCGATCTACTCAACCAGGCGTTTCGTCCCCACGCCGTACGGGTTGCTGTTGTCTGCGAAATGGAGCTAGGCGGATTCGAACCGCCGACCTCCTGGGTGCGATGACTGGGCTCTGGCGCTGGATTCCGTGTTAGAAGGCGACGATTAGCAGGGGATTCGCGGACGCGGCCCGGAGTCGAGGTCGGCGCGGATATGCACGGATTAGCGGGGATTGTCGGCGTTTCGGGCACTCCTGGCGACGAGTGCCTCGGGATCTACTGCTCTGAGTGTCACGGAAAGATATAGCTATACTTTAGTTATGTCTGACAACCGGGCTCCAGATGCCGTCGCCCTGAACCAAGTTTCCTACGGGCAGGACGGCTACTTCACTTCCCGGCAGGCGCGCGAAGCCGGCTTCAGCCCGCAGCTACTCGCCCACCATGTTCGTTCCGGGCGCTACGAGCACGTTCGACGAGGCCTGTACCGGCTGCGTGGCTATCCGGGCTCGAGTCACGAGGAGGTACGAGCGAAGTGGCTCGCGGTCGGCGCCGAGCGAGCCGTCGTCTCCCACGAGAGCGCACTTGACCTTCACGACCTATCGGATGTCATACCGAACGCCGTCCACCTGCTGGTCGATCGCGACGATCGTGGGATCAGGCGGCTTCAGGGAGTAACCCTGCACACGACGACGAAGACCCTTGAGCCGTCCGAAGTCGTCTCCCGCGAAGGCATCCGCGTCACCGACCCGGTGCGCTCGATCCTCGATGCGGCCGGTGCCGGAACGGCCCCCGAGCAGATCGAGATGGCCGTCCGCCAGGCGCTAGGCGAAGGCATTGCAACCCGCCGCTCGCTACTCGACCGAGCCGATCAACGTGGTGGTCGTGTCGCCGAGCTCGTCCGCGGCGCAGTCGATCAAGATGGACAGTCGTGAAATACGAAACGCCAGAGGCATTCCGCACTGCACTTGAGCAGCGCCTGAAGAATGAGGCCAAGGCAAGCGGCTCGGCGCTGTTGCGCCTGCGCAAGCGCGTGGCCTTCGAGAGATTTCTCGCCAGACTCGCGGCGTCGGAGTCGGGTGGCTGGGTGCTCAAGGGCGCGTTCGCACTGGAGCTACGGCTCGGCCTTCGTACCCGAACGACGAAAGACATCGACCTCGGGCGGGCCGACGACGAGGAAGCCGCGACCGAGCACCTGAACGCAGCCACCGGCGTCGATCTCGGCGATTTCTTCTCCTTCGACGTTCGCCGTACCCCGGCGCTTGACGCTGCCACCGGCTTCCGCGCCGTTCGCTACACCGTTCGTGCCGACCTCGCAGGCCGCCGCTTCGAGCAATTCCCCGTCGACGTTGCCTTCAGCGAATCGTCGCCGATCCAAGCGGAGCCGTTTCTTACGGCGAACGCGCTGGAGTTCGCAGACGTGGCAACGCCGCAGTTGCCGGTCGTTCCGCTTGAGCAGCACGTTGCCGAGAAGCTTCACGCCTACACCGGCTCATATGGGCAGGCCGAGCGGGAAAGTACCCGAGTCAAGGATCTCGTCGACCTCGTGCTGATCGGCGAGCTAGCTGAACTGGACGCCAAGCGCCTCAGTCGTGCGTTTGCAACAACTTTCGAGCGGCGAGCAGGCCAGCCACTTCCGAATACCATGCCGCCACCGCCTCGATCGTGGGCAAGGCCATACGCGGAGCTGGCTCGAGAGGTCGGAATCGCGACGGATATCGGCACCGGCTATACGGCCGCTGCCGACCTACTGGATCCAGTTCTCGGATCGGATGCCGAAGGCTGTTGGGACCCGAACGCAAGGCTTTGGCGTCACTGACGCCCGGGCGTCGAAGTGCAGCCGGCCACTGAGCTGAGTTCGACATAAGGACGATTCGCCGGCCCGATAGGCTGGCGGCCCGCTGCATACCGAAAACGTACCTAGCCAATGCCTCACGACCTTGCAAAGAATGTGGACCTTTTCAGGCAGGCCCTAGAGGGCCCGCACCGGCCGCTGGCTCTGTTCATAGGCGCCGGCTGTCCGATGTCGGTTGAATCCGCCAACAGCGACGCTCCCCTGATCCCCGACATCATGGGAATGACGAAGATCTTGACGGCGAGGTTGAAGAAGTCGAAATCCGCGAAAAATGCCTTCGCAAAGCTGCAGACGGTCCTTGAGCAGGACAAGAAGTCAGACGCCGATCTCGAGTACATGCTCAGCTTGGTTCGGGCCCTTGGTGACGTAGCCGGAAGGTCAGAGGCGCGGGGTCTCAGTACTGACGAGTTGAAGAAGCTGGATGAGGCGATCTCGGATGAGATCGTCGCCCTCGCTAAGCCGCCGTTGCCTACCCTGGACACCTCCTATCACCGGGTGATGACCTGGGTTGGCGGTATCGCCCGCCGGTTGCCGGTGGAGATCTTTACCACCAACTACGACATGCTTGCGGAGCAGGCGCTGGAGGAGTCCAGCGTCCCTTATTTCGATGGGTTTGCAGGTGCCAACCGGCCGTTCTTTGATATACGGGCGATCGAGGACGACGCGCTGCCCGCTCGGTGGGCACGGCTCTGGAAGCTCCACGGCTCAATCAACTGGAGTCGCTCGGACGGGGGGCGGGTGATCCGCCAGCCCGACGCAAACCATGATGAGCGTCGCCTTATTCATCCCTCTCACCTCAAGTACGACGAGAGCAGACGGATGCCGTACTTGGCGCTCCATGACCGCCTCCGCCAAGTCTTGCGGCAACCAAATGTTGTCGTCGTGAGCTGTGGTTACTCGTTCCGCGACGAGCACCTCAACGAGATCGTTCAAGAGGGTCTCCAGAGAAACCCCAGCGGGATCGTTTACGGCTTTCTTTACGGCAAGCTCGAGCAGTACGAAAAGGCACGCGAGCTCAGCATCGATACGACCACGGCTAACTTGGTCCTGCTTGCCGAAGACGAAGCAGTGATTGGACGCAAAAAGGACATGTGGCGTGAACGCGACGATCTCGACGACGATCCCGAACTCCCCGGGGTCCGCTTCAGCGGTAAGCAGGCGCACTGCGATCTGGGCGACTTCGCGAAGTTCGGCGAGATGCTCGCCACCCTCGCCGGCAATGCGCCATGAACTCCCGCGACGATCCCACCCTCATAGGCGCTGTTCGGGACGTGCGTGGTCCGAGTGTTGGCGTCGAGCTAGATTCCGCTAGCACGGCCGGACTCAAGTTCGTCCGCGGCCAGGGGTACCGAGTGGGTCAGGTTGGGAGCTTCGTCAAGTTCCCAGTCGGCTTCCTCGACCTCTTTGGGGTGGTCACCCAGGTGGGGGCCAGTGCGCTACCCGACAGCCTCGCCGGAGACCCCGATCGCAGTGCGCTCTGGATGACGGTCCAGCTAGTCGGTGAGGCCCGTCGCGATGGTCGCTTCCAGCGTGGCCTGGGCCAATATCCGACCTTTGGTGATCCGGTCCATCTTGTCACCGAGGCCGATCTACGTCGCGTCTACAGCCGCGAGTCCGAGCCGGGCAAGTCGATCCGCATTGGCTCGGTCGCAAGTGCCGAGTCGATCGGCGCCGAGGTTGGGGTCAACCGCCTGGTGACCCGGCATTCCGCCGTCGTCGGCAGCACCGGCGCCGGCAAGTCGACGACCGTGGCAAAGCTGCTGGAAGTGCTCTCCCAGGTCGACACCTACCCTTCGGCGCGAATCCTCGTCTTCGATGTTCATGGCGAGTACGCTCGTACCGCCGCCGATCATTTGCGGGTGCTGCGGGTTGACGCCGACGATCCGGCCGAGCAGCTCCACATGCCCTACTGGGCGCTAAATTTCGACGAGTTGCTGGCGCTTACCTTCGGGCCGGTGAAGGGCGTCGAGCGGTCGGCGCTCCTGCATGAGGTGACGGCGCGCAAGCAGCAGGCACTTCAGTTGCAGCCGCGGGACGGAGTCAGCCCGGACACGGTCACGGTTGACGCGCCGGTCCCATTCAGCATCCACGACCTCTGGTTGGAGATGTACCGCCAGCTCAACTCCACTCATACCGCTGCCGGAAACCAGTCCCGCGGGACCGAGGCACTCGCGTTGGCGGCAGACGGGCAGCCGATCCAAAGCGGCGACGCGCTCGCCGTGGTGCCGCCACTCTACCGCGCCCAGTCCCAGGCTGCGGGCGAGGAGAAGATCTATCTCAGCAACAGTAGCCTCAACTTGCGCCGAGAGGTCGACAGTCTCGGTGTCCGTCTGCGCGACCGCCGCTTCTCGTTCCTTTTCGAGCCGGGGAGGTGGAGTCCGGATCTTGAGGGAAAGGTGGAGGCCGACCTTAATGAGCTGCTTGAGTCGTGGCTAGGCGCGAAGGAGCCGGTCACGATCGTCGATCTGTCCGGCGTACCGCCCGAGGTACTGCACGACGTGATCGGGATCATGCTGAGGATCGTCTACGACGCTCTCTACTGGGGCCGAGACATCGCTGAGGGCGGTCGCGAGCGGCCGTTGCTTGTAGTTTTGGAGGAGGCGCACGCCTACCTTGGCCCGGACTCGCGCTCGCTCGCCGGCTCAAGCGTCCGCCGGATCGTCAAGGAGGGACGCAAGTACGGCGTCGGCGCGATGATCGTCAGCCAACGCCCGAGCGAGGTCGATCACACCGTCCTTTCCCAATGCGGCACTACTTTCGCTCTTCGACTTGCCAACTCCCAGGACCGGGCTCATGTGGTCAGCTCGGTCAGCAACAACCTTGAGGGGCTGCTCTCGATGCTGCCTGTCCTTCGCACCGGCGAGGCGATAGTCATCGGCGAAGCCGTCAACCTGCCGATGCGGGTCCTCGTCGACCAACCGACCACGGCGCGGAGGCCCGACAGCAGCGACCCGCCGGTCTTCGGCGAGAAAGGTCCCGGCGGCTGGAACAAAGCCCGCGAGCCGGAGGACTATTCAGAGTTGGTAGAGCTTTGGCGGAGCCAGCGCTCTCAGTCGCCGAAAGTCGTCAAGAGCAAGGAGCAGATATGAATCGAGTCCCGGTCCAATCGTCGAACCTCCGATCCGTGGGGTACGAAGACAATGTCCTTGAGATCGAGTTCCTCGATGGGGGTGTCTACCAGTACTTCGATGTCCCCGAATCGATCTACACCGGTCTCATTCAGGCCGAGTCCGCCGGGAAATATTTCTGGGCGAATATCCGCGGTGCTTTCCGCTACGCCCGAGCGTAGGCCCAACGCCACCCCACCATATCCCTGGCCGATGTCGAGGATCTGATCCATGCATGTCGAGCGGATCTTTGAGGATCTCTTTGCCTACGGACACGAATCACTGGCTTGGGTCCGCGTTTATCAGCGAGGGGGAAGCGAGGCGGTCGCTCTTGCCCTGAATCCCGTCGACAATCCTGGTGCCTCGGTCGGTAACGACCCTGAGCGGCTCCTCGCTGGCTTGGAGCGAGCGTTTTCGACACTTGGCGAGATGCGGCTTTTCATCCGGTTTCCGGATGACCCACGCGGTCGCGGATGGACCGAGATCGTGAAAACGGCGAACCAGATCGAGTTTGAGCGGCACTCGGTGGAGTGTGTCGAGGCGCTGGTTAGCGAGGCGCTGGTTGATCCGGCCGATGTGACCTGTGCGGGCCTGGGAGGCAGCTGGCACCCGCTGCTGGCGTTGATTCCGCCTCCTGAGCCGGATCGCAATCGGATCGACGAACTCCGGGTGGTTGCCGTTGCTGACCTTCCTTGGCCTCACAGCCCTGGCTCATGCCGCTGGAGGCAGCGCTTTGAGGAGTTGCGTGAGTTGTACCCCTCGGACCGCGACGATCAGCCCGCGCTAGGAGCACATTGGTCCCTGATCTTGAGTGAGGACGATCTCCGTTCCTGTCAGTACCACCAGGCCGACTGGAGGCGGGTTGCCGAAGTCAGCGTCAACGTTCTCGATGCGCTGCCGCAAGGCGCGGAAATGGATGATGCGATCACTGCAGTAGACGAGACCCTCGGTGATTCAGCCGAGGGAGACTGGTGCAGCTCCCTCTTTACCGACCCGATCGTCTGGCACCCAGAGCAAAGGGTCGTCGTGAACGGGCAGCACCGATCATGCGCTTTGCGTGGGAGCGGTGCGCCACTCTGCATCGCCGATGTCGTAGGTGCCTACCTGGACGAACCGGTCGCAGGAGACCCTCGTAGGCGTGCAGCCGCCGAGGTCGCGTCCTACTGGATACGTCGTGCTGCTCGATGAGAAGGATCAGTCAGCGCGAATCTAAGAGTTTCGTCAACGAAATACGCGGCGATTAGCGGGGATGCGCGGGGATTACGGGAGACGCCGTAGGGCAATTTGACTTCCCTCGCCAGCGGAGCTAGTCCAGGGCGTATGAAGATCTTGCACGCTGTTTCGGTTCGAGTCCGCGAGCGGCGGAAACCACGCCCGGCGCACCTCCCCATGCGCCGAGGCGGACGGTCCCGGCTGCGTCCGTCCCTTCGACCAAGACTGCGTCCGTCCCTTCGTCCAACCCTTCAGCTCGCGATGGGGCCGGACCGCCGCGAATGCCGATGGCAGCGCCGTTTCCCGGCTTGGCGTTTTGCCGACATCTCTACGTTGCATCTAGGTCGGGACATGAAGTGCAATCTCGCCGCCTCGACCCTGCTCTCGATCGTTCCCGCCTCGTCGCTCGCGCCCTTCGCTCTCGGCGCCGTCGCTATCGCCTCCGCGCTGGCTACGCAGCGGCTCGATCCCGCAACGGCGCGTAGCCGGCATGGCCGGCGCTCGCGTGGCCATACCGGTGCGCGGGCTGAGCGCCGCGCCGAGAAGGAGGGTCGCCATCCGGCGCCGAGCGCCGCCGTCGGCCTGCCGGAGGCGACCGCCGAGATCATCGCCTCGCTGGGCGAGCACCGCGTCCTGTCCACCGAGCAGGTGCGGACGATCCATCTGCCGGGCCGCAGCCTACGGCGCACGCAGCAGATCCTCGCCGGCATCGAGGAGGCCGGGCTGATCCATCACGTCGACACGCGGATCGCGCCGCGGCGGCTCTGGTTCGTGAGCGAGCGCGGCGCCGCGCTCGCCTTCGAGCTGGTCGGGCTGGAGACGCAGCCGAGGGTGCTCCAGGCGAGCGACGCGGCCGGCCCGCGGAGGGCGCACACGCTCGCCGTCAACGATGCCGCGATCTGTTTCCTGAAGGCGGCGCGCGAGCGCGGCGACGAATTCGGCCCGTTCTCCTGGCGCCAGGAGGTCGCCCACCCCATGAGCCGCGGTCGCGGCCGTCGCCGCCGCACGCTCTTCGCGGACGCCGTCCTCACCTACCTGCGACCCGAGGACGACGACACGGTCCTCGAGCTGCGCTTCCTCGAGCTCGACCGCGCCACGCTCTCGGTCGATCGCCTCGTCGCAGAGCTGAGTCGCTATGCCCAGCTCTACCGGGCCACCGACGCGGAAGGACAGCCGCTCTGGCGCGATCGCTTTCCGGTCTTCCCGAGGGTTCTCTGCGTGCTAACCGGCGCCTCTCGGGAAGCGCTGACCACGCGGCGCACGTTCGCGTCGATGCTCCTGCGCGACCACCCGGCGATGGCACAGGCGCGCGGCGAGGTGGCGGTCAGCTTCTGCCGCCTCGAAGACCTACAGCGGAAGGGGCCGTTCGCGCCGATCTTCCGCGAAGTGCGCGACCGTGAGCGCGCGGTTGACTGGCTTGGCAACTCGCCCGACGACGAGGAGGAGCGGTAGGCATGCGTCCCGGGTCAGGTTGGCTCGCTTCCTGGGCGCAGCGGAGCTATCGTCGTCGGACAGGAAACAGACGGCCGGGCGGCGCGCAAACGCCCCCGGCCCGGCGTCGAAGGATTGAGCTTCGGCGCGATGTCCAGCCTAGAGGCGCGCGGATCTCCGCCGCCACTTGGCGACCGCGCCTGCCGTTCCTCCGGTGCTCACGGACCAGGAGGTGACAGAAGTGGCTCGTAGATCGGAAGGCCAAGTGCTGGAGCGCCACTGGAAGAGCGGGCGCGGCTACGCGCTCCGCTTCCGGGCCTACGGCGAGCGGCAGTACCTGACGCTCGGCCTGGAGACCGAAGGCTGGAACCGCAAGCGCGCTGAGGAAGAGCTGGCGAACGTCATGGCCGATGTGCGGCGCGGCATCTGGGTACCGCCGACGCGACGACCTCGCAGAGCCAGGGCAGCGGAGGAGGCATCCGACGCGATGCCGACCTTCGGCTCCTTCGCCCGGAGCCTGATGGCGGCCCGCAAGAGCGAGATGAGTGAGGCGAACTACGCCTACAAGGAGAACGCGCTCGCGCACGTCGTGCCCTACTTCGGGAGCTGGCCGCTCCACGAGATCGACATCCAGGCGGTCGATGCCTTCCGCGGCCACATGGTCGAGGTCTCCGAGGCCCGGCGCCGCGCTAGGGAGAGCGGCCAGGCGATGCGCAATGACTGGGGACAGGCGCTGCGGCCCCTCTCGCCGGCGACGATCAACAAGACGATCGACACCTTGCAGTGGGTGCTCTCGGTGGCGGTGGAGTACCGGTACATCTCCGAGAACCCCGCGGCGGGCCGCCGACGCCGCCTCCGGGCGATGAGGCCCGCTCCGGTGCACCTCGACTCGGTCGAGCAGATCGCGACGCTGCTTGAGGCAGCGGGCCAGCTCGATCGCGACAAGCGCTGGTTCACCGACGACCGCCGCCCGATCATCGCCACGCTGCTCCTCGCCGGACCTCGGGCGGGCGAGCTATGCAACCTGCGCTGGCGCGACATCGATCTCGCCAACGGCCGCATCTCCATCGGTCGCTCCAAGACCCAGGCCGGGCTGCGGGAGATCGTCCTGCTGCCCCTCCTGCGCGACGAACTCTCCGCACACAAGGCGCGTACCTACCGCAGCGGCCCCGACGATCCGGTGTTCCCCACCGGGACCGGCGGTCATCGCGACAAGGACAATCTCCGCAATCGCATCCTCGCCTCGGCCGTGAAGCGGGCCGACCAGCTGCTCGAAGAGCGCGGCCAGACACCGCTGCCACGGGGCGTCACGCCGCACAAGCTGCGCCACACCTTCGCCTCGATCCTGATCGCCACCGGCGAGGACCCCGCCTCGGTGATGGCCCAGCTTGGCCACACCGACCCGAAGTTCACCTTGCGCGTCTACACCCACATGATGCGCCGCGGCTCGGCCGAGCGGGCGCGACTGAAGGCACTGGTCGATGGCGACCCGATCGAGCCAGTCGAGTTGTCAGTGACCGAGCGAGAGGCGCAGCGATGATCACCACCAGGCTGGACATCTTGACAAACATGCAATGCTTGACTTGGCTCGTTGCTTGAGCCGTCGTTCTGGAGACATAGACCGAGTTACGACGTCCGGCGGTCACATGAAGCCCAAAGGACGAACCTCTTGGTTTAGCCAGATAGTCGGCCGAAGCGACAAACCGAATGGCTCACGCCTCGACTGCGGTTGGGGATCAGCCACCGGGTGTCGGTCCCGTGCTCATCGTGCGGCTGCCACCTGAATGGAATACGTCAGGGGCATTCCGCCCGAAAGCCATAAGCGCGAGACCAACGAGGACACCCGAACCAGCCATCAAGAACTTCATGGATGAGTCGCGAGGTATTGCCCTCGCGCCCGAAGCCCACGGTGGTTCAGGTTTTCCGTTGGACCGTGCGGATTGGAGCACACATGGATCTCTCATCAGTAAATCCCAACGCCCACAACGATCAGGAGCAGTTCCCAGTCGGTGAGGGTAACTTCGTTCGCATCCCCTTGGTCGCTAAGGCGCAGTCAGTTACGGCGGCCTCTCGCCGTCTTCAGCGGGGTGTCGAAATCTACGACGGCGTGACGCTAATGCTGCCTCCGGCCGAAGCAAACGCAATTGCCGCGGCGGTGGTAGACCCAAGCCAGTTGCGTAACGACCTCGAGCGCAAGCGTGTGTCCGAGCATCGCACGCCGTCCGGCTACACGCTGATGTCGGTGGAGGCGCGTGTCTGGACGACGGCAGTGTCGCCCGACGGCGCGAACGGCCGCGGGCGCTTGGAGGTCAAGCTCGGCGGCGGGGCGGTCTGGCCGCTGCCGGAGGAGACTGACGCAATCCCGTCGATGCGTTACCGCACCCGTGATGTCGAACACCTCCGTGAGGCAGTTCGCGACAATGCCAAGCGCATCGTGAGTCCGGACCTGCGTCAGCTGATCAGGGAGCACCCTGGCGGTGTCTGGAACCCGATCTACCTCGTGCCCGCGTCCGCTATCGAGGAGGACGCCGACGTTGAGGGGGGCGAGGCATGTGGGTTCGTCCACACCGCGGAGGGCTCTACGCGCGTCGTGACGTGCCTGGAAGGGCTCGGTGTCGAGTGTGATGTCGCTCTGAAGTTTGCGGGTTCGCAGACGGATCTGGTGCGCCGCGCACGCGCGGGCGTCGCCAGTCGCATCTCGGTCCAACCCGGCAATGAAGACGTGCACTACGCCGTCAAGGTGCTGACGATGCCAGCGCACATCATCATCGGGGTGCTGGACGAGAAGCACGAGGTGTCGGAGCGTCCGTACCCGCAGGTCATCTCGGAGTTCGTGGAGAGCATCCACGAGCAGCCTCGCCCATGGAACCCGATCGCTCAGAGCGGCGTGCGCGGCGAGCGCCTGGTGACCGATCTGGCTGCGGCGGGTTTTCTGACGCAGGAGCAGGCAAACGACGTTGTCGGCCGGGACGAGTACCACGAGACCACCAGCCCCCCGAACGTGATCGCCGGACATCTCTTGCGGGCCGCGAGCCTTCCCGACGCAAAGCCCGTCGTTCGCAAGGCTGTTCTCGAGGATCCGGCCAGGCAACACCTGACCAAGAAGCGCTACGCGCAGACGGTCGGGTCGTTGCTGTTGCCGATTTACCAGGACGCTGAGAAGCGCAACAAGACGATGGTGCCTGCCCTAACCAACGAGTTCCAGCCGGCGGCAATCGAGGATTCGGCGTGGTCGATCCGCGAGGACATCGATATCCCGACGCTTCTCGATGAGGCGCTGGCGGCGCTGGAGGTGGATGGTGCGACGTGGTCGAAGGCGAGTCGCGAGTTGGTGGCGCGCGGCATCACGGCTTTGACTGCACTAGGACTCGTCTATTCCGACCAGGGCAGCGCAGTCAACGATCAAGCATGGCTGCGCGGCACGGTCGCCAGGGTCGTCAATAATCTGGCGCTGTGCGCCGGCGGTCTGAAGACGATCGCCGAGGCGGTCGAGTTCATGGAGGGGCGCCAAGAACTGCCACCGCTGCTGTATGACGCCGATGGTGAGGCTGTTCTTGTCGATGGAGAAGAGGTGCGTCTCGTCGCCGCGCAGGGCGCGAACATCAGGCTTCGCTCGCTGGCGTTTCGTGACGCTAAGCCGGACGATCACGAGGCAGATGACGAGGACGCTTCACCGTATGACCGTTTCATCGGTCTGCAGAACAAAGCTGCCTCGACCCTAATGGAGTTGGACGCTCTCGTCGAACGCCTCTACGAGATGCGCGACGATGCCGATCAGGTTCTGATCGACCGCCACGGCTTGCGGCGGGACATTGTGGGCGACCTACCGGAAACGATCATCAAGATCCGCGACAACATCTTTGTTGCGCTTGAGGCCGAGGCGGAGTCCCTCGACAGCCCCACCGACGAAATGCAGACAACCGCTGCAATCGAGTCCGCTTTCGACGGCCTTGAGCCGATCGACGATCGTCCTGAGGCCGCATAAGCGTCACCGGATGGTCCACGGGTGGTCCGGCCAGATCACCCGTGGATCTCTGTGATCTGAGCGGGCGAGTTCGTGCCGGGGCGCTTATAGCTCTCGGTGTGGCCTTCGGGCGCAGCGCCGTCGAGTCGACCAAGCGACGGTCTCCGTGTCTCTGCGGTTTCTCGAGGGCCGAGGCAGGTGTCGAGGTGCCCGACCAGCAGGCACCTCGTACCTCCCTGTGGCCTGTGCCTCGACCCTCGAGAAACCGCAGATCAGACTGGCCGGTCATTTCAGCTTTGCGCCCTTGAGGACATAGGCGCGCGGGTGCTTTTTGGCCTGGCGGACCCTCATGTCCTTCGCGAGGCGGGCGAGACAATTTGCGATGGCACCGGCGGAGCGCTCGATGCCCTTGCCGATCGCGCTGGCCGTCAGTGGGCCGTCGTTCTTGCGCCTGCGCATGTAGGCGAGCACCTGGGCGTCCAGCTCTCCGGGGCGGAGGCGCTGTCGCTGCTTGGCGGCTCTCACGATGATTCGTCCCTCTGGGAGTCGAGATTGGCCAGGACTTTCTCGCAGGTGTCACAGCCGACCTGGAAGCGCCGGTCGGTCCCGGCGTCATCTTCACTCGCCTCTCGCTCGGTACCCGACTCGACCAGGACTTTCTCGGCTTCGCCGCGAAGGCGCCGGAGCGCTTCCACCAGGTCGAGGGGCGGCATAGTCAGCTCAAAGCTCTTGCGAGCTTCGTCTGCGGCCCAGCCGATGTCTGCCAGGAGCCGGAAGTCTTCGCCGAACTCGATGCCGAGCCGCTCGGCGGTGGCGTAGTCCCGGCTTCGGCCGAACGCGATCCAGAGGTCTTCGATGCCGTAGAGGTGGTGGCGGACCAGTTCGAAGAGGCCGTCGCGCTGGTCTTTGGTGATCGTTGCCGTGACGGGCATGCGCCCTCCTTTCGGTAGGGCACCGAAGAGCCGCTGCGATGCCTCGCCGGAGTACTTCGGCGAGTAGCGTTCTCTGCGCATCGAAGCCTCGTACTTCGGTGCCGGCCCCGGGGCGTTCCAGCGCCGCCGGGGCGTTTCTATGTGCTCGTCGACCGTGTAGCTCCGCTCGCCCACGAAAGCGAGTCCAAATCGGCGTGAATCGCCGCTAATCTCCGCGCATCGCCGTGTTTTCAGGCACTCGTGCCCGAAACTGAGCGCCGCTGGCGCTGACCGTAGAGCCCCGGCACCAACCGGAACCCCGCCACGTGCAGGGACTTCAAATCATGGAGCTAGGCGGATTCGAACCGCCGACCTCCTGGGTGCGATCCAGGCGCTCTGCCAGCTGAGCTATAGCCCCTCGTGCGTGGTTGGGAGGATCATCCCAGGGCCATCGCAGTCGCAAGGATAACCGCATAGTCTTTAGGTTCCCCAGGTGGGACGTAGCGAATGGGCATTCTTGACGAGGCAATCCGCGAGCATTTGGAGCTGAAGCGCCAGCATGGCGCTGACGGCTCCGAGTTGAAGCAACTCGAGGACGAGGCGTTTGGCCAGGCTGAGCGGCCTGGCGATGGGGAGCAGGCGCACGACCCGCTCGCCGAGGCGCCGACCGAATTCATGACGCAGCCGGAGGTCGCCGAGGAGCCGGCCACCCGGCGCGAGCCGACGATCACCGATCTGCAGGAGGGGCCAGAGCCGGTTGAGGAGACCGCGCCGGCCGCGGGGGAGACCGCTAACGAAGCGCCGGTCGAGGAGGAGCAGCCGGCAATGGAGCACGAGATCGTCGCCGATGCATCCGAGCCCGCCGAGCCCGAGGCTGACGACGAGCCTGCTCCGGAGCAAGAGCCCGAGCCCGACGGTCCCTCGACCGAAGAGCGTCACGCGATTTCTGAACAGCCGACCGAGCTCTTCGACGTCGAGGAGGAGCTGGCCGCCAGCGGCCCGCCCAGTCCCACCGACGAGGAGCTGGTCGAGGAGGAGATCGCCGAGCCTCGCCTCGCGCCCACCGATCCGCTTGCCGGTCTCGACGAGGCCGAAGAAGCCGAGGTCAGCATCGAAGGCCCAGCGCCGGATGACGATGCCGAGTACGACGACGAGGACGACGCCTTCTGGAACGAGCAGCGCCTCTCAGACGAACTCGACCAGGCTCTCGACGCGCCGCTGCGTGAGCCCGAGCCCGACGTCGCGGACGAGCCGGAGCCGGACGAGGAGCCGGAGCCACCCGCGGCCAAGGGGCCGCGCAGCGAGGACGACGTGCTTGAGGAGACCCCCGACTTCCTCGAGGAGAAGCCCGAGGACGACCAGCTCTGGTTTGAGCAGAAGCCCCCCAAGGACTTCGACTTCGACGACTAGCGCCGCGTCGCTCGTCCCTCGCTTTCTCCGCCTACACTTCTCAACGCGGGGCCATAGCTCAGCTGGCAGAGCGCCGCCTTTGCAAGGCGGAGGTCGCCGGTTCGATCCCGGCTGGCTCCATCAGCAGTTGCCGCTTTGACCTTGATGTTTGCCCCGAGCCTCACGGAGTGAACAGGAAAATCACTTTTAGATAGATTTTCGCCGCGATGACCTGTCTCGATCTGGCGGAGGTGCGAGCGGCGTTCGAGCGCTCGAACCTGCCCGAAGATAGCTGGGCCCACCCAGCTGGGCTCGTCGACGACATGTGCAGCGAACAGGGCATGAGCGCCACTCAGCTGGGCAGGTTCACCGAGTTCTCCCAGGTTGAGGCCTACCGCGCGCCCGGCGGCTCCCCCGCCGTTACCGAGACGTACTTGCTGGCTGTGCTCGACATCGGCCTCGTGATGATGAACGAGGTCGGACGTTTCAGAAAGCGCACCGACAGCCAGTTCATGTTCTTCTCCGAGTTCGGAGATGGACTGTTCTTGCCGGAGGAGAGCGTCGGGGGACGCGGTTGGGGGCACATGGACATCCAAGCCACCCGCGGTTCGGTGCCGGTCTTCCGCATGGGCTGGTATTTCGACGAACGGTCGTCGGACCCCCGCCGCACGATAAACGCGGCAGCAAACGAGCGCGACCGGATACTTCGGGCGATCAAGCGGTGGCTGTGATCCTCGCCCTCTACGCCACGCGCGCCTTGCCGACGCTGAAGCGCGGCTACTCGTTGGTTCGGAAGTGGAACTCGCTGCCGTCGGAGGAACGAGCCCTGGTCCAGGAGCAGGGCCGAAGGGCCGTCGCCGCGATCATGGCGGTGAAGGTCGCGGCGACCGCGGAGCGAAGCGCAAGCGACCCCCCGGCGACCTGGGAGGCGGCGGTCGACCGCGCTCTTCGAGGCAGCCCGGCAGAGCAGATGGCGAAGGCCGTCGTCGCGCACCTGCAGCGCGTGCGGGAAGCCACTGGTGAGGAAATCGCCGCAGCTGTTGGAGCGGCGGGAAAAGACGACTCGGCATTCAAGGCCGCGATGGACATGGCGCGGGCCGACGGATACATCCGGCGGACTGGGGTCACCTTCCGCGGGATCAAATGGGACACGACCGAGTGGGCCGACCTCCAGCTCCTCGACACACCTCATATTCGGCGCATCGAGGGCGAAATCGTCAACTTCCTCGGCGAGGTCGGCTTGGCCAGCATCGACCACATCTCCGCTGAGCTCGCCCTCGAGGAGGACGCCCCAGAGCTCTTCGCAGCGCTCGAGCGAGCCATCGCCGACGAAAGCGCTGTCTGGTATTGCGGCGGGATCTACGGCCTCGCACCCAGCCGGCTCGAGGGCTTCGAGCCGAAGCGCGATCTCTGGGCGGAGACCCTGCCCGCAAAAGGGGACAAGGACCTTGGCAGCGCCGTGGCGGAGCTCGAGTCAGCGGTGATGGGACTCGCCCGCGCGATGAAATCGGACGGTCTTGACGAGGCGCCGGCGGACAACGGCGCCGGTCATCGGGACGAAGATCCCTATGAGGGCCTCCGGCGCATCCAGGAGCTGCTCGACGCCGGTGTGCTCACCGCCGAGGAGTTCGCTGCGAAGAAGGCCGAGTTGCTGCGGAGAATCTGACCTTCAGCTAGACCCCCCGGTCCGGTTCCAGGCCACCTGCGTGACGCTGACGGGAACGCCAGCTGCTGTGGCGATCGGCTTGACATCGGCGTCGATCTCCTCGACCGTCGGCGCCTCGTAGGACTCGGGCTGCTTCCCGCTCATATTCCTCCCCTATTTCGTTGAAACCCAGGCGGAGTCTAGCTCGATTCTTAACCTCGAACCCATACTGGGCGCTCGCGCGGTCATAGGGTATGGGCCGTGAGGGGAACGCAGATCGAAATCAAGACCACGCTGCGGCGCACGGAGCGCGCCGTCTACGGTGACGTGCCCGAGGAGACGGTGCTGCTCGATGTCGATGCCGGCATCGCCCTGCGGCTCAACTCGACCGGCGCCTGGATCTGGGAGCAGCTCGAGCGGCCTCGCCCGGTGAGTGAGCTGGCCCGCGGCCTCGCCGAGCGCTTCGAGATCGACGAAGGCCGCGCCCTCGACGACGTCGTCGCCTTCGCCCGCGAGATGACGCGGCGCGAACTGCTCTCCGCCTCTTAGTCAGCCGGCGAGGGCGCGCTCGGGCAGGTTCTGGTCCGCGTGGTAGCTGCTGCGCACCAGCGGGCCCGACGCCACCGACTCGAAGCCGAGCTCATAGGCCGCCTTCTCCAGCGCCTCGAACTCCTCCGGGTGCCAGTAGCGAACGACGGGAAGGTGGTTCTCGGTCGGGCGCAGGTACTGGCCGACGGTGAGGACCTGGACGCGGTGCTCGCGCAGGATGCCGAAGGTCTCGACCATCTCCTCGAAGCTCTCCCCGAGGCCGACCATCAGCCCCGACTTGGTGACGACGTCGGCACCGCCCATCTCCTTCGCCATCCTCAGCACCCGGGCCGAGCGCAGGAACTTGGAGCCGCGGCGCGCCACCGGGTAGAGCCGCGGCACCGTCTCGACGTTGTGGTTGAAGACGTCGGGCCGCTCGTGGATCACCTTGGCCAGCGGCATCTCCTGGCCGCGGAAGTCGGGGGTGAGGATCTCGACCTTGCAGCCCGGCGCCTGCATGCGGATCGAGCGGATCACGCCGACGAAGGCGCTCGCCCCGTAGTCGGGCAGGTCGTCGCGGTCGACCGAGGTGACGACGGCGTGGCGCAGCCCCATCTTCTTCACCTGGTTGGCGACCCGCAGCGGCTCCAGCGGGTCGTTCCAGGTCGGCACCCCGGTCTTCACGTTGCAAAAGCCGCAGCGCCGCGTGCAGACGTCGCCGAGGATCATGAAGGTCGCCGTTCCGCGCTCCCAGCACTCGCCGACGTTGGGGCAGTTCGCCTCCTCGCAGACCGTGTGCAGGTTGTCGGAGCCGATCATCGACTTGAGCCGGCGGTAGGTCGGCCCGCCCGGCGCCGGCACCTTCAGCCAGGGCGGCTTGCGGGCGCGGCGGAAGGGAACGGTGCCGCCGCTCTCGGCCGCGGTCCCGCCCGGCTTGGCCCGGGAGCGGGTGACGTGGACGCGCTCCGCTGCCTCGGTGGTCGGCTCGCTCATGCGGCGCCGAGCCTAGCGCGGTCGAGTCCCAGGGCGCCCGGGTCGGTCGCGACGGGAGCGCGCTCGAAGACGTCGGTGAAGTTGTCGGCGACGCTGGTGGTGAAGGCCCCGAGGCTCTGCTCCGCGCCCAGCTCGCGGCTTAGCGACGTCACCTGGCAGCCCTCGATCCCGCAGGGCACGACCCACTCGAACGGCTGCAGGTCGTTGTTGACGTTGATCGCCAGCCCGTGGGTGGTGACGCCGCGGCTGACGTGGACCCCGATCGAGCCGATCTTGCGCGCCTCGCGCGGCGTCGGGCCGATCCCGTCCGTCGCCTGCGCCCTCTCGGCCGGCCGGCCCGGCAGCGGCGGCTCACCCTCGGTCCAGACGCCGGTCAGGCCCTTGAGCGTCTGCGCCACGACGCCGTGTTCGCCGAGCGCTGAGATCGCCACCCGCTCGAGCCGGCGCACGTACTCGTGGACGTCGTCGTCGTAGGGCTTCAGGTCGACGATCGGGTAGGCGACCAGCTGCCCCGGCCCGTGGTAGGTGACGCGGCCGCCGCGGTCGGTTTCGCGCACTTCGATCCCCTGCATCTCGTACCACTCAATCGCCATCGGCAGCTCCTCTGCCCCCGAGCGCCGGCCGCGGGTGTACACGGGCGGGTGCTCGAGCAGCAGCAGCACGTCCGGGATCGCCCCCTCCTGGCGCGCGGTCTCGAGCCAGCGCTGCATCGCCTGTGCCTCCTCGTACGGGACCAGGCCACAGCGAATAACCAGGATTTCGGGACTCACCATTGAAATCGTCGCATGCCGGCGCACTATCCTTCTTCCGCCTGCCGACGCTCGGTCCGAAGTCCGTCGCGGTGCCCCCGGCTGGGGCTCTGCGGAGGGCCGCCGGGTGGCACATTGGCGCCCATGTCGTTCAACCCCTGGCCAGACACCGGATTCGAAGCCAGCCCGCTCTTGGAACCGGGGCCAGACGGCCGTGCCACGGCGCTCTCGCGCCCACGCCTCACCTGGCTCGGCGTCCTCGCCCCGATCCTCTTCGCGGTGGCCGCCTACATGGCGCTGCGACCGCCCAGCGTCGACCTTGCCGCCCAGCTCTTCCGCTGCCAGCTCTTCGCCTCCGATGGCTTCCTGACCTGGAACAACTACTGGTACGGAGGCCACTACCTGCTCGGCTACAGCGTCCTCTTCCCGCCGCTCGGCGCGGCGGTGGGGGCGCGCGCCGTCGGTGGCCTCGCAGCCGTCGCGGCGACGGGCCTGTTCGGCGTGCTGGCTCGCCATCGCTACGAGTCGCGCGCCCCCCTCGCGACCCTCTGGTTCGGGTCCGGCATCGTCGCGATGCTACTCAGCGGCAGGCTGACCTTCGTGCTCGGCGTCGCGGTTGGCCTCGCGGCCCTGGTCGCCCTCGACCGGGAGCGTTCGCTGCTCGCCCTGATCCTGGCCGTGGCAACCTCGTTCAGCAGCCCGGTCGCGGGTTTCTTCCTCGTCTTGATCGGAGCGGCGCTGGTGCTGTCCGGCGACCGTCGGCGTGGGGTCGGCCTGGCGCTGGCGGCCGGGGCCCCGGCCGCGCTCCTCGCCCTCGCCTTCCCGACCTCGGGACCGGAGCCCTTCGTCTTCTCCAGCCTGGCCGGGACGCTGGCGGTCACCCTGTTCGTCTACTTCGCCCTGCCCCGGAAGGAGCGCCTGCTGCGCTGCGGCGTCGCCCTCTACGCCGGCGCCGTGGTCTGCGTCTTCGCGGTGCCGAACGCGCTCGGCGGCAACATCGTGCGGCTCAGCAATCTCGCCGCGGCTCCCGTCCTGGCCCTCGGCTTGGCCGGCCCTCGCCGCCGCCTGGTCCTCGCGGTGCTGGCGCTGCCGCTGCTCTACTGGCAGTGGCACGGGGCGATCCGCGACGTCTCGGGAGCGACCGCCGACCCGTCCGTGCAGCGCAGCTTCTACACCCCGCTGCTCGGGGCGCTGAGGGAGCGGACCGCCGGCTCGCCGGTGCGGATCGAGATCCCGCCGACGCGGGACCGCTGGGAGGTCTACTACGTGGCGCCGAAGTTCCTCCTGGCGCGCGGCTGGGAGCGCCAGCAGGAAACCAGCGAACTCCGCTTCCGCGCCAGCCTCGCACCGGCCTCCTACCGCGGCTGGCTGGATGGGCAGGGGGTGAGCTACGTCGCCCTGCCGAAGGCGCCGCTCGACTACCTGGCCCGCCGCGAGGCGGCGCTGATCAGGGGTGGCTTGCCCTATCTAGACCAGGTCTGGAGCAACAGCGACTGGCGCCTCTACGCGGTGCGCGATGCCGAGGGCTTGGTCGACCCCCCCGCCAGCCTCTCCTCGATCGGGGCCGACTGGTACGACCTGCAGGTGCCGCAAGCGGGCCGCTTCCTCCTCCGCATCCACTTCAACCCCTACTGGATCGTCGCCGGCGCCGGCGCCGGCGCCTGCCTGCGGGAGAAGGGGATCTGGACCGTGGTCGAAACGGATCGTCCCGGCTCGATCCACGTCAGCACCGACTTCAGCACCGCCGCGCTTCTCGGTCGTCACCGGGTCTGCTCGGACGAAGGCTAGGCCGGCGGTTTCACCGGCTCCGACTCGGTCTGCGCTGGCGCGCTGGCGCCGTCAGAGGGCGAGCGACAGCGGCTCTTCGAGCAGCGCCCGGACCCGAGCGAGGAATTCGGCGGCGGGGGCGCCGTAGAGGATGCGGTGATCGCAGGCGAGGTTGACCCGCATCAGGTGGGCCGTGCCGATCCCGCCATCGCCGACGACCGGGCGCTCGCTGATCGCGCCCACGGCCAGGATCGCCGCCTGCGGCGGGTTGATCACGGCGGCAAAGCTGTCGATCCCGAACATCCCCAGGTTGGAGACGGTGAAGGTCGCCCCCGAGAGCTCCGGCGGCGTGATCTGCCCGTCCCGCACCCGCTGCGCCAGCGCCCGCGCGTCGGCGGCGATTTGGGTGAGGTTCTTCTTGTCGGCGTCGAACACGGTCGGCACCACCAGCGCGTCGCGGGCTGAGACCGCGACCCCGACGTTGACCCGCGAGTAGAGCTCGAACCTGCCGTCGCGGTAAGCGCCATTGGCCCGCGGGTGCTCGCGCAGCGCCAGCGCACAGGCCTTGACGACCATGTCGTTGAAGGACGGGACGACGTCGCCCTCGCCGGCTCCGGCCTTGATCTGCGCCCGCGCCGCGACGAGCCGGCTCATGTCGATCTCCGCCTCCAGGTAGAAGTGCGGCGCCGTCGCCTTCGACTCGGCCATCCGCCGTGAGATCGTCGACTGGAGCTTCGACAGCTCTTCGTAGCTGACGGTCCCCTTGGCGGTTTCGGGACCGACCGCCTCGGCCGCGGGTCCTGTCGCGGCGGGCTCCCCCACGGTGCTCGCGGCTGGACGCCGCTCCGCGCCGCGGGGGACCCCCCCCGCCGCGCCACCCGCGGAAGCAGCCGCTTTCTCGACGTCCGCCTTGACGATTCGTCCGCCAGGACCCGAGCCCTGAAGCTTGGAGAGATCAAGCTGCTTCTCCTTGGCGATCCTCCGAGCGACGGGTGACGCCTTCGGACGGTCGCTTCCGTTGGAACTCTCAGGCGGCTCGCCACCGGTCTCGTCCGCGGGTGGCGCCGTAGGGGGTACCGCCCCCGAGGAAGCTTTAGCTACCGCAGGGGGCGGTGGGTCCCCTGCGGCGACAGGACCCGCGGCCGAGCGCTCGGTCTCTTGCCCGTCCCGGCCCTCCCCATTCGAGCCCCCCACCCGCGCAATCGGGGTCCCGATAGCGACCGTCTCACCCTCCTGCACCAGGATCTCTTCGAGCTTCCCCGCAACATCGGCTTCGTAGGCCATGTTCGCCTTGTCGGTCTCGATCTCCACCAGCTCGTCCCCGACCGCGATCACGTCCCCGACCTGCTTCAGCCACTGCAGGACGGTGCCCTCCTCCATCGAGTCCGAGAGCCGCGGCATCACCACCTCGGCCATCAGATCGAGCCCTCCAGGGTTGCCAGCGCCGCCTTCACGACGTGCTCCTCGTGCGGTATCGCGGCCTGCTCCAGCCTCCTGGAGTAGGGCATGTGCACGTCGGCGCCGGTGACCCGCTGCACCGGCGCGTCGAGGTGGTCGAAGGCCTGCTCGGTGATCAGCGTCGCCAGGTTGGCGCCGACGCCGCCGTGCGGCCAGCCCTCCTCGACGATCACCGCCCGGTTGGTCTTGCGCACCGAGGTGAGGATCGTGTCGAGGTCGAGCGGGCGCAGGGTGCGCGGGTCGATCACCTCGGCCTCGACCCCGTGCTCTTGGGAGAGCGCTCGCGCCGCGTCCTGGGCGACGTGGGCCATCTTGAGGATGCCGACGATGGTCACGTCGGAGCCCTCGCGCCGCACCGCCGCCTCGCCGAAGCGCAGCACCTCGTCGCCGTCATCGGCAACCTCTCCGCGGCGCCCGTAGAGGTTCTCGTGCTCGATGAAGACGACCGGGTTGTCGTCGCGGATCGCCGCCTTCAGCAGCGCCTTGCCGTCTGCCGGCGTCGTCGGGCAGGCGACCAGCAGCCCCGGCACCTGCAGGAAGAGCGCCTCGAAGCTGTGCGAGTGGGTGGGGCCGAGCTGGTGGCCGCCGCCGCCCGGCATCCGGATCACCATCGGCACCTGCGCATGGCCGTTGAACATGTAGGGGATCGCGGCGGCGTGGTTGACGATCTGGTCAAGCGCCAGCAGCGAGAAGTTGACCGTCATCAGCTCGACGATCGGTCGCAGGCCGGCCATCGCCGCGCCGACCCCGGCGCCGACGATCGTGTTCTCGGAGATCGGCGTGTCGCGCACCCGGCGCTCGCCAAACTCGTCGAGCAGGCCGTCGGTCACCTTGAAGGCTCCCTGGAAGACGCCGACGTCCTCACCCATGATGAGGACCGCCTCGTCGCGCCGCATCTCCTCCGCCATCGCGTCGCGCAGCGCCTCCCGCATCCGCAGCGTCGCCATCAGTCGTCCACCTCCTCGCGCTCCGCGGCGACCTCCGGCTCGGTCCCCTCCTGGGCGTCGCCGCTCTCGGCCGGGTTGGGCCGCGGCCCCTCCGCCGCCTGCCCGGCATAGGCTGCCCCCGCTTCGGCCAGCTCCCGTGCCGCCGCTGGCATGTTGCCCTCGCGCTCGCCCCGGTGCGGCTCGGGGCTGCGCTCGTCGACCGCGTACCAGGCCTCGCTGTCGCTGACCGCGTAGAGGTTCTCGTAGAGCGTGTCGAGCGCCGGCTCGGGCGAGGCGTCGGCGAACTCGACCGCGGCCAGCACCGTCTGCTCGGCCTTCTCGCGCACCTCGTTCACCTCGCGCTCGCCGAGAACGCCGGCGTCGATGCAGCGCCGGGCGAAATTCTCGATCGGGTCCTTCTCCTGCCACTCCTCGACCTCCTCGCGCTCGCGGTAGACCTCGGGGTCGGCGGCGGAGTGGCCGCGATAGCGGTAGGTGAAGGCCTCGAGCAGCGTCGGGCGCTGCTCTTCACGGGCAAGGCGGATGCCCTCGGCGACGCTCTCACGCACCGCCAGCACGTCCATGCCGTCGATCCGCTGACCGGGAACGCCGTAGCCCTCGGCCTTCTTCGAGAGGTCGGTCTGGGCCGAGTGGCGCTCGACCGCGGTGCCCATCCCGTAGAGGTTGTTCTCGACCAGGAAGAGGACGGGCAGCTTCCAGAGCGCCGCCAGATTCATCGTCTCGCCGAAGTTGCCGGCGTTGGAGGCGCCGTCGCCGAACATGCAGACGGTTACCGCGTCCTCGCCCTTGTACTGGGAGGCGAGCGCCAGCCCCGCCGCGATTGGCAGGTTGCCGCCGACGATCCCGTAGCCGCCCATGAAGCGGTGCTCGCGGTCGAAGATGTGCATCGAGCCGCCGCGCCCGCCGCTGGTCCCGTCGACGCGGCCGAACAGCTCCGCCATCACGCGCTTGGGCTCGGTGCCGCGGGCGATCGCGTGGCCGTGGGTGCGGTAGGTGCCGATCAGGTAGTCCTGCTCGCGCATCACCGAGGCGGCGCCGACGATCGTCGCCTCCTCGCCGATCGCCAGGTGCAGGAAGCCGCCGGCCTTGGCGCGCTGGTATTGGCGCCCCGCCTCCTCCTCGAAGCGGCGGATCAGCGCCATTCGCGCGAGCAGCTCGTAACAGGTGGCGGCGTCAGGAAGATCAGGCATTCGACCTGACCTTAGCTTGCCGCCGAGACCGCCTCTTCGAGTCTGTCGTCGCCCCAGAAGACCTCGCCGTCCACGACCAGCGACGGGACCCCGAAGACGCCCAGCTCGGCTGCCGAATCCGTGGCCTGGCGCAGGGCGTTCTTGACGATCTCGGTCTCGACCGCCTTGAGCAGAGCGTTGGGATGCAGCTCGCAGGCAGCGGCTGCGATCAGCACGTTGTCGGGCTCGGAGAGGTCGGCGCCGGCGGCGAAGGCCTGGCGGAAGGCGGCGAGGGCGAAGGAGACGGTGCGGCCGGTCTGCTTGGCGAAGGTGGCGACCCGCATCGCGAAGAGCGTGTTGCCGGGCCAGGGCTCGGGCCAGACGATCGGCGGCAGCCCCCGCGCCGCGGCGCGCCGCTCGATCTCGGCGATCCCCTCGTCCCGTCCGGGCCCCTTCGACCAGGAGTCCCGGTCAAAGGTGCGGAAGAGCCCGCCAAGCAGGACCGGCTGCCACTCGGGCTGCCCCAGCCCGGCCTCGTTGAAGAGCCCGCTGATCCGCTCTGCGGTCAGGTACGCGTAGGGCGAGCCGAGATCGAAGTAAAAGGTTGCCGGGGGGGAGAGATCGGCCATCTAGGGACCTTATGCGGGCATGAAGAGGCCGAGGAGTGAGGTATCTCATGGTAATTTCAATGCTCATGAAGAAACGCATGAAAATCAGCAAGGGCGGACAGGTCTCGATCCCGGCGCCGATTCGCAAGCGCTGGGGGACGACGACGGTAACGCTCGACGACCAGGGCGACCAGATCGTCCTCAAGCCCGCTCCCGACGACCCGATCGCCGCCGCGGCTGGGGCGTTCGCGGGCGAGGGTCGCGGCTTGGGCCTGGACACGATTCGCCGCGAAGAGCGCGAAGCAGAACAGGAAATCGAAGAGCGCAAGTACGGCCTGTGAGAACGCTGCTGGACGCCAATGCACTCGTCGCGGTGATTCTCGGAGAGCCCGCGCAGAAGCCGGTGCTAGGTCTTCTTCGGGAGGGCAACACCGCGATGACGGCAGCCAACCTCATCGAGGTATACGACATCTCCACCAGGCGCGAAGGGCTTGCTGCCAGCCGAGTCGCTGAGGTCGTTGAACCACTCTTTGAGGGTCCTATAGAGCCGATTGCCGTTGACGCCGGCCTTGCCCGCAGGGCCGCTGAAATTCGCTTCGATCACTATCACCGCGCCACGCGGGCACTCTCGCTTGCCGACGTGGTTCTTTTGGCTGCCGCTCGATCTGGAGACAGGATCGCCAGCTCAGACGGGGATGTCCTAACCGTCGCGGCCGCTCTCGATATTGAAACGATCGAGTTGCCACCCAGCCACTGAGGCCGCCTGTTGCTCAGGCGTGGATCGCCCAGCCGTCGACCGCCCGGGCGGCGTCGAGAATCGCCTCGGAGATCGTCGGGTGGGGGTGGGCGACCCGGGCCAGCTCCTGGTAGCCACCCTCGAGCGCCATCGTCGCGACCAGCTCGGCGATCATGTCGCAGGCGCGGTTGCCGACGATGTGGGCGCCGAGGATCTCGCCGTACTTCGAGTCGACGACGAGCTTGACCAGGCCGTCTTTGTCGTCGTAGACCGTGGCGCCGCCGACGCCGCCGAGCTTCTGCTTGCCGACCTTGACGTCGTGCCCAGCCTCCTTCGCCGCCGCCTCGGTGAGGCCGACGCTGGCCACCTGCGGCTGGCAGAAGGTCGCCCCGGCGACGAGGTTCTGGTCGACCGGGTGGGTCGGCGCGCCGGCGGCGTGCTCGACCGCGACCACGCCCTCCTCGGAAGCCTTGTGGGCGAGCGCCTTGGGGTTGACGAGATCGCCGATCGCGTAGACCTTGGGATTCGAGGTGCGCTGGTACTCGTCGACCTTGATCTTGCCGTTCTCCTCCAGCTCGACGCCCGCCTCGGCGAGGCCGAGCCCCTCGACGTCGGCGCTGCGGCCACCGGCGATGCAGAGGTAGTCGACCTCGGTCGAGTTGTCCCCGTAGGTGAGCTTGACCGACTTCTCGCCGGCCTCGACGTTCTCGACCGGGGTGCCGGTGGAGATCGTGATGTTCTGCTTCTTGAAGGCGCGCTCGACGACCCTGGCCATGTCCTTGTCCTCGGCGGGGAGGATCTGGTCGAGCATCTCGATCAGCAGCACCTCGGTGCCGAAGCGTCCGTAGGCGGAGGCGATCTCGCAGCCCGAGGCGCCGGCGCCGACGACGGCGATCTTCTGCGGCTGCTCGGGCAGTGACCAGGCGCCCCAGGTGTCGACGACGCGTCCGCCGAACTCGACTCCGGGGATCGGCAGCGCCGCTGACCCGGTCGCCAGCACGATCGTGCCGGCCTCGTAGGCCTCGTCGCCGACCTTGACCTTGCCCTCGGCGGTGAGCGACCCCTCGCCCTCGATCAGGGCGATCTTGTTCTTCTCCCAGAGCATCTTGACGCCGTTCGAAAGCGACTCCGAGACGTTGGCGCGGCGCTTGCCCAGCGCCTCCCAGTCGATCGAGACGTCCTTGGCGACGACGCCGAGCTCGGCGCTGTCGCTCGCCTGGTGGTAGATCTCGGCGCTGCGCAGCACGGTCTTGGCCGGGATGCAGGCGTAGTTGAGGCAGCGGCCGCCGGGCTTGTCGCGCTCGACGACCGCGGTCTTCTTGCCCAGCTGGGCCGCGCGGATCGCGGCGACGTAGCCGCCGGGACCCCCGCCAATGACGATCACATCGTAAGAATCAGCCACTGAGGCTGAGCCTATAGAACCGAGATCGCCTGCCACTTCCTCCGCTTCGCGCCCGGGCGCGGCAGCGCTCGCCAGACCGGCCCCGCCCGCCGAAGAATCAGATCGTGACGCTCGCTAGTCGGGATTTCGAGTCGGCATCTGGATCCGCGCCATCGCCTTGACCATGAAGTAGAAGAAGCTGCCGGCGACGGCGAGCAGGGCGAGGGTCGCCAGCACCTGGGTGACCGTCGCCGCCTGCAGGGCTAGGCCGTAGACGGCGCTGAAGATGAGGAAGACGAGGATCAGCTGGAAGCCGAGCACGGCCCAGTAGCGGGCCCGCCACATGCCCCAGGCCATGATCCCCATCAGCAGGGCCGGCGCCAGCACCTGGACGAGTTTCGGTTTCTCGCCGTTGACCTCGGTGCCGGCGAGGTAGCCGATCACGATCGAAGCGGCGACCAGGGCCGCGACCACGGCGCCGATCGACACCACCAGCGGCCGCTCGCCCTGAGCCAGCGGCACCAGCGCCTCGCGCGCTTGCTGGTTGCGCTCCTCCGCTTTCGCGTAGCCGCGCTCCATCCGCTCTCGCGGGGTGAGCGCAGGCCCGCGCTCCTTGCGCTTGCGCGGCTGCTCAGCCACCCGGCGCCACGTCCCCGGCCTCGGCGAAGGAGCTGCGCAGCCGTTCGGCCGCGGCGGCGGGATCCTCGGCGTCGCGGATCGCCCGCACCACGCACAGCCGTCGCGCCCCGGCTGCGACGACCTGGGCCGCGTTGCCCGCGTCGATGCCGCCGATCGCGAAGAAGGGGTGGGCCGCATTGGCGGCCGCGTTGGCGATCAGCTCGAGGCCGACTGCGGGGCGGCCCTGCTTCGTCGGCGTCTCCCAGATCGGGCCGGCGCTGATGTAGTCCACCGGCTGCTCCGCGGAGGCAGCGATCTGCGCCTGCGAGTGAGTCGACAGCCCGAGGATCGCGTCGGGCCCGACGGCCTCGCGCACCGCGGATGCCGCCATGTCCCCCTGGCCGACGTGGACGCCGTCGGCGTCGCAGGCGCGGGCCAGGTCGGGGTCGTCGTTGACGATGAAGAGGGCGCTGTGGGTGTCGCAGAGGCGGCGGAAGGTGAGCGCGGCAAGCTCGATCTCGCGTCGCGGCAGTGACTTCTCGCGCAGCTGGACGATGTCGACGCCGCCCCGCAATGCAGCCCGCAGCAGCGGCTCGGGATCCTCGCCGTGCGGTCGCGCGTCGCAGCAGAAGTAGAGCCGCGCGGTACGCAGCCGCTCGCGGCGCAGCGGTCCCTTGGCGTCGGGTTGAGCGAGGCTCACCCCCCGATTATCGCCGAGACGTGTCTGACCTAAGGGGTTCCATAGGACCCTTAAGGTCAGACACCCCCCGGTTGCCGTCATGGGAGGGGTAGCATCGGAGAGGTACGGGAGCCCACGGCATCGGCGATGCCATGGCTGAGAGGGTGGCTACGAGGCCACCGACCGTCTGGACCTGATCCGGGTAATGCCGGCGGAGGCAAGATTGAGCGACAGAGGTAGCTATGACGCGGTGATCGTCGGAGGCGGTGCGGTCGGCCTCTGCTGCGCCTGGCGCCTGGCGCAGGGTGGCGCCCGAGTCGTCGTCGTCGATCGCGCTGAGCCACCCGCTGGCGCCACCCGCGTCGCCGCCGGGATGCTGGCGCCAATCGGCGAGCTCGCCTTCGGCGAGCCGGAGCTGTTGCGGATGACCGTTGCCGCCGCCGAGCTCTACCCGGAGTTCGTCGCCGAGCTGGAGGCGACGAGCGGAATGTCAACCGGCTACGCCCGCCATGGCGCCCTGCACATCGCCCTCGATCGCGATGAGGCGGCGGAGCTGCGCCGGGTCCACGACCTGCAGCGCTCGCTCGGCCTCGGCGCCGAGTGGCTGCCGCCGCGCCGCTGCCGCGACCTGGAGCCAGGGCTGACGCCGTCCTTCAACGGTGGCGTCCACGCGCCGGAGGAGGCGGTGGTGGACCCGCGCCGGATGACCGCGGCGCTGCTCGCGGTTCTGGCCGCTGAGGGGGTAACGGTGCGCAGCGGAGTCGAGGTCACCGGCGCGCTGCTCGACGGTGATCGCATCGAGGGCGTCAGGACCGACTCCGGCGAGGAGCTGCGCGCCGATGCCATCGTCCTCGCCACCGGCGCCTGGTCCGGCGCCGCGGCTTGGCTGCCCGCGCCGGTGCGGCCGCCGGTGCGGCCGGTCAAGGGGCAGATCGTCGAGCTGCGCGCGCCCGGCGGCGAGGCGCCCTGCGAGCGGATCGTCGCCTCAGAGCGCGTCTACCTGGTGCCGCGCCCCGACGGCCGCCTGATCGTCGGGGCGACGACCGAGGAGCGCGGCTTCGACTCCACGGTCACCGCCGGCGGCCTGCACGAGTTGCTGCGCGAGGCCTATCGGCTGCTGCCCGACGTCGCCGAGATGGAGCTGGTCGAGTCGATGGCCGGCCTGCGCCCGGGCACGCCCGACAACCTGCCGCTGATCGGCCCCGGCGCCCTCGACGGCCTGATCCTCGCCTGCGGGCACTACCGCAACGGCATCCTGCTGGCGCCGTTGACCGGCACCGCGGCAGCGGAGCTCCTCGGCGGCGGCGAGCTGCCCGATGCGGTTGCCGCGGCGGACCCGGCGCGGCTTGCTGGGATTGGGGCGGCGCGGTGAGGATCGAGCTCAACGGCCAGCAGCGGGAGATGCCCGGCGGCGCCATGCTTGCCGATGCGGTGGAGGCGGCCGGCGTCGATCGGGCTCGCGGCGTCGCCGTCGCCTTGGACGGGGAGGTGGCCCCACGCAGCACCTGGGCCTCGACGGCGCTGTTCGAGGGCAGCAAGGTCGAGGTGCTGGCAGCGATTCAGGGCGGCGCCGAGGGCTGGGAGCTGGGCGGCCGGGCCTGGACCTCGCGCTTGATCGCCGGCACCGGGGGCTTCCGCTCGCTGGAGCAGATGGAGCGGGCGCTCGAGGCCTCCGGCACGGAGATCGTCACCGTCGCCCTGCGCCGAATCGACCCCGAGGCGAAGGGCTCGGTCCTCGACGTGCTCGAGAGGCTCGGCCTCTTCGCCCTGCCCAACACGGCCGGCTGCTACACCGCCCGTGACGCCGTTCGCACCGCCCAGCTCGCCCGCGAGGCCTTCGAGACCGACTGGATCAAGCTCGAGGTGATCGGTGACGACCGCACCCTCTTCCCCGACGCGGTCGAGCTGCTCGAGGCCGCCGAGGCCCTGGTCGCCGATGGCTTCACCGTCCTCCCCTACACAAACGACGACCCGATCCTCGCCCGCCGCCTCGAGGAGGCCGGCTGCGCTGCCGTGATGCCGCTGGGCTCGCCGATCGGCTCGGGCGCCGGCGTCCTCAACCCCTACAACGTCGCGATCATCGCCGAGCGCGCCTCCGTGCCGGTCATCCTCGACGCCGGCATCGGCACCGCCTCCGACGCGGCCCTGGCGATGGAGCTCGGTTGCGCCGCGGTGATGGCGGCGAGCTCGATCTTCGGCGCCGCCGACCCGGTGGCGATGGCCACCGCCCTGCGCCTCGGAGTCGAGGCCGGTCACGCCGCCCGCGGCGCCGGTCGCATCCCCCGCCGCAGCCACGCTGAGGCATCGACCCCCGAGCAGGGCCTGCCCGAACTTTCCTGACCGCAAGCGCAGAGCAGCCGGCGCCCCTCTACCATTGACGGCCGCGCCCCTGTAGCTCAGCTGGTTAGAGCGGCGGCCTTTTAAGCCGCGCGGCGCCGGTTCGAATCCGGTCGGGGGCATTTGACGGCTAACGCCTGCGCGGTTCGACGCCCACGCCCGTGAGGCTCACCGAAACCGAGGGCTGGGCTCCATCCGCGCGGGCGACGATCACCGAGCCGGTGGCGGGCCCGGCGGCGGCCGGCTCGAATTCGATCGTGAAGGCGCGGGTCTCCTTGGGTTCCAGGACGAGTTCGATCTTCCCGCCGACCGCCCCCCGGATCGAGAAGGGCGCACCGGAGGTGGTGATCGAGGCTGCGACCGGGGCGGTCCCACGGCGGCCTGTGTTGCACACCACCAGGCGCCTAGCTGACGCGTGGCTGACCTTCACACGGCCGAAGGACCTTGTCGTCGAGCCCCGCACGACCAATTCGCCGCTGGGCGGCGGGACGGCGGGCGCCGCGACCGTGAAGCTGCCCGCGCTTTCCGAGCCGGTCTGGCCGATGTCATCCTCGGCGTAGACGACCACGGAATATTCCTCAGGTGCCGCGCCGAGGTTTGCCGGCGCTGGGAAGGTGCCTTCGAAGTGTTGAGAGCTCGCCGGTTCCAGCGGGACCTCTCGCTGCGATTTGTCGGGCAAGGTGACGATCGCGAAAGCGTTGGCGACGGAGCGGTTGTCGGTGGCGTCGGCGCCGATCGTCACCAGTCCGCCCGCCGAACCAAGCGTACGCGGACTGAGCGTTGCGTTCGAGACGTATGGGGCTTCGTCGAACGCGGGGGCCGCCGCGACTTCTATTTCTCCCGAGAAGGCGTGTTCGATCGAGCCGTTGGTGTCTTCGGCTTCCATGACCGCGAGGTAGTAGAGCGGCGATTCCAGGTAGTTCGGAGGCAGCTGCGCTTCGCCCTGGTAGAGGGTCGCGTTGACGAAGCTGCCGGGTCCGACCGGGTGCATCTCGAAGAACGAGGCGAAGCCTTCGTTGACGATTTCGCCGTGGACCGAGCGGATGCCGCAATCGTCTTCGACTTCGCCGGTCAGCACGACGGTCCCGCCCAGATAGGTGAGGGTCGCCGGATTGACCTGCTCGCCGCCGATCGTCGGAGCCCTGTCTTCGCCGCCTCCGTCTTCGATGCACGCCGACGCGGCGGCGGGGAGCACCAGCAAGAGCGCCGCAAGCAGCGTCAAGCTCCCGATCGTCGTTCGACACCGCCGCCCTGCACGCTCGCCCAGTCGAGACATGGCGTTTCCCCCGTTCGTTGTGAACCTATGCCGCCGCCGAAGTCTATGGCCACGGCTTCGGTCGGCCGAGGTGCCGACGGTCTGGTTGCCGATCTTTTTGACCTTTCCGCTGCGCACGCCTGCGACGTCGAGGAGCAGGACGATCCGCGGCTCGCCGCTCTCGCGGCCCAAGTGACGCTAACTCGACCGAACGCGCGTAGGGCGCTGCAAACCGCGCGGGTTTGCACACGACTTTGTGCAGCGATGCGCTAGTGCCGGAAGTGGCGGTGCTTGGTGAAAACCATCGTCACGCCGGCGGTCTCGCAGGCCTCGATCACCTCGGCGTCGCGCTTGGAGCCGCCCGGCTGGATCACCGCGTTGGAGCCGGCTTGGATCGCCAGCTCGGGGCCGTCGGCGAAGGGGAAGAAGGCGTCTGAGGCGACGGCCGAGCCCGAGAGCAGGGCGACGGCGTCCTCGCCGCGGGCGTCGCGGCACTTCTCGACCGCGAGGCGGACCGAGTCGACGCGGCTCATCTGACCGGCGCCGATGCCGAGGGTGGCGCCGTCCCTGGCGATCACGATCGCGTTTGAGCGGACGTGGCGGACGACGGTCCAGGCGAAGCACATGTCGTTCCACTGCTCCTCGCTCGGCTGGCCCTTCGTCACCACCTCCATCAGCTCACGTGGCTCGGGCTCACCGTCGCGGTCTTGGATCAGCAGGCCGCCCAGCACCCGTTTGACGTCGCGTTCGGCCGGATCGCGCTGGCGGCGCTCCTCTTCGCAGAGGATGCGGATCGCCTCCTTTTGCTGCAGCACGCTGAGCGCCCCGTGCTCGTAGTCGGGCGCGATCAGCACCTCGACGAAGTTCTTGTGCAGCTCCTCCGCCAGGGCGGCGCTGACCGGCCGGTTGAAGGCGATGACGCCGCCGAAGGCCGACATCGGGTCGCAGGCCAGCGCCTTGGCGTAGGCCTCGAGCGCGTCGGCGCCGATCGCCGCCCCGCAGGGGTTGTTGTGCTTGACGATCGCGCAGGCCGGCTGGTCGAAGTCCTCGACCAGGCGCCGGGCCGAGTCGAGGTCGAGCACGTTGTTGAAGGAGAGGGCGCGGCCGTGCAGCTTCGAGACTCGCGAGAGCACGTGGCTGCGGACGCCCGCTTCGGAGTAGAAGGCGGCCCGCTGGTGGGGGTTCTCGCCGTAGGCGAGGTCGAGCACCTTCTCGTAGGCGACCGCCAGATGTTCGGGGAGGTCCTCGTACTCGGCCGAGAACCAGCGGCTGATCGCGGCGTCGTAGCGCGCGGTCTGGGCAAAGGCCTCGTTGGCAAGCCAGTGGCGGGTCGAGGCGGAGATCTCACCGCCGGACTCGTCGAGCTCCGCCAGCACCGCGTCGTAGGCCTCGGGCTTGACCACGACGGCGACGCCGTGGTGGTTCTTGGCGGCGGCCCGGATCATCGTCGGACCGCCGATGTCGATGTTCTCGACCGCGACCTCGGGCTCGACCTCGTTGCCGGCGACGGTCTCCTCGAAGGGATAGAGGTTGACGCAGACCAGGTCGATCGGCTCGATCGCCTCGCGCTCCAGAGTGGCCATGTGCTCGGCGTCGTCGCGCCGCGCCAGCAGCGCCGCGTGCAGGCGCGGGTGCAGGGTCTTGACCCGGCCGCCGAGGATCTCTTGCTGGCCGGTGAACTCGGCGACGTCGGTCACCTCGAGGCCGGCATCGCGCAGCGCCGCGGCGGTGCCGCCAGTGGAGAGGATCTCGACCCCGAGGCCGGCGAGCCCGCGGGCGAAGTCGGCGACCCCGTTCTTGTCGGAGACCGAGACCAGGGCCCGGCGCACCTTGATCGCGCCGTCGCTCACGGTCTCGTTCGGGGTGTCTGCGGGGGCCTCACTCATCGATGACGACCGTCTGCGGATCGTCCGCATCGATCCTAACCCTGCCCGCCGCGATCATGCGGATCGCCTCTGGGTAGAGCTCGTGCTCGGCGGCGTGGATCGCCAGCTCAAGCGCTCCGCGGTCGCGATCGGCGGGAATCTCGACCTCGCGCTGCGCGATCACCGGACCGGTGTCGACCCCCTCGTCGACGAAGTGGACGCTGACGCCGCTGACCTCGACCCCCGCCTCCAGCGCCTGCCCGATCGCGTCGAGTCCGGGGAAGGCGGGCAGCAGGGCGGGGTGGACGTTGACGATGCGGTTGCGAAAGCGCTCGACGAAAGCGCCGCTGAGCAGCTGCATGTAGCCGGCGAGGACGATCAGGTCGTCACCGCGCTCCTCGATCCAGTTGCCCATCGCCGCGTCCCGCTCGGCCCGATCGGTGAAGTCCTCGCGCGGGAAGAGGCCCACCGGGATGCTGGCGGCACGGGCCCGTTCGATCGCCGGCGCGCCGCGCTTGTCGGAGCCAACCCCCACCACCTCGATCCCCTCGCGCATGTGGACGCGATCCAAGATCGCCTGGAGATTCGAACCAATCCCAGACGCCAGAACCACAATTTTGAAATTGCTCATAGGCCGGTTGTGGTCAAGCAGATCAAGGACGCAGGGAGCGAAGCGTGCTTCAGCACGTGAGCGACCGAGGACGCCGATATGCGCCGCACCACAACCGGCCTAAGCGTGCTCGAGGGCGAACTTGCCGTTCGCGTCCTCGGGATCGCCGAGCGGGTAGCGGCCGCTGAAACAGGCGTCGCAGTGATCCTCGGGGGCGGTGCCGATCGCCTCGTAGACGCCGTCGAGCGAGAGGTAGGCGAGCGAGTCGGCGTCGAGCTCGTCGGCGATCTCCTGCACGGTGCGCTTGTGGGCGATCATCTCCTCGCGGGTCGACATGTCGACGCCGTAGTGGCAGGGGTTGCGGATCGGTGGCGCTGAAATCCTCAGGTGCACCTCCTTGGCCCCGGCGTCCCGCAGCATGCCGACGATCTGGCGGGTCGTGTTGCCGCGCACGATCGAGTCGTCGACGACGACGATGCGCTGGCCGGAGACGATCTCCGGCAGCGGGTTGAACTTGAGCCGCAGGCCGTGCTTGCGCAGCTCCTGCCCGGGTTGGATGAAGGTCCGGGCCACGTAGCGGTTCTTGATCAGGCCGTCGTCGCGGGGCAGCCCCGAGGCGCGGGCAAACCCGGCCGCGGCGGGGTTGCCGGAGTCGGGCACGGCGATCACCAGGTCGGCGTCGACCGGCGCCTCTTTCCAGAGGATCTCGCCCATTCGCCCGCGCACCTGCTGCAGCACTTTGCCCTCGAGGCGACTGTCCGGGCGGGAGAAGTAGATGTGCTCGAAGACGCAGATCGCCGGCCGCTCGGCCTTGACCACCTGGCGGGTCTCCAGCCCGCGCTCGGTCAGCGAGACCATCTCACCGGGGTGGACCTCGCGCATCAGCTCGGCGCCGATGATGTCGAAGGCGCAGCTCTCCGAGGCGACGACGAAGCGGTCGTCGAGGCGGCCGAGCGAGAGCGGCCTGATCCCGTGCGGGTCGCGGAAGGCGACGATCGCGCGCTTGGTCATCACCACGGTTGAGTAGGCGCCCTCCATCCGCGGCATCACGTCGGCGACCGCGTCCTCGATCAGCTTTCCTTCGTGCGAGGAGAGCAGCGCGGCGATGATCTCGGAGTCCGAGGTGCCGCGGAAGGCGATGCCCTTCTCCTTCAGCTCGGCCCAGAGCTCGACCGCGTTGGTCAGGTTGCCGTTGTGGGCGAGCGCCAGCTCACGCCCGTCGTCGCGCCAGACCGGCTGCGCGTTCTCCCAGGAGCCGCCGCCGGTGGTCGAGTAGCGCACGTGGCCGATCGCCATGTCACCCTCCAGCGCCCGCAGCTTCTCCTCGTCGAAGACCTGGGAGACGAGCCCCGAATCGCGCAGGGTGGTGATGTGGCCGCCCTCGCAGGTGGCGATCCCGGCCGACTCCTGGCCGCGGTGCTGCAGCGCGTAGAGGCTGAAGTAAGCGAGGCGGGAGACATCGTGCCCGGGTGCGTATACGCCGAACACCCCACACTCATCGCGGGGGCCGTCGCGGTCACTGAGAACCGGCTCGGTCAAGTGAAAGGCGCGCTTTCCTCGCGTTTTGAAAGGACGTGAGAAGGACGTGACGCGCAGGCGGACTGCCTACCCGCGGAGGGTACCAGCGCGTGGGGACCGGACCCTCGCCCGCCTAGCGCCGCAGCAGGCCTTCAAGCGCTTGACCGAGGCCCGTGATCGCCGAGTCGAGTGGCTCCTGGCTGCCGGCGGCGCGGGCGCGAAGCAGCGCCCCCTCGACCGTCGATACGACCAATCCGGCGAAGGCCTCGGCGTCCCCCTTGCTGACGCCTTCGTCGCGCAGCGCGGCGGCGATCGGGCGTTCCCAGCTTTGGAAGGCTGCTGTCGCCACCGCGGCGAGCTCGGGGTCCTCGGGCCGCGCCAGCGCCGCGGCGGCAACGGGGCAGCCGATCCGCTCCGGGTGGTTCGCGACGCGGCGGCGGAAGATCTCGCCGAACATGAAGAGTGTCTCCCGCAGGCCGCGCTGCTCCAGCGAGCGCTCGATCAGGTCGCGGATCGTCGTGCCCTCCAGCTCGGCGGCCTCGCGGGCGAGCTGGACCTTGCCGCCGGGGAAGTGATGGTAGATCGATCCACGCGGAGCCTTGCCGCGCTCGGCGACGTCGCGCAGCTCCATGCCCGCGTAGCCCTTCTCCGCCAGCAGCTGCCTGGCGCCGTTGATCAACAGCGCACGCCCGTCGCGGCGCTTCGACTCGGACGGTTGACCATCGGCTATTCGCGCTATGCCCACGGACATAGTCTATAGTCGGCTCCGGTGTATGACCGTGGACATAGAAGCGCCGTGGCGATCGCCTGCGCGGGCGCCTTCCTCGCCTTCCTCGACGCGACGATCGTCAACATCGCCTTCCCCGACATCTCGTCCTCCTTCTCGGGGTCGGGGCGCGACGCGCTCTCCTGGGTACTCGACGGCTACTTCGTCGTCATCGCCGCCCTCTTGGTCCCTGCGGGGGGACTCGCCGACCGCTTCGGCCACAAGCGCATCTTCCTGCTCGGCGTCGCCGGTTTCACCGCCGCCAGCCTGCTCTGCGCGGTTGCGCCCTCGCTCGAGTTGCTGATCGCCTTCCGCGTCGTGCAAGGCATCGGCGCGGCGATGATCGCGCCGACCTCGCTGGCGCTTGTCCTCGACGCCTTCCCGCCCGAGCGGCGCGCCGCCGGCGTCGGCCTCTGGGGCGCTGCTGCGGCTGCGGCTGCAGCGATCGGCCCGACCCTCGGCGGCGCCCTGGTCGAGCTCTCCGACTGGCGCCTCGTCTTCCTCGTCAACCTGCCGCTCGGCGCAGTGATCGTCTTCGCCGGCATGCGCAGCCTGCGCGAGCGCCCCCAGCGCGACAGCCGCCTACCGGACCTCCCCGGTGCGCTGATGCTCGCCGCCGGCCTGGCGCTGGTCACCCTCGCGATCGTCGAGGGCAACGACTGGGGTTGGACGGCGGCCCCGACCCTCGGCTGCTTCGCCGTCGCCGCGGTGCTGCTCGCCGGCGTGGTCTGGCGCAGCACGCGCCACCCGCGCCCGATCGTCGAGCCGGAGCTGTTCCGGCACCGCTCCTTCCGCCTCGGCAACCTCGGCACGCTGCTCTTCGCCGCCGCCTTCTTCTCGCTGATCCTCGGCAACGTCGTCTTCCTCACCTCGATCTGGGGCTACACCGTGCTTCAGGCCGGCGCCGCCACTCTGCCGGGGCCGGCGCTGTCGACCGTCGTCGCCGGTCCGGCCGGCCGCCTCGCCGACCGCTTCGGCCACCGCGCCGTGATCGTCCCGGGCACCCTCTTCTTCGCCGCCGGGGTGATGATCCTGCGCTCGGCCGGCGCCACCCCCGACTGGCTCGGCCTCTGGCTGCCGGGCGCCTGCCTGACCGGCATCGGCATCGGCCTCGCCTTCCCGACCCTCGGCTCCGCCGCGGTCCGTGACATCCCCGACGACCGCTTCGCCACCGCCAGCGCCGTCAACGCCGCCTTCCGCCAGGTCGGCGCCGTGCTCGGCACCGCGATCCTCGTCGCAATGGTCGGCGAACCGGCGACGCTGCAGGCGGCCCTCGACGTCGCCGACAGCGCCTATCTCTTCTCGGTGATCGCCGCCCTCGTCTCGGGCGCCGTCGTCCTCGGGCTCCGGCCCGCGCCCAAGGACGTACCGCTGGCGAACGCGTCGCTCGCCCCGGCTGCTAGCCGTTCTGGGTAAGCCGCTCGCCGCTCTCGGCGTCGAAGAGGTGGAGCTTCGAGGTGTCGGCCCATAGCTCGGCCCGGTCGCGGCGCTTGATCTTGCTCGCCGGGTCGAGGCGGGCGACGATCTGCTCCTGGCCCTCGCGGACTTCGGGCACGCCGGTCTCTTCCAGCCGTTCCTCGACCAGGTCGGCGAGCTGATCGGACTCGACCCCGCCCGACTCGACGTGGAAGTAGGCGTAGAGGTCGGAGCCGAGCGACTCGACCAGGTCGACCTCGGCCTCGAAGACGACGCCGCGCTCGTCGCGCAGGTCGCCGACCAGGGAGGCGTCCTCAAAGCTCTCGGGTCGCAGCCCGGCGATCACCTGGCCGTCGCGCCCGCCGCCGATCCCCTGCGGCGCGTCGGCATCGCCGATCGGCAGCTTCACCTTGCCGCCGCTCAGCTCGGCCGGCATGAAGTTCATCGCCGGTGAGCCGATGAAGCCGGCGACGAACAAATTGGTCGGCTGCTCGTACAGTTCGGCCGGGGTGCCGACCTGCTGCAGGGCACCCGCCCGCATCACCGCCACCCGGTCGCCGAGCGTCATCGCCTCGGTCTGGTCGTGGGTGACGTAGACCGTGGTCGTCTCCAGCCGCGACTGCAGCCTCGCCACCTCGGTCCGCATCTGCACCCGCAGCTTCGCGTCGAGGTTGGAGAGCGGCTCGTCCATCAGGAAGGCCTTCGGGTCGCGGACGATCGCCCGCCCCATCGCCACCCGCTGGCGCTGGCCTCCGGAGAGGTTGGCCGGGCGGCGGTCGAGGTGCTGGGTCAGGTCCAGCGTCTTCGCCGCCTCCTCGACCTTGCTCTCGATCTCGGCCTTTTCGACGCCCGCCAGCTTCAGCGCGAAGCCCATGTTCTCCCGCACGGTCATGTGGGGATAGAGCGCGTAGTTCTGGAAGACCATCGCGATGTCGCGGTCCTTGGGGGCGCGGTCGTTGACGACCTCGCCGCCGATCTTGAGCTCGCCGCTGGAGATGTCCTCGAGCCCGGCGATCATCCGCAGCGCCGTCGACTTGCCGCAGCCCGAGGGCCCGACCAGGATCATGAACTCGCCGTCGCCGACCTCCAGGTTGATGTCCTTGACGGCTTCGAAGCCGTCGTCGAAGACCTTGGTGATTCCATCGAGGGTGATCTCTGACATTTGGGCTCCTTATCCCTTGACCGCCCCGGCGGTGAGGCCGGAGACGATGCGACGCTGGAAGAAGAGGACGAAGACGATGATCGGCACCGTGACGACGACGGCGGCTGCGGCGATGCTGCCGGTCGGCTGGGTGAACGAGGACTCGCCGGTGAAGAAGGCGAGGGCCGCCGGCACGGTCCGCGAGGCATCTGAGGAGGTCAGCGAGATCGCGAAGACGAAGTCGTTCCAGGCGAAGATGAAGACGAGGATCGCCGCCGTGAACACGCCCGGCGCGGCGAGCGGCACGATCACCTTGCGGAAGGCCTGGAACGGGGTGGCCCCGTCGACCTGGGCCGCCTGCTCGAGGTCCCAGGGGATCTCGCGGAAGAAGGCGACGAGGACGTAGATCGCCAGCGGCAGCGAGAAGGTCAGGTAGGGGATGATCAGGCCCGGGTAGGTGTCGTAGAGGCCGAGCGCCCGCCACATGTCGAAGAGCGGCCCGACCGTGGAGATCGGCGGGAACATCGCGATCGCCAGCGCCCCGGCGAGGATCAGCCGCTTGCCGGGGAATTCGAGCCGGGCGATCGCGTAGGCGGCGAAGGAGGCGAGCGTGATCGCGATCACCGTGGTGATCAGCGCGATCGCGATCGAGTTGATCAGCGGCTTGATGAAGGGGCTGTCGTCGATCCCGCCTTCGAAGAGGCTCTTGTAGTTGTCGAGGGAGACTTCGGAGGGGATGAAGCGCTGGTCGGTGACGGCGCTGGGTGGCTTCAGCGAGATCGAGATCAGCCAGACCACCGGGATCAGGGCGAAGATCAGCACCACGGCGATCGCGATGGTCCAGGTTGCGTAGTCGCGGCTTCCCCGTCTCATCTCAACCCCCCGGTCGCCCTTCGTCAAGTCGCGTTCCGAAGCCCTTGACGAAGAGGAAGGCGATCAGGAACACGCAGATGAAGATCAGCACCGAGACCGCCGAGCCGAGCCCGAGGTTGAGCCGCGAGATCAGCTGGTTGTAGCCGAGGATCGAGACCGATTCGGTGTCCTGGGCACCGCGGGTCATGATGAAGATCGTGTCGAAGACGCGGAAGCCGTCGAGGGTGCGGAAGAGCAGGGCGACGAGGATCGCCGGCTTCATCAGCGGCAGGGTGATGCGGGTGAAGCGCTGCCAGGCGCTTGCCCCGTCGACCTTTGCCGCCTCGTAGAGCTGGCCGTCGATCGTCACCAGGCCGGCCAGCAGCAGCAGCGCCATGAAGGGCGTCGTCTTCCAGATCTCGGCGAGGATGATCACCGCGAAGGAGCTGAAGCGGCCGCCGAACCAGTCCATTTCTTCGGAGATCAGCGGCAGGTGGTTGACGAAGCCGGTGTCGGGCGCGAAGGCGAACTGCCAGGCGAAGGCGGCGACGACGGTGATGATCCCGTAGGGGATCAGGACCGAGGTGCGGACAACGCCGCGGCCGAAGATCGCCCGGTGCATGACCAGGGCGATCGCCATCCCCAGGACCAACTCGATCGAGACCGAGATGATCATCACGAAGAGGGTGTTGAAGATGTCGGTCCACCACAGTTCGGAGCTCAGCACCGAGACGTAGTTGGAGAGGCCGACGAAGCCGCCCTCGTCGGGGAAGCGCAGGTCGATGTCCTGCAGCGAGAGGACGATCGCGTAGCCGATCGGATAGGCGGTGACGGCGAGCATCGCCAGCACCGCCGGCGCGCAGAGCATCCAGGCAAGGCGGCGCTCCGAGCGCGTCTTCTCGCTGATGCGGGGGCCCCGGACGGTGCTCGCCTCCATCAGAGCAGCCCTTCCCGCTTGACCGCGGCTTCAAGGTTCGACTTCAGTTCATCGTAGGTCGGTTCGGTGTCCTCGGGGTCGATCTTTTCCGGCGGGTGCAGGGTGCGCTGCAGGGCCGAGGAGACGTCCTGGTAGGCGGGCGTCGTCGGCCTCGGCCCCGCCCCCTCGATCGATTCCTTGACCAATCCCGCGAACCCTGGGTAGGCCTTGGTCACGACCTTGTTCGTGTAGAGGTCGGAGCGGGAGGGCGGCAGCCCGTCGAGTTCGACCGCGGTCAGCTGACTCTTCTTGCCGGCGAGGCAGGCGGCGTAAATCACTTCTGAAGTAGTGAAGGCCGCAACTGAGATTTCCGGTCTATTAGGAGAGTTGAAATCATTCAAAATTACAAAGCCAAATCCGGTCCTAAGAAAGCAGAATTCAATCCGCACCATCCAGGGAAGCCTCGCTATTGAAGGGAGCTTTCCATTACACTTCAGCAGGTAAGCACTGCGTTCTGAAGGAAAACGAGTTCTGGGAAAACCAAAAGAGATTCAAGAAGTAAGAAACGCTATCGAGTGCTATTCGAAGATTTCTGAGTTTAATCCCTATTCTGCGAAATCTCTTCTCGAAGCTCATCGTGTTTTAATGAGACAACTCGTAAATAAGCCTGGAAAGTTTCGATCGGGTGCGGTTGGGATATTGAAAGGATCGCAGGTTTCGCATATTGCACCCAAAGCAATACATGTTCCTGAGCTTATGGATAAACTCCTCGGCTATATCAAAAAGTCGAATGACCTTGACCTCATCAAAAGCTGTGTTTTCCACTATGAATTCGAGTTTATTCACCCCTTTGAGGATGGGAATGGGAGGCTTGGGCGATTTTGGCAAACATTGATCTTATCCCGTTATAATTCGATTTTTGAGTTCATTCCGATTGAGTCTCAGATTTTCCAGAATCAACAGGAGTATTATAAAGTTCTTGAGGCATGCGACAAAAAGGGTGATTCGACAGAATTTGTCGAATGGATGTTGGGAATTGTATCAACCTCACTTCGGGAGTTTTCTTCACTTTGTCTCCCGGAAGTTGAAAGCTTTGAAACTCGGATCAAGAGTGTGCGTAAAGAATTTGGGCAAAAATCCTTCTCCCGCCTGGATTACATGAGGGTCGTCAAAACGGTATCTGCCCCAACAGCTTCCCGAGACTTGGCCGCCGCGGTGGAAAAGAAGATTCTCAGAGGAAAGTCGGGGATAAGAGGGTTACAAGGTATTTGTTTACCTGAGAAGAATTGGTTCACAACCCACCTTCAATTCTCCGAGATAACATATCCGCGTGCTAAAAATCCAATCACTAGGGCGATTAAAAAAAACAATGCTATTAATACGATGGACTGTTGTGGTTGCGGTTGTATTGGATCTCCTGGACATGTTTCCATGGTGCGTTTTGATTGCGTAGTTAACCATTCTGCTGCGTCCTTGGCTGTCTTAGGAGTGTCGACTTGTTGTATGATTTTTTTTAACTTTAGAATATTTCGAGCTGAATCAGTAATAAATACTGACCTTGTGGCTTCATCGGGGATGATTCGACTATTTGCAGGCATAAAGGATCTTAGGATTCGAGCGATATAGTCTGAGGATGTGTGATTGATAGGCATGACGTAAGTCACTAGTAGGTCAGTCTCAGGCAATTTGGCCTCTTCGGTGATTATTGGAGTCTCCTGGTCCCTTGCGTCCCGAATTCGCATGACTCGATAAAGATCCGTCGATGCGTCATGAACCCAGGTGTAACCTTGAAGATAAAGGGATGAAAGAACCAGTGCTTTTGCACTATCTTCGCTGAGTGGTCCCGTATTAGGTACGACAACGGTAGTTTCGGGAGTGTTCCCCGAACTAGAAGCATCAATCTGAAGGTCAAGCTTTTCTGAGACCATTTCTAGGAAAGTGAAAAGTCCCATTTCGCCGGGTCTCAAGAGCATTTTTCCTGGAAAATCTGGAACATTCGAACCTTCTGAACCGAGTGCTAATGTAGAAAGTGCAATAAAAATAAGACTTACCCATGCTAGTTTTCTTAGAGTTTTCATTTTTTACCACTTTCTTGAATTTCCAGCTTCTCAACCACGAGTTTTTCAATTCTATGTTCACCACAAGTCCGAGGTGGCCCATATGACATCGGAGGATTGTCTCGGTGACGTTTTGCTGCTTCCGGAGTGTCGATTCGAGAGATCATCCAATTGAGTTTTCGGATATTGGATGCTGTGTCGGTAATAAAAACCTGTGACCTACTGCTTGGAATAATTCTGCTGTTAGCAGGCATAAATGAACGCATGATCCTAGCGACGTTTTCAGAGTTAGCATACTTTAGATCCCTGTACGCTGTAACGAGTCGACTGGAATCCGGTACTTCTGTGATTTCATGAAGCGGTAGTGCATCATCACGAGCGTCTCTTTTCTCTCGATCATCCAACCATTTCCAGGAGAACCATCGACGACTGAAAAACCATTGTCGGCTAGAACCCGGTAAAAAATTTCGGTGAGTTCTGCTTCCCTAAGAGGGCGTCTCAAGAACAAAGTCACTGAGCCTTTCAGTTCTCTCTCCCAGTTTCCTCCGGCTACTATTGGAGTGGCAGTGATTCGTCCATATTCACGTACAAATTCAGGAAGTGGAACCGACAGGGCTTTAAATGGTCGAATCAAGCCTTGTGAGTCTTTCTCTAAGTGAAACCGGGAATCGGCGTGAACACTCAATCCCTGGATCATGACCCACGTAGCCATAAGAATATTGAGTTTAAAACCCACCCCTAGTTTTTTTATGAGCATCTTCAACCTCTCTTTCATAGTCTTGTCGTTCAGCAAACACTTGGGCATCATAGCGTGCTGGGAAATCATTGGTTTTTGGCAAATCAGGCAAATTCGAATAACTGAGTGGGAGTCTGGACTCATGCCTTCCGTTGAGAGTCATGAGTGTCAGTATTAAAACGATAAAGGTAGTGGCTGCGGCAGGTGTGTCTGGATGTACAGCAAAGAACTCCAAAAAGCTTGAAACACTGCTACGGAACCCGATCAGCCTATGTTTTTAGTGTGGCGAACTTGTCGGATCTTCGCTTCCTGTGAGGCAATTTGATCTCGTCGTTTAGATAATAAGTCCTCGGCGTTAGCAAAAAGTGCCTGTTCGAGGTGAGGAGATAGCTGGTATTTTGTGTCGAGGACAGCTTTGATCTGGGTTTCAATTTCTTTCATTTTCCTAACCTCCTTTTCAATGCTGCACGAGCGCGAAACAGGCTTTGTTTAATTGAATTTTCATTGCAGCCACAAACCCGGGAAATCTCCAACAGACTCATGCCCTCTTGTTCCTTGAGGAGAAATACCGTTCTTTGGGTAGGAGTTAGTTCCAAGAGAGCTGACGCGAGGGATTGTGAAAATTGAAATCGTTCGAGCTCCTCATGAGGACCAGGCCGATCATCTGTTAGTTCCACAGTATTATCGCTCTGAGGTAGCTCAATCCTCTTTTCTCGCCGAATTACGTCAATGGCCAAGTTGGTGGCAATTCGAAACATCCAAGCCTTTAATCCCCCGTCGGGACCCGCCTTAAAAAATCCAATTTTTCGAATAGCCATTAAAAAAGTCTCTTGGGTGAGTTCTTCGGCCATTTCTTTTCTCCCCGTTAAGCGTATGAGATAAGTGAGGACGGCATCCCCTTGCGCTTCATAAAGCGCACGGAAGAGGCTTCAGGGGCCCCTTTTGAGAGCCCTTCTGCAATTTCTTGGTCCCACTTTCCTACACTTTCCAATTTCACCTCACCCCGCCTCATTTCGCGGGACATTCATCCTACTAGAACGAACGACTCGTAAAAAGGTTACGGGGAATAGGAGAATTTTCTCACCTATTTGTTATTATTAATATTTTTAAGGTTTAGATTCCCTATAAGGCAGTGCCTAAAAATCGTTGTCCACCGTTGTAGAAGTTTATATTATTATTAGGTAATGGAGTATGAAATGGATTATTTTTTGCGCATATCCAGTGCTATAATTTGCCGTGACCCGAAAAATGTAATGCTAGGCCTACAGTGCTTCCTTCTATTGATGGTAGCGACCTTATTTACTTCCCACTGGGCGGTTTCCGGCGAGACTGATGACCCTGCGCCTTCGAGAAAAAGGGCATTCTGAGGCTAGTGCTGCGTCATCCTCTGAATGTAGGGCTGTCCAATTGGTCGAAACCTCTGTCCACGCACTAAAAAATCTGGGTCTTACCCCGAGTGCGGAGGCAATTCGCATACGAGTAGAATGAACGAATCGGATTGGAATAGATTTTGAGGCGATTGTCGTCGATTGGCTGTCAAAGGTGGGCGATTCCGGCATGATGAAACGGACCTTTAAAACTGAGGACCACACTTCAAACTCAAGACCTTTCGAGCTGTATTGAGGGCGTTAGACATTGAATTACCCATATCAGAGATTGAGCGAGTCTATCGAAAGCATCACGTGATTCAACTTCGGCCTCTTAGGTTTGAAAAGCTACTTGCAGGTTGTGAAACTCTCCTATTTCGAGTGCTGGATATCAAGATGTCTTCCTTGCAACTCAAGAATTCCGGGAAAAGCATAGCCACCGCGGTAGTGATACGGTCGATCGTATCCATATGAATCCCACTTTTGTAGGCTTCTTAGGAACTCCTGAAGTCAGTGGTTTTCTTAGAGAGCAAAACCACAAGTACGATTCAATCACCACTGAAGGATTTCCTTTTCTGGATTTTGACGCGATTTTTAAGAAAGAGACGAAGATTTCTGAGTCTGTTTTTCATATGAGAGAAGGGCTCGACCAGAACCGGTTCTTTCGATGAGTCTATAGTTAACTTTGAAGTCGTGGAAGGTGAACAGCTTATCATTAGCGCACAAGCTGGTGAAGGTGGGGTGGTGGTTACGCTTCCAGCAGCCGACTTTAGAGCTTTGAGAGAAGAAGCTACTGGCCTGGGGAAATCCCTAGAACCCCTCATTCTAGAAATGAGGCCTATTGTAGAGAAGAATCCTAGGGCAAGTCCTCAAGAAATTTCCGAAAAGCTGGGATACGACTTCGAAAAAGCGTGGGAATTAAAAGAAGTTCGTATTTGGGTCAATCTCAAAGGCTAAGAAGCGTAATTTCGAAAATCGAAAGGGCATTTTCCGGAAAGACTGAAGTCGGTTGGGATAGGTCGAGTGAAGCTAGGTGTCCCGCGCCATCTGGATTTTGCTCAGGAACTGCGTCAAAAGACTGGTGCTACCAAGAGAACTTACATACCTGAATACGGAGACTTTGCCAAATATACCGTTTATGAGACGAAAGCCATCCCAAATATCACTTTCGCTCTGCCAGCAAACTTTGGGCGTTCCGATCTTTCTCAAACGAATGCCCAAGGGAAAGCCAAGCTCGGTTCAAAGAGAAATCCGAGGCGATTGCCAAGGTTTAATCCAGCGCCTCGATGACCCTTCTCGCTGCTGTCGGCGAAGGTCTGGCGGTTCTCCATCAAATTGAGGGGCATGAGCAGTTCTGTTAGAATTTAGTTGACAAGACACGGTTTTAACAAAGGAACTACTCATGCTTGAGAAACAGTTTATCACCGGACTCAAAGGAGTCCAGGTGGTAGATGTTATTGAAGCTCAAACAATCAAAATTAGGGGTAAGGCCTCTTTCTTTCTTTTTTGACAGGGTTCGAGGCACCAGCCGAGGGGGGTAACCCCATGAACCCTAGCAAAAAGAAAGAAAGAGGCCTTACCCCCACATGAAGGTGAGAGTTTTGTAGGCATCAACCCGCCCTGAAGGCCGGAGACCCAGGCCGGGGTCTCCCTATGCTTGATGACCGGTCAGCCCGAGCTCCCAAGACCCGTATTTACACTAAGAATTTGATTCGATGCAAAACTGCCTTGCCCCATACTTTGGGGGAGACCCATTTTTTATATTATATTTTTGCCATTTCCACTGACGTGGAAATGGCGGAGAGCTTTGAGGCAGGAGCCGAGAAGTCGTCCCGACTTTAAGGAGGGCTCGAAGCCAGGATGGCGGAGAGAGAGGGATTCGAACCCCCGGTGGGGTTGCCCCCACATCGGTTTTCAAAACCGACGCTTTCGACCACTCAGCCATCTCTCCGGATTCATCTGGTCTGTTTGAACCAAAATGCATTAACAAAATGCATGAAGAAAACCATCTATCTCAAGAAACGGGGCGAGTCAATAGGAGCCTACATGGAACCAGGAGCCTACTGAGCGTAAAGAGTCTCTAAACGTAGAGATTTTTCCGAGCATTCGGCCTCAAACCTGCTAACGACTTCGAACGAACTTCGTGTTCTTCAGGAGGCCTAGGCATGAGTCCAAAAATAACGCCATTTCTTTGGTTTGACGGCCGTAAAGGAAAAAGTGCCCAAGACGCGATGCGTTTCTATCTGAAGATCTTCAAGGGTCGATCGAAAAAAATTGACGATAGTGGAATGTCGGTCGAGTTTGAACTTCTTGGCCAACGCTTTATGGGTTTGAACGCAGGGCCCCTATTTAAATTTAACGAGGCTGTATCTTTCTTTGTGAGCTGTAAAGACCAAAAAGAGGTGGATTACTATTGGTCTCGACCTATTCGAAAGGCGGCAAGAAAAGTCGTTGCGGTTGGGTGAAGGACAAGTTCGGGCTTTGGTGGCAGGTGATCCCTCTGCAACTGGGTGAACTTCTGGGTCAAGATAGTGACGGCCATGTCCTGAAAGCCATGTTGAAAATGAGTAAGATTGAGATCGAAAAGCTAGGAAAGCTGCTCGTAAATAACAATTATTAAAACAACCTGAGGTGCTACCGGTCGCTGAGGCGACCTTTTTTGCCTATACCGATATGCTGCACCGTGATTTTGACGCTGACGCTGACTCTCACGCCGCCAATTTCTTCTCACCCAGGCTTTTTCCTTTGGGGCTGTAGTTCTCTAGAATCGCGTTGATGTCGGATCCGACGAGAATCACTAAGCCTGCGATATACAGCCAAAGCATGGTGATAATGACGGCTCCGAGGCTCCCGTAGGTCACGTTGTAATTTCCAAATTGTTCTACATAGAGTTTGAAGCCGAGAGACGAAGCAATGAGCAATAGACTTCCGAAGACGCTTCCTGGAGAGATAAATCGGAATTTTTGTTCTACATCGGGACCAAAATAGTAAATGAGTTCAAGGCCTAAGACTAATGCAAAGACTACAAATGTCCATCGAAGGACTCTAAAGAAAGCCCCAAGCACGGAATTAGGTCCGACTGCCGTAGTGACTACTTCGATCAGTTTTTCACCAAATATGACTAGGGCAAATGCACCGATGATTAACAATGTGAATAGCACAGTCAGAAACAATGCAGTACCTCTGGTCTTCCAAAAAGGTCTGCCCTCTTTTACTTCATAGGTAATATTGAGCTGCTGCATGATGGCAATCAACCCGTTTGATGCTGCCCAGAGTGTCAACAGGAGCCCTACTGAAAGTAAGCCCCCCTGTTTATTTGAGGTGATCTCTCCGATAGTGGACTGAAAAAGCTTAGCTGTGTCAGTCGGTAAAAATAAATTAATAGAATTCATAATTTCAGAATACAAATTAGGAATGGGAAGAAACGGCAATAAGCTCAAGCAAAAAATTGCCGCCGGGAAAATAGCCAGAAGCAAGTAGTACGCTAAAGCGGCCGCGCCATTGGATACATTATCGTTTTGAACCTTACAGCTTAAATCGGAAAAGAACTTCTTGACTGAAACACGCTTGTAGGTGGATCCCATCTTCCCAAGGAAGTGCAAGAAATGTGGAAGCAACTCACAATGGACGTTACTGGCGCCAGGAATTGAGGTAAAAATTGACTCTATATGAAGAGTGCCGGAATCTGAAGTTCAGTCGGATTGGGATCGTCAATACACTTGGGGTGATGACGAACGCTACCTGTATGCCAAAAATCAAAAAAAAGCCTCAGTCATGGGTTACTTTTTGCGACTCAACACAGTGATCGGCTTAGTGAGAAAGTATGTACCCCAGGGTAAAAAAGTAGCCGACTTTGCCTGTGCCCAAGGGAACTTTGCCTTGCGACTTGCTGAAGAAGGATATGCTGTGACTGCCGTCGATTTGAAGCCGGAATTTCTTGAGTTTGCGAAAAGGAAGTATACTCACGGAACATTCGAAACGGTCCAAGCTAATATCATTGAGTACTCTAGCCCCGCTCTATTCGACTGTGTTCTATTGGGAGAGATCATCGAACATGTGGCATTTCCAAATCAATTACTTCAGTCAGTTGCTAGAAATTTAAATCCAAACGGAATACTAGTATTGACGACGCCCAATGGAAATAGATTCGCTTCCCCTCTTCCTACCTATAAGCAGGTGACAAACATTGAGGAAAACTCATTCCAAAACAATTTCACTGGGGAGATCACCTATTTCTCTATACTGAAGACGAACTTAGGGAACTCATGCTTGAACAGGGCTTAGAAGTCTTGGAGATTCTAAAGATTAATAGTGCCCATGTTGCTCAAATAAAAGCAGTCCGCTACCTAATTCCGATGTTTATGTTGAAGTGGTTAGAAAAAAAGGCGAGAAACCTCGGTATTCAAGGAAAAGACAGTACAGATAGTTTAGTTGTCGTTGCACGAAAAAGAGCAACCTCACCTTCTAACCAAGGTTCTGCTTAGGAGTCGATAGTGTCAATGAGTACGGAATATCTAAAATATCGAGGACAGTGGGGCGGCAAGCAGAGTCTGGAGAGGAGATGTGGTGGTCAGAGCCAAATCTCAAGCTCAAACGCGACAGGATGGCTCGGTTCTTGTTCCGGTTAGATGTACGACAGCATTTCTTGCTCAAATTTTGGGACGAAGTCGTCTCCAATACGAATGTTAATGTCAGCGCAAATACTGGTACTGGATTCCCTCCCAATTCAAATACCAACAGCAACAGCAACAGCAACAAGACGCCAAGCAAAATCTAAAAGTAATTGACTATGGTTGTGGGACGGGAGGTACCACGCTCAATTTTGCAAATATGATGGGAGTTCCAATTGTCGGTTACGACATTTTTGACACCCAACTCAAGATTGGAAACCGATTTTCCAAAGAACATCAGCTTGGATGTCATTTCGAAGTGCTTGAAAGAGATGGGAGCATTCCTGTCCCCAGGGAAGCCTAGACGTAATTCAAAGTATGGATGTTTTGGGCCATGTCCCAGATATTCCGACTGTTCTTCGATTTTTTCATGACTCTCTGAAGCCGGGTGGGTCTGTGATTCTTTTTACAGAATCGACCTATAGTCCAAACGATCCATCGTTGATGGCGAGGCTTGCAAAAGAAGGGCTTGATATGACTCTTGCCGTCGAAGAGCATATTTCGCTATTCCCCCGAGAAACCTTAGAGGAGATGTTTCAGGCGGCAGGTTTTAGAATTTTAAAGAGATACTCAGCTAACGTTGGCCATTTCTTTTTCTTTCCAAAGGATTACTTCCTCCTCTCTAAAAGGCAAAGAGAATCGAAGGGGAACTTTTCTCATTGCAAGGTATGGGACCGAGTCTCTAAGGTTTTTCCTTTTTATCCTTGGCCATTTCAAGCTCTTAGACTGGTAATGACATACCTGTTTGGCAAGACCGCCTATGGTACCGCCTATTTCTATCATTTAAAAAAGGCTTGAAAGGTAAGCGGATACCGCAGCCTTTTCGGTTTCAGGGATATCAAACGGCAGGGCTTTTCCCGACCTTTTCCAGTGTTCAAGCCACTCCAGTCCGAGAGGACGATCCACTCTGTCTTTCGAGTGGAAGCAACCGTTGTTTCCAGCTTTCCACCCGTTGAAATTCCATGTCCCACATAGAATCCGGCCAAAAGCATCGCAGTCCGTGCCGCAGTCGAAGCAGTATAAGTGCAAAGAAAAGGTAGACTGTCCTTCTCGCCGATCTACCAAGGTAGTTTGGAATAAATCCTGGAATATGCTGAAACCCCAAAGCTCAGGCGACGATTTGGGAGAGTAAAAATCGTAAAAGATCACATCGGGCGAAGGAGCTTTTTTATTTCTGTTCGAAAATCCCCCAGCACCAAGTCCCAGCGGTAATGGCACCCTTGGTTATTTTGACCTTCCACCCTTTTGAACTCTAGCAGTGTCTTCAAATAGCTAGCATGAGGCTGAATGGTGGGGAATCGATCCTGATGGTCTAAAGCAAAAAAAATTCCATTGAGATTGTTCTCAAAGCTCACAATATGCAAATCTCTTTTGGTTTCAATTTCAGTGAAAAGCTCTAAAGCAGGCCAACGCATTGGTTCCGATTCCTCACGATCAG